>CAXUJK010000017.1:0-2031 GCA_964251385.1 uncultured Sphingomonadaceae bacterium | reverse complement strand
AAACCAAAAGGGACTTGCTTTATGCGAGGCGATTAGACGACAGCCTCGGTGGCAAGTGGACCCTGGCCTTTTGCCCCCTAACCGACGTTCCGTATTCTGACCCAACCACGCCATAGCGGTCGCCCACTGAAGCATCCGCAAGCGGACATGCGCATGGCCCAGATCGTCGGTGGAACAATCGCGCTCGCCCTGACAGTCAATCCTGCGCGGTCGGCCGCACGACGATGCTTCCAATCTCAACATTCGCGGGTTGCTCGATTGCAAAGACAATGGCGCGCGCAATCGCGTCCGGGCCTATAGCGATTTCCTGCTTGCGCCTCTCGATGGCGGCCCGCACGGTTGGATCGCTTATCGTGTCGGCAAACTCGGTGTCCACGAAGCCCGGGGACACTTCCGTCACACGCAAGTACGATCCAGCTTCCTGTCGCAGCGCCTCGGTGGCGGTCCGCATCGCGTTCTTCGTGGCCGCATAGACACCCATCGAAGGGAGGATCTGGAGCCCGGCCGTTGAGAGGACATTGACGACGTGGCCGCTCTCCTGCCGACTGAACACGGGCAGCGCTGCCGCGATACCGTAAAGCACGCCCCTGAGGTTGACGTCGATCATTGCATCCCAGTCCTCAACGCGCAGCGCATCGAACCGCGATATCGGCCCGATGCCAGCGTTGTTGACGATGACGTCGAGGCGGCCGAACCGCTCGCAGGCCAGGTCCACCAAGGCTTGGAGGTCGATCCGCTGGGTCACGTCCGTACGTTGGTATGCCGCTTGCCCGCCGGACGCCTCGATCTCACTCGCGACGTCGGCGATCTCTGCCTTGCGTCGCGCGCCCAGGACCACCTTTGCGCCGCGCGAGGCGAGATGCAGAGCCGTTGCGCGGCCGATGCCACGCCCGGCACCTGTGATCGCCACAACTTTGTTCTCGATGCTCATGCTCAGCCTCCATCGTGAGCGCAAACGAGATAGGCTCTTGGTGTCGGACGATCTATGCTTGTACCGCCATGATTGTATCGCGATCCGCCGAAACCGCTCTCGATCCACTCTCCGATGTCCTCGTCATCCTCGGTGCTCGCAGCGTGCGGGGCACGCGCTTGGAGGCATCGGGCGAGTGGGCTCTGTCGTTCCAAGGTGAAGGACGGCTGAAGTTCGTCGCCGTCGTTCATGGGCGATGCTGGCTGACGCTGCCGGGCTGCCCGCCAGAGGAGCTGGAAGAAGGTGATGTCTTCCTCCTCAGCAACACGGCCTACGTTGTGGCGAGCGATCCCACGTTGCTGCCTGTCGACGGGATGTCGCTCTACGGACCGGATGGTGAGGACGTGGTGCGGTTGGGCGACGGCGAAGAAACCGTCATGATCGGCGGGGGCGCTCGCTTTCCGGATGCTGACGCCTCTTTCGTCCTCGAAGCACTGCCCGCATTTCTTCGCGTCGGTCGGGCCTCGCCTGGAGCGGAGGCTGTCGCGCGGGTCTTGGCGCTGCTGGCAATAGAGGTCGGCGATAGCCGTCCAGGATCATCGTTCGTGACCGACCGGTTGGGGGAGATCCTCCTCATCGAGGCCATCAGAGCCTACGTCA
The DNA here is from genome assembly GCA_964251385.1 of uncultured Sphingomonadaceae bacterium. Taxonomy (GTDB): domain Bacteria; phylum Pseudomonadota; class Alphaproteobacteria; order Sphingomonadales; family Sphingomonadaceae; genus CADCVW01. Next base: position 461 of record CAXUJK010000017.1, on the reverse strand, counting down.
CAACAGGCATCGCTGATTGTGTTGGATGGATCGCCGCCCTCGCGGATCCCCGGATCGGCACAGCGCTTCGGCTGATGCATGCCGATGTTGCTCGACCATGGACGACATCGCTGCTGGCGGCCGAGGTGGGCATGTCGCGATCAGCTTTCGCGCAACGCTTCGTGCGACACGTCGGCCGGCCACCGCTCGACTATCTGACCCGGTGGCGCATGGTGCTCGCACAGAAAAAGCTGACAGCCGGCCAAGCATCTGTTGCGCATATTGCCTTTGAGGTCGGTTACACCTCGCCGAGCGCATTTGCCCACGCGTTCAAACGCACGTTCGGTCGTCCGCCGCGCGCGGCCGGATGAAGGTAGCGCGACACCCTGGCAGTCCGCTTCGAGATGGCCGCGCACAAAAGCAGACCGGCCGCTTTCCTGAAGAGTTTCGGGCGCCGTGAGGCGTACGAAAGTCGTGGAAGA
>CAXUJK010000016.1:0-2535 GCA_964251385.1 uncultured Sphingomonadaceae bacterium | reverse complement strand
ACTGCGCAACCGGGATTGCAATCCAAACTGGAATGGCGCCGCTTGACCATGTCAGTATCATCCTATGCACCTAGGGAAGATTTTGTGCGTATTACAGCGATAGTGTGTACCCGTTAAGAGGGCTCTTACCATCAGTTGGGTTTGAGAAAAGGTAAGAGCATGACCGGCACCATGAAGGCGATCGTCCTCGGCAAATTCGGTGGCTTCGACGCTTTCGAGATGCGCGATGTTACCGTAGCGGTCGTCGGACCTCGGCAGGTCCGGGTGCGCGTCCACGCCACCGCCATTAATCCTCTGGACTATCAGATCCGACGTGGCGACTACGCCGACTACGTGCCGCTCCCCACCATCATCGGTCACGACGTTTCCGGCGTCGTGGAGGAGAAAGGGGCGTATGTGAACGAGTTCGACGTAGGCGACGAGGTTTACTACACGCCAAAGATCTTCGGCGGCCCCGGCTCATACGCGGAGCAGCACGTTGCCGATGTCGATCTGGTCGCCCGCAAGCCGCACAACATCAACCACTTGGAGGCCGCCAGCCTGACGCTGGTTGGAGGCACGGTCTGGGAAGCTTTGGTGACCCGCGCCCAGCTTACCGTTCACGAGACCATTCTGATCCATGGTGGTGCCGGCGGTGTGGGTACGGTGGCGATCCAGCTTGCCAAGGCGATGGGTGCGCGGGTCATCACGACGGCGCGCCGTAGCAACCATGAGTTCGTACGTTCGCTCGGAGCGGACGAGGTAATCGACCACACCTCCGATGACTACGTCTCAGCCGTGGCGGAACTGACGCATGGGCAAGGGGTGAACGTCGTATTCGACACGATCGGCGGCGACACCCTGACGAGAAGCGCGCTCGCCCTCGCGGATGCTGGACGGGTGGTCAGCATCGTCGACATCGCGCAGCCGCAGAACCTGATCGAGGCTTGGGGAAAGAACGCCGCCTACCATTTCGTGTTCACCCGTCAGAACCGAGGCAAGCTCGACGCGCTGACAAACCTTATCGAACGCGGCCTGATCAAGCCGGTGATCGGCGCGGTGCTTCCTCTGGCTCGGGTCGGCGAAGCACATGAACTGCTCGAAGGCGGGGGCTCCCGTGGGCTTCGAGGTAAGATGGCGATCGATGTTGTGGGCCAGACTGTCGAGCTTCCCACGCCGCGATAGATACATCGATAAGACAGCGGCATATCCCAAAACACCATTCCCAATCGGGACAACGCGATCTGCGCGACGGGCCGGCGATCCGTTAGCATATATCCGTGCCGCCCTATGTACCGACCCCTTCATCGCACAAAGGAACTGTCGTGATCCGACTAGAGCAGAACAAGGCGAACGTGATCTCCTTTTATGAACTAATGTTCAATGATTGCCGACCAGGGGAGGCCATCGAACGATACGTTGGCGCGGATTACATCCAGCACAATCCGCATGTGGCCACCGGCAAGGTCGGCTTCGTCGACTATTTCGAGCGCATGGCGCGAGAATGGCCGGGCAAACGGATGGAGGTAAGGCGGGCCATAGCGGAAGAGGACTATGTGGTCCTCCACTGCCTCCAGCATTGGCCAGGAGATCGCGACTATGCGGCGATCGACATCTTCCGCCTGACATCGGACGGGAAGATCGTCGAACATTGGGACGTGATACAGGCGCTTCCCGATCGATCGGAAAACGCCAACGGAATGTTTTGACGCGCGTCCGCCCTCGCGCCAGATAAGCATCTGGTCGGTGCGGCCGCCCGACGAACGACAATCGGAGATACGCGACATGACCCAGCGCGACGCCGTTTTTCCCGCAGATCGGCAAGACCTTTATACATCATAGATCTATTCCGCGGCGATCAGGTCCAACGACCTGCTGTTCGTCTCCGGTCAAGTCGGTAGCCGCGGCGATGGATCGCCCGAACCGGATTTCGCAGCCCAGGTCCGCTTGGCCTTTGCCAATCTCCAAGCCACGCTAACAGCCGGTGGATGCAGATTCGACAATATCGTCGACGTGACGACCTTCCACACCGATCCCGAAAACCAGTCCGGTGCCGTCATGACCGTCAAGGCAGAACTTTTCCCCGAACCACCGTATCCGAACTGGACGGCGATCGGCGTCAACTGGCTGGGCCGCTTCGACTTCGAGATCAAGGTTATCGCCTGCATCCCGGGATGAATTGGATCGCCGGGAAATGACCTGCCGACTGATGCCGACTGTGTCGCCTACGTTCTCGCAGTAGCGCAGGATACGGCGATGCGAGTAGAGGCCGGATTCTCGTGCGAGCGGTTGATGGCGGTGGTCCGCTACGCAATGACTACATGGCCCTCATCGACAGCTGCATGAGGTGTGGCCGTTCCCGAAACACCATCCTTTTCGGGAAAGCCGGGGGGCGCCGCTACGACGACGGCGAGAGTCTGGTTTGGGTCGGCCTCGGACAAAACACATTGACGGGCGTAGTGCGGATAAGGTCATGGATCGGCGCCATGGTACCGTTCGCATCCGTGGTGACGATGGCGAAGCTCCGGATGATGTCGCCACTCGCCGGGTCGGTCC
>CAXUJK010000015.1:0-3039 GCA_964251385.1 uncultured Sphingomonadaceae bacterium | reverse complement strand
AACGAGCGCCCGATCAAGTCGTAGGGAGCGCTGGTGCCGAAGGAGGTGCCGCTGGTCGGGATCAGCGGCGGATCTTCATCGAAGAGGTTCTCGACAACGCCGAACAGGGTGAATCTGGCGCCACCAACAGTCACGTCGACGTTCTGCGCCAACTCGACATAGAAGACCTCGGGCAACTTGTTGTATTCGTCGGGGATCCCGAGGCGAGCAGTCACCGGCTGATTGGTGATGCGCCCCGAGCCGAGGTAACGGGTCGTGATCGTGGTTCGGCTCGGCCCTACTGCATAGCTTGCCGTGAGCAGCCCGCGCCATTTGAGGCTTGCGAACGTACCCAGCGTCGGGGGTTGCACGTCGCCGGGCAGGTTCGTTTCGTCCTTCGTCCGCTGCGAAAGGAGCAGACGCAAGTCGATCGCGCCCGGTAACGCGGAATATAGGCGGTCGAGCCTGGTGCGGTAACTCACCTCATAGTCGATGCCGGCGACCGACACGTTCTGGGCGTTGACGCCGCTCGTCAGGATGGTGGCGTTGACCAGGTTCGTCGCACCCGGAGCCTGTATGATGCTGGCGCAGGCGGCCGAGTTCTGCGGGCGATTGAAGCCGTAGCAGATGTCGATCACCTGTTGCGCGCCGAGCGCCACGATGGCGTCGCGAATGTCGATCTTGTACGCATCGACGGACAAGCTGAATCCGGGCAGGAAGCTCGGTGTCAGGACGCCTCCAACCGTCCAGGTGTCCGCGATTTCCGGCTGCAGATTCGGATTGCCGCCGTTGAGCGTGATGTTCGGCACCTGCGGGCTGCCCGGCTGCGAGCGATCGAGATACGCGTTCACGAACTGGCTGCTCGGCGCGAACAGGTCGTTGAGGTTAGGCGCCCGAATGTCGCGCGAGCGGGTCAAGCGTGCGCGGAACTCGCCATTTACGTCCCAATTCGCGCCCGCCTTCCATGTGGTGACCGTGCCGCTCGTGGAATAATCGGTGAGCCTCACCGCGCCGTTGAACTCCAGCGATCGTGCCAACACCGAGTGGCGGATCAGCGGCACGAGCGTTTCGACGAACCCTTCGCGAACGGCGTACCCGTTTCCGCCCGGCTTGAAGTTGCCGACGTTCCATGCCGAAGCGATCGAGAGCGCATCGGCGGTCGCGGTGAAGCTTTCCTTGCGGCCCTCGACACCTGCGGCGACCGAAACCGGGCCTGCCCAGGTCGAGAACGGCTCATATTGTGCGTCGAAGGAGAAGATATCCTGAACGATGTCGAGATCTTGCCGCGTGCGCAGGCCATCGTTCAATCCCGTCACGTAAGCGATCGCATTCGTGCCCAAGGACCCCTCGCCGAACACATTCAACGGGACGCAGCCATTGTTCGGGGCGGAGAGCCGCGAGCGGCAGATCGGCGTGCCTGGGGCCACGCCGGCAACGCCACCAGCAGCCGGATTGGCAACCGCATCCAGCGCCAGCGCGAACCGGCTCAGGATGATGTTGTTGTCGCGTGTGTACCAAACGTCGCTGTGTCCACGCTGGTAATAAGCGCGCCAGCGCCCTCGCCCGGCGAACTTCCCCTCGAGCGCCGCGAGAACGCGATCCTGGCGGCGGTTATAGCCGGCCTCACCGATGTGCTGGTCGGGCCTGTTTACCACGTCATAGAAGAGACGGTTCAACTGGAAGGAGGCGAGCCGGTTGGCGTCCATCGCCTGCTGGATCGCAGCGGGGATGAACGGGTTAGCGCGGTTCACCGTGATCGCTGTTGCGCCCTGGCGGTTGTATACCGCCGACCAGTTTACCGTGTCGTTGCCCGCATAGCTTCCTTCGAAGATGGCGTTGACGTCGTCCGACAGCTCGTAGGCGAAGCGGCCGTACACACTCCAGTGCTCGTCCTCCGGCAACAATGCGCCGCGGATCGGCAGCGACTCTACCGTTCCGCCCGCCTGCACCTGACCCTGCTGAATGGGTCCGAAGACGAATTGGCCGGTCTGCCCGCCGGGCAGGAAGTTCGTGCCCCGGAGCGGGCCCGACGCGATGACGCCACCCGGCGTGCTGTTATAGCCTGCATCGAAGCGTACGATCTGGCCGGGCTGACCGTTGGTGGCGGTCCAATCGGGATTGTTGAGGAGACGCAAGCCCGGCTGGAACCAACTGCGCGGGTCTTCATAGAAGTCGATCTTGTCGCCTTTGTAGTAGAGGCCACTGAGCAGCAGGTGGCCGCGCTCGCCGATCTTGCGCCCCGCCGCTACGTCACCCGTAACCACGCGGCCACCACCGTGGTCGGTGTCGCTATAGTTGAAATTCGTACGCATTCCGGTGAAGTCGGTGTCGAGGATGAAGTTGACCACACCGGCAACCGCATCCGAGCCGTAAGCAGCCGACGCGCCGCCCGTCACCACGTCCACCCGACTCACCAGGTTCTGCGGCAACAGGTTGACGTCCACAGCCGGCGAAAGGCCCGAGCCCACCACGCGCCGCCCATCGAGCAAGACCAAGGTGCGCGTAACGCCGAGATCGCGCGCGCTTAGCTGGTTGGCACCGCCGGTCGCGTTCGCGAACAAGGTGGTTGTGCGGGTGGAGTTGCCGACGCCCAGGGAGGGTAGCTGCTGGACATAATCGGCGATGTTGGTCGGGTTGCGCTGCTGGATCTCTTCGCGCGACAGCACCGTGGTCGGCGTCGGCGCGCGTGCCCCGTCGCGGACAATGCGCGATCCGGTAACGGTGATGTCCCCTTCGACAGTCGTCTGGTCCTGCTCCGCTGTTAACGCCATCTGGTCGACCGTTACATTCGGCGAGGCCGCTGGGGACGTTGCGCCCGCAGTTAGCGGTTCGACCGTGCGGGAGGGAACGGCCTCCGGAGCAGCCGGGCTCGTCTGAACGCTGCCGCCCTGCGCGGTCGCGGGGCTCGGCAGCATCGCGATCACGCCATAAGCTAAAGCTGCGCCACTCTGCCAAAATCGAGAGTAAGCCTTCGGATGACGTTGTTGCATGACCTTGCCCCCCTGACGACGCTACGCCGCGACAAGCTGAAAGGCAGCATTGCGATCGTCAAGTAGTATT
>CAXUJK010000014.1:0-3313 GCA_964251385.1 uncultured Sphingomonadaceae bacterium | reverse complement strand
ACGGCGGCGGCGATCGCATTTTCCTATCCGTTTCCGCTCGCACGCTCTCCATAACAAACGCACGTCCTCATCGGTGCGGCCACTAATGGCCGGTCACAAGCGGGGACGAGTATGTTGGAGACCTACTTCTCGGCATCGAAGATGCTGAGGCATCTGCGCAGTGGGCCGAGCGGCCCATATCTCGACGGGTTTGCCGCGGCGCTGGAACGGCTGGGCTATCGACCCCAGACATCAGTGCGCTATCTGCGGGCGGCGGCACACGTCGGCCATGTCATGGACGGACAAGGCGCGGGCTTGACGGACGTCGATCTGGCTGCGTTCGGCGAACACCTACGGACTTGCCGGTGTCCACGCGATAGAGGCGGCCGGCGCAACCACCACACCATCTATGGTGCCAGACTCTTTCGCCGACATCTCGTTGAGCTCGGCGCCTGCCGGCCCGCGATCGTGGTGGCAGCGGCCGCCGCGCCGCAACTGGTCGCCGACTTCAAGGCGTGGCTGCGTAAGCATCGCGGAGCGTCCGACGCCACCATCAGGCTGTACGCTCGCGACGCCGCCGGCATCATGACGGCACTTGGATCGGACCCGATCGGCTGGAGGTCGAACGACGTCCGCGGTTACGTCATGGACCGTGCAAGCACGTCCGGGCGCGGCACGATCGAGAAGATGACGACGAGCTTGCGGGCGTTCCTGCGGTATCTTGCAGTTGCAGGCCGCTGCCAGGCGGATCTCGACGGCGCGGTTCCGGCCTACGCTCATTGGCAGCTCGCCGACATGCCCCGCTATCTGACGGCCGAGCAGGTCGATCGGCTGATTGCTGCCTGTGACGGCAATGCCGGTGGGCGCCGACGTGATCGTGCGATCGTGCTGCTGTTGGCGCGCCTCGGGCTACGGGCCGGCGACGTGGCGCAACTCCAAATCGGCGACATCGAATGGCAGGCGGGCTCGTTGCGAGTCACGGGCAAGTCGCGAACCGAGGTGCGCCTGCCGCTGCCGCAAGACGTCGGTGATGCGATCGCCGACTACCTCGAATGCCGGCCGCTGTGTCGCAGTGATCGCATATTCCTGCGAACGATCGCGCCGTGCCGGCCATTCCTGCGAGGCGACGGCGTCTCATCGGTCGTCAAGCGCATCATGAAACGGGCTGGCATCATGGCGCCAGTCAAAGGCGCCCACACTCTGCGGCACACCGCGGCGACCGAGATGCTGCGCCGAGGCGTGCCGCTCGACAAAATCGGCCTCGTCCTCCGGCATCGCGGCATCGACACGACGGCCTATTGCGCAAAGGCCGACGTCGCGCTGCTGAAGCAGGTTGCTCAGCCCTGGCCGGAGGCGTTCTGATGCTCCAAGTCGTTGAGACCTATCTCGCGCTCCGCCGCGCCACGGGCTTCGCGATGTCGACCGCGGAGTATCTGCTGAAGAGCTTTGCCGCCTTCGCGGCCGAGCGCGGACAAACACACGTGGAAATGCAAACAGCGATCGACTGGGCCGCGCTCGGACCGTCGGTGGGGCAACGAGATGCGCGGCTCAGAGCCGTCTGTCGCTTCGTGCGCCATGCCCGGGTGGAGGACGTCGGACACGAACTACCGCCGGCCAACCACTTCGGCGCTCGCAGGCGGCGGCGCCCGCCGCACATCTACACGACAGGCGAGATCGGTCGCCTCATTGAAGCCGGGCTGCGGCTTCGGCCGATGCGCGGAATGTGTCCGCGCACGCAAGCGACGTTGATCGCGCTGCTCTCGGCCACCGGCCTCAGGATCTCCGAAGCCTTGAAGTTGACGATCGCGGACGTGACCCGCGATGGTTTGCTGATCCGCGAGACCAAGTTTCGCAAGACACGATTGGTGCCGCTGCACGACACGGCGACCGCCGGCTTGCGGCGATACCTGGACCATCGCGGACCCGGCTCGGACGATGATCCGGTATTCCTCGACACACGCGGTCGACAGCTGCGCTACATCGCCGTCAAGGAGAGGTTCGACGTGCTGGTCGACAAGGCCGGCATCAAATCGAGGTCGGGACGTCGCCCTCGCTTGCACGATCTGCGGCACACATTTGCCGTGCGCGCGCTACAAGGCAGCCCTGCCGGCCGGGGCCGGTGCGGGGCGCACATGGTGGCGCTTGCGACCTACATGGGCCACGTCAACATCTACGCCACCTGCTGGTATCTGGAGGCCACGGCCGACCTCCTGCGCGATGTTGCCACGGCTGGCGAAGAGTTCATGTCCGAGGTGTCGGCATGATGCCGATTGCTCCCCTCATTGAGACGTTCCTGCGCGACGTTCTCGCTCGCCAACGGGGCGTCAGCCGGCACACCAGCGATTCCTACGCCTCAAGTTTCCAGCTGCTATTCGTGTTCGCCGCAGAGCGCCTCGGGGTCAGGCCATCGAAGCTGACGCTGGAGCAGATCGATGCCGGGCTCGTCAGTGCCTTTCTGGAGCATCTCGAAGACAAGCGAAAGAACGCTGTCGTGACGCGCAACGTTCGCCTGGCGGCGATCAAATCGTTCTTCCGCTTTCTCGAATACCGGCAACCGGCAGCGCTCGACCAGGTCCGCCGCGTCTTGGCGATCCCGTTCAAAAAGACGGATACGCGCCTCGTTCCCTACCTGCTGCGCGAGGAGCTTCAAGCCGTGCTCGACGCTCCCGATCCGGCGACACGCGATGGCGTCCGCGATCGCGCCATGTTGCACGTGGCGGTATGCGCAGGGTTGCGCGTCTCCGAGCTGACGGGCCTCAAGGTCGATGACGTCGACCTGCCAGCGACGAGTATCCGTGTACTCGGCAAAGGACGGCGAGAACGAGTGCTGCCGTTGTGGAAGCCGGCAGCCGCTGCCTTGCGCGCCTGGCTCTCGATCCGGGGGCAGGTCGCGATACCCGAGGTGTTCGTCAACGCCCGCGGTGAACCGTTGAGTCGATGGAGCTTTGCCTATCTGCTCAAGCAGCACGTCGCGACCGCGGCTCGCAGACAGCCTGGTCTCGTCAAGAAGCGCGTTTCGCCCCACGTGCTCAGGCACACCTGCGCGATGATCGTGCTGCAGGCGACAGGAGACATACGGAAGGTGCCGCTGTGGTTGGGCCATGCCACGTTGACGACGACCGAGGTCTACACACGCGGCGATCCAACGGAGAAGCTCGATGCGATTGAGGCGATTGTTCCGCCGCATCTGCGGCGTGGCGTCTTCCAGCCAACCGACAAGCTGATCGCGCTCCTCAGAAGCGCTGCGTAATGGTGAGCTGAGATGGCGGCGACGGCTGCTGAACTGCGACCGCCGCCGCCAACTCCCCATTACCGGGTCTGCCCATAAGGCAGG
>CAXUJK010000013.1:0-3772 GCA_964251385.1 uncultured Sphingomonadaceae bacterium | reverse complement strand
ACGCCGTGCTGCGATCAGTTCAGGCTGGTGTTGCGATGACCGGTTGAAACCAAGTACACTGCACCAGTCTCACGGTTAAGTGCAACGCGACAACAGGATCACTTCGGAGGTGAAGTGCCGGCCCTTGAACGCTCCGTCCTGTCCCACCGCCATCACGTCCGTCGATCAACTTACCCCAGACTTTCTGCCCCATCCCGTAAATTGCAATAGAACCCCGGCATGGCGACCGCGGCCAAAACGCAGGACAGCAGCGTCGAACGGGCTGGCGGGCACGGCATGGCATTGGTGCTTCGAGCCGTTTTCCACATAGACTCCTTCAAAGATTACTGCGTTTTTCGTGTATTTTCGCTTCAAAAATCTACTGTTTCGATCCTGAAAGTGTGGACTGCATGCGTCATGCCGGATTTGGCGTGTGCGCATCGCGACCGGGGAAAGCAGCCGTGCCGCGATTAGAAGTCACAGGCGACGCACCAAGCGCGTTTGTAGTTAGCTGCCAGTTCGTATGTGAGCGTGCGGGACAATAGATCGAGGACAGCGTTGATGCGTCGAGGCATTTGAGATGGTTTGATGATGGCGGCCGCGCTGCGCCGGTCCCATGCCGTTCAAGCACCACGCCGCCCTTGCCGAAATGCCCGACCCGCGCCGTACCCAAGGCCAGCGTTACAGCATCAGCCACCTGCTGCTGTTCTCGGTTCTGGCCACGTTTGCGGGCGCGACCTCCTACTGGGAGATCATCGCTTTCATTGCGTTGCAGAGCGAGCGCCTGAACACCGTCTTTGGCGCCTGCTCTCGGTGTACTCCGGCGGCGGGCACGCTGCGACACCTGTTCTTGGCGCCTGGCCGCGACGATTTTGAAGCCGCGTTCCGCCGCCAGGCCCCGAACCGTATGCTGGAGCTTGGACGCCCGATCTCCGCCCGCACCGCCTGAACCCAAACAGAGTTAAAGGCGATTGCGTCCACCTCGTGGCTCCGCGCAACACGGCTGCCCGTGCATGAGCGCTTCTCGATGCCGCGTCGATTTGGCACTCTGTAGATGCGCATGGATAAAATATATGATAGTCGGGGTTTTAAGTGCAAACGAGGCTCCGGCCATCAGGTTGATAAGGGAGGATGGTCATTTTGCAATCGACATCTGTAAGGCCGCTCGGCCGCCGCTTGCTGCTGGGGGTGACAGCGGCATTGCCGCTTGTCTTCATCCGGTCGCGCCCGGCGCGCGCCGCCGAGTTCACCTACCGGCTCGCGACCGGCTCCGGGATCAACCAGTTGATCAACGCTCGTCTCGACCAAGCAACCGGACGCATCCGCGAAGCCACCGGGGGCCGGCTCGAGATTCGGTCCTTCCCGGGAACCCAACTCGGCTCAGACGACGATCAGCTTGCCAAACTGCGGGCTGGCGCAACGGAGTTCCTCAACATCACCGGATCGCGCATTTCGAGCATTGCGTCGGCTTCCGACTTGACGAACTTGGGGTTCGTGTTCTCCAGCTACGCAGTGCTCTGGCCGGCGATGGATGGCGATCTCGGTCGGTTGCTCCGTGCGCGCGTCGAAGCGGCCGGAGTCGTCGTTGTCTCGAAGGCGGCTGACAACGGCTTCCGACAGATCACCTCCGGTGAAAAGCCGATCCACACGCCGGATGACCTGCACGGCTTTCGCATTCGACTGCCGGACATCGCGATCTTCACGACCCTGTTCCAGGCGCTGGGTGCGACCCCGGCCTCCGCCGGCTTCAACGACCTTCGCACCAAGCTGCAGACGCATGTCATCGACGGCCAAGAGAACAGCCTCGCCGCGATCGAATTCGCCAAGCTCTACGACGTCCAGAAATACGTCGCGCTCACCAACCACATCTGGGATCCGTTCTGGCTGCTCGGCAATCCACAGGCGATGGCGCGGCTGCCCGACGATCTCCAGGCGATCGTGCGACGCGAGTTCGACCGCGCCGCGGTCGAGCAGCGCGAGGACGTCGTGCGGCAGGAAACGACGCTGCACACCAGCTTGGCGGAGAAAGGGCTGGTCTTGGTGGACGTGGACCAAGCACCGTTCCGTGCCGTCCTTGACAGGACGGGGTTCTACAAGGCGTGGAAGCCGAAGTTCGCACCGGATTTGTGGGCAGCGCTGGAGACGGTCACCGGCCCGCTCGGTTAGACGCGGTGCCGTTGCAGACCGTGTGAAAACTCGGCTGGGTGGACTCCAGGACGGCGACCCGGCGGGTAGCATCCCGCCATGGCGCACATCTCCGGTCACGACCGATCACAGACCCTTCTGTTCCCGGGATCGGTGGACGACTACGTTGGCCCCGACAACCCGGTTCGCTTCATCGATGCGTTCGTGGACAAGCTGGACCTCGCGGCGGCTGGATTCGTTGGGGTCGAACCGAAGGCAACAGGCCGCCCAGGCTACGCGCCCGCCGATCTGCTCAAGCTCTACATCTATGGCTACCTGAACCGGACCCGTTCGAGCCGGCGGCTGGAGGTCGAGACCCATCGCAACATCGAGGTGATCTGGCTGCTGCGGCACCTGAAGCCCGACTTCGAGACCATCGCCGACCTCCGACGCGACAACCGCGCTGCCTTCAAGCCGATCTTCCGCGAGTTCGCGCTGCTGTGCCGGCAACTCGACCTGTTCGGCCGCGAGTTGCTGGCGATTGACGGCACGCGCATCAAAGCCGTCAACAACAAGGACCGCAACTTCACGTGGGCCTCGCTTGAGCAGTTCATCCGCACGGCTGACGAGCGGCTGGCCAGCTATCTGCAGCGGCTCGACGACGGCGACATCGAGGAGAACGGGACGGGTGGCACGCGCGTGCAAGGTTTGGCCGAAAAGATCGACGCCATCCGCGCCAAGCGCGACCGTTTGAGGTCACTGCTTGCAGACCTCGACCGCAGCGGGGAAAGCCAGGTTTCACTGACCGATCCCGACAGCCGGGCTATGGCAGCGCACATGCGTGTCGCGGTCGGCTACGACGCGCAGGTCGCGGTGGATGCCAAGCACAAGCTGATCGTCGAGCAGGCCGTGACCAACCAGGTGCTCGACCTGGGGCTGCTGACGCAGACGGCCGAGCTCGCCCGCGCGCTCCTCGGTGTCGGGCAGATCGAGGTCGTGGCCGACCTCAGCGAAACCTCCGGTTTGCGCCAGGGCTACTTCAAGTTCGAGGACATCGGGGACCTGACGAAAGTCGATTACAGCAACAGGTCGGCGTGCCTGGCGTGTGCTTTCCGGCCACGCTGCACCAAGAGCTTCCGCCGGGTGTCCCGGCTGGAGAACGAGGCCGTGCTGGACCGCATGGCCGCTCGCCTGAGGGCGCGGCCCGAAGTCCTTGACCGCCGCCGTGAAACGGTTGAGCACCCATTCGGCTCCATCAAGCAGTGGATGGGTCAGGGTGCGTTCCTGATGAAGGGGCTGGAGAACGTCCGGGCGGAGTTCAGCCTGACGGCGCTGGCCTACAACATGCGCCGCGTCATCAACATCCTCGGCGTCAACGCCATGATCGTAGCCGTCCGAACGTGAAGGCCAGTGCGTTCCCAGCCAAAAACAGCACGGGGGTGATGCTCAGCGTCACGGCAAATAGATCCCGCTCCAATCCATAGGCGGTGGACGAGCCTCGCCATGTGTATGCGCCGCCCGTGCACATGCTCAGGCCGAGTTTTCACACGGTCTGGTTGACTTTGTGAGTCGAGGCCCGCCACGCTAGACTGTCTTCCATTGTAGAAAGTCCATAGCGATGGCGGGTGTTCCTGCCGGCCTTTCGGCCGGCGTTCGTGTCAGCGACCAC
>CAXUJK010000012.1:0-4220 GCA_964251385.1 uncultured Sphingomonadaceae bacterium | reverse complement strand
GCCGCGTCTTGCCGCCACGGCTCGATGCCCGTGCCGGGCGGCAAGCGCGTGCCGATCGCCGTCACGGCGGCGGGCAGGTCTTGGACGCCGCCAGGGCAGCCGGATCCTGGTCGTGGTGGCGCGGACGGACCGACAGGGCGTGAAAGCCCATCTGCTTGACCGTGCGGCCGAGCGTGCTCTCGTCCTGGCTGACCCCGAAGCTCGCGTCGACCCAGGCGGCCGGATCCTTCAGCCGCCAGCGCACCACGCCATGCCGATCCGGGTCCGGCCCCCTCGCGACGACCTGCGCCAGAGCCTAGCGGCGTGCCGCGTCCAGCTCGGGCGGGTTGCCGGGAGCCTTGCGGCCGATCAGCCCGACGGGGCCGTCCGGGTAGACGGCCGGCGCCCGATCACGCACCCTCCGTAAGCTCACCACCCCGGTCCGCGCCGCGTCCGTGCGGCTGCCGCCGTCGTCAATCGCAGCGAGCGCCAGCAGCAGGCGGCTCTGGCCGGCGTCCCGGCTCGCCCGGGCGAGCCGCCGCAGATCATCGGCGGTGGGCTCTTCGCGCAGCGGCGAGGCGGCGGACATGGCGGACACTGCCGGTTCGCCTCACCGAATTAGATCCGCCGCTCCAACGAAACCCGGTGGGCCTCCGTCAGCGCCGACCGCCATGAGTTAAGAAATGTCCATACGCCCCGCGGCGTGGCTACATCGAACGTTAACAGGTGCTGTTTCAAACTCGCTGTCGGATCGACTTCCGGCCCGTAACGTCGGCATTTTGCTCGCAAAAATGCGGCGATCACCGAAACGTCGCGTTTTCCAGCACGCATCTGCCCTTGAACGCCGCACCAGCGCGAAAGCCGGGATCATGACCTTGCTGAGCAAGCTACAAGATTGTGTCGATTGGTTCGTGCCTCGGGCATCGCTTCTCGACCGGTCCGAACGCAGCGTCGCACGCAACTTCGTGATGACGCACATGCTGGGGCCCCTGATGTCGCAGTCGATGTGCGTGTTCCTGTACCGCACTGATCCGGACCCCGGTTTCGCGTGCTACACGATCATACTGTGCGTGTGGGCGTTCTGGACCCTCCCATTCGTGCTCAAGATCACGCAGAGCATTCGGATCGCCGCGCTGGTTTCAGTCGAACTTCTTGCTTTCACCGCGCTGTTCGGCACCTATTTCTACGGTGGGGCCAGTTCTCCATGCCTCCCTTGGTTGATCGTCGCGTTGTTGCTCGGCTTCTTCTATTTCCACGAGCGGCCGTTGATGATCATCGCGTTGTTCGGACTCAACGTGGCCGGGTTTTTCCTGGCTCTTCGGCTCTGGGAGTTTCCACAGCTCGTCCCATTGGCCGATCTGACGAAAGTGGGCTGGATCTCTATCGTCTCGGCGACCTGCTACATGTCGTGGATGGCCATCTACTACTCGCACATAATCTCCATGCACTCGCAACTTGAGCGTGAAACCGACCAATACTTGGCGCTGAACGAGCAGTTGAAGGTCGTCAAGGAAATGGCGGATGCGGCGAGCCGAGCCAAAACGATCTTCTTGACGAAGATGAGCCACGAACTTCGCACCCCGCTCAACGCCGTCATCGGCTATAGCGAGCTGATCCTCGAAAACATGACGGATGACTTGGCGAATGAGAACAAGCGTAACGATGTCAGGTGTATCAACGCCGCGGGACAGCACCTACACTCACTCGTTTTGGACGTGTTCGACGTGTCGAAGATCGAGGCGGATACACTCGAATTGAATATCAAGAGTTTCGAACTAAACGCCTTGATCGAGCAGGTCGTGTCGACGATCAAACCGATCGCCTCCTCAAACGGCAACGTGCTTCACGTGAGAGGGCCGTCTGCGAGCGAATGGTTGATGACCGACGAGATCAAGCTCCGCCAGATACTTTTGAATTTGTTGAGCAACGCTGCGAAGTTCACGAGAAATGGCACGATCACATTGTCGGTCCGAATTGACCGAAAACCAACAGGGCGGTGGCTAGACGTTCAGGTCCGCGATACCGGTATCGGCATAGCGGAGAACGACATCGGGCGTTTATTTCAAAACTTCCGACAAGTGTCCGCCGCGACGGCGCATCACTATGGGGGGTCTGGGCTTGGCCTCTCCCTCAGTCAGAAGCTGTGCACGCTGATGGGCGGAAGCATCGTGGTGGCAAGCGAAGTCGGCCGCGGATCCGTGTTC
Organism: uncultured Sphingomonadaceae bacterium; assembly: GCA_964251385.1. Lineage (GTDB taxonomy): Bacteria > Pseudomonadota > Alphaproteobacteria > Sphingomonadales > Sphingomonadaceae > CADCVW01. Next base: position 2,037 of record CAXUJK010000012.1, on the reverse strand, counting down.
GGGTTTTGCGTTCCGGCTGTCGTCACTTTGGATCGGGGCGAAGACGAGGCGCATGCCGGTGGCCTTGCGCTCGGCTCAGCCGCTGCAGGGGGGCCGCACGCGTGAATATGAGCGTAAGCTTCGCCCCCGCCGACCGCGAAGCAGAGGTGAACCCGGCTTTGACCGTCCGTCCGGAGGCAATGCCTCGCTTGCTGATCGTCGATGACGTCAAGGACAACAGGGCCGTGCTCGGACGGCGATTCGCTCGCAGGGGATTCGACATAGTCGAGGCCGACGGCGGTGCACGGGCACTGGATCTGATAAAACTCCAGAATTTCGATACCGTACTGCTAGATGTCATGATGCCGGGCATCGATGGCCTAGAAGTGCTCCGTACCATCCGCGAAGCTTTCTCGCCGGAGCAGCTGCCGGTCATCATGGTCACCGCGAAAGCGGAGGCCAGCCATGTCGTGGAGGCCCTCAAAATGGGGGCGAACGACTATGTCACCAAACCCGTCGACTTCGAGGTGGCGCTCGCCCGTGTCAACGTGCAGGTCGCCCGAAAGCGATCGGATGAAAAGGTTCGCGCCTTCACCTTTGAGCTCCAGGCCGTGAACGACGAACTCGGGCACCGCACTCGCAGCCTAGTCGAGAGTAACCGGCGGCTGATGGACGAGATAGAGCAGCGGCAGAAATCCGAGGCTCATTCGCTGTACCTCGCTTTGCACGATCCGTTGACCGGTCTTCCGAATCGCCGGCATTTCCAGGAGACCTTGTCTGCGGCATTAGCCTGCCGCGGGAGTGACGACTCGACGTCCCTGGCAGTTCTGTTCGTCGACCTGGACGGGTTCAAGGGCGTGAATGACGCCCTGGGACACTCGGTCGGAGATCTGCTCCTCCAATCGGTCACACGCGATTTCTGTTGCGCCCTGACGCGGTCCGATCAGATCGCGCGGATCGGCGGCGATGAATTCGCGATCCTCCTGTCGGTCAAGGACCAGGCCGACGCCGCAGCGCTTGCCGCACGGTTGATCGACATCGCAGGGCAGGACAGGTTCATACAGGGTCAACAGATCACGATAGGAGCGAGCATCGGCATCGCTGTCGATACGAACCGGGTCGGCATGGAGGAGTTGCTGAAATTCGCAGACCTCGCGATGTATCGCGCGAAAACCGAGGGGCGTGGTACATTTCGGATCTTCGATCCTGCCATGGACACTTACGTTCAGACGCGGCGTTCGTTGGAGATGGATCTCCGCAGCGCCGTGCAGCTCGGACAGCTCGAGGTTCACTATCAACCCCAAGTTCTCCTCGATTCCCGCCGATTGATCGGCTTCGAGGCTCTCCTGCGCTGGTGTCATCCGCAACGCGGAATGGTGTCGCCCGCCGACTTCATCCCGGTGGCCGAAGAGATCGGCCTGATTGTTCAGATCGGTGACTGGGTGTTGCACGAAGCCTGTCGCGTCGCCTCGCGTTGGTCACTCTCGCATTGTGTCGCCGTGAATGTCTCATCGTTGCAGTTCACGCGCGGTAATTTGGTCGAATCCGTCTCGTCGGCCCTCCGCGGATCCGGCCTGGCACCCCACCGGCTGGAAATTGAAGTAACTGAGTCGGTGTTATTGCAAAAAACCGACCGAAATCTCGAAACTCTAAATGGACTTCGCTCACTTGGGGTCCGGATTTCGATGGACGACTTCGGAACAGGATATTCATCATTGGGTTATCTGAGGCTGTTCAAATTCGATAAAATCAAAATCGATCGATCGTTTATCGAAGGCGTGAATTCCAATGCCGAGTGCATAAACATTGTTAGGGCAATTCTTGGTCTTGGAAAAAGTTTCGGAATTGAGATGATCGCCGAAGGAGTCGAGACCGAGGAGCAGGTTTTCTTCCTGCAGGAAGAAGGATGCACCACGGCGCAAGGATATCTTTTCGGTAAGGCCATGAGGTCGGAAGATATCCCCGGCTTCGCACAGGCAACGGCTCAGCGACTGCCACGTGCTTGATCCCGCTCGTATCGGTGGGTTTGACCACTTGGCACCAGGGATCGAGGAGCGA
>CAXUJK010000011.1:0-12415 GCA_964251385.1 uncultured Sphingomonadaceae bacterium | reverse complement strand
TGACGCCGACGCCCAGCCGCTCGGTCGCGTTGGCGAGCGTCATCGCGCACAGCATCGGGTCGAGTTTCACCGCGCGGATTCCCTCGCGCATCGTCACGCCGAAGTCGTCGGCGTAGATGTCGGGAATGGCGAGCCGGTCGTCGAAGAAGGCGAGATGGAATTTCCCGTCCTCCAGCGTACGCCCGATGCGCCGATAATATTCGGGCGTCAGGAAGTCGCCCGCGGCGGCGGGATGGCGCCACGACGCTGGGAAGTTGGAACAATTCTGCGCCTGCAGGAACGCGACGAGCGTGATCTGGCTTGGCATGTCGTCTCCTCAGATCACGCGGCGGGATGCGAGATCGGCGCGAGTCGTGTGGTCTAGCCCGAGCAGATCGCCGTAGATTTCGTCGTTCGCCGCCCCGAGCGCGGGACCTGCGGTGCGCAATTCGGGCGGCGTGCGCGACATGCGTGGCAAGGGTCCGGGCAGAACGAGCGATCCGACGCGCGGGTCGTCGATCGTCCGCAGATTTTCCCGCGCGGCGTACTGCGGATCGGCAAAGATGTCGGCGATGTCGAGCAGCTTGGAGGCGGGTGCGTCGGCCGCCTCGCACGCGGCGAGCACGGCGGCGGTGTCCAGTCCGCCGACCCATTCGGCGACGAGCGCGTTGACTTCGGCGCGATGATCGTCGCGCGCCTTGGGGCGGGCATAGCGAGAATCGTCGGCGAGCTCGGGGCGGCCCATCGCCGTCGTCAGCCGCGCCCACATGCGGTCGTTGGAACAGGCGAGCGCGACGTACGCGCCGTCCGCGGTGCGGTAATGGCTGTGCGGCACGATGTTGACCGTGTCCGGCCCCATGCGCTCGCGGCGGAACCCGGTCCGCGCGTAGGCGGGCGCAAGCTCGTCGAGCACCCGAAAGATCGATTCGTACAGGCCGAGGTCGATCGACTGGCCCTCGCCCGTCGCGGCGGCGTGGCGCAGCGCTATGAGGACGCCCACGGCCCCGTACAGTCCGGACATGTAGTCGGCGAGCGAGGTCGAACCGGGCACCACGGGCACCCGCCCCGGCTCCCCCGCCAGATAGGCGAGCCCGCTGAAGGCGTGCGCGATGCGCGCGAAGCCGGGTTTGTCCTTCATCGGCCCCGTCTGCCCGTAGGCGCTGATGCGCAGCATGACGAGCTTGGGGTTGATTTCGGCGAGCGCGTCGTAGCCGAGCCCCCATTTCTCGAGCGTGCCTGGCCGAAAATTCTCCAGCACGACATCCGATTGCGCGACGAGGCGGCGGAACAGGTCGGCGCCTTCAGGGGTGCGCAGGTCGAGCGTCGCCGACTTCTTGTTGCGCGCCTCGCTCAGCCAGACGAGCGTGTCGCCCGCCTCGGTCATCGTGCCGAACTTTCGGAGCGAATCCCCGCCGTCCGGCTGCTCGATCTTGATCACCTCGGCCCCGAACTCGGCCATGATCGTTCCGCAGAACGGCGCGGCGACGAAGGTCGCGATGTCCAGGACGCGGATGTCGGCGAGCGGGCCAGGCATGGTCAGATTTCGATCCCGGCTACCCGCGCGCGCCGCAAAATCTTTTCGGACAGCAGGACGTGCGCGCGGTCGATGAGGACCCCTTCGAGCCCGATCGCGCCTTTGCCTTCGCTCGCGGCCGCCTCCATTTTGGTCGCAATGTCGCGCGCCCACGCGATCTGCCCCGCGCCGGGGGTAAAAACTTCGTTGGCGATCGCGACCTGGCTCGGATGGATCGCCCACTTGCCCTCGAACCCCAGCGCGCGGGCGCGCGTGGCGCTGGCGCGATAGCCGTCCGGATCGCCGTAGTTGGTGAAAGGGCCGTCGATCGGGCGCAGGCCGTAGGCGCGGCAGGCGTTGGCGATGCGGGCGAGCGCGAAATGCCACTGGTCGTTCCAGTGCCGCGCGTCGGGCTGTCCGTCGCTCCGCGCCAGCACCGCGTAGTCGGCGTTGGACGCGCCGAACACCGTGTCGAAGTTTTCCAATTCGATCGAGTAATCGCCGACGCCGAAGATGATGCCTTCGAGGCGCGGCGAGGCGGCGGCGATCGCCTCGACATTGGCGAGACCCTTGGTGGTCTCGATCAGGATCTCGATGCCCAGCGGGCGCTCGCGGGGCACTTCGAGTTCGAGCCCGGTCAGCAGCCGGTCGAGGAAGATCACGTCGCCCGCCGTCTCGACCTTGGGCAGCAGGATCATGTCGAGCCGCGGGCAGCGGGCCACCGCCAGGATGTCGGCGATCGACCAGGGCGTGGTCAGCCCGTTGACGCGCACCGACACGGTCTGCCGACCCCAGTCGATCTCCCCCAACGCGCGCACCGCGTTGGCACGCGCTTCCACCCGACGGTTGGGCGCGACCGCGTCTTCGAGGTCGAGGAAGATCGAGTCGGCGGGACCCGCGGCCGCCTTGGCGAAAAACTGTTCGGATGTGGCGGGGACGGCGAGTTCAGACCGCTGCAAGCGGAATCCGCGTTCCTGCCCGACCGTGCCCGCCATTCTTCCCACCCGTTGCCCGCCCGGACATTGAGGCGGTCCGCGCCGATGGGCAATGTCGAAACATTTTCTAATCGTTCGAAACTTCGGATGAATGGTCCGCGCTCGGCTGGAACCGCGTCCCGCTTCCGCGAAGGGTTCTTCAGGTAAAATCACTTGTCGGCGAAGGGACGCGATCTAGGCTCGCCGGCGGGGCCGCCCTTTTCGCGGTGCGGATGGCAGCAACCGCGTACAACCGTGGCGCCGGGCAGAGGGGAGAGACAATGAACGCGACTGCGGGCAAGCCCATGGTATCGGTGATGGCCATCGTTTTGGCGAGCCTCGCCGTTCCTGCTTACGCCCAGCCAGTCCAGGATACGCAGCCGGTCGGCGGCGACCGCCCCGTCACATCCGACGCCGCCGCGCCCGAACAGCCCGCCCCCGAACCGCCCGCCGCGGACGGCATCGACGTCAACGAGATCGTCGTCACCGCGAACAAGCGCTCCGAACGCCTGAGCCGGGTCGGACTGACCGTCACCGCGTTCACGGGCGAGGCGCTCGCCGAACGGCAGGTCGTGACGCTGCAGGACGTCGCATCCGTCGTGCCCGGCCTCGCCTTTTCGCAAAGCGCCAACAACACGCCCATCCTGACGCTGCGTGGGATCGGGTTCAACGAAAGTTCTCTGGGTGTCTATCCGGCGGTCAGCGTGTATCTCGACCAGGCGCCGCTGCCCTTTCCCGTGCTCGCCAGTCATTCGGCCTACGACCTCGAGCGCGTCGAAGTGCTCAAAGGTCCGCAGGGGACGCTGTTCGGGCAGAACTCGACGGGCGGCGCGATCAACTTCATCGCGGCCAAGCCGACGCGCGACATCGTCGGCGGCGGCGACCTGAGCTTCGGCCGGTTCAACCAGCTCGACGGCAATGCGTATATCAGCGGACCCTTGTCCCCGACGGTGCGTGCGCGGCTCGCGTTCAACGGGCGCACGTCGGACGGATGGCAGATCAGCAACACGCGCCCGGACGACCGCAACGGCAAGATGGAGTATGTCGCGGGCCGCTTCCTGCTCGACTGGGACGCGACCGAAGCCTTGCGCTTTTCGTTCAACGTCAACGGCTGGCATGACACGTCGGAGCCGATCGCGGGGCAGTTCATCCTGCTCTTCCCGCAGAACCCGACCTCGGCGCAGCCGCAATCGGTCGCGCAGCCTTTTTCCCGGCAGAGCCCGCGCTACGCCGACTGGTCGACGGGCGACCTGACCCCGCGCTCCAACCGCAAATTCTATCAGGGATCGCTTCGCGCGGACCTCGACGTGTCGGACGATCTGATCCTCACCTCGCTGACCTCCTATGTCGGGTTCAACCAGCAGCAGACGTCGGACGGCGACGGGTCGGCGCTCAACATATCGGACCTGGCCAGCAACAGCGGCCGTATCCGCTCGTTCAGCCAGGAAGTCCGCGCCGCCAACGGGCCCGGTTCGGCGCTGCGCTACGTCGTCGGTGCCAATTACGAGGACAGCCGCACGTTCGAGGACCAGCAGCTGCGATACCTCGACAATTCCTCGTTCGCACCGGGCTTCGCCTTCATCTTCCAAAGCGACGTCACCAACAGCCAGAAGATCAGGAACTACGCAGGGTTCGCCAACGTCGAATACGACCTCGCGCCGCAGCTGACGCTGCGTGCCGCGGGCCGCTACACCAATACGCGCAACAGGACGGAGATCTGCGAGTTCGACCTCGGCGACGGCCGGCTCAACACGCTGTTCACGATATTGGGGACGGTGCTCGGCAACCGGCCGTTCACGCCGCTCAGCAACGCCGTGCCGCCCGACCAGCGCTGCGTGTTCCTCAACTCCGACTTCGTGCCGAGCGGGACGCCGTTCCAGCAGACGCTGAAGGAGGACAATATCTCGTGGCGCGCGGGCGTCGACTACCGGGCCAGCGCGGAAACCCTGTTTTACGCCAACGCGTCGCGCGGCTACAAGGCGGGCAGTTTTCCCGTTCTGGCTGCGGGCACGGACTCGCAGTACGCGCCCGTCACGCAGGAGCGGGTCACCGCGTTCGAGGCGGGGGTCAAGGCCAGCCTCCTGGATCGCCGCGTGCAGGTCAACGCCGCCGCCTTCTACTACAGCTACAAGGACAAGCAGATCTTGGGGAAGACCGCCGACCCGGTCTTCAACATCCTCGACATCCTGATCAACGTGCCCAAGTCGCGCGTGATCGGGGCGGAGGCGGAGGTAACCGTCAGACCGTTCGACGGGCTGACGCTGGCCGGCGCCGCGACCTACCTCGACACGCGGGTGCAGCGCTACGTCGGCGTCAACGTACTGGGTCAGAGGAACATCGATTTTTCGGGCGAGGACCTGCCTTTCTCGCCCAAGTTGAACTACAGCTTCAACGCGGACTACCGCTTCGAAACCGAGGCAGGCGCGCCGTTCGTGGGCGTCAGCGTCAACGGGCGTTCACGGTCCGACACCGCGGTCGGCGGGAGCAACATCGCCATTCCCCCAACGCTCAACGTCCGCCTGCTGCCCGGCCTCACCCGCCCGTTCACGACCAACGCCTATGCGACCGTCGACGCGCGGGTCGGTTTCGAGGGGCCGGACGGGCGCTACCGGGTGACGCTGTTCGGCCGCAACGTATTCAACAAATATTACTGGACCAACGTCGTCACGTCCTCGGACGCCAACGCCCGCTATGCCGGCATGCCCGCGACCTACGGCGTCAGTGTGGGGTTCAAGCTCGGCAACTAGTCAACGCATCCGTTGATTTTCATTTGACACTGTGCTGATGCTGGGGCAGCTTTGCCCGCGTTGGATAGATCGCTTCGTCAGCAAAGCGGCATCTTGGGGAGAGAGCATGAAGACGTCGTACCGGACCGAGGCGCAGCTTGGGGGCATCCTGGCGCTGATCCTGGCGGCAAGCGCGCCCGCCAACGCGCAGACCGGCGACACGCCCGCCGAAGCCTCGGATCAGCGTCCGGCGAGCGCCGCCCCGATCGAGGAGGCGGCGCCTAGCGAAGAGATCGTCGTCACCGCGCGGCGCCGCGAGGAAACGCTCGTCAGCGTTCCGGTCGTCGTGTCGGTGCAGAGCGCCGCAGACCTGGTGCGCAACAATGCGACCGATCTCAGCCGCATCGCCGAGCTGACTCCGACCGTGATCGTCGGCAACTTCAAGTCCAATGCGGGCGGATCGATCGCCATTCGCGGCATCAGCTCGCCCGCCAACCAGACGGGGTTCGAACAGTCCGTGTCCGTCGCCATCGACGGGGTGCAGACCAGCGACGGGCGCGTGTCGCAACTCGGCTTCTTCGACATCCAGCAGGTCGAGGTCCTGAAAGGCCCGCAAGCCCTGTTCTTCGGCAAGAACAGTCCGGCGGGGGTCATCTCGATCAAGACCGCCAATCCGACGAGCCGCCCCGAGCTGACGCTACGCGGCGGCTACGAGTTCGTCGGCGACGAATACACGCTGGAGATGGCGGCCTCGCAGCCGCTTGGCGACGATTTCGGCGTCCGGCTGGCCGTCCGCTACCGCAATCTCGACGGGTGGCTGCGCAACACCGCGCGGCCGATCGCCAACCCCTTCTACCGGGCCGCGACGGGTGCGCCCGCCGAAGCCGCGTTCCTGCCGGGAACGTCCAACCCGCGTCCCGGCGACAGCGAACTGCTGGGCCGGCTGACGCTCGCGGGCGACCTGACCCCCGACTTCACCGCCCGCCTCAAACTGTTCGCGGCGCGGTCGGTGGACGAGGGCGCGGGCGTGCAGTCGCAGAATATCGGGCCGTGCACCGGACCCAACCCGCGCATGTTCGGCATTCCCGATCCCGCCGCCGACTGCCGCGCGGACCGCAACACGACAGCGGGCGACGTGCCCCCGGTCGTCGCGCAAACCATCCGGCGCGCCCCCGCCGACGGTCGCGCGGACGGCGAGTTGACCGTGTACACCGCCTCGCTCGACCTCGAGCTCAAGCTCGGCGAACAGCTGACGATCGCCTCCATCAGCGGGTTCAACAAAACCAAGTACGACTGGTTCTCCGGGTTCGACCAGACCAGTTTTTCACAGCTCGCCTTTTCCAACCTGCAGGAGAACGAGGAGATCAGCCAGGAAGTGCGGTTGACCTCCGACTTCGAAGGGCCGCTCAACTTCGTCGTCGGTGCGTTCGCGCAGAAGACGACGCTCGACGACACCAACGACGTCAAGATCAACGACGGCTCGTACAACGCGGCCGCCAACCGCTACGTCACGTACAACGACCTCAACACGCAGCGCGGCAGCACCATCTCCGTGTTCGGACAGGCGTTGTTCGAGGTCACCGACCGGCTCGAAGTCGCGGGCGGTGTCCGCTTCACGCGCGAAAAGAAACGATACACCAAGCGGAACCTGTACGGCATCGGCAACTTCAACACGCTCGCAACGACCTTCCCCGGGTCGGACGAGGTCGGCGTTCTCAAGGGCCGCTTCGTCGATGAGAACTTTTCACCCGAAGCGACCATCACCTACCGTCCGACCGCGAACCAGACGCTTTTCCTGGCATACAAGACGGGGTACAAGTCGGGCGGCTTCGGGCTCACCAACCCGCTGCAGCGCACGACGCGCATCGCGGATGTCGATTTCCAGTCGGAAAAGGCGAGGGGCTTCGAGGTCGGCGCCAAGGGCGTGTTCCTGAACCGCCGGCTGCGCGTCAATGCGGCCGCGTTCGCGTACAAGTTCAGCGATTTGCAGGTGAACACGTACGATCCGGCCGTCATAGCCTATACGATCAACAACGCCGGGTCGGTGCGGCAGCGCGGGTTCGAGCTGGACGGCAATTTCCAGGCGACCGATTTCCTGCAGCTGCGGGGCGCGGTTGCGTACGTCAACGGGCGGTTCCGCGACTTCGTGGGGCAGTGCTACGCGTTCGCGTTCCCGACAGGCACGACGCGCGCGACCGCGACGCCGCCGCCCAATTGTTCGTTCGTCAACGCGACGGCGCTGACGCTGCAGCAGGATTTCGGCGGCCGCGCGCCCGCGCGTTCGCCCGACTGGTCGGGCAACGCGGGCTTCACCGTCGACGTGCCGGTCAGCGATTTCGGGTTCCAGCTGACCGGCGACGCCTTCTACAGCGACAGCTACTTCGCCGCCGAGACGATGGGGCCGTCGACGCTGCAGGACAGCTTCTTCCGCTTCAACGCGAGCGCGGCGATCACCGCGCCCGACGATCGCTATTCGATCCGGCTGATCGGGCGCAACCTCACGAACAAGTACGTCCTGCTCTACGCGGCGGACCGGACGGGCGGGGCGAGCGTGCCCGGCGCGATCGGCGAACAGCGCGGCGTCGTGTCGCGCGGCCGCGAGATCGCGCTGCAACTGTCGACCAAGTTCTGACGCGGACGTGAGCGGCGCGGCGTCGATCCGGGTACAGGCTCCGCCGCGCGACGGAAGATACGCCTGGTACACGGTGCTCGTGCTTACCGTGTGTTACACGTTGTCGTTCATCGACCGGCAGATCCTGAGCCTGCTGGTCGGCCCGATCAAGGCGGACCTGGGCATCAGCGACACGCAGGTCGGGTTGTTGGGGGGGCTGGCGTTCAGCCTGTTTTACACTTTGCTGGGGCTCCCGATCGGTCGCCTGACCGACCGCTACAACCGGCGCAACATCATCGCGGGCGGGGTCGTGCTCTGGAGCATCATGACCGCGGCCTGCGCCTTCACGCGCAGTTTTCCGGCGCTGTTCCTGGCGCGGATGGGCGTCGGCGTCGGCGAGGCGGCGCTGAGCCCGTCGGCGGTGTCGATGATCTCCGACACGTTTCCCAAGGAAAAGCTGTCGTCCGCGATGAGCTTCTACTCGATGGGCATCTATCTGGGGTCCGGGCTGGCGCTGCTCGTGGGCGGGCTCGTCATCCAGGCGATCACGAACACGCCGACGATCGACCTGCCGTTCATCGGACCGGTGGCGTCGTGGCGCGGGACGTTCCTCGTCGTCGGGTTGCCCGGCATCCTCGTCGCCCTGTGGGTGCTGACCCTGCGCGAACCGCCGCGCGGCAACGCCATCGCGACCGCGGACGGCGCACGCGCGACTCTGACCGTGCGCCAGACGGTCGCCGAGCTGGGACAGCGCTGGCGCACGATCGGCGGCATCTCGGCGGGCATCACGATGCAGGCGGTCGCGCTGTACGCATTCATGCTGTGGTCCGCGGTCGTGCTGCAGCGCACCTACGGCTGGAGCGCGCGCGAGACGGGGCTGACGATGGGCACGGTCGTGCTGGTCGGCGGGTGCCTGGGCATGTTCACGGGCGGCGCGATCAGCGACCGGTGGCTGGCGGCGGGGCGGCGCGACGCGGCGGTGCGCGTGGCGATGCTGAGCTCGTTCGCGGCCTGCGTCTTCTTCATGGGGTTGCTGCTGACGCTGGGATCGCCCGCCGCCACCGTCATGTTCTTCTTCCTGGGCGTGATCGTCCTGGCGATGCCGACGGGGAGCGTCTACGCGGCGTCGCAGATGGTCCTGCCCAACCAGGTGCGCGGCCAGGCCATGGCCGTCATCCTGTTCGTCGGCAATCTGGGTGGGCTGACGTTGGGGCCGCTGCTGCCGGGCGTGTTGAACGACTACGTGTTCATGGACGAGGGCGCGATCGGTCGGTCGCTGGCGTTGACGCTGATCGTCTCGACGCTGGCCGCGGGTCTCGTCTACGCGAGGACGCGCCCGCACTACCGCCGCGATCACGAGCGGCTGCACCCCTAGGCGACGAGCGCATCCCGGAGATCGCGCGCGACATCGTCGATCGCGCGGTCCGCAATCGGGGTCAGATGCGGCATGCCGACGAAGCCGTGAATCATGCCGGGGTAGTGGTGTGCGGTAACGTCAACGTTCGCGGCGCGCAGCTGCTCCGCGAACGCTTCGCCTTCGTCGCTCAGGGGGTCGTAGCCCGCGGTGACGATCGTGACCGGCGGCAGGCGCGCGACGTCGTCGCCTAGCCGTGCAATACCCGCGTTGCCCTCGCCGAGAAAGCAGTTCCAGAACCACAGCATCGCCTCGCGGGTCAGCACGTATCCCACGCTCAATGCATGCGCGGACGGCGTGTCGCAGGACGGGTCGAGCAACGGATAGATGAGCGCCACGTGGCGAAGCCGCGGCACGCGCAGCGCGGCGGAGGCGGCTAGATAAGCGCCCGCGCTGTCCCCGCACAGCGCGACGCGGTCCGCATCCAGCCCTAGCGTTCCGGCTTCGGCCAGAACCCACGCCAGCGCCGCGACGACATCGTCGATCGCCGCCGGATACCGCGCTTCGGGCGCGAGCCGGTAGCCGACGGACACGACCGCGCATCCGGATTTGACCGCGAGCGATCGGCACATCGCGTCGTGCGTATCGAGGCTGCCCATCACGAAACCACCGCCGTGTGCGAAGACGATGGCGGGCAGGTCGCGCGCCGCCGACGGACGGTAGAGACGCAAGGGCAGGGGTCCGGCGGGTCCGGGTGCCTCAAGGTCCTCGACCGCGAACAGGTCCGGACCCGGAGTGCCGGTCATCGCGGCATCGGCGGCGGCACGCACGCGCGTCATCGACACGTGCGCGGGCGGCACGCGGATCGTGTTGCGCGGGTCGGCGAGCAGGTCGGCGAACGCGGGATCGACGGGCACGGCCGCCGTCGACATCAGGCGACCGCGGCTTCGGCCTTCGACGGGGCGTGCATGTCGAAACCGTCGTAGCCGTTCGCCGCGACCTTTTCGAGGATGCGTCGGTAGCCACGGACACCGCCCGAAAACGGCATGAACACCTGCGGCTTGCCCGCCACTTCCGCGCCCATGTAGTAGGACGCGGCCTTCGGGTACAAAGTCTCCTTGGCGCGTTCGTTGACGAGCGCGACCCAGTCGCGCGTCGCCTCGCGCGTCACCTCGATCGTATCGATCTCGTTCGCCTCGGCATGCGCGACGAGCGCGCCGAGCCAGTCGACCTGCTGTTCGATCGACAGGATGACGTTGCTGAGCAGCGACGGGCTGCCCGGGCCGACGACGATGAACATGTTGGGAAAGTCGGGAACGCCGATGCCCAGGTAGGTGACGGGTCCCGCGCTCCACGCCTCGCGCAGCGTCTTGCCGCCGCGCCCGACGATGGTGGGCCTGAGCAGCGAGCCGGTGAACGCGTCGAAGCCGGTCGCGTAGACGAGGATGTCGAGCGGATAATGCGCGTCGGCCGTGCGCAGGCCAGTCGGCGTGATCTCCTCGATGGGCGCGGCCTTGACGTCGACGAGCGTCACGTTGTCGCGGTTGAACGCCTCGAAATATCCGCTGTCGACAGACGGCCGGCGCGCGCCGAACGGGAAGCCACGGGGGGTCAGCTTTTCGCGGATCTCGGGGTCATGGACGCGCGACGCGATCTGGCGACGCGCGAAATCTGCGGCGGTGTCGTTCGCGCCCTGGTGGAGCAGCACGTCCTTGTACGCGAGCGCGAAGCCGAACCCCGAACGGTTCCACGCCGACGCGTAGGTGTTCTCGCGCTCCTCGTGGCTGTGGTCGAGCGCGGACATCTGGCCGGGCGAGAAGCCCAGCCCCGACGGCGAGTCGAGCGCGGCGCGGCGGCGGGCGCGATAGTTCGCCTTGACCGCCGCGTCCTCCTCGTCCGACACGGGCGCGTTGGCGGCGGGCACCGAGAAGTTGGCCGTGCGCTGGAACACGGTCAGGTGTTCGCACTGTTGCGCGACCACCGGCGTCATCTGTACCCCCGACGATCCGGTGCCGATGATGCCGACGCGTTTTCCGGTGAAATCGACGGGCTCTTTCGGCCAGGCGGCGGTATGCAGGATAGGACCTTCGAATGTCTCCTCGCCAAGGAACTGCGGCTGCTTGGTTGTCGACAGATTGCCGACTGCCATCAGGAAGTAGCGCGCGGTCCATGTCCGCCCGTCGTCCGCTGTCACGGTCCAGCGCGCGGCATCCTCGTCGTACTCGGCGGACGTCATGCGCGTGTTCAGTTCGATGTGGCGGCGCAGGTCGAAGCGGTCGGCGACATGGTGGATGTAGCGCAGCACTTCGGGCTGGGTCGCGTAGCGCTCGGTCCAGCGCCACTCCTGCTCGAGTTCCTCCGAGAACATGTAGGAATAGTCGTAGCTCTCGACGTCGCAGCGCGCGCCGGGATAGCGGTTGACGTGCCACACGCCACCGACATCGTCGGACGCCTCGAGCACGGTCACCGAGAGGCCCTGACCGCGCAACGTATGCAGCGCGCGCATGCCGCCGAAGCCGGCACCGATCACGATCACATCCACTTGCGTCATCCGAGCCTTCTCCCAGCTTAGAGCTGGAAATATGCGCCAAATCGTTCGTGTCAACAAGTCCGTTGATGCAAACCGAAAAGCATCTTGCGCTGCATCAACGGATATGTTGATACTAATGCCAGCAGGCCGGATGCAACCGGCACGGGGAGTCGAACCATGGACCTGGAAACGCTGATCTACGAAAAGGCGGACCGCATTGCGACGGTGACGCTCAACCGCCCGCACACGGGCAACGCGCTGTCCGTCAAGCTGCGCGACGAGCTCGATCTGGTCATGGACGACCTCGACCAGGACGACGACACGCGCGTGCTGATCATAAAGGCGGCGGGCAACCATTTCTCCACCGGGTACGACCTGAAGGAGTTTTCGTATCTTTGGGACGCGGACAGCGCGATCAACGACGTCCAGCGTCGTCCGCATCGCCGCAACCCGGTCTGGTCGCGACGCGAGTTCCATCTGTCGCGCGAACGGTGGATGCGGCTGTTCCGGCTGCGGCAGGCGACGATCGCGGTCATCCACGGCCACTGCGTCGCGGGCGGGCTCGACCTGGTCGGCGTGTGCGACATCGCGTTCGCCGCCGACGACGCGCTGCTCGGGCAACCCGAGGCGCGCGCGATGGGCGAGCTGCACGTGTTCGCGTTCTGGCCGATCCATCTCGGCATGCGCAAGACCAAGGAATGGCTGTTCACCGGCGACAACATGACGGG
>CAXUJK010000010.1:0-17017 GCA_964251385.1 uncultured Sphingomonadaceae bacterium | reverse complement strand
CGCGCGAACATCGTCTGCGGGCCGAAGATGCGGAGCAGGTCGTCGTCGAGCGAGAGGTAGAAGCGCGACAGGCCGGGGTCGCCCTGGCGGCCCGAACGCCCGCGCAACTGATTGTCGATGCGGCGGGACTCGTGGCGTTCGGTGCCGAGCACGAACAGACCGCCGACCTCGAGCACGCGCGCTTTCTCTTCCGCGATGCGCACCTTTATCGCGGCGATCGCGGCGTCGCGGTCCGGCCCGTCGGGAACATCGCCCAACTCGTCTTCCATCATGAAGTCGAGGTTGCCGCCGAGCTGGATGTCCGTGCCGCGGCCCGCCATGTTGGTCGCGATCGTGACCGCGCCGATGCGGCCAGCCTGCGCGACGATGTGCGCTTCCTGCTCGTGGAAGCGGGCGTTTAGGACTTCGTGCCTGACCCCTTCCGCGACGAGGAACTCGGACAGCATTTCCGACTTCTCGATCGACACGGTGCCGACGAGCACGGGCTGTCCCGTGTCCTGCTTTTCCTTGATGGCCTTGGCGATGGCGGCGAACTTGTCGGCTTGGTTCTTGTAGAACTCGTCGTCCTCGTCCTCGCGGCGCACGGCCTGATTGGTCGGGATCGTAACGACGTTCATCTTGTAGATGTCGAAAAACTCGGGCGCTTCGGTCAGCGCGGTGCCCGTCATCCCGGACAGTTTGGGGTAGAGCCTGAAATAGTTCTGGAACGTGATCGAAGCCATCGTCTGGTTCTCGGGCTCGATCTTCACCCCTTCCTTGGCCTCGACCGCCTGGTGCAGTCCGTCGGACCAGCGCCGACCGTCCATCATGCGGCCGGTGAACTCGTCGATGATGACGATCTTGCCGTCCTTGACGATGTAGTCGGTGTCGAGCCGGTACAGCACGTTGGCGCGCAGCGACTGGTTGAGGTGATGCACGACCTGCGTGTTCTCGAAATCGTAGAGGTTGGTGCCCTGCAGCAGACCCGCGTTTTCCAGCAGGCGCTCCATCTTTTCGGTGCCCTCCTCGGTCAGGATGACGGATTTTTGCTTCTCGTCCTTTTCGTAGTCGGCGGCGTCGATGCCTTTCACGATGCTGTCGACCGCCATGTAGAGTTCGGACTTGTCGTCCGTCGGCCCGGAGATGATCAGCGGGGTGCGCGCCTCGTCGATCAGGATCGAGTCGACTTCGTCCACGATCGCGAAGTTGAACGCGCGCTGCGTCATCGCCTCACGATTGAACTTCATGTTGTCGCGCAGATAGTCGAATCCGAACTCGTTGTTCGTGCCGTAGGTGATGTCGGATGCGTAGGCCTCGCGGCGCTGCTGGTCGGTGAGGTTGGGGACGATGACGCCGACGCTCAGACCCAGGAACTGGTGCACGCGGCCCATCCATTCCGCGTCGCGTCGGGCGAGATAGTCGTTGACGGTGACGACGTGCACGCCGCGGCCCGGCAGCGCGTTGAGGTAGCTGGCGAGCGTCGCGACGAGCGTCTTGCCCTCGCCCGTGCGCATTTCCGCGATTTCGCCGCGGTGCAGGACGACGCCGCCGATGAGCTGGACGTCGTAGTGCCGCTGGCCGAGCGTGCGCGACGCCGCCTCGCGCACGGTCGCGAACGCCTCCGGCAGGATGTCGTCGAGCGCTTCACCCGCATCCAGCCGCGCGCGGAACAACGCGGTCTGCCCGCGCAATTCGTCATCGTCCATCGCAACAAGCGCGGGTTCGAAGCCGTTGATCCGGTCGACCGTCTTGCCGATCTTGGCGACATAACGGTCATTGGACGAACCGAACAGGTTCTTGGCGAAGTTGCCGATCTTCATTGGTGATCCTCGTAAGTCATATGTCGGCTTGCTTCGGCGCCGCAGTCGTCAGAGCGCGGATTCGAGCCAGGCCGCCAATTGGCTCTTGGGCGCGGCACCCACTTTCTCCGCGACCTTTTGTCCATCCTTGAACAGGATCATCGTCGGGATGCCGCGCACGCCGTACTTGGCGGGAGCTTCGGGGTTCTCGTCGATATTGACCTTGGCGATCGTGACGCGGCCGGCCATCTCGTCCGACATCTGCTCGAGCGCGGGACCGATGACCTTGCAGGGTCCGCACCATTCGGCCCAGAAGTCGACGAGTACGGGACCGGACGCGGACAGGACATCGGTGCCGAAGCTCTGGTCGGTAACGGTCTTGGTGGCCATGATGGGCGAACTCCTGGTGGGTTGATCCCTCATGTAGGGGGGAGCGGCCAAGCGCTCAACCTGCATCAACCGCGAACAGAGCCGGACCCGAGGTGAACAGCAGCGATCCCTCGATGGCGTGGCCGGGAAAGATGACGGCGAGCGCGGCGATGTAGGCGCGCATCTGGCGCAGATAGGCGGGCGGGATGTCGGCGGCGGACGCGGGCACGGCGCGGCCGGTCTTGAAGTCGACGACGCGGACTCGGCCGGGCGCGACCAGCAGGCGGTCGACCGTACCAGTGACGACGGTGCCGTCGGGAAGGACTGCGGTCAGCGGCGCTTCGGCGAGCGCGTCGGGGCCGAAGAGTTCGGCGTAATCAGGATCCTGGACGATACGCAGCGCGTCGTCGAGCAGGGCGTTCCTGTGCGCGAGATCGGCGATCCCGGCGGAACCGGCGAGCCACGCGCCGCCAGCCGCCCGGCGCGCGTCGGGGGCGACTGCGGGAAGCCGTTCGAACAACGCGTGAAGCAGCGTGCCGCGTGTCGCCGCCGCGCGCATGGCAAGGGTCGGCGGCGGATCGGCGGCATCGTCGACCTGAGCGGATGGGACGAGAGGGCGCGGCGGTCTCGCCTCGGGAGGTGGGTCGCGGCGCAACCATGCGGGCGGCGGGATCGCGGGAACGGGTGTGGCCTTGCGTTCGCGTGCCGGGGCGATCGCGGCGACCTCGTTCCCGGCATAGCGGCGGCGGCGGCCCCAAAGGGCATCGTCCTCCCACTCCGCGCCGAGTGCCGCAACGGCGCGCTCGACGGGCGCGTACCAGCTCGTTTCCGGCGGCACCCCCTTGGCGCGGGGTCCGAGCGCGCCACCGATGTACAGATGCTCCTCGGCGCGGGTGAGCGCGACGTAGAGCAGGCGCGCATGTTCCTGGGCGTCTCGCACCGCGTCCGCGTCTACCTGCGACTTGAGCGGTTCGAACATCTCGTGTTTCGACGGACGGAAGAGCGGGATCGTGCCGACCGTCGGATGGTCGAAATCGATCGACATGTCGCGCCGCGCATCCGGGTCGGCCGTCGCGTCCGCGAGGATGACGATCGGCGACTGCAAGCCTTTCGCCCCGTGCACGGTCATGACGCGCACCGCGTCCCACGGCGCGGAAGGGTCGCGCTTGATGGAGATCTCGCCGGACGAGAACCAGGCGATGAACGCATCCAGCGAGGTCGCCGCTTCGGCCTCGAAGTCGAGCGCGCTGCTGAGCAGCTCGTCAATCGGGTCGCGGGCTGCGGGGCCGAGCCGGGCGAGCAGCTTGCGGCGGCCGTCGAGAGGTCCGGAGAGCAGCGTTTCGAAGAAGGCGTGCGGGCCGGCGTAGTCGGCCATGCCGAGGATGTCGCGCAGCGCGGCGGTCGTGGCGTCGTCCCGTTCCCGCACCACCGACCACAGGTCGAAGCGGCGGCCGTAGGCCAACTCCTGCAGCGCCTCCTGCGACCAGCCGAACAGGGGGGAGACGAGTAGGCCGGCGAGGTTGAGATCGTCGAGCGGCTGGACGGCAAAGCGTGCGGCGGCGAGGAGGTCCTGGACGGCGAGCGGCGCATCGAGGCGGAGGCGGTCGACACCCGCGACGGGCACCCCCTCCCCCAGCAGACGCGCGACGAGGAGCGAGGCGAGCGTGCCGCGGTTGCGGACGAGGATGAGGATATCCTCGGGCCGCACGCGGCGGCGGCCTCGGCTTTCGAGCGGTGCTCCCACGGCGAGCCAGGCGGCGACCTGTCGGGCCATCTTGTCGGCGAGGAGTCGGGTGGCGTCGTCGACCCAGCCTTCCTCGTCCTCCGTACCTTCGTCATCGTCAGCCCCGACAACCACCGCCGGCCAGATCGTGACCGAGCCGGAACGATTGACGTGGATGCTGTCGTGCGGAGGCGCGGCCTGGGGAAGGCCGAGGCCTTCGGGGGCGAGGTCCTCCAGCACGCGGTCGACAAGCGCGAGGACGGGGGGCGAGGAGCGGAAGCTGGTGTCCAGCGACAGGTCGAGGAAACGCGGGGGGAGTTCATCGGCGGGCACGTCCTCGTCGAGCGCGACTTCGCGTGCGCCGGACGCCGCACGTTCGAACTCGCTCCGCGCGCGTTCGAACTCGGCCGGGTCGGTGCCCTGGAAGGAGAAGATCGCCTGCTTGTAGTCGCCGACGGTGAACAGCGTTCGGTGGCGTCGGACCGCGCCCGCGCCCGCGAAAAATTCGCCCGTCAGCGCGCGGACGATGTTCCATTGCGCCTTGTTCGTATCCTGCGCCTCGTCGACGAGGATGTGGTCGGTGTTCTGGTCGAGCTTGTAGCGGACCCAGTCGCCGATGCCGGGTTGGAGTAACAGAGTTTCGGCTCCGCGAATGAGGTCGTCGAAGTCGACATAGCCGCCTTGGCTCTTGGCGGTGGCGTAGCGTTCCGCGAATGCTTGGCCCACGCGCATCGCGGAGGCGAACTGGTCGATGAGCGCGGCTTTCGTGCGCAGGTCGATGAGCGCGGAGCAGGCGTCGCCGAGTCTGGCCGCGTGTTCGGCGTAGTCCGGGTCGATCTTCGCCTGGCCGGAGCCGACACGCACCGTTCCTTTCTGCGTATGCACGACATCGCGGATCGCGTGCAGGGCGCGCGCGCGCTCTTCGATGGGAAGCGAGCGCCAATCGGCAATCGCGTCGGCGTGACCCAAACCCGTTTTGGTCGCCCAGGCCGCGTTCGCTTCGGCGACGCGGTGCAGCGTCGCGACGTCGAAACGGTCGTCGTGGCATTGCGCCGCGAGCTCGGCTTCGATGTCGCCGTCGGGAACGCCGAACGCGTCGCGCAGGCGAAGCGCGATCAGCGCGCGGTCTCCGAACGCGGCCATGGCTTCGGGCGCGCGCGCGCATGCCATCAACATCTTCTCGGCTTCAGCCTCGCCCAGGCGATGGCTCATCGACTCGACGTCGCGGAGCAGGTCGCAGTCGTCGGTACGCTCGGCCTCGACGAGCATCTCGGCCAACGTGGCGCGCGCGAGCTGGCTTTCGTCACGCTCGTCGAGCGGCTGGAAGCCGGGGAGGATGCCTGCCTCGACCGGGAAGGCGGCGAGCAGGCCTTGCGCGAAAGCGTGGATCGTCTGGATGCGCAGGGCGCCGCCGGTCGCGTCGATGACGCCGGCGAACAGCGTGCGCGCGCGGGCCTGCGCCGCCTCGTCGTTCGCCTCGCCCAGCGCGAACAGATCGGCGCTGAGCTTGTGCCCGGGCAACCGCACCCAATCCGCCAAACGTTCGTTGAGGCGCGTCGACATCTCGGCCGCGCCTGCCTTGGTGAAGGTCAGGCACAGGATCGACGACGGATCGACGCCGCTCAGCAGCAGCCGGAGCACGCGCGCGGTGAGAACGTGCGTCTTGCCCGTGCCCGCGGAGGCGGAGACGGACGCATGGTGTGCGGGGTTCGAGGCTTCGCGCTGCGCGCCCATGAGCCGGGGCAGGCGGTCGAGGCGGCTCATGCGTCCCGCCTCGTCTCGCGGCCGTACCATTCGTCGAGGCGCATGAGCTGGTCGTACTCGGTGTACGGTGCGAGGTCGGGCTGCAGCTTGGCGGTGAACGGCGCGTCGCCCGTCAGCCAGCGCGCCGCCGCGCCTTCGAAGTCGCGGCGCGCCTGGTCGACGAAATCGGCGGGCTTCTTGTCCTTGAGCGGCGACTTGACGTAGCCGAAGCTGCGATCCTTGCCGCGTGCCAGAGACCAGTATTCGAAGCCGGCTACGGTGCCCGCGAGGTTCGGAAAGCCGCCGTGTTCCGCCATCAGCCCGAGCAACCCGAGCTGCAGCGCGAAGCCCGCGTCGACCTGCTTGCCGCTGGGCGGCGCGCCCGTTTTGTAGTCGACGATCGTCAGCGCCCCTGCTTCGTCCCTGTCGATGCGGTCGGCGCGGCCGTGCAGGTCGATGCCGGCCACGTGGAGCTTGCCCGTGACTTCGGCGCGGTGCGGCAGGCGCCCGGTCGCGCGGTTTTCGGCGATCAGCGTGCCCATCTTGTCGATCGCTTCGAGCAGGCGCGGCCGCCACAAAGTGCGCAGCAGCGGGTGCGCGGCGGCGAGCAGCGTTTCCGCACGGGACCGCAAGGTTTCGGGGGAGCAGTCGTCCTGCGTCATCCAATCCTCGAGGACCTGGTGCACCGCGCTCCCCCGCCAAGCCGGTCCGGGGTCCGCGTCGAGCCCATCGAGCGGCGACAGGCGCAGGATGGCGCGCGCGTAGAAGGCGAAGGGGTCGGCCTTGAGGCGGTCGACCTCCGTGACCGAGATGCGAGTCGGGCGGCGGTCGCGTGGGACGGTTGGCGCGGGACGGTCGGCGGGCACGGGTGCGTGCGCGGGTTCGTCGATCCCGCGGGCCCATGACAGAAGCGCAGGAGCGCGTGTGACCCCCGCAGTCATCGCTTCCAGCCGCAACCAGAAGCGCGACGCGATCGCGGGCGCGCGGGCGTCGCGGCGGGCGCGGGTGACGAGCACGCGGCGTCCGCCCAGCGCGCTCGCGAAATCATGCGCGGACTGGCCGATGCGGCGTTCGAGGCCGGGCAGCCCGAGGTTGGCGCGGATGCGCGGGGCGAGCCACGCGTCGGGTGCCGGCAATTGCGGCCAAGTCCCTTCGTTGAGGCCCGACAGGATCGTCAGGTCCGCCGATTGCAGCCTGGCCTCGATCAGGCCCCAGATGAAGATGCGCGGGTGGCCGCCGTAAGGCGGGCGTACGTCGCGGGTCGCCAGGAGCTGGATGAGGATGGGGACGATGGTTTCGGCTGTGATGCCTTGCGGGCCTTGGTCGGCGTAGGTTTCCGCGTCGGCGATCAGCGATGCGGCTTCGCGACCGGCGGGGCCGGACCAGATCGCGTCGCCGCATAGCGCGGAGGCGGCTGCGCGGAGGGCGGCGAGATGGTTCGCGAACTGCGGTCCGCCTCCCCCCTCCCGACTTGGCTGAGCTTGTCGGAGCCCTTCACTTCCTTCTCTTGAAGAAGAAGGAGAGGGCTTCGACAGGCTCAGCCAAGTCGGTGTTTGGCATGGGCGCTCGAAGATCTGCTCTAGCGGTTCCAAGCACGCGCGCGCTTCCGGCCACCACGCCGCCGCCCGGGCGCGGATCGTACCGTCGCGGCCGGTCTGGTCCGCCAGATGCGCGTCGATCCCGGCCAGCCCCCCCGCCGGCCTGGGCCCGCGCAGCGCAAGGTCGAGCGCGCGCGCGCCGTCGAGCCAGGCGAGACGCCCCTCCCCTTGGCGCATCAGCGGATGCTTCAACAAGGCGATCAGCGCGACCGGCGAAAAACGCTCGGCGGCGGCGGTGGCGAGCGCGAGCAGCAGTGTGCCGGGAGGCGTGCTCCCGAGCGGGCGACCCGCGCTGTCGTCCGCGACGATGCCCCAACGGCGCAGGTGCGCGGACACGCGGCGGGCGAGCAGCCGGTCGGGCGTGACGAGCGCGGCGGTACGGCCGGGTTCCTCCAACGCCTCGCGCAGCGCGATCGCGACGACCTGCGCTTCTTCCGCCGGCCCCGCGCACTCGATCGCGCGCACGCCCGTCAGGCGGCGCTCCGCGGGGGGCAGGTCCTGCCATTTGCCCGTGAAGCGCGCGGGGGCCATCGCGTTGCCGATCGCGCGGGTGCGCACCGCGGGTGCATCGTTGCCGCCTCCGTAGCGCCATTGTTGTACTTCTCCGCGACCGACCGCCATGCCGTCGAGCAGGCGTTTGAGGCCGAACTGCGGGTGTGTTTCGATCGATCGGCGGCGGATGCCCGTTTCCGGGTCGGGCTCGTGAGGGCCCAATGCATCCCATTCGGCACTCGTCATGGCGAGATCGAGCGCGAGGAAAACGACTTGGCCTTGCGGCAGCCGCGCGACGACGCCGAGCAGCCGCGCGGTCGCGGGTGCGGTGTTCGTAATGCCAGCCGCGACGACGAAGCCGGCCGGCGGCGTGGTTCGCCAGCGTTTGGACAATGCGTCGATCAGCCGGTTGCGGCGATCGGCGAGGTCGATGCGGCCGAGTTTCTTCAGCGCGAAGGGCCAGGCTTCGAGGATGACGGCAAGGCGCTTGACCGACACGTCCCAGTGCGCAGACAGGTCGGGGACGTCGTCCGCCGCCGCCGTCAAATCCGCCGGGTCGACCTGTTCCACGAGAAGCGCGTCGAGCGTTCGCGCCAGATCGGATGCCAGGCGCATGGCTTCGGCGGGGCCGAGCTTCATCTGATCCCCGATCATCCGCGCCAGCATCATGTGCCGCAGCATCGGATCGATCGCGGGCGGGATTGGGTCTGCGTCCGCAGCATCGAACGCACCGCCGATGCGGTCGTCGAGTTCAGGGTCTCCGATGGGGATCAGGCGCGGGAGGAGCAGGCCAGTGCCCGTGCGGCGGACAAAGGCATCGGTGACGGCGCGCACCGCCCGGTTGTTAGGGAGGAGAATGGTACCGCGGGCAAGGCTAAGCGGTTCGGCTCCGTGCGCCGCGACGATGCCCGCGACGAGCGCGTCGGCGAAGGCGCGGTGAGGTGGGATGGTGAAGACGGTGGGGGACGGCACCAGCTTCGGTTAGCGGCTCGTCGTTCTTACGTCATCCCAGCGCATGCTGGGACCTCCGGGAAATTCAACTACCGGCGGATCGACGCCGCCGAGATCCCAGCATACGCTGGGATGACGCCAAGCTACCCGCCTATCACCGCCGCCGTCGCCGCCACCGCGGGCGGTGTGCCGACGTCGAACCACAGGCCTTGATGCGACGCGCCGAACGCCCGACCGCTCGCGATCGCGCGGTCCCAGAAGAGGTTGAACGAGAACGACCCCGCGGGCGCATCGACGAGCAGGCGCTTGGAAACGATCTGCACGCCCGTGTAGACGAAAGGCGCCACCCTCCCGGACTTGCGGCGCGAGATGCGGCCGTCCCGGTTCATGTGGAAGTCGCCGCGACCCGAATGGCTGTTGGCGCGCGCCAGCGGCACGAGGAGCAGCAGCGCGTCCATGCGCGCGTCGTCCCAGTGGCTCCCGAGCATGCGAAGCGAGTCCACCGGGCCGTCGACCCACAGATTATCGGAATTGACGATCAGGAAAGGGTCGGCGTCGATGAGCGGCAATGCGTGCATCAGCCCGCCGCCCGTTTCGAGCAGCTGCGCACGCTCGTCGGAGATCGAGATGCGCATGCGCTGGTCCGTCTTGGCCAGATGCGCTTCGAGATTGTCCGCGAGGTAGTGGACGTTGACGACCGCGTGGCCCACGCCCGCCGCGCGCAGGCGGTCGAGCGCGTGATCGAGCAGCGCGCGGCCCGCGACTTCGACCAGCGGCTTGGGCCGGGTCAGCGTAAGCGGTCGCATGCGCTTGCCCAGGCCCGCGGCGAGCACCATCGCGGTCGGCGGCACCGCGCCGTCGGGTTGCGGGCGCAACGTCAGCGGTTTGGCGAAACTCAGATCCACATCAGGACCAAGCTGCGGCGCGTTTGTCGGCAGGGACATTGGCGTCGAACCAGGCGCGCACGGGCCCGAGTGCGGGATGCGCGAGGTTGCGTTCGAGGTAACCCCAGACACGCGGCTGGAACTTGAGGTACGTGTCCTTGCCGTCGCGTTTCCAGAGGCGGGTGAAGATACCGAGGATCTTCGCATTCCGCTGGCACCCGAGGATTTCGTATTCCGCACGAAAAGCGTCGAGGTCGTCCAGCCCCGTGACCGCGGCGTATTCCTCCAGCATCGCGGCTTCGAGTTCAGGCGACACGTCGCGGCGGGCGTCCTGCAGCAGCGAGACGAGGTCGTAGGCGGGGTGTCCCGCGAGCGCGTCCTGGAAGTCGAGCAGGCCTAGGCGCGACACGCCCGGGCGGTCGAGCAGGATGAGGTTGTCGGCATGGTAGTCGCGAAGAACGAGCGCGCGGCTTCGTTCGGACGTGGCGAGCACCGACGTCCAGGTCTCCCGCCATGCCGCATCGTACCCGTCCGCATCGACGGTCAGATCGAGGCCCGGCGCGTACCATTCGGTGAACAGGCCGGATTCACGCAGCATGATGCGTTCGGAATAATCGGGGATGTGCGCGGGCGCGGAGACTTCCGCCAGTCTCGCAAGCACGGCGATCGCGGTGCGGTAGATGGCGGCCTCGTCGCTCGCATCGGCGCGGAGGAGCGGACCGAGGAGACGGTCGCCGAAATCTTCCAGGAGGAGCAGCCCGCGTTCCCGATCGACCGCGAGCGCTTTAGGGGCCGAAAGACCGCGCGCGATTAGTTCGGCCGCGACGGTGAGGAATGGGCCCACGTCCTCGTGTTCGGGCGGCGCGTCCATGAGGACGGCGGTTTCCTCGCCGCGATGGACGCGAAAGTAGCGGCGGAAGGAAGCGTCGCCCGCGAGCGGACGGATGTCGGCCCCGCCCCAGCCGTTGCGGGCGAGGAAGTCGGGAGCGTGCGGCGGGGGGATCATCATGGGTAAGTTTTGGGGGGGGCTAGCGGCCATCGCCCCGTCCATGAAGCAGGGACCGAAGCTGTCAAGCGGCGAACCCCGTCCGCGGTTGGCTCTAAGGTCAGACGCAGGGCATCCCGCCACAGCGCGGACCCGAGCCGTTCGGGCCATTCGACGAGCAGCGCGTGATCGGAGCGCGCGTCGTCTAGGCCGAGTTCCTCGGCGTCGTCGGGGTCGGACAGGCGGTACAGGTCGACGTGGAGCACGGGCACGCGGACATCCTGCGCACCGTAGGATTGAACAAGCGTGAAGGTCGGGCTGGCGACCTCGCCCGTGTGGCCGAGCGCGGCCAGGCAGCCGCGGGCCAGCGTCGTCTTGCCCGCGCCGAGCGGTCCGGACAGCGCGACGACATCCCCGACGTGCAGCATGTCGGCAAGGCGCGCGCCCGCGGCCAGCGTCGCCGCTTCGTCTCGCAAGATCATTTGGAGGGGGTTCGCGGCAGGCGGATCGTGACGGAGGTGCCGATGCCGGGTTCGGACAGGAGTTCGACCGTTCCGCCGTGCGCCTCGACGAACTGGCGGGTGAGCGGCAGGCCCAGCCCGACCGACATCGTGCCGCCGCCCGCCGCAGCGTGGAACCGGTCGAAGACCCGCACCTGGTCGTCGGGCGCGATGCCCGATCCGTTGTCGGACACGGTGATCGTCGCGGACCGGCGATTGCCTTCGCCGTGCAGCAGGATGCGGCCGCCCGGCGGCGTGTGGCGGCATGCGTTGCCGAGCAGATGCCGCAACGCCTCGCGCAGTCGGCGCGGGTCGCCGTCGATCGTGCCCAGCCCGTCCTCGACGCGCATGACGAGCTCGACGCCGGCTTCGGCGACGGATGTTGCAAAACTTTCGCCCGCCTCCGTGCACAGCGCGCGCAGGTCGACGGGCACGGTCTTGACCAGCCCCCCGCCCGCCTCGTTCTGCGTCAGATCGAGCACGTCGTCGATGAGTTTGCCCAGCCGGTCCGTCGCCTGCAGGATCGCGCCGACATATTCGCCCGCGGCGGGTTCGAGCGTCCCCCCATACCCGCCCGCGAGCATTTCGGCGAATCCAGCGATCGAGGTCAGCGGGGTGCGCAGCTCGTAGCTCATCCCTGCGACGAACGCGGTTTTGACGCGGTCGGCTTCCTCGAGCGCGTCCGTGCGTTCGCGAAGCGCGGTTTCGATGCGGCGGCTGTCCGTGACGTCGAGCATCGTGAAAAGCGCGTTGCCGTCGGGCAGCGGCACCGCGGCAAACTCGAAATGGCGGCCGTCGGCGAACTGGACGCGGCCCGCGCGCTGCTGCCGCTCGGACGTTGCCGCGCGCACGAGCTCGCGCACGAGGCCGGCATGTTCGGGTTTGGACAGCAGGCGGCCGAGCAGCGGCACGAGTTCGTCGACGCGAGGATGATCGGCGAGTTGGGTCTCGTCCAGGCCCCAGATTTCCCGAAACCGGTTGTT
Source organism: uncultured Sphingomonadaceae bacterium (assembly GCA_964251385.1). GTDB lineage: Bacteria > Pseudomonadota > Alphaproteobacteria > Sphingomonadales > Sphingomonadaceae > CADCVW01. Next base: position 5,011 of record CAXUJK010000010.1, on the reverse strand, counting down.
CCAGAGATAGATGCGGCCGTCGCCCGCGAACACGCCGATCGCCTCGAACAGGTTTTCCAATGTCGCGGTGCGCACGCGCAGCAGCGTGTCGCGGGCGGAGGCAAGTTGAACCTGTTCGGTGCGGTCCTCGAATATCAAGAGCAGCCCGCCGTCGGGGAGCGGCTGCGCCACGACGCGGAGGTGCGCGCCGCCGGGGAGCAGCCAAGCCTCCTCGATCGCCTCGGTGAGTCCGGAAAACCAGGCGCGCCGTTCGGCCTTCCACTCGGGAAAATCGCGCACCTCGGGAAGTAGGTGGTTCTCGCGCATGCGTTCGAGGACGCGGTCGAACTCGGGCGCGTCGCCGAGCCAGTCGGGCGTCATGTCGAACAGGCGCGCGAACGGCGTGTTCGAAAAGATCAGCGCACGGTCTGGCGCGAACTGCGCGACGCCCGACGACAGCCGGTCGAGCATCGCGCGCTGCGCGTCGGCGAAGCGGTCGAGATCGGCCTTGGCGCCTTCACGTTCCGACACGTCGATCGCGTACCCCGCGACGCCTCCGTCCGTACCCCCGATCGCCACGTCCGTAATCTGCAGGATGCGCCGCTCGCCGCCCACCGTCGCAGGCAGCGTGCGCGATACGGGACTTCCGGTCGCGCGCGCCTGTTCGGCCGCCGCGCGCGCATCGACCCCGTCGCCGCTTTCGACGAGCTCGACCCTGCCCGCGACCACCGCGTGCGCGTCGGCCCCCTCGACCGCGCGGACGTAGGCGGCGTTGACGAGTGCGAGGCTCAGGTCCGGCCCGCGATGCCACATAGGGAACGGCGCGGCCTCGATCGTCTTCGTGAGCGCGTCGAGCGCCGCGCTTACGTCGTGACACTCCTGCGCCAGCGCGCGCGTCTGCGCTGCGGCGTCCGTCATTTCGATGAACCAGAGCAACACCGCGGCCGCCGGCACAGGCGACGGCGCGGGGCCGCCGTGGACAGCGAACATGCGTCCGTTCGCGGCGAGATGCAGCGGAACCGAAAACCCCCGCCCGCACCGCGCGCAGGCGGTGACGGCGTCAGACAACAGCGCGAACTCTTCGGGCGCGGCGGCGTGCAGATCGGAGAAGAGCGCGGGCATCTCGTCGAGGCCCAGTAGGTCGGCCAAACGCCGGGAAATCTCCACAACACCGCCCGGTAGCACGAGCAACGACATTGCAGGTCCGCTCGCCAGCAGTGCGTCCTGCGCGTCGACCCGCGACAGCATCGCGGCAGCCGCGCGAGAACGCCGCAATCCGGACAACCACGCGAGCAGGCCCGTGCCCAACCAAAGGGCGGAGGCCGCCGCAATCGCGGACAGTTCTAGCGGGGATAAGGTCAAGGTCGCAACCAACCGACACCTGACCGGCTCGAACTTCCACAATCACGGAGACAGCATCGCACGCCGAAACCATAGGCGAAGCTCAGCTCGCCTGCAAAGCACCGCCCGATCGCGCAGGATCGGCAACCGCGACCTTCGCTACGAAGCGACTATCGCGATCCGCCGAAAAACCCGCCGAGCTTGGCGCGCGCGCCGAAGTAGATGTAACGGCCGACCGGACTGACGGGCGTTCCCGAGAGCGCAGCGACATCCGGTTGCTGATCGGTGAAGTTGTTGACGCCGCCGTAGAACGAGAAATTCTCGTTCGCCCGAACCGCAACTTGGATGTCGTGCTCCCAACGCTCCTTGTACTTGAAGAAGCGCGGATCGGAGAGATCGGGGTTGGCGTCGGCACTAAGCTGTTCGGTCGTGAAGCGGCGCTGCTTGCTGAAGTAAGTCAACCCGTAATTCACGGTCACTGCGCCCAGCGTCCACGTCAGGTCCGAACTCGCCACGTACTTGGCCGCGCCGACTTCGCCCGCATCCTCATCAGGCTCGGCACCCACGCTGGAGATAAACTTCAAGGTGTCGAGATAGCCTCCCGTCAGCTTGAAGTTAAAGGTACCTGCACTGGCGAACGGTGCGAAGCGATAGTTTACGACAAGATCAAGGCCGGCGGTGTTGAAGTTCGCGACGTTCTGGAAATTCGAGAGGTAGTCACTAACGAATCCGGTCGCCGGGTCACGCTGGACATTCGCGCAGAACTGGTTGTCGAGAGTTGGTTGGTCGACACAAAGCTCCAGGATCTGATTCGCCGTCGGACGGTTGATCGCATTGCGCAACTTGATGTTGTACCAGTCGGCCGAAAGCGTCAGACCCGGGATGAAGCGCGGCCGCAAAACCGCACCCGCGGTCCAGGTCCGCGCTGTCTCCTCCGTCAGGTCGGGATTGCCGCCGACGAGACCAGGCTGGCTGGTGCTTTGCTCGGCATCGGTCGATGGACTGAATGCAGCGATCTGGGCAGGTGACAAACCGAGCCCGGAGAGCACCGCCTGACAATTCGCCGCACGAAAGCTGGAACCTTCGCCTATGTTCTCAGGATCGCAGGGATCGGACAGGAATTGGAACGTCCCCTGAAGCGGACTGAACAATTCGGTGATGTTGGGCGCGCGGACGGCCTGCGCATACGTGCCGCGGAAGCTGATGTCGCGGAAAGGCGCGTAGATCCCGTCGACTTTCCAGGTCGTCGTCGTGCCAATCGTCGAATAATCGGACAAACGCACCGCGCCGCCAAGCGACAGGGTTTCGGCGAAAGGCACGTCCGCCAGGATCGGAATGTTCGCTTCCGCGAACACTTCCTTGACGTCGAACTTACCGCCGCTCGGAAGAATCGCGGCACCACCGTCGAAGAAACCGCCTTGCTGGAAGGCGGACGGCGTCGAGCGGGTGCTTTCCTCCCGATACTCGGCACCGAAGGCGAACCCGATCGGACCACCGGGAAGCGAGAACAGGGCACCGAAATCGCCGGAGAACGAACCGGACACGACGTGCTGTTCGCTACGCGCCCGCGTGATGCTGTCGGTGGTGACGAAATCACGCGCCGCCTGTGACAGAACGCCTTCGCCCAGGATGTTGAGCGGCGCGCACTGGTTCGGCGAAAAGGTCAGCGGGCGTCCCGTGACAGCAACGCCGCCGATCTCCGCGATGCCCGCATAATTGTTTTCATCGATGATGGTCTGGCCGGGAAGGTTGATGCGGCAAGTGATCTGCCCGTTCGCGGGGTTCACCACCGCGTCCAAGGCGGCGAAGTAGCGGTCGGTCACACGCGTGTTGCCGCTGGTTACCTTGGAACTGGCACGCCCGTAGACATAGGACAGCTCGTAGCGAAGATTGCCGCTACCCTCGCCTTCGCTCAGGCGACCATCGATCCCGAACACGCCACGAAGCGTCTCGCGTTCAGCGAACTCGTTGCTGATGCCGAGATCGAAATTGTCGCGGGAGACAAGGACGCCGTCAGGAGCACGAGCACCGAATCGTTGCTGAACGAAAGCATTGTCCGGCGTCAGGTACGTGAAGAAGTCAAAGGAAGGCTGCGCTTCGGTAAAAGCAGTCGTGTCGACATATTTCGCCTCTCCAAAGAAACGCAGCGCAGGACTGACTTCGAAGCTGCCGATCAGGTTTACGTTGTGGCGGCGGAGAAGCGGCAGGAAATCTCCGAAATAACCCGCAGTCGGCGTGTTCGAGGTGCTGTTGGTCGATCGTCCGCCAGTGCCCGGCAAAGGTGTTCCGCGGTCGTACGCTCGGCCGTCACCATCGAAGTCCGGTATACCGTCGAGATCGACGTCGACCGCACCGTTGCGCGCGCTATCGGTCCAGCCGACATTGTTGAACAGGACGCGATCAGGGACGGTCAGGATATCTGGGCGATCGGGGGAACCGGGCTGGCCCTGTCGCAACAGTTCGAAACGACGCGCCGGGTCGCCAGTGTACGGCCTGGCGCTCTGGTTCAGACGATCGCCTTGATTATACTCGTACGCGACCGTCAGGTTGCCGCGACCTTCCGCGAAATTGCGCCCAGCGGTGATCGATCCGAACCGCCGACCCGCATCGCCGCGCTCGGAAATGCCAACTTGCCCGCGCGCTTCCACGCCTTCGAAATCGCGGCGGAGCACGAAGTTGACCACGCCCGACACGCCGTCGGCACCGTAGATGGCCGATGCGCCGCCGGTCAGGATGTCCACGCGTTCGAGCAGGCTGACCGGAATGGTGTTGATGTCCACGGAGGACTCACCTGGAAAGGCGTTGACGTGCCGCCGACCGTTCACGAGCACCAGCGTGCGATCGGTTCCGAGATTGCGGAGGTTGAGGAGGTTCAGGCCCGCCGACTGAAAGCCGGCATTGGAGCCGGAATTCAGCTCACCCGACAACGAACCCTGCAGCGCCGGGCTGTCGAGCAGGAAGTCGGTGATGTCCGTCTCGCCCGACTGCGTGATCGACTCGGCCGTGAACGAGGTGATCGGGTTCGGAAAAGCGAACTCGGGCCGTGCAATGCGGGACCCGGTAACGACGATCTCGTTCTCGCCGTCGCCCGTCTCCAGCGGACTGGCGACTTCGTCGGCCGTCGCAGACGCATCGTTGGGCGAAGTTACGGCATCGTCCGCGCCCTCAGGATCGGGCGTCGTCTGCGCCAGCGCTCCCTGCGGAGCAAGCGCAAGCAGAAATGCGGTGGTCGCTAACAGACGCTTCGCGCAAGATTTCATCGGTATGCCCCTCGATCAAACGGTTCGTTTCCCGAGGAGCATAGATGAAGCCGGCGACTTGTGTAACGCTAACGTATCCATCGGCGAATTACGTGAGCCGGTGTCACAAAGCTGCAACAGCGCTCAGTACCGGTAATGATCCGGCTTGAACGGGCCTTCGACCGGCACACCGATGTACCCCGCCTGCTTGTCGGTCAGCGTGGTCAGCTTCACCCCGAGCTTCTCGAGATGGAGCATCGCCACCTTCTCGTCGAGATGCTTGGGGAGCACGTAGACGTCGTTGCCGTACGCGGACGTGTTGGTCCACAGTTCGATCTGCGCGAGCACCTGGTTGGTGAAGCTCGACGACATGACGAAGCTCGGGTGACCGGTCGCGTTGCCGAGGTTGACGAGGCGGCCCTTGGACAGGACGATGATCTTCTTGCCGTCGG
>CAXUJK010000009.1:0-23790 GCA_964251385.1 uncultured Sphingomonadaceae bacterium | reverse complement strand
CGCGTGTTCGACACGCCGATCGCCGAAGGCGGCATCATGGCGACCGCGATCGGCATGGCCGCCTACGGCCTCAGGCCCATCGTCGAGATCCAGTTCGCCGACTATATCTACCCCGCCTTCGACCAGATCGTGTCAGAGGCGGGCCGCATGCGGTACCGCACCGCGGGCGAATGGACGCTGCCGATCGTCGTGCGCTCCCCCTACGGCGGCGGCATCTTCGGCGGCCAGACGCACTCGCAGTCCCCCGAAGCCCTTTTCGCACATGTCGTCGGCATCAAGACGGTCATCCCCTCCAATCCGTACGACGCGAAGGGCCTGCTCATCGCCGCGATCGAGGATCCCGACCCGGTCATGTTTTTCGAACCCAAGCGCATCTACAACGGTCCGTTCGACGGCCACTACGAACGCCCCGTCACCCCCTGGGCCAAGCACCCGATGGCCGAGGTCCCGGACGGCCATTACACCGTGCCACTCGGCAAGGCCGCGATCGTTCGCGAAGGGCAAGCCGTGACCATCCTCGCCTACGGAACCATGGTCCACGTCGCGCTCGCCTCCGCGGAAGAGAACGGGGTAGACGCCGAAGTCATCGACCTGCGCACGATAGTCCCTGTCGACATCGACACGATCGAGGAGTCGGTGCGCAAGACGGGCCGCTGCATGGTTGTGCACGAAGCGACGCGCACCGCAGGGTTCGGCGCCGAACTCGCCGCACTGGTGCAGGAGCGATGCTTCTACCATCTGGAAGCGCCCGTCGAGCGCGTGACCGGCTGGGACACGCCGTACCCACATGCGCTCGAATGGGCTTATTTCCCCGGCCCCAAGCGCTTGGCTGCGGGCTTGAAGAAAGTGTTGGAGCTTTAGATGGCACGCGTCGAATTCAAGCTGCCCGACATCGGCGAAGGCATCGCGGAGGCGGAGATCGTCGCCTGGCACGTCCGCGTCGGCGACATGGTGTCCGAAGACCAGCCGCTCGCCGACATGATGACCGACAAGGCGACGGTCGAAATGGAATCGCCGACCGCTGGGCGCGTGGTCGAGGTCGCGGGTGAAGTGGGTGACCAGATCGCGATCGGATCGGTCTTGGTGGTGTTCGAAACCGAAGCTTTACAAGCACTTCCCCAAGATCGTTCGTCCCGAGTGGAAACGAGGGGCGTGCAACCGCAACCCGAACGCCCCTCGTTTTCACTCGGGACGAACGAAGATGTTGGTGACTTGTCGGGTGAGGCGGTCCTGGGCGATGGCTTGGCCGACCTGACACCCGGCCTCGCCGCCGCCGACCCCTCCGCCGCCACGACCGAAGACAAGCGATCCGCTTCCGACCGCCGCGCCGACGACGATCGTCGCGCCGACGAAGACCGTCGCACCGAAGCGCGCGCCGATGCCGACCGCCGCGAGGGAAGCCGCCGGGAGGGTTCACGCCGTACCGAAGAAACGCAACGCGCTTCACGCGCCGTGCTCGCCTCGCCAGCCGTCCGCCAGCGGGCGAAGGACCTCGGCGTCGACCTCGGCGCGCTCCGCCCTGCCACCGGCGACCGCGTCCGCCACGGCGACCTCGACGCCTACCTCATGTACTCCAAAGGTGCTGGCGCGCCGTTCGCGCAAAGCTCGGTCACGCGACAGGATGAAACCATCAAGGTCGTCGGCCTTCGCCGCCGCATCGCCGAGAACATGCAGGAGGCCAAGCGCCGCATCCCGCATTTCATGTACGCGGATGAAGTCGACGTGACCCCGCTCGAACAACTCCGCGTGGAGATGAACGCCACGCGCGGCGACAAGCCGAAGCTGACGGTCCTGCCGTTCCTGATAACCGGCTACTGCCGCGCGATTCCCGCGTTTCCGATGGTCAACGCGACCTACGACGACGATGCCGGCATCGTCACCCGCCACGGCGCGGTCCATTTCGGCATCGCCGCGCAGACCCCGAACGGCCTCATGGTCCCGGTCATTCGCGACGCGCACTTGCAGGACGTCTGGACTCTGGCTTCCGAGATCGCCCGCCTCGCCGAGGCCGCGCGCACGGGCAAGGCCGCGCGCGACGAACTGTCAGGCTCGACCATCACGCTGTCGAGCCTGGGGCCGATGGGCGGCGTCGTCTCGACCCCCGTCATCAACCGTCCCGAAGTCGCGATCACCGCCGTCAACAAGGTCGCCGAACGCCCCGTCGTCATCGACGGCCGCATCGAGGTCCGCCGCATGATGAACCTGTCGTCGAGCTTCGATCACCGTGTCGTCGACGGCTGGGACGCGGCCAGCTTCATCCAGGAGGTCAAGCGCCTGCTCGAAAACCCGGCGCTGCTGTTTGCCTGACGCGTCCGTTCCGGTCGCGAGTTTGAACGTCCGTTAACCATCGCGACGGCTAGTTGCCCACTTCGAAAGGAGCGGGGGTTCCAATGGCGACGGTCAATCTGTTCAAGCCGCGCCCGATCTCCGACCATCCGGTCACGGATCAGGAACGGTGCGACGAGATCCAGGCGGAGGCGCGCCTGCGCCCCGGCGACCGCATCCGCCGCGGCACGCTGTCGCCTGCGCCGCCGCGGCCCTCGACCGTCCTCATCGATCGCCGCCTCGCCGAGGAAATCGACTATTGCCGGCGCGTACTGGTCGCGGTGGGGGAACGGCTGGCGGCGGACAACCTCGTCATCGCACGGCATTCGGCAACGCTGCAGAGCTTCGACGTCATCGCGCAGATGCTCGGCCACCTAGGCTCGGTCGTCGGTGCCGCCGACCGCGACGATGCCGTCGATCGCATAGGCATGGAGGATTTGCGGAGTCGCATCCGCCGCCGATCGCTCGCCGACGACAACCTCGCGGGCTAACGAGCCGCCGTAGTCCCGCCCGCCTCCGGCACCACCACCAGCTTCCAGTCGCGGCCGTCCCCCAAGAACCTGCGCGCGGCCCGCTGCAGGTCGGCGGGCGTCACCGCCTCGTAATCCGCGACCTGGCTCCGCAGCTCCGTCGCCACGCGCGCGTCTGTCTGCACGTCCGATAGATTGCCCAGCCACCACCCGTTCGACGAGCCGCGCGCACGCGATATGTTCGCCAGCGTGGGACGGCGTGCGCGATCGAGTTCGTCGGCGGTCACGGGCACGTCGCGCAGGCTCCGCGCGATCCGCTCGGCGTCCGCGATGAACCCGGCCAGCTTGTCGGGCGGCGCTTGGATGGACGCGGACAGGTAGCCGTAGCCGTCGAACGTCTGCGACGGGTTGTGGCTCGTCGACGGACTGTACGTCGTGCCCTGCTTCTCCCGGATCTCCGCGGTCAGCCGCAATTGCAGCACGTCGGCCAGCACGGTCAGCGCCCGCGCCTGTTTGACGTTCGCGTAGAAGCCGGTCGTCGGCCACGCGACGAACGCCAGGCCCTGGTCCGCGCGACCCTTGTGTACCAGCCGCACCGGGGCGGTCGTCGCGGCCGGAAAGCGGATGGTGTTCGCACGCGTCGCCGCGGGCGCGCCGGCCTGCAGCGCGCCGAACGTCGCCGCCGTCTCTCGAATCGCTTCTTCGACATCGACGTCGCCCACGATCACGACCTCGACCGGCCCGCGGCCCAGACGCGGGGCCAGCGCCGCGCGTGCGACCCCGATGTCCATGGCCTTCATCTGCGCCCGCGTCGGGATCGCCCAGCGGCTGTCGCCGCCCGCCAACAACGTCCCCGCGTCGCGCCCGAACACGCCGCCGGGCGTCGACTCCATCCCGTCGTGGATCGTGTCGGCGAGCGCGCGGCTGCGGTCCCACCCGGTCGGCCGCCATCCCGCATCGGTGAAGAACGCGGCAAGCAGTTGCAGTTCGAGCCCGAAGTCCGCGCGCCGCGTCGTGCCGCCCAGCGTGAACCGGTCGTCCTGCACGCCGAGCCCGATACCGACCACGTTGGGGGTCAGCGTGCGCTTGACCTCCTCCCAGCTGAGCTTGCCCAAACCCCCGTCGGCGAACGCGCCGCCCAGCGCCCATTCGGGCGTCGGCTGGCCGTCATTGGCGAAGTCCATGCGCCCGCCGCCGAAGCGCACCGACACCAGGATCTCGTCCGCCTTGAACGGGGTCTTTTTCACGGTCAGCCGCGTTCCGTTCGCGAACCGCACCGCGGTCGCGTCGATCCCGTCGCCGATCTCGCGCCGCTCGACGACGGCACCCGGCGTGCCGAAGTTCTGGTAAAGCCAAGGCTTGGAGGCGACATCGACGGGTGCGCTCACGTTGGTCGCGCGCGCCCCGTCGTAAGCCGCAAGCAGCGTGCGCTCGGCCCCCTCGATCGGCGTCGGCGACGTCATGTACACGAGCGGCCCGGAGCCGGAAAACACGCCCGGCACCGCCGCGTTGACCGTCGCGGCCGTCAGTCCGCGCACGACATCCTCGAACCGCGCGAGCTGGTTGGCGGGCGTGGTCACCACCCGGTCCCCGTTGACCGCCGACACCAGACCCTCGGCCAACGCGCGCGTGCCGCGCGTATTCGCGCCCGCCGCCTGGATCGTATAGCTCGACCGCAGATCGACGATCTCGCGCTGCAGTTCGCCGGGCGTCACGCCGTACTGGATCAGCCGGCGCTGTTCCGCCGTCAGGCTTGCGAGCGCGTCGCGCCATTTGCCGGGGTTCGCGACCGCGGACAGCACGGTCCGCTCGGCGCTTTCCGCGTCCTCGCTGATCCCGCCGCCCGCGCCCGCGAAGGGCGGGTTCGGCTCGGCCGCGATCCGCTCCAGCCGCCGGTTCAGCACGCGGAACACGAGCACCTCGATCAGCGCCTCGCGTCGCGTCGCCGCCGTGTCGGGCCGCAGGTCGGCGGGCCGCAGCCAGCTCAAATTGACGCGCGAGGGTAGGCCGGGCTCGACGAAGAGGCGAGCCTCACGCGTGCGGGGGGCAGGCGAGTCCTGAGGTGCAGCGGCGAGCGCCGGGCCTTCGCCCCGCCACGATCCGAAATCGCGCACGATCCGCGCCTCGACTGCGTCCACGTCGAAGTCGCCGACCGCGATCAGCGTCGCGCGCTCGGGCCGATAATAGCCGTTGTAGAACTCGACGAACCTTTGGCGGGGTGCCCCGCGGATCACGCCCGTGTCGCCGATCGGAAACCGCGTCGGCAGCCGCTGACCGCGCAAAGCGAACGCATACTCGTCGAGCGCCGCGCGGTAGCCGGGCGACGCGCGCGTGCGCTCCTCCGACAGGATGATCCCGCGCTCGCTGTCGATCGCCGCCGTCTCCAGCGTCGCTTCGTCGACCACTTCCCGAAGCAAGAACATCGCCTCGGTCAGCGTCGCGTCGTCCGTCTTCGGAAGATCTAGCTTGAACACGGTCTGCTCGAAATCGGTCGACGCGTTCGTGTCCGGCCCGAACCGCAACCCCGCCCGCTCCAGCCGCTTGACGAAGTCGCCTTCGGGCACGTTCTTCGTCCCGTTGAGCACCATATGCTCGAGGAAGTGCGCGACCCCGCGCTGGTCGTCGCGTTCGTTCAGGCTGCCGGCATCGATGCGCAGGCGCAGCGACGCCTCGCCCGGCGGGGTCGCGTTCTTCATGAGGGCGTAGCGCATGCCGTTGGGCAGCCGGCCGAAGCGGACTGCCGGATCGACGGGCAGGTCGCTCGTCTGATGCGGCCAGACGACCGGGGTCTTGGTCGCGGCGGCAAGGACCGGCGGCGGTGTCGTCGCGCACGCGCCAAGCGACAGCAGCGAAGCGGACAGGAGCAACCGACGCATGACGCTCAGCCGAATTCCGGAAACCAATCGGTCGCGATCTCGCCGTGCCGGTCCTTGAAGTCGGCCAACTCGATCATCCGCGCCTCGTCGAGAACGCGCACCATGCGCCCCTCGCGCGCGATCAGGCCTTCGCCGTCCATGTCCTTCAACGTGCGGTTGACGTGCACTTTGGTGAGCCCGACCGCGTCGCCGATGTCCGCCTGCGTCAGGTTCAGCTCGAATGTGTCCGTGATGCCTGCGTCCGTCACCCGCAGCCGCGACAGGATTTCGAGCAGCAGCGTCGCGATCCGGCTCTTGGCGTCCGCGCGTCCGAGTGAGGCCAAGCGGTCCGACATGGCGACGCTCTCGACCGAAAACGTCGCGTACAACAACGCCGCCAGCCGCGGCTGCGACTTGAACAACCGCCCCAGCATCGCGCGTGGGAAGTCGGAGATGACGCAGTCGGTGACCGCGGTGATCGTCGCGGACGTCTCCGCCCAGGCGACCGACGACGTGCCCATGATGTCCCCCGGAAAATGCAGCCGCAGGATCTGCCGCTCCCCGCTTTTCATCCGGGTCGACGCGTGCAGCCAGCCCGACCGCACCACGTACAACCGGTCGGACCTCTCGCCCTCGCGCACCACAACATCGTGCGCGTCGAACCGCCTGCGTCCGCGTTCGAGCCAGTCCAGCGCGTCCCGTTCGCCCGGTTGCAGCCGGACATAATGTCCGAGCCTTTCCAGGAGCGCGCTGGGGCTGTGAGTGGTCTGTTGCACACCCGCCGCCTTCGCACGACTCGGAGCCGCGCTCAAAGGATTTCGATCAACGCGCCTTTCAGCGAACGCGTCGCGCGGCGACGATGCGCACGGGTGCCGCGATCATCTGCCCTTTCATCGCGCCGCTGCCCGCGTTCGGCACGGTCGGCGCGGCCAGGATGCGCCGCACGACATCCATCCCGCCCACCACGCGCCCGAACGCCGCGAACCCCGGGTCTCCGCCCGGCTTGGCGTCCATCCCCGGCTGCGCACCAATCGTAATGAAGAAGTTGGACCGCGCCGTGCCCGGCGCCGTCCGTGCCATCGACACCGTTCCGTCGAGGTGGCGCAGGCCCGTCCGGCTGGTCGGCTCGTGCGCAATCGGCGGCAGCTGGTAGATGTACGGCCGCCGGATCCCGCCCTGCACGAACCCGCGCGTCTCCGCGCCTTTCGTCCGCGACGCACGGAAGAACGTCGCCCCGTCCATCTTGCGCGTGTCGACGTACCGCAGGAAGTTCGCAGCGGTGACCGGCGCTTGCCGCGTCGCAAGCTCGATCACGATAACGCCCGCCGTGGTCTGCAGCCCTACCCGCACGGGTGGCTGAGCGAAGGCGGCGGTCGCGCACAAAGCCGCGATGAAGCAAAGGATCGCGCGCATGTCCACTCCAACGCCGGTGCCGGGTAACGGACTCGAACCGTTGACCTACTGATTACAAATCAGTTGCTCTACCAGCTGAGCTAACCCGGCGCGGCCGCTACCTTGACCCGCCCGCCCGGCCGGGTCCAGCCGTTTTCGCCACCACCAGCCGCCCGATCAGCTTCTGCCCGCGCTCGTCCGGGGTGAGTTCGACGTCCACCACTTCCTCCCGCTGCGTCGGTCGCCCGAAGTCGCGGATCAGCCGCGCGGTCAGCACGGGCGCGCCGTTGGGATCGAGGCGATCGGCGGCGTAGATGTTGGCCGACACCGCGTAATTGCCCGGCACCGCGCGCCGGATCAGATATTCCTCCGGCCCGTATCCGCTCGTCATGTCGTTCGACAACCGCCCGCCCGCGCGCGTCAGCGGGTAGCCGAAATAGCTCCGCTCCCCCGTCGGCTCCGCCACCCACAGATCGAGATCGTTGTTGCCGCTGTTCCATTCCAGGATGACGCGCAGGTCCGTGTCGAGCAGTGCCACCAACCGCGGATCCAACGGTCGCCGCGTGCCCCCGACCTTGCGATAGGCGGGCAGCATCGCGTTGGCATCCATCAGGCTGATCAGCTCGATTCCCTGGTAATCGCCCGACGGCGGCGTCTCGATCACGTCCTCGAGCAGCAGCAACGCGCGATCCAAGTCGGCCCGCGCCAGATCGCGGCCCCGCGTCAGGCTGCGCGCCTGCAACGCCATCGCCAGCTGCCGCTTGGGCTGCGGCCGGTACCCCTCCGCGTCGGCGAGCCGCTCGTACAGATACACGGCGCGGTCATGCTGCTTGTAGCGCAGCAGTCGTTCCGCGACGATCCCGATCGTCTCGTTGTTGGTCGTCGGCAGCTCGAGCGCGGACAACAGCATCTCGACGGCTTCCGCCGTGCGCCCTTTCCCCTGCAGCCACGCCGCGACGTCGAGGTAGAAAGCCGGCGTCGCCCCGAACTCCTTCTCCTGGACAAGAAACACGCGATCGAAGTCGGCGGGCGCGGCAGCCTCCAGCGCCTTCAGGTACGGCCGATCCGAACGGTACGGCGCGATCTCGATCGTCGTCCGCGACGGCGCGCGCGCAAGCCGTCCGCCGGAGATCGCGGTCACGGCCGTGGCGCTCTGCGTCGTCGCTCGGCCGACGCGCGAACTCGTCACCACGATCTGGTCGGACGCGGAGTCCGTCAGGGCCCGGCTCTCGCCGCGCACCACGGGCGGCGGTGCCATCATCGGCACGGGCGGCGGCGGGGGCGGAGCGATCCCGCCTTCGACACCGACGAACCACTCGCCGTCGCGTCCCCGCTTGGACCCGGGCGCCACCTTCGGCTTGGCGTTCGGGTCGAACTTCGTCGCCCACCACGCCTTTTGCCCATCCCAGCGCCGCACGACCTCGGACCGCCACGCGACCTTGGCCCGCTCTTGCTGCCGATCGTGCTGCGCCTTGGCCTGCACATAGTTCGCCCGCAGCACCTTCGGATACGTCTCGGGCGGCGCGATGTCGTCCTGGACGTAGTCGTACGGCGTTTCGAGCACGATGAACGCCATCTCGGGCGAGGCCACCGCGTAACGCTGCGACATTGCCTTGAACACGGGGGCCTGCGCCGGATCACCGGCAAGCGCGGCGGTGCGGTCCGCGGCCCAGAGCACCGCCGCACCGTCGTGCGGAGTCTCGCCCATCGGCGCGGCGTATCGGCGCGCGACGACCCCGTCGCCGATCCCAGCGATGCGAACGGTCAGCCCGCCCGACGCAGGTGCCTTGCCGACCGCGCGCCATCCCGAGCCCCCATCGAGCAGCGCATAATCGACCGCGCTTCCATCGTCGGCGCGGATGTCCACGATCGCGGCCGGACGGCGCTTGAGCCGATCGAGCACAGCCGACCGATCGTCGCCCAGCGTCAACGCCTCGCCGCCCGATCCCGAAGCCACCTGGCGCAGGAACGCCATGTCCGCATCCCCGGCGCTCGTCACCGCATGCGTGAGGCAACCCGGACGCAAGCGGTCGCGGCGATCGACGGTCGCGCGCCCGTCCGAAAAGAGCAGGCACAGATCGGCGGCGGGCAAGGTCAGCGCGGACAGGCCCTCGAAGCTCGTCGCCCCGCGATACCGCACGGCCTCCAGCACGCCCTCCGCGTCCCGCGCGGACGCGACGGTGCGGACGACGGGCGCGCCGCTGCCGAACAGGACGATGTCGATCGCCGAAGGCTTCAGGTCGTCGGCAAGCCGGCGGATCAGCGTGATCTCGCTCTCCGTCGCATCGTCCAGCCGCGACCGCGACCGATCCCAATAGATGCGCAGGCGGTCGGCGGCGGCGCGTGTCGGCCGCGCATCGGCTGCGGCATCGGCCAACTGAAAGAAGCGCTCGCCGTTGGCATGCCCCGTATAAACGACCGGCGTGGCCATCGCCGGGGCCGCGACCCGCAGCGTCCCCGTCAGCCGCGCGTCGCGCGCGCTCGCCTGCGCATCGAACACCCCGTTCGATCCCGTCCAGCGCAGGTCGAGCGAAGACCCGGACAGCGCCGGCGCGCTCGCCACCCCCGTCGCCCGCACGCGCAGTGCCACCTGTCCGATCGCCTCGCGGCTGTTGAGCGGAAGCGCGAACCCCTCCCGAGGATCGATCGGCGTCACGAACCGCACGCGGATCGTCCGCCCCACGTTGGGGAAGATCGGAAACACGCGCGTCGAGAACACGTTGTCCCGCGTCACCTCGGCCAGCCCCGGATCGACCCCCCGCCGCACCTTGTCGGAATAGGCTTCCTTGGCCTTGGGCTGGTCGACGAGCACCCCGTCGATCATCTCGCCCCCGACATCGAGCGCGTACCCCGTCACCACCGACCCCGCGGCAAGCGCGAGCCGAAACCGCCCTTCGACGATGTCGGTGCCCGGATTGGCGAACCCGGCCAAAATCGTCGTCTCCGCGATCGTCCCTGCGATCCGCACGTCGGCGTCGAGCCGCGACAGGTTCAACGGCCGCCCCCGCGACTCGTCGTCGATCCCGCGATCGAGCGCGGTCAGCGAGGGGTTGGCGGTGGATGAGGGAGCCACGGTCCGCTGCTGCGCGGCCGAAGAACTCCCGACGGCGAGCCAGACGATCAGAGCGCCCAGTAGCTTACGCATGCGTCGAGTCCCCGCTCAAAAGATGTAATAAGGTAACATCATGCTCTAGAGTATGTAAAGCGCACGTCATCCCGGCGCAGGCCGGGGTCTCAGGGAGGTTCGACTGCCGGCAACGATGCTCCACCGAGATCCAACCTGCGCCGGGATGACGTCACCGTACCCCGAACGTCCAACCCTCCGTCGCCGCCACCGCTTCCGTCATCCCCTCCGGCCTCCAATATCCGACATCACCCGCAACCGCGCGCAGCCACGCCGCCGACAACAACGCGTCCGTCGCATGATCGTCGTACCGCGACAGCGCCGCATGCGGCCGGCTCCCCAACCGCGCCAGCGCCGCGTCCAGCGTCACGCCGTCGCGCACCTTGGCCCGCCCCTTAGGCACCCCCGCCGCGACTGCGGCGAGGCTCGTATAGATCTCCACCACCACCGAGCCTTTGTCCGGCAGCAGGTCGAACGGCCAGATCGGCACATGCCCGTCCAGCCGCCGGAACAACCGCATCCCCGTCAAACTGGACTTCCCTACCTGAGCCGCGCCGACCAGGTTGAAGCAGCTGTACGGACTCGCGATCCGCTGATCGAGCGACGCCCGCTCCACCGCGCGCAACCGCCCGCGCCCGGTCCCGAACCGGTCGCCCTGCCGCCCGCCGTGCCGACGAAAATAACGGCTCGCGACATCGTGATCGACGAAGCTCGACGCGCTCATGTGCGGGTCGTCGGCCGTGATCTCCTCGACCAGCGCCCACAGAGCGCGCGCATCGGGCGGCGACGCGTCCCACCCCGGAAAATACGCATTCGCGTCGATGAAGGGGAACGTCGGCGACAGATCGAACCCGACCAGCACCGCCTCGTCCGCCACCGCCTCCAACGTCCACGCGAGCGCCTCCTCGCGAGACCAGACGTGGCCCGGACGAACGAGGGCAGGGGCTTCGTCACCCGTCCCGCAGGTGGCGATCGCGATACCGCGCTGGCGGGTCCCGACCGCGCCCGACCAGTCTACGGCGGCGAAGCGTGTGAACGCGGGTGGAATTGGTCAGCGCCCCTCGTTTTCACTCGGGACGAATGACTCCGGGTTTTCAACGCTTGGCAGCCCAAGTTCGTTCGTCCCGAGTGAAAACGAGGGGCGTGTTCCGAGCGCGGCCGAAGGGCGCTCGCATGGCTTCTTGGCCCAGTAGTTCAGACCCGCCCAGTCGCTCTCGATCAAGGCGATCTTCTTGGCGCGCGACCACTTCTTGACCCGCAACTCGAATTCCAGCGCTTCCGCCCGGGTTGGGGCCGTGTCCGCCCACACAAACTTTACGGGAAGGCGGCGTCTGGTCCAATCCGATCCCAAGCCATTGTCATGCTGCCACAAGCGCGCTTCCAGATTGTCCGTGTGGCCGGTGTAGAACGAGCCATCGGAGCATTGCAGTATGTAGACCCAGAACTGCATGGCCGGTCCTGCTCAGCGCCCCTCGTTTTCACTCGGGACGAACGACTTTACCGACCTTATAAACAAGACTGACTTCGTTCGTCCCGAGTGAAAACGAGGGGCGTGTCCAGAGCGGAGCCGAGGGGCGTAAGCACTCACGAAAATCTCCGCTCGTCCCACCACCGCATCCGCTCCGCGACCCGCGCCTCGAACCCGCGCTCGGACGGCTCGTAATACCGCGCCGGCTCCATCTCCTCCGGCCAATAACTCTGCCCCGAAAACCCGTCGGGCTCGTCGTGGTCGTAGCGGTAATCACCCCCATAGCCCAGATCGCGCATCAGCTTCGTCGGCTTGTTCAAAATCGTCTTGGGCGGCATCAAGGACCCCGTCTCACGCGCCGCCTTCCACGCCGCCTTCTGCGCGACGTACACCGCGTTCGATTTGGGCGCGGTCGCGCAGTACAGGCACGCCTGCGCGATCGCGAGCTCGCCTTCGGGCGACCCCAGGAAATCGTAGGCGTCCTTGGCGGCAAGGCACTGGACCAGCGCCTGCGGATCGGCCAGCCCGATATCTTCCGACGCCATCCGCGCGATGCGGCGGAGCAGATACAGCGGCTCCTCGCCCGCCGTCAGCATCCGCGCCAGATAGTACAACGCCGCCTGCGGATCGGACCCGCGCACCGCCTTGTGCAGCGCCGAGATCAGATTGTAGTGCCCGTCACGATCCTTGTCGTAGACCGCGACCCGCCGCTGCAGCAGCGCGGACAAGGCCGCCGGGTCCAAGGCCTCACCAGGAGCGATCGCGTACAGCGTCTCCACCTGGTTCAACAGGAACCGCCCGTCCCCGTCCGCCGTCGCGACCAGCGCATCGCGCGCGTCCGGCGTCAGGGGCAAAGGCCGCTCCATCACCGCCTCCGCCCGCGCGATAAGCTGCCCCAGCGCACGCGCATCCAGCCGGTTCAGAATGAGAACCTGCGCCCGCGACAGCAAAGCCGCGTTCAGCTCGAAGCTCGGGTTCTCCGTGGTCGCGCCGACGAGGATGATCGTGCCGTCCTCGACATACGGCAGAAATCCGTCCTGCTGCGCCCGGTTGAACCGGTGGATCTCGTCCACGAACAGCAGCGTATGCGATCCGCCGCGCGCACTCTCGCGGGCCGTCACGAAAACCTTCTTGAGGTCGGCCACGCCCGAAAACACCGCCGACAATTGCACGTAACGTAAGCCCACCGCCCCCGCGAGCAGCCGTGCGATCGTCGTCTTGCCCGTCCCCGGCGGCCCCCACAGGATCATCGACGACAACCGGCCCGCCGCCACCATCCGCCCGATCGCCCCCGCCGGGCCGGTCAGATGATCCTGGCCGACGACCTCGTCGAGGCGGGCAGGGCGGAGCCGGTCTGCGAGCGGCGCACCTTCGGGGTCGGCGGACGCGACCGGCGCATCGTCGCCGAACAGGTCAGCCATGCCCCGCCGCGGGAACGGACGCGCGCGCGCCTTCGCGACGCCGCGACACGTCCAGATACCCCTCGACCAGCGCCTGGTTGACCGCATCCCAGCTGTACCGGAGGCTCACCGCCTCGCCCGCGGCACCCGCGGCGCGGCGCGCGGGCTCGCTCCCGCAGTAAGCTTGCAGCGCATCCGCGAACGCGTGCGGCTGGCCCGGCTCCACCAGCCGTCCCGTGACCCCGTCCGTGACCAGGCTCGTGCTCCCGGTGGCGCGCGCCGCCACGACCGGCAGCCCCGCCGCCATCGCCTCCAGCGTCACGTTGCCGAACGTCTCCGTGACGGATGGATTGAACAGCATGTCCATCGACGCGACCGCGCGGCCGAGTTGTTCGCCTTTCTGGAACCCCGCGAACACCGCCGACGGCACGGCCTGTTCGAACCAGTCGCGCGCGGGCCCCTCGCCGACGACGAGCACGCGGTGCGCGACGCCGCGCGCCTGCAGCGCCGCGATCGCCTCCGCGAACACGTCCAGGCCTTTTTCCATCACCAGCCGCCCGACGAACCCGACGACGGGTTCCGCGTCGCCGATGCCCAGGTCGCGCCGCCACGCCATGTCGCGCGCTTGCGGGTTGAAAATGTCCCGGTCGATCCCGCGCGACCAGATGCCGACATGCCGGTTCATGCGCTGCTCGCGAAGCAGCTCCGCCATCGATTCGGACGGCGCGAAGATCGCGTCGCAGCGCCGATACAGCCGCCGCAGCGCCGCCTCGAACACGGGTTCCAGGAATGCGGCGCCGTAGTAGCGGGGGTAGGTCTCGAAACGGGTGTGCACGGACGCGATGGCGGGGATGTCCGAATTGCGGGCAAGCGTGACCGCGCGGTGGCCGAGGATCTCGGGGCTCGCGATATGCACGTGGGTCGGCGCGAAGTCGGCGATGTCGCGCTTGACGCGGGCCGGGATGAACAGCGGGACGCGGTATTCGCTGCGGCCCGGCAGCGGCAGCGCGGGGATCGCGATGACCTTGCCCACGGACGCGAACGCGGGTCTCCGCGTGCGCGGCGAGTAGATGCGCACCGCCGCGCCCTGCGCCATCAGGTACGCGACCAGCCGGTTGAGCGCCTGGTTCGCGCCATCCCGCGTCAGCGCGTAATTGCCCGTGAACAGCGCGATTCTGAGGTCGGTGACGTCCACGGACGGGGCAGTAGCGAGCGGGCGCGCAAAGGCCAATGTGCAAGCCGCCTCGCCGTCGCTACACTGGGCCCCATGAACTTCGATGCACGTATCGACCCCGACCGTCCGGTGACGATCGCCGAACTGGAGGAGCGGCTCGCGCTGGCCGAGGCGCAGGTTCAGGCACCCGTCCGCGCGCGCCGCCGCCGCCGCTGGCTCAAGTGGCTGCTCGTCGCGCTGGCCGTCTTCTTCGCCTGGCTCGCGATCACGACGCCGCTCGGCCGCGCATTGGAACCGCTGCCCGCCCCCGCGATGCTTCTCATGTCCGCCGACGGAAAGCCGATCGCCCGCCGCGGCTCGGTCAAGGAAGCCCCCGTCGAGGTCGCGAAACTGCCGAAACACGTGTCGCTCGCGTTCGTGTCGATCGAGGACCGCCGCTTCTACGGCCATCTCGGCATCGATCCCAAGGGCATCGCCCGCGCCGTCTGGGTCAACCTGCGCGCGGGCGAGGTGCGCGAGGGCGGATCGACGATCACGCAGCAGCTCGCGAAGACCGCGTTCCTCACCTCCGACCAGAATTTCACCCGCAAATTCCGCGAAGTCCTTATCGCGGGCTGGCTCGAGGCCTGGCTCACCAAGGACGAAATCCTGGGCCGGTACATGTCGTCCATCTACTTCGGCGACGGCGTCTACGGCCTGCGCGCCGCGTCCCGCCACTATTTCGGACGCGAGCCCGAGGACATGAGCGTAGCGCAGGCCGCGATGCTCGCCGGGATCGTCAAAGCCCCGTCCAGGCTCGCCCCCACCAACGACCTCAAACGCGCCCGCGCCCGCGCCGAACTCGTCGAAGCCGCGATGGTCCGCGAAGGCGCGATCACCGCCCGGCAGGCCCGGCTCGCCCGCCCCGCGTCCGTGCTGAACCGTTCCGCCGAAGTCCCCACCGGCACCTTCTTCGCCGATTGGGTCTGGCCCCAGGCGCGCTCGGTCGCCGAGGCCGAATACGGCGAAGTGGCAGTCGAGACGACGCTCGACTCCCGCTTGCAGAAGCTCGCGGTCAATGCGGTGAATACTTCCAGGATCGGTGGCGCGCAGGCCGCGCTGGTCGCGATGCGCCCCGACGGCCGCGTCGTGGCGATGGTCGGCGGGCGTTCCTACAAGGCAAGCAGCTTCAACCGCGCGACGCAGGCCAAGCGTCAGCCCGGCTCCACCTTCAAGCTCTTCGTCTACCTCGCCGCGATCCGGAGCGGGATGGAGCCGGACGACATCGTGCGCGACCTGCCGATCACGGTCGGCGACTGGAGCCCGAAGAATTACGACGGTCGCTACCTCGGCCCGATCAGCCTCGCGGACGCCTTCGCGCGATCAAGCAACGTCGCGGCGGTGCGCCTGCAGGAGCGCGTCGGCCGCCCGGCCGTGCTGAAGGCGGCGCGCGACCTGGGCCTGCGCGGAACGCTGACCGAACAGCCGAGCCTCGCGTTGGGCACGTCGGCCACCACGCTCCTTGACATGACCGCCGCCTATGCGACCGTCGCGAGCGGCCGCTACCCGGTGCGCCCGCGCGGCGTCGCCAAGCCCGGCGATTCGCGCGCCTGGTACGACCTCGGCAACCTCGCCGACCTGTCGCTCGGGGGCAGTTCTCTCAGTCGCGGCGATGCGGCGGCGATGCGGGCGATGCTGGGCGACGCGATCGACCGCGGCACGGGCCGCGCCGCGCGCCTGCCCATTCCCGCCTACGGCAAGACGGGCACGACGCAGGACCATCGCGACGCGATGTTCGTCGGGTTCGCAGGCGACCTGGTGGTCGGCGTGTGGGTCGGCAACGACGACAATTCGCCGATGCGCGGCGTCACGGGCGGCGGCGCCCCCGCGCGCATCTGGCGCAGCTTCATGGCGGGCGCGCTCGAATCCGGACAGGTCGCGAGCGACGCCGGCGAGACGCGCACCGTCCGGGTGGCGTACCCCGTTCAGGAGCCGGACGGTCCCGAACCGCGGCGCGGCGGAGCCGACGTCGTGCTGCCGAGCGAAATCACCGAGATCGTCGAATCGACGGAGGAGATCGGCGACGCGGTCGAGCAGCTGGGCGGAGACGCCGCGGACCTGGAGGACGTCGCGACGATCGTACGCGGCACGCGGCGCGTGGCGGAGACGATCGACGGAGTGCCGGTCGACGTCCCGCCTGACGCGGAGCCGCCGCCGGAGGAGTAAGCAGCGAAGAAGGTTTCGCTCAAGGCTTCTCCGTAAAAAGCTTCACTTTCACCGGCAGATCCTTGCCCTTGGTCCGTCGTGACGGCACCTGCAGCCGGTTCTTCTTCTTCCACTGCGCCCACGTCATCGGGCCTTCGGGCGTTTCGATGATGCGGTCGTCGAGCGTGTCGGTCACTGGCTTGAACTCCGGAGGTTCGGCTGTTCCGTGCTTGGCGCGCGCAAGTGCTTCGCGCTAGACCCGAAACATCCTCATACGCGTCTTCCTCCTCGCCGGCGCCGTCGTGCTGGCCTTGCTCGCCGCGACATGGTGGCGCGGTGCACGGGATCCGGGCGTCGCGCCGCCTGCGCGCGACATCGTGCGGGCAAGTGCCCCGCATCGACCCGAAACCGACGATCCTGCATGCCACCCGCGCAGCTTCGAAGGGTCGGCCTTCACCGTCTGCCGTTTTTCGCGCGGGCGCGATCGTATCGAACTGATCTACAAGGCGCCCGGCGGAAACCCGCTGCGCGGCTTCGCGGCCCTGGAGACTCATCTCGGCGCACGCGCGCAGACCGTGCGCTTCGCGGCGAACGCCGGAATGTTCGACGAGGCGGGCGCCCCGATCGGCCTGTTCGTGGCGGACGGGGTCGAGGGACATAAGATCAACCGCCGCGAGGGCGCGGGAAATTTCCACCTCCTTCCCAACGGCGTGTTCGCGGTCGACGCCGACGGCCGCGTCCACGTGACCACCAGCGCCCGCTTCGCCGCGCGCGTGCCGCGTCCCGTGCTCGCGACGCAGTCCGGACCCATGCTGGTGATCGACGGCGCCCTGCACCCGCGCTTCGATGCGGACGGGCCTTCGCGGTTGATCCGCAACGGTGTGGGCGTTGGGGGCGGCGACGCCTGGTTCGCGATCAGCGAGGAGGGCGTGTCGTTCGGCAAGTTCGCGCGGCTGTTCCGAGACGGGCTGGGCTGCCGCGACGCGCTGTTCCTGGACGGAAGCGTGTCGAGCCTCTGGGACCCGGCGGCGAACAGGCAGGATGCGTTCGCGCTGCTTGGGCCGATGCTCGTCGTGACGCGGCCCGGTCAACCTCCTCGCCAGGCACTCTCCGCTGAACCAAATCGGTAAAATACCTTGACATCCTGATCCTGCTTCGGTACAAACCATGAACAGCCGAGTGTTGCGCACGAGGGGCGGGGCGGAAACGCCGCCGGCCCTTTTTCTTGTGGGAGGGAAAGCGATGAAGACGGACAACGAGCGCGCGGGCGATGTCGCTTGCGGGAAGAACGGGCGGCCGCAGGTTCGAAAGCGCCGTCGGAACTGCTGGACCGCGCGCAACCGCAGGGTCTTTCTCGAATATCTCAGCGCGACGTGCAACGTTCGCTACGCGTGCGCCTCGGTAGGGCTCACCCCCACCAGCGCATACGCGTTGCGCCGCCGCGACGCTGAATTCGCGCGTTCGTGGGCCGAAGCGGTCGAGTGCGGATACACGCGGTTGGAGACCATGCTTGTGGCGGAGACCGCGGGTACGCACGACGAAGCCGGTGCCAGGGCGATGGGCCCGGCCGCATCCGACGAACGCCGACGCAGCCCCATGCGCAAGACGCGGGGTCGCGCTGGAGCTTCGGACCTGCCAGGCGCCGATCCGATCGATTTCGACCTGGGCGCGCTTCCCGAAGTCACAGCCGCGCTCGACAAGGACATGGCGTTCCGGCTGCTCGCGCTTCGCGCCAGGAACGCCAAGCCCCCCGGCCGGCGCGGCGGTCACATCCCCGCCAGGGCGAGCGACGACCAGCTCGCCGCTGCGATCGAAAAGCAGCTGTCCGCGCTCAATCGTCGCCGCGGCGGCACCGAATGACGGGATCGACACGCGGGCTGATTCGCCGCCGGCATCTGCTCGAACTGATCGCGAAGCTCGCCGCGCTCCGTCCGCACGATCGCCGCGTCGTCATCGCCAGGCTCAAACCGTCCGAACGCCGCGCGCTCAAGGAGATGTGGGAGGCTTGGGCGCACGGCGGGCAGGTCGCGCCGCCCGGCGACTGGCGCGTGTGGATGCTCGTCGCGGGCCGCGGGTTCGGCAAGACGCGCGCGGGCGCCGAATGGATCAGTGCGCTCGCCCGGGCGAACGCGTCCCTGCGCATCGCGCTCGTCGGTGCCACGCCCGCCGATGTGCGCCGCATCATGATCGAGGGGACGAGCGGGCTGCTCGCGGTCGCCAACGACGGCGAGCGGCCCGTCTGGCAGCCGAGCCTCGGCCGCCTGCGCTTCGCGTCGGGCGCCGAGGCCGCCGTGTTCGGCGGCGCGGACCCCGAGCCCTTGCGCGGCCCCGAGCACGACATTGCCTGGGCGGACGAATTGGCGAAGTGGAAGCGGCCGGGCGAGACCTGGCACAATCTCGACCTGGGCGTGCGCGTCGGCGACCGGCCGCGCATCCTGGTCACCACCACGCCGCGTCCACTGCCGCTGCTCCGTCGTCTGCTGGACGCGGCGGACACGGCGGTGACGGGCGGGCGAACCGTCGACAACCTCCATCTGCCCGCCGCTTACCTGCGCGCCATGGCCGAGACCTACGCCGGCACGCGCCTCGGGCGGCAGGAGCTGGACGGCGAGCTTCTCTCCGACGTCGAAGGCTCGCTGTGGCCGCGCGCGTTGATCGAACGGCAGCGCCGGCCGAGCGGGCTCGGCTTGCCCGCCATGACCCGCGTCGTGATCGGGGTCGATCCGCCCGCCGGATCGGGTCCGGGTGCCGATGCGTGCGGGATCGTCGCGGTGGGCTTGAGCGCGCCCGATCCCGTGACGGGGCAGACGTGCGGCTACGTGCTGGACGATGCGAGCGTGCGCGGCGAGCGGCCCGACGGGTGGGCGCGGGCGGTGGTCGCGACATACCGCCGCTGGAACGCGTCGCGCGTCGTCGCGGAAAAGAACCAGGGCGGAGACATGGTCGAAAGCGTCCTGCGCGCGGTCGAGGCGGGGCTGTCGCTGCGGCTCGTTCATGCGTCCAGGGGCAAAGTCGCGCGAGCCGAACCGGTCGCGGCCTTGTACGAGAACGGCCGGGTATTCCATGCCAGCGCATTCCCGGCGCTCGAGGACGAGCTGGCGGGCCTCACCGCTAACGGCGGATACGAGGGGCCGGGGTCGAGTCCCGATCGCGCGGACGCGCTCGTTTGGGCAGTGACGGAGCTGATGCTGGGCGATACGGCGGCGGAGCCGCGGGTGCGCTTCTTAGGCTAACCGAGGACCGTTGATCCACGCCCAGGCTGCTGGTCATGCGTTTCGTGGTCGAGCTTGCAAAAGCTGTGTGGCTGACACTAGGTTCGTCAACACGGACGTAAGCACTGGAGCCGAGATGCCGTTCGACGATGGTAAGTTCAACGCTACGGCTACAAACGGCGATTTGGGCGGTGTCGCTGTGAAGGTCACGTTAGCTCTTTACGCCGTCGCGCGAGCATTAGAGGCTCTACATGCAGGTGGTGACCCAGCATCGAAGATCAAGGAAATCAGAGACGCTGCAGACGATCTAAGTGCCATGTTCGATACTTTAACAGGTTATGTTCCTAAATGAGCGTCGATGATACGCGTGAAGCCGCTTGGCGGGAGATGCAAGCACGTAACGCTCGCACACGTGCAAACGAACCTGGCGGAACAATTAGGGGACTGGGAGGCACATCGAACGACATGGATAGAGGGCAAGTCGCCGACATGATCGCCGCGTCCGAAGCGCGTGTGGACACACGAATGACCGAGATGAACGGGAAGCTGGATCGGTTGCTCGACAAGATAACGATCATGGACGCCAAGGTGTCCGAAGGCAAAGCCGACAACCAGCGCACCCGATCGACCGTGCGCACAACCGCCATTGCGTTGGGTGGTTCGTTGTTGACAGGATTGGCGCTTACAGTTGCCGTCGCCAACGTGTCCTTCGGCTTCGGCTCACGAGTCGCGGAAACGGCGCGTTTGGAAGCCGCACAGGTCTACAACCAAGCCGAGGCACGCCGGATAAGGCAACAGCCAGCCATCAAGCAGAAGCCGGAACGAAAGCTTCTGCCGCCTGCCAAGACTTAAGATAGCAGTACTCGCCTGATTCGAGGCCGATCATGGCAGTCGCCTGGCCCCGGCTTGCCGGTGACGAGCGAGGCGCATAGCATGGCGCGATCGGCGGGGAGGCGGCCATGGCGAAGCTTGGATACGAAGAGATCGCCCGGCTCGTGTCGGCCAACAACCGGTCGGGGGCGAGCGACTTCGTGCTGATCGCGCAGAGCTACAAGGAGTCCGGGTTCGATCCCGTGGTCAAGTCCAAGGCGGCGAATTCGAGCGCGACCGGATTGCTTGGCATCACGCGCACCGCGCTGAACGAGGTCAACCGCGTCAAGAAGACGGCGTACCAGCATGCCACGATGACGACGGCGGCGACCAACATCCTCGTCGGGTCGACATATCTGAGCATCTGCCTGTCGCGCAAAGGCGGGAGCCTGTCCGCGGCGCTCGATTACTATGGAACGGGTCCGGGCTATTCGAAGGGGATTCTGGCCGCGGCCAAGCGGCTGCCCGATTCGAGCGATCCGATGCGGGTGCTGGTCGAGGAGATCGGCAAGCGATGAACCCGTTGCTGATGGCCGCGGCGCTCGCGGGCGCGCCCGTCCCGGAAAGCGGGGGCGAGTTGCTGGCGCAGCTGCGCGTCCTGCTCGACGGGCCGGAGATGGTCGTCGCGGTGCGCGACCGCACGCCCGAGGCGCGCGTGTTCAGCGTCGATTGCGTCGCCAACTGTGCCGCGCGCGTTCGGTTCGAGGAAGCGGGGGAGGGGTATCCGCTCGGGTTGTACCAGCCGTCCGATAGCCAGCCGATCGTCCTGTCCGTGTGGGCGACCGGATCGGCGTACCGCGTCCGCGCGCATCGGCTGGCGGCGGGCGGCGTGACGCGCGTGCTGGACGCCGCGACGCTGGGCCTGCCGGATATCCGCGTCGCCGCGAACGGCATCGAAGTGCGCACGACCGAGCGCCGCACCGAAAGGTCCGCGCGCGACGCGGCGCGCACGATCCTGTGGACGTGGCGGGGAGGACGCTTCGTGCGCCGGGGATTGTAGGGCCCCGGGAACGGTTCGCGCGTGCGATGCGCGGGGGCTTGCGGAAAAATGCGGCGACATGTTAGCTCTGCGCGCCAAGGGGAGGGTTTGACGATGCTTGCGATGCTCATATTGGCCGCGCTGGGCCAGACGCAGGATGCGGTGCCGCCCGTCGCGGCGCCCGCGACGGCGACCGAGACCCCTTCTGCCGACATCCCAGCCACACCATCGAACGCCGTGCCGCTGCGCACCGTTGTCGAGATCGAAATCCTGCAGGCGCTCGCGTCCAAGACGTCGAAGGGCGGGGACAAGTTTCCGATCCGGCTGTCGCGGCCGCTCGTGTGG
The DNA here is from genome assembly GCA_964251385.1 of uncultured Sphingomonadaceae bacterium. Lineage (GTDB taxonomy): Bacteria > Pseudomonadota > Alphaproteobacteria > Sphingomonadales > Sphingomonadaceae > CADCVW01. The sequence goes on along the minus strand of CAXUJK010000009.1, from coordinate 1,992 downwards.
GAAGGGCGCACGGTGCTTCCCGCCGGGCTGACGGGCGAGGGCGAGGTCGTGCATGCGGCCAAGGCGCGCGCGATGGGCAAGGCGGGCGAGCTCGTCCTGGCCGCGCGCTATCTCGATTGCCCGGCGTCGGCGGCGGGGCCGGCCCGGCGTATTCCGCTGGGATACTTCAAGATGGGACTGGCGGGCGATTCTCGCGCGGTCGAGGCGATGTTCATTCCGTTCGGGATGTTCATGGGCGGCGGCCAAGCGGACATCGCGGCGGGATCGCGCGCCAACGCGCAGACCAAGGAAATCATCGAATTGCCCGGAGGAGCGGACATGGCTTGCCCCGCACCCGTGGCCACGCAGACGGCGGCCGTAGGGGAGGTTACACCATGAAGAGACTTTTAACGGTTGCGGCGGGCGCGGCGCTGCTGCTTGTCGCCGCGCCCGCAGTGGCGCAGACCGCGAAAGCGATGCCGGCGATGGTGACCAAGTCGGGTCCGCTGCCCGCGCCCAAGCCGGGCAAGGGGCAGGTCGTGTTCTTCCGGCCCGGGTCGATGATGGGCATGGCGCTCGGCTGCACGGTGCGCGAGGGCGAGACGCAGCTCGCCAGGCTGGGAAACGGCAAGTTCTACGTGGTCGACGTGGAGCCGGGGCGGCACGAATATTCGTCGCGCGGCGAGGGCAAGGACGTGCTCGCGCTCGAGATCGAGCCGGACGAGACCTATTTCGTCAAGTGCAACATCGGCATGGGGGTGATGTCCGGCCGCGCCAACCTGAGCCCGTCGGACCGCAATGCCTTCGCGGGCAAGGCCAAGGGCCTCAAGATGTGGGCGGGTCCCAAGGACGACGAGGACAAGGAAAAGCCGAAGAGCTGATCTCGTAGCTTCGGCGGGACCAAAGAGCGGCGAGGCCTTCGGGTCCCGCCGCTCTTTTCGTATGCGCGTCAGTCCGGGATGCGGGCGATGACCTTGATCTCGAAATCGAAGCCCGCGAGCCAGTTGACCCCGACCGCGGTCCAGTTGGGGTAGGGCGGGTCGCTCCCCAAAACCTCCTCGCGGATGGCCATCAGCGGTCCGAACTGCGTCTCCGGGTCGGTATGGAAGGTGGTGACGTCGACCACGTCGTCGAACATGCACCCCGCGGCCTTCAGCACCGCGAACAGATTGTCGAACGCGAGCCGGACCTGCGCGCCGAAATCGGGTTCGGGCGACCCGTCCTCGCGGCTCCCGACCTGGCCGGACACGAACAGCAGGTCGCCCGACCGGATCGCGGCCGAATATTTGTTCTTCTCGTAAAGCGCCTGCCGCCCCGTGGGGAACACGGCTTCGCGTTTGGGCATGGTGTCGATCCTTGAACTGACTCTCTCCCGCGCCGCCGCGGAAGAGAGTCAGGCGTTTACTCGCCTTGGACGGCTTCGGGCGTGCCTTCGCCGCGGACCAGGAACTCGTCGTCCTGGCTGGCGTCGATATACTCGCCCGCATCCTCGTCGCGGCCGGTGCCGGACGTGGTGGACTTGGCCAACGGATCCTCGCCCGGACCGCCGTCGGTGACCGGCTGCGCGAGCTCCGCCGCGCGCAGTTCGGCGGCCGAGTCCGGGGCGACCAGCGCGGCGGCGATGCTGCGTTGCTGGACCCGCATCGCGGCGTCGCGCGAGTTGGCCGTGACGCGGAGGCGGTTGAGGCCGGCGCCGGTTCCCGCTGGGATCAGGCGGCCGACGATGACGTTCTCCTTCAGCCCGTTGAGGTTGTCGATCTTGCCCTGCACCGAAGCCTCGGTCAGCACCCGCGTCGTCTCCTGGAACGAAGCGGCCGAGATGAAGCTGCCGGTCTGGAGCGACGCCTTGGTGATGCCCAGGAGGACCGGTTTGCCTTCCGCGGGGGTCTGGCCCTTGGTCAGCTTGCCGTTGATCGTGCGCATCTCCTCGTGGTCGACCTGCTCGCCAACGAGCAAGGTCGTGTCGCCGCCTTCGGTGATCTCGACCTTTTGCAGCATCTGGCGGACGATCGT
>CAXUJK010000008.1:0-27273 GCA_964251385.1 uncultured Sphingomonadaceae bacterium | reverse complement strand
TTGCCGAGGTTGACGAGGCGGCCCTTGGACAGGACGATGATCTTCTTGCCGTCGGCGAACTCGACTTCGTCGACCTGCGGCTTGATCTCGGTCCACTTCATGTTCTGGAGCGCGGTGATCTGGATCTCGCTGTCGAAATGGCCGATGTTGCACACGATCGCCATGTTCTTCATCGCCCGCATGTGATCGAGCGTGATGACGTCGGCGTTGCCCGTCGCGGTGACGAAGATGTCGGCGCGGGTGACCGCCTCCTCCATCGTCACGACCTCGAAACCCTCCATCGCGGCCTGCAGTGCGCAGATCGGATCGACTTCGGTCACGAGGACGCGCGCGCCGCCGTTACGGAGCGAGGCGGCGCTGCCCTTGCCGACATCGCCGAAGCCGGCGACCGTTGCGACCTTGCCCGCAAGCATGACGTCGGTGCCGCGGCGGATCGCGTCGACCAGCGACTCCTTGCAGCCGTAGAGGTTGTCGAACTTCGACTTCGTCACGCTGTCGTTGACGTTGATCGCGGGGAACGGGAGCTTGCCCTTCTTGCCCAGCTCGTAAAGACGGTGGACGCCCGTGGTCGTTTCTTCGGACACGCCCTTGATGGCGGCGACAGTGCGCGTGAGGAAGCCGGGCGAGGCCGCAATGCGGGCGTGGACGACCCGCTGGAAGACTTCCTCTTCTTCGTTCTCGGCGGCAGGAAATGTTTCGCCCGCTTCGATGCGCGCGCCCCACAATGCGAACATGGTGGCGTCGCCGCCGTCGTCGAGGATCAGATTGCAGGTCGGCGCGGACGGGATCGAGCGATCCCCCCAGTCGAAGATGCGGTCGACATAATCCCAATACTCTTCAAGCGTTTCGCCCTTGATCGCGAACACGGGAACGCCGGTCGCGGCGATCGCGGCCGCCGCGTGGTCCTGCGTCGAGAAGATGTTGCACGAGGCCCAGCGGACCTCGGCACCCAATGCGGTCAGCGTCTCGATCAGCACCGCGGTCTGGATCGTCATGTGGAGCGAGCCGGTGATGCGCGAGCCCTTGAGCGGCTTGGACTCGCCGAATTCGGAGCGCAGCGCCATCAGGCCGGGCATTTCGGTCTCGGCGATCTCGATCTCCTTGCGGCCGTAGGCGGCGAGCGAGATGTCCGCAACGACGTAATCGGAAAAGGTTTCGGCGGGCTGGGTTGCCACGATGTAGGCTCCTGGGGGCAGGCCGTCCGGGATAGGGGTCGGCGTTGGCGGCTCCTTACCCGGGGCGGGTCGGATACGCAATATAAGGATATCCTTATATGACCTGTGTCATGCCGTGCCACTCGTCGGGCTGAGCAGGCGCGGGTCGATGCCGCCGGCCTTCATGGCGGCGTTCCAGCGGCGGTCGTGCGCCTGGCCGAACAGGATGTCGTCGTTCATGGGCGCGGTGAGCCAGCCGTGACGCGTCATCTCGCCGTCGAGCTGTCCCGCGCCCCAGCCCGCATAGCCGAGCGCGACGAGCCAGCGGGACGGCCCCCGCCCCTCGGCCAGCGCGCGCAGGATGTCGAGTGTGCCGGTCAGCCCCACCGTGCGTCCGGACGAACATGCGACGTGGATCGTGTCCTGGCCGCCCCAATCGTCCGAGTGGAGGACGAAGCCGCGCGACGGTTCGACAGGCCCGCCCCAGTGCACGGGCGCGTCGGGGACGACGCCGGGTGCGATGTCGACCTGGTCGAGCAGCGCGTGCAACCTCAGGTCGCCGAGCACATGGCCGATCCCGATGCCGAGCGCGCCTTCGTCATCGTGCACGCACATCGCGATCACCGCGCGGGCGAAACGCGGGTCGGCCATGCCGGGCAGCGCGAGCAGGAGTTGTCCGCCGAGGTAACGCGCGTCGCTCATCGCCGCCGTCGTAACGGTGTCGCGCGGCTTACGTAAAGGGCGGCTGGCACGTACGCGCACCTTTCGCTATCGCGCGCTCATCATCCAGTCACGAGGAACACCCATGACGATCCAGGTCGGTCAGCCCTTGCCCGAAAGCACTTTCATGAAAGTCACGCCCGACGGGCCGAAGCCGACGACGTCGGCCGCGTTTTTCAAGGGACGTCGGATCGCTTTGTTCTCCGTGCCTGGCGCGTTCACTCCGACCTGTTCGGTCAAACACCTGCCTGGGTTTGTCGAGCGGGTCGACGAGATCAAGGCGAAGGGCATCGACGAGGTCGCGTGCACCGCGGTCAACGATGCGTTCGTGCTCGCCGCGTGGGGCGAACAGGCGGGCGCGACGGGAAAGGTGACGATGCTGTCCGACGGCAACGGCGCATTCGTCAAGGCATTGGGGCTGGAGATGGACGGTTCGGCGTACGGCATGGGCAGCCGGGGGCAGCGCTTTTCCATGGTCGTCAACGACGGCCAGATCGAGCAGCTCAACGTCGAAGGCCCGGGCGAGTTCAAGGTGAGCTCGGCCGACTACATGATGGAGAGGCTTTGACCGGTCCGGGGAACGCGTCCGAGCTCGTCCGCAAGCTCGACGGGCTCTACGAAGCGGCGGTCGCGAACCTGCGCGCGGCGCTGACCGCGTTCATCACCAGCGGAACACGACCTGACGCCGCGGCGCGCGCGGCGGGAGCGTTCGCTTACCCCGAAATCCGCGTGCGCTATTCGGGCGACGGCGTGGCGACCGACCGCTTCTCGCGCTCCTACGGCCGGCTGGTCGCACCCGGCGACTACCGGATCAGCGTTACCCGGCCCGCCCTGTTCGCCGACTACCTGGAAGAACAGATCGCCATCCTCACGGACGCGTACGGTGTCGAGGTCGAGGTCGGGCCGGGCGCGCAGGAAATCCCGTTCCCCTATGTGCTCGACGCGGGGCATTCGGTCGCGCTGGAGGGCGTGTCCGCAATCGAACTCGCGCGCTGGTTTCCCTCCACCGAACTCGCGCAGATCGGCGACGAGGTCGCGGACGGCATCTGGCAGCAGGACGCGGGGCCACGGCCGCTGGCGCTCTTCGACGGTTTGCGCGTCGATTATTCGCTCGCGCGGCTGCGGCATTACACGGGCACGCCCGTCGAGCATGTGCAGCGCTACATCCTGTTCACCAATTACCACCGCTACGTCGACGAGTTCGTCCGCTACGCGTGCGCGAAGCTGAAGGACGGCGGCATCTACACTGCGCTTTCGGGTGCCGGAAACCTGTACGTGACCCCCGAAAACGCCGACCCCGAACGCGTCGTCGCGGACGGGGCGTGGCGGCGGCACCAGATGCCGGCGTACCACCTGATCGCGCCGGACGGCGGCGGCATCACGCTCGTCAACATCGGCGTAGGACCGTCCAACGCCAAGACGATCACCGACCATCTCGCGGTGCTGCGGCCCGAAGCCTGGATGATGATCGGGCATTGCGGGGGCCTGCGCCCGTCGCAACGTATCGGCGACTATGTGCTGGCGCACGCGTACTTGCGCGACGACCATGTCCTCGACGCGGTGCTGCCGCCCGAGATCCCGATCCCCGCGATCGCCGAGGTCCAGCAGGCCTTAGCGCGCGCCGCCGCGATCGTGTCGGGCGAGGAAGCGGATGTGCTGAAAGGGCGATTGCGCACGGGCACCGTCGTCACGACCGACGACCGCAACTGGGAACTGCAGTTCTCGCGATCGTCGCTGCGCTTCTCGCAGTCGCGCGCGGTCGGGATCGACATGGAGTCGGCGACGATCGCCGCCCAAGGTTACCGCTTCCGCGTGCCATACGGCACGCTGCTGTGCGTGTCGGACAAGCCTCTGCACGGTGAGATCAAGCTGCCGGGCCAGGCGAACAGTTTCTACGAACGCGCGATCGCCGAACACATGCTGATCGGGATCGCCGCGTGCGACCTGCTCCGTGCGGAGGGGCGGACCTTGCACAGCCGCAAGTTGAGGGCGTTCAACGAGCCGCCGTTCCGGTAGCTTCTAGTGGCAGCCACCCCATCCCTCCAACCGTTCGGGCTGAGCTTGTCGAAGCCCTTTCCTTCGTCTTCCCACAAGGAAGGAGAGCCCTTCGACAAGCTCAGGGCGAACGGTTCGGGGATACGAGCCGGTGGCTGTGAGTTAGCAACCCGAACCTTTCCCGGAGAATACCCATGCCCGTCACCCTCAAACCCCTGTCGCAACAAGTCATCGTCATCACCGGAGCCTCCTCCGGCATCGGCCTTGCCACCGCGCGCATGGCCGCCGACAAAGGCGCGAAAGTCGTGCTCGTCGCGCGCAACAGCGAGGCGCTCGACGAGATCGTCGTCGGCATCAACAACGGCGGCGGGCACGCAACGATGGTCGACGCGGACATCGCGGACGACGACGCGGCCGAACGGATCGCCGCGCACGCGATCGACATGTACGGCGGGTTCGACACCTGGGTGAACAACGCCGCCGCCGCGCTCTACGCACGGCTGGAGGAAGTCACGCTCGCCGAACATCGCCGCGTGTTCGACGTCGGCTACTTCGGACTTGTCCAAGGCAGCCTTGAGGCCGCGCGCCACCTGCGCACCAGAGGCGGCGCGATCATCAACGTCGGTTCCGTCCTGTCCGACCGCGCGGTGCCGATCCAAGGCGCGTACAGCGCGATGAAGCACGCGGTGCGCGGCTTCACCACCGCGCTCCGCGTCGAACTCGAGAACGAAGGCGCGCCGATCTCGGTCACGCTGATCAAGCCAGGCGCGATGGACACACCCTATCCGGAGCACGCCCGCAACAAGATGGACAAGCCCGCGCGCGTGCCCCCCGTCGTGTACGACCCGCGTTTGACCGCCCGCGCGATCCTGTGGGCCGCCGAGCATCCCAAGCGTAACCTGCTCGTCGGCGGCGGCGGATTGCCGATCAAGCTCTCCAACCTGATGCCCTGGGCCGCGGACAAGGGCATGGAGGCGGTGGGCGACGAGACGCTGCAGACCACCGACACCCCGCCCGCCCCCGGCACGGCCGACAACCTGTTCGAGGAGCGGGTGGACGGTCGCATCGACAGCAACCAGGACAACAACGTCCGCCGCACCAGCCTCTACCTCGAAGCGCAGATGCGCCCCGTCGCCGCCACCGCGATCATCAGCGGCGCGGTCGCCGCCGCCGCGGGCGCGTACATGCTGGTCAAGAAGCAGCGCCAGAGCAGCGTTATGGCCGCGGCGCTGACCGCCAAGGAGGTCAAGGCGAGGTTGCCCAACTCGATGGCGTCACCGGAACCGGAAGCGGCGTTCGCGCCGATGCCGCCGGTGGGGATCATCGATGCTTTGGCCAGCGATGGACCGATCATCGGTACGGTTGCTACGACCGCAATTGAGCGGGAGACGGAGGTCGAGGCGCATCCGAGTTAAAGCAAGCTTGCTGAGCCTCAGCATCCGACGCGCGTTGGCGTCGACGATGGGACGGTCGATGTTAGCTCAAAGAATACCTGTTCGGGGGAACTCAGAAAACGCGACGGCAGGATGCCGTAGTTACTCAGCGCGCGTTCGACCCGAGGCCAACCTGCTTGGCAAGCTCGGTCGAATGCACTTAAGCCGTGAGCGATACGTTCGTTCGTGTCAGCGAAGTTCTTGAACACTAAGGGCGATAGCGCGCTGAAGTAGCAAAAGCGGATCTTTGGTTTTAGCGCCATCTTCTTAATAAGCGGCCAATCAAACTCAGCAAACGCACGCTCGATTGATGGGCCGACGATTTGGGCTTGTTCCCAAAGAAAAAATGCGGAAAACACACGCTTACGGTCTTTCTCGGACAGGACACGTCCATCTTGCTTCGCGGAATGGCAACGTTCCATTTCAGACAGAAGCTCAGGAGGCACAAGCGAGCGAGCGTGACTGCGCAACGACGGGTCAGCCGTCAAGTAATAGATGAAGTAGGTTTCTGCGCAAACCCGGCGGTTAATGTCGCGGAAGTCGTCGGCGAAAATTAGCAAACGACGCTTGAGTTCCTGACCCTTTCGTCCCCGAAGGTCCTCGGCTGTTGCGACCAGCGATCCGAACCGGATACCGGCCCTGAAGTACCCGCTAGCCCATAGCGCGCCATGTGCGGCTAGGAGCGGGAAGGTATGGTTGGCACCTGAATGGGCAAAGAGGTGGTGGTACACGCTTGCACGCTGCGGAAGATCTGCCAGACCGCCAGCCAACGCTTGCGCCCTTGCCCGAAGCGCCTCAACCGCCAAATCGCCGTCGGCGTCGTGCATCCGAACCGCATAGCGATCAAATCTTCAGTTTGGATGAAGAACTCGTCGCTCTGCAGGCGCGGTATGATAGCGAGTTGCGCCGCTAGCTGATCACCATCCGCATCGCTTGCCCGCGTTCTGCGCCTGCAAGTACGTCATCAGCGGGCGGAAATATTCCACCATCGCGTCGCCCGACATTTCTCGCTGCCCCGTAAAAGCCTGCAGCGCGTCGGGCCAGGGCTTGCTCGCACCCATCTCAAGCATCGCGCCCAGGCGCTGGCCGACCTGCTTGTTGCCGTAGAAGCTGCAGCGGTGGAGCGGGCCTTTCCAGCCGGCCTGGTCGCACGCGGCCTTGTAGAACTGGAACTGCAGGATGCGCGCGAGGAAGTAGCGGGCGTAGGGGGTGTTGCCGGGAATGTGGAACTTGGCGCCGGGGTCGAAGTCGGCCTCGGTCCGGGCGACGGGCGGCGCGATGCCCTGGTACTGGAGGCGCAGGTCGTTCCAGCCCTTGTTGAGCTGACCCGTCGGGATTGCGCCGGAAAACACACCCCAGCGCCATTTGTCGACCATCAGCCCGAACGGCAGGAACGCGACCTTGTCCATCGCTTGGCGGAGCAGCAGGCCCGTGTCCTTGTCGGCGGACGGGACTTTGTTCTTGGCGAGCAGGCCCGTCTGGACGAGATAGTCGGGCGTGATCGACAGCGCGATCGTGTCGCCGATCGCCTCGTGGAAGCCGTCGTTCGCCCCGTTCAAGTAGAGATACGGCTGCTTGTTGTACGCGCGCTGGTAGTAGTTATGGCCGAGTTCGTGGTGGACGGTGACGAAGTCGTCGCCGTTGACCTTGGTGCACATTTTTATGCGGAGGTCGTCCTTGTTGTCGAGGTCCCAGGCGGACGCGTGGCACACGACCTCGCGGTCCGCGGGTTTGGTGATTTGCGACCGCGCGTAGAAGGTCGCCGGCAGCGGCGCGAAGCCGAGCGAAGAGAAGAAGTTCTCGCCCGTGCGCACGATCTTCTCGGGCGTGTACTTGTTCGACACGAGCAGCTGCGTCGTGTCGAACCCGATGTCGCCCGCCCCCTTGGGCGCGACAACGTCATAAATGTTGCCCCATTCCTGCGCCCACATGTTGCCGAGCAGGTCGGCGCGGATCGGGCCGACCGCCGGTTGCACCGCGGGGCCGTACTTGGCGGACAGCTTGGCGCGGGTGAAGCAGTGGAGTTGGTCGTAGAGCGGCTTGACCTCGCCCCACAATTTGTCCGTCAGCGCGGCGAACTCGTCGGCGGGCATGTCGTACCCCGACCGCCACATCGCGCCCGTGTCCGCGTAGCCGAGTTCCTTGGCGCCCGCGTTGGCGATTTCGACGAGCCGCGTGTAGTCGGCGCGCATCGGGCGGCCGACGTTCGAATGCCAGCTCGTCCACATCTCCTGCAGCTCGGCCGGGTTGCGGCTGGTTCCCATTCTTTCTTCGATGTCGGATCCGTTGATCGGCTTGCCGCCGACCGTCCCCTTGCCCTTGCCGTAAAGCGACTGGAGCTTGGTCCCGATCGTATTCAGTTCCGCCGCCGCGCCAGGCGTTTGCGGCGCGGCCAGCGTCAGCCCGCCGCGCAGGATGTCGAGCTTTCGGCGAGTGTCGTAGTCGATGCCGGCGACGTCGTTGAAGCGCGCGGCGCCGCTCGCGAACTTCACCCCCATCTCCGTGCCGATCGTCCCGAAATGCGCGGCCAGCGCGTCCGTGTCATCGGTGATGTAGGTCGCGTTGACCCATGCGGCCTTGCCGGAGATCAGCGAGAAGTCGCCCAACTCCTTTTCCGCGCGCGCGACGAAGGCGCGGGCCTCGTCGGCGGTCGCTACCGTTGCAGCTATTGAAGCAGGATTGCTGGCCAACGTCCCTTCCGGGACGCGCTCGATGACGCCAGAGTCAAACAGAGCCTTCGCTTCTTGGTCTGTCATCAAGCCGGTGGCGCAACCGGCGAGCGCGACGGTGGAGAGAAGCAGCGCGAGGGTCTTCATGGGCGGCACGGTCCTGCTTGGAGGATGGTTGATGCCGCTTTGTTCCCGCTCTCGCCTGAACCGTCAATGGCTTAGGAAGTCGGAGATCGCGGTTCCGAGTTCAGGCTTGGTGACGCAGCTCATGTGACCGCCGGGTATCTCTGCGAAGTTGCCGTGCGCAAGCAGCTCAGCGAATGCGCGGCCTGAGCCGTTGTCCTCGTCAGCATCACCTTGAAGCACCAGCGTCGGGATAACGATCGCCTCGAGTTCCGCGCGCGTCGACGCGACGAAGCTGTCCAGCAGCGGCATCATCGCGGCGGGATCGCCGCCCGTGGTTTTGAGGAACGCGCCCACCATGAACTCGGGCGATTCCCGGGGCCAGCTGCCGAGCCCGCTCACGATCCGCCGGAAATGCGCGGCGCGCGGTTCGGGGTCAAGCATCCCGTCCAGCCCCATGCCGGCGACGACCGCACGCCGCGGCCGGGCTCCCGCGATCAACATTCGCGTAACGGTACGGCCCCCCAGCGAAAATCCGCCGAGATCGAAGTCGCTCAGCCCCAAATGCGCGATCAGGTCCTCCGCGTCGCGTGAGAGGATGTCGGGCGGGTAGGCGGCGGGGTCGTGCGGCTTGTCACTGTCCCCGTGCGCGCGAAGGTCGGGCATGATCACGCGGAAGCCCCGGGCGACGATCGTCGCGGCGTGGCCGAACTTGATCCAGTTCATCCAGGCCGACGAGAACAGGCCGTGGAGGAGGAGCACCGGCCTGCCCTCGCCGACTTCATGCCAGGCGAGTTCGACACCGTCCGTCGCCGTGAAGTAGCGGGGTTCAGCCCGCATCGGCTCGCGTCGCGGCGTCGATCTCTGGTCTCGTAACGTGCCGCGGCAAGGCCGACGTATCGAGCCATGCTTCGTGGAGGCTCTCCACACCGCTGTGCGCGACCGGGCGGAAGCGGCTCGGATCGTCGAAGCTCGCAACGGTGAGGTCGTCGGATGTCCCGTGCGTCGCGTCCTTGTAAGCGAAGCCCAGCGATGTTCCACACGCCGAGCAGAACGGCCGCCGCGCCACCGACGAGCTGTCGTACCAGTCGGGCTGGCTCAGCCAGCGCACGCGACCCTTGGCGACCGCCACGAACGCGAGCGACACGTTCCCGCTCGCGCGCTGGCACATGCGGCAATGGCACAGATAGGCTTCGTCGCTGTCGATCTCCGCCGAGAACCGCACCCGGCCGCACATGCATCCCCCGTCCATCAAGCTGCTTTCTTGAGGAACTTCCGCCCGAGCAGTTCGGCGATCTGGACCGCGTTCAACGCCGCGCCCTTGCGCAGATTGTCGGACACGCACCACAGCGACAAGCCGTTCTCGACCGTCGGGTCCTCGCGAACGCGGCTGACGTAGGTGGCGAATTCGCCGACGCTTTCGACCGGCGTCACGTATCCGCCGTCCTCGCGCTTGTCGACGAGCATGACGCCGGGGCTTTCGCGCAAGACCCGCTGCGCGTCGGCGGCGCTGATCTCGTCGTGGAATTCGATGTTGATCGCCTCGGAATGGCCGACGAACACGGGCACGCGCACGCAGGTCGCGGACACCTTGATTTTGGGGTCCAAAATCTTCTTGGTCTCGACGACCATTTTCCATTCTTCCTGCGTCGATCCGTCGTCGAGGAAGTCGCCGATGTGCGGGATGACGTTGAACGCGATCTGCTTGGTGAAGCTCTTCGCCTCCGCCGTGTCGCCGACGAAGATGTTGCGGCTCTGTTCGAACAGCTCGTCCATCCCACCTTTTCCCGCGCCCGACACGGACTGGTAGGTCGCGACCACGACCCGCTTGATGCGCGCCATGTCGTGCAACGGTTTGAGCGCAACGACCATCTGCGCGGTCGAGCAGTTGGGATTGGCGATGATGTTGCGGCGCGTGTAGCCGCCGATCGCGTCCGCGTTGACCTCCGGCACGATGAGCGGGACGTCGGGGTCCATGCGGTAGAGCGACGAGTTGTCGATCACGGTGCAGCCCGCGGCGGCGAAGCGAGGGGCGTGATCCGCCGTGGCCTTCGACCCGATCGCGAACAGCGCCATGTCGTACCCGGCTGGGTCGAAATGGTCGATATTGTTGACCTTGAGCATGCGGCCCGTCTCGCCGAACTCGATCTCGTCGCCTTGGCTACGCGACGACGCGATCGCGGCGACTTCGTCCGCGGGAAACTCGCGTTCGGCGAGGATGTTGAGCATCTCGCGCCCGACGTTCCCGGTCGCGCCGACGACGGCGATGCGGTAGCCCATGCCTTAGGCTTCGGTCGCTTCGACTTCGTTCGCGGCCACTGGTGCCGTGCCCTTGGCGGGGCGCGGGTCGCGGCGTTCGGCGATGCGGGCCGACTTGCCCGTGCGGCCGCGCAGATAATAAAGCTTGGCGCGGCGGACGACTCCGCGGCGGACGACTTCGATCGCGTCGATGTTGGGCGAATAAAGCGGGAAGACGCGCTCGACGCCTTCGCCGAAACTGATCTTGCGGACAGTGAATGACGAGCCCAGCCCGCGGTTGGCGCGCGCGATGCAGACGCCCTCGTAGTTCTGGACACGGGTGCGCTCGCCTTCGACGACGCGGACGCCGACGCGGAGCGTATCGCCCGGGCGGAATACGGGGATCGACTTGGTCGTGTTGAATTGCGCGATGGCCTCGGCCTCGAGCGTCTGGATGAGGTTCATTTCGTGTCGCCTTCTTCGTGCCGCGCGCCAGAGGGCGGTGCCTGCGCTTGGCCCCCTTGGCCAGCGATCAGGTCCGGCCGCCTTGACCGTGTGTCTTCCAGTGCGCGCGACTTTCGCCACGCCGCGATCCTCGCATGATCCCCCGACCGCAGCGCCTCGGGGATCGTGCGCCCTTCCCATTCAAAAGGTCGGGTGTAATGCGGGTATTCGAGCAGCCCCGTTTCGAAGCTTTCGTCCACGCCGCTTTCCGACGCGCCCATTACGCCGGGGATCAGGCGGACGCAAGCATCGAGCAGGACCAGCGCCGCCGTCTCGCCTCCCGACAGTATGTAATCGCCGACGGACACGGGCCGGATTGGGCGCGCGTCGAACAGGCGTTCGTCGATGCCCTCGAAACGCCCGCACAGGATCGACACGCCGGGTCCCGCGGCAAGATTGCGCACGAGCGCCTGCGTGAGCGGTTCGCCTCGCGGGCTCATGGCAAGCATCGGCCGGTCGTACCCAACCGCGTCCGTGGCCGCCGCGAGCACGTCCGCGCGCATGACCATGCCGGCCCCGCCGCCCGCGGGGGTGTCGTCGATCGAACGGTGCCTGTCCGTTGCAAAGTCGCGAATCTGAACGGTGTCGAGCGACCAGATGCCCGCTGCCGCGGCGCGGCCAGCAAGGCTGAACGCCAATGGCCCCGGGAACATCTCCGGGTACAAGGTCAAGACGGTCGCCTGCCAAATCATGCGATCCCATCGTCCGGAACATCTTGAAAGAAAAGGCGCTAAACCGAGCATGACCGACAAGACACGCGATTGCCTCATCATCGGCGGCGGACCGGCCGGGCTGACCGCCGCGATTTACCTTGCGCGCTTCCACATGGACGTCGTCGTCGTCGACGCAGGCAACAGCCGGGCGAGCTGGATCCCCGTGTCGCACAACCATGCGGGATTTCCGGAAGGCATTCCGGGCGTCGAATTGCTGCGCCGCATGGACGAGCAGGCGCGGCTGTACGGCGCGACGACGGTAAGGAACCGTGTGACTCGGCTCGATGCCGACGCTGAGAATGGCGGGTTTGTCGTCGAGTGGGGCAGCGGACCCGTGCACGCGCGCACCGTGCTGCTCGCGACGGGCGTGTTCAACCGCCGCCCTTCGATGGACGTGGCGCTGCACGACGAGGCCATGGCGCGCGGGCTGCTGCGCTACTGCCCGATCTGCGACGGGTACGAGGTCACCGACAAGAAAGTGGGCGTGATCGGTACCGACGAACACGGGATCAAGGAAGCCGTGTTCCTGCGCGGGTTCACCCCGGACGTGACGCTGATCGCGCCGACCGGTCCGCACAGGCTGACCCCGGAGCAGTGCGCCAAGGCGGAGGCGCTGGGGATCAGGACGGTTGACGGGCCTTGCTACGAGCTGGAGATCGACGGCGATTGCCTCGCGGTGCCGACCGCCGACGGCCGCCTGCTGTTCGAAAGCGTCTATCCGGCGCTCGGCTCCGACGTGCATTCGGACCTGGCGAAGATGGTCGGCGCGGAGACGGCGCCCGGCGGATGCATCATCGTCGACGACCACCAGCGCTGCACCGTGCCCGGTTTGTATGCCGCGGGCGACGTCGTCATCGGGCTCGATCAGATCAGCCATGCCATGGGCGAAGGGGGCGTGGCGGCGGTAACGATCCGCAACGACTTGACGCAGGACAATCCGCTCGTGCGGGATCATGGCAAGGTTGAGATCGTGGAGCTGGCGGACGCTTAGCTGCAGTTCCCAAAGAAGCTTACCTGCAACGACAAACCGGTTCTCAGGCGAGGTACACCGGATCGATGACGATCCGATCGTCCTGGAGGTCAGCGGTAGGCAGGCGGAACGGGATCAGGACGTTGCCGCCGCTCGTCCGTTCGATCTCCAGGACGTCTCCCGCGCCGTAATCGTCGATAGCCACCACTTCGCCGACAGCTTCGCCGACGGCATCGACGCAAGGCAAGCCGATGATGTCGGCGTAGTAGTATTCGCCCTCATCGAGCGGAGGCAGCGATGCGCGGTCTACAGTGAGCAGCTTGCCGCGAAGCGCTTCCGCAGCGTCGCGAGACGCTATGCCGTCGAGCCGAACGATCGCCCCCTGCCCGCCCGCGCGAACGGACGCCAGTGCATACACGCGACCGTCGATCTCGACCGACTTGTGCGGCTTCAAACTGTCGACGCCCTGCGCGAACAGCTTGAGCCGCAGCTCGCCGCCCACGCCATGCGCTCCGGCGACAGCGGCGAGCGTGATGCGGTCGGCAGGCAAGGCCTAGGCTTCGTCGCTGCCCTTTTCGGCGCCTTCGGCCGGAGCGGCGTCGTCGCTGCCTTCCGCGGGCTCGACGGGCGAAACGCCCTGGTTCGACGCGTCGTCGGCGGGCGTCGCTTCACCATCCGTGGGTGCTTCGGGAGCGGCGGCAAGCGTCGCATCCTCGACCGAAGGCGCGGGATCGTCGATCGGCATCGACGCGGGTGCGGCGGGCTCCTCGACGGGAACGGGCTCAGGCTCCGGAGCGGGCGCGGGCGTCGCCGACGCGGCGGCGAGCGCCTCGTCGATCTCGGCCTGCTTGGTCGCGGCAGCCTCGGCGCGCTCGGTCGCCTTTTCGCCGGGCTTGCCCTTGTTCGGGTTGTTGCGCGCGGTGCGCTCCATCACGCCCGCGGCATCGAGGAAGCGTAGTACGCGGTCCGAAGGCTGCGCGCCGACCGAAATCCAGTGCTTGGCGCGCTCGACGTCGAGCTTGATGCGGTCGGGCGAATCCTTGGCGAGCAGCGGATTGTACGTCCCGATCTTCTCAAGAAACCGCCCGTCGCGCGCGGAGCGCGAGTTGGTGACGACGATGCGGTAGTAGGGACGCTTCTTTGCGCCGCCACGGGCGAGACGGATGGCTACAGACATTTGGACTTCCTTCTTCGAACTTGATGCGGGGTGAAACGACTACTTCTTCATGAACTTGCCCGCCCCAGGTGGCAGGTTGAACGGCGCGGAACCGCCCGGCTGAGGCAACGCCGGCAACCCCGCGGGCGGTGCGGCACCGCCGCCGATCCCCATGCCGCCGAGGCCGCCGACCAGACCTTCGACCCCGCCCTTGCCGAACAGCGCGCCAAGCTTGCCCAGGCCGCCCATCTTGCGGATCTTCTTCATGGCGTTGGCCATTTCCTGATGCATCTTGAGGAGCTTGTTGACCTCCTGCACCGTTGTGCCAGACCCCTTCGCGATCCTGATCTTGCGCTTGGCCTGCAGGATCTCGGGCTTGGCGCGCTCGGCCTTGGTCATCGACGAGATCATCGCATCCAGCCGCCCCAGCGCCTTGTCGTCCGCGGCGCCCGGCTTCATCTTGCCCATGCCCGGCATCATCGACGCGAGCGCGCCCAGGCCTCCCATGCGCTGCATCTGGCCGATCTGTGCGCGCAGATCGTCCATGTCGAACTTGCCCTTGGCCAGCTTGGCGGCCATCTTTTCAGCTTCGTCGAGCTGGATCGTTTCCGACGCGCGTTCGACGAGCGAGACGACGTCGCCCATGCCGAGGATGCGTCCCGCGACGCGGCTGGGGTGAAAGGTCTCGAGCGCGTCCAGCCCTTCACCGACGCCCGCGAACAGGATCGGTTTGCCGGTGACGGCGCGCATCGACAACGCCGCGCCGCCGCGTGCGTCTCCGTCCATGCGGGTGAGCACGACACCCGTCAGGTCGACCTGCCCCGCAAAGCTCTTGGCGACGTTGACTGCGTCCTGACCGGTGAGCGCGTCGACAACCAGCAAAATATCGTGCGGGCGGCCGACATCGGCGACCGCCTTCATCTCGTCCATCAGCCCTTGGTCGACGTGGAGCCGACCCGCCGTGTCGAGCAGAAGCACGTCGAACGCCTGCAGCCTGGCCGCCTGCATCGCGCGCCTGGCGATGTCGACCGGCTGCTGACCCGCGATCACGGGCAGCGTCGCGACCTTGGCCTGCGTGCCCAGCACCGCGAGCTGCTCCTGCGCGGCCGGACGCGCGACGTCGAGCGAGGCCATCAGGACCTTCTTGCGGCCTTTCTCGCTCAGCCGCTTGGCGATCTTCGCCGTCGTCGTCGTCTTGCCCGACCCCTGCAGCCCGACCATCATGATCACCGCGGGCGGCGTCACGTCGACGTTCAACTCGGCCGCGTCCGAGCCCAGCATGTCGACGAGCGCATCGTTGACGATCTTGACGACCTGCTGGCCCGGCGTGATCGATTTGAGTACGGACGCGCCGACCGCCTGTTCGGTCACCTTGTCGATGAAGTCGCGCACGACGGGCAGCGCGACGTCCGCCTCGAGCAGCGCGATCCGCACCTCACGCATCGCGGCGCGGACCTCGACCTCGTTCAATGCCCCGCGGCCGCGCAGGCGGTCGAAGACGCCTCCCAGGCGATCGCTCAGGCTATCAAACATCTTGGACAAGTTCTCCGCCACGCAAAAACCGCCGGCGGACGAAACCTCGTCGGCCAGCGTTCTGCAGTCGCTTCGTTCATTAGATGGTCAGGCGCGGGACCGCAACCGTCCACCTCTGGGACGCCGCGGCCAAGCTCGTAGTGCGCCCACACGGAACTTTCTATTCCACGGGCGTTACGAAAACACGGATGTCGTCGGGTTCGATGGCTCCAGCCAAGGAGATTATCGATGCAAAAGCTTTTGACCGGACTGCTGCTCGCCGGAACGATGACGCTGGGCGCGTGCGCGACCACTGCCGATCGCAACGCCGGCTACGACAATAGCGGGTACGAAAACGGCGGCTACGACGACGGCCGCACCGACAACACGTTGCGCAACGCCGGAACGGGCGCGGCGATCGGCGCGGCCGCGGGCGCGGTCGGCGGCGCGGTGATCGGCGGCGTCAGTCCGGTCGAAGGCGCGGTCGCAGGCGCGGTCGTCGGCGGCGTCGCGGGCGCTTTGCTCGGCGACAATGACGGCGACGGTTACGAGGACAGCGAGTATTACGACCGCGACGGAAACGGCTACTACGACGGCAAGTATTACGACAGCGGCCGTCCGATGCACGTCAAGCCGCGCGCCAGCTACCGCCGTTCGGGCGAGCGCGGCTAAGCGATGGGGGCGAGGCGGATGAACACACGCATCCTCGACAAGATGTGGGGTTCGTCCGCCCTTAGCACCGCGGTCGGGATTGGTGTCGTTCTGACATCGGTTCCGGCCGCCGCGCAGGATTTCCGGGCGCAGGCGTCGGCGATCAGGTCGGCGTCGCGGTCCGATGGTGATATCCGCGCCTTTTATGCGGCACGCGGGAACCGACCGCTCTGGTTCAACGAAAACGATCGCGCGGCTGCCGGCACTCTCCTCGATCTGATGAGCGACGCGCGGCTCGACGGGCTCGATCCCGATGAGTTCGATCGTCGTTCCCTGACGGGGCTGATCGAGCGAGCCGAAGTCGGATCACCCAAAGCCATCGGGCGCGCAGACGTGGCATTCTCGCGCGCGTTCGTACGCTACGCAGCCGCCGCGCGTCGGCCGCGCAACGTCGGCACCGTTTATCTCAACCCGGAGCTCACTCCGCGCGCGCCGAGCGCAGCGTCGTTGCTTGCCGCCGCCGCCGCGGCGCCCTCGTTGTCGCGCTATATCGCTTCGATGGGATGGATGAACCCGGTCTACGCCGACCTGCGCGATGCGCTGGGCGCGGCCGAGGCGCGTGACGTGTCCGGCGGCGGTCCGCTCGTCCCCGCCGCCGCGACCCTTCGTCCCGGCACGCAGGGCGCAGCCGTGTGGGCGCTGCGCCATAGGCTCGGCCTGCCTGGAGACGGCGCGTACGACCGCGATGTCGCGGCCGCGGTCGCCGAGTTTCAACTCTTGCAAGGACTGCCCGTGGACGGCGTGGCGGGTCCGCGCACGATCGCCAAGATGAACGAAGTCCAGCCGGACCGCTCCGCGTTGATCCGCACCAATCTCGAACGTGCGCGCGTCCTGCCGACCGATCCGGGCCGCCGCTACATCCTCGTCGATGCGGCGGGCGCGCGCATGTGGATGTACGAGAACGGGCGCGTTGCGGACACGATGAAGGTCATCGTCGGCAAGGCGTCGGACCCCACGCCGATGCTTGCGGGGCTGCTGCACTACGTCCTCGTCAACCCCTACTGGAACGTCCCGCCCGATCTCGCCCGCGAACGCGTCGCGCCGGGCGTGCTGTCCAAGGGCGTCAAGTATCTGAAGACGATGCGTTACGAAGTGCTGTCGGACTGGGGCGAGACGCCCACTGTGCTGGATCCCAAGACGATCGACTGGAAAGCCGTCGCCGCGGGCACGGCCGAGGTTCGCGTGCGGCAATTGCCGGGCAAGGACAATTCCATGGGCAAGATGAAGTTCGTGCTGCCCAACGACATGGGCATCTACCTGCACGACACCCCCGACAAGCACCTGTTCGCCGCCGCCGACCGTCACCTGAGCGCGGGTTGCGTCCGCGTCGAGGATGCGCAGCGCCTGGCCAAGTGGCTGTTCGGAAAGGTGCCGACGCCGGACGGCAAAGCACCTGAACAGCGCGTCGAATTGCCCGAACCCGTGCCCGTCTACATGACCTACCTGACCGCGGCCCCCGCCGCGAAAGGCCTCGTCTTTCGCGAGGACACATACGGCCGTGACCGGCCGGGCTGGGCCATGCGCAACAAGGTGGCCGACGCGCGCTAGCTCGTCGCCCGGTGGACTTGCCACACCCCTCACCCTAGATCGCGCGGGATGCTGACCCGCTTCCACAAGATGCACGGATTGGGAAACGACTTCGTCGTCTTCGACGCGCGCCGGGCGGACATGGTCATGGACGCGGCGCGTGCGCGCGGCTTGGCGGACCGCATGACGGGGGTCGGTTGCGACCAGCTGATCGTGCTCCGTCCGTCGGCCCGGGCCGACGCGGAAATGCGGATCTACAACGCGGACGGCGGTGAAGTCGAAGCCTGCGGCAATGCCACCCGATGCGTCGCTCAGCTGCTCGGTGGATCCGCCACGATCGCGACGCGCGGCGGCTTGCTGTCGGCGGATACGACCGGGGGCGGCATATCCGTCACCCTGCCCGCGCCCCGGTTCGGGTGGGCGGACATCCCGCTCGCGGAAGCCATGGACACGAACGACATGCCTGTCGCGTGGGACGAGCTTGCCAGGCCCGCCGCGGTCAACGTCGGCAACCCGCACCTCGTCTTCTTCGTGCCCGATTGCGACGCGGTCGAGTTGGGCGGGCTCGGTCCGCGCATCGAAACCGATCCGCTTTTCCCCGATCGCATCAACGTGAACGTCGCAACGGTCGCGGCGGACCGAATCCGGCTGCGTGTTTGGGAACGCGGCGCGGGGCTGACGCGCGCGTGCGGCACGGGCGCGTGCGCGACCGCGATCGTCGCGATGCGTACGCGGCGCGCGACGGGCCCCGTCACCGTCTCGCTTTCCGGCGGCGACCTCGTGATCGATTGGAGCCAAGGCGGTCCGATCCGCATGACCGGTCCCGCCACCCATGTGTTCACGGGTGAGATCGATCTGGCGGCCTTCGCGTGATCCTACCTCCGCAAAGGTCGTTTGTCCCGAACCTTGATCTTGCCGGGCCACGTTCGTGAGCTGGCTCGATCGCTTGCGCGGCGGCTTTGCAAAAACATCCGAAAGGCTCGGCGAGAATCTCGGTGGGCTGTTCACGAAGGCCGCGCTCGACGACACCACGCTCGACGAGATCGAGGATGCGCTGATCGCGTCGGACCTCGGCCCCGCGACCTCGCGCAGGATCAGGACACGGATCGCCAGTGAACGCTACGCGCGCGTGCTCGACGAGTCCGGCGTTCGCCACATCGTGGCCGAGGAGATCGAGAAGATTCTCGCCCCCGTCGCGGTGCCGCTGGAGATCACGGGCTTTCCGCGCCCGCACGTCATCCTCGTCATCGGCGTCAACGGGTCGGGCAAGACGACCACGATCGCCAAGCTCGCGCAAAGTTTCGTCGATCAGGATTACGGCGTCATGCTCGCCGCGGGCGATACCTTCCGCGCCGCCGCGATCGGGCAGTTGAAGACGTGGGCCGATCGCGTCGGCGTCGCCGTCGTGTCCGGTGGACAGGGCGGCGACGCGGCGGGGATCGTGTTCGACGCGGTGCGGCAGGCGACGGAGACGGGCATCGACGTGCTCATCGTCGACACGGCGGGGCGGCTGCAGAACAAGGCGGGGCTGATGGATGAGTTGTCAAAAATCCGTCGCGTGCTGGGGCGGCTCAACCCCGCCTCGCCGCACGACGTCGTGCTCGTGCTCGACGCCACCACGGGCCAGAACGGACTTTCTCAAATTGAGGTATTCGGCCGAGAGGCTGGCGTTACCGGCCTGGTCATGACCAAGCTCGATGGAACGGCGCGCGGCGGCGTGCTCGTCGCGGCGGCCGAGCAGTACGGATTGCCCGTGCACGCGATCGGCGTCGGCGAAGGCTTGGCCGACCTGCGCCCGTTCGACGCGCGCGAGACCGCGCAGGCCATCGCAGGAGTTTGACTTGACCGACGCCGCCAAGAAGCCCGACGAGCCGGGTCCGCTGTTCCGGCTCGCGCTCGACTTCGGGCCGATCCTGATCTTCTTCGTCGTCAACGCGCTCACGGGCGGCGACGACAAGATGGCGCAGGTCCGCATCGCCACCGCCGCGTTCATGGCCGCGACCGCGGTGTCGATGCTGATCTCCAGGCTGCGCTTCGGCGCGATCTCGCCGATGCTGTGGATGTCGGGCGCGCTCGTGCTCGGGTTCGGTGGGCTGACGCTGTATTTCGATAACGAAGACTTCATCAAGATGAAGCCGACGATCGTCTACCTCATGTTTTCCAGCATCCTGGGGTTCGGGCTCGCGACGGGTCGCCCGTTGCTGCGGCAACTCCTGGGGTCGGCGTACCCCGGTTTGAACGATGCCGGCTGGAAGAAGCTGACGATCAACTGGGCTCTGTTCTTTGTCGCCATGGCGATCGTCAACGAACTGGTCTGGCGAAACAGCGGTTGGGATTTCTGGGTCGGCTTCAAGCTGTGGGGCGTCATGCCCGCCACGCTGCTGTTCGCCGCCGCCAACATCCCGATGCTGCTCAAGCACGGGCTGATGGCGGACAAGGTGGAAGCGGAAGCGGCGGGCGCGCCTCCGCCTCAATAACCGACCCCCGCCAGCTTAGCGCCCCTCGTTTACACTCGGGACGAACGAAGAAGGATTCGAACTGGAAACCGTTCGTCCCCAGTGAAAACGAGGGGCGCTGGAGGAACGTAGTATTGGCGCTAAGCCGTCGCTGCCTCGTACCGCGCTGCCGCCTTGTCCCAGTTGACGACGTCCCACCACGCCTTCAGGTAATCCGGCCGCCGGTTGTTGTACGTCAGGTAATAAGCGTGCTCCCACACGTCGTTGCCCAGGATCGGCGTGCCTTTCGCGGCTGCGTCGCCCATCAGCGGGTTGTCCTGGTTGGCCGTCGACGTAACCGCCAGCTCGCCGGTTTCGTCGACGATCAGCCACACCCAGCCCGACCCGAACTGCCCCACGCCCGCCTCGCTAAACTTCGTCTTGAGGCCGTCCAGCGACCCGAACTTGGCATCGATCGCCTGCGCCAGCGCGCCGCTCGGCTGACCGCCGCCCGGGATCATGCTTTCCCAGAAGAATTCGTGGTTCCAATAACCGCCGCCGTTGTCGCGCACCTTCTTGGGCTGCGACGCGATGTCGGCCATGATCGCGCCGATCGACTTGCCCTCCAGCGCCGGGTCCGCCGCGACGGCTTCGTTGAGCTTGTCCGTATACGCCTGATGGTGCTTGCCGTGATGAAGCCTCATCGTCGCCTCGTCGATCGTCGGCTCCAGCGCGGCGTGGTCGTAGGGCAGCGGGGGCAGTTCGAACGCCATGTCGTGTCTCCTGTGGGGTCGAAACTGCTAACGCGCGGTGCGACGCAAAGTGCAAGAGCTTTGGTGCCGGCGCGTCAAGCGGCGCGCTCCAGCAGCTTGTGGCGGCGCAGCGCGTGGCGGAACTGGTCGTAGCTCAGGCCGAGCGCGGCGGCGGCGGCGCGCTGGTTGTAGCGTTGCGCCTCCAGCGTTGCGACGAGCAGTCCGCGTTCGTGCGCTTCGACTGACTCGCGAAAGCCGCCGATGGCGGGTGCCGGCCTGAGTGGGTCGACGGGCGCTGAATCAGCCGCCGCTTCCACCCCCGCCGCGACCCAAGGCGAGGCGAACGGATCGAACTCGATCGCGTCCACCGCGCGTTCCGGATCCTCCCAGCGGTAGACGGCGCGCTCCACGACGTTGCGCAATTCGCGCACGTTGCCTGGCCAGCCGTGCCCGGCGAGCGCTTCGGCCGCCGCCGCCGACCAGCCGGGCCAGCGCGGCCATTCGAGCTCGGCCGCCATGCGCCGTGCGAAATGTTCGGCAAGCAGCGGCACGTCGCTGACGCGCGCGCGCAAAGGAGGCAAGGTGATGACCTCGAACGACAGGCGGTCGAGCAGGTCGGCGCGGAAGCGGCCTTGTTCGACGAGCCGCGGCAGATGCTCGTTGGTGGCGGCGACGATGCGCACGTCCACGGTGACGGGCCGGCTCGCGCCGATGCGCGTCACTTCGCCATATTCAACCGCGCGCAACAGCCGATCTTGCGCGGCCGCCGACAACGTAGCCAACTCATCGAGAAACAGCGTGCCTCCGTCCGCTTCCTCGAACCGCCCCGCGCGCGCGCGCGTCGCGCCCGTGAACGCGCCCGCCTCGTGTCCGAACAGTTCGGCTTCGATCAGCGTTTCGGGCAACGCGGCGCAGTTGAGGGTCACGCGCGGCCCCGCCCAACGCGACGATAGATGGTGCAGGCGTTCCGCGATCAGCTCCTTGCCGGTCCCGCGCTCGCCGATGACGAGGACCGGGCGGTTGAGCGGCGCGGCGCGGCTTGCCCTTTCCACCGCATCGAGGAAGACGCTGGACTGACCGATGAAGTGCGTGGTGCGTTCCATTTGCCAAGAGTTGGCATAATCCGCTTAGCTTTAGCAAGGATGAAGATGCAATTCACTTCCTGCAACACCCTCCTTGGCGGAAAACTGTCATTCCGTTCACTTGGCACGCTTCCTGCAAAGCTTGTTCCGTCACCGCAGAAGACGCGGGACGCAACCAGTTCAGGGAGTTTTCCAAATGTACAAGAACAGCAATCTGCAGCGCAGCCTCACCGCCGCCATCGGCGCCGTCCTCGTCAGCTTCGCCATGATCGGCGCGGCGGTCGGTCCGGCCGCGACGCCCTTCACCGCTTCCGGTCAGGTCAAGATCGTCTGACCGGCAAGCAACCAACCTCAAGGAGCCATAGTATGGGCATTTTCTCCCGCACCCGCGACATCGTCGCCGCCAACTTCTCCGACCTGCTCGACCGGGCGGAAGACCCGGCCAAGATGATCCGCATGATCATCCTCGAAATGGAAGAGACGCTGGTCGAAGTGCGGTCGTCGGCCGCCCGATCGATCGCCGACAGCAAGGAAATGCGCCGCCACATCGTCAAGCTGGAAGCGCTTCAGGCGAGTTGGACCGAAAAGGCCGAGCTCGCTCTGTCCAAGGATCGCGAGGACCTGGCCAAGGCCGCGCTCGTCGAGAAGCAGAAGGCCGGCGGAATGGTCGCCGAACTGCAGACCGAGATCAACACGATCGACGAGGCGTTGCGCATGTCTGAAGCCGACATTGCCAAGCTCCAGGCCAAGCTGCGCGAGGCGCGCGCCAAGCAGAACGCGATTTCCTCGCGGATGGAGAGCGCGCACAACCGGGAGCGGATGCGCGAGCTGTATTCCGGCCCCAAGGTCGCCGAGGCGTTCAGCCGCTTCGAAGTGCTCGAAAAGCGCGCCGACTACGCCGAGGGCCGCGCGGACGCGCTGTCGCTGGGCGCGGTCAAGTCGCTGGAAGAGGAGATCGCGGACCTACGCGGCGAGGAAAAGGTCGACGCCGAACTCGCCGCCATGAAGGCGCGCGTGCAGTCGAAGGAGAGCTGAGCCATGAACGGAGATCCAGACTTCGGCTTGGTTGCGATGATGGGTATCGTGAGCATGTTCCTGCTCTTCGTCGCCCTGCCCTGGCTGGTGTTTCACTACATCACCAAGTGGAAAACCGCCGCGACGCTTACGACGCAGGACGAGAACCTGCTCGACGACCTCCATGATCTCGCGCGCCGCCTCGACGACCGAGTGGTAACCATCGAGCGCATCATGGACGCCGAAAACCCCGCCTGGCGCGCGAACGGTATTGCCGCCGAACCTCGCCAACCCCGCATACAGGAACCCCGTCGATGAACGTCTCGCGCCGCACCAAATTCTACCTCGATCGCCGCAACCGCAAGTACAAGGGCGTGTGCGCGGGCATCGCGGACTACACGGGCTTCGACGTCACGCTGGTGCGGGTCGCCACCGTCATCCTGACCGTCATGGGCGGCTTTCCGTGGACGATCATTGCCTACTGGCTGACCGCGTGGATGGCCGAGGACAAGCCGCGCGATATCGCCGACGACTCTCCGGCGGAAACCAAGTTCTGGCAGGGCGTGCGCGCATCGCCGGGCCGCTCGGTCCGCGACGTCCGCTCGCGCTTCCGCGACCTGGACCGCAGGCTCGCCGACATCGAGACGCACGTCACGAGCGGCAACATGAGTCTGGCCAACGAGATCGAGAAGCTGCGCTGAGCGCAGCCTGACCAACAGGGGAGTTTACGGACATGAGCTGGCACGGACCCGAATTCGTCCTCGCGATCATCGCGATGAGCACGCTGGGCTGGATCGTCACGAGCTGGATACGCGCGAAGCACGGCTACCCGATCACCGACGATTGGGGAAAGACGGTCGAGAAGGACGGCGGGCTGTCCAACGCACGCAAGGCCGAACTGTTGGCAACCGAGAACGAGCGCCTGCAGGGACAGGTCGGACGACTGGAGGAGCGGCTCGCCGTCCTGGAACGCATCGCCACCGACCCCGCCACACGCACCGCGCGCGAGATCGATGCGCTTCGCCATGGAGAAAGATGATGAACCCTGCAGAACAGATCATCCTGCCCATTCTGCCCTACATCATCCTCGGCGGTATGCTGATTGGTGGGCTCGCGATCGTCGGCTGGATCGTCACGACCTGGCTGCGGATCAAGAACGGCTATCCGCTCGAGACGAGCTGGGGCAAGCCGCTTCACCCGGTCGTCGCTGGCGAAACGACCGAGCGCGTCAAGCTTCTCACGCAGGAGAATGCACAGCTTCGCGCAGAACTCGGGTCGATCAAGGACCGTCTCGCGACGGTGGAGCGCATCGTCACGGACGACAGCGGCCGGCTGGTGCGCGAGATCGAGGGGCTTCGCGGCCCCGCCAATTAGACATGCACGACGCACAACAGGGAGAGTTGGGATGAGCGGTGGACAATGGATGATCGTGCTGATCGTACTGATCGCGGTCATCGGCGGGGTCATGAAGAGCAGGAATCGATCGGAGCCGCGCGGGGACGGGGAGACCGGAAACGCGGACGCGGCGCGGCTGCGCGACGAGGTCCGCACGCTGAAGGAGCGCATCGCGGTCCTGGAGCGTATCGCGACCGACAAGGACAGCCATCTCGATCGCGAGATCGAGCGGCTGCGCGACAAATAAGGAGGGCGCGGTGACCGATCCGAACATCGTGACATTGTCGCTTGCCGGTCTCGCCGCTCTCGGCATGGCGAGCCTGGCGGCGCTGAAAGGCTGGCAGGGCTGGCTAGAGGTCCGGCGGCTGGAGATCGGCGGCCGCGGCGACATGCCCGTGTCGCCGACCTCGCGCATCGAACTCGCCGACCTCAAGGAACGCGTGCGCAAGCTTGAAGGGATCGCGGCGGGCGTCGATTTGTAACATAACGTCATCCCGGCGCAGGCCGGGATCTCAGGGGAAGACGATGGACGGCAGCTCTATGCCCCTGAGATGCCAGCATGCGCTGGAATGACGTGGGATCAAAGCCTATCTCGCCGTCATGCCCCTGCCCGCCACGCTCGAAGACGCCTTTGAAGAATACGAGCTCCTCGAACCCGACGACCGCTACCGCCTGCTGATCGATCTCGGACGCGCGCTGGAGCCGATGCCCGACGCGCTCAAGACCGACGCGACGCTGGTGCGCGGGTGTTCGGCGTCGGTGTGGGTATACCCGCAGGCAGCGGGCGACCGGCTGCACTTCCTGGCCGACAGCAACGCCGGGATCACCAAAGGCATCATCGCGCTCGTCCTGCTCGCGGTGCAGGACCGCGCCGCCGATGAGATCCTGCGTACCAGCATCGAGGACGCGCTCGCCCCGTTCGACCTCGGCGCGCAGCTCAGCTCCAATCGGACGCAGGGCATACCCAACATGATCGCGCTGATCCGCGAGACCGCCGGCCGCTTCGCGCCAATCTCATGACAATGGCCTCGTGAGCGATCCCGCGATCGCGACGCTGCTTACCGGATCGTTCGACCCACTGCTGTTCATGAAGCTGATCCACAAGCTCGGCCACACCGCCGCGCTCGGCCTGCGCTACGTGTCGCATGGCGGCGACTGGTCCGAACTCGTCCTCCCCGAAAATCCGCGTCTCGTCGGCGACCCAGACACGGGCATAATCGCGTCCGGCCCGATCGTCAGCCTGATGGACATGGCGACATCGATGGCGGTGTGGATCCGGCGCGACCGCTTCGTGCCGCAAGCGACGCTGGACATGCGGATCGACTACCTGCGCGCCGCGGCGCCCGGCCGCGACATCTTCGGTCGCGGAGAGTGCTACCGGCTGACCCGCACCATAGCGTTCACACGCGGGACCGCGCACGACGGCGACCCGGACGACCCGATCGCGCACGTCGCGGCCACTTTCATGACGACGGCTTAGCGTTCGTCGGAGGCGGAGAACGCACCTTCGACCGCGACCCGGCGGTCTTCCGCCTGACGTAGGATCTCGTAGGCCGCCTGCACCGCCTGGAAGCGGATCGCGGCTTCCGCATCGTCGGGCACGAGATCGGGATGATTGGCCTTGGCCAGCCTGCGATGCGCGGCCTTGATCGTGTCGAAGTCCGCGTCGACCTCGACGCCCAGCACGTCGAGCGAGCGCATCTCGTCGCGCGACCGCGTGCCGTCCCCCGCCCCGCCCCAACCGTAATATTTCGCTTGGTTGAAGCCGCCCGCATCCTGCGTTTCCGATGCTTCGCGCACCGCGGCCTCTTCGGGCGACAATCCTTGGAAATAGTCCCAGCCGCGGTTGTACTCGCCCGCGTGCGCGACGCAGAACAGCCAACGATCGGGCTTGTTCGGGGCCTTGGGCGCGGGACAGGTCCCGGCCTGCGTGCAGCCGTAGCGGTCGCACAGCCGGACAGCTTCCGCCTCCCGCGACGAACCGTATTCGCGCCAGCGGGGAAAGCCCCAGTCGTTCGATCGTGATGAGCGCGCCATAAGCCGATCCGTCTACGCGGCCCAAGCCATGCGCGCTACCGGCAAGACACGCGAGCAGGCGCAAAAAAAAGAGGCGACCGTTTCCGGCCGCCTCCTCTCCTTGTCCTTCGAACTGACGTTTACGTGCGGTCGCGATCCATGCCGCCCATGGCCGAACCGCCCGTCGCCGAACCGCCGCGCGTACCCGTCTCGTCGATGTCGACTTCGGTCTTGCGAACCGTGTCCGATATCGTTTCGGTGCGCTGGTCCGCCGTCTTGGACACGACGAGCTCTTCCGTGACGCGGGCCGTCTTGCCGACGACGGCTTCCTCGGCGGTTTCGGTCATCTCGATCGTGCGCTCCTGGAACAGCGCGCTCTTGTCGAGATTGGCCGCGTTCGCCGTACCATCGACCGGGCGACGCTCGACGTGCACATGCTCCTCGCGCAGGGAGACCTGCTCGGTTACCGGCTTCTCGACCACATAGGAGCGGATGCGCGCGCCACCGCGATTGACTTCGCGCTTACCCACGACCAGCTGCTCCTCGGCGAGCTGTATGCGCTCTTCGTTGCCGGTGCTGGTCGTCCCCATCGACGTACCGGTGGATGCGCCGAGCCCGGTGGTGCCCATGCCCGTGCCGCCCGTCGAACCCAGATTGGACGGCGTGTAGCCAGCCCAGCCTTCGCTCTTCCAGCTCTTCTCGCGCTCGTCCATGTCGATGCTGCCCGTCTGCTCGAGCAGGTCGATCGCGCGGTCGACATCGTCGTCGTCGACGGATGCATACAGGAGCGAGCCGCCGCGGCTGATGCCTTCATTGTAGCTGTGACGATCCTCGTCGGGAACGAACATGTCCTTGAGGCCGGCCCAGAAGCCGTGGCCCTCCGACGACGATCCCGAGGAAGACGACATGCCCGACGAACCGCCCATGCCCAAGTCCGAACCGGAACTCTGGTCGACGATGCGGACGTTGTCTGCGTCGATGCTGGCGGACGTCAACCGCGTCTTGGCCGCTTCGGCTTCGGCGCGGGTGTCGAACAATGCGGTAATGGTGCGTGACATGCGATTACTCCTTCGATGCTGCCGGGCGGTAACCGTCCGGGTCTTCACGTTCGACAACCGCGCGCTGACTACGCACGGTTACCGGTTGCTCCACAT
>CAXUJK010000007.1:0-35725 GCA_964251385.1 uncultured Sphingomonadaceae bacterium | reverse complement strand
GGGATAACCGCTGAAAGCATCTAAGCGGGAAGCCTCCCTCGAGATAAGATTTCATCGAGCCGTCGTAGACCACGACGTTGATAGGCCGGGTGTGGAAGTGGAGTAATCCATGGAGCTTACCGGTCCTAATTGCTCTGTTCGCGCTTGAGAATCTCACCATCAATGACAGTCTTGGCCGGTGGTCAGGATCGTCAGGTTGATGATCAGCTAGAGACGCTTAATACCTGCATCGATTTTCGAACCCGCAAAATGCATTGGCTCCATAGCTTGGTGGTCATAGCAATCGTGACCCACCCGATCCCATCCCGAACTCGGCCGTGAAACCGATTTACGCCAATGGTACTATCGCTCAAGCGATGGAAGAGTAGGTAGCCGCCAGGCTTTGTAGCCAGCGTGTGTGCATGAACCCATTTACATGTCCGAGCCGTCCGGCCGTTCGCGTCAAGCGTTCGTCTGGGCGGCTCTTCTACTTTCGGAGCGTCTCGAGCGCTCCCGTCGCGGGATGGAGCAGCCCGGTAGCTCGTCAGGCTCATAACCTGAAGGTCGTAGGTTCAAATCCTACTCCCGCAACCAGATCACGAAGCCCTGCCACGCATGTGGCGGGGCTTCGTTGCGTCAAAGCGCGATCATGCCGCCGTCGATGATGTGCTCGGCCGCGGTGATGAACGACGCTTCGTCAGAGGCGAGGAACACGACGAGGTTCGCGACTTCTGAGGGATCCGCCATCCTGCCGAGCGGAATATGGTCCGCCGCGCCGCCGCCATGCTCGTCGGTCGCCGCGACCATCATCGGCGTCAGGACGTAGCCCGGATGCACCGAGTTCACGCGGATCTTGCGCGCGCCGTATTCGACCGCGACCTGCTTGGTCATGCCGCGCACCGCGAACTTGCTTCCGACATAGGCGAGGTTGGGCACACCGATGTTCGCGACCATGCCGGAGATGGACGAGATGTTGACGATCGATCCGGCACCCAGCGCGAGCATGGACGGGATGACCGCCCGCATCCCCAGGAACACGCCCGTCTGATTGACCGCGCAGATGTGGGAAAACTGTTCCTCGGTCAGGTCCACCACCGATGCGAGCGGGCCGACGATGCCTGCGTTGTTAACCAGCACGTTGACCTTGCCGAACGCGTCCTCGCCTTCCGACACGACCCGCCGCCAGTTGTCCGCGCTCGCCACATCGTGCCGCACGAACAGCGCGTCTGGCCCGAGTTCGTCGGCGAGCGCCTGCCCGGCGGGTTCGGCGAGATCGGTCAGGACGACCTTGGCCCCTTCGGCCACGAAAGCGCGGGCGTGCGCGGCCCCCATGCCCTGTGACGCGCCCGTGATGATCGCGATCTTGCCGTTCAGCCTGTTCATGCGCGCGCTCTCCTCGAAAATTATTTGGCGGCCAATTTACTTTGCGGTGAGTCCGCCGTCGACGACGAACTCCGCGCCGGTGATGTACGTCGCCTCTTCCGAAGCCAGGAACAGGTTCATGTTGGCGATCTCCTCCGCGCCGCCCAGCCGCCGCATCGGCACGTTGGCGATCATCGCGGCGACCATGTCGGGCGCGACCTCGCGCGCGCCCGCCAGCATGTCGGTGTCGAGATGGCCGGGGTGCACCGAGTTGACGCGGATGCCCTCGGCCGCGACGTCGAGCGCGACCGCCTTGGTCAGCAGCCGCACCCCGCCCTTGCTCGCGACGTAGGCGGCGAGGCCTGGAAAGGCGACCAGCCCGGCGATCGACGAGATGTTGACGATCGACCCGCCCCCGCCTTGCGCGCGCATCTGTGCGACGGCCATGCGGCAGCCGAGGAAGACGCTCGTCAGGTTGACGCCGATATGCGTGTTCCAGTTGTCGAGCGTGGCCTCGGCGATGCCGCTCGGGCGCACGATACCCGCGTTGTTGACCAGCACGTCGATGCGCCCGAACGCGCCCAGCGCCAGGTCGCGTACCGCGTCCCAACCCGTCTCGTCGGTGACGTCCTGCCTGCACGCGCGGACATCCAGGCCGTCGCCTGTCAACTCCGCGCCCCGCGCCTCAACGTCGGCGGCCGCGATGTCGGTCAGCACGACGCGCGCGCCCTCGCGGGCGAAGCGCCGCGCGGTCGCGAACCCGAACCCGGCGGGCGACGCCGCGCCCGTGACGATCGCGACCTTGCCGTTCAGTCGGCCAGTCACGCCGCCGCCTTCAAACGATCTTCTCGGCGAACGCGAACATGATCGGGTTGGTGTCGCGTACGGAAGGGCGCTCGTTCATTTCCACGTCAAAACGCGCCAAATTGGGGTAGAGCTCGCGCCAATCGCCGATGCGGTCGTCGATCGCGTGCCACTTGGCGACGAGCCCGCTGCCCTCGACGACCTGCTGCATGCCCAGCACGGACACCGCGGCAATGTCGGCCAGCCCGAAGCGGTCGCCCACGAAATAGGTCCTGTCGCCTAGGCGGCGGTCGAGCTCGGTCATCCCGCCGACGACCTTGCGCAATTGCCGCTGCGTCCATTCGAGGCTTTCGTGCTCGCGCTGGGCTTCGAAGAACAGTTGCACGGTCGCGTCCATGATTCCTTCGGCGATGACCTGAATGCGCTTGGCTTCCATCGCGCCCGCCGGATCGGGCGGCAGCATCGAAGGCTCTGGGTAGGCGTATTCGAGCCAGTCCATGATGTAGGTCGACTCGTAAACCGGCTCGCCTTCGTCAGGGATGAGGATGGGAAGCTGTTCGAGCGGGTTGTAGCGCGGCGTGGCGGTGTCCGCGTGCCACGGGATCTCGTTCTGCATGTCGAAGGGCACGCCCTTCTCCATCAGCGAGATCCGCACTTTTCGCGCGAACGGGCTGGGTGTGGCGCTGATCAAAAGCATGGTGCACTCCTTGTGGTCGGGTCGCGTGTCATCGAGCGGGCAGCGCGTGAAGCATGTCCAGCCGCTGCCGCCGGCGCGCCTGCGCCGCCGGTGCGATCATGTCGGAATCCCAGTCCAAGCCGCGGTCGTGGCGGACCGTGACGCCCGTGACGCCGGGAAGCGTGCCGACCTTGGCCAGAGCCTCGTTGCGCATGTACGCGATCATCTCGCAGAACGGCGAGGTCAGCCGGAACTCCACGTCGACATGCCCGTCGGGGGCGACCGCTATCGACTTGACGATTCCCATCTCGTCGAGCCCCATCGGCACGCACGTGGCGACGCTGCACGGGTCCTTGATCGTGTCGAGCGCGGCGCGGACCTCCTGTTCGAGATCGGCCGTCATTCCGCCGCCATTGCGTAGCTTTCCTCCGACCGCCGTCGCTGGATCTCCGGCCAGCGCGCGATGGTGCTGAACGGTTCCGGGTAGGGGTCGGCGCGGCGTGCCCTGGCGAACTCGTCGTCGGCGACGCCGGCTTTGAGCGCGGCGATGTCGAGGCCGTGCATGCGCGCGTAATTATCCGCAAGAATGCCGCGCTTGTGGTCGTCGGTAATCTGCGACAGCGGCCCGAACAGCCCCGCGTCCTGCAGCAGGTCCTCGGGAATCTCGTAGGCGCAGAACGCGTCGATCGTCGGGCGCGGGTGCGCCAGCGAGCAGCCCGTCGCCCACACGAAGCGGTCGAGCGTCGGCATCCCGCCGACCTTGAGCAGGTCCATCAGCATCTTGCTGAACGTGCGCGGCCGGCGTTCGAGGATGATGTTGGACACTTCGAGATTGATGAAGATGTTGGCGAAGCGGGCGAGCAGCCAGCCCGTCTCCTCGCTGAACGCGATGCCGCCGTGAACGATCTCGAACGAGAGATCGGGGAAATTGCCCGCCGCGCCTTCCAGGTCGCCGGGGTTGAACGCGTCCTCGGCGACGACCGGCCCGAGCGGTACTGCCTTGTGCACCGCGATGACTTTAATCCCGTGGTGCATCGCGCGTTCGTAAACGGGGTAGGCGACCTTGGGATCGTTCATCTTCCATTGCGAGATGGTCGTTCCGTTCCAGCTCGTCGGGTAGACTTTCAGGCCGATCGGCTTGAACAGCTCGACCTGCCGGTCCAGTTCGGCGACCCAGTCAGGGCGCAGCGGATCGACCGCGGCATAGGCGCGGAAGCGTTGCGGCCATCGCTGGACGAACTCGGCCGATTTCTCGATCGAACAAAATCCGTCCTTGTAGCAGTAGAGCGGCAGCGTGTGCGCCACCGCGAAATCGGTCGCGGTCTCCTTGAACAGGATGTTGGCGATGTCCTCGGGCGCCCAGTCGTTGATGTAGCTCTCGCGCGGCACGTTGTATTGCGCCTCGGGCGATCCGATCCCGCCGATCAGGTAGGTCAAGTCGGAAATCGGCTTGGCCGACGCCACGTCGGCATAGTTGCTGGGGTCGAGATTATACGCGTGCGACACTGCGTCGATGATGAATTCGTTTTCCGGGTTCAGCATGGCCTTACTCCTTCAAAATCGTCAGAAGCTGTGGCGTGCGTCGAGTTAGAACGTGCGCGGCTCGCCCGGAACGCGCGTGTTGAGCGACCCCGTCGATCTCGAAACCTTGGACGCAGGTCTTGGGGACGTTGACCGTCACCGCGGCGGGCGCCCCCGCAATCTGGACGTAGGTCACGCGCTGGATGTCGTCGATCGACAGGCGGTAGGCGGCGAGGTTGAAGCGCAGCGGCGCGCCGCCGAGGTCGCCCTGGAACTTGGCCCCGGCCTCGACGTCGGTCGCGACCTCCGGCCGGTACTCGCTGCCGCCGTCGTTGCCGAAGCCGTCGATCGGCGCGGCGAAGAAGTTGAACCCGCCGCTGCGAAAACTGCGGCGCGAGGTGACGTAGAGCAGCAGGTCGTCGAACTGCTGCTGAAGCCCCAGCTGCCAACTGAACTTGTTGAACCGGTCCGATTGCGGGGTGACGTAATTGGGCGCGCGGTTGAGGATGAGGACGTCGTCGGGCCGGTGCAGCAGCGTGGCCTTTTCGGTCGTGTAGCGCCCGCCCGCCGTCGCGCTGAGGCCGGGCACGCCGACGATTTCGCTGAGGTCGAGCGTTCCTTGCGCGTAGCCCGCGAACGAGCGGCTGCTCGTCACGCCGCTGTTGATCTGGCGCGTGGGCGGGATGAACGGCAGGATGTCGAAGATGACGCTGAGGTCGAATTCCTCATTGCGCTCGTCCGAAAAATACAACCCGGCGACATAGGTCAGGCGGTTGCCGAACGCCTTGCCCAGGACCTGCAGCTCGTTGGAGAACTGGCGGATGTCGTTGTTGCCGCCGATGTCGCCGCGCTGGTCGACGGTAAAGGCCGATCCGTCGAGGTCGGAGCCGACGCTGCTCTTGAGGTTGGTGTAGCCGAAGATGTTCTTGACCTGCGTGTCGCCTCCGACGTCCAGTGCGGTGACGTTCGAGACGACCAGGTTCTTGGCGTCGTAGAAATTGGGCGAGTCGACGTTGATGACGTACGGCCCGCGCTCGCGCTGGCGTGCGGTGGCGGCGATGATGCCGTCGGGCTCTACGCCGGGATGCGCCGCGACATAGGCGGCGAACGCGCCGGGCCCGAACAGCGTATCGAGCGCGGGCGTGAACAGGAAGTTGGCGGGCGCGGGCGCGTTCGTGCTCCCCGTGGGATAGATCGTGAAGATGACCCCGCTCGTGCTCGATCCGCCAGAATGCGCGTAGTCGACGACCAGGTCGTTCGTCAGCGTCGGCGTCGGCCGAAGCGTCAGGCTGCCACGTACGTTCTCGCGTTCGACATCGCCGACGCGGTGGCCGTCGAACAGGTTGCGCTGAAACCCGTCGCGTCGCTGGAAGAAGCCGGCGACGCGGCCGAGCACCTTGTCCTCGACAAACGGTATGTTGATCGCGCCTTCCAGCTGAAAGAGATCGTAATTACCGACGCGGGCTCCGGCGTAGCCGCCGAAATCGTTGCCGGGCTTGGTCGACGTAAACAGCACCGCGCCGCCGGTGGCGTTGCGCCCGAACAGAGTGCCCTGCGGGCCTTTCAGCACCTGCACCGATTGCAGGTCATAGAAGGCGGACGACCCGCCCGCGCCGACCTGGATCTCGTTCAAGTAGGGCAGCACGCCCGGGCGCACGCCGCTGAACGCGTCGAGCGACTGGCCACGGATCGCGTAGTTGAGCTGGTCGGACGACGAGCCGGCTTTGACGACGAGGCCCGGAACCGCGATCTGCAGATCCGCCTCCGACGTGATGCCCTGCCGCTGCAAGGCCTCCGCGCCGACCACCGACACCGCGACCGGGGTGCGCGACAGGCTTTCGGAGCGGCGCTGTGCGGTCACGACGATTTCGTCCGTCGCGGCGATCGGCGGACCGACTGCGTCCGAGGCGGCGTTCGAGTCCTGCGCACTTTCGGCGGGGTCGCCGGGTGCCGCGACCTGCGCGGGGGCGGGGGACGCAGCGACGACAGCGACCAAAGCCAGCGCCGTCAATGTGCAACTGTTCGCCATCCGCATCCTCTCCGGTGCTTTTCAACGGATCGCGCGCGCCTGGCCTTTTGACCCTTGGTGCATGCGATCCGCGGCTGTGCGATCCGATCGTTCGCGAGTCTCCGGGACCTCCAAACAAAAGTTAGCGTGCGGCGAAAGGGCATGTCAACGGACTTGTTGATTATTCGGGCTGATCGTCAACAAAGCTGTTGACACTAATATTTGTTGCTCCATTCTTGGGGCCAATCGCTGCTCGACCAACGAGGCGGCGGATCCACGGAGAGAAGGAATTGTTCATGGTCCGACGCGTGCCCGGATTCGCATTCGCGCTAATCGTCGGCGGCGGGCTGCTGAGTTCGACCGCGATGGCGCAACTGCCGCCGCCGGTCGCGGCACCCGACGAAGCGCCCGGACAGCCTGCTCCCGCGCCCGTCGTCACGCAGGCCGCGACCGACGAGGCGGGCGAGAACGAAATCATCGTTACCGCGCAGCGCCGGTCGGAAAGCCTTTCGCGCACGCCCGTCGCGGTTGCGGTCATCGGGGCCGAGTCGCTGGCCGAGCGCGCGATCGTGTCCGAAGTCGATCTGCAGATCGCCTCACCCGGACTCACCGTAAAGGCGGGGCAGAGCTCCAACCAGCTCAACTACTCGCTGCGCGGGCAGACGGTCGACTCGTTCACCAGCTCGCGTCCCAGCGTGTTGCCGTACTTCAACGAAGTGCAGGTCGGCGGGTCGGGGTCGACCGCGTTCTACGACCTGCAATCGGTGCAGATCCTCAAAGGGCCGCAAGGCACGCTGTTCGGCCGCAACGCGACGGGGGGCGCGGTGCTGTTCACGTCCGCGCGGCCGACCAACGCATTCGAGGGCTATGTCAGCCTACGCGGCGGCAATTACGACCATGTCCAGGTCGAAGGCGCGATCAACGTGCCGCTGATCGACGACAAGCTCCTGCTGCGCGTGGCTGGGTTCTTCCAGCGCCGCGACGGGTACCAGTTCAACATCTTCGACGGCGGCAGGCTCGGCGACGTCAAGCGCGAGAACGTGCGCGGCAGCCTGACGTTCAAGCCCACCGACGCGATCACCAACGACCTCGTCGTCGACTACGCGCACTCGGGCGGCGACAATCTGACGAGCGTCATCTACAACATCCTGCCGATCGGCGAAGGCAATCCCTTCGTCCCCGCAAACTTCCTCTACTCGCCCGCGGTCGACAGCGCGTTCGGGCCGGGCGCGTTCGCGCGCTTCGTCGCCGCGCATCCCGGCGTCGACCCGGAGGGGATCGTCGCGTTCACGGCCAAGCAGCAGGCGCGCGGCCCTTTTCGCGTCGACGTCGACGCACCCAATTTCCACAAGTCCAAGGTGCTCGTCGTGTCGAACGTCACCACGATCGACATTGGACCCGACACGCAAATCAAGAATATTCTGGGTTATGTGCGCAACCGCAGCAGCGACGCGGGCGAGTTCGACGGCACGTCCTTCCCGTCGGACAGCAATGGCGCGGAAGGGCGCGGCGGGCTGCTCACCCAGTTTTCCGAAGAGTTCCAGTTGGTCGGCGAGGCCTTCGCCAACAGGCTGGACTATGTCGCCGGACTCTATTTCTCCGACGAGAAGAACGACGTGCGGTCGCTCAGCGTGCTGTTCGACCTGCTCCCCGTCGCGCCGCCCGCCAACCAGATCAACGACGGCATCTTCGACAACACGACCTACGCCGCCTACGCGCAAGGGACGCTCGACCTCAGCGAGATCGTGGGGATCGGGGGTTTGGGGATCACGGTCGGTGGGCGCTACTCGATCGAAAAGGTGCGTTTCGAGCATACGGACGACGACTTCTTCCTGACCAACCCCAATCCGGCGTTCGTCAACCCGCTGTCGGACACGTTCAAGAAGTTCAGTTATCAACTAGGCTTGCAGGAGCAGCTCACCCCCAATCTGCTGCTCTACGCGGTGACGCGGCGCAGCTTCCGGTCGGGCGGCTTCAACTTCTTCGCGCCGCCGCTTCCCGGCTTCGGCAATGACGGCGGCAGCGAGTACGATGCCGAGGAGGCGACCGACTTCGAGGTCGGGGCGAAGTTCGCGGGGCGTCTGGGCAACGTTCCCGTGCGCTTCAACATCGCCGCGTTCGACCTGTCCATCAAGGACATCCAGCGCGCCAACTACGTCCAGATCTTCGGATCGCTCGCGGGCATCACGGTCAACGTCCCCAAGTCCAAGGTCACGGGCGTGGAGATCGACGGGGTCGTAACGCCCGTGCGTTGGCTGAGCCTGGGCGGAAGCTTCAACTACACGGATGCGCGCTTCACGAGCAATCTCGTGTCGGTGCTGGGCAACCCGGCGGTGGCGTTCGGTCCCTACCCGGACACGCCCGAATACTCGGGCTCAGCCTTTGCGGAGGTGACGGCGCCCGTCGGGCAGGCGCTGGAGGCGTCGCTTCGCGGCGACGTGTTCGCGCAGTCGTCGAGCTTCTTCAGCTCGACCAACGACACGCTCAACCCGGGCACGCGTATCCCGGGCTATGCGATCGCCAACTTCCGCCTCGGCCTCGAAAACGACGTCGCGGGCTGGTCGCTGGCCGCGAACCTCAAGAACGCGTTCGACAAGGTTTATTACGTCGGCGGCGTCGGTTTCTCAAGCCTGTTCGCGCTCAATACCGTCATCCCGGGTGAACCCAGGACGATCCTGGTCGAAGCGCGCTACCGGTTCTGATGAGCAACGCGATCCACTTGATAGCCTGATCCGATCGACTTCAGCTACTCGGGACCCCGCCCCGATCCGGAGACACCGCCATGACGACCAACTTCCGTTTCGGCATGTTCCTGCCGCCGCATCATCTGCCGACCAACTACAACCCGACCTACGCGCTGCAGCGCGATACGGAGATCGTGCAGCTGATCGACGCGATCGGGTTCGACGAAGCCTGGTTCGGCGAGCATCATTCGGGCGGCGCGGAGCCGATCGGCGACCCGATGCTGTTCATCGCGCATGTCGCGAACCTCACCCGGCACATCCGGCTGGGCACGGGCGTCGTGTCGCTGCCCTACCACAATCCGTTGTGGGTCGCGGACCGGCTGGCGTTGCTCGACCACCTGACGCGCGGGCGCGTCATGCTCGGCCTGGGGCCGGGGGCGCTCGCCACCGACGCGGGAATGATCGGCATCCACCCGTCCGAACAGCGCGACGCGTTGGAGGAAGACACGGCCGTCCTCATGCACCTGATGCAGAGCGAGGAGCCGATCTCGATCGAGACCAAGCGCTACAAGCTCGTCGACGCGCGGCTGCAGCTCGATTTCTACCAGTCGCCTCATCCCGAAGCTGCCGCCGCCGCGATCGTCTCCCCGTCGGGGCCGCGGCTCGCGGGACAGCACGGCATGGGCCTCATTTCCATCGGCGCGACGATGAAGGCAGGGGTCGACGTGCTCGCGATGCACTGGGACGTCGCCGAGGCGCGCGCGCGCGAATGCAACAAGACGGTCAACCGCGACAAGTGGCGGCTCGTCGGACTGATGCACCTCGCCGACACCAAGGATCAGGCGATCAAGGATGTCGAATACGGCCTCAAGGAGTTCTGCGACTATCTGCAGCACACCGCCTCGACCCCGCAGATGCTCCCGGTCGGCAGCACGATCGGCGAATACATCGAATGGGCGATGAGCACGGGCGCGGCGGTGATCGGCACGCCCGACGAGGCGATCGAGCAGATCGGCAAGCTTCAGGATTTGTCCAACGGCGGCTTCGGCTGCTTCCTCCTGTTCGATCACAACTGGGCCAACTGGTCCGCCAAGAAGCATCATTACGAACTGTTCGGCGACCACGTCATCCCGTACTTCAAGCAGACCAACCGCCGCCTGCAATTGAGCGAAAAGGTAACCCGCGAAGCGCGCGAACCGCTCGCACAGGCGCAGCAGGACGCGATCGGCGCGTTCGCCGCCAAGCATGCGGTGGGCGCGCGGTAGTGGACGGCGCGCAGCCCGTCGTCAGCGTCGAACGGCGCGGCGCGACGCTCGTGGTGACGATCGACCGCCCGCGCCAACGCAACGCGGTCAACCGGGCCGTGGCGCTCGCGATCGCCGCCGCAATGGACGAACTCGACGCAGACTCGTCGCTGCGCGTCGGCATCGTCACGGGGCAGGGCGGCAACTTCTGTTCGGGAATGGATTTGCGCGCGTTTCTCGACGGCGAACGCCCCGAGCTCGAGGGCCGAGGGTTCGGCGGGCTGACCGAGACTCCGCCCGCGAAACCGCTGATTGCGGCGGTCGAAGGCTATGCGCTCGCGGGCGGATGCGAGCTGGCGCTGGCGTGCGACCTCATCGTCGCGGCCGAGGACGCATCGTTCGGACTGCCCGAGGTGACGCGCGGGCTTGTGGCTGGATCGGGCGGGCTGGTGCGCCTGCGCGAGCGCATTCCGCCCGCGATCGCGCTCGAATACGCGTTGACGGGCGCGCGCATGACCGCGCCGGTCGCGCACGGCTGGGGCCTGGTCAACCGCCTCGCTCCGCCCGGCGGCGCACTCGACGCGGCACTGGAACTCGCCGACAGCCTGGCCGCTAACGCCCCCTTGTCGGTCGCGGCGAGCAAGCGGATCATGCACCTGTCCGCGGACTGGTCGGATGCGGAGCGATGGGACCGGCAGCGTCCGCTCGTGGAAGCCGTTGTCGGGTCAGAAGACGCGCGCGAGGGCGCGAGCGCCTTCGCCGAAAAGCGCGCGCCCGTTTGGACGGGCCGATGAGTCACGACATCGCGGTGCTCGGCGGCGGCACGATGGGCGCGGGAATCGCCTATGTTGCCGCGCAGGCGGGCGGCCGGGTCACCGTCGTCGAACCCGACGATAGCCGAGTCGACGCGCTGCACGCGACGATCGCGGGCGCGGTCGCCTCCGCCGTCGGGCGGGGCAAGGTGGATGCGGACGCAGGCGCGGCGCTAACCGCGCGCATTTCGCGCGTCGCGGATATCGACGCAGTTCCACCAGGCCTCGACCTGATCGTCGAGAGCGTGCCCGAACGGCTCGAATTAAAGCTCGACGTACTCGCCCGCGCCGCCTCGCGCGGCCCGCGCCTGCTCGCCACCAACACGAGCGCGCTGTCGATCGACAGGCTCGGCGAAGCGGTGCCCGACCCGGCGATGTTCCTGGGCATGCACTTCTTCAACCCGGTCTGGTCGCTCCGGCTCGTCGAGCTCGTCAGGGGATCGCGAACGTCCGACCGCGCGTTGGAGGCGGCACGCGACTTCGTGACGGCGATTGGCAAGGAATCGCTGACCGTGCGCGACGTTCCCGGCTTCGCCACCAGCCGGCTCGATCTCATCGCAAGCCTCGAGGCGATGCGCATGCTCGAAAGCGGCGTCGCGGATGCGGCCGACATCGATCGCGCCGCCGTGCTCGCCTACCGCCATCCCGTCGGCCCGCTGCGCCTGAGCGACATCGTCGGGCTCGACGTCCGCCTCGACATCGCGCGCACGCTGGAGGCCGCGCACGGCGACCGTTATTCGCCGCCGCAGATCCTGATCGACATGGTGGCGCAGGGGAAGCTGGGGGCCAAGTCGGGCCACGGCTTCTTCGCCTGGCCCGAAATCTAGCTCTGGAGCCCGCAATGCCGTCCGATCCGCTGTTCCAATCCTCGCTCGTCGACACCGCCGAGCACCACCGCGACTTTCGGACAAGCGTGTCGAAGCTGGTCTCCAAGTTCGGGCGCAAATATTTCCAGGACGTCGTGGCGCGCGAGGCGCAGCCGACCGAATTGTGGCTGGCGCTCGGGTCCGCCGGGTTCCTGGGGGCGCACGTGCCCGAGGCCTATGGGGGCGGCGGGGGTGGGCTCGCCGAACTGAACATCGCGATCGAGGAGACGGCGGCGCAGGGGTGCCCGCTGCTCCACATGGTGATCAACTCGATCGTCGCGCCGATCATCGGCACGTACGGGTCCGAGGAAATGAAGCAGTACTGGCTGCCAGGCATTTCGAGCGGCACGCGCAAGATGGCGTTCGCCATCACCGAACCCGACGCGGGCTCCAACACGCACAAGGTGACGACCAACGCGCATCGCCGCGGCAACGGATGGGTCATCAACGGGGCGAAATACTGGACGTCGGCGATCGACGAGTCCGAGGCGGTGATGGTGGTCGCGCGCGACGGCGACGCGCCGGAGGACGGCAAGCGCGCGGGGCTGTCGCTGTTCATCGTGCCGACCGACACGCCCGGCCTAAAATGGACGCGAATCGATTCCGCGCTACGCTCCACCGAGCGGCAGTTTTCCACGTTCTTCGACGATGTCTACGTCAACGACGACGCGTTGATCGGCGTGCCCGGCGCGGGACTTCGACAAGTGTTCGTCGGGCTCAACCCCGAGCGCATCGCGGCGGCCGCGATCAACAACGGCATCTCGCGCTACGCGCTGACGCAGGGCGCGCAGTACGCCAACGACCGGTCCGTATGGGGCCACACGATCGGCCAGCACCAAGGCGTCGCGCATCCGCTCGCCGAAAGCTACATCAACGTGCAGGCCGCGCGCCTGCTGACCGCGCGCGCGG
Source organism: uncultured Sphingomonadaceae bacterium (assembly GCA_964251385.1). GTDB lineage: Bacteria > Pseudomonadota > Alphaproteobacteria > Sphingomonadales > Sphingomonadaceae > CADCVW01. The sequence goes on along the minus strand of CAXUJK010000007.1, from coordinate 22,860 downwards.
CGCAATTGTGCGACGAAGGGGTCGACGCGGCCGAGGCAGGCAACATGGCCAAGTTCGCGGCCGCCGAGGCATCGTTGAAAGCGCTCGATCAGGCGATCCAGGTGCACGGCGGCAACGGGCTGTCGAACGAATACGGCCTGTCCGACCTGTGGTTCATCGCGCGCCTCCACAAGACCGCCCCGGTCAGCCGCGAGATGATCTTAAATTATGTCTCCACGCACAGCCTGGGGCTGGCGAAGAGCTATTGATGAGCGGTGCGCAGCCAAGCCTGCTCGACCTGTTGCGCGATCACGCGGCGCGCGCGCCGGACGCGCCTTGCCTGGCGTTCGACGATGAAACGTTGACCTTCGGCGAACTCGACGCGCGGAGCAGCCGCGTCGCCAACGCGCTGATCGATGCGGGTGTCGGGCCTGGGGACCGCGTCGCGATCGTCGCGAAGACGTCACTCGTGCCCTACGAACTCGTGTTCGGCTGCGCCAAGGCGCGCGCGGTCATGATGCCGTTGAACTGGCGGCTGTCCCCGCGCGAGATCGCCGCGATTCTTGCGGACGGCACGCCGCGCCTGATCCTGCTCGCCGACGAACTGTCGCCGTTGCTCGGTGAGGCGGTCGGCCAGCCCGATCCGATGAGCATCGAGGCCGCCTACCCGGCGTGGCGCGATGCGGCATCGGCGGTTGATCCCATGCGCGCGCATGCCGCCATCGATCCGCTGCTCCTGCTCTACACGTCGGGCACGACGGGACACCCCAAGGGCGTCGTCATCACCAACCGCAACCTCTCCTTTGCCGAACGCACCGCGCGCGAGGCGTGGGATTTTTCCGCCCGCAGCGTCAACCTCGTCGCCATGCCGCTCTTCCACATCGGCGGGATCGGCTACGGGATGATGGCGCTCAGCCAGGGTGGAAAGACGGTGCTGCTCCAACAACCCGAGCCCGCAGCGGTGCTGGCGGTAATCGACGAACACCATGTGACCCACGCCTTTTTCGTGCCCACGGTGATCGCGCGTCTCGTCGATCATGCGCAGGAAATCTGCGGCGTGGCGACACCGACGCTGGAGCGCATCCTGTACGGCGCGGCACCGATCGGATCGACGCTGCTGGCGCGCGCGATCGCGACGTTCGGATGCGGGTTCAGCCACGCCTACGGGATGACGGAGACCGCGGGCACCGTCATTACCCTGCCGCCGGAGGATCACGTGACCGACGGCGAGCACGCGCGGCGCCTGCGCTCGTGCGGGCGGCCGCTGCCGTGGGTCGAACTGGCGCTCGTCGACCCGGAAAGCGGCGCGGTGGTGGAGACGGGCACGGTGGGCGAGATCCGTATCCGGTCGGGCATGGTGATGACCGGCTACTGGCGAAAGCCCGACGAAACCGCCGCGGCAATCACGGCCGACGGCTGGCTGTGCACGGGCGACGCGGCGTATCGCGACGCCGACGGCTACGTCTACATCCACGACCGCTACAAGGACATGATCGTGTCGGGAGGCGAGAACATCTATCCGACCGAGCTCGAAAACGTGCTCGCCGACCACCCGCACGTCGCCGAGGTCGCGGTCATCGGCGTGGCGCACGAGCAATGGGGCGAAACGCCGCGCGCCTATGTCGTCGCCCGCGACGCCGCGCCTGACCAGGCGGCGCTGATCGCCTTTTCGCAGGAACGGCTCGCGCGCTACAAGTGCCCGACGTCGGTCGTGTTCGTCGAAACACTGCCGCGCAACGCATCGGGCAAGATCCTCAAAGGGGCGTTGCGCGAGCTCGACGGGCAGCGCGAACGGGAGGGAGCATGACGGGCCAGATCAGCCCGTCGGCGCGGTTGTTGCGCGGCTTCGCGACCGATTTCCTCACCTCGCACGACGTCGCGGAGGTGGAGCGCATCATGGACCCCGCCTACCGGCTCGACATCGGCGGCCACGTCTTCGACGGGCGCGACGCATCCTATCTGCCCGCGACCGCGGCGCAGCTCGAACAGTTCCCCGGACTGATCGTAACCGTGCACGACGTCGTGCTGGGTCCAGACGCGGTCGCGATGCATTTCACGGAGCACGGCGCGTCGCCGCGCAACGGCGGCAGGGTTGCGGCGTGGGGCGGCGTCACTCTGTTCCGCATCGCGGACGGGCGGCTGCGGCACGGCTGGGCGGAGGAGGATTATTTCGCGCGCAAGCGGCAGCTGAAGTCGGGGGTTTGCGACGCGATCGCCGCGCCCCACCCGGCTCCCTGGGACGCGCCGTGCGAGGCGGCCGATGCCACGACCGAAGACGTGGTGCGGCGCTGGCTGGAGCGGCCGGACGCGGCGCTCGGCGGGGAGATCGTCGAGGCGATCATGGTCGAAGGACCGCGTTTCGCCGACCTGATCGCGCCCGCCTCGGTCGAGATCAGCCACGTCTTCTCGGCCGGATCGCGCGCGGCATTCCACATCGTCTGCACTGGGAACTACCTCGGCGGATTTCCCGACATCGACCGCGCCCGCACCGGCGATCCGGCCGTCCTGCGCATGGCGGGGATAGCCGATGTCGCTGACGGCCACGTCGTCCGCACAAGAATTTCCGCCGACCGGCTCGGCCTGCACCGCAGCCTGCTGGATGCGGGCCGATGAGCAAAGTGATAATCACCTGCGCGATCACGGGTGGCGCACACACGCCGTCGATGTCGGACGCGCTGCCCGTAACTCCGCAGGAGATCGCCGACCAGTCGATCGCGGCTGCCGAAGCCGGAGCCGCGATCCTGCATTTGCACGCGCGCGTTCCCGGAACGGGGATGCCGACGGGCGACCCGGACGTCTACGCCCGCTTCTTGCCCGTCATCAAGCAGCGCACGGACGCCGTCGTAAACATCACGACGGGCGGGTCGGCGACGATGAAGCTTGCCGACCGGCTCAAGGCCGCGACGCGGTTCCGGCCGGAAATGTGCTCGCTGAACATGGGATCGATGAACTTCGCCTTTCACCCGATTGCGGACCGCATCGCGACGTGGAAGCACGACTGGGAGGAGGCATACGTCCGCAACTCGGACGACTACATCTTTCGGAATACGTTTCGGGATATCGCGACGATCCTGCGCACGATGGGCGAGGCGGGCACGCGGTTCGAGCACGAATGCTACGACCTCGGCCACCTCTACAATCTCGCGCACTTCGTCGACACCGGCGCGGTCCGGCCGCCGTTCCTCATTCAGATGATTTTCGGCATCCTGGGCGGGATCGGACCCGACCTCGAAAACCTCCATTACATGAAGGCCACCGCCGACCGCCTGTTCGGGCGCGAGGCGTACCAGTGGTCGGTGCTCGCCGCGGGTCGTCACCAGATGCCGTTCCTGACGCAGACCGCGCTGATGGGCGGGCACGTCCGCGTGGGGCTGGAGGACAGCCTGTTCATCGAACGCGGCGTGCCCGCGACGTCGAACGCGCAGCAGGTGGAGAAGATCGTCCGCATCCTGCGCGAGATGGGCCACGAGCCCGCCACCCCGGCCGAGGCGCGCGCGATGCTCGACCTCAAGGGCGGCGACCGGGTGGAGTTCTGACGATGTCGCGCCGGATCGTCGACCTGTCGGTGCCTCTCGAGAACGACGTCGTGTCCGATCCGCCCTCATACCGACCGCGGATCGAGTATGTCGACCACAAGGCGTCGGTTCCCGACCTGCTCGCCTTCTTCCCGGGACTGCGGGCGGACGATCTGCCCGATCGTGAGGCTTGGGCGATCGAGAAAATTCAGCTGACTACGCACAACGGCACGCATCTCGACGCGCCCTACCATTACGCATCGACGATGGACGGCGGCGCGCGCGCCATCACGATCGACGAAGTGCCGCTCGACTGGTGTTTTCAGCGCGGGGTCAAGCTCGACTTCACCCGGTATTCCGACGGCTACGTCGCGACCGCCGCCGATGTCGCGGCCGAGCTCGACCGCGTCGGCCACACGCTGTCGCCGCTGGAGATCGTCGTGGTCAACACGTCGGCCGGGATGCGCTACGGGCAGGACGACTATGTCGACGCGGGCTGCGGCATGGGCCGCGAGGCGACGTTGTTTTTGTTGGAACGTGGCGTGCGGGTGACGGGCACCGACGGATGGAGCTGGGATGCGCCGTTCGGCCGCACGCGCGAGGCGTACGTGCGCACCGGCGACGCGTCGCTCATCTGGGAAGGCCACAAGGCCGGGCGCGACATCGGCTATTGTCACCTCGAAAAGCTGCACAATCTCGAGGGCCTGCCGCCCACCGGCTTCACGATCGCGTGCTTCCCCACCAAAATACGCGGCGCGTCCGGCGGCTGGACACGCGCGGTCGCCATCTTCGAAGATTGATAGGAGCTAGCCCATGGACCCCGTCTACATCGTCTCCGCCGCGCGCACCGCGATCGGCAGCTTCGGCGGCAGTTTGAAAGACCTGCCCCCCGCCGACCTCGGCGCGCGTGTCATAGCGGAGTCGCTGCGCCGCGCGGACCTTGCGCCGTTCGAGGTCCAGCACGTCGTCATGGGGCAGGTGATCCAAACCGTGCCCAAGGACGCATATCTCGCGCGCGTCGCGGCGGTGAACGCGGGCATCCCGGTGGACGCGCCCGCGCTGACGCTCAACCGGCTGTGCGGGTCGGGGCTGCAGGCGGTCATCTCCGCGGGGCAGATGATTGCGCTGGGCGAGTGCGACATCGCGGTGGCGGGGGGCGCGGAAGTTATGAGCCGGTCGCCGCACCACGTGTCCGGCGCGCGCTTCGGCACCAAGATGGGTAACATCGAGATGGTCGACGCGATGATCGAGGTCCTCAGCGACCCTTTCGAAGGCTTCCACATGGGGATCACGGCGGAGAACGTCGCGCGCGACTACCAGATCAGCCGCGCGACGCAGGACGCGCTCGCATACGAGAGCCACGCGCGTGCTTCGCGCGCGCAGAGCGAGGGCCGGTTCGCCGAGCAAATTCTGCCGATCGAGATCAAGGATCGCAAGGCCACGCGCGTGTTCGACACGGACGAGCATGTCCGCCACGACGCGACGCCCGAAGGCATGGCCGCGCTGCGCCCCGCCTTTGCGAAGGACGGCACGGTGACCGCGGGCAATGCGTCGGGGCTCAACGACGGCGCGGCTGCGGTGACGCTGGCGTCGGCCCGCGCGGTGGAGGCGCGGGGGCTGAAGCCGATGGCGCGCATCCTTGGCTGGGGGCATGCGGGCGTCGACCCGCACGTCATGGGCATCGGCCCCGTCAGGGCGGTCCCGATCGCGCTCGCCCGTTCGGGGCTGTCGCTCGCCGACGTCGACGTCATCGAGTCCAACGAAGCCTTCGCGGCGCAGGCGTGCGCGGTCGCGCAGGAGCTCGGGTTCGACCCGGCAAAAACCAACCCCAACGGATCGGGCATCGCGCTCGGCCACCCGGTCGGCGCGACGGGCGCGATCCTGCTGACCAAGGCGGTGTACGAACTCGCGCGCACCGGCGGGCAGTACGGGCTCGTCACAATGTGCATCGGCGGCGGCCAGGGGATCGCGATGGTTGTCGAACGCCTGGGCGGCGAGTCGCAGGGCTCGTGATTGGCTCCGTGCCGACAAGCGATTGATTGGTTGGATAATTCGCATTGTTGCGGACCCGACGCCGGGGCTAACTTCACTGTGCGAGGGCGCGCCGACGCTACGTTGAGGCAGCCGGTGCGATTGGCACAATAAGGTGGTTCGCGGGACGTCTTGATGGAAGCCTACGGCAATTACATCGATGGAGCCTGGGTCGACGCCGTCGACGGGCGTTCGATGGAGAGCGAGAACCCGTTCACCCTGAAGCCCTGGGCGACAATCGCGCGCAGTTCCGCCGCCGACGTCGACATCGCCGTGAACGCCGCGTCCGCCGCCTTCGAAAGCGGCCCCTGGAGTCGGCTCACCGCGTCCGCCCGCGGCGCAATGCTGTGGCGGATGGGCGACCTGCTCGTCGCCAACGCGGACCGGCTCGCGCCGCTCGAAACCAACGACAACGGCCGCACCATCTCGGACGTTCGCGGCACGGTCGTCTACCTGGCCGAGTTCTTCCGCTACTTCGGCGGGCTGGCCGACAAGATCGAAGGCGCGGTCCCGCCGCTCGAGAAGCGCGACTACTTCAACTACACGCGGCACGAGCCTTATGGCGTCGTAGCCGCGATCACGCCGTGGAACAGCCCGCTGCTGCTGACCACGATGAAGCTCGCACCGGGACTGGCCGCCGGCAACACGTTCGTCGTCAAGCCGCACGAGTTCGCGTCCGTGGCGACGCTCGCGCTGGCCGCGTTGTTCACCGAAGCCGGCTTTCCGCCGGGGGTCGTCAACGTCGTCACCGGAACCGGAGCCGAGGTCGGCGGGCCGCTCGTCGCGCACCCGAAAGTCCGCAAGGTCGCGTTCACCGGCGGCGATCAGGCGGGCCGCGCGATCTACCAGAGCGCCGCGCGCGACTTCAAGCCGGTGACGCTCGAACTCGGCGGCAAGTCGCCCGCGATCGTGTTCGACGACGCCAATCTCGACAACGCGGCCAAGGGCAGCGTCATGGGGATGTTCACGGGCGCGGGTCAGGCGTGCGTCGCCTGCTCGCGCGTGCTGGTGCAGGACAGCGTCTACGACGCGTTTGTGGCAAAGCTGCTCGAACATACGCGTGGCGCGCGGCTGGGCGATCCGTCCGATCCGGCGACGGAGGTCGGCCCGATGGGGTGCAAGCCGCAATACGAGAAGGTGATGGCGTATCTCGACACCGCCCGCGACGAGGGCGCGGCGGTCGTGACCGGCGGCGGCAAGCCGGACCGCGCCGACCTGTCCGACGGCTACTTCATCGCGCCCACGATCCTGGGCGATGTCACCAACGACATGACGATCGCGCGCGAGGAAGTGTTCGGGCCGGTCATGGCGTGCATCCGTTTTCGGGACGAGGAGGACGCGATCGCGATCGCCAACGACACCGCGTTCGGGCTGGGCGCGGGCGTGTGGACCGAAAACCTGCGCCGCGCGATCCGCGTGTCCAACCGGCTGCAGGCGGGGTCGGTGTTCGTCAACTCGTACCGGCTGCTCAGCTACATGACCCCGTTCGGCGGCTACAAGCATAGCGGCCTCGGCCGCGAGAACGGGATCGAGGCGATCCGCGAATATCTGCAGACCAAAAGCGTGTGGCTGTCGCTCAACGAGACCGCGCCGCCGCCCTTCGGCAAACCCTACGGGTAAAATGTAATTTCAGGAGAAGACCGATGGCATTGCTAGACGATCGCAAGCCCGTTCCGGCCACCGCCAAGCGTCCGCGCATCCGCAGCGGCGTCTTCCTGCCGCCCATGCACGCGACGAACGAGGATCCGACGCTGTCGATCGCGCGCGATCTCGACCTGATGGAGACGCTCGACGAACTGGGCTACGACGAGGCCTGGATCGGCGAGCATCATTCGGGCGGCTGGGAAATTCACGGCAGCCCCGAACTGTTCATCGCCGCCGCCTCGCAGCGCACCAGGCGCATCCGCTTCGGGACGGGCGTGGTCTCCACTCCGTACCACCACCCGTACATGGTCGCCGAACGCATCCGCAATCTCGACCACATCACGCGCGGGCGCGTCATGCTCGGCATGGGGCCGGGCTCGCTTCCGTCCGACGCGCACATGCTCGGCGTCGATACGGCGCGCGTGCGCGACATGCTGGGCGAGTCGGTCGGCCCGATCATCCGATTGCTCAACGGCGAGACGGTGACGCACAAGACGGACTGGTTCACGCTGCAGGACGCGCGGCTCCACCTCCTGTCGTACAAGGAGGAAGGTATGGAGATGGCGGTCGCCAGCCAGGTGTCGCCGACGGGATCCAAGCTCGCGGGCAAATACGGCATGGGCCTGCTGTCGCTCGGCGCGACGTCGATCGACGGGTTCAACGCATTGGCGTCCAACTGGGCGATCGCGGAGGAGACGGCGCGCGCGCATGGCCAGACCGTCGACCGCGCTAACTGGCGGCTCATGGGTCCCATGCACATCGCCGAAACGCGCGAACAGGCGCGCGAGGAAGTGAAATGGGGCTTCTACCGCTGGGTCGACTATTATCAGCACGTCGCGACGCTTCCGCTCGCGCCGCCGGGCGTCGATCCGCTCGACGCGATGATCGACAGCGGCTTCGCGATCATCGGCACGGTGGACGATGCGATCGCGGCGATGGAGCGGCTGATCGAGGCGTCCGGCGGGTTCGGCGCGTTCCTGAACCTGGCCGGCAACTGGGCCGACCACGCGCAAACCAAGCGGTCGTACGAACTGTTCGCGCGCTACGTCATGCCCAAGATCAACCGAGTCAACACCAACCGCATCGAGTCCGAGGCGTTCTTGCGGGTCAACCACGGCAAGTTCGATGCGGCGATGAAGGCGGCCGTCGGGGCCAAGATCGACGAGCACATCGCCGAGAGCGGCGGCGGCAACGTCGCGCCCGTGTTCCAGGACATCTTCTCGCAACGGCCCAAGGAGCCGGTCTGAATGATGCCGGGTTCGTCGGAGGCAGACCGCTACGACGCGATCGTCGTCGGCGCGGGGTTCGCGGGGATGTACATGCTCCACAAGCTCCGCGGCCTCGGCATGCGCGTGCGCGCGTTCGATGCGGCGAGCGACGTCGGTGGCACATGGTATTGGAACCGCTATCCCGGCGCGCGCTGCGATGTAGTCAGCGTCGACTATTCCTTTTCCTTCTCCGATGAGCTGCAGCAGGAATGGACGTGGACGGAAAAATACGCCGCCCAGCCCGAGATCCTCGCCTACGCCAACTTTGTCGCCGATCGCCTCGATTTGCGCCGCGACATGCAGTTTCATACGCGGGTCACGGAGATGGTCTTCGACGAGGACGCGGTCCTCTGGAACCTAAAGACCGAGGCGGGCGAGAGCTACGTGGCCCGATTCTGCGTCATGGCGACGGGCTGCCTGTCGATGCCCAAGGCCCCCGACGTTCCGGGGCTGCTCGACTTCCAGGGGCCCGTCTACTTCACGTCGAGCTGGCCTCATGAGGACGTCGACTTCTCGGGCAAGACCGTCGGGCTGATCGGCACCGGATCGTCGGGCATCCAGGTCATGCCGCAGGTCGCGGGGCAGGCGGAGCGGCTCTACGTCTTTCAGCGCAACCCCAGCTTCACGCTGCCCGCGCGCAACGGCGATCTGGCCGAAGGCTTCCTGGAGGGCGTGAAGGCGCAGTATCCGGAACGGCGCGCGCTCGCACGGCGTCACCCGGCGGGACACCTGCGGCCGCTCACCAACCGCAAGACGCTCAGCATCGAGGAGGACGAACGCCGAACCCGCTTCGACAAGGCGTGGACGACCGGCGGGCTCGACCTGTTCGGCGAGTTCGGAGACCTGCTCGTCGACGAGGCGGCCAACGTGGAGGTGGCCAGGCTCATCTACGAAAAGATCGACGCCCTGGTTGACGATCCGCGGGTCGCGGACGCGCTGAAACCCCGCAACACGCCGTTCGGCGGCCGCCGCGTCTGCCTCGACACGGACTATTACGCGACGTTCAACCGCGACAATGTCGAGCTCGTCGACGTCCTGTCCGATCCCATCGACCGCGTCGTCGCGAAGGGCATGAAAACCCGCGACAGGCTCTACGAACTGGACGTGTTCGTGCTCGCCGTCGGCTTCGACGCCATGACGGGGGCGCTGCTCTCCATCGACATTCGCGGTCGCGACGGGCGTAGCTTGCGCGACAAGTGGGCGAGCGGCCCCGCGTCTTACCTGGGCGTCGCGATCGAGGGATTTCCCAACCTGTTCACGATAACGGGTCCGGGGAGCCCGTCCGTCCTGGCTAACGTCGTGGCGGCGATCGAACAGCATGTCGAGTGGATCGCCGATCTCCTCAAACATTTGCAGGCCTCCAAACGTACGGAGGTCGAAGCGCTTGCCGACGCCGAACTCGACTGGGTCCGGCAGACGTACGATCTGGCCAAGGACACGCTGCTGATGAAGGCGAACAGCTGGTATCTGGGGGCGAACGTGCCGGGCAAGCCGCGCGTGTTCATGCCCTACGCGGGCGGCCTCGACCGCTATCGCGACATCTGTGCCGACATCGCCGCGGACGGCTACCGCGGCTTCGCGTTCGACGGCGCGTCGGTTCGGGAAGAGCCTGCGGCCAGACGAGCCGCCAACGCCTGATCAGCAATCGAAGTAATCTGTTCCCCGGCGAAGGTCGGGGTCCAGCCTCGGGGGTTGCAAAAGGCTGGGCCCCGGCCTTCGGGGTACAAGGAAGCTATCGAGTTCTAGTCCGCGAAGCGGTGGCCGCCGCGGAACCGGGCGACGATCAGCTTGGTCAGCTCCAGCGCGGCGGGCGAGAGTGAATTGCCCTTGAGGGTAATGAGACAGATCGTGCGCTTGAGCTCGGGTTCCACGATGGGGAGCGCTTGCAGATTGGCGTCGAGCGGATCGGGGATCATGATGCGTGGCAGGATCGCGGTACCCAGCCCCGCCTGCGCGAAGGCGAGCATCGTCTGCACCTGGATCACCTCGAAGGAATTGACGATCTCCAGGTCCTGCGCGTCGAGCTCGGCATTGATCTCGGCGCGCAGCGCGGCGGACGACGAGGCCAGGATGACAGGCATCTGGACCAGCTGCGCCAAGGTGATAGCGTCTGCCCCCTTCAACCAGTGCGCGCGCGGGATAAGCGCGTAGATCGGCTCGTCGGCGATCGGTGCGAACTCGAAGTCGCTCAGGCCTTCGACTTTGGGACCAATGCCGAAATAAACTTCCTGGCTGCCGATCGCGTCCATCAGCTCGGCCGACGCCAGTTCGCGCAGGTCGAGCCGGATGCCAGACCGCTTGGCGCCGAATTCGGCGAGCACGCCCGGAAGCACCGTCGCGGCGACGCTCGGCACGCAGCCCATCACGATCTGGCCGTGCTGGATGTTGGCGGCTTCGCGAATCTGGCGCAGTCCCAGGTCGAGCGAGGCGACCGCGCGCTGCGCATGCCCCAGCAAAGTCTCGCCCTCGGAGGTCAGCTGGACGCGGCGCGTGGTGCGGTGGAACAGCGAGACGCCGATCTGGTCTTCCAGAAGCTTGATCTGCGTGCTGACCGCCGACTGCGAACGGTTGAGGATTTCAGCCGCTTTGCGGAAACTGCACGTTTCGGCGACGACGACGAAGACTTGGATCGCCTTTAGGTTGTACATTCAAAGATGGTGGCGCTTATCCGCTAGCCTTGTCAACAGGTGTGTTGAATGCTCGGCGCAGGGCGTCCAGCGAGTCGCGCGCGAAGCGTTCGGCGACGGCGGAAGCGGCGATGAGGTAGAAGCCGTGATAGGCGCCCGGGTAGACGTGCAGTTCGGTCGGAACGCCCGCGCGGATCAGAGCCGTTGCGAATGCGATGTCCTCGTCGACGAACAGGTCGATCGCGCCCGTGGCGATAAAGGTCGGCGGCAGCCCGGAAAGGTTTTCGGCGCGCGCGGGCGCGGCTTCGCGCACCGCGTCCGCGCCACCGAGATAGCAATCCCAGGCGAAGCGGTTGGCCTCGACAGGCCAGACATGTTTGCCGGCGTAGGGGTGTGGGCCGGTGCGATCGTCGAGCATCGGGCAGACGAGCGAAAGGAACACGATTTCGGGTCCGCCGCGGTGGCGTGCGCGCAGGGCGAGCGCCGCCGCCAGCCCGCCGCCCGCGCTCACGCCGCGTACCGCGATGCGGGCAGGATCGTTGCCTGCATGCGCATGCAGCCAGTTCAGCGCCGCTTCTGCGTCGTCGAGTGCGCCGGGGAACGGGGTCTCGGGCGCGAGCCGGTAATCGAGCGAAAGCACGGCCGCGCCCAGCGAGGTTGCGAGCAGACGCATCCCCGCGTCCTCACGCTCGATCGTGCCCGCGACGAAGCCGCCACCGTGCAGGTTGAGGATGGCGGGCACCGGGCCGGTCGCCTCGGGCCGGTAGAGGATGCCGTCGACATCCGGCTGGTCCGCGCCAACGGGAACGCGCACCCGCCCGATATGAAGGCCCGGCGGGGCGGGCGGGAGCGGTTCGCCCGCGAGGCTCGCGCGCACCGCGGGCAGGGTGTCTAGCGACAAGCCGGCGAGGTCCGGAATAGCCGCCAGCGCCGCGCGCAGCTCGGGATCGACGAGATCGACCGGCGTCACACCGGGTCCCACGTGAACACGTCCTGCGACCGGTCGAGCGGGAAAAAGCTTCCGCGCATCGCGGGCATGGCGCGGTCCGCGATCGTGCGCGGGGTCCAGCCCTCGCCCGCGTGCATCGATCGGATGGGGCGGCTCTGGCTCATGAGGAAGATTTCGTTGGCGCGGACGGCGAAGATCTGTCCGGACACGTCCGCCGCCTCGTCGGCGCAAAGGTAGGCGGCGAGCGGCGCGACCTTGGCCGGGTCCATGACTTTCAAGCGCTCTACACGCGCGCGCTGCTCGTCGGTCTCGGTCGGCATGGATCCGATCATGCGGCTGAACGCGAAGGGCGAAATGCAGTTCGACCGCACGCCGAACCGAGCCATGTCCATCGCGATCGATTTCGACAATGCCACCAGCCCCAGCTTGGCGGCGGAGTAGTTGGCCTGGCCGAGATTGCCGATCAGCCCCGAAGTCGAAACCATGTGGACGTAGGCGCCCGACCCTTGTGCCTTGAAGTGCGGCGCGGCGGCGCGCGAGACGTAGAAGCTGCCGTTCAGGTGGACGTCGATGACGACGCGCCATTCCTCCGGGTCCATGTTGAAGAAGAAGCGATCGCGCAGGATGCCGGCGTTGTTGATCACGCCGTCGATGCGTCCGAACGCGTCGATGGCCGTCGCAATGATCGCCTGAGCCGCGTCCCAGTCGCTGACGCTGTCGCGGTTGGGCACGGCAGTGCCGCCGCCCGCGACGATCTCATCAACGACTTCCTGCGCGGGCGTGTCGCTGACTCCTTCGCCGCCGATGGACGTGCCGATGTCGTTGACGACGACGCGCGCGCCCTGACGCCCGAGTTCGAGCGCGATGTCGCGCCCAATGCCCCGGCCCGCGCCGGTGACGACGACGACCTTGCCCTCAAGCATGCGGCACCTCCCCGGCGGCGGGCCGCAGATGCCGGGTCGCCGCCTCCTCGGCCCCCAGCCAGATTTTGCGCGCGATGGGGTTGCGCGCCTCCTCCAGGATGTGGCCGACGAGCCCGACCGCGCGCGCCATGACGCCCAGGCCCCGGCAGACCTGCCAGTCGAACCCCATTTCGCACGCCAGCGCGCCTAAGATGCCCGTCGCGTTGGCGGGAAGCGACTTGCCCTTTTGCCGTTCCGCCTCGGCCGCGACCTCCTGGATGAGCGCGACGTAAGGCCCCGCGAAGCCTGTCTCGTGCGCGAGCTCGATCAGTCGCGGCGTGCGCGGGTCGATCGGCTTGTGGAATGGGTGCCCGATGCCGGGAAGGATCGTCTTTTCGGATGCGAAACTGCCGACGATCGCCTTTGCCAATTCCGGCAGATCGGCGCCCGGGTCGGGTCGCGGCATGGCATCGTACAGCATGCGCGCGCTGCCTTCGACGCTGCCGACGAACACGGAGCCGAGGCCGCACAATCCCGCCGCGACCGCCGCCTGCATCGCCTCGGGCGCGCCCAGATAGGTCAGCCGCGTCGCGATCGTGCTCGGCGTCAGGCCATGCTCGACCAGCGTCACGAGCATCGCGTTGAACATGCGCGACTCTTGAGAGTGGGGGATACGCCCGGTGATCTCCAGGAACGCCATGTCGCCGAAGCTGACATGCCCTAATATCTCGCTCGGCAAGTCGCGGCCGAACGCGGTGATCGTGTCGGGCGTGCTCCACGCGATGTCGGTCTTCATGTCATCCATCACGGGCCATCATCGCCAGAAAAGCCGCGCGGCGTTGCCGCGCAGGAACGGCTCCATCCGGTCCGGCGGCAGGTCCATCGCGCGTGCGTCCCGCGCGACGGTGTCGAGGTCGAGCAGCGGGAAATCGGACGCGAAGATCGTCTTGTCGCACCCGCGCACGCCATGCCACTTGCCCGCGAGGAACGAGCGCAGCGCCTCCGGATAGGCTTTGGGCGACCAGGCCGACGTGCAGATGTAGAAATTCTCGTGGCGCGCGGCGAGACGGATCGCCGTGTCGGTCCACGGGTCGCCGATATGGTGCGCGACAATCACGAGGTCCGGGAACGCGAGCGCGACATCGTCGAGATGTTCGGGATTGTTCGGGTTCATCGGCCACAACGGCCCCGGCGCGCCGACATAGGTGAAGACGGGAAGCCCGTAGTCGACGCAGCGCGCGTAGACGGGGTAGAACCAGCGATCGTTGGGCAGGATGCCCCACGGCGACGGGGTCAGGTGGACGCCGCACAGCCCCGGATGATCGCGCACCGCGTCGATCATCCGGCAGTTCTGCATGACGTCCCAATAGCTCGACGCGCCGAGTTCGGGCGGGGCGATCGAGCAGATCCAGCGGAACCGGTTTTCGTCTAGATCGCACATCGCCGCGAAATCGCGGTTGAGCGCGGACACGGCGTCGGCCGACGCGGCGTAATAGACCTTGGTCGCGAGCACGCCGCGCTCGACGCCCGCCCGGTCCATCGCCTCCAGAAGCGCGGGGATGCTCAAATGTGTCGACTGGATGCCGTCCGGATCGACGTGGTCGAACGTCCGCATGACGCGGCGCAGGCGACGGTCGCCGGTCCATTCAACCCGGTCGGCGCGGGGCTCCGGCCCCGCATCCTCGCCGATCCACGGCCCGTGCAGGAACGCGTCGATGATGGGGCCGTCATATGCCATCGCGCGTCAGGCCGCGGCCACGGCGCCGGACGCGTGCATGTTCGCGACCTCGTCGTCTTCGAAGCCAAGCGAGCGCAGCACCGCGTCCGTGTGCTGGCCGAGCGCGGGCGCGGGGTCGGCGCGGAAGGCGCGATGGCCGTTGTAGGAGATCGGGTGATCGATCAGGCGGTGGTTGTCGATGTCGGGATGGTCGAAGTCGCGCACGAGGCCGAGCGCCGCGACCTGCGGATCGCGCACCACTTCGTCGATCGTCTGCAGCCGCGAGCAGGGGACGCCCGCGGCGAGCAGCCGTTCCTCCCAATAACCGCAATCTTGTTCCAACAGCCGCGCTTCGATCGCGCCGTGCAGCGCGTCGCGAGCCCCGAGCCTCGCGGTGTTGCTGGCGAAGCGCGGATCGGCGGCGATCTCGGGCGCGTCCAAGACATTGCACAACGACAGGAACAGACCCTGGTTGGGCGCGGCGATGTAGATGTCGCCATCGCGCGTGCGAAAATCCTCGTAGGGGGCCATGACGCTGTGCCGCGTTCCGCTCGGCCGCGCGACGGTGCCGTCGGCGAAATAGCCCGCGGCGAAATAGGACATCCACGCCACTCCCGTTTCGAGCAGGCTGGTCTCGACCAGCTGCGCCTCGCCCGTCCGGTCGCGGGTGCGCAACGCCGCCAGGATGCCGATCGCGGCCCAGTGCGCCGCGCCCATGTCGATGATCGACGGTCCGACGCGCACGGCCGGTCGGCCGGGCTCGCCCGTGATGCTCATGATGCCGGAATAGGCCTGGATCAGCGCGTCGTAGCCCGGCCGGTCGCTGTGCGGCCCGCGCGATCCGAACGCGCTCAGCGAGCAGTAGACGATGCGCGGGTTTATCGCCTTAATGTCGTCGAACCCGAACCCTTTCCGGGTGAGGCTGCCGCCGCGAAAGGATTCGACCACGACGTCGGCCTTGGCCGCGAGGCGGCGGATGACTTCGGCCCCCGCGGGCGCGTCGATGTCGACCGCGACGCTTTCCTTGTTGCGGTTGGTCGCCAGGAACAACGAACTCCGCCCGTCCCAACTCGGCGGTTGCCAGTCGCGCGTGTCGTCGCCCGCGCCCGGCTTCTCGATCTTGACGACGCGCGCGCCCAAATCCCCCAGCACCATCGTGCAGAACGGCCCGGCGAGATTGCGGGTCAGATCGAGGACGAAGATCCCGTCGAGCGGCGCGGTCATCGTTCGAGAAGCTCCACGATCGGTCCCCGTGACTTGGATCCCAGGTCTATGCACCCGGAGCGCGCGCGACAATCGGACAAATCGACATGACCGGCCGCTTTTCGCGAATGGTCGACGAAGCCGCGCCCTTGTCATTCGCAAACCGGATGGATGGATTGGAATAAGCGCATTGAGCGCGACCCGGCCGCTCATTAGGCTCCGAGGCCGACGCCACCGGCAGAGCGGCGTGTCAGGAGCCGATCGATTGAGCCAACGAGTATCGGGGAAGGTGGCGCTGGTTTCGGGCGCGGCGAGCGGGATCGGCGCGGCATGCGCGCGGCTGCTTGGCGCGGAGGGCGCGACCGTGGTGCTCGTCGACCTGAACGACGAGGCGGGCGAACAGGTGCTGGACGGAATCGTCACCGCGGGCGGCACCGGCTTCTACGCGCATCTCGACGTCACGGACGAGAGCGGCTGGGAAGCGCTGATGGCCCAAGTCGCCGAACGGTTCGGCGGGCTCAACGTCGCGATCAACTGCGCGGGCACGGCGGTGTCGAAGCTCAGCTTTCCGACCGAGACGACGATGGAGGAATGGCGCCGGATCACCGCCATCAACCTGGACGGCACGTTCCTGGCGACCAAGCACGAGCTCGCACTGATGATGAAAACGGAGCCGGTGGCGGGTTCGATCGTCAACATCTCGTCGGTGCTGGGGATCGTGGGGCAGGCCGGCATCGGGTCGTACAACGCGTCCAAGGGCGGCGTGCGCCTGTACAGCAAGTCGGTCGCGCTGTCCTGCGCGGCCGACCGCATCAACGTCCGCGTCAATACAATCCACCCGGGCTTCATCCGCACCCCGCTGCTCGAACAATCGATCGCCAGGTATCCCGACCGCGACGCGGCGCGCGACTTCTACGACAACCTGCAGCCGATCGGGCATCTGGGCGACCCGGACGATATTGCATGGGGCGCGCTCTATCTGGCGTCCGACGAATCGAAGTTCGTCACGGGGGCCGAACTGGTCATCGATGGCGGCTTCACCGCGCGATAGGGGAAGAGATTTGGGTAGGCTCGACGGCAAGGTCGCGATCATCACGGGGGCCGCGCGCGGGCAGGGCGCGAACGAGGCCCGCCGGTTCGTCGCCGAAGGCGCCAGAGTGATGCTAACCGACCTGCTTGCCGACGGCGAGGCGGTGGCGGCCGAGCTGGGCGATGCGGCCGCGTTCATGACGCACGACGTTGCGGACGAGGGCGTTTGGGGACAGGTCGTCGCCGCGACGCTCGAACGCTTCGGCAAACTCGACGTGCTCGTAAACAACGCCGGCGTGTTCAAGCCCGCGTCGATCACCGACACGACGCGCGACGCCTTCGAGCTCCACTACCGCGTCAACATGCTGGGAAATTTCCTCGGCATCAAAGCCGTGGTCGACACGATGAAGTTCGCGGGCGGCGGGTCGATCGTCAACATCTCGTCGATCGCGGGCCTGCGCGGCTATCCCGACATGATCGCCTATGCGGGAACCAAATGGGCGGCGCGCGGCATGAGCCAGTCCGCCGCGCGCGAACTCGCGCCGCACCGCATCCGCGTCAATTCGGTGCATCCGGGGCTCGTCGATACGCCGATGCTCGCGGACCACACACCCGAGGCGCTGGTCGCGTACGAAGCCGCGGTGCCGTTCGGCCGCATGGGCACGCCCGACGACGTCGCCGAGGTCGTGACGTTCCTCGCGTCGGACGCGGCGAGCTACATCACGGGTGCGGAGATCGTCATCGACGGGGGTTTGGGGCTTTAGTCAGCCCGGGAGAAGCGACGTGAACGAGCAGACCAGGATCGAGGCGACGGAGCCCGCCGCGCCGCCCGCGACAGCGAGGTCATGGCATGTCGCCCGCCGGACCCTGGCGGTCGTGCTGTTCGCGGTCGGCACGGTCGTCGCGTACGGCGGGGTGGTGCTCGCGGGGCTTGGCGGTTCGCTCTACTACCTGCTCGGCGGCGCGGCGGTGCTGGCCTCGGCCGTGCTGGTGTGGCGCGGCGATGCGCGCGGGGCGGCCGTCTACGCTGCCTTCATGCTCGCCACCCTGGTTTGGGCCTTGTGGGAAGCGGGGGCGGACGGCTGGGCGCTCGCGCCGCGCCTCATCGCGCCCGCCGTCCTGGGGCTGCTGTTCGCGATCCCCGCGATCCGGCGCGGGCTGGGCGGCAAGCCCGCACGCGCACCCCTCGCGGCGGCGGGCGCGGCGGCGCTGTCGCTGCTCGTCGTCCTAGGCGTCGCGGCGGTGCCCTCGCGCTACACGACCGGTATCGCGCCTTCTGCGGCGAGACCCGTGGCGGTTGCGGGCAACCCCGGCGAGTGGGCGGAGTGGGGTCGCACCGCGGGCGGCGACCGGTTCGCGCCGCTGGCCCAGATCACGCCGGCCAACGTGGCGGACCTCGAGCCCGCATGGGAATACCACACAGGGTTGCTCGGCAAGTGGCAGAAGAGTTCGTTCCAAGCGACCCCGCTGATGGTCGGCGACACGCTGTATCTGTGCGGGCACACTAACGTCGTCATCGCGCTCGACCCCGAGACGGGTCGCGAAAAATGGCGCTTCGATCCGCAGGTCGATCCCACGGGCGCGTCGCAGGTGACCGCGTGCCGCGGCGTCGCCTTCTTCCGCGTGCCCGGCGCGGCCGATTGCCCCGAGCGCATCATCAGCGCGACGTTCGACGCGCGGCTGCTCGCGGTTGACGCGCGTAACGGCCGGCCCTGCGCCTCCTTCGGGAGCGGCGGTTTCGTCGATCTGCGCGCGGGAATGGGGGAGGTGACCGGCGGCTTCTACTACGTCAGCTCCGCGCCGGTGATCGTGCGCGGCAACGTGGTGCTGGGCGGCTGGGTTGCGGACAATCAGAGCGTCGACGAACCGTCCGGCGTGATCCGCGCTTTCAACGCCACGACCGGCACTCTGGCTTGGGCGTGGGACGTCGGCCGTCCCGGACAAATGGGCGAGCCCGCTCCCGGCGAGACCTACGCGCGCGGCACGCCCAACAGCTGGGCACCCATGAGCGTCGACGAGCAATTGGGCCTCGTCTACGTGCCCACGGGCAATCCGACCCCCGATTACTACGGCCGCCACCGCTCGCCCGGTTCGGAAAAGTACGGCAGTTCGGTGGTCGCGCTGGACGGAACCACGGGAACCGCGCGCTGGTCGTTCCAGACGACGCATCACGACCTGTGGGACTATGACGTTCCCGCGCAGCCGTCGCTGATCGACGTGCCGGTCGGAGGCCGAATGGTGCCAGCTCTTGCGCAGCCGACCAAGCGCGGCGAGCTGTTTCTACTCGACCGCCGCACGGGCACGCCGCTGGCACGTGTGGAGGAGCGGCCGGTGCCGAGCCGCGGTGCGGTCGAAGGGGACAAGCTGGCCCGCACTCAGCCCTTCTCCGCCGGAATGCCCTCGTTCGCGGGGGCCCGGCTTCGCGAGCGCGACATGTGGGGCATCACGCCGCTCGACCAATTGTGGTGCCGCGTGGCGTTCAGAAGGCTGCGCTACGACGGGCCGATGACCCCGCCGGGCACCGACCGCGCGCTGATCTACCCCAGCATCGGCGGCGGCCAGAACTGGGGCGGGGTGTCGTACGATCCTTCCCGCAAGATCATGATCGTCAATTCGATGTACTACGGCACGATCGCGCAGCTCATCCCGCGTGCCGAGGTCGATCGCATGCTCGCCAACAAAGGGTCGTACACGCACGACTTCTCGTTTCCCGAAAAGATGGCGGGAACGCCGTACGGCATCCGGCTGACGGGCCTGATCTCGCCGCTCGACGCGCCGTGCCTGGAGCCGCCCTATGGCACGCTGCACGCGATCGACATGAACACGCGAAAGCTGCTGTGGTCGCGGCCCTTCGGGTCGGCCGAGGAGACGGGACCGCTCAACATCCGGTCGGGGCTGCCGCTCGCGATGGGCATGCCCAATTTCGGCGGGTCCATGACGACCGCGAGCGGGCTGACCTTCATCGGCGCGACGCAGGACGCCAATTTCCGCGCGTTCGAGACCGCCACGGGCAGATTGCTGTGGCAGACGCGGCTCCCCGCCGGGGGCCAGGCCAATCCGATGAGCTACGTGTCGCCGAGGAGCGGTCGCCAGTTCGTGCTGATCGCGGCGGGCGGGCACGTGTTGTCGCGTTCGAAGCTCGGCGACTCGGTGGTCGCCTACGCGCTTCCGAAGCGTCCGCAAGCTTCGACGCCGGACAAGGTGGCCTCGCGCTGACGCGTCAGTCGTCGGCGAAGCGCACCCAGCCGTTGTTGAGAACGGGAAGGTCGCGGTCGACAGCGCGGGTGCGGAACGAGGCGGTGTCACCGCCCAGCCATATGCTCGTCTCCAGCGTCTCGCCTGGATAGACGGGCGCGACGAAGCGCACGCCGCCCGCGACGATCGTTTGCGGGTCGGCTCCCACACCTTCGGCGACCGCACGAATCGCCATGCCGAACGAGCACAGCCCGTGCAGGATCGGCCGGTCAAAGCCCGCGCGCACGGCGATCCTGGGATCGGCGTGGAGTTCATTGTAATCGCCGCTCAAGCGATAGAGGAGCGCCGCCTGCGGCAGGCTGGTCACGCTGACGACGTAGGTCGGCGCGTGTCCGGGAAGAGCATGCGGCCTCGCGCCGGCGACCACCGGCCCGGCAAACCCGCCGTCGGCGCGGGCGAACAGGCTGGCGCTCAGCGTCGCGGTCGGCGTGTCCTCGCCATCCAAGAACAATTGTCGTTGCGAGACGACGATCGCGCCGTGCCCCGGTCCCTTGTCGATCACGTCGGTCACGCGCGAGCGGCTGACGACCGATCCGCGCGGCGGGAGCGGGCGGTGGAGCTCGAAGCTTTGCCCGGCGTGGACGACCTTGGCGTAATCGATACCGGTCCCCGGATCGCGGCTCCACGAGCCGCCGGACGCCAGCACAGTCGCTATTGTGGGAAAGACGGTCAGCGCGCCTTCGTAGACGTAACGCAGATGCACGGGGTCGACGGGATCCGAACCGAAGCCGAGCCCCAGCGCGTAGAGGATGCAGTCCTTTTCGGTGTAATCCTGCGCGGCGTCCGGGATCGGCCAGGCCATCAGCCGGTCGTAGTCGATCGCCACGATTAACCGCCGCCCGCCGCGGCGAGCACCCGGCGTGCGGCGTGCAGATGCAGCCGTTCGACCATGCGGCCGTCGATCCGGATCGCGCCTTTCGCGACGTTCTCAGGCGCGTCGAACGCGTCCAGGATGCGGTGCGCCCACGCGACGGCGGCCTCGTCCGGCGCGAAGGCGGCGTTGCATGGCGCGATCTGGCCAGGGTGAATCAGCGTCTTGCCGTCGAACCCGAACGCAACCGCCTGCCGCGCCTGGGCGGCGAACCCGGCCTCGTCGTCCAGATCGTTGAAGACCCCGTCGATTATGGCGCGCCCATGCGCCCGCGCAGCGGCCACGGCGAGCCCGAGCGCTCCGACGAACGGCAGACGGTCGACACCCGGGTCGGCGCCCAGCTCCTTGGCGAGATCGTTCGTCCCCATGACGAGGCAGGCGAGGCGGGGGCGGCCCGCGATATCGTCGAGCCGGAACAGCGATGCCGCGGTCTCGACCATCGCCCAGATCGGCACGTCGCCGATGCGCCCGGCATAATCGTCGATGTCCGCGCCCGAACTCACCTTGGGGACGAGCACCGCGTCCGGCACCGCGTCGGCCAGCGCGGCGAGGTCGGCGTCGCACCACTCCGTGTCCGCCCCGTTGACGCGCACCACCAGCTCGCGCGGCCCGAACCCGCCCTCGCGCACCGCGTCCACCGCCTGCGCACGGGCGGAATTCTTGGCATCGGGCGCGACCGCGTCCTCTAGGTCGAGGATGACGACGTCGCACGGCAGCGTCCGCGCCTTGGCGATCGCCTTGGCGTTGGACGCGGGCAGAAAGAGCACGCTGCGGCGGGGGCGGGGGGTCATCGGACGGGGGGCCGCGCCAGACCCAGATTTTCGCGCAACGTCGTGCCTTCGAATTCGCTGCGGAACAGGCCGCGGCGGCGCAACTCCGGCACGACGAGCCGCACGAAGTCGTCGTACGCGCCCGGCGCGTGGCTGGCGGCGATGACGAAGCCGTCGCACGCGGTGCCGAACCATTCCTCCATCTGGTCCGCGACCTGCGTCGGCGACCCCATGAACACGGGGAACTCGTCCAAGGTGCCGCGGCGGGTAAACTCGACGAATTCGCGCGGGGAGGGGTTGGTCCGGCCGCTGAGCGCCACGACGCGATCGCGGAACGCCTGGATGCCGGATATTCCGTCCATCTCCTCGGCCGAGAACGGCTCGTCATACCCTTTCTTGGCGAAATCGAAATTCAACACTTCGGACAACAGAACCAGCCCGTCGATCGGCTTGACCAGCCCGTCGATCACCGCGCGCTTGTCCTCGGCCTGCGCCTGCGTTTCGCCGACCACGGTGTAGACGGCGGGCGCGACTTGGACGGATGCGGGATCGCGGCCCTGGTCCGCGAGCACGGTCTTGAACTCGGCGTACGACTTCTGCCCGACCTTCAAATTGGGATAGATGACGAAGACGAGGTCGCCCCATTTCGCCGCGAACTGCCGGCCACGCCCGCTCTGCCCCGCCTGGATCAGGATCGGTTCGCCCTGCGCCGATCGTGGAACGGTGAACGGCCCGCGCGACGAAAACCACTTTTCGCGATGGTCGAGCCTGCGCACACCGTCGGGGTCGGCGAACAGTCCCGCCTTGTCGACACGGAGCGCGTCGTCGTTCCACGAACGCCAGTGGCCCTGGACCACCCCCAGAAACTCCTCGGCGCGGTCGTAACGCAGGTCGTGTTCTAGGACGAGGTCGCGGCCCATGTTGGCCGCTTCCGAGCTGTTGAGCGACGTCACGACGTTCCACGCCGCGCGCCCGCCGGTCAGGTGATCGAGCGTCGCGAAGCTGCGCGCGACGTGGAACGGCTCGTAATAGGTCGTCGAGTAGGTGACGCCGACGCCCAGCCGCTCGGTCGCGTTGGCGAGCGTCATCGCGCACAGCAT
>CAXUJK010000006.1:0-149249 GCA_964251385.1 uncultured Sphingomonadaceae bacterium | reverse complement strand
TGCTTGAACTGCTTCTCGGTGACGTCGCCGTAATAGCCCTTGAGCTTCTGCTTGGCTTTCAACTGCGTTCCGAAGTCGGAGACTTTCGACTTACGGCGCTGGCCGTGCTGGCCGGGACCGTATTCGCGCTTGTTGACGGGGGACTTGGGGCGGCCCCAGATGTTCTCGCCCATGCGGCGATCGAGCTTGTATTTGGCGGGTGAGCGCTTCGACATTTTATGACTTTCAACTGCGTGGGTCTGTGACCGGAACCGCGCTGCTTGCGATCACGAAGATCGGGCAGGGCCGCCGCTTCACCGGTGTGCGGAGCCAATTGCGAGCGGCTGCGATGTGCGTGCCGCGCACGGAAGTCAAGGTTTGTGCGGGCCTTCGGCGATGGCGCGCAGCATGCCGCGGAGCGCGCGGATCTGGCTCGACGACCAGCGCGGTTGCGTCATAATCGTGCGGATCGTCTGCCGCGTCGACGGCGTGCGCGCGGGCGGGTGGAAATAGTCGGCGGCGACAAGCGCGGCGTCGAACTGGGCGATGAAGCCGTCGAGTTCGTGCAAGGAGGCGGGGGGTTCGGCGTCGTCGCGGATGGTCGGGGAGGCGAGCGCTTCGGCTTTCGACCATTCGTAGGCGACGAGGATCACCGCCTGCGCCAGGTTGAGCGAGCCGAAATTCGGGTTGATCGGAACCGTTAGGATCGCGCTGGCGATCGCGACGTCGTCGGACTCCAGGCCTGAACGTTCGGCACCGAACAAAATCGCGGTCCGGCCGGGCGCGGCGCGGATGCGGGCGGCGGCTTCGTCCGGTGCGATCGCGGGGGTCGTAAGCTCACGGCGGCGGACGGTGGTGGCAAGCACATCGGTGCAATCCGACACCGCGTCCGCGACCGTGTCGTAGACGCGTGCGTTCGCCAAAACTTCGTCCGCTCCGCTGGCGGCGGGACCGGCGGCGGGGTTGGGCCAGCCGTCTCTAGGCGAGACGAGGCGCAGATCGGTCAGCCCGAAGTTGAGCATGGCGCGCGCGGCCTGGCCGATGTTCTCGCCGAGTTGCGGGCGCACGAGGACGATGGCGGGTGCGGTCACTCCGGCGCGGCTTGCGTGACCGAGCCCGCGAACTCCTCGAAATCCTTGGCTTCGGCGAAGTCCTTGTAGACGCTCGCGAAACGGATGTAGGCGACGCTGTCGAGGCCTTTGAGCCCCGCCATGACGAGTTCGCCGATGCGCGATGCGACCACCTCCCCATCGCTCGATGTTTCGAGCTGGCGCTGGATACCGGACAGCATGCGTTCGATGCGCGCCGCTTCCACGGGGCGCTTGCGCGTGGCGATGGCGACCGAGCGTTCGAGCTTGGTGCGGTCGAAGGGTTCGCGCTTTCCCTCCTTCTTGACGACGATCAGCTCGCGGAGCTGAACGCGTTCGAAGGTCGTGAAGCGTGCGCCGCAGGCGTCGCATTGGCGGCGGCGGCGGATGGAGGCCCCGTCTTCGGTGGGTCGGCTGTCCTTGACCTGGCTGTCGCCCTCGGCACAGAAAGGACAGCGCATTCAGGCCTTTTTCGCCGCGTGTTTGAACGCGACGAGACCCGCGCCGACGAGCGCGCCCGCGGCCCAGCCGATGACGGGAATGGGCGCGACGGCGAGCGCGCCGACGGCGGCACCCGCGGCCATCTTCTTACCAAGATCGGTGCCGACGACGTCCTTGCCCGCGTCGATCATGTCGTCGGCGGCGTCGCAGACGTAGGACTTGGCCGAACGCAGCACGTCGATCGCGGACACCTTGCCGACGGGCGTACCGCAGGTCGAGCAGAACTGGGCGCTTTCGCCGAGCGCGGCGTGGCAGTTGGTGCATTCGGTCATGGTCGAAACTCCCCCGGATTTCGCTCGATCATGCGAGGGGAAGTCTTAAAGATCCGCATAGATGGGGAAGCGCGCGCACAGCGTTTCGACGCGGCGCTTGACGGCCGCCTCGACGTCCACGTTGCCTTCGGCGCCGTTCGCTTTGAGCCCGTCCAGCACATCCGCGATCATGTCGCCGATATCCGAGAACTCGGCAGGCCCGAAGCCGCGCGTCGTGCCCGCTGGCGAGCCGACGCGGATGCCGCTCGTCTTGACGGGAGGGAGGGGGTCGAAGGGAATGCCGTTCTTGTTGCAGGTGATCGACGCGCGCTCGAGCGCTTCGTCCGCGTCGCGGCCGGTGATACCCAGCGGAGTGAGGTCGACGAGCGCGAGGTGCGTGTCCGTGCCGCCCGCGACGAGAGCCGCGCCGCGATCTTGCAACCGCGTCGCGAGAGTTTGTGCATTCGCAACAACGGCCTGGGCGTAGGTCTTGAAGCCGGGATCGAGCGCTTCGCCGAACGCGACCGCCTTGGCCGCGATGACGTGCATCAGCGGGCCGCCCTGCAGGCCGGGGAATACGGCGGAGTTGATCTTCTTGGCGATGGCTTCGTCGTTGGTCAGGATCATTCCGCCACGGGGCCCTCGCAGCGTCTTGTGGGTGGTGGTCGTGACCACGTGCGCGTGGGGGAGCGGGCAGGGGTGGATGCCCGCCGCGACCAGCCCGGCGAAATGCGCCATGTCGACGAGGAACGTCGCGCCAACCGCGTCCGCTATCGCGCGGAATTTGGCAAAATCGATGATGCGCGGGTAGGCCGATCCGCCCGCGATGATGAGGGTCGGGCGGTGTTCGCGCGCGAGCGCCTCGACCTGATCATAGTCGATCAAGTGGTCCTCGCGCCGCACGCCGTACTGGATCGCGTTGAACCATTTGCCCGACATCGCGGGCTTGGCCCCGTGCGTCAGGTGGCCGCCGGCATCGAGGCTCATGCCCAGGATCGTGTCGCCCGGCTTGGTCAGCGCAAGCATGACCGCGCCGTTGGCCTGCGCGCCCGAATGCGGCTGGACGTTAGCGAACCCGCATCCGAACAATTGCTTCGCCCGGTCGATGGCGAGCGTTTCGACCGCATCGGACGGCGCGCAGCCCTGATAGTAGCGGCGGCCAGGGTAGCCTTCGGCGTACTTGTTGGTGAACACGGACCCCTGCGCTTCGAGAACGGCGCGCGAAACGATGTTTTCTGATGCGATGAGTTCGATCTGGTTTTGCTGGCGGCGTAGTTCGCTCGAGACCGCCGCAGCGACTGCGGGATCCGTGCCCGCTAGATCGCGCGCGAAGAAGCCGCCGTGCGGACTGGGTCGGAGGAGGACAGGTGCGGTGCTCATGCGGGTTCCCCTAGCACAGGACGGCCGAGCTGGTCGACACGAGGCCCGTGGCGTCCGCCCAGGAAATCGGTGGACAGGAACGCGGACAGGCAGGCTTTGGCCATTTCCGGTCCGATGATGCGCGCGCCCATGGCGATGACGTTGGCATCGTTGTGGCTGCGCGCAAAGCTTGCCGATAGCGGTTCGGACACGAGCGCGCAGCGGCACGCCGGGTGCCGGTTGACGGCGATCGCGATCCCAATGCCCGATCCGCACAAGGCTACGCCGAGATCGGCGCGGCCGTCCGCGATCGCGCGGGCGAGGCGGTAGCCGTAATCGGGGTAATCGACGGAGGCGGACGTGGCGGGGCCGAGATCGAGCACCTCGTGGTTATCCGCACACAGACCGGCGATCAACGTCGTCTTCAAATCGAAGGCTGCATGGTCGGAAGCGATCGCGATACGAGAAGCTGGAGCCATGACCCCGAGGTAGCGAAAACAAGCGGGTCCCGCCACCACGAAGCGCCGTCGGCTTCACGCGATCTTAGCAGGGCAGCACGTACAACCGGGCATGGGTTTCTTGATCCTCCTGATATTGGTCGGCACCTTGCCGTTGCTGCTCATCGTGAGCGTGCCTGCGCGATGGGTGCGTGTTGCGGCCGCATGGACGATCCTGCTCATCGGACTG
The DNA here is from genome assembly GCA_964251385.1 of uncultured Sphingomonadaceae bacterium. GTDB lineage: Bacteria > Pseudomonadota > Alphaproteobacteria > Sphingomonadales > Sphingomonadaceae > CADCVW01. Next base: position 145,384 of record CAXUJK010000006.1, on the reverse strand, counting down.
GTCGCCATCGACGATCACGTCGGCAATCCCGCGCCATATGATGATGACTCCATGGATTTCGGACTGGGCTTCCTGCTCGCCTGCTTCTGGGGAGCTTGCGTCGTCATTGGCTTGTTGATCCGGCAGGACGTGCTGTTCGATCCTACGACGGTGGATCGGGAACCCCGGGTCCTGCGCTGTCTCGGATCCGGGGCGGTGCCGATCTCGATCCTCGTGGCGGTTCGCCTTCCACCATTGGCTGAGCAATCGATTGGCAGGCGCGACGGCCGCGCAGACCGTTCATCTCGCCGTGTTCGGCGCGGTCGCCATCGTGGCGGTGATTGCCTTAAAGATGCACATGGCAGCGGAAGCGAAGCCCGAAACATCGTCACGTCTTGCCCTCACATTCGCTGCGGTCCTGCTGGCGCTTGTTGTGCGCGACACCTTTCAAGGCTTCAGCCTGTGGGCGCGCGCGGAGCGGGAGGCGGGAGGCCGCGCGCATTGCATGATGACGTACGGCGGCTTCGAACTCCGCCGCCGCGCGCGGAACGGCTGGGAGTTGTCGCCCTTGGTCAATCGGCATTACGGAACGTGGGCAGCCGCTAAAGCGCCGGTTCTGATCGTGACATCCGGGCGGACGACGACCAGTTATCGTTGGATAAGCCGTTGGCAGAATGTTCCGAACCACGCGGGCAGATGTGTTCCGACGGTCGACCGGACCGCTTAAGCCGCCAGCCGCATCTCCATCCGGTCCCAGACCTCGACCAGCGCGCCCGCCAACTCGCGCATCATCTCCTCGCTGTGCGCCGGGCCCGGCGTGAAGCGCAGGCGTTCGGTGCCGCGCGGAACGGTGGGGTAGTTGATCGGCTGCACGTACATCCCGTATTCGGCGAGCAGGATGTCGCTGATGCGCTTGGCCTTGACGGGGTCGCCGACCATCAGCGGGACGATGTGGGTGGACGAGTCCATCAGCGGCAGGCCGGCCTCCGCGAAGATGGCCTTGAGTCGTGCCGCCGCCGCCGCCTGGCCCTCGCGCTCCACCGCGCTCACCTTCAGGTGCCGCACGCTGGCCAGCGCTCCGGCGACGAGCACGGGCGAGAGCGAGGTCGTGAAGATGAATCCCGGCGCGTAGGAGCGGATCACGTCGACGATGTTGCGGTGTGCGGCGATGTACCCGCCCATCACGCCGAACGCCTTGCCCAATGTCCCTTCGATCAGGCTGAGCCGGTGCGCGATGCCGTCGCGTTCGGAAATGCCACCGCCGCGCGGGCCGTACATGCCGACCGCATGGACCTCGTCGAGATAGGTGAGCGCGTTGTACCGGTCGGCCAGGTCGCAGATGTCTGCGATCGGCGCGACGTCGCCGTCCATCGAGTACACCGACTCGAACGCGATCAGCTTGGGAGTCTCCGCGTCCTCGGCGGCGAGCAGCTCTTCCAGATGCGCGAGGTCGTTGTGGCGGAAAACGCGTTTCTCGCATCCGGAGCTGCGGATGCCCGCGATCATCGAGGCATGGTTCAGCTCGTCCGAAAAGATCACGCAGCCGGGCAGCAGCTTGCCCAGGGTCGACAAGGCCGCTTCGTTTGACACGTAACCCGACGTGAACAGCAGCGCCGCGTCCTTGCCGTGCAGGTCAGCCAGTTCGCGTTCAAGATCCACATGATAGTGCGTGTTGCCGCCGATGTTGCGCGTGCCGCCCGATCCTGCGCCGACATCGTGCAGCGCGGCTTCCATCGCGGCGACGACGTCCGGGTGCTGGCCCATCGCGAGATAGTCGTTGGAGCACCACACGGTGATCGGCTTGGGCCCGTTGTGGCCCGCGAAGCAGCGCGCGTTGGGATAGGATCCCTTGTTGCGCAGGATGTCGATGAAGACGCGATAGCGCCCCTCGGCGTGCAGCCGGTCGATCGCGGCTTCGAAGATCCGGGAATAGTCCACGTGACGGCAGGCCTTTCTACGCGCCGATTTACGAGGAGAGCCGCGGTTTTTCCAGTGCGAACAACTCGCAACGGAAACCTATAATGACGACAAGCTCGTCAAGCCGAAACGGGCGAGCCCGGGCGCGTAAGCGACGAGGCGCGGATCGTCGCGGGTGAAGATGGCGGTGTCTGGAAGCGGGTCGGCGGCCCATTCCTGATCGGCCGCCAGCACGGCTACGCGCCGCGCGATCCCGTCCGCGCCGTCGACGAGCGCGATGCCCGGCATGGCGGCGGCGAGTTCGTCCGCGAGCAGCGGGAAGTGCGTGCAGGCGAGCACCGCGACATCCATGCGTGCGCCGCCCGGTTGCTCCAGCAGCGGCGCGACGGCTTCGGCGACGAACGGCACGGGCTCGCCACGCAGCTTTGCTTCCGCCAGATCCACCAGCGTTGACGACCCGTGGCGCAACACGACGCAGTCGGTGGCAAAATCGGCGACGAGGCGATCGACATAGACCTGGCGGACGGTGGCTTCGGTCCCGAGCACGCCGATGACGCGCGTTCGCGACAGCGCCGCGGCGGGTTTGATCGCGGGCACGGTGCCGACGACGGGTACGTCGAGCGCGGCGCGGACGTGGGCGAGCGCAATCGTGGACGCGGTGTTGCACGCGATTACCACGAGGCGGGGCCGAAAGCGTTCGACAAGCCGTCCGAGCAATGCGGGGACACGCGCGGCGATCTCCGCTTCGGACTTGGTGCCGTACGGGAAACCAGCATTGTCAGCAGCGTAGACGAAACGCGCGCGGGGCATCAGGCGGCGGATCGGGGACAGGACGGTCAGCCCGCCGACGCCCGAATCGAACACGAGAACGGGGGCGTCAGGGTTCATCGCATGACCGATGCGCAGCGCGCGTATCTGACGCAAGCATGCGGTGTGATCTGCGTTTGTTGCGCGGGCGGACCGATCTGCTATTTCGAGCGGGCAGGGGGTGGCGCGCTTGGACTCGCAGGTGTTGATGAGCGCGGGTCTCGCGACGCTGCTCGGCTACCTGCTGGGCGCGATCCCGTTCGGTCTGCTTCTCACGCGGTTCGGCGGCGCGGGCGACCTGCGGGCGGTCGGCTCCGGCAACATCGGTGCGACCAACGTCCTGCGTACCGGCCGCAAGGGTCTGGCCGCGGCGACGCTGGTCCTGGACGCGCTGAAGGGCGCGGCGGCGGTGTGGATCGTGCGCGAAGTCCTGCCCGGCTTCGAGCTGTTCGCCGCGGCGGGCGCGTTCTTCGGGCATCTGTATCCGTTGTGGCTACGGTTCCGCGGCGGCAAGGGAGTCGCGACGCTGCTCGGGATCGTGCTCGCGTTCGATTGGACGTCGGGGTTGTTGTTCGTGGGCGTGTGGCTGGCGGGGCTGGCGCTCACCCGCTTCTCCTCGGTCGCCGGCATCGCGGCGGCGGCATCCGCGCCGGTCGGAGCCGCCGTGTTCGGACGCTTCGACCTGGTGCTGCTGTTCTTCGGCTTCGCGCTGATCGTGTTGTGGAAGCACCGCGGCAATTTGGAGCGGCTGCTCGACGGCACCGAACCGCGCGTGGGACAGCGCGAGCCGTCTCCGCGCGCATGAAGTTTTCGGCATGAACGACGACCGCGTCGCGCGGCTGCGCCTCATCCGGTCGGCGAACATCGGACCCGTGACCTACTTTCAGCTGATCGCCCGGTTCGGCTCGGCCGACGCGGCGCTGCGTGCGATCCCCGACCTTGCGGCGCGCGGCGGAGGCCGGGCACCGCGCCTCGCGCCCGCATCCGCCGTCGAGGCGGAGATGGCGGCGGTCGAGCGGGCGGGCGCGCGCTATCTTTTCCTGGGGCAGGGCCTGTACCCGCCGCTCCTCGCCGAACTGGAAACCGCGCCGCCCGCCTTGATCGCCAGGGGCGACCTGTCGCTGCTCGAAAAGTCGCCTGTCGCGATGGTCGGCGCGCGCAACGCGTCGGCGGCCGCGTGCCGCTTCGCGCGATTGCTCGCGCACGACCTGGGCGGGGAGGGCATCGCGGTCGTGTCCGGGCTGGCACGCGGGATCGACACCGCGGCGCACGACGGCGCGATGGAAACGGGAACGATCGCGGTCATCGCGGGCGGGATCGACGTCTTCTACCCGCCGGAAAACGAGGCGCGGCAACGCGCGATCGCCGAGCGGGGACTCCTGATTGCGGAACAGCCGCCGGGCGTCGAACCGCACGCGCGACACTTTCCGTATCGCAACCGCATCATTGCCGGCCTGTCGCTTGGGACGGTCGTCGTGGAAGCCGCGCCTCGCTCCGGATCGCTGATCACCGCACGCTACGCGACTGAGTTCGGGCGTGACGTCATGGCGGTGCCCGGATCGCCGCTCGACCCGCGCGCGCAGGGGTGCAACCAGCTGATCCGCGACGGCGCGGTGCTGATCCAGTCCGCCCGCGACGTGATCGACACGCTGCGCCCGTTCACGCTGCGATCCGCCGGCGCGCCCGTCGATGGATTTCGGGTCGCGCCCGCCTCGCCCGATGCAAGCCAGGTCGAGCGCCGTCGCGTCACCGACCTGCTCGGGGCCACGTCGGTCTCGGTCGACGAGATCATCCGCCAGTCCGGCTTGTCGCCTGCGGTGGTGCAGACCGTGCTGCTCGAACTCGACCTCGGCGGGCGGCTGGAACGCCACGCAGGCGGCAAGGTAAGCTTCCTTTAACCACACTTGACGCACGGCGAGGAGCGCTCCCACCCTCGTGCGTACGTGTGAGGACTTTTCATGAAACTTGTCGTCGTCGAGTCTCCGGCCAAGGCCAAGACCATCGAGAAATATCTGGGGCCGGGGCATCGCGTGCTCGCGTCCTACGGTCACGTCCGCGATCTGCCGGCCAAGGACGGATCGGTCGATCCGGACGACGGCTTCGCGATGACGTGGGAAACTTACGGCGACAAAACCAAGCAGATCAAGGCGATATCGGACGAGGCCCGCACCGCGTCGACGCTGATCCTCGCGACCGACCCGGATCGTGAGGGCGAGGCGATCAGTTGGCACGTGCGCGAGATCCTGGCCAAGAAGAAGCTGTTGCCGGCGGACGTGCAGCGGGTGACGTTCAACGCCATCACGAAGAATTCGGTGCTGGCCGCGATGGCGGCTCCGCGCGATCTCGATCTCGATCTGATCGATGCGTACCGAGCGCGGCGTGCGCTCGATTACCTCGTCGGGTTCACGCTGTCTCCGATCCTGTGGCGCAAGCTGCCGGGAGCCAAGTCGGCGGGGCGCGTGCAGTCGGTCGCGCTGCGCCTCGTGGTCGACCGCGAGCGCGAGATCGAGCTGTTCAACCCGCAGGAATATTGGAGCGTCGGCGCGACGTTCGAAGCGGACGGGACGAGCTTCGAGGCGCGGCTTTCCAAATTCAATGAAAAGAAGATCGACCGTCTGACGATCGGGACCGAGGCCGAGGCGATGGCTGCCAAGGCCGCTGTCGAAACTGGGCGCTTCACAGTCACGGGCGTCGAAACCAAGCCGTTCACGCGCAACCCCGCGCCGCCGTTCACGACCTCAACGCTGCAGCAGGAGGCCGCGCGCAAGCTGGGCTTCGCCGCCAGCCACACGATGCGGCTGGCGCAGCAACTCTACGAGGACGGCCTCATCACCTACATGCGCACGGACGGCGTGCAGATGGGCGGCGAGGCGATCTCCGCCGCGCGCAAGGCTATCGCGGAGCGCTACGACGGCGGGTATCTGCCCGACAAGCCGCGCCACTACGAGACCAAGGCCAAGAACGCGCAGGAAGCGCACGAGGCGATCCGCCCCACCGATTTCACGCGGGACAAGGCGGCGTCGGGCGACCACGCGCGGCTGTACGAACTCGTCCACAAGCGCGCGCTGGCGAGCCAGATGGCGTCCGCGCGGCTGGAGCGGACGAGCGTCGACCTGACGGACGGCACGGGCCGCACGCAGCTGCGTGCCACGGGCCAAGTCGTGCTCTTCCCCGGCTACCTTACCCTCTACGAAGAAGGCCGTGACGACAGCGGTGACGAGGACGCGCGCCGCCTGCCCAAGCTGCGCGAAGGCGACGCGCCCACCAAGACGGGGGTCAAGGCCGACCAGAGCTTCACCCAGCCTCCGCCGCGCTATTCCGAAGCGAGCTTGGTGAAGAAGATGGAGGAGCTCGGGATCGGCCGTCCATCGACCTACGCGTCGATCCTGCAAACGCTCAAGGACCGCGACTATGTGTCGACGGACAAGAACCGCTTTGCGCCCAGCGAGTCCGGGCGTTTGTTGACGGCGTTTCTGGAGCGTTTCTTCGAACGTTATGTCAGCTACGATTTCACGGCGGGGCTCGAGGACAGTCTCGACGACGTGTCGGGTGGACGCGCCGAATGGCAGGCCGTGCTCGAAGCGTTCTGGCGCGACTTCAAGCCGAAAACGGCGGAGGTCATGGAGCGGCAGCCGAGCGAGATCACGGCGGCGCTCGACGCATTCCTTGCCCCCTTCCTGTTCCCGGACAAGGAAGACGGTTCGGATCCGCGCACCTGCCCGAACTGCGGCGACGGCAAGCTCGCGCTGCGTGGCGGCAAGTTCGGTGCGTTCGTCGCCTGCTCGAACTACCCGGACTGCAAGTTCACGCGCCAGTTCGGGCAGGGCGGGGAGGGCGCGGTCGACACAGGTCCGCAGGTGCTCGGCGGGACCGGCGACAGCGAGATCAGCATCCGCACAGGGCGTTTCGGCGCGTACGTCCAGCAGGGCGACGGCAAGGACGCCAAGCGCGCCTCCATCCCCCGCGACCTCCCGCAGGCGGACGTCGATCTCGCCTGGGCGGAAAAGCTGCTGACGCTGCCACGGCTGGTCGGGTCGCACCCGGAAACGGGCGAAGATATCCGTGCGTCGATAGGACGTTATGGACCGTACCTCCAGCACAACGGCAAGTACGCCAAGCTCTCCTCGACGACCGACGTTTTCGAAACCGGGATGAACGCGGCGGTCGCCAAGCTCGCCGACGCGGCGGCCGGCGGCGGCCGTGCACGCGGCGCCGCGCGCGAACCGCTCAAGATCGTCGGCGTGCATCCGCGAACGGAGATCGAGCTGAAAGTCCTGGAAGGGCGATACGGACCCTACGTCACCGACGGCACGACGCACGCCTCGCTCCCCAAGACGCTCGATCCGCAGGCGCTGACGCTTGACGAGGCCGTGCGCCTGATCGACGACCGGGCGGAACGCGCGCCCGTCAAGAAGGGCAGGAAGCCGGCGGCCAAGAAGCCCGCGGCGAAGAAGGCGGCCCCCGGGAAAGCCGATGCCGCGGAGGCTGTCGCCAAGGTCGCCAAGCCCGCCACGAAGATGGCCGCGCCCCGCAAGCCGGTTGCCAAGAAGACGGCAGCCAAGGCAAAGAAGGCGGCTGCTTGAACCGGGAAGATGACGACGATGTCGGCCAGGCTGCTGCTTCCATGTCTGATTTTCGCGTCCTCGTCCGCGCATGCGCAGACCGCCGAACAGGGTTTGGCGCGCATGCGCGCTCCTCGCCGATCCGTGCAAGCAGGTTGAGCCCGACGAGATCGTCGTTTGCGCGAGTAGGTCCGGCACGGACGTTTATCGCGTGCCGATCATCGAAGACGACGGCTCGGTCTACGATTCGCGCGCGCGCCGAGGCGAAGTGCCCAACGCGTCTCCCGACCGGCTGAACGCGAAAGGTTGTGGAATTTTCGAGGACGAACGTCGCTGCAGCCGCAAGGAGATGGAGCTTTACGGATACCGCAATCCGCTCGATGCCCTGACGAATCTGTTCACGAGGATCGCCGATCCCGACGCCGACATCGCACCCCCGCCTCCGCTACCCTGAAGCTCCGCCGCAGCCCGAGCAGCCCGGGTCTTTGACGATGCGAAGCGCGCGCATCGTAGGCGCGAGGCCATCGTAGATCTGAAGCTTTCCAGTGGCTTCGTCGCCAAAGCTCACTATCTGCCGCAACGTTTCCAGCGCGCCCATGCTGCCCGCGATCCCGGCCATCGCCCCGACCAGCCCAAGCTCGGAGCAGCTGTCGCAATCGTCCGCATCGAACGCGTCGCCGGCGAAGCAGCGGTAGCACGGCTTGCCCGCCTCCCACCCGCGCCACGCGCCGATCTGAGCCTGGAACTGCCCGATCGCGGCGGACACGAGCGGGACGCGCGCGGCGGTGCATGCGTCGGACACGAGCAGGCGCGTCGCGAAATTGTCGCAGCCGTCGAGCACGACGTCCACGTCGGCGATCAGCGCTGCGGCGTTGGCTTGAGTCAACCGATCCCGGATCGCCTCGACCGTCACGTCGGGGTTGAGGCGCGCGACGACGTCCGCCGCGACCTCCACCTTGGGCCGACCGACATCGCCGGTGCCGAACAGGACCTGGCGCTGCAGATTGTCGAGGCTCACCACGTCGTCGTCGACGATGCGCAGGCGTCCCACTCCGGCCGCCGCCAGATACTGGATCGCGGGCGATCCGATGCCGCCCGCGCCGATCACGAGCACGGTCGCCGCGAGCAAGCGTCGCTGTCCGCCCCCGCCGACTTCCTTGAGGACGATGTGGCGCGTGTAGCGATCCAGTTGGTCGTCGGTGAGGATGCTAGCGCCCCGTCGATCCGAATCCCGCAGCCCCGCGCATCGTGTCGTCGAGCGTGTCGGTTTCCACAAAAGCCGCGCGTACAACCGCGGCCGGGACGAGCTGCGCGATCCGCTCGCCGCGCCGGATCGCGAACGCGGCCTCGCCATGGTTGATGAGCAGGATCTTGAGCTCGCCGCGATAGTCGCTGTCGATCGTTCCGGGACCATTGGGGCAGCCGATCCCGTGCCTGAGCGCCAGGCCCGAGCGCGGCCGCACCTGAACTTCGTAGCCCTCGGGTACGGCGATCGCAAAGCCCGTCGCGACCGCGCGCCGCGCGCCCGGGTCCAGGACGTGATCCTCGGCCGATACGATGTCGAACCCGGCGGCTCCCGCGGTAGCGTAGGCGGGCAGCGGCAGACCCTCGCCGTGCAGCAGGCGCTTCAGCCGGATGTCGATCAAGACAGCGCCTCCGCGACGCGCGCCGCGAGCCGTTCGGCGACGGCCTGCTTGGTCATACGCGGCCAGCTGTCGACGCCGTCGGCGGTGACGAGATGGACGCTGTTGTCCGTGCCGCCGAGCACGTCGCCCGAAACGTCGTTGGCGACGATCCAGTCCGCGCCCTTGCTCGCCAGCTTGGCTTGGGCGTTGGCGACGACATCGTCCGTCTCGGCGGCGAACCCTATCAGAAGGCGAGGGCGCTGCTCGTCGCCGTCAAGCAGGCCCAATATATCCGGGTTGATCTCCCATTCGAGCTGCGGCGGGCCGGCAGACTTCTTCAACTTCTCGGGCGCAATCTCAACGCGCCAATCGGCGACCGCTGCGACTAGGACGGCAGCATCGGCGGGGAGCGCCGCGTCGACGGCGGCCGCCATCTCGCGCGCCGTCTCGACGTCGACGCGAGTCGCGTTGGCGGGCGTGGGCAAAGCAACCGGACCCGCGACGAGAGTTACGCGCGCACCCAGCCGCGTCAGCGCATCTGCGATCGCGAACCCTTGGCGGCCGGAGGAACGGTTGGCGATCACGCGCACGGGGTCGATAGGTTCGTGCGTGGGGCCGGCCGTGACAATGACGTGTTTTCCCGCCAGCCCTTTATCGTTCGTGCCGAGTGTAAACGAGGGGCGTTCGGCATGCTCCCGGCGCCCCTCGTTTCCACTCGGGACAAACGAAGTTTGGATGGTCTTCCAGATGGCGTCCGGCTCCGGCAACCGACCCGGCCCATACTCCCCACACGCCATCTCGCCTTCGTCGGGCTCCATGACCTGCACCCCGTCTTCCCGCAGCCGCGCGACGTTGCGCACGGTCGCGGCGTGCAGCCACATGCGCACGTTCATCGCGGGCACCGCAAGCACGGGTTTGTCCGTCGCGAGCAGCAGCGTGCTCGCCAGGTCGTTTGCGTGACCCCCGGCCATGCGCGCCACCAGGTCCGCCGTCGCGGGGCATACGACCACGAGGTCCGCGTCGCGCGACAGCTGGATGTGACCCATCTCGACCTCGTCCTTGAGGCTCCAAAGCTGCGTGTGCACTTCCTGACCCGACAGCGCGGCGAGCGTCATGGGCGTTACGAACTGCGCGCCGCCTCCGGTCAGCACGCAACGCACCGAGCCGCCGTTCCGCCGGATGATCCGCACCAGCTCGCAAGCCTTGTAAGCCGCGATGCCGCCGCCGACGATGAGGAGGATGCGGGGAGCGATCATGCGGCGCTCATGAGAGCAGAAGAACGCCGCTCACGCCAGCCGCGGCCGCAACGACCGCGGTGGCGATGTAGGACAAGGCGCGCCCGCCCTTTACCGCGACCTTGATGACGGGGAGCGGGGGGAGAGGCGGTGCGGCGCCGGGGACGGGGACGAGGTGTTCGAGTCGCCGGATCATCTCGGGCAGGCCCGCCAGCGTGCGAAAATCCTTGACGATGCGATCGGCGATGCGCGCCTCAGGGCCCAGCTCTGTCCGCACCCATTCCTTGACGAACGGCCCGGCTGCATCGAACATGTTGATGTCGGGATCGAGGCTGAGCGCCACGCCTTCCTCCATCACCATCGTCTTCTGCAACAGCAGCAGATGCGGCTGCGTCTGCATGTCGAAGTCGCGGGTGATCGTGAACAGCCCGTCGAGCATGTTGCCCATGGAAATGTCCTTGACCGCCTGACCGCGCATCGGCTCGCCCACGGCGCGAAGCGCGGTCGCGAACTCCTCCACCTTGTGGTGGCCGGGAACGTACTGCGCCTCGAAATGGATTTCGGCGACACGCATGTAGTCGCCCGTGATCAGCCCGAGCAGGATTTCCGCGAGCCACAGCCGCGCGCGCCGGTCGATGCGGCCCATGATGCCGAAGTCGATCGCGGCCAGGCGTCCGTCGGCCATCGCGAACAGATTGCCCTGGTGCAGGTCGGCGTGGAAGAACCCGTCCGCCATCGCCTGTTTCAGGAAGGAACGAACAAGCGTACGGGCGAGCGCGGGCAGGTCGTGGCCGGCGGCGATCAGCGCGTCGCGGTCGCCGAGCTTGATGCCGTCGATCCATTCGAGCGTCATGACGCGGCGCGCGGTGTGGCTCCACAGAATCTCGGGAACCTTGAACATCGGCTCGGACGCCATGTTGTCCGCGAGTTCGGACGCGGACGCGGCTTCGCGGCGCAGGTCTAGCTCGCGCATCGTCCATTGCCGAAAGTAGGCGATGGTCGCGCGCGGGCGGAGCCGCTCGATTTCCCCGCCGAAGCTTTCCGCCCGCGCCGCCGCCCATTCGTATGTATCGAGCGCGCGGCCGAACTCCTCCTCGATCCCGGGGCGCAGGACCTTGACCGCGACGTCGCGGCCGTCGTGGGTTGTCGCACGATGGACCTGCGCGATCGATGCCGCGCCCACGGGCTCGGGGTCGATGGAGGCGTAGAGCGCCTCGATCGGCTTTTCGAGCGCTGTCTCGATCGCGGTCCGGATGATGGCGAACGGCAGCGGCGGGAGCCGGTCCTGGAGCCGCATCAGGTCGCGCGCCGCATCATCGCCGACGAGGTCGGGACGGGTGGCGAGCGCTTGGCCCAACTTGATCGCGGCGGGGCCGATCTCTTGAAATGCCTGCGCGTAGTTCGGGACGGCGGGAACGCGAATGCCGACACGCGCGAGCCGCACGGCGCGGCGCACCGCCGGCGGGGTCATGGGATTGCGTTCGATCCCAGCCAGCGCGCCATGCCGCGCGAGCGTCCGGCCCCAGCCGAGCAGCCGCCGCACGTGCGTGAGCGAAGAGGTCAAGCCTTCCAGCCGCTGTGGATCGCAACCAGCCCGCCCAGGATCGGTTCGACCCGCGTCCGCACGAAGCCCGCGTCGGCGATCATCGCCTCGAACGCCGGCATATCGGGAAAGCGGCGGATCGACTCGATCAGGTAGCGGTAGCTGTCTTCGTCTCCCGCGATCGCCGCGCCGAGCTTGGGCACGACGCGGTGCGAATAGGCATCGTAGACGTCGCCGAACCCCGGCCATTGCGTGCTCGAAAATTCGAGGCAGAAGAAGCGCCCTCCGAAGCGTAGGACGCGGTGTGCCTCGCGCAGGGCGGCGGGGATGTCGGTCACGTTGCGGATGCCGAACGCGATCGTGTACGCATCGAATTGGCCGCGCGCCAAGGACAGGACTTCCGCATTCTCCTCGGCCCAGACCAGGCCGTCGATCCCGCGTTTCGCTGCTCGCTCCATGCCGACGTCCAGCATTTCGGGGTTGATGTCGGCGACGGTCACCACAGCTCCGCGCGCGGCCATGCGGAACGCGATGTCGCCGGTGCCGCCCGCCATGTCGAGGATCGCCTCGCCGGCGCGCGGCTGCACGCGGCGTACTAAATCGTTCTTCCACAAGCGGTGAAGCCCGCCCGACATGGCGTCGTTCATCAGGTCGTATCGACGCGCGACGCGGCTGAACACTTCGCCGACCCGTACCGTCTTTTCCTCGGGCGCGACGTCTTCGTAACCGAAGGAAACCTGGTTCATGGAAACCGCCGTAGCAGGGGTTGAGCGCGCTTTGCACCCGCCATATGGCTTCCGCATGCCCGAGCTTCCAGAGGTCGAGACGACGGTCCGCGGCCTGCGTCCGGTACTGGTCGGCAAGCGCATCGCGAGCATCGAGGCGCGACGGCCCGACTTACGACGCGCTCTGCCGATCGATCTGCGCCAACGCATGACGGGCGCGGTCGTGACCTCCGTTCGCCGACGCGCCAAATACGGGCTGATCGACACCGATCGCGGCGACACGATGATCTTCCATCTGGGCATGTCGGGACATTGGCGGATCGATCCGGCGGAGCTTGGCAGTCACGATCACCTCGTCATCGACACCGACGAGGAACGTCGCGTCGCGCTGAACGACGCGCGGCGGTTCGGGTCGGTGGACGCGGTGCGGACTGACGCGGTCGACGCGTGGCCGCAGATCGCGGCGCTGGGGCCGGAGCCGCTCGGGGCCGAGTTCGACGCGGAGGTGCTGGCCGCGCGGCTTTCCGGCCGCACGGCGCCGATCAAGGCCATGCTGATGGATGGACGGATCGTCGCGGGGCTGGGCAACATCTACGTGTGCGAAGCGCTCAACATGGCGCGCATCTCGCCCGCGCGCGTCGCCGGACGCGTGTCACTCGAGCGGCTCGGTCGGCTCGTCGAGGCCATTCGCGAAGTCCTATCGGCTGCGATCGAGGCGGGCGGATCGACGTTGCGCGACTTCCGCGCTCCGGACGGTTCGATCGGGTATTTTCCCTTGCAGTATCGTGTGTACGGACGGGACGGGGAGGCGTGTCCGTGCGGCGGGACGGTCAAGCGGCGCGCGGAGGGTGGACGATCGACTTTCTACTGCCCGCGCTGCCAACGCTAGGTTGACCTTGCGGGACGCCTTGGCTAGGCGGTCCGCTTGCGGTGCGGGATGTAACGTCCGGGCGCCACGTTCCCGTTTCATCTCGAGGATTCCCCATGGCGAATACGCCGCAAGCCAAGAAGCGCATCCGCCGCAACGATCGCCGCGCGGAAATCAACAAGACACGGGTCAGCCGCATCCGTACCTTCGTCAAGCAGCTCGAAGCCGCGTTGGAAGCCGGCGACAAGCAGCAGGCGGGCGAGGCCCTTGCGCGCGTGCAGCCCGAACTAGCGCGCGGCGTCGCCCGCGGCGTAATCCACAAGAACACCGCATCGCGGAAATTTTCGCGGCTCAACAAGCGTTTTGTTGCGCTGGCCTGACGTCGAACCGTTGCTAATTTAAGTTAGGCCGCCGGGGTTCGCCTCGGCGGCCTTTTTCGTGTGTGCTTCGCATGCCGATTCGCTGAAACTTACGTTACCGGGTGTCCGAAAAATGGCGGTTATGGGGCGTTTTCACGGCAAGCTGCCGCTTTGGGCGTGTCAAATCCTTTATTTCATTTTGGTCACAAACAGCGCTTGATCCGCTTCGCCGACGCTCCTTAGATGGCGTCGACCGGAAGCGATTCTGTCGGTCGGCTTGCAAACCTGAGACCCTGTTTCGGCGCGTTTTGCCGGTCGGGAGAGCTTTGTGCCGCGAACGTGCGGCGGGTTGCGTGAAGGGGAGGTCGGATGAGAGAAGCGTTGCTGGACGCCCCCGCTTTCGACGCGTCGGCCTTGCCGTGCGCGAGCCCGATCGATGCGGTGTGGGAGACGATCCGCAGCGGTTTGCGTCGCGACGTCGGTGCGCGCTCATACGACAACTGGCTGCGGCCGATCGTACTTGGCGAGGCCGATCTTGTGGCCGGTTGCGTGACGCTCAACCTGCCGTCGCGCTTCGCCGCGGACTGGGTCGAGACGCATTTCGCCGACCGCCTGAAACTCGCATGGAGCACGTTGATGCCCGTCATCCGGGACGTCCGCATTGCGGTGGTCGCCGATGCGCCGGTGGTCGAGGTTGTGTCCATGCCCGCCATGCCGGTCGCGCCGCCCGAGCCTGCGTCCGCGCACGGCTTCGATCCGCGCTATCGGTTCGAGACGTTCGTCGTCGGCAAGGCCAACGAAGTCGCCGCCGCAGCAGGCCGCACGCTCGCGACCGCCGACACGCTCGCATTCAATCCGCTCTTCATTCATGGCGCGACGGGGCGGGGCAAGACGCACATCCTGCACGCGATCGGCCAGCTGTTCCTGGACACGCACGCGGGTGCGAGCGTCGTGTCGATGTCGGCCGAGCGCTTCATGCTCGAATTCGTCGCCGCGTTGCGCGCCAACGACACGATCGGGTTCAAGCGGCGGCTGCGCTCCGCCGACCTGCTGCTCATCGACGACGTCCAGTTCATCGCGGGCAAGGAGTCGACGCAGGAAGAGTTCTTCCATACGATGAACGAGATCATCGGCGCGGGGCGGCGGCTGGTCATTTCGTCCGACCGCGCGCCGCAGGATCTGGACGGCATCGCGCCGCGCATTCTGTCGCGGCTGTCGTGGGGCTTGGTCGCCGACGTCAACGCGCCCGACCTGGAGCTGCGGCTCAACATCATCCTGAAGAAGCTTGAAGCGCTGCCGGATGTGAAGATGCCCGATGATGTCGTCAATTTTTTGGCAAGGCGGATCAGCAGCAACGTGCGAGAGCTGGAAGGTGCGCTCCATCGCATCGCCGCCTATTCGACGATGACGGGTCGGGCGATCGACATCCCGTTCACCGAGGAGGTGCTGGCCAACGTCCTGCGCGCCAATCAGCGTCGCATATCGGTAGACGAGATCCAGACACGCGTGGCCGAGCATTTTCGTATCCGCAAGGCGGAGATGACCTCGGCGCGGCGCTCACGCGAAGTCGCGCGGCCGCGGCAGGTGGCGATGTATCTGAGCAAGCAACTGACGCCGCGATCGTTGCCGGATATCGGGCGGCGGTTTGGCGGTCGGGATCACACGACGGTCATACATGCGGTCAAGCAGATCGAGAAACTGCGCGCGGCGGATACCGAGCTGGACGCCGATATCCGTCTGTTGACCCGACAGCTGGAAGCTTAGAAGCAGTCCCTTTCGGCGGCGGGAGCACGCGAATCTAAATAGTTTCGACTTTACCGAGCTTGTCGAATGCTATTCTTCTTGAAGTGCTTCGACAAGCTCGGCCAAGCCGGTGCCTGTCGGGTTAGACTAGCGGCGACCACGTGGTGCAGGCGGGACGGTGATACGTACCGTCTCGCCCGAACGTCCGGGGAAACCGGTAAACATGGCTTCGACGAGGTTGGGCACCAGCGTCTGCAGATCGTCGGTGCGCGATCGTGCCTTGACTAGGCCCTCGAATACCGACTGACCGTCGCGGCGGCGGATGTCGAGGTCGAGGAAGCTGGTATACACGGTGTAGCTGCTGATATCGTCGAACCCGCCGCCGTAGCCGCCATACCAGAACGGATCGTTCCAGCCGTAGTTGAAGCCGAGCCGGGCACCGCGGCCGTAACCGAACCGGCTGTAATACGGATTGTAGCCGAGTCCGCCGTACCCGAAGCCGCCTCCAAAGCCCGAGCGTCCGAAGCCGGAGGACACGACCCGCGACTGACCGTTGTCGACGCCGTAATCGAGCGTCACGACGAGATTGGCCCCCGCACTCGACGGGACCGGCGCGTAGCCTTCGGCGGCAAGCGCCTGGCGAACGAGACCGGCGTAGCGCTCGAACTCGATGCCGCCGCGGTTGCGGGGATCGGCCGCTTCGATCGCGAACGTCTGACCGTTGGGAACGGGAAGCTGCTGGAAGCGGCTGACCTGCGTCGGCAGGCCGGTCGCGCATCCCGAGAGCGCGAGCAGAGCGATGGGGGCGGTAACGCCCAGCATTTTCTTGGCAAACGACATGGCGAAACGTCCTTCGAGTCTTGAAGAACGAAGATAGTTCGCCGGACACGCCTCGCCAAGTGGTTGCCGCGGCGGCAAAATCAGCTGTCGCGCAGGCCCAGCGCGGCGTAGGCGCCCTCCAGCGTCGGTCGCGCCTCCTCCGCCGCGCGCACCGCTCCCGCCGCGAGGAGGCGGTCGATCTCCCCGGGGTCGCCGAGCAGCCGCGTCAGCCGATCGCGGATCGGGCGCAGCGTCTCGACGAGGCGTTCGGTCAACGCGGTCTTGAACGCGCCAAAGCCTTGGCCCGCGAAGTCGCCGAGCACGTCGTCGCGGGTGCGGCCGTCGAGAGCGGCGTGGATGGCGATCAGGTTGCGCGCTTCGGGCCGGTCCGCGAGTTCCCCCGTCGTTCCGGGCAGCGGCGCGGCGTCCGTACGCGCCTTACGGATTTTCGACGCGATGACATCGTCGTCGTCGGTGAGGTTGATGCGACTCATGTCCGACGGATCGGACTTGGACATCTTCGACATGCCGTCCCGCAACGACATGACGCGTGCCGCCCCGCTTCCCGAAGAAGATTGGCCGATCAGGGGTTCGGGAACGACGAACAGGTCGACGTCGAAGTCCGTGTTGAATTTGAGCGCGATGTCGCGTGCGAGTTCGATATGCTGCTTCTGGTCCTCGCCGATCGGCACATGCGTCGCGCGGTAGACGAGGACGTCCGCGGCCTGCAGCACGGGGTAGGCGAACAGGCCGACCGACGCGCCTTCGCGGTCCTTGCCGCCCTTCTCCTTGAACTGCGTCATGCGGTTCAGCCAACCCATGCGCGCGGTGCCGTTGAGCAGCCAGGCGAGTTCGGCGTGCGCGGACACGCGGCTCTGGTTGAACAGGATGGCCTTTTCAACATCGACGCCGCTGGCGATCAACGCGGCCGCCATCGCGCGGACGTTGGCCGCGAGTTCGGCGGGATCGTTGTGGACGGTGATCGCGTGCAGATCGGCGAGAAAGAAGAGGCATTCGCCGCCGGCCACCACGGCCTGATCCTGCATCGCCACCCAGCGCGTGATCGCGCCGAGATAATTGCCCAGATGCAGGCTGCCCGTCGGCTGGATGCCGGACACGACCCTCACGCCGCGTCCGCCCTCGTGCGCCGCAGCAGGAGGGTGACGTCGTCCTTGTTGACCGCGCCGATGACCCACGCGACGACGGCGTAGACGAGCCCGCCCGCCGCGACGAGGATCGCCACGCCGACGAAGCGCGCGCCTGTGGAGCCCGCGAACCGCTCGCCGAACGCGTTCTGGAGGAACCACAAGGTCGCGCCCATCGCGGCGGCGGCGAGCAGTTGGCGGACGAGGCGCGAGACCAGCCAGCCCTGAACGCGGAAGTGTCCGCGTGCGTGCAGGATGGCGTAAAGGACAATTGCGTTGACCCAGGCGGTCACCGCCGTCGACAATGGCAGAGCCGCGATGCCGAGCACGGGCACAGCCAAGTAGTTGAATACGACTCCCGCCACCAGCATCGCGACGCCGATCGCGACGGGGGTCTTGACGTCGTTGCGCGCGTAGAAGCCGGGCGTCAGCATCTTGATGAGCACGTAGGCGGGGAGGCCGGCGACAAGGATCGCGAGCACCAGCGCCGTCGACGATACGTCGGCCGTGGTCATCTCGCCCCCTTGGTACAAGGCGGCCGCGATCGGCCCGGCCGCCACGGACAGGGCGACCGTCGCGGGTAGCGTAAGCAGCATGCCGAGCTCGACCGCTTGACCCTGGATCTTCGCCGCCGCCGCCGGCTCGCCCCCCGCGACCGCGCGGCTGACCGAGGGCAAAATCGCGACGCCCAGCGCGGAGCCAATGATCGCCAGCGGCAACTGGTTGAGCCGGTCGGCCTGCCCGAGATAGACAAGCGCGCCCTCTGGGAGGCGGGTGGCGAAATACAGATACGTGAACTGGCTCAGGTAGTAGAGCCCGCCAGCCAGCGTTGCGGGCAGGACGAGCACGAACAGCTGCCGCACGCCGGGCGTGATGCGCGGCATCCGGGGACGCAGCGTCAGCCCCGCGCGCTTGAGGCTGACCACGCACAGCAGCAACTGGAGCACGCCGCCGACCACGACCGCGATCGCCATGGCGCGCGCGGTCGACGCGTTGCCCGCGTTCCCGAACAGCAGCAGCGCGGCGACGAGCGCGATGTTGAGCAGCGCGGGCGCGAAGGCCGCGGCCGCAAACCTGTTGAGCGAGTTCAACACGCCCGACACGAGGGAAAGCAGGCATACGAATACCAGATACGGCATCGTTATGCGTGTCAGCAGGATCGCAAAGCCCGTCTTGTCCGCGCTGCCGCCCCAGTCGTCGGGCACGATCAGCCCGATAAATGCGGGCATGAAGATCATGAACACGGCTGTAATCGCGATCAGCAGCGGCGCGAAGACGGCGAGCACTTCCTCCGCGAACACGCGCGCGGCATCCGTATTGCCGTCGGCACCAAGCCGCTGGTTGAACAGCGGCACGAACCCCGACGAGAACGCGCCTTCGCCGAACAGGCGGCGGAACAGGTTGGGGATTTGGAACGCGACCGCGAACGCTTCCGCCTCGCCGGAGGCCCCCAGCACCCGCGCCGAAATCATCTCGCGGCCGAAGCCCAGGACGCGACTGACCATCGTCAGCCCGCCGATCGACCCCATCGCGCGGTAGAGGTTCACGCGCCGTCCCGCGCGTCGGGGCGGATCACGCCTGGCCGGCGGGTGCGCCAATCATCTGCTGCTCCTGCGCGGCGTAGAGCCCGCCGAAGTCGATCGGTTCGAGGTACAGGGGCGCGAAGCCCCCGTCCTGCACCGCATCGGCGATCACACGCCGGGCGAAGGGAAACAGGATGCGCGGCGCTTCGGCCAGCAGGAATGGCTGCAGATGCTCGTCGGGGATGTTGCGGAGCGCGAACAGCCCGGCATAAACCAGTTCGACCGCAAACGCGGTGCCGCCGCCTTGCCCACCGGCCCCGCCGGACGCGTCGCCGTCCGACTTGGCCGTGATCTCGACCTTGAGCGCGACTTCGTACACATCGTCGCCGACCTTCTGGCTGCCGATGTTGAACTGGACGTCGATCTTGGGGCTGCCCTGCCACTGATAGACTTGCGGGGCGTTCGGGTTCTCGAACGACAGGTCTTTGACATATTGCGAGATGACGCCGACCTGCGGCCCGTGATCCTCGCCGTTGCCCCCGTTTTCACCCGACCCGTTCTGATGCGCGTCGTCGTCGGTCATGGGCGGTTGCGAGGCCATTTGGCAAACCTTGTTCGTGTGGATGGAAGGGGAAGTTGGCGCGACTAGCAGCGGGGTTCGGGGTGCGCAATGCCGCTTGGGGTGCGCGGCGCGTGCTGGACAAGCGCTTTCAAAGCCGTCACGCTCGCCCTATGTAATCTGGCCGGGCCACGCGCGTCGCGTACCGAAAGCGTTCGCCTGCACTTCGGAGGATCAATGATCACGATCGTCATCATGGCCATGATCGCCGTCTTCGTGGGCTTGCGCCTGTACCAGGTGCTCGGCGAACGCACCGGACACGAGCAGCAGCCGATCGTCCAGGGCGCGGAGCCGCGCGTCGACATGCGCAAGATCTCGCCCGCCGGCGAAACCGTCGAAAACGAGGCGGCGGGCGGCAACGTGTTCGAACCCGCGGCGGCCGGCGGCATCAAGGCCATCTCCGGCGCTGACGCCAATTTCGACGTCGCACGGTTCCTCGAAGGCGCGCAGGGCGCGTACCGCATGATCCTGGAGTCCTTCTGGCGCGGCGACGAGGAGGCGCTGACCGACCTCGTCGATACGGAAGTGCGCGCGGCTTTCTCCACGGCCATCGCGGAGCGCAAGACGGCGGGACACGTGCTCGACAATCGGCTGGTGGCGATCGAGAATGCGATCATCGTCGGCGCGTCGCTGAACGGCCGGACGGCGACGATCGGCGTACGCTTCGACGCGGACATCGCGGCCATCACGCGCGACGCGGACGGTTCGGTCGTCGCGGGGACGATGACGGACGCGGTTCAGACGCACGAGGTTTGGACGTTCGGCCGCCACCTCGACGCGACCGACCTCAACTGGCTGCTTATCGAGACCGACGACGTTGCGTAAACGCCACTGCGCGGCCGAGGTGTGATCGTGTCGATGATGCGGTCTGCATCGGCTTTGGCGCTGATGCTCTTGGCATCATGCGTTGGTCGCGGCGATGTCGCACCGGTGACGTCCGCTCCGACGCAGCCGCCGCCTTTACCTATGGCACCTCCCTCGCCTGCGAATGCGCTCGCGGCGGGAGTGTCGCTCGTCGAGGCCAGCTCCGTGGACGTCGAAGCTGATGCCGCTCAGCGTGCCTTTGACGCATTTCGATTGAGCTGCCCGACTCTGCTCAAGCGCCCCGACGAAACCGGGCTGACGCGGCCCGCCGATTGGCAAGGTGCCTGCTCTCAGGCGCGCGACGTCGTCAGCCGCGATATTGATGTCGCGGAAAGCTTCTTCGATGAATATTTCGAGTTTGTCCGCATCGGTGACGGCAAGGCGTTCGCGACCGGATACTACGAGCCCGAGATCGCCGGATCGCGCGTGCGTGCGCCCGGCTTCGACGTTCCCATCTACCGCGTTCCGCCCGACCTCGTGCGCGGCACCTTCGCCGACGGCACGGCCGGACGCGGGCGGGTCGACGAGACGGGCGCGCACGTCCTCTACCACGACCGCGCGGCGATCGACGCGGGCGCATTGGCCGGCCAGGGGCTGGAGATCGGTTGGGCCGCCGACCCGGTCGAACTGTTCTTCCTGCAGATCCAGGGTTCGGGGCGGCTGCGCCTGCCCGACGGCGGGGTCATGCGCATCGGCTATGCCGGGCAGAACGGGCGCGAGTACATCGCGATTGGGCGCGTTCTCAAGGAACGCGGGCTGCTCGGGCCGGGCCAGACGTCGATGCAGGGGATCGTCGCCTGGCTGCGCGCCAACCCCGAAGCCGGGCGCGCGGTCATGAACGAGAACAAGAGCTACATCTTCTTCAGCGAGCTGACCGGACCGGGGCCCTTGGGTTCGATCGGCGTCGCCGTGACGGGGCGCGGCACGGTCGCCGTCGACCCGAAGTTCGTGCCGTACGGCGCGCCCGTGCTGCTGGCGCTCGACAAGCCCGAAGCCTCCGGGCTGTGGATCGCGCAGGACACGGGCGGCGCGATCCGCGGGGCCAATCGCTTCGACACGTTCTGGGGCGCGGGCGAGGAGGCCAAGCGCATCGCGGGCGGGATGCAGGCGCGGGGCGATGCGCTGGTCCTGTTGCCCAAGGGAACGGTTGCGCGCCTTCGTTCGCAAGGCATGCGGGCGAGCGGCGATGCGCGCGCTCAGCGCTGAGGAAGCCGCGCTCTGGGAGAAAGTAACGCGGGAAGTTCGCGCGTTCCGCGCCCGTCCCGCACGGCCAGTGGAAGACGCCGAACCGGCACCGTCAAAGCCTACTTCTCCGGCCAGAACGGTCGCGCTCGCGCCTGTCCGGGTCACCGCCCGCCCTATCCCAGGCACAACGCTCGACGGCAGCTGGGATCGCAAGCTGACGCGCGGCGACGCGGTGCCTGACATGACGATCGACCTGCACGGCCATCGCCTGCAGACCGCCTATGACGAAGTCGACGCGGGGCTTGCGCGCGCGATCGGGCGTGGGGCGCGACTGGTCCTCCTCATCACTGGCCGCCCGCCCACGGATCGCGAGCCCCCCGTACGCCGCGGCGCGATCCGTGCGGCGGTGGGCGACTGGCTGCACGCGTCCCGCCATGCCGGGCACATCGCCGCCGTCCGCAACGCCGCGCCACGTCATGGCGGGGCAGGGGCGCTGTACATCGTGCTGCGGCGAGCAGGCTGAGCACTTAGTTCCCCGGCAAAGGCCGGGGCCCAGCCTCGGCGGTTGCGAAAGGCTGGACCCGGCCTTCGCCGGGGAACCAAGGTAAGAGGTCGAGCGCGTCGCGCCGATACCCTCCATTCCAACCTTTATTTAACCCTGCCGCGCTACCTCTCCACGCCAGGATGCGCGGCCGATGACCAACGACACCGCGCAGCGGATCGGCAATGGGCTGCTCCCCATGGCGGCGGGCGTATCGTCGTTCCTCTTCTCGCTCGTGGCCCTGCTGTTTCTCACCCAGGCGGACCACAAGATCGTCGCGAGCGTCGGCTTGGGCATCTTCGCCTTGCTCGTATGCTGGATCGCGGCTGAGCGTCCGAACAGCCGCACCGCGCGCGCCAATGCCGCGCTCGTCGACCGGCTGCTCGGCGTGGGCGCAGGCGACATGACCACGCCCGCGCCCAAGATCGTGCACGAAGCGATGCCTGCGGTCGGCCTTGCCGTTGACGGCCTGTTCGCGAAGGTGCGCGGCAGCATCGAGGCGGCGCACGCGGTCGCGCTCTACGATCCCGTCACCGGGCTGCCCAACCGCGTTCATTTCCGCCAGGAAGCCGAAAAGCGGCTGGACGCGCGCGCGGCGGAGACGATCTCCGCGCTCATGTTCGTCGACCTCGACCGGTTCAAGGCGATCAACGACAATCTGGGCCATGCGCGCGGCGACGAGGCGCTCGTCGTCGTCGCGCAGCGGCTGGGCGCGGTCGCACGGCTGGAGGCGGGAGAGGGCGGACGCCCCACTCCGTTGGTGGCACGGCTGGCGGGCGACGAGTTCATCCTGTTCTTCCCGTGGCTCGACACGCCCGATGACGCGACCCGCATCGCACGCCGCGTGCTGAGCGCGCTGTCCGAGGCGATCGAGGTCGGAGGGCACAGCGTCCATGTCGGCGCGTCGATCGGCGTTGCCTTGTGTCCGGACCACGGCTGCGACCTGGCCGTGCTGATGCGCTCGTCGGACGTCGCCATGTACCAGGCCAAGGCGGCGGGGCGCGGGCAGGTGTGCGTTTACGACGACGCGCTGGCCCGCGAATACGATACGCGCATGCGGACCGAGGGGGACCTGCGCACCGCGCTGACCGGCAACGAATTCGAGCTGTACTTTCAGCCGCAGGTGACCCCGGGCACGCGCGACCTGGTCGCGGTGGAAGCCCTTCTGCGCTGGCACCACCCACGCGACGGCCTGCGCATGCCAGGCAGCTTCGTGTCGGTCGCGGAGGAATGCGGGCTGATCGTCGACATCGGCGACTGGGTCGTGGATGCGGTCGGCGAAACGCTCAGCCGCTGGCGGAAGGCCGGGATCACGGCAAGGCTCGCGCTCAACGTGTCCCCGCGGCAGCTCGATCGTTCACAATTCTTCGTACGTTTGCGTCAGGCGATGGCTAGCGCGGGCGCGGACCTCAGCCAGCTCGAGCTCGAGTTCACCGAGACCGCGACCATGGCGCTCGACAGCATCATGCTGGACGAAGTCGCCGCTCTGCGGGCCGACGGCGTCCTCATCGCGCTCGACGATTTCGGCACAGGCTATTCGAACTTGGCGCGCCTGAAGGAAATGCCGCTCGACCGCATCAAGATCGATCGATCGCTGATCTGGGACATCGACACGAACGAGTCCGCGCGCACGATCGTGCAGGGCGTGGTCCAGATCGTGCACGGCATCGGCTGCATGGCGGTCGCCGAGGGCGTCGAGAACGAGACGCAGGCGGAACTGCTGCGGCTGATCGGGTGCGACACGCTGCAGGGCTATGCGTTTGCCGAACCGATGGCGGGCGATCATCTGCTCAGGTGGATGGCGGGGCGCGATCAGCGCGGCATGCGGGCGATCACAGCGGCATAGATTTGCGTGAGCGCGTGCAGGTCTTCGACCGCGACGGCCTCGTCTTCCTTGTGCATCGTCGCGTTGACGAGGCCGAACTCGGCCACCGGGCACAACTTCGACAGAAACCGCGCGTCTGAAGTGCCGCCGCTCGTCGACCGCGCGGGCCGCGATCCGGTGACGGACTGCACCGAGTCTTCGAGCGCATCGACCAGCGCGCCCGGTTGCGACAGGAAGGCCTCGCCGGACACGATCGCTTCCACGGTTCCGTCCGCACCGACGATTTCGCGGACGCGCGCCACGAGGTCGTCTCCGCGCTGCAGATCGTTGAAGCGGATGTTGAGGCGGACGTGCGCGGCGCGCGGAATGACGTTTCCGGCCGGGTTGCCGGCGGACACGTCGGTGACTTCCAGGTTGGACGGTTGGAACCACGCCGTTCCCGCGTCGAGTTCCACCGCATGGAGCCGCTGCAGCAACGGCCCCAATTTGCGCAACGGGTTGTCCGCGAGGTGAGGGTAGGCGACATGCCCTTCGGTTCCATGCACGTCGACCCACATGTTGACCGACCCGCGCCGCCCGACCTTGATCGTGTCGCCCAGCCGGTGTTCGGACGTGGGCTCGCCGACCAGGATGGCATCGGGCGCAACGTTCCGAGCCGCCATCCAGTCGATCAGCGCGCGCGTCCCGTGCGTCGCCGCGCCTTCCTCGTCGCCCGTCAGAATGAGGCTGAGCGTGCCCGCATTATCCCTGATCGACGCCGCCGCGATGAAGGCCGCGACCGCCCCCTTCATGTCCACCGCGCCGCGCCCGTACAGCGATCCGCCGCGCAGTTCGGGGGCGAAAGCGTCGGCGGGCACGACGTCCAGATGACCGGCGAACGCGAAGTGCGGCGATCCGGCCCCGCGTGTCGCGAACAGGTTCTCGACATCGCCGTTTGTCGGATCTTCCGCGACGAAGCGGTGTACCGCGAACCCCGCGGCGGCCAAGGCGGCTTCGGCGACGTCGAACACCGCTCCGCGCGCGGGCGTGACGCTCGGGCACGCGATCAGGCGCGCCGCCAAGTCTACGGGATCGATTGCGGATCGCACGGGGTCGGGTTAGCGGTCCGGACGAGTTTTGCACAGGGGAGCGCTTCGTGCCCAAGGTCGACCTGCAGACGATCGAGCAAACCAACCAGACCGGCTACCCCGCGCCGCACCACGAGGCGGTCGCGGGCCGCTTCTACCGCCGCATCGGGGATTTTGGCGGCTTCGTCGACTTCGGCGCGAGCCACGTCGTGCTCAAGCCCGGCGCGGCGTCGAGCCAGCGGCACTGGCACCAGGACGAAGACGAATTGGTCGTCATGATCGAGGGCGAGGCCGTCTTGATCGAGGACGACGCGCGCACGGTCATGCATCCGGGCGACATCGCCATCTTCCCAAAGGGCGCGGCGAACGGCCACCACTTCGTCAACGAGAGCGCCGCGGATTGCGTGTTCGTCGCGGTCGGGCGGGACAATGCGGGACAGTGCCACTACCCGGACGTGGACATGCATCTCGACGGCGCGACCAGGCAGTACCGTCGCAAGGACGGGTCCGCGTTCGATTAGGCGACGGGCGTCTCGTACTGCTCGATGACCCAGGGTTCCTCCTGCGCGGCGTCGATCCATTCGCGCAGGTGCGGGTGACCCAGCACCGCCGCGACATAGGTATGCGCGAACGGCGGCAGCGGGATCGAATAGCTGACGAAGCGCGTGACGACGGGCGCGTACATGATGTCCGCCGCGCACCAGTCGCCGAACAGGAACGCGCCCGTGCCTCCGAACCGCGCGCGCGCCTGCGCCCACAGCCCGAGGATGCGCTCGACTTCCTCGCGAACTTCGTCACTCAGCGGCTTGGGCGCGAACACCTTGCGTACGTTCATCGAATGCTCGCGGCGCAGGTTGGCGAAACTCGAATGCATCTCCGCCGCCATCGACCGCGCCATGCCGCGCGCGGCTTCGTCGGCCGGCCAGAAGCGGTCGCGCCCGGTCTTGTCGGCCAGGTACTCGACGATCGCCAAGCTGTCCCAGACGACCGTGTCGCCTTCCCACAGCAGCGGCACCTTGCCCGACGACGGCGCGAACTCGTCGCCTTCGCGCGCGCGGTCCCATTCCTCGTTGTAGAGCGGCACGACGAGCTCCTCGAACGGCAGCCCGGACTGCTTGGCGGCAAGCCAGCCGCGCAAGGACCAGGAAGAATATGCCTTGTTGCCGATGATGAGCTTCATCATGCCGTCTCCCCCACGAACGGCGCGGGCGAAACCGCGTCCAGCACGGCCGACCGCAAGTCGTCGATCCCCAGACCCTTCTCGCTCGATGTCGTCAGCATCGAGGGGTGCGCCGCCGGATGCTTCCGCGCTTCGTCCGCAACCCGCGCCTGCACCTCGACGAGTTCGCTCGCCTTGACCTTGTCCGCCTTGGTCAGGACGACGTGGTAGCTGACCGCCGCTTCGTCGAGCATCTTCATGACATCCCGGTCTACATCCTTGAGCCCGTGCCGCGTGTCCACCAGCAGCATCGCGCGCTTCAACACCTGACGCCCACGTAAAAAGTCGTTGATGAGGTAGCGCCAGCGGCGGACCACGTCGGGCGGCGCTTTGGCGAAGCCGTAGCCGGGCATGTCGACCAGCCGGAACACCGCGGGCTCACCCACATCGAAGAAGTTCAGTTCCTGCGTGCGTCCCGGCGTATTCGACGTGCGCGCCAAGCCGTTGCGGTTGACGAGCGCGTTCAGCAGCGAGGATTTGCCCACGTTGGATCGCCCGGCGAACGCGATTTCCGGCACTTCGGGATCGGGAAGGAACTCGAGGCTTGGCGCGGACCGAAGGAAGTTGACCGGTCCGGAAAAAAGCTTTTCGTTCACGTCGTCACGGGTGTCGACGTGTCCACCCCATACCGCTTGTAGAGCAGCTTCTGCTGCGCGATCGTCAGGATGTTGTTGGTCATCCAGTAGAGCTGCAGCCCGGCCGCGAAGGGTGCCATGACGACGATAAGGAACCACGGCATCAGCCCCAGCACCTTCTGCTGCACGGGGTCCGCCGCGGGCGGGTTCAACTTGAACGCCATCCACTGCGTCACGCCGACCAGGATCGGCAGCACGCCGATCGCGATGATCTGCGGCGGGGTGAACGGCAGGAAGCCGAACAGGTTGACGGGCGTCATCGGGTCGGGCGCGGTCAGGTCGCGCAGCCACCCGAAGAACGGCTGGTGCCGCATTTCGACCGCGAGCATCAGCACCTTGTAGAGCGCGTAGAAAACCGGGATCTGGATCAGGATCGGCAGGCAGCCCGCGAACGGATTGACCTTCTCCTCCTTGTACAGCTTCATGATCTCCTGCTGCTGCGCGACCTTGTCGTCCTTGTGCCGCTCCTGCAGGACCTTCATCTTCGGCGCGAGCAGCCGCATCGCCGCCATGGACTGGAACTGTTTCTGCGCGATCGGGAACATGATCCCGCGCACGATCAGCGTCAGAAGGATGATCGCGACGCCGAAGTTGCCCGCGACCGTGAACAGCCAGTTGAGCAGGTAGAAGATCGGCTTGGCGAACCATTCGAACCAGCCCCAATCGAGCGCCTTGTCGAGCGACGGCACGCCGAGCGACGCCTCGTACCCGTCGAGCGCGGACAACTCCTTGGCACCCGCGAAGAAGTGACTCGTTGTCGCCGATTGCGAGCGCGCCGGTACGATGGTCGACGCGGCCGAGTAGTCGGCCTGGTAGCTGTCGCGAGGCCCGGGTCGGAAGGTCGCCTCGACACGCGCGTTCTGCGCCGGGATCAACGCGGTAAGCCAGTATTTGTCCGTGAACCCGAGCCAGCCGCCGCGGCTCGCGAACTTAGTCCCGTCCCTCGGACCCTCGTCGAGCGTTTCGAAATCGACGTCGTACGTCGCGACCTCGTCGAACACGCCGATCGGGCCGGTGTGCATCGTCCAGCTGTTCGGGTCGGCGGACTTGCCGTCGCGGTTGACGAGCGCGAACGGCTGCACCGCGATCGGCGCGGCGGCGGCGTTGACGACCCGCTGGCGGATCGTGAACATGTATTTCGCGTCGACCGCGATAACGATCTCGAACCGCTGCCCCGCATTGTTGTCCCAGCGCAGCGTTACGGGCGCGGACGGCGTCAGCACCGCCGCGCTCGGCGTCCACACAGTGTCGAGCCCTGGCACCAGCGTTCCCGCACCGGCCCACCCGAACTGAGCGAAGTATGCCGCCTTCGCGCCGCCGGGCGACAGCAACCGGATCGGTGGCGAGTTGCGTGCGATCGTCTCGCGTTGTTTGACCAAGACGAGATCGTCGATACGCGCTCCCTGGAGGTTGATGGACCCGGCGAGCTGCGGCGTGTCGATGCGAACCCTCGGGTTCTCGCGCAGCACGACGTTGCGCGCGCGCAGCGCGGCGGGGCCGTCGGGGGGCAGGTCGGCTTGCGGCTGCGGCAAGGCGACGGCACGCCCTTGCTCGATCTTGGTCGAAGGCGGCTGCGCTGTCGGGAAGTAGCGCTCGGAAATCGTGCTCCACCCGAACAGCACGAGCGCGGAGAGGACGAGCGCCAGGATCATGTTGCGCTGGTCGGTCACGTATTCGTCGTCCTTTGTGGTACGGGATCGTGCCCCATGCCGCCCCATGGGTGGCAGCGGGCGATGCGCTTGGCGGCGAGCCAAGAGCCGCGAACCGCACCGAACCTGCGCCACGACGTAATCGCGTAAGCTGAACAGCTCGGGCTGTATCGGCAGCTCGGCGGGAGCACGCGCGAGGGCCCGAGTTGCCAGCCGCGCGCGACCAGGATGAGCGCCTTGGCGATCACCGTACGACCTTCGCCAACGCCTTGCTAAGCTCGCTGCCCAAACTGGCGAAATCGCGTTCGATGCCGCCTTGCCGCCCGATCAGCACGTAGTCGCGTCCGGCGATCCCGGCGTCCGGCAGCAGCGCGCGCGCCAATTCGCGCAAGCGGCGCTTCATGCGGTTGCGTACGACGGCGTTGCCGATCTTCTTGGTGACGGTGTAGCCGATCCGCATCGCGTCGTCGCCGTCCGCCCGGTCGCGGCACAACAAGACGAAGCCCGGCATCGGTGCGCGACGTCCGCGGTTCGCGCTGAGGAAGTCGGCGCGTTTGGCGATCGTGTCTAGGCGCAGAGGACCTTGCGGCCGCGCGCCCGGCGCGCCGCCAGCACCTTGCGCCCGCCCACCGTCGCCTTGCGCGCGAAGAAGCCGTGGCGGCGTGCCCGCACGAGCTTGCTGGGCTGAAAAGTGCGCTTCATCGCTCATCCTAATCGAATCTGGATCTTGGTGGAACGCGGTCGGAACGACCGCTCGGGGTTGCGCCGCCGGTTAGGCAAGGCGGCTCCCCAAGTCAATCGCCCGACGCTTCGGGCAAGGCGGCCCGCAGCTTGCGAAGCGCCTCGCGGCGCCGCGCGCTCGGCCGGCGCATGCCCCAGTCGCACCATCCGCCCGCCTTGGGCTGCCAACGCTTGAAGTGGACGTAGCGCCGCTTGGCCCAGCGGCTGTTGCGCAGCATCAGCGTGAGGCCGGCCGCCGCGACGAACACGCCGCCGGGACCGGGGAAGATGCCGACGACCGGCGCTGCCGCGAGCAACACACAGCCTGTCGCGAACAGCCCGGTCTTGACCGCGAGGTTGCGGCCGGCGGCTTTCCATCGTGCACGCAACGTCATGCGCAGTAGATGGCGTAGCTGTATTACCGGCGCAAGACGCAAGCAGCTTCCGATACCCGGCTTTCGCAAGGACGGCGGTGCGGTTAGGGAGGGGCAGGGGAGAACAATCCGATATGGTCGCGCATGTCGCCACGGTGGCGTTCCTTGGGTTGGACGCGCGCGCGGTCGAATGTCAGGTCAGCGTGTCGGGCGGGTTGCCCGCCTTCATCGTCGTCGGCCTCCCCGACAAGGCGGTGCGCGAGTCCACCGAACGCGTGCGCGCCGCGCTAGCCGCGATCGGGCTCGCCCTCCCGCCAAAGCGGATCACGGTCAATCTGTCGCCCGCCGACCTGCCCAAGGAAGGCTCGCACTATGACCTGCCGATCGCGCTCGGCTTGCTAGGGGCGATGGGTGCGGTCGATGCCGAGACATTGTCCGCGTATGTGGCGGTCGGCGAGCTTGGGCTCGACGGGCGGCTGACCGCGTCGCCCGGCGTGCTGCTCGCCGCGATGCACGCGTCTTCGCGCGACCTGGGGCTGATCTGCCCCGCCGTGCAGGGCGCGGAGGCCGCGTGGGTGGGCGACATCGAAGTCGTCGCGGCGCCCGATATCCTGACGCTGCTCAACCATTTTCGCGGCGGCGGCGCGATCGGCCCTCCGCGGCCCGCCGAGGCCGATCCGCCGATCCGCGGCCCCGACCTCGCACAGGTAAAAGGCCAGGAAACCGCGAAACGCGCGCTCGAGATCGCGGCGGCGGGCGGGCACAACCTGTTGATGAGCGGCCCGCCCGGCGCGGGCAAGTCGCTGCTCGCCGCGTGCTTGCCCGGCATCCTGCCCGACCTCACCCCGTCCGAAGCGCTCGAAGTGTCGATGGTCGCGTCCGTCGCGGGCGAGCTGACGGGCGGCCGCCTCATCCGCACGCGCCCGTTCCGCACCCCGCATCACAGCGCGTCGATGGCGGCTCTCGTTGGTGGCGGGCTCAAAGTGCGTCCCGGCGAAGTCAGCCTCGCGCATCTCGGCGTCCTGTTCCTCGACGAACTGCCCGAGTTCCAGCGCGCCGTTCTCGACTCGCTGCGCCAGCCGCTGGAGACGGGCACGGTCAGCGTCGCCCGCGCCAACGCGCACGTCACGTTTCCGGCACGCGTGCAACTCATCGCGGCGATGAACCCGTGCCGGTGCGGACATCTGGGCGACGCTGCGCTCGCCTGCTCGCGCGCGCCGCGATGTGCCGCGGATTACCAGGCCAAGGTGTCGGGACCGATGCTGGACCGGATCGACCTGCATATCGACGTGCAGGCGGTGAGCGCGGCGGACCTGGTGTTGCCCCCGGCCCGGGAAGGTAGCGCGGAAGTGGCGGGACGGGTGGCGGCGGCGAGGCGATTACAAAGCAATCGCTATGACGGCCACGGAGTACGGACGAACGCGGAAGCGGACGGGGGGTTGTTGGAGGCGGTCGCGACACCTGACGAGCCAGGACGCCGTTTATTATCTCAAGCCGCCGAGGCAATGAGGCTTTCGGCGCGCGGCTATCATCGGGTCCTAAAGGTCGCGCGAACCATCGCCGACTTGGCGAGCAGTGATGGCATCACACGTATACACGTCGCGGAGGCCTTGAGCTATCGCCGCCAGCCTCCACGAAACTGATCACATCGCGCCGAGCATCTTGCGCGCGTCCGCCAGATGGCGCGTCACGAACGGGACCGCGCCGACCGCCGCGGTGCGCAACTGCGGCGTGTCCCCGCTGCGCGCGTAGGTCGTGTGCAACGCCAGCGCCTGCTCGTGCGCGGGAACCTGCTGCGTTAGGTAGACGCGGTCGAAATCGGCGGGCGCGGCGGCGAGCAATTGCGTGATCATGTCCCGCTTGTCCGCCTGCAGAACGGCGGGCGGCGGCATGATCCCCGCCGCCTTGGCCTGACGCAACGCGACGTTGGTAGTCATCGTATGATGCTCGATCAGCATCGTCGCATACGCCCGGACCCGCGGGTTCTGCGACTTCATGACCGCGACCTGGCTCGACGAAATCTCGAAGATATCGGATTCGGCCGCCATCATCAGGAACGGCATCGCCTGTGTGGTTGTCGGTGCCATCGTCATTTGCGCCGCGGCGGGCACGGCGGCGGCGAACAATGCGGCGACAATAACGAGCTTCATTTCGGAACTCCCCAGGGTACAGATCGACTTGGTGAATACTTGCGGAATATAGGATCGGCGGACGAACCGAACGAATGGTGAGCCAACCGGAGGCGCCTGACTTTGTTCCCTCGCGAACGGGCAACGCTGACTTGGGTTAGTCTTATCTCGCGGAACGAGTTCATTGAGCAGCCGTTACTCGGCCGAACCACCCGTAAAACCGGAGATCCCGATGCCGTCCGCCAGTCGCACCCGCCTCCGCCCGTTCCTGGCGGCCTCGCTCAGCCTGTTGACGCTGGCGGCGTGTTCGACCGCAAGCGATGACGGTATGGGTTCGATGCCCGCCATGGGCGCGAGCGGTCCGCAGGGCCAGCCCGGAATCCCTAGTTCTGGCGTGCGTCCGACGGCGCAGAACCAGGCCGTGCTCGACGCGCTGACGATGCCGCCGCCGGGTGAAGCGGCTTTGCGCCCCTACCATACGTTGACGCCGCAGCAGGCACGGTTGCAGCCCTCCTTTGCCGACGGCGTCATGCGAGTCATGCGCCAACAGGGTCGCCCGACGACGCCGCCTCCCGGCGTGTCAGTGCGCGACATCAGCGTCGCGGGCGCGGCGGGTGCGATCAACGCCAAGGTCTACACGCCGGACGGCGCGCGCGGACCGCTGCCCGTAATCGTCTATTATCATGGCGGCGGCTGGGTTCTCGCCAACAGCCAGGTTTACGACGCGTCGACACGTGCGCTCGCCCGCGAAGGACAGGCGATCGTGCTGTCCGTCGACTACCGCCTCGCGCCCGAGGCCAAGTTCCCCGCCCAGCATGACGATGCCTTGGCCGCCTATCGTTGGGCGATCGCCAATGCCGGTTCGATCGGTGGCGACCCGCGCCGGATGGTGCTCGCGGGCGAAAGCGCGGGCGGCAACCTCGCGGTGGCGACCGCGGTCGCGGCGCGCGACGCGGGCCTGCAGGCGCCGCTGCACATCCTGTCGATCTACCCGATCGCGGGGTCGGACCTGAACACGCCCTCGTATCAGGAAAACGCGAACGCGCTGCCGCTCGGCCGTGCGCTCATGGCGTGGTTCTTCAACCACACGACCAGCACGCCCGCCGATGCCGCCGACCCGCGCATCAACCTCGTCGCCGCGAACCTGCGCGGCTTGGCGCCAACGACGATCATCGCCGCGCAGATCGATCCGTTGCGCAGCGAAGGTGCTTTGCTGGCCGATCGCATGCGCGCCGCGGGCGTCGATGTGACGCGCCGCGAGTTCCCCCGTGTCACGCACGAGTTCTTCGGCGCGGATGCGGTCATTACCGAAGCGCAGGTGGCGCAGCGTTTCGCCGGGGAGCGCCTGCGTGCGACATTCGCCGCACGTTGATCCGGGGATAGGGCGCGATTGCGAAGGTGATCGCGCCCCGCTAAACGACCCTTGCCGTGCCCCTGTGGTGGAATTGGTAGACGCGCTCGACTCAAAATCGAGTTCCGAAAGGAGTGCCGGTTCGATTCCGGCCGGGGGCACCAGGATCAGTTAATCCGCGCGCGGAAGCGGATCGTGAAGGTGGAATTGGCCGCCATCTTGCCACCCGGAGCAAGCCGGATCGCCCGCACGTTGGCGTCGTAGCCGGGCACGGGCACATAGGCGAAGTTGGTTCCGTCGGTCGAAAACGCCGTGTTCGCCGCCGCCAACGTAACGCCGCTCGTTCCGCTGGTCAGCTGAAACGGCCCGCTCCCCGGCACCGCGGCATCGGCGACCAGTTGACAGACAGGCTGTTGACGATCCGCCGCGACCGCGCGTCACCGTCGATCAGCAGCGCCGCGCCCCCGATCGGTCCTGGCGAGCCCGCGATCGCGCCCGTCACGCGATCGTCGCGCAGCTCCAGCTTCTCAAGCCATGACAGGCGACTGCCCGTGGGCCGGTGCGCCCATGACACGGCCAACCCCGCCGTCCGCGTGCGAGGTCCTCCGTCGATCCCCGCCACGTTCCAGTTGAACGCGCCCCCCAACGCGCTGCCCTCGCCGATCTGGCGCAGCGCGGCCGCGGTGACGCCGTAGCGGTCGCCGCGCTCGCCCGCGCGGTATTCGGCGCGGCCCGTCGCGCTCCACCGCTTCGCGCGGAACGTCGCGCCGGCGGTCAGCGCGGTGAAATCCTCCGTGATCAGCGACCCGTCGCCGACGAACCCGCCGCGCGCCGCCGAAAACGCCGGGTTGACGACATCGGCCAGATCGATCCCGCCGATCGTGCGGTTGCCGTCGAGCGACACGTCCACCGTCCAGTTCCGGCCCAAGGCCAAACTCTGCGACAGGCCGTAGGCCGCGAAGCTGCGCGGGCCGTACTCGGCAATGTCCTGCACATTGCCCGTGACCGCGAAGCGCGCTCCCGCCCACGGCTTCAGGTCGAACCCGACACGGGCCGTTCGTGCGTCGACCGAGCCACCCGACGCGATCTCGTAACTTGCGACCAGCCCGATCGCGTCGCTGACGGCGAACCGCGCGGCCACCTTGTGCCGTGCGGGAAAATCGACGCTGTCATCGTCCCCGCCAAGCGCGAACCCGCTGCTGCCGTCGAGCTCGAGCCGCCCGAACCGCCGCGACGCGCCAAGCTGTACCAGCGTCGATTCGTTGGTGCGCCCGTCGGGCAGGCGGTCGCGCGCCAGGATCAGCCCGACGCGCAGATCGACGAGCCCGCCGCGATACTCGACCAACCCGCGTCCCGCGATCCGGCGCGCATCGCGATTGAAAAACGTCTCGTGCCACCCGCTCGCCGACAGCGACGACCGGTCGGTGAGACGCATTCGCCCATCGATCCCGAACTTGCGCGATCCGTCCTCCGACCGGTTCGTCTGGCCGATGCCGAACCCGCTATCCTGCGAACGCGCGTACGCCAAGACGTCCGTACGCGCGCCGTGATGTTCGGCCTCGACCAGCCAAGCGGTCGCCGCCTCGCCGCCCGCCTCGCTGACCGCGATCTCCGCGGGGACTTCGCTGCTCGCCGCCGGGCGGTACTTGACGTCGGCACCGACCAGCGTCGTCGATCCTCGCGCGCCCGTGTTCCGGATCGCACCCGCATCGCGCACGGCGGACACCCCTACGCGTAGCGTGTCGCCGCCGTCGCGGTACGCGACGCGCCCGCCTGCGTTGACCGATCGGCCCGCGACCCCGTCGACTTCGTAGTCGGCCACGATGATCTGCGGATCGAGCTTGCTCGACCGGCTGAGCACGGGCTCGCGAAAGCGCAGCGTCCCCGCCGCGTAGTCGATGTCGTAATCGATGTGCCGCGTCAGCCGCCGCGTCGCGATTACCAGGTTGGACCGGAACCGGTCGCGCGTCTCGATGGAGACCTGCTCGCTGTTCGCCAGCACATCGCGCGCACGCAACGCGTAAGGTCCGGTCAACCCGTTGCCCTGGATCTCGTCGCGGCCGTGCGCGAACGGCGTGTCGGCGGCGAACGCGGTCGCGGAGATGCGCGGGCCGCGATATTCGGCCTTGAGGCCGTTGAGGGCGCGCGCGTACCGGGTCAGCTCGGCCTCGTCGAACCCTGAGTCGAAGTCGCCGAACAGGGCGACGAACTGCGGCCGCTCCAGCTTGACGTACAATTTGCGGATCGACGATGCGTCGTAGCGGCGCTCGGACCGGTCGGCGTAGATCGTGTAGTAGCCCTGGGGGTCGATCGTCCCCGCGAACCGCGCATCATCTTCGCGCTTGCCGCTGTCGTAGGCGAGCGTCAGCAACCAGCGCCCGCGCACGCGGCCCTTGGCGTAAAGCGCGATGCGGCCGTCGACCTCCGTCTTGCTGTCGCGTTCGCTCAAAGTCTCAAGATTGCGCGACAAGGCATTGAACCCGAACGTTCCCGCAGCGAAACCGACGATCGTCCACGGCCGCGCACCCGCGTCGAGCCAGGCGTCGACGCGGGCATCGCGCCGCACGTCGCCATCGCGGAAGGAAAAGTCGATCGCGACCGCACCCGACGCGGTCGTGGGTTCGAGCGCGATGTAGGCGAGGCCGTCGTCCCCGTCGACGCGCCAGAAGGGCTGCGCTCGCTCGAGCCCGCTCAGCTTGCGCGCGGCCTGCGCGTCGGCTTCGACCGCGGGCAGATACGGGGCGGGGAGGGTAAACTCGCCGACGCTACCGCCGCGCACGGGCCGCCCGTCGCGATCGGTGAAGCGGACGGCGAGCACCGGGCGCGTCACCCCGTCCGCGACGAGCAGCGACGCGGACGGCACGATCTCGGCCCGCATCGCGCTCGACGAGACATGCACCGTCCGCGTCAACGTCGTCGTGCCGACGGCCGCCTCCAGCCGCGTCGTCGTGTTTTCCAACGGAATGCCGCGCCAGCGGCTGACCGCGACCCGTCCGTCGGCGCTCGTCGCGGTGCCTTCGAAGGTCAGCGGGTCGGCGGGCTTGCCGTCGACCGTCAGCCGCACGGACACACCCAACGCATGCTTGATCGCGACGCGCGTGACCTTGGCGCGGGGATTGTAGGTGGCGGACGGGAAGAGGATCTCCGTCCCAGGCGTCGCGCGCGCGAGCCAGTCGATCTCCGCGCCCGCCGCGACGGCGTCGCTTGCCGGAACCGGGCGGGCAGGGGCGACCGCTCCGTTCGCGGTGCGCGGCGCGGAGGCGGCGAGGCGGAAGTCGACGCGCTTGTGCGACCCGCCGCCGCCCTCCACGAAGCGCGAAAAGGCGCGGCCCGCGCCGCGCGTGCCCGACCCGCAATCGGCGGGTGCGCGGTCGGCGGGCAAGGTCGCAAGGTCCATCTGCACGACGTGGACACCGGGCGACACGCCTTCGAAATGGTAGCGCCCCTCGCGATCGGTGACGGCGTAGCTGCCGTCCTCCAGCATCACGCGAATGCCGCCCACGCCCGTCGCGGCGCGGGGATCGACATTGCATCCACCCTCGGTGATCCGGCCCGTGATCGTCATGCGCGCGGTGATCGTCTCGGCGGACACACGCACGACCGCGTCCGCGAATGCGCTCGCCACGCCGTTCGTGTTGGTCACCTGCGCGCGGTTGATCGCGTCGCCCGCGCGCGCGGACCCGAGGATCTCCAGCAGATAGGTGACGTTCGCAGTGCCCCCCGCCGGGATGGCCGGGATACGCGCGCTCAGCGTCCCGCCCACGACACGCGTGTCCAACGCAGCACCGTCGCTGCGCAAGGTTCCGTTGCGGTATCGGAAACCCTTCGGAAAGCGATCGCTCAGCAGGACCGCCCCGGACGGACGCGCATCCCGGTTTCGAACCGTGATCCGGTACTGGACCACATCGCCGACTTCCGCGGTCGCGACGCTCGCCGACTTGGCGATGGTCAGCACGCCCGCGGGCGCGTCGACGGGAACGTCGATCCGCACCGCGGCCGGGCTGTCGAGCGTGAACACCCCGCCATATGACGCGCCGTCGATCGTGAACGGCGCGCCGTCCGGGGTGCGCAGCCGCGCCAGGTCGGCGGGGGGAACCGCCGACCACGCGGCGTAGGGCGCGGGCGGCTCGACGAGCAGGCGATACCGTCCCGCTCGCGTTAGCGGGAAGCGATAATCGCCTGGGGGAAAGTCGTAGCGCGTGCCGCCCGCGTCTGTGACGCTCTGTCCGGTAGCTACGGTTGAAGGGTAGGCGGAGACGCCGTCGTCGCCGAACACGTCGGCGGGCCTCCCTGTATCGGCGTCGACCAGGGACACGCGCGCGCCCGCGACGGGCTCACCCGTCAGGCTGTCGAACACGATGCCGAACGGATCGATCAGATACCGGATATCCGCCTCCGCGATCGCCGCGCCCGCCGCCAGGATCGACAACCGCGTCGTCGCTCCCGCGCGCACGGAGACGCGGCAATCGCCCGCGACCGGCGCGCTCCCGCCCACCGTCGGCATCGCGCCCGCGAACCGGCCCGTGTCCGGTCCCGTCTCGGTCAGCGTCAGCGCCTCCGCGTCGCCTTCGGCTGTGCGCAGCGTGACTTCGATTTGGTCCACCGCCGCGCGCTCGCGATTGCCGGCCGCGTACGCGAACACGACGACGAGCGGCTCGCGAACGCTGTAGCTGCTGGTGGCGACGAGCCCCATCGTGCCGATTGCGACGTCGCTCCACGCCGGACCGAACGCGACCGAGCGGCTCGCCGACCCCACGCCGCATCGGGTGGATGCGATCGCGGCGTTCGCCGAACCCGCGCTCGAGAAGCGAAACGTCACGGCCCGGTCGACCGCGACCGGCTCGACCTCGCGCACGATGTCGACGCGGTTGGACGACCGCGACACGCGCGCACCGCCCGCGTACCACTCGGCGGTCGCGACGTTGGTGATCGCCCGCTGCGCCACGACCGGTGACGCGAGCGCGGCCAGCGCCGCCGCGAATGTGGTTAACCGCCGCATGAGCGCACGTGCGAGTCTCCCGCGGCGGGTTTCGCCGCGGGAGACCCGGTGCGATCCCTTACTTGACGACGACGCGGAACAGCAGCGTGGCCGTAACGCCCGCCGCGACGTCCGACAGCGCGCCGCTCACCGTCCCGCTCGGCGCGCCAGGACCCGCGGCGGAGAACGTGCCCGTCGCGGTACCCGACGCCGGGTCGCACACGCCCCCCGTCTGCGTGCCGTTGACGCGGATGCCGACGAAGTACGGGCTCGCCGCATCCGTGAACAGGTCGGTCGCGCCCGGCAGGATGTCGCTCAGCGTGACGTTGGTCGCGGTCGCCGATCCGGATGCGTTGGATACGGCGATGCAATATTGAACGATCGCGCCGGGGATCATCTTCGGGTTCGTCGTCAAATTGACCGGGTCGAAGACGATGAGGCTGTTCTTCGTCGCGGTGACCGCGGCCGCCGCGACCTTGTAGTCGCTCCGGTCGAGCGCGCGACCGTCGCGCGCGGTGTTGCCGCCCGTCACCTGCGTGTCGGCGAACACCGTGTCGACGCCCGCCGTGTTGGCCCCCGCCGTTTCGGTCAGCACCGCGCCCGCCGTGTTCGCCGTGCCGCCGCCCTGCGCGGTCGCGGTCAGCGTCACGGTCGCGACCGAGCTGGTCGTGACCCCCAGCGGCACCGACCCCAGGACGTAGACGGTGACGTTCTGATCCGGGGCGACTTCGTCGAGATACGTGACGAGCGTATCTCCGCCCGCGCCGCTCTGAAAACCCGCGGTGCCGTTCGTCTCGCGATAAACCTGCACGCCGGCGATGTCGTAATTATCGGTCCCGCCATAGCGGCCTGGTCCGCCAGTCTGCTGCAGCGCCGTCAGGCCGAGATCGAGCGTATCGTTCGAGCTGTTCGTGACGGTGAACACGGTGACCGCGCCCGCCTGGCCCGGCGATACGGTCGTCGCGGACCCGGTCGCCTCCGACACGATCAGGTTGATCTTGCGGTCGACGACGAAGCTGTTGGACGCCGCGACCGCATTCTGCGCGACGCCGCCGACCTGGTAGTTGACGGTCACGTTGTTGGTGATCGTCGTACCCTGCTGCGTTCCCGCCGCATGGGCAGGCGCGCCGGCCAGCGTGAGCGTGATCGCCATCAGGGACGCGGTTCCGGTGCTGATCTTCATCGCTTCAATCCTCGAAAATACGATCGTGCCTCACCCCCCGCCGGCACGGAAAAGCGGAGAAATTATCTGACGATGCCCGCGAAGCGCAGCTTGCCGCCCGCGCCTGCCGGCAGCGCCTTGGCCAAGGTCCAGCGGATATGCGTGACGTCTGCCGCGACCGCCGCGCGCGGCTTTCCGTCCGCACCCGGCACGGCCAGGGCGGGCAACGCGCCGAAAAGCTTGCCGTCCACCGACACAAGCGCGCCGGGGCTCGCGTCGTTCGCGTAGGCGACGGCGGCAGGGATGGGATTGGTGACGGTGAAGTCGGCGGCCGGTGCCGCGCCCTGGTTCTTGTAATCGAGCACGAACACGAGCCGGTCGCCCGGCGTCACGGTCTTCGGCGGCTGCAGCACCGTCTCGCGCTTGCCCGCCGCGTCGACGACCTCGCGCGCGACGAACACGTCGCTGGTCAACCGAACGTCGTCCGCCGCGAGAGCAGGCATGGACGCGGTCA
Organism: uncultured Sphingomonadaceae bacterium; assembly: GCA_964251385.1. Lineage (GTDB taxonomy): Bacteria > Pseudomonadota > Alphaproteobacteria > Sphingomonadales > Sphingomonadaceae > CADCVW01. The sequence continues at coordinate 105,702 of CAXUJK010000006.1, read as the reverse complement.
TAGCGGTGAAGAGCAGAAGGAGCGTGCGCATATGTAAAATCCTCAATCGATGCGGACCTGGAACGTGACGACGTGGCTGCTGCCCGCGGGCGCGGTGCCGAGCGCGACCGACACGGCACCGTCGGCGAAGCGGCCCGCGTCCGTGTCGGCGGCATCGGTCAGGCCCGCGCCGCCCAAGGTCAGTGTGCCCGCCAAATAGGTCGTGCCTGCGGGGATCGTGTCGGCCAGCCGCAGCCCGGACAGCGTGCCGCTTCCCGTCAGGTCCGCAGCGAGGCGGTACGTCACGATCGATCCGGGCAAAGCCCGCGCGCCGCCGAACGGATCGACCACGGTCGCCGACTTGACGAACGCTACCGATACGGCCGCGATCACGTAAATTCCGTCCGCATCGGCGCGGGCGCGCGTCGTCCCGACGATCGCATCGCCGCCGCCTTGGCCCAGGCCAATGAAAGCAGTCCCGGGCGCGCCCGATCCGGTCGTCGCGACGGCGGTCAGCCGCGCGATGCCGCGCGCCGCGTCGGGTGCGCTTGCCGGCATGTCGGACAGGACGAACACGCTCGCGCTCGCGTCAGGGCCCAATACCGGATCGTTCGACCCCGCTATATACGCCGTGTCGATGCCCGGATCGTACGCGCCGTTGCCGTTGCTATCGATGAAGATCGCAGGAGCGGCCGGATCGAAGTCGTCGCCTCCGACCGTCCCATCACGCCCAGCGCGAACGCTTCCGGCCCGTTGCCCGCGTTGGTGACGCGAAAGCGCAGCACGCTTCGAAGCTCCCCGTCGCGCGCGGAGACGGGTCCCGGATCGGCGGACGCGACAACGACGTCCAGCAGCTCGTCGACGCGCAGACTGACCTGGTTGGACGTTACCGACCGGGTTCCGCCCGCGCCGTCGAAGGTCGCGGTAGCGACGTTGTCGATGCGCGTTCCCGCCGGCGTGCCCGACGCGTACGCAGGGGACGCCGGAAGAGCGCACGCCAACGCGGCACTGCATCCGAAAAGGCCAAGGTTTCGATCCACAACGGACCCATTGACGCCGACCCGCTAACATAATCTTAAAGCGTCACGTCGCCGTTGGACTCGGCCGCGCCCCCGGCTAATCATCGCGGACATGGACGCGCCGACATCCAAGCCCGCGCACGACCTGCCACAGGCCGCCGATCACCCGCGCGATCTGCCCGACGACGTGCTCGTCCGCGACCGGCTGCTTGCATCCCTGACCCTCATCGCGGGCATCGGCCTCGCGCTTGCCGTCCCGTTCGCGCTTCGGGCAGGGGCCGAGTTCTTCCTTCCCGTTACCGCCGCGCTTGTTATCTCGGTCGCGCTCGTCCCCATTCTCGAATGGTTCGAACGCCGCCGCGTGCCCTCCGCGCTCGCCGCGTTCGTCTGCATCCTCCTGTTCCTGGGCGTGGCCAATCTCGTCTTCGCCGCGATCCTGCTGCCCGCGGTCGACTGGTTCACGCTGCTGCCCCAGCGCCTCGACCGGGTGAGGAGCGCGCTCGCCCCCATCCTCGACCTCTACGCCAATGCCGAGCGCTTCATCGACCGCACCTTCTCGCAGTTCGGCCAATCGGCGGAGATCGGCGCGCGCACGGTGCAGGTCGCCGTCCCTAACAGCGCGCTCGATCTGATCGCGACCTCCGCGCCCTACGCCGCGATCCAGGCGTTCTTCGCGCTGCTCGTCATCTTCTTCTTCCTCTCCGGCTGGACCAACCTGCGCAAGCGCACGATCGTCGGCCGTCAAAGTTTCTCGGGCGCGATGACGACCGCGCGCGTCATCGGCCAGGTCGTCACCGCAACCTCGACCTATCTGGGCACGATCACGATCATCAACGTCGGCCTGGGCACCGTGACCGCGCTCGGCGTGTGGCTGATCGACATGCCGACCCCGCTGATGTGGGGCGGCATCGTCGCTGTGCTCAACTACATCCCGTATCTCGGCCCGATCGCGTCCGCGCTGCTGCTTGCCTTGGGCGGCCTGATGACCTTCGGCGATCCCTGGACCGCGCTCGCGCCCGCCGCGATCTTCACGGTGCTCCATTTGGTCGAGGCCAACGCGATCACGCCGCTGCTCGTCGGCAAGCGCCTCACGATCAACCCGCTGCTCATTCTGCTCGCGCTCAGCTTCTGGACCTGGGTTTGGGGAACGACGGGCGCGCTGCTCGCGGTGCCGCTGCTTATCATCCTGAAGACGGTGCTGGATGCGGCGGGCAAGCCCGACATCGCGGGCTTCCTGTTCGAAGAAGGCACGTTGACCCACGTCCACGGCGACGAGGAGCCTTCTTGACTAGAGCCGAACCCCGCCTTAGTCGCGGGTGACCCCAATAAGCGGGTGTAGCTCAGTTGGTTAGAGCGCCGCCCTGTCACGGCGGAGGCCGCGGGTTCGAGTCCCGTCACTCGCGCCATTGCCGTTCGGCATCGGCCACACGCACCGGGTTGATCCACATCCGCGATCGTTCGACAGACGGAACGAGTTGTAAGGCGAGCCGTTGCCTGCGCACCTGTCATCCGAAAAGCGCTGCTTTCCGGACGCCGGGATGAGGTTACAACAGGAGGAACTCATGGCTCTACGTACAGGAACCGCGATCGCGATCGCCGCGACCATCGCTCTTGCCCCCGCGGGCGTGGCGTTCGCCACCACCGTCGACGGCGTCGAGGTCTCGCCGGACGTGGCGGACGACAACCAGGAAAGCGGCGACGGCGGCTATTGGGGCCTGCTCGGCCTGCTCGGCCTGCTCGCGCCCTTGTTCAACAAGAAGGACGACGTCAGCGTCAGCCGCACGACCACCACCGGTCGCAACGACGGCAACCCGCTGACCTGATCTTTTTGGGTTATCGCTAGAAGCTACAGAAGCCCCGGCCGGATCATCCGACCGGGGCTTTTGCATGTTCAAACCCGCCAGTGACCCTGTTCCATCCACAGCAGCAACGGCTTGAGCGGCAGGATCCAGGCCGTGCCGGCGACTAGATAGAAGAGCGCCTGGGCGAACCAATGCCATCCGCCGATCTCGTTCGAAAACGTCGCCACCGCAATGCACCACAAGGTGACGAGCAGAAGGATCAGCCCGATCCCCGCGGGTTTGCGCCAGGACGGGTTCATTGCAGCCACCGCTCCGGCGTGGCGATCGCATCGAGCCGCACGTCCCAGGGATCGGCGTCGATCGTTCCGTCCAGGATCTGCATGTCCCATGCGAGCCCGATCGCGCGCACCGGCCCGTGCTCACGCAGATTTGCAAGTGCGCGGTCGTAATGTCCCTTGCCGTGCCCGATCCGGTTGCACGCGATGTCGGCGGCGACGAGCGGCACCAGCACGGTGTCCGGCGACACAGCCGCCGCATCCGCAGCCGGCTGCAACACCCGCCAGGGCCCGACTTCGGTAGCGGGCGCTGCCCGAAACATCATCGCCGCGTCGCGTGCGGCGAACCAGGGTAGGGCAACCGTCCTCCCGGCCGCGACGAGCACATCGGCGATAGGCATCGGATCGATCTCATCCTTCATCGGGTAATAGGCCGCGACCGCGCGGGCACTCTCGAGGTGCGGCAGGACCCGCCGCATCAGCTGCGCCTCCATCGCGGTGCGAAGGTCGTCGTCGAGCGACCGGGCGAAAACCTGGCGGTCGGCCAGCATCTTCGTCCGCGCATCGACCTTGGAAAGTGACGGAACCGCCGTGGCCGTGTGCATGAAAATCCTCTGACGCGCTTTACGTCAGGTGGGCGCCATTTAGACCGGACCAGGATCCGGGCAGGGACAGCTCCCTAGGATGAAGAATAGCCTCAGGGATGTTCGAGTGCTCGCACCGGGCAGTCTCCGTCAACTGCTGATGTAAGCGTGTCAGGCGGTTTCCTCAAGGTCGCCAACTTCGAGAGAGGCAGCGACCGCCTCGATCCGCCCGGCGAGCCGTTCCAATGCCTCGGCGATGATCGGATCGATCTCGGCGGCTTCAGGCGGCGCGATCACGCTCGGTGCGGGCGGACCGTCGACCAGCCCGTCCGCCAGCATCAGCGACGCGAACAGCAACGTACGCGATTCGGACATGTTGCCGAGAGCGCCCGTCGCCGCGCGTGCTTTTGCGTCGACCAGCGCGGCCACGTCGCGCAACCGCGCTTCCTCGCCGTCGCGGCACGCCACCGGGTAGGAGCGCGACGCGATGTGGATGTCGACCTCAGCCATTCGCGATCAGCCCGTCCAGCTCGGCGATCGCGGCCTTGACGCGCTCGCGCATCGTGTGATGGCGTTCCAGCAAGTCGCCGTTCGTGTCCGGGCCGCCCGTGCCGAGCTTGTGTGTCGCGACCTTGCGCGCCGCCGCCTCGATCCTGGACATCGCGCCGTCGATCCGTTCGACCGCGTCCAGTATACGTTCTTCTACCATGCCGTTCCGTCCGTCATGGCCGTTCGATTAAGCATGAAGTCCGCAGGTCGCAAGGTTTTGCGGAGGGCTGATCGAAGCTGATACTCGCCGGCTTGGGAACAAGGGGTTCGCGCGCCGCGGTTGACGTCTCGCCCCCACGCAACCAAAGACACCGTCAACGAAGCCGCATGCGCGGCGAGCCCTTCCGGAGTGTCATGCCGCATCGATCGCCAGAGCCGGACGCACGCGTCTCGGATTCGCGCGGGCCGGACGTGCGGACCATGGCCAACGCGATCCGCGCGCTTTCGATGGACGCGGTCGAGACGGCGCAGAGCGGTCACCCCGGAATGCCGATGGGAATGGCCGACGCGGCGACCGTCCTGTTCACACGATATCTCAAGCACGACCCGCAAGCCCCCGATTGGCATGACCGCGACCGCTTCGTCCTGTCCGCCGGGCACGGTTCGATGCTCATCTACTCTCTGCTGCACCTCACCGGCTACGCGCGCCCGACGATCAAAGACATTGCCGGCTTTCGTACGCTCGGCTCGCCGTGCGCGGGCCACCCCGAGAACTTCCTGCTGGACGGCGTCGAGTGCACGACCGGGCCGCTGGGGCAGGGGTTCGCGATGGCGGTCGGCATGGCTGTCGCGGAACGTCATATGAACGCGGTGTTCGGCGACGATCTCGTCGATCACCGGACCTGGGTCATTGCGGGCGACGGCTGCCTGATGGAAGGAGTCAACCACGAGGCCGCGGGGCTCGCGGGGCATTTGCAGCTCGGGCGGCTGATCGCCTTGTGGGACGACAACCGCATCACGATCGACGGCGCGACGTCGCTGTCGACAAGCGAGGACATCCCGGCGAGATACGCCGCCTATGGCTGGCACGTCGCGCGCTGCGACGGCCATGACCCGGCAAGCGTCGCCGCCGCCCTCGACGAAGCGATCGCCGACCCACGCCCATCATTGATCGCGTGTCGCACGATCATCGGCTTCGGCTCTCCCAACAAGCAGGGCACGCATGCGACGCACGGCGCGGCGCTCGGGCCGGACGAAGTCGCGGCGACGCGGGAAGCGATCGGCTGGAGCCACGAACCTTTTATGCTGCCGGACGATGTCCGCGACGCCTGGCTCGACGCCGGGCGTCGCTGCCGGGACGATCATGCCGCGTGGACGCAGCGTGTGGCGGCATCGGGCCACAAGGCCGAGTTCGAGCGCCGTATGGCCGGCGATCTACCGACCGGCTTCGACCTCGACGACTTCATCGCCGGCCTGATCGCCGCGCCCGTCAAGGTCGCCACGCGCAAATCGTCGGAGATGGTGCTGGGCGCGATCAACGCCGGGCTGTCCGAGACGATCGGCGGCTCAGCCGACCTGACCGGATCGAACAACACACTGACGAAACCGCAGACGCCGCTGACCGCGGACAGCTACGGCGGTCGCTACATCTACTACGGCATCCGCGAATTCGGCATGGCGGCGGCGATGAACGGAATGGCGCTGCACGGCGGGGTCATCCCGTACGGCGGCACGTTTCTGGTATTCGCCGACTATTGCCGACCAGCCATCCGCCTATCCGCGCTCCAGGGCGCGCGGGTCGTCTATGTGATGACCCACGATTCGATCGGCCTGGGCGAAGACGGCCCGACGCACCAGCCCGTCGAACACCTCATGTCGCTCAGAGTCATTCCGAACCTCGACGTCTATCGTCCTGCGGATGCAGTGGAAACCGCCGAGTGCTGGATGCTTGCGCTGGAAGACACGACGGGCCCGTCGCTTCTCGCGCTCACCCGCCAGAACCTGCGTCAGGTTCGCTTGGAGGCCGCCAACGAGAATCTGTGCGCACGCGGGGCCTATCGCTTGCGCGCCTCGTCGGCTGAGCGCCGCGTCGTTCTGATCGCGAGCGGGTCGGAGGTCGAGATCGCCCTCGACGTCGCCGACCTGCTCGAAGCGTCGGGGGTCGGTGCCGACGTGGTCTCCATGCCGTGCTGGTCGCGTTTCGACGAACAGCCCGTCTCCTACCGGGATGACGTCTTGCCGCCGCTCGCCCCCGAGACGTGCCTGCGCGTTTCAATCGAGGCGGGAACGACGATCGGGTGGGAGCGCTACACGATGGTTCAAGGTCTGCGCTTCGGCCTCGACCGCTTCGGCGCTTCCGCACCCGCTCCCGCCTTGTACAAGCATTTCGGCCTCACTGCCGACGCCATCGCGCCCAAGATCATGGCGGCGCTCAATCCAGGAGTTCGAACATGACCAAGGTAGCGATTAACGGCTTCGGGCGCATCGGCCGCCTCGTCGCGCGCGCGATCATGGAGCGGCCCGACTGCGGGCTCGAACTCGTCGCGATCAACGATCTGGCCGACGCGAAATCCAACGCGATGCTGTTCAAGCGCGACAGCGTCCACGGCGCGTACCCGGGCGATGTCTCCGCCGACGGCAACGACCTCATCATCGACGGCCGGCGCGTTCATGTCACCGCCGAGCGCGACCCTTCCAGATTGCCCCATGCCGCGCAAGGCATCGACATCGCGCTGGAATGCACGGGCTTCTTCGCCGAGCGCGACAAGGCCGCCGCGCATCTGACCGCCGGTGCCAAGCGCGTGTTGATCTCGTCACCTGCCAAGGGCGCGGACAAGACGATCGTCTTCGGGGTCAACCACGACCAGCTCACCGCCGAACACACGATCGTGTCCAACGCGTCCTGCACGACCAACTGCCTCGCGCCCTTGGCTAAAGTCATGAACGACACGGTCGGCATCGAACGCGGCCTGATGACCACGATCCACAGCTACACCAACGATCAGAAGATCCTGGACCAGATCCATCCTGATATGCGCCGCGCAAGAGCCGCCGCCATGTCGATGATCCCGACCACGACAGGAGCCGCACGCGCGGTCGGCGAAGTGCTGCCCGAGCTGAAAGGCAAGCTCGACGGCTCCGCGATCCGCGTCCCCACGCCCAACGTCAGCCTCGTCGACCTGACTTTCACCCCCAAGCGCGACACCACGCTCGAAGAAATCAACGGCGCGCTTAAGGCCGCGGCGAACTCCGGCCCGCTCGCCGGCATTCTCGATTATTGCGAGGAGCCGCTCGTCTCGATCGACTTCAACCACAACCCGGCCTCGTCGACGATCGACAGCCTCGAAACCGCCGTCCTCGAAGGAAAACTCGTCCGCGTCGTTTCCTGGTACGACAATGAATGGGGCTTCTCCAACCGCATGATCGACACGGCGGGCGTCATGGGGCGGCTGATCTAAGGTGCCTGCGTTCAAGACCCTCGACGACATCGGCGATGTCCGAGGCAAACGCGTCCTCGTCCGCGTGGACCTCAACGTGCCCATGGCCGATCTCAAAGTCACCGACGACACACGCTTCCGCGCCACGATCCCGACTGTCACCGAACTGGCGGACAAAGGGGCCAAGGTCCTGCTCCTCGCCCACTTTGGCCGCCCCAAGGGCGTTCGGACGCCGGATGCAAGCCTTGCCCTGATCACAATAGCTTATGGCCATGTTCTCGGACGCCAAGTGAGGTTCGTGGAAGACTGCGTCGGCTCCGGGGCGGCCGACGCGATCGCCAAGATGGCGGACGGCGAAGTCGCCATCCTCGAAAACACCCGCTTCCACCCCGGCGAGGAAGCCAACGACCCCATCTTCGCCCGCGACATTGCGGAACTCGGCGACCTCTACGTCAACGACGCCTTCTCCGCCGCCCACCGCGCCCACGCCTCGACCGAGGGCCTTGCCCACTTTCTCCGCGCCCACGCGGGCCGGTCAATGGAGGCCGAGCTCACCGCCCTCGACCGCGCGCTCGGCAACCCCGAACGCCCGGTCGCGGCGGTCGTCGGCGGAGCCAAGGTCTCGACCAAGCTCGACGTGCTTTCACATCTTGTCGCGAAGGTCGACCACCTCATCATCGGCGGCGGCATGGCCAACACTTTCCTCGCCGCCCGCGGTGTCGCCGTCGGCAAGTCGCTATGCGAACACGACCTCGCCCCCACCGCGCTCGACATCCTCGATCGCGCGGAGCGAGCCAACTGCACCGTTCATCTGCCTTATGACGTCGTGGTCGCCACCGAGTTCGCCGCGCATCCGGCCAGCTTGCGCACCTGCAACGTCCACGAAGTCGCGCCCGACGAGATGATCCTCGACATCGGCCCGGCCGCCACCGAGGCGCTCGGCGATGTCCTCAAAACCTGCCGCACGCTGGTCTGGAACGGCCCGCTCGGCGCATTCGAGACGCCGCCGTTCGACACGGCGACGGTCGCGCTCGCCCGCACCGCCGCCGCCCTGACGCAAGGCGGTTCGCTGGTCTCGGTCGCGGGCGGTGGGGACACCGTCGCCGCGCTAAACCAGGCGGGCGTCGCCGACGAATTCACCTTCGTATCCACCGCGGGCGGCGCCTTCCTCGAATGGATGGAAGGCAAGACCTTGCCGGGCGTCGCCGCCCTCATGACCAACTAAGGAGTTCCCATGTCCTTCACGCCCGCCGTCAAGGCGATCCTCGACAATTACGAGTCCGACAATCCCGGCACCAAGGCCAATCTCGCGCGCATCCTGACGCACGGTAAGCTCGGCGGCACGGGCAAGCTCATCATCCTCCCCGTCGACCAGGGTTTCGAGCATGGCCCCGCGCGGAGTTTCGCGATCAACCCGGATGCCTACGATCCGCACTACCACTACCAGCTCGCGATCGACGCAGGGTTGTCCGCCTACGCCGCGCCGCTGGGTGCGCTCGAAGCGGGGGCGGGGACGTTCGCCGGCCAAATTCCGACCATCCTCAAGGTCAACAGCTCGAACAGCTGGGCGCAGGGCATCAACCAGGCGGTGACGGGATCGGTCGAGGACGCGCTGCGGCTCGGCTGCGCGGCGATCGGGTTCACGATCTACCCGGCCGCGGACGAGGTCAACGACATGATGGAGGAGATCAGCCAGATGTCGTCCGAAGCCAAGGCGTACGGCCTGCCGACGGTCATCTGGTCGTACCCGCGCGGCGGCAAGCTGGACAAGAAGGACGAGTTGGCTCTGGACGTCGGCGCCTACGCCGCGCACATAGCCGCGCTGCTCGGCGCGCACATCATCAAGGTCAAGCTGCCGTCCGCGCACATCGGGCAGTCCGAGGCCAAGCCGATGTACGAAGGTAAGGATTTCTCGACGCAAGCGAGCCGGGTCAAACATGTCGTCCAATCGAGCTTCAACGGCCGCCGCATCGTCGTCTTCTCGGGCGGAGCATCGAAAGACATCGACGCGGTCTACCAGGACGCGCGCGACATCCGCGACGGCGGCGGCAACGGCTCGATCATCGGCCGCAACACCTTCCAGCGCCCGCGTGCCGACGCGTTAACGATGCTCGACAAGCTGGTGAACATCTACAAGGGCGCCGAGTGAGCGAGGCGGACGAGGTCCCGCTCGATCCGGAGTTCGCCTCCGCATTCGAGCGCGAACGTCGGCCCGCGTGCCAGCTCTACCTCGTGTCGCCGGATACCATCGGACCCGACTTCGCCCCGACTTTGCAGCAGGCGCTAGGTGCAGGTCCGGTCGCCGCGTTCCAGCTGCGGCTCAAGAACGTCGCTGACGACCACATCCTGCGTGCCGCCGAAGCGCTGATCCCGGTCTGCGCGGCGCACGACGTCGCGTTCCTGCTCAACGACCGCATGGACCTCGCGGCGAAGCTCGGGTGCGACGGCGTGCATCTGGGCCAGTCCGATGGAGACCCGTCGGCCGCGCGCGCCCTGCTCGGCCCTAAGGCGCAGATCGGGCGAACGTGCCACGACAGCCGCCACCTCGCGATGGAGGCAGGGGAAGCGGGCGCGGACTATGTGGCGTTCGGTGCCTTCTACCCCACGGACACGCACGCGACGACGTACCGTCCCGGTCCGTCCATCCTGTCATGGTGGGCGACGCTGTCGGGCATCCCGAGCGTCGCGATCGGCGGCATCACGCCCGCGAACGCGACGCCGTTGATCGAAGCGGGCGCGGACTTCATCGCGGTCGTGAGCGCGGTGTGGGCGCATCCCGATGGACCGGACGTGGCGGTACGCGCATTTACCGAAGTGCTTGCCGGCTGAGGCAACCTCGACGCCGCAAGGTCGTTATGCCGCCGAAACCTGTTCAAGGAGCGTACCTGTGTTCAAGCCCATCGCATCGAAAACAATCTGGCTCGCCGCCGCCGCGATCGGCGTCGCGGGTGCCGCCGTCGCGCAGGGCCCGGCCGCTCCGCAAACCAAGGCTTCGGCGGCTTCGGGCAAGTCCGGATCGTCCATCGACGGCACCATCTTTCATGCGCAGGTCCTGCTCGACAAGGCCGGTTTCTCGCCGGGGCCGATCGACGGCAAGCCGGGCATCTCGTTCGACGACGCGGTCACGGGCTTTCAGAAATCGCGCGGGTTGCCGATTTCCGGCAAGCTCGACATTCCGACGCGCCAGGCGCTGCTCCAGAACACAATGCCGGCGACGCGGATGCTCCGCGTGACGCCCGAGGATCTCGCGGGACCTTTCGTCAACCCGTTCCCGGAGAAAGCCGAAGACAAAGCAAAGCTGAAGTTCCTCGCTTACAGATCGCCGATCGAGAAGCTGGCCGAGAAGTTTCACACGACGCCAAAGACGTTGGCCGCGATTAACCGTCCGGACGCGCAGCTTCGGCCGGGCGCGGTGCTGCGCTTCCCCAATGTCCTGCCGTCGTCGCGCACGTACGAAGGACTCAAGGGTGAGCACGCCAAGCTGTTCAGCGACCTCAACGTCGACGCCAACCAGCAGCGGGGCGACCGCGTCGTCGTCGACAAGTCGGAGCGCGTGCTGCAGGTTTTCGACGGCGACCGCCTCATAGGCCAGTTTCCTGTGTCGATGGGTAGCAAACGTGATCCGCTGCCGCTCGGGAAATGGAAGGTCACGACCTTCGCCTATCTCCCGCCGTTCCAGTTCCAGCCGGAACTACTGTGGTACGTGTCCAAGGACGAGAAGGAACAGCGTCTGCCGCCGGGTCCCAACGGACCTGTGGGTGTCGCCTGGCTCGACATCACCAAGGAACATTACGGCATCCACGGCACGCCCGAGCCGCAGACGCTCGGCCGCGCGGAGAGCGCGGGATGCATCCGCATGGCCAACTGGGATGTTCTTCGGCTGAGCCGAATGATCAAGGCTGGTACGGAGGCCACGTTCCAAGCATAATTGCCGACTTCCGGGGAGATGGCGGACTGTGGGACGAGGTTTTACGATCTTCGGCACGGCCGTCGTCACCGCAGCCTTGACGAGCGTCTTCTGGCTGCTGGCGTTCAACACGGGTGGAGAGCTTGAAGGCGACAAGCCGATCGTCGTCGCCGCTGCGGGCAAGGTCCCGGTAGCGGTGACGCCGGCGGTCGTCGTCGGGCCGGCGGGAATGGCGGTTCCGGTCGCGGGCGTGACGACTGCCGACCTGATCGACACGTTCACGCAGGCCCGGGCGGGCGGTGCCCGCGTCCACGATGCGATCGACATCATGGCTCCATCCGGGACCCCCGTCGTCGCGGCGGCGGCGGGCAGACTCGAGAAGAAGTTCTTTTCCAAGGGCGGCGGCGGCATCACCGCCTACGTGCGTTCGCTCGACGGGAAGTGGAGCTACTATTACGCGCATCTTCAGGACTACGCGCCCGGGCTGACCGAAGGCATGCCGATCGCGCGCGGGCAGATGCTGGGCCGCGTCGGCTACACGGGCAACGCGAACCCCGGCGGCCCGCACCTCCACTTCGCGGTCAACCGCATTGGTGAGGGTGACGGGTTTTGGGAAGGCAGCCCGGTCAATCCGTACCCGCTGCTCGCGGGCGGCGGCACGCGGACCGCGAACTAGGCTTGGCGCGCCTGGTATGCCTGTTGCGCGGCATCAACGTGGGTGGCGGCAACAAGGTGCCCATGGATGTGCTTCGCGCCGAGTGCGTCGCGCTCGGCTTCGCCGAAGTCCGCACTTACATCGCGAGCGGCAATGTCCTGATCGAAGCCGCAGAGGAGCCGAGAGCCGTTGAAGCGTCACTCGAGCGAGCCGTCGAGCAACGTTTCGGTTTGTCGATCCCGGTCATCGCCCGCTCCGCCGCGCAATGGAGCGTGTACAGTGCGGGTAGTCCTTTTCCAGAGGCGGGGCGGGACGAACCCAACCGCCTGATGCTCTGCCTGTCGAAAAATACGCTCCTGTCAGGAGCCGCCGATGCGCTGACCGCGCGCGCGGACGCGGGGGAGCGGGTCGTCGAGGATCGCGGCGCGCTGTGGGTGCATTACCCCGCCGGAGCGGGACGATCGCGGTTGTCGCCGGCGCTGTTCGACCGGCTGGCGGGCTCGCCTGTCACAACTCGCAATTGGCGAACGGTGCGCAAGCTTCAGGACATGCTCGGCGTCTAGCGGGACGGCAACGGCTTCCGCTCGGTCCGCGAGCTTGCTAGAGACACGCCTCCTTCTTCTCATCGAGACCTGCATGAAGATCAGCGGCGTGGACATTCGTCCCGGCAACATCATCGAGTACGAGACGGGCATCTGGCGCGCGGTCAAGATCCAGCACACGCAGCCGGGCAAAGGCGGCGCGTACATGCAGGTCGAGCTCAAGAACCTGATCGACGGGCGCAAGAACAACGTGCGGTTTCGGTCGGCGGAGTCGGTCGAAAAGGTCCGCCTCGACACCAAGGATTTCCAGTTTTTGTTCGCGGACGGCGAGACTCTGACGTTCATGGACAAGGAGTCGTACGAGCAGACGAGCCTGTCCAAGGACTTGTTGGGCGATGCCGCCGCGTTTCTGCAGGACGGCATGGATGTGGTGATGGAGCTTTGGGAGGAACGGCCGATCTCCGTGCAATTGCCGGACACGATCGAGGCGCTGATCGTCGAGGCGGACGCGGTCGTGAAGGGGCAGACCGCATCGTCAAGCTACAAGCCGGCGGTGCTGGAAAACGGAGTTCGCGTCATGGTTCCGCCCCACATCGGCGCGGGCACGCGGATCGTGGTCGATGTCTACGCGCAGGAATACGTCAAGCGCGCCGACTGAGGCGGAAATCACTTGCCGTTCGTCCCGAGTGAAAACGAGGGGCGTTTGCCCGGGCGATGGCGCCCCTCGTTTTCACTCGGGACGAACGAACCTTGGCTGCTCACTCGGGCCTCATCACCGTCATGCAGAAGGCCGCGCGCAAGGCCGCGCCCGGGCTGCGGCGCGACTTCAACGAAGTCGAACAGCTGCAGGTCAGCCGCAAGGGTCCCGCGGATTTCGTTACCGTAGCGGACAAGCGCGCGGAGCAGACGATCTATGACGAACTGAAGCATGCCCGCCCCGGCTGGGGCTTCGTCATGGAAGAAGGCGGCGAGATCGCGGGCGACCTGAGCAAGCCGCGCTGGATCGTCGATCCGCTCGACGGCACGACCAACTTTCTCCACGGCATCCCGCATTTTTCTATCTCGATCGCGGTGCAGGAGCCGGACGGCTCCATCACGCAATCGCTTGTCTATCAGCCGCTTACGGATGAATCCTTCTGGGCCGAGCGAGGTCGCGGTGCTTGGTTGCACGACCGTCGCCTGCGCGTGTCGGCGCGGCGCGATCTGTCCGACGCGCTGATCGCCACCGGCATTCCCTGGAAAGGCCATGGCGACCTGCCGCGATACAAAAAGCTGCTGGACGTGATCTCGCCCGAGGTCGCGGGCATCCGCCGGTTCGGCTCGGCGGCGCTCGATCTGGCCTGGGTCGCCGCGGGTCGCTTCGACGGCTATTTCGAGGAAGACGTCAACCTGTGGGACGCCGCGGCGGGCACGCTGTTGGTGCGCGAGGCAGGCGGGTACGTCAGCGACTATCGTGGCGGCGAACGCATGTTCGAACGGGGCGAGTACCTCGCGGCCGCGGACGGGCTGCACTCCAAGCTGCTCAAGCTCGTCGGGGGGGCGCTCAAGTAAGATAACGCACGCTACCTGCGCGGGCGATGCCGCCTTGTTCTCTTTCCGCCCGCGCTCTAGATGCCGCTCATGAATTCCGCGGCCGCCGGGTACCTGCCCATCCTGTTGTTCCTTGGCGTCGCGCTCGCGTTGTCGTCGGCGTTCGTGTTCCTGCCGATGGTCGTGTCGCGGGTAACCGGCGTACACAACCCGACACCTGAAAAGCTGTCCGAGTATGAGTGCGGCTTCCCCGCGTTCGAGGACAGCCGCAGCCAATTCGACGTGCGCTTCTACCTCGTTGCGATCCTGTTCATCATCTTCGATCTGGAGGCCGCGTTCCTGTTCCCCTGGGCGGTCAGCCTCGGGCAGATCGGCATCGCGGGGTGGGCCGCAATGATGGTGTTCCTCGCCGAACTGACGCTCGGCTACATCTACGCATGGAAAGTGGGAGCACTCGAATGGGAGTGATGCTCAGCCCCGCGGAGAACCCGAACCCGACGGAGAGCGAGCTGATCGCGCCGGACGCGGCCGGATTCCTGCAGTTGCAGAACGAGGTCAACGACAAGGGTTTTCTCGTTACGTCCACGGAAGACCTGTTCACCTGGGCGCGCACGGGATCGTTGTGGTGGATGACGTTCGGCCTCGCCTGTTGCGCGGTCGAGATGATCCACGTCAACATGCCTCGTTATGACCTCGAGCGCTTCGGCGTCGCACCTCGTGCCAGCCCTCGGCAGTCTGACGTGATGATCGTCGCAGGGACGCTGTGCAACAAGATGGCGCCTGCATTGCGCAAGGTTTACGACCAGATGTCGGAGCCGCGCTACGTCATCTCGATGGGTTCGTGCGCCAACGGGGGCGGCTACTATCACTACAGCTATTCGGTGGTGCGCGGGTGCGACCGGATCGTGCCGGTCGACATTTACGTGCCCGGCTGCCCGCCGACGGCGGAGGCGCTGCTCTACGGCATCATGCAGTTGCAGCGGAAGATTCGGCGCGTGGGGACGATCGTCCGGTGACGTCCGCGCCGCGTTACGCTTCCAATGACGGCGTCATCGATGCCGTCCGTCCGGCGCTCGGCAATGCCGTGCTGGACGCGGTCGAACTCGTGGGCGAGGTGACGCTCACCGTTGAGCGTACCGGCATCGTCGACGTCTGCCGCACGCTACGCGACGACTTCGCCTACCAGCAGCTCATGGAGATCGCGGGTGTCGACTACCCCGCGCGGCCCGAGCGGTTCGAGGTCGTCTACCACCTGCTGTCGCTCACCAGGAACCACCGTATTCGCGTCAAGCTGTCGACGGACGAGAACAAGCCCGTGCCTTCCGTCACCGGCCTGTGGCCCGTCGCCGGCTGGCTGGAACGCGAGGTGTTCGACATGTACGGCGTGCTGTTCGACGGCAATCCGGACCTGCGCCGCATCCTGACCGACTACGGCTTTCGCGGGCACCCGTTTCGCAAGGATTTTCCGCTCTCGGGCTACACCGAGATGCGCTATTCCGAAGAGCATAAGCGGGTCGTCTACGAACCCGTCAGCCTCGCCCAGGATTTCCGCACGTTCGACTTCCTGTCGCCGTGGGAAGGCGGCGAGTACCGTCTGCCGGGCGATGAAAAGGTCGAAGGCGCAGCGCCTGGTGCGCAGACTACGGCACCTGCCGGAGAGAAGAAATGAGCCTCGCCGTCGACGAGATGTTGGGCAAGAGCGACGCGGTCGACCCGACCGTCGGCGACACCGAAATCCAGAACTACACGATCAACTTCGGTCCGCAGCACCCCGCCGCGCATGGCGTGCTGCGCCTCGTCATGGAGCTCGACGGCGAGACGGTGGAGCGCATCGACCCGCATGTCGGCCTGCTCCACCGCGGCACCGAGAAGCTGATCGAATACAAGCCGTACATCCAGTCGCTGCCCTATTTCGATCGGCTCGATTACTGCTCGCCGATGTGCATGGAGCACAGCTATGTGCTCGCGATCGAGAAGCTGCTTGGGCTCGAAGTTCCGATCCGCGCGCAGTACATCCGCGTGTTCTGCGCCGAGCTGACGCGCATCAAGAACCACATGCTCAACCTCGGCAGCCACGTCATGGACGTCGGCGCGATGACGCCGAACCTGTGGATGTTCGAAATCCGCGAAGACATCATGAACTTCTACGAGCGGATCAGCGGCGCGCGCATGCACGCCAATTATTTCCGCCCGGGCGGGGTGCATCAGGACATTCCGTTGAAGACGCTCGCCGACATCGGCGACTGGCTCGATACTTTCCCGAAACTGTTCGAGGACGCCATCAGCCTCGTCGCCGACAACCGCATCTTCAAACAGCGCAACGTCGACATCGCCACGGTGTCTCGCGACGACGCGATCGCGTGGGGCTTTTCGGGTCCGATGATCCGCGCCGCCGGGCTGCCGTGGGACCTGCGCCGCTCGCAGCCCTACGAAGTGTACGACCGCATGGAGTTCGACATTCCCGTCGGCACCAACTCCGACTGCTACGACCGCTTCATGGTGCGCGTCGAGGAAGTGCGGCAATCGGCGCGCATCATGCGGCAGTGCCTCGACCAGATGCCCGAAGGCCCGATCGCCTCGCTCGACCGCAAGGTGGTGCCCCCCAAGCGCGCCGAGATGAAGCAGTCGATGGAAGCGCTGATCCACCACTTCAAGCTCTACACCGAGGGGTTCCACGTCCCCGCGGGCGAAGTGTATGTCGCGACCGAATCTCCGAAAGGCGAGTTCGGCGTCTACCTCGTCGCCGACGGCACCAACAAGCCGTACCGCTGCAAGATCCGCCCGACCGCGTTCAGCCATTTGCAGGCGATGGATTTCATGATGAAGGGCCACATGCTCGCCGACACGACCGCCGTGCTGGGTGCGATCGACGTGGTGTTTGGCGAGTGTGATCGGTGATCGGGTTCGCCCTGTTCTTTGGTATACCCGCCGGATTGGGTGCAATTCTAGCGGCCTTGTTTATGCGAGTCATTCCGAGCTCAGGTTCAACAAGTTACTGGTTGAAGATCTTTGGCGCGGGTGCGTTGGCCTCACTTTTCTTGTTTGTAGCTATCGAGCTGGGTTTTGATTGGTACGATTCCGGCTACTTTCTGCACGCCATATTCGCTTGCGCTGCAGTTGCTGCTTTGACTGTAGGAGGGGTTTCACTTCTATCCCGGCGTGTGCGTCATGGCTGACATGGCCCTCCCGCAAGACGACGCCGAGGTCCGTGCGCGCTGGTCCGGATTTGCCTGGACCGAGGCGAACGCGGCGCAGGCCCAGGTCGTCATCGCGCGCTATCCTCCCGGCCGCGGGCATAGCGCGGTTAGCCCCCTGCTCGACCTCGCTCAGCGTCAGGTCGGGGCGGAGACGAACACGCAAGGCTGGCTCCCGGTACCGGTGATCGAATATGTCGCGGACCAACTCGGCATGCCGCGCATCCGCGCGCTCGAGGTCGCGACCTTCTACACGATGTTCAACCTGGCGCCGGTCGGCCGTTACCACCTGCAGGTGTGCGGAACGACGCCGTGCATGCTGCGCGGGTCCGACGACCTGTTCGCCGCGTGCCACGATCGCGGCATCGGCAAGGGTCACACGAGCCGCGACGGGCTGTTCACTCTGTCCGAGGTCGAGTGCCTCGGCGCCTGCGCCAACGCGCCGATGGTGCAGATCAACGACGACAATTACGAGGACTTGACTTACGAGACGATGGGCGCGGTGCTCGACGCGCTCGCCCGGGGCGAGACGCCGAAGCCCGGCCCGCAGGTCGACCGCCAGACGAGCGCGCCTCGGGGCGAGCCGACCAACCTTGGCGAAATGGTGCTAGTCAATCACGATTACCGGGAGGATTGGGTCTGATGGAACAGTTCATTCCCATCGCGGTCGGGCTCGTGGCTCTCGTCGTCGTGCTCAAGGTGCTAAAGGGCATCGTCAAGCTCGTCGGGCTTGCCATCGTCGTTGCGATCGTCGCCTTTCTCTACTTCGGAATGGGCTGATGCTCGCCAACAAGGACCGCATCTTCACCAACCTGTACGGCTACCAGCCCTGGCAGCTCAAGGCCGCAATGGCTCGTGGCGACTATGACGACACCAAGGGTCTGATGGCGCGCGGGCAGGATGCGATCATCGAGGAGATCAAGGCGTCGGGCCTGCGCGGGCGGGGCGGGGCGGGGTTCCCGACGGGGACGAAGTGGGGCTTCATGCCCAAGGAACCCACGGAGGGGCGTCCCAACTTCCTCGTCATCAACGCCGACGAGTCCGAACCCGGGTCGTGCAAGGACCGCGAGATCATCCGCCACGATCCACACAAGCTGATCGAAGGCGCGTTGATCGCGGGCTACGCGATGCGCGCGCGCGCCTGCTACATCTACATACGCGGCGAGTATATCCGCGAGGCCGAAGTCCTGTTCGCCGCCGTCGCCGAGGCATACGAGGCCGGGCTGCTGGGCAAGAACGCGGCCAAGTCCGGCTACCATTTCGACCTGTTCGTCCATCGTGGCGCGGGCGCGTACATCTGCGGCGAGGAAACCGCGATGCTCGAAAGCCTGGAAGGCAAGAAGGGCCTGCCGCGCCTCAAGCCCCCGTTTCCGGCAGGGGCGGGGCTCTACGGCTGTCCGACCACGGTCAACAACGTCGAGAGCATCGCCGTCGTCCCGACGATCCTCCGCCGCGGCGCGCCCTGGTTCGCAGGCATCGGCACGCCCAAGAACGAAGGCACCAAACTCTTCCAGATCAGCGGCCACGTCGAAAAGCCGTGCGTCGTCGAGGAAGCGATGAGCATCCCGTTCCGCGAGCTGATCGAGAAGCATTGCGGGGGCATCCGCGGCGGCTGGGACAATCTGCTCGCGGTCATCCCCGGCGGCTCGTCCGTACCGCTCGTCCCCGCGCACGAGATCATCGATTGCCCGATGGACTTCGACGCATTGAAGAACCTGAAGTCCGGCCTGGGCACCGCGGCGATCATCGTCATGGACAAGTCCACCGACATCGTCCGCGCGATCGCTCGCCTGTCCTACTTCTACAAGCACGAGAGCTGCGGCCAGTGCACGCCCTGCCGCGAGGGCACCGGCTGGATGTGGCGCGTCATGGAGCGCCTGCGCACCGGCGACGCGGAGGTCGGCGAGATCGACAAGCTGCTCGACGTCACCAAGCAGATCGAAGGCCACACTATCTGCGCACTGGGCGACGCGGCGGCGTGGCCGATCCAAGGGTTGATGCGGCACTTTCGCCCGGAGGTGGAACGGAGGATATTCGAGCGGCAGAAGCCGATGCTGGAGGCGGCGGAGTGAATAGCAGGCTCAAGATAGCCGGGTTGACGTTGGCATCGATGTTCTCGTCATCTCAGGTGTCGGGCGCACCGCCTGAAAAGGAGACGGCGCAAACCCGCAAGCTCATGTTCGACTATGCGCAATGTGTCGTGAAATCACATCGTGACCGAGCCTCCGAAGCGATCGTTTCGAACGCGGGCAACAGTATCATACTGCGGCAGTATCCTCAGCTTATCAGTAGCGAGTGTTTGGTGCGAACCGGGGGCGAGGTCCAGTTGACGTTTGGCGGCGATATTTATCGTCATGCTTTGGCGGACGCCCTTGTGAACAACACGTTCGTCACGCGCGGAGTGAGTGGATTTGCTGATCGGCTGCCGCTGGCGCATCTTCCTTACCCTGTCCGCGCCGAACTTGATGCCGCGTTGGCCGTAACGAAGAGCAAGCGCAAAAGAAGTCAGTTGCAGGAAGGCTTCGACAAGCAATGGGCCGTGGGCTGGCTCTCCCGTTACGGGGAATGCGTCGTTCGGCAAGAACCGGAGAAGTCGCGGTTCTGGATCCTGACCCCGCCCGAAACGCCGGAGGAGACCAGCCGCATCAACGATCTGAGATCGACGTTCGCGGCCTGCATGCCCGAAGGCACGGTGAAATTCAGCAAGGTGACCATGCGCGGGACCGTCGCGATCAATTACTACCGGTTGGCGATGGCGACCGCGAGACCGGGTACGGAGCCGTCCCCATAATGCCTAAAGTCACCGTCGACGGCGTCGAGATCGAGGTTCCCGCGGGCGCGACCGTGCTGCAGGCTTGTGAGCTTGCGGGAAAGGAAATTCCGCGCTTCTGCTATCACGAGCGCCTGACCATCGCGGGCAATTGCCGGATGTGTTTGGTCGAAGTCGCGCCCGGGCCGCCCAAGCCGCAGGCGTCGTGCGCGTTGCCCGCCGCCGAGGGGCAGGCGATCCGCACCGATACGGCCATGGTGAAGAAGGCGCGCGAGGGGGTGATGGAGTTCCTGCTCATTAACCACCCGCTCGACTGCCCGATCTGCGATCAGGGCGGCGAATGCGACCTGCAGGACCAGAGCCTGGCCTACGGTCGCGGCCACACCCGCTTTACCGAGAACAAGCGCGCGGTGACGGACAAGCACATGGGTCCGATCGTCAAGACGTCGATGAACCGGTGCATCCAGTGTACGCGCTGCGTCCGTTTTGCCGAGGAAGTCGCGGGCGTCGAGGAAATCGGCATGCTGTTCCGCGGCGAGAACGCGCAGATCACGACGTACCTGGAAAAGGCCGCGACGAGCGAATTGTCGGGCAACGTCGTCGATCTGTGCCCTGTGGGTGCGCTGCTGTCCAAGCCATACAGCTTCGAGGCACGTCCATGGGAACTGAAGAAGCACCCTGCGATCGACGTCATGGACGGGGTCGGCACGAACATCCGGCTGGACTCTCGCGGGCGGCAAGTTCTGCGCGCGCTGCCGCGGATCAACGACGACGTGAATGAGGAGTGGGCGCACGACAAGACGCGGCATCATGTCGACGGACTTGTGCGCAACCGGCTCGATCGCGTGTGGATGCGGCGGGGCGGCACGTTGACCCCTGCGACCTGGAACGAGGCGTTCAACGCGATCGCCGACGTGCGGGCGGGCAGCAGCGTGGCGGCGATCGCGGGCGACCTGGTCGATTGCGAGACGATGTACGCGGCCAAGCTGCTGTTGAGGGGGATGGGGTCTGATTTGCTCGAGGGACGCCAGACTGGGCTGGCATATGACACGTCGAACCTGGGCGCGGTCGGGTTCAACTCGACGATCGCCGGAATCGAGACCGCGGACGCAATCTTGCTTGTCGGCACCAACCCGCGTTGGGAAGCCACGCTCGTCAACACGCGCATCCGCAAGGCGGTCAAGCGCGGGGCGAATGTGTTCGCGATCGGACCGTGCGTCGATCTGACGTACCCGGTCACTTGGCTCGGCGACGATCTCGGCCTGCTTGGCGACTTGCCTGGCGAAGTACGTGCGCTGTTCCAAGGCGCCAGGAGGCCTGCTGTAGTTATCGGTGGCGGCGCCCTCAAGGTCGCGGGCGCGCACGGGGCCGCGTTGGCGTTCGCGGCGGCGTTCAACCTGGTGCGGGACGACTGGAACGGGTTCAACGTCCTGCACATGGCGGCCAGCCGGATGGGTGGGCTGATGCTCGGCTTCGCGCATCCCGGCGGGATCGCATCGATCGCGGCAACATCGCCCAAGCTCGTCTTCTTCCTGGGTGCGGACGAGGTCGATTTCTCCGCGTTCGCCGGTAGCTTCAAGGTGTTCGTCGGCCATCACGGCGACAAGGGCGCGGCCGCCGCGGACATCATCCTGCCGTCGGCCGCGTACAGCGAGAAGCGGGGGACCTACGTCAATATCGAAGGCCGCGTGCAGCGCAGCGAACGTGCGGTGTTCCCGCCCGGCGATGCGCGCGAAGACTGGGCGGTGCTGCGTGCTCTCTCGGCTGCTATGGGTCTCGCCTTGCCGTTCGACAGCTTCGAGGGCTTGCGTCAGCGCATGATCACCGAAGTGCCGGAACTGGCGCACGAGGCTTTGCTCCATCTGCCCTGGTCTCCGCCGTCGTTGCCGACGGGCGCGTCCGGGCCAGTCACGTACCCGATCGACGACTTCTACCTCACCAACGCGATCGCGCGCGCGAGCCCGACGATGCGGCGATGCTCCGCGGAAATCCTGCACGGCGAGCCGATGCTGGAGGCCGCGGAGTGAATCCACATGTCCTTGGCCGAAATTGGTCATCTCGGTTCAAAGAGACGGTCGCTTTCGGCGCGTTTGCGCGCCCCTCATTTCCACTCGGGGGGAACGAAACCTTGTTTGCGGAAGATTACCGATGACCGCCTGGTTCCAATCGCAACTGGGTTACGGACCAGGCTGGTTCACCGCCAACCTGTTGCTGATCCTTCTGATTGCGCTGCCGCTGATGCTGTCGGTGGCGATGATCATCTATGCCGAACGCAAGATCTGGGCGGCGATGGCGCTGCGGCGCGGTCCCAACGTTGTAGGGCCGTTCGGCTTACTGCAGAGCTTCGCCGACGGCCTGAAGGTCTTCCTGAAAGAGACGATCATCCCGTCATCCGCGAATCGCGGGCTGTTCATCCTCGCGCCGATCCTGACCTTTACCGTCGCGCTGATCGGCTGGGCGGTGATCCCGTTCGGTTCGGGCATGGTCCTCGCCGACATCAACGTCGGCCTGTTGTACTTGCTCGCAACGTCGTCGCTCGGCGTCTACGGCATCATCATCGCGGGCTGGGCGTCCAATTCGAAATATCCGTTCTTCTCCGCGCTTCGTGCCGCGGCGCAGATGGTTTCGTACGAGATCTCGATCGGGTTCGTCCTGATCAGCATCGTGTTGTGGACTGAGTCCTTCAACCTCTCGACGATCGTCATGGAGCAGCAGCGCCACGCCTGGATCACCAACGGCTACGGCTTCAACCCGCTTCTCTTCCCGATGGCGGTCATCTTCCTCATCTCGTCGATGGCGGAGACGGCGCGCGCGCCTTTCGATCTGACCGAAGCGGAGTCCGAGCTCGTGGCCGGGCACCAGACCGAGTATTCATCGATGAGCTTCGCGCTGTTCTGGCTCGGCGAGTACGGCAACGTCCTCTTGATGTGCGCGCTCAACGCGATCCTGTTCTGGGGAGGCTGGCTGCCTCCGATCGACTGGGCTCCTCTCTACGTCATTCCCGGCATCTTCTGGCTGTTCGCCAAAATCCTTTTGTTTTTCTTTATCTTCGGATGGGTCAAGGCGACCGTCCCGCGTTATCGCTACGACCAGTTGATGCGGCTCGGGTGGAAAGTATTCCTGCCGATCTCACTGTTCTGGGTCTTCCTCATCTCGGGTTACCTCATGATTTTTCGCTACGGAGCGCTCGGATGAGCCTCGCGCACATCCTGAAGACCTTTACGCTGTGGGAGTTCGTACGCGCCCACATCCTGACGCTGCGCTACTTCTTCAAGCCGAAGGTGACGCTCAACTACCCGCACGAGAAGAACCCGCTCGGCCCCCGGTTCCGTGGCGAGCACGCGTTGCGGCGTTATCCGAACGGCGAGGAGCGCTGCATCGCGTGCAAGTTGTGCGAGGCCGTGTGTCCGGCGCTGGCGATCACGATCGAGGCCGAGCCGCGCGAGGATGGGTCGCGGCGGACGACGCGCTACGACATCGATATGACCAAGTGCATATTCTGCGGATTGTGCCAGGAATCGTGCCCGGTTGATGCAATCGTCGAGGGGCCCAACTTTGAATATTCGACTGAGACGCGCGAGGAGTTGCTCTACGACAAGGCCAAGCTGCTCGCGAATGGCGACAAGTGGGAGCGCACTCTCGCGGCGAACCTTGCCGCCGATGCGGCCTACCGTTAGGGGCTTCGTCACTTCCTTCTGACTGTCCATCCGGCCCCCGCTGGCGGACCACCGAGCGCCGAGTCACAGCTTGATCCAAGCCGCTGCCTTTTATCTGTTCGCGACGCTGGTCATCACCAGCGGCGCGCTGACCGTGCTGTCGCGCAACCCGGTCCACTCCGTCCTCTGGCTGATCCTCGCCTTCTTCAACGCCGCCGGCCTCATGCTCATCCTTGGAGCCGAGTTCATCGCGATGCTGCTCGTCATCGTCTATGTCGGCGCGGTCGCGGTGCTGTTCCTGTTCGTGGTGATGATGCTCGACATCGATTTCGCGGCATTCCGCGCGGGTGTGTCGCGCTACTGGCCGGCGTTCGTCGTGCTTGCGGTCGTGCTGCTCGCCGAGATCGGGTTCGCCGTTTTCGCTCGTGAGGGTACCGGGATCGCGATCAGCGCGCGCGGGGCGCCGACCGAGGCCGCAGTGCCAAACATCCAGGCGCTCGGCCAAGTCATGTTTACGCGCTACCTCTACGTGTTCGAGGCGGCGGGGCTGGTCCTGCTGGTGGCTATGATCGGCGCGATCGTCCTGACGCACCGCCGCCGCGCCGGCGACCGCGCGCAGAACATCTCGCGGCAAGTCCGCCGCCGTCCCGAAGAGGCCACGCGAAACATGCAGCCCGTATCGGGCGAGGGGATCGAGTTGTGATCGGGCTCGGCCACTACCTTGCGGTCGGTGCCGTCCTGTTCGTGCTCGGCGTTTTCGGCATCTTCTTGAATCGCAAGAACATCATCGTCATCCTGATGTCGATCGAGCTCATCCTGCTCGCGGTGAACATCAACTTCGTCGCTTTCTCCGCCTATCTCGGTGACATGGTCGGGCAGGTGTTCGCCATGTTCGTGCTCACCGTTGCGGCGGGCGAGGCGGCGATCGGGCTCGCCATCCTGGTCATCTATTTTCGCGGGCGCGGGACGATCGACGTCGACGATGTGAACAGGATGCAGGGTTGATCCAGCTTATAGTCCTGCTGCCGCTGGCCGCCGCTATCATCGCGGGTTTCGGTAACCGCATGCTCGGCAACACGGGGGCGAAGCTCGTCACCACCATTGCCTTGTTCGCGTCGGCCGCGCTCAGCTGGCCGATCTTCATCGGCTTTCTGACGGGCACGCAGCAGGCGTACACCGCGCCGATGCTCGACTGGATCCGCTCGGGCGATCTTGTCGTCAACTGGGCGCTCCAGGTCGACGCCCTGACCGCGGTCATGCTCGTCGTCGTGACCACCGTCTCCGCGCTCGTGCACCTTTACAGCTGGGGGTATATGGAGGAGGACGACAGCCAGCCGCGCTTCTTCGCCTATCTGTCCTTGTTCACGTTCGCGATGCTGATGCTGGTCACGGCGGACAACCTCGTCCAGATGTTCTTCGGTTGGGAAGGCGTGGGGCTCGCCTCCTACCTGCTGATCGGCTTCTGGTATCACAAGCCTTCCGCCAACGCCGCCGCGATCAAGGCATTCGTCGTCAACCGCGTCGGAGACTTCGGGTTTTCGCTCGGTATCTTCGGCACGTTCCTGGTGTTCGGCACGGTCAACATCAACGAGATATTGGCGGCGGCTCCCGCGATGACGGGCACGTTCGGCTTCCTGGGCGCGCGCGTCGACATCATGACGACATTGTGCCTGCTGCTGTTCGTGGGGGCGATGGGCAAGTCGGCGCAGTTGGGGCTGCACACCTGGCTGCCGGACGCGATGGAGGGGCCGACGCCCGTCTCCGCGCTGATCCACGCGGCGACGATGGTGACCGCGGGCGTGTTCATGGTGTGCCGCCTGTCGCCGATGTTCGAACAGAGCGAGACCGCGCTCACCGTTGTCACCTATGTCGGTGCCGCGACCGCGTTGTTCGCCGCTACGGTCGGGCTTGTCCAGACCGACATCAAACGCGTCATCGCCTATTCGACATGTTCGCAACTCGGCTACATGTTCATGGCTGCAGGCGTCGGAGCCTACTCTGCGGCGATGTTCCACCTGTTCACGCACGCCTTCTTCAAGGCGCTGCTGTTCCTGGGCGCGGGCTCGGTGATCCACGCGATGCATCACGAACAGGACATGCGCTTCTACGGAGGCCTGCGGACATCGATCCCGCTGACGTTCTACGCGATGCTAGCGGGAACGTTGTCTATAACCGGCGTCGGCATCCTAGGCGTGTTCGGGCTCGCGGGCTTCTATTCCAAGGACGCCATTATCGAGAGCGCGTTCGCGGCAGGCGGCAACGCAGGCGGGCTCGCTTTTGCCATAGGCGTGTTCGCGGCGTTGCTGACGAGCTTCTACAGCTGGCGGCTCATGTTCCTGACCTTCTTCGGCAAACCCCGCTGGGTCGCGTCCGAGCATATCCGCCATTCGCTGCACGACGCGCACGACCACCCGTCCGAGGAGCATAGCGGCGACGCCGTCGACGAGCATGCACAGTCGCGGCGGCCCGAGGCCGCGGGCACCGGCGGCTACCATCCGCACGAGAGCCCGTGGACGATGCTCGTCCCGCTCGCACTCCTGTCGGTCGGCGCGCTGTTCGCGGGCATGGCGTTCCACACGCCCTTCCTGGAAGCGGTCGAAGGCGCGGAATTCTGGCGCGGCAGCATCGCGTTCGACGCTGCGCTGATGGAGGAAGTCCACCACGTCCCGTTGTGGGTAAAACTTTCCGCGACCGCCGCCATGCTCGCGGGTGTGGCATTGGCGTTCCTGGTCTACATCCGCTCGACCGACGCGGCGACGCGGTTGGCCGAACAATTCCGGTTCCTCTACGCGTTCCTGCTCAACAAGTGGTACTTCGACGAGCTGTACCAGCTGCTCTTCGTCCGACCTTCGTTCGCGATCGGACGGCTGTTCTGGCACGGCGGAGACGAGAAGACGATCGACCGGTTCGGCCCGAACGGGATGGCGGCGCTTGTCCGCGGCGGCAACGTGCTGACCGCCCGCCTGCAATCCGGATACCTGTATACTTATGCGTTCGTCATGCTGCTCGGGCTTGCGGCGGCGGCGACGTGGGCGATGACGCGATGACGGGCTTTCCGATCCTGTCGCTGATGCTCGCGCTGCCGCTGGTCGCCGCCGCCCTGTGCCTGTTCTCCAACGCCGCCGCCGCACGATGGATCGCGTTCGGCGCGACGCTGCTGACACTTATTCTCGGCATTGGTCTTTGGACCGGCTACGACCTTGCCGGTCCGCAATGGCAGTTTCAGGAAAACACACCCCTGTTCGGCCGCCAGTTCGCCTACGCGCTCGGCATCGACGGCATCGCGCTCATGCTCATCATGCTGACCGTGTTCCTGATGCCGATCTGCATCGCGGCCTCGTGGAACTCGGTCATCAGCCGCGTGCCCGAATATATGGCTGCGTTCCTGCTCATGGAAACGCTGATGATCGGCGTATTCGCGGCGCAGGACCTGCTGCTTTTCTACATCTTCTTCGAGGCCGGGCTGATCCCGATGTACCTCATCATCGGCATCTGGGGCGGGGCGCAGCGCATCTACGCGTCGTACAAGTTTTTTCTTTATACGCTGCTCGGCTCGATCGTCATGCTCATCGCGATGCTGTGGATGATCGGCGAGGCAGGAACTACGTATATCCCGACGCTGATGGAGTATGATTTCGACCGGCAGACGCAGACTTTGTTGTGGCTCGCCTTCTTCGCCTCGTTCGCCGTAAAGATGCCGATGTGGCCGGTGCACACCTGGCTGCCCGACGCGCACGTCCAGGCTCCGACAGCGGGCTCGGTCATCCTCGCGGGCGTGCTGCTCAAGATGGGCGGGTACGGGTTCGTCCGCTTCTCGCTGCCCATGTTCCCGGAAGCTTCGGCCGAACTCTTCTGGCTCGTCATGGGCCTAAGCATGGTGGCGATCGTCTACACGTCGCTCGTCGCGCTCGTGCAACGGGACATGAAGAAGCTCATCGCCTATTCCTCCGTCGCGCACATGGCTTTCGTCACCATCGGGCTGTTCGCGTTCAACCGTCAGGGGCTGGAAGGCGCGATGCTGATGATGCTCTCGCACGGCCTGATCTCGGGTGCGTTGTTTCTGTGCGTCGGCGTCATCTACGACCGGCTCCACACGCGCGAGATCGACCGCTACGGCGGGCTGTCGAACAACATGCCGCAATATGCGATCCTGTTCCTGTTCTTCACGATGGGATCGATCGCGCTCCCGGGCACGAGCGGCTTCGTCGCCGAATTCCTAGCGTTGATCGGGGCGTATCAGGCGAACAGCTGGGTCGGGTTCGTAGCCACAACGGGCATCATCCTGTCCGCGGCGTACATGCTATGGCTCTACCGTCGCGTCGCTTACGGCAAGCTGGTGCACGCGGACGCGGCCGCCATGCCCGATCTGTCGAAACGCGAACTCGCGATCCTTGCCCCGATCGTGGGGGCGGTGTTCTGGATGGGGATCTATCCCGAAAGCTTCATGGCCCCGATGCGCCGCGACGTCGGGGTGGTGCTGGCGCGGCTCGAGAAGGCCGGCTTTCAGAGTGATGCGCAGGTCGCGCGCGGCCCCGCACCGCGACCGGCCGTCGTGCAGGCAACGGCGGCGCACTGATGCTGAACTCGCTCGCGCTCACCGCGCCCGAACTCATCCTGTCGCTCGGCGCGATCGCATTGCTTATGATCGCCGCCTTCCTGGGAGACCGTAGCGCCAGGCTCGTCAGCTGGCTGTCCGTCGCCCTGCTCGCCGCCGCCGCGCTCGCGCTGCTCGGCCCGGCGGGTCGGGGCGGCGACGCCTTCAACGGCTTGTTCCGCGCCGATGCGTTCTCCAACTTCGCCAAGGTCCTGATCTACATCGCATCGGCGGTCGCAATCATCGCCGCGCAGAACTGGTTCGTGCGGGGCGGGGTGCACAAGCCCGAATACCCGATCCTTATCCTGCTCTCCACCGCGGGCGCGGGGATGATGGTATCGGCGACCGACCTCATGATGCTCTATGTCGGGCTCGAGCTGCAGTCGCTGTCGAGCTACGTGCTGGCCAGCTTCCAGCGGCGGGACGAACGTTCGACGGAGGCGGGGCTAAAATATTTCGTCCTGGGCGCGCTCGCGAGCGGCATCCTGCTGTACGGCATCTCGCTGCTCTACGGGTTCACGGGCTCCACCAACTTCGGTACGATCTTCGCCGCAGTCGGTGGAATCGAAGGCATGAGCCTGGGCGAGCTGTTCGGGCTTGTCTTCGTCATGGCCGGCCTCGCGTTCAAGATCGCCGCCGTACCGTTCCACATGTGGACGCCCGACGTGTATGAAGGCGCGCCGACGCCGGTGACCGCGCTGTTCGCCACCGCGCAAAAGGTCGCCGCTGTCGCGTTGCTGTGCCGCGTCGCGATCGAAGCGCTGGGGCCCGCGACCGACGCGTGGCGGCAGATCGTGATCTTCTCCGCGCTGGCCTCGATCGTGCTCGGCGCGGTTGCTGCTTACGGCCAGACCAACATCAAGCGCCTGCTCGCCTACTCCTCGATCAACAATATCGGTTTCGCACTGATCGGCCTAGCCGCGGGCACGGCGGAGGGCATCGCGTCGGTCCTCTTCTACATGGCAGTCTACATCGCCATGACCTGGGGCGCGTTCCTTGTCGTGATGCGCATGCGCGATCTCGACGGGCAGTCCGTGGAGGGCGTCGCCGACCTCGCTGGCCTGTCCCGCACGCGTCCGGCTTTGGCGCTCGCTATGGCGATGTTCATGCTGAGCTTGGCGGGCATCCCACCGCTGCTCGGCTTCATGCCAAAGCTCGCCGTCTTCCAGGCCGCGGTCGGGGCAGGGTTGTGGCCGCTTGCGCTGGCGGGCGCGGTCGGATCGGTGATCGGCGCGTACTATTATCTCAAGATCGTCAAGATCATGTACTTCGACGATCCCGCGCCGCGCTTCGAACCGTCCCGCGATCAGCTCGGCGGCGGGCTCATAGCGGCTGCAGCCGTGTTCATCTCGCCAGCCGGTTATCTCGCGCTTCCCGCGCTCGGCGCAGCGTCGCTCGTCGCCGCCCGATCCTTGTTTTGAGCAGGTCGCTCTTCTGACGATGATCCGCACCGTCGCGGAGACGGGATCGACCAACGACGACATGAAGCAGCTTGCGGCGGACGGCGCGCCCGAAGGCCTCTGGCTGCGCGCAGACCGGCAGACGGGCGGTCGCGGACGCAGCGGACGCAGCTGGGTGTCGCCTGCTGGGAATCTGTACGCGAGCACGTTGGTGCGCTTGCGGGACGACGACCCGTCCGCGCCGACGCTGGCATTGGCGGCCGGAGTGGGACTGTACCAGGCACTTTCGCCTTACCTCCGTCATCCAGGCTTGCGGCAGGATGACGAACTGGTTCTGAAATGGCCCAACGACCTGCTCGTCGGACCCAAGAAGCTTGGCGGCATTCTTCTCGAACGCGTTGATGCCGCGGTCGTAGTCGGCATCGGGGTCAACCTCGCCCACCATCCCGAGGATCAGGTTCGCCCCGCCACCAGCCTCGCGGCACAGGGCCGACACCATTCATCGCCGGATGCGTTCCTGACGGACCTGGCAAGCAACTTCGCCGCCGCGCTCGCCGCCTGGAGGAATGATCCCGCCGCCATCCGCACCTTATGGCTCGCCGCCGCGCACCCGGTGGGCACACCGCTCGCAACCCACGGCGCGGACGGCGAGCCGCTTGCCGGGACGTTCGACGGCCTCGATCCGGCGGGTGCGTGCCGGCTGAGCTTGGCGGACGGGTCGGTCCGGCTTATCCACGCGGGCGACGTGTTCCTCGTCGGGGAAGTCTGATGCTGCTCGCGATCGATGCCGGGAACACGAATGTCGTCTTCGCTCTCGTCGAAGGCGAGGCGATCCTGGCAAGGTGGCGCATCGCGACCGATCCGCGCCGGACCGCCGATCAGTACATCGTCTGGCTGCACCAACTGATGGCGCTCGAAGGGCGCGACCGCGGGCAGGTCGATGCCGTCATCATCGCCAGCGTCGTCCCCCGCGCGATGCATAACCTGCTGACGCTTGCGCAGAAATATTTCGGTGTGGAAGCATTGATCGCGGGCCGCGCGCCGGTCGAGTGGGGCATCGCGTTGGACGTCGTCGCGCCGGCCAGCGTCGGGGCGGACCGGGTCGTCAACGCGATCGCCGCGCATGCCGCGCATTCCGGCGACCTCGTCGTCGTCGATTTCGGCACTGCCACCACGTTCGACGTCGTCGATTACACGGGCGCGTACAAAGGCGGGCTGATCGTCCCGGGCCTGAATTTATCACTGGAAGCGCTCGTCGCCGCCGCCGCCAAGCTGCCGCGTATCGCCATCGAAGCGCCGACGAGCGACTCGGTGATCGGCCGCACGACCGAGGACCAGATGCTGGGCGGCATCTACTGGGGTTATGTTTCGTTAATCGAAGGGCTTGTATCGCGACTACGTGCCGAGATCGGCCGACCGGCCAAGGTCGTGGCGACGGGCGGGCTCGCCACCCTCTTCATGGAACGCACGCCGATCTTCGACGTCGTCGAGCCGGACCTGACAATTCGCGGGTTGGCGCTTATGTATGCTAGGCTGAATTCCTGACGCGTCATGCCAGCTTTTGCCGGCATCACAGCGGGGCCGAACACCGCAACTTCAATCCGCTGAGATCCCAGCACGCGCTGGGATGACGCACCTATTCGAAAGTATCTCTTCTTCTCATGACACCATCAAAAGAACTGCTCTTCGTCGCGCTTGGCGGGTCGGGCGAAATCGGCATGAACGTCAATCTGTACGGCTGCGACGGCAAGTGGATCATGGTCGATCTCGGCATGACCTTCGCCGATCCGGCCTATCCCGGCATCGACCTCATCCTCCCCGACCTCAGCTTCATCGAGGAGCGGCGCAAGGACCTGCTCGGCATCGTCATCACGCACGGGCACGAGGACCATATCGGCGCGATCCCCTATCTGGCCGCGGATCTGGGCGTGCCGCTCTATGCGACCCCGTTCACCGCCGGGCTGATCGCGGGCAAGCTGGAGGAGGAAGGCTTGTCCGGCAAGGTCAAGCTCAAGATCGTCGAGCTCGGCGGGTCGATCAAGTTGGGATCGTTCGACCTGACTTATGTGCCGGTCGCGCACTCGATCCCCGAAGCCAACGCGCTGCTGATCCAGACGCCCTACGGCAACGTGTTTCACACGGGCGACTGGAAGACCGACCAGGCCCCGCAGCTTGGCGTCCCGAGCACCCCGGCCGAGTTGAAGGCCATCGGAGACAAGGACGTGCTAGCACTTGTGTGCGACTCCACGAACATCTTCAATGCCGCGGCGTCGGGTTCGGAGAGCACCGTGCGCGAGGGGCTCGATCAGGTCATCGCGGCCGCCAAGGGTCGCGTGCTCGTCACGACCTTCGCGTCCAACGCGGCGCGGCTGCAGACGCTGGGCCAGGTCGCCGAGGACACGGGCCGTACGCTGTGCGTCGCGGGGCGTTCGTTAGACCGTATTCTGAAGGTTGCGAAGGCCACGGGCTACCTGCAGGATTTTCCGGAAACAGTTAGCTTCGAGGCGGCGATGCGCATCCCCCCGGACAAGCTGCTCATTGTCGGCACGGGCGGGCAGGGGGAGGAGCGCGCCGCGCTCGCCCGCATCGCGTTCGACAGCCATCAGCTAAAGCTCGACGCGGGCGACACCGTGATCTTTTCCTCGCGCCAGATCCCCGGCAACGAGGTCGCGATCGGCCGCATCCAGAATGCGCTCGCATCCAAGAATGTCGTCATGATCACCGACCGGCAGGCGCCGGTGCACGTGTCGGGGCATCCCGGACGTCCCGAACTCGTCGGCATGTACGAGAACATCCGGCCGGAAATCCTGATCCCGGTGCATGGCGAGATGCGGCATCTGGCCGAACATGCGCGCTTCGCGCTCGACAGCGGCATTCCCAAGTCGATCCTGCAGGAGAATGGCGACGTCCTGCGCCTGTCGCCCGGCAAGCCCAAGAAGATCGGCAGCGCGCGCGTCGGGCGGCTGATCCTCGACGGGGACGTCATCCTCCCCGCTGACGGATCGACGATGAACGAGCGGCGCAAGATGGCGCTCAACGGGCTCGTCTCGGTCGCGATGGCCGTGGACGGGCAGGGCCGCCAGCGCGGCAAGACGCAACTGCGCATCGAAGGCATGCCGGTCGAGGAAGACCGCGACGACTTCATCAAGGACGCGAGCGCGATGGCGGGCGCGGCGCTAGCCAAGGGCGCTGCCAACGACGACAAGCTGACCGAGTCGGTGCGGCTGGCCGTGCGGCGCTGCGCGACCGCGTGGACGGGCAAGAAGCCGGTGGTCGAGGTCATGCTCGTCCGGGTCCCGTGAAACTCAGCTCCGCCATCGCGATCTACGCGCTGTTCCTCGCGATGAGCGCGTTCCTGGTGCTGCCGTTCGGCGTCAGGACGCACGAGGAAGCGGGGGTCGAACGTGTACCAGGGCAGGCGGACAGCGCTCCGCACGGCTTTGCGCCGGGTAAGGTGATCGTCCGCGCGCTAATCTTGTCGACGGTGACATTCGGGCTGTATTACGCCAACTACGTCAACGGGTGGATCGGGACGGATGCACTGCGCGGCATGGGGGAGCGGCCTCGCTGATCGTCGGCTAACCTCTTATCCGCTCGATCGCCTGCGCCAGCGCCACGTATAATTTGCCCATATCCGACGACAGCATCGTCAAGCCGAGCGGCGATCCGTCGCGTTCGGACAGGATGCGACGCAGCAGCGCTTCGAAGTCGTGGATGTACCGATTGACCTGCTCCCGGAACTCGGGCTCCTCCTCGTAGTGGCGTGCGATCTCGCGCGCCTCGCCAGCTTCGAGCAGGCGCACCGCGCGGCGGGTGAAGACGCCGCGATCGCCCTTCAGATATGCGGCCCAAGCACCGTCGGTGACTTCGTTGGACAGGATCTTGGTGACGTCGATCGCGGTCGAGTTGAGTGATTCGATGAGCAGCGCGACGCGGCGCGAAAACTGCTCGCTGTCGCCTTCGCGCAGGGTCTCTTGCGCTTCCGCGATACGCGCCTCGGCGGTGGCGACGGTCTCGCCGATCGTCAGCATCTGCCGCGTCAGCCGCTCGGACGCAGCCCGCGCCGCCTCGACCGCCTGTTCCGACAAGATGCCGAGCTCGCCCATCTGCAACGTCACTTGTTCGGTAATCGCCGCGGTCATCGCCGCGCCCGTGGCATCGGCGAGCCGGGCCGCGGCATCGGGGATCGCGGCTGAGATCGCCTCGCGCGCGCGTTCCGCCGCCTGGTTGGCGGTTTCGCGCACGCGCAGCAGCGCCTCGATGAGCTGCGGGCCGGTGTCACGCAGCAGCTTGGCCGCGCGCTCGTCCGTGTCGGCGACGACCGAGCCGAGCGCATCGACGCGCGTCTGGATCGTATCGAGCCCGCTTCCGATCGCGCCCAGCATCTCATCGAGGCCGCTTTGCTGACGCCCGACCAGCGTTTCGGCTTCCGCAAGCCGCGCCTGGGCCAAGCCGGCGCTATCGGCGAACGCGGCGACTTCAGGCGCAAGCGCGGCGGCGATGTCGCGGCTTCGCATCGTGCTCGCTTCTACGTCGGCAAGGATGGTCGCCAGCGGTCCGGATAGATGCTCGCCCACCGCGTCGAGCACGACCCTCAGCGCCTGCGTCCGCTCGGTCATGCCGCCGATACGGGCGTCGCCGCCGTCGATCGTGCCGACCAGCGCATCGACGGTTCCGACCAGTGTTTCGGCGGCCGTCGCGAGCGCCGTCAAGCGCGCGCCGCCCCGTTCGGACAGCGTGCCGAAACGCGTTTCCATGTCGGCCAATGATCGATCGACGCCGCCGATCATCGCCTGGCTGGCCGCGTCCTGCGCGGCGATCTGCGCGCCGATCGCGCCGACGCGCCCGCTGATCTCGCCGACGTGCCGCGCCAGCGTGGTCGCGGCCTCGCCCGCCGCCGCTTCGAGCTCCACGTTCGATCTGTGAACGGACGCGACCATCTCCGCGCCCATTTCAAGCAGCATCTGACGCGCGACGTCCGCGCGCTTCGTCAAATTGCCGCCCGCATCGAGACTGGTGCGTTCGAGCGCGTCGAGCGCGTCGCGGGTGAGCGACAAGGCAAGCTCCGCCTGCTGTTCGAGCGCGGCACGGGACTGTTCGGTGGCCGCGCGCAAAGCCGCTTCCGTGGCCGCCGCGGCTTGCGCCGTGCCCTCGCCGGTTCGCGCCACAAGCGCGTCCACCGCGTCCGACTGTTCGGCGATCCCGGCACGCGCGGCATCGAGCCGGGCGTCCAGTTCACGTGCGGCGGCGGCGCTTGCCGCTTCGATCTGACCGGCCGTCTCGGCCACCAGCGCGCGCATCGCCTCGCCGCCCTCGGCGACCGATGCGCGAACCGCGTCCATTCGGGTCGCCAAGGCCGCGTCCGCGTCGCTCGCGATCCGCTCCATCGCCGCGCCCGATTGGCCGATCGTCGCCATGGTCGCGGCACCCTGTTCATCGATGCCGGTGCGTACCGCGCCGAGCGCGTCCGCTGCCTGCGTCAGCACGCCGTCGATCCCCGCGCTCATCGCAGCGGTAGCGGATTCCATGCGGCCGGTGGCGGCGGTCGCGGCGCTGTCGACCTGCGCCAGATGCGCGGCCATGCGCCCGGCGGCGTGGGTCGACGCCTCGTCCGCTTCGCGCGCACGGACCGCGAGCAGCGTCATCTGCGCCTCGAGAGCCCCCGCCTGCTGATGCGCGTCGAGCCCGGTCGCGCGGAGCAGCTCGGACATGGCGCGGGCCTGCGCGTCCGCCTTGGGCAGGTCCGCGAGCAGCACGCCCATGTCGGTCCGCGCAGATCCGGCCGACCGGTCGAGCGTTTCGGCGTAGCGCGCCATCGCCTGCGCGCCCGCGTCGACGTCCCGTGTCACCGCACCCAGCCGTTCCGCTGCCTCCTCGCCCAGGTGCGCCAGACGTTGCGTCTCCTCGGCAAGCGCGGCGCGATTGGCCGCGATGTTCGCGCCCACGTTCGCCAGGACCGCCTGCAAGGCTTCGCTTTCCGCGCGCATGGCGGTGACGGCACGCGTGAACCGCACCGCTTCCCCGCGCGAACTGCGGCCGAACAAAAGCCAGCCTAGCCCCAGCAGCGCGAGCGGCCCGCTCGCCACGGCCGCCCAGCGCACCAGGTCGGGCGCGCCGTTTGCGGAGCCGCCGACAGCCTGCCCCGCGGCCCAGGCGACCGTGCCGATCCACGCGACCCCGAGCGCGACGAGGAAGCCGCCTACGATGCGGCGGTGAGGAGATTCGGCGGGCTGTTCGCTCCAACTTTCCTCGACGTTCGCCGGTTCGCCGGACCGATCGGGCAGTACGTCGGGCGCATGGGCTTCGACCGGTTCGCTGTCCGCGACCTCGCCTGTCTCGAAATGTTCACCGAGCCAGGCGACGCCCGCATCGGAACCGTCGGTGGAAGCGGTCGCCGGGTCGAGTTGGACGTCGGATTGGGCGTGTGCCTGCAGGTTCATGGATGTTCGTTTACCATCTTTGCCGGCGACCGGAAGCCCGCGGCAAGCCGGTCTTAACCTGTGGCCGCTATCGTTCATCGCATGGCCTTCGATCCCGGTACGCTTTCTTCCGCACTCGCCGTCGCCGCGGGCGAGGACAACGCGCTCATCGCCGAACTACGGTCCGCGTTCCTGGAAAGCGCGGAACGGCACGTCGACCTGCTGCGGCGGTCGCGCTGCGACGCAAATTGGCTGCTCGCCGCCGGACGGCTCAAAGGCCTTGCCGCCAGCTTCGGCATGGAAGGGCTGATCGACATGGCGCTGGAGGCGGAGGCGGGCGCGCCCGGCGATCCCGTCGTCCTGCGCAAGATTTCGGCAGGCATCGCCGAGCTTCGCGGCTAGCCCCGCAGGGCTGGCCACGCGCGGCCCGCTCGCCTATCCCGCGCCACTTCGGCGGGGCACGCGGTATACGGGAAACGGCATGGCGCTCGGTGCGCTGATTTCGGCTTATCAGGATGCGTCGGGTGAGGGCACCGGTGCCGGTCTGCGCGCGACGCTGCCCCTCGCGGGGCGGACGCTCGTCGAATATCAGGCGCGGCTCGCGCGGGCGGCCGGCGCGCAGCCGATCGTCATCCTCGTCGAACGCATGCCGCCCGCGCTGCTCGCGGCGGTGGACCGGCTGACCACGGAAGGTATCGCCGTCCAGCTCGCGCGCGGCATCGACGAGGCGGCGGGCTATTTCGAAGCCGGAGACGCTGTGCTGTTCATCGCGGGCGGACTGTTCGCGGACGCGGCGAGCGTCGAGCGCATGGCGGCGGCGACCAGCCCGTCGATCATGACCATGGCGGACAATATCGGCATGGACGCGTTCGAACGCATCGACGCGTCGAGCCGCTGGGCAGGCCTCGCCACCGCGAGCGGCGCGCAGATCGCGTCCACCGCGGCGATGCTGGGCGACTGGGACCTGCAATCGACGCTGCTGCGCCGCATGGTGCAGGACGGCGCGCGCCAGATGTCGACGGGCGCGCCGACGCAGGAGGGCGCACCGCCAATGCTGCTCATGGCGACGGGCAATCGCGACCTGGACGATGCCGAACGCCGCATCGTCGCGGGCGCGCGGGGGACGCGCGGCGACTGGGTCGAACGCTATGTGACGCCGATCCTGGAAGAGTTCGCGGTCGAGCGATTGATGGGAACGGCCGTGCGTCCGCAGTGGCTGGTCGCGGGCGCGCTCGGGCTGACCGCGCTCGCGGCGTTCTTCTTCGCGCAGGGGTGGCTCGGGGCGGCGGTAATCGCGTTGGTCATGTCCGTTCCGCTGGACGGGATTGGCGAGCGGCTCGCCGCGCTGCGCATGCAGCCGCTCGGCCGGGGGGACAGGTTGCGGCGCGGCCTGCCGCTCGTCGCGGGCGCGGCCTACGCTTTTTGTGCGCTCTGGCTGGCCGACCATGTCAGCGGCTGGGGCGCGATCGTCACCGCGGCGACCGGGCTGACCGCCTTCTTCGCCGCCGCGAGGGAGCGCCCGCCTGGACCCCCGGCGTCGCCGTGGCTCGCGTCTCGAAAGGGCGCGATCCTGCTTGCGGTGCCGTTCGCCGCCACGGGCGCGTGGACGTGGGGACTGGGCGCGATCGCGTTGCATGCGACCGCGTCCTTCCTGTGGCTGCAGCATCGTGCGCATTCCAGCATGAGCAGCCGAGATTAGCGCCGATTTAACCGCGTATCGGCTAGACCGGACGGCCATGATCTCGGAATGGCCGATCCTGCCGGACGCCGCGCGTCCTGCCCGCCCGGGGTTCGCGCCGGGAGCGCCGCTACGCGACAGCGTCGCGGCCGACGCGCGGCGGCTGGACGAGTCGACGACCGACCTGTTCCTGGACCCGGTGCACCGCTTGAGCGATCAGGTCCGCGCGCTTGCCTGGACGATGCGGGACATGCTGGTGCAGTCGGTGGAGCGCGACCTGCGGCTGTTCCTGGCCTCGCGCGTCGATGACGACGCCCTCGGCGCGTCCTTGTCTTCCGCTTCGGTTGCGATCGCCTTGCCCCTGCTGGCGGAGGGCGACGTGCTTCGTCACCCGTCGTTTGCCGCCGCGCTGCTCCGTCGCGCGCGCGAAGCAGTCGCGGGCGACCATATCGTCGGCACGGGAAGCGACGCGCCGGTCCCGCTGCTCGACGACGACGATCCACATGTCGCGGCGGCCGCGATGGCGCTGCTCGTCGCGGCCGGTCGGCGGCGTGACAGGTTCGGCGCGCCCGTGCTCCTCCTCGACGACCTCTCAGCCGAGCTGGCGGCGTGGCTCGCCTGGCGCGTGGCCGCGGCGCTTCGCCACTATCTCCGCACGATCCACGGCTTGGGTCCGACCGACGCCGACGATTTGCTGACGCCGGCGGTGGCGTCGGTCCTCGCAACGCATGACGAAGGTCGCGGACTGAACGCTGTCGCCGTGCGGCTCGCCGCGTGCCTTGCCGCGGCGGAGCGCATCGACGGAGTTCTGCTCGGACGGCTGCTAGGTTCCGGCAATCTCCCGGCCTTCACGGCGGTGCTCGCCGCCGCCGTCCGCTTGCCGGATGCGGAAGTCTGGACCGTTGTCGGCGCGCGCGCGGACGAACGGCTTTCCGCGCTTCTGCGGGCCGCCGGCGTCGCGCGCGCGCAGGCTGCCGCGATCCTGCTGATCCTGGACGAAGCGGGCGCGGAGGCCGCACTAAATGCTTTCGACGCGCTCGATCCGGTCGCCGCGCGCCGCCTGACCGCACCGCTCGGACTGGATGCGGGCTACCGCGCCGCGATCGCCGCCGTCGATTCCGCACGCGCCTTGGCGGGAGAAGAGCGTTGAACGCCGATGCGGTTGTTCGCGGACGTATCGACGGACACGGTTTCCTTGCCGCAGCCGACCCGATGCTGGCCGAACTGAACGCACGCGCGGGCGGGCGTATCGGCGCGCCAATGGCGGTGCCGGCGATCGCCGCGATCGTGCGCCTCGCGCGCCGTCTGCGCATCGTCGTGTCGCGCGCGGCGGTCGCGGCGGACGGAGCGGACGACGTCGACCTGTGGGTGCGCGCCGAACCCGACGGAGCGGACATCGCGCTTGCCGTCACCGGCTGGACGCGGCGCGGCGCCGATCCCGTGCCGGACACGCGCGCCGACGCGGACTTCGAGCGCAGCACGGCGGACTGGCACTGGGAAACGGATGCCGCGCTTCTTGTCACCAGCCTGTCGGGCGCGGCCGCCGGCGCGGTCGGCGGCGACGTGCGCGCGTTCGTGGGCGCGCCGCTCACCCGTCTGTTCGGGTTCCTAGGCGGTGCGGACGGCGCGCTTCCGGTGCTGACCGCGCTGGCCGAACATCGCCGCTTCGATGCGCAGCTTGCCGATCTGCGCGGCGGCGAGGGGGGCCGCTACCGGCTGGGCGCGGTCCCCATGACGGACGGACGCGGGCGTTTCGCAGGGTTCAAGGGCGGCGCGACCAGGGTCGAACAGGTCGAGCCGGAGCCGGCCGTGGACGACGGCGCTTTCGCCGCGCGCCTCGACGACGCGCTGCGCGCGCCGCTCGGCCGCATCGTCGCCAATGCCGAGGAACTGGGGGGGCGAACCGACGGCCCGTTGCGCGCCGAATACGCCGCCTACGCGACCGACATCGCGTCGGCGGGCCGGCACCTGCTCAGCCTGGTGGACGACCTCGTCGATTTGCACGCGATCGAACGCCCGGACTTCGCCCCCGAACGCGATCGTATCGATCTTGCCGACATCGCGCGCCGCGCCGCAGGTCTGCTGGCGGTGCGCGCGTCGGGCAACGACGTCCACATCGACCGCCCCGCCGAGCACGAGCAAGTCCCCGCCACCGGCGAGTTCCGCCGCGTGCTGCAGATCCTCGTTAACCTGATCGGCAACGCGGTCCGCTACTCCCCGCCCGGTGGAATGGTGTGGGTCCGCGCCGATGCCGACAGCGACAAGGCGACGGTCACCGTGGCCGACCAAGGCCCGGGCATTGCACCCGAAAACCACGCCCGTGTCTTCGGCAAGTTCGAACGCGTCGACCCGGCAGAGCCTGGCGGAACGGGACTAGGCCTGTACATCGCACGGCGATTGGCGCGGGCAATGGGCGGGGACATCACCGTGGACAGCGCGTCGGGGCAGGGCGCGCGCTTTACGTTGACGTTGCCCGCGTTTTGACGCGCTTCCTGTTTGTGCCTCGCGGCCAAGGACCCTTGCTCATGAACGCATCGACACTGTCGAGCTTCGCGCCTGCGGGAGCCGAAACCCGGTACTTCAGCTGCCATTCGTCAGCGACGTAGCAATACACGATCAATTCGGATTGCACGTCCTGCTCGACGCCCTTGAACGAAGTCCTGAATTCATGGCGCGATTTCCACGACAGTTCCGAGCGGGCTTGCTGGATCGCCGGCGCAGGACCTTCCGATACGGTCCTCGCTCCCGGGAAGCGGTCCGCGATCGCCGCCGATGCTCCGCGGTGGTCCTCTCGACAAGTCCGCTCGCGCTGCGTGGCCCGGCGCGCTTTGGCGGACGGGTAGACGTAGGCGGTCAGGTAGATGAGTCCCGTCGCGTCGGTGCGCTCGTAATTGACCCCGACGTCGCGCCCGGTCGCATCGTAAAGGCCGACGTTCGTCCGGCGGAAGCCTTCTAGCTCCTCGGGGAACTCGCTGCCGGAAACGCCATGTACGTACGGCTCTCCGGATCGCGGGACTACCGACGCAGGCTGCGCGATCGCGCTGGACGCCATCATCAGACATGCAGTCAAACGTAACATTCGATTGAACCCTTCGCTCAACGCTCCCCGACCGCCACGTAATCCCGCTGCGTCGACCCGGTATACAGCTGCCGCGGCCGCCCGATTTTCTGCTCCGGGTCCGAAATCATCTCGTTCCACTGCGCGACCCAGCCGACGGTACGGGCGAGCGCGAAGAGGGCGGTGAACATGCTCGTCGGGAAGCCGATCGCGGACAGGATCACGCCCGAGTAGAAATCGACATTCGGAAAAAGCTTCTTCTCGATGAAGTACGGGTCGTTGAGGGCCATCTCTTCAAGCTGCAGCGCGACGTCGAACAGCGGGTCGGTGACGTTCAACGCACCCAGCACCTCGCGCACCGTCTGCTGCATCACGGTCGCGCGCGGGTCGTAGTTCTTGTAGACGCGGTGGCCGAACCCCATCAGGCGGAACGGGTCGTCCTTGTCCTTGGCGCGCGCGATGTACTCGGGAATGCGATCGGGCGTCTTGATCTCGCGCAGCATGTTGAGCGCGGCCTCGTTCGCCCCGCCGTGCGCGGGGCCCCACAAGCACGCAATCCCCGCCGCGATGCACGCGAAGGGGTTGGCGCCCGACGATCCGGCGAGCCGCACGGTCGATGTCGACGCGTTCTGTTCGTGGTCGGCGTGCAGGATGAAGATGCGGTCCATCGCGCGTTCGACGATGGGGTTCACTTCGTACGGTTCCGCGGGGACGCCGAACGTCATGCGCAGGAAATTGCCAGTGTAGCTCAGCCCGTTGTCCGGATACATGAACGGCTGCCCGACCGTGTACTTGTACGCCATCGCCGCGATCGTGGGCATCTTGGCGATCAGCCGGTGGCTGGCGACCATGCGCTGGTACGGGTCGGTGATGTCCGTTGAATCATGGTAGAAGGCGGACAATGCGCCGACGACGCCGCACATCACCGCCATCGGGTGCGCGTCGCGCCGAAACCCGCGCATGAAGCCGGCGAGCTGTTCGTGCACCATCGTGTGCCGCGTGATCGTGTAGCTGAACTTTTCGAGCGTCGCCTCGTCGGGCAGCTCGCCGTTGAGCAGCAGGTAGGAGACTTCCATAAAGCTCGAATTCTGCGCGAGCTGATCGATCGGGTAGCCGCGATGGAGCAATATACCTTCGTCGCCGTCGATATACGTGATCGCCGATTCGCATGCGGCGGTCGAAGTGAATCCGGGATCGTAGGTGAACGCGCCCGTCTGTGCATACAGCTTGCGGATATCGATAACGTCGGGACCGACCGTGCCGGACATCACCGGGTAGGTGAAATCCCGACCGTCATAGTCGAGCGCGGCGGCGTTATTTGCGGGCGTGTCGGTCATGCGTCAGCTCCTTGGGGACTCCGGTCCGCAATGCGCGCGAGACTGGTCTCGCGGCCGAGGAGCAGGAGCACGTCGAATATTCCGGGCGAGGTCGCGCGGCCCGTCAACGCGGCGCGCAACGGCTGCGCCACCTTGCCGAGCTTGACCCCGGCCTCTTCCGACACCTCCCGCACCGCCGTCTCCAGGTCTTCCGCGCTCCATGTGACGACCTGCGACAGCCGTCGATGGAGGCGGGCAAGGAGTTCGGCCGCGCCCCCGTCTAGCAGCGCCGCGGCGGCCGCGTCCATCGCCAGCGGGCGAGGTGCGAACAGGAACGCCGCGCCGTCGGCAAGCTCGCCCAGATCCTTTGCGCGCTTCTTGAGCTCTGGCATCGCGCGGACGAGCAGCGCGCCGTCTTCCTCGCTCGTCGACCCGCTCAGCCGCGGCGCCACCAAGGCGGCGAGCCGCTCGTCGTCGGCTTCGCGTAGGTAGTGGCCGTTGATGTGCTCCAGCTTCTTGACGTCGAACCGCGAGGGCGCGCGGCCCACGTCGGCCAGATCGAACCAGCGCACCGCGTCGTCTCGGGAAATGATCTCGTCGTCCCCATGGCCCCAGCCGAGCCGCAGCAGGTAATTTTCCAACGCCTCGGGGAGGATTCCCATCTCGTCACGATACGCCTCGACGCTCAACGCACCGTGCCGCTTGGACAGCTTGGCCCCGTCCGATCCGTGCAGCAGCGGCAGGTGGCCGTAAACGGGTCGGGGCCACGCCATGGCATCCACGATGCCGAGCTGCCGAAACGCATTGTTGAGATGGTCGTCGCCGCGAATGACGTGCGTCACGCCCATGTCGTGGTCGTCCACCACGACCGCGAGCATGTAGGTCGGCGTTCCGTCCGACCGCAGCAGGACCATGTCGTCGAGCTCGGCGTTGGATACGGTGACGCGACCCTGGACCGCGTCGTCGATGACGGTCTCGCCGTCACGGTGCGCGCGCAGGCGGACCACGAAGGGCTGCCCATTCTGCTCCGCGCCCGGCTCGCGATCGCGCCAGCGCCCGTCATAGCGCATCGGCAGCTTGGCCGCGCGCTGCTCCGCGCGCATCGTCTCCAGCTCCGCTGCCGTCGCGTAGCAGCGATAGGCATGGCCGGACCCCAGCATCGCCGCCGCGACTTCCGCGTGGCGTGACGCGCGCGCGGACTGCATTACCGGCTCGCCGTCCCAGTCGAGTGCAAGCCAGCGCATGCCTTCCAGGATTGCGTCGATCGCGGGCTGCGTCGATCTGGCCGCGTCCGTGTCTTCGATGCGCAGCAGGAACTTGCCCCCGTGCCGGCGCGCGAACAGCAGGTTGAACAACGCGGTGCGCGCGCCGCCGATATGCAGGAAACCCGTCGGCGACGGCGCGAAGCGCGTGACCACAGGG
Source organism: uncultured Sphingomonadaceae bacterium (assembly GCA_964251385.1). Taxonomy (GTDB): domain Bacteria; phylum Pseudomonadota; class Alphaproteobacteria; order Sphingomonadales; family Sphingomonadaceae; genus CADCVW01. Next base: position 61,976 of record CAXUJK010000006.1, on the reverse strand, counting down.
CCGGAAGTTTGCCTTGCGCCCAAGCGCCGATGCTCCATGGTTCGCCGATGGTCGGCACTGCGTCCAGCGCCCCTAGCATAGCGACCCGCGCGCTTCCAACGCTTGGCGTCCGGCGGTTGCCGAACGTGTCGGCGGGCGTCGAGGCATGGCTGGACGCGGAGCGGGAGCAGCTGCCGCTGTGGCTGCCCGTCGCGATCGGCGCGGGGATCACGGCATGGGCGGTGCTCCCTTCCCAACCGGGATGGACGGCTTTCCTGTGCGCGATGGGCGCGCTCGCCTGCATCGGCTACGCGCTTGGCCACACACGGACGGGCCGGACGACGATCGTTTTCGCGCTCGCCGCGGCGCTCGGATGCGCGCTCATATGGTGGCGCGCCGAACAGGTCGCGGCGCCGCGGCTCGACCGCCCGACGATCGCGGAGTTCACCGCCGTGATCGAAGCGGTCGAGCCGCTGCCGGCGCAGGGCGACGTGCGCCTGCTGCTTGCGCCCAAACCCGAGGCCAAGCTGCCGCCCCGCGTTCGCGTCAACGTTCCCGATCCGGACCGCACGATCGATCTCGCGCCCGGCACGACCGTGTCCGTGCGCGCCCGCCTGATGCCGCCCGCGCCCATGTCCGTTCCCGGTGGCTACGACTTCGCGCGCACCGCTTGGTTCAAGGGCATCGGCGCCACGGGCCGCGCGTTCGAGCCGCCCAAGGTTGTCGCGCGCGATCCGCCCACCGGGTTCTGGGCAACGCTCGGCGTGTGGCGCGCACGGCTGACCGCGCACATCCTCAAGCGGGTGGACGGCGCGGAAGGCGCGGTCGCGGCGTCGTTCGTGACCGGCGATCGCGGCGCGTTGCCCGAAGCGGACGCGGAGGCGATGCGGCGCAGCGGGCTGTCCCACCTGCTGTCGATCAGCGGGCTGCACGTCACCGCGATGGTCGGTGCGACGATGCTTCTGGCGCTCCGCCTGCTCGCGCTCAGCCCGACGCTCGCGCTGCGCCTGCCCCTCGTGCTGATCGCCGCCGGCGTTGGAGCCGCCGCCGGGATCGGCTACACATTGCTGTCGGGCGCGGAAGTGCCGACCGTCCGGTCGTGCATCGCCGCGCTGCTCGTGCTCGGCGGACTCGCGCTCGGGCGCGAGGCGATGACGCTGCGCCTCGTCGCGACCGGCGCCATCGTCGTGCTGCTGTTCTGGCCCGAAAGCCTTGCGGGTCCGAGCTTCCAGCTGAGTTTCGCGGCGGTCACCGCGATCGTCGCGCTGCACGAACATCCGCGCATGCGCAGGCTCGTCGAACGCCGCGAGGAAGGAGTGGTCCGGCGCTTCGCCCGCATCGTTTTCACGCTGTTCGTGACCGGCGTCGCGGTCGAGGTCGCGCTCGCGCCGATCGCGCTGTTCCACTTTCACCAGGCCGGCATGCTGGGCGCGCTCGCCAACATCGTCGCCATCCCGCTCACCACCTTCGTCATCATGCCTCTGGAAGCGGTTGCGCTGTTGCTCGATCTCGCCGGGCTCGGGCTGCCCGCATGGTGGTTGGCGGAACAGGCGCTCACGTTCCTGCTGTGGATCGCGCACTTCATCGCATCCGCGCCGGGGGCGGTGGCGCTCATGCCGTCGATGCCGCGCGGGGCGTTCGCGCTGATGATCGTCGGCGGCTTGTGGATCGCCTTGTGGCGGACGCGCGCGCGCAGGCTCGGGCTCATCCCGTTCGTCGCGGGCGCGGTCTGGGCGCTCGCCACGCCTCCGCCCGACATCATCATTACGGGCGACGGCCGCCACCTCGCGATCCGCCGTGCCGACGGCGGCATGGCGATCCTTCGCAACCGCGCGGGCGATTACGTCCGCGACATGCTGAGCGAAGTGTCGGGCTATGACGGCACGCTGTCCGCGATCTCCGAACTGCCCGAGGCGCGCTGCAGCCGCGACCTGTGCCTGTTCGACGTCGCGCCGGACGTGTCGGCGGAGAGTGGGCGCACATGGCGCGTGCTCGCCACCCGGTCGGGCTATCTCGTCCCTTGGCGCGAGATGATCGCAGCGTGCGCCGCGGCCGATATCGTCGTCGCCGACCGCCGCCTGCCGCCCGGCTGCACCCCGCGCTGGCTCAAGGTCGACCGGAACCTGTCGGCACGCACGGGTGGGCTCGCCATATCCCTGGGTGAGCGGCCGCACGTCGAAACCGTCGCCGCGCGCGTCGGCGATCATCCTTGGCGCGAGCGGCCGCGCCCGGTACGAAGCAAACCCCAGTCGGAGCGCGCACGATACAGTCGCGGTTCACCGGTTCGCCAGCACGGCCCCGCCACTGCGTCCTACGAGGCCGATACATTTAATGACCGTGCGTCCGCTACTGGCGACCCTGCTCCTAACGCTCGCTAGCGCCGCTGTCGCGCAGGAGACCGCACCCGCGCCTCCCCGGCAACCCGCCGTGCCGGAGGCGGACGAGGACGCCGAGAGCGACGTGCCGGAAGAGATCGTCGTCACGGGCACGCGCCTGCGCGGCGCGGTATTGGGCGACATTCCGCCCGAGATCACGCTCAGTCGCCGGGAGATCCGCGGCTACGGCGCGAGCAACCTCGCCGACCTGCTTGCCGCGCTCGCCCCCCAGACGCAGAGCGGGCGTGGACGCGGCGAAGGCGGCCCCGTGGTCCTGCTCGACGGCCGACGCATTTCCGGCTTCGGCGAGATCCGCGACATCCCGCCTGAAGCTATCGACCGCGTCGACATCCTGGCGGAGGAAGTCGCGCTCAAATACGGCTATCGCGCCGACCAGCGCGTCGTGAACTTCGTGCTGCGTCGCCGCTTTCGCGCGCTGACGGCGGAGCTGGAAGGCGGCGTCCCGACCGCGGGCGGGCGGACCAGCGGCGAGATCGATCTCAACCTACTGCGCATCGACCGCGCGGGCCGTTGGAGCCTCGATGCCGAGTACAGCCGCGACAGTGCGCTCTTCGAGTCCGAACGCGACATCCGGGTGCGCGAGGGGTCGACGATCGACATCCGCCCGTTCCGCACGCTGTCGCCGGAAGTCGAACGGCTGCAGCTCAGCGGGACGATCAACCGCACCGTCTTCACGGATGTGTCGGCGACGCTCAACGCGCGCTTCGATGCGACGGACACGGCGAGCCGCTTCGGCCTCTCGGCCGCAAGCCTGCTGTCAGGCGCCCTGTCGAACCCGCTGGAGCGCGACGGCAGCAGCCGCAACGGCCAGATCGGGTTGTCGCTCAACGGCAATCTGCAACCGTGGCGCTGGTCGCTGACCGCCAACCTCATCCGCAACGCGAGCCGGTCCCGCACCGATCGGGACTCACTTGATCGCCTCGCCGACCGGGCGCGCTCGGTCGACCAGTCCGCCGACGCGGAGTTCGTCGCCAACGGCCCGCTATTCTCGCTACCCGCGGGCGAGGTCACGACGAGCCTCAAGGTCGGCGCACGCGCGCGCGATTTTTCCAGCGATGCATTCCGGCTTGCTGGCGTGACGAGCACCGACCTGTCCCGCGACCGGCTAGACGGGCAGGCCAGCGTCGACATCCCGCTCACCAGCCGCCGCGCCGAGGTGCTGGCATTCGTCGGCGACCTATCGGCGAACGTGAACTACGCGGCCGACCGCCTGTCGGACTTCGGCACGCTGACGACGCTCGGTTACGGGCTCAACTGGTCGCCCATCGAACAGGTGCGGGTCATCGCATCCGTTACCGACGAGGACGGCGCGCCCAGCGTCCAGCAGTTGGGCGACGCGATCATCGAAACGCCGAACGCGCGCGTGTTCGACTTTTCGCGGGGAGAGACGGTCGACGTCATTCGATTGGACGGCGGCAACCCGGGCCTGATCGCGGACAACCGCCGCGTAACCAAGCTCGGCCTCACCGTGCAACCGTTGAAGGAGACCGAGCTGACGTTCCGCGCCGACTACACCGACACGCGCACGCGCGACCTCATCGCGAACTTTCCCGCGTTGACGCCGGAGATCGAGGCTGCGTTCCCGGAACGTTTTACGCGCGAGACCGACGGACGCCTGCTCCGCGTAGACGTGCGTCCCGTCAACTTCGCGCGCTCGGATCGCGAGGAGCTGCGCTACGGGTTCAACTTCTCCAAACCCCTGGGAAAGCCCGATCCGTCTCGCGCCGATCTCCGCGCCGCGCGCCGCGCCGGACGCGAAGGTGCCGCGGGCGAAGGCACGCCGCGTCCCGAAGGCACCCAGCCGGCGGGCGGACCAGGCGGCGCGGCGCGAGGAGGCAGCGGACGCGGAGGGTTCGGCGGTGGTGGCTTCGGCCGAGGCGCCGGGGGTTTCGGTCCCGGCGGGCAGGGCAGCCTGCAGTTCGCCTTGTTCCACACGTGGCGCTTCACCGACACGGTCCTGATCCGCGACGGCGTTCCCGAACTCGACTTCCTGAACGGCTCGTCGATCGGCAATGTCGGCGGCCGGTCGCGGCATCAGGTCGAATTGCAGGCGGGGGCGTTCAAGAACGGGCTGGGCGGACGGCTGACCGGCAACCTCTATAGCGCGACGCGCGTCAACGGCGGGGACGGACCCGCTGACGACCTGCGCTTCGGCACCTTCGCGACGGTCAACCTGCGCCTGTTCGCCGATTTGGGCGCGCGGGAAAAGCTCGTCTCGCGCTACCCCGCGCTGCGCGGCGCGCGCGTCAGCCTGTTCGTCGAAAACCTGTTCGACAGCCGCCTGCGCGTCCGGGACGCGGGCGGCGCCACGCCTTTCGCGTTCCAGGGTGATTTTCTCGACCCGCTCGGCCGCTCGGTGCGTATAAGCCTGCGCAAGCTCTTTCTCCCGGCCCGTGGCCGTCGACGTGGGGCGCTGGAGCAAACCCGATGAGTGAGCCTTTGGATGCCGCCTGCCACTGCGGAACGGTGCGCCTTCGCGTCACCCTGCTCGACGGCCTCGCGACCGCGCGGCGTTGCACATGTTCCTATTGCCGGATGCGCGGCGCGGTCCCGGTCTCCGCGGCGCTGGACGCGCTTGAGGTCGTGGCGGGGGCCGAGGCGCTGACTGAATATCGCTTCAACACAGGCGCCGCGCGGCACTTCTTCTGCAGCGTGTGCGGCATCTACACGCATCACCAGCGGCGATCGAACCTGGAACAGTACGGCGTCAACGTTGCGTGCATCGCAGGAATGAGCCCGTTCGACTTCGCGGTCGTGCCGGTCGTCGACGGCGTGCGCCATCCCGCCGACGACGCGCAAGGAAAACTTCGCCTTGCGGGGACGCTCCGCTACGAGCGTGCGGCGGCCGACGCGGAGACGTTCTCCAAGCCGCGTCTGCACGACTAGCGAGGGTTCATGACGAAACGGATCTTGATGAGCCTGGCGGCAACGGTGATGCTGGCGATGCCCGGCGCGGTCATCCCGCAATCGCGCGAGTAACGGCCCGTATGGAACCGCCCGATCGCGCCGTTCCGAATCGTCGGCAATATCCATTATGTCGGCACCGAGCAGCTCGCCGCCTACCTGATCACGGGCACGCGGGGCCACATCCTGATCGACGGCGCGATGCCCGAAAGCGCGGACCAGATCGCGGGCAATATCCGGCGGCTGGGGTTCCGGCTGTCCGACGTCGATGTCCTGCTCGTCAACCACGCGCACATGGATCACGCGGGCGGGCTGGCCCGCCTCAAGCAGCTGACGGGCGCGCGGCTGCTGGCGAGCGCGGGCGACCGGCCCGAGCTGGAAAGCGGGCGCATCGCGTATCGTACGGAGTCCTGGCCGTTCCCGGCGGTCAAGGTCGACGCCACGCTGCGTGACGGACAGCGCGTACGGCTGGGCCGGACGGTTCTGACGACGCACCTGACGCCCGGCCATACAAAGGGCTGCACGAGCTGGACGATGCGCGTCGTCGAAGCGGGTCGCCCGCTCGACGTGGTGTTCGCGTGCAGCCTGACCGCGGCAGGCCAGCCGCTGGTGAACGACGCCAAGTACCCGAACGCCGCCGCCGACTTTCGGCGGACCTTCGCCAAGCTGCGCGGCATACGTGCCGACGTGTTCCTCAACTACCACGGCGAGTTCTTCGACCTTGCAGGCAAGCGCAAGCGGCTGGACGCCGGCGATCCGCTTGCCTTCGTCGATCCCGGGGAGCTGCCCCGCCGCGTCACAAGCGCCGAAACCGCCTTCCGCGCCGACCTGGCGAAGGAGCGGTCGGCAACGCCGTAGCCTCGCCGCGCGAACTTACCGCTTCACCTCGGCTGTCAATGCAGCCGCAATCTGTTATAACATGGCAGTTGATCTGATGGAGTGGCGGGATGTCCGTACGCCGCGTTCGCATGCTCGCCGCCTCGGCATCGTTGATGTGCAACGGCTTGGGTGCGGCGATCTTCTCCGCCGCAGCGACACCGGCCTGTTGCGGATCGACGTGTAATCACGCGGAGGCGTCGCGACCTACGGTCGTGATGCTGCGGTTCTTCCACGGTGCCTCGGGAGGCCGAAGCCGGGGAGCGTCGTCATCACCGGCCGAGACCCCGTTCGTCCATAACGGCGCACCCTACATCATCGCGCGGGGTACGGGCTTGCCCTACGCGGGACATGTCAGGCCGGCGGATGCGGTGCCGCCATGCGTCGACGCGACGTCAGGCCCGCGTTCGCGGTTGCGGGTTGCGCCCAAGCCGTTTGGACTTCCCCGGAGTACGATCGGCAATCGTCAGCCGGTGATCGCCTGCATCCGCGTCGCGCGTCTCGGCTATGTCGAAGACGCAATCCTATCGTTCGGCACAGGCGATGCCGCGCTCGACGCGCAGGTGCTCGATCTGATCCGCGCGCGATGGCTGTTCGATCCCCTGCTCGAAAGCGAAACCGCTACGTACGTCCTCGTGCGGATCAACCCGGACCGGCCGGACGAACCCGAGGACAGTTGACTGAACGGGCGCTTCAGTAGCGCCGAAGCAGTCCGGACAATCGTCCCTGAATGCGCACCTGACCGGGGCTGTAGCGCTGCGGCGCATAGTTGCGGTTGGCGGGATCGAGGCGGATCATGTTGCCTTCGCGGCGGAAGGTTTTGAGGGTCGCCTCGCTGTCGTCGATCAGCGCGACGACGATCTCGCCGTCCCGCGCGGAGTCGGTCTTACGGATAAGTGCGTAGTCGCCGTCGAGAATGCCCTCCTCGACCATCGAGTCTCCGGCGACCTCCAATGCGTAATGCTCGCCCGGGCCGAGCAGGGCGGCGGGAACGGAAAGGCTCGACTGCCCCTCGATCGCCTCGACGGGCAGGCCCGCGGCGATGCGGCCGTGCAGCGGCAGTTCGATGACGTCGTTGGCCGCGATTGGCAAAACTTTCGGCTTGGCCGCGGATCTGGCCGGTTCGGCGCGGGTCCGTTCCGGCATGCGCGTCACTTCCAGCGCGCGCGCGCGATTGGGCAGGCGACGGATGAAGTTGCGTTCCTCCAATGCGGAAATGAGGCGGTGCACGCCCGACTTGGATCGCAGATCCAGCGCGTCCTTCATTTCCTCGAACGAAGGTGACACGCCGGTCTCACCCAGCCGATCGTGAATGAAGCACAACAGCTGATGTTGCTTGGTGGTCAGCATCGCCGCATGCCTTTTGTCGGGAACGAATGCGGAACAACTAGGCAACCGGGTGCGGCCCTGTCAAGCGCCTTTTGACGAAGCTGCGACGCCGGCAAGGCGCAGGAAGTTGGCAAGCAGCGCGTGGCCATGCTCGCTCGCGACGCTCTCGGGGTGGAATTGAACGCCATGGATGGGGAGCTTGCGATGGGCCAGTGCCATGATCGTGCCGTCGGGCGCGTGGGCGGTCGCGACGAGGCATGACGGCATCTCCGCGACGATCAGCGAATGGTAGCGCGTCGCGACAAAGGGGGATGGCAGGCCGGCGAAAAGCCCGGTACCGTCGTGCGACATGTTGGATGTCTTGCCATGCATGACCGTAGGTGCCCGCACGATCGTTCCGCCGAAATGCTGCCCGATCGCCTGATGACCGAGGCACACGCCGAGCAGCGGCACACGCGCGGCGACGCAGGTGGCGACGATCCCGAGCGATACGCCCGCTTCGCCGGGCGAACCTGGGCCGGGCGAGATGACGATGGCCTCATACCCCCGTGCTTCGTCTGCGCCCACGGCATCGTTGCGGCGAACGTCGACATCCGCGCCGAGCGTGATGAGGTAGTGGACGAGGTTCCACGTAAAGCTGTCGTAGTTGTCGACGAGCAGGACGCGCACGGTCAGCGCGTCGCGGACACCGTGCCGTCCAGTTGCTTCTTCAGCCGCGTGATCGCCGCCTGGTCGCGCACGATCTTCTTGCCGCCGCGCACGGCACCCACGAACTGTTCGACATATTCCTGCCCCGCCGCCTGGCTGAACTGCGCGCGCGTCGCCTCGATCAGGCCGGGGGAGGTGCCTGCGTCGCCGGGCACGATGTCGGTCAGGTGGACGACGAAGAAGCCCGCGTTGCCCGGCGCGGCGAGCAGGCGCGCGCGGCCCTCGGGCAGGCTGAACAGCATCTGGATCGGCGGTGGAATCTCGCGGTTCGCGCGCGCGACGTCGAGCCGACGCGCGGTCACCGGACGCGGCGCACCCAGCCGCACGCCCGCGTCCGCGAACGCGCGCGAGATCGGCGTACCCCCGTTCACCTTGCGCACGATCTCGGTCGCGGTCGCGCGGGCGGCGTCGAACGCGAGCTTGCCCTTATAATCCTCGCGCACATCCGTAATCACGGCCGCGAGCGGGGGTGGCGCGGCGGGAACGATGCGGTCGACCGCGACGATCGCGTAACGGTTCGTGCCCGGGATCGCGTCCACGGTCGGGTCTTCGTCGGGCGCGGCGGCGAACGCGTTGGCGAGCAGCGGCTGGAGTTCGGGACCGGGGCGGTACGCGGGCTGTCCGGGCGCGGCGCCCGCGGACGTGATCGGCGGGGTGGTCACGACCGCCAGTTTGCGCGCGGCGGCAACGTCGGCGAGGCTGGACCCGTCCGCGATCTGCTCCTCGATCTGCCCCACGAGGTCGGTCAGCGCGTTCGCCGATTTCTCCGCCCCCAGTCGCGTCGCGATCTCGTTCCGGACGGCCGCCAGCGGACGCCCCTGCGTGCGGCGGACTTCGTCGACCCTGACGACGTGCCAGCCGAGCGGCGACTGCAACGGGCCCGCGACCGCGCCCTCGGCCGCGCCGAAGACCGTGTTCGCGACCGCGTCCGACGTCAGCCGAGCGAAGGCGGCCTTGTCCTGCGGCCCGAGCGAAATGTCGCCAGCGCCGAACCCGTCGGCGGCCGCGGCGGCGACAAAAGTCTGTCCGCCCGCGACGCGCGCGGCCAGAGCGCGTGCGGTTGCTTCGGTCGATAGCACGACCTGGCTGAGGACGCGCGTCTCCTTGCCCGCATAGGTCGCGGCGTTGGCGCGGTAGTCGGCCGCGATTTCCGCGTCCGTCGGCGGAGGCGTGACCGACTGTTCCGGGCCGATCAGCGCGTACCGGACGACGCGGCGTTCGGGAATGACGTAGCGCGCGCGGTTCTGTTGATAAAACGCGGCGAGCTGCGCCTCGTTCGGCTCGGTCACGCGCGCGATGTCGGCGGTCGGGACGATGCCGACCAACCCCGTGCGGCTTTCCAGCAGCATCGCCGCATAAGGCTGCGCAACGCCCAGCGGCACGCGCGACCCCGCGCCCGCGGGGATCAGGATCTGGCGCTGGATCGTGGTCGCGTACAGATCGTCGCGCAGCTGCTGGTCCGTAATTCTCTGCCCCTTCAGCTTGGCGTTGTAGATGTCCTGGCTGAACTTTCCGCGCAGGTCCTTGAACGCGTCGAGGCTCGCGATCTGGCCATCGACCAGCGCCTTGCTGACGCGCATGCCGATGTCGTCGGCGAACGCCCGCACCGCGCGTTGCGACAGCAGGCCGTCGATGACCTGCTCGATGCCGCCCGCCGCGACCAGCTTGCCAATGTCGGCAGTCGGATCCTGCTGGCGTGCCGCCTCGAGCTGGCGTTGCGCCTGATCGGTCACTTCCGCGACGGTGACGTCGACGCCGTCGACGCTCGCCAGTGACTGCGCGCCGAGCCCGCTGCCAAGCCCCGTCGATCCGGGCGCGTTGATGCCCGTGATCACGAACGCGATCGCGATCAGCGCGAGGATGCCGAGAAAGATCGGCCGCTTTGAGCTTCGACGCAGTTGAGTGATCATGAACCGTCCGGGAGTTTGGGCAGGTCGCGGGTCTTACGGGCGGGCGGCGGGAGCGGCAAGCTTGCGCGGCCACCCGGCTTTCGCGCATCTGCCTGTTCGACGAGAGGGAACATGCATGAACCGCCGTAAGCTGATCGCCGGAAACTGGAAGATGAACGGATCGCTGGCCGCGCTCGCCGAGCTCGACGGGGTCGCGGCGTCGGTCGCCGACGAGCAGGTGGCGGTCGAGGTCGCCGTGTGCGTGCCCTTCACGCTGATCGCGCCAGCGGCCGCCCGTGTTCCGGGGCTGCCGATCGGCGCGCAGGATGTTCATGCGCTCGAGAGCGGCGCGCGCACCGGAAGCGTGTCCGCCGCCATGCTGCGCGAGGCGGGCGCGCGCTACGTCATCGTCGGCCATTCCGAACGGCGCGACGAGCACCGCGAATCCGACGCAGGCGTGCGCGCCAAGGCCGCCGCCGCCATCGCGGCGGGCATGACGACGATCCTGTGCGTGGGCGAAAGCGAGGCGGAGCGCGACGCGGGCATTCACGTCGCGACGGTCGAAGCGCAGCTGGACGGCTCGCTGCCCGACACGTCCGATCGTCTCGTCGTGGCCTACGAACCCATCTGGGCGATCGGCACGGGCAAGACCGCGTCGGTCGGAGACGTGGCCGAGATGCACGCCGCGATCCGCTGCCGCCTCGTCGCCCGCTTAGGATCGGCGGGCGAGGGGACGCGCATCCTTTACGGAGGTTCCGTCAAGGCGGAGAATGCGGCCGAACTGTTCGCGGTGCCGGATGTCGACGGCGCGCTGGTCGGCGGCGCGAGCCTGACCGCATCCGCGTTCGTTCCGATCATCGAGGCTGCGGCCGGTGGTCTGCCGACTGGTTGATGTGGGCGCGCGCGGCGTCTAGATGACGTCCATGCTGTTCAACATCCTGCTCGTCCTCCAGATCCTCGTTTCGGCGGGGCTCGTCACCGTTATCCTGATGCAGCGTTCCGAAGGCGGCGGCCTGGGCGTCGGGGGATCGTCGTCCGGCCTGATGACCGCGCGCGGCGCCGCCGACTTCCTGACGCGCGCGACCGCGATCCTGGGCGGCGCGTTCGTGGTCCTGTCGATCGCGCTCGCCGCGCTCGCCACCGTCGGGCGCACGCCCGCGACTGTCGATACGCGGCTTGCCCGCGACCCCGCGACGACGCCGGCACCGAGCACGACGCCCTATGATCCGGCCACGCAGACCAATCCCGCCATCGGTGAGCGGCCGGTTGATCCATTGGCCGAGGTCGCGAACCAGGCCGCTCCGGTCGGCAACAGCACGGTGCCGCTGGCGCAATAAGCGCTCCTCGTTTTCGCTCGGGACGAACGTGGTCGGGGGTGACCGGGATCTTCATGCGAGACCGTAAGAACAAACCGAAGCTCGTTCGTCCCGAGTGAAAACAAGGGGCGCGTAACCGAGCATCCATTCGCCCTTGCCCGAATCCGCATCCACCCCCTAAGCCCATCCTCCCATGACCCGGTTCATCTTCATCACCGGCGGCGTGGTCTCCTCGTTGGGGAAAGGCCTCATGGCCGCCGCGCTCGCCGCCTTGCTGCAGGCGCGCGGCTACTCCGTCCGCATCCGCAAGTTCGACCCGTACCTCAACGTCGATCCGGGAACGATGTCGCCGTATCAGCATGGCGAGGTGTTCGTGACGGACGACGGCGCGGAGACCGACCTCGACCTCGGCCACTACGAACGTTTCACCGGCGTCGCGGCCAAGCGCACCGACAACATCACCACCGGCGCGATCTATCAGGGCATCATCGCGCGCGAACGGCGCGGCGATTATCTGGGCGCGACCGTGCAGGTCGTCCCGCACGTCACCGACGCGATCAAGGCGTTCGCCTTGGCCGACACGGATGGCCTCGACTTCGTCATCTGCGAAGTCGGTGGCACGGTCGGCGACATCGAAAGCCTGCCTTTCATCGAAGCCATCCGCCAGCTGCGCAACGATCTGCCACGCGGCCGGACGCTCTCGATCCACGCCTCGCTCGTCCCCTTCATCGCGGCTGCGGGCGAGCTCAAGACCAAGCCGACGCAGCACAGCGTACGCGAGCTCACTTCCTTGGGCATCCAGCCCGATCTGCTATTGTGCCGCTGCGACCGGCCGCTTCCCGACGGCGACCGGGCGAAAATCGCGCAGTTCTGCAACGTCCGCAAGGAAGCGGTCATCCCCGCGCTGGACGCCCGCTCCATCTACGCCGTGCCGCTACAATATCATCGCGAGGGCCTCGACGCCGAAACGCTGCGCGCGTTCGGCATCCACGATGCGCCCGAACCCGATTTGTCCGCCTGGGTCGACATCTGCGACCGGCTCGACAATTCCGAAGGAGACGTGACGATCGGCGTCGTCGGCAAGTATGTCGGGCTGCCCGACGCGTACAAGAGCCTGACCGAAGCGCTCGTCCACGGGGGTATCGCCCACCGAGTCAAGGTACGGATCGACTGGCTGGATGCCGAACTTTTCGAGCGCGGGGAGGATGCCGCCGCCGCGCTCGAGCCGCTCGACGCGATCCTCGTCCCCGGCGGGTTCGGGACGCGCGGCAGCGAAGGCAAGATCGCTGCGGTGCGGTTCGCGCGCGAACGCCGCATACCGTTCTTCGGCATATGCCTCGGCATGCAGATGGCCTGCATCGAGGGCGCGCGCGCGGCGGGACACACGGACGCGTCGAGCACCGAGTTCGGGGACACGGCCGAACCCGTCGTCGGCCTGATCACCGAATGGATGGATCCCGACGGACTTGCGCAACGGCGCGCGGTCACGGGCGATCTCGGCGGCACGATGCGGCTGGGCGCCTACCCTGCCGTGCTGGCGGGCAACAGCCGGGTCGCGTCCGTCTATGGCGGATCGACGATCAGCGAGCGGCACCGGCATCGTTACGAGGTCAACGTGCACTACCGCGAAGCGCTCGAACGCGACGGCCTGTTGTTCACGGGCATGAGCCCCGACGGGACGCTGCCCGAAATCGTCGAGCGCCCCGATCATCCCTGGTTCGTCGGCGTCCAGTTCCATCCGGAGCTGAAGAGCCGCCCGTTCGCGCCGCACCCGCTCTTCGCCAGCTTCATCGCGGCCGCGGTCACGCAGAGCCGGCTGGTATGAGCATCGCGAATTGGTCCGGCTCCCGCACGTAGAAAGGTCTCCGCTCGGACCGTTCTTCGCCGGTCTTGCCGAAAGGCGCGATCGTGCGGGTGTAGTGCGCTTCGGCATGGCCGTAACTCTCGCCCGCGAGACGCTCCAGCTTGCGGCGGTCGCTGATCACGATATGCCCGCGGCGGTTGCTGATCACATGCTCGCCCTCGAGATTGTGGAGGCCGTCCGTAACGCTCGCCCGGCGCACGCCGAGCGTCGTCGCGATGTTCTTGTGCGTCAGATCGATCTCGTCGCCGTCGAGCCGGTCGTGGCACATCAGAAGCCAGCGCGACAAACGCCGCTCCACGGGATCGCGCAGGTTGGACATGGCGGTCCGCCCGATCTGCACCGTCAGGTTCGCGACGTAGCGACGGAAGAGCGCGGCGACGGCGGGCACGCGCGCGCACACCGACGCGAAGGCCCGCGCCTCGGCACGCAACGCGGTGCCGCCGACGTGAACGGCGACGTCGTGCATCGATGCGTCCGTCTCCAGCAACAGCGGCCAGCCGACCAGGCCCTCGTAACCGACCATGCCGATCTCGACCGCGCATGTCTTCCCGAGCACCTCCATGCAGGAGGCGACCGCGCTTTCGGGGAACCAGACGCTTTCTATCGCGGTGCCGCCGGTCGCGATCCGTTCGCCGCCTTGCAGTTCGACACGGTGCAGATGCGGGCCGAGCGCCGCATGCCCGTCGGCGCTCAAGGCGCGGATCAGGGTGTTGCGGGAGCGTGTCTGCTGCGTCGGCACCATGTCATCTCATACGAACCGCAAGCGCGTCCGGATGCACGCGTCCGGATGCACGTTGTCACCCGATGAAAGTCTTCACCTTTGTTATCAAAATAAACATGAACGTACGCAGGCGTACTCGCTATTTACCATTTTCTCGTGGCGTCGGAACAAAGGAGCGCGCAAGTTGTCCCAGTTTATGAAACCGCAGAATGGAGTCGCTTACATGACCGATGAGAAGACGATGATCGACGTCATGGACTCTCGCGCCCGGCGGCGCGAGGACCGCCGCGACTTCTTCCTGCGCATGGGCGGCACGGCGTTCCTGTCCGGTGCGACCGCGTTGAGCGGGACGACGGCGATGGCGCAGACCGCGGCACCAACCGACAACGACATCCTGAACTTTGCGCTCAACCTCGAATATCTGGAAGCGCAGTTCTACTCGTTCGCATCGTTCGGACAGGGTCTGGATGCCAATTTGCAGACCGGCACCACCGGAACGCAAGGCGCGGTGACCGGCGGTCGCATCGTTCCGTTCCAGAGCGAGATCATCCGCCAGTACGCACGCGAGATTGCGCTGGACGAGATCGCCCATGTGCGCTTCCTCCGCACCGCGCTCGGCTCCGCCGCAGTGGCGCAGCCCGCGATCGACATCAGGGGCGGAGCCAATGCGGACGGGACGCCCGCGGGTCCCTTCTCCGCCGCGGCTGTCGCCGCCGGTTTGCCGGCGAGCTTCGATCCCTATGCGGACGAGAATAGCTTCCTGCTGGGTGCGTACATCTTCGAGGATGTGGGCGTCACGGCCTACAAGGGCGCGGCCGCATTGCTCACCAGCCCCACCTTCCTCGGCGCGGCGGCGGGTCTGCTCGCGGTCGAAGCCTACCACGCCGGCCTGGTGCGGACGGTCCTCTACGCCCGCGGCGTGGAAACGAAGTTCCTGCGTGACGCGGCGGATCAGATCTCCGATGCGCGCGACACCTTGGACGGGAACGGTGAACGCGATCAGGGGATCAGCCCGGGACGCGGCGATCCGGCCGATAACGAGGCATCGAACATCGCTCCTCTGGATCGCAACGGTTTGGCGTTCAGCCGTACGACCGGCGAAGTCCTGAACATCGTTTATCTGACCCGTTCAGAGGCCAGGCAGGGCGGCTTCTTCCCCGCCGGCGTCAACGGCACCATCCGGGCCAGCGCGGCGAACCCCGCGGCTTAGGTTCGCCCGCCCCAATCCATTCAGGCTTGAAAGGCCATGCAGATGCACAAAGATTTGATGGAAGTCCTCGAAGCGCGAGCGGCCCGGCGCGATAGCCGCCGCAGTTTCATAAAGGCGGCGAGCGTCTCGGCCGTCGCGATGGGCGCGCTGGCGGCGTGCAGCGACGACAATGACGATTTCAACCCGCCGGTGCCGCCGCCGCCGCCCGCTGCCGTGACGCCGCCGCCTCCGCCGCCTCCGCCTCCACCTCCGCCGCCGATCACTGACGGCGACATTCTCAACTTCGCGCTCAACCTCGAATATCTCGAAGCTGAGTTTTATTCGTACGCGGTATTCGGAACGCCCATCGCGGCCGAGCTGAAGACCGGCGCGGGTACGCAAGGCACGACCAGGGCGGGTCAGCAGGTTCAGTTTCAGGATCCGATTGTACGGCAATATGCGCGTGAGATCGCGCAGGACGAGATTGCTCACGTTCGCTTCCTGCGTACCGCCATCGGTGCGACGGCGGTGGCCGCCCCGAACATCGACGTCAGCGTCGCGCCGGGCAGCGCGTTCGCGGGTTTTGCGCTCGAGGCCGGTCTTCCCGGGTTCAACCCGTATGCGAACGACGAATCGTTCCTGCTCGGTGCCTTCATCTTCGAGGATGTCGGTGTGACTGCCTACCAGGGCGCGGCACCGTTGATCGCCAACAAGACGACGCTGACGGCGGCCGCCGGCATCCTTGCGGCGGAGGCCTATCACGCGAGCCTGATCCGGACGCTTCTTTACGCGCGCGGCATCGGCAACAACGACGTTCGCTTCCGCTCCGCCAGCATCTCCGGCGTGCGCGACCGATTCGATACGAACGGCGATCAGGATCAGGGAACGGTCGCGATTTCGCCGGAGGAGTCGAACATCGTACCGGTCGATGCGAACGGTCTCACCTACGCCCGCACCGCCGACAAGGTCCTCAACATCGTGTACGCGAACAGCGGTGTCGCGACTTCGGGCGGTTTCTTCCCGTCCGGGGTCAATGGCGTCATCCGCCAGAGCGGACCTGTAACGCGCACTTAATTCGCGCGCCGGAACGTGCCATTGGCAAATCGATGACACCTCCGACGCACGATCCCGCTCTCCCTTCGGCCGTCGCACCCCTGGTGCGGCGGCCAAGTCTTTCAGAATCCTACCGTACCGTAGCCGTGCCCGACGGCGCGGGCCGCTTCTGGACGAAGCTCGGCGCGTTCGCCGGACCCGGATATCTCGTCGCGGTCGGCTACATGGACCCCGGCAACTGGGCGACCGACCTCGCGGGCGGATCCGCGTTCGGATACACGCTGCTGTCCGTCATCCTGCTGTCGAACATGATGGCGATGGTGTTGCAATCGCTGTCCGCCAAGCTCGGCATCGTCACCGGTCTCGACCTCGCCCAAGCCTGCCGCGACCGCTACAGCCCGCCGATCCGCTTTGCGCTGTGGGTGCTGTGCGAGTTTGCGATCATCGCGTGCGACCTGGCCGAGGTCATCGGCACCGCGATCGCGCTCCAGCTCCTGTTTGGCATACCGCTCGTCTGGGGCGTGTGCCTGACGGGCCTCGATGTCTTCCTGATCCTGCTCCTGCAGCAATACGGCTTTCGCAAGCTCGAGGCGTTCATCGTCGCGCTGCTTATCATCATCGCGGGCTGCTTCGCGTTCGAGCTCTTCTTCTCGCAGCCCAGCCTCGCGGCCATCGCGGGAGGGCTCGTCCCCACGCCGGAGATCATCACCAATTCCGCGATGCTCTACATCGCGATCGGCATTCTGGGGGCCACGGTGATGCCGCACAATCTCTATCTGCATTCCTCGATCGTGCAGACGCGCGCATACGACCAGGACGAGGCGGGCAAGCGCCAGGCGATCCGCTTCGCCACGATCGACAGTACGGTCGCGCTGACGCTCGCCTTGTTCATCAACGCGTCCATCCTGATCCTCGCCGCGTCCGCGTTCCACAGCGTCGGGCGCACGGACGTCGCCGAGATACAGGACGCGTATCAGCTGCTCACGCCGATGCTGGGAGTCGGCGTCGCGAGCACGCTGTTCGCGGTCGCGCTGCTCGCCTCGGGCCAGAATTCGACGATCACCGCGACGCTCGCGGGACAGATCGTCATGGAGGGTTTTCTCAACCTGCGCCTGCCCGCCTGGGCGCGCCGCCTCATCACGCGCGGGATCGCGATCGTGCCCGCCGTTATCGTCGCCAGCCTGTACGGCACGAGCGGCACCGCCAAGCTGCTCATCCTCAGCCAGGTCGTGCTCAGCCTGCAACTGCCCTTCGCGGTCGTCCCGCTCGTCCAGTTCACGTCCGACCGCAAGCTGATGGGTCGCTTCGTCAACCCGGTGTGGATGAAGGGGCTGGCGTGGCTGATCAGCGCGGTCATCATCGGACTCAATCTCAAGCTTCTCTTCGGGTTCGTGTTCACATGAAGACGCTTGCCGCGGTTTGCCTGCTGTTGGCCAGCTGCGGACGCGGAGACACTCAGGATGCCGTGGCGTCGTATTTTCCCGACAGCCGCGCGGTCCGCTTCCAAGCGATCAAGGAAAAGGACGATCTCGTCTGCGGCGAAGTGCACGCCGTCGGCGCGGGCGGTACGCGCGGGTACACCCGATTCATCTTCGATGTCCGCGAGAAGCGCGTGGTGTTCGCGCCGGAGGTCAAATTCACGGCGGCGGATGTCGACGCCTTCATGACGACGTGCCGCCTATCAGGCGACAATTACGACCTTTGCAGTCGCGCGGACGAAGCGAAACAGGGGTACGAAGCAGGCGTGAACTTCGTCAAACGCTGGCGGCGAGGGTGCGTCGACTAACGAGGGTGCGTCGACTAAGCTGTCCTGAACGACAAACGCCTGGATCGCCATAAAGCAACCCAGGCGCCCGCGTGACGATCGCTCGTCAGCCCCCTTTGGTCAAACCGACCCGCACGCGTCAGTCAGAACGCGGGATCGGCTCTCCCCGAACCACCGCCGAAGCCGTGTTTCGTCCACGGGAGCTAGGCCGCGTGTCCGCGATTGTCATCGCCAAAGCGTTCGGGCGACGGATTATGTCACGGGCCTGTGTCGCCCGCGCCACAGAGGCTCCGTCGCCCTCTTGGTTGCCTTGATCCGCGCGCAACTCTAGACGTCCCGCTCACCTCCGATCGGACGTACCTTCCTCCGCCCATGCGCATGTCCCGATACTTCCTGCCCGTGACGAAGGAGGCACCGTCGGACGCGCAGATCGTCAGTCACCGGCTGATGCTGCGCGCAGGCCTCGTGCGCCAGACCGCGTCGGGCATCTACGCGTGGCTGCCGCTGGGCCTGCGTGTGCTGGACAAGATCGAGGCGATCGTGCGCGAGGAGCAGGACCGCGCGGGCGCGATCGAGATGCTGATGCCGACACTGCAGTCCGCCGACTTGTGGCGGCAGTCGGGGCGGTACGAGGCGTACGGACCCGAGATGCTGCGCATCCGGGATCGCCACGGCCGCGACATGCTGTACGGCCCGACCAACGAGGAGATGGTGACGCAGATCTTCGCCGGTGGCGTCGCCAGCTACCGCGACCTGCCGCGCATCCTGTACCACATCCAGTGGAAGTTCCGAGACGAGGTCCGCCCGCGCTTCGGCGTCATGCGCGGGCGCGAGTTCCTTATGAAGGACGCTTACAGTTTCGACGTCGACGAAGCCGGGGCCAGGCACAGCTACAACCGCATGTTCGTCGCCTACCTGCGCACGTTCGCCCGCATGGGCCTGCGCGCGATCCCGACGCAGGCGGACACGGGCCCGATCGGGGGCGACCTCAGCCACGAATTCATCGTGCTCGCGCCTACCGGCGAGAGTGAAGTCTTCTACCACGGCAATTGGGACGCCGATCGCGGCACCGATGTCGACGCGGACGACGCGGGCGCGTTGCAGGCCTATGTCGACGAACTCACCACCGACTATGCCGCCACGGACGAAAAGCGCGATCCCGGGCGCGAGACGGAGGCCGGCGACGCGCTCCGCCAGTCTCGCGGGATCGAGGTCGGACATATCTTCTACTTCGGCGACAAATATTCGAAGAGCATGGGCCTGGCCGTGTCCGGCCCCGACGGCGCGCCCGTGGTACCGCAGATGGGAAGCTACGGCATCGGCGTCTCCCGCCTCGTCGGCGCGGTGATCGAGGCGGGCCACGACGACGCGGGCATTATATGGCCCGAAGCGGTCGCGCCGTATCGCGTCGGCCTCGTCAACATGCGCGGCGACGACGCGGCCTGCACCGCCGCGTCGGACGATCTCTACGCGCAACTCACGACGGCCGGGGTCGAAACGCTCTACGACGACCGCGACGAACGCGGCGGGGTCAAGTTCGGGACGATGGACCTGATCGGCCTGCCGTGGCAGCTCATCGTCGGCCCGCGCGGACTGAAGACGGGCTTGGTCGAACTTAAGCGTCGCGAGACGGGCGAGCGTCAGGAGTTGTCGATCGAGGCTGCCGTCGCGACGTTGAGCGCATGATCCTCAACCGCTACGAACGCATGATCGCCAAGCGCTACCTCCTCCCCGGCAAGGGAGAGGGGTTCATCTTCCTCGTCGCGTCGATCAGCACCGTGGCGGTCATGCTCGGCGTTGCCGCGCTGATCATCGTCATGTCCGTGATGAACGGGTTCCGTGCGGAGCTGTTCGACAAGATCGTCGGCCTCAACGGCCATGCCATGGTTCAGGGCTACGGCGGACGCCTTCCCGACTGGCGTCAGATCGTCGAGGAAGCGCGCGCCACGCCCGGCGTCACGTCCGCGACCCCGCTTATCGAACAGCCGCTCATGGCGAGCCACAGCGGCCGTGTCGAAGGGGTGCTGCTGCGCGGAATGCGGTCGCAGGATATCCGCAACAACCCGACACTCAATGGCAAGGTCCTGTCGGGCAGCCTCGCCGCGCTCACCCCCGGGTCGGAGCGCGTCGCGGTCGGCGTGCGATTGGCCGAGGCGCTGGGCGTCAACGTCGGCGGCACGATCACCGTGATCAGCCCAGAAGGCCGCACGACGCCGTTCGGAACCGTGCCGCGATCTGTCCTGTACGAGGTGGCCGCCATCTTCGAAGTCGGCGTGCACGATTTCGACAGCGCCTATGTCGTCATGCCGATCGACGACGCGCAGACGTTGCTCCTGCTGGGTGATGCTGTCGGGATGGTCGAGATCGAAACGGAGGACGCAGACAAGGTCGGCGACATATTGCGGCCGCTGGCGGCGCAGACGCAGGGGCGGGCGGTCGTCACCGACTGGCGTCAGATGAACGCGGCACTGTTCGAGGCGCTGGAGGTCGAGCGCATCGCGATGTTCGTCGTCCTTTCGATCATCATCCTGGTCGCGGTGTTCAACATCTTGTCGAGCCTCATCATGCTCGCGCGCGCCAAGATGCGCGACATCGCCATCCTGCGCACGATGGGCGCGTCGCGCGCGAGCATCCTCAAGGTGTTCATGACGGTCGGGACGATCGTCGGCGTGATCGGCATCATGGCGGGGTGCGCGTTGGGGGCCCTGTTCCTGTTCTTCCGCCAGGGCGTGGTGAACTTCGTGCAAGCGGTAACCGGGCAGAATCTGTGGGACCCTTCCATCCGATTCCTGACCGAACTGCCGTCCAAAACCGACCCTTTCGAGGTCGTCGCGATCATCGTCATGGCGCTTCTGTTCAGCTTCCTGGCAACGCTCTATCCCGCGTTCAAGGCGGCGAGCACGGATCCGGTGCAGGTGCTGCGGTATGAGTGACGCTGGCGACGCGCTGGTCGTCGAAGGCCTGACGCGAAGCTTCACCCAAGGCGACACGACGATCGAAGTCTTGCGCGGTGTCGACCTGTCCGTCGCATCCGGAGAAATCGTCGCGCTTCTGGGGCCCTCCGGTTCGGGCAAGTCCACACTTCTCCAGGCGGTCGGCCTGCTCGAAGGCGGCTTCGACGGATCGATCCGCATCGCGGGCGAAGAAGCGGCGAGCCTGGACAATGAAGGCCGCACGCGCCTGCGCCGCACCGCTTTGGGCTTCGTCTACCAGTTCCATCATCTGCTGCCCGACTTCAACGCGTCGGAAAACGTCGTCCTGCCCCAACTCATCTTCGGTGCCACCGCCGCCGACGCGGAAGCGCGCGCCGCGACGCTACTGGGCGCGCTGGGGCTTGGCCACCGCCTGACGCACCGGCCCAGCCAATTGTCGGGCGGCGAGCAGCAGCGGGTCGCCGTCGCCCGCGCGCTCGCCAACGCGCCCAAGCTCGTCTTGGCGGACGAGCCCACCGGCAATCTCGACGAGGCCACTGCGGACATCGTCCTGGAGGAGTTCCTGCGGCTCGTGCGGAACGAAGGCAGCGCCGCGCTGGTTGCGACGCATAATGTCCGGCTTGCGGCCAAGATGGACCGGGTGGTGCGGCTGCACGAGGGCCGACTAGAAGAACGCGGCCGGCCGGACGAGCGGGTCTTGAGCGAGGTAAGTGATGCGTGAGTTCGCAAGGCTGGCGGCGGTGCCCGCTCTGATGCTTGGTCTGGGCGGCTGCGACCTGCTCGGCGGTGCCAAACAGGCGGAGAACAAGGTTGCGACGACTACCACGAAGACGTCGTCGGCCGCGGGCAGGTTGTGCGCGGCCAATGCGACCTACCTCCGGTTGAAGGAGTCCGCGTTCGACGAAGCCAAGCGCATCCGCGAACGCGACACGGAAAGCCTCGACGCGCTGGCCGATGCGTCGGTCGTGCGCATGGAAAACCCGCTGCTCGAAAGCCGCGACGAGGCGCTCGGGCTGACGGTGTGTTCGGGCCGCATGATCCTCGAATTGCCCCCGGGCGCGGGCGCGGCGTTCGACGGGCGGCAGCGGCTCGCTGCCGATGTCACCTATTCTGCGCAAGCCGCGGCGGACGGCAGCGGCACCGTGTTCAAGATCGATGGCGGCGAGCCGATCGTATACCGCCTGGCCGGGTTCGACCCGGCGCGAGGTGCCACGCGGGTCGCGGTGGCGGACCCGATCGACGTTCCCGAGCCCGGACCCGTCGTCGGTGAGGCCGAGCCCGATATCGACGACGTCGAAACGCCCGCGCCGGTGATCACGCCCGCCCAGCAGCGCTCGCGCGCGCAGGCGAGTCGCGAAGCGGCGGCCGCGGCGGCCGAGCGCACCGCCTACCTGCGGCGCATCCGCGAGGACGAGCGCCGCGCCGAACTCGCGCGCACGGCGCAGATCGAGGAGCGCGCGCGTCGTGAAGCACGCATCGCGACCGCGCGCCGGGACGAACGCGGGGAGGCCGAACCGCGCGCGGCGCGTACGGCCACCGCGCGTCCGAGCTTCAACTGCCGCTACGCGCGCAGTCGCGTCGAGAAGCAGATATGCGGATCGAGCGACCTTGCCGCCCGCGACCGCGCGATGGCCAACGTCTACTCCCGCGCCAATGATCGCGCCGACGGCGAGACAAAGCGTGCATTATCCGCGAGTCGGCTACGCTTCCTGGCGTACCGCGATCGCTGCGGATCGGAGGAATGCGTCGCGTCCGCGTACGAGGACCGTATCGCGGAGATCAACGACATCGCGGGCGAGTAGCGGTGGCGCCGCCAGCTTTAACCGCTTTCCCAAATCGATCGGGGCCCGCATAACCTTGCCATGACGTTCGTCCCGCTGCGCATCCTGTCGGCCTACACGATGCTCGAAGGCGCGATCGATCCCAAGGACATCGCCAAGACCGCGCAAGCGCGCGGCTTCCCCGCCGCCGCGCTGACGGATCGCAATGGCCTGTACGGCGCGATGCCCTTCTCCGATGCGTGCGCCAAGGTGGGCGTGCAGCCGGTGATCGGCACGATGCTCGCTATCGCGCGTCCCGGCACGCCCGAGGGTAAGCCGCCGATTATCGACTGGCTCGCGCTCTATGCGCAGGACGAGGTCGGCTATGCCAATCTGTGCGCGCTCGTGTCGCAGGCGCACATCGCGCGCCCACCCGAACACGACCCGCACGTGCCGCTGACCGTGCTGCAGGGCCGAACCGCGGGTCTGATAGCACTGACCGCAGGAGGGGAGGGCGCGCTCGCCCGGCTGCTCGCCGCGAGCCAGGACGCGACCCCCTACGCGCTGGCGCTGGAGGCGCTGTTTCCGGACCGGCTGTACATCGAGCTCAGCCGTCGCGGCGACGCGGTCGAGGAGGCCGCGGAAGCCCCGCTTATCGAATTGGCTTACGACCGAGACCTGCCGCTCGTGGCGACCAACCCCGCCGCGTACGCCGAACCCGACTTCCACGGCGCGCACGACATCATGCTGTGCATCGCCGCGTCTTCTTACGTCGAGACGGAGGAGCGCGTGCGTTCGTCCCCCGAGGCGTGGATCAAGCCCGCCGCGCAGATGGCCGAACTGTTCGCCGACCTGCCCGAGGCGATTTCCAACACGGGCGTCGTCGCCCGCCGCTGTGCCGTCGCCGCACCGCACCGCAAGCCCATCCTGCCGACGCTGACGGACGACGAAGCCGAACAGCTGCGCCTCGACGCGCGCGCCGGGCTCGAGCTTCGCCTCGCCAAGCTGTCGCCTGAGACCGACCGCCAGCCGTACCGCGACCGCCTCGAATTCGAAGTCGACGTGATCGCAGGCATGGGATTCCCGGGCTACTTCCTCATCGTCGCCGACTTCATCAAATGGGCCAAGTCGGAAGGCATCCCCGTCGGCCCCGGCCGCGGATCGGGGGCGGGGTCGGTCGTCGCGTGGGCGCTGACGATCACCGATCTCGATCCCATCCGGCTCGGCCTGCTGTTCGAACGCTTCCTCAATCCCGAACGCGTATCGATGCCCGACTTCGACATCGATTTCTGCGAAACCAGGCGTGGCGAGGTTATCCGCTACGTCCAAAGCCGCTACGGCACCGACCGCGTCGCGCAGATCATCACCTTCGGACGATTGAAGGCGCGCGCCGTCCTCAAGGACACGGGCCGCGTGCTGCAGATGTCCTACGGCCAGATCGACCGGCTGGCCAAGCTCGTCCCCAACCATCCGACCGACCCGTGGACGCTCGAACGCGCGCTCAACGGCGTTGTCGAATTGGCGGACGCGTACAAGAACGATGCGCAGGTCACGAACCTGTTCGACTTGGCGATGAAGCTCGAAGGCCTGCCGCGCCACGCCTCGACCCACGCGGCTGGCGTCGTCATCGGAGATCGCAGGCTCGACGCGCTCGTGCCGCTGTTCCGCGATCCGCGATCCGACATGCCGGTCACGCAGTTCGACATGAAATACGTCGAAGCCGCGGGGTTGGTGAAGTTCGATTTCCTCGGCCTGAAGACGCTTTCCGTCCTGCGCCGCGCGAAAGAGATGCTGGCCGCCCAAGGCACGCCCGTCGACTTCGACGCGCTCGACTGGGACGATCCGGCGGTGTTCACGCTGCTCCAGCGCGGCGACACCGTCGGCGTGTTCCAGCTCGAGTCCGAAGGCATGCGGCGCACGCTGGCGGCGGTGAAGCCGACGAGTTTCGGCGACATCATCGCGCTCGTGTCGCTGTACCGACCGGGCCCGATGGACAACATCCCCATGTTCGGCGCGCGCAAGAACGGCCGAGAGCCGATCGCCTACCCGCACCGGCTGCTCGAAGGCGTGCTTGCCGAAACCTACGGCATCTTCGTCTACCAAGAACAGGTCATGCAGGCCGCGCAGGTCGTCGCGGGGTTTTCGCTGGGCGAGGCCGACCTGCTGCGCCGCGCCATGGGCAAGAAGATCCAGGCGGAGATGGACGCGCAGCGCGAACGTTTCGTCAGCGGCGCAGGCGCGAACGGGTTGTCGCGGAAAGACGCATCCGCATTGTTCGACCTCATCGACAAGTTCGCCGGCTACGGCTTCAACAAGAGCCACGCCGCCGCCTACGCGCTGATCGCGTACCAGACCGCGTGGCTCAAGGCGCACCACCCGACCGTATTCTTCGCCGCGTCCATGTGCTTCGACATCGGCACAACGGAGAAGTTATGCTTGTTCGTGGACGACATGCGCCGGTCCAAGGTCGCGTGCCTGCCGCCGTGCATCAACAAGAGCGAGGCGGCGTTCACCATCGAGGGTGACGCGGTCCGCTATGCTCTTGGCGCGCTGAAAGGCGTCGGCGAAGGCGCGATGGAGCAGCTCGTGGCCGAGCGCATCGGGACGGGTCCGTTCGAGTCGCTCGACGATTTCGCCGACCGCGTGGATGCCCGCGCGCTCAACCGCAAGCAGATCGAGAGCCTCGCGGGCGCGGGCGCGTTCGACGGTATCGCACCCGAGCGTGCGGGCGTGTTCGCGGCGGCCGAGACGATCCTCGCGCACGCGTGTAGCGCGGCGGAATCGCGGGAGAGCGGGCAGGGCGGGCTTTTCGGAGGCAGCAACGATGCGGGTGTCGCGCCAATTCAGCTTCCGCGCTCCGCCGCATGGGGCGTCGCCGACCGCATGACCCGCGAGAAGGACGCGTTCGGCTTCTACTTCTCCGCGCACCCGGTCGACCGCTACCGGCATCTGGCCGACGCCAACGGCGCGCGCAGCTTCTCCGCGCTGGCGGGATCGTCACCCGAAGGCGGGCGCACGGGCGCGCTGATGGCCGGGCTTGTCGAGGACGCACGCTGGCGCACCTCGGCCAAGGGCAAGCGCTACATGATAACGTGTTTGTCGGACGCATCGGGCCAATTCGAGGCGACCGTGTTCGACGATAATGTCGCGACCGACATCGAAGCCGCCGCGAAGATTGGCGGATGCGGGTTGTTGACGGTCGAACTCGACCGCAAGCCCGGCGAGGAAGCCCCACGCATCACCGTCAAGCGCATCCAGCCGTTCGAGGCGCTCAGCCGCCGCACGCGCGTGCGGCTGACCGCGACCGTGACCGATCGCGCGACGCTCGACGCGCTCGCGGCCGAACTGGTCGACGCACGGGGCGGCAACGGACATGTCGAGATCGAGGTTGTCGCGGACGGAATGCGCGCGTCGCTTCTCCTCGGCAGGGATTTTACTTTGGACGCCGAGATCGCGGCGCGGATCGCGCGCGTCGCGGGGGAGGAAGCCGTGACGCTGAGCGTGCTCGAGGCCCCCAAGCTCGCGGCGGTCGCCTAGATGATAGGCGGGATGCAGGATTGGCCGCTGCGCATCCCGCGCCTTCTCGAACATGCCGCGCGCGAGCACGGCACCCGCGAAATCGTCTCGCGCTGGGCGGACGGTACGACGACGCGCACGAACTGGGCCGGAGTCGCCCGCGACGCGCGCAAACTCGCCAACGCGCTGACCCGGCTCGGCATCGGACGCGGCGACCGCGTCGCGACGTTGGCGATGAACCATAGCGGCCATCTCGTATCATGGTACGGCGTTATCGGAATGGGCGCGGTCGTCCACACGATCAACCCGCGGCTGTTCGACGACCAACTCGCCTACATCGCCAACCACGCCAAGGACCGCGTCCTGTTCTACGACGCCGCGTTCGCGCCCATCGTCGAGCGCATGAAGCCGCGTTGGACCACGATCGAGCATTTCGTGTGTTTCGATGCGGCGGACGGGTTCGAAGCCCTGATCGCCGACGAGGTGGACGATTTCGTCTGGGCCGAAGGCGACGAGCGCGATCCGGCGATGCTGTGCTACACCAGCGGCACGACGGGCAATCCGAAAGGCGTGCTCTACGAACACCGCTCCACCGTGCTGCACGCGATGGCGGAGATCGCGCCCGACGTGTTCGACCTGTCGGCGCGCACGGTGGCGCTGCCGATCGTTCCCATGTTCCACGTCGCCGCCTGGGGCCTGCCGTTCTCGACCGCAATGGCGGGGGTCAAGCTCGTCTTCAGCGCTGACTATCGCCCGAAGGTCCTGCTCGAGTTGTTCGAGACAGAGCGCGTCACGCACAGCGCAGGCGTGCCGACCGTGTGGTTGTCGCTGATGACCCATATCGGTGCGATGGGAGAGGCCGGACGCGACGCGCTGCCCGCGCTCAAGCTCGTCTCCATCGGCGGATCGGCCGCGCCGCGTTCGATGATCGAATGGTTCGTCGCCCGTGGCATCCAAGTCGGCCACGCCTGGGGCATGACCGAAACCTCGCCGATCGGCACGTCCGGCGCGCCGCCACCGGAGTGGGACGAGATGAGCCACGAGGCGCGCATAGACTACACGGTCAAACAGGGCCGGATCCCATTCGGCGTCGAGTTGCGCGTCGCGGACGAGGACGGCCGTCCGCTACCACGCGACGGCACGTCGTCGGGCGCGCTGCAGATTCGCGGGCCGTGGATCATCGCGCGATATTTCGGCGACGAGGCCGGCCCCCCCACGGACGCGGACGGCTGGTTCGACACGGGCGACGTCGCGGTCATCCACCCCGACGGCGTCATGCAAATCACCGACCGTGCCAAGGACGTCATCAAGTCCGGCGGCGAGTGGATCAGCTCGATCGAGCTCGAAAACGCGGCGGTGGGATGCGCTGGCGTCGCGGAGGCCGCGGCGGTTGGAGTTCCGCATCCCAAATGGGACGAACGGCCGCTACTTCTCGTTGTCCGCGCGCCGGACGCGCGGGTCACGCCGGATGTGATCCTCGACCACCTGTCCACGCGCGTTGCCAAATGGTGGATGCCCGACGAGATCCTGTTCGTCGACAGCCTGCCGCACGGCGCGACGGGCAAGCTGCTCAAGGTCGCGCTCCGCGAGCAGTATAAGGATCACGTCCTGCCGACGAACTAACCGTCATCCCAGCGCATGCTGGGATCTCAGGAAGCCTCGACTGCCGGCAGCTCGACACCACCGAGATCCCAGCATGCGCTGGGATGACATACCGGTTCAAAATAGCCGCATCTGCGCTCCCGCCGGAGCCTCGAACAAATCCGTGCGCAGCTTCGGATAATCCCCGATCAACCCATGCCGCTTGGTCGCGATCGAGAAGCGCGTGCGCAGCAGGTCGGCCCAAGGCCCGGTACCGCGCATGCGGCTGAAGAACCCCGGATCGTTGTCGCGCCCGTCGCGGATCGATCGCACGATGCCCATGACCTTGTCCGCGCGGTCGGGATAATGCGCTTCCAGCCACGCCTTGAACAAAGGCGCGATCTCGTACGGCAGCCTGAGCGGGATGTAGAAACTCCCGATCGCACCCGCCTTCGCGGCAGCCTCGACGAGGTGCTCGAGTTCGTGATCCGTGATCGCGGGCACGACCGGCGCGAGCGAGACGAAGGTCGGAATGCCCGCGTCGGTCAGCGCGCGAACCGCCGCCAGCCGCTTGCGCGCGGACGGCGCGCGCGGCTCGAGCGTGCGCGACACTGCCGGGTCCAGCGACGTAACCGATACGCACACCGCGACCAGCCCGCGCTCCGCCATGGGGCTAAGCAGGTCGATGTCGCGCGTCACCCTGTCCGACTTGGTCGTGATCGACAGCGGGTGGTTTGTTTCCGCCAGCACCTCGACGATCGACCGGGTGACCCCGTAGCGCGCCTCAATCGGCTGATACGGATCGGTGTTGGTGCCCAACGCCATCGGAGCGACGGCGTAGGTCTTCTTCGACAGCTCGACCCGCAGCAGCGCCGCGGCGTCCGGCTTGGCGAACAGCTTGGTTTCGAAATCCAGCCCGGGCGACAGGTCGTGGAACGCGTGCGTCGGCCGGGCGAAACAGTAGATGCAGCCATGCTCGCACCCGCGATACGGGTTGATCGAGCGGTCGAAACCGATGTCGGGCGACGTGTTGCGGGAAATGATCGTCTTGGGCCGCTCGATCGTCACCGTGGTGCGCAGATGCGGCATCGGCCCGTCGATCGCCTCGCGAGCGTCGAGCCAGTCCTCGCACGTCTCGCGCAGCGAAGCGTCGAAGCGCGTGCTCAGGCCGTTAAGCGTCGCGCCTCGACCGGCGATGGCGGGAAGAACGGGCACGCATTGTGTATACCCGAGTGTGAAGAACAGATCAAGAACATTAGCGCGTGGGCTGCGCGACCTGACCCTCGTCGTTGCGGCGAGCGACGCGCTGCGACACCGTCGGGAAGCGCGGCCATTTGCCCTGCGCCAGCGCGACCAGGCTTGGTGACGCCTCGCCCGCCTCCGCCTGATAGATCCAGTAGTTGCGCAGGATCGTCGGCACGTAGCCGCGCGTTTCCCAGTAGGGAAGCGACTCGATGTAGAGCAGCGGATCGCCGCCGTCGCGCACCGACAGGTTCCACTTTTCGACGGGCACGGTACCCGCGTTGTAGGCCGCGATGACCTTAGGCAGCAGTCCGCCTGTGGCACTGCGATCGCGCAGATATTCCAGATAGGATTGGCCGTACTCGATATTGTACGCAGGCTCGCGCAGCTGATCGGCGGAAAAAGACTCGCCGCGTTCGCGCGCGATGTCGCCTGCCGTACCCGGGCGCACCTGCATCAGCCCGGTTGCACCCGCCGGGCTGACGACCGCCGTGCGGAACGCCGACTCCTGCAGCGTGTGCGCGAACACGAGTGCCTTGTCGACGCGCCAGCCGCGGCGTGGGCTCCAGCTCGGAGCCGGATACCGGTCGCCCACGCGGACGTACGTTCCGCTCGGGCCATTATGCGCCAGCCAGTACTGCGTCGACGCCAAATCGAGTTTGGCGGCGACCCCCAACAATCCGGCATGGTCCGTGCCCGCGCCGATCCGCGCCTGGTGCCGGATCAGCGTGTCGGCGAGCCTGGTCTCGCCGATCTCCGCGAGCATCGCCGCCGCGCGCACGTTGGGACGCGTCGCGAGCAACGTTGCGGCGGTGATGCTGACCGAGGTCTTCGGCTTGGCGAGGTTGAGCGTCGCGCCCGCGAGCAGGCCGTAGAAGGTTTCGGACAGCCGCGCGGCGCTACGCATGCGCGCCTGCACGCGTTCCGGGCGCTTGCACATGAGATCCGCTCGCGCGGCCCAGTAGTGCCCGGCGGACGTCAGATCCGCGTCGCGCGAACGTGAGGCGACCCGCCCGAACGCGTCCGCCGCCGTCGCGCAATCGGCCTGCCGCCACGCAGTCAGCCCGAGCACCCAGTCTCCCTGAACCGCCCAGTCGCCGTACCCGGCGCGAGCGGACTCGGCGAGGCGGCGCGCGCCGTCGTAGTTGCCGACGACGTAGTAGGTCCACGCGGTCCGCTGCTGCCACTCGGTGCGCGCGTCCGGGGTGAGGTATGGCTCACGTTCCATCAGCAACGCTTCGAGCGCGGCGGGCTGATCATCCTTGATCAGCGGTTCGGCGAGAGGGCGCATCGTATCGCTGACCGGGTCTCCGGTCACGGAGCGCGCGCGTTCGCGGCGCGGGGAAGGGGTCAGGCCGACGAGACGCTGTTCGGATGGCAGGTTCGGCAGGTATTCCGCGCCGCGCGCGCGCGCCAGCGTGACGAGTTGCGGAGCCTGCGGCAGCTCGGGCGCGGTTTCGATCAGGCTGAGCAACTGGCCGACTTCGACGCGCGGCGAGCCTTTCGCCAAGTACAGTTCCGCGCGCGCCACCGCGTGCAGAGGCCCATCGCGCATGCCGTCGAGCAGCGCGGTGGCGGTCGACCAGTTCTCCGCCTTGAGCGCCGCGAACACCGACCGGTACGAAGACGCGGTCGCGGACACCTTCGGCTTAACGGGCGCGACGTAGATCGGAAGAGGTGCCGCCGGAACCGGCAGCGGCGCGCGTGCCGCCTCTTGCGCTACCGCCTCGATCTGCGCCGTCGCGGGCGTTGCGGAGAGCGCGAGGGCCGCGCCCGTCAAGAAAAACTTCATCTCGTCCGTCCGTTCGTCGCGTCGATCCCCATCAGCAGCTGGAGATCGCTCCACGCTCCCGCCTTGGCGGCGGGTCGCGTCAGCAGGTATCGGGGATGATAGGTGGCGACCGCGTTAACGCGCTGCTCGCCCGCGTCGCCGCCGAGGTCGATCGCATGCACCCGCCCGCGAGCGGCGGGCAGTGACAGCCCGGTCATGACGCGCGTCGCCGCCTCGCCCAGCAACAGCACGCGCGTCGGCCCGGCGAGCCGCAGATGATGCCGCGCCAGAGCGCCGCAATCGTCGGCGGTCGCGGCGTCGAGTCGGCCGCCGGGTGCCGCGAGGCAGGACAGGGTGGCCAGATAGATCGAGGCCCGGTCCCGCCCGATCGCCGCCAGCATGCGATCGAAAAGCAGCCCGGCATCGCCCGAAAAGATCACCCCCGCCGCCGCGTCATCGCCCGTCGGCATGTCGGCGAGCATCATCAGCCCGGATGCGGGATTGCCCGTCGGCAGGACGCGGGTGGTGCCCGAGCCCGCGAAGGGTAGATCGCTCTGCGTTTCGTAAAGATGGCGGAGGGCTTCGAGGTCGCCGGGAAGAGCGCCGCTAGAACTAACCGTCACCCCGGCGGTGGCCGGCATCTCAGGGGTCTGCAGTTGCGGAACCGTAAGCCCCTGAGATCCCAACATGCGCTGGGATGACGTGAGGGTTGGGGAGAAAGGCTTGATCAGCCAATCCCTTGGCGTCTCCTCGATCAGCGTATCCACGCCCGCCGTCAGCCACCAGTCGAGCGTGCTCCTGGCGGCGTCCAACTCGGTTGTGCTGATCGGCCGACCCACCCAATTACCAGCTACGATGTTGACGACCGCGTCAATCGGTGGGCACGGTCGGCAAGGCGGAACGTTGGCCTCACGCGGTGGAAAGGACGAGATGAGCGACCGGGAATCGATGGAGTACGACGTGGTGATCGTTGGCGCGGGCCCTGCCGGCCTGTCCGCCGCCGTCCGGCTCAAGCAACTCGCCGCCGCCGCGGACCGCGAACTGTCCGTCTGCATCCTGGAAAAAGGCTCCGAGGTCGGCGCGCACATCCTGTCGGGCGCGGTTCAGGACCCGAAAGCGCTTGACGAGCTCTTCCCGGATTGGCGTGATGAGCCGAACCCGCCTCTGACCGTTCCTGTCACCACCAACGAACACTGGGTCCTCACCAAGACGGGCAAATTCAATCTGCCGCACCTCATGATGCCGTCCTTCATGGGCAACAAGGGCACGTACACGGGCAGCCTCGCCAATTTCTGCCGCTGGATGGCGGAAAAGGCGGAAGGCCTCGGCGTCGAAATCTTCCCGGGCTTCGCCGCCGCCGAAGTGCTGTTCAACGACGACGGCTCGGTCAAGGGCGTCGCGGTGGGCGACATGGGGATCGCGCGCGACGGGACGCACAAGCCCGACTACCAGCCCGGCCTCGAACTCCACGCGCGCTACACCTTCTTCGCGGAGGGCGCGCGGGGGTCGCTGACCAAGGAAGTCAAGCGCATCTTCGACCTGGAGGCGGACTGCCAGCCGCAGATCTACGGCCTCGGCGTCAAGGAATTGTGGGATATTCTTCCCGAGAAGCACAGCGCGGGCCGGGTCATTCACACCCAGGGCTGGCCGATGGGCGACGACTGGGGCGGTGGGTGGATCTACCACCAGGCGAACCATCAGGTCTCGATCGGGTTTGTCGTCGGGTTGGGCTACCGCAACCCGAGCCTGTCGCCGTTCAGCGAGATGCAGCGGTGGAAGCACCATCCGATGATCGCCGACATGCTCGAGGGCGGCCGCCGCGTGTCATACGGCGCGCGCGTCATCAACGAAGGCGGGTGGCAATCCGTGCCGAAACTCGCGTTTCCCGGCGGCGCGCTGATCGGGTGCTCGGCCGGCTTCGTCAACGTGCCTCGCATCAAGGGGAGCCACACCGCGATGAAGTCGGGCATGCTCGCCGCCGAGGCCGCTTTCGACGCCATCGTCGCGGACCGGGCGAACGACGAGCTCACCGCCTACCACCCGGCCGTCAACGCGTCGTGGATCGCCGACGAACTGAAGATGGTCAAGAACGCCGAGCCAGCCGTCGCCAAGTTCGGAAGCACGATGGGAACGGTCATCGCGGGCGCGGACATGTGGATGCGGACGTTGGGCATCGGCCTGCCGTTCACCTTCAAGCACCATGCCGACCACACGCGCCTGCACCGCGCGGACGTCGCGACGCCGATCCGCTACCCCAAGCCGGACGGCGTGCTGAGCTTCGACAAATTGTCGTCCGTCTATCTGTCCAACACCAACCACGAGGAGGATCAGCCGATCCACCTGACGCTGCGCGACGCGTCGCGGCCGACGGCGGTGAACCTTCCGCTCTACGGCGGGCCGGAACAGCATTACTGCCCGGCCGGCGTTTACGAGTATGTCGAGGAGACGGCGGGGCCGCGGCTTCAGATCAACGCGCAGAACTGCGTCCACTGCAAGACGTGCGACATCAAGGACCCGACGCAGAACATCAACTGGGTCGTTCCCGAAGGCGGGGGAGGGCCCAATTATCCGAACATGTAGCCTCCTGCTGATGGCCGCCGCGGCCGCCTCGAGCGTTCCTGCGGCCGCCCAACGCGCGTTGCGAGGAGCGGAGGCGAACTATGTCCGCGCCCGCGCCGCGCAGGCACGCGGAGAACCCGACGAGGCCGCGCGCAGCTTCGCGCAGGCGCTCGCCGCCGAGCCCGGCAACCAGGTGCTAGCGGCCGAAGCATTGCGTCAGGCGATGCAGGCGGGAGACTGGACACTCGCGCGGTCCGCCGCCGCGACGCTGGACAGAGCGGGGGCGCTGCCCGCCGAAGGCCTGCTCTGGTCGCTCGCGGACGCGGCGCGACGCAACGACTGGCGTGCCGCCCGTGCGGTTACCGAACGCATCGGGGCGAACGGGGCGTTCCCGTTCCTGTTGCCCGTGGCGCGCGCCTGGATCGCCTTCGCCGAACGCGGTCACGACCCGATCGCCTTGCTGGCGAACCCCCCCGACGAGGCGGCGCGATCTTACTGGGACGAACATCGCGCGCTTCTGCTGCTCGCGACCAAGCAGGAAGCGCCCGGAGCCGCCGCGATCGCGGAGGTGGCCAAGGGTGGCGGCGGGCGCGCGCAACGTATTCGGCTCGCGGGCGCGGCGCGGCTCGCCCAACTTGGCGAGCGCAAGGCTGCCGCCGACCTGCTGACCGGCGACGACGAGCCTCTTGCCGCCGGTCGTCGCCTGCTCGCCGCGCGCAAAACCATTCCCGGCGCGGTTGACAGCATGGCGGACGGCATGGCCGAATTGTTCGTGCGCTTCGCCGTCGACCTGCAGCGCGAACGCGTTACGCCGCTCGCGGTTTCGCTTGCCCGGCTCGCGACCTACATGGCGCCCGACAACAGCGAAACCTGGCTGGTCACGAGCGAGCTGCTCGCCGCCGACAACCAGATCGCGCCCGCAATCGCCGCGCTCTCCCAAGTCATGAGCGACGATCCTTTCGCGGGCGCGGCGCTCGGTCAGCGCGCGCAATTGCTCGTGCGCTCGGGCGACCGCGCCGCCGCCTTGGCGCAGGCGCGCGGCGCGGCCGAACGGCCAGGCGCGGGCGTAGCCGACCTCGTGCGCTACGGCGACCTGCTGGGTGAGGTCGACCGCCACGCCGAGGCCGCGCCCGTTTACGCTCGCGCGATCGCGTTGCGGGAGGGCGGCGCGCCCGGACCCGAACTATGGCTGCTCCATCTGCTGCGCGGGGCCGCGCTCGAGGAGGCCGACGCCTGGCCCGACGCGCGTGCCGCGCTCGAGGCCGCGTACCGCATCGCGCCCGCCGAACCGCAGGTGCTCAACTATCTGGGCTACGCGCAGCTCGAACGCCGCGAAAATCTCGACGCCGCCGAAAAGCTGATCCGCGAGGCCAGCCGCCTCGCCCCTGACGACGCGTCGATCACCGATTCGCTCGGCTGGGCGCTGTTCCGCCGCGGCAAGACGGCGGAAGCGGTCGCCACGCTCGAACGCGCGTCCGCCGCCGATCCGCGCCAAGCGGCGATTGGAGAGCATCTGGGCGACGCCTACTGGGGCGCGGGCCGCCGCGTCGACGCGCGCTACGCATGGAGCGCCGCGCTGCTCCACGCCGACACCGAAGAGACCAAGCGGCTGCAGGTCAAGCTCGCCGACGGATGGTCGCCGGCCGCCGCCGCGCCTTGATCGACGGCGAGACCGCCTACGCCAAGATCAACCTCGCGCTCCACGTCCGCGAGCGTCTCCCGGATGGCTACCACCGCATCGAAACGATCTTTGCTTTCTGCGAAGATGGCGACCGGCTCGAAGTCTCAACTGCCGACGCGCTGAGCCTCACCGTTACCGGCCCGTTCGCGGACGCGCTGGCCGGCGACGGCGAAAACCTCGTGCTCGCCGCCGCGCGCATGAGCGGGCCGAGCTGCGGCGCGGCGATCCGGCTTGACAAGCGCCTACCCGTCGCGGCGGGGCTCGGCGGAGGATCGGCGGACGCGGGCGCGGCGATCCGGCTGCTGGGCCGACACTGGCGGGTCCCGATCGACGAGGACCTGCAACGCCGCGCCGCCGTGCTTGGTGCCGACGTCCCCGCCTGTATCGTTTCCCGCACGCGCATCGGGTCGGGAACGGGCGTCGACCTGTCGATCCCCGACATGGAGGACGCGAGCGGTCTGCCGGTCCTGCTCGTCAACCCGCGTGTCCCGCTCGCCACCGGCCCCGTATTTCGCGGGTGGGACGGCACCGACCGAGGACCGCTGGCAGTGGGCAGCATCATGGAAGCCGCGCTGTCCGGCCGAAACGACCTCGAAGCACCCGCCATCGCACTGTGCCCGCCGGTCGCCGACGTGCTGCGCGCGTTGACCGACACGCGCCCGACGCTCGCTCGCATGTCGGGGTCGGGCGCGACCTGCTTCGCGCTCTACGCCGACACGGCAGCGCGCGATGACGCGGACGCACGGATCGCCGCCGCGCGTCCCGGCTGGTGGCGCATGGCGACGCGACTGCGCTAGGCAAGGGGCGGGCGTTCGCGCTAGATCGCCCTATGCGCATCTGCCTATTCATCATCCTTCTTGCCGCATGCGGCCGCGAAGAGGCAGCCGAGCCGGTCCAGGTTGCGGGCATCGCCGCTCCGTGCGCGCTCGAAGGCGCGGAAACCTTCGACACCGCATGTCGCGTCGTCCGAACCGTTGTCGAAGGGCGCACGGTCCTGACCTTGAACGCACCCGACGGCGGCTTTCGCAGGGTGGAGGTCGACGCGGACGGCGGCGGGATCGTCGCCGCCGATGGGTCGGTCGCCGCCACGACGCGCGGCCAGGACGCGGGTGGGATCGAGATCGCGATCGCCGGAGATCGCTACCGGCTGCCCGCGGCGACGCGGTGAGGCCGATCCTCGACGCCGCGCGGATGCGCGCGGCGGAAGCGGCTGTCATTGCTGCTGGCACCGATGCCGGCACGCTGATGGAACGGGCAGGAGCGGCCGTTGCGGACGCCGCGATGCGCTTCGCGGGCGCGTCCGACGCCCTTGTGCTGTGCGGCCCCGGCAACAATGGCGGCGACGGCTACGTCGCCGCACGCCATCTCGCCGCCGCGGGCGTTCGCGTGCGCGTCGCGGCCAGCGGACAGCCGACGACCGACGAGGCCTCAGCGGCGCGCGCGACTTGGACGGGTCCCGTCGAGCTGATAAAGGACGCGGCCCCCACACCTTTGCTAATCGACGCCTTGTTCGGAACGGGTCTGAAGCGCGGCCTGCACCCTGATCTGAACGAAGCCTTTCACCGGCTCGCCGGCGCCGCCCAGGTTCGCGTCGCCGTCGACCTTCCAAGCGGGGTTGCGAGCGACGACGGCGCGCTGCTCTCGGACGTCCCGCGCTTCGATGCGACGATCGCGCTGGGTGCGCTCAAGCCCGCGCATCTGCTGCAACCCGCCGCCGCACGCATGGGCCGCCTGATCGTCGCGGACATCGGCGTGCCCGTCGCATCCGATCTCGTCGAACTGGCGCGGCAGCGATTGGCGACCCCCGGTCCGGCCGACCACAAGTACACGCGCGGTCTGGTTGTCGTACTGGGCGGCGCGATGCCGGGCGCGGCGGGGCTCGCGACCTTGGGCGCGGCGCGTTCGGGCGCGGGGTACGTTCAGCTTCTAAGCGACGACGCGTCCTGGCATCTTCCGGCCGCGATCGTTAGGCGTTCCCGCACCGACCTGACCGATCCTCGCATCGGCGCGATCGTCGTTGGTCCCGGCCTCGGACGCGACGCGGACGCGCGAACGATCCTTGAGACCGCGCTGGCGTCGGGGCGGCCACTCGTCGTGGATGCGGACGGGCTGTGGCATCTGGACGCACGCCGTTTCGACGTGCCCGCCATAGTCACGCCGCACGGGGCCGAGTTCGCGCGCACCTTCAGGCCGCTGCCGGGCGACAAGGTCGCGCGCACGCGCGCGGCCGCACGACTGGCCGGAGCCGTGGTCGTTCTCAAGGGACCGGACACGGTGATCGCCGCCCCGGACGGACGCGCCGCGATCGCGCTGCCCGGCTCCCACGATCTCGCAACCGCGGGCACCGGCGACGTCCTCGCCGGCGTCTGCGGAACGATGCTCGCGCAAGTCGGTGACCCCTTCGACGCCGCATGCGCCGCTGTCTGGCTGCACGCGGCAGCTGCACGGGCGACTCCGGCACCCTTCGTCGCCGACGACCTGGCGAACGCGCTTCCCGCGGCCGTCGCCCGCTGCCGATGAGCGAGATCGTTCGCATCGCATCGCGCGGCGAAGGCGTCGATGCCGACGGATGCTACATTCCGTTCGCCGTACCCGGCGATACGCTGGGGGCCGACGGCACGCTCGTCGCCGGACCGCATCGGCAGGTGCCGCCGTGTCGTCACTTTCCCGAATGCGGCGGCTGCCAGCTCCAGCATGTCGACGACGCCGCCTACGCGGCCTTTACAATGGACCGCATCGCGGGCGCGCTGCGCGCCAACGGGATCGCCGACATCTTGATTCGCAATCCGCATCTGTCGCCGCCACGCTCCCGCCGCCGCGCGACGCTCCACTTCGCCGCGCGCGGCAGGCAAGTCGCGGTCGGCTTCAAGTCCGCGCGCAGCCACGACATCGTCGACATGCGCGAATGCCACATCCTCGCGCCTCCGCTGTTCGCGCTCGTGGAACCGATCCGCCACTTGCTGCGCGGGCGCGGCAAGGCGGGGCAGATCGCGATGACGCTGATCCACGGCGGCATCGATCTTACGATCACCGGTGCAGCGTTCGACGGCTTGGACGGTCTCGACGCACTGACCGAATTTGCGTGCCGTCATGCCTTGGCCCGGCTCTCGATCGACGACGGTT
The DNA here is from genome assembly GCA_964251385.1 of uncultured Sphingomonadaceae bacterium. GTDB lineage: Bacteria > Pseudomonadota > Alphaproteobacteria > Sphingomonadales > Sphingomonadaceae > CADCVW01. The sequence continues at coordinate 23,821 of CAXUJK010000006.1, read as the reverse complement.
TCGGCCCGCAACCGCGCTGGGAGCCCGCGCCCGCCGCGGTGTCGCTCGGTGGCGTCGCCATCCCGTTCCCTTCCGGCAGTTTCCTTCAGGCAACCGAAGACGGCGAGGCGGCGCTCGTGTCCGCGGCACGCGAAGCCGTCGGAGACGTCGCAAACGCGGCCGATCTGTTCGCCGGGCTGGGAACATTCGCGCTGTCCCTCTCCGCTCGCGTCCACGCGGTCGAAGGCGCGCGGGACAGCGCGCTGGCGCTCATGGCAGCGGCGCGGTCCCGACCCGGTCTGACGGTCGAACACCGCGACCTGTTCCGCCGCCCGCTGACCGTGGCGGAGCTCGTCGCGTTCGACGCCGTCGTCCTCGATCCCCCGCGTGCGGGGGCGCGCGAACAGGTGGCGGAACTTGCGCGCTCGCTTGTCCCGCGCATCGCCTATATATCTTGCAATCCCAACAGTTTCGCACGTGATGCTCGGGTGTTGTGCGAAGGCGGATATCGGCTGGAATGGGTTAGGCCTGTCGGGCAGTTCCGGTGGTCGACCCATGTGGAACTCGCCGCGCTTTTCGTCCGACCGATCTAGTCGGCGCTGCTCATTGGCGGTTCAGTCGGATCGTGGTATCGGTCTCGTCAAGAAACCGAATTTGCAGGACGTCATCATGCGTGCATTCCTTCCAGTCATTGCCGCGGTGGCGCTTTTCGCATCCGGCACCGCCGACGCCCGACCGCGGTTGAACCCCGAGGCGCAACTCGCGCGCGAACTCGAAGGTCGTGTCGCGGGCGAACCCGTCGATTGCATCAGCCTGCGCCAGGTCCGCTCCAGCCGCATCATCGACGACACCGCGATCGTCTACGATGCCGGCAGCACGATCTACGTCAACCGCCCTCGCGCTGGCGCGGAAAGTCTTGATCGGTGGGACATTCTCGTGACCCGGTTGTACTCGGATCGCCTGTGCAGCATCGATACGGTGCGGCTCGTCGATCAAGGAAGCCGGTTCGAAACAGGCTTTGTCTTCCTCGGCGACTTCGTTCCCTACCGCCGCGTGCGCATGCGCTAGTCGAACATCTTGGCGAAACGCCGTGCTTCGCGACCCCGCCAATGTCCGCGGTGGTACGCGTCCGAGGCGAGCAGCGGCAGCACCGACGTCGCTTCCGCGAACACCATCTGTTCCATGGCGGTGCTGACCTTGCCCCAGCTCGCCGCTTCCTGAAGCGTGGACGACGAGCAGGCGCCGTCGCGAACATCGGCGACAGTGATCTGGATCGCATATTTATGCACCGCAACCTCCTCGTGCCCGAGGATTTCGGCGCAGACGACCGTGTCCTGCACAAAATTTTTGGGCACGCCGCCGCCGATCATGAGCAGGCCCGTATCGCCCGCATTGATCTTGATGTCCGTCAGCTCGCGAAAGTCGGCTATCGAGTCCATCGTCAGGTAGGGCTTGCCCGCCTTCATCGCGTCGACCTGGTGCTTGACCAAGCCGAATCCCGCTGACGAGTCGGTGAAGGCAGGGCAGAAGATCGGCACGTCATGCTCGAACGCGAGTTTGACGAGGCTGTTGTCCTTCTTGCCGTTGGCAGTCAGCCAACGGCCCATTTCGCGAATGAACGCGCGTGACGAGTAGGGGCGGGGCTCCAGGCTGTTGGCGATGTCGCCGATCGTGTGATCGGTCTCCTGCAGCTTCTCCTCGTCGATATACGTGTCGTAGATGCGGTCGATGTAGAGGCTGCGCAGCGTGTCGTCGTCGGGGATCTCAAGCGCCTGATAATGCTTGTGACCAAGCGCTTCGAAAAAATCCATGTCGACGATTGCCGCACCCGTCGCGACGATCGCGTCGACCATGTTGTTGGCGACGAGGTCGGCGTACAGGTCCATGCACCCGCCCGCGCTCGTCGAGCCCGCGATGACGAGGATGACCGAACAGCCTGGATCGGCCAGCATCAGATTATAGATGTCCGTCGCGCGGCCGAGATCGCGACTGGTGAAGCTCATCTTCTTCATGGCGTCGACGATCGGGCGTGCGTCGAACGACTTGATGTCGATATGCTCGACTTCGTTCGCGAGCAGTTCCGCCTTACGCGTGTCGTTTATTTTGGCTTCAGTGTTCATCGGATTTCTCTTGCGGAGGAGTACGTCATCCCAGCGCAGGCTGGGATATCAGTGGGTTATTGCTACGGCGGGCGAAACTCGCTGAGGTCCCAGCCTGCGCTGGGATGACGGGTTCACGCTACAGCTTGACGACGTTGCTCCGGCGTTCCTGACGATCGTCCGCGGCGTACAGCGTCGCCATCGGCTCGTCGCCGACGATCACCCGCTCCTCCGAACCGAAGCCGTTGAAGCCAGTCCGCATCGCGCAGCCGTAGGCGCCGAGCATCCCGATCTCGATGTAGTCGCCCGCTTGGACGTCGCCGGGCAGGGAGAACGGCCCGGCCATATAGTCCATATCATCGCACGTCGGACCATAGAAGCTGAAGTCCATGTCGCGCACCCTGCTGCCGCCTTCGCGCACGAGCTGCACCGGAAAGCGCCAGCCGATATGCGCGGCATCGAACAGCGCGCCGTACGCGCCGTCGTTGATGTAAAGCTCCTCGCCCCGACGCTTCTCGACGCGCACGAGGACGGACGCGTATTCCGCGCACAGGGCCCGGCCGGGTTCGCACCACAACTCAGCGGAGTAGGAGATCGGCAGATCCTCGAACGCCTTGTGGATGACGGCGAAATACGTTTCGAGCGGGGGCGGCTCCATGCCTGGATAGGTCGACGGAAATCCGCCGCCGACATCTATGATATCCACCGTAACCGCGGCCTCGACGATCGCGGCGCGCACGCGGGCGAAGGCCTGGCTGTAGGCAGCGGGCGACATGGCTTGTGATCCGACGTGAAAGCAGATCCCCATTGCGTCCGCCGCCTGCCGCGTTGCGAACAGAAGGTCTTTCGTTTCCGATGCTTGCGCGCCGAACTTCGATGCGAGACTGAGCTTGGCGTGCTCGGACGAGACGCGTAGCCGAACGAGCAGGTTGAGGTCGGTCGCGTTCTCCGTCGCGCGCAGGATCTTGTCCAGTTCGTCCTGCGTGTCGAGCGAGAAGGTGCGCACGCCGTGCGTCCAATACGCCTCGACGATCGCCTCCTCGGCCTTGACCGGGTGCATGAAACACAAAGTCGCGTCCGGAAGCTGGCGCGCGACGAGCCGCACTTCGCCGATCGACGCAACGTCGTAGTGCGTTATGCCGCTGTCCCAAAGGATCCGCAGCAGTTCGGGCGACGGGTTCGCCTTGACCGCGTACATCGACGTGCCGGGAAACTTCTCGCGAAAAAAGCCGGCGGCACGCGCGGCGGCATGCGGTCGAAGCAACGTGACCGGCTGAACCGGGCGCTGGGCATTCACGAGTCCAAGGGCGGTCTCGTTCGGGGTGCTTGCTAGCCCCAGCGCGCTATGATGTTCGTGCAATTCAAGGGACCTCCAACAGTCATTTGCGGTTTAAGCTGCCTTGCGGTTGGAAGTCCCATGGGGCAGCGAGGACGCGATATAAGTCTGGCACACAAAGCTGTAAAGAGATTCGACGTGGAGCCGGTCACACCTCGTTTACCATCCGGGGACGGGGTCGAGGCCGCCGCACGGCGCATCTGGACCTCCGTGATCCGCACGCCGCTGCTGCCGTTCGACGCTGGCGGCCTGCGCTTCTGGGTCAAGGCGGAACCCCTGCAGACGGGCGGCAGCTTCAAGCTGCGCGGCGCGACCAACCGGTTGCTGAAGCTGGACGCCGACGAACGCGCGCGCGGCGTCGTTGCGTTCTCGTCGGGCAATCACGCGCAGGGTGTAGCGATCGCGGCGACGCGACTTGGCACGGCGGCCACCATCGTGATGCCGTCGGACGCGCCGGTCGTGAAGCGCGCCGCAACCGAGAGCTTCGGTGCCCGCGTCATCGTCTATGACCGCGCGACGCAGAGCCGCGAAGCCATCGCCGGCGCGATCGCGGATGAAACGGGTGCAACGCTCGTGCCTTCCTTCGACGATGTCGACATCATCGAAGGGCAGGGCACGTGCGGCCTCGAGTTGGCGCAACAGCTTGTCGAGCAAACGGGCGCGACCGTATCCCGCGTCGTCATCCCCTGCGGCGGAGGCGGGCTGACGGCCGGGATCGCGCTAGCGCTGCCCATTGCAGAAATCGTCCCGGTCGAACCGCAAGGCTGGGATGATATGACACGATCGCTGGTCGCGGGTCGTCGCATTCCCGTCGCGGAAGACGCGCCGCCGACACGGTGCGACTCGCTGCAGACGCGCCTCGTGTCGCCGCTGACGTTCGACGTCCTGCACAGACGCGCCGCACGCGGCGTCCACGTTTCGGAGGCCGAGGTGGAAGTCGCGATGCGCGCCGCCTTCGCGCGGCTTCGGCTTGTAGTCGAACCCGGCGGTGCCGTCGCGCTCGCCGCGGTGCTGGCCGGCAGAGTGCCGTGCGATGCAACCACCGTCGTCGTCCTGAGCGGCGGCAACGTCGACCCCGCGCTCTACGCGGACATCATCCGGCCGCCGCGCTAAGTCCCGGATCGTCGCCGAACGACCCGCGCGAGGGCGACACCGCCTCGATCTCTCGCGTCAACGCCTCGACCTGCAGCGCCAGCGTGCGCAGTTCGGCGGCATAAACCGCAGGGGTGATCGCCGTCTCGCGCCGCTCGGCGGCGTCCAGCAACGTGTCGAGCAGCATGCCGATGCCCGGCAGGATCGTCTCCTCGATGCGATCGAACGCGCGGTCGATCTGCTGTTGCCGAATACTCGCTCCGGATACGTCCCACAGGCCCATGACGTCGCATCTAGGCGCGCCTTGCTTAAGGCGCGGTAAAGCGTCACGTCCCGTCGCGAATGCCGAACGTTCTGCCGCCAGCCGCCGCCTACCCGCTCTCGATCATGATGCTCGCCGTGTTCGCGCTGACGCTTGGCGGCATCTTCATCTTCCGCCGCAACCGCAAGCAGGGCGCGCTGATGATCGTCGCTGCGGCTGTACTTCTAATCAACGTCCTGATCTGGACGCTACCCGGTTGACCGGAACAGGCTGCGCCAGCCGCATGTCGAGATAGTCGTCGACCGATTTCATAAGCTGCGGCATCTCCTTGGCGAAGAAGTGGTTCGCGCCCGGGATCACGTCGTGGTGGATAGTGATGTGCCGCTGCGTCCGCAGCTTGTCGACCAGTTTCTGGACCGCGATCGGCGCGACGACCTCGTCGCCATCGCCCTGGATGATGATTCCCGACGACGGGCACGGGGCAAGGAACGTGAAGTCGTACATGTTCGCGGGCGGCGCGATCGAGATGAAGCCCTTGATCTCCGGCCGGCGCATGAGGAGCTGCATCCCGATCCACGCGCCGAAACTATTGCCCGCGATCCAGGTCTGTTCGGCTTCCGGGTGGATCTGCTGCACCCAGTCGAGCGCGGACGCCGCGTCGGACAGTTCGCCGACGCCGTTGTCGAACAGGCCCTGGCTCTTGCCGACCGATCGGAAGTTGAAGCGCAGGGTGGCGAACCCGCGCCTGACAAAAGTCTTGTAGAGTTCCTGGCAGATGCGGTTGTTCATCGTGCCGCCGCCCTGCGGGTGCGGGTGGAGGATCATGGCGACTGGCGAGCGGGGGCGGGGGCCCGGGTGGAAGCGGCCCTCCAGGCGGCCTTCGGGACCGGGAAAGATGACTTCGGGCATAGGCGGTCTTCTTGCGCTGGTGATGCTGGGGAGCCGCGCGACTGTGCGCGCGGCGGTTGAGCGCTATATAAGGAATGCGCGAATTTGCGCAAACCGGACCGACCGTGCAGCCACGCATCTACCTCGACCACGCCGCGACGACACCCGTGCTGCCCGCCGCGCGCGCGGCGATGATCGACGGGCTCGAGCGTTGGGCGAACCCGTCGTCGCAACACCGCGACGGCCGCGCCGCGCGCGCCGGGTTGGAGGACGCGCGCGATCGGATCAAGGCGGCGCTCGGCTGGACCGGGTCGCTGATCTTCACGAGCGGCGCGACGGAGGCGGCGGCGATCGCCTTCCGCCCTTGTTGGCTGCATGGTCCGAAACCGCTCGTTTCGACCGTGGAGCACGACGCGGTGCTGCGGCAGGCTCCGGTCGCCGAGCGGCTGAACGCGCCGGTCGATGGACTTGGGCAGGTCGATCCGGCCGCGCTGGCTCAGCTGCTGCACCTGGTGCCGGGTGGAATTGTCGCCATCCAGCACGTCAATTCAGAGACGGGCGTGATCCAGCCGATCGCGCAAATACTCGAAGCCGTCGACGGCAACGGAGGTACGCTGTTCGTCGATTGCGCGCAATCGGCGGGCAAGCTCCCGCTACCGGCTGCCGATCTCATCGCGGTCAGCGCGCACAAGTTCGGCGGCCCACCGGGAGTGGGCGCGTTGCTCGTGCGCGACCTGAAGATGCTCTACCCGACCGGCGGTCAGGAAGGCGGCTACCGCGCGGGCACCGAGAACCTGCCCGCGATCCTGGGGTTCGCCGCCGCGCTCGATCACCCGCGCACCGATGAAGGCTTTCCGCTTTGGTTCGGCGACCAGCTAGCCAACCGCTTCGCGCTCGAGGGCGCTATCGAGGACGCGGGCGGGACGACCGTTTGTCCGCACGCGCCGCGCTCACCGATGATCGCATCGTACCACATGCCCGGCATGTCGGCGGCGGCGCAGCTCATCCGGCTGGACGCGCTCGGCTTTGCCGTGTCGGCGGGCAGCGCCTGCTCGTCGGGCGCGGTTCGGCAGAGTCATGTCCTGGCCGCGCTCGGCCTCGATGCGGCGTGGAGCGCCAACGTCATCCGCGTCAGCTTCGGGTCCGCGACGACGGGGGACGAGGTCGACCGCTTCGCACGTGCATGGGCTTCGCTGGCGGGGGAGGCACGCAGGCGCGCCGCATGATCTACCTGGACTATCAGGCGACGACTCCGCTCGCGCCCGAGGCTCGCGCGGCCATGCTGCCGTGGCTGGAGCCGGACGCGTTCGGCAACCCGCATTCCTCGCACAAGGAAGGGAGGCGCGCGGCCGCCGCGGTGGAGGTCGCGCGCGAGCAGATCATGACCGCGCTCCACCTTCGTGATGCGGTGGTGCATAAACCAGGCCGCCTCGTCTTCACCTCCGGCGCAACCGAAGCTGTCAACCTTGCGATCAAGGGCGTAGCGGCCACGACGTCGCCGCTACGCCGTCATATCGTGACGATCGCGACCGAACATGCGTGCGTGCTCGACTGCTGCGACTGGCTCGAAGCGCAGGGTTGGAGGGTAACGCGGCTGCCTGTAGGCGCCGACGGGCTGATCGACCTAGATGGTGCAGCGGCCGCGATCGACGGGACGACCGCCATGGTCTGCGCGATGCTCGTCAACAACGAGATTGGCGTCGTCCAGCCCGTGGCCGAACTCGGCGCGCTAGCGCATGCCGCGGGTGCGCTCATGCTGTGCGACGCGGTGCAGGGATTCGGACGGCTCGCCGTACCCACTCATGCTTGCGATATGGTGGCAGTGTCGGCGCACAAGCTCTTCGGACCAAAGGGAATAGGCGCGCTCTGGATCCGCGACGGCGTGACGCTCAAGCCGCTGATCCACGGCGGCGGGCAGGAGGGCGGCTTGCGGTCGGGAACGTTGTCGCCCGCCTTGTGCGCGGGGTTCGGCGCGGCCGCGCTGCTTGCCGCGAGCCGGATGGACGCGGACGTCGACGCGTTAGAGGCGCTGTGGTCGCTCGCCCAACCGATGATTACCGACGGCTGGATGCTGAACGGCAGCGCTGACCTGCGCTGGCACGGAAATCTGAGCATCCGCCGCGACGGCCTTGACGCGGCGCGGCTGATCTCCGAACTCCGCCACATCGCGCTGTCGGCGGGATCGGCCTGCGCCAGCGGATCGGGGCGTCCGAGCCATGTCCTGCGCGGCATCGGGCTGAACGACCGCGAGGCCCGCTCCACCCTGCGTATCGGGTTCGGCCGCGGAACCGACCGGGTCGCGTTTGCCGACGCACTCGCCGAGATCGACGCGGCGGCGAGACGGCAAGCGCCATGATCGCCGTCCGCTTCGTCGGCCCAAGCGGCGTCGTCGATGCACGAGGCGTGGCCGGCGCCCGGTTGCTCGATGTCGCGCAAGACTGCGGCCAGCCGCTCGAAGGCACATGCGATGGGCAGATGGCGTGCTCCACCTGCCACGTGCACGTCGATGCCGCCGACTTCGCGCGGCTTCCGGCCGCGAGCGCCGATGAGGAAGACCTGCTCGATCTCGCGCCGAACACGGTGCGAACCTCGCGCCTGGCTTGCCAGATCGTCCTCTACCCGACCTTGGACGGATTGACGGTGCGCATACCCTGACTCTTGCCCAAAGCCGCGCACCCGCTCATATCAAGTGTGGGAGTCGGGCGGGCGGCGCTCTCGCCAACCCGGTCAGGTCCGGAAGGAAGCAGCCGCAACGAGTTTCGCGCCGGGTCGTCCCGGCTCCCACCGCGCAACGCGAGATCGAAACAGCTATCGCTGTTTCGCTTTCGCGTCAGCGCGGCCGGCCTCGTGCAACGAGGTTCGACGTCACGGCTTCGCCGGGACGTATCGCTCCGACGGCAAGGTCCGTTTAGACAGTCCTCATGCCTAGCGAATCGGAAGAACCCGCGCTCTTCGTCGACGCACCGGCCGCGTCCGCCGCCGCGACACCATACCGCGTACTCGCCCGCAAATACCGCCCGCAGAGCTTCTCCGAACTCATCGGTCAGGACGCGATGGTGCGGACGCTGGGCAACGCGATCAAGCGCGATCGGCTCGCGCATGCGTTCCTGCTCACCGGCGTTCGCGGAGTCGGCAAGACGTCCACCGCCCGGCTGATCGCCAAGGCGCTGAACTGCGTCGGCCCGGACGGCACGGGCGGCGCGACGATCGACCCTTGTGGGGCGTGCGAACCCTGCCGCGCGATCGCCGACGGGCGCCACATCGACGTCGTCGAGATGGACGCGGCGAGCCACACGGGCGTCGATGACATCCGCGAGATCGTGGAGGCGGTGCGCTACGCCGCGGTGTCCGCGCGCTTCAAGGTGTACATCATCGACGAAGTCCACATGCTGTCCAAGAACGCGTTCAACGCGCTTCTGAAGACGCTCGAAGAACCTCCCGAACACGTGAAATTCCTGTTCGCGACGACCGAGCTGAACAAGGTGCCGGTCACCGTGCTGTCGCGGTGCCAGCGGTTCGATCTGCGCCGCATTTCCGCCGACAAGCTCGCCGCGCACTTCGCACACGTCGCGGAGGCGGAGGCGGTCGAGGCGGATCCCGAGGCGCTCGCGCTGATCGCGCGCGCAGCCGAAGGGTCGGCGCGTGACGGGTTGTCGATCCTCGACCAGGCGATCGCGCACGGGCAGGGGCGCGTCGAGGCCGCGGACGTGCGCGACATGCTGGGGCTCGCGGACCGCGGACTGGTACGCGATCTGCTCCGTACGATCCTGAGGGGCGACGCGGCGGCGATGCTGGCGGCGGTGCGCGGCCAGTACGATCTCGGCGTCGAGCCCGCGGCGCTGCTGCGCGATCTTCTGGGCACGGTGCACGGCATCACGCGCGCCAAGGCGGGCGGCGGCGCGGACCCCGCGCAGTCGGCCGAGGAGCGCGACGCCTACGCCGCTTGGGGCGCGAAGCTCGGGCACGGCACGATCCATCGGCTGTGGCAGTTGCTGCTCAAGGGGTTGGCCGAAGTGAACACTGCGCCCGTTCCCCTCGAAGCGGCGGAGATGGCGCTGCTGCGCGTCATGCACGCGGCGGAGATGCCCGACCCTGCTGCCTTGCTCGCGAGGCTGGCCAACGGCGAGGCCGTCGCGCTGCCCTCCGTTCCGCCGTCCGCCCCTGCCGCTTCGGCCGAGCCGTCGGCGCGCTACCGCGACTTCCCGTCCCTGGTCGATGCGCTCGACGACGCGGGCAATCGGATCCTGGCTGAGGACCTGCGCGCCAAGGTCGGACTGGTGTCGCTCGACACATCGCGCGTGGTGCTCAAGCCCAATCGGCCGCTCGGACCCGATTGGACGCGCGACCTGGGGGCGGCGCTCAAGGCTTTGACGGGCGAGCCCTGGCAGGTCGCGCTCAACGACGGGGTGGCCGCGCCGACCTTGTACGAACAGGCGGCGGCCGATCAGGCGCGCCAAAAGCAGGACGTGCTGGACCGTCCGCTCGTCCGGGCGGCGCTGGACGCCTTTCCCGAGGCGGAGTTGCTCGGCTACAGCGGGCGCGAACAGGAGGCCTGAATGCCCAATTTCGACGACATCCTCAAAATGGCGCAGAACGCGCAGGCCGAGCTGGAGCGCGCGCAGCAGCAACTGGATACGATCGAGGTCGACGGCGTGTCCGGCGGCGGGCTCGTCAAGATCCGCGCATCCGCGAAAGGCCGCATCGTGTCGGTCGACATTGACGAAAGCCTGCTGCAGCCGTCCGAGAAGCAGATGGTCGAGGACCTGGTCGCCGCCGCGATCAACGACGCGCGCACCAAGGCGGATGCGGCGGCGGGCGAGGAGATGGGCAAGGTGACGAGCGGGTTGCAGTTGCCGCCCGGCTTCAAGATGCCTTTTTAGGAGGTTCCAGTGAGTACTGAAGGTATGTGGCTGATGCGTTCTACTGAGGTAGGGGCACCGCGAGAGTTCTTATCGCCCTCAATAATAATTCTAGAAACCGAGCGTCTTTTTGGTGGAGACTCAGCCTTTTTATATTGGAACCTACACAGTCGATCGGCAGCTGATCTCAGGTAAGGTTCGAGTTCAAACTCACACGTTGTCGGAAGATCTAGAAAATGTTTTTGGCATGAAAGGACATGTTGATTACGTGGTCGAGTTTAAAGCTGACATTATAGATGAGACGAACCTTGCGGGCACAATGATACCACAGGGAAATCCTACTGCAGTACAGAAAGTCCACTTAGTCAAGCTATCCGAGCTGCCCTAATTTCCTTAGTCGCGCAGGCAAGCGTCCAGCCCGTCGCGTCGTACGGTACCGATGTCGCGCGCGATGCGGTTGCCGTAGCGTCGGGTAAAGCCGCGGGGTGCGATGGCACCGCGCTTGGCGGGCAGGGGCAGCACGGCGGCGATGCGCGCGGCCTCGTTCGTAGACAGGCGGTCCGCTCCATGCCCGAAGTATCGACGCGCGCCCGCCTCGACACCGTACGTGTCGATGCCCGTTTCCGCGACGTTGAGGTAGACCTCCATGATGCGGCGCTTGCTCCACAGCGTTTCGATCAGCACCGTGAACCAGGCTTCGAAGCCCTTGCGGACGAAGCCGCCACCTTGCCACAGGAACGCGTTCTTGGCGGTTTGCTGGCTGATCGTCGATCCACCACGGATACGCTTGCCGCTTTGGTTTCGCCGCCACGCGTCCTCAATGGCTTCCGTGTCGAAGCCATTGTGCGAGCAGAACTTGCCGTCTTCCCCCGCGATCGCCGCGCGCGCCATGTCGGGGTCGATCGACGACAGGCGACGCCAACTCTTGGTGATGCTGTCGCCCGCAGCCGCGTTCACGAGCATGGTCGCAGTGACGGGCGGCGGCACGAATGCGTAGACCAGCACCCACAGGATGGTGACGACGACGAACGCAGCGACTGCCTTGGCGAACCAAAGGCCGAGCCGCCTCGCACGTCCCCCCTTCATGCGGGATCAGGTCGCGGGGAGCAGCCTGCGTTCGCCCGCGATGTTGATCAGCGCTTTCTGCAGCTTCTCGAACGCGCGCACTTCGATCTGGCGGATGCGCTCGCGGCTGACCGCGTAGACCTGGCTCAGCTCCTCGAGCGTCTTGGGATCTTCCGCCAGACGCCTCTCGGTCAGGATGAACTTTTCGCGCTCGTTCAACGCCTTCATCGCCTCACCCAACAACTCGTGCCGAACCTGCTTCTCCTCCGCGTCCGCGATGCGCTCGTCCTGAAGCGGGCCATTGTCGACCAGCCAGTCCTGCCACTCGCCTTCGCCTTCCTCTCGCAAGGGTGCGTTGAGCGACGTGTCGCCGCCGCGTGCCATGCGGCGGTTCATCGAGATGACGTCAGCCTCGGACACGCCGAGATCGGTCGCGATCTTGGTGACATGCTCGGGCTGCATGTCGCCGTCCTCGAACGCGTCGATCTTGTTCTTCATGCGGCGTAGGTTGAAGAACAGTTTCTTCTGTGCTGCGGTGGTGCCCATTTTCACGAGGCTCCACGAGCGCAGGATGTACTCCTGGATCGATGCGCGGATCCACCACATCGCGTAGGTGGCGAGCCGGAACCCGCGCTCTGGCTCGAACTTCTTCACGCCCTGCATGAGGCCGATATTGCCTTCGGAAATAAGCTCCGACACGGGCAGGCCGTAGCCGCGGTAACCCATCGAGATTTTCGCCACGAGCCGCAGGTGGCTGTTGACCAGTTTCGCGGCCGCATCGGTGTCGCCGTGCTCGGTCCAACGCTTGGCGAGCATGTACTCTTCCTCCGGAGCGAGGATCGGAAACTTCTTGATCTCGCTCAGGTAGCGGTTGAGCCCGGCCTCTCCGCCGGCGGCGGGGATGGTGGCTACGGTTCTGGCTGCCATGTCTTGATGAACTCCCTGGGGCGGCGATCTCGTTGGGTTCGCTTGAGGCCCGGTAAAGGTTATACGGAAAGCGCCGTGAACAGTTCCTGCATATCGGGCGGCATGTCGCTTACAAAGGATAAGTTTTGTTTCGATACCGGATGTTCGAAGCCGAGTAAAGCCGCGTGCAGCGCCTGGCGGCGGAAATTGAGCGTTTCAAGCACCGGCTTGAGGCGCGGGTTCGTCCGGCCGTACGCCGGATCGCCGAGCAGCGGGTGGCCGAGCGAGGCCATGTGGACGCGGACCTGATGCGTGCGGCCCGTCTCAAGCCGGCATTCCACGAGCGCCGCGCCCTTCAGCGCGGTCAGCAACGACCAGTGCGTGACCGCACGCTTGCCCCGCGCGCCTTCAACGATCGCCATCTTCTTGCGGTCGTGAGGCGAACGCGCGAGCGGCGCGTCGACCGTGCCGCTCGGCATCGCGGGCACGCCGGAGACGATCGCCTTGTAGCGCCGGTCGATCGTATGCGCCGCGAACTGCGCCGACAGGCCTTCGTGCGCGCGGTCGGTTTTCGCCGCGACGATGAGCCCGGACGTGTCCTTGTCGATGCGGTGCACGATGCCGGGACGCGCGACGCCGCCGATCCCCGACAAGCGTCCCGCGCAATGGTGGAGCAGCGCGTTGACGAGCGTGCCGTCGAGATTGCCCGCGGCCGGGTGGACGACGAGCCCGGCGGGCTTGTCGATGACGATGAGGTCGTCGTCCTCGTACGCGACGACGAGGGCCAAGTCCTGCGCTTCGTTGTGCAAGGGCTGGGGGGGCGGCACATCCACCGAGAAATCGTCGTCCGCGCCGACCTTGCTCGCCGGGTCGCTCACCGTGAGGTCGCCGCGCCGGACGTGACCAGCCGCGATCAGCGCCTTGAGGCGCTCGCGCGACATGTGAGGCAGGCCCGCGGCGAGGGCGCGGTCAAGCCGCCAGCCGCCGTGCGCCGCGGGAATGCGCGTACGCAGAAGCTCCGAATCGGTCACGACCCGAGGTCCGAAGCGGCGAGTTGGTGGTGAGATCGCGTGTTAAGTTGACGATGTTGATGGTTCCGCGCGTATCTGGCGTGGCCAGGAAAGTGCGACGCCGGTCCGGCAAGACTGCGAGGGTGGTGCGGGCTGCGCATGGGGATCGTTCAATCATGTCGGCGGCGTGTAGGAAAGTTCTTTCCGGCGGCGGCTGCGCGTGTCCGGAACCGGGTCCGCCTTGCCAGCCGCGCCATGCATCGCCAAAAGGCCTGGCGTCATGAAGCCGCCCAGCGCGTCAGCTTCGTCGCCGGTGTGTAGGCAGGAACAACGATGAAATCGGTCGAATTCGCAAGCCTGCTCTGCTCGCGTTTGTGCCACGATCTGCTGTCGCCCGTCGGTGCGCTCAACAACGGGATCGAGCTGCTCGCGGACGAGCAGGACCCGGACATGCGCGCGCGCTGCCTGTCGCTGTTGTCAGAATCCGCGCGTGCGTCCGCCAACAAGCTCAAGTTCTTCCGGCTGGCCTTCGGCGCGGCGGGGGGTTTCGGCGACGATGTCGACACGAGGGAGGCGCGCGCCGCGATCGAGGGGTTGTTCGGAGACGACGGGCGCATCCAGCTCGGCTGGATGGTCGACGACGGCGCGATCAACAAGACGGCGATCAAGGTGCTGCTCAATCTCGCGCTGATCGCGGGTGATGCGCTGGTGCGGGGCGGGCGGCTCGATGTCGGCGCGGAGAAGGGCGACGGCGTGGTTGAGGTCGTCGTGCGCGCGGAAGGGCCGCGCATCGTGCTGGACGCAGAGTTGAAGCAGGCTTTGGCGGGCAAGACGGGCGACGACGCCATCGCGCCGCGCGCGGCGGCGGCGTGGCTGGTGCACAGCCTAGTGCGCGAGACGGGCGGGGACGTGCAGGTCGCGGAGGATGGCGGCGTGCTGCTGTTCGGAGCGACCATCCGGGGGTAAATTCTCCCCATACCGGAGGATGAAGGTCGCCTAACAGCTTGTTTACCAAGCGACGTCCATAGCGGGCCCGAAGAGGGACCAATGGACGATCTGATCCAGGAATTCATCGCCGAAACGCGCGAGATGCTCGATGCGCTCGGCGGCGAGATCGTCGCGTGGGAAGCGGACCCGTCCGAACGCGGGCGGTTGGACGCCATTTTCCGGTTCGTGCACACGGTCAAGGGCAATTGCGGCTTCTTCGAACTGCCGCGGCTGGAGGCGCTGAGCCACGCGGCGGAGGATGCGCTGGCCGACGTGCGGGCCGGTCGGCGCGTGCCGGACAGCCGGCTGGTCAGCGCTGTGCTCGCCGTGATCGATCGCATCGGAGAGATGGTCGCCGCGCTCGAGGCCGGCGAGGAGTTTGCCGGAAGCGGCGACGGTGCGTTGATCGAGGCCTTGTCCGAGAACGCCGAGGATAGCGTCGAGGTCGCGCCCGCTGCCAGCACGGGCGGCCCGCGGGCTCAGCCGCTGCGCACGATACGCTTGTCGGTCGACCTGCTCGACCGCATGATGAGCGGCGTGTCCGACCTCGTGCTCGCGCGCAACGAGCTGACGCGTCGCTTGCGCGAGACGCCCGCCGACGCCGCGGTCCACAACGCGTTCGAGGCCGTGTCGACCAACATCGCCGAGATGCGCGAGGCGATCACGCGCACGCGCATGCAGCGGCTCGAGAACCTGTTCGTCGCGCTGCCGCGCATGGTGCGCGACCTCGCCGCAGACCTCGGCAAGCAGGTGGTGGTCGACATCGACGGCGGCGACGTCGAACTGGACCGCGAAATGATCGAGATGATCCGCGATCCGCTGACCCACATCATCCGCAACTCGGTCGATCACGGGATCGAGATGCCCGACGTCCGCCGCACCGCCGGCAAGCGCGAGGTCGGCACGCTGACCGTGTGTGCGCGCCAGTCGGGCAATCAGATCCTGATCGAGGTCGGGGACGACGGGCGCGGGATCGACGGCGACAGGCTGGTCGCCAAGGCGATCGCGGCGGGGGTTCTCGACGCCGGAGGCGCGGCGCTGCTCGGCCCCGCCGCGCGCAACGCACTCGTGTTCGGCGCGGGCATCTCGACGGCGGAGGCGGTGACGGCGATTTCGGGCCGCGGCGTCGGCATGGACGTGGTGCGCGCCAACGTCGAACGTATCGGCGGCGTGGTCGACCTGGAAAGCCGTTTCGGCTTCGGGACCAAGGTCACGCTTCGCGTTCCCCTGACGCTCACCATCATCCCCGCGCTCGTTGTCGGCGTCGGCGACCAGACGTTCGCGATCCCGCGATCCGCGATCGAGGAGATCGTGCGCGTCAACGGCGCGGGCATTCGCATCGAGCATGTCGGCGGCGCGCAGATCGCGCGCATCCGCGGGCGGCGCATTCCCAAGCTCGTGCTGGGCGAAGTCATCGGCGTCCCCGCGACCGAGGGCATCGTGCGCACGCTGATCGTGCTCAGACCCGCAGGCGGGGGCATCTTCGCGCTCGCGGTCGACAAGGTTCACGATCACGAAGAGCTGGTGGTCAAACCCGCCGCCCCCGCGATCATGGCGACGGGGCTTTACGCGGGAACGACGCTTGCCGACAACGGGCGTCCGATCCTCCTCCTCGACGCGGCAGGGCTTGCCGACGCGGGCGGGATCGCGAGCGACGTCGCCGTGCAGACGGCACCCGCCGCGGCCGCCGCGCCCGTCGCCGAAGCGGCGCGCGCGCTGCTGTTCGTCGGGCTCGACGGCGTGCGACGCGCGGTCCACCTGTCCGTCGTCGATCGGATCGAGGAAGTGCCGGGCGCCGCGGTGCGCTTCGCCGCCGGTGCCTTGCGCGTGCATTTGGGCGACCGCCTCGTCGACCTGACCGGATGCGACGGGCGGGTCGGCGACGGCAAGCTGCGCCTGTTCCGCATGAACGACGGCACACACGAGCTTGCGTACGGGTTCTCCGAAGTCGTCGATATCGTGGCGCTCGACGGCGCGTTCAGCCCGGCGGCGGTACCCGGGCCGGTGGCGGGCGTAGCGTTGATGGACGGCGAGCAGATCGAGGTCGTCGACCAGCACTGGCTGTTCGCGCGGCATGCGGCGGCGGGCGGCGCCCCGTCTCGACCGGACGCGGACGGGGACGCGCGGCCCGTATGCATACTTCCCGCGGGCGATCCGTGGATGGACAACATGCTTCGTCCGATGATCGAGATGGCGGGATATCGCGTCGTCACGGGCGGCGGCGAGGAGGATGCGCGCGCCATTGCCGTGTTCCGCGCCGCGCGCGACGCCTCGCCCCCGGCGAACGACGCGCGCACGATCCTGCTGCGCGAGCGCCCTGACGGCGGAGGCGACGGCAGCCTCTATCGATACGACCGCGCGGGCGTGCTGGGCGCGCTGGCGGAGCGGGCCGCAGTCGGGAAGCTACGCGCATGAGCCTCGTCCTCATCGTCCGCGTCGCCGGCCACGCGGTGGCGATCCGCGCGGACGCCGTGTCGTCCGTCGTCGAGCTCGACGAGATCGCGCCGGTGCCGCGCGCCGCGCCGCACATCGCGGGGCTCGCCGCCCTTCGTAGCCGCGTGCTGACCGTGATCGACACCTACGCCGCGATCGGCCTGCCGCGTCCGGGGAGCGACAGCCGCGAGGCCGTCGTCGTCGAGCTCGACGGGCATCACTACGCACTGACCGTGGACAGCGTCGACGACGTCGTGGAGGCGACCGCCGAGACGGACGCGACGCGGACGCCCTTGAAGGACGGGTGGGCGCGCGTCGCGGCCGGCACGATCGAGGCGGACGGCGCGATGCTGCTGCTGATCGACGTCGCCGCGCTGATCGCGGGTCCGCAAGCCGCCGCCGCGTAAGCTTGCGCTTAAACCCTTCTCCATCTTTTCGGCCTAGCCTCGCAACAACCCAACGAGATCCCGACCTCATGAAAACCTGCCTCGTCGTCGATGATTCCAAGGTGATCCGCAAGGTCGCCCGCCACATCCTCGAAACGCTCGACTTCAACGTCGCCGAAGCGGGCGATGGCGCGGAGGCGATGACCGCGTGCGAGGCGAGCATGCCCGACGTCGTCCTGCTCGACTGGAACATGCCCGTGATGAGCGGAATGGAGTTCCTGACCGCGTTGCGTGCGTCCGGACGGGACAATCAGCCCAAGGTCGTGTTCTGCACGACGGAGAACGACATGGCGCACATCCGCGCGGCGATCGACGCGGGCGCGGACGAGTATGTCATGAAGCCGTTCGACCGGGAGACGCTGCACAGCAAGCTGCAGATCGTCGGGGTGGCGTGACGGCGGCCACGGCGCTGGTCCCTCGACCGGGCCGCACGGCCAAGCAAAGGCCGATCCGTGTCATGATCGTCGACGACTCGATGGTCGCGCGCGCCGTGCTGTCGCGCGTGATCGCGGCCGACGACGATTTCGAGGTCGTGGTCCAGGCTTCCAACGCGGACCAGGCGGTCGCCGCGCTCCGGACGACGCTGGTCGACATCGTCACGCTGGACGTCGAGATGCCGGGAACGGACGGGCTGACCGCGCTGCCGCACATCCTGCGCATCGGGCGCGGCGCGCGCGTGCTGATCGTGTCGTCGATCGCGGAAGCCGGCGCGGCGGCGGCTGTGCAGGCGCTCGCGCTGGGGGCGGCGGACACGCTTCCCAAGCCCGGAGGCGGACGCCCGCACGGCGGCTTCGCGCAACTGCTGATCTCCAAGATGCGCACGATCGGCCATGCCCGCCGCGAGGACGCGCGCATGCCGGCCACGGCGGCGGACCCGCGGCTGGACGGCATCGCCCTGCGCCCCATGTCGTCGCAGCCCGTCCGGTGCGTGGCGGTCGGCGCGTCGACGGGCGGGCTGCACGCGCTCGGCCGGCTGTTCGCCGCGCTTCCCGCGCACATCGGCGTGCCCGTGCTCGTGACGCAACATCTGCCGGCGGTTTTCATGCCCTTCTTCGCGCGCCAGCTGGCGACGCTGACCGGCCGGGACGCGGCCGTCGCCGCCGACGGCGACGCGCTCGTCGCCGACCGCATCCTGATCGCGCCGGGCGACGGCCACCTGCGCCTGCGGGAGGTCGAGGGTACCTTACGCGTCGACATCGATTCCAGCGGCCCGAGCGGCGGTTCGATGCCCGCCGTGGACCCGATGTTCCTGTCCGTCGCCGAACATTTCGGCGCGGGCGCGTGTGCGGTCGTGCTGACGGGCATGGGACGGGACGGATCGATAGGCGCCGCGCGACTGGCGGAGGCGGGCGCGTCCGTGCTGGTGCAGGATCCGGCGAGCTCGGCCGTGTGGGGCATGCCGCGCAGCGTCGCGGAGGCCGGGCATGCATCGGCGGTGCTCGACCCCGAAGGCATCGCGCGCCGCATCGGATCGCGCACGGGCGGTGCCGCGTGGAAGTAAGCGAGGGCGCATCCCGGATCCTGGCCGGGCTGCTCGAGGCGCGCACGGGCCAGCAGCTTACGATGAGCCGCAGGTGGCGGATCGAGACCGCGCTCAAGAGCGTGATGCGGGGGCACGGCATCGACACGCTCGACGGGCTGATCACGGCACTGGTGTCGCGGCGCGACCCGGCGCTGGCGGACGAAGTCGTCGACGCTTTGCTCAACAACGAGACCTATTTCTTCCGCGATCGCGCCCCGTTCGACCTGCTGGCGCAAAGCGTGTTGCCCGCGTTTCAGGCGACGCGCGCAAAGGAGCGGCGGTTGTCGATCTGGTGCGCGGGCGTGTCGACGGGGCAGGAGGCGTATTCGCTCGCCATGATGTTCGCGGAAAAGCAGGCGCAGTGGGCGGGTTGGACGATCGACATCGTCGGCACCGATGTATCCGGTTCGGCGATCGGGCGCGCGCGCGCCGGCGTCTATTCGCAATTCGAGGTGCAACGCGGGCTGCCCGTGGTACAGATGGTCCGCTGGTTCGAGGCGGACTGCGACGAGTGGCGCATCGCCGCGCCGCTGAAGCGGAACGTGCGTTTCTTCGTTGGCTCGGTCCTCGACAGGCCGCCACGGCCGGGACGATTCGACATCGTGTTGTGCCGCAACCTGCTGTTGTATTTCACCGCCGACATGCGGCGCGCGGCCTTCGCGCGACTGGCGGAAGGCATCGCACCCGACGGCATGCTGATGCTGGGCGCGGGGGAGACGGTGATCGGCCAGACCGACCGCTTCGTCGCCGATCCGCAAGCGCGGGGACTGTACCGCGCGTCGCCGGGTGCCGCGGCTCCGATGCCGTTGCCGATCGCCGTTAACGCACGTTAGCGCTTGACCTTCGCGCCAATCTCGGGACGCATGGACCACATGGACGAGATCATCTCCAGCCCGTCGCCCAACTTCGACGAGCGCGCCGCGCCCGTGTCGATCCTCGTGCTGCACTACACGGGGATGCCGGACGCGGCGGAAGCGATCGCGTGGCTGCGCAATCCGGTGTCGAAGGTGTCGTCGCACTACGTCGTCGCGGAGGACGGTCAAGTCGTGCTGCTCGTCGACGAGGCCAAGCGCGCTTGGCACGCGGGACGGTCGGCGTGGCGGAACATCCCGGAAGACATCAATTCGGCGAGCGTCGGCATCGAGATCGTCAATCCGGGTGTAGAATTCGGCTACCGCCCGTTTCCCGCGGCGCAGATGAACGCGCTCGTCCCGCTCGTCGCGGGCATCGTCGCGCGGCACGGGATCGAGCCCGCCAACGTCGTCGGCCATTCGGACATCGCGCCCGCGCGAAAAGTCGATCCGGGCGAGCTGTTCCCTTGGGACATGCTGGCGCTGCGCGGGCTCGCCGTTCGACGGCCGGCGCGGGCGACGATGGACCCGCACTGGACGGACGGAGGGTTCCTGCAGGCGCTGCACCGCTACGGCTACGACGTGTCCGACGGCCCGGCCGCGGTGCGCGCGTTCCAGCGGCGCTTCATCCCTACCAACATCGACGGGATCATCGACGGCCAAACGCGCGCGGTTCTGCTGTCGCTGCTCTTGGATCGCGAGCGGACTTCCGCTAGGCCCGCCTAGCCAGAGGGTCGGGCGGCCGCCCTCCTTCGCGAAAGATACGGCGGGCAAGCTTGCGAGTTTACCGCCGAAGCCTCGGCCTAGGAGGGAGGAAAGTCCGGGCTCCACGAGAACACGGTGCCGGGTAACACCCGGCGGGGGCGACCCCAGGGACAGTGCCACAGAAAACAGACCGCCGCGCTTTAGGGCAGGCAAGGGCGAAACGGTGCGGCAAGAGCGCACCGCGGATCCGGCAACGGAGACGGCCAAGGCAAACCCCACCGGGAGCAAGACCGAATAGGGGCGGCATACGGGCTTGGTTTCGGCTCGTCGCCCGGGTTGGTTGCTTGAGACCGCGGGCAACCGTGGTCCTTAGATGAATGGCCGCACACGCGGAGCGATCCGCGGGACAGAACCCGGCTTACAGACCCTCTGGCACCTTATGCGGGAAGGAACTCGTCCTGCTCCACCACCGTCGGTGCGTCGTCCTCGAAATTATGTTGCGAGGTGTCGCCGGGCTTCGGCTGCTTCTGCCAGTCGGCCATGTACTGCAGCATCTCGGCGGGGGTGAGTTTGCGCGTCGAGTTGCCGAAGCGCACGAACACCTCGTCCAGCCTCGGACCGCGCGCGTTGGCGAACACGATGCTCGGCGAACGCTTGATCGTCACGCGCGCGACGTCGCGGCCGTCGATCGTTTCGAACGCGACGTCGACCCACATGAGCGCGTTCTTGCCCAAGGCGTTCGCCAGCATGTCGGTAAGGTACGACTCGAAGCCGTCGCGATCCTTCTTGCGCAACGTCGCATAGTCGTAGTCCAACCCGACGATCGCGCCATCGTCCGCGACGCCGATGACCAAGGTCCCGCCGCTCGTGTTGAGGAACCCGGCCACTGTGCGCGCGATCGCGAACTCGACGCCTTCATGGACCTTACCGTCCTTGAGGCTCCAACGCGCGGTCGACTTGAACTCGACGGCGGCGCTTTCGCCGTCCGCGATCATCTTGGCGAGACTGCTGGGCGCTGCTTCGGCGACCTCCGGCTCGGCATTGCCGATCCGCCCGAACCCTTCGCGGACGACCTGCGCGAGGAGCTTGCGACGCGCGGCCAGGAAGTCGGGGTAGGCCATGTCGGTCCAGCCGTTCGGCAAGGCATGCCAGAAGGACTGCCGCTCGCGTTCGGGGGCGGTCATCGCGGCGAGCATGGCCGGTGCGTAATCGCCTGGCGGCTTGGCGCCGATGCTGGCGTTGTCGGGCCATTCGACAAGCGCGAAATTGGCGATCTGATCGATGTCGCGCGTCGCCTCGATGCCGTTCGCCTTAAGATATGCGACCGGGAACAGATGGTGCCGCTCGACCGCCAGCCGGTCGCCGCGCACGGACGGGTCGAGCAGGTCGGCAACGCTCATCGGCGAGAAAAGGACGCGCGCGCGCTGCAATGCGAGCGCCGCGTAGTACGCGTACAGCGTCGGACTGCGCGCCGCCGTCGTCTCGAGCTGACTTGGAAGCGTGATGCTCCAGTAGTCGTCCGTCAGATTCTCGGCGATTATCCTTTCCAGCATCTCGACGAACGCGTCCGCGTCGCCGACCGCTTTCAGGCGATCGAGGTCGGACTCGATCTGCGACTCATACGACCCGGTGTAGCGGGACGTCAGCGCCGACATGAAGGTCCAGCGCGCGATCACACGCTTGAGCTTGGCAAGGGGAACCTGGTACTGGTTCTTGCCGATCAGGAACATGACGTAGGAGTAGAGCAGCGTGTTGGTCGACGTGATCAGTCGACCGGAGCGGAAGCCCGCCAGCATGACCGCGTGCAGGAACTGGTGCCAGTTGGACAGGTTCAGGACCTGCGCCTGCGCCGTCTTCAGGATGTCGAAGTTCTTCGCCCCTACCGCGACGCCGTCGTCGTCGACTTCCTTGCCCCGCAACAGGTTGTACACCGACTTGAGCCGGCCGCGCCGAAAGCCGTAACCCACCGCGACGCGCAGCAGCTCGGCCGGAGAGGGGTCGAGGAAGTGGTTGAACGGCGACGGCTTGCCGGGATCTGGCAGCTTGGCCGATCGGCAGAAAGCCTCCAGCTCGCGCCGCCCTTCGTCCCAGTACACGGACATCAGGGTAAGGATGAAGTCGGCCTGGTTGAGCTCGACGCCGGCGGAGTTGATCCGCACGAAGATGTCGGACACGGCCTCCGCTTCGGTGTCCGCCGAAAGCTCGATCGCGGTGAAGCCGTAGCTGTTGAGCTTGTAGAGCTGCTGGACGTTGTTCTCGATCGTGCGCTGTTGCTCGGGCGTGACGTCCAACTCCTTGCGCAGCCGCTCGATGAATGCGCCGACCAGCGAGAAAAGCCCGACCTTCTCATCCCAGAGAACGGATATATCCGGTATCCAGTGCGCGCTGCGTCGATGCGCCGGCGACGTGACCGCGAAGGTGGCTTCGAGCGGGTTGAAGGCGATCTCGATGCGCGTCGTGCGGTAATCCTCGTCGATGACAGATACGCCCTTCAGCACCGCGTACAGTGAGGTCAGCCGCTGCTGCCCGTCCACGATCATGCGCTCGGTCGGGAGCTGGTGCGCGGCGACGCCGATCTGGCGCGCGCCCGCGCTCGCGTTCCTCCAGAAGAGGAAGTAGCCGACCGGAAATCCACGGTACATCGAGTCGAAAAGGTCGCGGACCTTGGTCTTCTTCCAGACGAAGGGTCGCTGGATCTCCGGCAATCCGATCGATCCGTCGTCGATCATCGTGACCAGTTGCCCGAGCTGGAAGCTGAGCGTGGAAAAAAGAGCCGACATCGTACCTCGCCTAAAGACTGAGCCGTTCGCCCGCGCACAGTCCGGTGTTCCGTCGGACTAGGCAAGAGCGAAGCACGTCGAACGACCTCGCCTTTCAAGCGGAGGCAGCAAACGTCCTGGCCCGCGCCTGCCTCGTTTCGAACATATTTTAATCCGCCACGGGTTCGGAGGCGGAACGATCGGCGCGAAGAAAGATTTAACCGGCACAATGGCTTGCCGGGGTATCGATGACGGACACGCGTGAAGAGACCGTCGTCATTCCGCTCGCGGAAGAGACGATCGTCACGTCCAAGCGCGAAGTCGAGACCGGCCGCGTGCGTGTCCGTACCGTCGTCGATGAGCACCAGCAGATGGTGCGCGAGGCGCTGACGCGCACCGCCGTCGAGATCGAGCGCGTCCCCATCGATGTCGAGGTGTCGGCGATTCCGCTGCCCCGCACGGAGGGCGACACGCTGATCATCCCCGTGGTCGAAGAAGTTCTGTATGTTCGCAAGGCGCTCGTCGTAACCGAAGAGATCCGCCTGCATCGCAAGACCTCCACAGAGAATGTGGAGCAACCGGTAACCGTGCGTAGTCAGCGCGCGGTTGTCGAACGTGAAGA
>CAXUJK010000005.1:0-161466 GCA_964251385.1 uncultured Sphingomonadaceae bacterium | reverse complement strand
TCGTGTCGCCGCCTTCGGTGATCTCGACCTTTTGCAGCATCTGGCGGACGATCGTTTCGATGTGCTTGTCGTTGATCTTCACACCCTGCAGACGATAGACCTCCTGGATTTCCGCGACGAGATATTCGGCGAGCGCTTCGACGCCGAGCACTTCGAGGATGTCGTGCGGATCGGGTGAGCCTCCGACGAGGTTGTCGCCGCGCTTGATGAAGTCGCCTTCCTGCACGTCGATGACTTTCGACTTGGAGACGAGGTACTCGACGGGCTCCGACCCATCCTCGGGGCGGATCGCGATCTTGCGCTTGGCCTTGTAGTCCTTGCCGAACTCGACGCGGCCCGACACCTTGGCGATGATCGCGTTCTCCTTGGGCTTGCGGGCTTCGAACAGCTCGGCGACGCGCGGGAGACCGCCGGTGATGTCGCGGGTCTTCGCCGATTCACGAGCGACCCTGGCCAAGACTTCGCCGGCTTCGACGCGCTGGCCGTCCTTGACCGACAAAGTCGCTCCGTTGGCGAGCATGTAGCGGGCCGCTTCTCCCGACTCGTCATCCAAGAGCGTGATGCGCGGGCGCAGGTCGACCTTGGCCTTGGAGTTCGAACGGTTCTCCGTGACCATGTTCTGGCTGATGCCGGTGGCTTCGTCGACGATTTCCGTGAGAGTCTGGTTGTCGATCAGGTCCTGATATTTGATCGTACCGCCAAGCTCGGTGATGACGGGCATGGTGAACGGATCCCACTCGGCGATGCGGTCGCCCTTGGTGACGATGTGGCCGTTGTCGCACAGCAGATGGCAGCCGTAGGGCATGCGGTGCGTCGAGCGCTCGCGGCCGTCCATGTCGACGATCGCGATTTCGCCCGAGCGCGACATGTTCACGCGGCGGCCGGACTTGTCCATGACCGTGCGCAGCTCACGGAATTCGACGGTGCCGTCGGCGACCGCTTCCAGGTGCGAGGTCTCGTTGAGCTGCGCCGCGCCGCCAATGTGGAACGTGCGCATCGTCAGCTGCGTGCCCGGCTCGCCGATCGACTGCGCCGCGATGACGCCGACCGCTTCGCCGATGTTGACGGGCGTGCCGCGGGCGAGATCGCGCCCGTAGCATTTTCCGCAGACGCCGTTGCGGGTCGCACAGATCAGCGGGCTGCGGATCTTGAGCCCCTGCAGCCCGATCTCCTCGATCTGCACGATCATGGCCTCGTCGAGCAGCGTGCCCGACGGGATCATCACCTTGCCCGTCTTGGCGTCCATCACGTCTTCCATGGTGGTGCGGCCGAGGACGCGCTCACCCAGCGAGGCGATCGTCGCGCCGCCCTGGACGATGGCGCGCATTTCCAAGGCGCGCTCCGTGCCGCAATCCTCCTCGATGACGACGCAGTCCTGCGACACGTCGACGAGGCGGCGGGTGAGGTAGCCCGAGTTGGCCGTCTTCAACGCGGTGTCGGCCAAACCCTTGCGGGCGCCGTGAGTGGAGTTGAAATATTCGAGGACGGTCAGGCCCTCCTTGAAGTTCGAGATGATCGGCGTTTCGATGATCTCGCCCGACGGCTTGGCCATCAGGCCGCGCATGCCGGCGAGCTGCTTGATCTGCGCCTGCGAACCGCGGGCACCCGAATGCGCCATCATGTAGATCGAATTGACGTCCTTCTCGCGGCCGTTCTCGAGCTTATGCGTCGCCTGGATTTCTTTCATCATTGCGTTGGCGACCTGGTCGCCGCAGCGCGACCAGGCGTCGATGACCTTGTTGTACTTCTCCTGCTGCGTGATCAGGCCGTCCTGATACTGCTGCTCGAAGTCCTTCACGATCGCCTTGGTGTCGTCGACGAGCTGCGTCTTGGCCTCGGGGATGATCATGTCGTCCTTGCCGAACGAGATGCCTGCCTTGAACGCGTGGCGGAAGCCCAGCTGCATGATCGCGTCGGCGAACAGCACCGTGTCCTTCTGACCGGTGTGGCGGTAGACCTGGTCGATGACGTCGCCGATTTCCTTCTTGGTGAGGAGGCGGTTGACGGTCTCGAACGGCACCTTCGCGGACTTGGGCAGGGTCTCACCCAGCAGCATGCGGCCGGGGGTCGTCTCCACCCGCATCATGTAGGTCTTGCCCTTCTCGTCCGTCTGCGGAACGCGGGTCGTGATCTTGGTGTGCAGCGTCACCGCCTTGGCGTTGAGCGCGGCGTGGACCTCGTCCATTCCCGCCAGCAGCGAGCCCTGTCCGGGCTCGTCCTGCTTCTCCATCGACAGATAATAGAGCCCGAGCACCATGTCCTGCGAGGGGACGATGATCGGCTTGCCGGATGCGGGCGACAGGATGTTGTTGGTCGACATCATCAGGACGCGGGCTTCCAGCTGCGCCTCCAATGACAGCGGCACGTGAACGGCCATCTGGTCGCCGTCGAAGTCGGCATTGAACGCCGAGCAGACGAGCGGGTGGAGCTGGATCGCCTTGCCTTCGATCAAGACGGGCTCAAACGCCTGGATGCCCAGGCGGTGGAGCGTGGGCGCGCGGTTAAGCAGCACGGGATGCTCGCGGATGACTTCGTCGAGAATGTCCCAGACTTCCTTGCGCTCCTTTTCGACCCACTTCTTGGCCTGCTTGAGCGTCATGGACAGACCCTTGGCGTCGAGGCGCGAGTAGATGAACGGCTTGAACAGTTCGAGCGCCATCTTCTTGGGCAGGCCGCACTGGTGGAGCTTGAGCTCGGGACCCGTGACGATGACCGAGCGGCCCGAATAGTCGACGCGCTTGCCGAGCAGGTTCTGGCGGAAGCGGCCCTGCTTGCCCTTGAGCATGTCGGACAGCGACTTCAGCGGACGCTTGTTGGCGCCGGTGATCGTGCGGCCGCGGCGGCCGTTGTCGAACAACGCGTCGACGGACTCCTGGAGCATGCGCTTTTCGTTGCGCACGATGATGTCAGGCGCGCGGAGTTCCATCAGGCGCTTCAACCGGTTGTTGCGGTTGATGACGCGGCGGTAGAGATCGTTCAAATCGGACGTCGCGAAGCGGCCGCCGTCGAGCGGGACGAGCGGGCGGAGTTCGGGCGGGATGACCGGGACGACTTCCAAAATCATCCATTCGGGGCGGTTGCCGGAGTCGAGGAAGCTCTCGACGACCTTCAATCGCTTGATGATCTTCTTGGGCTTGAGCTCGGACTTGGTCTCCGCCAGTTCCTTGAGCAGGTCGGCGCGCTCGCCTTCGAGGTCGAGTTCCTCGAGCATGCGGCGCACGGCCTCCGCGCCGATGCCGGCGGAGAAGGCGTCCTCGCCATATTCGTCCTGCGCGGCGACGATCTCGTCTTCCGTCAGCAGCTGGAACTTCTCGAGCGGCGTCAGGCCGGGTTCGATGACGATGTACGCCTCGAAATAGAGCACGCGCTCGAGCTGCTTCAACTGCATGTCGAGCAGCAGGCCGATGCGCGACGGCAGCGACTTCAGGAACCAGATGTGCGCGACCGGGGCGGCGAGTTCGATATGGCCCATCCGCTCGCGGCGAACCTTCGAGACGGTGACCTCGACGCCGCACTTCTCGCAGACGATGCCCTTGTACTTCATGCGCTTGTACTTGCCGCACAGGCATTCGTAGTCCTTGATCGGACCGAAGATGCGCGCACAGAACAGGCCGTCGCGCTCGGGCTTGAACGTGCGATAGTTGATGGTTTCCGGCTTCTTAATCTCGCCGAAGCTCCACGAGCGGATGCGCTCGGGCGAGGCGATGCCGATCTGGATCTGGTCGAAGGTCTCGGGCTTGGCGATCGGGTTCGCGAAGTTGGTCAGTTCGTTCATGGTATCTGCTTCCTAGCTACCGACCGTTCGCAGGCCGGAGTGAGGTGAGTTCGTTCAGTTAGCTTGCCAGCGGTGGGGACCGAACCCACACCCTCTCGGGACCATTGTAATGGTACGTCTACCAATTCCGTCACGCTGGCATCCGTAGTTACTCCGCCGCGATCGCAATGCCGTCGCTGTCGTGGCCGAGGTCCTGCGTGTTGAGCTCCACATTGAGGCCCAACGACCGCATTTCCTTGACCAGCACGTTGAAGCTCTCCGGGATGCCCGCCTCGAACGTGTCGTCGCCCTTGACGATCGCCTCGTACACCTTGGTGCGGCCGATCACGTCGTCGGACTTGACCGTCAGCATCTCCTGCAGCGTGTAGGCGGCGCCGTAGGCTTGGAGCGCCCAGACCTCCATCTCGCCGAAGCGCTGGCCGCCGAACTGCGCCTTTCCGCCCAGCGGCTGCTGGGTGACCAAGCTGTATGGCCCGATCGAACGCGCGTGGATCTTGTCGTCGACCAGATGGTGCAGCTTGAGCATGTAGATGAAGCCGACGGTCACCTTGCGGTCGAACGCCTCGCCCGTGCGGCCGTCGAACAGCTCGACCTGTCCGCTGTCATCGAGCCCCGCCATGCGGAGCATCGCCGACACGTCCGCCTCGCGCGCGCCGTCGAACACCGGCGTGCCCATCGGGACGCCGGGGCGCAGGTTTTCGGCGAGTTCGATCAGTTCGTCGGGCGACCTTGCGTCGATCTCGGCGTAGTAATGTTCGCCGTAGACGTCCTTCAGTTTGGCCTTCAACTCGCCGCCGCCCGCCTTGCTCGCGGCTTCGTTGCGGCCGTTGTTCTCGTGGTACAATTTGTCGAGCATCGCGCCGATCTGCTGGCCAAGCCCGCGCGCGGCCCAGCCCAGATGCGTCTCGAAGATCTGTCCGACGTTCATTCGCGACGGCACGCCGAGCGGGTTCAAGACGATGTCGACCTGCGTTCCGTCCTCGAGGAACGGCATGTCCTCGTTGGGCAGGATGCGGGAGATCACTCCCTTGTTGCCGTGACGGCCCGCCATCTTGTCGCCCGGCTGCAGCTTGCGCTTCACCGCGACGAACACCTTGACCATCTTGAGCACGCCGGGGGGCAGGTCGTCGCCGCGCTCGAGTTTCTCGACGCGGTTTTCGTAGCGGTCGACGATGACCTTGACCGCGTCGTCATACTGGACCTTAACGGCTTCGAGGTCGGTCTGGACGGCGTCGTCCCGAGTAGCGAACTTCCACCATTCGTGGCGCTCGACGCTTTCCAAGAGTTCGAGCGTGATCTCGGACCCTTTCTTGATCCCCTTGGGCGCGGCGGTCGCGATCTGGCCGACGAGCATTTCGCGCAGGCGGCTCCATGTCGCGCGGTTGACGATCGCCTTTTCGTCCTCGCGGTCCTTGACCAAGGCTTCCTTCTGCTCGGTCTGAATCGCACGCGTCCGGTCGTCGACGTCGATGCCGTGACGGTTGAACACGCGGACCTCGACCACCGTGCCCGACACGCCGGGCGGGAGTTTGAGCGACGTGTCGCGGACGTCCGACGCCTTTTCGCCGAAGATGGCGCGGAGGAGTTTTTCCTCGGGCGTCATCGGGGACTCGCCCTTGGGCGTGATCTTGCCCGCGAGGATGTCGCCCGGTTCGACTTCGGCACCGATGTAGACGATCCCGGCTTCGTCGAGGTTGCGAAGCGCTTCCTCGCCGACGTTGGGAATGTCGCGGGTAATATCCTCCGGCCCGAGCTTGGTGTCGCGGGCCATGACTTCGAACTCCTCGATGTGGATCGAGGTGAAGACGTCGTCTTTCACAATGCGTTCGGAGATGAGGATCGAATCCTCGTAATTATACCCGTTCCACGGCATGAACGCGACGAGCACGTTGCGGCCGAGCGCGAGTTCGCCGAACTCGGTCGACGGGCCGTCCGCGATGCAGTCGCCCGCTTCGATCACGTCGCCGACCTTTACCAATGGCCGCTGGTTGATGCAGGTGTTCTGGTTCGACCGCTGGAATTTATGCAGCTTGTAGATGTCGACGCCCGAACGGCCAGCCTCGACCGCGCCGGAAGCACGGATGACGATGCGGGTCGCGTCCACCTGATCGACGATGCCGCCGCGCTTGGCGGCGATCGCCGCGCCCGAGTCACGCGCCACGGTCTCCTCCATGCCGGTGCCGACGAACGGGGCTTCGGCGCGGATGAGAGGGACGGCCTGACGCTGCATGTTCGATCCCATGAGCGCCCGATTGGCGTCGTCGTTTTCCAGGAAGGGGATCAGCGACGCGGCAACCGAGACGAGCTGCTTGGGGGACACGTCCATCAGCGTGATCGTGTCGCGGGGAGCCATCAGGAAGTCGCCTGCCTGACGCGACGAGACGATTTCCTCGCCGAAGCTCTTGTCTTCGAGGAGCTCGGCATTGGCCTGCGCGATCGTGTGCTTGGTCTCCTCCATCGCCGACAGATAGACGACGTCGTCCGTCACCTTGTTGTCGACGACTTTCCGGTACGGCGTTTCGATGAAGCCGTATTTGTTGACGCGGCTGAAGCTCGCGAGCGAGTTGATCAGGCCGATGTTCGGGCCTTCCGGCGTCTCGATCGGGCAGATGCGGCCGTAGTGCGTCGGATGGACGTCGCGGACTTCGAAGCCGGCGCGTTCGCGGGTCAAACCGCCCGGCCCGAGCGCGGACACGCGGCGCTTGTGCGTCACTTCGGACAGCGGGTTGGTCTGATCCATGAACTGCGACAGCTGCGACGAGCCGAAGAATTCCCGCACCGCAGCGACCGCGGGCTTGGCGTTGATCAGGTCGTTGGGCATGACCGTGCTCACGTCCACGGAGCTCATGCGCTCCTTGACCGCGCGCTCCATGCGCAGGAGGCCGACGCGGTACTGGTTCTCGAGCAGCTCGCCGACCGAGCGCACCCGGCGGTTGCCGAGATTGTCGATGTCGTCGATGTCGCCGCGGCCATCCTTGAGGCCGACGAGCATCTTGACGACGGCGAGAATGTCTTCCTTGCGCAGCGTCGTCATCGTGTCGGGAACGTCGAGCTCCAGACGCATGTTGAGCTTGACGCGACCGACGGCGCTGAGATCATAGCGCTCGGGATCGAAGAACAGCCCGGCGAACAGCGAGTCCGCGGTTTCGCGCGTGGGGGGCTCGCCGGGGCGCATGACGCGATAGATATCGGACAACGCCGCGTCCTGGTCCTCGGCCTTGTCGACCTTCAACGTGTTGCGGATCCAGGGACCCGTGTTGACGTAGTCGATGTCGAGCACTTTGAGCTCGGTGACATTCGCTTCGTCGAGTTTCGCCAAGTTTTCGGCGGAGAGTTCGTCACCGGCCTCGACGTAGATCTCGCCCGTCGTCTCGTTGATGAGGTCGTAGGCGGAGTAGCGGCCGAAGATTTCTTCCGTCGGGATGAGCAATGAGGTCAGCCCGTCCTTGCCCGCCTTGTTGGCGAGGCGGGGGCTGATCTTGGTTCCCGCAGGGAACACGACTTCGCCGCTGTCCGCGTTCACGACGTCGTAGCCAGGCTTCTGCCCGCGCCACTGTTCGGCGACATAGGGCACGGCCCAGCCGTTCGGCCCGCGCACATAGGCGACCGTGTTGTAGAATTCGGACAGGATTTCCTCGGACGTCAGCCCCAGCGCGTGAAGCAGCGCCGTCACCGGCAGCTTGCGCTTACGGTCGATGCGGACATTCACAATGTCCTTGGCGTCGAACTCGAAGTCGAGCCACGACCCGCGGTACGGGATGACGCGCGCGGCGAACAGGAATTTTCCGCTCGCATGCGTCTTGCCGCGGTCATGGTCGAAGAGGACGCCCGGCGAGCGGTGCATCTGCGACACGATGACGCGCTCGGTGCCGTTGATGACGAACGTGCCGTTCTTCGTCATGAGCGGCATGTCGCCCATGTAGACGTCCTGCTCCTTGATATCCAAAACCGACTTGGTCTCGGTCTCCGTGTCGACCTCAAACGCGGTCAGGCGGAGGGTCACCCTCATCGGTGCCGCATAGGTGATCCCGCGCTGGCGGCATTCCTCGACGTCGAACTTGGGGTCTTCGAGGACGTACTTGTCGAAATCGAGATAGGCGACGCCCGCGAAGTCGTTGATCGGGAACACGGAGCGGAGAGTCTTCTCGAGGCCCGAGACGTAGCCGGTGGCGGGGTCGGAGCGCAGGAACTGCTCGTACGACTCACGCTGCACCTCGATCAGGTTCGGCATCTCGCTGACTTCGTGGATATTACCAAAAATCTTGCGGATGCGCTTGGAAGAGCCGCCGGTACCTTTGCCCTTGCGTGCGCCGGTGGTGGGGGTGATCGCCTGGGTCGCCATGAGTCAAACTCCTGCGCGCCGAACGGGGTTCGGGCGTCGTGTCGAAAATGATGCAGGGCGCGGGTCCTGCGTGGGTCCTCTTCCATGCGTGCGGTCCGTGCGCGATGCGGACCGGGTCCCGGAAGCGGGCAGGCGACTGCGCACGCGAACGCACAGCCGGTGATGTTTGGTGAAGCGCCTATATAGCGCGTCCGGCGGCGAAGGGAAGACCTTGCGTGCGTGCGCCGCAGCGGCCAAGCGATCGGCCAAGGGAGCCGTCATGTCCGTCATCGAAGCCTTACTCACCGGCATGGCCGCCAACGGCCTGTATGCGCTGGACGCGGACACGGCGGTGTCGGTCGTCGCATACCTGCGGGAAAACGAGCCGACCAGGATCGCGGCGCTGGAGGCGACCGCGGCGGCGGGCGACGACCAGCGATTGCGCGAGGAGATCGCGGGCGCGCTGCGGATGGTGCGCATGTCGGGCGCGGTGGCGGTGGACGACGGGGTGATCGACGCGGTGCGTCTCGCGATGTTCGATCATGCGGCAGGCACGATCAATATCGAAGGCGTGTCGATCCCCGCCCCCACACTGGCACGGCGTGACGCGGCCCCGACGACGGCGGTGGCGGGGACGGACAAGTTCCGGTCGTTGCAGGCCGACGAGGATATCCGCCGCGGCGTGTCGGGCGCGGACACGGACGCGCAGTCGAACCTGTAGCCTCGGCTTATCGCATCCGGTCCGGCTGCAACGGGCGGGCCTGACCTATGATGCTTACCGTTTCGCTAACCTTTTTCGGTCATGACTTGACCCATGACCGATGCGAGCCGTGTCCAGACCTCCGATGCCGCGGCCGCGCCGACGCGTCTGCCGACACCGAGACGCGCCCGCATCCTTATCGCGGCGGCGATCGCGGGGCTGCTGTTCGGCGCAATCAACCTGGGCCGACCGCTGGAGGATATTCTCCGCGTCGCGCGCAACGCGGCGCGGAGCCACGAAGCGAGCGGCGACATCGTGGTCGTTGGCATCGACGACAAGAGCCTAGCGGAGGTCGGTGCCTACCCGTGGACGCGTGATCGCCATGCGCGCCTGATTGACGAGTTAGGAAGACTGGGCGCGCGCAGGATCATGTTCGACCTGTCATTCGCGGAGGCGACGCGGGAGGATTTCGATGCGGCGCTTGAAGCCGCCTTCGCGCGCAGCCGCGGACGCGTGACGGTGGCCCGGGCCGAGGACAAGGATGCCCTGACCGGGCAATTGTCGCTGGAGCGGCCTCTCGCGCGGTTTGGCCGTCACGTCGAAACCGCGAACATCAGCGTGATCGTCACGTATCTCGGCTATGCGTGGCGATTGCCTTATGCCCTTCCATCGGACATCGGCATCGCCCCGTCCATGGCCGCACGCCTGTCGGGGGTTTCCGCCCCGTCGACAGGCTCGTTCCCCGTCGACTATGCAATTGACCCGCGGTCCGTGCCGTCGATCAGTGCCTCCGAGGTGATCAGCGGACGCATTCCCGCTGCGAGTCTGTCGGGCAAGGACGTGATCGTCGGTCTGTCGGCGGCGTCGCTGGGCGATACGTTCCTTCTTCCCGGCCACGGCACGATGCCGGGCGTCTACCTTCATGTTCTGGGTGCCGAAACGCTGCGCTTCGGCACCCCTCGAGAACTGCCATGGATCGTGACGCTTCTGTTCGGACTGGGCATCGCTGCCTTGGCCGTGCGGGCCCGTTCCTTGCAGGCCGCGATGATCGTGGCTGCTTCCGGCGGGCTATTCCTGCTGTTCGCTCCGCTCGTGCTGGAAGCCAATAAGATCGTAACTGGGATTACCCCGGCGCTGTTCGCGCTTTCGATCGTCACCGCCGCGACGGCATGGTCGCGGCTGCGCCGGGCGTACCGGGTGCGCGGAACGGTGAATACCGTGTCTGGCCTGTCGAACCTCGACGCGCTGCGAAGCGGCGAGACGGGCGACGCGCGCATGCTGATCGCGGCGCGGATCGCGCAATACCCGCAGATCGCGTCCACCTTGCCCCCACAAGGCGAACGCGTGCTGATCGACCAGATCGCCACTCGCCTGACGCTCGGCGTCGCGGGCCAGAAGTTGTACCAAGGCGATGAAGGCGTGTTCGCATGGTTTTCCGACGCGGCCACCGTGACCGAAGTCGGCGAGCATCTGGAAGCACTGCACGGCTTCTTCCGGAGCGCGGTGACGGTCGACGACCGTCAGATCGACCTTTCGTTGAGCTTCGGCATCGACGCGGACGCCACGCGTTCGCTTGCCAACCGGCTGGGCAGCGCGCTGGTCGCATGCGACGAAGCGGCGAGCGAAGGGCGGCGATGGAAGGCTTACGATCCCGCCGCGTTGAAGGATGTCGCTTGGAAACTGTCACTACTGGGGCAACTGGATCGGGCGATAGACACGGGCGACTTCTGGGTCGCCTACCAGCCCAAGCTTGACCTCAAGACGGGCAGGATATGCGGGGCGGAAGCGCTGGCGCGGTGGACGCACCCGGACAAGGGCGCGATCGCGCCGTTGGATTTCATCCTCGCCGCCGAACAGAACGACCGCATCGAGAAGCTGACCCGCTTCGTATTGGACGACGCGGTGCGCGCGGCGGCGGACATCGTCGCGACGGGCACGCCGTTCAACGTTGCGGTCAATCTATCGGCGCGGCTCATCGGTGATCCGCGCTTCGTCGACACGGTCGCCGCCATCCTCAGCCAGCACGGGCTCGCACCCGCGAACCTGACTTTGGAGGTCACCGAAACCGCCGCGTTGAACAGCGGCTGCGACAATCTGGAAACGCTGCTGCGTCTGCGCGACATGGGGGTCAAGATCGCGATCGATGACTACGGGACCGGGCTGTCGACGCTGGAGTATCTGAAGAAGATACCGGCGACCGAAATCAAGATCGACCAAAGCTTCATCGCGGCCGTGACGAAGAGCCATGGCGACCGCTTGATGGTGCACTCGACGGTTCAGCTCGCACATTCTCTCGGCCGCATCGTGGTTGCCGAGGGCGTCGAAGATACGGCCACGCTCGAGGCGCTGCGCGCGCTCGGCTGCGATCATGCACAAGGCTTCCATATCGGTCGGCCAATGGCGCTGTACGCCTTTACGCAGGCTTTGTTCCAGACGGACGCTAACAAAAGGGTCGGATCCGGTTAATTCGCTTGTAACCATGCTGATTAAGGTTAGGGTAAGTTTCACAGGGGCCCGATGGTCGCGGCACCTGCTTCGAACAGGAGGGATCATGATCAAGCAGCGTCCCCAGCCACTTAACTGGGATCTTTACGATTGGTTGTTTGGAACGGGTCAAGTCCGGGCCGGCGGCCGAGGCTGAACAATACGGGCTCCGACTTCTGGTCGGGGCCTTTTTTCTACGTGCGTGCAACTGCGGCGGTTCGGACGAAAACGATCCAGATTGCCGGACATCTGTCTGTTTTCGTCTTGCTGTCGGCTTGCGATTTTACAGCCTCGGCACCTACAGACAGCAAACCTTCAGTGGTGACGAAGAAAGCGCGCTCGCCGGTCGACGAGCCGATCCTCGGACGGTGGATCGTCACCGCACTCGACGATGAAGTCGCGCAGCTGGGTGCGCAACCGATCACCGTACGGATCGATGCGGACAGCATTCGCGCGCAGTCGCAATGCGTGCCGTTCCCCTACATCTACAAGCGACGCGGCGATCGCGTCCTGCTCGGCAAGATCAACCCGGGCCTGGTCTGCGCGCGCGGGCTGTCGCACTGGGAGCAGGAATTCGACATCGGCATGTACAACGCCGATCGTGTGGCGCGCACGGCGGACGGCGGGCTGGTGTTTTCAGGAACGGGTGGAACGGTGACGATGCGGCCGTTTGCTCCTGGTGCCCGGCGAGCAGACGCTGTGTCCCGCTAGACTGAAAGAGGCGATCCGTTTCCGGACCGCCTCTTCGGGTAGGTTGAAGGCTGGATCCCGGCCTTCGCCGGGATGAGTCGTGCGCCCGCAGGCGCATCGCTCACTTGAGCTCGACAGTACCGCCGGCATCCTCGATCTGCTTCTTGATCTTCTCGGCTTCTTCCTTGTTCACGCCTTCCTTGATCGCCTTGGGGGCGGATTCGACGAGCGTCTTGGCTTCGCCCAGGCCGAGCTGCGTGATGGCGCGGACTTCCTTGATGACGTTGATCTTCTTGCCGCCGTCGCCCGTCAGGATGACGTCGAATTCGGTCTGCTCTTCCGCTGCCGGCGCGGCGGCCGCTGCGGGACCCGCGGATGCGACGGCTGCGGCGGCGGAGACGCCCCACTTCTCTTCCAACGCCTTGGCGAGGTCGGCGGCTTCGAGAACGGTGAGGGTGGAGAGCTGGTCTACGAGCGAGTTGATGTCTGCCATGATGTTTTCCTTGCGTGTGATGAGGTTGAGTTAGGCCGCGTCGCGTTCGGCGTAGGCGTTGAACACGCGCGCCAGCTTGGCCGCGGGGGCGTTGACCAGCTGCGCGATCTTGGTGGCGGGTGCCTGGACCAGCCCGATGAGCTTGGCGCGCAGTTCGTCGAGCGAGGGGAGGGCGGCGAGCGCCTGAACCCCGCGGACGTCGAGCACGGTCGATCCCATCGCGCCGCCGACGATCTCGAACTTGTCGTTGGTCTTAGCGAATTCGACCGCGATCTTGGCGGCCGCGACCGGGTCCGTCGAGGTGGCGAGCGCGGTCGGGCCCGTTAGAAGCTCCGAAATCGACGCATACTGCGTGCCTTCGGCCGCGATCAGCGTGAGCGTGTTCTTGGCGACCTTGTACTGTGCGCCCGCGTCCCGCATCCGTCCGCGCAGGTCCGTCGATTGCGCAACGGTGAGCCCGAGGTTGCGGGTGACGACCACCACCGACACTTCGTCGAACGTCGCTTTCAGCGCGGCGACGGCAGTGGCCTTTTCGGCACGATCCATGTTTTGCCTGTCCTTCGTGTTGCCTCACGCGGAAAATCCGCGCGCGGGACGAACGAGGGAAGGGGAGCGCCGCCCGATGACGGCACGAATGTCCCCGTCTCGGCGGGGTATTGAGGGCCGAAGCCCACCCGCTGTCTCGAACGGAAGCGCCCGTGAGGGCGCGACGGGGCAGCCTATAGGGCCCGCGCGAGACGGCGGCAAGCCTTTAGGAGAAGTTTCGGCAACCAGCGGCAGATGCCCCAGATACCGAAGATGACCGCCAGGCTGAAGATCGCCATGCCCCAGCTGCTCGCGGTGAAAAACGCGTGGTACGCGAGCCAGCCCAGCAGAAAATAGTGCAAGACCTTCCACAACCTCTGGTGCGCGCATTCGGCTTTTCGCCATGCGACCCCGCTGGTTTCCGATGCGACCTTTGCGACCTCGGCGGTCGTGCGCACGGTGCGCACGACGGGATGGAGTGCGCGCGCGCCGGGCGGGGGCTTGCGGATCACGGGCGCGACCGCCTGCCGCGCCAGGCGGGCCGGGGCGGAAGATCGCGGAGGCGGCGGCAGATCTTGTCCGTCATGACGACCGCGAACCCGGCGGTGAGGGTGACGGCGACGATCCTCCACGCCAGGTGCTCGCTGTACAACATGCCGAGGACGAGCAGGACGACCGCATAGTCCATCGCGCAGGTCCCGAAGGGCTCCTCGCCGTCCGGGTAACGTGTCGCGGCGCGCCACGACCCGCCTCCGGGGTGGGCTATGACGGGCTCGAAGTCGTCGAAAGGTTGAATCGTGGTCGGGCGCGTCGGCGGCTTGGGGATCATGCCGACGGCTTTGCGGGGACTTCGTCGTCCCGGCCGAAGCGTCGGTAAATCCATCGGCCGAGCTTCCACAAGCCGAAGGTGAACAGCAGGCCGACAATCGTCGCGCCCCAGCTTCCCGCGGTGACCGCACCCAGCGCGGACATGCCGACCATCCAGTAGAACCACAGCAGGCCCCAGGCGCGGCCCGCGCGCTTGGTCGTGCGCGAGACGACCGCGCTCGTCTCCGTCGCCACTCTCGCGGTCGTGCGGACGGTGCGGACGACGGGGTGGAGCGTGCGTGCTTGTGCGGCCGGTTTGCGGATCATGTCGACGGCGTTCCGACGAGACCGTCGATCTCCGCCTTGCGTCTCCGCAATGCGGCGAGGCTTTCGTCGAGCCGCGCCTCGCGTTCGAGCGAGGCGGCCCCGTCGCGTTCGAGCGCGATGCCGTGACGCTGCAGTTGGGACTGGCGCGTCAGCACCGCATGCGCGAGGTCGTCGCGGTCGCGCGCGGCGTAATCCAGCGCGACATCGCTCATCGCGTGGGCGCGTGTCGCGAGCCGGTCGCGGACGTGCGTGCCCCTGACGCGCTCCGCCGCCAGCGCGGTGCGGCACGCCTGCACGTCGTCCGTCACGCGGTCGATGTCCGGTGCCGCCTCGTCGGGCGAGCGGGCGAGACGGCGGGCGATGCGCGCGAGCATGGAAATCGGCATGGCACTCCCTTCTCGGTGCTTAGGGCACGGCGGCGTTTAAGGGCGCGTAAACGGCTGGCGGGGTAGACGGCACGCGACCGTGGGGGGCCGTGCCAAGTGACTTTCATCCTGACTCTGCTGGGCGTCGTCGTCCTGATCGTCGTGTCGCCGATCCTGATCTTCCTCGTGTACCACAACCGCATCGTCGCGCTCGATGCGCGCTGCGACACGGCGGCGGCGGACGTCGACGTGCATCTCAAGCTCCGGCACAGCCTGATTCCCGGCCTCGTCGAGACAGTGCGCGGGTTCGCGAGCCACGAGCGCGACGTCCTGACCGCGGTCACCGAAGCGCGGGCGAGCGCGATGCGGGCCGCGGCGCCGGACAGCAAGATCGATGCCGAGGTGCAACTTGGGCAAAGCGTCAACACGATCTTCAACGTCGCGGAGAAATATCCGGAGCTCGCCGCGTCCTCGCACTTCCGGGGCTTGCGGGAAGAGCTGGCCGATGTCGAAAACCGCATCACCGCGTCGCGCCGGTTCCACAACCTGGCCACCGAAGAGTATAACGCGACGCTGCGCCAGTTCCCCGGCAACCTGATCGCCACGCTGAAACGCATGACGACGCGCACCCCGTACGACCTGGGAATCGAGCGCGTGCTGATGGACGAGCCCGTGGCGTTCAAGTTCTAGGCGCAGCCCGATGCGCGTCAACGGACTGTTCGGCCATGTGCGGCGCAACGACGCGGCGTCACTCGCTTTGTTCGTCGGGTTCCTGTTCGCGTTCCAGCTGATCGCGGCGGTCGCCTTGTTCCTGCCGCTCGCCGTGTTCGACGAAGCGCATGCGCCGATCTACGATTGGGGCGGGTACGCGATCCGGTACATGCCGATCGTCGGGGTCGCGGGCACAATCCTGTTCGCCGTCAACCTGTGGTGGCACGTGCAGACCGTCGCGCGCACGCTCGACCTGCGCTACGTCGACAACACGGACGAGCCGCGGCTGTGCCGGATCGTCGAACCGATCGCCATCGCGGCCGGCATCGCGACGCCCTACGTCGCCGTCATCGAGACGCCCGCCTTGAACGCGTTCGCGTGCGGGATCCGTGCGGGCGACATGGTGGTCGTCGTGACCCGCGGCCTGATTGACGGGCTCGACGACGACGAGCTCGGCGCGGTGGTCGCGCACGAGATCGTGCACATCGCGCGCGGCGACACGCGGTTGATGGCGGCGGTCAACGTGCTGGGACGCAACCTGCAGCTGCTGCAGAGCCAGAACATGCTGCGCGTCAAGGACTGGCGGCAGGTCGCGTTGATGATCGTGCTTCCGGCCTTCTTCCCGCTCATCCTGATCAGCGGCCTGTGCACGCAGCTCGCGTTCCGCGCGGGGCATCTGTCGCGCCTGCTGATCTCGTCCGCGCGCGAATATATCGCCGACGCGGAGGCGGTGCGTCTGACGCACAATCCGGCAGCGCTCGTGCGCGCGCTGCAGAAAATCGAGGGGCGCAGCGCGGTAGCGGGGATCGCGTCCGAGCTCGACGCGATGATGATCGACGGCGCGACGACGGGCGCGCTCGCGACGCACCCCACGGTCGCCGAGCGCGTCGCGACGCTCGTCGGTCTGACCGGATCGATGGCGATCGTCGCCCCGGCGGGGCGGGATACGAGACCCAATGCAGGCTTCGGGCGCCGGCGTGAAGCCGGCATCGCGGTCGTGCCGCCCATGTCCAAACGTCCCACGTGGAGCGCGCTGCTGCGCGTCAACGAAGGGTCGGACCGCAACATCTTCGGATTGAACAGGCAGACCACCCCGCTCGTGATCGGCGCGGCGGCGATCCTGTGCGTCGTGCACTGGAACGACCTGAACGACCCTGCGGCCATGGTCGAGAACTTCGACATCGGTCCCGCCAAGGCGCTGATCGGCGGCGCGGCGTACATCGCGCGATGCAACGCGGGGCAGATCACGGGCAATCCCGGCTGGTGCGAGGGACCCGCCGTCGATGTCGGCGCGATCCTGGGCGGAACGAACGAGGGGTTCGCCAAGATCAACAACGCGATGGACGACGGCGGCAGGTTCATGACCGCGTCGGGGTTCGTGCCGGCTGCGAAACCCGATCCCTTCGCGGAGATGTTGATGGCCAACCGCTGCTACCGGGCGGACTTCTACGACGACGACGCGCGCATCGGACGCTACCGGCTCGACCAGGAGATGCCGTCCGGCCACACGATGCCCCGCATCCTGGGCTGGGCCGACACGGCACTCGGCAAGGTGGCCGCCGCGCCGGTCGCGGACCGCGACGCAGGCCTCCGCAACTATGTCGACATGCGCAAGCGGGCGGGCGAGTTCGCGCACCATTATTACGGCAAGCCGGGCCTAGACCTGATCCGCGCCCGCTACGCCGACGCAGCCCACGCCGCCGTCGTGGCGGAGATCGGCGCGCGCATTGTCGATCCGGCTTTTACGGGGGCGCTCGAACCGTACGACCGCATCGAATACGCGTCGCTCGCGACCGATCCGTCCGCGTTCATCCCGTGCGTCGCGCGGCGCAAGGGGCACTAGGTTCCGAACCGGTCGTTCCACTAGCCTCGCACATCGGCGACCGACAGCAGGACGATGTCGTTGAGGAAACGCATGCGCGTGATCTGCGCTGCGGCATCGGCTTCGACGCGCGCGGTGAGCACAGCGATTGCATTGCGACGCGCGTCGACATCGTTCGCCCGGACCGGTTCGGCGGTGGCGACCTCGCCTTCGAGCAATCGGCCGACCAGGTCGTCGTCGATCGCCACCGCGCCGTCGGGACGCCGTCGGACCAGATGGAGTTCCTCGGACAGGGGCTCGCCCTGCTCCGACTGCCAGCGCAGGAGGAACGCCGCCGACTCGCCGCCGCCGCCGGGAAGCCGCACGGACGCGTAGCCGCCGCCGAACTCGGGTGTGGACGAAGCCTCGATGAGGTCGCGAAGGAACTGGCCGCTGAAGTCGAGCAGGACCGTGGCGCGCACGCGGGCGGCGGTGCCCCGGCTGGTGGTCGCATCGATGACGAGCCTGCCACCGAACTCCGCGTAACGTCCGCGCATCGCGTCGGGCAGGCGGAGCTGGAACCGCTCGGCACGCGCGTCGACGCCCGACGTCTCGAGGCCCATGAAGCGCGCCATCCGCAGCACGAAGCGCATGACGTCGGCGGTGGCGAAGCGCCCGAGCCGCGCCAACGCGGCCGGATCGAAACCGCCCGCTGCGCTGAGCATCTCGTCCTGCAGCGAGCGGGCGTTTTGCGCACGCGCGATCGCTTCGTCGATCCGCTCGCGCGTCCGTGTAACGGTCCCGGCCAGTGCTTCCGCAAGGACGGACGACAGGTCGAGCTGGTCGAGGAGCTCGCCCAGGATCTCGGCGCCGTAGCGTTCGTCGAACTCGCCGCTGACCGTCGCCATCTCGCGCGAAATGTCGTCGACGCGGAGGAGGGCGGTCGACAGGACCTCGGCGTCGATCGTGTCGTTCGAATGGAAGTTGAGGACCAAGACGTGCCGCGTCTGGCCGTAGCGGTACACGCGCCCGATCCGCTGGACGATGCGCGCCGGGTTCCAGGGCAGGTCGAAGTTCACGACGACATGGCAGGCGCGTTGCAGGTTGAGGCCTTCGCCGCCCGC
The DNA here is from genome assembly GCA_964251385.1 of uncultured Sphingomonadaceae bacterium. GTDB lineage: Bacteria > Pseudomonadota > Alphaproteobacteria > Sphingomonadales > Sphingomonadaceae > CADCVW01. The sequence continues at coordinate 143,343 of CAXUJK010000005.1, read as the reverse complement.
CTCCGTCGAAACGAGGACGTCGACGTCGGCGTCGAAGGCGGCGATCGCGGCGATCTTGTCGGCGAGCTTCTGTCCGCCGTTGATCTGCGCGGGCTCGCGGCCGGACAGGCGGCGAACTTCCTCGACCAGTCGGTCCTGCGTCGCGCGATATTCGGAAAAGACGAGTATCTTGCTGCGTCCGCGGACCACGATCTCTTCGTAGACCTGCCGGAACGCGTCGATCTTGGCGTCGGCTGCGGCCGCCGTCCGGCACTGTTCCAGGACGCCGCCGATGAGGTCCGCCTCGGCATGGAAGAATTCGCCCGCCGGACCTCCGAGATCGCGCTCGGCCAGGTCGTCGATCGTGTCGTCGCCGTCGACTTCGTCGGACCGTATCGCGTGCCGGGTGTCGGGAACGCGCGATCGCAGCCGTTGGAGGCGTCGCTCGAGCGCGCGCTCGATCGCCGCGACGCTGGAGGACGCGAGCTTGCGGTACGTCGTCATGACGAACCCAATCGCGCGCCCGCCCGATCCGCCGATCCGATCTCCCGCGCGATAGCCTTGCCGAAGATAGGCTTGGAGCCGCCGGTCGAGCTCGCGCATTTCCGGCGTGGGATCGACGACGACGCGGCGGACCGTGTGGCCCTTGAAGACAAACGCGCCTTCGGCGTCCGTCACGTCGATCTTGCGGTTGCGCAAGACCACTTCGCCGACGATCTCCGGGTGCAGCTCGAGCGCGTCGATCGCGTCGGACAAAGCGGGCCGCACGAGCTTGAGAAGCGACCGGAACTTGCCCGTGTCGCCCTGATGCGGCGTGCCCGTCAACAGCAGCAGGCCCGCCGTCCGGTCGCGAAGCGCGCGGCCCAGCAGGAAGCGCAGCGTCTGGCCGCCGTCGTCGGTGCGGCTGAGGCGGTGCCCTTCGTCGAAGATGACGAGGTCCCAATCGCCCGCCATCATCAACCGCCCGAAATGCGTCGTCGCATCGACGCCTTCGTCGTCGCGGTTGCGCGGCTTGACCAGATCGAGCGAGGCGATCACCGCTTCGTAGCGCCGCCACTTCCATGCCTCGTCCGCTTGAAAATCCGCGCCGTAGATGGCGAATTCGCGGTCGAACTTGACCCGCATTTCGTCCTGCCATTGCCGGGTCAGTCCTGCCGGGCACACCACCAGCACGCGGCGCAGGCTGCGTGATCGCTGCAGAGCGGCGAGCAAGAGCCCAACCTCGATCGTCTTGCCCAGCCCGACATCGTCCGCGATGATCCAGTCGGTCGAACCCGACGTGACGATGCGGTGGACGAGCTGGATCTGGTGGGGGAGGGGATCGACGTCGAGCCGATCGAGCGCGCCCGTTGCCTCGTTCCACGACCGCAGTGCATGCCCGATCACACACAGCGCGAAACGCTCGCCCGCGTCCGCATGCGCTTGCGCGGCTCGAACGAAGGCGAGCGCGGGGTCCATGATCCGTCGCAGGCACAGGCTCGTCATCCAGATCGATCGCCCGTCCTCCTGGAACTGGACGAGCGCCTGGTCGCAGCCGCCAAGCTTCCGGATCGCGGCGACCCGCCCGACGCCCAGCGTCTTTCGGCCGATGGAGGCGGGAACGTCTTGCACGGCGAAGCCCGGCTGGATGCCGCTCTCGACATCGGCTAGACCTTCCACGCTCGTGCCCTCGGCCCCCCAATCGACCGTAAGGGCCCAGGTGCCGCGTCGTTCCGACACGTCCGTGACGCGGCCCAGGTGGCGATCGCCCGGTCGGCGCACCCAGGTGCCGTCGACCGGACGTATCTGCGTGCGGACGCTCAGTCGTCCCGCTCCACCAGCGTCATCTCGCGCTTGGTGGGAAGGCGCGCGGACAAAGCCGGCGCTACCAGGCCCGGGGCGAAACCGTTCATCCGGCCGTTGAAATTGGGCGTGTCGCGGTCGATGGAAGGTCCACGATCGGGGTTCCATGCGCCCGTCGATCGCCCGCTGCCCAGCCCCTCGCAAAGCTCCTGGGTGTGAAGGGCGCGCCGCGCGCGCTTGGGGCGGGTCAGAAGGCCAAAGATCGCGGTCTCCGCTTCGTCGCCTTCGGCCCTGATCCGGGCATAGGCCGCGAAATTCCAGAAGCCTGGGCATGGGTCGTCGAGCTCCTCCCACTCGTCGACCCAGTCCTCGTCGAGCAGATGTTCGGCAGGCAGCCCGGCCCCGACGTTCGCGACGGACAGGCTGGCGCTCCAGCCATATTGCGCATGGCCCGCCTCGCTGTGCTTGGAAGGCATGCCGGGGCCGGTCCGGTACCGCCAGAATCGCGGCGTCTCGACCCAGCGCGTGCGAAGCTCAATGGCGAGGCGCAGCGCGCGCGGGCAGCCGACCGAAGGGGCGAGCGCGAGCCAGGTCTGGAACAGGCGCGCGCCTTCGAACTCGTCGAGCATGTCCGCGAACAGGCTCGCGGCGCGTGCGCGGCCGTCCGAGTCGGGAATGGACGTCGCCCGTGCGAGCAGTCCGGCGCGCGTGTCGGTGCGCGGCGCGTGCGGCCTGGCGAAGACATCGCCCGTCGCCGGTGCCCCCGTCGCGCCCGGATCATAGAAGGGAAGGTCGGGCAGCGTCCAATCGAGCGCCGCATCCGGTTCGCACGGCTCCTCGCTCGCGGCGAAGAAGATCGGGTTTGCGACGTCGTCTTGGACATCGTCGGTTGCAATGGCATCCTGATCGGCCGGAGCCTCCGTGGACGCTTCGACGAGCGGCGCGCCATCCGACGCGGGTGTCCAATGATCGTAAAGCGCGACCGCGGGTGGATCGGGCGGCGCGTGATCGACTTCCGACCAGGAAGGTTGGCCGCCCAAGGCCGTCTTCAGGACAGACCACCAGGAACGGCCGCCCGAGCTCAAGCTTTCGGCGTCCTCGGTTGCACGACGCCGGCAGGAAAGAATCGGCGTTCGCCGCCGCTTGTTTTCCGGGTGGGTCGGGCCAAGCTTTCCTCCTCGACACCGATCATCGACCCGGAAGACGGGTCTCGTCAAGCGGCCGATCGGCCACTTGCGTGTGGGTCGGTCTCTTACGAAGCGCGGCGGCCGCGCGCGTGCGCCATGTACGAGGTCATCAGTGCGAGACCCAGGAACGCGAGCAGCGCGCCCGGCCGGCCGAGGGTGGCGATGAGGACCATGTCCATGCCCGAGTCCAGTGCGCGGAAAGCGTTGTCGCGCGTGTGCCCCAGCGTGCCCAGCACGGGCGCGGACGCGGAGCGGAGCGTGGGGGAGTTGATGACGGCGGCGGCGAAAAAGGCTTGGGGGAGCATGTGCGGGTCCGGAAGCGAGGGGATCGCCTGCCGGTAGCGCGGAGTGGTTAAGAAGCTTTTGACCACATGAAAAAGGGCCGGAGCTTGCCGCTCCGACCCGCTTTCTTTCACACGGCGAAGGCGATCAGATCGCGACTTCCGCGACGTCGATCTTGACGCCCGGACCCATGGACGAGCTCATCGCCACCTTTTGCAGGTACTTGCCCTTGGCACCCGCGGGCTTGGCCTTGACCACCGCGTCGACCAGTGCGTCGAAGTTCTTCCGCAGGTCCTCGGGCGAAAAGCTCGCCTTGCCGATGCCCGAATGGATGATCCCCGCCTTCTCGACGCGGTATTCGATCTGCCCGCCCTTGGCCGCCTTGACGGCTTCGGTGACGTTCATCGTGACCGTGCCGAGCTTGGGGTTGGGCATCAGGCCCTTGGGCCCCAGCACCTTGCCCAATCGCCCGACCACGCCCATCATGTCCGGCGTCGCGATCACGCGATCAAAGTCGATCGTGCCGCCCTGAATGGTCTCCATCAGGTCCTCCGCGCCGACGACGTCCGCGCCGGCCGCGGTCGCCTCGTCGGCCTTTGCCCCCTTGGCGAACACGGCGACGCGCACCGTCTTGCCCGTGCCCGACGGCAGCGTGACGACGCCGCGGACCATCTGGTCGGCATGGCGCGGGTCGACGCCGAGGTTGAGCGCGACCTCGATCGTCTCGTCGAATTTCGACGTCGCGTTGATGCGGACGAGCGTGATCGCTTCGTCGATCGCGTAGAGTTTCTCGCGGTCGACGGTGGAGACTTGCGCCTTTTGCTTCTTGGTCTGTGCCATCGTCCTATCCCTCCACCACTTCGAGGCCCATGGCCCGCGCGGACCCTTCGATGATCCGGGTCGCGGAATCGAGGTCGTTGGCGTTGAGGTCCTTCATCTTGGCGGTCGCGATTTCGGACAATTGCGAGCGCTTGATCGAGCCGGCCGCGATCTTGCCCGGCTCCTTGGAACCCGACTTGAGGCCGACCGCCTTCTTGATCAGGAAGCTCGCGGGGGGCGTCTTGGTCTCGAACGAGAACGACCGGTCAGCGTACACGGTGATGACCGTGGGGAGGGGCATGCCCTGTTCGACATCGCCCGTCGCCGCGTTGAACGCCTTGACGAATTCCATGATGTTAACGCCGCGTTGCCCGAGCGCAGGGCCGATCGGCGGGGAGGGGTTCGCCTTTCCGGCAGGCACCTGCAGCTTGATGTAGCCCGTGATCTTTTTAGCCATAACTCTTTCTCAAGTTTAGCGGTCCGAACGACGTGCACGAAGCGCGCCTCCCGCAGGGTAATCCATTGCTGTCGCGTTGGAAGCAGAGGCCGTTAGCCCATTCGCCGCCTCAGGCCAAGGTCAGAACTTGAACAGCAGCCCGCCGCGCACGGAGCCGACCTGCTGCTGGCCGCCCGACGCATAGTCGCCGCGCAGGAACACCGTGCCGAGCGCGACGTCCGCGACGACGCCGATCGCGCCCTTGATCGACCGTTCGGGATCGACGCCGTTCGTAACGAAGTCCTGCACGCGGTTGCCCGTGAACCCCATGCGGCGGTCGCTGCCGACGTCGCCGTTGAAGATGTACGAAGCTTCGGCGAACGGCCGGAACAGAGTGCCGACCGCGCCCGCGATGCGGACGCCGACTTCGGGGCTGACGATCGTCTTGGACCGGTCCGCGACCTCCAGCGACACCGCGCCCGCGCCGCTTTCCGTGAACCCGTCGAAGTCGTAGCGGCGCGCCTCCACCTTTGCGAACGGCGAGATGTCGAGCCCAGGCAGCGGCGCGATCGTGTAGGCCACGCGAACGTTGGCGCGGATCTCCTCGCTGTCGAAGCTCGCGGTGGCGCGGCGGCCCAGAACGGTCAGCGTGCGCGACACGTCCCACTCGGTCTTGCCGTACACCGCCTGGCCGCTGAGATGCAGTCCGCCGAATTGTTGTGCACCGTAGATGCCAACCATGATGGTGTCGGCTTCCGCACGCTCCGGGCTGGTCGCGTCGACGTCGAGCTTGCCGTAGCCGCCCGCGATTCCGATGCTGCCGCCCTCGCCGGTCGCGTAGTTGAGGCCGACCGATCCGCCATAGTTGATGACGTCGATCTCCGACGCGCCCGTTCGGTCGTCGCGCTTGTACTTGGCGGACTGGAAGGTCGGGCGGAACCAGAGGCCGATGCCCGACTCGCCATCGGGCGAGGGTACGCCCGACGTGAGCCCGTCGGTCGCCTCGCCGAACGGCGCGGTCGTGGAAACCGCGGACAGCGAGCCGTAGAATTCGCCCGACGACAATTCGCGGAACACGCGGTTGGCCTCGTCGGCGGTGAAGCGCGTGTCGAGCGCGGAGACGATGCCCGCCAAGTCCTGCGTCACGGCCGCGTTCGCGCCGTTGCGAAGGCCGCCGAAGACCGAGGGGAGCGCCGCCTGGAACGCGCGCGCGGCCGCGCCCGCATTGTCGTCGGTCGTCACCGTGTCGAACGCGGTGCGCACGACACCCAGCGACACGATCGTGCGCCCGCCTTCGCTGCGCGGGGTCAGCGTGAAGCCGACGAAGGGCGAGGCGAAGGTGGACCGGACGGCGCCCGTGTTAGCGTAGGTGCCGCCGACGGCTAAATTACGGGGACACAACACCGAGTTACTCGTTACGATCGGAGTTATATACAGTGCTCCCGAATCTTCCCTCCCCCGAATCTTCCCGTAACCTGTCACCGTAACCCCTCGATCATGGCCTCGCAATTAGTGCACTGTCACCGTAACCTACCGTAACCTGGTGAGGATGCACGAAGGCCGACGCCAGGAGATCGCGTCGGCCTGTAGTTAGTGCACTGTCGACGTAATCCTTACGGGCGCTCGCAGCGCAACTGAGCTTCTCTCACCGCACTCAGCCAATCCTCCCACATTGCGGGATCCAAGGGCAGCGACTGAGTGGATTCATCCCGATTGAGAGAGCCGAGAAGGATCGCGAGATCATCAGAGGTCTTGCCGCCTCGCTCCCAGTATGCTTCCAAAAACTTCCTCATTCCATCAAAGGCATCAATATGTGAAACCATACCATACTGGATCATGGGAACCTCGATACAAGATTAACTGGTGAAGGATTGAAGCCCGCGTTTTGTATAACGTCGTTTCTTACCTGAACCCAGGTTTGCGTTCCACTCGGATTAAGGCCGCCATATATGCTGTTGCCGAAGCGATCCGTGTGGCTGAATGACTGGAGGGCTTGATCGATCTCAGCTCGGGCAGCCGGGGTGTTCGCAGGATAATGGCCAGGAGCTCTTCTAAAAATGTGATCGAGTTGGCTCGCATTCGTTGGCAGCTTGACTACAGGACGTACTGACTTCGGTGCAAGCTTAGAAGCTAACCATTTTGCAAAGTCAGCAGCTTTGCGTCCGATAAATCGTCGTTGCGCAGTTCGAGTACTACTCGGCTGACCATCACCATTAACATCTTGCTCCGTCTCCTCACGTTGACAGACAGGCACGCGCCGCGTCCCATGGGATGGCAAGTTCCTTCGTCACGCGAGCCACGCGGGTCGCCACCGACTCCGCCGCTATAGGTGCAAACCTGTACCTGAACGGTGACCTCGAACGCGCCGTCTCCCCACACCCCTCCGCCAGTGCACCGCGCTGTGAACTCGATCAGCCCGCTCGGATCGGTAGCGTTAACCGGATCGCCGCCTACATACGCGTACAGGTTAATGCCCGCCTCGTACCCGGTCGGATCGCTCTGCAGGAACCGGCCCAAGCCCGGATCGTACATGCGGGCCTTGTACGAGTAGACGCCGACCTCGGGCAGCCACATCTGGCCCGTGTAGCCGAACCGGTCGCCGATCTCGCCCTGTGGCACCCCGTACTCGTCGTAGCGCGCGATGAGGATCGCGTTGCCCGCCTGGTCGCTGGTAGCGATGATCGAGCCGCGCTCGTCGGCGTGGAGCCAGCGGCGGTTGCCGCTCGGATCGTACGACACCAGCGGCTCGTCCACCCCCGGTCCGTGCACGTAGCGGCGGCGGATCGCGCCCGTGTACGCCTCGTTCTCCTCGATCACCTCGGACCCGTCGTAGCGCAGGTCCGTGGCGCTGCCCGATACGTGGAACAGGCGGCCCAAGGCGTCATAGTACAAGCTGTTACCCGGCGCGGAGGCAAGGCGGTTCTCCGCCGTGTAGCCGAACGTCTTTGCCCCATCGAACGTCAGGTTGCCCCGCGCGTCGTGGGTCGTGGCCGCCGCGCCGATGTTCGTCAGCTGGTTCAGGCCGTTGACCGGCGAGGCGACATCGCCGGCATTGACGGCGGTGGACGCATAAGCATCGTTGTCGCCCGTCCGCGAGACGATCTGCCCCGCCGGGTTGTAGCCGAAGGATACCCGCAGGTCGCCCGCCGTGCCCGCCAGGCGATGATCGAACGCGTCCAGCCGCGACGCCCCGTCATAGCCGTAATGCGTCTCCGTGCCGTTGCCCCGCGCCAGCAGGATGCGCCGTCCCCGATCGTCATAGCCGAAACGGGCAAGTTCGAAGCCGCTCGCCTCCTTGATCGACGACATCTCGCCGGTGACCAGGTACGCGTAGTCGACCGCGAACGGCTCTCCCGAACCTGTCGAAGGGTCGTGGCGCCACGTCAGCCGCGTCCGGCGACCCGCCAGATCGTACCGGCTCCGCGTCGTTCCGAACAGGCTTCCCTCGCTCACCTTGCGCCCGAGCGCATCTTACCCGAGCGTGATGTCAACGACCCCGTCGCTCGCACCCGTCATCCGTCCGAGATCGTCGTAAGCGTACGTCGTGTCCTTCTCCCACGCGGCGACGTTCGGGACGTTCTTCGATGTGAGGCGTCCCAGCGCGTCGTAGGCGAGGCCGATCGTCCGGCCGTCGCGCAAACGCACCTGCGTGACGAGCGAACGCGCGTCGTAGGTCAGCTCCTCGTAGTTGCCGACGTCGGAGGACTGGGCACCGGCTTGCTGGACAGGATACATCGTCCGGCTCGGCCGGTCGTGCGCGTCGTAGAGGGTGCGCGTCAGGTTCCCGTTGCCGTCGGTCAGCGTCCGCAACCGGCCGTTGTCCGTGTAGGCGGCGGAGGCCTCGACCGCCACGTCGTCCGCGGTGCCGACGGCGACGATGCGTTCGGACACGCGGTCCGCCGCGTCGTACACCGTCTTCGTGATCCGATCGGGACCGTGCGGTCCGACCGGCGACTGCGGCGTGCAGGCCGACGTCGCCTCGGCGAAGCGGCCTGCGTCCATGCGCAACGCGGTGCATTCGGGCCTGCCGCGCACGTCCCAGCTTTGCGCGACCGCGCCCGTGACGACGCCGCCTTCCTCGCGGCTCTGCGAGACGACGCGCCGGTTGTCGTAGGTCGTGTGCACCGCCTCGAGCGGGGTCATGGCCGCGAGCGCCCCGTCGCCCTGGTCCGCGGCGGTCCCGGTCAGCGTCGCGACGACATCGCCGTCGGCGTTGCGTCGCTATGAAAAGGAACCGCGTTGCGAGCGCAACGCGGTGCGTTGATGTCAAAAGAAGGGCTGGCGCTACGGGAGAGCGCCAGCCCTAATTAGTGCACTGTCACCGTAACCTAATTAGTACAGTGTCACTGTAAACTCTCGTGATACTGCTATTCCGACTTGCAGGCATTCATCGGAAACACGCCTTTGCCCCGCGCGATTTTTTTTACCTGCCAATGCTGCGAAAGCGCCTTTACCAGTGTATCAGACAGCCTGCGTGCTTTAGCCTCATTTGCGCCTGCCGTGAAGCCGAGTGCGACTTGGTCGGAGGGTAAGCCGAGGTTGCCAGCGGTAACACCCAAGCCACCTTTACCTTCTATGCCCACGTTTATCGTGGGCACATGATTGAGCTTAACAAGGTTCTCGTTACGCGTCGCGTTAAGCGCTTCCTTCGTACCCGCACTGTAATCTACAAACTGCAATCCTTCTGAGGAGGCGACACGACGCATGATGTTAAGAAATTCCTCTGGGCCGTTCGCACCAACAAGACAGACTTGAACGGTCAAGTATGCTTCTTGTGCTTGAGAACACTTAAAGGCACTCAGCATTATTGCACTTACTCCAATAAGTATCTTTAGGTACTTAGACATGGCTCGCCATCCGATCATCGTCCGCATGCATTCTGGGCACCGGCAGCTTGAGCCCCAAACCACGCCTTTCCTAAAATGACATTCTCTCGCGCGTGAGCGCCTGTACCCTCGCCTGTTACGACGATGGTAGACGTCTGTGCGGAAAGCGGAGTCACTTGTATCGTCACCGTGCCAGGAAAATATCTATGCCCGTTCAACGTGGTGTTGACGATAGTCCCTGTTGAGGAATTAACATACTGAGAGATTGGGTTTCCTCCGTAAAGCACAATTCGCGGTGTAAACCCTTCGCGTGTTGCAGGAGCACCCGGAGCGCTGTGACCAGCCTGTTTAAAATAATCAAATACGACCGACGCAGGGCAAGGCGATACGTACGGCAGGACATATCTGTGAGGTCGTCGTGCCGTGACGACGATCTCCGCCTCAACTGGCTCAGGAGCGGTGTCGATATCGTTTCCCGGCGGGTTCAAGATGTCCCTGTTCCTTCCGAACAGATCATCCAGCATCATCAGTGCCGTTATCCCGGTGTAGCCACCTCCTCCGCTGGGTGCGCAAACCGAGAACTCGATTACATCTCCACTGCTGTCGTACACCGGCGCTGGACACGAACCCGTGGTTTCTAAAAGCCCCATCGGATCGATCTTGTTCACCGGGTCCGCCCCGACATACCCGTACAGGTTCATGCCGCCTGCGTACCCGATCGGATCGCTCTGCAGGAACCGGCCCAAGCCCGGATCGTACATGCGGGCCTTGTACGAGTAGACGCCCACTTCGGGCAGCCACATCTGGCCCGTGTAGCCGAACCGGTCGGCGATCTCGCCCTGCGGCATGCCGTACTCGTCGTAGGCCGCGATGGCGACCGCCGTACCCGACTGATCGCTGGTGGCGACGATCGAGCCGCGCTCGTCGGCGTGGAGCCAGCGCCGGTTGCCCGCATTGTCGTACGACACCAGCGGCTCGTCCACCCCCGGCCCGTGCACGTAGCGGCGGCGAAGCGCACCCGTGAAGGCGACCGACTCCTCGATCACCTCCGATCCGTCGTAGCGCAGGTCTGTCTCGCTCCTGTTGATGTGGAACAGGCGGCCAAGCGGGTCGTAGGCCAAGTCGGTCGACGCCTGGCCCGACACCGTCGCAAGCCGGTTCTCCGACGTGTATCCGTACGTACGCGCGCCGTCCGATGCGAGATTGCCGCGCGCATCGTGACCCACGGGAGCGCTGCCGACGCGCGTAAGCCGGTTCAGCCCGTCGACGGGCGTGTCCGTGTCGCCGGCGGCCGTGCGCGTGAACGCGTACAGGTCGTTATCCCGCCCCAACCCCACGATCTGGCTCGCCGGATTGTAGCCGAACGTCGCGGCCACATCGTGCGCGGTTCCGGCAAGATCGTGCGTCAGTGAGCTTAGCCGCGAGCCCAGATCATACGCGTACCCTGTCGTCGTCCCGTTTCCCCGGGTCAGCGACGTGCGGCGGCCGCGATCGTCGTAGGCGAAGGTGGCGAGCGTGATGGGCGCGGTTCCGGTCGCCTCGGCGATGCTCGCGGTTTCGCCCGTGACGAGGTACTTATAGCCGACCGCGAAGCCGTCGCGCCATGTCAGCCGGGTACGGCGTCCGGCGAGGTCGTATTCCGACAGTGTCGTGCCGAACGCGCTGTTCGTCTCGCGCGTCTTGCGGCCGAGCGCGTCGTAGCCGAACGCGATCCCGAAGGAGCCGATGTAGGACGCGTTGGTCAGGCGACCCAGATTGTCGTAGCTGTAGGTCACGTCCTTTTCGAAGAAGGCGGTGTTCGGCACGTCCTTCGACACGATCCGGCCGAGTGCGTCGTAGGCGAGGTTGATGACGTTTCCGTCGCGCAGGCGCATCCGCGTGACCAGCGAGCGTGGATCGTAGGTCAGCTCCTCGTGGTCGTTCGGGTTGCTCGTATCCGCGCCGACCGTCTGGACCGGGTACGATGTCCGGCACAGGCGGTCGTGCCCGTCATAGGCGTAATCCGTCTTGTTGCCGTTGGCATCGACGAGCAGCGCGACCTGTCCGTTCGGCGTGTAGGCGGCGGCGAACTCGCGCGCGTCTTCGGGAAGCCCGGAGGCGACGAAGCGTTCGATCGGACGGTCCATCGCGTCGTAGATCATGATCGTCCGGCGGTCGTGGCCGTCGGGCCCGGCGGGAAGCTGCATCTCGCAGGCATTTGGCAGCGCGCCCCTGTACTTGGCCGGGTCCATGCGCTGCGTCACGCAAACGGCGCGGCCCCGCGCGTCGTACGCGACCTGAGCGACTTCGGTGACGACGCTGCCCTCGTCGCGGCTGCGGTAGACGACGCGCCGGTTGTCGTAGCCGGTGTGCACGGCTTCGAGCGCGGACATGGCGTCAAGGTCGGCTCGGGTCTGCCCGGCCGCGGTTCCCGTGAGCGTCACCGTGACATCTCCGTCTGCGTTGCGCCGCAGGAGCTGCGCGCGGTGCTTCAGCGGTCCCGCTCCGTCCGGGTCGGCACCGATCGTGCCCTCCACTTCGCGCGACGCGTTGTAGTGGATGCGCGTCGTGTCGGCGGGTCCGGCGAGCGGTCCGTCGACCGAGGTCAGGTTGCCGATCGCGTCGTACCGCATCGCGGTCCGCGCGGTGAGCGAGAAGTCGCCCGCGCCCGTCGTCACGAGGCTCGGCAGGAGGTTGGGATCGTCGTAGGCGATCATCGTCAGCGCTTCGTCCGCGGCGGTGGCGCACACGCTCTGTACCTGGCAGGCCGACACGGTGCGCAGCATCGACACGCTGCCCCCGCCCGGCGCGGCGAGGGCCGCGTAGCCGTAGCGGGTCTGCGGCCGAACCGCACCCGCCACGGGCGCTGGCGACAGGACTGAGGTGACGTTCCCGGCTGCGTCGTAGGCGTACTCCGTACGCGCGCCGCGCGCGTCTTCGATCCAGCGCGGCTGGTTACAAATGGCGGCATTCGCGCACGTCTCGTCATAGCCTGCGCGTGTCACGATGTCGGGCAGCGCGGCCGTTCCGTCCGTCGGGACCTTGGCACGCGCGATGCTCGTATGGGCGTTGCCGCGCGCGTCCAGGATGCTGATGCGCTTATTGCCTTCGGGCGCGGTGACTTCGGTCAGGCGGTCGTTGCTGTCGTACTGGTACAAGGTGGTGCGGCCGAACGCGTCGATCACCTGCGTCGGCCGGCCGCTCGTCAGGTTGGACATGACCGTGCGCCGCCGCGTACCCGCCGCGTCGGACACGACGGTCGTGGCCGTGGTGCCGGTCACGGTACGCGAATAGTTCGTGGTAATGCCGTCCTGCTGGAGTTGCGAAACGCCGTTCATGTCGTAGAAGACCTGCGTGCTATCGCCCGTAGCGCCCGGCCGCTTGATGCCGATCACTTGGCCCTGCGCGTTCGTCGTGATGCGCCACGTGCGCCCGCCCATGTCGGTGATCTGGGTGACGCCCGGCTCGGGGGTGGCGTAGGTCACGGCCGGCGTAGGCGAACCCGGAACGGCCGTGTTGCGGAATGTGACGGACACGCGGTCGAACCAGGCTTGGGTGACTTGTCCGTCGACGATCCCGCCCGATCGGTACGCGACGTGCATCGCATAGCCGAGGTTGTTCGACACCTCGAGCAAGCGCATGCGTCCGCCCGCGACCTCCCAGCGCAGCGAGACGGTCTTGCCGTTGGGTTCGCGTATGTTCAGCGCGGGGAGGACACACGCGCCGGTGCCGCACGGTGCAGTGGAAGGCGGCGGGGCGAACAGCATCTCGGTGCCGCTCGCATCGCGATAGGTATAGTTGCTGCCGCCGCCGGTCAGCGTCGCGCCATTGCCCTGTTCGGCGACGAAGCCGGTGCCGTTATTCGTGAACGTTTCGGATCGATCGCCGAGCGAAACAGTCGCGACGCCGCCATCGATGCGCAGCGACAAGCCTTCCCAGTTGTCGAGCGAGCTTCCGCCCGCGTCGTAGCGGATCAGCGACAGCAGGCCTTCGCCCGATCCGATCGAGCCTTCGACCATGGAGAAGTTGAAGCTGCCGTCGGTCAGGTCGACGCCGTTCTCGTCGATGTTCTTGTACGCGGACGGGGCGTCCGTGGTCTGCGCATTGGCTGGCGCGACGAGGCAGGTGGTGGCAAGCAGGGCGCAGAGGGCCGTTGCCCGCATCGTGGTTGACGTGTTCATGATTTGTTCTCCAGAAGGTTTTATCGAGGCTTCGTGCCGCGGATCAGGGCGTGGTGGTGGTCTTGCGGGTGCGGTTGTCGGCGCGGTCGAGGACGTAGCGGGTGGTGGCGGGCGCAGGGCCGCCGGTGCGGACGACCGCGACGAGGCGGCCGCGCGCGTCGTACGTGTAGCGGATCGTCTGGCCGGCGAGCGCCGGGGCGGCGCAGGTGGACGCGGCGAGCAGCGCGCTCAGCGGCAGAAGGATGGGGGCGAAGTGTCTCATGGCGTTCCTCCGAATCGGGAACGTCTCATGAACACATTTTCATAGCTGTAGGAAAATGCTTACTTTGGAATAAGCAAAAAACGCGGGAGTAAATCCCGCGTGACGTCGATCGGGCTTGCTGTCGAGACCCGTCGGCCGGCATGCGCCGTCTCCCGATCAGCTCGCGCTGATCGCGTGCGGCTTTGCTCTACTTCGCTAGTTCGACTTGCTCGAATTCCAGTTCCACCGGCGTCGCGCGCCCGAAGATCGACACCGACACCTTGACCCGCGACCGATCGAAATCGAGTTCCTCCACTAACCCGTTGAAGCTCGCGAACGGGCCGTCGAGGACCTTGACGCTGTCGCCGATCTCGTAGTCGACGGACACCTTGGTCTTGGGCGCGGCGGTCGCCTGTTCGTCCTTGGTGTTGAGGATGCGGTTGGCCTCGTTTTCCGTGATCGGCTGGGGCTTGCCCATCGATCCCAGGAAGCCGGTGACCTTCGGCGTGTTCTTGACGAGGTGGTAGACGTCGTCGTTCATCTCCATCTTCGCCAGCACGTAGCCGGGGAAGAACTTCTTGTCGGACGTGATCTTCTTGCCGCGGCGGACCTCCGTTACCTTTTCGGTCGGGACCTCGACGGACTCGACATATTGTTCGAGCCCGAGCCGCGTCGCGTCCGCCATGATGGCGTCGCGGACCTTGTTCTCGAACCCCGAATAGGCGTGGATGATGTACCAGCGCGACATCAGCTTGCCAGGCTCAGGAGGAACGTGACGAGCGCGGAAAAGGCGCTGTCGACGCCGAAGAAGAACAGGCCGAGCAGGCTGGTCATGATGAGGACCATGACGCCCGTGGTGATCGTTTCCTTGCGCGTCGGCCACACGACCTTGGCGGTTTCGGCCTTGACCTGATTGATGAACTCGCTGGGAGAGACCTTGGCCATTTTCATGTTCCGAATAGTGGCGAGGCTCCGAACCGCGGGTGCGGTGCGGAGCCTCGATGGGGGTTACTTAGTGCGGGCCGTCATGGGAGTAAATCCCCGTGCGGGGCCGTCATGGGAGCAAGTCCCATGACGTCGATCCTCAGCTTCGCGGAGGTCGGCCGGCCCGGCGCGTGCCTGCGGCACCGGCACGCAGCAAGCGTTGCGCGCCTCGCGCAGGGCTTGCAGGAGTAGGGGGACTCGAACCCACGGCCCTCGGTTTTGGAGACCGATGCTCTACCAACTGAGCTATACTCCTATGTCGTCCGACTTACGTGTGAACCCGGGGCAGGGCAAGGGCGTCCGGGCCTTTCAAGCGAGAGCGATCGCTTCGACCCAGCCGCCGATCTGCGATTGCCCCAGGTCCGTCGTGTTGAAGATCACGATCGTCTCACTTCGGCTGAGCCGGTGCGCGATGTGCGCGCGATAGCCCTCGACCTTGCCCGTCTCCCAAGCCCAGAGATCGCCGTTGATCGGATGCACGCGGCCGCCCAAGGCGTATTCCTGTTCCGGCCAACGGATCGTCGTGAGCTCGCGCCGGGATGCGGCACTTAGGAGGGAGCCGTGAAAGATGCCATGTGTCGCACGCATCGCGTCCCGCACGGTTCCGGCCACATTTCCGCTCGCAGCGAGGAACGACGGCACCGGCAACATCTTGCGGATCGGCGGCACGACGCTGCTGTATGCAGCTGCAAGATTCGGCATCGGTTGCTGGTCCGCCTGTGCGAAACCGGTCCCCGACATGCCGAGCGGTCGGAAGACCAGCCGCGCAACCAGCGCAGTCAGCCGCTCGCCGGTCACGCGTTCGAGCAGCGCCGCGAGGATCACCCAGTTGAGCGCGGCGTAATCCCATCCCTCGCCGGGCGCGAACTTCAGGT
Source organism: uncultured Sphingomonadaceae bacterium (assembly GCA_964251385.1). Lineage (GTDB taxonomy): Bacteria > Pseudomonadota > Alphaproteobacteria > Sphingomonadales > Sphingomonadaceae > CADCVW01. The sequence continues at coordinate 127,772 of CAXUJK010000005.1, read as the reverse complement.
CGCCGCTTGCGAAACGGGCAACCACCTCCGCCGCGCCCGCGGTCGAGTAGCGCAGCGCGGGTTCGGCCTTGAGTTGCGGGACGAGCAGATCGGTGATGCCGCTGGTGTTCGACAACAGGTGCTTGACCAGAACGCGCTCGCCGGTCTCGCGACGGAAGTCGGGAAGATAGGCGTTGATCGGGGCTTCAAGCGATAGCTTCTTCTGTTCGGCGAGGCGCAGCGTTGCGACGCTGACGAGCCATTTCGAAGCGGAACCCCACTTAAACCGGGTGAGGAGTGTGACGGGGGTGCGCGCTTCCACATCCGCCATGCCGACGAACCGGACATGCTCGACCTTGCCGCCTCTGCCATAGGCAAGCGCGCCGTTGAAGTCGGGCGGCAGCTGGATCGTCTCGAGTGCGCGACGCTTTACGTTCGATGACGGGGCGGCCGACGCTGCCCGTGTCGCACCGAGTACAAGACCCCCGGCGATAAGCGTGCGTCTGTCGATCATATGTGCGCCCCTGATCCGCGAAACAATATTATGCGAACAGGATCAGGCAGCGATGTCGTACGGGACAATGTCACCGGACAAATACAGGTTGCGGGCCTTGGCACGCGACAGCTTGCCCGAGCTGGTGCGCGGCAGCGTCTTGGGCGGCACCAACTCCACCACGCAGTTCATTCCCGTCACCCCGCGCACGCGTTCGCGGATTTCCTCGCGCAGGCGGGTGCGTTCGGCGCCATCCGACGTCCGGCAGTGGACGAGAACCGCAGGAGTTTCCTCGCCGCCGGCGGTGGTGATGGCGAAGGCGGCGATGTCGCCGGACTTGAAGCCGGGCAGCTGTTCGACCGCCCATTCGATGTCCTGCGGCCAGTGGTTCTTGCCGTTGATGATGATCATGTCTTTCGCCCGGCCGACGATGTAGATGTAGCCGTCGGACAGATAGCCCATGTCGCCGGTGTCGAGCCAACCGTCGGGGGACAGGCAGGCCGCGGTCGCTTCGTCATCCCGAAAATAGCCGGCCATGACGGAGGGGCCGCGGCAGAAGACTTTTCCGATGGCGCGATCGGGGAGGCTCGCGCCGTCCTCGTCACGGACGACGATCTCCATGTCGCGCACCGCCTTGCCGCAGTTGACGACCGCGCGGAAGCGTTTGGGACGGTCGCGCTTGTCCTCGGTGCCCGACAGCGCGGTTTCCTCGACGAGTTCCATGACGATGCCTTCGCCCGGCGGCATGATGGACACGGCAAGCGTGGCTTCGGCCAAGCCGTAGGAGGGCACGAAGCTGGTGGCGGCGAACCCGGCTTCGTCGAACGCATCGACGAAGGCCTGCATGACGTCCGGGCGGATCATGTCGGCGCCGTTGCCCGCCAGCCGCCAGCGCGATAGGTCGAAACGGCTCGCCACGTCCATGACGGACGACACGCGGCGCGCGCAGATGTCGTAGCCGAAGGTCGGGGAATAGCTGATCGTCGTGCCTTCGTTGCGGCTGATGAGATCGAGCCAGGCCAGTGGGCGGCGGGCAAAATCCTCCGTTTTGAGGTAGTCGGTCGACGTTTGGTTAGCCACGGGGCTCAAGAAGCAGCCGACGAGTCCCATGTCGTGGTACCAGGGCAGCCAGGATACGCAGCGATCGCTGTCCTGGACATGCATGCCGTGACCGTGCGCAGCGAGGTTGTTGAGGAGCGAGGCGTGCGTGATCGCGACGCCGTGCGGGAAGCGGGTCGAGCCGGAGCTGTACTGGAGGTAGGCGATGTCGCCGGGCGCGGCGTAGGGGAGCGCGACGGGCGCGGCGTCGCGGGCGGCGAACGTTTCCCAGGACAGGCTTTGAACGCCGGCGGCGGTCGCGGCGGCGGCGGCGAACTCGCCGATCTCCTCCGGGTGGAAGAGCAGTTTGGGGTCCGAGCTCTTGAGCTGTACGCCGAGCTGGTCGATGTACGAGTCGCGGCCGCCGAACGAGGTCGGCAGCGGCAGCGGGACAGGCCATGCGCCCGCGTACACGACGCCGAAGAAGAGCGCGGCGAACTCGGGTCCGGTCTCCGCAATGAGCGTGACGCGGTCGCCGGGGACGACGCCCGCGGCGATCAGGCGGTACGCCATGGCGAGCGCGTCGCTGCGCATCTCGGCATAGGTGTAGGCGCGCACGAGCTTGCCGCGGGCGTCGTTGAAGTTGAGCCCGCGCGTGCCGCCGGCAGCGTAGTCGAGTGCTTCGCCCAACGTCCGGAAATCGGCAATGCGGCGCGGCAGGATGTCGTGCGTGGGCGTGGGCACGGGAGCGGTCGCGGACATGCTAGTCAGGGACAGGGCGGTCGGCATTTGCGCGGCTCCCGCGAGATCCTGCACCAATATACGACCCTTCCCTTGTCCGAACGCGCGAAGCCTGTGCCGCGCCCGGTGAACGGGCACTGGCTAACTCGTCGGCCAGTGTGGCACAATCAAGGCGTGCCCGTAACGACCCAACCCCGACGCGGCCAGAGCGGCCGAAAGGAGATACGGGCGCGTCCGCCGCTGGATGCGGAGAAGCTCGAACGATTGGCGCTGCACTATGTCGGCCGCTTCGCGACCTCGCGCGGCAAGCTCGCGACGTACCTGACGCGAAAGGTGCGCGAGCGGGGGTGGGAGGGTGCGCCGCCCGACCTGCCCGCGATGGTGGAGCGTTTCGCGGATCTCGGCTACGTCGACGACAAGGCCTTCGCCGAAGGGCGCGCGCGTTCGCTGGGCGCGCGGGGCCTGGGCAAGGGACGCGTGCGCCAGGCGTTGCACGCGGCGGGGATCGGCGAGGACGATGCCGCGGGCGCGCACGAAATCGCGGACGAGAGCCGGTGGGACGCCGCGCTGCGCTTCGCGCGCAAACGGCGGATCGGACCGTGGGCGGCGGAGGTCGCCGACCGGGCGGGACGCGAAAAGGCGATCGGCGCGATGATCCGCGGAGGGCACGATTTCGCGGCCGCGCGCGTGATCGTCGCGGCCGCGCCGGGCGAGGTGCCGGAGGAAGAGGCCTGACTCGGCCGTCCGCAGCAATCCCGTAACGAAACGCTACGGTTCCATTTGCCGTCCGCGTCATGTTACGCTGCGTCGCGATGACGGGTGGCAGGACATGAACGCGGAGAGCGAGTTCGGCATGGCAGCGTCCGATGCCGACCAGGCCGGGCTGTTGCGCGTGTCCGGAACGATCAAGTGGTTCGATTCGACACGCGGCTTCGGCTTTCTGGTGAGCGAGGACGTCGAGGGCGACATCCTGGTCCATTTCAGCGTCTTGCGCGCGCACGGCCGGCGGTCGCTGCCCGAAGGCGCGCGGCTCGAAGCCTTGGTCGCGCAGGAAGACCGCGGGTTGCAGGCACGCGAGATCCTGGCGATCGACACGGAAGGCTTGGCGGTGCCGCCCCGGCCGCCACGCGGCGAGGACCGGGTCGATCGCGACGCGCTGATCGACGGGTCCGGCGCGTTCGAGCCGGTCAGCGTCAAATGGTTCAACCGCCTCAAAGGCTACGGCTTCCTGACGCGCGGCGACGGGTCGGAGGCGGACATCTTCGTCCACATGGAAACGGTGCGGCGGGGCGGATTGTCCGAGCTCCAGCCCGGCGACGCGTTGCGCGCGCGCGTGGCGGACGGGACCAAGGGATTGTTGGCGGTGCAGGTGGAGGCGTGATGCGCGGGGTATTGGTGGCGGCGGCGATCGCGCTGGCCGGGTGCGGTGCGGGGACGTCCGACACAGGAGGCGTGAGCGCCGCCACGTCGCCGACAGGGCTGGAGATCGTGCCGCTCACGATCGTATCGGGCACGCGCACGCACCGCTTTCAGGTTGAGGTCGCGCGCACGGACGCGCAGCAGCAGCGGGGCATGATGTACCGCGAACGCCTCGCGCCCGACCGCGGCATGATCTTTCCGTTCAGCCAGCCCCGCGCCGCGAGCTTCTGGATGCGCAACACGCCCAATTCGCTCGACCTGATCTTCATCGGCACGGACGGCCGCATCGAGTCTATCGGCGCGGACGCGGTTCCCTTGAGCGAAGCGTTCATCCAGTCGCAGGGCGTGGTCGCGAGCGTGCTCGAGATCGCCGGAGGCCGCGCGGCGGAACTGAGGCTGCAGCCGGGCGACCGGGTGGAGTGGGGCGGGTGAGCTTGTATCGTCGGAGATCGCAAGGGAGATGATCGATCCGTAAGGCTCTCGTCGTCAGTACCCTGCTCGGCGCGGTCGCCAGCGCGGCTTATTGGGGCGTCGCACTGTCCATCATCTATTCGTTGGTCGCCGGCGACTACAGCCCGGTCGCGACGAACGTGCCCAGCGAAGGGGAACGTCGTTTCCGCTCGATCTCGTTGGTCGTCGTCGCGGTGCTCCTCTATGCCGCGATCGCCTGGTTCTGGAGACGCGCCGAGTTACGGCTCATGAAGGAAGACTGATCCGTGGCGCAGACGGGAGTGCCTGCTTGCCTCTCCGCCCGCACCCGCGCTAGGCCGCGTGCATGAGTTTTCTGGGTTCGATCTTCACTTGGTGGAATGGCGGCACGATTGGGACGCGGCTGTTCAGCTGGCGGCGGGGCGAGCAGGTCGGGTCCGACGCCATGGGCAATACGTATTTCCGCGACCGGAAGAACCCAGGCCGGCGCTGGGTGATGTACGAAGGCGCGAACGACGCGGCGCGCATCGCGCCCGAATGGTGGGGGTGGCTGCACGGGACCTTCGACGGGCTGCCCGACGAGGTGCTGCCGCCCGCGCGCGCGTACGAGATCCCCGCGACGGGCAACCTGACGGGGACTTCCGCCGCGTACAAGCCGGCGGGCGCGCTTGATCGGGGCGGGGTGCGGCCTGCGGTTACCGGAGATTACCAGGCTTGGACGCCCGGCGGATGACGGGTGCGCGCGAAAGCCGGACGGAGGCACTGGTCGGGTTTATCGTGGTCCTCGTCGCACTCGCGTTCGTCCTGTTCGCGTGGAGCCGGACGGGCGGCGGGCGCGGGGGGATGGAGGTCACCGCCGTGTTTCCGAGCGCAAGCGGGATCGCGGTCGGCACGGACGTGCGCGTCGCGGGCCTGCGCGTGGGCGCGGTATCGGCGCAGCGGCTCGACCCCAAAAGCCTGCAGGCGGAAGTGACCTTGTCGCTGCATGACGACCTGCGCGTGCCCGCGGACAGCAGCGCGGCGATTACGAGCGAAGGGTTGCTCGGCGGGAGCTATGTGCAGCTCATCCCCGGCGGCGCGGCCGAACCGATGAAGGCGGGCGACGTGATCCTGGAAACGCAGGGCGCGGTCGACATGATGTCGCTGATCGGCGGAGTCATCAACGGCTCCGGACGGGAGGCTCCGCCGCCGGCGGATGCGCCTGCAGCCGAAGCGGAGCCCGCGCAGTGACGCGCATCGCAGTGCTTGCCTTTCTTGCTCTGGCCGCGTGCGGGAGCGATGCGCCCGCGACGGATCAGAACACCAAGGCGATTGCGCGGCCCGCGCCCGTGCGCATGGGACGCGTCGCGCCGCCCGTCGCCGCGGTCAGCACCGAAGGGACCACGCCGATGGCCGAGCGATCGGCGATGATCGGGTTGCTCAACAAGCGCAACGGGATCGCGACCGAGCTGGCGATGAAACCGGGCGAGGCGGTGCGCGTCGGCGATGCGATCGTGCGCATGTCGGCGTGCGAGACGACGGCGCCGTGGGAGCCGGAACAGCTGACAGGCGCGTTTCTGCAATTGGACGTGCAGGGCACGGACGAACGGTTCCGGCGCGTGTTCTCCGGGTGGGTGTATAAGGAGACGCCGTCGCTCAACGTCGTCGAGCACCCCGTCTACGACGTGTGGCCCAAGGCGTGCACGATGACGCACCCGGGATCGGGCGCGGACACGCTGGAGGCGCCATCTTCGGGAGGGGGCGACAGCAAGGCGTCGAGCGCGGAAAAGTCGGGCGAGGGCAAGGCGCGGCCGAGGCCGAGAACGCGGCCTAGGCCGGAGCCGGCTCCCGCGCCGATCCCCGTCGCGGCGACCGCGTCGCCCAGCACGGCCGCGTAGTCGGCGCGGGAAATCTCCACCGCGCCGAGGCTGGCGAGGTGGGGCGTCATGAACTGGCAGTCGAGCAGCCGGAAGTTTCCCACGCGCAGGCGCGCGACGAGCCAGGCGAGCGCGACCTTGGATGCGTCGGTGGCGCGGCTGAACATCGATTCGCCGAAGAACGCCGCGCCCAGCCGCACGCCGTACAGACCGCCGACCAGGTCTTCGCCTTTCCAGCATTCGACCGAGTGCGCGTGCCCCGCCTCGTGCAGGCGCAGGTATCCGCGCGCGATCGCCGGGTTGATCCACGTCTCCTCGCGGTCCGCGCACGCGTCCAGCACGGCGGCGAACGCGGTGTCGCGGGTCACGCGGAACCGGTTCGCGCGCACCGTCTTGCGCAGCGATCTGGACAGGACGAACCCGTCCAGCGGCAGGATCGCGCGGCGTGTCGGTTCGACCCAGAACAGCTCGTCCGCGTCGCGGCTGTCGGCCATCGGGAAGATGCCCGCCGCGTAGGCGGACAGAAGGAGCGCGGGGTCGAGCCGGATCATGGTTTTGGCGCATCGCGGGTCAGACGGCGTTCTATGACGGTCCACAAGGCCTCGATCGCAACGCTGGCCGGGGAACGGGGTGCGTAGGCGCAGACCGCGTCGCGGTGCACGCCCATCAGCTCGACCGCGCTTGCCATGGGGATCGTGGGCCAGCGCGGTTCGGCATCGAGCGCGGCGGTGTGCATCATGCGGCGGCGGTCGACCATGTTGAACACGGGCAGGATCGTGCCGCGCGGCTGCCCCGTGTCGTCGAGATGCGCGAGCACGTCGCCCAGCGCGCGTTTCGACAAAGGCGAGGGGATGACGGGCACGACGATGAGGTCGGCGGCGCGCAGGATCTGCTCGGCGGTCTGCGACAGGCCGGGCGGGCAATCGAGTACGATGCGCTCGTAGCTCGCGCCCAGCGCTTCGACGAGGCGGGATAGGCGCTTCTTCTTGCCGAGCCCTGCAAAGAAGGCGTCGAGATCGCGCAGCGACGCGTCGGCGGGGAGCAGGTCGAGCCCGGCAAACGCGGTCGACACGGCGAGCGTGTCGGGAGCGGCATCGCGCGCGAACAGCGACCTGGCCTCGCCTGCACGCGGAGCGTCGCCGTCGAGGATGAACGTGGACGCGGCCTGCGCGTCGAGGTCCCACAACAAGGTCCGCCGTCCGCTTCGCGTCGCCGAGCCCCACGCGAGGTTGACGGCCAACGACGTCTTTCCGACGCCGCCCTTGACGCTGTAAACCGCAACGGACTTCATGGGGGCGAGCATAGCGCGGCGCGGCGCGTCCTCACAGCGTCATCGCGCACGGCTTGTCGGCGGTCGCGATGTCGTCGATAGCTCGCGCCATGGCAGAGCGTTTCAAGCCCCTGTTGGATCGCAGCTTCCTGTGGGCCGAATTCAACTACGAGTATCTCGATTTCAAGGACAGCGCGGACGAGACGGCGCTCACGACGCGCCTCCAAGCGTGGTCCAACCGCAAGCTGACCGGAGAGAGCGAGATCGAGGCGGCGTTCATTCAACGCTTCTTCGTCGACACGTGGGGGTATGCCGACGCCGCCACGGGGCGTTCCGAGTGGACGCTGCAGCAGCAGTTCGGCGTTCCCGGAGCGGGCGCGGGCGGCGCGGCGGGGGCCGCCGACCTGGCGCTCGGCTATTTCGGAGAAGGCGGCACGACGATCCCGCAGGTCGTCTGCGAATTCAAGGGCGTGGGCGCGGACCTCGACAAACCACAAGCCCGAAAAGGCAATACGCGGTCGGCGGTCGTCCAGGGACTCGACTACCTGCGCTTCGCCCGCCGCGGGTTCTTGGGGAACGAACCCGTGCTGCCGCGCTTCGCGCTGGTCACCGACACCAACGAGTTCCGCCTGTACTGGTGGGATCGCGCGCCCGAACGCTTTCTTCGCTTCCGCCTGAAAGGCGCGGACCTGTTCGACCGCGCGTCGTTGCTGAGCGACACGGACGAGGACCGGTTCGATCGTTTCCTGTTCTGGCGGCTGCTGCGGCCCGACATGCTGCTCAGCGCGTTCGGGCGGCCGCGCATCGAAGCGCTGATCGGCAAGCAGGGAACGAGCGAGCGCAAGCTCGAGAAGGCGTTCTACGGCGAGTATCGCGACTACCGCACCCGCCTCTACACCGTCGTGCGCACGCATCCCGGGCTCGACCATCTCACCGCGGCGGGCAAGCTCCGATTGGCGCAGAAAGTGCTCGACCGGCTGATCTTCGTCATGTTCGCCGAGGACATGGGAATGCGCGTCGCATTCCCGCTCAACCTGCTGCGCGACCAGCTGATGCGGGAGAGCCTGGACCGGTTCTACGCGCCCGGCGGCACGCGCGTCTGGGAAATCCTGCAGATCGTGTTCCGCACCATGAACGAAGGCGGCGAGATCGACGACATGCGCGTGCACCGTTTCAACGGCGGCCTGTTCGAGAACGATCCGGACATCGACGCGCTGCGCCTGCCCACCAGCCTTTTCTGCGCGAAGGGTCAGGGGCGCAATCCGGCGAGCGTGGAGGCGGACAAGGAGACGCTGCTTTATCTGGCGGCGACGTACAATTTCGCGGCGGAGGGCGACGCCAACAACAGCATCGGCCTTTACACGCTGGGTCATATCTTCGAACAGTCCATCGACGATCTGGAGGTGCTGGAAGCGGAGGCGGAAGGGCGCGAATCGATCGCCGCGATTGTCGGCAAGCGCAAGCGCGAAGGCGTGTACTACACCCCCGAACCGATCGTCCGGCGTATCGTCGACGAAACGATCGGCCCGCTGTTTCGTGATTGGCGCAAGGCGGCGGGTTGGCCGGCGAACGGAGATCCGGTCGCGACGGCGGCGGAAGCGTATTGGGCGCGCCTGCAGCGATTGACCGTCGTCGATCCGGCGTGCGGGTCGGGCGCGTTCCTGCTGACCGCGCTGCAGTACGTCGTGCGCGAGTTCCAGTTCGTGATGGAAACGCGCCGGCGCCTGGACGCGAACGTCGCGTTGATCGAGGAGAACGGGCTGATCGACCTGATCCTGTCGAACAACCTGCACGGCGTCGACATCAACCCGGCGTCCGTGGAGATTTCCAAATTGTCGCTATGGCTGCACACGGCGCGCGCGGAAAAGCCGCTTTCTAGTCTGGACGGGCGCATCCGCCACGGCAACAGCCTGATCGGGCCCGAGTTCGATGCTTGGCCGGGCGCGGCCGACATCGACGAGGAAACGCGCGAGCGGGTCGCGGCATTCGACTGGGCGGCCGCATGGCCGGACGTGCACGCGCGCGGCGGGTTCGACGCGGTGATCGGCAACCCGCCTTACGTCAAACTGCAGAATTACGCACGGGTTTACCCGGAGACCGCGGATTACCTGCGCAGCGCGGCGGGCGGCACCCCTGTCTATGCGAGCGCGCAGACGGGGAACACGGACCTGTATCTGCCCTTCATCGAACGCGGGCTCGGGCTCCTCGGGCCGGAAGGACGCATGGGGTACATCGCACCCAATCTGTGGCCCGGCAACGATTACGGCGCGGGACTTCGCACGCTCGTGCACGCGGGCGGGCATCTGGAACGATGGATCGACTTCCGGTCGCACCAGGTGTTCGAGGGACTGACCACCTACACCGCGATCCAGGTCTACTCCAAGGCGCGCAACGCGGGCGTCAAGGTGGCGTTCGCGCGCGATGGCGACCTGGGCAAGGTCGATTGGAGCGATCCGGCGGGGATCATCCCGTATGGCGAGCTGCCGAGCACGGGCGATCCGTGGCTGATCGCACCCGAACCCGTGCGCAAGCTCGCCGGGCGGCTAGCGGCCGAATGCCGGAGGTTGGATGATCCGGCGGTGACGAAGTCGATCTACCAAGGGCTGATTACGAGCGCCGACTATGTCTACCACCTGAAACGATTATCCCCCGGCCGCTTCCTCCACACGCCGCCCAAGGAAGGCAACGTCCAGCCGCCTTCATTCGAGGTGCGGATCGAGGACGAGATCATGAAGCCGCTCGTGTCGGGACGGCAGGCCAAGCGCTTCATCGCGCCGTCGACGGACACTTATATCCTCTTTCCCTATGCCGTGGATGCGAGCGGAGCGACGCTGCTGACCGCAGCGCAGATGGAGACGCGATACCTACGGGCTTGGTCGTACCTGCTACGCTTCGAGGTCGAGCTGCGCGCGCGCGAAGGTGGCGATAAGTTCGACGACGAGCGATGGTACCGCTTCGGTCGCGACCAGAACCTGGACAAGCAGGAGATCAGGAAGCTGGTCGTGGCGCAGACCGTGCCGGGAATGCGCGTGTGCTACGATCAGGCAGGCGAGTATTACCTCAACAACGTGCGCGTGAACGGCATCGTACCGAAGCGCGCAGGCGGGTTCCTGCTCGGTGTTCTGAATTCACCTGTCGTAGACTTGCTCTTCCGTTGGCGCGGTAAGCCCAAGGCCAATGACTACTACGAAGCTAACAAGCAGTTCATCGCTCCTCTGCCCGTGCCCAACGCCGACGCCGAACAGCGAGCGGAAGTTGCCGCGGTCGCGGAAGGGCTGCAGCGGGGCTATACCCGGCGGCTGTCGCTGGTCGGAAAAATCGCGGACCGGCTGGGGGCCACTTCGCGGCGCAAGCGTCCGCACGAATGGCTGTTGCCCGACGTCCGGCCCGTCGCCGATGTTCAGGCCGACGTGCCGCGCAACATGCCGCCTTCGCAGCGCCCCGCGTGGGCCAGCGCGCGTTACGCCGAGGAGATGAACGCCGCCGTCGACCGTGTCGACCGCGCGATCCGGCTGGACTCCGCCCTCGACGCGGAACTCGACGAAGGCGAACTGCGCTTCACCGTCGACGGCACGCCCGTCGCGCGCGCCTTCGTCGCCGCCGACATGGCTCCGTTCCTGCTCGCGCAATGGCAGGTCGTGGCACTGACCTTCGAGGCGAACGGCAAGGGCGACGGCAAGCGGCTGATCGACGGCTTGCGCGGTACCGCGATGACCGCCGACGCGCCCGTCGTCGGCCAGATCGTCGGCTTTCAGGGCGAACTGTCGCGGCTGACCGCCGAGCTTCGCGGGGGCGAGGCGCGGCTGGATGACCTGACCGCGGCGTTGTTCGGGCTGAGCGCGGCGGAGCGAGCGTTGGTGCGCCGGGCGAACGGTGGAAACGACCAGCCGGCACCCTCGGCACCGCGGACGACGGCGGCGAACAGGCGGGCGATCCTGCAAGCGTTCGGCAGAACCGCGACCGCCAAGGCGAAGCCGGGTCCGTCGGCCGCACGCAGTCAGGATTTCCTCTACGACGACGACACCGGCCTGCCGACATGAGCATCGCGGCGGGATGATCGTCGTGGACACGTCCGCGCTGATGGCGATCGCGCTGGACGCGCCCGAAGCGGGCGACTGCATGATGGTTCTGCAGGGTTCCGACGACGTGCATATCTCCGCGGGCACGCTTGCCGAACTGCTCATCGTAGCAGACAGGCGGGGTGTCGGAGACGAACTCCGCATCGCCATGGCCGCTCTGAACGTTCAAGTCGTGCCGTTCACCGCTGAAGCGGCCCGCTTGGCGGCGGACGCTTACCGGCAATGGGGAAAAGGCGTTCACGCGGCAAAGCTGAACTTCGGCGACTGCTTCGCTTACGTGTTGGCGATGCAGCGCGCTGCGCCGCTGCTCTTCGTCGGCAACGATTTCGCGCAAACCGACGTCAGGTCTGCACTTCCTCCGCGTCCCGCGCCAACCATTCCTCCAGCCACTTGATCGTATACTCGCCGCTCAGGAACTCGGGGTCGCGGATGATGGCGGCGTGGAGGGGGATGGTGGTCTTCATGCCCTCGATCACGAATTCCTCAAGCGCGCGCTTCAGGCGCATGATGCAGCGTTCGCGGGTGGAGCCGTAGACGATCAGCTTGCCGACCATGCTGTCATAGTAAGGCGGCACGCGGTAGCCGGCGTAGAGGCCGCTGTCGACGCGGACGTGCATGCCGCCGGGCGCGACATAGGCCTTTACGGTTCCGGGGCTGGGGGCGAAGGTCTTGGGGTCCTCCGCGTTGATGCGGCATTCGATCGCGTGACCCCGGAAGCGGATCTGGTCCTGCGCGCAGGACAGGCCGCGACCGGATGCGACGCGGATCTGTTCGCGCACGAGGTCGACCCCCGTGATCATCTCGGTCACCGGATGTTCGACCTGCAGCCGGGTGTTCATTTCGATGAAGTAGAATTCGCCGCCTTCGTACAGGAATTCGATCGTGCCCGCGCCGCGATAGCCCATGTCGGCCATGGCGCGGGACACGATCCCGCCCATGCGGTCGCGCTCGTCGCCGCGGATGACGGGAGAGGGGGCTTCTTCCAGCACCTTTTGGTGGCGGCGCTGGAGGGAGCAGTCGCGTTCGCCGAGGTGAATCGCGTTGCCCTCGCCGTCGCCGAAAACCTGGAACTCGATGTGGCGGGGATTGGTGAGGTACTTCTCCATGTACACCGTGCCGTCGCCGAATGCGGCCTTCGCTTCGGTGCCCGCCTGGCTCATGAGGGATTCGAGCTGGTCTTCGGAGGTTACGACCTTCATGCCGCGCCCGCCGCCGCCGGACGCGGCCTTGATGATGACGGGGTAGCCGATCTTTTCCGCGATCGCGCGCGCTTCGGCGATCGTCTCGAGCGGGCCGTCGGAGCCGGGAACGAGCGGCAGGCCGAGCTTGGCCGCGGTCAGCTTCGCTTCGATCTTGTCGCCCATCGTGCGGATATGCTCGGGCTTGGGGCCGATCCAGATGATGTTGTGGAGCTCCACGATCTCCGCGAACTGCGCGTTTTCGGACAGGAAGCCGTAGCCCGGGTGGATCGCGTCCGCGTGCGCGATCTCGGCCGCGGAGATGATGTTGGGGACGTTGAGGTAGCTGTCCGCGGCCGCGGGCGGTCCGATGCAGATCGCCTCGTCGGCGAGGCGGACGTGCATCGCGTCCGCGTCGGCGGTGGAGTGCACAGCGACCGTCCGGATGCCCATTTCGTGGCACGCGCGGTGGATGCGAAGCGCGATCTCGCCGCGGTTGGCGATCAGGACTTTCTTGATGTCCGGCATTAAGCGACGATGATCAGCGGCTGATCATACTCGACGGGTTGACCGTCCTGGATGAGGATCTGCTTGACGGTGCCCGCGTCGGTGGCCGCGATCGCGTTCATGACCTTCATGGCCTCGACGATGAGCAGCGTGTCGCCCGCGGACACCTTGTCGCCAACGGAGACGAATGGTTTGGAGCCAGGTTCGCTCGACAGATAGGCGGTGCCGACCATGGGTGATTTCACCGCGCCGGGATGGTCGGCGGGGATCGCGGCCGGCGCGGCGGCGGGCGCGGGCGCCGGCGTGGCGAGCATCGGCGCGGGCGCGGGCGCGGCGGCCGGTGCGTCGATCTTGCGCTTGAGGCGGATGCGGCGTTCGCCGTCCTCGACCTCGATCTCGCTCAGGTCGCCTTCGGCCAGCAGCTGCGCGAGCTGGCGCACGAGCGCGGCGTCGATCTGCATCGCGCCTTTGTTGTCGTCTTCCATGCGGTGGCGCTCTGTCAGAGCCGCGCCGCCGCGTCCAGCGCCAGCGTGTAGCCCAGCGCACCCAAGCCGGTGATGCTGCCGCGCGCGACCGGCGCGATCAGGCTGACGTGGCGAAACGGCTCGCGGGCGTGCGGGTTGGAGATGTGGACTTCGATGACGGGGACCGGGATCGCGGACACCGCGTCGCGCAAGGCGACCGACGTGTGGGTGTAGCCGCCCGCGTTGAGGATGACGGCCTTCGCGCCGCGTGCCGATGCCTCGTGCAGCCAGTCGATGAGGTGGCCCTCGTGGTTCGACTGGCGCAGGTCGACGATCACCCCGACTTTGGAAGCGTGTTCGGTGAGCATCGCCGCGATGTCGTCGAGCGTGTCGGAACCGTAGACCGCGGGCTCGCGTGAACCCAGCAGGTTGAGGTTGGGACCGTTAAGGACGTAGATTACGGGTTCGGCCATGGTTCGCCTTGGCGGTTGCTGGCCTCGCGCTCTATATCCGGCGTTACGCACACACAAACCCGGACGATCAGATGACGGCAGACGGTACCCTGAGCATACGCGTGAATGGCGAGCATCGGCGCGTTCACGCGGGCATGACGTTGCTCGAACTCGCGGGCGAGTTGGGGTTGGAACCCGCCAAGGTCGCGGTCGAGCGCAACCTGACGATCGTACCGCGTTCGACCTTGGGCGATGTGCTGGTCGAGGACGGCGACGACCTCGAAATCGTGACATTCGTAGGGGGCGGTTGATGGCTGTGGAGGAAACGGGTCTGGTGAACCTGCAGGACGCGTTGGGCATGCAGGCGGACGCGGCTGTGCTTCCGCCGGATGTGCCGGCCGCGCCGGTCGCGACGCCACGCTCCGACAGCTGGACCGTCGCGGGGCGAACGTTCAACTCCCGGCTGATCGTCGGCACTGGCAAGTACAAGGATTTCGCGCAGAACGCGGCGGCGGTCGCGGCGTCGGGGGCGGAGATCGTCACGGTGGCGGTGCGGCGCGTCAACGTGTCGGACCGGCACGCGCCCATGCTGATGGACTATATCGATCCCAGGAAGATCACCTACCTGCCCAACACCGCAGGCTGCTTCACCGGCGACGACGCAGTCCGCACGCTGCGGCTGGCGCGCGAGGCGGGCGGGTGGACGTTGGTCAAGCTCGAGGTGCTGGGGGAGGCCAAGACGCTGTACCCGGACATGCTCGAGACACTGCGCGCGACGGAGGTGCTGGCGAACGAAGGCTTCCAGCCGATGGTGTATTGCGCAGACGATCCGATTGCGTCGCGGCGATTGGAGGATGCGGGCGCGGTCGCCATCATGCCGCTGGGCGCGCCGATCGGATCCGGGCTCGGCCTGCAGAACCCGGTCATGATCCGCATCATCGTGGAACAGGCGCGCGTTCCCGTGCTCGTCGACGCAGGGGTCGGCACCGCGTCGGACGCGGCGGTGGCGATGGAGCTCGGCTGCGACGGCGTGCTCATGAACACCGCGATCGCGGAGGCCAAGGACCCCATAGCGATGGCGCGCGCGATGAAGCTGGCGGTGGAGGCGGGGCGGCTTGCCTACCAAGCGGGACGGATGGGCAAGCGGCGGTACGCGGATCCGTCCAGTCCCCTGGCGGGGCTGATCTAGGAACCGCCGGCCTCCATGCTTGTTATAGACCCGTAACGTCGCTGCATTTTGCGCGAGCGTGCACGAGGAGGTTTTTCATGGGTGAATTCGTGGACAAGGCCAAGGCTCTCGGCGACAAGGTCGTGGGCAACGTCAAGGAAGGTCTGGGCGATGCGACCGACAACAAGAAGCTCGAGAACGAGGGCAAGGCCCAGCAGACCGAGGGTACCGCGCACGACGTCGCGGGCACGATCAAGGGCAAGCTCGGCGACGACATCTAAATCTTAGTCGATTGCGTATCTGAGGGTACGCGCGACGCGAGGGGCCGCTTCCGGGAACACCGGGAGCGGCCTTCTTGCTTTTCAGCGCGTGCGGCTTCTCAGTTTGGTGATCGTCGTTCCCGTGCTGATCTGCTCGACGTCGGTTTTCAGGTGGAGCAGCGCGACGCCGGACTGTTCGCGGGCGGTGGCGAGGGCGTCCGCAAATTCTTCGGTGCGCTCGACGGTGGCGGACCACGCGCGGTACGCCCGCGCGAGCACGGCGAAATCGGGGTTGGCGAGGTCGGTACCCGCGACCCGGCCGGGATATTCGCGCTCCTGGTGCATGCGGATCGTGCCGTAGCTCGCGTTGTCGACGACGAGGATCAGCATGCGGCAGCCATAGCGGACGGCCGTCGCCAATTCCTGGCCGTTCATGAGGAAGTCGCCGTCGCCCGCGATGCATACGACTTGGCGGTCCCGAAAGCGCAGCGCGGCGGCGATCGCGGCGGGGAGGCCGTAGCCCATCGAACCGTTGGTGGGAGCGAGCTGGCTTGGGCTCTCGCCGTAGCGCCAATAGCGGTGCCACCATCCCGAAAAATTACCCGCGCCGTTGCAGATGATCGTGTCGGCGGGGAGGGTAGCGAGCATGTGCGTGGCGACTTGGCCGAGGTCGAGCGTCGCGTCCGTCGGCTCGGCCGTGCTCCAGGCGAGCCATTCGGCGTGCGCCTCGCGTCCGGCGTCGAAGTGGATGATCTCGTCGTGCCAAGCGTCCGCCATCTCGCAGAACTCGCGCATGTCGGCGCAGATCGGGAGGTCGACGCGGTAGGCGCGACCGAGCTCGTTCGGGTCGGGGTGGACATGGACGAGCGTCTGGCCGGGGTGGTCGGGCGTGATGAGCGTGTAGCCGTCGGTGGTCGCCTCGCCCAAGCGCGCGCCGACGGCGAGGATGAGGTCGGCGTCGCGGACGCGCGCGACCAGCTTCGGGTTGGGGCCGTATCCCAGATTGCCCGCGTAGACCGCGCTGTCGTTCCGGATCGCGTCCTGTCGGCGGAACGCGCATGCGACCGGAAGGCCGATGCGCTCGGCGAAGCTTGCGAACGCGTGCGCGGCGGCGGGGGACCAGCCCGCGCCGCCGACGATCGCGATCGGCGCGGCGGCGTCCGCGATCAGCGTCATCATGGCGTCGATGGCGAGCGGGTCGGCCGCCTGCGCGGGAACGTGGACGCGGGGGCGGTCGATCGCGACCGCGGTGTCGGTCAGCATGTCCTCGGGCAAGGCGAGGGCGACGGGACCGGGGCGACCGCTCATCGCGACGGCATAGGCGCGGGCGATGTACTCGGGCAGGCGCGCCGCGTCGTCGCATCGGCCCACCCACTTGGCGACCGGCGCGAACATGGCCGCGAAGTCGATTTCCTGAAATCCCTCGCGGTCGCGGTTCGGGCGCGCGACGTCGCCGATGAGAAGCAGCATCGGCGTGGAGTCCTGCATCGCGGTGTGAACCCCGATCGCGGCGTTGGTAGCGCCGGGGCCGCGGGTGACGAACGCGACGCCCGGGCGACCGGTCAGCTTGCCGTCGGCCTCGGCCGCGTAGGCGACGCCGCCTTCCTGCCGGCACACGACGAGGTCGATCTGCGGTGTGTCGTGCAATGCGTCCAGCGCGGCGAGATAAGACTCCCCGGGCACGCAGAAGATGCGATCGCATCCCTGGAGCACGAGCTGATCGACGAGGATGCGGCCGCCGGTTCGCTGGGTCATGGTTCTACCTCGTTGCGCGCGCTTGCTCACTCCGGCCGACTTGGCTGAGCTTGTCGAAGCCCTTCCTTTCTCCGTGCAAGAAGGAGAGGGCTTCTACAAGCTCAGCCAAGTCGGAGTGGGAGTTGGCAGTCCGCGAGCGCGCGGCTATCGATCGCGTGAACCTTCAGGAGCAGTTCGCATGACCAAGGACGAGATGATCACCAAGCTGAACGACGTGAAGGCGTTCATCCCCAACAAGCGGGTCAAGCTCGACTTCGGTTCGGAAGGCGCGGTGATGCTCGACGGCGTCGCGGGTCAGGCGAGCGCGGACGACGGCGCGGCGGACACGACGATCAAGGTTGCGTGGAGCGATTGGGAAGCGATGTCGTCGGGCCAGCTCGACGGAATGACCGCGTTCATGCAAGGCAAGCTCAAGGTCGAGGGCGACATGTCCAACGCGATGCAGCTGCAGTCGGTGCTGGGCAAGATGGGCTGATGCGCAAGATCTACCCGGATGCCGCCGCCGCGCTCGAAGGTCTGCTGCACGACGGCATGACCTTGTGCGCGGGCGGGTTCGGGTTGTGCGGGATCCCGGAACGGCTGATCGACGCGATCGTCGCGTCGGGCGTGCGCGACCTCACGATCGCGTCAAACAACGCCGGGATCGACGGCGAAGGTTTGGGCAAGCTGCTGCGCACAAAGGCGGTGCGCAAGATGATCTCGTCCTATGTCGGCGAGAACAAGGAGTTCGAGCGGCAGTATCTGTCCGGCGAACTCGAGGTCGAGTTCTGCCCGCAAGGCACGCTTGCCGAGCGCTGCCGGGCGGGCGGCGCGGGGATCCCCGGTTTCTACACCAAGACGGGTGTCGGCACGCAGGTCGCCGAAGGCAAGGAAGTCCGCACCTTCGATGGCGAGGAGTACATCCTGGAGCGCGGTATCCGCGCGGACCTGGCGATCATCAAGGGCTGGCGCGCGGACGAGTCGGGCAACCTGCAATTCCGCAAGACCGCGCGCAACTTCAACCAGCCGATGGCGACGGCCGGCCGCGTGTGCGTGGCGGAAGTCGAGGAGATCGTACCCGTGGGAACGCTCGATCCGGACGCGATCCATCTGCCGGGCATTTATGTGAAGCGCGTGATCGTGGGCGCGCCGTACGACAAGAAAATTGAGTTTCGGACCGTGCGCCCGCGGGAGCTGGCATGAAGTGGACCAAAGAGCGGCTCGAGGCGCTCACTCACAAGCAGACCAACATCCTTTACGAAAACGCCATGAAGAATGGTTCTGAAGAAGCCGAAGGGATCTTGGAGCTGATTGCTCGACATGGACTACTCGAGCGGCTGGGCGGAGGTCACGAACGCACGCACCGAGTTGTTCAGGCAATTGAGAAACTGGTCCGTTCTGAGGCTGGAGTTCAGGCCGCGGTGCAGGCGGCAGAAGGCGGCGAGGCACCGATGGCTGGGGTTGATCCGCTTCTGCAGGAAGCCGTTGGTCCAGATTACGGCCACCGTGATACCACCGTGTGGGCGGGATGGGCTGTCAAAGAGGAAATGGAGGCTGTGGGCTGGCGACACGAGGGCAGGAAGAAGCTGCCGGCTAACTGTAAAGCGAAAACAGCCGCTTTCTTTGTAAAGCTGGAGGCTGGTTGATGGCTTGGGATCGGAATCGAATGGCAGCGCGTGCCGCCAAGGAGCTGCGCGACGGGTTCTACGTCAATCTCGGCATCGGCATCCCGACCTTGGTTGCCAACAACGTGCCCGACGGCATCGAGGTGACGTTGCAGTCCGAAAACGGCATGCTCGGTATCGGACCGTTTCCCTATGACGACGAAGTCGACCCCGACCTTATCAACGCGGGCAAGCAGACGATTTCCGAGCTGCCGTCGTCGAGTTATTTCTCGTCCGCCGACAGCTTCGCGATGATCCGGGGTGGGCACATCGACCTCACCGTGCTCGGCGCGATGGAAGTGTCCGAAGGCGGCGACATCGCCAACTGGATGATCCCGGGCAAGATGATCAAGGGCATGGGCGGGGCGATGGATCTGGTCGCGGGCGTCAAGAAGATCATCGTCGTCATGGAGCACACGTCGAAGGACGGGTCGCCCAAGTTCATTCCGGCGTGCACGTTGCCGCTGACGGGGAAGAATGCGGTCGACATGATCGTGACTGACTTGGCCGTGTTCCAGCGGCCGGATCATGCGAGCGATTTCCGGCTGATCGAGCTGGCTGACGGCGTCGGCGCGGACGAAGTGGCGGCGAAAACGACGGCGCGGTACACGCATTGACCGCGACATCATACCGCTTCATCGTCGGTTAAAACGCCGACACTGAAGAGGATGACCATGCGTAGAACTCTGCTCGCCGCCACCGCACTGACCCTGACCTCCGTTCCCGCGCTCGCAGATGAAGGCATGTGGCTGCCCAGCCAGACGCCGAAGATCGCGGATCAGCTGAAGCGCGCCGGGCTCAAGCTCGACACGGCGCAGCTCGGCAATCTGCAGACGCCGCCGCTGACCGCGATCGCGTCTCTGGGCGGCTGTTCGGCGGCATTCCTGTCGCCGCAGGGCCTCGTCGCGACCAACCATCACTGCGTGTACGGGTCGATCCAGTATAATTCGAAGCCGGGCCAGGACTACCTGACGGACGGCTTTTTGGCGAAGACGATGGCGGACGAACTGCCCGCCGCGCCCGGCACGCGCATCTACGTCATCGAGGATCTGCGCGATGTCACGACGGGTATGCTGGCTGGAGCGGCGCAGCTGACGGGGC
This sequence comes from uncultured Sphingomonadaceae bacterium, assembly GCA_964251385.1. Lineage (GTDB taxonomy): Bacteria > Pseudomonadota > Alphaproteobacteria > Sphingomonadales > Sphingomonadaceae > CADCVW01. The sequence continues at coordinate 107,940 of CAXUJK010000005.1, read as the reverse complement.
GGGCGCGGTACGACCGGCTGGAGGCGAACCGCAAGGATCTCGTGTCGACGTGCGAGAAGCAGCCGAGCCGGCGCTGCGACGTGCGGCCTTACTACGGCGGCGCGACATACTTCCTGCAGCAGCAGCTGGAGATCAAGGACGTGCGCCTCGCCTATGCGCCCGCGGGCGGGATCGGCAATTTCGGCGGCGAGACGGACAATTGGCAGTGGCCGCGGCACACGGGCGATTTCGGCTTTTACCGTGCCTACGTCGCGCCCGACGGTTCGGCCGCGCCCTTCGCCAAGGAGAACGTACCGTTCAAGCCCAAAGCATTCCTCAAGGTCGCCAAGACGGGGATCGAGGAAGGCGACTTCGTCATGCTGGCAGGGTTCCCGGGCACGACCAACCGACACCGCACGGCGGACGAAGTCCGGTTCCAGTTCGCGCAGATGTACCCGCTGACGCAGCGGCTGCTGACCGAATATTCGGACGGCATCGCGCAGGCGACGGCGGGCAATCCGGACGCCACGATCAAGTACGCGTCGATCATCAAGGGCGCGGACAACACCAAGAAGAACTTCATCGGCCAGATGTCGGGGGCCGAAGCGCTCGGGCTGGTCGGCAAGAAGGCTGCGGACGAGGCGGCGTTCCGGGCGTGGGTCAACGCGGACGCGGGGCGGCGGGCGCAGTACGGGGCGAGCATCGCCGAGCTCGACCGGCTGATCGCGGTCGATCAGGCGGAGCAGGCGGCGGCGGTTCGGCGCGGGCTGCTGGGCCGCGCGCAGATGTTCTCGGTGGCGCGCCGCGGGTACCGCTGGTCGCAGGAACAGACTAAGCCCGACGCGCAGCGCGAGGCGGGGTACCAGGACCGCGACCGGCTGTTCTTCGACCAGAGTTTGGTCGCGATCGACCGGCGGTACGATCCGGCGGTCGACCGGCACCTGTTCGAGGCGGCGTTGACCGAGTACCGCAAGCTGCCCGCCGCCGAGCGCCACAAGAGCTTCGATGCGGCATTCGCGGGCATGTCGATGGACGCGCTGTATGGGGGAACCAAGCTCGGCACGCTGGCGAATCGGCAGGCGTTGTTGGCCATGACGCCCGCGCAGATGCGTGCGTCGAGCGATCCTTTCGTTCGGTTGGCGGTTGCCACCTACGATGAGGACCTGGCGACCGAGAACGCGATCAAGGATCGGGCCGGCGACATTCAGCGCGCGCGGTCCGCGTACATGCAGGCGCGGCTTGCCTATGCGGCGAGTCAGGGCAAGACCTTGTACCCCGATGCCAACGGGTCGCTGCGCTTCACCTGGGGCAAGGTCACGGGGCGCTTGCAGGACGGGGTCGCCTGGACGCCGTTCACGACCGCGGAGGGGCTGGCGGCCAAGCAGCGCGGCACGGGCGAGTTCGACGCGCCGGACAAGGCGATCCAGCTGATCCAGGCGAAGGATTACGGGCGTTACGCGTCGCCTAAGCTGCGGACGCTGCCGGTCGATTTCCTGTCCACCGTCGACATCACGGGCGGCAATTCGGGATCGTCGACGCTCAACGCGCGCGGCGAGTTCGTGGGGCTGGCGTTCGACGGGACGCTGGACGGGGTCGTTTCGGATTGGATGTTCAACCCGGCAGTCAACCGCACGATCCACGTCGACAGCCGATTCATGCTGTGGACGATGGACAGGGTGGACGGTGCGCAGCGGTTGCTGGCCGAACTGGACGCGTAACGTGCGGGCGCTGGTTCTGACGCTGCTGCTCGCGGGGTGCGGGATGGGCGAGGCCGCGCCGACCGTGATCGACGGCTCGTCCCCCGAAGCGTTCAAGACGAGCGTCGCGGCGGCGCGCGCGGAGCTTGGCCCGCGCGACCGGATCAAGTTCGAAGCCGCGCTGACGGCAATCCGCGGGCGTCAGTTCGCGGCCGCGAGCGACCGGGTCGAGTACAACCGCCGCATCCGTGAGGCGCTGGACGGGCAGACCGCGCCGCAGATCGTGGCGGGCGTGGACCAATGGACAGCGCGCGCGGGCACGGACGCGGCGGACGCGGTGTTTGAGGCCAAGCGCGAACTGGGCAAGGTCGCGCCAAAGCCATAGCCGTCATCCCGGCGTATGCCGGGATCTCAGCGAGCTTCGACTGCCGGCAGAATCATGCCCTGAGATCCCAGCATGCGCTGGGATGACGTGTTTGGAAGGTGACGATGAAGGCTTTACTCTCCACCGCACCCGGCGGCCCCGAAACGCTCGTCCTGACCGACGTGCCCGACCTCGCACCCGGTCCCGGCCAGCTCCTCGTCCGCGTGCGGGCGTGTGCGATCAACTATCCCGACGTGCTAATCATCGAGGACAAATACCAGTTCAAGCCGGCCCGCCCGTTCGCGCCGGGCGGTGAGATCGCGGGCGAGGTCGTCGCGATCGGGGAAGGCGTGAGCGGCTGGGAGATCGGCGCGCGCGTCATGGCGATGTTGGGGCACGGCGGACTGCAGGAGCAGGTGGTGGTAAACGAAAAAGCGGCGTTGCGCTTGCCCGACGAGCGCAGCTTCGCGGAAGGGGCGGCGCTGATCCTGACCTATGCCACGTCGATCCATGCTTTGCTCGACCGGGGACGGCTGCAGGCCGGGCAGACGCTGCTCGTGCTTGGCGCGGCCGGCGGGGTCGGGCTGGCCGCCGTGGAGCTCGGCAAGGCATACGGCGCGAAAGTGGTGGCGGCGGTGTCGTCGCAGGAGAAAGCCGAAGCCGCGGCCGAGGCGGGGGCGCACACGACGATCGTCTACCCGCGTGGCCCGTTCGATAAGGACGCGTCCAAAGCCTTGGCGCTGCGTTTCAAGGACGCGGTCGGCTCGGGCGGCGCGGACGTGATCTACGATCCGGTCGGCGGCGATTATGCCGAGCCCGCGCTGCGGTCGATCGCGTGGGAAGGGCGGTATCTGGTCGTCGGCTTCCCGGCGGGAATTCCGCGACTGCCGCTCAACCTGACGCTGCTCAAAAGCTGCGACGTGTGCGGGGTGTTCTGGGGCGCGTTCGCCGCGCGCGATCCAGCGGCCAACGCGGCCCATGTCGAGACGCTGTTCCGGCTGTGGAGCGAAGGGAAAATCGCGCCGCGCGTGAGCCGGACGTGGCCGCTGGTGCAAGGTGGCGCGGCGATCGCGAAGCTTGCCGCGCGCGATGCGATCGGCAAGCTGGTCGTGACGATGGATTGACCGCGTTGCGCGGCCTCGTCCCACCGCCTATCCTGCAGCCACGAATTTAGACGGGATGCATTCATGAGCACGTTCGACGATCGTCAGGCCGCGTTCGAGGCCAAATTCGCGCGCGACGACGAGATGCAATTCAAGGTCGCCGCGCGCCGCAACCGGTTGCTGGGGCAATGGGCGGCGGGGCTGATGAGCCTGACGCCGGCGGAAACCGACGCCTATGCCAAGGACGTCGTTCGCGCCGACTTCGAGGAGGCGGGCGACGAGGACGTCGTGCGCAAGCTGCTGGGCGACATCACCTCCGCCGGCGTCGACATCGACGACCGCCGCATCCGCGCGATGCTCGAGGAAAAGACGATCGAGGCGCGCCGGCAGCTGATGGAGAGCATGTAGCGTGGGCATGCCCGCGGCCGAGATCGAAGCGCTCATCAAGGCATGGATCCCGGATGCGCATGTCGAAATCACCGATTTGGCGGGGGACGGCGATCATTATGCGGCACGTGTCGTGTCGGCCTCGTTCGCGGGCCTGTCGCGCGTGCGCCAGCACCAGGCGGTGTACACCGCATTGGGCGGGCGCATGGGCGGGGCCTTGCATGCGCTGCAGCTGAACACATCTTCGGTTTAGCTTTTTTGAGGAACACGTAAATGCCCCAAGCCGACCCGCGCATCGACGCGCTCGTCACGTCCCACGACGTGGTGTTGTTCATGAAGGGCACCGCGTTGTTCCCGCAGTGCGGGTTTTCCAGCCGGGCGGTGTCGATCCTCGATCATCTCGGCGTCGCGTACGAAACGGTCGACGTGCTGCAGGACCCGGAGATCCGGCAGGGGATCAAGGCGTATTCGGACTGGCCGACGGTGCCGCAGCTTTACGTCAAAGGCGAGTTCGTCGGCGGGTCGGACATCATGACCGAGATGTACGAGGCGGGCGAGCTGCAGGATCTGCTGAGCGGGAGCGACGCCGCCAAGGCGTAGCTTGCGGCATCACCGTACCAGAAAAAGGGCGGCGGAGGGGACATGACACCCATCCGCCGCCCTTTTCGTTTGTGGAACACAAATGGACACAGACGATGTTGCAGGGCGCGTGCCAAACCGAAAAATCGTCCGACATGTGCCGAGTTCGATGATTAACGACCGCCACCCATTGAGGCATCCTGTAAGCCTAGCCGACACAACAACGTTCACTCGCCGTTAAGCTATTTGACTACAAATGTAGTCGTAAGGAGACAGCGATGTCCGAACCGATCAGCGAGGCGGAGTATACGGTGATGGACGTGCTGTGGCACGAGTCGCCGCTGACCGCCGCCGACGTTTTCGGGCGCGCCCCGCCTGCCCGTAAGTGGAGCGCGCAGACGGTCAAGACGCTGCTGTCGAGGCTCGTTGCGAAGGGTGTGGCTGGCGCGGAAGCGGACGGACGGCGCTTCCTGTACCGGCCGCTGGTCGCGCGCGAGGATTATGTCGCGTCGGAGTCGCGCAAGCTCGTCGACCGTTTGTTCGGGGGCAAGCTGTCCCCGCTCGTCGCGCATCTGGCGGAGCGCGAGGCGCTGACGCCCGAGGACATCGCCGAGATCGAGGCGGTGTTGAAGGCGCTGAAGCCGTGAGCGCCTGGCTGGTCGAAACGCTGATCGCGACGTCGCTGCTGATGGCGGCGGTGTTGGCCTTGCGCCCGCTCGTACGAAGCCTGTTCGGAGCGGGCGCGGCTTACGCGTTGTGGCTGGTGCCCGCGCTGCGCCTCGTCCTGCCGCCGCTGGATTCTTCCACCCAGACGCTTCCCGTGCTTGGCGCAGTCGAAATCGTCCGTGTCGCCACGCCCGCGGTCTCCAACACGACGCCTTGGCTGCTCGCGATCTGGGCCGTGGGCGCGGTCGGCGCGGCGCTCTGGCATCTGGTGGGATACCAGGTCTTCCTGCGCCGCGCGCTCCGTTATGCCGCGCCGCTCGGCGAGGCCGTGTTCGTGAGCGGCGCGGTGGCGGGGCCGGCCGCCATAGGCCTGCTTGTCCCGTGCATCCTCGTGCCGCGCGATTTCGCCGATCGGTTCTCCGCCGCCGAACGCGCGCTCGCGATCGCGCACGAGCGCACGCACCATGCGCGCGGCGATCTCTGGGCAAACGCCGCCGCGCTCGGGATGCTGTGCCTGCACTGGTTCAATCCGCTCGCCTGGGTCGCGCATCGCGCCTTTCGAAGCGATCAGGAACTCAGCTGCGACGCCGCCGTGATCGGCCGTGCCGGAGCGGAGCAGCGCGCGGTCTACGCCGCCGCGATGGTGAAGTCTGCCTGGGGCGCGGCTCCACCTTTCACCTGCCCCATGAGCCGTTCCGGCAACCTGTTGAGGAGACTGAAGATGGTGAAGACTCACAAGACGAGCCGCTGGGCAACGACCGGCGGGATGATGACGGTGGGCGCGGTCGCGCTGGCCGGGCTGACGATAACAGCGACCGGCGCGATCGCGGCCGACCCGGTGGTGAAGAAGATCACGATCCAGCGTGTCGCGGGCCAGGACGGCGAAGAAGCCGCGATCGACGAGGCGACGGAAGGCAAGTGCGGACCGGGCAATCAGACGGTGTTCAATGTCTCCGACCAGGTCGCCGGCGCCGACGGCACCAGGACCACCCGTGTGTTTATGTGCAGCAAGGACGGCGCGCCTGTCGACCGGCTCGGCTCCCTGCAAAAGGCGCGCGCCGAAATGGCGGGGTCCGGCGACCTTGACGCGGACATGCGCGTAAAGGCGCTGGCCGCGCTCGACGGCGCGATCGCGCAGGTGAAGGCCGGCAACTAAGCCGCTTGATCGCCGCGTCCGTCTCGGGCCAAGGAGCGGGATGGACGCGGCACCTTACGGGCAAGTCGAACAGGCGGGGCCGGGGGTGCGCCGCGTGCTGGCGCGCAACCCGTCTCCGTTCACGTTCACGGGAACGCAGACGCACATCGTGGGCACGGGCGAAGTCGCGATCGTCGATCCGGGTCCGGACCTGCCCGAACATGTCGCGGCCGTACTCGCCGCCACCGCCGGCGAGCGGATCGCCGCCATCCTCGTCACCCATTCGCACCGCGACCACAGCCCGGCCGCGCGCGCGCTCGCCGCCGCGACCGGCGCGCCGGTGGTTGGGTGCGCAGCGCTGGCCCCCCCGGCCGGCGATGCGTTCGGCGAGGCGTTCGACACGGGCCACGCGCCCGACCGCGTCATGGCCGACGGCGACATTGTCGAGGGTCCGGGCTGGACATTGCAGGCGGTGGCGACGCCGGGCCACATGTCGAACCACCTGTGCTTCGCCTACGCCGAGAGCTCCGCGCTGTTCAGCGGCGATCACGTCATGGGCTGGTCGACGAGCGTCATCCTGCCGCCCGACGGGAACATGGCGGACTACATGGCTAGCCTGGAGCGGCTGGCCGCGCGCGACGACCGCGTCTACTACCCCGCGCACGGCCCCCCGATCGACCCGCCCGGCAAGCTGGTCCGCGGATTGATCGTCCATCGCAGGCAGCGCGAGACGCAGATCCTGCGCGCGCTGGAGGACGGCCCGGCGGACATCGCGGCGCTGGTGGCGCGCAACTATCCGGGGCTCGATCCGGCACTGGCACCCGCGGCCGGCGCTTCGGTGCTCGCGCACCTGATCGACTTGCGGGCCCGCGCGCTCGTGACCGAGGGCGAACAGGGCTGGGTGCGCACATGACGGCAGCGCGGCGTGCCAAATCCTCGCTGGTGGTCGCGTCGCTGATCGCCGTTTCGGCGGCGACGTGGTTCGTGTCGCAACGGTTCGGCAGGCCGCCGGCGGTCGACGTCGTCGGCACGGTGATCACGGGCTTCCGCAAGGAGAACGCGCTTACCGTGTTCAGCGCGCAGGTGGTGACGGTGAACACGCGGGTGGAGCCGCGCGCGTTCGGGTTGCTGGAGAGCCGGCAGACGGCGATCATTCCCGCGTCGGTCGAATACCGGCTCGATCAGAGCACCCTGACGCCCGACCGTTTCCGCTGGGACGCCCAGGCCCGAGCGATGACGCTGACGCTGCCCGGGCTGACGATCACCCGGCCTAATCTCGACGAAGCGCGCGCGCAGTATTTCCGCAGCGGCGTTCCCGTGACGGGCGCGATGCGCGATGCGTTGGCCCGCGCGGCGACGGCGGGAGCGGAACGCGAGGCGGTGCGTCAGGCGAGCGGGCCGCACATGCAGGCGCTGGCGCGCGCCGCGGCGCGCGAGGCGATGACGCGCAACCTGCTGGTTCCGCTGCAAGCCGCGGGTTTCGACAAGGCGCGGGTGACCGTGCGGTTCGCGGACGAGCCGGGCGGGGCCGATCCGTCTTTCCTCGACCCGTCGCGCCCGGTCGAGGAGGTGCTGCGCGAACGCGCGCGCAGCCGGACGACGCCGGCGACGACACCGTCTTCCTAGCGTTGTTCACAATGTCATGCAGTCGGCCTATCTGAAGATTGGGAGACAAGCATGAACCTGACCACCGGCAGCCTTCAGGGCGTCGACATCCGCGCCGAGATCGCGCGCCTGCGCGTCGAGCGCAACGCCGTCATCCTCGCGCATTACTATCAAGACCCCGCTTTGCAGGACATCGCGGACTTCGTCGGCGACAGCCTCGATCTGTCGCGCAAGGCGGAGGCGACGGACGCGGACGTGATCGCGTTCTGCGGCGTACGGTTCATGGCGGAGGTCGCTAAAATCCTGTCGCCGCAGAAGATCGTCGTCCTGCCCGACATGGCCGCGGGATGCTCGCTCGAGGACAGTTGCCCGCCCGACCAGTTCCGCGCATTCCGCGACGCGCACCCGGACCACATCGCGCTGACGTACATAAATTCGTCGGCGGAGGTGAAGGCGATGAGCGACATCATCGTCACCTCGTCGGCGGCGGAAACGATCCTGCAGCAGATTCCGAAGTCCCAGCCGATCATCTTCGGTCCGGACAAGCATCTGGGTGGCTACCTCAACCGCAAGTTCGGGCGCGACATGCTGTTGTGGCCGGGCGTGTGCATCGTCCACGAAGCGTTCTCCGAGACGGAGCTGCTCAAGCTGATGGCGGTGCACCCGGGCGCTCCGGTCATGGCACACCCCGAATGCCCGCCGCACATCCTCGATCACGCGAGCCATGTCGGCGCGACGAGCTACATCCTGCGCGAGGCGATCGCGTCGCCGGCCAACACGATCATCGTCGCGACCGAGCCGCACATCATCCACCAGATGCAGCTCGCGGCCCCTGCGAAAACCTTCATCGGCGCGCCGGGGGCGGACGGGAACTGCAACTGCAACATGTGCCCGTACATGGCGCTCAACACGATGGAGAAGCTCTACGTGTCGCTTCGCGATCTGGAGCCGCGGATCGAGATGGACGAAGGATTGCGGCTGGCCGCGAAGAAGAGCTTGGATGCGATGCTCGACATGGCTGGGCGGACCGTGGGTGGCGGCGATGTCGGGCGGCCGAAGATCGATGGGGATTAGCGTCATCCCAGCGCATGCCGGGATCTCAGGGAATTATAGCTGCGGTCGTGAAGACTCGCTGAGATCCCAGCATGCGCTGGGATGACGTGATGTTCGACGGCTTCGACGTAGACGCATTCGTGCGTGCAACGCTCGCCGAGGACGTCGGCACCGGGGATATCACGTCGGCGGCAGTCATCCCCGCTGACGCGTGCTTCTCGGGGGTTATGGAGAGTCGTGACGAGATCGTCGTCGCGGGGCTGCCGCTGGCGGAGGCGTTTTTCCGCTCGCTCGATCCAGCTGTTGAAAGTGACACGCTCGTGGATGAGGGTGCGCAGGTCTCTGCGGGAACGCCCCTGATGCGCCTGTCGGGTTCGGCGCGCGCGCTCCTCACCGCCGAGCGGTCTGCGCTCAATACCGTGCAGCATCTGTCCGGCATCGCCACGCTGACGCGAGCCTATGTCGACGCGATCGCAGGGACGGGCGCGACGTTGCTCGACACGCGCAAGACGCTGCCGGGTCTGCGCGTGCTCGATAAATATGCGACCCGCGTAGGCGGGGCGACCAACCACCGCATGGGGTTGTGGGACGCGGCGATGATCAAGGACAATCATGTCGCGGTCGCGGGCTCGGTCGGTGAAGCGGTTCGGCGCGCCGTGGCGGCGGGGATCGCGAGGATCATCGTCGAGGTCGATCGCGTCGACCAGATCGAGCCGGCGATCGCGGCGGGCGCGACGCATCTGCTTCTCGACAACATGGACGTGGCGATGCTGCGAGAGGCGGTGGCGCTCGTCGCGGACCGCGTGCCGACCGAGGCGAGCGGAAACGTGACGCTGGAGACGATCCGCGCCAAGGCGGAGACGGGCGTCACGTTCGTCTCCGTCGGGCGCATCACGCAGTCGGCGCCGGCGGCGGACGTGGGGCTCGACTTCAGCCTCTAGCCGGTTGGTCGATCACCACGCCCGCGGGGTGGTGCTTGTCGAGGTGCTTCTTGACGATACGCAGATTCTTGCTGTTCGAACGGTAGATGAAGTCGAACAGGTCGCCCGCGAACGGGATTGCGCCGACCGCTGTGTCGATCCCAATATTGCCCGCCATGCGCGCCAGCTGAAACTTGGACATGCCGAGATTGCGCGCTTCCCAGACGAGCCACGCGCCCATGGCCGCGGTCATCATGTCGCCGACCACGGGAACCAGCCCGACGATCGAGTCGAGCCCGACCTCACGGTTCAGCCCCGGGATTACGAACGCGCGTTCGAGCAATTGCTCCATCGTCTCCAGTCGGCGGCGGACCGCGGCCGGATCGCGCGCCATCGTCGCGCGCACGGCGTCTAGGCGTTCGACATGCTTCGGTGCCAGTCCCACGACAAACTCTCCTCAACGCCGCCAACGTCTCATCGCCGTACATCGACGAGGTCGACGAGGCTGTGTACAGCGAACGCGTTCGTTCGGAACCCCGTCGCGCGGCGCGACGCCAGAGACCAGCGCACGGGCGCGGTCAGCGGGATGAACACCGCCGCGTCCGTCAGCCGCCGGTCGGCCTCCGCGTGACGGGCTGCGCGTGTCGCCGCATCGCCTGCCTCGCGTGCACCCTGCAGCGCGACGTCGGCCTCCGTGTCGCAGACGGGGGCGCGCGCGCACGAAAAACGTTCGAGGTACCAGCTCGCGCCTCGGCTCGGTGCGACCGCATCGACCAGGCGCAGGTCGGCGCTGCGCGGCATGGCGACGCGCACGGCATCGACGCCGATCGCGGCCCAGTCGCGACGCAGATGCGCGAAGAGGAGGCGGTAGCCGGGACCATCGGGCACCGCGACGCGCACGCGGATCGTCCCTCCCAGCAGCCTGCGCGCCTCGGCGCGGCGCGCGTTGAGGGGGAAGGGGGCCCAGCCGGGCACAGCCGGGATCGCGAGGTTGGACAGGCCGGTCGGCACGAGCGTCGCGCGCGGCAGCAGCCCGGGCACCGCGAACGCGGCGACCAACGCATCACGATCGACCGTCATCGACAGTGCCACGCGCGCCTCGACGCGGCCGAGGGGCCCGCGCGAGTCGACGACGGCAAGTCCCAGCAAGCCGGACGCGGGATCGAAGCGGACCGCCGTCGCGGCCGGATCGGCGGCGCGAAGCACGGGAAGGTCGCCAAGCGTTCCGCCGAGAACGACATCGACCAGACCTTCGAGAAACAAGGCGATGCCCTTAGCGGCTCTGGCCGGTTCGATCACCACGACCTCCTGCCGCTCGATCTCACCGTCGGGCACGGGGCGTTCGAGCCGCAGATGCGGGTGCGCGTCGCGCACGATGCGGAACGGACCCGCGCCCGCATTGTCGCGGACGATGCCGAGTTCGGGCCTGGCCAAATGGTGGAGGAGATTGGGGCGGGGCGCGCGCAGGCGGATTTCCAGGACTTCGTCGGTATTCGCGACGATTTCCTCGATGCCTGTTAGCACGGAGGACAAGGGGTTGCGGCTCTTGGCCGCGGCCGCGGCGCGCAGGCGGCGGACGACGAAGTTGGCGGTCACTTTCGCGCCGTCCGGCCAAGTTTGGTCGCCAAGCCGAAAAATGTAGCTCAGGCCATCGTCCGACACGCTCCACCGTTCGGCGATCCCCGGCACGATCTGCCCCGCGCCATCGAGGCGGACGAGTCCTTCCGCCGCCGCGCCGACCAGCACCGCATCGTCCGCGTCAAGCGGGCGCAGCGTTGCATCGACGACCCGCGGTGCCTGGCCGATCAGCGCGACGCGCAACGGACCTGACGCGCGCGGCTCGCAGCCTCCGACCGCCAGCGCGGCCGCGAGGCCGATGAGGATGCTTGCGCGCATGCACCTCCTTATGGTGCGGACGGCGGGACTTGAACCCGCACTCCCGGATGGGAAGCAGATTTTAAGCGAGGGTCTTTGGGGTAAGGTCGCCCTCGACGGCGGCAAGTCTTTGCGCGAAAACACACTACGCTCAGACACTTAGCTTTGCTCACGGCGTAGCTTGCCTACTCTGCCGCCGTCCGTAACGGGTCGCGGTTCTCTCGCTCGTGGCCCCTGTGCGGTCCCTAGTTTCGGGGCCGGGAAGGAGGGTGCGGTGAAGACGAAGCTGACCAAGACGGCAGTGGATACGGCGGGCGTGGCCGAGAAGGAGTACGAGCTTCGCGACACGCTTGTACCCGGCTTCATGCTCCGCGTCACGCCTAACGGCCGCAAGACGTTCATGGTCCAGTACCGGACCAACGCGGGCGTGCGCCGCAAGCCGGCGCTCGGCAGGGTTGGCGAGGTCACGGTCGAACAGGCACGGCGCATCGCCCAGGACCTGCTTGCCGAGGTACGACGTGGGCGCGATCCAAGCGCCGATCGAACCGCCGATCGCGCCGCGCCTACCGTCAAGGAACTCTGCGACCGCTTCATCCAGGACTACTCGATACCTAGGAACCGTCCGAAGACGGTGAAGGGCTACGCTGGCCTAATCAAGCGAAAGATCAAGCCGCAGCTCGGCACTCTCAAAGTGCGCGATGTGACCCGAGCGCATGTCTCCGACTTGATGGCGAACATGAAGGCGACTCCGCGCTCGGCCAATCACATGCTGTCATGCTTCCGAAAGATGATGAACGTGGCGGAGGTTTGGGGCTATCGCGACGACGGCACCAATCCGTGCCGCCACGTCCCGAAGTACCCCGAGAACGGGCGCACCCGGCTTCTCAGCGACGCCGAGGTGGGGCGCATCTTCGCCTACCTGGAGCGGGCCGACCGAGAGAGCTTGGAACACCCGACGCTCACCCTCGCTATTCGCCTTCAGTTCGCCTTTGCGGCCCGCGTGTCCGAAATCCTGGAGCTGCGTTGGGAGTGGGTCGACTTCGTCCACCGACGGGTCGTTTGGCCAGACAGCAAGACGGGCAGCATCTCGAAGCCGATCAGCGGTGAAAGCCTCGCCCTGCTCGCAAGCGCGGCACGCTCACCCGGGGCGATCCACGTCGTTCCCGCGCTATCGGGAGCCGATCAGCCGCTCAGCTACCACACATACGCCAAGGGCTGGACCCGTATCCTCGAGCGAGTAGCGGTGCCGCACGTCGGCTCGCATGGCATCCGCCACCGCGCCGCCACCGAAATCGCCAACTCCGGCGTACCGATAAAGGTCGGGATGCAGCTGACGGCGCATAAGACGGTCGCGCAGTTCATGCAGTATGTGCACACCGAGGACGATGCGGTCCGCGCCGCGGCGGAAAAAGTGGCGCAGCTACGACAAGCGGCGCTGAGTAGGTGATCAGGTTAGTTTCGCACGGCCAGCCATGCTCGACGAAGCTGAGCACTATGTCTACGCCATAGCGCTGCGATAAGCCGATGCTTCTATCGCGGAAGTACTCTATCGGCTACCGAGCGGCTCGTTGCACGATGCGGAAAGACCCCAGATCGGACGTTCACGCCATTCTCGGCACTTCCTACAACCAGCCGTTCATTCATGTTCGGTTTGTCAGCCGAGATTGGCCAAGTTTCTACCGGCCGCTCAAGCGAGCATGCTGGAGAATAGACCTAGCGTGCGGCACTGGCTGCCTGGCCACCGGTCTAATCGCCCACACACCTCAGATCGGGCTACGTCTCCCCCCGTTTATGCCCCCCTTGCTCGTACCAACCGTCAAAGGAGTGGATCAGCGTCATGGTAAAAGACAATTCGGGAGATTGGCTTGGGGGCCGGCAGGTGATCTCTGACGTCATCGGGCAAGCTGACAAGGCCTAAATCGCAGATGCGTGCCACATGCCGCACCACTCGACTTCTTCCCGGAAACATGAGATAGTTCCTCGTTGGGTCGTCACCTGGGGGCAGCCATGGCGATACGGAGTCTATTGCGTCCAGGATCGCATAGGGGAAAGTCACTCGCCCCGTCGCTCCTCGGTTTGTTCGCGGCCGGGGTCGCCCAGGCGCAGACGCCTGCGCCGCCTCCTCTTCCAGAGTGGGCCCGAGTCAAACACGCCGCCGCGCGCAAGGCGTTTGTCGTTGGCGTTGGTACCTATGATCACGCTACGCAGCTTACGACACCGCCGCACGACGTTGCGCTGGTGGCCAAGGCGTTTGAGAAGCTTGGCTTCACAGTCACCCCGGAGAACCTCCTCGCCGGTCGGGTTGAGCGCGCTACCCTGCTTACCCGGTTCCGCCAGTTCGCGGAAACCCTGCGGGAGGGCGACATCGTCCTCGTCTACTTCAGCGGGCATGGCCTAGAGAGGGCGGGTGTCAACTACCTCGTTCCTTCGAACGGAGCCGCCACCGCGGACAGCCCCGGACATGCGTATGTTTCGGTGAGCCATGTGCTCGGTACGCTCGAGGACGCGAAGGTGGCCGCCGCAGTGATTCTCCTGGACGCCTGCCGCGACGATCCATTCATCGGAACTGACCCCGAAATGCGGGACCTCCTGGATGTCGCGCCCGCCAGGCAACCGGCACCGCCAACGCCCAGCTCCGAAACGACCGTGCCGACGCTCACATCCGTGGCTCCCGCAAGCAGTATCGGGCTGGCGAAGGTCGACACCGGGCCGCCCGCCGTGCTCCTCGCGTACGCGGCCCAGCCGCAGCGGGCCGCGTACAGCCTGATCCGGGGCGAGGATCCGAAGATCGGCAGCATCTTTACGCGGCTGGCGACAAAGCGCCTCCTCGGGATGAAGGAGCATCCTGTCGGCACCGCCCTCAGCATGGCCGAGACTGACGTGTACGCCCTCACCCGCCAGCGGCAGCGTCCGTTCCAGAACCCATTCGGGCTTACCTACCTCCTATTCGCGCCCAGCAGGTACTTCGATCCGATGGAGCAGGAGTTCTGGGCTCGCTCCGTATCCTCCGCGTCCCCAGCGCAGGAGGCGCAAAACCTGCGGGAGTTTCTTCGGCTCTTCCCGGCGAGTGATTACGCCCATGCCGCGCGGCAGAGGCTGGCTGCTTCGGAGGGCACCGCGACCTCCGCCGGCGAGACAGTGGCAGGGAAGACGGACATCGCGGCGATTGACTTGGTGGGTCCTCTGCAAACCCTTTCCCACGAGCCGGATGGATCGACAGTGGCCGCCGCCAATCGGCAGATCCTGCTGCGCGGCAACTGGAACACCATCCTGAAAAGCCGGGTCACCGGCGTGATCAAGGCCGGCGAGCGCGTCAGGGTCGTCGGCGTCCACCCCGGCGGCCGTGCCGTCCAAGTCGTCAACGAGAGCGGTGAGGCCGGTTATGTGGGCGGCGTTGGAGTGATGCCGGCGGAGCACGCCACAAGCAGCCTGGTCTTGCGTTATCCAACGGGCGATCCATACGCACAGGCGGTCAACTCGGACGAGTTGGAAAGACTGCGGCCACCAGCCGGGTTCGCCGCGCGTGTCAACGCGGCCAGCGGAACGGGCGGCCCCGTTCCCGCCCACGCGGCCCACCTCCGGGTGCTTCGGGTCAGGGACGCGCTGGTCTCCCGCGGGGTGGATCCTACGCGGATCATCGTCGAGTTCGGATCGGCTCACGCGCAGCCGGACACGGTGGAGATCACGCTCGCCCGGGTCGGCGGGCTGTGAGATCTGCGGCGCTCCTACGGCTGGCCGGCCTGGCCGCCTGCCTCTGCGCCAGCGCATCGGCGCAGACCGGCCCGCGTTCGAACGGTGACGTTTCGGAGCCGCTCCGGAACGCGATCATATTCTACGAGACGGGCGTCTGGCTTGAGCAGCCGAAGATTATGGGCGGCACCAGGGCCCAGCCCGGGGCCGATCCCTGGCAGGTGGCGCTGCTGATCGACGGGCCGACGGACGGACCACGGCGCCCGTTCTGCGGCGGTTCGCTGATCCAGGCCCAGTGGGTGGTCACCGCGGCGCACTGCGTCGACCGCAATACAAAACCCGGGCACGTCGATGTCCTCGGCGGGACCAATGATCACTCCAAAGGAGGCCACCGCGTCGACGTCGACCGGATCGTGGTCCACCCGCAGTGGCGGCCCAAGCCGCTGCGCTGGAACGACATCGCTCTCCTCCATTTGGCGGAACCGCTGGGCTCAGGGGCGCTGCCTATCGAAGTGTCCGCTCCGCATATGGAGGCGAAACTCATTCCGCCAGCGCGCCTCGTCCGGGTCACTGGTTGGGGGGCGGTCGGCGTCGGAGGCGACTTCGTGAAAGATCTGCGCGCGGTGGACGTGGGCATAGTTTCGTTCGAGCATTGCACCGACGAGGTCAGCTACCCCGGACGGATCAGCCCTAGCATGGTCTGCGCCGGGCACCAGCTCGGCGCAAAAGACGCCTGCCAGGGTGACAGCGGGGGTCCGATGACCGCCGTGACCGGTGAGCATCGCTACCTTGCGGGCGTGGTGAGTTGGGGCGACAAATGCGGGGATCCCAACAAATACGGCGTCTACACGAGGGCCGCCATTTTCGACGGCTGGATCAAGCGTTGTGTCGCGGGCGCACCGGGTTGCACGGGCACGAACTAATGACAGGTAACGACTAGGGGGAGCTTACCTATGCGATGTGTAACAAGACTGGCGGTCGTGGCGGCGCTGAGCATTCCAAGTTCCGTCTCGGCCCAGATGCTCGACCCCGGCGTAGTCGAAGGGCTGCAGGTCGGTATAGGAGCATGCTCGTTCGCAGAACCCCGGCCCAAGGACGGAGGCGAGGATCGGGCAATTCTAGAGGCGCTTGCAACCGCCGCGATCTCGAAAGGGGTCAACATGCTGGCGAGCGCGATAGCGGAAGCGGGCAAAACGAAGACTTGGTCGGCGGCAGGCTCCCGCAACTTTCAGGCGAGCTCAAGCACCTTTCCCCAATGCGTGCAGGTCGCGCGGGGACGGTTCTACCTCGACCGAACCGACCTTGGCCCTTGGGCAACCGCCTGGTCAGGTAGATCAGAAGCCTTGAAGTCCAACGGCCTTTTCCTGGCCGATCACCCCGACTTTTTCTTTGAAGGCGAGTTCGTCGGATCGGCAGACCAGGCCGCCCTGTCCATCCGACCGGTGTTCTCCGGCTTCGTGGAGCCAATCGGCACACGGTGGCTCCGTCCCGGTCGCAAGCGGAGCATCGCAGTGTTCCTCTCGATCACGCCCCCGGGTACGAAGGCGGCGCTTGAGACGGCACCGGCGGCCACGCTGATCCTGGGGGAGCACGCACCCGGCGCCAGAAGACGGTACGCGAAGGGAGGCGAGACCTACAGCGGCCCGCTCGAGGCGAGCTGGTTCACCTTCGCCAAGGCGGATGCGACCAAACCCTTCACGATCCATACGCTCGTCACCGAGACGCAAGGCGGCAGCGACTTTTACGAGTTCGTGGGCGCAGTCGTAAACGACGACAAGGTCAAGCAGGCGACGACCACCGGCGTTGCCGAGCTGCTGATACCCTCAGTGGGCGCGGCCGCGTCCGCGACCGAACGGCAGACCGCCGCGACCGCCCAGAATACGGCTGATGAGCGGCTCGGCACCGCGCTCGAGAAGCTGAGCGCATGCGCAAAGGCGATTACTGGCCAGGTCGCGGCCGGATCGTCCGCGAAGGTAGCGCTCCGCAACTACCAGATCGCCGACAGGGCGCTCGACAAGGACGACCGTTCGAACCTGGTCACGCAATCGCAGATCGACCAGATTGACCTCAGGGCGCCCGAGGGACTGCCGGCGGCATGCCAAGCCGTGTACGATAATCTCACCTGAGTGTTCGACGAAGGATGCGCCGAACGCGCCGCGCGAGGCGCGCGTCCTCAAGGGCGGACCGCTACATACCCGTCCCGCCACGGATCCCCGCGGACTTCGTCGATTGCGCGCCTGCAATCCACGATGACGAGATCGGTCGATCCGACCGCGGCCGGCATGTCCGGGTTCCATGGCGATGGTATAGCCGGAGCGGGTCGGCGGCGGTGGGCGCTCGCGACACGGTGTGGCGCGCGCCCCGGCCGTCAGGAGCCCGGCCAATGAGCGGATGGCCATCCTCCCCATCGTAGCGGGGAGCCCCACCACAACACATCGCCGACGCGCCTCTAATTGCAAAGACCCACATGCGCTCATTTACGGAGGCCAAGCTGCTTCTCAACTTTCGACGTTCGTTGAGCTTGACCGCACGGGCCAGATTTCGCGGTTTAGTTCGACCAAACGCGATCTTGCATGTCCGGCGCCTCCAGCTTGCCAAAAGGTCCGCCGGCTCTGCCGTACTCACAAATCAGCCAATGGAGCCATTGCGCGATGGTGTGCGTGGCAGCTCGATGTATGACCCAGGCAGAAATTTGATCATGTCAGATCCAGAGGAGGAAGGTATGCGGTGATCGTCGTGTCAAACATCACGCGGCCGTGAGGGCGCTTCGTCGCACGCTGACCGTCTTGTGCGGCGTGTCGCTGCTAATGGTGCTATTCGCCGGGTGGGGCTACTACAGCGCACGCGCTGATCCGATCGTGCGCCGCGCCACCATTTCGCTCCCGCACTGGCCGACGGGCAAGCCGCCGATTACCGTCGCACTGCTGAGCGATATCCACATCGGCAGTCCCGCCACGGACGCAACCCGGCTGGCGCGTGTCGTGGATCAGATCAACGCATTACATCCCGACCTCGTGCTGATCGCCGGCGATTTTATCGCCGGGCACGAGGTCGCCGCCGGTCGGCGCTACGCTGCACAGCTCACCCGGCCGCTTGCTAAATTGCATGCGCGACTGGGCACCGTGGCGGTGCTGGGCAACCACGATCATTGGACCTCGCCAGAAGCAGTCCGCACCGCCCTTCAAGCTGCGGGTATCAGAGTGCTTGCCAATGAGGCGGTCGAGCGCGGGCCGGTAGCGGTCGTAGGCATCGACGACGGGTTTACGGGCCATGCCGACGTTGGCACGTCGCTCGCCGCCTCGAACTCGTTGTCAGGCGCCCGCATTGTGCTGACCCATTCGCCCGACACAGCGAAGGGCCTCCCGCTTGGAAGCGCTGCGCTCGTGCTCGCTGGCCACACTCATTGTGGACAAGCGATGATACCGCTGATCGGGCCAGCGGTGATTAATAGCCCGCGGTTGCATCGCCCTCTTTACGAGCCGCGCTACCGCTGTGGAATTATCCGAGACCCGGGACGGATAGTCGTCGTCACAGGTGGGATCGGTGCGAGCCTACCGCTCCGCTACGGCGCGCCGCCGGACATATGGTTGATGATAATTGGTCCATCCTGAGGTTCGCGGATCAATGTCCAACATCAGCTCAGGCTACACTCGGCGAGGAGATACCGCAGGCAATTGAACGCAGGAAACTGCTTCGGGTGTTGGATAGTGAGACCCAAGTGCGGACGTTCGAGAGCGCGCCCGCCCAACTCCATCTTCGGACATTCGTTCATGTCGACGATTTACGGTGATCGGCTGACCGACGTGCGCAGTATCATAGGCAATAATCTCGCAGCACCTATGATCCGCCCGAGGCGCTGATCAGCTCGCAAATCGCCGCGTTTCTCCGCAACGCCGCGGATTTTCGCAGAGCACATCTTTCGCGCTCAAAGCCGGGGCGGAGGATGCCAGGCGCGCACGCGCGCTTCGCCCGCATCGATCATCGCTTGAATCGGATCGTTCGACGTGACGACAGGCGAGGGCGGGGCCCGCCCCTGAATGGCTAGGATATGGCCAAACAGCGTCTCGGCGATCCGAAGCGCGTCCGTATCCGGCCACCAGGCCGAGAGACTCCGGGCGAGCTCAACGGCATAGCTGTCTTCATCGGCATCGACCATCAGCACCGGCGCGATTTCGGCAAGGCCACGGTCGGCGGTCACGAAGATGAAGAAGATGCCCTCGGGCTCGGTACGCTTCCGCTCGCGCACCAGATTGCTCAAATGAGTGATGTCCCATGCCGCGTTCTTGATGCCGGCGATCGCGCGCTCGCGGTCCGCCGAGCGCAATCGCTTGATCAGCCGGCGCTTCGCCGCCTTCGGCGCAAAGTACATCGTCGCGAAGATCGCCGCCGGCCCGGCGAGGAAAAAGTCATCGACCATCCACTGGAACAAGGCCAGCGCCCGCGCGACCGGCGGCATTGGCGCGAGCTCGAGCTCGGCGATCTTCAAGGCGACGACATAGTTGCGCCGCCAGCGGTGCAGCGGAAAGGCGAGATCGCGCGTCAGATGCGGGCGGGGCTCGGCGACGGGAAGCCGGTCGATGCGTCCCTGCGCGAGATCGATCCACGCCTTGGCCTGGCCATGATCGGCGGCGCGAAACCAGGCGAGCTCGTCCTGGGCAACGGCGTCGCCTTCGCAATGGGCAAGCTCGTGAAACGCAATCGACGGCTCGATCCAGATACCCATCGCCTGGGCGAACGCCATCAGGTCGGCCGCAAGGGCGGTCGGGCCGGCAAGCGGCTCGTGCACACCGTCGCGCGCCAGCCGGGCCATGCGCGAGGCCAGATTGCGGTCGGGAAGCAGGCGCGTCCGGACCTGATCAATATCGTGCGCATACCGCAATGCCAGGATCGACAGCAGGCCTATTTCGGGCGGGATGTAGGCAGGTACCAGGCCACCCGAGGCCGCCAGCCGGGCACCGATCGCCTCGACATCGGCGAGCGGGAAGTCTTCCGGCAATCGGACGGCGAACATGCCAATCTCATCCATCCTCGCCCCCCTTCCTTCACGGCAAATGCATGCGTCGCAGCTGCACGCGACGGTGACGAACCTGCTGCACGATGGCTATGTCCTAAGGACAAAGCCATCGTGCAGTTGACGCGCGCGTCTGATGGGCCATCTGAGATGCACCGGCCAGTCCGGCAGAAAGCATGCGCGCGTGGCAGAGCATAACCCCTATTATGACGGCCGCACGGTCTTCGCGCTTGCGGTTGCGCAGCTGCGCCCGGGGGACATCGTGCTCACCCGCAATCGCCGCGACCCCGACAACAAGGGGCGCAAGCAGTCGGCGGTGATCGCGGCCGCGGGCCGTAGCAATTTCAGCCATGCGGCGATCTGCTCGCAGCCGCCGACGCTGATCGAAGCCATCGGACCCGGCGTCTCGACATTGTCGATCGCCAAGAGCTTCTATCATGCCGAATGCGACGTTCGTGTGCTGCGCTATGCTGACGCGCCGATCGCCCGCCGCGCGGCGGCAAAGGCGGGGCTGTTCCTCGGCAAGGGCTATTCGGTCCCGATGGCGATCAAGTCGATATCGCCCGCCGCCGCCGATGCCAGCACACCGATGACGGAAACCTTCTGCTCGGCGCTGGTCGCTGCGGCCTACCGAGCCGCCGGGGCGCCCGAGTTCCAGTCGATCAACCCGTACCGCACCACGCCCGGCGATCTAACCCGCATGACCTTTCTCGAAGATGTCACTGCGCAAGTCTCGCGGCCGATGCTTGCGCCGCAAAATGTCGAGGAGCTGACAGCCTTGGATGGAGAACGCCGGCCCTCGCCCTTTGACGGCCAGGCCAAGGCGCTGTTCGCGCTCCACGCCACCGCCGCCGACGATGTCGAAGCGTTCATCCAGACCTGGGATCTGCCGCTGCAGACCCCGACCACCTTTTTCGAGACGCTTGAGTTTCTGGTGACGGCGCTTCGCTGGGCGACCGAGGGCGACGATCCGCTAAAGCAGCTTTATCTTCCTGCCTTGCGATCGATCGACCGCAAGCTCGCCCACGCGTTCGAAGCAAGCGACCTGCGGCGAATGAACGCAGTCGCCGACGCGCTCGATACCGACTCAATGGCGCGCGACCTTCGCGAATCGTTCGAGCCAAATCCCGATATAGACGTTCCCGCGATGCGGGCGCTGCTCGATGCGACCGCCGGCCAGATCGCGAGCCGCGGCTGGGTGCTCGAGGAGGCGCACCGCAATGCCGGCCTGTCGCTGGTCTGGGACCGCTGGTGCGACCTAACCGCTGGCAGCATCGAGGTCTTGCGGGCCCGGCAGAGAGTGCTGCGCGAAGTCCTCGGCCGCATCGATCCCGCACGCCCCTCGGCAGGCTGAGCGTTGCCGCCGAGCCGTCACGGTCCCGCGCCCGCACCCTCCAGACCGGCGTGTTGAGCGCGCCGCCCATGCCGCGCGCTCAACGCGCCGGGGGGATGCGCAGCACGCCGATCAGCGTCGCGTGGATCTCGCGCAGCTGGCCGGCGAGCTGGTCATAGATTTGGTCGAGCGGGAGCCCCCACCCGCCTTTGGTCGCCGCGAGGTCGATGTCGAAGCGTCCCAGTGCCGCAGCAACGACGCCCTCGACATCCTCCTTGCGATGCCCGGCGGCCTGGCGAAAGTCGGACAGCGCGAACAGCCGGTCGAGCGGGCGCGGCGGATCGGCATCGGCGGCGAAGCGCTCGACGATCGCATCGCCGGCTTCCCATGGCACCAGACCCGCCTCGATCGCGATGCCGCACATCCGCAAGAGGCGGTCGAGCAGCTTTAGTCCGCGCAAGTCATGGATTTTGTCCTTGGGAGAGCCGAACGCCAGCACCAATGCGCGCAGCCGTTTCTCGGCCAGCGGCTCGACGAGCAACTTGTCGAGGTCGAGGCATCGCGACAGGAACGCCGAGCGTGTCATGTCGACCGGAATGTGATGCGTGACGGGCTCTACATGCGGATCATCGCAGCGATGCCGCACAAGGCGATACCGATATCAGCGAGACCATAGGCCAGCTCCCTGGCCCGCACACCGACATTGCGCGCGAGGCGGGCCTCGGGGGCGAGCAGCTCGGGCGTCGGGGCAATCGCAAAGTCGTGCCAGTGCTGGATGACGCGGGGCCTGGTCCCCTCATACAGCTTGCGCACTTCGAGCCGGATAACGTCGCGGCCGACCCGAGTCGCCGGACCCACCGACCATTGATTGCCATAGCCGACGCTGCCGGTCTCGGGATGAACCCGGAAACCGGCCCGTCCCTCATAGGCGCCGAGCACCGCATCGCGGACATAGACATTGTCCCAAGGACGCTGGCGCTGGGCGACCGCGGTGGTCACGGGGATATCGATCCCCGGCCAGACCAGCCCCTGTGTCTCGAGTGGATTCTCGGTGACCGGCAAGGCGCCCGGCCCGGCAATGTGGCGAGCGCCCCAGACTTGCGCGAAAAAGCCGCCTTCGTGGCGGCGGCGGATATCGACTTCGCGGGTTGCGAGCTTGACGGTGAGTTGCTCGCGCTCGTCGAGCAATGCATCGATCGCCGCATCCTGAGGCCCTCGCCGGCTTTCATAATAGACCTGGATCAGCTCCATGCCGCGCAGGCTCAGATAGTCCTGGAGATAATCGCGGGCGATGGTCGCGCGTCCGCCCGACTGGCGCAGATCCACATAGAGCGAAGGCGCGCTGACAACCGCCACATCAAATTCGGGCTCGGCCGGATTGTCCCAGCGCACCGCGCCATCGGCGTCGGCACGCGGGATCAGGCCATAGGTTGCAGCAAAACCCGGATCGAGCACCATCGCGGTCCGGTTATGGCTTTCCCAGCCAAGGATCAGCGGCTCGCAGTCGATGCGGCGTCCGTCATCCACCGCCGAGATCCAGAAGCGCGGGTGGACCGTCCCGGCGACGCCTGGCCCCGGCATCGGCCGCCCGGTCGACTCGACTTCATAGTTGAACGCGATCA
The DNA here is from genome assembly GCA_964251385.1 of uncultured Sphingomonadaceae bacterium. Taxonomy (GTDB): domain Bacteria; phylum Pseudomonadota; class Alphaproteobacteria; order Sphingomonadales; family Sphingomonadaceae; genus CADCVW01. Next base: position 84,921 of record CAXUJK010000005.1, on the reverse strand, counting down.
GCCTGCCGCCGAGCGATGAAAGCTCGGCGCTCGGGATCAGCGCAGACCACAGGGTGCGTACGCCCGGCAGCCACGGATCGTCATAGCTGCGCAGTTCGGCGACCAGGATGTCGGGCTCGGCCCAAGGGTCCTCGAGCGGAATATGCGCGAGCAGCTCGGGCCACCAATCCTCGTCCATATCGCCCGCGCTCGCTTTTCTGGCTGCCAAGGTTCGCCCGTCAGTCTCGCCGCGGGCCCTCTGCAAGATGGGGACGCCAGGCCCGGCCTCAAGGCGCGGACCAATCCACCCCGGCCAGATCGCTCAGCATCACAAACCGCGCATCCGCAGATGCGTGGCTGGGGACGAACGCCATCGGCTGGGGACTGTCGAGCATGACCAGCCCATGCACCGTCGGTACTGCTGCAAGCCCATAGCGTTTGGCGAGATCCCCGGCATGCGTGCGGACATAGTCGACGCGGTCGAGATGCTTTCGCAGATTGTCGCGGCGGCCCCTGCCATCGGTCACCCCGCGATATTCGGATAGGCGGCTCGTGGTCTCACCAAGCGTGCGGCAGAAGCGGATATCCTTGGCCTCGCCCACCCAGGCATGGCGGCCATCGGTAGTAAAGGCGAGCACGTCGATATCGCCCAGCCGCTTCACTGCCTCGGTGCCCTTATGGTGCAACGCATCGGACAGCTTGACCGAATCATAGGCGGTGAGTCCCAACTGACGCACCGCCTCGGCGGCGCGCAGGTTGAAGTCGAGGCCGGACTTCTCGGCGACCGATCCGACATATTTGCGCATGTCGGCGCTCGCCCAGAACTTGCCCTGCAGCCCGCCCTGCATCGCACCGCCGAGATTATGGAGCGCGGCGCGTTCCATCAGCGGGGGCGAGACCAGCAGCCAGGGATCCTCGTCCCGGCTCAGAGCGATAATGGGCCGGGTGATAAGTGAATGATGCCGGTCGAAGCGGCTGACATCGAAATCGGACGCCGCAGCGCCGGGTGGAAGGCTTGCCCAACCATCGCGCGCCGCCAGGGTCAGCCGGTCGATCGCCGGGTCAAGGTCGATATCCCCATAGCCGGCCAATGCCGCAATCGCCGCAATCAATTCGGAGCGCCGTAGCCGCAGCACCGCAGATCCGACGGCCACGGCAAGCTCGGTGCACGCGCCGCTCAATGCGACGAATGCATCGAACGGCATCGCATATTCAACAGCCACCGCCGCTTCGAACGCCGCATCGAGCGGTGCGGCATCGCCGCCAGTCTCGAAATGCGTGCGGTAGGAGGCATCGGCGCTGGCGCGCTGCTCGGCATGGCGGACATGGACGCTCGGCACCAGCGCAGTGCGGGTGAAGCTGTGATCGTAGAGCAAGTCGCCGGTCGGGCTGATCTCAAGCTTGGGGTCGATGAACCCGCCGCGGATCGGCGGGACCAGCTCTGCGGTCTGGAACAGGAGCAGGCACTGGGCGAGCAGCTCGTCGAGATCGGCTTCGCCGGCGGCACGCCCGCCCTCAAGCGGCGCTTCGCTCGCCGCGACTTCGCTCAGGATCGACGCACCGCGGATCATCGCATTGATTTCGCTGCGGCGATGGAGGCTGCGCTCGCGGTCGCGCTCGGCACCATAGATCGCGCGTAGCGCCCGCGCCGACATCGTCCAGGTCTGTTCCTCGGCGAGCGCCGACACCAACCGCCCCACCGACGCCATGACTAGGCCGGCACGGTCGAACCCGCGCACGCTCGCCAGCAGCCGCTCGAACAAGGCTCGATGCTGCGCCATCAAAAAGGCGAAGCAGTCGTCGGCGCCTTCGATCCGCGGACCAGCCGCGCGCTGGCGAGACAGGAAGGTCGATCCGCAGCGCGCCAGCGCCGAGGCCGATTGGGGGATGTCGTCGAAGCGCCCGATCAGGCCGTGCGCCTTGAGCAGTGTCAGCGGCCGGTCGGCAATGAACGAATGGCGCCAGCGTATGTCATCGGAGCCGACGACGTCGCGCATCAGCGTGTAGAGCGCGGCGCGGTCAGCAGCGCCGCCGGCGAGCGCACTGACAATAGCCAGCATCGCCGCGGCCAGGCAAAGCTCGGCGTGATTGTCGGCGCGGTGCAGCCCGTGCTGCCAGCTTGGGCTCAGATGCAGCGCGGCGCGGCGCGCCGCTGCATCGAGCGACGTCGAGATCGATGCTTCGATCGCCGCATTGTCGACCGGATTGCCGAGCCGGTCCGGCGGCCAGTCGATCGCAAGGTCTATAAATACCGGCGCGGTGTCGAGATCGGGATAAGCCGCATCGAACGCCGGCAGGCCGACCTCAAGCCAGTGGATCGCCGCCCGCCAGGTCTCATGGGTGTCGAAGGCGCGGTCCGAGCCCTGCGCGGGCATTACCCACAGCCAGACCGGGCGCCGGCCGACCACGACGCCGAGCATCTCGCCGCGTCGGATCGCATCGATCGAACAATAGGATGGCTTGGTGGAATCGAAAAAGTCCGCGCGGTCGAGCCGGACGACCACGTCGTACCGGCCATTCGGCAGCGGCAGCGCATGGCGGCCCTGGCGGCGCGCGGCGTCTTCCCGGACGGCCAGCACTAGGTCGGTCGGGAAGTTGAACATGGCGGGCGGCTGGAAGTCGATATGGTGCTCGGGGATCAGCGTGCCTGACGTCTCGCGCCACAAGGCGAAGAGATTGAGCCAGCCATTGGCGCCTTCGAGCAGGTAGCCCTGGGCCGCGATCATCCGCATCTGCCTGGACAGCCGCCAAAGATCCATCGGCTTGCCGCCCTCGACCATGCCGATCGCGGCGGCGTCTTCGGGCTCTATCGCGATCACATCCCAATCGGGATCGTCGGGCGGCAATGCCGTGCTCCCAGCACGGCCCCAGCCGCCTAGGAAGACGATCGACAGGCCTTCGCGAAAATCGGGGCCTGCGCGCATCGCTTCGCGCGCATGGCCGATCGACTGCGCGACAACGCGATCGAGCGCGTCCGGCTCGTCCGCCATGCCGAAGCGCACTGGTCCGTCGTCGAACCCGTCGACGATCTGGAGCAGATGGATCGGCCGGCCCGGGGTGCGTTGCCAGATGATCTGACGGATCGGATGTCCCGCGACTTCCATCATAGGCGCATTGGACAGCATCGCGAAGCCGGCGATCGAGACGCGCTCGCCTTGCGCGTCGAGCAGCCCGTACAGCAGCCGCTCGCCGGCGCCGCCGGCGAGCGCGGTCTCGATCAGATGCGCGCGCGCCGCGGTCGACAGATTGTGCGGCGCGACGACGATCACGCCTTCGGCAAAGCCAAGCAGGGGCCGCCGCTCAAGGTCGCTGTCGCCGGGCCCAAGCGACGCGAAATCCGGATCGACGCTATCGTCCATTAAGAAGGGCGCGAGCAGCTCGGCATCGATATCGAGCCGGGCAAGGCTCGACCAGCTGAGCAGGCAGCGCCCGCCAATGTCGCGCAGCTGGCGGTCATTGGGCAATGCCAGCTTCTCGGCCGAGCGCTCGGGCGCCGGCGTCCGCCCGCTCAGCCCAGAGCGATAGGCGATCAGGTCAGACAGGGTCAGCAGCGCATGCGCACGGTCGAACGCATGTGCGCCCCACGGCGAGGGCGGCAGCTTGCCGAACGCCTCGAGCAGATCCTCGGTGAACGCCGCCGCCTTTTCCCAGACGCCCTGGAACAAGCGATAGGGACCGCGCCGGGTCGCCACCACATTGGCGAAGAAATCCTCGGGCGGATCCTCAAGCCGATTGACCCCGCAATTGACAAGATCGCGGTTGAGCAGGCGGAACAATTTGTCACGGGTCGGCCGGGCCTCGCCCGCAGCGCAGGCAAGGGTCAGGCGCATCGCCATGTCGAGCCGGACGGTGTTGGCACCGAAAGCGGGATCGGTCTGGAGCCCGGCGAGCACGGCCAGCGTGGCGAGGCGGTCGAGCCTTGCGAGGCGCGCGCCAAGCCCGTCGACTGCTTCGAGCACGGCGCCAGGGGTCTGGGGCGGGGCCGAGGCAGCGAGCATGGCCTCAAGGGCGGCGGGGTCGAAAAGGTCGCGCATTTTACCCATACGACTATGTTGCCGATCTGTTCTGGCCGCAACCTTTCGCCGCGCACAATAGAGAAGATGCGTGTGAGCGGTTGCGGCGGGACCGATGCAATTCGCTTGATAATGGCGCGTCGGCAGCGGAGAACAATTGCAGAACCGATGGAGCAGGCAAGCCGGAAGGAGCGCGGCCAGATGACACTTGATGGCTTTCTCACCGTGCTCGCGCTGGTGGCCGCGATCTACGCGGTCTTGCCGCCCGTCCAGCGATTACAGGCGTCCTTGTCGTGGCGCGCGCAGGCGGTTGTCGCGGTGCCCGCCTTTGCGGCAATTCTTGCGTTCGAGCTGCTCGACATGCGTCCCCCCTCCTGCCCTGCCGGAATGGGCGAGCTGTGTTCCTGGTTGACGCTAAGCGACAGCGAGCCAGGGGCGTCACGCAAATTTGCCTTTCTGATCGCCTGCGCCTGGCTGACCGCCGCAGTCATAATCCATCGCCGGTCGCGCCCGTCGCTCGGCAGCATTCCGGCCTTTACCCAGCTCGCCACGAGTCAGATCGACGACGAACATTATGCCGATGCGATGAAATTGCTCGAACCCCATATGGCGCTGCTCGCAAAAGCGAGCCGGCGTAAATGCCGCCGCCAGCGCTTGCACGACTGGCTCAAGGATTTCGGCCCGACGCCGGAGAATTCGTTTGCGCGATTCGCGCGGCGCCCCGGCGAAGAACGGTTCAATGGCGAAAGCTGGCCCGACTGGGCAGCGCGCCCGGTGCGCGCGCTCGCGCATATCGTCCCATCCTATGCCCGCGCGGAGAATGCCGCGAGCGACATGCTCCAGCTACTCGAGAATACGCGCGCAATCCTCGACTATATCGTCGAGCGGCGACCCTATTTCGCCCTCTGCCTGCTGCGTCAGGGCGTGTTCGGCGGACGCGAATTTTGCGAACGCTATCTCGGCCGCCTGATGGACAATTCAGGAAGCGCGCTCTTCCAGGAACTCGCGACCAACGATGTATCTGACGGGATGATCGGCTACCGGCTGCCACCCCGCAACCGCCTGCTCCATTTCCTGTTCGCCGACACAAGAATTGCCGAGGAGCTGTCGGCCTGGAAGGGCGTCGGCGACTATGTCGAACGGCTGCTCGATGGCGATGAGCGGCCGGGCTATTGGGAGTGGCTCAACGACAGTGCCGATGGGTTCGACCGAGAGCATCTCAGCGATCCGACCTATATGGGGATGTTCTTTTTCGGTGTGATGGTCACCTCCGCCGCGCGGCAGGGCGTCGACTATCATATGTGGGTCTACTACCTCGCGCATATCGCGGAGCGCCTTGAAAAGGGCTATGATTCGAGCGGCGATGCGATCGATCGGACCGCTGAATTTCCGATCCGTGCCGCGCGCCTGCTCTACGAACTTATCCAGCATGTGAAGAGCTGGGTGACCTTGTACGAGCATCTGCCGGAGCGGTCGCCGCACCGCGATAATCCTGACCGCGAACGTTTTCCGGGCACCATCCCCCACGCATCGGCCTGCACGCTGGGCAGCGTCCTACACGTCGTCGCGAACTCGCAACGGATCGACAGGAAGGTGATCGAGACGCTGCACGAAGTGACGCTGCGTGCCGTCCGCGCCTTCCATGACGATGGCGGCGAATTGTCGCGGATGCGGGGCTATCTGATCGATGCGCTGCTTGCTGGCGGGCATCGCGGTGGAGGTGCCGCGTATTGGGAGAAGCTGGCGGACCTGTTCGAGACTGCGGACGACATGCTGCAATATGAAATCGAGGACTATCGGGAGGAGCTGGCCAAGCGCTTGGCCGGGGCCGAAACTGCCTAAGAGCAACCCTCAGGACGTGTCTCGAGCGGACTTGCCGCCGGCACCCTTCCCCTTGTTATCCTTACCCCCAAGGAACAGGGCGTCGAAGGTTGCCAGCATGACCTCGCGGGCAACTTGCGGATCATCCATGTCGAATTCGATGCCAAGCTCGTGCGCCGCCTTGCGCTGTCGCGCGCCATGGCTTCGACCAGCGGGATCAGCGCCTCGGCCGGCGGCGGCCAGTAGATATGCCTGTCGTCCAATTCGCACCCCTTTTGCGCGTTGATGCTGCCCAAAAGCAAAGCCCCGCCTTTCTGGGGCGGGGCTCAAATTGCAGCGATTGCGGTTACGATAGCCGGAAGCCAGAGCTTCGCGAGCAGCTTTTGGGTGTAACATTTGGCTGTACGGATTAAGGCAGTGATGTTGTTCATAAGCGGTCTCCCTCGGTCAAAAATCCATTCGATGAGAAGGTGAAGGCCGCAGTGAACAATGATGTGCTTGAACCAGATACTCCATGCAATCGACACACTTCCGTGTGGAAACTCGTGCGGCATATCACCGTCTGAAACCTTAGATAGTTCCTAGCGGCAGGCGCGGCAACTGTGAGGCCATGCTGCTGACCGTACGGCGGCAATGCCGTCGCGTATTTCAGGCGCTCGGTTATGCAAGGAGATGGTGCTCCGGCACCGGCCGTTTCCGACGGTCGTCTGACCGTCCTTACGATCACGAATTTTGGCGAACCACGCGCGATCTCCGCGCGGCGGTGCCGCGCCAATGCAACTAAACGACCCTTGCTGGAAAAAGAGTTCGCAAGCCCGAGCTGATCGTCGAATACCCGGCTCGATTAATGGATGGCCGCAATCGCTGCCCGGCACTCTAAAGCAGCCTGGCCGCTCTCCACCATCAGCGTCGTCGCTGCTACGTTAACGAACGTATGGCCCCGTCCGATCATTTGGAGGCACCGCATGAGGATGAGAAAGGAGACTGCAAGATAAAGCGAGTCGCCTCGCTGCCGGAACTCCGTTTCTAAGTGGCTGTCTGCACATTGTTTTTTGGCTTACGCTGACCCAGGCTACAATGTGCGCCGCTGGCACTTCTCGGACTTTATTGTTTGTATTCAGGCAGCTAACTGCCAGCAGGCGCACATCGTGTCGATCGGCGATCCGCTATTTGCCGCCGCTGGCAAGTATTGCTGCGCCATGGCCCTACGCCGCGCCTTGCTCACTTGAACCGATGATTTTGTTTGTCGATCGTAAGCTTATGCCGACCAACGAAGACCGTTTCCTCATCCGTCCCGGCCGCATCCGCAACCGTGGCGGAGACGCGCAGTTTTCGAAGCTGCCCCGCCCCGTCCGGGCGCGGGCCAAGACCTTCGCCGGACAGGTGCAGCAGGCGATCCGCCGCGCGGGCGGCGACCCGTTGCGGCCGGGCATGGCCGGGAAGGGGAGCGGGCGGTGTAACGCGCGAGGCCGGGGCGCTTCCGTTGCGGCCGGGTTGAAGGGCCGTAGCGCTTGGAGCCGTTCTGCCAGTAGGGTTCGCACACGGATGCGCCGCGTCGCGGTTAAGGCGCGGATCGTCAAGCTCAACCCACAGCGCGGGGCAGCGCGGACGCGGGCGCATGTCAGCGCCAAGGCGGTGGACGCGCACCTTCGCTACCTGGAGCGCGATGGTGTCACCCGGGATGGCGAGAAGGGCCAAGTCTATTCCGCGGAGCAGGACGTGGCGGACGGCCGCGCCTTCCTGGAGCGCGGGCGCGAGGACCGGCACCAGTTCCGCTTCATCGTTTCGGCCGAAGACGGGGTCGAGCTGACCGACCCTCGCCAGACCACCCGCGAATTGATGGCGCATATGGAAGCGGACCTTGGCACCAAGCTCGACTGGGTCGCGGTCGGCCATCACAACACCGGCCACCCCCATACGCACATCCTGCTTCGCGGCGTCACCCAGGACGGCAAGCGGCTCGACATCGCCGGCGACTATATCGCACACGGCGTCCGCGAGCGCGCGAGCGAGGTCGTAACGCTGGAGCTGGGCCGCCAGACGGAGCAGGAGGTGACGCGCCAGCTCGAAGGCGAGGTCGACGCCGAGCGCTTCACCCGGCTTGATCGGATGCTGGTTGCGGAGCGGGACGCGGGAAGCGACTTCGCCGACCTCCGGCCTGACAAGGACATGCGCGTCGAGCTTCGCCGCAATCGGGCGCTGCTGATCGAACGCGCCCGCAGGCTGGAGCGCTTAGGGCTGGCGACCGAGCAGCGGCCGGGGGAGTGGACCGTTGCGCCGGACGCCGAGCAGCGCCTTCGGGCGCTCGGTGAGCGTGGCGACATCATCAAGACTATGCACCGGGCGCTTGAGCGTGACGGGCTCGCCGAGTCCCGATCGGTCGCCGACTACCAACTTCATCGTGAGCGACCGCAGGCCCGCATCGTCGGCCAGGTCCGGGATAAGCAGCTCGCAGGCGACGAGTTGAGCGACCGCATGGGCCTGACCATCGACGGCGTTGACGGACGCGTTCACTATGTCGAGGTATCCTCCACCCGCGTTGAGGAGATCGGCCGGGGCAGCATCGTCGCCGTCGAGCCACCGCCGAGCACGCCGCGTGCCGCAGATCGAAACATCCTCGCGGCTGCCGACGCGAACGGCGTGTACCGCCCCGCAGATCATTTGGAGCAGGTGCGCACTCGGCTCGGGCCGAAGGAGGCCGACGCCTTCGTGCGCAGCCACGTACGGCGCCTGGAAGCCCTACGCCGCGCCGGGATCGTTGAGCGACGCCATGCCGAGCATTGGACCGTTCCCGCCGACCTGCCCGAGCGCGGGCTCAGCCATGATCGCAAGCGTCACGGTCCCGGCCCACGCGTTGACGAGCTATCTCACCTGTCGCTTAACCGGCAGGTAAGCCACGAGGGCGCGACCTGGCTCGACCGGACGATGTTGGGGCAGGACCGGCAGGCGTTCGGGCAAGGCGGGTTCGGTGGCGACGTGCGGACTGCCTGGGACGCGCGTAAGAAGGCGCTTGCCGACATGGGCTATGTCCGCGACCTTGGCGACGGACAATTCCGCGCGCCTAAAAACTTGACCGCGCAACTGGAGCGGGCCGAGGTCGCTCGCGTCGGCAAGGTGTTCGCCACCGAGCGCGGTGTCGCGTGGCAGCCGAGCGGGACCGGCGAATATGTATCCGGCAAGCTCGTCGGTCAGGCGCAACTCGCGAGCCGCCGGTTCGCGATGATCGACAATGGCATGGGTCTCCAACTCGTGCCGTGGAGCGACCCGCTGGAGAAGCGCTTGGGCCAGCAGATAAGCGGCGTCGCCATGCCCGGCGGCGGCGTGGACTGGTCGTTCGGACGCTCGCGCGGGCTTGGCCTATAAGGTCTGAGTCGTTGGTGCGGACGGCGGGACTCGAACCCGCACTCTCATTCGAAAAGCAGATTTTCTTACCACTTCGACTTTCGCCGCCGCTCGCAGGTAAGTGCGAACGTTCGTGGTCTGGACTATCCCTTCGCCATAGCCTCAGCTTTAGGCGCCGCCCGTCTAGTCTCTACACCTTCCCGAACAGGCCGGGCTTGGCTCGGGATCGGCAAGGCTTGGCACCCTAGCTTTCCCCGAATTTGAGCGGTTCTACTCCGGGCGTTTCCCCCCGGGCACTCCTATGAAGTCTGCTGCGTCTACCATTTCGCCACGTCCGCACTGCTCGCCTAGTGCCACAGCGTAGCCTGTCGCGCGAGGACCTGTTTTCGGCTCCTCGGTCGCGCGATTGGCCCCTGGGTGGCCCCTGAACGTACGCGCCTTGAGGCCGCCGTCAGCCACAGAATAGCTAAGGCGCTGTCTTTAAACGCAAAATATCGACGGAAAAAGACGCGCTGAGGCAAAGAAAACTGTTTTTAAGTCTGCTGCGTCTACCGATTTCGCCACGTCCGCTTGGCAAAGGGTGCAAACAGAAGCGGGGCGGTCCGGTCAAGGGCTGCAGCGTTCAAAGGCTTAACGTCATCTTCACCACGACCGGGCAGATCGGCGGAGTGCACGATGTCCGCCTCATGCCACCCCCCGCGCGCGTGCGAACGGCCGTGCTGACGCTGGCCGTGGCCGCTCTCTTGTTGTGGCCGGCGGTGTTCAACGGGTTCCCGCTCATCTTCCCCGACAGCGGTACGTATCTGGGTATCGCGTACGGGCAGGAATATGCGCTCGACCGGTCAAGCGCGTACGGTTTCCTGCTCAAGCCGCTGGTCACGCTGCTGCCCGGCCTGGCGGGTCTGTGGCTAGGAATCGCCGGCCAGGCGATCGCCATCGCAGTGGTCCTGGTCCTAGCCGCACGCCGGCTTGATCGCCACACGACAAACGCCCGGCTTGTCGGCGGCGCCTGCGCGCTGACTGTGCTGACGTCGCTCGGCTGGCATGCGGGGCAGTACATGCCCGACGCGTTCACGGGTCCGGTGCTGCTGCTCGCGTGGCTCGCCGCGTCGCGCGATCCGGGTGCGCCGGGCACTCCGCTGCTGTGGCTGGGCGCGATCGTGCTCGCTTTGACGCACTACACGCATCTGGCGCTGTTGGGTGCGGGAGCGGCGGCGGCGATCGTAGCGCAGGTGGCCTGCGGTCTTCACATACGCGAGGCCGCGAAGCGCGCGGTGGCTGCATTCGTGGTGGTTGCCGTCGTCGCCGGCGTCCTGATCGGAGCGAACGCGGCGGCGCTGGGGCGCGCGACGATCTCGCCCATGGGTTCGTTGTTCCTCTTCGCGCGGTTGTCCGAGGACGGGCTCGTGCCCGCCTGGCTCGACCGACATTGCGGTCGCGACGCGCCGGCCGGGTTGTGCGCCCTGCGCCCCATGCTTCCGCGCGACAGCCAGATCCTGTTGTGGGGCGGGTCCGACACGCCGATCACCGCGCAAATCTGGCACGACGTCGACGGCACGCGCTGGCAGTGGATCGACATGATGGCGCGGGCGAACCGCGGCGCGATCGCGGAAGCGCCCGCGGCGTTCGCGAACGCGACGCTGAAAGGATCGGTCGCGCAGTTCGCGAGCTTCGCCGCGCTCGACGACGAATGTCCCTCCGGATGCCGCGATCTTGCTGGCGGGATCAACTACACGCTGAACAAATACCGGCCGGAGACCGTGGCGAGCTTGCAGGCGTCGCGGCAGGTGCGCGACACGACGGGACGGACGTTCGTGCGCGCGGTGACGACGCTCTTCGCGGCTCTTTCGCTGGTGCTGCTTCCGTTCGCGATGGCGCTGGCCTGGAGGCGACGCGACGCCGCGGCATTATCGCTGCTCGCCACGATCGCAGCGGGTCTGGTCGTCAATGCGTCGCTCGCGGGAGCATTGTCGGATGTTCATGATCGCTACCAGAGCCGCGTCGTATGGCTGGTGCCGTTCGCGTTGCTGCTCGTGGGCGCGCGCTGGAGTCAGACGTTCAACCGCTCGCGCATTTCCTTGCCGGGCTTGAAGTAGGGCACACGCTTGGCGTCGACCGCGACGGCCTCGCCCGTGCGCGGGTTGCGTCCCGTTCGCGCGTCGCGCTCGCGGGTCGAAAACGCACCGAAGCCGCGAAGTTCGATGCGGCCCCCCTTGGCGAGCTGATCGGTGATCGCTTCGAAAATCGCGGACACGACGGTCTCGACTTCGCGCGGCGTCAAATGCGGATGGTCCGCACACAGCTTCTCGACGAGTTCAGAACGGATCATGCGGCTGCCCCTTTTCCGATGTGAGACCGTGGTCCGCCGCCAAGCGAGCCACGGTCGTCCGCCTTATGACTTGTCTTCGTTCTTCTGCTTGAGCGCCGCGCCCAGGATGTCGCCGAGCGACGCGCCCGAATCCGACGAACCGTATTGCGCGACGGCCTGCTTCTCCTCGGCCATCTGCATCGCCTTGATCGAGAAGTTCGGCTTTTTCGACCGGTCGAACCCGATGACCATCGCGTCGAGCGCCTGGCCGACCTGGAAGCGTTCGGGACGCTGCTCGTCGCGATCGCGGCCGAGATCGTTGCGCTTCATGAAGCCCGCGATTCCGTCCTCGCCGACCTGGACGTCCAAGCCGCCGTCGCCGACGTTGCGCACGATCACCGTGACGATGTCGTTGCGCTTGAGGCCGCCTTCGCCGCCGCCCGTCGACACCGGACCGCTACCTTCAGGCGCAACACCGCCGCGCTCGAGCTGCTTGATGCCAAGCGAGATGCGCTCCTTGTCGGCGTCGATATCCAGGACCTGCGCCTTGATCGTCTCGCCCTTGTGGTGGAGCGCAAGCGCTTCCTCGCCCGTCGCGCCCCAACTGATGTCCGACATGTGGACCATGCCGTCGACATCGCCTTCCAGGCCGATGAACAGCCCGAACTCGGTCGAATTCTTGACCTCGCCCTCGACGGTCGAACCGACCGGGTGACGTTCGGCGAAGTCCTCCCACGGGTTGGACTGCGCCTGCTTGAGGCCGAGCGAAATGCGGCGCTTGTCCTCGTCGACTTCGAGGATCGTGACGTCGACTTCCTGCGAAGTGGACACGATCTTGCCCGGGTGGACGTTCTTCTTGGTCCACGACATTTCGGACACGTGGACGAGGCCTTCGATGCCCGGCTCCAGTTCGACGAACGCGCCGTATTCGGTGATGTTCGTGACGCGGCCAGTAAACTTGCCGTCGATCGGATATTTCGCGGCGGCGCCTTCCCAGGGATCGCTTTCCAGCTGCTTCATGCCGAGGCTGATGCGCTGCGTTTCGCGGTTGATGCGGATGATCGACACCTTGACCGTGTCGCCGATGCCGATAAGCTCGGACGGGTGGTTGACCCGCTTGTAGCTGATGTCGGTGACGTGGAGCAGGCCGTCGATTCCGCCGAGGTCGACGAACGCGCCGTAGTCGGTGATGTTCTTGACGACGCCGTCGATGACCTGACCTTCGGCGAGGCTTTGAATGAGGCCCGTGCGCTGTTCGGCGCGGGTCTCTTCCAGGATCGCGCGGCGCGACACGACGATGTTGCCACGGCGACGGTCCATCTTGAGGATCACGAACGGCTGCGGAATGTCCATTAGCGGCGTGACATCGCGGACAGGTCGGATGTCGACCTGCGAGCCGGGTAGGAACGCGACCGCGCCGTTTAGGTCGACGGTAAACCCGCCCTTGACCCGCCCGAAGATGACGCCCTCGACGCGCTCCTGCTTGTCGAACTCGGCTTCCAGCGTGTCCCAGGCGGCTTCTCTACGCGCCCGATCTCGCGAAAGCATGGCCTCGCCATTGTGGTTCTCGACGCGGTCGACGAACACTTCGACTTCGTCGCCGATCTTGATCTCGGGCTTCTGACCCGGCGCGGCGAACTCGCGCAGCGCCACGCGACCTTCCGACTTCAACCCGACGTCGATGACCGCCATGTCGTTTTCGATGCCGGTCACCGTGCCCTTGACGACGCGGCCCTCGAAGCCCTCGTTCTCGCCGCCGAGCATTTCGTTGAGCATGTTCGCGAAATCGTCGCGGGTCGGGTTCGCCAGAGTGGCCATAAATTTTTGCTAGTCCTGCAGAGCCGACGAAATCGCCGGGTTGGTGTGAATAGGAGCCCGTCGGAGCGCGCACGTGAAAACAGGCGCGAAAACGAAAAGAGCGCGTCAGAGAACAGGCCGTTGGGCCGGAACTCTACGCGCTTCGCTTCAAGCGAGCCTCCACGAGCGTGATCGCTCGCCGGACGGCCGCGTCTATAGCCAGATCGCTGGTGTCGAGCAAGTCGGCGTCGTCGGCCTGCGTCAGCGGCGCGGTCGCCCGGTTCGCGTCGCGCCAGTCGCGTGCTTCGATGTCCACGAGGACATCCGAGAAGCGGATATCCGACCCCTTCATTTCGGCAAAACGGCGCGATGCGCGGATGTAGGGCGTGGCGGTGACGAACAGTTTCGCGTCGGCCCCGGGCGCGATCACCGTGCCGATGTCGCGCCCGTCGAGCACCGCGCCCATCGCCTGTTGCGCGAACCGGCGCTGGCGTTCGAGCAATGCGGCGCGGACCTGCGGGTGCGCGGACGCGCGGCTGGCAAGCGAACCCGCCGCTTCGCTGCGAATATCCGGATCGGCCAGCAGCGCGTCGTCGAACGCGGTCGCCGCGAGTGCCGCGTCCGCGTCGCCCGCATCCTTGCCCGCGCGCCACACGCCCAGCCCGACGGCGCGATAGAGCAGTCCCGTGTCCAGATGCGGCAGCTTGTAATGCGCGGCCAGTGCGCGCGCGATCGTGCCTTTGCCGCTCGCGGCCGGGCCATCGACGGCGATGATCATGGCGCGTCCCCCGACATGGCGGTGTTTTTGACAGTGCGGACCCGCTATGGCAATGCGCCGCCAACCCGTCGCGGCCATCTCGCCGCGCCCACATCTCACATCATCCGAAAGGCCAACCATTGGTAAAACCTGAATGGGGCACCAAGCGCAGCTGCCCCAAATGCGGCACGCGTTTCTACGATCTCGGCAACGACCACCCCGTCCATTGCATCAACTGCAACGCCGCGTGGGAGCCCGAACCCGTGCTCAAGTCCAAGCAGCCGCTGCCCTACGACGCGCCCAAGAAGGCCGCGGTTGAACCCGACAAGACGGACGCGGATCTGGGTGACGAGCTGGAAGGCATCGAGGATCGCGAGGTCAATCCGGACGAGGAAGTCGATCTGACGACCGACGACGACGACGATATCGTCACGACAACGGGCGAGGAAGACGAGGTTTGACGGGCAGGGCGACGCGCGAGTTTATTGCCGCGTCGCCTGTTTTGGTGGAGCCTAGGGGGATCGAACCCCTGACCTCTACACTGCCAGCGTAGCGCTCTCCCAGCTGAGCTAAGGCCCCAATTTGCCGGGCTTTAGGTCAGCCTTAGGAACCTTGCAAGGCTGTCAATTAGGCATCCACTTTTCGGTATCGCAGAGCTGCGGCGCGTTCTCTAATTTATCTTTTCGCGCTTTAATGCAGGCAGAAGCAGCCTTGGAGTAGGTCGTCGCACGAGGTACGCGCTTTGGCAAAGGACACCTATTTTCGCGCATGAACGAGAGCGTCATCGTCGCCCTCGCCAGATCGTTCGCCTCGGCTAGGTGCAAGTCGCTCATAGTAGGGACTTTGTATTCGTGCAGCTCACTAGCGTAATCGAAGGCCATACGGTGTTCGGCATGTCTCCAATCCCAGGCCAATGCTGCGCAAGTTTCGTTCAAGTCTACGACGACCGTCTGGGACAGCGCGGGCAAAGGAGCGAACGTAAGGCCGACGGCCACAAAAAGCTGGAAACGCATCTTCATTATCCTCAGCGTAGGAAATTTCCGTCGATTTCTGGCAAACGTCCCGACTCCTAATCGATTGAACGTCCGCTCGTTCGATCAGTCGAAAATGTCGAAGATGCTGTTCTTCTTCTTGCGATAGCCGCCGCGGTGATCGTCGTCGTAGCGCGGGCGCTCATAACCGGGTTGGGCGTAGCCGGGTTGTGGCCGGAACTCCTGTCGCGGTGCCATCGGCGGTGCGGCGGCAGGACCTTCACTCGCCATCAGCTTTTCCAACTCGCGGCGGTCGAGCCACACGCCGCGGCAGGTGGGGCACATGTCGAATTCGACGCCCGATCGCTGAACGGTCTGCATCGATGCGTTGTCGTTGGGGCAGAGCAGGAGGGGCATGCGGGATTGTCCTTCGTGGAAACTCTTGGGCCCTGTTTCGTCTTTGCGGGGGACAAGCGCAACGGCGTTGCGCCGGACGGCTAGCGCAACGGTAAACAGCGGCTTAACACTTGGCGTATGAGCACGATGACCCCCCTGATCAGCCGCAACGCGGCACGCTTCGACCCGATCGTCGGCGACACTCGCCACCGCGTCCCGCCGCGCCGCCGGATGCGCGCGCGCCACACGGTCCTGCGCGACGAACCCGCCGATCCGCGCCTGTTCAAGACGGGCCGCGACGTGCGGCAGTTTCTGACGGCGTTCGCGGGCGGGTTCATCTTCTTTTCGGTGATGATCTTCTAGTCGCACGCCAGATGCAGTCGCCACGCGATGGCGGCGGCACCGATCGATCCGACCGCGACGATCAGCAGCGTCTGCGGCACCGTGACGCCCAACGCGACCGCGCCCGCGATGAGCAGCGTCGAAGCCACCATTGCCCCTGAATTGACGATGTTGTTCGCCGCCACGGTGCGCGCGGTTTCGGCTTTGGGTACGGTGGTCGTCAGGAACGCGTAGAGCGGGACGACGAACATTCCGCCCGCCGTCGCAACACCCAACAGGTCGATCATGATCCGCTCCGCGCCAGGCATGGCGATCCAGGTCTTCAGGTCGCTCAAGGGGCCGGCGGGTACAACCCAGCCGCGCACGGAGAAATACAGGTCGGTCACGAACGCGCCCATGACCAGCGAGCAGATCGGCGCGAATTTCGCGGACACCTTGCCGTTCAACAGGCGATTGATCGCCACGGACCCGATCGCGACCCCGACCGAAAAGATCGACAGGAACGCGGTCGCGACTTCCTTGTTCGCGCCGAGCACGTTCTTGACGAGCGGCGGGAATTGCGCGGCGAGCACCGCGCCTTGCGACCAGAAGAAGCTGATCGCGACGATCGCCAGGAACAGCCGCGGGATGTGCATGGTCGCGGACACGAGCCGGACCGAGGCACGCACGACGTGCCAGTCGAAGCGCTCGGGCTGCGGCGCGTCCGCCTCGGGCGGGGCAGGGGGGACTTGGCCGCCGATCCACCGCCCGACGAGCGCGGTCGCGAGCACGCCCGCCGCGGCCCAGACGGGAGGAATGATCCCGCCGACGATCGTGCCCACGAGGATCGCGCCGTACGTCCCCGCCTCGACCAGCCCGGTGCCGCCGAGAACTTCGTCCGGCGGCAGGTGCTGGGGCAGTATGGCGTACTTGATGGGTCCGAAGAACGCCGAGTGCGCCCCCATCGCGAACAACGCGGCGAGCATCAGCGGCACGTTGTGTAAGCCCAGCCCCGCCGCGCCGAACACCATGATCGCAATCTCAGCCGATTTGACGACCCGGATGATGCGGGCTTTATCGATCGTGTCGGCGAGTTGCCCGGCAAGCGCCGAGAACAGGAAGAAGGGCAGGATGAAGAGCGCGGATGCGACCGCGGAGAACATCGCTTCCTGTTCGGGATCGCCGTAAATCGTGAAGATTACCAGGATGATCATCGCATTGCGGAAAAGGTTGTCGTTGAACGCGCCCAGGAACTGGGTGACGAACAGCGGCAGGAACCGGCGGCGGCCGAGGAGCCTGAGCGAGGCTTGCATAGGGTGGGACAAGTCCTCGGGAGCGGGGTACGCGGGCGGCTCGGCGGCCTTGTAGCCGGGATGCGCGGCAGTTCAAATGCGAGCAACCGTTATCCCGGCGCATGCCGGGAAATCAGGGAGGTTCAACTTCCGGAAATGACCTTCCCCTGAGATCCCGGCATGCGCCGGGATGACGGAGTGGGCGCATCCCGCTACAGCTTTGCCTCAATGCTTTCTTTGCCCAACATCCTGACGCTGTCGCGCATCTTCGCCGTGCCGATTCTCGTCTGGCTGTTGTGGCCGATGCCCAAATGGTTCGATTTCGGACTGGCGTTCGTCCTTTACTGCCTGATGGGAATCACCGATTATTTCGACGGCTACGTCGCGCGCGCGCAGGGCAAGATTTCCAAGGCGGGCATCTTCCTCGATCCGATCGCGGACAAGATCATGGTCGCCGCGGTCATCCTGATGCTCGTGTTCACGCCCGACACGCGGGGTCAGCCGATCATCCACGACCTGCACGTCATCGCGGCGTTGATCATCCTGCTGCGCGAAATCACTGTATCGGGCCTGCGCGAGTTCCTGGCGGGGCTGCAGGTGTCGGTGCCCGTCAGCAAGCTCGCCAAATGGAAGACGACGTTTCAGCTGGTGTCGCTGGGTGCGCTGATTCTCGGCGGTGCGACGCCGCAGTGGGCATGGGTGCATGACGTAGGCTTGGTCACGCTATGGGCGGCGGCGGCACTAACGTTGCTGACCGGCTGGGATTACCTGCGGGTGGGCATCCGTCACATGGACTGATCGCTCACGTCATCCCCGCGAAGGCCGGGATCTCAGGGCAATTCGACTGCCAGCCGCTATGTGCCCCTGAGATCCGGGCGTACGCCGAGATGACGTCGCGATCTGCAGATTATACCCGTGCCGTCTGCCCATCCGGCAGGATCAGCACCTGACCCGGGTAGATGTCGTCCGGATCCCTCAGCATCGGCGTGTTGAGGTTGAAGATCTTCATGTACGCGTTGGCGTCGCCGAGCGTCTCCTTTGCGATCTTGGACAAGGTGTCGCCGCTTTCGACCGTGTAGGTCTTCATCGCCGCGGATGCGGGCGCAGGCTGGCCCGCCTGCGCGGTCTGCTGCGCCGGCTGCATGGCGCTGTCGTCGACGCTGTCGATATGCTTGGTGTTGCCCGCGATCATGACCAGCTTGCGCCGCGTCGCCTCGTCCGGGACCTTGCCGCCGATCTTGACCTTCGAACCTTCGACGTTGACCGTGATGTCTCCGGGCAGACCCAGGCGCTTGATCTCGCCGCGAATGGCGTCGGCGCGCGCCTCGGCGGCGGCGTTTTCGGGAAAGAGATCCTTGCCCTTGTCCTTCTTGAAGAAATCGAAAAAGCCCATTCGTCGTCTCCTGTTGTCACGATTAACCTCGATAAACCTGCGCGGGGAGCTTTGTTCCTTTTCTTGCTCCGGACGGTCAGCGCGAGGCGAGTACGCACGCTGCGACCACCATTCCGACGCGCGTCACGATGCGGTCGCTCCCTTCGCGCGGCACGCGTCCGAGCAGTAGCGCACGTTCTCCCAATCGCGCTCCCACTTCTTGCGCCACGCGAACGGGCGGGCGCAGGCGGCGCAGATCTTGGTCGGCAGGTCCGACTTCTTGCGCATCTTCACGATGCAAGCGCTCTCCACAGCGAAAAGGCGCTCGTGCCCGTCAGTACGACTCCGACCATCGCGAGCAGCGCCTTGGCCCGGACGCGCTTGGCGACGAACGCGCCGAACGGGGCCGCGGCGACGCCGCCGATGAGCAGCCCGAGCGTCATCTGCGTGAACGCGGCGACACCGAGGTTGAGCAGGAACGTCAGCGAGATCGTGACCGTCAGGAAGAACTCGGCCGCGCTGACCGTGCCGACCGTCTTGCGCGGGTTGGAGCCCTGGACGAGCAGATTGCTCGTCACGATCGCGCCCCAGCCGCCGCCGCCCGCCGCGTCGAGAAATCCGCCGACCAGCCCCAACGGGGCGACGAATTTCGGCGGGCGATCGGCCGGCGGGTGCTTGAAGGCGCGGTACAGCAGGTAGACGCCGATCGCGGCGAGGTAGGTCAGGATGAGCGGCTTGGCGACATCGGCGTTAATCTGCGTCAGCACGTACGCCCCCAGCACGCCGCCGATCACGCCCGGGATGACGAGCGCCCGAAACAGTGGCCAGTCGATGTTGCCGTGCATGGCATGGCTGATGCCGGATACGGCCGTCGTAAAGCTTTCCACCGTGTGCACGCCCGCCGACGCGGCGGCCGGTGGAACGCCGAGTGTCAGCAGCAGGGTATTCGAGATCGTCCCGAACGCCATGCCGAGCGCGCCGTCGATCATCTGGGCGACGAACCCGACGAGGATGAAGGGAAGCAGCAGTTCGAACGCAGGCAATTCGACCATCGGCACGTCATCCTGCGCCCCGAATCGGGGCCAGCCCCTCTGCGCAACGGCGCGGGTTCTGGCAATAGCGGCGCGGGTCGCCTAAATGGACATCGATGACGGGACTTCGCGCCTATCTCGACTCGATCAAGGCGCGCGATCCGGCGCCCCGTTCGCGGTGGGAGATCCTGCTGTATCCGGGCGTGCACGCGCTCGGCTTCCATCGGATCGCTCACGCTATGTACCGGCGTCGGCTGTTCTTCCTGGCACGCGTCGTCAATCACCTGTCCCGGCAGCTGACCGCGATCGACATCCACCCCGGCGCGCGGATCGGCGCGAACTTCTTCATCGATCATGGCTTCACCGTGATCGGCGAGACGGCGGTCATCGGCGACGACGTGACGATCTATCAGTGCGTGACGCTGGGCGGGACCAATCCGACCAACGGGGTGCCCGGCAAGCGCCACCCGACGCTGCTGGATGGCGTCATCATCGGGTCGGGCGCGCAGATCCTGGGGCCGATCACGGTTGGACGCGCGGCGCGCATCGGAGCGAACGCCGTGGTCACGCGCGACGTGCCCGAAGGCGCCACGATGACCGGCATCCCCGCGCGCTCCACGCTCGTCGACGCGGCCGAGTACGCGCAGAGCTTCGTTCCGTACGGCACGCACTGTGCGGAAACCTTCGATCCGCAGACGCAGAAACTCGAATTGATGCGGTGCGAGATCGAGCAGTTGCGCAAGCGCCTCGACGCCTTGATCGACGAGGAACAGGGACGTACGGGGACGCGCGATTGAGCGAGTTTCGATGACGGGTATCGTCATGCCGTTCCCGACGCGGCAACAGGTCAGCCAAGTCGCGTTCGACCGCGTCGAACTGGGCCGCATATTGGACCTTTACGGCCGCATGGTCGCGGCCGGGCACTGGAAGGACTACGCGGTCGGCTTCGAACGCGACGCCGCGACCTTCGCCGCGTTTCGTCGCGCGTCCGAGCGGCCCGAGTTCGTCATCGAGAAGCGCCCGGCCTTACGGTCGCGTCAGGGCCAGTGGGCCCTGTTCGGGGAACACGGGACCACCTTGAAGCGCGGCCACGAACTCGGCCCGGTGCTCGCCCCCGTCGAGCGCCGGCTGCTCAAGCTGGTCGCGGAGTAGCGCGCTCGAGGACCGGCAGATAACGCCGTGCGTCGGACGGCAACTGCCCCACGACAGCGCGGCGGATCGGGTGCCAGAACGCGGACAAGGTGAGCAGCGCGGACCCGATGACCAGCCCGGTCAGCGCGACGTTCAGTTCGACCGCACCGAACGTGTCGAACAAGGTGCGCATCGCGAACAGCACGTAGACGAGGCTCGACACGAGCAGCGCGCGCCGGTCGATCGCCAGCGCGACGATCGCGAAGAGGACGTACAATGCGATGACCCCGAACGCGGTGCCCGCGTCGATCGCGCCGTCGAAGACGCCGAGGCCGTTGAACACCGAATGCGCGATCATCGGCGCGGCCGCGAGGTGCAGCCAGAACGCGACGTCCGAACTGCGCGTCACCCGCTCGCGGTCGGACACGTCCCACCGCATGGCAAGCGCGAACAAGGCGACGCCGCCGACGAACACGAGCGGCAGCACATAGTCGCGCGCCTGCGGAACCGCGGCGAGCACGATACCGATCGCGCTGCCCACGATCGCGACCGCGCCCGCGGCGACCGTGATCGGCACCCGGAACCTGCGCCAGTGCAGCCACGCCGCGGCGGCCGTCACCGCGGCGGTGATCGCGAGCAGGACGCCGGCGAGCGCCTGGCCCGCGGCGGAATCGCCGGTATCGAAGGACGTCCGGACATCGGTGGTCGCGTCCAGCGCGCCCGCGATCGCCAGGCCCGTTCCCGCGAAGACCGCGCCAACGAACGCCAGCAGCAGGACGATGCTGGGCAATGCCATGCGTCGCCGCCGCGTGAAGAACTCGGCCAGGCCCCACGACGCGGCGGCGACGGCGAACGCACCGATCGGCAACGGAACCGCGTCGTTGCCACGGTCGATCATCGCGTTCCCGATCCATCCGATCGCGCTCAGCAGCAGCACCGCGGCGATCGTGACGAAGATGTCGTTGAAGCCGGTCAGCAGACGGAAGTTCTCCTCGTCCACGGCGGGCGACGCGCTGGTTGCCGCGACGTGGCCTCTCAGGCCCGCCGCGGCTTCGGCGGACAAGGCCCCGGAGGCGACGGCGGCTTCGATATCGGCTTCGCTATACATGATCCTGACACCTCCTGCTTCCTGGGCTCATAGCATTGCTGTGTTGATCTAGCAATACACGCCAGGCCTCCGTCATCCCGGCGCAGGCTGGGATCTCGGCGAGGCTCAACCGCCGGCAGCTTCATACCCCTGAGATCCCAGCATGCGCTGGGAAGACGTTAAGTCCCGAAAACCCGCGCGAAGATCGTGTCGACGTGCTTGAAGTGGTAGTCCAGGTCGAACAGCTCGGCCAAGGCGTCGTCGCTCAAGGTCACCTCGGCGTCCGCCTTGAGCAACTCGAGCAGCGACAGCGCCCCGTCGGACTCCCACACCCGCATGGCATTGCGTTGAACCAGCCGGTACGCGTCCTCCCGGCTCACCCCGGCCTGCGTCAGCGCGAGCAGCACGCGCTGGGAATGGACGAGCCCACCCATGCGGTCGAGGTTCCTGCGCATGCGCTCCGGGTAGACGAGCAGCTTGTCGACCACCCCCGTCAGCCGCGCCAGCATGAAGTCGAGCGTGATCGTCGCGTCCGGGCCGATCATGCGCTCGACGGACGAATGGCTGATGTCGCGCTCGTGCCACAGAGCGACGTTCTCTGCCGCGGGTTGCGCGTAGGAGCGGACCATGCGGGCAAGCCCAGTCAGGTTTTCGGTCAGCACCGGGTTGCGCTTGTGCGGCATCGCGGATGAACCTTTCTGGCCGGGTGCGAAATATTCCTCCGCCTCCAGAACCTCGGTGCGTTGCAGGTGGCGGATCTCGACCGCAAGCCGTTCGACCGAGGACGCGATCACGGCAAGCGTCGCGAAGAACATCGCGTGCCGGTCGCGCGGGATGACCTGCGTCGACACGGGCTCGACGGTCAGCCCCATCTTTTCCGCCACATGCGCCTCCACGCGCGGGTCGATGTTGGCGAACGTGCCCACCGCGCCAGAGATCGCGCAGGTGGCCACTTCGGCCCGCGCCGCGACGAGGCGCTCGCGGTTACGCGCGAACTCGGCATAGGCTTGCGCGAGCTTGAGCCCGAACGTGACAGGCTCGGCATGAATGCCGTGGCTGCGCCCGATCGTCGGCGTCGTCCTGTGCTCGAACGCGCGGCGCTTGAGCGCGGCCAGCAGCGCGTCGATGTCGGCGAGCAGGATGTCCGAGGCCCGGGCGAGCTGCACCGCGAACGCCGTGTCGAGCACGTCCGAACTTGTCATCCCCTGATGGAGGAAGCGTGCTTCGTCGCCGACATGTTCGGCTACGTTGGTCAGGAACGCGATGACGTCGTGCTTCGTCTCCGCCTCGATCGCGTCGATTCGGTCGACTTCGAACTTCCCGCGTGCCCACACCGCGGCGGCCGCTTCCTTTGGCACGGTCCCGAGTTCCGCCATCGCGTCCAGCGCGTGCGCCTCGATCTCGAACCAGATGCGGAAGCGCGACTCCGCGGTCCAGAGCGCAACCATGTTGGGGCGGGAGTAGCGTGCGATCATGGCGCGGCCGGTATACGGCTAATGGCCCGTCGTCATCCCGACGCAGGCCGGGATCTCAGGGGAACGCGACTGCCGGTCGTCGAACCCCGCTGAGATCCCAGCATGCGCTGGATGACGTGCGTCAGAGCAACCCTTGCGCTCGCAACGATACATGCCCGCTCGTGCCGATGATCACGTGGTCGTGCACCGCGATCTTCAGGTGCCGCCCCGCCTCGACGATGTCGCGCGTCAGCTGGATGTCCTGACGGCTGGGGGCGGGGTCGCCGCTCGGGTGATTGTGGACCAGGATGATCGCGGTCGCGGCCAGCTCGAGCGCGCGACGGATCACCTCGCGGATGTAGACCGCCGCCTCGTCGACCGAACCTTGCGACAACAATTCGTCCGCGATCAGCACGTTCTTGGAATTGAGGAACAGCACGCGCACGCGCTCGATGCCGCCATGCGCCATGTCGGCATGCAGATAATCGAGGAGCGCCTGCCAGCTCGACAGCACGGGCCGCCCCTTCACCTGCGCCTGCAGGAGCCGCAGCGCCGACGTCTGTGCGATCTTGAGCGCCCCCACGGCGCCGTCGGGCAATCCGCTACGGGACAGCGCCGCCGCGTCGGCGGTGAGCAAGGCGGCCAGCCCGCCGAAATCGTGGAGCAGCTGCTTGGCGAGCGGCTTGGTGTCGCGCCGCGGCAAGGCCAGGCCGAGCAGATACTCGACGAGCTCATGGTCGTGCAGCGCCTCGTGCCCGCCGTCGAACATGCGCTGGCGCAACCGCGCGCGGTGGCCGGTGCCGTCGGTAACGGCGGGATCGGCGGGATCGGCGGTTAAAGCCCCGGTCATGGAGGGAGATTAGGGGTGGGAAGGAACGCCGGCAACGGACTTACGCACCGGCGGCGGACAGGGTAGCAACGCGCATGGGGAAGGGCCGGAACGATCGCTGACCAGCCATCCCCCATCGAGGACGGCCCGATCGAGGACGCGCGGGTCGCCGGACGTCCTCGCCGGCACCGGCTGAGGTGGGTGCTGCTCGCCCTCCTGCTGCTGATCGTCGCGGTTGCGGCCGGGCTGTGGATGCAACGCCGCCCGATCGCCGCCGACGCGCTTGACGCAGAACTGGCGCGGCGCGGCGTGCGGGCGACCTACCGCATCGTGCAGGTCGGGCCCAGCCTGCAGCGGCTGGAAGACGTCGTCATCGGCGACCCCCGCGCGCCCGATCTGACGGCGGATCGGGCCGAGGTGCTCGTCACCACGCGTTGGTCTATCCTGCGGCCCACGCGGCCCGGCGTGACCGTGCGCAAGATCACCGCGAGGGGCGTGCGGCTGCGCGGCGCGCTGGTCGGCGGCAAGCTGCGGCTGGGACAGATCGACCGCCTGCTTCCTCCGCCAGCAGGCAAACCGTTCGCGTTTCCCGATTTCGAGGTTGACTTGGGCGACACGCAGATCCGGCTCGTCACTTCCGCCGGAATCTTCGGGCTCGCAATTGAAGGACGCGGCAAACTGTCGGACGGGTTCCGAGGCCGGCTCGCCGCTTCCGCGCCGCGCGTCGACGCCGGTGCCTGTGCCGCGACCGCCGTCCGCGCGCGCTTCGGGCTGGCGATCGACGCGCGCGCGCCGCACGTTACCGGCCCCGTCTCCGCCGCGTCGATCGAATGTCCGAGTAGCGCGGTGCGCGCCGCGCGGCCGCGGATCACGATCGACGCGCGCGTTCCGGAGTCCTTTGCGAGATGGCGGGGCAAAGCGGGCCTTGCCGTCGCCCGGCTGGACGTCGCGCGCGGAACGCTGGGCGGCGTGACGGGCGACATCGACTTCGCGGGCGATCGGGCGGTCACGCTGGGCGCGCTCCGCGTCGGCGCTCGCGACGCGCGCTTCGCCGCGCATGCGGGCCGGACCTTGCGCTTCGACGGGAGATATCGCGCGCAACCGGCGGCGGCGCGCTTCGGCTTGTTCGGCGATCTGGCCATGAGCAATCTCGCGCTGAGTCCGGCTATGCGCGCATCGCTCGTACGACCGCTGCGCGCTGCCGCGAACACGCCGCTCGCGCCGCTTGGCACCGCCGCCGCCTCTGCGCTTGCCCGAGCCCTGCGCGATCTGAACGTGTCGGGACAGCTCCACCTCGTTCACGGTCCACGCGGCGGCGGCGCGCGCATGACCGCGATGCGCGCGGGCAGCGCAAGCGGCGCACGGATCGGGATCGCGGGCGGGGAGGGGCTGTCCTACTACTGGCCCGCCGGGCTGCTCCGTATCGACGGCCAGGCGGCATTGGCGGGCGGCGGCCTACCCACAGCGACACTCGCCTTCGATCAGAAGAGGCCGGGCGGGCTGGTCAACGGCGTGCTGAATATCTCGCCTTACGCGGCGGGCGGCACGCGCCTCGCTCTGGCCCCCGTGCGCTTCGCCAGCCTCGGCGGCGGCCGCACGCGGATCGGGACGGTCGCGACGCTCGACGGCGCATGGCGCGGCGGGCGTGTCGAAGGGTTGGTCGTGCCGATCGCGGGCCGGGTCGGCCCTCGCGGCGCATACGCGTTCAACGAAGGCTGCTTCCCGGCGCGCTGGCAAGCCCTGCGTTACGGCAATTTGCGGCTCGGACCGACCGCGCTGCCGCTGTGCCCGGACGGCGCGCTGCTCCGCAACGGCGGCCTCACGACGGGGGCGACGATCGCCGCGCCGCGCTTCGCCGGGCTCTTCGCGGGGCGACCGTTTTCGGCCAACGCTTCACGAAGCCGCATCTTTATTGATCGATCGACCGTCCGCGCCGACGACTTGCGCGTCCGATGGGGGGTGATCGCGGCCGCCGCCGACACCTTCGACGCGCGGCTCGCGGCCCGCCGCTTCGACGCGCGCGATGTCGGCCTGCGTATCGGCGACGCACCCTCGCAGACCACGTTCGACGTCGAAGCGGTCGACGGCGGTTGGCGCGGCAGTGACTTTGCGGGCACCTTCGGTCGCGACGGCCGCGCCAGGATCGGCCAGGTTCCGCTGCTGCTGAGCGGCGCGGCGGGCGACTGGAGCTACCGTCGCAACGTCCTCGACATCGGCGGCGCGCTGACCGTCGCCGATGCCGCCGCCAATCCGCGCTTCTTCCCGTTGCGCGCGAACGCGGCCCGCCTCAGGCTCGCCGACAACCGCATCGCCGCCGGCGCGACCCTGGTCGATCCGGAGACCGGAACCGAGGTAAGCGACGTCACGATCGCGCACGACCTGCGCGACGGCACGGGCAACGCGGTCCTCGACGTCCCCGGCATCGCGTTCGGCCCGACGTTCCAGCCCGAGGCGCTGACCCGGCTGACCACCGGCGTCGTCGCGCTCGTCGACGGCATCGTGCGCGGGCGCGGCAACGTGCGTTGGAACCGCGACGGCGTAACCAGCGACGGCCGCTTCCGCACCGACGACCTCGACCTCGCCGCCGCGTTCGGGCCGGTCAGCGGCATCAAGGGCGAACTCGTCTTCTCCGACCTGCTCGGCCTCACCACCGCGCCCGGCCAGTCGGTCGACATCGCCGAGATCAACGCGGGCATCCTCGTCTCGGACGGACAGATTCGCTACCAGCTCCTCCCCGGCCAGCGCGTTCGCGTCGAGCAGGGGCGGTGGCCATACGCGGGCGGCGAACTCATCCTCGAAGAAACGATTTTGGAGCTCGGCCGCCCCGCACCGAAGAAGCTGACGTTCCGTGTGCGTGGCATGGACGCGGCGCAGTTCGTCCAACAGTTCGGGTTCGAGAACATCTCGACCACCGGCATCTTCGATGGCACGATCCCGATGGTCTTCGACGAGACGGGCGGGCGCATCGTCGGCGGATCGCTCACCTCGCGGGAGGGCGGGGGCACGCTCGCCTATGTCGGCGTGCTGTCCGACAAGGCGCTCGGCACCTACGGCAAGCTCGCCTTCGACGCGCTCAAATCGCTGCGCTACAGCAGCATGAGCGTGTATCTCGACGGCGAGCTGGACGGCGAGTTCCTCAGCCGCTTCACGGTGACCGGCCGCAACCAGAACGAGAAGGCGACGGGGATCCTCAAGCAGATCACCGGCCTGCCGTTCAAGTTCAACATCGCGATCCGCGGCCAGTTTCGCGCGCTGCTCGCCACCGCGCGCTCGTTCAACGACCCTCGCGACCTCATTCGCCAGTCGCAGCCGCTGCCGATCGACACGGTGCCCGGCACCTCCATTCAGACCCCGGAAAGCGAGAAGAGACCATGATCGTCGGCACGTTGAGAATGGGTGTGCAATCTGTTAGACAAGTCGTTGTAATCGCGTTGTTCGCGGCAAGCTTGGCCGGATGCGTCAGCGTCGCCGCGCCCGACAAGCCGATCGAGATCAACCTCAACATCAACATACGACAGGAAGTGCTCGTAAAACTCGAACGCGACGTCCAAAACCTGATCGATAAAAACCCGGGAGTCTTCTGACATGACACGTCGAATGAATATCCTTGCCGCCTTGGCGACGGGCGCTGCCCTCCTGATGGCGGGAACGGCGTTGGCGCAGGCCGATGCCAGCGGATCGCTGCGCGCGTCCGGGAACGTCGGCGAACAGGCCGACGGCTACCTGGGTGTCGTGGGGCAGGCACCGGCGAGCGTCCGCGAGCAGGTCAACGCGATCAACATCAAGCGGCGCGCCTTCTACACGGACATCGCGCGCGATCGCGGTGCCACGGTTCAGGAAGTCGCGGTCAAGACCGCATGCACGCTTCTGCAGAACAAGGTGCGGCCCGGTGAGTATTACCGGCTTCCGGGCGGCGACTGGCAGAAGCGCGACGGCGCGATTGCACTTCCAGCCTACTGCGGTTGAGCGGCGCGGGCGGGCCGGTTGACTCGTCCCGGCCTGCTTCATAAAGGGACGGCGTTCGCGCGAGGGTAACCCGCGCGGCTCCCGCCCCGCTTCGGATTACGCCTTTCGGCCCGCGGCGCTTCGTAACACAGGACACGCGCCTTGGCTGACGATCGTCGATCCGGATCGGACGACCTTGATCATCGCATTGCAGACGCCAAGGCGGAGCAGACACGCGGGGTCACGCGCTCCCAGGGTGCGGCGGAAAGCCGCGGCTGGGCGGTGGGTATCGAGTTCGTCGGCACCGTGCTCATTTCGACCTTCATCGGCTGGCTGATCGACCGCTACTTCGGCACTGCGCCGTGGGCGATGATCGTGCTCTTGCTCCTGGGCTTCGCGGCGGGCACACGGCGCGCGATGAAGACGTCCGCACAATTCGATGCCAAGCCGGATGAGGGCACGCGCTGATGGCCGGTCCTATGGAACAGTTCAAGATCGTCAACCTCAAGCCTCTCGAGGCCGCGGGCTACGACGTTTCCTTCACCAACAGCTCGCTCTGGATGCTCATCGCGCTAGGCGCGGTCGCAGCGTTCCTGTTCGTCGGAACCGCGCGGCCGCAACTCGTCCCCGGGCGCTGGCAGGCGGCGGTTGAGTATCTTTACGACTTCGTGCGCAAGATGCTCGACGACAATGTCGGGCCGGAAGGTCGCCGCTACACCAACCTCATCTTTTCGCTCTTCATCTTCGTTCTGGCCTGCAACCTGTTGGGATTGCTGCCCTGGGTGGGCGCGTTCACGCCCACCAGCCACATCGCGGTGACGCTCGGCCTCGCCGTTATCGTGTTCGTCACCGTCTGTGTCGTCGGGTTCGCGCGGCACGGCCTGCACTTCTTCACGCTGTTCTGGCCCAAGGACACGAACATCTTCTTGGGCGCGTTTGTCGCGCTGATCGAGTTCCTGTCGTTCCTGTCGCGCCCGTTCACGCTCGCCATCCGGCTGTTCGCAAACATGACTGCGGGGCACGTCTTGCTAAAGGTGTTCGGCAGCTTCGTGGTCAGCCTAGGCGTGTTCGGCATCCTGCCGCTGGGCGTTAACGTGGCGCTGTCCGCGCTCGAAGTCCTGATCGCGGTCGTCCAGGCCTACGTGTTCGCGCTGCTCGCTTCGATCTACCTGAACGACGCGGTCAACCTCCACTAGTTTCTCAACAACACTCGACAAGACAAGGATTAGACAATGGATTTGGCTTCGGCACAGGTAATCGGCGCGGGCCTCGCGGCGATCGGCGCAGGTCTTGCGGCGATCGGCGTCGGCCAGATCTTCGGCCAATACCTCAACGGCGCGCTGCGCAACCCGTCGGCGGACGCGCAGATGGGCGGTCGCCTGATCTTCGGGTTCGCGGTGACCGAAGCGCTCGGCCTCATTGCCGCCGTTGTCGCGCTCGCACTCGCCTTCGGCGGCTAACACCCGCCGTGCCGCAATTCGATCTCGCCAACTTCGTCCCCCAGCTCGCCTGGTTGTCGTTGTTCTTCGCGATCCTGTATTTCGGGATCGTGCGGACGACGCTGCCCAAGGTCGCGAACGTCGTGACCGCGCGCGAGACGATGGTGGCGCAGGACATCGCCGCGGCTGAAACCGCGAAGGCGTCGGCGGACGGACTGCGGACGAGCTATGACGCCGACGTGGCCAAGGCCCATGCCGATGCGCAGCTTGCGACGGGGGCGGCCAAGGCCCGCGCCGCCGCCGCGAGCCAGGCTGCTTTGGCCAGCGCGGATGCGGAGATCGAAGTGCGCCTCGGCGCATCCGAGATCGAGCTCGGCAAGGCACGCGACCGCGCGCTGACCGAGATCGACCGCATCGCCGCCGACGCGGCCGCGGACATCGTCCACCGCATCACCGGTCAACGCCCCGATCCCGGTGCGGCCCTCACTGCGGTGGTCGCGACGCGATGAACGAACCCGCGCTCCCAACCGGCCACAGCACCGGCACGGAAGATCACGGCCCCGTCGGCGGACCGTTCGTCGATCTGTCCGCCGAAGCCTGGGTCTACGTCGGCCTGACGATCTTCATCCTGCTCGTGATCTTTGTCGGCAAGGCCCCGCAGAAGATCGCCGCGCTGCTGGACGGCCGCATCGCGGACACGCGTCGGCAGCTCGACGAGGCAAAGGCGATCCGTGGCGAAGCCGAGGCGATGCTGGCCGAGGCGAACCGCCTGCGTGCGGACGCCGCGAACAATGCGGCATTGATCCTCAGGGGTGCCGAGACCGAAGCGGCCGCGATCGTCACCAAGGCGGAAGCGGACGCGCAACAGCTCATCGCCCGCCGCACGCGCATGGCCGAAGATAAGATCGGCGCGGCCGAACGTTCCGCTGTGGCCGAGGTGCGCCAACGTGCGGTAACCGCCGCCACGCGCGCTGCGACGACGCTGATCGCGGAACGGCATGATGCGGCTGCCGACAAGGCGCTGACCGACCGCGCGATCGCTGGACTGGCGCGCGTTAACTAACTTGCTGGCATCGGCGGCCCGCGACTCCTAAGTCGTTTCCGTGACCACCACCGACCGTTTCGCCGAAGGCGCGGCAGCCTACACCGTCCGCGGCGCGGGCTCCGCTCCCGATCTGGAAGCCGGCTGCGCGGCGATACGCAATGTCCTGAAAACGCTTCCCATCCGCCCCGGCGTTTACCGCATGCAGGACGCGGCGGGAGACGTCCTCTACGTCGGCAAGGCGCGCGCGCTCAAGGCGCGGGTTGCCAATTACGTCCAGGTCTCCCGCCTGTCCAAACGCCTGCAGCGAATGGTCGCGCAGACGCGGTCGATGACGATCGTCACGACGCAGACGGAGGCTGAGGCGCTCCTGCTGGAGGCGCAGCTGATCAAGCGGTTTCGTCCGCCGTACAACGTCCTGCTGCGCGACGACAAAAGCTTTCCCTTCATCCTCCTGCGCGATGACCATCCGTTCCCGCGCGTGCAAAAACATCGCGGGGCGCGGCGGGCGAAGGGCCAATATTTCGGCCCGTTCGCGTCCGCCGGCTCGGTACACAGCACGTTGAACGCACTTCAAAAGCTGTTCCTGCTGCGATCGTGCAACGACAGCTTCTTCGCCAACCGCTCGCGGCCGTGCCTGCTCCACCAGATCCGCCGCTGCTCCGCCCCCTGCACGGGCCGGATCGACAAGGAAGCCTATGCCGAGCTCGTAGGCGACGCCAAATCGTTCCTCGGCGGCAAGTCGACGCAGGTCCAGGCCAAGCTCGGCGCGTCGATGGAGGCGGCCGCCAACGACATGGATTTCGAGCTCGCCGCCGTCTACCGCGACCGCCTGCGCGCGCTGACCTACATCCAAGGTAAGCAGACGGTGCACGCCGAAGGCTTGGGCGACGCCGACATCTTTGCGCTCGCCTGCCGCGAGGGCGGAATGTGCATCCAGGCCTTCTTCATCCGTGGCGGGCAGAACTGGGGCCACCGCGCCTTCTTCCCATCGCATACGAACGATGTTCCCGAAGACGAGGTTTTCACGAGCTTTCTCATCCAGTTCTACGAAGACGTGCCGCCCCCTAAGCAGATCCTGCTCGACCGCGACCTGATCGAAGGCGAACTGCTGAGCGAGGCGCTTTCGGAGGCTGCCGGCAAGAAGGTGATCCTACGCCAGCCTCAGCGCGGCGACCAGGTCAAGATGGTCCGCCACGCCAAGCGTAACGCCGAGGAAGCGCTCGAGCGCCGCCTTGCGGAAGGGACGACGCAGGCGAAGAACCTGCTCGCGATCGCGGAGCTGTTCGACCTGGCCACCCCGCCCGAGCGCATCGAAGTCTACGACAACAGCCACATCATGGGCACCGACATGGTCGGCGCGATGATCGTCGCGGGGCCCGCGGGCATGCTCAAGAACCAGTACCGCAAATTCAACATCAAGCGTCCGGAGACGGCGCCCGGCGACGATTTCGCGATGATGCGGGAGGTTTTGGAGCGTCGCTTCGTTCGGCTCGAGAAGGAGGATCCTGACCGCACGAGCGGCGAATGGCCCGACCTCATCCTGATCGACGGCGGCAAGGGCCAGCTGTCAGCGGTGCGTGGCGTCATGGAGGAGCTTGGCGTGCACGACGTCCCGATCGTCGGCGTCGCGAAGGGTCCAGACCGCAATGCCGGGCGCGAGACGTTTCATCTGCCGGGAGGCCGCGAAGTCACTCTGCCGATGAACTCACCGACCTTGTTCTACCTGCAGCGGCTGCGCGACGAAGCGCACCGCTTCGCGATCGGCGCGCACCGGGCCAAACGCGCGAAAAATCTAACGACGACGACGCTCGACGACGTTCCCAATGTCGGCCCCGCGCGAAAGCGTGCGCTGCTCATGCACTTCGGCACGGCGCGCGCGGTCAAGGGCGCGGCGCTCGAGGATCTGGAAAAGGCGCCGGGCATCTCGTCGACGATGGCGCGGGGCATCTACGATCATTTTCACCCGGCCGGATGATCCGTGCACCTCGACACCGATGCCATCCTCATCGCCGTTCTGCACCACGGCGAACACGGCGCGATCGTCCGCACGCTGACCCCGCAGGACGGGGTTCAGGCGGGTTACGTCCGCGGTGGACGGTCGCGGCGGCTGCGTCCGGTCCTCATGCCGGGCAACATCGTCGCCGCGCGGTATCGATCGCGCGGCGACACGCAGCTCCCACAGCTCACGGTCGAACTCGTGACCAGCCGCGCGCCGCTGCTCGGCGATCCGCTCGCCGCCGCCGCGATCGAATGGACGTGCGCGCTGGCCGCCGCCGCCTTGCCCGAAGCGCAATCCTACCCCGCTATCCATGCCGGGCTCCACGGCGTCCTGCGCGCGATCGAGTCCGCTCCGCGGGCGCAGGGTTGGGCGGCGGCGCTCGTCCGCTACGAGCTGCTGCTGCTCGGCGAACTCGGCTTCGGCCTCGCGCTCGACCGCTGCGTCGTCACTGGAGCGACCGACGATCTCGTTGCGGTCAGCCCGCGCAGCGGCGGCGCGGTCTGCGCACCGATCGCCAAGGACTATGATCGCCTGCTGCCGCTCCCCCCGTTCCTCGTTGCGGGGGGCGGGGCCGATTGGCGCGACATCGCCGACGGGCTCGCCGTCACCGGGCATTTCCTCGCGCGCGACATCCTGATCGAGCGCCGCGCGGACGTGCTCGCCGCGCGCGATCGGCTTGTCGAACGCCTCCGAAGGCTCGCCGCCTGAACCGTGCGCGCATTGTGCGCGGCTCGGCAATGGCTTAACTCCGGCGTCATGACTTCGAACGGCCTCTCCGCGACCGCCGCGCACGCGCTCTTCCCCAACGCGGCAACGACCCGCGACGTCACCGTGCGGGTCGCGGTCAGCTACTTCGCCGAACAGTCGGATCCGGCGGGCGGCCGCTGGTTCTGGGCGTACCACGTGCGCGTCGAGAACGGATCGGCGCGCACCGTGCAACTGCTCAGCCGAAGCTGGACGATCATCGACGGTCGCGGCGCGCGCCACGAAGTGCAGGGCGAGGGAGTTGTCGGCGAGCAGCCGCTGATCGCACCCGGCGCATCGTTCGACTACGTGTCGGGCTGTCCTCTGTCGACGCCGACGGGTGCGATGGTCGGCCGCTACAACATGGTCGGCGAGGACGGCGGTCGCTTCGACGTCGCGATTCCGCGCTTCGCCTTGCTCGGGCCCGCCGTCGCGGGCTGAGCCTATGCGTCGATAGCCTCTTCATCGACTTGCGCCGCGTTGTTCTGAATGAATGCGAAGCGGTGTTCGGGATTGCGGCCCATCAACCGGTCGACCAGGTCGCGCACGCCCGCGCGCTCCTCATACTCCTGTGGCAGCGTCACGCGCAGCATGTTGCGCGTCGCCGGGTCCATCGTCGTTTCGCGCAATTGACCCGGGTTCATTTCCCCTAATCCCTTGAAGCGGCCGACATCGACGGTCTTGCCTTTGAACTCGCGGCGCTCGATCTCCACGCGGTGCGCGTCGTCGCGCGCGTATAGGCTTTTCGCCCCGACGGTGAGGCGGTAGAGCGGCGGCTGCGCCAGATACAGATGCCCGCGCTTCACCAGTTCGGGCATCTCCTGGAAGAAGAACGTCATCAACAGCGTCGCGATATGTGCCCCGTCGACGTCCGCGTCCGTCATGATGACGACACGCTCGTAACGCAGCGCATCGGGATCGCACCGCTCGCGCGTTCCGCAGCCCAGCGCCAGCGTCAGGTCGCCAATCTCTGAGTTGGCCCTGATCTTGTCCGCGGTCGCCGACGCGACATTCAGGATCTTGCCGCGGATCGGCAGCACCGCCTGCGTCTTTCGGTCGCGCGCCTGCTTGGCCGATCCGCCCGCGCTGTCGCCTTCGACGATAAACAATTCCGTACCTTGCGGGTCGTCGTTCGCACAATCCGTCAGCTTGCCCGGGAGGCGCAGCTTGCGTGCCGACGTCGCGGTCTTGCGCTTGACCTCGCGCTCCGCCCGGCGTTGGAGCCGGTCGTCCATGCGGTCGAGCACGAAGGTGAGCAGCGCGCGCCCGCGGTCCATGTGGTCGGTCAGGAAATGATCGAACTGATCGCGCACCGCGGCCTCGACGAGCCGCGCGGCTTCGGGGCTGGTCAGGCGATCCTTTGTCTGACTCTGAAAATGCGGGTCGCGGATGAAGAGAGACAGGATCAGCTCGGACCCGGACATCACGTCGTCGGGGTCGAGCTCCTTGACCTTCTTGCCTTGCCCGACGAGTTCGGCGAACGTGCGCAACCCCTTGGACAAGGCCGCGCGTACGCCTTGCGCGTGCGTGCCGCCGTCGGGCGTCGGGATCGTGTTGCAGTAATAGGACCCCGAACCCTCGGACCATAACGGCCAAGCCACCGCCCATTCGACGGAGCCGAGCCTGTTGCCGAACTCCTGCCGGCCGCTGAAGAACTCGGCGGTCGCGCATTCGCGTTCGCCCACCTGTTCGCGCAGGTGGTCCGCGACGCCGCCCGGGAACTGGAACACCGCGTCGGCGGGCGTTTCATCGTCGATCAGCGCAGCGTCGCATCGCCAGCGTATCTCGACGCCCGCGAACAGATAGGCTTTCGATCGCGCCAGCCGGTGAAGCCGCGCGGGCTTGAACGTCGCGCCGTCGCCGAAGATTTCGACATCCGGCACGAAGCTGAGTTTCGTGCCACGCCGGTTGGGGGCCGCGCCCATCTTCTCCAGCTTGGTCGTGGGCGCGCCGCGCACGAAGCTTTGCCGAAACAGCTGCTTGTCGCGCGCGACCTCGACGATCGTGTCGGACGACAAGGCATTGACCACGCTGACCCCGACGCCGTGCAACCCGCCGCTCGTCGCGTATGCCTTGTCCGAGAACTTGCCGCCCGAATGCAGCGTCGTCATGATCACTTCGAGCGCGGACTTCTTAGGGAATTTGGGGTGCGGATCGACCGGGATCCCGCGCCCGTTGTCCGTTATGGTCAACCGGTTGCCGACCTCAAGCGTCACCTCGATCCGCGTTGCATGCCCCGCGACCGCCTCGTCCATCGCGTTGTCGAGGACCTCGGCCGCCAGATGGTGCAGCGCGCGCTCGTCGGTGCCGCCGATGTACATGCCCGGACGGCGGCGGACGGGCTCCAACCCTTCGAGGACCTCGATAGAGGATGCGTCGTATGTGGCGGAAGCGGGGATTGCCGACGAGAACAGGTCTGACATGCCCAGGCTATAGGGCTGCGCGACACGCTCTGCCAAGGCGCGCGCAGTTCTTCGTGTAGCGTGGCTGCGGGGCAAGCGGGGCACCGGGATTGTTCATGATTCCGCGCCCGATGCGGCTATGCTTGCTGCAAGCTACGCGTACGGACTGGCGCGCAACCATCCTTTCGTCGACGGCAACAAGCGTACGGCCGCGGTGGTGGGCGAATCCTTTCTCAACCTCAACGGCTTCGATCTCGGGGCAGGCGACGCAGAGATCGTCGTGATATTCACCGACCTTGCTGCCAGCAAAGTCTCCGAAGACGAATTCGCAGCCTGGTTCCGCGAGCACATCGTAGCGGCCTAGCGAATACGCGGACCCCCGAACGGAAGTGGCGGCGGCGGCCGGCGGTCGCGCCTCGGCAACTGCGCTTGATAGGCGACCCCGCAATGGTCGACGCAATACGGAAAGCCCGGATTCGCCGCCTTGCCGCAGAAGTGGAAGTCGGGCTCGCCGGGATGCCCGATCGGCCACTTGCAGATGCGCTCGTTCAATTCGAGCAGGCTGGTCTTGTGCGCGACCTCCGCGCTCGGCTTGGCGGGAACGAGCCGGCGGGGCGGGGCGGGGGGGATGGGGGCCTGCTGGTCGCCCGGGCCTTGGCGCAGAAAACCGCCCGGGCCGACCGAGACGATGCGCGGCGCGGGCGGTTCAACGGGGTCGGGCGCGGTCACCGACGCGGGCGGCTCGACCAGCCCTGCCGCGTCGGCGGGCGCGACTCCGGCAGGTTCGGCCTGCTCGGTCTCCTGCGCCGGCGGGACGATGTCGTCTTCGGGCTGGGGCTCGGGCGTGGCTACGACAGGGGCCGTCCGCGCCTTGCCCGCATCGCCCGTCTTGACCGGCGATGGCCGTGCTTCCAGTCCCAGCCGATGCGCCTTGCCAATCACCGCGTTGCGCGACACGCCGCCGAGGTCATCGGCGATCTGGCTGGCCGTATTGCCTTCGGTCCACAAGGCTTTGAGCCGGTCGATGCGCTCATCGGTCCACGACATAGGCAATCATCCAATCTCTTCGGGCAAATGCTTGCCGCATCCCCGATTTCGCGCGTAGGCGACGGGGATGAACGACCGAACATCTTCCTGGGTTCGTACCGAGCCCGGCGTTCCCGTGATCCGGAACGTCAATCTGGGCGGCTTGAAGACATTATACTTGAAGGAGGTGCGCCGCTTTTTCAAGGTGCAACTGCAGACGGTGTGGGCGCCCGCGATCACCACGCTGTTGTTTCTCGTGATCTTTACGGTGGCACTCGGGGGAACCGGCGGGGGCCGCGGGCGCCAGGTCATGGGCGTGCCGTTCGCCGCGTTCATCGCGCCCGGCCTGATCGTCATGGGAATGATCCAGAACGCGTTCGCCAACTCGAGCTTCGCGCTGCTGATCGGCAAGATCCAGGGCAACATCGTCGATTATCTCATGCCCCCGCTGTCGAACGGCGAGCTGATCGCGGGCATCATCGGTGCCGCGGTGACGCGCGCGGTGCTGGTCGGGTTCGCGGTGTGGCTGGCGATGGTGTTCTGGCCGGGCGTGCGCGTCGTGCCCGAACATCTGTGGGCGGTCGTCTGGTTCGGGCTGATGGGGTCGACCATGCTCGCGTTCCTGGGCCTGCTGACCTCGATCTGGGCGGACAAGTTCGACCACGCCGCGTCTGTTACCAACTTCCTGGTGGCGCCGCTGTCGCTGCTGTCCGGCACCTTCTACGCGGTCGATCAGCTCTCGCCGACGTTCCAGGCGATCAGCCACGCCAATCCGTTCTTCTACGTCATCTCCGGATTCCGCTACGGGTTCCTCGGCATCGCCGACTCGCCGATCGGTCTCGGTGCGCTTGTCCTCCTGGCGATCAACATCGCGCTTTGCGCGCTCACCTACGCGCTCCTGCGCAGCGGCTGGAAGCTCAAGCCCTGATCGTTAACGAACGCTGTCGGTGTCGTTCAGGCTGCTCACACGCCCAGGGTGCGATTGTCCAAGCAGCGGGACCTTCAGGGAGTAACACCATGCGTAAGCTCATTCTTTCCATCATGATTGCGTCAACCGCCGTCATCGCCGCGCCGGCATCGGCGCAGTACCAGCGCTACGAGGATCGTCGCTACGACGATGGTCGCTACGGTTACCAGCAGCAGGGCCAACAGCTCCAGCAGCAGATCTACCAGCTTCGCGAACGTATCCAGCGCGTCACGCAGCGCGGCGCTGTGTCGCGCAACGAAGGCATCCGGCTGCAGCGCGAGCTCTACCAGATCGAGCGCCGCTACAACGAGTTCGCGCGCAACGGCATCGACCGCCGCGAGCAGTACGACCTGCAGCAGCGTATCCAGAACCTGCGTCAGCAGATCCGCGAGGACCGGCAGGACGGCCGCCGCTACAACAACGGCAACGGCAATGGGTACGGCAATGACGGCCGCTACTACGACAACCGGAACGACGATCGCCGCTACGACGACGATCGCCGCTACGACCGCCGTGACCGCGACGACGACGACTGAGCGTTCGGCTCCGCGTTGACGGCTCGGGGCCGAACTCCATATAGTTGATAAGCCGGAGGGCGACCTTGCCAGGTCGCCCTTTTCGTTGGCGAACGACGCGAAGGAACCCCGCTTGACCATCACCCCGCTCATGCCCGTCTACCCGCGGTCGCACGTGCGGCCGGTCAAGGGCGAGGGGCCGTACCTCATCGACGAGGACGGGACGCGCTATCTCGATTTCGCGTCGGGCATCGCGGTCAATCTGCTCGGCCACAACCACCCGCATCTGATCTCCGCGATCCAGCGGCAGGCCGCGACGCTGATGCACGTGTCGAACTTGTACGGATCGCCCCAGGGCGAGCGGCTGGCGCAGCGGCTCGTCGACCTGACGTTCGCGGATACCGTGTTCTTCGGCAATTCGGGCGCGGAGGCGGTCGAGTGCGCGATCAAGACCGCGCGCCGCTACCACCATGCGCACGGCAACCCGCACAAGAACACGTTGATCACGTTCTCCAACGCGTTCCACGGCCGCACGATGGCGACGATCAGCGCGACGGATCAGGACAAGCTGCGCGACGGATTTGCCCCGCTGCTGCCGGGCTTTACCGTCGTTCCCTTCGACGATCTCGAAGCGGCGATGGCCGCGGTCGACGAACACACCGCGGGGTTCCTGGTCGAACCGATCCAGGGCGAAGGCGGAGTCCGTCCCGCCAGCCGCGCGTTCCTTCACGGCCTGCGCGCGCTGTGCGACGAACACGACCTGATGCTGGTCTTCGACGAGGTCCAGTGCGGCGTCGCACGCACGGGTACGCTCTACGTCTACGAACAATATGGCGTCACCCCCGATATCCTCGCGACCGCCAAAGGCATCGGAGGGGGCTTTCCGCTGGGCGCGTGCCTCGCCACCGAAAAGGCGGCGGCGGGCATGGTCGTCGGGACGCACGGCTCGACCTACGGCGGCAATCCGCTCGCCATGGCCGCGGGCGAAGCCGTGCTGGATGTCGTCGCGACTCGGGAATTCCTCGACCATGTCAAGCAGAAGGGCGAGCGTCTCCGCGGTGCGCTGGAACAGATGATCCCGAACCACGACCATCTGTTCGACGGCGTCCGCGGCACCGGGCTGATGCTCGGCCTCCGGATGAAGACGGACGTGCGCGACTTCGTGCTGTATCTGCGCACGCGCGGGCTGCTGACGGTGGCGGCGGGCGACAACGTCATGCGGGTCCTGCCGCCGCTCATCATCGAGGACGCGCACATCGCCGAGTTCGTCGAGCGCCTGTCCGCCGCCGCGCGCGATTACCAGCCGGTGCAAGCCGCGGCGTGATCGGGACGACGGATCAGGCGCTGGGCTTCACGCTGCCCGAACGGCACGCGCGCGGACGCCTCGCGCGCCTGGGTCCCGTCCTCGATATCATTCTAAGCGCGCACGCCTACCCGCCTGTGATCGCACGGCTTCTTGCGGAAGCCCTCACGCTGACCGCCTTGTTCGGCGCGATGCTCAAGGACGCGGGCGGGCAGCTGACGCTTCAGGCGCAGACGCAAAACGGCATCGTCGACCTGCTCGTCGCCGATTACAGCGGCGGCGCGATCCGCGGCTACCTGCGCCACGACCCGGAAAGATTCGCGCTCGGTCCCGCCGAACCGTCGCTGTTCGCGCTGTTCGGCCGCGGCTACCTCGCGATCACGTTCGATCAGGCAGCAACCAAGGAACGGTATCAGGGCGTCGTTCCGCTCGAAGGCGGCTCGCTCGCCGAAGCCGCCGAAAGCTACTTTGCCCAATCGGAACAGATCCCGAGCCTCGTGCGGCTCGCGGTGCGGCAACATGCGGGCCGCTGGAGCGCGGGCGGCATCCTGATCCAGCATCTGCCCGAGGGCGAGGAAGGCCGCGACCGCATCCACACGCGGCTCGATCACCCCGAATGGGACCACGTCCGCGCGCTCGGCGAGACGGTCAAGCCGGACGAACTCGTCGATGCGGATCTGCCGCTGGACGCGCTGTTGTGGCGGCTGTTCCACGAAGAAACCGAAATCCGCATCACCGATCCCGTGCCGCTGTCGCGCGGGTGCCGGTGCGATCCCGACCATATCCGCGACGTCATCATGCGCTTCCCCGCCGACGAGCGCGCCGACATGGCGGACGCCGACGGCACGATCAGCGTCGACTGCGAGTTCTGCGCGCGCAGCTTTCCCGTTCCGGCGCGCATCCTGACCCACTGACCGCACCTCGCACTCCGTGTTAAGCAAGCGTTTACATAAGTTCATCCACATAAAGGGCTGTGCTGTTCATCGGCACGCGTTCCTCCCTGAACGTGGCTTCGGCCTCAACTGGGCCGCCCTCGCAGGCGGCCCTTCTTGGTTGCGGCGCGCTTGTGGTAGCGTGGTGCCATGACCGTTCCCAAAGCCGTTGTCCTCGTCTCGGGCGGGCTCGACTCCTTCGTCACGGCGGCCTTGGCGCGGGAAAGCGGCTACGACGTCCTGGCGCTCACCGTCGACTACAAGCAGCGCCACCGGATCGAGCTCGAAGCCGCGGCGCGGGTGTCCGACGCGGTGGGGGCGGTTCGCCACATCGTGCTCCCCGTCGACCTATCCGCGTTCGGCGGCTCCGCCCTGACCGACGCGATCGACGTGCCCAAGGCCGGCGTGGACGACACGATCCCCGTCACCTACGTCCCCGCACGCAACACGATCTTCCTCAGTCTGGCGCTTGGTTGGGCGGAGGCGGCGGGTGCGTACGACCTGTTCGTCGGCGTCAACGCACTCGACTATTCGGGCTACCCCGACTGCCGGCCCGAGTTCGTGTCCGCGTTCGAAACGCTCGCGGACCTCGCCACCAAGGCCGGCGTCGAAGGCGGGCGCTTCCGCGTCCACGCGCCTCTCATGGCGCTTGGCAAGGCGCAGATCGCGCGGGAAGCGGCACGGCTCGGTCTCGACGCAGGGCTCAGCTGGTCGTGCTACGACCCCGCGCCCGCGGACACGCAAGTCGTTCACTGCGGCCTTTGCGACGCCTGCCGTCTGCGTCGCGCGGGGTTCGTCGACGCGGGTTTGCCCGACCCCACCACCTACGCCGTCCAGTGAGCTACGCGGTCAAGGAGATCTTCCTGACGCTGCAGGGGGAGGGGGTGCACGCGGGCCGCCGCGCGGTCTTCTGCCGCTTTGCGGGATGCAATCTCTGGACGGGGCGCGAGCGCGACCGCGACAAGGCGACCTGTCGCTTCTGCGACACCGATTTCGTCGGCACGGACGGGACCGACGGCGGCCGCTACGCCGATGCCGAAGCGCTCGTCACCAGCATCGAGGCAATCTGGGGTACGCCCGCGTCCCGCTTCGTCGTCCTCACCGGCGGCGAGCCCTTGTTGCAGGTCGACGCCGCGCTGATCGACGCGCTGCACGCGCGCGGGTTCAGGATCGCGGTGGAGAGCAACGGCACCATCCCCGCGCCGCCCGGCATCGACTGGCTGTGCGTCAGCCCCAAGGCCGGATCGAGCGTCGTCCAGCGAAGCGGCGACGAACTCAAGCTCGTCTGGCCGCAGCCCGGGATCGATCCGATCGAGCTCGAAGCCTGGGCGTTCGCCAATCACCTCGTCCAGCCCATGGACGGTCCCGCGGGCGCGACCGAAGCCGCGACCGCGCTCGTCATGGAGCGGCCGGTCTGGCGCCTCAGCGTTCAGACGCACAAGATACTGGGCCTACGCTAGCCTATTTGGCCGTACCGCCGCACGCACGGCGCAGCCTGTCCTTGCGATCGTAACAGGCCGGGTTCAGCTGACTGAACGGCTGGTAGCGGATCCGGTAGACATCGGGGATGAACAACCGCTCGCCCGCGGGCACCAGGCTGTTGCGAAGCTCGCGCATGCGCAAACGCGCGACTGCGCCCATCCCGCCCTTGGGTGCCGCCACCGCCGCGCGACCGATCGAAGCGGACGTCTGGCAGAATCCCACCTGCGCATAGAGCGTCGAAAAGCCGTTGTACGTCTTGGTCGAGTAATCGTCGAAGAGGCGCTGCCCTTCGCGCGGCCCGTGCACGCGCTTGAAGTAGTCGTTCAGGGTCTTGTACGCGGACGCCAACTCGGCGGAATGATGCGCCAAGATGTCGTTGTAATTGTCGACGACGCGCAGCGACGGCGAGAACTGGCACTGCAGCGCGGCCACGTTCAACCCCGAGCGCAGGTTCCAGAGCAGATGCGCGCCGTATTCCTGCGGGGTCGCGCCCGGGATCGGCAGGCCGATGCCGGGTTCGGACCCGTTGACCGGCTGCCCGGCAAAATCGGGCGGAACGACGAACAGCTGTGCCGCCGCCGGCGAGACGGTCGTGGCAAGCGCCGCGCCGAGAAAAATCTTGGAAAATCGCACGTTCGACAGGTCCTTCCAGGAGCGTCGTACCGCTGCCTCCGAACCACTGTATATAAGGTTAACGTGGGGTCGCCAGCCCCGCTCGCCGCCAAGCTTTCGTGGCGGCTTTTCGCAAGCTCGCTTCGTCGCACCGGACGCGCCTGCTCGGGACCGTACGCATGGCAAAGGGGCCGCCCGGCATCCCGGACGGCCCCTCGCAATAACCGTAACGCGAAAAAACTACATCGCGTTGGTCATGTTACCCGTCGCGGTGTTGGTCGACATCATGTTGCCGGACATGTTGCCGCCCGACATGTTGCCGGACATGTTGCCCGACATCATGTTGCCGCTCGACATGTTCGACGACATGTTGGCGTCCATCGCGTTCGCGTCCATGGACATGTTGCCCATGCCGTTGGCGCCGTCGATCGCGGTCATGTCGTTGGTGGTGCCGTCGACGGTTCCGGCCGCGTCCATTTCGGTCACGGTGGTGTTGTCGACGGTGTTGGCGTTCTCGCTGCCGCCACAGGCGGAAACGACGAGGGCCGCACCGGCGACCATCGAACCGGTCAAAAGCTTGTTCAGAAGGTCACGCATTCAAATTACTCCCTAAAAGAGACTTGGATCGGGTTGGCCCCAAATTTACCAAATCGAGCATGCAATAGACGCAAAGGCTACGTCCCTCAAGCACAGACTTGAGGGTTTGCGAGCGCAGCCAGAAAGCCCGTTAGGCCCGCACGGAGCGCCGCGTCAACCTCCGTCATGGTTCCGGGATGGCCCAAATCCCTGACGCTGGTCACGCCTTGTTCGCTGATGCCGCACGGAACGATACCGGAAAAATCGCCCAGCGCCGGATCTATGTTGATCGCGGTCCCGTGGGTGGTCACCCACCGCGACACGCGCACGCCGATTGCCGCGATCTTCTTCTCGGCCGTGCCCGTATTTGTCCAGATGCCGATCCGCCCCGGCGCGCGATGCGCGGCGATCCCGATGCCACCAACCGCCGCGATGACCCAGCCTTCCAACGCATGGACGTAGGCGCGCACGTCGCGTCCGCGTACGGCAAGGTCGAGCATGACGTAGACGACGCGCTGCCCCGGCCCGTGATAAGTGTAGCGCCCGCCGCGCCCGGCCGCATGCACGGGGTATCCCGCGGGGTTGAACAGTTCGGCCGGATCGGCGCTCGTCCCGCTTGTGTAGAGCGCGGGATGTTCGACCAGCCACACGAGTTCGCCTGCATTCCCGCAGCGGATCGCGGCGGCCCGCGCGTTCATCTCGGCCAGCGCGTCCAGGTAGGGCGTCAGACCGGGCGAAACTCTCCATTCTGGCGACGGCGGCATCATGCCGCGACGATGGAACGGGCATGCGGGGGTGGCAAGCGCCCGGTCCCGCAGCTAGGGCGCGAGCGCAGGAACGAGGACGAACCCCATGAAGCTATCGCTGGACGACACGTGGCGCGA
The DNA here is from genome assembly GCA_964251385.1 of uncultured Sphingomonadaceae bacterium. Lineage (GTDB taxonomy): Bacteria > Pseudomonadota > Alphaproteobacteria > Sphingomonadales > Sphingomonadaceae > CADCVW01. The sequence goes on along the minus strand of CAXUJK010000005.1, from coordinate 41,149 downwards.
CACGGTCGCGCTGCTGCGCGCGAACGCGTCCATGCTGCTGCCGCTGGGCGGGCTGTTCTACCTGTTGCCGCTGATCCTCTACTCCGTCGCCACCCCCGTCTTCGTGCCTCCGGACACGCAGGACCAGCAGGTCATGGCCGACGCGTTGGCGCAGTATCTGCCGCGCATCGCGCTGCCCCTGCTGGCGCTGATCGCGACGTTCGTTCTCGGGACGTCCACGATCTACCAGCTCCTGCTGGGTCCGAACCGCCCCACGGTCGGCGGCGCGATCGCCGCGGGCGTTCGGTCGTGGCCCAGCCTTATGCTGCTGACGATCATCCTGTTCGCGGCACAGTTCGTGCTGCTGATCGCGATCTCGGTCCTGGCGGCGCTGCTCGGGCTGACCGGCGGCTCGGCGTCGCTGCTGTTCTTCGCCTTTCTCGTCGCGGGGCTGTACGTGACCGCGCGCTTCTCCCCCGCCGGCCCCGCGATGATCGCCGAGCGGCTGGCGAGCCCGGGCAAGTTCCTCCGCCGCGGCCTGGGTCTGAGCAAGCCCGCCGGCTGGCGCATCGCATTGTTCCTGTTCGCGATCACCGTCGCGGGCCTGATCCTGGTCTACGCGGTGCAGATCGTGCTCGGCTCGGTGCTCGTGCTCGCGCTGGGTGACGCCGGGCGGCAGCTCGCCGCGGTGCTGGGGTCGATCCTGTCCGCGGTCGCGACGCTTATCCTGACGGTAGCCTATGTTGCGATCTACCGGCGTCTGGCGACGCCCGCGCCTGCCACCGGCGGGACCTGAGGCGCGGCATCGCGCGGGAGCAACCCGGTCGCGCGAGGATCGGGAAACGTCTCGATCGCGCGCCCGACGACGATGAAGCCAGCGCGCAGATAGACCGGCAGCGCGGCGGGATGGTCCAGCGTGCACGTCTGCAGGTGGACGCGCGCGACCCCCTCGCGCCAGGCACGGTCGAGGGCCGCCGCGATCAGCCGGCGTCCATGGCCCCGGCCGGTATGTTCGGGTACCAGCGCGGCATAAGCGAGCGCGCACGCGCCGGGCATGCGGAAGTCGAGCTCGAGCAGGCCGATCTCCTCGCCCGCCAGCGTCACCGCGAAGACCTCGACGGCCGGATGATGGACGACGTTCGCCAGGGCCGTGTCGTCCATGTCGAGTCTCGAGAACCACAGCCATGGCGCTCCCACCCGGCGGAACAGAGCGCGATACCATTCGAGATCGGGCTTGATCCGCCCGTCGAGCGTCAAGGCCGAGAGCGGCAGGGGGTTCGGCTCCGGACGCGTGCGCATTTCCAAATATGTGACGACAACCGCCAGCTTGCCCGGCGGCAGATGCGTCAGCGCCACCCGTCTCAGGCCCAGTTGGCGACCGGGGGCAGGCTCATCAGGATGGCATCGACGTTTCCGCCCGTCTTCAACCCGAACAAGGTCCCCCGGTCGTACAGCAGGTTGAACTCTGCATAACGCCCGCGCCATTCGAGTTGCCGCAGCTTGTCCGCCGCGTCGAACGGCTGCCCCATGCGCCTGCGTACGAGCTTCGGGTACACGTCGAGGAACGCCTCCCCCAGGCCGCGACCGAGCTTGAGTCCCTGGCCGAAATCGCCTTCGACATGGTCGAAGAAGATGCCCCCGACACCGCGGTGGACGTGGCGGTGGGGAATGTAGAAATACTCGTCCGCCCACGCCTTGAAGCGCGGGTAGTCGCCGTAGGGGCTCTCGTCGCACGCGCCTGCCATCGCGGCATGGAACGCGGCCGTGTCCGCTTCGTACGGTATCGGCGGGTTCAGGTCCGCGCCCCCGCCGAACCAGCGCTTGGTCGTGCACAGATAGCGCGTGTTCATGTGCACCGCGGGCACGTGCGGATTGGCCATGTGCGCGACCAGGCTGATGCCCGTCGCGAAGAAGCGCGGATCGTCGCCCGCGCCGTGCATGGACTTGGCGAATTCGGGCGAAAAGGTGCCGCCCACGGTGGACACGTTGACGCCCACTTTTTCGAACACGGACCCCTTCATGACCCCGCGCACGCCGCCGCCTCCCGGGTCACCCGCATGGTCGACGCGATCCCACGCGATGTAGTCGAAGCGCGCGTCCGATCCGGCTTCCGCCTCGATCGCCTCGAAGCTCGCGCAGATGCGGTCGCGCAGCGCCTCGAACCACGCGCGCGCCTCCGCCTGCTGCGTGTCGAGCTTCATCCGGGCCACCCGTCCACCTGCCGCAGCGCCTCGCCCAGCGCGATCCCCGCCGCCACCGCCAGGTTGAGCGACCGTGCGTCGGGCGCGATGGAAATGCGCACCGCCGCATTGCAGCCGGCACGCACCGTGTCCGGCACGCCCGCGCTTTCCGATCCCATCAGCAACGTATCGCCGGCCTCGAACTTGAAATGGTGGATCGTCGTCTCTCCCTTCGTGGTCAGCAGCACAACCCGCCCCGCTCCGGCGCGGAACGCCTCCCAATCGTCGTGCACCGCGACATCGGCGACATAGTCCATTGCCGACCGGCGCAACGATCGATCGGACAGCGGAAACCCGCACGGCCGCACGATATCGACGGGCACGCCCAGACACGCGCCGAGCCGCAGGACCGCGCCGACATTGCCCGCCTGATCGGGTCCGTACAGGGCCACTCTGATCGTTCCAACCGGCATGGGCACGCTTCGTAACTTGTGTAACAGGTCCGTCAAAATCGGATTGGCAAACGGGGCCGCACGCGTCTAATGCACGGCATCGCCGCTGCCCGGCATCTCGGGCATTGCGGCGGTGCCGCTCGCGATCGATCCGCCGCTACACTGCACAAGGTTCTGCATGGCCACGCTCGAAAAGACTGAACGCGACGCCGCACACGTCGACCACGGCGCGCGCGCGATCGAGGTGGGCCCAAGCGACGGCATGGACGGCCCCGCCGAACCCCGCCGGCGTGACTTCATCAACGTCGCCGCGGTCAGCTTCCTGGGCGTCGGTGCCGCGGTCGTCGTGCTGCCGCTGGTCAACCAGATGAACCCGTCCGCCGATGTCCTGGCGCTCGCCTCCGTCGAGATCGACATCTCGGCGATCGAGCCGGGGCAGGCGATCAAAAGCACGTGGCGCAAGCAGCCCATCTTCATCCGCAACCTGACACCCGCCGAGATCAAGGCCGCGAACGCGGTCGACGTCGCATCGTTGCGCGAGCCTCAGACGCTTGCCGAGCGGACCAAGGAAGGCAAGTCCAACTGGTTGATCACGATGGGCATCTGCACCCACCTGGGGTGCATCCCGCTCGGCACGGCGGAAGGCGAGAACCGCGGCGAGTATGGCGGTTATTTCTGCCCGTGCCACGGATCGCACTACGACACTGCCGCGCGCGTCCGCAAAGGCCCGGCACCCAAGAATTTGGAAGTCCCCGAGTACGTGTTCAAGACGGACACGGTCGTTCAGATCGGTTGAGAAAGCACTTCGAATGAGCTTCCCCTGGGCAGAACAGTATAAGCCGAAGGCGCCGCTGATGCAGTGGATCGACGAACGGCTGCCGTTGCCGCGGCTCGTCTACAATGCGGTCGGCGCAGGGTATCCCGTTCCGCGCAACCTCAATTATTTTTGGAATTTCGGCGTGCTGGCGGGCTTCAGCCTGGTGCTGCAGATCATCACGGGCGTCACGCTGGCGATGCACTACGCCGCCAACGGCGACATCGCCTTTTCGTCGGTCGAGCACATCATGCGCGACGTCAACGCGGGTTGGCTGCTCCGCTACGCGCACGCCAACGGGGCCAGCTTCTTCTTCATCGTCGTCTACATCCACATTTTTCGGGGTCTCTACTACGGTAGCTACAAGGCCCCGCGCGAGATGATCTGGCTGCTCGGGCTCGTCATCTTCCTCCTCATGATGGCGACCGCGTTCATGGGCTACGTCCTGCCGTGGGGACAGATGAGCTACTGGGGCGCGCAGGTCATCACCGGGCTGTTCGGGGCCATCCCGCTGGTCGGGACGACGATCCAGACGTGGCTGCTCGGCGGCTACGCGCCGGACAACGCGGCGCTCAACCGCTTCTTCTCGCTCCACTATCTACTGCCGTTCGTGACCGCGGGCGTCATCATCCTGCACATCTGGGCGCTGCACATCCCGGGGTCGAACAACCCGACGGGCATTTCGGTGAAGGGCCCGCAGGACACCGTGCCGTTCCACCCCTACTACACCGCCAAGGACGGGTTCGGGCTGGGCGTGTTCCTGATCCTCTTCTCGATCATGCTGTTCTTCCTGCCCAATTATCTGGGGCATGCGGACAACTACATTCCCGCCAACCCGCTTTCGACCCCCGCGCACATCGTTCCCGAATGGTACTTCTGGCCGTTCTACGCGATCCTGCGTGCGTTCACGGTAGACTTCATCCTGCCCGCGAAGCTGTGGGGCGTGCTCGCCATGTTCTCGGCAATCCTGCTGCTCTTCTTCCTGCCCTGGCTCGACCGGTCGCCCGTGCGCTCGGCCAACTACCGCCCGCTGTTCCGCAAGTTCTGGTGGGTGTTCGTGGTCGATGTCCTCGTGCTCGGCTATTGCGGTGGCGCGCCGGCGGAGGAGCCCTACGTCATGATCTCGCAGCTCGCGTCGCTCTACTACTTCGCGCATTTCCTGATTATCCTGCCGATCGTGTCGAAGATCGAGCAGACCGATCCGTTGCCGCATTCGATCTCGGAAAGCGTGCTGCATGGGGAAAAGGCGATGTCCGCACCCCCGGGTACGGCGACGCCCGCGAACGCGCCGAACCTCGGCCGGCCCGCGACGGCGTAAGGAAAACTCATGGTTCGGATCGGTGCGTTCTTCGTCGGCCTCGCATTCTGCGGGGTCATGGCTTGGTCGCTGATGTGGGGGATCATCGCCTACGTCAGCGAGCCGCATGAGGAGTCGGCGGCTCACAAGTTCCACAAGGAGGCCAAGGAAGTCAGTTTCGCCAGCGACGGCCCGTTCGGCCACTTCGACCGGCAGCAGCTGCAGCGCGGTTTCCAGGTCTACAAGGAAGTCTGCGCCGCGTGCCACGGCATGCAGTACGTCGCGTTCCGCAGCCTCGCCGATCTCGGCTACACCGAGCCCGAGATCAAGAAGATCGCGTCCGACTGGGCGACGCAGGTCCCGTCGATCAACGACGCCACGGGCGAACCTGCGACGCGCCCTGCGCTCGCCGCCGACCACATCCCGTCGCCCTACCCGAACGAGATCGCCGCGCGCGCCGCCAACAACAACGCCGCGCCGCCCGACCTGTCGCTGATCGCCAAGGCGCGCGAAGGCGGTTCGGCCTATGTCTACTCGCTGCTCACCGGCTACGAGAAGGTTCCGGCCAACCTGCCCGCCGACGCGCGGCCGGGGCAGGGCCTTTATTACAATCCTTATTTCCCGACGTTGAACCTCGCCATGCCCGCGCCGATCGTCGCGGACGGTCAGGTCAGCTACGCCGACGGTACGAAGTCGACGGTCGACCAGATGGCCAAGGACGTATCCGCATTTCTGGTTTGGACCGCCGAGCCCAACCTCGAAACGCGGCACCAGACGGGCTGGGCCACGCTGATCTTCCTGCTGTTCGGCACCACGCTCGCGTATTTCGCGTACAAGAACATCTGGGCGGACCGGAAGGAGAAGGGCGGGCAGGAGACGACGAGCCTGACCGATCCCGACAAGGTCGGCCCGCTCGCCTGACCGGATCATCGCGGCACAATGCGAACAAAGAGGTGCCGCACGTTGGACTTTACTCCGCGTTAACGGTTCACTGACCGTTCAACCGTCTCGTTTCATCTTAAATATCTGAAACGAGTCGCTATTTACGGAGAGTACCATGTTCGCTTCGCTTCGCACGCCGCTCCTCGCCATCGGCGCGGCACTGACCTTGGGCGGTTGCACCTATGGCTCGGGCGTGTCGCTCGGCTACGGTGGCGGCTACGGTTACGACGACGGTTATTACGATGACGGCTACGGCGGTTATGGTGGTTACGGCTACGGCAACAGCTACGGCAACAGCTACGACGTCTACAACGACCCGTACTTCAGCGGCCGCTACGGCTACACGCCCAATTACGGCTGGTACAACAACTACTTCTACCCGGGGACCGGCTACTACGTCTACGATCGTCGTGGCAGCCGCTACACCTACAACAACGATCAGCGTCGTTTCTGGGAACGCAACCGCTTCAACATCCGTGATCGTGAGGACCTGCGCGACGTTCGCCGGTACAGCCGCGACCAGCGTCAGGATCGCCGCGAGTTCGAGCGCGAGCGCCTGCAGGACCGCCGCGCCGTCCGCGACGGAACCGTGACGCGCGAGCAGTTCCGCGCCGATCGCCGCAACGACCGGCAGGAGTTCCGCACCGAACGCCGCCAGGATCGCCGCGAACTTCGCCGCGATCTGCGCGACGGTCGCGTCCGCGGCAATGGCGGCGTCCGGGGCGAAAGCCGCGTGCTGCGTGGCGGAGACGGGGTCGGCCTCCGCGGTGGTGAGGCTCGCGCCCGTCAGCGTGAAATCCGGCAGCAGGTCCGGCAGCAGCGCCGCAGCGACTAGACGGGTCGTTCCGGTGATCGGAAAAAGGCCTGCTCCGGTTCCGGGGCAGGCCTTTTTCATGCGTCGGGCGGCGGCCGCCGTCGCATGAGGACGATTGACGTATAGGTCATCACTGGCTCCCCGTACTGGTTGACGATCGTCGTCTCGCCGCGCACCGATCCCATGTCCGGCTTGGACCGCGACGGCTTCACCTCGACGACCTTGCTGCGCACGGAGATGGTGTCGCCCGGAAAGACGGGCTTGACCCAGCGCAGCGCGTCTATCCCGGGCGAGCCGAGCCCGGCCTGTCTGGTTTCGACCACGTAGCGCCCGATCACGGCCATCGCCATTGCCGCCGTATGCCACCCGCTCGCCGACAAGCGTCCGAAATGCGTGGCGGCCGCCGCTTCGTCCGACAGATGGAATGGCTGCGGATCGTATTTTTGCGCGAACTCGATCACTTCGTCGCGCGTGACCTCGTACGATCCCATCTCCGCGACGCTGCCCACGACCATGTCTTCCAGGTAGATCATCGCGACCTCACACGTTGAAACGGAACAGCAGCACGTCGCCGTCCTGCACGACATACTCCTTGCCTTCGGACCGCAGTCGACCGGCGTCGCGCGCGCCGCTCTCGCCGCCCAGCGGCACGTAGTCGGCGAAAGCGATCGTCTCCGCGCGGATGAAGCCGCGCTCGAAATCCGAATGGATCGCGCCGGCCGCCTGCGGCGCGCGCGAACCCTTTTCCACCGTCCATGCACGGGCTTCCTTGGGCCCCGCGGTGAAGAAGGTGATCAGGTCGAGCAGCTCGTACCCCGCGCGGATGATGCGGCTGAGGCCGGTTTCCTCCAGCCCCAGGTCGGACAGGAACTCGGGCCGGTCGGCAGCGTCCATCATCGCGATCTCGGCCTCGATCGCGGCCGAGATGACGACCGCCTTCGCCCCCTCCGCCGCTGCTCTGGCGAACACGCGCGCGCTGTGCGCATTGCCCGCCGCCGCGTCGCCCTCGTCGACGTTGCACACGTACAGCACGGGCTTGGCGGTCAGCAGCTGCGCCGCCGCAAGCACGCGGGCCTCGTCCTCGCCTTGCGGCACCGTCAGCCGTGCGGGCTTGCCCACGCGCAGCAACTCGAGCGCCTGGCCCAGCACGGACGCGGCGACCTTGGCTTCCTTGTCGCCCTGCTGCGCTTTCTTGGCGGCAGCCGGCACGCGTCGTTCCAGGCTTTCGAGGTCGGACAGCATCAGCTCGGTCTCGACCGTGTCCGCGTCCGCGACCGGGTCGACGCGGCCCTCGACATGCGTCACGTCGCCGTCCTCGAAGCAACGCAGCACATGCACGATCGCGTCGACCTCGCGGATGTTGCCCAGGAACTGGTTGCCCAGACCCTCGCCCGTCGATGCGCCGCGCACGAGGCCTGCGATGTCGACGAACGCGAGCTGCGTTTCGATGACGCTGGCCGACTTCGCCACCCGCGCGATGTCGTCGAGCCGCGGATCGGGCACCGCGACGTTGCCGACGTTGGGCTCGATCGTACAAAACGGATAATTCGCCGCCTGCGCCGCCTGCGTCTGCGTCAACGCGTTGAAGAGCGTGGACTTGCCCACATTAGGCAACCCCACGATACCGCACTTGAAACCCATTGTATGATCCGTGCTTGCGAGCGAAGGAATGTGGGAGAAGGTGCCGGGACGATGCCAGCGTTAGAGAGTCCTGATTAGCTGCGGACACCATTGCGCGATAGCCTCTAAGACATGGAAGATTAGGGACCATCGGACATTTACTCGCTAATTAGAGGCCCGCTGGAGTCGAGGGGACGCATCGTTGACGAGAATCAAGGAGGCGTTTTCTTCGCTGGCCATCTTGCTCCTTCCGTCCTGCCGAGACGTTCTGTCCTCAGCGCCCGCGGAGCCCGTTGTGTTGGCCCTTTTCGCTACTGCGAAGGCGCAGGTGGAACCTACAAGGACTCCCGCTGGCAAGATCACCTTCTTCGGCTGCAACAATCCAAGAGCAGAAGCGTCGGTAAAAGAGGAGTATGAATCACCGGGGATCGCCAGACCCGAAGCCTTCTATTGCTTGAAGCTGCCTTTTCCACAGTATTCCCGAACACCGCCGGAAATTCCCCGGCGGCAGACCGCTTCTTCGTTTATCAGACGTTCGAGGGAGTAACTTCAGGTCCGCTAGCGTCGGCGAAGTTGCACACATTCGCTACCAACCCGACCTTCTTGGCACTCGCATCCAGTTCAGCCCCAGCGTTCGCGTGGTCCGATTCTACCGCAACGCTTTGGGGCGTTGAGCAGGATGTCGTGAAGCCAAACGGGTGGGCGATCGGTCCGCTTCGTCCTGTAAAAATTGGCCCAGCCGGGCAAGTTGATACACTGCCTGTGTTGAAGCATCCATCTGGGACTCTGGACGGATTGTTGTGGATCGGAGGCAAAGGGCTCGCGCTTGCAGCGTTCGGTTCGTCCGGCAGCTATTACCGGCCGGAGAGGGGCGATACGGAACCGACGCTAGCTCTGGTGGACGCAGCCCGCGGCCGTATACTCGCAAGCGTACCGTTCCGGTCGATCGGCACATTGCGCAATGCTGTCGGCAAAGGCTTAGGTCGTGTAGCGATCTCAAGAGCGGTCGGCCGATTGGACGCAAGAGGTCGCGCCATCGCCCTCTTCGCAGGCTCCAAAGGACCTTGGGTCGTCTGGAGGCAGGGACAGGCGGTGCAAGACGTCGCCATTACCCAATATGCGCACGCCCAGGCGGCTATACATCCCGACGGCACCAGCGCGCTGTTCTCGACGGGGCTTCAACCTGACAACGTCGTCATTGTTGAACATGCACCAAGCCCGCCTCCGACACCGCAAACAGGCGTTGTCGCCGCGTTACATGACCTGAAAACCGGAAAAGCGCTTTGGACGCTCAACGCGACCGCAAGTCATCCCTCCGGCTATCCCGCCCCTGCGATCAGTCACGATGCTAAGTTCGCCATTATAGGCATGCCGGAGGAGCGAAACGTACCTCGCTTCGCGCTTATATCCCTTCGAGACGGCCGCATCCTGCGAACGCTTCGCGGCGTCTGGAACAGCGGACACGCAATAGGCTTCACCAACGATGGGCGACGCTTCTGGATCAGCGGCGGATCAAGCGTGGCCATGTACTTGCTTCCAGCCTCGATCAACCCTGCATCCGTATCGCCACATCGTTCATGAACCGCACATCGTCCCCCTCCGCGAGCCACTCCGCCTCCGCCGCGACCGCCCCCAGCATCGTCGACAGATCGTCGATCTCGGCCTTGGCGTAGCTTCCCAGCACGTACCCAGTGACCCGGTCCTTGTGTCCCGGATGCCCGATCCCGAGCCGCACGCGGCGGAACGCGTTGCCGACATGCGCCTCGGTCGAGCGCAGCCCGTTATGCCCCGCCGTGCCGCCGCCCGTCTTCACCTTGACCTTGAACGGCGCGAGATCGAGTTCGTCGTGGAACACGGTCACGTCGCCAATCTCGCGCTTGTAGAAGCGCATCGCCTCGCCCACGCTGCGCCCGCTGTCGTTCATGAACGTCGCGGGCTTGAGCAGCAGCACGCGATCCGGGCCGATCCGCCCGTCTTGCGCCCATCCGGAAAAACTCTTTCGCGGCGTGCCGAAGCCGTGCACCTCCGCGATCGCGTCGACCGCCATGAACCCGACATTGTGCCGGTGCATCGCATACTGCGCACCCGGATTGCCGAGGCCGACCCAGATCTGCACCGCGCCGGGCGCTATTCGTCCGTCGGCACCGTGTCCTCGGCCGGTGCGTCCGCGTTGGCCTCGTCCTGCTCGCTCAGCATCGACGACGATGCGACCAGGGTCGCGAGCGTCTGATCCGCCTCGGTCGATGTCGCGGTCGCGCCGCCCGGCAGCTGCACGTCCGACAGATGGATCGACCCGCCGATGTCGAGCCCCGCGAGCGACACGCGGATCTCCCCGGGGATGTCCGACGCGTCGACGCTGATCTCCAGGTCGTGCGACACGACGTTGAGCACGCCGCCCGCTTCCATGCCCGGCGACTGCTCCTCGTCGACGAAGTGCAGCGGCACGCTGACCGTCACCTTGGTGTGCTCGTCGATGCGAAGGAAGTCGACGTGGATCGGCCGGTCCGTGACCGGGTGGAACTGCACGTCCTTGGGCAGCGTGCGGTTGCTCGCGCCTCCGACGTCGATCATCACGACCGAGTTCATGAAGTGCCCGCCCGACATCATCTTGACGAGAACTTTCTCCTCCAGATGGATCGACGCGGGACCTTCGCCCGCGCCGTAGATGACGGCCGGTACGCGCCCGTCGCGGCGATGCGCGCGGGAGGCTCCCTTGCCGGCCCGCGTCCGTGTCTCGGCGGTCAGCGTCAGCTGTTCGCTCATGTGTCTATCTCCAATGTAATCCCGCGCGACGCCTCCAGGGATGTCGGTACGGCGGGAAGCCGCGGGCTATACGCACAACACGCCAGCCGGGCAACTCTACTGCAATCGCGTGACCGTGAACCCGCGCTTGCCGAGCATGGCCTGCAGGGAATCCGCGCCGGCCAAGTGCCCCGCGCCGACCGCCACGAAGCTTGTGCCGGGGCGGTCGAGCCGATCGTCGACCCACTGGGCCCAACGCGCGTTGCGTTCGGTCAGCAGGATGCGCCCGATCTCCGGGATCTCGCGCATGCCTTCGTTCATGAGCGTGGCCAGCTTGTCCGCGTCGCCGCGCGCCCAGCTGTCGACCAGTTCGGCGAAAAGCGTCTCCGCCGTCGCCATCTCATCGATCGTCGACGCCAGGAACCGGATCTGCACCGGCTCGGGCAGTCCGTCGAGAAACCCGAGCTGCTGCCCGAACGTCTCCAGCCCCGCGACCGCCTTGCCCGTCTTCGCCGCCGCCGTCGCGAGCACCGTCTCCGCCCCGTCGGTGGGCGTATATCCCAGCTTCTCCAGCGGCGCGGTGCCGAGCAGCGTCGCCACGAACCAAGGCTCCAGCTTTTCGAGCTGCGGCGCGGGCAGCTCCGCCTTGGTCATCGCCGCCGTGTACCGCGCCCGCAACGCCGGATCGAGTTTTTGCGACAAAGGCGGGCCGTCCGGATCGACCGCGATCGCCATAACCGTCTTCTGCGCCGCCGCGGCATCGGTCGGCGCGACGACTTCGAGCACGAGGTCGCCCGACGCATCGTAAGCGCGCTTCACCGCGCCGTCGAACCAGTCGAGATTGTCGCGCAGCACGTGCACCGTCCCGAACAGGTAGATCGTCGTGTCCGCGTCCTTGACCACCCACAAGGCGGGGTTAGCGTCGATCCGCCCGTTCACGACTTTGAGCGCGGGCGGAGCGGTGGTGGCCGCGACCGGCGCGGTCTCGTTGGCGGTCGGCGCGCAGCCGCTCAGCAAAAGCGCGGTCAGCGCGGCAACGAACGTGATCTTCTGCATACGGGCATCCTTTGTTGGCGCGTATGTAGCGAGCCTTGCCCGCCGCACAAAGCCCCGCCGCCTTGACGCTGCGCGCCCGCCTGCGCCAAGGCCGCTGCGTGCCCACCCCGCTCAGCTTCCAGCGCCTGATCCTGACGCTCCACGACTATTGGAGCGATCGCGGGTGCCTCATCCTGCAGCCCTACGACATGGAAATGGGGGCAGGGACCTTCCACCCGGCAACGACCCTGCGCGCGCTCGGCCCCGACCCATGGGCGGCCGCCTACGTCCAGCCCAGCCGCCGCCCCACCGACGGGCGCTACGGCGAGAACCCGAACAGGCTCGGTGCCTACTACCAGTACCAGGTCATCATCAAACCCTCGCCGAGCGACCTGCAGGATCTGTACCTCGGCTCGCTCGCCGCCATTGGCATCGACGCGCACCTCCACGACATCCGCTTCGTCGAAGACGACTGGGAGTCCCCCACGCTCGGCGCCTGGGGCTTGGGCTGGGAGGTTTGGTGCGACGGCATGGAAGTGACGCAATTTACCTACTTTCAACAGGTTGGCGGCTTCGATTGCAAACCCGTGGCAGGAGAGCTGACCTACGGCCTCGAGCGCCTGGCGATGTACGTGCAGGGCGTCGACAACGTCTACGACCTCGCCTTCAACGACGCAGGCGTGACGTATGGCGACGTCTTCCGGGACAACGAGAAGCAGTTTTCCGCCTATCATTTCGAGGTCGCGGACACGGCGTCGCTGTTCGACCGGTTCCGACAAGCCGCCGACGAAGCAAACCGGTGCATCGAGGCCAAGCTCCCGCTCCCCGCCTACGACCAGGCGATCAAGGCCAGCCACATCTTCAACACGCTGCAGGCGCGGGGCGTCATCTCCGTCGCCGAACGCGCCGCCTACATTGGCCGCGTCCGCGACCTGGCGAAAGGCGCATGCGCGAGCTGGATGGAGGTGCAGGGGTGGGCGGCCTAATATCCTCCCCGCTCCGCGGGGAGGGGGACCAGCGTAGCTGGTGGAGGGGGTCCTCCGCCCCATGCAGTGCCTCGCCGCCTAGCAACTCGCGCGCAACCCCCTCCACCACTGCCTGCGGCAGCGGTTCCCCTCCCCATCCTGGGGAGGATCTAGATGCCTGACTTCCTCCTCGAACTCCGCTCCGAAGAGATCCCGGCAAGGATGCAGGAAAAGGCCCGCGACGACCTCGCCCGCCTCTTCACCGAACAGCTCGCCGCCGCGGGTCTCACCGCGACGATCGAAACCCACGCCACGCCACGCAGATTGGCGTTGATCGCCCGAGACTTACCCGACGACACTGCCGGCGCGAGCGAGGAACGCCGCGGTCCCCGCGCCGATGCGCCCGCCCAGGCGCTCGAAGGCTTCCTCAAGTCCACCGGCCTGGCTCGCGACCAGTTGGAGGAACGCACCGACAAGAAAGGCACGTTCCTCTACGCCGTCATGTACAAGCCCGGCCGCCCCACCATCGACGTGCTTGCCGAAGCAATCCCCGCGATCGTCCGCGCCTTTCCCTGGCCCAAGTCGATGCGCTGGGGCGCGGCGTCGCTGTCTACGGAAAGCCCGCGCTGGGTCCGCCCGCTGACCGGGATCGTCGCCCTGCTGGGCGAACGGATCGTGCCTTGCGAGGTCGCGGGCATCAAATCCGGAGCCGCGACGCTCGGCCACCGCTTCCACCATCCGGGCATCATCACGATCGGATCGGCCGACGACTACGCCGCCAAACTGCGCGCGTGCCACGTCATTCTCGATAGCAACGAACGCGCGCAAGTCATTGAAGACGGGGCAATGGCCGCCGCCGCGGCGGCGGGCCTAACCCTCGTTCCGGACGCCGGCCTGATCGCGGAGAACGCGGGCCTGACCGAATGGCCCGTGCCCCTGCTCGGCCGCTTCGACCCCGCCTTCCTCGAGGTCCCGCGCGAGGTGATCCAGCTCACCATGCGCACCAACCAGAAGTATTTCTCCTGCACCGACGCAGCCGGCCACCTCGCCCCCGCCTTCGTCTGTATAGCCAACATCGAGGCCACCGACGGCGGCGCGGCGATCGTCGCGGGCAACGAACGCGTGTTGTCGGCGCGGCTGGCGGACGCGAAATTCTTCTGGGAAGCGGATTTGCGGGTCCCGCTGGAGGAGCAGGCGAAGAAGCTCGGCGACATCGTCTTCCACGAGAAACTCGGAACCGTAGCGGACAAGGTCGAGCGCGTCGCCAAGCTGGCAAGATGGTTGGTGGAGGAGGAAATCGTAAAATCCTCCCCGGCACGGGGAGGGGGACCGCCGGCGCAGCCGGTGGTGGAGGGGGGGTCCGAAGCGCCACTGACCGCCTCCGCGCGCATTCCGAACCCCCTCCACCAGCCTGCGGCTGGTCCCCCTCCCCATCCTGGGGAGGATTTGGCCACCCTCACCGAACGCGCCGCGCGCCTCTGCAAGGCCGACCTCGTCACCCAGATGGTCGCCGAGTTCCCCGAGCTCCAAGGCACGATCGGCGCCCACCTCGCCCGCGCCCAAGGCGAGGACGACCAAGTCTGCAACGCCATCCGCGACCACTACAAGCCTGTAGGGCAGGGGGATGAGGTGCCGACCGCGCCGGTGACGGTGGCGGTGAGCTTGGCGGATAAGCTGGATACGCTGATGTGCTTCTTCGCCATTGGGGAGAAACCAACGGGCTCCAAAGATCCTTTTGCCCTGCGTCGTGCTGCCCTGAGCTTCATCCGACTGGTGCTGGCAAACAAGTTGCGTTTCAGCCTCGATGATACGTTTGAAACGGCAACGGACGTGATCGCGTCGGGACGAAGGCACGACGAAGACGAAGTGCGTCGGCAATCTCGTAATCAGCTCGACTCATTACTGTTAGACGAGATCGCAACCGGAAACGCTGGTCTCGTTTGGTTTTTCGCCGACCGCCTCAAGGTACAGCAACGCGAAGCCGGCGTCCGCCACGACCTCATCGATGCGGTGTTCGCGCTCGGCGGAGAGGACGACCTCGTCCGCCTCCTCGCTCGCGTCCACGCTCTACAAAAGTTCGTCGAAACCCCCGAAGGCCGCGACCTCCTCGCCGGCTACAAGCGCGCCGCCAACATCCTCAAGAAGGAAGGGTACGCGGGCGGCGAAGCGCGCGACGACGCGCCGCTTCATGGCGACGGCGAGATCGACGACAACCTGCTGTTCACGGGCGAAGAGGACCCCTTCGTCATGGTCGACGATCCGGACGTCGCCGCCGCCATGGCCGCGCTTGCGCATCCGGCGCGGAAACAACTTTCCTACACCCCCGAACCTGTGGAACAGTCCCTCATAGCCGCTCTCGACTCGGCCGAGCCGCAAGCCCGCGCCGCCGTCGAAGCTGAGAATTTCGAAGCCGCCATGGCCGCGCTCGCGGCTTTGCGCGGGCCCGTGGATGCGTTCTTTGAAACCGTGATGGTCAACGACCCCGATCCCGCCAAGCGCTCTGGCCGGTTGGCGCTGCTCGCTCGACTGCGCGACGCGGTGCACGGCGTCGCCGACTTTTCGCGCATCGAAGGCTGATAAACTGACTAAACTGACCGAATGGCCGTGGCCAACGCATCAACATCGTCAGTTTCGGCGGGCTTTTCCGTGACGGCGAACGCGATCGCCCGCTTCGGCGGCGGCACGGCCGAAGGCGGTCGGGGCGACCGCGACCATCTCGGCGGCAAGGGCGCGAACCTTGCCGAAATGGCGTCGATCGGCCTGCCCGTGCCGCCCGGCTTCACCATCCCCACCCCCTGGTGCGCCGCTTATTACGACGCGGGAGGCACGCTCCCGGACACGCTGCGATCCGGCATCGCCGACGGCATCGCGCACATCGAAGCCATCGTCGGCAAACGCTTCGGCGACCCCGACGACCCGCTGCTCGTCTCCGTCCGGTCCGGCGCGCGCGTGTCCATGCCGGGTATGATGGACACCGTGCTCAACCTCGGCCTCAACGACGCCACCGTCGAAGGGCTCGCCGCCACCTCCGGAGACCCCCGCTTCGCGTGGGACAGCTACCGCCGCTTCGTGTCGATGTACGCGGACGTCGTGCTCGGCATATCGATGCACGCGTTCGAGGACGCGCTGGAAATCGCCAAGGAGGATCGCGGCGTCAGCCTCGACACCGACCTGACGGTGGACGACTGGCGCGCGCTCGTCGCCGAATACAAGACGCTCGTCCAAACCGAACTCGGCCGCCCGTTCCCGCAAGACGTGCGCGAACAGTTGGACGGCGCGGTCGCCGCGGTGTTCGGGTCGTGGCAGTCGGACCGCGCGAAGGTCTACCGCCGGCTGAACGACATTCCGGGGAACTGGGGAACCGCGGTCAACGTCCAGGCGATGGTGTTCGGCAACATGGGGGCGACGTCGGCGACCGGCGTCGCCTTCACCCGCGATCCCTCGACGGGCGAAAGCCGCCACTACGGCGAGTATCTCATCAACGCGCAGGGCGAGGACGTCGTCGCGGGCATCCGTACCCCGCAATATCTGACGCTCGCGGCGCGGGAAGGGGCGGGGGCGACCGCGCCGTCGATGGAGGAAGCGCTTCCGGACACCTACGCGGAACTCGCGCGCGTCTTCGACCTGCTGGAAGCGCACTACCGCGACATGCAGGACATCGAGTTCACGGTGGAACGCGGTCAGCTCTGGATGCTCCAGACGCGGAGCGGCAAGCGGACCGCGCGTGCATCACTGAAGATCGCGGTCGACATGGCCGCCGAAGGCCTGATCACCCAGAACGAGGCCGTGCTGCGCGTCGACGCGCAGGCGCTCGACCAGCTTCTCCACCCGACGCTCGACCCGGACGCGCCGCGCACCGTGATCGCGCGCGGGCTGCCCGCGTCGCCGGGCGCGGCGTCCGGACTGATCGTGCTCGATGCCGACACCGCCGAACGCTACGCGGCGCTGGGCGAGCCCGTCATCCTGGTCCGCACGGAGACATCGCCGGAAGACATCCACGGCATGCACGCCGCCCGCGGCATATTGACGGCTCGGGGCGGCATGACGAGCCATGCCGCGGTGGTCGCGCGCGGCATGGGTAGGCCATGCGTGTCGGGCGCGGGAACGTTGCAGATCGACCTCGTCCAGCGCACGCTCAAGGTCGGCACGCTGACCTTGCGCGAAGGCAGCATGCTGACGATCGACGGCGCGCGCGGCGAGGTCATGTCGGGCGAGGTGGCGACGATCGAACCCGTGCTCGGCGGCGATTTCTCCACGCTGATGGGCTGGGCCGACGCGGTCCGCCGCCTCCGCGTCCGCACCAACGCCGAAACCCCCGCCGACTGCCGCACCGCGCGCGCGTTCGGCGCGGAGGGCATCGGCCTGTGCCGAACCGAACACATGTTCTTCGATGCCAACCGCATTTCGGCGGTCCGCCGCATGATTCTCGCCGATACCGAGGCGGGTCGGCGCAAGGCGCTCGCCGAGCTCCTCCCCGAACAGCGATCCGACTTCGCCGAAATCTTCCGCATCATGGCCGGTTTGCCCGTCACGATCCGCCTGCTCGACCCGCCGCTCCACGAGTTCCTGCCGCACGCCGAAGCCGAGTTCGCCGCGCTTGCCGACCTCGCCGGAGTCGGAATCGACCGGTTGAAGGCGCGCGTCGCCGAGCTGCACGAGTTCAACCCGATGCTCGGCCACCGCGGCTGCCGGCTGGGCGTGACCTACCCCGAGATCTACGAGATGCAGGCGCGCGCGATCTTCGAGGCCGCGCTCGACGTCGCCGCGGCAAGCGAAGCCCCGCTTCCCGAGATCATGATCCCGCTCGTCGCCACCCCGCGCGAGCTGGAGCTGATGAAGGCGCTCGTCGACCGCGTCGCGGCGCAGGTCTTCGGCGAGCGCGGGAGTCATATCACCTACCAGGTCGGCACCATGATCGAGGTCCCCCGCGCCGCGTTGCAGGCCGGACCGATCGCAGCCTCCGCCGAGTTCTTCAGTTTCGGCACCAACGACCTGACGCAGATGACGCTGGGCCTGTCGCGCGACGACGCGGGCCGCTTCCTGTCGCACTATGTCGAACAGGGCATCCTGCCGCGCGACCCCTTTGTGACCATAGACGTGGAAGGGGTCGGCGAACTGATCCGGCTCGCCGCCGACCGCGGCCGCGCCGCGCGGCCCGCCATCAAGCTCGGCATCTGCGGAGAACATGGTGGCGACCCGGCCTCGATCGCTTTCTGCGAATCGCTCAAACTCGATTACGTCAGCGCGTCGCCCTACCGCATCCCGATCGCCCGGCTCGCCGCCGCGCAAGCCGCGCTCAGGGCCGCCGTATGACGATATCCGGTTCGCCTTCGCCGCTCGGCCTGTTCGCGCGGTATGGCCCGCCGAGCGGGGGCTCGTCCGTGAACGGATCGCGCGTCGCGGGGCGGGCGACCGGCGCGGCGGCGGTCTGCACGGGCGGCGGCGGGGGCGGCACGGGAACGACCGTCCGCCGCATCGCGACCTGCTCGCGCGCCTCTCGCCGCAGCTGCTCGTTCTCCTTTTCCAGAGCCTCGCGCCGAACCACTTCCTGCCGGTACAGCCGCTTCGACTTGCCGCCCGCCAGAAAATACATCCCGATCAATATGCCCAGCAGGAACAGCAGCCCCGCGATGATTGCCTGGTCCAAGGTAAAAGGCTGCACCGCGTCGTTCCTCCGTGTTCCCGGACGATAACGCGCGAACGCCTGCCCGTTCCCCTTATCCGCCGAACGCGTCGCCGATCGAACAGGCCGCCGGCCCCAGGATGACGATGAACAGCGTCGGCAGGATGAACAGGATCAGCGGCAGCGACATGATCGCGGGCAGTCGGGCCGCCTTTTCCTCCGCGCGCATCATGCGCTCGTTGCGGAACTCGGCCGACAGCACGCGCAGCGCCGACGCGAGCGGGGTGCCGTATTTCTCCGTCTGGATCATGGTGGTGACGACGCCGCGCACCGCCTCCAGGTCGATGCGGTTGGCCAGGTTCTCGAACGCCATGCGGCGATCGGTCAGGAACCCCAGCTCGATCGACGTCAGCGCGAACTCCTCGCCCAGCTCCGGATAGGCCTTGCCCAACTCCTTGGACACGCGGTTGAACGCGGCGTCGACGGTGAGCCCCGCCTCGGCGCAGATGACGAGCAGATCAAGCGCATCGGGCAGACCTTTGCGGATCTCCTTGGATCGCTTGGAGATCTTGTTGCTCAGCCAGATGTCGGGCGCCTTGTACCCGAGCACGAACGTGGCCGCGACCGCTCCGTATTTCTTGAGCGAGCTCCATTCGGGCCAATAATCGATATAGTAGACCATGAAGACCATGAACGAGCCCAGGACCACGGGCGCGGCGAAGCGCGCGGCGATGACGAAGAAGGCGAGGTCCTTGGTCCGGACGCCCGCCTGCGCGAGCTTCATCTGCGTCTTGACGATCTGGTCGTCCTGCAACATTTTGAAGTTGCCGAGCACCGACCGCATCTTGTCGGCGGCGTCGTTCTGGTTGGTGATCTTCTTGCGGCGCTTGGACGTCGAGGCGACGATGCCCGCCTTCAACTGCTCGCGCCGATCGTTCAGCGTCTTGACGCGCTTGGCCATCGGGTCGCGCACCGTGGTGGCCGCGTAGATCGCGAGTATGACCATCAGCGTCGCGATCGCGGACAGCAAAGTCGCCACCCAGATCACGTCGACGCCCAACAGGGTCGGTCCAGTCGTTTCCATCGCTCTTACGCCCGATCAGATTTCGAAGTTGACCATCTTGGCCATGATGAACGCGCCGATCGACATCCACACCATGCCGACCAGCCCCGCGACCATGAGCCGCGGTTCGGTGAAGAAGCCGGCCATGTAGTCCGGACTGATGAACCAGATCATCGTGAACACGATGAAGGGCAGCGACCCGACGATGTAGGCGGACGCCTTGGATTCAGACGACATCGCGTTGATCTTGAGCTTCATCTGCGCGCGCTTGCGCAGCACGTCGGCCAGGTTGGTCAGCGTCTCGGCCAGATTGCCGCCCGTCTCGCGCTGGATGGCGAGCGTGATCGTGAAGAACTGGAACTCGGGCGTGCCGAGCCGGTCCGCGGTCTCCTGCAACGCGGCTTCCATCGTCCGGCCGATCTTCATCTTGTCCGAGATCGATCGGAACTCGATGCCGACAGGACCCGGAATCTCGGTCGCAACGATGCCGATCGTCTCCGTGATCGGAAGTCCGGAGCGAAGCCCGCGTACCATGAGCTCGATGGAGTCGGGAAAACGCCGCGTGAAAAGCTTGATCCGGCGCTTGATCATGAAGCCAATGAACCAGTGCGGGAGGCCCAGCCCGACGAGCAGCCCGATCGGGATCGCGAAGCTCAGCTTGCCCGTCTTGACGTACGCGAACACGAGAATTGCGATCGCAAGCGCGGCGGACGCTGCGAGGTAGTTGAACAACGTCCAGCTCTTGCCCGTCATCTCGATGCGCTTGGCGAGCTGCTTGGGGTTGGGCAGGATGCGTGTCGCGACCCCGTCCAGCTTGGTCATGCGCGCGGCCATGACCTTCTTCATCTGCGCCTGCGTCGCCATCGCGCTCGATCCGCTGTGCCGCTCTTTGAGCGAATCCAGACGGCGGTTGCTTGCCTTCGACACGGACGGTCCGGCGAACGCGAGATAGACCATGCCCCCCATGAGCAGCAGTCCGACCGCAAAGGCGACGAATGACAGCACGAAACTTCCTTATGGCTTGCGAGCGGCGGTGTTTTACGCCTTTGCGACCTTGGCCTTGGGCTTGAGCATCGCCTTGAAGTTGCCCATCAGCGACTTGGCTCCCTTGGAACCGGCGGGCGCGGCACCTTCGATGCCCTCGTCCGCGTTCGCCAGGATCGCGGCCGCCAGCTGCACCAGCGGGCCCGAGATCTTGCCGTTGCCGGAAACCTCGGCGAGCGGCTTACCCAGCTTCGCCGCCTGCGCCAGCACCTTGGGATCCTCGGGGATGACGAAGTCGATCCCGCGTTCGATCGAGTTTTCGAAGTCCTTGCGCGTGATCTCGAGCCCGCCCGAGGTCGGCATGCGGTTGGCGACGACGAGGACCCGGCTCGACGGGGCGTTGGCCTTCAGCCACGACAGGATGCGGATCGCGTCGCGCGTCGCCGCAAGAGTGAGCTCGACCACCACCACGGTAACGTGCGCGTCGTGAACGAGGTGTGGGTACTGGATGAGCATCGCGCGCGGCAGGTCGATGACCGTGCTCTCGAACGCGCTCTTCATCTCCTCCTGGAGCTGATGAAATGCAGTCCCGTCCGTGATCAGCGGCGAGTTGATCGGTGCCTCGGCGGACAACACCGAAAGCTTGTCGTTGGCGCGCACCATCGCGCGCTCGATGAACAACCCGTCGATGCGGCTGGGGTTCTCGATCGCGTCGGTGAGGCCGCGACCGGGCTCCAGATCGAGCGCGAGCGCGCCCGTCCCGAAATGCACGTCGAGGTCGAGCAAAGCGGTCGTGCGGCCCGATTTGTCGCCGAGCAGCCACGCGACGGAGGTCGCGATCGTCGATGCGCCGACGCCGCCGCGCACGCCGATCACGGCGGTCATGACGTGCGGACGCTCGTTGACGGGATCGCTCGACCGGGGCCCGGCGATCGTCATCTGCGCGTTGGCGAACACGTCGCGCAGCTGGTCCGCGGTGAACGGCTTGAGCAGGTAATCCTGGATGCCCGACGAGACGAGATCGCGGAACAGGCGGACGTCGTTGACCTGGCCCGCCGCGATCACGACGGTGCCGGGCTCGCAGACTTCGGCGAGCGCGTTGATGTCGTTGAGCGGATCACCGGACTCGGACAGATCGACGAACAGGATGTGCGGGCTCGCCGACACGGACAGCGTCTGGACCGCGTTGCGCAGGCCCCCCTTGTTGATCTTCTCAGGGGCCCAGCCATGCTCGACCGCGACCGGCCGCAGCAGGTCCGCCGTCGCATCGTCGCACACGAACGCGGTGAAAGGATCGCGCAAGGCCGCGCCGCGCGGATTGAACGGTGCGTTCATGTTATCTGCCCCCCGAGGATTCTATCTTGAGGCCATTGAGGCCGGTCGGCTTCGCGTCGCGGATCGACTCAAGCGCCCTGTTGCTGAAGATCGCGGTCGTCTGCCCCGGCGCGCGACCGGAGATGAGGTCGCCGGGGTTGGCGATCATCGCCGCAAGATTGCCGTTGGTCGCGCATCCGAAGTTGGACGTCGTGCTGCCTTGGTACTCGGGGAAAAGCGGACGATCCCAGTTGGGGCAGTCGGGAACATAGGCCCCGCTGCGACTGACGATCACGCGCACGGCTCCGTTCGAAATACCGCCCCCCGTGATCGGCGCGCCGGTCGCGACGTCGAGCCCGTAACGCCGAGCCACGGCCGCGACCGCGCCGCGGCGGCTGGGATCGCCGAAGCCCTGCGGATCGTCGACGTAGATCGTGTCGCCGTATCCGACCTGCAGCGATTGGAACCAGCCGTCCAGGCGGGCGACTTCCGCCGGGGACAGGCTCCCGTACTCCGGCGCGACCAGGTCGAAGACGTAGTCGGTGCGGCTGACGACGGGCTGATTGACCGACTCCACGCCGCGGTTGACGGGGCCGCAGCCGCTCAACGAAGCGCCCGCGAGGGCCAGAGCGATAACGAGTTTACGTGCCATTGGGAAAATCCTTGTGCTGGCCAGCGGCGATCAGAAGTTGAAGCCGGGGGAGGCGCTCGTCTTGGCGCCGACGCGGGGAGCCGGCAGCGCCGCGCCGCGTCCGACCACGGTGCGCGGCGGTGCGAGCGTCGGCCGCGGTTCGCGCGCGCCCGACACGCCGTTCCTGCCGGGGATCGCGAGGAAGCGTTGCGCGTCGTTCTGCTCGCGATAGCCGTCGGACGGCAGTGCGAGACGGCCGGACACCGGCTTGACCAGGTACGGCGTCACGATGATCACCAGCTCGGTCTCCGCCTTGCGGAAGCCCGTCGATCGGAACAGCGCGCCGATGATCGGCAGGTCGCCCAGAAACGGCGCCTTGTTGATCGCGTTGCTGTTCGAATTGCGCATCAGGCCGGCGATCATGAAGCTCTGGCCGGAACCCAGCTCCACGGTCGTCTCCGCGCGCCGGGTCGTCGTTGCGGGAACGGTGAAGCCGTTGAGCCGCACCGATCCTTCGGTCGACAGCTCGGAGACCTCGGGCCGTACCCGCATCGAGATGCGCCCGTCCGCCAGGACATAAGGCGTGAAGGCGAGGCTGACGCCGTACTGCTTGTAGTCGACGGTGACGTTGCCGAGGCCCTGCGACACGGGAATGGGAAACTCGCCGCCGGCAAGGAAGCTCGCCGTCTCGCCCGACAAGGCCGTCAGGCTGGGCTCGGCGAGCGTGGTGACGAGGCCGTCGTTCTCGGCGAGGTTCAGCGTCGACAGGATGTCGACCCCCAGCAGGCGACCACTCGCGCGAAGCACCGTGCCCACCGCAGGCACGGTGATGGCACCCGTTGTCGTGTTGATGCCCGTTCCCTGCGCCGCGCCGAACACGAAGCCGTTGCTGTTGCTCGAATTGCTGAGGAAATTGACGCCGATGTCCTTGACCAGCGACCGGCTGACTTCCGCGATCTTGACCTTGAGCATGACCTGCAGCGGCGTCGCGGTGCGAAGCCGGGCGATGACCTCGGTGCCTTCGCCGACATAGGCCTTGACGATGCGCGTCGCCTCCTCGACGTCGCCCGGCGAGCCGACGGTGCCCGTCAGGAGCATGATGCCGTTCATCGGCGTCGCCTCGATCTGCGCTTCCGGCATGGCCAGGCGCAGGATGTCGTCGACGGTCGAGATGTTGTTTCCGACGCGGACGTTGGTCGAATAGACGACGCGGCCCGACCGGTCGGTGGCGTACACCGTGGTCTCGCCCTTGCCCTTGCCGAACACGTAGAGCTGCGTCGACGAACGGACCTGGACGTCGGCGACGCCGGGATCGGCGACGAACAGGTCGGTCATCGGGCTGTTGAGCCGGATCATCGAACCGCGTCCGACGGACAGCGTCATCGTTTCGGCCGGCGACACCGCGACCGGGTTCTGCGCGGCGGCGGGCGTGCTGCCCAGCGTTGCCATGCTGAGCGCCAGGCCCGCGGCGACGGTGGTGCCCAACATGCGCAGGCGGGTGGACTTGCTGCTGATCATCTACTTGGCTCCAACCGGAACGATGGTGACGCTGTTGCCGCGCGCGACCTTGACCACGGGTCCGACGCTGACGGCGTCGGTGGCGGCGGACTGGCGGGCGGGCTGCTCGTATTGAACGACCGCGGCGGGCTGCGGCGGGCTTTCCGACTTGGGACGGCCGGGCACGCTGCGGCGCTGGTAGCGCGAGACGTCGCCGCCGACCGTATAGCTCGTGTCCGTGTCGATCGGCTGCGACGCGATGGCGAGCAGCATGCGCTTCTCGGCGTTGGGATCGTCGCCCTCCGGCACCTGGATCTCGCCGGCGGCGATCGCGCGCTCCAGCTCGATCGTGTTGTCCGCGATCGACCGCAGCGACAGCGACAGGCTGCCGATCGTCTGCGCGACCGTGATCTTTTCGGTGAGCTTGGGCGTGGCCTCGAGCGTGACGGTGGAGAAGGTCTTGACCTCCTGCTTGCCGTCGACGCCTTCGCTGACGGTGCGCTGATCGGTGGCGAGAACGCGCATGTTGCGCACGATCGTCTCGGTGACCTTTAGCGGCGGGCCGTCGCCGCCGCCCGCGACGTCCTGCGTCAGGACGAGGTCGACCCGGTCGCCGGGAAAGATGAACCCGCCGACGCCGCTGGTCGCGGACACGGGAACCGTGATGGCGCGCATGCCGGGGCCGAGCGCCGCCGCTAGAAAGCCGCGGTCGCCGGGCTTGACCAGCGCGCCCTGCGTGACGGGCTGCCCTGCCGTGATCGGGTTGCGGACGACCGTGCCGATCAGCTTGGACACGTCCGCGTCCGGGTTGCCCTGGATGAAGTAGTGGAGCTGGACGAGATCCTTGGGCCACGGCTGGAACTTGATCGCGGTGGCGTCGATGATCGTGCCCACGGGAAGCGACTTGGTCGCGACCATGATCGCAGGGCCCATCGGAACGGGGGCGGGCGCCGAGGCCGAAGCCGTCGTCGATCCGGCCCCGGAAAACATGTTCTTCGCCATCACGGCGGTCACCGCCGCTACGATGAGCGCGCCGACCAACAGCGCTATCTTCTTCACATCCATGACGTCGCATGCCTCCCAAGCGGGACTTTGAACCCGGACCGTCTCATCAGCTAAATTGGTAAAGATATCGTTCGGCGATCGACCAAAGTCCGGCGGCGGCGATCGCGACGCCGTACGGGATTTCGGGACGCCCGGTCCGGCGCAGGACCCGGTGACGCACGAGCTCGAACAGCGTGACGAGCCCACCGACGGCGGACATGACGAACAGGAAGTCGAGGGCGTGGCTCGCGGGGAACCAGAGCATGACGGCGGGCGCCATCTTCACGTCGCCCCCGCCCATAACGCCGAGCATGAACGCGCCCGTGAGAACGACAAAGGTCGCGCCGGCGGCGATCAGCGTCCAGCCAACCGCGGTCCAGCTCAGATCGTCGGCGGACCACAGAAGAGGCGCGATCGCCAGGATCGCCGTGTTAAGCTCGTTGGATATGTTGAAGGTGCGCATGTCTCCGATCGCGGCGCGCACGAGCAGGCCGGCGAGGATCAGCATCAGCAGATGGGCGGCGATCGTCGCGGACATGGTTAGCGGGTTAGCGGCCGCGCGTTGCGATTCCGTAACCAGGGGCAGGTGAACTTATAAGACTCCCGTTCGTCCTGAGTAGCCGTTGAGCCTTGTCGAAACGGCGTATCGAAGGACCAGCAGGGATGCTTCGATACGCGTCTTCGACAAGCTCAGCCGCTACTCAGGACGAACGGACTGGGTTACGCCAAGTCATGCCGCTCTGGTTCCCTCTCCCCAAAGGGAGAGGGTTCTAGCGCCGCCCCATCTTGACCGCCGCGTCGCTGGCGAGCCGATCCACCCGTTCATTGTCCGGGTCGCCCGCGTGGCCCTTGACCCATTTCCACTCGATCACGTGCGGACCCGTCGCGGCGAGGAGTTCGCGCCACAGTTCGTCGTTCTTGACCGGCTTCTTGGCGGCGGTGCGCCAGCCGTTACGCTGCCAGCCGTGGATCCACTTGGTGATGCCGTCGCGCACGTAGACGCTGTCCGTCGAGAGCTGCACGCGGCACGGGCGGGTCAGAGCCTCCAGGGAGCGGATCGCGCCCAGCAACTCCATGCGGTTGTTGGTGGTCAGCGGCTCGCCGCCCGACAGCTCCTTTTTGTGCGCGCCCATGCGGATGAGCGCGCCCCATCCGCCGGGGCCCGGATTGCCCTTGCACGCGCCGTCGGTCGCGATCCTGACGAGCGGCAGTTCGGCCATTCGAAACTACGCCGCTTCGAGGCCGCGCGGCAGCTTGAACACCATGCGCTCGACGATCCCCGCGTCGTCCTCGCGCTCGCGTACGTCGAAGTGGAGCGACAGATAGTCGACGACCTCGCGCACCAGCGTTTCGGGCGCGGATGCCCCGGCCGTCACGCCGAGCGTGCGCACCCCCGTCAGCCAGGTCAGGTCGAGCTCGCTCGCGCGCCCGATCAGCTGCGCGCGCACGCCTTCGCGCTGCGCAACCTCCACCAGCCGCACCGAATTCGACGAGTTTGGCGCGCCGATGACGAGCATCGCGTCGCACCGCGGAGCGATCGACTTGACCGCGGCCTGACGGTTGGATGTCGCGTAGCAGATGTCGTCGTTGTGCGGCGCGCGGATCGCAGGGAAGCGGCCTTTCAGCACCCCGATGATCTCGGCCGTATCGTCCACCGACAAGGTCGTCTGCGTCAGGTAGGCGAGCTCGTCCGCATTCTCGACCTGCACGGTCGCGGCGTCCTCCGCCGTTTCGATGAGTGTCATCGCGCCCGGTTCGACCTGGCCGAACGTGCCGATGACTTCGGGATGTCCCGAATGGCCGATGAAGAGGATGTGCCGGCCCGTGTCGACGAGTTTCTCGGCTTGACGATGGACCTTGGACACGAGCGGGCAGGTGGCGTCGAAGAATTCCAACCCCCGGCTGGCCGCCTTGTGCGGCACCGCCTTGGGCACGCCGTGCGCGGAAAAGACGACGGGAACACCGTCGGGAACCGCGTCGAGCTCGTCCACGAACACCGCGCCGATCATGCGCAGGCGGTCGACGACGAACTTGTTGTGGACGATCTCGTGCCGGACGTAGACGGGCGCGCCGTACTTCTCGATCGCGAGCTCGACGATGCGGATCGCGCGGTCGACGCCTGCGCAGAAGCCGCGCGGGGCGGCGATGACGATGTCGAGCGGGGGTCGGATACGCATGCCGCCCATCTAAGCCATCGCTTGCCGGGGTGAAAGGCGCTTCCTATGGTGATCGCGTCTCCAAACGATCGAAGAGTTGTGCAGCCGTGCCGAGTATGAAGTTCCTGCTGCCCATGTTCGTCGCCGCCCTGGGAGCTTGCGCGAGCGACGATATCGTCGAGGACGGCGGCGTCGTGATCACGCGATCGGCCTGTCCCGCGGTCGCGATCCCCGCGTCCACTGGAGACGTAACCCTGTTCGATCCGCCCGCGAGCCGGGACGCGCGCGCGATCGACGTGGTCGCGTACGTCACCAACGTGCGCTCGACCTGCAACGACGCGGGCGCGAACATCGTCACCACCGCGACCTACGAAGTCAACGCGCGCAGGCGGGATGCGGCGGGTGCGCGCGAGGTGATCCTGCCGACGTTCACGACCGTGGTGCAGGGCGGCACCAACATCATCGCCAAGCGCACGAGCCGCGTCGCATTGCGCTTCGCCGACGGCCAGCTGCGCGCGAGCACGACGGGCGGATCGACGACGCAGGTGTCGCGCGCGGCGACGACGCTGCCCGACGCGGTGCGCACCAAGCTGACCCGCCGCCGCAAGACGGGCGATGTCGACGCGGCGGTCGATCCGCTGACCGATCCGGAAGCGCGCACCGCGGTCAGTCGCGCGAGCTTCGAGATGCTCGTCGGGTTTCAGCTTACCCCGGAACAGCTGGCGTACAACGCGACGCGTTGACCACGCATCTTAGCTCCATGACTCCGCTCGTCCTGAGTAGCCGCTGAGCTTGTCGAAGCGGCGTATCGAAGGATTGGACTCGGTGCTTCGATACGGGGCTTTGCCCCTACTCAGCTTTAACGGCTTCAGTAGGTGATTGACTTGCCCTACCTCTCTGGCCATGCCCCTCCCGTCGCCGGTTCGCCGGACGGCCGCGCGGGAGAGCGTGGAGGGTTCCGGCCCTCGCCGCCGAAGGAGCAACCGCCCCGGAATCTCTCAGGTCACCAGGACCGCGCGGACGAAAAGACACTCTGGAAAGCAGGCGCGGCGACGTGTCTCACCGAAGGGGTAAGTTGGATTCGTCCGGCGAAAGCTCTCAGGTTCAAGTGACAGAGGGGGCAGGGCGTTCGCGGGTTCCCGCGCGCGTCTTGCCGCCTGCCGGAGAGTGTCGTTGAGCGAGCTGACCCCCAACACCTTGCCATTGGATGCGTGGCACCGCGCGCAGGGTGCACGCATGGTCCCGTTCGCGGGCTACGCCATGCCGATCCAGTACGAAGGCATCATCGCCGAACACCGCTGGACGCGCGAGAATGCCGGGCTGTTCGACGTCAGCCACATGGGGCAGCTGCTCGTCGGCGGCACGGGCATCGACGTCGCGCTGCAGAGGCTCATGCCCGCGGACCTCGTCCTGCTGGCCGACGGTCGCCTGCGCTACTCGCTGCTGCTGACCGAAGGCGGCGGGATCATCGACGACCTCATGGCGACTCGGCGCGGCGATCACTTCTATGTCGTCGTCAACGGCGCGACCAAGATCGACGACATCGCGCACATGACCGACAAGCTGCCGCCGACGGTGGTCGTCGACCACATGAAGGAACAGGCGCTGCTCGCGTTGCAGGGGCCGCGCGCGGTCGACGCGTTGTCGAGACTGGTTCCTGGCGTCGAGGCGCTGACCTTCATGCAGGGGTCGGCGTTCACGCTGGACGGCGCCACGATGTGGATCAGCCGTTCGGGCTACACCGGCGAGGACGGCTTCGAGATCTCGATCGCCGCGACGCAGGTCGAGGCATTGGCGGATCGGCTCATCGAGCAGCCCGACGTCAAGCCGATCGGCCTAGGCGCACGTGACTCGCTGCGACTCGAGGCGGGCTTGCCGCTCTACGGCCACGATCTCGACACGACGATCACCCCGGTCGAGGCAGGCCTGACGTTCGCCGTGCCGAAGCGCCGGCGCGGCGAGCGCGGGTTCCCGGGTGCGGACCGCATCGTCGGCGAGATAGAGACCGCCCCCATCCGTCGTCGCGTCGGCCTCGCCATCGAAGGCCGCCAGCCGGTCCGCGAAGGCGCGCTCGTGCTCGACGGCGAGGGCAGCGAAGTCGGCCGCGTGACGTCCGGCGGCTTCTCGCCCATACTGGAAACCCCGATAGCCATGGCGTACGTCCCCGCCGCGATGGCGGAGGTCGGCACGACCGTCACCGTCGAACAGCGCGCGAAAATCTTCACGGGCACGGTCGTGCCGATGCCCTTCGTCCCCCACCGCTACGTCCGCCAAGGAGCGCCCGCATGAGCGTGTATTTCACCCCCGAACACGAATGGATCCGCGTCGACGGCGACACCGCGACGGTCGGCATCACGAAGCACGCGCAGGGACAGCTCGGCGACATCGTGTTCGTCGACGTTCCCGAAGCGGGCAGGCGTATCAGCAAGGGGGCGGAGGCCGCGGTCGTAGAGTCGGTGAAAGCCGCGTCCGACGTTTACGCGCCCGCGTCGGGCGAGGTGGTCGAAGGCAATCAGGCGTTGGTCCACGATCCCTCACTGGTAAACACGGCCGCTGAAGGGGAAGGGTGGTTCTTCACGATCAGGCTGAGCGATCCGTCCGAGCTGGAAAAGCTGATGGATGAGCCTGCGTATCGCTCTTACGTTTCAAGCCTCTAAGTTGCTCACATGACCCCCAAACCCCGTTCGTGCTGAGTAGGGGCTGAGCGAAGTCGAAGACCCGTATCGAAGCATCCTTCGATACGCCGTTTCGACAAGCTCAACGGCTACTCAGGACGAACGGCTTCCCCAGGAACAGCCCAGTTGCGCTATCTTCCCCTATCCACCGCCGACCGTTCCGCCATGCTGTCCAGCATCGGTGCATCCTCCATCGACGACCTGTTCGTCGACGTGCCCGAAGCCGCGCGCCTGTCCGGCAAGATCGAAGGCCTGCCCGATCACGCAAGCGAGTTGTCCGTCGAACGCCATCTGGGCGCGCTCGCCCGCAAGAACATGGTCGCGGGCGACGTGCCATTCTTCCTCGGTTGCGGCGCGTACAAGCATCACATTCCCGCCAGCGTGGACCACCTGATCCAGCGCGGCGAGTTCCTGACGGCATACACGCCGTACCAGCCGGAAATCGCGCAGGGCACGCTGCAATCGTTGTTCGAGTTCCAGACGCAGGTGGCGCGGCTGTACGGGTGCGACGTCGCAAACGCGTCCATGTACGACGGCTCGACCGCGTGCTGGGAGGCGATCGGGATGGCCCGGCGCGTGACGAAGCGGACGAAGGCGGTCCTGTCCGCCGGGCTCCACCCGCATTATGTCGAAGTCTGCAAGACGATGGCGCGGTTCACGGGCGACGTGCTGGACACGAAGCTGCCGCGGCTCGTCGCGGAAATGGACGAGGCGCGCATCCTCGATGCAATCGATGACGAAACGAGCTGCGTGGTCGTGCAGTACCCGGACATCCTGGGACGCGTTGCCGACCTGTCGACGATCGCGGCCAAGTGTCACGAACACAAAGCGCTGCTTATCGCGGTCGTGACCGAACCCGTCGCGCTCGGCGCGCTACGGCCGCCGGGCGAAATGGGCGCGGACATCGTGGTGGGCGAGGGGCAGTCGATCGGCGTCGGTTTGAACTTCGGCGGACCGTATGTCGGCCTGTTCGCCTGTTCGGAGAAGCTCGTGCGGCAGATGCCGGGGCGTCTGTGCGGAGAGACGATCGACGCGGACGGCAAGCGCGGGTTCGTGCTGACGCTGTCGACGCGCGAACAACATATCCGGCGCGAGAAGGCGACGTCCAACATCTGCACCAATTCGGGCCTGTGCGCGATGGCGTTTACGATCCACATGACGCTGCTGGGCGAAAAGGGCCTGCGTCAGCTCGCCGGGGTCAACCACGCGCTGGCGTGCGACGCGGCGGACCGGCTCGCGCAAGTTCCGGGCGTGGAGGTCGTCAACGACGCCTTCTTCAACGAATTCACGCTGCGCCTGCCAAAGCCCGCGCGGCCCGTCGTGCATGCGATGGCCGCGGCGGGCGTTCTGGGCGGTGTGTCACTCGGGCGGTTGTACCCAGGTGTTGCGGAGCTTGAGAACGGCTTGGTCGTCGCCGTGACCGAGACCGCGACGGCGGACGACATCGAAGCTTTGGCCAACGCACTCGAGGAGGCGCTGTCATGAACGAGATCAGCAAGGTCGAAGCCGAGGTTGCGGCGAGCTTTACGGGCAACCGCGCCCTGATGCTCGAAGAACCGCTGATCTTCGAGTTGGGTCTGGAGGATGGCACAGGCGTCGACTTCAGCGGGTCGCCCACGACTGCCAAGCCGCGCCTCGGCGGCCTCGAGCGCAACCGCCCGATCGACCTGCCCGGCCTGTCCGAACCGCAGACGGTTCGCCACTACACCCGCCTGTCGCGCCAGAACTACGGCATCGATCTCGGCTTCTTTCCGCTCGGATCGTGCACGATGAAGCACAACCCGCGTCTCAACGAGAAGGTCGCGCGCATGCCCGGCTTCGCGGACATCCACCCGCTGCAGCCGCAGGAGACGGTGGGCGGCGCGCTCGAACTCATCAACGAGCTCGCCTTCTGGCTGATCGATCTCACGGGCATGGACGGCGTCGCGATGTCGCCCAAGGCGGGCGCGCACGGCGAGTTGTGCGGCATGCTCTGCATCAAGGCGGCGCTGCAGGCCCGCGGCGACGATCGCGCGGTCGTGCTGGTGCCCGAGAGCGCGCACGGTACCAACCCCGCGACCGCGGCCTTTGCCGGGTTTACCGTCGAGAATATTCCGGCGGACGCTCGGGGCCGTGTCGACCTGGCGGCGCTCAAGGCGCGGCTCGGACCTGACGTCGCGGCGGTGATGATTACCAACCCCAACACGTGCGGGCTGTTCGAACCAGACATGCGCGAGATTTCGGACGCGGTGCATGCGTGCGGCGGGTTCGTCTATTGCGATGGCGCGAACTTCAACGCGATCGTCGGGCGCGTGCGGCCGGGCGACCTCGGCATCGACGCGATGCACATCAACCTCCACAAGACGTTTTCCACGCCTCACGGCGGCGGCGGGCCGGGGGCGGGGCCGGTGGTGCTGTCCAAGGCATTGTCGCCGTTCGGGCCGATCCCGTACACCGCGCGCTACGCGGACGGCAGCGTCAAGCTGATGGAGGAAGAAGGCGCGGCGACCGAGCACCCCCAAAGCTTCGGCCGAATGACCGCGTTCCATGGCCAGATGGGCATGTTCACGCGTGCGCTCGCTTACATCCTGAGCCATGGCGCGGACGGGTTGCGGCAGGTGTCGGAGGACGCGGTGCTCAATGCCAATTACCTCCTACGGCAGCTGGAGGACATCCTCGATGCGCCGTTCGCGAGCAGCGGGCCTTGCATGCACGAGGCCCTGTTCTCCGATCGCGGGTTCGCGGGCGGGTTGTCGACGCTCGATCTCGCCAAGGGGCTGATCGACGAAGGCTTCCACCCGATGACGATGTACTTTCCGCTCGTCGTTCACGGCGCGATGCTGGTCGAACCGACGGAAACGGAGAGCAAGGCCGCGCTGGACCAGTTCATCGGCGCGATCCGGTCGGTGGCGGAGCGGGCCAAGGCGGGGGATCAAAGCCTCAAGGATGCGCCCTATCACGCGCCGCGCCGCCGGCTTGACGAGACGCTTGCCGCGCGCAAGCCCGTCCTGACCTACCGCGCACCGGAGGTCGCACAGGCGGCGGAGTGAGGCTGTCCTCGCCCGCGGCGGAGCGCAACCGGGACGCGATCGCGGACGTGCTCGCGCGCTGGTTGCCCGACAGCGGGATCGTGCTCGAAGTCGCGAGCGGGTCTGGCGAGCACGTCGTGCACTTCGCCCGACGCTTGCCCACGCTCGCTTGGCAGCCGAGCGACCCGGACGCGGATGCGCGTGCTTCGATCGCGTCGTGGAGCGCGGGCACCGACGTGTTGCCGCCGCTCGCGCTCGACGCCGCGTCCGCGGATTGGCCGATCGACCGTGCCGACGCGATCGTCTGCATCAACATGGTCCACATTAGTCCGTGGGCGGCGACGCTCGGGCTGTTTGCGGGCGTGGCAACGTTGCTGGAGCCGGGTGCGCCGCTGATCCTTTACGGACCGTACCGCCGCCTAGGCGTGCCGACCGCGCCCAGCAACGAAGCCTTCGATGCTTCGCTCAAGGCGCGTGATCCCGCCTGGGGTCTGCGAACCGTCGAGGCGGTCGCCGCCATATCCTCCGCGTTCGCCTTGGCGGAACTGGTCGAGATGCCCGCGAGCAATCTCATGCTGCTGTTCCGCAAGGTTACGTAACCTTTTCGCCTGCCTGACGTTAGCAAGGCTCCATCCACTCACGAAGGAGCCACATCATGGCCAACGAAAAGGACGTCGCCGTCCTCAACACGCTTCTGTCCACCGTTTACGACAGCGTCAAAGGGTACGAGGAGTCGTCGCGCGACGTCGACAGCAACGAAGTGCAGGCGCTGTTCCACCAGGGTGCCAAGGAGCGCGCCGAAGTCGCGCACATGCTGCGCGACGCGATCACGAGCATGGGCGGCGAGCCGACCGACTCTCCGTCGATGCTGGGTTCGGCGCACCAGGCATTCATGAAGCTGCGCGAAATGGTGTCCGCACGCGAGGACAAGGCGATCATCGAGGAAGTCGAGCGTGGCGAGGACTATATCAAGGAGAAGTTCGAGACGGCGATCGGCAATGTCGATCTGTCCCCGCAGGCGCTGACCGTCGTCCAGCAGGCCTACACCAAGGTCAAGCAGGGCCACGACCGTGCCCGCGACCTGAAGCAGGCGATCAACCGCTGATCGGAGGAGGGGCGGTCCGCGGGTCGTCCCTCATCCACTTCGCAAGCGCCCAAGTGGCGGCCAGGGTCCAGGCAAGGGCGAGCGCCCAACCCGCCAGCACGTCGCTTGGCCAATGTACGCCCAAGATGGGACGCGTCACGCCGATCAGAACCGCTGCGATCAAGGCGGCGATGACGGGCCAGCGTGCAGCCCCGAACAGGGGCGCTACGATCAGAGCCAGAGTCAGATATACGATCAGCGAATTGGCGGCGTGCCCGCTTGGAAAACTCAGCGAGTGCACCGTGACCTGGTAGTCGACCAGATCAGGCCGGACACGCCCGGTCCACCATTTGAGTAGCTCCACGAGGAGTCGCCCGCCCGACGTGACGAGCAACAGCGCCGCCGCATGTCGCGGGTGTCCGCGCAGGAAGACCAGAGCCGCCAGGGCCGAAGTCAGCGGCACCAGCCATGCCGAACCGCCCAGTTCGCTCACGCCGCGCACGAGCGGCAGCAGTTCAGGCCGATCCTGCCCGATGCGCACCAAAGCCCGCAGCAGCGCGTTGTCGATCGCTTGCAATGCGGTCCGTTCGGAAAACGATGGTGAGCCCTGCTGGGTTCGAACCAGCGACCTAGTGATTAAAAGTCACGTGCTCTACCGACTGAGCTAAGGGCCCGGTCACCGTTAGCTAGGGGTGCGGCCGTAAGCGGTCAACCGGGCGGGGTGCCCGCAGGCTGGTCAAAAGCGAGGCAAAGGTGCGCCCAAGAAGGGGATGCCGGGCATTCGGGACGATGTCGAGGAGGGGTTCGAGGACGAAGGCGCGCGTCGCCAGCCCTTCATGCGGGATCGACAGGGAAGAGGCTCCGCGTCCGCCTCGGTAAGGGCCTTCGGACCACCAGAGGATGTCGAGGTCGAGCACACGCGGGGCCCATCGGCGTGCGGTGCGGCGCCCGAAAACGCGCTCGATGCGCTTGAGCAGCACCAGCAAGTCCGGTGGGAACAGCGAAGTCTCGACAATGACGACCGCGTTGGCGAAGCGTCGGCCGGCCCCGCCCATGGCCAGGGTTTCGCGGGTCCGCGACCGGGCTGTGACGACCAGACCTGCACCCGCGAGCGCGCCGACCGCGGCTTCGACCACGTTTCGCGGATCGCCGTGGCGGCCGTGCCTTCGATTGGAGCCGAGCGCGATCGCATAGCTTGTCGTGCCCGGTCTTGTTGTCTCCACTGGCCTTCGCCTAAGCCGCCGTCATGCTCCCCGCCAGCCCCGAAGCGCTGCACAACCTGCCGCCGAGCCCGATCGCCGCGGTCGAACCGCCCCGCGATTGCCCGCTGTGCCCGCGGCTGGTCGCGTTTCGGCAGGATTGCCGCGCGGAGTATCCGGACTGGTGGAACAGCCCGGTGCGCGCAATGGGCGATCGGCATGCC
Organism: uncultured Sphingomonadaceae bacterium; assembly: GCA_964251385.1. Lineage (GTDB taxonomy): Bacteria > Pseudomonadota > Alphaproteobacteria > Sphingomonadales > Sphingomonadaceae > CADCVW01. The sequence goes on along the minus strand of CAXUJK010000005.1, from coordinate 5,807 downwards.
TGGCTGGGGATCGTCGGCTTGGCGCCGGGCAAGCACGGCGCGAACCGGACGGGGCGACCGTTCACGGGGGATTATGCGGGCGAGCTGCTGTTCGAGACGCTGAGCAAGTTCGGGCTCGCCGAAGGCACGTACGCGGCTAGTGCCGACGACGGCTTCCGGCTGAAAGGCGCGGTGATCCTCAACGCGGTCAAGTGCCTGCCGCCGCAGAACAAGCCGACGCCGGAGGAGATCGCGACGTGCCGCGTGTTCTACCAGGCATCGCTGGAGGCGGTGCCGAACGTCCGCACGCTGATCGCGCTGGGCTCGATCGCGCATGGGTCCGCGGTGCGGACCAGCGGCGGGAGGTTGTCGGCGTACAAGTTCGGGCATCTGGCCGAACACCGGCTGCCCGACGGGCGGTTGCTGATCGATAGCTATCATTGTTCGCGTTACAATCAGAACACGGGACGGCTGACGCGTGCCATGTTCGAAGCGGTGTTCGCGCGGGCTTTGCTAATTTCTCCCACGTCATCCCAGCGCATGCTGGGATCTCAGGGGATCGAATCATCGGCAGTCGATACCCGCTGAGATCCCGGTACCCGCCGGGATGACCTTGGCTCAGATATCCTCCACCAGCCGCCCGTACATGTCTGGTCGGCGATCGCGGAAGAAGCCGAAGGCGGCGCGGTGGCGCTTGACGAGGTCGAGGTCGAGCGTGGCAACCAGTACCCCCGTTTCCTCCGCGCCGAACTCCGCCAGCATGTCGCCGCGTTCGTCGCAGATGAAGCTGTGGCCATAGAAATGCTGGCCGTCTTCCGTGCCGATGCGGTTGGATGCCACGACGGGAACGACGTTGGAGACCGCGTGCCCTATCATCGCGCGACGCCACAGGCGGCTGGTGTCGAGATCAGCGTCGTGGGGTTCGGATCCGATCGCGGTCGGATAGAACAGGATTTCGGCCCCCATGAGCATCATCGCGCGGGCGGTTTCCGGGTACCATTGGTCCCAGCAGACGCCGACGCCGACGGTCGCCCCGTTCGCGGGCCAGACCTTGAAGCCCGTGTTGCCCGGCCGAAAGTAGAATTTCTCCTCGTAGCCGGAGCCGTCGGGGATGTGCGTCTTGCGGTACACGCCCTGCACCGCGCCGTCGGGGCCGATCATCGCGAGGCTGTTATAGTGGTGCGGGCCGTCGGCTTCGAAGAAGCTGGTCGGGATGGTGACGGACAGTTCCGCCGCGAGCGCCTGCATGGCGCGTACCGCGGGGTGTTCGGCGGTCGATTTTGCGCGGGCGAACAAGCCTTCGTCCTCGACGCGGCAGAAATAATGGCCTTCGAACAATTCGGGCGGGAGGATGACGGTCGCGCCTTTTGCCGCGGCCTCGCGGACGAGGTCGGAGACGGCGGCGATGTTGGCTGCGGCATCGTCCGTGAAGGCGAGCTGGAGCGCGGCGATGGTGAGGTGGGTCATGGCGTGCCGTCCATGCGGGGCGCATGAAGGGGATGCAAGGCGGCATGCGGCGGGCCTGACCAAGTCAAGGACGGACCTATGAGCGCGACGATCTGGGCTGTCGACTGGGCCGCCATCTTCACCCCGCGATACGGACTTGCCGAAATGATCGTGCGCGGGACGGTCATGTACTTCCTGATCGTCGCTCTGCTGCGGCTGGTGGTGAAGCGGCAGTCGGGCGGGCTCGGGACGACGGACGTGCTGGTCGTGGTCCTGATCGCCGACGTCGCGGGGCCCGGGTTCATGGCCGAATCGATATCGATCGTCGAAGCCGGCGTGTCGCTGAGCACGATCCTGTTCTGGAGCTGGCTGATCGAATGGACGAGCTGCCGCGTGCCGGCGTTCGCGCGCATGCTCGATCCGCCCGCCGTCATGCTCGTGGAGGACGGCCGCATCGTCATGCGCAACATGCGCGCGCATCTGGTCACCACGGACGAACTCATGTCGCGCGTGCGCCAGGCGGGAGTCGAGGAGCTGTCGCGGGTCAAGGCTGCGCGGATGGAGCCGGACGGGATGATCAGCGTCATCCTGCGCGACGATCCCCTTCGGCCTACAACGGCACCTGCTGGCTGATGCAATGAAAACTGCCGCCGCCGCTCAGGATGTGGTCGGCGCGAAAACCGATCGCTTGCCGGTCGGGGAAGAACGCGCCGATCGCGGCGACCGCGGCGTCGTCGTTCGGCGCGCCGTAGGTGGGGACGACCACGGACGCGTTGCCGATGTAGAAGTTCATATAGGACGCGGGAACGATCTCGCCGTTACGTTCGACGCGGCCGGGCGAGGGGACGGGAACTACGTCGAGCCCGAACGCTTCCGCGCGCTGGGTCGCGTCCGCGTAGACGGCGGTGTTGGGGTCGTCGTCGGTCGGTTGCGGGATCGCGATGCGGCCGGCGCCGACGAACCTCGCCAGATTGTCGACGTGGCCGTCGGTGTGGTCGTTGGCCATCCCTTCGACCAGCCACAGTACGCGGTCGATCCCGAGGTCTTCGCGTAGCCGGGCTTCGACGTCGGCGCGGGTCAGGCCGGGGTTGCGGTTGGGGTTGAGCAGGCACTGTTCGGTGGTGACCGCGAGCCCCGTGCCGTCGACGTCGATCGCGCCGCCCTCGAAGATCCAGTCGCGGGTGCGGGTCGGGAAGCCGGTGGCCTCGGCAAGGCTCGCGCCGATCGTGTCGTCGCCGGACAGCCGGTACTTGCCGCCCCAGCCGTTGAACGCGAAATCGCGCGCTTCGCGGGTGCGCCCGTGGCCGAGGATGATGGGTCCGGTGTCGCGAAGCCAGATGTCGCCGAAGCGGGCGTGAACGACTTCGATGGCGTCACTCGCCAGGCGGCGCGCCGCGAACGCGGACTCCTCGTCGGCGGCGACGAGGCGAACGGCTTCGCCGTGTCCGTCAGCGTGGACCGCGCGGGCGAACGCCAGGACTTCGGCGCGGGCGGGGCCGAGGTCGGCTTCCCACAGCTCCGCATGGCTGGGAAAGCCGATCCACACGGCTTCGTGGGGTGCCCACTCGGAAGGTTGACGGAGAGTGACTAGCGGTCCTTGTCGCATGGCGCGACCATAGTGTCTCCGCGACTGTCCCGGTCCACGAAGACGCTGGTCGGGGCGCTCGCCTCGAACGCCGATGACGCCGATATGCACGGAGTCACTTTCGGTCTGCCGACGCAAGCAAGGAGAAGGTCATTTCAGATCCCGAGGCGCGGTCGCCCAGGTTCATACGACCAAACGCGCGAATGAAAAGCTCTATGAGCGGGCACTGTCCCGCGAGGCTTGCCAGCGGCTGCAAAGCAGGACAACTTCAAGCGCACAAGGGGAGAACCGACATGTTGAAGGCCGCCGGAATTTTGTCGCTGCTATCTCTGGGAGTGTCGTCCCTGTCGTTGGCGGCGGCACAAAACGTCGAAACATCGAACGTCGGCCTCACTTCGCAACAGGCGGCTGCTGCGTTCGGCAACCGCGAACGGGTCGCCGACGCGAGCATCTCTCCTGACGGCAAGCGGATCGCGTTCATCACCCCCGGCCCGCGGCGTGCCACCGTTCTCCAGGTATCCGACGTGGCGTCGGGTGAAACGAAAGCCGTCAACTACGCGAACGGCGATCCGCTTTCGCTGACGTCTTGCGGCTGGGTATCGAACACACGCCTGCTCTGCACGCAGTATGGCGTGGCGGACGTCGAACGCGGCAAGCTCGGTTACTCGCGTCTTGCCGCCCTCGACGCGGACGGCTCCAATGTCGTCCCGCTCGGCGCGCGCGAAAGGGTTCAACGCTACTCGCAGCAAAGCGACGGCTATGTTCTGGATTGGCTGGACGGCTCGACGAACAACGTCCTCCTTGCCAGGACCTATGTTCCCGCGAAGGATGTACCCGGCAGCCTCGGCAGCCTCTACGACGGTCTCGGCGTCGACATCATCGATACCAAGACCGCCAAGGTTCAGCATCGGGAAATGGCCAACCCTCGCGTGCAGTCGTACCTTTCGGACGGCACGGGTGCCATTCGGATCATGAGCACCGATGAGGCGCTCAAGTTCGATTATCTAAGCAAAGGCAAGCTGAACTTCGTCTACCGACTGAAAGGGACATCGGGCTGGAAGCCGTTCTCCATCTATAGCCGTGTCGACGATGAAGGTCTGTATCCGATCGCGGTGGATGCGGTGTCGGATGTGGCATACGCGCTTCGCAAGACGAACGGGCGCGACGCCTTGTACCGCGTCAAGCTCGACGGGAGCATGGCGACGGAGTTGGTGCTCGCGCATCCTCGGGTCGATATAGACCGGGTCATTCGCATCGGACGGCAAGGTCGGGTGATCGGGGCCGGTTACACCACCGAAAAGGCCGAGACCGTTTACTTCGATCCGAAGTACGAGAAGCTTCGGGCGGCATTGACCAAAGCTTTACCAAAGCTTCCACTCATCCGCTTCGTCGATTCAAGCGCGGATGAAAACCGACACTTGCTCTACGCGTCGAGCGATGTCGATCCAGGCCGCTATTACCTCTACCACGGTACTACGCGTTCGTTGATCGAGCTTGCCCTGGTACGCCCGGATCTAGAAAAGATAGCCCTGGGCACGGTAAGGCCGATGGATTATCCCGCGTCGGATGGTACGATGATCCCGGCTTATCTGACGCTGCCGCCGGGTTCGGACGGGAAAGGATTGCCCGCCATCGTCATGCCCCATGGCGGTCCCGCGGCACGAGACGAGTGGGGCTTTGACTGGCTGGCGCAATATTACGTCAATCGCGGATTTGCCGTGTTGCAGCCGAATTTTCGAGGCTCCGCCGGGTACGGCGAAGGATGGTTCCAGCAGAACGGATTCAAGTCGTGGAAGACCGCGATCGGCGACGTAAACGATGCGGGGCGATGGCTGGTGAAGCAGGGGATCGCCGACGCCGGCAGATTGGCAATCGTCGGCTGGTCATACGGCGGCTATGCGGCACTTCAATCCGGAGTGGTCGATCCTGACCTGTTCAAGGCCGTGGTCGCGATTGCTCCGGTGACGGACCTCAACCTGCTGCGTGGCGAACAACGTGGCTTTACGAACATGAAGGTCGCGCAGAATTATATTGGGGATGGACCTCACCTGATCGAAGGCTCTCCTGCGCGAAATGCCGAGAAGATCAAGGCTCCGGTACTGATGTTTCACGGAGACGACGACATCAACGTCGATGTCAAGCAGGCGCAATTCATGGACAAGCGGCTGAAAGGTGCCGGCAAGAAAAGCCAATTAGTGACTTACCCCAAAGTCGATCACCAGCTCCGCGACTCCGCCGTACGCGCGGACATGCTGAGCAAGTCGGAAGCGTTTCTGCGGGAAACCCTGAAGATGTAACAAGAGGCGTCCGGACGTCGTCGGTCCTTTGCCCCTTGCAACAGATCAGCGCGAGTAGAACTCGACGACCAGGTTCGGCTCCATCTTGACCGGGTAGGGCACTTCGTCGAGCGTCGGGACGCGCGTGTACGTGACCTTGCTTGCGCCGTCGGGGACGACATAGTCGGGGATCTCGCGCTCGGACAGCGACTGCGCCTCGATGACCAGTGCCATTTCCTGCGCCTTTTGCGACAGCGTGATCTCGTCGCCGACGTCGATGCGGCGGGACGCGATGTTGCACTTGCCGCCGTTGACACGGATGTGCCCGTGGCTGACGATCTGGCGCGCGGCCCATACGGTCGGCGCGAATTTGGCGCGGTAGACGATCATGTCGAGGCGGCGTTCGAGCAGCCCGATGAGGTTCTGGCTGGCGTCGCCCTTCATGCGGCTGGCGGCTTGGTAGGTTTGCTTGAACTGCTTCTCGGTGACGTCGCCGTAATAGCCCTTGAGCTTCTGCTTGG
>CAXUJK010000004.1:0-171087 GCA_964251385.1 uncultured Sphingomonadaceae bacterium | reverse complement strand
TGCCGATCGCGGTCGCCATGATGCCGCCTTCGGCGATCGGCGTGTCGAACACGCGGGTGCGGCCGTACTTGCGCTGCAGGCCTTCGGTGGCGCGGAAGACCCCGCCGAAGTAGCCGATGTCCTCGCCCATGACGACGATGTCGCCGTCGGCGGCCATGCACGTGTCGTGCGCGGCGTTGATCGCCTGAATCATGTTCATGACGGTCATTTCGACATGTCCAACACGCCCGCGCTCTCCGTCTGGGCTAGGCTCAGCTGCTCGGTCAGGTGCCACGGGTTGGTCGCGAACACGCCGTCGAACAGGCTTTCGATGGGGTGCCCGGCCCAGTCGCCGAGCGTGCCTTCGGTCTCCGCCTGTTTCTGCGCGGCTCGCACTTCGTCCGAGAGTTGCGCGGTAAGTGCCTGATCGCGTTCGTCGTCCCACTCGCCCAGAGTGACAAGATGCGCCTTCAACCGCGCGACGGGATCGCCGAGCGGCCAAGCCTCCCCCTCCCCCCTCGGCCGGTAGCCGGTGGGGTCGTCGGACGTCGAATGGCCTTCGGCGCGGTAGGTGAAATGTTCAATCAGCGTGGGGCCGAGATTGGCGCGCGCGCGGTCAGCGGCCCAAGTGGTCGCGGCGTACACGGCGAGCGGGTCGTTGCCGTCCACCCGGAGACCCGCAATGCCGTAGCCGATCGCGCGGGCGGCGAAGGTCGTCAATTCCGCGCCCGCGATGCCGGAAAAGGTGGAGATCGCCCACTGGTTGTTGACGACGTTGAGGACGACGGGCGCGCGGTACACGCCGGCGAACGTCACAGCGTTGTGAAAATCGCCTTCCGCCGTCGCCCCGTCGCCGATCCACGCGGCGGCGATGCGCGTGTCGCCCTTGATCGCGGACGCCATCGCCCAGCCGACCGCCTGCGGGACCTGCGTCGCCAGGTTGCCGGAGATCGAGAAGAATCCGTATTCGCGCGTCGAATACATGATGGGGAGCTGACGCCCCCGCAGCGGGTCGCCGCGGTTGGAGTAGATCTGGTTGATCATGAGGTTGAGCGGGTAGTCGCGCGCGATGAGGATGCCCTGCTGGCGATACGTGGGGAAGCACATCGTGTCGCGGCCCAGCGCGTGCGCGCCCGCGACTGCGACGGCCTCCTCGCCCGACGACTTCATGTAGAAGCTGGTCTTGCCCTGCCGCTGCGTGCGGTACATGCGGTCGTCGAAGACGCGCACGAGGGTCATGTCGCGCAGCATGCGGCGGAGCGTGTCGGGGGACAGCTTCGGATCCCATGGACCGACGGCACGGCCATCGTCGTCCAGCACGCGCACGAGGCCGTAGCAGAGCGGGTGCGTTTCCGAAGCGGGCACGGCGCTGTCCGGACGGGGGGCGGACCCGGCCGCGGGAAAGCTCATGTGGGAGAAGTCGGGCGCGTCGCCGGGCCGGTGCAAGGGCTCGGGCACGTGCAGCGCCAGCGCCGGGGTGTTTCGGCGTTCGTTGGGGGTCTCGTTCATTCGCTACGGGCCTTAAGCGGCCTGCGGCGGCGCGGCAACATGGCGACGCGCACCGGCTGCGCACGCCGCATCAATCGATCCCGACGCGATCGTCCCCGCCCCGCACGTCGTCGTCCGATCGGTCGTAGCCGAGCAGGTCGCCGGGCCCGCAATCCAGGTGATGGCAGATCGCCGCGAGCGTGGAAAAGCGGATGCCGCGGACCTTGCCGGATTTGAGCAGGGACAGGTTGGACTCGGTGATGCCGATCGCTTTGGCGAGCTCGAGCGACTTGATCTTCCGCCGGGCGAGCATGACGTCGAGATTGACGACCACAGGCACTAGACGATCTCCGCAAGCTCGGCCTCGGTGCGGCGCGCTTGGTCGAGCGCCCAGACCGACACCCACGCCGCGCCCGCCAGCAGCAGTCCCCACAGGAACGGCCCCGCGTCGAAGCATATGGATACCTGCTCCCCGCCCCGCGCGAACGGCGACAAGGCGGTGGCGCGGATCGAATCGGACAGCGGTTCGGCGAATACCAGCGCGAGCGCCGCCGCCGCCGCCCGTCGCAGCCATCGGATGATCGGCGCGTAGCCCTGCGCCCCGGCGAACGCGCGCGACACCGCCGCGAGGCTGATGAACAGCAGGAACGCTGGAATCGCGTGAACGGCCTCGCCCGCGAACAAGGCGATCTTCGTGCCCGGACGATCGAGAAAACGCGCCAGTTCCGCAGCTCGCGCCGGGGACAGGTCCGGAATACGGCCGGACACCTCGGGGAGCAGGCGTGCATCGTCCGTCCGAAGCGCGCAACGGAAATCGATGCACTGGACGCGGGCGGTGAGCAGGGACGCGTCGTAGAGCGGCACGAAGCCCATCGCCAGCCGCCCGACCGCGACGAGGAGGTAGACCAGCATCATCGCGGTGCAAACGCGTCGAATCCGTCGTGCACTGGCCATCGGCTTAGAGTCTCTTGTTGTTTGACAGAAAGATATTGTCTTCTTACACCAAGTTCGATGCAGCGCCCATCATGTTCGACGTGGCGTGATCGTTTGGGGAGTTTCAAGATGCACGTGTCGACAAAGCCGCTGGCTCTTCTGGCGGCGATGCTGCTGTCCGCCTGTTCCGCAAGCATCAACGAAGCGCAGCTGCTGAAACCCGTCGCGGGCGGGTCGATCACGCAGGCCCAGGTCGCGGCCGCCGCGCCCGCCTATACGCTGACGCCGCAAACGATCGTGGCGGCGGACGGGGTCAAGTTGCACGCCGTCCTGCTGCGGCAACCGGGTGCGACCGCGACCGTGCTCTACTTCGGCGGCAACGGTTATACGATCGGCGCCTTCGGGGTGCAGACCGCGCAGGCGTTCGCGCCGTTCGGCGTCGACCTGATGATCGTGGATCACCGCGGCTTCGGGCAAAGCGAGGGCAAACCGACCTTCGACGCGCTGGAGCGGGACGGGCTGGCGGCGTTCGATCATCTCGGCATGCAGGTCGACCCCAGGGCGATCGTGGTCCACGGATTGTCGATGGGCAGCTTCATGGCCGGGCACGTCGCGGCCAACCGCGCCGCCGCGGGCGCGGTGCTCGAAGGATCGGTGACGACGACGGAGGCGTGGATCGCGGCGCGGACGCCGGCGCTCGCCAAGCCGTTCGTGACCGTCAAGCTCCCCGATGCGTTGAAGGGGCGTGGCAATACGGACAACGTCAAGCGTATCGAGGAACCGCTGATGCTGCTCGTCGGCGCGCGCGACGACGTGACGCCGCCCGCTTTGTCGCGGGCGCTTTACGAGGCGTCGCCGCTTCCCGCGAACCGCAAGACGCTGACGATCGTTCCCGATGCGGGGCATGGCAATGCGCTCATGCGGCCGGATGCCGCCAAGGCGTACCGCGCGTTCCTCGCATCGCTGCGGCCTTGATCCCGAACTAGTCCACGTGACCGACGCCGCTGGTCACCGCGGCGGTGAAGCCCGCGCCCGCCGCGCCTTCGAACCAGAAGGCCGCCCTCGCCTTCTTGCGGCTGCCGACCTCGTTCATGTCGCCGTCGTACACGCGGCCGTTGGCGACGGTGTAGCGGATGCTCGTCGTATTTTGGATGGTATCCAGGGGGTTGGCGTCGAGGATGACGAGGTCTGCGAGTTTTCCCACCTCGATCGTTCCCAAGTCGCGATCCAAGCCCAAGGCTTTTGCCGGGTTGATCGTGCCCGTGGCGAGCGCCTGCATCGGGGTCATGCCGCCCATGGCGAAGCTCCACATGTCCCAGTGTGCGCCCAGGCCTTCGCGCTGGCCGTGCGCGCCGACGGAGGTGGGGATACCTAGGTCGTTGATCTGCTTGGCGACGCGCGACACGTTGAGGAGGTTGTTTTCTTCCGGCGGAACCATGACGCGGCGGCGGCTGCGTTCGTCGAGGAGCCGGCGAGGGACCCATTTGGACAGGATCGGCTCCTTCCACACGTCGGTGTGCTGGTACCAATAGTTCTCGCCGAAGGGGCCGCCGTACGCGACGACGAGCGTCGGCGTGTACGCGGTCTTGGACTGGCCCCAGAATTGCAGCACGTCGTCGTAGACGGCGGCGACGGGGAGCGAATGCTCGATCGTCGTGTGGCCGTCGGCGATCATCGTCATGTTGGCTTCGAACAACGAGCCGCCTTCGGGAACGACGTTGATGCGCAATTCGCGCGCGGCCTGGATGATCTGCTGGCGCTGGTCACGGCGGGGCTGGTTGTAGCTCTTGATCGACCACGCGCCCGCGGCCTTGAGGCGGCGCAGGTGGCCGCGGGCGTCCTCCAGCGACTCGATCTTGGCGGTGAACGGCGTGGTCGCGCCGTAGACGATCGTGCCCGTCGAGAAGATGCGCGGGGCGACGATGAGGCCAGCTTTCTGAAGCTCGGACGCGGCGAACACTTCGGATGTGTCGTTGGACGGGTCGTGGATCGTCGTGACGCCGTAGCCGAGCCCGGCGTAGTGCACCCAGTTCTGCTGCGGGATGATCTCGTCCGATCCCATGCCGCCGTGCCAGTGCGCGTCGATGATGCCGGGGATGATCGTCTTGCCCGATGCGTCGATGACGGTCGCGCCGGACGGCACGGGCAGGTTCGCGCCGACGGCTTCGATGCGGTTGCCGTTGAGAACGATCGTGCCGTTCTCGATGACTTCGGAGCCGCGCATGGTGACGATGCGCGCGCCGGTGATCGCAGTGCGGCCGGCGGGCGCGTCGTAGGGTTGCGAAAAGCCGAGGTTGACGCCGCGCTCGGCCGGCTTGGCGATGGCGGCGGGCGCGCCGGGGGCGAAGGCGAAGGTCTGGCTGAGGTCGCGGGAGTAGAGTTCCGGGCCGAGGCTCCAGTGCAGGCGCTGCGAGCCGTTGGACCAGTGCAGCCATTCGCCCGCGTCGCGCGTGACCTGGAACTGGGGCAGCGCCTTGTTCTCGGGGCCGACGTCGACCGCCTTGCCGGTGATGACGAAGGGCATGACGTACGCCTGGAAACGTTCGGACCAGGCGACCCACTTGCCGTCGGGCGACACGGAGAACTCGGCCGCGTTCTGGCTGATCAGGTGGGTGCGTTCGTCGTTACGGGCGACGCCGATGGAACGGAGCGAGCGCTTTTGTTCGGCCTCGTTGGCCATGTAGAACAGGCGGTCGTTTGCCGCGCCGAAATGGGGAAGCGTGCCGCTCTTGGTGACGAGTCTCGGCGTCCCGCCTGCCGTTGGCACAACGTACAGGCCCGTGTCGCGGCCGTACATGGCAGAGGTCAGAAAGCCGTCGTTCGCTTTACGATAGGCGATGCTGTTGCCATCGGGTGAGAAGCTGGGTTCGACATAGTGGCCGGGCTTGGGGGTGACCTTGCGCCCTTCCCCGCCGGCCGCGGGCACGACCCGGATGCTGCCCAAGTCCTTGTCCGACCATGACGAATAGACGATCGAGCGACCGTCGCGCGACCAGCTGGGGTAAAGTTCGTGTTCGGCCGTTTGCCGCGTCAGGCGGCGGGGCTGGCCGCCGGCGACGTCGCGGACCCACAATTTGCCGAGCGTTTCGAACACGACGCGGCGGCCGTCCGGCGAGACTTCGGCGAAGCGCAGCATCTTGGTCTCGAAAGTCTTGGGCGCGACTTCGACCGGGAAGCGCACCGCGTCCTCGATGCGCCGCGTTCCTAGGACGTGGAAGGGAATGTCGCCAACCGCTTTCGACGCCACGTCTATCCGCTTGATGCCGCCCTTGGCCCAGAATACGATGGACCGATTGTCGGGCGTCCAGCTCATGCCGGGATAGACCCCGTGCACCGCCCAGGTTTCCTGCATGTCGCGGTCGAGGATGTCGGTCAGCGGGGTCTCGCGGCCGCTCTCGAGATCGAGGTGGTAGAGCACCGTCTTGTACCGATCGCGGCGGATGAAGGCGAGAGACTTGCCGTCTGGCGAAGGCGTCGGACGGATCGATCCGCCGGGGCCGGTGACGTAGGGCTCGATCTCCCCCGTCTCGCGGTCGAGCCGCTGGATGACGTAGATCTGGCCGTTAACGTCCTTCGAATATTCGAACGTGCCGCCGGGCGTCGCGTCGTCCGAGAAGTAGAGGTACTTTCCGTCCGGCGAGAATACGGGCTCGTTCGTGTCCTTCTGCTCCGTCCGCTTCTTGGTAAGCTGCACGCCCTCGCCCCCCGAGCGGTGGTACAGCCACATCTCTCCCGCACCGAGCGAACGTCCCGACGTAAAGTGTTTCCGGGCCACGATATATTCGCTGTCGGGAGTCCAGTCGGCTTGATTGAGCAGGCGGAAGGTCTCCTTGGTCACTTGGCGCGGGTTGGTGCCGTTCCTGTCCACCATCCAGATGTTGTCGCCCGCGCCGCGGTCGGACGTGAACGCGATCCAGCGGCCGTTAGGGGAATAGCGCGGCTGCATGTCCCAGCTGTGGCCAGACGTGATCGCGCGCGCCTCGCCGCCGCCGATCGGCATGACGTAGAGGTCGCCGAGCAGGTCGAACGCGACCTCGCGGCCGTCCGGCGAAACGTCCAAACTCATCCACGTCCCCGAACGCGTGTCGATGCGCGCGTCGCGGCCCGGACCGCGGGGGACGTTGACGTCCCACTTGGGGGCTTTCGCGTCGGCGGTCGCGGGTTCGGCGGCAACAGGCGCGACCGTGCCCGGTTTGGCGTCCCGCGACTGCGTTTCCTGCTTTTGAAGTTCCTGAGCGACGGGGCGCGGTTCCTGTTCGGCTTTTTGCGGGTTGAGCGGGTCGGCCTGCTTGGTGCCTTCGGGCGGCGCGACGGGTGGCGTAGGAGCTGGCGTTTGGGCGAAAAGCGGCGCGGCGAGCATGGACGTGCCCAGCAGGGCAACGAGGCAGAACTTCATGGGGGATCCTCCGCACCGGTCGAACGCCGACGATGCGAGGATGGTTAACTATGCCGCTCCAAGCGTCAACGCCTTAGGCGTCAGCGCGCGCGGAAGCTGTAGCCGCTTTCACGCGTCTTCGTCTCCACGACCGCGCGCACGATGTCGGCCATCAGGCGCTGCCGTGTCGGAATGCCCACATCCGTGCGGCCGATGAGGACGGCGACCGCGTAGGTCGTGCCGTCGGGCGCGGTGACGAGGCCGACGTCGTTGTAGCCCGCGACCACCCCGTTCAGGTCCTGGCCCGTTCCGGTCTTGTGAGCGATGCGCCAGCCGGGCGCGGAGCCCGCCTTCATGCGGCTGGGACCCGTGCGGCTGGCGTACATGATGGAAATGAGGTCCTCGGCCGATTGCCGCGACACGAGCTCGCCCCTTTTCAGTTTGGCGAGCCCGTCCGTGATGCCGTCGGGCGACGCGCCGTCGACCGGGTCGGCGAGGTAGCGCGAGAAGGCGGATTGGCGCACGGACGCGGGCAGCGCGTCGCGGGCAGCGTAGAAGGCGTTGCCGACCGAGTATTCGGGCCGCCAGGATACGCCCGCGGTGCCCGCCTGCAGCAGGCGCTCGCCCGGGCCGAAGCGGACGCGCTCTACGCCCGCTCGAGTCAGGACGGCGCGCACGGCTTCGGGACCGCCGACGAGGCGGAGCAGGATGTCGTTGCACGTGTTGTCGCTCTGCGTCATCGCGCGGTTCAGCAGGTCGCCGACGGTCGTGCGGTAGACGCCGTCGCGGAGCAGCGCGCGGATCGGCTGGTGGAACACGGTCATGTCGGCGGACGTCACCGTGTACGGGTCGCTCAGGCGGATCGTGCCGCGATCCACCGCGTCCATGACCGTGATCGCGACCCACAGCTTCGACACGCTCTGCTGCGGAAACAGAGAGCCGCCGTTGTAGGACGTCGTCCACCCCGCGTGCACGTCATGCACGGCGATTCCAACGTTGCCGGGGAAGGCGCGGCCCAGCGCGGCGACGCGCGCGGCCAGCAGCGGGTCGGCGGCGACCGGACGCGGGGCGAGCGGCGCGGGCGGGGGCGCGGTGTGAACGGGTAGCGGCTGCGCGACGCGAACCCGCTCCGCGCGCTCGATCGCGGGACCCGCGCAGGCGGCGAGCATGGCGGTCGCGGACAGAAGGATCGGGCGGAAGCGGCGCGTCGTCATGCGCGCCAATGATCATGGTTCGGCTGCACGTCCAATGAACTGGCAGGGCTAAACTCGTCCGATCCGCTCCGGGGCGTCGATCGTCCGAGCCGCTCGTGGCCGCGCGCGAACTTGTCCGAACGGACCTTTTGCCCTATGTTCGCCGCTCCCCCCAACGATCCGGCTTGAACCAGCGACTGCCATGCATGTCCTTCGCACCGTAACCGCGTACCCACGCGAGGCGTTCGGCGTCCTGGTCGTAGCAGTGGCGGCGGTCTTCGCCGTGGTCGGCCTGACGCTCGATCCCGCGGCGTCGCTGTCCGGCCCCGCGCAGGCGAGCGTGACCGTCGGCAGCACGACCGCGGGCCTGGGCAAGCCGCCCGAACCCGAACCGCTGCGCTTCAAGGACGTGGCTCCGGAAGACGCGCGCACGATCAACGCGGCGGTCCCGATCTCCGACACCCCGAACCCGGCCGCGCGGCCGTTCGCGGCCAGGTTCGCCGACGTGCGCAACGAGGCGCGCGCTCTCGATTGCCTGACCGCCGCCGTCTATTACGAAGCCGCAATCGAGGGCGCGGACGGGCAGCGCGCGGTGGCTCAGGTCGTGCTCAACCGGGTGCGCCACCCCGCCTACCCCGCCACTGTGTGCGGCGTCGTGTTCCAGGGCTCCGAGCGCTCCACCGGATGCCAGTTCACGTTCACGTGTGACGGTGCGTTGGCGCGGCGGCCGATCCCGGTCCTGTGGGAGCGCGCGCGGGCGATCGCGTGGGCGGCCTTGTCGGGGCACGTCCACGCGCCGGTCGGCTGGGCGACGCATTACCACACCGACTGGGTGGTGCCGTACTGGGCGTCGAGCCTGTCGAAGGCGGCCAAGGTGGGGACGCACATCTTCTACCGCTGGACGGGCGGATGGGGGCGGCCGGGCGCGTTCCGGGGTCGCTACGCGGGCGCGGAGACGAGCTTGCGCAAGATGGCGGCCTTGTCGAGCGCGCACGGCGACGCGCCCTTCGACGTAGCCGACGCGGCGGGCGAGGCGCTCGACGGGCTGGCCGCGGGCGACGAGATCGTGGTGCAGGCGGGTGCCGATCCCAATCGTGTGACGATGCAGCTGAACGCGGCGGCCCCGACGGTTCCCGGCACCGGTGAAGCGAACGCGGGCGCGGAGGCAGCCGCGAAGGCCGAGGCCAAGCTTCCTTGGGAGCTGCGCTGGGCGCTCAAGGGGAACGCCGCGGGTGGTGCCGACGCTCCGCTCGGCGCGCCAGTCGCCAAGGAGATTGCGGCGGCGAAAGCATGCGCGAAGGAGCCTTTGATCTTCGATCCGAGCGGCAAGGGAGACGGGACGTTCAAGGTCCGCGAGCTTTGTGACGGATGAGGCCATGACGCGATCCGAAGTCCGGGCGGTGCTGTTCGATGTCGACGGCACGCTGATCGACAGCAACGACTTTCATGCGCGGGCATGGCGCGACGCGATGCTGCATTTCGGGGCCGACGTCCCGCTTGCCGACGTGCGCGCGCAGATCGGCAAGGGGGCGGACAATCTGATGCCCGCCCTGCTCGCGCCCGAGTTCATCGCGGCGCATGGCGACGCGCTGGAAGCGTATCGCGGCGAGCTGTTCGCGCGCGACTATCTCGATCGCATCGAAGCGTTTCCGGGCGTGCGCGCGCTGTTCGAACGCATCGCGGCGGACGGCATGCGCATCGTGCTCGCCTCGTCGGGCGCGAAAGAAGAGGTCGCGCATCACCTCGATCTGATCGGATGCGCCGACCTCGTCGCGTCCACGACGTCGACGGACGACGCGGCGCACAGCAAGCCCGATCCGGACATCTTCGTCGCCGCGCTCAAGACCTTGCGCGACGTGTCGCCGGACAAGGCGGTCGTGGTCGGCGATTCGCCGTACGATATGCAGGCGGCGCGCGCGATCGGCATGCGGACGATCGGTTTTCGGAGCGGCGGGTTCGACGATGCGACCCTGACCGCGGCGGGCGCGGACGCGCTGTTCGACGGGTCGGCGGACCTGCTCGCGCGGTACGAGGAGTCCGTCCTAGCGCTTCAGCCCGCGTAGACGCGGTCGAGCACGGCGGCGACATCGACGTAGCGGTCCGCCGCGGGATCGAAGCGGGTTCCCGCCGCGAGTTGCCGCGCCCAGTTCGCGGCCGCGCGGCCGGACCAGTCGTCGGAACCCTCCGAGAGGACTTCGGACGACGTGCCGCGATGGTACGCGGCTTCGAAATCGAAGAAGCTGCCGGCGGAGTTGCGGAACGACGCGCCGCCCGCCGGGCCGTAGAACGCGGCGCTGATCTCCGCGTCGCGGCCGAGCGGTAGGTTCCACGAGCAGGCGAGGCGGACGACGGTGCCCGTGCTGAGGACCAGTGTCGCGACCGCGAAATCCTCGACCCCGTCCGACGCCGGATCGAGCGGTTTTCCGCCTGAAAACAGATGCGAGGATACGGACGCAACCTGCGGGAAACCAAGCGTCCACAAGGCAAGATCGACGAGGTGAACCCCGAGATCCACGACGCAGCCGCCTCCGGATAGCGCGCGGTCGAAGAACCAGGGCTTGTCGGGGCCGTAGGCGTTGTGGAAGGTCAGGTCGACAGCATGGACGGGGCCGAGCGCCCCTGCCCCGACCAGCTCGCGAATGCGGGTCATACCCGCGGTGCGGCGGTAGGAGAGGTCGACGCCGAGCAGCCGGTCGGCGCCGCGTGCCACGTCCACGACCCCGCGCGTTTCCGCCGCGGTTCGGCCGAGCGGTTTCTGGCAGAAGACGGCGCACCCGCGCCCGAGCGCGGCGATCGATTGCGCGGCGTGGAGCGCGCTCGGCGTGGCTATGACGATCCCGTCGAGGTCGAGCGCGAGCAGGTCGTCGAGGGTGGACGCTTGCGCGGCGGCGGGCGCGAAGCCCGCGGCTTGCGCGCGCATGTCGGGGGAGGGATCGGCAATCGCGGTGACCTCGATCGCGTCCGTCGCTGCCATGGCCTTGAGGCGGTCGAGGCCGATCCGGCCGACCCCCAGGAAGCCGACGCGCGGTTTAGGCAAACGTCACCAGCGCCTTGAGGAAACCGTCGGGTCGGTCGCGCGTGGCGTCGAGCGCCTCGCCGAGTCGGTCGAGGCTGTAGCTGTGCGTGTACAATGAGCTCGGGTCGAGCCGCCCGGACGCGACCGCGTCGACGGCGGCGCGGATGCCGGCGATGTAGACGGCCGGGTCACGTTCGTGCGCGTTTATCACGTCGATCCCGCGCCAGTTCCAGGATTGCATGTCGACGGAGCGCGGGCCGTCCTGGTGGTAGCCCGCGATGACCAGCTTTCCGCGGGTCGCGACGAGCGCGCCGGCGAGGTCGAGCGGCCATTGCTTGCCGACCGCCTCGATGACGCGGTCGCAGAATTTGCCGTCCGTGAGGCCGCCGACGCGTTCGATGATCGCGTGGTGGTCGTCCATCGGGATCGTCTCCGCCGCCCCGAATTTTTCCGCGATGTCGAGCGAGAACGGGCGGCGGGAGATAGCGATGACGCGCGCGCCCGCGTCGGTGGCGAGGCGCGTGAGGAGCGCGCCCAGAAAGCCGATGCCAACGATCGCGACCGTCTGGCCGCTGCGGATATCTGCGCGAGCGAAGATGTTCATCGCGCAGCCTAGGGGTTCGCCGGGAAAGGGTTTGCCCGTCAGCGCGTCGGGAAGCGGGACTACGGCGGCGGCGTCCGCGATGTCGTATCCTGCGAAACTGTGGTAGCTTAACGCCGCAACGCGTTGCCCGACAACGATATCATCCACGCCTGCACCGACTGCGTCGACGAACCCCCAGCCTTCGTGGCCGAGCGCGCCCGCCTCGGTCGGGTACTGCATCCACTCGGGCCCCGCCCACGGCGTCAGGTTCGACGCGCACACGCCGCAGCCTTCGAGTGCGAAGCGGACTTGGCGGGGGCCGGGTTCGGGGATGGAGACGGTTTGCAGGTCGACGTGGCCGGGCCGGTCGAGCACCGCGGCTTGCATGGTGGTCATCCCGTCACCCGCCCCGCTTTATCGTTTCGCGCGCGATGACGAGTTGCTGGACCTGGCTGGTGCCTTCGTAGATACGGAACAGGCGGACGTCGCGGTAGAGGCGTTCGACGCCGTAGTCTGCGATGTAGCCCGCGCCGCCGAAGATCTGGACCGCGCGGTCGGCGACCTTGCCGACGGTCTCGCTAGCGAAGTATTTTGCCGCGGCGGCCTCCATCGTGATGTTCGCGCCCGCGTCCTTCATGTCCGCGACCGACAAGACGAGAGCGCGCGCGGCCATCGTCTCGGTCTTGCTGTCGGCGATCATCGCCTGGATGAGCTGGAACTCCGAGATCGGCTTGCCGAACTGTTCGCGCGTCGTCGCGTACTCGACCGCGTCCGCGATCAGGCGTTCGGCGATGCCGGTGCAGACCGACGCGATGTGGAGGCGGCCGCGGTCGAGGACGCGCATCGCGACCTTGAACCCCTCCCCTTCCTCGCCAAGCCGGTTGGCGGCGGGAACGGCGACGTCGTCCATGATGACGTCGCACACATGCGCCCCCTGCTGCCCCATCTTGCGTTCGGGCGCGCCGATGCTGAGGCCGGGCAGGTCGGCGGGGACGAGGAAGGCGGAGACCCCGCGTGCGCCTTCGCCACCGGTGCGCGCCATGACGGTGAATAGCGAGGCCTTGTCCGCGTTGGTAATGTAGCGTTTGGTGCCGGACAGGCGGTAGACGTCGCCGTCCCGCACGGCCTTGGCCTGCACGCCCGCGCTGTCCGATCCCGCGGCGGGTTCGGTCAGGGCGAAGCTGGTGATGATCTCGCCAGTCGCGATGCGCGGGAGCCACTGCGCCTTTTGCGCGTCGGTCCCGGCCATGACGATGCCCTGGCTGCCGATGCCGACGTTGGTGCCGAACACGGAGCGGAACGCAGGCGTGGTGCGGCCGAGTTCCAAGCCGACGCGCACTTCCTCCGCCATGGACAGGCCGAGCCCGCCATATTCCTCGGGGATGGATAGCCCAAACAACCCCAGGTCGCGCATGTCCTGAACGACGTCCGCGGGCACTTCGTCGTCGCGATCGATCTGCGCCTCGAGCGGGCGCAGGCGTTCGGCCACGAAGCGACGCACCGTGTCGATCAGCGCAGCGAAAGCGTCCGGATCGAGGTTCATGAATTCCCTTCAGTTCGCGCGGTTCGCGAGAAACCACGCGTAAGTCGCTGCTATGCCGTCCCCGAGCGCGATCCTGGGCGACCAGCCGAGCGCTTCGAGCTTGGCCTCCGACATGAGTTTTCGCGGGGTGCCGTCGGGCTTGGACGGGTCGAGCACGATCTCGCCTTCAAAGCCGACCGCGGCGGCGACGATGTGCGTCAACTCCAGGATCGACACGTCCATGCCCGATCCGACGTTGACGTGCTCGGCTTCCGAATACGCCTTCATCAGGAACACGCACGCGTCCGCGAGATCGTCGACATGCAGGAACTCGCGGCGCGGGGTGCCGGTGCCCCAGATTTGCATCGACGGCGCGCCCGCCAGCTTCGCCTCGTGCGCCTTGCGGATGAGCGCGGGGAGGACGTGGCTCGATTGCAGATCGAAATTGTCGCCGGGGCCATACAAATTGGTCGGCATGGCGGAGACGAAGTCGCGGCCGTGCTGGCGGCGGTAGGCTTGTGCGAGTTTTATGCCCGCGATCTTGGCGATCGCGTACCATTCGTTGGTCGGCTCCAGCGGGCCGGTGAGAAGCGAGCTTTCGGCGATCGGCTGGGGCGCGAGCTTGGGGTAGATGCAGGACGAGCCCAGGAACATCAGCTTGCCGACGACGGCGCGATGCGCGGCCTCGATGACGTTCGCCTCGATCATGAGGTTGTCGTAGAGGAAGTCGGCGGGCAGGCTGTCGTTGGCGAGGATGCCGCCGACCTTTGCCGCCGCGAGGAACACGGCGTCGGGACGCGTGTCCGTGAACCATGCGCGGACGGCGGCCTGATCGCCCAGGTCGAGCTGGTCGCGCGTGGCGGTGACGATCTCGCAGTCTTCGCTAGCGAGCCTGCGCACGATCGCCGATCCGACCATGCCGCGATGGCCGGCGACGAACACGCGTTTTCCCGCGAGATCGTAGGCCACGCTAAACCCCCTTGGCGATCGGCGCGTCGCGCATGACCTGCAGGTCCGCCGCGACCATTTCGCGCGCGAGGTCGCGCACCGACGTCTCGTGCGTCCACCCGAGTTTCTCGCGAGCCTTGGTGGGATCGCCGATCAGCAGGTCGACCTCCGTCGGGCGGAAGTAGCGTGGGTCGACCTCGACGAGGCAGCGGCCGTTCTGGTCGAAACCCTTTTCGTCGACCCCCTCGCCTTCCCAGCGGATTTGCAAACCGACATCGGCAAACGCCCACTCGACGAAGGTGCGCACGGGCGTCGTCGTGCCGGTCGCAAGGACGTAATCATCAGGACCGTCCTGCTGCATCATCAGCCACATGCCGCGTACATACTCCCGCGCGTGGCCCCAGTCGCGCTTGGCGTCGAGATTGCCGAGCCACAATTTGTCCTGCCGGTCGAGCTTGATCGCGGCCACCGCGCGCGTGATCTTGCGGGTTACGAAGGTCTCGCCGCGAAGTGGAGATTCGTGATTGAACAGGATGCCGTTGGACGCGTGCAGGCCGTACGCCTCGCGGTAGTTCACGACGATCCAGTAGGCGTACATCTTTGCCGCCGCGTAGGGGCTGCGCGGGTAGAAGGGCGTCGTCTCCGACTGCGGGACTTCCTGGACGAGGCCGTACAGCTCGGACGTCGACGCCTGGTAGAAGCGGCAGGTCTTTTCCAGCCCGAGGATGCGCATGGCCTCGAGCAGGCGCAGCGTGCCTATGCCGTCCGCGTTGGCCGTGTATTCGGGCGTTTCGAAGCTGACCGCGACGTGGCTTTGCGCGGCGAGGTTGTAGATCTCGGTCGGCTGCGTCTGCTGGACAAGGCGGATGATGTTGGTCGAGTCGGTCAGGTCACCGAAGTGCAGGTGGAAGCGCGCGCCTTCGACGTGCGGGTCCTGGTAGATCTTTTCGATGCGGGCCGTGTTGAACGAGGACGAGCGGCGCTTGACGCCGTGGACCTCGTAGCCCTTGTCGAGCAGGAGCTGGGCGAGGTACGCGCCGTCCTGCCCGGTGACGCCCGTGATGAGCGCGACCTTACGATCGCTCACTTCGCTGCCCCGAACGTGCCGAAGTCATCGAGCCACGCGTCGAGCAGCGGCAGTTCGTCCGCGCCGACGAACTCGCCATCTACGAGCGCGTGGTAGCAGGTGCGCAGGGCATCGGGGATCGCGTCCACCCCTGCCGGGATGTCCAGCGCGTCGAGGGTCGCGCGTATCTTCTCGTTGCCGAGGTAGCCGCTGATCTCGTCGGCGAAATCCTTGATCAGGCTGTGGTCGTTGCGGTCCTGGACCACGGTCGCTTCCCGAAACAGGATCGACCAGCCGTTGGCCCATGCGATGCGCTGCGCGACGAAGCTGCGCCAGATGTCGGTCATGCGGAAGGAGCAGTAGGCGGGGAGGTAGAGCAGCGGGAACGCCTCGCGGTACGTGATCGTGTTCTGGCTGTTGTACGGGCACCACGCGCCGTTGCCGAGCGCGACGCGGAGGCGGCGGTCGAAGTCGAAGGGGAGCGGAAGGACGAGGCGGTAGATCGCGTCGACGTCGGGGTTTTCGTCGGCCAAACCCTGCTGGATCGGCGCGCGCACGGTTTTCGGCGAGCCGAGCGGCGGCAGTGCCTTGTGGATCTCGTCGAGCGGCAGTCCGCGGGGCCAGATGAGCTTGTCGGTGTAGTAACGATAAACGTTGGTCCAGCCGCCGCCTTCGACCGATGCGACCTCCACCTCGCGGGGCAAGGGCACGTAGAAATCGTCGGACGGCATGTTGTCGTCGTCGGTTTCGACGATGAAGTCGACCCCTTCGCGCATCGCAAGCAGGTAGCCGAAATTCTTGCGCGCGTAGTGCCGCGTCGGGCAGAGCTTGGCGAACTTCGACCCGCTCGCGACCTGTGCGTCGACCCCGTGAAAGTCGCAGCCGTCGAGTGAGAAGTCGGCCGGGCTTTTCGTGTCACCGATGACGATGAAGCGCATGTCTCGGGCGCGACAATCGGATGCGATGCGGCGCATGACATCGTTGGGGGCGGCGATCGACGTGAGAACGACCGCGCCCCGGCCCGCGTCGGGCGGGGTGATCGATTGGCTTGCCATGGTGATCCTTGGATGGTCGCGCCGTTGCGGGCTTTGGCGCGCGGGTTAAGCGTTGCGCCCCCGGCTTGCAACCGGCGCTCCCGATGCGGCACAGGCGCGCGATGCCGAACCCCAAGTCCATCACCGTCATCTCGTCGAGCGGGGATGCGCGCGATCGCAAGACTTGGTCGGGCACGCCGCACGGGATCGTAACCGCACTGGAGCGTGCGGGCGTGACCGTCGGCACCCATGTGGTCGGGATTGAGAGGCCGCTCAAGTATCTTTACGGCGGCACCAACGTCCTGAGCGGGTACGGGACGCAGCAGCCCGATCGGGTGGGCTTGTGGAGCGCGCATCTTCGCCGGGCGGCGGATGCGATCGTGGATGGGGCGGGACCGGGGCACTTCCTGCATTTCGGGTCGAACCACCTGCCCGTCCGCGTTCGGTCCGGGCAGAAGCACTGGCTGGTGACCGACTACAGCATCGCGTTGCTGATGTCGGACGGGGTCCTGGGCGAACGCGCGCCGCGACGTTACCGCAACGCGGTGCTGGCCATCGAGACGCGGATCGCGCGCGAGATGGACGGCATCTTCACTGTGTCGCGATACGTGCGCGATCATTGGACGCGGACTTACGACCTGCCGCCGGACAAGGTGGTCGCGGTGGGCACGGGGTTGGGCAATCCGCTGACGCTCGACGGTTTCGCAAAGGATTACCGCGCCGGCCACCTGCTGTTCGTCGCCAAGCACGGGTTCGGCATCAAGGGCGGACCGCTGCTCCTCGAAGGATTTTCGCATGCGCTCAAGACGCGGCCGGACCTGAGGCTGGTGGTGATCGCCGACGCGGCGGACCCGACGCTCATGCCGCATCTGGCGATCATGCAAAACCACCCATCGATCGATTTCAGGCAGTCGGGCACGCCCGACTTCGTCGAACTCGTTCGCGGCGCGGCCCTGTACGCGGGGCCGGCGGAGCGCGAGCCGTGGGGGCTGATCTACCTGGAATCGCTGATGTGCGAGACGCCCGTGCTCGGCCTCGACCGCGGCGCGATGCGCGAGCTGACCGACGACGGGCGGGTCGGGTTCATCGTGGCCGAGGCGAGCGGGGCGGCGGTCGGGGCGGCGATCGTGGACGCCATGTCGGATCCGGAACGTCTCGCCGACATGGGCCGTGCGGGGCGCGCCTTCGTGGAGGCGCGGTTCACCTGGGACCGGGTGGCGGAGACGATCGGGGAGCGCATGGGCGCTTAAGCTCGGTGCAGGCGCTCGCAATCGCTACCGGCGATGCGGGCGGCGAGCGCATCGCGCGACCCGAACTGGTAGCCGATCTGGGACGTGTAAGCCTCGCACATCGCCAGCCTGGCGTCGCGCATCCAGGGTTGCAGGTGGAGGCTTCGCGCGGGCGAGGCGGGACGCTGGACGTGCGGGCGGTCGGCGTAGGGCCAATCTTCCCAGAGCAGGAGGTCGCGCCCGCTTGCCGCGGCGGCGAGCGCGTCGCGCACGATGTGGTGATCGACATGGTCGCCGAGCCCCAGCGGACCGAGCACGAGGTCCGCCGTCCCGGCCGCATCCGCCAGCGCGACCGCCAGTTGCGGCACGATGCCGTCGTCGTCGCGACGCGGACCGAACAGCGCGGCTGCGCCCTCGTAGCCCCGGTGCGGCGCTTCGAGGAACGGGAGGTGGACCGGTTCGGCACCGACGACCGCGCAGGCCACCCGGTCCTCCGCGCGGCGGAGCGCCATGTAGTCGATGTCGGCGGCGAGCCCCTTGTCGAGCTGGCACGCCAGCGCGAAGCCGGTCGGAATCGCAACGTTGCCGGTAAAGCAGGTGAGCACGGTCACGGTCCAGCCGTCGCGCGCCATGGCGGCGAGCGTGCCCCCGACCGAGAATGCCGCATCGTCGAGGTGCGGAGACACGGCCAAGACGCGCTTCAAAGCAGATGCGGCTCGGCGCGGAAGCGGCAGGGGGTCATGGGGAGCGCCTCGTCGAAGGTGTCGGGCGTCGGGCCGTCCTTCAAGGCGGCGTAAACGCCCATGATCCGCGCGCCGGCCGCGTGCCAGCTGTAGACGGCGCGACATTCCGCGAGCGCCGCGTCGGCCAGGCGGCGGCGCAGCGGCGCGTCGGTGACGATGCGCGTCAGCGCGGCGGCCAGCGCGGGGACGTCGCCGGGTTCGACGAGCAGGCCGTTCTCTCCGTCGCGGACGCAATCGACCACGCCGACCGAGCGGCATGACACCACCGCGAGGCCGCTCGCCATCGCCTCCAGGATCGTGTTCGAGAAACCTTCGGCGTAGGTTGGGGAGACAAACACATCGTAATTCTGGTACATGAGGTTTACCGAACCATAGTCCGCGTAGCCCAGGAAATCGAGGCGTCCGTCGAGGCCGAGCTCGTCCGCCAGCGCCCTCGCCTCGTTCAGGTCAGGACCGATTCCGGAGATGCTCGCGACCCAGGAACCCTGAAGGTCGGGCAAGGCCCGGATGAAGTCCAGCACGCCTTTACGGCGGTCGACGCGACCATGATAAAGCAAGCCGACACCATCGTGCAGGCTCTTGCCGGCGTGCGGCACGAAGCGATCGGTATCGACCGCGCCGGGCACGATCGTGAACCGCTCGATCGGCGTGCCGAGCCGTTCGTGCACCTCGCGGGCGAAACTCGCGCCGCCGATCAGCAGGGCGTTCGCTTTGTCCAGCACGCACCCCATCGCCAGTCGATGCGTCTCGCAGCACGATCCCACCCAGTGCCCGTCCCCGCCCTGGATCGACACGACGCAAGGGCGCCCGAGCCGCCGCGCGGCGATCAGCGTCGCCCAGCCCGTCGGATACCCGTATTGGGCGTGAAGCATGTCGAAAGGGTGTCGCGCGTGTTCGGCCGTGATTGCCGCGACCATCGTATCGACGTCCCGTTCGAAGTCGCCGCCGTCCTGTTCGCCGAGCGCTTCCAGTCCGACGACGCGGACGCCGTCGACAGGAGGCGGAGGCCCGCCGCCGTAGACTCCGCGGCCGAACGCGTCGCCGCGATACTGGCTGATCATGGTGACGTCGTGCCCGCCCGCGACGAGTTGGCGCAGCAGGTTGAGCGCGTAGATCGACATGCCCGAGATCGCGGGGAAGAAGCGCCGGCTGACGAAGCAGATCCTCACGGCATGGCGGACCGCAGGTAAGCGATCGACTCCGGAATGGCTTGGTGCGCGCGCGGGCTTTCGCGCGACAGCTCGACGCAGACGAGGCCGCCGAACCCTATACCCTGCAACGCGCGCAGGATCGCCGGCACATCCATGTCGCCCTGGCCGAACGGCAGATGCGTGTGGTCGCCGCGGCGCATGTCCTCGATCGCGACGGTGCCGAGCGAAGCGGCATATTCGCGGACGGCTTCGGCCGGGTCGATGTCCTGCGTGACGAGGCAGTGGCCGGTGTCGAGCGCAAGACGGAGCGTTGGGTGACGTTTCGCGATTTCGACATAATCCGCCACGGTTTCGATCAGCATGCCCGGCTCGGGCTCGAGGCTCGCGGACACGCCGATGCGCGCGGCTGCGGCGCAGACCTGCGCCAAACCTTCGTCCAGCCAGGCTTGCGCGTCCGCTCGCGCGACCTCCGGCTTGGGAACGCCGGCCCAAAACGACATCGTTTCCGCATCAAGGATCGCGCCGACCTCCAGCGCGCGTTCGAGAAAGGCGACGCGGCGCGCGCGGCCGACCGGGTGCGCGGTCAACAACGTCGGTTCGTGCTTGTCGGACGGGTCGAGCAGGAACCGCGCGCCCGTTTCGATGACGCACCCCAGGCCGAGGTCGCCCAGGTGCCGCGCCACCCTGCCCGCGTCGCCCGCCCAGCCGTCGGCGAGCGGATCGAGATGGTGGTGGTCGAGCGTCAGCGCGACGCCGTCGTACCCCGCGCGCGCGATCAGTTCGAGCGCGTCGGACAGGCGGTGGTTGGCCGCGCCGTTGGTGTTGTAGGCGTAACGCAGGGTCATGCCCGCAGCGCCATCTCGTGCGCGCCGGGCTCCCGGTACAGCGGGTAGAGTTCGCCGACTTTCGCATCGACCGCCGCGGTGTCGAGCAGGGGAACGCCGCGGAGCCGGTCGATCGCCTCGGACGTCAGGCGCACCGGACGACGGGTGGCGGTCGGCTCGCCCCAGCGGATCAGCGGGCTGTCGGCGGCGATGAGCTTGGCGGCGTTTCGCTCGCCGATGCGGTAGTAGCTCATCGTTTCCACCTCCAATCCGGGCACGAGGACACGCACCGCGTGCATCGCCGCGCCCGGCGCGGTGAAGTCGAGGATGAGCGGGTCGAGCCCGGCGGCGGCGAGACGGCGCGCGGCTTCCTCCCCCTTGGCTTCAGGCGCGTCGATCGCGCTTGTCGGCAGTTCATCGAAGGCGCGCGTCGATTGGACGGTGAACACCGGATCGGCGAGCGTGTCGCGCAGAGCCGGACCGTCCAGCGCCAGCCAGCGCGCGAACGCCTCGACCTGGCGCGGCTCCGCGTCGCGGGCGGCGCGCGTCGCGGCGGGCGCGACGCGCTCCCAATATCCCGGCGGCATGATCGACCGCACCAGATCGAGCGTTCCGAACGTGAAGATCTTGCGGGCGCGCGCGTGGCCGTATTCGAGCACGGCCTTTCGCAGCGCGGCATGCCGATCGAGGTCGCACGCCTCGCCCCCGCCCGTCATGCCGATCGGCACGGGCAGGCGCGACGGATCGCGGTCCGCGCCGACGACGTACAGGTTCACGAACCCGAACTCGTCCGTCGCGAACTTGGGGAGGAGGTCTATGCCCGCGGCGTCCATGCGGTCGATTGGGGCCTGCAATGCCGCAGGCAGCGCGGCGTCGAACCTGAGGCGGACGCCGGGATCGAGCGCGCGGAACAACAAGCCATTGCCGTCGCGCTGCAGGCATTCGAACAGGCCGTGCGCGGCTGCCCAGGCCCGGCTGGGCCCCGCGCCCAACCCGTTGGTGATCGGCGTCGTCAAGGGCTCGTAGCCGACGGGCAGCCCGTTGCGATCGAGCGCGGCGAGATCGACGGGAACGAGCACGGGATCGCCGCTGAACCAGCGGCGCGCCTCGACCCAGCGCAAACGCGTGTCGCGCCCGACGGGGGAGCCCGCGGGCAGGCACAGGGTCAGCGGATCGGCGACACCGGCAACGCCCCGCTCGCGCACCAGATCGTTCCAGCTGCCTTCGACCTGCGGCATCGCCGCGAAGCCCAAGCGTGCGCGGACCTCCTCGTAGCATTCGGCGACGGCGGCGACGATCGCCTGGGCCGCGGTTTCGCCGTAGCCCGTGCCCTGCTGCATCTCGCAGCCCGCGCTCGCCGGATCGTCTGCGAAGAAGCCCGCTTTCCACGCAGGGACGCCGCAGACGTCGAGCGGGCTCATGTCGAACAGGTACCATGTCCCCGGCGGCAACGCGTCGATGTAGGCGCGGGCGGGATCGGGAACGGCTTGCGAGCAGTGGATCATGGCGTCAGCGCAAATCTGCGAACGCCGGGCGGGCGGCCCAGCGCGTCCTCCAGCACCGCGAGCGCGACGTCGCGGCCGACTTCCGGCGCGTACTCGAAGGGGGTCAGCACCGCGTCGAAATCGAGCGGCGCGATTACGTCGCGGTAGCGGCGGAGCTGCGCATGCGTGAGCGGGATGTTCTTGTGGAACGCATAGTGGGACGAGACCGCGTGGCTGACCCCGTCCGCTTGATCGATCTTGAACATGTCTCCGCAAAACAGGCGCTTGCGCCGCGCGTCGTGGAGCGCCGCCTGGCCGGGGTAATGGCCGCCGACGTGGTGGAGGGTGTAGCCGGGGGCGAGTTCGAGCGTGGCGTCGTAGGGGGCGTTCACGGCGAAGGCCTTTGTCATGTTCAGATCGTCCAGCTGGATCGCGACGACCGGCGGGTCGAACGCGCGCTGCAATTGGTACAGCGCGCCGTAGCCGTGCGCGTGACTGGCGGCGAGGATCGCGATGCCGCCGAGCGCCTCGACCTTGGCGAGCATCGCGGGCGTGTAGTGCGGCGCGGCTTCGAACGCGATATTGCCTCCCGGCCGCAACAGCAGCCAGCCGGTCCCGGCAAGCCCCAGGTTCGGCGTGGTGGTGAACGCCCACAGGTCGTCCGCGACCTGCCGCGCGGTGCCGTCGTGGGTGGCGGCGACTTGTGCCTCGGGGAGGAAACGCCAGCCGTCCTCGGGCAGGTCGTTGCGCACGTCGGTGCAAACGGGGCAGTCGGGCGGCGTCGCGAAGTGCAGCTGCCAGAAGCCGCAGTTCGCGCAGGCGTAGTGGCTCAGAGGCATGCGCGCGCGTCCGTGTACGCGGCGTCGAACAGGCGCATGAGGCGGATATCGCGGGCCAAGGAAAAGTCGTGCGGTTCGCCTCGTGCGGTGGCGGCGAACGCGCGGGCCTGCGCCGTGAAGGGCGACAGATGTTCGTCGAACGGGATCGGCACGACGTCTCCGGTGCGCCCATCCTGCTGCGTAAGCGTGCCGCCGGCGCTCTGCCCCATCGTGTCGGTCGCGACCAACAGGCCCGCGTCGCCGACGATTTCCAATCGGCGACGGGGCAGCGCTTCGGGATGGTTGTAGGCGACGTGGAGCTGGACCAGCGTGCCCGACGCGGTGCGCGCGGTCAGCATGCCGCCGTCGTCGACGGGGTAGTCGTGGATGCGGCGCTGCAACGCGATGTGCAGGTCGACGAGCGGTTCGCCGAGCAACATCCCGGCAAGATCGAGCCCGTGCAGCGCGAGGTCGATGACCGCGCCGCCACCCGCCGCGGCCGGGTCGGTGCGCCAGTTTTCCCCCGTGCCGCCTAAGCCGAGACTTGGCGACCAGAGCGGATCGACCCAGCACGCGTAGACGATGCGGATCGCGGTCGGCGTGCCGATGTCCCCCGCCGCGATCGCGTCGCGCACCGCGACATGCGCGGGGTGGTGGCGTTGGTCGAAGGCGGTGCCGTACAGGATGCCGCTGGACTCGACGTCGGCCGCAATGGCCTCCGCGTCGGCGAGCGTCGCCGCCATCGGCTTCTCGCACAGCACCGCGACGCCCGCGTCGGCCGCGGCGCGCACGGCGGCGGCGTGCAGGTCGTTGGGCGTGGCGACGTAGAGGATATCGCACTCCGTCCCGCCGAGCATCGTCGCAGCGTCGTCATAGGCTACGATGCTCGCCGACTCCGCGCTCGCCTGCGCGATGTCGGACGGATCGGCGATCGCGACCACCGTGCCGCCGGACGCCTCGATGGCGGGCGCCATGTAGTCGCGCGCGACCCAGCCGAACCCGGCGATGCCCCACCGCGCGGTCATCGCGTCATCACCATCGCTCCGGCAGGTCGACAAGACGACGAAGGCGGATCGGGTCCACCGCCAC
Organism: uncultured Sphingomonadaceae bacterium; assembly: GCA_964251385.1. Taxonomy (GTDB): domain Bacteria; phylum Pseudomonadota; class Alphaproteobacteria; order Sphingomonadales; family Sphingomonadaceae; genus CADCVW01. Next base: position 147,612 of record CAXUJK010000004.1, on the reverse strand, counting down.
GCTCGCAGGCAAGGCGTCGTCGGCGAGCGCCCAGACACACCCTGCGCCATATTCCGCGCGGTACAGCGCGGAAGGATATTGCGGTCCCCACGCTCCAAGCAGCGGATTGCGCCGCAGCGTCGCGCCTTCGTCCGGCATCGCCACGCCTCCGACCACCGGCCACGGCTCGTCGAACCCGCCTTCGACGAATGCGAACGCCGCCGGTCCCGTGCGGTCGATCTCGTCCCAATGAAAACGCGCGGGCGCGTCGGCCCGTAACAACGCAGCAAGGAGCTCGGCCTGATCGTGCACCAGCGCCGTCGGAAAGATGGCTGCCAGCGCATCGGCGCTCAACGCGGGCGCCTTGCCGCGTGCTGGGTGCTCGGCATTATGCACCCGGCTGACCGCAACCGTGCCGAACTCGCTGGTTACCGCACGCAACTGATCGGCGATCAGCCACGGTTGCGGCAGGAAGTAGAATGCGTCGTGGCACATCACCAGGTCAAAGGTCGTACCGGCGATCGGCCAGCCCGCGCCCGCGTCGAACACGACGTAATCGGCCTGCGGCGCGACCCAGTGCTTGGCCAGCCAGCATTTTGCGAACACCACGTCCGCGCCCGTACAAGCCACGCCCCGCCGGCTGAGTTCACGCAGGTAGTGGCCGATGCCGCAGGCGAGTTCGAACGCAGTGTTCGGATCGGCCCAGTGCGCTTCCAAGAGCGCGAGGCCGGCAAGATAGGTCGGGTCGCTCCAGCGGTAGGCGAAATAGTCCGCGACCGGGCCCATGCGCAGCAGCGCCATCGCCTCGCGTAAGCTTAGCGTTTCGCGTTCGCGGACCAGCCGTTTGAGCTCGGACAGGTCCGTCGCGGGTCCGGTCCACCACGCATCCTGGTCCGTCAGCAGTGCGACGAGCGCGTCGTCCGGGCAGCCCGCGTCGAGATGATCGAGCGCGACCGCCACGAGGCCTTCGCTGTGGATGCGCAGGTAGGGAATGCCGTCGACCACGGGCCAGCGCTCGCCCGCGACGTCGGACAGCGAGTGCGGCGTATCGGCGTGGAGCGGACGGCCGGATACGGGGGAATGGAGGATCAAAGCAGACCCCGCCTCAAAGCAGGCCGACGTCGCGCAGCACGCGGTCGTGGAACGCCTTGACCGGGCCGTCGTGGACAAGCCCGTAGTCGCCCAGCACTTCGTCCATCGTCGTGCGGCCTGCGCGCAGGTGGTGGTTGATCTCAATGACCCGGTCGATAACGTCGGCCGCGTGGAATGCGCGCGCGGTGGGTGTCGCGTCGTCGGCGATCCGAGCTTGGGCGGTACGCATCGTCTCGGCCAGCGCGGGGGGCAATGTCGCCAGCGCCTGTTCGCGCGCGGTCGTGATGACGTGGCCCAGCCGGTCGCCCAGCAGCACTTCGCCCGTGTACCCGCTGTCCGGCATGGCGGCGTTGTGGAGGTGGTGCGCCATCCCCGACACGAACGCGTCCGTCGGATCGCCGCCGAACGAGGGCGCGACGAGCGCGGCGACCACCGCGACGACCAGGCTGTGGTCGGCGTGGGTTTCGGCGGGGACGAGCATCAGCCGGGCGCGACCGGGTGCGGTGACGCCTGCGCGGGGTTGCGTCTCGAGCTGGGTCACGAAGTGCGGCAACGCTTCTGTCGCGGGCGCGCCTTGCTTCAATGCGTCGCGCAGATCCGCGGCGAACGCGAGGTCGAGATTGCCGGCCACTTCATCGAAGGCGCGAACGAGGATCGCCGTCGCTTCATCGCGGTCGAGCCCCAGCGCGGTCAGCTTGGCGAGGTCGAGGTCGCCCATCCGCGCGGCGGCGAGCGCGGCGGCGACAGTGCGCAGCATCGCGTGGCGCGGATCGCCAGTGCCGAGCAACGCGCTCCACCCGGCCGCGAACAGGCGGGCGGCGATCGACCCGGTTCGATCGGCGGAATGGATGCGCTTGAGGTCGCAGAGCTCGCGGAAGAGTTCGACGTGTGCTGAAGTTAAGGCCGCATCGTTCCCCGGCGAACTGAAGCCGCTCACCCCTCCAGCCACTTGTCCAGCGCCGCCTGCTGCTCGCCGAACGCATGCACCGGATCGCGGCCGTCCGTCGTCTGCGGGGCCTTGAAGAACACGCCGAGCTGCTCCTGCACTCCGCCCTGCCCGCGCTGGTGCGCCAGGTCGAGCACGCGCGCGATCTCGATCGCGAGCGGGGCGGCGAGCACCGAATCCTTGCACAGGAAGTTGATCTTGAGCTGCATCTTCTGCCCCAGGAACCCGGAGATATCGACGTTGTCCCACGCTTCCTTGTCGTCGCCGCGCGGCTTGTAATAGTGGATGTGGACGATGTGATCCTCGACCGGATAGCCCAGCATCTGGTCGAGCACGTTCTTCTTGGTGCCGAGTTTGGATGCGAGCGACTTGGGATCGTCCAACGCCTTGCCGTCGCTGTTGCCCAAGATGTTGGTCGAGAACCAGCCGTCGACATGCAACGCGCGGTCGCGCAGCGCGGGCGCGATCACCGTCTTCATGAGCGTCTGTCCCGTCTTGCCGTCCTTGCCCGCGATCGGCACGTTCGCGCGCTCCGCCAGGGCGGTCAGCGGCGCGACGTCCGCGGCGTGGCTCGGGGCGAAATTGCCGTAAGGCGTCGCGCTCGTGATCGCTGCGTACGCGTAGAGCATGGCCGGGCCGATCTCGGGATCGTCGGCATCGAGGCCGCGTTCGAACGCGTCGACACTCATAAAGACGTCGGACGTGAGGTCGGGCACGCGCTCGGTCGACGCCAGGTTGATCATGACGAGCCGGGTCAGGCCCTCGCGATCCCGAAAGCTCGTCATGTCGGCCTTGATCGCGGCGATCGCGGCGCGGTGGCTGCCCGCGACGAGCTTGTTCGCGCCGTCAATGTTCTGGCAGAAGTCGACCGAACCGACCGCGGGCCAGGGCCGCATGGCACGCAGCGACGCCGCACCGTCCGACAGTTCCCTGCCGCCGATGACGCCGTGGCGCAGCGCGGCGGTGCCCAGATCGTCGCCCGACAGGTCCCACCCGGCGAAGAGCATGTCGCGATAGCCGACGAGGCCGGGCACGTTGCGCGTCGCCAACGGCAGTCCGTCCAGGCTGTTCGACCCGCCCTTGATCATCGCGATGCCCGCGACCGCCGTGGTGGCTACGGCTCCGCCGAGCCCGACCACGGCAACGCCGAGCTTCTCGTTTGCCATCATCGTTTCCCCGTCACCACGGGCGAACCCGCCCAAAGCGCAAAGGGCAGTGTCAATGCCTCGCGCGGCGGAGCCGGTAAATGCACGCTCGCGCCGGAAAAGGTTAAATTTGTTAATCCATGACGGTTAATCGGTCGGCGCTTGACGGAAATTTCATCGGCGGAACAGGAGCGAACCGGCGACCGCACCCGACAGGATCAGCGCCGGGGTGGTCCAGGCGGTCTTCCAGGACCAGGCGGCCAGTAGCGCCGCCGCGAAGATGGGCACTGCCGCCCACGGCGGCGAGACCCGCGCGAAGGTCGCCGCAAGAAGCTGCGCGCACGTCGCGGCGATGATGCCGATCACCGCGGCGGCGATCCCGTCGAGCAGGCGGTGGAGCGACGGGTTTTCCACGATGCGCTCGAGCCGTTCGAAGAAGATCAGCGAGAAGGCGAAGGCCGGCAAAAACATGCCCGCGGTCAGCGCCAGCGCGCCCGGCCAACCGCCCGCGACGTAGCCCGCGAACGTGCCGAAGATGACAAGGGGCGCGGGCAGCATGCCGGCCAGCGCGACTCCGTCGAGAAACTCTCCGTCCGACAACCACCCGCGCCCGACCGTGTCGGCGCGCACGTAGGGAATGGCGGTGTACGCCCCGCCGAAGGTCAGCAACCCGCCCTTGAGGCCCGCGACGAACAGGGCCGCGACGCTCGCCTGTTCCCGCGCGATCGATCCGGCGTTGCGGAACGCGCCCGCGTCTCCAACGAATGCCGATGCCAAGCCGAGCAGCACGATCGCCATCGTCGTGACGATGAGCGGGCGGAGATCGAGCGCGTAGGCGAGGCCCGCGACCGCCAGCGGCACCCAGAAAGGCACGCCGGCCAAGGTCGCGAGCGCGCTCGCGGCCGCGAGCACGAGCAGCGATCGGTCGCCCAGAACGTGCCCGCCGATGCGGTGAACCGCGCGCACGATCACGGCCAGCACGACGATCTGGACGCCGAGCAACGCGGCCGCGAGGCCCGGCCTGCCCGCGACAAAGGCCGAGTAGGCCCAGGCGCACAAAAGCATGAGCATCAACCCGGGCAGCAGGAAACCGAGCCCGGCCAGCACGCCGCCCCACCGGCCGCGCGCGATCATCCCCATGTGGACGCTGAGCTCGTGCGCCTCGGGGCCGGGAAGCGCCTGCATGACGGCGAGCAGCCGGTTGAAGCGCGCGGGCGAAATCCAGCGCTCGTCCTCGACCAGCGCCTGCCGGAGCATCGCGATCTGCGCGACGGGTCCGCCGAAAGCCAGCCAACCGAAGCGGAAGAATTTGAGAAACAGCTGCGACAATGTGAGGTGCGGCGGGCCGTCCTCGCTTCGTCCCTTCATGGCTCCTCCTTCAGGCCGTCGCGGTCAGAAACGCGCGGCCAACGTCAGTCCGTATGTGCGCTGATCGCCGATCTGCCCGACGACAAGCCCCGTGCTGCCCGATTGAGTCGCCAGAACCTCGAAATACTCCTCGTCGAACGCGTTGCGCACCCAGCCGAACAGGTTCCACCCGTCGTCCGTGCGGAAACCCGCGCGCAGATTGGCGAGCGCGTAGCCGTCGACGTCGGTGTAGATCGAGCGCGACGGATTGGACGAGAAGCGCGACCGATAGCTGCCGTCGAACCCCGCGTAGAGGCTGCCGGCCCGGCCGAACAAAGTCGCGGGCAGGTTGTATTCGGCCCCGTAGGACAGCGCGAGGCGCGACACGCCCGGCAGCCGCTGGCCCGAGATGTCGCAATTGGCCGGGCTGGCCGCGCCCGGAACGCCCGCCGCGCCCGCCGGGTTCGCGGCCGTCGCGGCGGGACCGCCGGTCAGCTCGGGCGGGCACGGCGCATCGCGGAAGCGCGCGTACTGCGCGTCGAGGAAGGCGGCGTTCGCATAGAGGTTCAAGCGGTTGGTCGGCCGCGCGGCGACGTCCACCTCGACACCGCGGACGCGCACCTTTTCGGCGTTGGCCAGATAGCCCCGCAAAACGCCGAGCTGGCCGTTGGTGACCGTCGCCTGATAATCGTCGATCGCAGTCTGGAAGGCGGCGAGGTTGACGGTCAGGCGGCGCTTCAGGAACTGCGATTTGAGGCCGGCTTCGAGGTGGTTCACGCGTTCCGGCTTGACGCTGCCCGCGCTCAGGATCGGGCGGCTGGCGGCGTCGAGCGGCAGGCCCGACAGGTTGATGCCGCCCGACTTGAAGCTGCGCGCGTAGGTCGCGTAGCCCAGGATGTCGTCGGCTATGTCGTACGACAGATTGGCGTCGTACGACAGGTTCCAATCTCGGAAAGACGGTTCGTAGGCTTGCGGGCTGAGCTGGCCCAGCTGTTGCGGAGTCAACGCGGTTCCGGTGCCGTTGGTAACGGTCGCGGCGTACGATCCGCGCTTCCGATCATAATTGACGCGCAGGCCCGCCTGCAGCCGCAGCCGGTCGGTCGCGCGCCAGTTGACCTGCCCGAACGCGGCGACGCTGGTGTTGGAGAAGCCGATGACGTTTTCGGAACGCAGCCCGTCGAGCACGGCCGGGTCGGTGCCCGCGGGCCCCAGCAGAAAGCGGCTGGCGGCGGCCCCCTGCTGCTGCACCCCCGACGTATCGAGCGTCTGGTGGAAGGCAAACAACCCGATCACGTAGCCGAGCCGACCCGCCCCCGACGAAGCGTAGCGGAACTCCTGCGTATACTGGTCCTGCGTCGACGGGTTGGCGGAGATCGTGGTGATCGGCAGGCCGGTGAAATCGCGGTCGTTGGACGGGTTCCACTTCCAGTATCGCCATGCGCTGACCGACGTCAGCGTGCCCGGTCCCAAATCCCATTCGACGCGGAGCGATGCGCCGCCGAGCTCCTGCCGCGCGCGCAGTTCGCTGTCGACGTCGGTCAGGCGGTCGAACGGGTCCGTGCTCGGCGGCGCGTAGCCGAACGCGTTCGCGAGCGCGGCGAACTGGCGGTTAAGCGGGCGCTGCGTCGATCCCTCGCGGACGTAGATCTGCGCGCAGCATTCGGGATTTTGGCGGTTGAAGTCGGCGGCGAACGTCAAGTCGATCGCGTCGCTCGCGCGCCACAACAGCTGCCCGCGCAGTCCCAGATTGTCCTGGTCGTTGACGCGGCGGCCGCTCGTCACGTTGAACAGCGTGCCGTTGCGCTTGGTGGCCGAGGCGACGAGCCGCACCGCGACGCGGTCCGCGATCAACGGACCGGACACGGACGCCTTGCCCTGCACGAACCCAAGATTGCCGACGGAGATTTCCGCGCGCGCTTCGGGTTCGAAGGTCGGCTGCCGCGTCGAGATGTTGATGGTGCCCGCGGTGGTGTTCTTGCCGTAGAGCGTACCCTGCGGTCCGCGCAGCACCTCCATGCGCTCGACGTCGAGGAAGTCGAACGTCGCCGCCGCGATGCGGCTGTAGTACACCTGGTCGACGTAGATCCCCACCCCCTGTTCGATGCCGTCGTTGGTGAGGCCGAACGGCGCGCCCAGCCCGCGGATGTTGGCGGCGGAGTTGCGCGGGTTGGTCGAATAGAAGGTCAGCGACGGCTGGATCTGGACGAGGCGGGAGACATTATAGCTGCCCGTCGTGTCGAGCCGGTCGCCGCCGATCACGGAAATCGCGATGGGCACGTCCTGCACGCTTTCGGACCGGCGGCGCGCGGTGACGACGATCTCGGCCGGATTGGCGACCTCCGACGTGTCTGCGTCGGGAACCGGGTCCTGTGCGTCGGCCGGGACGGAGAAGAACAGGCCGGACGCTGTCGTCAGCAGAAGAAGACGGGAGACCATGCGCATTCTCCACGGGCGGGATCCCGGGCGCTACATACCCTATCGGCTGAGTAGACAATAGCGAAGCGCCCACTTGGGGCGAATCCGCGCCATCCCGTTACGGCGAGGTCCAGCTCTCCCCCGTCTCCCATCCCGCGGCGGCGGCGAGCGACGTGCCTTCCAGGATCCCGACGCTTGCGTCCCGTACGCTCGCCAGGACTTTTCGGATCGCGCAGGTCCGCTCGTCGTGGCAATCGCCGCAATTGGCGTAGAAGTGCACGCTGGCGCAGGGCACCAGCGCGATCGGGCCGTCGGCGACGCGGATGACGTCGCCGAACGAGATGTCGGCGGCCGGCCGCGCAAGCCGGTAGCCGCCCGCCGGCCCGCGTACGCTGGCGACGATGTCGGCTTTCTTGAGCTCAAGCATGATGAATTCCAGGAATTTGCGTGGGATTCGCTGCATCTCCGCGATCCGCGCCAGACGCACGGGCGCGCCCCGTCCCTCCTCCACCAGGAAGAGCAGCGCGCGCAACGCGTAGCGGGCTTTTTGTGAAATCATCCCCGAAGGGTTAGCCGAGCCGAATGGCCGCGGGAACCGCAAAGCCTGCAGCGCGTGCCGAGACGTGAAGAGCGTCGGTCGGTCGCGCAATTAGCGCTTCCTTCACCCGCGCTACGCTACACGCGGCGCGGCATTCGGCGGCGAGGACGAGGCGTGATCAGGACATTCGGCAAGCGCAGCGGGGTGCCTTCGGTCGCTCCGGAACCGGTTGCCGAGGAACCGGATGAGAGCGTTCCCGATCTCGACGCCGACACGCTGCTTCGCCGCATCCGACGGGTACCGCCCGCCGTCGATACGGTCGAGGCGGAAACGACGCGCGCACTTGGGGTCGCCGCGGCCGAGCTCGGGCGAAACGCCTTTCCGCGGTTGCGCGTCGCGACGGACGCGGACGACGCCGCGATATCGCGCGCCTACGACGATCTGTCTTTCGAGCCCGACGCCGACGAGGCGGCGCTGGGCGCGGCGCGGGCGCAGCTGACGTCCGCACGAGGTCGGCTGATCGAGGAATTCGGCTGGTTGCCCGAAGCGGCGAACGTGCTGCAGGCCGAAGCGCGCGGCGCGCTGGCCAACGGCGACCGCGAAACGTTGACGCGGCTGCGCAACGCCGCGGGTGGGCTCGCGCGCATCAACCTGTCGCTCGCGCTCGCCGACAAAAACGATCTGGACGACTGGCTCGGCCTGTTCATCGACATCCGCAACTGGAACCCCGCCGCGACGCTCGACGCGATCGACGAAGCGCGCGGGCGGGCGCGTGTCCGGGCCGTCGACGAGACGCATTTCGAAGCGCTGGTCGCCGAACGGCTGGATGCCTGGGCGGTACGGCTGATGCCCGCGTTCACGGGGAGCAAGGACGGGCGCGCGCGGCTCGTCCACCTCATGCTCCATCTGCCCGACGAGCCGGGGAACCGACGCGCGCTGTGGCTGGACGCGGTGCTGCGCGCATACACCGCGGGCGTCGAGGACGTACTGGCGACCACGCTGGCGCGGCTCCGCACGCAGCTCGATCGGCTCGCGGCCAATCCCGCCGACGGGGCGGCGGCGACGGGGTTGCTGACCTCGCTCGACCTGTGGACGACATACCGCGCGCCGATCCAGGTCGTGGAAGCCGCGCGCGGGCTCGACGATCCGGCATCGGCGGGCCTGCTGCTCGACGTGCGCGCCGCGTCCATCAGACTCAGCGACGCTGGGCAACACGCTACTTCGCTCCGGTTCAACCAAGCGCTGATCCTATTCGCCAATCACGTGCCCGTCATGCGCGCGAAGATAGAGGCGGACTTGTCCGTAGCCGAGAGCAACGCGCTGTTTGCGCAGGTCACCGCCTGTTGCGAGCACGCGCTGCTTGAGCCGCGCAAATTCGCGCAGAACGTCTTGCAGGGCGGGCTTGAGGGCAAGACCCATGGTCCGGCCAACGCGCTTTGCGCCGCGTTTGCGCGCGCGCTGGAACTGTGGAGTGGCGATCCGTCAGCGCTCTTTGGCGTCGTTCGCAACATGTCGGTCAAGTTGCACAATGAAGCGGGCCAGACCGCCGCGACGCCGATTTTGATTAAGTGGCTGCTTGCCTGGACCCCGCCGATCGAAGTCGCGGCGAAGCTGCGCGAGGATCTGCGCACGGCCACCGGTACGCCTTCACCGAAGGCCGCAGGGCGTGGCAAGGGGTTGGGCGCGCTTGCCGTGGCCTCTATGATCCTCGGCGTGTCGTGATAGCGCCTGCGAGCTTCGCCGAACTCGCCGCGCTCGCGTGGAAGCTCGGCACGCAACTGGAGCGGGAGCTTGCGTGGCTGCCCGACGATCGGCGCGAGGGCGCGGCCGCGGGCTTACGTTACGCCCGTCGCCGCACCGACGCGCTGCTCGCCGCCGAGGGCTGCCGCCTCGTCACCTACGACGGCGAGCGGTGGTCGGCGGAACTTCCGCCCGCGCCCGTCAACGCCGCGGAGATCGGCGGCGAGGCGATCGTCGAGAGCACGATCGATCCCACGGTCGTCCGCGGCACGGACGTGCTGCTCGCCGGCCGCGTCATCCTGAAGGATTTTTGACACATGTATTTCGGCATCGATCTCGGCACGTCCAATTCGGCGATCGCGGGCCATCGCGGCGGGCGGCTCGAGCTCTACAAGGCGGTGAGCGGCGAGGACGTGCTGCCCTCGGTGGTGATGCGCGACCGGACAGGCGGTCGCTACGTGGGCACCCGCGCCTACAACCAGCTCCAGGTCTCGCCCGAAGGCATCGCCGCGCGGTTCAAGCGGCTGCTGGGCACCGCCACGCTGCTGCCGTTCGGCGACGCGGGGGACACGACCACGCCCGAAGAAGCCAGCGCCGACGTGCTGCGCCAGCTCGTCAAGCAGGCGCGCAGCCAGGTCGGCGAGTGCGAGATCGACGGCACGGTGATCACGGTACCCGCCGCGTTCAACCAGATGCAGTCCGAAGCGACGATCCGCGCGGCGGGGCTCGCCGGGTTGCAGAGAGTCGGGCTGTTGCAGGAACCGATCGCCGCGGCGCTGGCTTGCCTCGAACGGCCGGGAAGCAAGACGGGGCTCTTCCTCGTCTACGACCTGGGGGGCGGCACGTTCGACGTGGCGCTTGTCCGCGCGATCGACGGCGCGGTGTCGATCGAGGCGCACGAAGGGGTCAACATGCTCGGCGGCACCGACTTCGACCGGATGCTGGTCGACGCGGCGGTTCGCCCTTGGCTGGCGAAAAGCTTCGATCTCCCCGACGATCTGAGCGGCGACCCCGCGCTGCGGCGGCTGATCACGCTCGCCACCGCCAACGCCGAGCTCGCCAAGGTCGAACTGTCGACCGCGACCGAGGCCATCATCTTCGTGTCGGAAAACGACGCGCGCGCGACCGACCGCGCGGGCAAGCCGATCTACATCGAAGTCGTCGTGACCCGCGACACGCTCGAAACGCTCGTCGCCGAACGCATCGCCGCGTCGATCGACCTGTGCCGCTCCGTCATTACCGCGAAGGGCTACACCCCCGCCGATATCGAGCGCGTGGTGCTGATCGGCGGACCGTCGCGCATGCCGATCGTGCGCCGGCTCGTTCCCGCCGAGCTCGGCGTCGCGGTCGATCTCGACATCGATCCCATGACCGCGGTCGCGCGGGGCGCGGCGATCTACGCCGAAAGCCGCGACTGGGGCGGCGAGACGGCGGCGGTCAAGCCCGCCCGGACCCGCCAGGAATCGGGCGGGTCGATCAGCTACGATTTCGAGGCGCGCACCGCGCGCGACCGCGCGCGCATCCGCGTCGTGGGCACGCCGGAAGCGGCGGACTGGCGCGTGACCGCGTCCGGCGACGACGGCCGCGACTACGGCGAGCGCGTGGTGGGAGAGGCCCCCGTCTTCTCGGTCGATCTGGGCGACGGCGAGACGCGCGTCCGCATGACCGTCACCGACGTAGGCGGGGCGGAAGTCGACACCGCGTCGACCGAGCTGGTGATCACGCGCGTCGCGGCGGCGGCGGCGGGCGCGCCGTGCACGGGAACCGTGGCGGTCAAGGTCGAGGACACGGACGGCGCGCGGTCGATCAACGTCCTCGACCCGCTCGTCGCCAAGGGCGAGGTCCTGCCGCGATCGGGAACCAAGGCTCTGCGCGCCGCGCGCGAACTGACGCCGCGCGTGGCGGAATGGATCGACGTCGAACTGTTCGAACAGGCGGACGGCGTGCCCGAGCCCGAGGCCAATCTGCTGATCGGCGCGTTCCGCCTGAGCGGCGAGGACCTGCCACCGCACGCGCGTCCCGTTCGCGTGGGCGATCCGGTCGTGCTGCACTGGTCGATCGACGACAGCCAACTGATCCGCTGTTCGATCGAGCTGCCCGAACAGGGGCTGCACCTGCGCGACCACAGCTTCTACGTCGACGACCTGGGCAAGGTCGACTTCGCGCGCGACGGGCGCGCGTTCGCGTCGCGCGCGCTGGCGAAGGCGGAGGACGTGCTCGAGGCCACCGCGCTGGCGCTGCGCGCGCATTGCCCGGCGGCCCTGACGGCGCTCGACCGGCGGCTGGCGGCGCAGCGCGTGCGGCTGGGCCATGTCGACGACGCGGACGGCTACCGCTCGATCACCGAGGAAGCGCGGCTCGTCCAGCAGGAACTGTCGCGCCTGCGCCACCGTCCCGACTTGCGCGCCGACGTCCTGCGCCATGAACTGATCGAAGCCGACGCCGCCGCGAGGGAAAACATGACGGCCATGTCCGCCGACCAGATCGCGCAGGTCGCTCGCCACAAGGCGACGGCGGAGGCGGCGATCCGCGACGCCCGTTTCCAGATCGCCGGGCGCGCGATCGAGGCGATCACGTCGCTCGCGATGGCCGCGCACACGCAGCGTCCCGAGTTCATTTTTCACCATTACCGCTGGCTGCGCGGCCAGCGCGCGGTCGCGTCGGACGGCACGCGCTTCGACGCGCTCGTGGCGCAAGGCGACGCCGCGCTGGCCACCGACGACGGCAACGAGGTTCGGCACGTGATCTCGAAGATCTACGCGCTGATGCCCAACCACGTCGCCCCCGCCACGGACGTCGGTGCCCTGGCGGGGCTGCGGCGGTAGCGATCGACGCGGAATTGGCGGAAAGGGAGGCTGCTAAACCTGAACTCTGAAAGTGCATCAGCCTACATTGCTGTTCCCTCACTGGTTCCCACATAAAGGAGAAAGTTTACGAGCTAACAGGCTTTAGCGGCTGTTTCTCGCGAAGTTGGAGACCGATCGTTTACGCAGACCTTGACCATACGTCGGATATTTTAGCTCAACGATAATTTGGGGTTAAGCGCTATCATCGACGTATCCCACTTTAACCCGACGCAGAAGCCCAGTGCTGATCCCGGGATTACAGTTTGGCTGTAGCCTCAATCGCAGCCTTCAGTTTCTCTCCGGCATCCGCTTCGATCGTTTGGACGTTCCGATTGCCGGCTTGATCCGTTTGGTGAAAGTGGAACCGCTGGTTCCTCAGGGGACCCGAGATCAGATCGGCGATCATGATTTCTCGGTGCTTGTTTACAGAGCTTGCAAACGGCGCGATCAAATCGACTAGCCAGATGGCACTGCCCGACTTCCACTGGGCAAGCGTGAGGCGGCTCTCCGGCTCGATCATACCCTGTTCCAGTTTCTTCTCGGCTTCGGTGTTACACTTTGCCCACAAAGCCAATCCGACCGGCTTATCGCCATCGCGAAAGACATAGAATTGCTCGTGTATGAGCGCGGGCATGATCAGCCACTCTACATCGCCGATCGCAAGCGCCTTGTGTAACGGCGACTGCGTAAGCAGCCAAACCATCTCGCCCAAGATGTGGCTCACGGTCGGAAGAGGCTTAACCAGGCACTCCGCCTCAATGTTCATCTCGTATTCGCCTTTCAACCTGCGAAGTAGTCGAAATGGCTATTCGCAGCCTGCCGGCGGCTGCTCCAATCAACTTCCCCGGAGCGCGGCCCGAAACTCGCCATGTCCTGGATCATCTGAGCCAAACGCAGTGGTGGAGCTGTAATCGGCTCGCCTGCGCTAGACTCCGATACATCTTCATCGGCTCGAACGAGAGAAGCAGGTAAATTGTATGAGTCCACCTTATAGTCACTCGAAACAGGCATTGGGAGGTCACGGCAGATTTCAAACTTTGAGTAAGCACCACTCAGATCATGAGGTTGTGGTAAAACTCCGTGTAACTCTCGCGGAGCTTGAAAATAGTCGAACGGATCGACTCCTCCCGGTACGTGTGTCCGATCGACGATGCTTCTCGTCATTGACCCTTCGCGTCTCAGTGACACCAACGTTCTCAGAAGATGTTCGCTTAGGACGGCAGGTTCAATTGCGTCTGCGCTACTTGCGGACTCGTTGTCCAATGTCGCTCTGGCGCTGCTCTCGGCAGATCCCAGCAGGTTAATCGCCTCCCTTTCTCGAATGCTGTCGACCATTGACCCGTACTGGTGTCCTGACCTGACTTCGTTGAACTTTTCGCTTCGAAGCCGCTCTAAATCGCTTGTTTGGTCGATCGACTGGAACTCCAAGCGTTCTAGTATCCTGCGGTTCGTTCCTTCTATGCGCTCCGCATCGCGACTTCGCACTGGATCGGCAATCGAGTCCACAAAATTTATCACCCCGCCACGACCCGAGGTCCCGCGTGAGTTAAACGCAAACGCTGCGTCGCCAACCGACCCTGTGGAGCCGTCAGTTCGCGTGAAGCTTGAGGTGGCGACTAGGGTATTCTGGCCGACCTTGACCTTGGTCGAGGTCGCAAGCTGGGCCAGCTCCACAGAAGCAATGCCATGATCACCGAGGGAGGCAAGCTCGCCTTCCTCGCTAATGCCGTTGCGATTTCTGTCGACCCAAACCTTTAGATCTCCGAACCGCGCATCCTGACTGTCCACCTTCCCGTTTCGGTTGGAGTCCAGAACCGCTAACGCCTCCAGGCTGTTCTTGGCGTCCGGCTTGAGCGTCAGGAGTGACAGCTCCGCGGCAGTCGTAATCTGGCCATCCGAGTCTAAGTCTATAACTAACAGGCCGTCGCCCTTGCCTATCCAACCTGTATCGTCTCGCAGCCCGTCTCCATTCATATCAAAGCGAGCTTTGGACTTTTTGCTGCTTACCAGTTCAATTCCGTCACCGTCGAGATCAAGAATGATCGGCGTGAGATACCCCACGGCTCTGTCGCTAAAAGAAAGCATTGAGGCAGGTGCAACATATCCAGCACGCGGATCCGTCGGCTCTGATTGCCCGGCTAATGACAAGGCCACAAAGCCGCCTTGGGTAATTAGCTGGTACTTACCGCTCTTCCGGCCGAACTGTTGACTTTGCATCTGAAGTTCTGGCTGCCTAGCAGTCAGCGGGTGAAGCTGCCCTTCCAACGCCGCAAGGGATGACGGCCGTGAGGTGTCATTCAGAAGACCTGAACCATTCCGCTCATACGCAAGGACGACATCGCCTACCAGGCCCGTTGTACCATCGACGCGAGTAAAGTCGGCGTAAGCGTATACCCAATTTTCACTGCTGAGAGCTTCGAACCCGGTCGGCCGAGGCGTTAACGAGATTGCGGCTATGCCAGCCTCTTCAAGCGTTACCAGCTCGCCTAGCTGTGTTGCGCCATCGACATTAGCGTCCCGCCACACGCGAAATCGACCAAATTCGCTGTCGCCTTGGGCCAGAAAACCATCTTCATTGTCATCGAAGAAAGTGAGGCCCTCCAAGTCCGACTGCGCGCCCGGCACGAGCGATTGGAAGCTGATCTCACTTGCGTTATCAGCCAAGCCGTTTCCGTTGCGATCAAAAACTAGAAGACCGTCGTCCTTTCCAACCCAACCGGTGCGATCGAGATCACCATCCCCGTCCATGTCGAAGCGAACCGACGAATTGACAAAGCTGGTGAACTCAATGCCATCGCCGTCGAGGTCCAAGATCACCGGAGCCAAGCGAGTGTTTGCCGAACTAGAAATCGCTAGCAGATCCGCGTGCGTGCGAACCGTTCCATTGGCGAAGACCACCCTTTCGATACGATTGGCCTCATCGACCACGGTGCGTTCGAGAACCACCCTGTCGTTTGTGCCGACTATTGATAGGATGAAACCGGCACCGTCCATGGTGCGGCTGACAGCGACGTCAGCTGCCGTAATCCCGGCTCCAAATTGAAGTGTGTCGGTGCCCGCGCCAGCCTCGCGGATTGTATCTGAGCCGTCATCTCGCTGGAACTTGTAGATATCGTCACCGACGCCGCCGGAGACTTCGTCCGCGCCAATTCCACCGTCTAGAACATCATCTCCGGCATCCCCGTAAAGCGTGTCGTTGCCGGAGTTACCCTCAACCCGATCGTTGCCAGTGTTGCCGCCGGCAACGTCGTTGCCCTCTCCGCCTGAGACAAAGTCGTCGTCCGTTCCGCCGTCGAGAATATCCTGACCAGCATCGCCATAGAGCGCGTCGTTGCCGTGATTCCCCTCCACCCGGTCATCGCCAGTGTTGCCGCCGACGATGTCGTTCCCGTCGCCGCCTGAGACAAAGTCATCGTCCGATCCGCCGTCAAGAACATCTTGACCGGCATCGCCATAGAGCGTGTCGTTGCCGACATTTCCCTCCGCCCGGTCATCGCCAGTGTTGCCGCCGACAATGTCGCTGCCGTCGCCGCCCGAGACAAAGTCGTCATCTGCTCCGCCGTCAAGGACATCCTGACCGGCATCACCGTACAGCGTGTCGCTGCCAGCATTTCCATTCAGCCGGTCATCACCAGACCGCCCACCCATCAGATCGTTTCCACCACCTCCCACAAGAGTGTTGGCGAAGTCATCGCCCTCTAGTTGGTCGGCAAACGCGGAACCGGTCAACCTCTCGATGTTGGTCAGCTGATCGAGCCCGTGCCCGGTGTTCTGCTGCTCTCCTAGCAGCAGGTTTACACCTACGCCTGCTAAAGCATCTTCATAGCTGACCGTATCGTTTCCAGCGCCACCATCAATGACGTCGTTGCCGGCACCCCCTTCCAACAGATCGTCACCGTCTCCGCCGCCCAACGTGTCGTTTCCAAGACCGCCTCTCAGCGCATCGTTGCCCTGCTCACCAAACAAGACGTCGTTACCGTCATCCCCATTAAGCTCGTCGTTCTCCGAACCCGCGGCCAAATAATCGTTGCCGTTTCCGCCATTCAAAACGTCGTCGTCGTTTTGGCCGTACAGAGTGTCGTTGCCAGCTCCGCCTGTAAGGGCGTCTGCACCGACCCCGCCCCACAAGATGTCGTTTCCATCATCGCCATACAGTTTGTCGCTTCCGCGGGCACCGGAGAGCGTATCAGCACCATCGCCGCCGAACAGCGTGTCTCCTACAACGTCCGGAGCGGCACCATCACGTGTTCCGCTTTCGAGCGTATCGTCGCCACTTCCACCGAAAAGGCTGTCCCTCCCAGACTCGCCGAAAAGCCGATCATTGCCGTCGCCGCCATCGAGGTTGTCATCGCCGGAACCACCCCTCAGGGTGTCGTCGCCAGCTTCGCCGACGAGCACATCGTTCCCAGAAAGTCCTTCAAGGATGTCATTCCCGCCCAAGCCAAACAGCCTGTTGTCCTTATCATCGCCGACGAGCGTATCTGCCCCGGTTAGCGACCCTGCGATGTTCTCGAACTCAGCAAGTACATCACCTTGGGCGTCGCCCCCCAGTTGGCCGCCCGTTCTTCTGAGGTCGACGTCGACCGCAGTCGAAGATGCGTATCGTACTGTGTCGCCCCAGCTAGGCGGTCGGTTAGATCCATCACTGTGCGTCCCGCCGAACAGTCGGTCAGCGCCCGCCCCGCCTTCGAGAACGTCGTCTCCCGCATCCCCATAAAGATCGTCGTCGCCGCCCCTGCCTGAGACGACATCGTTTCCTCCCGCGCCGCCGATCCGGTCGGTTGCACCCGTCCCGACGACCAAATCATCTCCGGTGCCGCCATCCGCTCCGATTACCAGGTTGGACAGATTAGCCGACAATCCATCGTGGAGCTGCAGTGTTTCGACGCGACTTGCGACGAGACCTTGGCCTCGAATATGTACGCTTTCGTCAGGTACCCCAAAACGTACAATCCTTAAATCATTACCTGACCGAATAAAATCAAGTTCGCCAAGTCCGATACCCTCACCTAACTCTAGTGCATCCTGACCACCCTCCAAGCTTGTATCTGTTCGTAAACGGCTGACTTGACCTGAGTTCGCTCGAACAAACCCAGAAGCCGCGATCCAGCCATCACTTGGCCAACTTAGAGGACGCGGACGATACGACGGGTCGGGTGAATAGTCTCCGGCACGGTAAATCAAGCCGCCTGAGTAATAGATCAATAGACTGTGGTAATAAGTGCTACCGGATTGGCGTGATTCGACTCTCTTTTCGAATCCCGGATTGAGCTCGCCGTTCGCGGCGAACACTTCTATGTATTCCCCTTCACCGACTTCATCAGCTCCATCACCAACCGTCCAGAGATAAGTGTCATCACCCTGACCGCCGCGAAGAACGTCTGTACCTGAACCCCCATGCAAGATGTTCTGATTAGTGTCGCCTTCAAGAAAGTCGTTGCCGGCACCGCCTGACAGGTTCTCAAGCGCGTGATAGCGGTCGCCGGCCGCGTCGCCGGTATTTGTCTCAGCTCTAGAAAGGCTTGCTCGTACGCCTTGCGACCCCACGTAAGACGCAGTGTCGCTGTTTTCGCCGCCGATCAGGACGTCGGCACCCGCGCCACCCTCCAGAACGTCGTCCGCATTGCCACCGTAGAGAACGTCGCTGCCTGCCCCGCCTCTAATCGTATCGAAGCCACTGTTGCCGGCGAGGATGTCATCGCCCGCGCCGCCGCTGACCACGTCGTCGCCTGCACCGCCGGTGATCCAATCTTTTCCGTCCGTTCCAACCAACTGGCTGTCGTTGCCGTCGCTCCCAGCGATGAGCGTCGTCTGATCGGCAACAACGTCGAGCACGCCCGTCTGATAGAACGCGAACTGTCCGACGGCGCGCGACGAGTCCCACCGACCCGCCTCCGCTGACGAGTACCAGTCCTTGACCGTAACCTTGTCGTCCGCGGCCGCAGCGACGGAAAGTTCAGCGTTCTCCTCTGACACGCTAATGACGAGGTTCCTGCCGACCTTGGACAGTACCAGATCCTGAATGTTGATGCCCGGCGTGAACTCGATCGTGTCTCGAGAGTCGATCGTCGTCTGTGCGACCACTCCGGAGTAACGATAGAGCGTTCGCGTCGCAGTATTGAAACGAAGTTGCGGTCCCCCGTCCTCAAGCTCGCGGCTGTTCAAGAACGTGACGGCGTCTTCCACGACAACCCAGAAATCGGGATCGGAAGCAAGCGTCTCGCTCGTCACCTCCGCGATGACGATGTCGTGCCCGTCGCCACGCGAGAACTTGATCGTGTCGCGGCCCGCACCGCCCGCAATGACGTCGTTTCCGAGACCGCCAGAAACGACATCGTCGCCTTCATTGCCTTCCAACTCGTCGTCGCCCGCGTCGCCGGACACGACATCGTTCTCCGTTCCACCGAAAAGCATGTCATTGCCCAGGCCTCCGATGACGAGATCGCGACCTTGGTCGCCCCATACGCCGTCGTTGCCGGTGCCGCCGTTCCCGATGTCGTTGCCGCCCAGGAGCCTGATGGTGTCGTTCCCTCCGCCACCCCAGACGAAGTCGTGCCCTTCCGTGCCGTTGAGGATGTCGTCACCCGGCCCGCCGGCGATGAATGTCTGGATGTCGCCGATGCGGACTTCGTTGCCGTCCGCGAACTTGAGCCATTCAACGCGTTTAAAAGGGTCGGTAAACCAGTTCTTGACGTGCAATTCGGTGTTGCTCGGCACCTCCGCTCCGGCAGTGTTGATCGTCATGACCTGAACGATCAGGTCGGCACCGGGAGTGGGTGAAGTGTCGGGCCCTGTGCTGGTGGCGGGGGAACGCAACAGCCGGATGTCTCCGATTTCGATGCCTTGGCCGAGAACGATCGCGTCCTCGCCGCCAGTGATCGCGCCGTTGCGAACGCCGGGAGCATCGCCGAGCCAATTTCGTGGCAGTGCACCACTGGCAATATTCGCAAATCGTTGGTGAATGGCATCGCCGCTGAAACGGGGGTCCGCGGCCGGGGCGTCGTTTGCCTGATCTTCCGCCACATCGGCACCATCGCCGATGCGCAGGAGGTACTGGTCGTTCCCCTGCCCGCCATAGAGGTCGTCGCCCGCGCCTGCGCCGCCCGCCAGGATATCGTCGCCCTCGCCGCCGAACAGCTCGTCTTCGCCGTCCCCGCCTTCCAGCCAGTCCGAGCCCCGCGCGCCGATCACCGCGTCGTTGCCGGCACCGCCATCTAGGTAGTTGCCGTCACCGCCATCGGAGGCGAGTGCGAGAGCGACAGTACCGTTTGCTGTATCGAACTTGCCCGCATGCAGACGGTCGTTGCCTGCGCCGCCGAACTGCCAGTCGTCCAGCTTTCCGCCGATCAGGATGTCGTCCCCGTCGCCGCCGAGCACGTTGCTCCCCATGTCACCGCCGACCACCCAGTCGTTCCCCGCACCCGCGTCGATCGTTGCCGCGACGTCGATGGTGAGGGCCGTGTCGTTGGTGGAGTTGCGCAGAACCCCGTTGATCGTCAGACCGACGGTGGTGCGGTTTAGACGATCGACGCCGTTCAGCACGGGCATGCCCGCGGCATCGCTAGCGCTGTGCACGAAGGTAATCGTATCGTTGCCCGCAGTGCCTTCGATCTTCGTAAGCGATCCGACTTCGATCGTGTCTTCAACGAAGCCGACGAACTCGCCTTGGTTGTTCGACACTGACCAGTAGCGCAGGCCGGTCGTCGGATCGATGCCAGCTTCCAGCTGAGCGGCGTTAAGCGTCTCGCCCCCTATACGGCCGTCTATCGCCTCGTCGAGGAACACTGCGTAGCCACCGGTCCAGTCGGTCGCGCCGCGCCGGTTTAGCCCCAGCTCCGCCGCTCGTGCGAACGTCACCAGCCAACCGGCCGCGAACGCCGTTTGCGGATCGGCGGCGATCAGCGCGTTGATCGCAACGGGGTTCTCCAGATACTTGGCGTAGTCCCCCGCCACCGACATATCGCCGGCCAGCACGATCATGTCGAAGGTACCCGCCGCGCCCGCCTGGTTACTCTTCGGATTACCGCCCGCGTTGGCGAGCGAGGCCGCGATCGCGCGCTTAACAAAAACATCGCCGCCCGCCATCTGCCCTATCATGCTGCTCAGGCCGAGATACGTGCCATGGTTGATGAGCTCTAGCGCACCGTTGCGTCCTTCGAAGCGCGCAGTGATCGCGTCTTTGTCGCGGGTCGAACCCGGCCGATAGACATAGTCCTTCTTGCGCATACCGTAATTGCCGGTCTGCACCGCACCCGGATCGAGCAAGGTCGCGCCCGACGCCGTCAGCACCGCGTTGAAGTTTCCGGATGCGGCGTTCGCGAGACTCTGTGCCGCGTCTTTCGAGCCTCCTTTGCGGGAGTATACGTTCGCCACCACGAACTCGTTCTTTGCTGCATCCCAACTCGCGTCCGCTCCAGATCGCGGCGTTCCGCCGAAGACCGATCCGATGAGGCCGCCCACGACGGTGAAGATCGCGACCACGGCCACCGCCGCCGCGAACGTCACGGGATTGAGGCCCGAGACGGCAAGGATATTGGCCCCGACGAACGATCCATAAGCGCTTCCGACCGCGCTGCCGATCTGCCCGCCGACCGTTTCCGGCGAATAGATAGCCCGTCCCAGCTTGGAACCGAGGTAGGACGCGGCGGCGCTGGCGATCAGTGTCGGGCCGACCTGGCTGAACAGCTCGCGCGTTTTAACTACATCGACTCCGTTCACATTAACGATGAACTTGTCCCCGATGTGCAGCGAGTTGTAGATGATCTGTGAAACTGCCGCGCCGCCGAGACTGTTCGCAACCTCGCCCGGAACGCCGGTAAGGCCGACCGCCTTGACCAGTTCCGCGGTAAGATAGGATGAAAGCGCGCCGATCCCGGCTCCCTCGATGTTCGAAAGGAGCGTGTCGCCGAAGCTCTCCACGCCCTTGTTGAGGATGGCCGTAGACGGCGCTCCATCCAAGAGGTTGACGTCGATGAACTCGCCAACAGCCCCAAGAACGGTGCTGAGGGTGCCCGAGGCTACAATTTGACCGAAGGTATTCGAGGTGATACGGCTACCTAAAACGGAGCCGAGAGCTAAACCCAACTGTCCGACATCGAGATTAGTCACCCCTCCGAGCACTGCGTCACCAAAAGCTTCAAGGAAGCCAAAATTGCCGCTGTCTTCATCTTGATAAACGTATAGCCTACTAGCGTCCTTTCCTCGCCTCTCCGGAGCGTTCAGTGCCTCCCTTTGCACCTCAGCTCTAGCTCGCATATATTCGTTGTCGTCAAGGATCCAGATAGTGTCGCCAGAAGAATTTGTTATACTGTAACTTCCAGTAAAAAAGTCTGGACGTGCGGCAATTTGCGCTTCAGTCCAACCCCTGTCGATCAATAGTTTTTTGTATCCGGTAAATGAATAAGCAAACGATCCAGCGATCGCTGGGTGCGACGTGTTTGCAAAGACGCGGGCTACGTTGGAGCTAATCGAGATAGCGGTGCCGCTCTCAGACAAAATTCGAAAGTGAGACGAGTACACCGGGTCGGATAAAACCTCCTCCAAAGATCTTGGAGCGCCAGTTCCCCAACGATGCTTACCGAATTTTGGATGGAGCGCACCTTCATGAATAAAGGTGTCTACAATTCCGGAGTAGCTTAGCTGACCATCGCTTCCTAAGTATCTATCACCGACGATAAATGCCTGTATCTCAAACGGCGCAGGCCCGTTCTTGAAGGTGCCGTCGTTCCTACTTGGATGAACGGTATATCCACCCACTCCAATCGAATTACCTTGCCTTCTAGCTTGAGAGCCCGTGATTTCTCTTAAGACTATCCCTTCGCTGGCGGACCACGACAAAGCACTAAAAGCAGTCGTGGAAGCAGAAATCCTCGAGTTTAGCGCTGTAACGAAACTCTCAATTAATACGTGGTAGGGTAGACCCTATTTTTATGACAGGTAAGGTACTTACCGTCGGGATCAGGCTTTTCCTGTCGCTAGAAATAGAATAATATGAGGGCATTTCGTAACCTTAACTTACTCTGGAGGTTCAGGGATTTCTAGCAACTTCCCAGCAAGAGACTCAAGCTCGTATTGAACGTAGTAGGCCCCTTGATCTAACGCCTTACTAAGATATGCTGCAAATACAGATAAAGAACTACACTTCTTAGCTATATAGGCTTGCGATACTGTTGCAGCGACAAGTCGGTTTCTACTGAGCACGCCTAAACGCGTGTTCAATTCCGGCGAGCAAACCTCGTCAAAGGATGTAAGCTGAAAAAGACCAAGATATGCGGCTTCGTCTGATTTTGAAGAAAGACTTAAAATATCGTTGGCGGTAAATTCTTTATATATACATATAAGGGCGAGACGCTCCCCGTCACGAAACATTCTCGATAAAGAATCAATTGAAGAACCTTGTGTTTTTAAACAGTCAGCTGATTCGACATTAGGAATAAATTTCCGTACTTCAAAGTCTATGGGAATATCTTCTGTCTTAAATTGTCGAAGATCATCAAGCCTAACGTTGGACTTTAGCGATGATAAGCGTTTGCGGGCCGCAGGAAGAGCGCTTATGTGTGCGCCCTTATTGACCGGGACTGTAAGCACGCGCGGATTTTGCCCGGCTACTGGTACGTGGACTAGTTTAGTTCCGCCGCTATCTGTTGCCGCTAAGCGGTACAGCCTCTCTGCCCGCCTCAGGTCTCGGACGACCCCTCGACCCTCCTCGAACAAAATGCCTAGCTGCAACTGCGCATGCTTGTTCCCCGCCTGCGCTCTTCGCGCCAGCCCCTGAAGCTCCGCATCGGCCCCGCCTGGAGCGAGGGAGATGCCTACATGGGATGTGTTAGCGCACGCGATGAGAGGCGGCGTGAGGAACAGCAGCAGGGCCGCGGCTACGCCCGTGCGCTTGATCCGGTCTTGGAGTCCCTTGCCCAGCATCCTGGACCTCTCCGAACGACACTGAGGGAACGCTTCAAGAGGACGCCTAAGCGCCCTCTAGACCAAAGCTTAAGCCCACGCGATGAGCCGTCAAGGTGAGATGCAAGAAAGTTCCATACTCCATCAAAAAGTTTCCTCTATCTCACCGCTCCCGCCCAGCCTCATCCATCGCCTTGGATATCGGCGACAGCATATACTGGATGATCCGCCGCTCCCCCGTCTTGATTTCCGCCTGCACCGCCAGCCCCGGCCCGATGATCTGACGGCGCGAGCCGATGGCGATGGTGTTGCGCCCGAGTCGGATGCGCGCCGCGTAGATCAGCCCGCCGCCGCGACTGCCGCCGGCCTTGTCGCTTTCCTCTAAGATGGCGTCGCGGCTGATCGTCTCCACCACCCCTTCGACGATGCCGTAGTCGGTGAACGGGAACGCCTCCAGCTTGACCCGCACCGCCTGGCCTTCGCGGATGAAGCCGATGTCCTTGTTGAGGATCTGCGCCTCGACCGCGACCTCGGTGCCCGACGGCACGATGACCATCAGGGCTTGCGCGGGCTGGACGACGCCGCCGACGGTGTAGACGGCGAGCTGCTGCACCGTGCCGTCGACGGGCGAGCGCAGCTGCTGGAGCAGGCGGCGGCGTTCGGATTGCGCAGTTCCTCGCCGCGCATGCTCGACTCGCCTTCCGCGGTCGACAGGTCGGTGCTCGCGGTCTTGGCGAACCCCTGGCGCAGTTGCGCGACCTGCGCGTCGATGTTGCGCATCGCCGCGCGCGCCTTGGCCGCGACGCTCGCCTGGATCTCGGCGTTCTGGATGTGCTCGAGCCGAAGCTGCTCGTATTCGAGCATCTTGAGCTTGGAGAAGTAGCCCTTGTCGCTGAGATCGCGGCGCGCTTCGAGCTGCTGGTCGACGAGCGGCAGGGTCTGGCGCAGCTTCTCTGTTTCGGATTGCGACGCGGTCAGCTCCGCCTCGCGTTCGGCGCGGCTCTGCATGAGACCGGCGCGCTGCGCCTCGTATTCCGCGATGGCGCTGCGGATGAGCAGTTCCTGCGTCTCGGCGATGGCAGGCGGAGTGCCTTCGGGCGCGACGAAACGTGTAGGACGCCCTTGGAGATGCGCAATGAGCGCCGCGTTGCGCGCCTCGGCGATGCGCGACGACAACAACCCTTGCGTCGCCTGCGCCTCGTCCGCGCCAACCAAAGTCGGATCGAGTTCGATGAGGAGCTGACCCTTGCTCACACGCTGACCGTTGCGGACGTGGATGGCGCGAACCGCCCCGATCTCGATCGGCTGGATCGTCTTGACGTTGGCGGTGGGCAGCGTCTTGCCGCTGGCGACCGCGACGACGTCGACCTTGCCGACGATCGACCAGACAAGCGCGATCGCGAAAAAGCTGCACAAGGTCAGCATGAGGATGCGCAGACCCGGGCTGGGCGGCGTCTCCATGATCTCGAGCGCGGCGGGGAGGAACTCGTGCTCGTCGATGGGCTTGCGGACCTTGTCGGCCTGGTTTTCCCGCCGCCAAGCTTCGCGCAGGATGGCGAGGTGGCGGGTCAGGTTGGGGAACCGATCGGCGACGACGCTCATGCGGCGAGCCCCATCTGACGCCGGTAGAGGTCGGCGTAGCGGCCGCCGTTCTTGAGCAAGACGTCGTGGCTGCCTTCCTCGGTGATGGTGCCCGCCTCGACCGTGATGATGCGGTGGCACTGCCGGACCGCGGACAGGCGGTGGGCGATGATGATCACCGTGCGGCCGTTGGCGATCATCCTGAGGTTGGTCTGGATGACCTCCTCGCTTTCCGCGTCCAGCGCCGAAGTCGCCTCGTCCAGGATGAGGATGCGGGGATCGCCGACGAGCGCGCGCGCGATGGCCAATCGTTGCCGCTGACCGCCGGACAGATTGCCGCCGCGCTCGTCGATGACCGTGTCATAGCCGTGCGTCAGAGACAGGATGAACTCGTGCGCTCCGGCGAGCTGTGCGGCCGCGAGCACAGCCTCCATCGGCAGCGTGGGATCGCTGAGCGCGATGTTTTCCCGCACCGTGCGATTGAACAGGATATTCTCCTGGAGCACCACTCCGATCTGTCGCCGCAGCCATGCCGGATCGACAAGGGCCAAGTCGACGCCGTCGATCAGCACGCGGCCTTGTTCGGGGACGTAGAGGCGCTGGACCAGCTTGGTCAACGTCGATTTGCCAGAACCCGAGGGGCCGACGATGCCGAGCATCTCGCCGGCGGCGATCTTCAGGCTCACCCCGCGCAAAGCCTCTGGCGCGTCGGCGCGGTAGCGGAAGCGGACCTTGTCGAACTCGACATGGCCTTTGACCGTCGGGAGGCTTGCGCGGTTGGGATTGTGCTCGGGCTCTGCGGGCGAGTTCAGGACGTCGCCCAACCGGTCGACGGAGATGCGTACCTGCTGAAAATCCTGCCAAAGCTGTGACAAGCGCAGGATCGGTGCGGCCACCCGGCCTGAAAGCATGTTGAACGCGACGAGCGATCCCACCGTCAAGTCGCCCGCAATGACCGCCTTCGCGCCGAAGTAGAGGATGAAGACCGTCGTCAGCTTCGAGACGAGCTGGATGAGGTGATTGCCCCAGTTCGCGAGCTTGGCGACGGAGAAGCCCGTCTGCGTATAGCCCGCGAACTGCTTCTCCCAACGATCCCGCATCTGGGGCTCGACCGCCATCGCCTTGAGCGTGCCGATCCCCGTCACCGTTTCGACGAGGAAGGATTGGTTCTCCGCGCCACGCCTGAACTTCTCGTCCAGGCGCGCGCGCAACGGCGGTGTGATGAAGATCGATATCGCGGCGTAAATCGGGATCGACAGAAGCACGATCAGCGTCAGCATGGGGCTGTAAATGTACATCACCGCGAAAAATACGATCGTGAAGAACAGGTCGATGACGACGGTGATCGCGTTGGATGTCAGGAACTCGCGTATGCTTTCCAGCTCCCGCACGCGCGCAATGCTGTCGCCCACCCGGCGCGCCTCGAAGTATGAGAGCGGCAGGTTAAGCAAATGCCGGAACATGCGGGCGCTCAGCTCAGCATCGACGCGATTGGTGCTGTGCGCGAAAAGCCAGTTGCGAAGGCCGGAGAGCGCGGTTTCCCAGATCAAGATAACCGCAAGGCGATCGCCAGCACGTCGAGCGTCGTCAACGATTGGTGGACCAACACTTTGTCTATGACGAGCTGGAAGAAGATGGGCGAGACCAGCCCCATCAGCTGCAGAAAGAAGGAGGCGATCAGTACATCGCGCAACGGGCGGCGGTACTTGACCAGCGCGGGAATGAACCAGCTTATGTCGAACGGCCGCGTCGCTCCCGCCATCTGCTCGCGCGCAGTCATCACGAGGACGCGACCGGCGAAGCGACCCGCCAGCTCGGCGGCGGTCCAGACCTCCGGCCGTTCGCGATCGGCAAACTGAACCAGCACGCGCGGGTCTACCGAGCTTTCCTCGATCTTGAGAACTAGTGCCGCGTCGCCGTCGGTGAGCTGCGCCAGCGCGGGCAGCGGCAATCTGGACAGCTCTTGCGCCTCACATCGTCTGATGCGCCCTATGAGACCTATACGCTTCGCTATGCGTGACAGATCTTCGAGCGAATACGGATCATCGCCTTTGCCGCGGTCGTGCGCAATCTGCCGCGGATCGGCTGGAACACCGAGGAACTGAGCTAAGAGGATGAAACACGACAGCGCCGGATCTGTTGTGACCCGCTGCGCCGCGTCAACACCTAAACCTCGGCCCTCCGTCATAACTCCCGTGCCCCTTGTCGACGGCAAGACAATCAAAAGGCAGCAATAACCTCGCGGAACTCGCAGTAGCGACCTTGGTCACCCATGTTAACACTAGCTTGGCCACGAAACATCGATCCAGACATCGATCCGCGGTTGCGCGCAAACCGTCGTTGGCTAGGATGGCACTGCTTTCACAAAGAGCCTCGCAAATGTTTGGCAGCCCCTCGCTCGATAGGCTCCTCGGAACCCTTGGGCGCTTTGGGTAGTCGGTCAAGACACTCTACAGGGTCCGGCTCGAATCCTGAACTTTCCCTCTCGCCACATCTCCAGAAATACGATTGATAGGAATACCGATGAAATTCCAGGAAACGGATATACCCGGCTGCCTCCTCATCCACGCACGTGCTCTTGCTGACGCGCGCGGAAGCTTCATCAAGACCTACAACGCACCCGATTATCCGAACACCAAGCTACAGCGCGAGTGGCCGGAAGAAATCCATACAAGCTCCCGCCGTGGCGTAGTGCGTGGAATGCACTTCCAAACTCCACCCGCCGACCAGGTGAAGATGGTATTCTGCGTGGTCGGGGAGGTGTTCGACGTCCTCGTCGATCTTCGCCGCGGATCGCCGACCTATCTCCAGCATCGCAGCTTCGTTTTGCGCGCCGAAGACGGTGCGGGGCTCTATGTTCCGAGCGGGATCGCACACGGCTTTGCCGCGATCACGGACACGTGCACCATGTTCTACAAGCTGGGGGCCGCCTTCGCGCCCGCGAACGATGCCGGCATATCCTGGAACGAGTTCGGCTGCGATTGGCCCGTTGAAGCACCGATCCTGTCGGCGCGCGACGCGGCCCTTCCCGCTCTCGCGGCGTACGAAAGTCCCTTCGTTTTCAACGCCGAACATCCGGAGCGCTGAGCCGCGCTTGTCCGAATGGCCTGAGATGGTAAGGCCCCCCGACCCCGGAACCTGAAGGACGATCGCGTTGGTGACGCTCAAGACCCTAGCGCAAAAGATCGGAACCAGGTTGTTCCCGGCACCTGCCACAGGAGAGCCCGTGAAGTTCGAGGAGTACCGCCTGGATCCAGCGGTTCGGGACCAGGTCGCGAAAGACCATGATGGCGCTCTCGCAGACGTCTTCTTCGGACCCAAGGACCGGTTGGTGGATAAGTGGCTCCACTACCTCGACGTCTACGAGAAGCATTTTGCGCAGTTCCGCGACACGAAGCTGAACTTCCTCGAAATCGGTGTGTACAAGGGCGGCTCGCTCGAGATGTGGCGCAGCTATTTCGGCCCGGAGGCGGCGATTTGGGGCGTCGACATCGATCCCCAGTGCAGGGCGTACGAGACGCCCGGCACCCGGGTTCGGATCGGCTCCCAGGACGATCCGGTCTTCCTGCGCGGCGTCATCGACGAAATGGGCGCACCCGATCTCATCCTGGATGACGGATCCCACGTTGCGGCGCACCAGGAAGCCAGCTTCCGGACGCTGTTCCCGCTGCTCAAGGACGGCGGCCTCTACGTGATCGAGGATCTGCATACTTCGTATTGGGGGGATTTCGGCGGCGGATACAGGGTCGCCGGTACCGGTCTCGAGCGTGTCAAGGACATGATCGACGATATGCACGCCTGGTATCACAGCCGGCCGACCTCGACGCCTGCCAAGCAGGAGATCGCCGGCATCTATGTCTACGATTCGATCGTCGTCATCGAGAAGAAGCGTAAAGCCCGCCCCGCCTTTATACAGGTGCCCGGCCGGCTGAGCCTGCCGTCCGACGTGGCGCCGCTGTACCGGTAACTCGTTCTAACCAGGGCTTCGTCGGAGGAAGGCCGGACGGCGGTGTAGGACATCGGCGACGAGCGCAAGCGCTTCGGAAAAAGCGCGAACGCGGAAAGCCAGGCCGAACGCAAGGTAGAGCAGGCCGCCGGCGGCGACGAGGACCGCCAGCAACGGCAATGGAGGCAATACGATCACGGACTTCAGCCCGTAGACCCCGGCCGACATGAACAGAGCGGCCGCCGCGATGCCGCGCAGGTCGATCAGCTGCCGCACGGGCCCGTAGCCGATCGATGCCTCAGCCGGACGTGCGTTGATGACGAAGGATATTAAGGTGAGCAGGAGGATGGAGTATGCGACCCCTATGATCCCGAAGAAGCAGCCGACCCCTATGCAAGCGACGCTCGCGATTTTCTTATAAATTTCCAACTTGAGGTAACTTCTGGAGTCGCCGACGGCAAGCAACAGTTGCAGGTTCAGGACGTGAAGAGGTGCCACAATTCCGCTGATTGCGAGCAGCTTTAGCACGGGGGCGGCGGGCATCCATTTCTCACCAAACACGACAAAGATGACAAGGTCCGACAGGACGGCCAATCCGGCCATCAGCGGCACGCTGAGCAGCATGGCTAGGCTTACGGCGGCGCGAAAGCCGCGCAGCAGCGCGTCTCGATCATCCGCGCGCGCGGAAAGAAGGGGTAAGGCGGTGCGCGCGATGATTTGCGAGATGATCCCCGTCGGCAGTGACTGCGTATTGGCGGCGCGCGCGAGGTAGCCCAGTTCGGTCGGACCGTAGATTTTGGCAATTACGAGCGTGAACCCGTGCGCATGTAAGACTTCAAGAATGCTCGATACGCTCAGGTGAAATCCGAAGCGGTATAGATTGCGAATAGTGCCGAACCGCGTCCGCCAAGTCGGTCGCCAGTCGCTGACCCACCACAAGGCGATCGTTCCGACGAGGGCCGTGACGATCAGTTGAACCGCGAGCGCCCACACGCCCCAGCCGGCCAGCGCCGCCCAAGTCGCCGCGGCCGCCGAACTCAAAGACGACAGGATGCCGGTGCGCGTCAGCAGGTCGAAGCGCAGCGATCGGGTCAGCAAGGCAGTGTGCACCGCGCCGAATGCCGACAGGACGACCTGCGCGGCGGCGACGTACATCAGCGCAGAAAGCACGGGATACTCGTAGAACGACGCCACGGTAGGCGCTACGACGATGATGAGAAGGGCGAACAGCACGCCGGCACATAAATTGGTCCAAAAGACCGCGTTTTCCTGATCGTGGGTCGTCTCGGTACGTTGGACCAGCGCCAAGGTCAGTCCACCTTGGACGAAGACGATCGACAGACTACTGAAGAAGCCGATGATTGCGATGATGCCGAAATCATCCGGGCTGAGCAGACGCGCAAGAAGAACGGAAACGCCGAATTGGACGACTTGACGCAACACGATGTCCAGCGCGCTCCACGCGCCCGCACTCGTAGCTTTGGCGACAGACACGACTTATCCGCTCCGGTGAGCGTGGGATGCAACCCAACAGAAAAGCGAATACCGGATCGTGCCGTCGCCTGAGCTAAATCGATAACGATAAAGCACGGTTACTATTTTATGATAATTCCCTGTCCGGTAGGTGTCGACAGAACATCGAAATGAAGCTCCTCAGCTAGCTCATTTATCGCTGCATATTGTTGCTCATAACCGTTGTAAGCATAATCATCTAGTAAGATAACACCCCCCTTTGGAATCAGCGGCCATATTGTGCGAATGCCAAACACTTCCGGTTTATAGTAGTTTAAGTCTACATGCAGAAAAGCTACTTTTCCCAAACGCCCTTTGGGCAGAGTCTCGAATAAATCACCCTGATGAAGGACTACGCGTGACCACTCACTAAAGTTTGAACGAACTTCATCTACGGAGCGTGCGTAAAAGGGGCTTGGCTCGTCATCTGAGCTTTGTACTCCGTCTTTTCCAGTGAATGAAGAAGAAAACGTGTCAAACAAGTGAAGGGAACGATTAGAAGACGCCCAGTTAGTGTAATCCGCGAGAACCGCCGACATCATGAACCCTCTGCCAGTGCCCAACTCAACGAAATCCCCTTCCAGCTTCTGCGCGATCCTGCTGCACCAGAGAGCTTGATGGACCCTGTAAGGAATGCCGTAGTCAAAGCCTCCCGCCACAACCGCGCGTGCATATGCATTCTTAAACCGAGGGGTATCTATAAAAGAGTCGTTATGAATAGTGGTTATGCCATCGACAGTTCCGGCAGGTCTGATCACTGCATCTTTGTCCGCGCCCGCGAACGCTTTCAGGTTTCGTGCGATCAAGGCGACGGGCTGCGCAATTCGGGGCAGTCGTTGGATTATAGAACCCTCGTAGATTTCCCAGTTCATCGATTGCCCTTTTGTGGTCGCTTGCATACTCGGCCTGGGCGCATAGCTCAGTTTTGCCGTGCTGCAAACGTAAGCTCAGGTCGGGTCAAAGGCGGATGGCGACGCAAAGCCGCAACGGTCGGCACTTCTTGCAAGATACAGGGTTCGGCCTTGACCCTAAACACGACGGGGTTAACCCGACCATATCATGGGGAGGCTCGTGCGTGACAAATTTGGCCGTACTCCACCTCGTTAGGGCGAGCAACGGGATCGAACCTCTGCAACGGTTCCTCGCTTCGTACGACGAGCATCCGGGCGGCCTGGATCATGCGCTTGTCGTCATCCTGAAGGGCTTCGGCAATGACGATGAGGCGAGACCCTGCATCGATCTGCTCGGCGCGCGTCCACACGAGATCGTGCGGGTTTCCGACGACGGCTACGACGTCGACACCTTCATAAAAGTTGCGTTATCCACCACCTATTCCGCGTTCTGCTTCCTCAATTCCTACAGCGTCCTGAAAGATCGCGACTGGCTGCGAAAGATGCATGCTCACCTGCTCGAAGAGGGTGTCGGTCTTGTTGGGGCGACGGGATCCTACGAGAGTTTCTACGACACTCTCGTCCGCAACCGATCGCAACTTGGGTACGAACCCCTCGTGCGCACGAGCCTGTTCGGCGGACCGGCCGGGTGGCGCGATCATGTGCGTAGGCTCATCGGCTTGCGCGATCTTCGCTACCTCGCCCGGTTTCCCTCGTTTCCCAATGGCCACCTGAGAACCAACGCGTTGCTCGTCAGGCGCGACGTCCTGGTCAGGATCCGCATCTGGCCGATGCGCAAGAAGATGGACATCTACCGCTTCGAGAGCGGTCGGAGCGGCCTCACGCGGCAAGTACAAAGAATGGGACTGAAAACCCTGATCGTAGGGAAGGACGGCCGCGGGTACGCGCTTCCCGATTGGCCGCGAAGCGGGACGTTTCGGCAGGGTGGCCAGGAGAACCTGCTCGTCGACGACAACCAGACGCAGAACTGGTTGGCGAGCGCGCCGGAAACTAGGCGGCTCTGGGCGCGGATGGCCTGGGGATCGGCGGCGCGGCAGGACTAGCTGATGCCCGCGTTTCAGGGCGAACCCGCTAGAAACCGCTGAACAAGAACCGCGCCAGGAACAGCGTTCGGGGGCTCTGATCGGGGATCTCGACGCCGGTCACCTCGCGGACCTGCTGTGTGGACAACGGGACGTTCCACATCTTGCGCGCGTCGTGTTGAAAATGGGCCAGCGTCATGGGGATGAAGCGATGCCACCACCGGGGCACTTCGAACCCGAGCATCAGGCGCTGGAGCTCGTGGGCCTTCTCGATCCCGGTCAGGATCGTGCTCGGCTTCGCGCTCTCGTTGGCGGCGAAACGGAAGCTGGCCTTGACCTCGCGATGTTGACGCAGATGAAAGCGGCTCGCGAAACGCGCGAAGAAGAAGTGATCGGAAGACGGAAATTCCTCGGCGTAGAAGCCGCCCATGGCGGCGGCCTTCTTGGTGTCGAAGACGAACCCGACCCCGTTGCCGACGATGTTGCCCCAAAAGAAGGATTTTGCTCGCAGCCGACGCGTTCTGCGGCCGAGGAAATATCTTTCGGCGACCAACCGGCCGAGGAGGCGTTTGGCGAGTTCGCCGCGGAGTTGGGCGTCCGCGACGTATCTGGCGAGGAGCTTCAGACTCATGCGCTGTCCAGCAAACGACGAGCCCATGAGGTCCGTCTTGCCGTCCACATCCGCACGTTGATCGAGGAAGCGCTTGCTGCAGATGATCCCGTCGACCTCGGGGCTTCGTTGCAGCTGCCCGACGAGGGCCCGCAAACAGTCCTTGTCCAACAGATCGTCGTCGTTGAGGATCGTGAGCCAGGTTCCGGACGCTAGCCTGATCGCACGATTGAAGTTGCCGAACATGCCCATGTTCGCGCGATGAACATAGTATTTGAAGCTGTGGTTCTTCACCTCCGGCAGCTTATCGAGGATGCCGTCGATGTTGCTCGAAGACGGTTCGTTGTCGACCACGATGATCTCGACCGAGCCGGCGAAATCCTGTGCGAGCGCGCTCTTGATGGCGTCGAGCAGGAAGTCCGCACGCCTGTACGTGGTGATCGCGATCGTGACGTCGCATGTGTCGACATGATTGTAATCAGCAACGAGGTCGGACGCGACCTCGTTCCACTCGTTTAATGCATCGCGAAACGGAAGTCTGGTCGGAGCGCGATCGCCTACTTCACCCACGTTCCAAAACACTTCTCCTGACCTGACAACCTTCGAGTCCACGCCCTGCCGTAGCACCGGCTGGTCCGAGGCCGCATGGATCCCGACTGCTGGCTTTGAACCCCGCGGTCGCTTAGGCTAGTGCGCCGATAAAGGGTATACTCGGGTTATGACTGCACCTGGTGATGGAGCTTCGGAGAGGATGATCGATCGACTGAAATCAGCCTTCGCTCGCCGTCCGGTCGTTGACCTTTCACCAGCGCCCGAGCCGGAGCCGGAGCGTCCAAGGGTTGTTGAAGTCGGCTGGCTGCTCGACACCGACAAGGCGCATTTCATATGGTCGGATCCACAAAGGCTTCGTCGCAATGATCCCTCGCCCGTGCATGCCAAGGCCGTCAATCAATGCCCCTCCATCCTCGATCATGAAGCACGCATGTTCGAAGTGCTTTGTCCCATAGACTTGCGTCTGCAGTTCCGCCGCGACGAGAAGGGGCAGCCGGTGCTCGTCAATCCCGACGGCGACAATTCTGCCGTTCGCACCAAAAACCTGAACAGGATGCTGACGATGATCAACGCCAAGGAGTGGCGGCATCCCGATCGCCCCGTCCTTCAGATCATCACGCCATATGTTTTCATCAGTGACGAACCCGTCTTCATGTCGCAAATGCCACCCTTTGCGCACTTCAAGCCTGCACCGTGGCCCGGAACGATGATCGGTGGGCGGCTGCCGATCCATATCTGGCCCCGTCAAATGATGTGGGCATTCGAATGGTATGATACTACCAAGGATCTGGTCTTAAAGCGAAACGAGCCATGGTTCTACGTCCGGTTCGAAACGCATGATCCGACGCGTCCGGTGCGACTGGTGGAAGCGGAGCTGACCCCGGAACTCGAAGCACATCGCCGCAGCATGACTTCGGTCGCCGGTTACATGAATCAAACATATTCGCTCCTCAAGACAGCCGCGGCACGGCGTCCGGCAAGCCTGCTAAAGCGGAAAAGGCTGGGGCAAGAAGATGATCAGGTTGCTTGAACCACCGGCTCCACTTCGAAGTGGTTGATGACTTAAGCCCCGTCGCCAGCGCCCTGCGGCACGACGAGACGGTCGCTTGTGGAAACGGCATTGGACCGGCTTGACGATCGTTCTGGCGCAACGCGAGGCTAGCCATCCTCCATTTGAGTAGCCACATCTGTTTGATGAGGTATCAAATGGGGGAACAAATCTCAATTCCTCGGGAGTGTACCTTTAGGTTTGGCGGAGAGGGAGGGATTCGAACCCTCGGTACCCTTGCGGGTACGTCGCATTTCGAGTGCGGTGCTTTCGACCACTCAGCCACCTCTCCGCGAGGAACGCGCGTTTTCACGCTCGCCGGTCGTGGACGCGGTTAGCAACGGCCGGCACTTTTGCCAAGCGGCTTGCTCCAAAACCGCGATCGCTTACATTGGCGACATGACCATCCTGTCCCAGACCGACCACAGCGAAACGTCGCGAACCGCCCCGCCGATCAGCCACGCATCCTTCGCGATCGGCGATGTCGTGCGCCACCGCATGCTCGAATTCCGCGGCGTGATCTTCGACGTCGACCCCGTCTTCGCCAACAGCGAGGAATGGTACCAGTCGATCCCCGAAGGCATCCGCCCGCACAAGGACCAGCCTTTTTATCATCTGCTCGCGGAGAATGCGGAGTCGAGTTATGTGGCGTATGTCAGCCAGCAGAATTTGATCCGCGACGAGGAGGACGAGCCGGTCGACCATCCCGCGATCTCGGGAATCTTCGACGATTACGAGGACGGCAAGTACAAGCTTCGGCGCGAACACAGACATTAGGTCGCGTGCCGCGCCCCTCGTTTACACTCGGACGAACGACGGAGTTGAAGCGGCTGTAATCTGAGCCGTTCGTCCCGAGTGAAAACGAGGGGCGTCAGCCCCCCGAACTTCAGAACCGCATTGTCGCCCGCCCGTACACGAACCGTCCGTTGAACCCGAACGGCGAGAACGCCGAATATGGCAACGCGTAGTTCGTCGCCGGATCGACTCGATTGGTCGTCGCATCGAGGACGCGGCCGCGCTGGATCGGATCGGGATACTGGTCGAGCACGTTGTTCGCGCCCACCGCGAAATCGAACCGGTCCGCCAGAGTGACGCGCGCCTCCAGATCCAGCACCCACTCGGCCCCGATCTCGAGGTCGGCGAGCGTGTCCGCCCCCGCGCCCAGCACCTTGCCATAGCGGTTGGCACGCACGGTCGCACCGAAGAAGTCGAGGTCGTAGTCGACACCCACGTTGATCTTGGTGCGCGGCTGGCCGTCGGTGAGCCGGAGCGACTCCTGCCGCCCGAACAGGACGAGGTTGCGCACGTTGCTGAGCGCGCCCGGCACCGCCAGCACTTCGCGGATCTTCGTCTTGTTGTAGTTGAAACCCGCGGTGAGACCGAGATTGCCCGCCCCGCCCAGAGGCAGGCGGTAGGTCGCGACCGCGTCGATGCCGCGCGTGCGCGTGTCCACCCCGTTGACGAAGAAGCGCGCCGCGTTGGTCGTCGTGAACCCGGCGGCGTTGAGGATCGTGGCGATGTCCTGCCCCGTCGGGTTGCCTGCGAAGCGGACGCCGCCGACCGTCACGGGCGCGGCGATCGGCACGCCCAGATTGTCGCGCGTCGCGGTCAGGTTGTCCGTCACGACGATGCGGTCGTCGATGTCGATCTGGTACGCGTCGACGGTGATGTTGAGGCGCGGCACCGCGCTGAAGATGACGCCCGCCGAGTACGATAGCGACGTTTCCGCCTCCAGCGGCGTCGCGCCGAGCGCGATCGCGACGGGGTTGTCGACGGGCAGCGTCACCGTGTCGAGCAGCACGCCCGCGACGTTGTTGGTCGCCTGCGCCGCGTAGAATTGCTGCTGCAGCGATGGCGCGCGGAACCCCGTGGAGATCGCGCCGCGCACCGCCAGACCCTCTACGAACTCGAAGCGCGCGGCGGCCTTGCCGTTGAAGTCGGAGCCGAAGTCCGAATAATCCTCGTACCGGCCCGCCAGTTGCACCGTAAAGCGCGACGTGATGTCCGCGTCGAGTTCGACATAGGCGGACTTGTTGTTGCGCTGCCTTTTCTGGTCGACGCGCTGACCGCCGATGGTCGGCTGGAACCCGGGGAAGACCTGCGCCCCCGGCGCGCCGCCGGCAGGGCCGTTGGCGTAGCTGGCGATCTCGCCCGGGCGGATGTCGAAGCTTTCGCGGCGGTACTCGAGGCCGCCGGACAGCGTCACCGATTCGGCGAAGCCGAGCGCGAGGTCGCGGCTGACGTCGAGATTGACGATCGCCTGCGCGTAGCGGAGCCCGCCCGAATCGAAGCGCGTCGGCGACGCGAGGCCAAGCGAACGATTGAGCGTGTTGGCGATCGTGAAGTCGACCCGGTTGCGACCGTAGGAGCCCGACAGGTCAACGCGAAAGCCCGCGGCCTCGCCGCGCACGCCGACGGTCGCGCCGATGTCGTCCTGCTCGGTCTGGATCAGCGGCAGGAACCCGTTGGGGTAGATCGCCTGGTTGTTGCGCGCGTCGCTCGCGATCCGGTAGAAGCCCGCGCTCTCGCCGTCGCGGTCGCCGTAGCTTCCGAACGCGTAGAACTCGGCCGCGCCAAGCGGCACGCCGACGTTGACGAACAACTTGCCGTCGAACGTTTCCGGATCGCCGAAGCGGTGGCTGAAGCGGTTGAAGGTGAGTTCGCGCGGATCGACGAGCCCGCCGATCAGCGAATATTGCCGGCGCGGGTCCGCGCC
Source organism: uncultured Sphingomonadaceae bacterium (assembly GCA_964251385.1). Classification (GTDB taxonomy): domain Bacteria; phylum Pseudomonadota; class Alphaproteobacteria; order Sphingomonadales; family Sphingomonadaceae; genus CADCVW01. The sequence continues at coordinate 110,767 of CAXUJK010000004.1, read as the reverse complement.
CGTGCGGTTGGTCGCCTCGCGTCCCTGCACTTCGCCCGAAATGTTGATGAACCCTTCGGCGAACAGCGGGATGCCGAGCGTTCCCGCGAAGGTCAGCGTCTGGCCGTCCGACCGCTTGCGGCGGCCCGTCTGGTTTAACTGGAACGTTCCGTCGGGCGCGAGCAGCGGCTGGCCGTTCGCGCCGAGCGTCACGCCGCTATAATCCCGCACGTCGTCGATCTTGGTTTCGTACTGGCCGTAGGTCGCGGTGATGCGTCCGCCTTCGCGCGCGGAGCGCAACTGGAAGTTGATCACGCCCGCGATTGCGTCCGACCCGTATTGCGCGGCCGCGCCGTCGCGCAGGACCTCGACGCGGCCGAGCGCGATCGTGGGGATCATGTTGATGTCCACCGCGGCCGTCCCGCGCCCGACCGAGCCGTTGATGTTGAGCAGCGCGGACGTGTGCCGGCGCTTGCCGTTGACGAGGATCAGCGTCTGGTCGGGACCCAGCCCGCGTAGCGTCGCCGGGCGGATGACGTCCGTGCCGTCCGTGACCGACGGCTGCGGGAAGTTGAAGGACGGCACCTGTTCGCGAAGCGCGCGCGACACGTCGGTCGATCCCGTCTGCGAAAGCGCCTCGGACGTGATCACGTCGACGGGAACGGGGCTGTCGGCGACGGTGCGGTTGGCGCGGCGCGTGCCGGTGACGATGATCTCTTCACCGGTGGCGACGCTCGGCTGATCCGCCTCGCTCGCGCCCGCGCTCTGCGATGCGGCGCCGGGCTGTTCCTGCGCCGCGGCGGGCGCGCTGATCAGGGAAGCGGCGCTGAGCGACGTCAGCAGGGCGATGCGATCGAAGGTCATGACGTGCGCTCCGTATGTAACGCGTCGTGCTTACGGGCTTGTCCGCCGTGCACCCAAGGCTTTCCGGCCGAATGCTGCACTTTGGTGACAAGCTGTTGTTGCGGCGCAACAAGGCGGCGCGGTTGACAGTCGGAGACCCTTGGCATAGCGCCGAACATCCCTCGCGGCCTGTTCGGCATGCGCGGACACACAGTTTTCACAAGAGTGACCCAAGCCATGTTCGCAGTCGTGCGCACGGGCGGCAAGCAGTATCGCGTTGCCGCCGGAGACAAGATCGTCGTCGAAAAGATGGCGGGCGCCGCGGGCGACGTCGTCGCGCTGGGCGACGTCCTGTTCGCGGGTTCCGGCTCCGAAGTCCGCGACGCCGGCAGTCTGTCGGTGACCGCCGAGATCATCGCGCAGGCCAAGGCCGACAAGGTCATCGTCTTCAAGAAGCGCCGCCGCCACAACTACCGCCGCAAGAACGGCCATCGCCAGCAGCACACGATCCTGCGCATCACCGGCGTCGGCGACGACAAGTACGTGCCGCAGGCCAAGACGGTCGATGCCGCGCCGGCGACGGGTTCGGTCGAGGTCACGTCCGCGGATGCCGGCGCGCGGGCAGCGCCGATGGACGTGACGACCAACATGGGCGACGTGGCCGACACCGCGCCCGTCGCCAAGAAGCCCCGCGCGAAGAAGGCCGCGGCTCCCGTCGCGTCGCCCGATCCGCAGCCGCAGGAGCCGTTGAAGGTCGAGGGTGCGACAAGCGCGATGACCGACACACCTGCATCCACCGACAAGACGACGGAAAGCTAAGTTCCATGGCACACAAGAAAGCAGGCGGGTCTTCCCGCAACGGCCGCGACAGCGCGGGGCGCCGTCTCGGCGTCAAGAAGTTCGGCGGCGAGACCGTCATCCCCGGCAACATCATCGTGCGCCAGCGCGGCACGAAAGTGTACCCCGGCGCGGGCGTCGGCATGGGCAAGGACCACACGTTGTTCGCGCTGATCGAAGGCCGCGTGCAGTTCAAGGACGGCAAGCTCGGCCGCAAGTTCGTCGCGGTCGACGCGACGGGCCGGGACAACATGCCGGCCGTTCTTACGGAAGCGGTCGCAGCGGAATAAGGTCGGCCGATAACGGGCCGGCCCACGAGGGCAGCCCGGGACATCGAATGTCCAACCGAGGGAGACGGGTTGCCACCGAAAAGGGGCGATCCGTCTCCTTTTTCATGTCTCCCCCAACCCATGTCGTCGCCGTGTCACCGCGAAGTGTCACTGCCGACCGAGGAGACGACCATGTTCGCGCGGACGGAACGATTGCTGCTGCGGCCCGGCTGGGCCGACGACGCGCCTGCTCTGGCGGGGGCGATCGGCGAGGAGCGTATCGTCCGCAATCTCGCGACGGCACCGTGGCCCTACGGAGTGCGCGACGCGGAGGCGCATCTGGCGCGCGTCGATGCCACCCTGCCGAACTTCCTGATCTTCCTGCGCACCGAGCAGCCGCCCGAGCTGGTGGGCGCGATCGGGTTCTCCGCAACCAACGAGCGCGAGGTTGAGCTGGGCTACTGGATCGCAAGCCGATGCTGGAACCGCGGGCTTGCGACCGAAGCCGGGCACGCGGCTCTGGCGGTCGCGCGCGACGCGTTGCGGTTGCGGACGATCGTGTCGGGCCACTTCGTCGACAATCCCGCGTCCGGACGCGTGCTTGAAAAGCTTGGGTTTTCGGCGACGGGCGAGACCCGTTTTCATCATAGCCAAGCGCGCGGAGAAGACGTGCGCTTCGCGCCTTTTCGGTTGGAGCTGTCCTCCGCAAGCCCGACAGACCGACGCGAGCTGATCGCGGCCTAGTCGCGGGGGTGGCAAAACCGCGCGCTCTCGCGTAAAGCCCGCGGCTCCCCCTCCCCGTTCGTCCCGAGTGAAAACGAGGGGCGTCCCGTCGCACTCCGCGCCCCTCGTTTTCACTCGGGACGAACGAGTCAAAATCCCGAGCCGTCATGCATTTCCTCGATCAAGCCAAAGTCTACCTGTCCTCCGGTGACGGCGGTCCCGGCGCGGTGTCGTTCCGGCGGGAGAAGTATATCGAATATGGTGGGCCGGACGGCGGCAACGGGGGCAAGGGCGGCGACATCGTCTTCACGGCTGTCGAGGGCCTGAACACGCTCATCGACTTCCGCTACACGCAGCATTTCCGCGCAGCCCGCGGCAAGGGCGGGTCCGGCTCCAACCGGACCGGCGCGGGCGGCGAGGACTTGGTCATCAAGGTGCCGATCGGAACGCAGATCATCTCGGACGACAAGGAGCATGTGCTCGCGGACTTCACCCGTGCCGGCCAGACCGAGGTGTTCCTGCGCGGCGGCGACGGCGGGCGCGGCAACCTGACGTTCAAGACGTCGACCAACCGCGCGCCGCGACAGCACGGGACCGGGTGGCCGGGCGAGGAACGCTGGGTTTGGCTGCGGCTCAAGTTGTTGGCGGACGCGGGGCTCGTCGGGCTGCCCAACGCGGGCAAGTCGACCTTCCTCAACACGGTCAGCAACGCGCGCGCGAAGGTCGGCGACTACCCGTTCACCACGCTGCGCCCGCAGCTCGGGGTCGTCACCGTGCACGGGCGCGAATTCGTTCTCGCCGACATTCCCGGCCTGATCGAGGGCGCGGCGGAAGGGGCCGGTGTCGGCGATCGCTTCCTGGGCCACATCGAACGCTGCCGCGTGCTCATCCACCTCGTCGATGCGACAGGCGACGATCCGGTCGACGCGTACGAGATCGTTCGGAGCGAACTCGATGCGTACGGCGCGGACCTGGTCGACAAGGACGAGATCGTGGTCATCAACAAGATCGACGCGGTGCCCACGCGCAGCGTTACAGCATTGGCGAAGAGGTTGACCAAGCTCAGCGGTACGGAACCGATGCGGCTGTCCGGCGCGACGGGCGACGGCATGCCCGCGCTGCTGAACGAAGTTGTCGCGCGGCTCGGCCCGACCGCGAAGGAAGCGCGCGCGGCGGAAGGCGACTGGTCGCCCCTATGATCGCGACGATCGCCGTGACGGGTGGGACCGGCTTCGTCGGGTCACGCCTGATCGACCTCGCGCTGGACGCAGGCCTGCATGTCCGCGCGCTCACCCGCCGCGACCAGGCTCCGCGCGAAGGCGTCACATGGGTCGCGGGCGCGCTCCACGACCCCGAAAGCCTGGTTGAACTCGCGCGCGGGTCGGACGCCGTCGTCCACATCGCGGGCGTGATCAGCGCCCCCGACCGCGCCGGGTTCGAGGCCGGCAACGCCTTGGGCACGCTCGCCATGGTCGAGGCCGCCAAGGCCGCCAACGTCCGCCGCTTCGTCCATGTCTCCTCGCTCGCCGCGCGCGAGCCCGACCTGTCCGATTACGGGTGGTCAAAGGCGCGATCGGAACTGCTCGTGCGCGCGTCCGGGCTCGCCTGGACGATCGTGCGCCCGCCCGCGGTGTACGGCCCCGGCGACCGCGAGACGCTCGACCTGTTCAAGATGGCGAGGCGAGGCTTCGTCCTGCTGCCGCCCGGCGGCCGCTTCTCTGTGATCGAGGTCAGCGACCTGTGCCACCTCCTGTTGTCCGTCCTGGACAGCGACGAAGCATGGTCGCGGACCTACGAGCCGGACGACGGGACGAAGGGCGGATGGGACCACCGCCACTTCGCCGGCCTGCTCGGCCGCGCCTTCGGGCGGCGGGCAAGGCCGATCCCGCTGAGCGGCCGCGTCCTGGCGACCGCATCCAGACTCGACCGGCTTTTTCGCGGTGGCAAGGCCAAGCTGACGGCGGACAAGGTCCGCTACTTCCTCCATCCCGATTGGGTGGTAAGCGCAACCTCGCGCCCGCCCATCCAGCTTTGGCGCCCGCGCGTACGCACGCCCGCGGGCCTGAAGGCTACGGCGGACTGGTATCTGCGCGAGGGCTGGCTACGCTGACCCGGCGTGCCTAAGTGTGGGCCATGACATACGACCGCATCGCCGCGCTGATCGAGCCGTTCAATAAAAAGGGGGTCGCGGTCACCGACGCGACCAGCTTCCAGAACGATCTGGAGTGGGACAGCCTGACCGTGCTCGACTTCGTCGCCAACGTGGAGGACGAGTTCGACGTCACGATCACGATGAACATGCAGGCGGACATCGAAACGGTGGGGCAGCTTGCCGAAGCTGTACAGAAGTTGAAGTCCGCTTAGTTACGTCGTTCGTCCCGAGTGTAAACGAGGGGCGTGTCACCCGCACGGACGCCCCTCGTTTACACTCGGGACGAACGACCTTTGGGGTCTTGGAATTAAGTATGACCGAAGCCGCCCTCACCCCGGACGATCCACAGGTCGACCTCGCCACCGGTCCCGGCGGGCACGATCTCATGTCCAAGTTCGACCCGTTGATCGCCGAACGACAGGCGCTGCTCGACACGGGCGTCCGCGATCCGTTCTCGATCGTCATGGACGAAGTGCTCTCGCCCACCGAGGCCATAATCAACGGACGCAAGACGATTTTGCTGGGCACCTACAATTACATGGGGATGACCTTCGACCCCGACGTCATCGCGGCGGGCAAGCGCGCGCTCGACGAGTTCGGCTCCGGCACCACGGGGTCGCGCGTCCTCAACGGCACCTACCAGGGCCACCGCGAATGCGAGGACGCTCTGCGCGAATTCTACGACATGGACCACGCGATGGTCTTCTCGACCGGGTACCAGGCCAATCTCGGCATCATCTCGACGCTCGCGGGCAAGGACGACTACATCGTCCTCGACGCGGACAGCCACGCGTCGATCTACGATGGCTGTGCCTTAGGCAACGCGCAGGTCGTCCGTTTCCGCCACAACAGCGTAGAGGACCTGGGCAAGCGCCTCGCACGGCTTCCCAAGGAAGCGGGCAAGCTCGTCATCCTCGAGGGCGTCTACTCGATGCTCGGCGACATCGCGCCGTTGAAGGAAATGGTCGCGGTCGCGCGTCGACACGACGCGATGATCCTCGTCGACGAGGCGCATTCGATGGGCTTCTTCGGCGAGCACGGCCGCGGCGTCGCCGAACAGGAAGGGGTGACGGACGACGTCGACTTCATCATCGGCACGTTCTCCAAGTCGGTCGGCACGGTGGGCGGCTTCTGCGTCTCCAACCATCCCAAGTTCGAGGTCATGCGCCTCGTCTGCCGCCCCTACGTCTTCACGGCCTCTTTGCCCCCCTCCGTCGTCGCCACCGCCGCAACCTCGATCCGCAAGCTCATGAACGCGGGTCCCAAGCGCGCGCATCTGTGGGAAAACAGCCGCCGCCTCCACGACGGGCTGCGCGAGCTCGGCTTCACGCTCGGCACGGACACCCCGCAGTCCGCGATCATCGCGGTCATGATCCCGGACCAACAAACGACGGTCATGATGTGGCAGGCGCTTCTTGAGTCCGGGCTGTACGTCAACATGGCCCGCCCGCCCGCGACTCCCGCGGGCACGTTCCTGCTGCGCTGCTCGCTGTGCGCCGAGCATCGTTCGGAACAAGTCGACGAAATCTTGCAATTGTTCGCCAACGCCGGCCGCGCGACCGGACTGATCTCCTAAGCTACCGAACCGCTCCTTTCGCAAGCAGCCTCGGCACCAGCGCAACGGCCGCCAGGAGCGGGAAACGCCGGTGCCACGGTCGGATCACGACCGGCACGCCCGAATGGCGCGACACTTTCCATGCCAGGTAGTCGATGCCGCCGGCGAAGGTGAAGCTCGCCTTGGCGAGACGCAGGACGGACAGCCTCTTGCCGCGCCGCTGCAGCCGCTTCCAACGCGCCGTCGCCGTCCTCGCGTCCGGCGCACGCGTCCGGTCAATGCCTGCCAGAGCCGCTTCCCCGCAGCGCCGGTAGCGTTCGGGATCGGCGTCGACGATCGATGCCGAACGATCGCTGCGTTCGGCTCTCAACTCCGCCCCGTACGTCATTGAGAAACCGCGCTTCCATGTTTCCAAAACGTGACCGCCTTCGCCGAGAGGCAGCGCCAGGCCCAGCAAGGTCGGCGCAGCCGCGGCGATGGCCGTGACTGCGGCGTCCCCCGCCGCGCGGTCCCTGGTCCAGACCAGCCGGGCGGGCTGCGCGAAGCGCGCCCACACCGAAACGCTGCGCGCGTCCGGCCCGCACTCGCGCGCAAAGTCTTCCTCGCTCAGCACCGCAAACTTCGCCGTCAAGCCGTTGTGCGCGAAAGGAAAGACGTTGGGCGGGATCAGCCGGTTGGCGGTCGCGAGCCAGCTTTTGCCGTAGGCGGCGCGGTAGCTGGAGACGATCAGGTAGAAGTCGAGCATCTGTCCATCGAGCTCCGCCGAACGCAGGCACGACCCGTAGAACAGGACCGCGCGTGCGGCATGGGGGTATTGCGCCGCGAGCGCCTCCGCCATCGCGACGACGCGCGAGTCGACAGGCTGGGCGAGTTCGTCCGCGACGAGCCGGGCAAGCACGTCGCTCACGCGCGAAAAGTCAGGCGGCGAACTTGAGGAACGGCACGGGGGCGGTCGACGTCAGGACGATCGGGCGGCCGTGCGCCGAGGCGAACAGCTCGCCGTCCAGGATGACGCTGCTGTTGCGGCCCTCGATGCGGATCTCGTCGCTGTTCTCCAGATACACCCCCGCGATGGGCGACCGGCCAAGCTTGCCCGCGACGACCGCGAAGATCGCGCGCATCATCGGGATCGACCCGCCCTCGACCGCGAGCAGCTTGAGCGATCCGGGGCGAATCGGGGACCCCTGCCCCGCCGACGCCATCGACCCGTTGAGCAGCATCTTTTCCAATGTCGTTACGAGCAGCCACGCGAAGCGACTCGTCGGCTCGCCCTGCCGCCGGACCTGGACCCTGACCGGCAACGCGCGCGGCGGCAGGAAACCCGCCTTGATGCCGACGAAGGTCGCAAGCAACGCGAGCGCGGTCAGGACGTGGCTGACGCCGTTGGGCAGACCCAATGGATAGATCTTGTGTCGGCAGTACAGGATGATGTCGGCAAGCCCCGCGCCGCCCAGGAACATGCCTAGCACGCTGCGACTCCCCGCGGCTCCGTCCGACAACGAGATCAGCTCGCGCGCAACGATGTGCGGGGCGAGATCGCTCTGCGCCATGCGCAGCACCGTGGCCAAGGCCGCCAGCGGATCGCCGACCGCGCCCAGGTCGAGCGCGATCAGGTTGGTCTTGCCGTTGGGGAGCACGGCCACGGGCGGACGGTCGGGCCCGAAATGAGCGCCGTGGTGGAGCTCGGTCAATGCGGCCTGCACCGTGCCGTCGCCACCGTTGATGACGAGCACGGCGGGTTTCACCCGCGCGATCGTGCGCAGCGCGTCGCCGATCTGGTCGACGTCCTCGACTTCGTAGTGGAAGACGTCCGGGTGTTCGGCGCAGAACGCGCGAATGGCGGGCAGCAGCGACTTGTTCCCCGTGGACAGGGGGTTGGACAGAAGCGCCACCCGCGCCATTCAGCCTTTGGCTTTCCGGATCGGGCCGACGGACAGACCCTGGCGGTACTGCATGATGACGGGGACGCGATGCACGCCCGGGCCCACGTTGATCGCGACTTGGCTGTGGCGGGGCTTGAGGTTGGTCAGCGACACTTTCGGATTGCGCGAGAACCCGCCGCCGTCGTTCCAGCCCGATTTCTTGTTGGCATCCGCGTCATGCCGCACCGCGACCGCATACCGGCCCGGGCCGGGCAGCGCGATGCACACGTCCATGGAGGCGCCCGTAGCGGGCACGTCGACGCGGCGCATCTTCTTGCCCTTGGCCAGGAACTCGGCCGGGTCGCCGCCATAGAGCTGCACCCGCACGGTGCCGCGCGGTTCCTTCAGCCCCGTGACACGGACGAGCAACGCCTCGCCCGGCGCGCCCGCGTTGCAGCGCGCGGCGTCGGGGCCGACGGGCGCGGCGTTGGCGGCGGGCACGGCAAGCAGCGCGGCAGCGAAGATAGGCAGCAGTTTGAACATGACCTGTTCCATTGCTTTGGGTTATCACCATTTGCGACACGGCCCCATGCCGCGCGCAGTCTTCCCCCAAGTCCATCCTATCGATGGTCTTTGCGGCCAAATTAGGGTCATCCCGTGACGAACACCGCATGATCATCGGCACGTTGACCGACCGCTATCTGGCGCGGCTCATCATCGTCCCGCTGGTCGGCACGCTCGTGCTTGCCGCGATGCTGCTGTTGCTCGACAAGATGCTGCGCCTGTTCGACTTCGTCGTGTCCGAGGGCGGGCCGGTCGGCGTCGTGTGGCGCATGCTCGCCAACCTGATCCCCGAATATCTGTCGCTGGGCATACCGATCGGACTGCTGCTCGGCACGCTGCTCGCGTTCCGTAAGCTTGCGCTGAGCTCCGAACTCGACAGTTTGCGCGGCATCGGAATGAGTTACGAGCGGTTGCTCAGAGTGCCCTACATGTTCGCGGCCGGACTGTTGTGCCTCAACATGCTGATCGTAGGCTTCGTCCAGCCCCGCGCGCGCTATGCGTACGAGGAGCTGCGTTTCGAGCTCCGATCGGGTGCGCTCGGCGCGTCGATCAAGGTCGGCGAGTTCACGCGGCTCGGCAAGCGCATGACGCTGCGCATCGAGGAGTCGGAGAACAACGGCCGCGACCTGTCCGGCATCTTCGTGGCCGCGGACAGCGACGACGGGCGCAGCCTCGCGGTGACCGCCGCGACGGGGACGTTCCTCGCGGCGGGCGACGCAAACACGATCATCTTTCGACTGGAGGATGGCCGGCTCGTGCACGACGATCCCAAGTTCGAGGCTCCGCGCGTACTCAGCTTCGAGCGTTACGACCTGCCGATCGACCTGCCCGCCGTGGAGGCGTTCCGGGCCCGGGGCGCGACGCGCAACATGGAACGTACGCTGCCCGAACTCGTGCGGGTCGGCAAGGATCCGGGCACGTCCGACGGCGAACGCGCGGGCACGCGCGCCAACTTCCACTTCCGCATGGTCGAAGTCGCGATGATGCTGCTCATCCCGCTTCTCGGCGTCGCTCTTGCTGTGCCGCCGAAACGATCGTCGTCGTCGCTCGGCATCTTTCTGTCGATCATAATGGTCGTGACCTATCACAAGGTGAACCAGTACGCGGAGGACATGGGCGCGCAGGGGCGGATCGATCCCGCGATCGCCCTGTGGGTCCCGTTCGGCATCTTCGCGGTCATCATCCTGTCCTTGTACCGCACGCTCGCGCACGTGCCGGGCGGGCAGCCGATCGGCGCGCTGGAACGCGTGGCGGGCCGGATCGGGTCGCTGATCGCGAAGATCGTTCCGGTCCGCAACATGCGCCGCGCGGCGGACGCCACCGCCTGATGCGGACGCAGTTCTTCCCGTCCGGGCGCATCGCGCTCTACACCGCGCGTATGTTCGTCGTGCGCACGCTGGCCGTGCTGCTCATGCTCGTCGTGATCCTGCAGGCGCTCGACCTGCTCGCGGAAACCGGTCGCATCCTGGCGGTGCCCGGCAACGGCGACCAGGACATCTGGCGCTACGTGTCGCTGCGCACGCCGCAGCTGATCGCGCGTTTCCTGCCCTTTTCCGTGCTGCTCGGCACGCTGATCACTTTCGCGACGCTCAGCCAGAACAGCGAGGTCGTGGCCATGAAGGCATCGGGCATCTCCGCACACCAGATCCTCGCTCCGTTCATCGTCGCGGGCGCGCTGATCGCGGTCGCGTCGTTCGCGTTCAACGAACGGGTGGTGACGCGCGCGACGCGGACCCTGTCGGCATGGGAAGCCGCGGGCTACGCGGCCGTGCCGGCGGGCCCTGCGGTCGGCGCGAACGTGTGGGTGCGAAGCGGCGACGATCTGGTGCGCGCACGGGGCGTGACCGGATCGGGGGCTGCAACGCGGCTGTCGAAGGTGACCATCTTCCGGCGTGAGGGCGGAGTGCTGCGCCAGATCGTCGAAGCGGCGCGCGCGCGGCCGCAGGATGGCGCATGGAGGCTCGAAGACGTGCGCACGTTCGACGTCGCGACCGGCGCGGTCCGGCGCGAAGACGTCGCGTCCACCGCAGACCGGCTGACGTCGGACCAGTTCACGCTCGCGACGGTGGACGCGGACGCGCAATCCTTCGGTGCCCTGCGTGCCTCGCTTGGCGCGCTCCGTGCCGCGGACCGGCCGACGGGTGCGCTGGAAACGGGCATGTGGCACAAATTGTCCGGCCCCGCGTCCGCGATGCTGATGCCCCTGCTCGCCGCCGTCGCCGCGTTCGGCCTGGCGCGCGCCGGCCAGTTGTTCGTGCGCGCGGTGATCGGCATGGGGCTGGGCTTCACCTATTTCGTCGCCGACAATTTCATGGTCGCCATGGGCGATCTGGGTGCGTATCCCCCGCTCCTCGCCGCATGGGCCCCGTTCCTGCTGTTCCTGCTGATCGGCGAGACCGTGCTCATTCGCACCGAGGAGTGAGCGCCGACGCACCCATAAACGAACGCAGCGTCGCGCGGGGGGCCGGGTCGGCGCTGCTCGGGCGCGCGGGCGGCGTGATCGAGCTCGTGTCCACGCCGATCTACGTTTGGATGTTCGGGCTCGCGACCTACGGCCTGTACACCGTGTTGTGGGCCGCGATAAACCTGATCGAGAACGTCGCCGACCTCGGCATGACGTCGGCGTTGCAGCGCACCGTGCCGCAGGCGAACAGCGAGGCCGAGACCGTCGCCGCGTTGCGCGCCGCGTTGTTGCTGGGCATGGTGCCGTGCCTGCTCGTCGCCGCCGCTATCAGCCTCGCCGCGCCCGCGCTGGCCGGCGTGATCAACGTCGCGACCGCCGATCGCGCCGCGTTGGTAAGCGGCATCGCGCTGTTCGCCTGGGCGCTGCCGCTCTGGGCGTTCGTCGAGATCGGCACCTCCGCGCTGCGCGCCAAGCGCGCGTTCGGACCCGAAATCCGCCTGCGCGTCATCAGCGAGCAGGTCATCCGCCTCGCCGCCGCTTCCATCTTGTGGGCGCTGGGCGTCGACACGCTCGGCCTGCTGATCGCGCACCTCCTGTCCCTCGCCGTCACCGCCGTCCTTTGCGCCCGGCTGCTCTCGCGCCGCTACGACCTGTCGCTGTGGCGGCAGGCGGGCGCGCACCGGCACGCCTTTCGCGAGACCGCACTTGCCGGCTTCTCCGTGCTTCCGGTCAACGTCATCGGCCGGCTGATGAGCGATGCGCCGACGCTCGTGCTCAACGCCTGGTATCCGGGTGCGGCGGGCGCGGCGGCGGCGGCGCTGTACGCGATCGCGCGCAAGCTCTCGAGCCTCGTCCAGTTCGTACGCATGGCGTTTACATACGTCCTAGGGCCGCTGTCTTCGGCGGTCGCGCGCGACGATCGCGCGGCCATTGCCCCGCTCTACGCCTTCGCCACGCGCATCTCGATCGTCGTCGCGCTGCCGATGGCGGCGGCGTTGATCGGAGGTCGGCACATCCTCTTGCACCTGTTCGGCGCCGGCGCATACGCCGCCGGGTCGATGGTGACGCTGCTGACGCTCGGCCGGGTCGTGGAAGCGGTCGGCGGCCAGGCGGGAACGATCCAGCAGGTCGCGAGCGGACGCTTGCGACCGCTGTTCGCCGCCGGACTGTCGCTGATCGTCGCGGTCGCCGCGGGCGCGGCGCTCCTTCCGCTTTACGGCGGCGCGGGCCTGGCGGGCGCGGTCGCGCTCGGAGTCGCGGCGGGGACGGTCGCGTCCGTCGTGCAGTTGTGGCGCGATCTCGGGCTCAACCCCTTCGGCCCGCCGTTCGACCGGGCCGCGCTCGTCGCGGCGGGCTGCGCGGCTGCGATGCTGATCGCGCTGCCGCAGATCCGCACCCTGTCACGGCCGGTCGAAATCGTGCTGTTCGTGCTCGTCATGACCGGCGGCATCTGGCTGTCCGCGCGGTTCGGACTTGGTTCCGCCGACAAGGCGTTCCTCGGCAAGACGGGGCGCAAGCTGAGGCTTTAGGGTCACAGGCGACGCCCGTCTAAGTTCCGCCGCATTGCCAATGCAGTTCCGGCCACCATATCATGCTATCCGCGGGGCTATGTCCTTGCGAATGTTGGCTTTTGCTTTGACGAGGGAATCACGGTGGGAACGATGAAGACGTTACGCCCCGGAATCTGGAACCGTTCGCACCATCTCGACCGCATGAGTTTGAAGCAGCTCGTCGTCGCCTACTTCCAGTATCCCGCGATCATGGCGTATTTGTTGCTGGCGGCGGTTTCGATCGGCCTGTTCGCGCTCTACCCCGCTCCCTTGCCGAGAACGCTGGCCGCGATCGGCGTGTCGATGTTCGCCTACCCGCTCGTGTGGTACGCGCTACACCGCTTCGTCCTGCACAGCCGGTGGATGTTCAAGATCTCGCCACTGGCGGCGACTTGGAAGCGCATCCACTACGACCATCACCAGGATCCCAACCACCTCGAGGTCCTGTTCGGCGCGTTGCACACGACGCTTCCCGCGGTCGCGCTCGTTACGTTGCCGATCGGGTTTCTCATCGGCGGCGTCGGCGGCGCAGCGATAGCGCTGGCGACGGGGTTGCTGACGACCGCGTTCTACGAGTTCTGCCATTGCATCCAGCATCTGGCGTACAAGCCCCGGAACAAGTGGCTCGCCGAAATGAAGCGCAAGCACATGGCGCATCACTTCCATGACGAGACGGGCAATTTCGGCATCACGACCTTCTTCTGGGACAAGCTGTTCGGCACGCACTACGACAAGGGCGAGCGTCTGGCGAAGAGCGAGACGGTGTTCAACCTGGGCTACACGCCTGAAGTCGCCGAGCGTTACCCGCACGTCGCGCGCCTGTCGGGCGGTGTGGCGACGAGCCATCCTCGTCAACGCGAGCGCGTGTAAGAATATCGTGTGACAGACGATCTCGTCGTCGCTCCGGTCGGTAGCGCGGCGGATCGTCGCGCATTCGTCGATCTACCCTGGACGATCTATGCCGACGACCCCCACTGGGTCCCGCCGCTAAAGTCCGAGGTACACGGACTTCTAGACCGCAATAAAAACCCCTGGTTCGAACATGCGGACGCCGAACTGTTTCTTGCACGGCGCAGGGGCAGGGTCATCGGTCGGATTTCGGCGCAGGTGGATACGCTCGTCCAGACGCACATGGGCGCGGGCACCGGCCAATGGGGATTTCTCGAGGCGACTGACGCGCAAGCCACGGAGGCGCTGATCGCGGCTGCCGAAGCGTGGCTTCGCGAACGCGGCATGACGCGGTCGCTGGGGCCGTTTTCCCTGTCCGTGTGGGACGAACCGGGGCTGCTGATCGACGGGTTCGATCATGCGCCGACCGTGATGATGGGGCACCACCGTCCGGCCTACGCCGCGTGGGTCGAAGCGGCGGGCTATGCAAAGGTCCGCGATCTCGTCTGCTACGATCTCGACATCACGCAGACCATGCCCGCGCTCGTCCGCCGGCTCGTGAAAAGCACCGCGCGCAACCCGAGGGTTCGCATCCGGCGCGTTGACAAGTCGCGCTTCGACGCGGAGGCGGCGATCATCCTGGGCATCCTCAACGATGCGTGGGCGGACAACTGGGGGTTCATCCCCCTGACCGACGCCGAGATCGCCTATGCGGGCAAGAAGTTGCGGCCGATCGTGTTCGAGGACCTGATCCGCATGGCGGAGTATGACGGCGAGCCGGTCGCGTTCATGATCACGCTGCCTGACATCAACGAGCTGACGCGCGACTTGGACGGGCGCCTGTTCCCGTTCGGATGGGCCAAGTTGCTATGGCGGCTACGAAAACCCCGCACGCACACAGTGCGCGTGCCGCTGATGGGCGTGGTCAAGCGGCTGCAGTCGACGCCGCTGGCCGGCCAGCTCGCCTTCACGCTGATCGAGGACATCCGCCTCGCCACCGTCGCGGACTATGGCGGCAGGCGCGCGGAGATCGGCTGGATCCTGGAGGACAACAGCGGAATGGTCGCGATCGCCGACGCGTTGCAGACGCGCCTCAACAAGCGCTACCGCATTTACGAAAAGACGCTCTAGACCGCGAGCCGCGCCCACGTCGGAGCGTGATCGGACGCGCGTTCGCGGCCGCGATAATCCTTGTCGACCGTGACTTCGACCAACAAATCCGCCGCCTGCGGGCTGAGCAGATGAAAATCGATGCGGAACCCCGCGTCCCGCTGCCAAGCCCCCGCCTGATAATCCCAGAAGGTGAACAGCCGCGCGTCCGGGTGCAGCGCGCGCATCGCCTCGGTCCACCCGTCGCTGAGCATCGCCCGGTACGCCGCGCGCGTGCGCGGGTGGAGCAGCGCGTCGTCCTGCACCCCCGCCGCGCGGAACACGTCGGCGTCGGTCGGCACGACGTTGTAGTCGCCCGCCAGCACCACGGGCCGCTCCTCGGCGAGCAGGCCGGCCGCGTGTTCGCGCAGGCGCGCCATCCAGGTCAGCTTGTATTCGAATTTGGGTCCGGGCTGAGGATTGCCGTTGGGCAGATAGAGCGACGCCACGACGATCCCGTTAACCTCCGCTTCGATGTAGCGGCTGTGCCCGAACTCGTCCTCGCCCGGCAGGCCGATGCGGCGGAGCGTCGGCGACGTGCCGCGCGCGAGGATGGCGACACCGTTGAAGCTCTTCTGTCCGTGCCAGATCGCCCCGTACCCCGCGGCCGCGATCTCCTCGCCGGGAAAGGCGTCGTCCGGGGCTTTGAGTTCCTGCAGGCAGACGACGTCCGGCTGCTGTTCCTCGAGATATTCGAGCAGACGCGGCAGGCGCGCCTTGATGCCGTTTACGTTGTAGGTGACGATTTTCATCACCGCGGCTTAGTCGCCGACGCCTCCGCTATCCAGCCTCAGACGGAAAAGCTCGATCCGCAGCCGCAGCCCGAAGTTGCATTGGGGTTGGTCACGCGAAACGCCGATCCGCCCAGGCTTTCGACATAATCGACCGCGCTGCCGTCGAGGAGATCATGGCTGATGGGATCAACGACGAGCGTCACGCTCTCTCGGACAGTAACCCGGTCGTCGGGTTCGATCGCGTCGGCGAGGCCGAACTTGTACTGAAACCCGGCGCACCCGCCACCATCGACGGCGAGCCGGAGGATCGCGGGCTTGCCTTGGCGCACTGCAATGGCTGCGACGCGTGTCGCGGCAGCGTCGGTTAGCTGGACGGAAGGATCGGCTTGCATCCGCTAGAGATAGGCGCGCGGTGCGCCGTTCCCAAACTTAATTCTCCGGGCCGCCCAGCGCGACCTGCGTGCCGGCGGCGCGGCGCGTTGCCGCAAGAACATATTCCGCCGACTGCATGAACGGGATCGGGTTGACCGCACGCGTGTCGACGCGGACTTCGTAATGCAGGTGGCTGCCCGTCGACCGGCCCGTCGAACCCATGCGGCCGATCACGTCGCCGCGCTTCACGCGCTGGCCCGAACGGACGAGGATCGCGGACAGATGGCCGTAGCGCGTCTGGATGCTCTTGCCGTGCTCCAGCTCGATCAGGTTGCCGTAACCGCCGACCACGCCCGCGCGGCCGACAAAGCCGTCCGCGGTCGCGTAGATCGGGGTGCCGATCGGACCGGCCAGATCGATGCCGCTGTGCATGGCGCGCGACGCCTTGAACGGATCGTCGCGCGTGCCAAACGCGCTGGTAAAACGGGCCTGCGCGGCGGGAACGGGCTGCGCGGACGGAATGGCGATCATGCCAGGCTGGACCGGGTCGAGCCGCTTCCAGCTGAGGAACAGGGCCTTGAACTTGGGATCGAACGCGGCACGCGCTGACTCGAACGGACCGCCCTGCGCGACATCGACGATGGGCGTCGACGCAGGGGCCGGCTTCGCGCCGTCCGACTTCGCTTCGGCGGCGCTCAGCTCGGCGAGCAGGTCGGCGGCAAAGGCTTCTGTCGGAACGAAGCTCATGCAGATCAATGCGACCGCCATCTTGGTCGCTTCCTGCACCTTGCGGCCCGGTTTACCCGTGGCAGCGGTGCTGGTCGTCTCGTTGACTACGGTCATCAAATACCCCGGCTCTTGCTCTTGCGATCGGCCCCACCGCCGTGTCGCTCCAACAAAGCGTTTCAGCTTCCCCCGTCGCGAAGTGCTTGGCTCTCGTGAAGCGATCGCACCTCGTCCCGTTGCCCGACTTTGTTCCCGGCTTTCTTAACAAGAGCAAACGTTAACCAAGCCGGTCGGGACCAACCGCGTCCGCCGCGCGGCGAGACGAGCGGCGAGCCGTCGTTCGGCACCTCCGCGGCGTAGGGGCGAATGGTTAAGCCGTCCGTAACGCGGACTCGGATGCGTCAGAGCGCGGCCGCGCCCATTGCGTGCACGGCATCCAGCACTTGTGCCGCATGGCCGCCCGCCTTGACCTTGCGCCAGGCGCGCACGATCCGGCCTTCCTCGTCGATCAGGAACGTCGCGCGGTCGATGCCCATGTACTTCTTGCCGTACATGCTCTTTTCGACCCACGTCCCGAATGCCTCGCACACGCGGCCGCTGCCGTCGGAGGCGAGCGCAAACGGGATCGCGAACTTATCCGCGAACTTGGTGTGGCTGGCGACGCTGTCCTTGGACACGCCGATGATCCGCGTGCCCGCCGCGGTGAAATGCGGCGACAGATCGGTGAAGTCGCGCGCTTCGGTCGTGCAGCCGGGCGTGTCGTCGCGCGGGTAGAAGTAGAGGACGACGCGCTGGCCCCGAAGATCGGACAGCCTGACGCTGCGGCCCTCGCTCGTGTCCAGCGTCACGTCCGGAGCCATGTCGCCTTCGTTCAGCGCGCCGTCGTTCAACATCTGCGTCCATCCTCAAGTCATGCGGGCGGGCGGCTCACATCGCGCCATGCCCGGGCGACCTCATGGCGCGCCGCGTCCAGCGCCGCAACCAGTCGCGTCCAGTTCTCGTGGCCGCAGACGCGCGCCACCAGCGCGTACGATGCCGGGTCCGGCGTCGTGCCGCCCGGCGCGACGAGACGCAGCGTGACGAGCAGCCGAGCGAGCAGGCGCTCCGCCGCGATCAATTCGGCGGGCAGCGCGCCTGCCTCGACCAGTCCGGCGACCGCGTCGTCCAGCCGGGGACGGGACGCGATGCCGCCGACGAGCTGCAGCACCTGCACCGCGAACTCCAGGTCGATCGTTCCCCCATCCCCCAGCTTGATGTCGAACTCGCCCGCCGCGGGCTTGTGGCGCGCCATCTCCGCGCGCATCGACGCAGCGTCGCGCACGACAGCCATACGGTCTCGCGGCAACGCCAGGACCGCGGCGATTTTCGCATCGACAGAAGCCTTCGCCGCGGGCGACCCGTAAACGGCGCGCGCGCGGGTCAGCGCCATGTGTTCGAACGTCCAGGCCCCCGTCCGCTGGTACGCGTCGAACGCGTCCAAAGACACAGCGAGCATGCCGTGAATCCCCGACGGGCGCAGCCGCGTGTCGACATCGTACAAGGGCCCGGCCGCGGTGCTGATGCCCAAGGCGGCGATGACGCGGCGCGCGAGCCTGTTGAAATAATCGGCGGGCTCTAGCGGCTTCGCCCCGTCCGACGGTGCTCCGGAACCGTCCGTATAGAGCATCACGAGGTCGAGATCGGAGGCGTGCGTCAGTGCCTCTCCGCCCAGGCGGCCGAGGCCTACGATGACCAGCTCCGATCCCGGAACATGGCCGTGCGCGCCCGCAAACTGCACGATCGCCGCGTCCGCCAGAACGCGCACCGCGGCCTCCGCGACGCGCGCATAGCCGCGCGCGACGTCGAGCGGGTCGGCGCGACCCGAGATCAGCTGAACGCCGAGTGCGAAGCGCCAGTCGTTGACCTGCCGGCGGACCGCGTCGAGCCTGCGCTCGTAATCCGCGCCCGCATCGGCCTGCGCGAACGCTGCGGCGAGCGCGTCCACGTCGGGCGGGGGATCGAGCGCGGACGCGTTGATCAACCCATCGAGCAACTGAGGATCGCGGGACAACTGGTCGGCGAGAGCGGGCGCGTGGCCCAGGATCTGGACGAGGAGGTCGACAAGGCCCGGCCGCGCGTGGAGCAGCCGGTACAGGTTGATCCCGCTTGGCAAGCGGTCGACGATGTCGCCGAAGCGATTGAACACGCGATTGGGATCGGGCACGCGCCCCGCCGCCTCGACGAACGCGGGGAGCATCGCCTCGAACGCGTCGCGCGCCGCGGGCGATCGGAGCGAGCGCGCGGTGCCCTGCCGCCAACCCTCGATGCGCCGGCTGGCCGCGCGGGGATCGGGGATGCCGCTGCGCGTAAGTACCGCATCGAGCGCCGCAGAGTCGCCGGGCAGGACAGGCGCATCCGCCTCGCCCGCAAGGCGATCATAAAGGTCACGGACCGCCGCGACATGCGGCTGGAGGAAGGCGAGCAACGCGGCGCCATCGCCCAAACCGTGCAGGCGCGCCACGGCGTCGAGCGCGTCCCCGTGCGGAAGGCTGTGCGTCTGCCGGTCGTCGATCATCTGCAGCCGGTGCTCGATCGTACGCAGCGCGCGGTACGCGTCGGCGAGGATGCGTGCATCCGCGCGGTCGACATGGCCTGCGTCCACGACGGCGGCCAACGCGTCCAGCGTCGCGGGCACGCGCAGCGCCGGATCGCGGCCGCCGTGGATCAGTTGGTGGACTTGCGCGAAAAACTCGATCTCGCGAATGCCGCCGCGTCCGCGCTTCAAGTCGAAGCCGGGGCCGAACGGCTCCGGATGCGCCTCGCGTATGCGCCGCGACAGGCCCGTGATCTCCGCGATCGCGCCGAAATCGAGCGAGCGCCGCCAAACGAACGACGAAATCGCGGCCAGGAACGATCGTCCGAGCGCGAGGTCGCCCGCCGCGGCCCGCGCGCGGATGAACGCCGCGCGTTCCCATGGCAGCGCGCTGCTTTCGTAGTAAGCGACAGCGGCCCCGACGGGCAACGCGATCGGGAACACCTCGGGCGAGGGCCGCAGCCGCAGGTCGACGCGCAGGACGTACCCGTCGCCCGTCCGCGTTTGCAGAATATCGACGACGCGGCGCGCGACGCGCACGGCGGCCTGCGACGCATCCTCACGCGCGCGGCGAGGAAGCGTGTCGGGATCGTAGAGGAAGATCGGATCGATGTCCGACGAGAAATTGAGCTCGCGGCTGCCCTGCTTGCCGAGCGCGAGCGCGGTGAACCCGGTAGGCGCGTCGACGCTCGAACGTTCGGCCAGCGCCGCCCGAATCGCGCGGTCGAGCGCGGCGTCGGCAAACCGAGTCAGCCTTGCCGTCGTCTGCTCGAAGGTGGCGAGCCCGGCGAGATCGTCCAGCGCGAGCACAAGCGCTGTCCCTGCGCGCTCGCGGCGTAGCCCCGCGATCAAGTCCGCAGGAGCGTCGGTCTTGCTTGCGTGTTCGAGAGCCGCGTCGGACCCGCGCGAGCGAAGCACCTCCAGCAATTCCGCATGTCTGGCGATCCCGTCTCGCAGGAACGGCGCATCGGCGGTGGCGCGTTCGACAGCGCGTGTCAGCGCGACGACGTTCCGCCCGTCCATCAGGGGCGTCCAGCTCGATCAGGCATTTCGAATCGAACGCAACTTCGGGCAACTTTCGATATTGATGTGCGTTACTTATTTATGAATTCAACAAGATACACCGCCGCCGGAGGTCTCATGAACGGGAGTTTCAGCACGCCCTCCACGCGGCAGACCATCCGGGTCTGCGCGCCGACGGCTCACGCCGGCATCGGAGACGCGTTGCGGAGGGCATTCGCGCCCGCGCCGGTGGATGACACTGAAACGCAGTTCGTGCGATTGCTCGAGCGCGTCTGAACGACCGTCAGCGATCGCGGCTGAGTTCCTCGACCTCGCCCATGATCGACTGCAAAGGCGTCTTTCCGACCTCGGCGATATGGTCGCGGCGAGACGGCAGTTTCCCGTTGCTCATCAACGATTCCAACGCAACGCGGCCCCGCGCCACCCGGCTCTTGATCGTGCCCACCGCGCACCCGCAGATTTCGGCCGCTTCCTCATAAGCGAACCCGCCCGCGCCGACGAGGATCAAGGCCTCGCGTTGCGGCTGCGGCAGGTGCATCAGCGCGCGCTGCATGTCGCCCAATTCTATATGGCGATCCTGGCTCGCGGGCGCCGCCAACAGCTTCGACGCGGTCAACTCGTCCCACTCGCCCTTGAAGCGCGCACGGCGCATCTGGCTCAGGAACAGGTTGCGCAGGATGATGAAGGTCCACGCGCGCATATTGGTGCCCGCCTGGAACCGCTTGCGCGCAGCCCAGGCCTTCAGCAACGTTTCCTGCACGAGGTCGTCGGCCAAGTCGCGGCTGCCCGACAAGGAACGGCCGAACGCGCGAAGATGCGGAATGACTTGACCCAACTGGTCGCGGAACTCGTCGTCGGGAAGTGGAACCCATTCGATCGCGGCGACCGGCTCGTCGTCCTCGTCGTCGGGCACGGACACTCCACTGGAGCTGTCGTCGATCATCGCTGCAAGCCCCCTCCTGGCCATATTGGCCGAGCCGATCGACCCGTCCGGCCTTTCGAGGCGTTAACCTATGGTGTCACCCCCAGGCAAACAAGAGCAGCGCGAAGATCACGATCACGCCGATCAGACCGAACACGAGGACGTAGCGCGTCACGTGCGGCGTCGCCCCTGCGCGCGCTTCGGTTGCGTTCAGTTCGGTCTCGTCGCGGTCGGCCATCTGTGTCTCGCTTGTTCGAAGAGGAAGTTAAAGCGACGGCACCGTCGCGTCGTCGAAGAACAGGGCCTGTGCGATCTGCGCCTTGACGGTTGAACGCTGAAACGGTTTCGTAATGAGGAACGTCGGCTCCGGCCGCTCGCCCGTCAGCAGCCGTTCCGGGAAGGCGGTGATGAAGATCACGGGCACGGAAAATTCCGCCAGTATGTCCTTGACCGCGTCGATCCCGGAGCTGTCGTCGGCGAGCTGGATGTCGGCGAGCACCAGCCCCGGGCGATGCGCCATCGCGAGCTGCACCGCCTCGTCGCGCGTCACCGCCACGCCCGTCACGTTGTGTCCGAGATCGCGCACGATCGTCTCGATATCCATCGCGATGATCGGCTCGTCCTCGATGATGAGCACGTCCGCCAGCGTCTGGCGCTCGATCTCGCCCAAGGCTTCGGCGACCAGCGCGTCGACGTCGGCGGGCTGCGCGTCGATCAGGTAGCCCGTGTCCTGAACGGTGAACCCCTCCATAGCGGTCAGCAGCAAAGCCTGGCGTGACAGCGGCGTGATGCGCGCCAGCCGCGCCTGCGCGATCTGTTCGCGTCCGTCGTCCGCGCCGTCGGCGTCCTCGCCTTCATCGATGTTGGCCGATGCCCAGATGACGTGGAACGTGCGGTACAGCCCCAGCCGCGCGTCGATGTCGCGCGGGAACTCGCCGGGAGAGGCGATGATCGCCTCCAACGTAGCGCGGACGAAACTGTCCCCGTGCGCCTGGCTTCCCGTGAGCGCGCGTGCATAGCGCCTGAGGAACGGCAGGTGCGGTGCGAGTTCCTGACCAAGCGACATGAAGGCAAACTCCCGTGATTTGATATTGCACGGCGTACCGCGGAACGGGCACCGGCATCGAAACTTCCGCGCGCCTTTTGATTGTCCCGAGGGGGGATGGCAAGCCTAGCGGCGCGCCGGAACAAAGCTCCGCAGGCTTTGTTTCCGCCTTGTTACGTCACCGTTGTGATCTGCATCATGTTTATGGCTTTCGGGTTTCGTTCGCAGCTTTGTCGAATGGGATCGGCGGCGTCATAGCCTTCCGGGGCTTGAGGGGTTTTTCGCGTTGAAGAATGACGGGTCGGTCGACAGGCAGCGAATTGCGGGCGCGGGCGACACGGCGACCAAAGCGAAACGCCGACGCTCCGACACCCACATGCGCGACGCCGAGCCGCAGATCGGGCGCGCCCTACGATCCGTGTACGACCAGACGGTCGGCGAGGCGATACCGGCCGAAATGCTCGATCTGCTCGGAAAGCTCGATTAGGCGGTCGGCCCCGTGAATGCGATGGAGGCCGAAGCCGGCTCGCTGACGCGGGCGTTCTCCCGCGCGTCGACCGGGTTCAAGATGCTGCTGTTGCTTGCGCTGGCGCTTTTCCCGCTGGGCCTGGTGGCGATACTGGCTTCGTTCGACGCGGCGCGCGACGGGCGTGCCGAACGCGCGCAATCATCGCGGATCGAGGCGATCCGCAGCGCGTACAACTTCGAAAGCTTGATTTCCCGGGATTCGATCGCCTTGTCGATGGCAGCGTCGGCGGGCGCGAACGGTTGCGCGTTGCTGCAACGGACGTTGCGAGCTCGTCGCGATCTCATCCTCGGGCGTTACGCACTGTATGACGGGTCAGGTCGCCTGGCCTGTACCAGTCCCGGATACGAGGCGCCCGCGACCGCCCCCGCCCGCACGCGCGGCACGTTGCTGTTCCTCGATGGTTCGTCGCTCCGCTACGCGGTCGGGTCCGGCGACGGCTACGCTACTGGACAGCTGGACGTGGCGGCGCTGCGAAGCGTGGCGAGCAGCCTGGCGAACCGTCCCATCGATGTCGATCTCGTCGCGGGCGATCGCCGCCTTTCCGTGGTAGACGGCTTCCTGGAAACGGCCATGCAGCGGCCCGTGTCGAGCCGGGTGCGCCTGTCGGGCTCGGACGTGTTCGCGGTCACGACCGTGGGCGCGATCCCGACCACCGCGGTGGAACTCGTCACGATCGTGCTGCCGCTGGCCATGTGGATCGCAGCCGCGCTGGTCGGCTGGTTCATCGTCGACCGCCTGCTGTTGCGGCCGATCGTGCGCATGCAGCGGGCGGTGCTCGCCTACCGCCCCGGCGGACCCGCGATCGCGCTGGCGGACAGCCCAACCGTCGCCGGCGAGATCCGCGACCTGGGCGACGCGTTCATGCGCGTGACGGCCACCGTTGCCGAACACGAAGCCGAACTCGAGGCCGCGATCGCCCGTCAGGCGCGGCTGGTCCGCGAGGTCCATCACCGCGTCAAGAACAACCTGCAGGTCGTCGCTAGCCTTCTCAACCTGCACGCGCGGGGTGCGCGCAGTGTCGACGCGGCCGACGCCTACGCATCGATCCAGCGCCGCGTCGATGCGCTCGCGGTCGTGCACCGCAATCACTTCGCCGAACTCGAGGATGATCGCGGCGTCGCGTTGCGAACGCTGCTGTCGGAACTGACGGCCAATCTGCGCGGCACCGCGCCCGACGACGCGGCCGGCATGGCGATCACGCTCGATCTCGACGCGGTGCACGTCAACCAGGACGTCGCCGTATCCGTCGCGTTCTTCGTCACCGAGATCGTCGAGCATGCCATGCTGTGCACGCCGTCGCAGCCGGTCGGCGTCGCGTTGAACCGCACGGACGTGCCTACCGTCGCGCGTCTCAGGCTGAGTTCGGCGAGCCTCGTCGACGGGGTGCCGTGCGATAACGTAGACGGTCGTCAGTTCGAACGCATCACGACGGGCCTGTCGCGTCAGTTGCGCGCGGTGCTGGAGCGTGACGGGGTCAGCGGCGTGTTCGCGATCGACATCTCGGTTCAGCCGCCCGCCTGAGCTTTACTGGCCGTTGTCCTCGCCGCCGGGCACGTCGTGGTAGTCGGGCCGCGCGACCGTCTCCTCGCCGGATTTCTTCAGCGATTCCTGCTGTTCCGGCTCGGCGGGCTTGCCGTAGGCGCGCGACTTGTGCGCATCGCGGTTGACGCCTTCGATGTCGGACGACGGTGGTGCCTCGGGTGGTTTTGCCATCATGTTCCTTTCTGCCGGTGCGACTTCCCCGGGCAAGCGAGCGATCAAACCCTACGTCGCACGGCCGCGTTCTGACGCATGCAATATTTTCGCGGGCGGGCGGAACCCTATAGAGCGAGCGCGGTTTAACCATTCGGACAGCGACATTATGCCCCCCCGCTCTCGCTGTCCCCTCTAAGAGCCCGGATGCGTCCCCTCCCCCCGGGTGACGCGCCGGGCTCAACTCTTTCTAATGCTGATCTTCCATTTGCGCCGCTCGATCGTAACGGCTCTGGAACTGTGGCGCGCACCCGGCGTATAGAGTTTGCGTTCGATCGTGCGCATCTGCTTCGCGGGGTCGGGCTTGAGCGTAAGGGAGATTTCACATGGTTCGCAAGATCGTCACTCTGGTACTCCTCGCAGGCAGCCTCGCGGTCGCCGGCTGCAACACCGTCGACGGCCTCGGCAAGGACGTCGAATCGGTCGGCGAAACCGCGCAGGACGCAGCCAAGTAGGCTTCGTCCGCACCGGACACGATAAGGGCGTCACCTTCGCGGGTGGCGCCTTTTTCGCGTCCGAAGCCGCTCACACGAGATCGTCCGGCACGAACCAGAACGGGTGCGCGTACCGACGCGCACGGCCGAGCTGATAAGGAACGATGAAGCCCTGCCGCTCTTCCGGCTCCGCCATGCTGTTGGCCTGTGCAATCGTCCGCCAGTCGGCCAGGCTCGTTTCGGCCGGCAGATCCTCGCCGAGCAATTGCGACCATAATCTGTGACGGAACGCGCCGATGGCCGGCCCAGGTTCGCGCCACAGGCAGCCGAGTTCGGTATCCCAGTTGAAGCTGCGCCCGTTGATGTTGGCCGAGCTGACGAGGCACGTCGCGTCATCCGCGATCAGCAGCTTGGAATGGATGTGGATGACGCCCGCGCCGTAGGCGGTGCCGCGCGACTCGACGAACTGCTCCTCCGATCCCGCGACGCTCTGCTGCTTGACGAGCGTGAACAGCCCCAGCCGATCTCCGCCGCGCTTGAGCAGGCGGCCCAGCACCTTGCCCTGGAGATACTCGCCGTGCTTGTGCGCGGGATTGTCGCCCTGGCCTTCGAAGGCGATCTCCTCGGGCGCGTTGGCGACGAGGATGACGACCTCCAGCTCCGGGCTTCGCTCGAGCGCCTCCAAGACCCAGTCTCCGGCTTCCTCGGAACGGAAGAACTGCGCTTCGATGTACAAGGTGCGTCGCGCGCCGGCGATCAGCGTGCGGTGCGCGTCGCGCAGTTCGCGCACGAAGGGCTTGGGGCCCATCGCGATCCACGACGCCGACCGGCGTGACAGCGTCCGCAACACCTGGACGGACGCGGTACCGCCTTCAACGGCGGGCGGCAACGGAACGGGCGGAACGTCGGTCAGGGGGTCGAGCGTCAGCTGACGTGCCGCCCCGTCCGTCCATTCGCCGACGACGGCGCGATACCGCGGCAGCTCGCGGTTCCACAGGCGTCGGAAATGATCGGCGGCGTCGCCCGACGCCGGACCTTCGACGCGCACGCTGACGTCGTGCCACGTCTGATCGGCGCGCTGGCGATGGCGTTTGTCGTCCCAGCGGCGCTCGTCGACATCGATCCCGCCGACGATCGTCACTGCGCCGTCGACGACCGCGAACTTCTGATGGTGGGTCGCGGGCCACGTGCGCGGCGGCGGCGCACCGCGGAAACGGCGCGCGCGCTGTCCATCCCATTCGACGTACCGCCACAGACCCGGACGATCGATCATCCCGCCCGGACCTGGACGCGGCTCGCCGTCGGCCTCGACGAGCTTGCCGACGAGCTTGCGGACCTTGTTGCGCAACGGGAGGCGCAGCATCTGCCGCCACACCCAGCCGAGCTCGCCTTCATGCTGCGCGACGACGAGCTGAAGCAGCTTGGTCTCCGCCGCGTCGAATTCCTCCGCCATCTTTCGAAGACTGCGGAAACTGTGCCACGATCCCGCGTGCAGATGGTCGGCCAGGATCGGCTCGAAATCCGACAGCAGAATGCGGACCTCGACCCCGCGCTTGATGACGTGGCCCAGGATCGCGCTCCAGTCCGCCAGCCCGAGTGCTTTCGCCGCCTCCGAGTGCGCCCTGGTCGCGGGGTCGAAGACACGAAACGCGAGCCACACCGACATCTGCGCGCCGAGTACGAGCTCCTCGAATGCGGGAAACATCGCCGCCGCCTCGATCAGCGGCGTCACGCGGCAACCACCGCGTTCCGCGTAGGGGATCAGTTCGTCGACCTCGGCCTGCTCGGCCGACGCTTCGGTCAATCCGCAGCCTGCTTCTTGCGTCCACGCCGCTGCGAGAACCACAAGGCGAGCAGCGATCCTTCATAGAGCAGCATCAGAGGCACCGCGAGGATCAGCATCGACACGGGATCGGGCGGCGTCAGCACCGCCGCCACCGCGAACGCCGCGACGATCGCGTACCGGCGCCCGGCGACGAGCTGATCGCGCGACACGATCCCCGCGCGCTCGAGCAGCATGAGCAGCACGGGCAGCAGGAACGCGACGCCGAACCCGAACAGGAACCGGGTCGCGAAAGACAGGTAGTTGCCGACCGCGGGCAATGCTTCCTGCTCGATCCCGCCGACATTGCCCTCGTAACTCAGCAGGAATTGAAGCGCGACGGGCATCGCGAAGTAGTAGGCGAGCGCCGCGCCCAGCGTGAACAGCACGGGCGTGACCAGCAGGAACGGCAGGAACGCGCGCTGTTCCTTGGCGTACAGGCCGGGCGCGACGAAGCGCCACATCTGCGTCGCGATTACGGGAAACGCGAGCATCATCGCCGCGAAGAACGCGACCTTCACCTCGACGAAGAACGCCTCGAAGATGTCGGTGTAGATGATCTTCCCCTGCCCCGCCGCCAACAGCGGTTGGACGAGGAAACCGAAAATCGGCTTGGCGTAGTACAGGCATGCGCCGAACCCGACCGCGACTGCGGCGAGCGACCACAGCATGCGGCGGCGCAGCTCGATCAGATGCTCCATCAACGGCGCGCGACTGGCGTCGACACCGTCGGCCGGATCGATCGGGCTCGCCTCGCTCACGCGGCTCGACCGGTCGCGGGATCGTCGTTCGCGACGTCCTCCTCAGATTCCGGCGCTGAAGTTGGGGGCGGCATCAGGCTGGGGTCGGTCATCGCAGGCGCGACGTATGCGGAGGCCATCGGATGGTCACGCATGATGCGCTCGTTTTCCTCGCGCCATCGCTTTTCCATGTCGTCCAGTTCGGACTCGCGGATCATCGTGTCGAGGCCGGACCGAAAATGCCGCGCAACGCCGCGCGCGCGTGCCACCCAGCCGCCGACCTTGCGCAGCAGCACCGGCAGGTCCTTGGGGCCGATCACGAGCAGCGCCACCACCGCCACGATCATCAGCTCACTGGTATCGACGCCGAACATGGGAAATTAGGGCCGCCGGACCTCGTCGCCGTCAGGCGTGGCAACGGGCGGCGATACGTCGACGACAGTCCCGCCATGCGGCACCGCGTCGCGGGCAATGGCGCGCGGAGCGACGGGCTTCTCGTCCTCGTCCTCCATGCCCTTCTTGAAGCTCTTCAATCCTTGCGCGACGTCCCCCATCATCGACGAGAAACGTCCCTTGCCGAACAGCAGCAGGATGACGATGCCGACGATGAGCCAATGCCAAAGGCTGAACCCGCCCATTTGTAATCTCCGTCCCGAAAAGCGCTGGCCGCCAATGTAGGCCCAAGCTCGGCATTGTGCCAGCCGAGTTGGTCAGCCGAGCGACAGAAGCCGGTCGCGTGTGTCGACCAGCGCGGCGAAGCGGTCGGGATCGGGCATCTTCGGCGTTGACATCGCGGCCTCTAGCCTGCGCTCGCCCGCTTCGCTCAGGCGCCCGACCCTGTTCGCAACGTCGACCATCTCGTCCATCCGCGCCCAGCATTCGAGCGCGACGTCGCACCCCGCCGCGACGCAGGCCGCCGCCTTTTCCCCCGCCGTTCCGGCAAGCGCCTTCATGTCGATGTCGTCCGAGAACAGCAGGCCGTCGAACCCGATGCGCCCGCGGATGATCGTTTCGATGACGTGCGGCGACAGCGTCGCGGGTCGATCCGCGTCCCAAGCCGTGTAGACGACGTGCGCGGTCATGCCCATCGGCGCGTTCGATAATGCCGCGAACGGCTGCAGGTCGATCGCCAGCGCCGCGTCGTCCGCGTCGACGACGGGCAAGGCCTTGTGGCTGTCGACGAGCGCGCGGCCGTGCCCTGGCATGTGCTTGACCACACCGACGCAGCCGCCCGCGGCGAGACCATCGAGAACCGCGCGGCCGAGCGCCGCGACGCGCATCGGCTCGGCTCCCATCGCGCGATCGCCGATGATGTTGGCCGCGCCCGGCTGCCGCACGTCCAGCACGGGCAGGCAGTTGACGGTGATCCCGACCTCGCGCAGCATCAGGCCCAGCGCCTCGGCGTTGGCCCGCGCCGCCTCGATTGCCGACATGGGCGCGATCTCGTACAGACGATCGAACGGCGCTCCCGGGGCCGGAAAATCCGGCCACACGGGCGGCGTCAACCGCATCACGCGCCCGCCTTCCTGATCAATCAGGATGGCAAGCCGTTCCCGCCCGTGTATCGCGCGCAGCTCGTCCGTCAGCGCGCGCAACTGCTCCTTGGTGTCGACGTTGCGCGCGAACAATATGTATCCGGCGGGATCGGCGTCGCGAAAGAAGGCGCGCTCGTCGGGGCTCAGCGCAAGCCCGGTGACGCCGAAGGTCGAAGCAAGCACGCGGTCAGCCGATGATCGTGCAGCTTTCGCCCGCGACCTTGAGCTTCCCGCACAGCGTGTTCGCCTCCGCGGCCGACGCGACGTTAGCGCGCAGGCGGTAGACCGTCTTGCCGCCTACGGTCGCGGTCACGACCGAATTGGTCAGCGGCTTGAGCGACGCGAACCGCCCCGACATCGACTTCCACGCCGCCTGCGCGCTCGCGTTTGACGAGAACGCGCCGAGTTGCACCGCGTTGCCGCTCGCGGCGGCAACGGGCGTTTCGACCGCCGGGGCGGGCGTCGGCTCGACGCGCGGTGTCGGCACGACAACCGGCTCGGCGCGCGGCGCTTCGGGGCGCGTCTTCAGCTGTTCGGCGGGCGCGATGCCGCGTCCGCCGGGGACGGGTGCCTCCGGGATCGCATCCAGGTTGATCTTCCCGTCCGGGTCGGCACCCTCGCTCGCGGCATACGCGGTGCCGCCCTCGCCTTCGACCTTCATGCCGCCGGGCTCGTCGGGCTTGGTCTTGTACGCGCCCGCGTCCGCCGCGATCGTCTCGGGTGCGCCCGTCGACCCGCCGTCGCGGTTGCCCAGCGAAAACAATGCGAAGATGACCAACGCGATCGCCGCGAGCCCGATCGCCAGCGCACCGATCAGCTTGGCCGCCGACGGTCCGCCCTTGTCGTCCTCATCCTCGACCGCTTCCAGCCAAGGCAAGCGCTCGCCATCGCTCAGATTGCCATCCGCTGTCATCGTATCCGCCATCATGTCATCTCCTCAGCCGCCGTTACGCCGATCATAGCTAACGCAGCGTTAATGATCTGCCCCACGGCGGCCGCAAGCTCGAGCCGCGCGCGTGTCAGTTCGGGACGATCGGCAGCCAAGAAGCGCCGCTCCGGATCGTCGTTGCCCGCATTCCATAGCCCGTGGAACGCGCTCGCGAGATCACCCAGGTAAAAGGCGATCCGGTGCGGTTCGCGCGCCGCCGCCGCCGCCTCGATCACCCGCGGAAACTGCGCCGCGACCGCGACCAAAGCAAGCTCGCGCGCGTCGAGCAGCGACAGGTCGGCCGTGCCGCCGTCCAGATCCGCCTCGGCCGCCTTGCGGTGCAGCGACCGGATGCGCGCATGCGCGTACTGGACGTAGAACACCGGATTGTCGCGCGACGCCTCGACCACGCGTTCGAAGTCGAACTCCATCATCGCGTCCGCCTTGCGGGTCAGCATCGTGAACCGCACCGCGTCCGATCCGACCTCCTCGACCACCTCGGCCAGCGTCACGAACGATCCCGACCGCTTGGACATCTTGACGGGCTCGCCGCCGCGCAGCAGCTTGACCATCTGCACCAGCTTGACGTCGAGCGCGGGCCGGCCGGACAGCGCCCGCACCGCCGCCTGGATGCGCTTCACCGTTCCCGCATGGTCCGCGCCCCAGATGTCGATCAGCTCGTCCGACCGTTCGAGTTTTTGGAGGTGATAGGCGACGTCGCTCCCGAAATAGGTCCAGCTGCCGTCCGACTTCTTCATCGGCCGGTCCTGATCGTCGCCGAACCGCGTCGACCGGAACAGGGTAAGCTCGACAGGCTCCCAATCGTCCCGTGCCTCGCCCTTGGGCGGTTCGAGCGTACCTTGGTAGACGAGGTCCGCCGCCGCCAGCGTGGCAAGTGCGCGATCGGCGGCACCCGTCGACTGGACGGCCGCTTCCGACGCGAACAGGTCGTGGTGGATGCCGAGCAATGCGAGGTCGCTCTTGATCAGCTCCAGCATGGCCGCGACCGCGCGGGTACGGAATAGCGGCAGCCATTCGGACTCCGCCGCGCCGGCGTACCGGTCGCCGAACTCGTCCGCGAGCGCCCTGCCGACCGGAACGAGATAGTCGCCGGGATACAATCCTTCCGGGATCGCGCCGACATCCTGCCCCAGCGCTTCGCGATAACGAAGGTGCACGGACCGAGCGAGCGTATCGACCTGCCCGCCCGCGTCGTTAACGTAATATTCGCGCGTGACCGCAAACCCAGCGAACTCGAGCAATCCGGCGAGCGCATCGCCGACCACCGCGCCCCGGCAATGCCCCATGTGCATCGGCCCCGTCGGATTGGCCGACACATATTCGACATTGACCTGCCGCCCCGCGCCCATGTCCGATCGGCCGTAGTCCGCGCCGCCCGCGACGATCGCGCGCAGCTCGTCGCGCCACAGGCCGGCCTCCAGCCGCATGTTGATGAAACCTGGCCCCGCGATCTCCACCCCCGCGACCCCCGGCAGCGCGGCCAGTCCCGGCACGATCAGCCCGGCCAGCGCACGCGGGTTCGTCCCCGCCCGCTTGGCCAGCACCATCGCCGCGTTCGTCGCCAGATCGCCGTGGTCCGCATCGCGCGGCGGCTCGACCGTCACGCCCGCCCGATCGATCCCACCCGGCAACGCACCGTCCGCGACCAGCGCGTCCAGCACGTCATCGATATGCGCGGCGAAGCGGGCGTAGAGCGTCACGGATGTTCCTGTAGGGTATGTCGCTCGCCGTAGCCCATGAGGCGACGCCCGTGAAGCGCGTGCTAAAATCCTTCGGGCATTGCGATCGCTCCCACGACTTCCCGGTACCTTGCGATGGCGTAGCGGTCCGTCATCCCCGCGACGAAGTCGGCGATGTGTCGCGTGTGGTCCGGTCCGTCGGCCGGCATCTGCACCCGCCAATGTTCAGGCAAGCACCCCCGATCGGCGCGGTACGCGCCGACGAGGCCGGTGACGACCTGCCCCGCCTTTGCAGCGACCTCGCGTTGCAGCGGGTGGTGGTAGAAGCGGTCGTACATGAAGCGTTTGAACGCGCGCTCGTCGGTCGCCATCGATGATGAAAAGCCGACCAGCGCCTCGCCCGCTCCGCGAACCTCGTCGACGCTCCGCGGCTCCGCGCGCGCCAGCCGCGACTTCGTTTCGGTCAGGACGTCCCTCACCATGCGTCCGATCTGCTCGCGGATCAGTTCGGGCCTAAGCCTTGCGTGCGCGACGTCGGGATAGCGAGCGGCCACCCGGCCCCAACCCTCCGCGACCAGCGGCTGCTCGACCAATTCGGAAAAGTCGATCAGCCCCGCGCGCAGGCCGTCGTCAATGTCGTGATTGTCGTACGCGATGTCGTCTGCGACCGCGGCGACCTGCGCTTCCAGGCTCGGCCATTCGCCCAAAGCCAGCCGCTGCGTGCGATCCACGTCGGCCAGCGCCCATGTCGGCGCCGACACCGGTCCGTTGTGCTTGGCAAGCCCCTCCAGCGTCTCCCACGTCAAGTTGAGCCCGTCGAACAACGGATACGGCGACTCCAGCCGCGTCAGCACGCGCAGGGTATGCGCGTTGTGGTCGAACCCACCCGCGTCGGCAACCGCGACGGTCAGCGCCGCCTCGCCCGCGTGGCCGAACGGCGGATGGCCGATGTCGTGCGCCAGCGCGATCGCCTCGGTCAGGTCCTCGTTCAGCCCCAGCGCGCGGGCGATCGTGCGCGCGATCTGCGCGACTTCGAGGCTGTGCGTCAGCCGTACGCGAAAATGGTCGCCGTCGGGCGCGACGAACACCTGCGTCTTGCCGCGCAGGCGCCGGAACGGGATCGAATGCACGATCCGGTCGCGGTCGCGCGCGTGCGCGTTTCGCAAGGCCGTGGTATCGGCGGAGGGTTCGGAATGGAAACGCCCCCGCGTCGCCGCGGGATCGCACGCGTAAAGCGCTAGCGCGCCGCCAGCTTGGCGATAGCCTGATCCTTTGGACTGGTCCATGAAAACGCGTCGATACCCTTGGGCTTTAGCTTGTTGACGAACTCCTGCGCTTCCCGCGTCGACGCGAACGGGCCGACGAGCAGGCGGTTGGTCGCCTTCAGCGGCGTCGTCCACGCGGTCTGTTCATTCAGCAGATCGGGCGCCTGCCCCTTGAGCCGCCGCCACGTCGAGGGCAAGGCGCGTTCGTCCGATCCGCCCGCGACCTGGACCCACACGCGCTCGGCTTGCGCGTCGGAAGTGGCGGGGGAAGTCGCGGAATCGGCCGAAGCCGTTGCCGCGGGGGCAGGCGTTTCGACCTTGGGTCGCGGCGCGGGCGGAGTTGCGGTTTCGACCTTCGGTCGAGGCGCGGGCGGCACGTCCGCCGGCGCGACGGGCACCGCGGCCTGCGGCGTTTCGGCGAGGACGCGCGCGATGTCGGCCAAACGGTTCGTCGGCGCGGATGCCGCCGCGCTCGGTCCGGCGACGTCTTGGACGACGGGCAGTCCGGTCGCGGACGATGGCGGCAGCGTCACCGACTGCACCACGGGCGCATCCGCGGCGGCGCGCACCGTTGCGGACACATCGGCGAGCCGCACCTCGAGGCCTGGCGCCGGGGTCGGGGAAGGCTGGACAGGCCGAGAGCGCGGCGCGATGTCGAAGCTCGGCAGCAACGGCGTGGGCGCGGGCGTCTGCGCGACCGGAACCGCCGCGCCCACCTCGGCCTGCGCGCCCGCCGTCCGCGAAGGAACGCTCGTCGGCTGAGCCGGCGGAGCCACGATCGGCACAGGTGCCCGAGCAACCCGCGCGGGCGGAGTTGCCGTAACGACAGGCGAAGCGGCGGGCGTCAACGCCGCCGCAATGCGTGCCTCGTTGCTGGGCTGAAGCGCGGGCGCGGCGTTGGTGCGCGGCGTCGCCACCGGGCGCTCGTCGGCGACGATGCGCGGCGCGGGCCTCGCGATCAGCTGTCCCTCGGCGTCTGGGGTGCGGGTCGCCAGCCGCCCGAACGCACCTTGTCCCGCATCAACGCGGCCCGCGTCGGTCGCCGAACGGGGCGTGTTCTCCAGCGCGACGCGTGCCGCGACCTCCGCCTGGTTGAACAGGTCGTCGATCCGCATCGGACGGCCTTCGCCCGGGAACAGCCCGAAATGCACCGCCGCCGCCTTCTCGCCCGATCGCAGGCCGGGCAGCTTGCGGAAGAACGGCGCGAAGCCCGCCGCAGTGCTCGACGGCATGACCGCCTCGGCCGCCTTGTTCGCGCCTGCCGCGTCGCCCGTCATCGCCAGGATGAACGCCCGCGCGCGCCAAGCCGCCGTATCCTGCTTGCGCAACAACGGATCGAGCAGAACGAGCGCCCCGTTGCCGTCGCCCGTGATCGCCATCGACAGCGCCAGCCTGCGCGTCGTTTCCGGATCGTCGCCGCGTCTCAGCGCGATGCCGTAATCACGCTGGGCGCGTTTGGCGTTGCCGCGAAGGTCGTATGCCAAACCCCGGTCGCTCGCGATGTCGGCCTCGGGCACACCGAGGCTGACCGCCTCCTCGAAATATTTGAGCGCGGCCTGCTCCTGGTTGAGCAGCACAAGCGCCGATCCCAGACCCGCCTTGACGCGCCCGTTCCTGGGGGCGATCGCTTCGGCCCGCGCGTAGAACCCGATCGCCGCCTGCGCGTCGCCGACGTCGAGCGCGGCGCGCCCCGCCCCGGTCAGCGCCTCCAGGTTGCGCGGATTGGCCGTGACCATGCGGAGATAGCGGGCGAGCGCGCTTGCTGGATCCTCGCGGTACAAGCCGCTGCTGCCGAAGTTCGGCGTCACCTGCGCCGCCGCCGACCCGGCGGAAAACGAAGCCAATGCAACGCCGTAGAGCCAGACATTGCCAAGGCGTGACATCAGATGCGGCTCCGCGAAGTCATGTCCCGGCGTATAGGGTGCCCGACCTGTCTCAAAGCTGTCCGGTCGCCGCGACGGGGCCAGCCGTTGTCCCGCCGGGATCAACGGGTCCGCGCCCACGCCGTTGCTACTGGTTGTTCTGCCGGTTGAGGAAGCGCGGGATGTCGAGCGGATCGCGGTCCATCGAAGGGGCTTTGGCTTCGTCGACGTTCGCCTTGGCTGCGCCGCGCGCGATCGACGACATGCGCTCGAACAACGTCGCGCCTTCGCGTGCGATCTTGGGACGGGCCGGCTCTTCCTCCGCCACCCAGTTGCGATTGCCGGGCAACGGCGCGGTGAAGCTGTCCGTGCTTTCGGGCGCCTTGAACGGGCTCGGCGACACGACGGGCGCCATGATGTTGTCCGTATCCAGCATCAACTCATCCGCTTCCGCCAACATCGGCGCGTCGGCGGGCTCCATCACGCTTGCCGCCGCCTGATCGATCGACGCTTCGGCGACCGGAGCGACCTCCTGCATGACGGGCTCGGGCGCAGGCTTGCTGACCGGAGCCGCGGGTGCCGCGACTTCCGCCGGTCGCACCATCGGCGCGGTCGTCGCGCGCGCCGTCGGGAACGTGAACACCTTCGCCGGCGCGGGCATGTTGGACGCGTCCGCCTCGATCCCGGTAGCGACGACCGACACGCGGATCTTGCCTTCCAGGTCGTTGTTGAACGCCGATCCCCAGATGATGTTGGCATCGGGATCGACCAACTCGCGAATGTGGTTGGCGGCCTCGTCGACTTCCATCAGGCGCATGTCCTCGCCGCCCGTGATGGAGATGATCACCCCCTTGGCCCCCTGCATCGACACGCCGTCGAGCAGCGGGTTGGCGATCGCCTGCTCCGCCGCTTCGATCGCGCGGTTGTCGCCCGATGCCTCGCCCGTGCCCATCATCGCCTTGCCCATCTCGCCCATGACCGAGCGCACGTCCGCGAAGTCGAGGTTGATGAGGCCCGGCATGACCATCAGGTCGGTGATCCCGCGCACACCCTGCTGCAGCACCTCGTCCGCCATCGCGAACGCTTCCTTGAACGTCGTGTTCGGGTTGGCGATGCGGAACAGGTTCTGGTTGGGAATGACGATCAGCGTGTCGACATGTTTTTGAAGTTCCTCGATGCCCGCATCGGCCGAGCGCCCGCGACGATTGCCCTCGAAGGCAAAGGGCTTGGTGACGACGCCGACCGTCAGAATGCCCTTGTCGCGTGCCGCCTTGGCGATCACCGGCGCAGCGCCCGTCCCAGTACCGCCGCCCATGCCGGCGGCGATAAAGCACATGTGCGCGCCTTCGAGCGCTTTTTCGATATGCTCGATCGTCTCTTCGGCCGCCGCGCGTCCGATCTCGGGCCGCGAACCTGCGCCTAACCCTTGCGTGATCTTGGCACCGAGCTGGATGCGGTGGTCCGCGGTGGAGAAGTTCAGCGCCTGCGCGTCGGTGTTCGCCACAATGAAATCAACGCCTTGCACGTCGCTCTTGATCATGTTCGCGATGGCGTTGCCGCCGGCGCCGCCGACGCCAATCACGCTGATGCGGGGGCGCAGTTCGTCAACTTCCGGACGGATGAAATCGATGCTCATGATACTCTCCCCATAGCGCGAAACCACCGCGCGACCCTCACACTGATTCTTCGCACGAACCGATTCCGTCCCCAAGCGAAAAGTTAACGGACACGGTAAATACTTAGTAGGCGGACTTCACGGCCGCCATCAAACGTCCGAAAAGCCCGGTGTTCGTCGCTGGTCGGATGACCGGCCCCGTCGCTTGTCCGCCCCGCAGATCGACATCGTCCGCCGCCGCGAACAAGGCGAGCCCCGCGAGCGTCGCGAACCCCGGCCCGCCATGCGCCTCTGGCAGACCCGTGACGCCCTTGGGCCGCCCGACGCGAACCGCGCGACCGAGGACACCCTGCATATATTCAGCGACACCCTTCAGCTCCGCGCCGCCGCCCGACAGCACGACCTGACGGCCTACGGGCCCGGAATAACCCAAGTCTTTCAACGCAGTGGCGATGTCGCCTGTCATGGCTTCCAAACGTTGCCGGATGACGGCGGTCAGCTGCGCGCGGGGCACGCGCGCGATCTCCAGCCCGCCGTCCTCGCCCCCGACGGGAGGCACTTCGATCATCTCGTGATTGTCTCTTGGGGACGTCATCGCGCTGCCGTGAAAGCATTTGATGCGCTCGGCCTGGTTGCGGCGTGTCCCGAACGCGGACGCGATGTCGTCCGTGATGTCGCGCGCGCCTGTCGGAATGGAAGCGAGCCCGACGAGCATGCCGCCCGCGAACACGGACACGTTGGTGATCCCCGCGCCCAGATCGACGAGCGCCACCCCCAGCTCCCGCTCCTCCTCCGACAGGATGGCGAGCCCCGCCGCGACGGGCGAGGCGACGATCGCACGCACGCCCAGATGCGCGGACCGGACGCACAGGTCGATGTTGCGCACGGGCGACGGATCGGCCGCGATGATGTGGATGTCGACGCCGAGCTTGTCCGCGTACAGCCCCAGCGGCTTGTGCACCCCGTGCAGTCCGTCGAGCGTGTAGAGCGCGGGCTGCGCGTGCAGCACCATGCGCCCTTCCTCGTCGATCGAGCCGCGCCCCGCCGCCAGAAGTTCGTCAATGTCCTGCTGCTCAATCCGGTGCCCGCCCAATTGCACTTCGACATTGGCGACGTCCGACACGAGCCCGCCCGCGGAAAAACTGACCCACACGTCCTCGATGTTGATTCCCGCGATGCGCTCGGCCTGCTCGACCGCCTCCCGGACCGCGCGCTCGGTCAATTCCATGTCGGCGATGTAGCCGCGCTTGACCCCGCGGCTTTCGCGCTGGCCCGTGCCCAAGATGTAGATCTCGCCGTTGTCGCCCTTCTGTGCGATCAAAGCGCAAACCTTGGACGACCCGATGTCGAGCGCGGTGACGAGGCGCGGGGGTGCTGGGTTCGCCACTAGATGACCTTGTCCGCGCCGAGCTGCACGCGCTTGCCGGGCTCGCTCGATACCCGCACGTACATCTTCTTGGCGTCGCGCATGTCGAGCCGGACATACCCCTTGCCGAGCAGGCCATAGGTCGAATCCATGCGCGCGAACTTGCCCAAGGCTTTCGACGCCGCCGTCTCGCCCTCGGGCAATGCGAGCACCTCGCCCGACTGGAAGCGCACGTCCCAGCGGCGTCCGCCGATCCACGTCGCCCCTGCCATCATCGCCTTCATGCCCGGCGTGCCGTCGAGAAGCCGCGTCAGCGCCGCCGCCTGCGTGTTCGCGGCGGGACCGATGACGAGCGGCAGGTCGGGCATGGCGTCGAGCGCCACGTCGTCCAGCACCACCCCGTCCGCGTCGATCAGCACGAGCTTGCCGCGGTTCTGCCAGATCGCGGCGGGCGTACGCTCGACGATGTTTATGACCAGCGTGCCCGGCAGCCGCCGCGCGACGCGGGCGTCGCTGACCCATCCGACCTGCATCAGCTGTTCGCGCACCCCTCGAAGGTCCACGAGCGCCATCGCGTCCGTACCCTGGTCGGCGACGATCGCGTGCACCACGCGCTTGTGGTCCTCAGACATGGTGGCGGGCAGCGGGACAACGGTTTTGACGGTGAACCCCGCGCCGCCAAGTGCCTCGCCGATAGTGGTCCCCGCCATCTGCGGCAGCTTGAACGCGGTCGCCAGGATGACGAGCAACGCGGCGACGAGCAGCGCCGCGCCCCAGTGTAGGAAGCGCCTGGTGAGTTCGGCGGAGATCGGCAGCGTCGACAAGAGTGAGCCCGACGCGCGCGCCTTGGGCTTGGTTGCGACCGCGCGCGACCGCGGACGCGCCGCCGCCGACCCGCGCCGAATGCGCGCCGCCTCGCTCATGCAGCCCGACCCGCGAGCGCGCTCTCGACGATGCGGCGCACGAGCTCGGGGTAGGCGATGCCGACCGCGCGGCCCTGTTCGGGAACGAGACTGAGCGGGGTCATGCCCGGCTGCGTGTTCGTCTCGAGCAGATAGAGCCGCTCCGGCCCGCCGTCGTCGTCCCAGCGGAAATCGGATCGCGACACGCCCCGGCAGCCGAGGATCAGGTGCGCGTCCTCCGCCATGCGCATCGCCAAGTCGGTCACGTCAGCGGGAAGGTCGGCGGGGCAGACATGTTCGGTCAAGCCGTCGGTGTATTTGGAATCGTAGTCGTAGAAGCCCGACTTCGGCCGAAGCTCGGTGACCGCCAACGCTTCCCCGTCGAGAACCGCTACCGTCAGCTCGCGTCCGCGGATGAACGGTTCGGCGAGCAGCCTGTCGAAGTCGCCCCAGGGCCCTTCGCTGTCGCGCGCGATCGGCTGCGGATACTTGCCGTCCGCCAGCACGATCGCGACGCCGACAGACGAGCCTTCGTTGACAGGCTTCAACACGTAGGGCCGCGGCAAGGGATCTTCGTAGAAAAGCGTGTGGCTTTCGACGATCCTGCCTTCCGGCATGCGGATGCCGTGCGGGACGAGCGCCTGCTTGGTCAGCTCCTTGTCGATCGCGATCACCGACGTCGCCATTCCGCTATGCGTGTACGGCACATCCATCAGGTCGAGCATGCCCTGCACCGACCCGTCCTCGCCCGGCGTCCCATGCAGCGCGTTGAACACGACATCGGGTGCGACTTCCGCGATCGCGGCCGCGACCGAACGATCCATGTCGATCCGCGTCACGCGCCAGCCCAAGGCTTCGCACGCGTCGGCGACGCCCGCGCCCGACACGAGCGAGACTTCGCGCTCGGCGGACCAGCCGCCCATCAAGACGGCGACGTGAAGATTGGCCGGGGTCGTCACGCTGTTCCCACTCGTTGAATTTCCCATTCGAGGCTCACGCCCGAATGCGCCAGCACGCGCGCGCGTACGTCTTCGCCCAGTGCTTCGATGTTTGCCGAAGACGCGTCGCCGAGGTTGAGCAGGAAGTTGCAGTGTTTCTCGCTGACCTGCGCATCCCCGCGCCTGAGGCCGCGGCAGCCCGCGGCCTCGATCAGCTGCCAGGCCTTATGCCCGTCGGGGTTCTTGAACGTCGATCCGCCCGTCCGGCTGCGCAAAGGCTGCGAGGCCTCGCGTTCGGCCGCGATGCGGTCCATCTCCGCGCCGATGATCGCCGGATCGCCAGGCGCGCCCTTGAACAGAGCTTCAACGACGACAGCACCTTGCGGTAGATCGCTATGACGATACGTGAAGCCGAAGCGTTCGGCCGACCACGTCTCGATCGTTCCGTCGCGCAGGATGACGGTCGCTTCCAGCAGGATGTCAGACACGTCGCGGCCGTACGCACCCGCGTTCATCCGCACTGCGCCGCCCGCGGTTCCAGGAATGCCGCGGAGGAACTCGAGCCCCGCGACTCCCGCGACGCGCGCCTTGCTCGCGACGCTGATCCCCATCGCCGCCGCGCCTGCGCGGACGCGGTTTCCGGTCTCGACGGTCACCTGCGCGAAACTCTTCGGAAGCCGAACGACCACGCCAGAAACGCCACCGTCCCGCACGATCAGGTTGGAGCCGACCCCGATCGGCATCAGCGGCATGTCGGGATCGAGCTCGCGCACGAACGCAGCCAGCTCGGTCATCCCTTTGGGACGAAACAAAAACTCCGCCGGCCCACCCGTCCGGAACCAGATGAAGTCGGCGAGCGAGCCTTGCGCCTCGACCGAACCCGGAACGCGCGGCAAGGGAAACGGAAACGCGTTCACGCCGCCTTCGCCTCTCGCGCGGCGGCGATGCCGTCGGCGAGCCCCGCCGCCCACTTGGTGATGTCGCCTGCGCCCAGGCAGATGACCATGTCGCCGGGCGCCGCGATGTCGCGCAGGACGGACGCGAGTTCGTCCGCGTCCGCGATGGTCTGCACCATGCGGTGGCCGCGCAGCTTCATGCCCTCCACGAGCGCCGCCGCATCGACCCCCGCGATCGGCATCTCGCCCGCCGCGTAAACAGGAGCCACGAAGACGATGTCGGCATCGTTGAACGCGGCCTGGAAGTCGCCCATCAGACTTTGCAGTCGCGTGAAGCGGTGCGGTTGTACGACCGCGATCACGCGGCCTCCTGCGCCTTCACGCGCGGCGGCAAGAACGGCACGTATCTCCACGGGATGATGACCGTAATCGTCGATGATCGTGACGCCGCCGACTTCGCCGACGTTGGTGAAGCGTCGTTTGACGCCGCCGAACGCGTCGAACCCGCGCGCCAACACCTGGTC
Source organism: uncultured Sphingomonadaceae bacterium (assembly GCA_964251385.1). GTDB lineage: Bacteria > Pseudomonadota > Alphaproteobacteria > Sphingomonadales > Sphingomonadaceae > CADCVW01. Next base: position 69,790 of record CAXUJK010000004.1, on the reverse strand, counting down.
GGAAACGCCCAACTCCGCCGCCACCCCGATAGCGGCAAGCGCGTTGAGGACGTTGTGCCGTCCGGGCATCGGCAGATGCACGTCGAGCACTCGCCGCTGCGACCCGTCCCGCCCCCGGATCGCGACATCGAACCGGTTGCCGCCCGGCACCGGCGTCACGTTCTCCGCGTGGATGTCGGCCTGTGCGGCGAACCCGTAGGTGACAACGCGGCGGTCGCGGATGCGTGGCAACAAAGCCTGCACCTCGGGATGATCGACGCACATCAACGCCGCGCCGTAGAAAGGCACGTTCTCGACGAACTGCACGAACGCGTCCTTGACCGCGTCGAAGCTGCCGTAGTGATCCAGATGCTCCGGATCGATGTTGGTCACGACCGCGATCGTGCCGTCGAGCCGGAGGAAACTGCCGTCGCTCTCGTCCGCCTCGACCACCATCCACTCGCTCGCGCCGAGCCTGGCGTTCGATCCATAGCTGTTGATGATCCCGCCGTTGATGACCGTCGCGTCGATTCCGCCCGCGTCGAGCATCGCCGCGACCATCGACGTCGTCGTCGTCTTCCCGTGCGTCCCCGCGACCGCGACGGTCGACTTGAGCCGCATCAGCTCCGCGAGCATTTCCGCGCGCTTGACGACAGGAATGCGCCGTTCGTAGGCGGCGACGCATTCGGGATTGTCCACACGTATGGCGGTCGAGGTCACGACCACCGCGGCATCGCCCAGATTGGCCGCATCGTGGCCTATCGTGACCGCGATGCCCGCCTTACGCAAACCCTGCACAACGTAGCCTTCGGCGACGTCGGACCCCTGCACCGCGTAGCCCAGGTTGTGCATGACCTCGGCGATGCCGGACATGCCGATGCCGCCGATGCCGATGAAGTGGATCGTCCCGATGTCGGTTTTGACGCCTGTCAAGCGAACGCCGCCTGCGCCTGCCTAGGCGCGCCTGCCGGACCGACCTCCGCCGGGTTGAGCGGCTGCCCGTTCGCCACCCGCTCGACCAGGTCCGCCAGATCGCGCGTCGCGTGCGGCCGCCCGACCGCGCGCGCCTTGGCGGCCGCGAACGTCAGCGCTTCCGGTTCGAGCCCCAGTTTCTGCATCTGCTTGGCCAGTTCGACGGGCGTGAACGCGCCTTGCGCGATCATGCGCGCGCCTCCGCTCGCCGCCATTTCCCGCGCGTTCACCGTCTGGTGATCGTCGGTCGCCGACGGCAACGGGATGAGGATCGCGGGACGCCCGGCCGCGGTCAACTCCGCGATCGTCGACGCCCCCGCGCGCGCGATCACGAGGTGCGACCAAGCGAGCTTGTCAGGCATGTCGGGCAGATACGTTGCCAGATCGGCGGGAATGCCGAGCGCGGCATAGCGCGCGCGTACCGCCTCGATGTCCTCGGGGCGGCATTGCTGCGTCACCTGCAAGCGCTGCCGGAACGCGAGCGGGAGCATGCCCAAGCCGTCCGGAACGACCTCGGACAGGGTCGTCGCCCCCTGCGATCCGCCCGTGACGAGCAGCCGGAAAACGCCGTTCTCGTCGATCGGCGGGAACGGCATCTCGGACAGGACACGCACGTCCTCGCGCACCGGGTTGCCGACGAGCCGCACTTTCGACGCGCACGCGGCCGGCACCCGCTGCACGCTCCTGTACGCGGTCGCGATCGCGGTCGCGCGCTTGGCGAGCAGCCGGTTGACGCGCCCCAGTACCGCGTTCTGTTCGTGCAGGATCGTCGGGATGCCGAGCTTCGATGCGGCCGACAGGGACGGGAACGCAGGGTAACCCCCGAACCCGATCACCGCCGCCGGACGCACGCGCGCGTAAAGTTCGCGGGCCTTGCCTCGTCCCTGGCTGATCCCCCGCAGCGCGCGGATCCAGCCGACCGGTCCGCCGAGGAAACGCCCGCCGCCGAGCCGCCCGGCCGGCAGCACATGTGTCTCGATTCCGTCGAACAACCCCGGGATGCGTGCCCCGCGCGGGTCGGTGACGAGCGCCACCTTGTGCCCACGCGCGCGCAGTTCGGCCGCGAGCGCGTGCGCGGGCATCATGTGCCCGCCGGTTCCCCCCGCTGCGAGTACGAAGCTGCTCATCTGGACCCCTTCCGCACGACATAAGGCGAACGGTGCAGATACGGGTTCCGGCGCGTGAAGGCGAGCAGCAAGCCCATGCCGATCGACAGCGCGATCATCGACGACCCGCCATAGGAAATAAACGGTAGCGTCATGCCCTTCGAGGGGGCCAGGTTGACGTTGACCGCCATGTTGATGAGCGCCTGCAGCCCGAACTGCACGGCCAGGCCAGCCGCGGCGAGTACGACGAAGCCGTCTTCCTCGTCGAGCAGCTTGACCATGACCCGCACGATGATCGCGATGTAGAGCAGCGCGATCGCGATGCAGGCAATGAGGCCGAATTCCTCGCCGATGACCGAGAAGATGTAGTCCGTGTGCGGTTCGGGAAGCGAGAATTTGCGCGTGCCTCCGCCCGGTCCCATGCCCATCAGCCCGCCCGCGGTCAGCGTCCGCATCGCGGCCTGCACCTGGTAATTGTCGCCGTCACCGAACAGGAAGCCGTCGATGCGGATCGTGGCGACATCGTAGAACAGGTACGCCGCGACGATCGCCGCCAGCGCCGCGCCGCCCAGATAGGCAAGCGTTCGCATCGGCACGCCCGCCAGCGCGAGCAGCGCGATCCACATTGCGGCGAAGATGACGGTCGATCCGAAATCCGGCTGCTTCATCAAAAGCAGCGCGATCACCCCGGTCAGCCCCGCCGACAGCCAGAACACGGGCAAGGTGCGGTCCTGCTCCTTCAAGCTGAGCAGCCAGGCGATCGCCACCGCGAAACAGGGCTTCAGGAACTCGGACGGCTGAAACTGCGTGAACCCGACCCCGATCCACCGCCGCGCGCCGTTGATCTCCGGGCCGATGACGGGAACGAAGATCATCATGACGATGAAGAAGCTCGCCCCGCCCAGCGCCCAGCGTTTGGCGATCTCGCGGGGCAGCATCGACACGCCGATCATGACGGGGATGCCGACGCCGATCCACATCAGCTGCCGCCAGAAATAGTGAAGCGGCGGGAAGGTCACGTTGTTCCCGGAGTAGCGCACGCCCGCGGCGGGCGATGCCGCGGCGACCCCCAGCAACCCGATTGCGATCAGCGCGGCGACGAGCACGAGCAGGACGCGGTCGATCTCCCAGAACCAGCGCGCGACCGCGCTGCTGTCGGCGCGGCCGTAGCGCTGCGCCTTGGTCAGGTCGGCGGGAACGGTTGCCATCTACGCCAACGCCTCGACATAGGCCCGGAACGCGTCGCCGCGGGCCTGGAAATCTGAAAACTGGTCGAACGAGGCGGCCGCGGGGGAGAGCAGAACGACTTCCCCCGGCCTGGCCGCCGCCGCCGCCTCGCCTACGGCGCGTTCGAGCGTTCCGCAATCGGAGACGGGCATGTGCGGGCGCAGGATTGCGGCGAAGCGTGGCCCAGCCTCGCCGATCGCATAAGCCGCGCGGACATGCCCGAAATGCGGAACGCACGCGTCGAGATCGTCCGACTTGGCGCGCCCGCCGAGGATCCAGTGCACCGCGTCGAACGCGGCCAGCGCGGGCGCGGCGGAAGCGGGGTTGGTGGCTTTGGAGTCGTTGACGAAGGAGATGCCCGCTCGGTCGGCGACGCGCTCCATTCGATGCGGGAGGCCGGGGAAGGTTATCAATGCGGCGCCCCACGCCTCGTCGGACTGGCCGATGTTGTGATGGACAAGGAGCGCGTAACAGGCAGCCATTGCGGCGACCAAATTCATGGCATTGTGCGGGCCTTGCAAGGCGGGAAAATCAGCCTGAGCGCCGTAGATGTCACCACCATCGACAATCAGGGTGTTCGGAGTCGTTTCGTTAGCTCGCAACAGTCTCAGCTTAGTGCTTTGGCACAAGCACACACCTTTGCTCACCCAGTTACCGACGGAGGTCTCGACCAAGCGGGAATTGACGGTGCTCGCAAGCTCGCGAGAGTCGTCGTCCTTACCAACGATCACCGCCGATCCGGAGGATGACTGCATCTCGAACAGCCGCGCCTTCGACGCCGCATACGCTTCGAAGCTCGCATACCGATCGAGGTGATCCGGCGTGATGTTGAGCAGTACCGCGACATCGCAGTCGAGGCTGTGGGTCAGGTCGATCTGGTAGCTCGACAGTTCGAGCACGTAGACGCCGCCCTCGGGCAGAGGGTCCTGCGCCAGGATCGGCAGCCCGATGTTGCCGCCCATCGTCGTCGGTATTCTCGCCTCGCGAAGGATGTGGTGGACGAGTGCGGTCGTCGTCGACTTGCCGTTGGTGCCCGTGATGCCGACCACCTTGTGCGGCGGCAGCGACGCGCGGGCCTGGGCGAAGAGTTCGATGTCGCCGATGACCGGCACGCCTGCGGCAGCGGCGGCGGCGGAAATCGGGTGACGGTTCAGGGGGATGCCAGGCGACGCTACGACGGCGTCGAAGTCCTTGAGATCCAGTGTGAGCGGATCGGCAAACTCCAGCTCGTTCGTCCCGAGTGGAAAGCTCTCCTGAGCTCCGCCGAAGGGCGAGGAGCGTTCGGTCGCGCTAGCCGCGCCCCTCGTTTTCACCCGGGACGAACGGAGTTGTTCTCGCGCGTCTTCGTTGCTGTCCCAGGCGACGACCTCCGCCCCGCTCGCCAGCAACGCGTTCACCGTCGCCGCGCCCGACCGTGCAAGCCCGAGCACCGCGTAGCGTTTGCCGCGCCAGGCCTCGCTCGTGATCACCGCAGCTTCAACGTCGACAGGCCCGCCAGCGCGAGGACGAACGCGATGATCCAGAAGCGGATGACCACCGTCGGCTCCGACCAGCCCAATTGTTCGAAATGATGGTGGATCGGCGCCATGCGGAACACGCGCTTGCCCGTGCGCTTGTAGAAGAAGACCTGGATGATGACGGACAGCGCCTCGACGACGAACAGTCCGCCGATGATCGCGAGCACGAATTCGTGGTGCGTCACGACCGCGATCGCGCCCAGCGCGCCGCCGAGCGCGAGGCTGCCCGTGTCGCCCATGAAGACTGCGGCGGGCGGCGCGTTGAACCATAGGAACGCTAGGCCCGCCCCCACGATCGCCATGCACATGACTGCGAGCTCGCCCGCGCCCGGAACGTGCGGAATGCCGAGATAGGTGGAAAACACCGCGTTTCCGACCAAGTACGCGATCAGCAGAAAAGCCAGACTCGCGATGATGACAGGCATGGTCGCCAGGCCGTCCAGCCCGTCGGTCAGGTTCACCGCGTTGCCGAACGCGACGATCACGAACGCGCCGAACGGGATGTATGCCCACGACAGGTCGACCACCGGCCCCTGCACGAGCGGCAGGTACAGATACGTGTCGGACGCATCGACAATCAGCCACGTCGCAAACCCCGCGATGAGGAACTCGGCCAGCAGACGCATCCTGCCCGACACGCCTCCGTGATGCGCTTTCTTGACCTTGGCGTAGTCGTCCATGAACCCGATCAGCCCGAACCCGACGGTCACGAACAGGCAGGCCCACACAAAAATGTTGGACAAATCCATCCACAGGAACAGCGAGATCGTCAGCGACGTGAGGATCAGCAGTCCGCCCATTGTCGGCGTGCCGCGTTTCGCCAAATGGGACTGCGGACCGTCGTCGCGGATCGGCTGGCCCTTGCCCTGACGCACGCGCAGCCAGCCGATGAACTTGGGCCCGATCAGCAGGCCGATCATCAACGCGGTCGCGGTCGCGCCGCCTGCGCGGAACGTGATGTACCGGATGAGATTGAGCAGCCCGGGAAACCCGAGCTGTTCGGCCAGGACGTAAAGCATTCGCTATCGGGCTTTCAGCGCGGCGACGAGGCGGGACAGGCCGACCGAGTTGGAGCCCTTGACCAGGATGACGTCGCCCGGTTCGATGCGTTTCTGAATGGCTTTGATCGCGGATGCAACGTCGGGGGCGTGGCTGGCCCCCGGTACGACAGTCGACAATTCAGCCATCTCATCCCCCACCAACATTGCGAGTTCAACACGAGCGTCCGCGATCAGGGGTGCGAGCCCCAGGTGAAACGAAGCACTTTCCGGACCCAGCTCGCGCATCGGGCCGAGCACGGCGACGCGGCGACCGCTGTCGGCACCGAGTGATGCGAGCGTCGCGGCCATGGACGCGGGATTGGCGTTGTAGCTTTCGTCGATGAGCAGCGCCTCGCCGCCGTCGACCGCGATGACGCTGCGCTCGCCGCGACCGCTCAGGCCTTTCAATTCCGCGAGCGCCAAACCCGCGGCGGCGAGGTCACCGCGGACCGCGTGCACCGCGGCAAGGACGGCGAGCGCATTCGACACCCAGTGGGCACCCGGCGGGGCGAGCGTGAAGGTGAGTTCCGCGTCCGGCAGGATCGCCGTGATCAGCGTCCCGCGTGGCCCGGGCATGACTTCGCGCGCGCGCACGTCCGCGCCTTCGCCCAGCCCAAACGTCACGATGGTCGCGGCATGCGGCTCTGCGGCGCGGACCAGCCGGTCGCGGTGCGGGCTGTCGAACGGAACGATCGCGGTGCCGCCCGGCTCGAGTCCCTGAAAGATTTCGCCCTTGGCGTCGGCAATGTCCTCGTCGGACGCGAAGAATTCGCGATGCGCAGGCGCGATCGCGGTGACGATCGCCGCGTGCGGACGGACGAGCCGTGTCAGTTCAGCGAGTTCGCCCGCATGGTTCATACCCATTTCGAACACGCCGAATTGCGTTTCCGCAGGCATGCGCGAGATAGAGAGCGGAACGCCGGTATGATTGTTGTAGCTTTTGACCGACCGGTGCGCCGCGCCGGGAGCGTGGCGGTCGAGCGCGGCGTACAGCGCTTCCTTGGTTCCGGTCTTCCCGACCGAGCCCGTGACGCCGATGATTTTTCCCGATGTCCGCGTCCGGGATGCGACGGCAAGCGCGTTTAGCGCGGCGGTGGTGTCCGGGACGAGGACGTGCGGACTCGCGACCGTCCGGCCGACCAGCATCCCCGCCGCGCCTTTCTCCGTCGCGCCGTCGACAAACAGGTGACCGTCGGTGGTCTCGCCGGTGAGCGCGACGAACAAGTCGCCGGGTCCCACTTCGCGCGAGTCGAACGTGACACTGAAGGCTTCGAAGCGTGCGGACGCGGTCCCGCCCGTCGCCGCCCCGATCTCGTCGGAGGTCCACAAAGCTTTCACATCCCACCCCGGACCCGTTCGCCTCGAGCGAAGTCGAGAGGCATGGCCGAGCGAAGTCGAGGCCGGGACACGTGCAGGTCTCGGATGCGCTCGACGGGGTGTCTCGACTTCGCTCGACACGAACGGGATCGGGGCATGCCGATCACCCCGCGCACTCCCGTGCCACCTGCACATCGTCGAACGGCAGCACGCGGTCTCCGACGACCTGCCCCTGCTCGTGCCCCTTGCCTGCGAGCAGGACGATGTCTCCCGCTCCAGCCTCGGCCATCGCCGCGGCGATGGCCTCGCGCCGACCCCCGATCTCGCGCGCGCCGGGAGCCGCGGCCATGATCGCCGCGCGGATGCTCGCCGGGTCTTCGCCGCGCGGATTGTCGTCGGTCACGATCACGACGTCGCTCAGGCGCGCTGCGATCGCGCCCATCTGCGGACGCTTGCCCACATCCCGGTCCCCGCCCGCGCCGAACACGGTGATCAGCCGCCGTTCCGTATGCGGCCGCAACGCCGCGATCGCCGCCTCCAGCGCGTCCGGCGTATGCGCGTAATCGACATAAACCGGCGCACCCGCGGGCGTGATCACCGCGCGCTCCAGACGCCCGCGTACAGGCTGCACGCGCGACAGGTTGCGCAACGTTTCCGCCGGGTCGCCGCCGGTTGCGATCACGAGCGCAGCGGCGGTGAGCGCGTTCGCCGCCTGGTACGCGCCGATCATGGGGAGGTTCACCTTATGCGTCGTACCCTCGTGCGCGACGACGAGCGTCTGGCCTAGCGGCGTGTGGCCATGCTCTACCAGCCGCAGCGTTTCCCCACGCGTACCGACCATCATTACCCGCAACCCACGCGCACGCGCACGCTCGACTACTGCGCCCGACTTCGCATCGTCCGCCCATACAACCGCAGTGCCGCCGTCTTCGACCACTTCGTCGAACAGCCGCATCTTGGCTTCGAAATACGCGTCCATCGTGCCGTGATAGTCGAGATGGTCGCGGCTGAACGTCGTGAACGCCGCCGCGCGCACGGGCACGCCTTCGGTGCGGAACTGATCGAGCCCATGGCTCGACGCCTCGAACGCCGCATGCGTCACGCCCTCGCGCGCCAGCCCCGCCATGTTCGAAAGAAAGGTGACCACGTCGGGCGTCGTCAGGCCCGTCGTCGCCTGATCGTCCGCCGTCGTCACCCCCAGCGTCCCGATCGACGCCGACCGGAAACCCGCCATCCGCCACAGTTGCCGGGCCAACTCGACCGTGGACGTCTTCCCGTTCGTGCCCGTCACCGCGACGCAGACTTCGGGAAACGGGGCGAAGAACCGCGCGGCAAGGTGGGCGAAGGTCCGGCGCGGCTCGTCACCCCCAACGAGCAGTGCGCCGTCGACCTTCGCCCTAGGGTGGGCGACGACTGCCACCGCGCCCCCCCTAACTGCATCCTGTATGAAACTCTCGCCGTCGAAACGCGCACCTCGAAAGGCGCCGAACACGGTACCGGGCGCGACCTTGCGGTGATCGATCGCGAACCCGGTCACTTGGGCCTTGCCTCCTCCATCCACGAGTTCTTCCAGGCGCATCAATGCGCGCCCTTCTTGGGACCTCTCATCACCGCCAGATCCTGCAGGTCCACCTCGCGCGCCTCGTCCGGGTAGACGCCGAGCAGCGGACCGATGCGCGACACGACCTGCTTGACGACGGGCGCCGCGGTCCAGCCTGCCGTCGCGAACCCGAACGTTTCCGAATTCCCGCGCGGCTCGTCGAGCATCGCGACGACGACGTAGCGTGGGCGGTCCATCGGGAACGCGGCGGCGAAGGTCGAGACGAGCGACTTCTTCGCGTAACCCCCGTTCCTGGGTTTTTCCGCCGTTCCCGTCTTGCCGCCGACGCGATACCCTTTCGCATCCGCGTTGCGGCCCGTACCTTCGAGCACGACCAGCCGCAGCAACTGGCGCATGCGCTCGCTCGTCCGTTCCGAAAACACGCGGCGGCCCTCCGGAGCGGTTGAGGACGTGCGCTTCAGCAAAGTCGTCGGCCGCCAGATGCCGCCATTGACCATCGCCGCGTATGCGCTTGCCAGATGCAGCGGCGAGACCGCGACGCCGTGCCCGAACCCCGCCGTCATCAGCGTCGAACGACCCCAATAGGCCGGCCAGATCGGCTTGCCCTTCTCGGGCAGCTCGACATGCGCCTGTTCGTGAAACCCGAGCTTGCGGAATGCGGCCTGCATGCGCGCCTCGCCCATCGCGTCCGCGACGCGCGCGGTTGCGATGTTGGACGAATGGATGAGCAGCTCGGCGACGTTGATCGATCGCCCCATCGGATGGTCGTCGCTGATCGAGAAGCGCCCGACGTGAACGGGCGAGGCCGCGTTGTACATCTGAAACGGCGACTTGATCACCCCGGCTTCGATCGCGGCCGCGACCGTCAACGGCTTGAACACCGATCCCAGTTCGTAGACGCCGAGCGTCGCGCGGTTGAAGCGTGCGTCCGCGAGCGCGCGGCCCGCCGTGTTGGGATTGTATGCGGGTAGCGAGGCGAGCGCGATCAGCTCGCCCGAATGCACGTCGAGCACGACGCCCGTCGCGCCGATCGCGTTGAACCGCGCCATCGCCGCCAGCAACTCGCTTTCCACCGCGCCCTGCACGCGGCTGTCGATCGATAGCACGGACGCGGTCGCGCGCGTGTCCGGATCGCTCAACCGGCCGTCGAGGACCCGTTCCATGCCCGCCGCACCGTGGCCGTCAACGTCGGTCCAGCCCAGAATGTGCGAACCGAGCACGGTCTGCGGATACAGCCGTTCGGGCTCGCGATCGAACGCCAGCCCCGGCTCGCCGACCGCATTCACCGCCGCCACCAGCTCGGGCAGCGCGCGGCGCCTGAGGTACGCGAACGTCGCGCCCGACGTCAGGATCTCGTAATATTGCGCCGCGTCGCGCTCGGGCATCAGCAATTCGAGCCGCTCGGCGAGCGCGAGCTTGTCGCCGATGATCTTGTTCGGGTGCACGGTGATCGTCCACGCGTCGATCGTGCGCGCGAGCGTCAGGCCGTTGCGGTCGACGATGTCGCCGCGTTCGGGCGTGAAGCTGGTGATCGTCACGCGCCGACCCGCATGATCGCCGAACGCGGCCAGGTACAAAAGCCGCAGCAGGATGATCGCGGTCGCTCCCGCGAACAGCAGCATCGCCAGCATCAGCCGCTGGTGCGTCAGCGCGAGCGTGCGGCTGCGCGCGCCGACCATGCGCCCGCGGTCGCGCGGCCGATGTGCCGGCGAAGACGGGTCGATGATGCGGGCGGCCGCCGTGCTCATCGCGGCGTGTCGGTCTTGGCGGACACCTTGTTCGCGCGCGCTTTTACCCGCGCCACATCCTCGTCGGTCGCGCTCGCCTCGATCAGCAACGGGTTGTCCGGTCCGAGCGCGGCCTCGGTCGGCCGGACGCGGCGGCGTTCCTCCTTTGCCGACGCGAGTTCGACGGACGCTTCGGCCGCCACCGCCGCTTTGGGCGCGGACGCGGACAGGCTCGCCAATTGCACCTCGCCAGTGAGGAACTGCCCTTCGGTAGGCGGCGACAAGGCCAGCACATCGAGGTTCCAGCGTTCGAGCTGCCGCAACCGCCCGCGCGTCGACAACTCCGTATCGAGCGCGCGGATGTCGCGCTTGGCGAGCAGTATTCGGCTTTCCACCCGCTCGAGCGCCGCGCGTTCGGACGCGACGCGCAGCGACACCATGTAGCAGCTGAGCGCAGCGCCCGCGACCGCGCCCACCCACATGACCGACTTGAAGCTCTGCACGATCATGCGATTACTCCTGCATTCGGTCTCGACGGCGCCCCGGTCCGAACCGCGGACCGAAGCGTCGCCGAACGCGACCGGGGATTGCTGCCTTGTTCTGCCTCATTCGGGCGAACTGGTTTGTGAACGCGGCAAAAGGTCGGTTCGTCCGAGTCGCTCGGGCGCGCCGGTAGGTGGCGAGATCGGGCTGGAGCGAGTCCGGCCCGGTCGATGAGGAAGCGCTTGACGATCCGATCTTCGAGGCTGTGGAACGTGACAACAGCCAAACGCCCACCGTCCTTGAGCACGCGCTCGGCGGCGGCGAGCCCGTCGGTCAGCTCATCGAGCTCGCCGTTGAGATGGATCCGGATCGCCTGGAACGTGCGCGTGGCCGGGTCCTTCTTCTGCCCGAGATGATAACCGACCGCGCGGCGCACCACCGCGGCAAGCTCCGCGGTCCGGTCGATCGGGCGCGCGGCGACGATCGCCCGGGCGATGCGGCGCGACCTGGGTTCCTCGCCATACCGGTAGATGACGTCGGCGATCTCCGCCTCGTCGGCCGCGTTGACGAACTCGGCCGCGCTCTGCCCCGCTTTGTCCATGCGCATGTCGAGCGGTCCGTCGACGCCGAACGCGAAGCCGCGCTCCGCCCGGTCGAGCTGCATCGACGACATGCCGATGTCGAGCGCGACCCCGTCCACGTCGCCAACATGCGCCGCCATGTTCGAGAAACGGTCGGCGACCAGCGTCAGCCGCGGATCCGCCGCCATCGCCTGCCCCTCCGCGATCGCGTCCGGATCGCGGTCGAACGCGGTTACGATCGCGCCCGCTTCCAGCAACGCGGCGGTGTACCCGCCCGCGCCGAACGTGCCGTCGACATGATGCTCGCCGGTCGCGGGCGCGAGCGCGGCCATGACCTCGGCCAGCAGGACGGGAACGTGGTTCATGACGCGAGCCCCCGCTCTTCCATGCGGTAGCGCGCGATGTCCTTCATATCCTCGTGCACGTCGGGCGAATCGAGGAACGTCTGCGGGTTCCAGATGTGAAAGGTCTCGCCCGCGCCGATGAAGAGCGCCAGCTCGCCGATCCCACCCTTGCGACGCATCATGGGGGGCAGGATGATTCGTCCGCCGCTGTCGTAGGGCACGTCCTCGGTCGATCCGAACGCGAGCATGTTGCGCCCGTGATAGGCGGCGAGGCTCTCGGGGTTGGTCTCCTCGCGCTCGTACAGGCGCTCGAGCTTGGCATGCTGGATCGACGCGTAGCCGCGGTCGTAGGCGGAAATGCATGGATAGCTGTCGTGCTTGGCCAGAACCAAGGCCTTGGCATCGCTGCGCTTTTCGATCACGCCGCGCATGAAGCTGGGCACCGAGACGCGTCCCTTGGCATCGACCGCGTTCAACGCGCTGCCTTGAAACAGATGCTCGACCGCCACGCCAACTCGCTCCCCAGCGCGGCGCGAAAAGCTCTCCCGTGCCCGGAAAACGGCTTCAACCGTCCCCCGCGCCCGCACCCTCCAGGATGTCAGTCGAACCCCGCGCCTCAGGGGATTGTGAGTAACATGGGGCCCTGTGGGACACAATGGGTTTTCATGGGTTTACATGGGACAACATGGAGATTGGCGGATTTGCGCGGTTTGTTCGTGTGAACAGTCCAACTGTTCTTGCCTCGTTCTACTTTGTTGGGCCTGTGGATAAGACTGTTGAAAGCCGCGCTCGCGAGAGCGTCGAACAGCAGCCGCACTCGACCTCGTGAATATTAACGCCGGCGTTGCGGACGGAGCGGATCCTCGACGGGGACGGTCTTGGCGCCGGCCTCGTTCTGCGCGTCGGGACCGTTGCCGGGTGCGACCCCTAGCTCGGCAAGCGGTTCCTCCGCGTCCTCGGCGGCCACCGTAAGATTGGCCGCGTTGTCGGTCGCGGCCTCGATGCCGTCGGCGGTGATCGGCTGTTCGTCGGTCGCGCGCGAAAACACCGCGGCGAGCAGGACGAGGACGAAGACGAACGCCAGGCCCGTCAGCCCGATGCGCACGCGCTGCATGTTGCCGTCCACCCGATCCTCCCCGGCCGTTAACTAGCGCTGCGCCTCCCCTATGTCACGCTTGCGGTCTGTTCCTGATATGTTCCATATCGCCCGATGTCCGACTCGCCTTTCGCCGGAGTCCCGCGCCCGCTCCGCTGGCTGTTCCTCGACCTGAACAGCTATTTCGCCAGCGTCGAACAGCAACTCCAACCCGCCTTGCGCGGACGCCCGGTCATCGTCGCCCCGCTGCACAGCGACACGACGGTGGCGATCGCGGCGTCGTACGAGGCCAAGGCCTACGGCATCCGAACGGGCACGCCCGTCTGGGAAGCGAAGGCGAAATGCCGCGAGCTCGTCGTCACGCCCGCGCGCCACGAGAAATATGTCGAGTTCCACCATGCGGTTCTGAACGAAATCTGGCGGCATGTTCCCGTGACGCGCGTATGCTCGATCGACGAGGTCGCGTGCCGCCTGCTCGACAACGAGAACGACGCGGACGGGGCCACTGCGCTCGCGGGGCGGATCAAGGCAGGCATCCGCGACAACGTGGGCGAATGCCTGACCTCGTCGATCGGCATCGCGCCCAACCGGCTGCTCGCCAAGCTCGCCAGCGATATGCAGAAGCCCGACGGGCTCGTCGTCCTGCACGCCGACAGCCTGCCCGCGCAGCTCTACGACCTTCCCTTGCGCGCCATCTCCGGCATCGGCGAGAAGATGGAACGTCGCCTCGCGCGCGAAGGCATTGTCGACATCGAAGGCTATTGCGCGCGCAAGGCCCGCGCGGCAGGCACCGCGTGGGGATCGATCGACGGCGACCGGCTCTGGTATCTGCTGCACGGCTTCGACCTGCCCGAAAAGCCGTCGCAGCGGCGCTCGATCGGGCACAGCCACGTCCTGTCCCCCCGCGCCCGCGCCCACGAACCCGCGCGCCTGACCGCCCGCCGCCTGACGCTCAAGGCCGCGAGCCGCCTGCGCCGACAAGGCTTCGCGACGCGCTGCCTCGTCCTCCACGCCCGGCTGGAGGTGTCGAAAGCCCGCTGGCGCGCCGCCCTGCGCATCCCCCGCACGCAGGACAGTTTCGCCGTGCTCGCCGCGCTCGACGTCCTCTGGTCGCGCCTGGCCGCGCACGCTGGGGCCGAGCCCGGCGGCTTCCGCCTGCGCATGGTCGGCGTCGCGCTCGAGGAGATCGACGCCGAACATGGCGACCAAGGCTCGCTGTTCGCGCACCTCGCCGCCGACGACCCCCTCGCGCGAGAAACGCGCACCCTGCATCTGTCCCGCGCGATGGACCGCATCAACGGACGTTTTGGACGCGGCGCGGTCATGCTGGGACCCGTCACGGGCGGCCGCATCGACCGCGTCGGCACCAGCATTGCGTTCGGACGAATACCTGACGCGGCGGAATTCCACGAATGACGTGTTCGCACGTGCCGCTTGACGGAACCGCGCGCCGCCGCGCAGGGTTCTGCGCACCATGACCAGATTCACCCACATCAAATCCGCCGTCGCCTTCGCGACCCTGATCACCTTGTCCGCGTGCGGCCAGAAGGAGCCCGACATCGTCGGCGGTCCGCAGGACGACGCGGTCACCGTTGCCGCCCGCAACGCCGCCCCCGTCGCGCTCCCGCCTGCTATCGCGAGCAGCAAGACGTACCGCTGCAAGGACAACAGCCTGTTCTACGCCAATTTCCTGACCGACGGCGTGTCCGCCAACGTCCGCGACAAGGAAGAGAGCCCGCCGAGCGTCAACCTGACCGCCCCGACCGCGGGCGAGCCGTACATCGGCGTCGGTCCCGCGGGCGAAGGGTTCAAGCTCGTCGGCAGCGGCGACGAAGTGACCTACACCTCGCCCAAGAGCGGCACGCAGGTCTGCAAGGCCTAATTCCGACTCCGGCTTCACGAAGGGCGGTGCGGAAGCGCCGCCTTTTTCGTGGGTGTTCGCACGCCGGGTCTGCGCTAACGCCGCGCCATGACCATCACGCCTGCCCAAGTCGCCGACCACGGTTTATCGCCCGACGAATATGACAGCGTCCTCCACGCCATGGGCCGCACCCCCAACCTGACCGAGCTCGGCATCTTCTCGGTCATGTGGTCCGAACACTGCTCGTACAAATCCTCCCGCATCCATCTCAAAAAGCTCCCGACCACGGGTCCGAACGTCATCTGTGGTCCCGGCGAGAACGCAGGCGTCGTCGACATCGGCGACGGACAAGCCGCCATCTTCAAGATGGAGAGCCACAACCACCCCTCGTACATCGAGCCGTATCAGGGCGCGGCCACCGGCGTCGGCGGCATTTTACGAGATGTCTTCACGATGGGTGCGCGCCCCATAGCGAACATGAACGCGCTGCGCTTCGGCCGGCCCGACCACCCCAGGATGCGCCACCTGATCGCGGGCGTGGTCGCGGGCATCGGCGGCTACGGCAACTGCGTCGGCGTGCCGACGGTCGGCGGCGAGGTCAATTTCCACCCCGCCTACGACGGCAATATCCTCGTCAACGCGATGACCGTCGGCATCGCGGACCAAGACAGGATATTCTACTCGGCCGCGTCCGGCGTCGGCAATCCGATCGTCTATGTCGGCTCCAAGACGGGCCGGGACGGCATCCACGGTGCGACCATGGCGTCCGCCGACTTCGGCGACGACGCCGACGAAAAGCGTCCAACCGTGCAGGTCGGCGATCCGTTCACCGAGAAACTGCTAATCGAGGCGTGCCTCGAACTCATGGCGTCCGACGCGATCGTCGCGATCCAGGACATGGGCGCGGCCGGGTTGACGTCGAGCTCGGTCGAAATGGCGTCGAAGGGCGGCGTCGGCATCGAACTCGACATGAACGCCGTGCCCTGCCGCGAGGTGGGCATGACCCCGTACGAGATGATGCTGTCCGAATCGCAGGAACGCATGCTGATGGTCCTCAAGCCGGGCCGCGAGCCCGAGGCCGAGGCGATCTTCCGCAAATGGGAGCTCGACTTTGCGGTCATCGGCCGCGTCACGGACACGGGCCGCATGGTGCTGACCTGGAATGGCGAGACCGTCTGCGACATTCCGCTCGGCCCACTCGCCGACGACGCGCCGATGTACGATCGGCCCTGGGTGCCGACACCGCCACGTGAGCCGCTCGGACCCGTCGCGTCCGGCACCGACATCGGCGACGACCTCGTCAAGTTGATGAGCTGTCCCGACCTCGCCAGCCGCCGCTGGATCTGGGAACAATACGACCACATGGTCGGCGCGGACACGGTCGCCCGGCCCGGCGGCGACGCGGCGGTCGTCCGCGTCCACGGCACCCAAAAGGCGCTGGCGATCAGCACCGACTGCACCCCACGCTACTGTTTTGCGGACCCGATCGACGGCGGGCGTCAAGCCATTGCCGAATGTTGGCGCAACCTGACAGCCGTCGGCGCGACGCCGCTGGCCGCGACCGACTGCATGAACTTCGGCAACCCGCAACGCCCCGAAATCATGGGCCAGTTCGTCGGCTGCATCGAAGGGATGGCCGACGCGTGCGACAAGCTCGACTTCCCGATCGTGTCGGGAAACGTGTCTCTTTACAACGAGTCCAAGGCGACAGGCGGCGGCTCCGCCATCCTCCCCACTCCCGCGATCGGGGGAATCGGCCTTCTTGCTGATTGGCGAAACGCAGCCACGACCGCGTTCAAGGCCGCGGGCGACGACATCTGGCTGATCGGCGACACCGCGGGTCACTTGGGCCAGTCAGTCTGGCTGCGCGAGATCGCCGGGCGCGAGGACGGCCCCCCGCCCCCTGTCGACCTCGCCGCCGAGCGCCGCAACGGCGACTTCGTACGCGGCCTCGTCGCCGAAGGCCTTGTCAGCGCCGTTCACGACGTGTCCGACGGCGGGCTTCTCGTGGCGCTCGCCGAGATGGCCTTGGCGGGCGAACTGGGTTTCGAACTCGACCGCCTGTTCGCAGAACGCCCCGGTCTGCACGCTTTGTTCTTCGGCGAGGACCAGGCCCGTTACGTCGTCACGACCTTCAACTCCGACCCGATCGTCCGCGCCGCGGCTCGCGACACGATCCCGCACGCGTTCCTGGGTTCGGTAACGGCGGAGAAGACGCTGAGCATCCCCGGTCATGCACCGGTGGCGCTCGGCGCATTGCGGACCGCGCACGAAAGCTTCTTCCCCGCGTTGATGACCTCGTCGATTGTCTGAGGCCGCGCGGCCCGAAGACCGCATCGCGACGCTCGATATCGTACGCGGCGTCGCCGTCATGGGCATTTTCGCGATGAACGTCGTGTCGTTCGCGATGCCGTCCCAGGCCCACTTCAACCCCACCGCCTACGGCCTCGAAGGCCCCGCCGACCTCGCCACCTGGTTCGTCACGTTCATCGTCTTCGACGGCAAGATGCGCGGGCTGTTCACCTTTCTGTTCGGCGCGTCGCTCCTGCTCGTCGTGCAACGCGCGGAAGCCAAGGGCGAAGACCCGCTCCCCGTCCACGCGCGCCGCATGGCGTGGCTGCTCATGCTCGGCGCAGCGCATTTCGTGCTGCTGTGGGACGGCGACATTCTGGTCGACTACGCGCTGGTCGGGCTGATCGCGTTCTTCTTCGTCGACACAGCGCCACGAAAGCTGCTCGCGCTGGCGGGACTGTTCGTCCTCGCCGAGATCCTGTTCATGGCCGCCGCGACCTACGGCTATTTCGAAACCGCAGCGGCGGCCCGCGCCCCCGGCGCGAGCGCGGCCGCGATGGAGGCGTGGAGGTCGATGAGCGCGAGTTTTTCTGTCCCTTCGCCCTCGAAACTCGCCGACGACCTGGCGCTGCACCGCGGAACCTACGCGGGACTCGTCGCGCACCGAGCGGGCGCGCTCCTGAAGGATGCGGTCGACGCGTTCTGGATCGGCGGATTCGAAACGCTGGGCACGATGCTCGGCGGAATGTGGGCGTTGAAATCCGGCTTCCTGACGGGCGCCTGGACGCGCAAGGCGTACGCGCGGATTGCGGTCGTGGGCGTGGGACTGGGCGTTGCGGCCTACACCGCCATGGCCGCGCACCTGTACGCACGCGAGTTCGATCCGCTGTTCGTCTTCGGCTACGCGATCGGCGTCGCCACGCTCGTCCGCCCCGTCATGGTCTTAGGCCTGGCCGCGGCGGTCATCCTGGCGACGCGGCGCGGAGGCGCGCTGGTCGACCGCATCGCCGCCGTCGGCCGCACCGCGTTCACCAACTATCTCGCCACCAGCATCGTCGCGACCACGATCGTGTACGGCTACGGCTTCGGCCTGTACGGCCGCCTCAGCCGCGCGGAACTCACTCCGCTCGTGTTTGCCGTGTGGATCGCGATGCTGCTCTGGAGCCAAGCGTGGCTCAGCCGCTACCGCTACGGGCCGTTCGAATGGCTATGGCGCTCACTCGCCCGAGGCGAACGGCAGCCGATGCTGCGTTAAATTCGCCCGAACGTCTGGTTGGCCGAAGCCTTCTTCCCGAACCCCGGACGCCGTTCCATTAGCGGGTTCATCTCGCGCTCGAACAGCGCGTTGGTCTCGTCGAACAAACGACGCAGCTTGACGACCTCGGCCACCAGCTCGTCCGGAAAGCGCCGCGTCTCGATGCAGCGCCGCGCGACGAACTCGATCTCCTCCGCCGCATCGCCCAGCGGATCGGCCCCGAACTGCCGCGCTTCCGACTTGAGCGTGTGCGCGGGCAGGACCAGCGCGGCCGTGTTCTCCTCGTGCATCGCCGCTTCGATCGCCGCGACGGATTTGACCCCGTCCTCGCGGAAATAGCCAAGGATGCGGACGAAGCCCGGCCCGAGTTCGGCCCGCGCCTTTGCGAACGCTTCCCAATCGACGATGTCGCCGGCTTCCTCGGACAATGAACACGCTCCCATCGACGTGACCCGGGCAACGCCGTTCCACCCGGTTGCTTTAGGATGCTAAGCGTAAAGACCGCGTTGACGGACCGTCCGATCCGACGCTCAGGCGTCGACCTGTATCCGATATGGTGAAGTCGTGCTTAAGCATCGAACGGGTTTTTCGCGACCCGTGTCGACAGGCGGATCGGCACCGACCCGAACTCCAGATCGCGCCGCATGCCGTTGATCAGATAGCGCAGGTAGCTTTCGGGCAGCTCGTCCGTGCGCGTTCCGAACAGCACGAACGTCGGCGGGCGTGATCCGACCTGCGTCAGGTAACGCAGCTTGATCCGCTTGCCCCCCGGCGCGGGGGGCGGGTTGGCCTCGATCGCCTTCTCGAACCAGCGGTTGAGCACCCCCGTCGACACGCGCTTTGACCAGGTATCCCGCGTCTCGAACGCGACGTCGATCAGCATTTCGATTCCTTTTCCGGTCGCTCCCGACACCGTGAGCAACGGCACGCCGCGCGCCTGCGCCAGCCCTTCCTCGAGCGCGGCTCGCACGCCTTGGAACAGCCGGCTCTGATCCTCCGCCACATCCCATTTGTTCAACGCGATCACGAGTGCGCGGCCCTCCTGCAGCACATGGTCCGCGATCTTGAGGTCCTGCACCTCGAGCCCGCGCGTCGCGTCGAGCAGCAGCACGACGACCTCGGCGAAATCGATCGCCCGCCGCGTATCCGCGACCGACATCTTTTCCAGCTTCTCGTCGATCTTGGCGCGCTTGCGCATGCCCGCGGTGTCGACCAGCCGTACCGGTCGCCCCTTGAACGCCCACTCGATCGCGATGCTGTCGCGCGTGATCCCCGCCTCCGGCCCGGTGATCAGCCGCTCCTCGCCCAGCATGCGGTTGATCAGCGTCGACTTGCCCGCATTGGGCCGCCCCACGATCGCCAGCTTGAGCGGGCCTTCCCCCTCGGGCTCGTCCTCCTCCTCGTCCTCGCGCTCCAGATGCGGGCGCAGCAGGTCGAACAGATCGACGATGCCCTCGCCGTGCTCCGCGCTGATCGCGATCGGCTCGCCGAAGCCCAGCGAATACGCTTCCAGCCGCCCCGTCTCGCCCGCGCGGCCCTCCGCCTTGTTGGCGACGACCACGACGGGCGTCTTCTCCGACCGCAGCCAGCGCGCGATCTCCTCGTCGAGGGGCACCAGCCCCGCCCGCCCGTCGAACAGGAACAAGGCGACATCGGCCTCGCGCACCGCCGCCTGCGTCTGCGCACGCATCCGGCCGGGGAGCGACACGGGATCCTCGTTCTCGAACCCGGCGGTATCGATCACGCGGAAGTCCATGCCGACCAGCGTCGCGTCGCCCTCGCGCCGGTCGCGCGTCACGCCCGGCGTGTCGTCGACGATCGCGACCTTGCGCCCGACCAGCCTGTTGAACAGCGTCGACTTGCCGACATTGGGCCGGCCGACGATCGCAACGGTGCCTTTACGCGCCATCAGCCGCGAAAGGCGGTCAGCCGTCCGTCGTCGTCCAGCACGTACAGCGTGTTGTTCGCCACCACCGGCGACAGGCTGATCCCGCGCGCGACATTCGTCGTGCCGAGCACCTTCCCGTCCGCCGGGTTGACGTACGACATCTGCCCCACCGAATTGGCCAGGATCAGCCGCCCGCCCGCCAGGATCGGCCCAACCCAGCTGATCGGCCCGTCCTTGTCCTCCGCGTCCTCGTACCGCGCGAGCTGAGAGATCCACCGGATCTTTCCGGTCGCGCGCGCGACGCAGATCAGCCGCGCGTCGTCCGTGACGACGAACACCCATTCGCCCGCGACCCACGGAGTCGAGATGCCCGCGATGTTCAATTCCCACAAACGCTGACCCGTGGTCAGCTCGAGCGCGACCATGCGCCCGCCCTGCCCGACCGCGTACACGCGGCCCGCATCGATCACGGGCGCGGCGTCGATGTCGGACAGCGACGCGACCGACGTCGAGATGTTCGTCCGCGACAGCGCGTCGTTCCACAACTGCCGCCCGTTCTCGTATCGGTAGGCGTTGAGATCGCCGCTCGCGAACCCAGCCACGACCGTCCCTTGCGCGAACGCGGGCGCGCCCGTGCCGAACACGCCCGCAAGCTCCAGCGTCGCGGCCTCCGACCAGTTGGTCGAACCGTCGCTCGCCTTTAGCGAATAGATCTGGCTGTCCTGGCTCATCACGTAGATCGTATCGTCGGTCACGGTCGGCGCGCCGCGCAAAGGCCCGCCCGGACGCAGCGTCCAAGCCACCGCGCCCGTCTTGGCGTCGATCGCGGACACCGAGCCCAGGCCGTTCGTCGCATACACGCGGCCGTTGCCGTAGCTGACGCCGCCGCCGTACAGCGAACTCTGCCCGTCGCCTTGCGTGCCCGGGCGCGCGGTCCACACCGTCGCACCCGTGTTGGCATTGAACGCGCGCACCGTTCCTTCGACGTCGACCGCGTAGATGCGTCCGTCCGCGACGACGGGAGGAGCGCCCAGCCGCTCGGTCCGGGAACTGCCCGCGCCGACGCTGATCGAAAACGCGGGCCTCAGCGTCGACCCGAGCGCCAGATGGCCCAGCGACTTGGACGCGCTGCCTCCCGGTTGCGTCCATTCCGTGTTGACGGTCGCGGCGGGCAGAGTCACCGCCACGCCCGCAAGCGTCGCGTCCGCCTCGACCACGGGCTCGAAGCCGAGGACGGGCCGCCGCTCGCCGATCGTCGGCGTCGTCTTGGGATCGCCGCCGCCGAAGATGCCGCAACCGCTTAAGCTTGCCGCCAGCGCACTCGCCAAGATCACGCGCTTCATCATGCTACTTCCTTTGCGCCGCGGGCGTCTCGGCCGCGGCGACGCTTTTGTCCTCGATGGCATCGATGCCGAGCGTTCCCGACATCTGAACGACGCGCGACCGTATGGTATCGGGCACGCCTTCGTCGCGCGCGATCGCGGCGAACAAGGGCGCGGCCTGCGCCGGCTTCCCCTGCTTCAGATACGCGACCCCCGTCATTTCGCCCGCCGATCCGAACCAGGGATTGCCCGGCCGGCTAAGCGGACGCAGCCGCTCGATCACCAGTGCGGGTGCCAATTTGTCGAACTCGGTCGCGGTCTGCCGCACCAGCGCAAGATCGCGAAAGGGTTGCGGGAGGTCGGCATCGCCCGCGATCCGGCGGAACAGGGCCACCGCCTTGGCTTCGTCGTTCGCGGTCAGGGCCGCGTCGGCCTGCGCGAGCAAGGCGGTCGCACGATAGCCCGGGTTCTCCGATGCGGCGAGCTCGGCAAGCTTGGGCGCCGCCGCTTTCTCGTTGCCCGCCCCCAGGTCGGTGATCGCCGCGTCGAGCAGTTCGCCCTGCCGCTCGGCTTCCTTGATCTGCCGGTTCTTCCAGAAGAAGTATCCCGCCGTGGCCAGCGCTAGGACGACAAGCCCGAGGATCAGCGACTTGCCGTAGCGGCTCCAGAAATTGCCGACCTGCGACCGGCGCAGTTCGTCGTCGACCTCGCGGTAGAAACTCTGGTTCGGGTCCGGCGTGATCGCCAAGAGTGAAGCTCCGCGTCGTGGGCGAGGAGGGCGCTGTGCACAGCCAAGGCTGAACCGATGCTGGCAGCAAACCCCCGTCGCGGCGCTGCTTACCGGCAAGGGCGCGCGGATGCAAAGCCTAGGTCTTCGCGCGGTAGACCTGCTCCTCGCCCGGGAAGCTGCGTGCGCGAACCTCGTCCGCGTAAGCCGCCGCCGCATCGCCGATCCGCGTCGCCAGATCCTCGTACCGCTTCACGAATCGCGGCGTCCGTTCGAACATGCCCAGCATGTCGTCGACGACGAGCACCTGCCCATCGCACGCGGGCGACGCGCCGATCCCGATCGTTGGGCAGGCGACGTTCCGCGTGATCGCCGCCGCCACATGCTCGACCACGCCTTCCAGAACGAGCGCGAAACACCCCGCGTCCGCGACCGCGCGCGCGTCGCCTGCGATCTTGTCCGCCTCCGCCTCGCTCCGCCCCCGCGCGCCGTACCCGCCGAGCACGTTGATCGCCTGCGGGGTCAACCCGACATGCCCGATCACCGGAATCCCGCGGGCCACCAAAAACGCGACGGTCGGCGCCATCGCCTCCCCGCCTTCCAGCTTGACCGCGGCGCACCCCGTCTCCTTCATGACCCGCGCGGCGCTCGCGAACGCCGCTTCCGGCCGCGCCTCGTAGCTCCCGAACGGCATGTCGACCGCGACCAGCGCGCCCCCCGCCCCCCGCACCACCGCGGCCCCATGCGCGCACATCATGTCGAGCGTCACGGGGACGGTGGACGGCAGCCCGTAGATCACCTGCCCCAAACTGTCCCCGACGAGCAGTACGTCGCAATGCGGATCGAGCAGCGCCGCCATGCGCGCGGTGTACGCGGTCAGCACCACGATCGGCACGCCGCCCTTGCGCGCGCGGATCGCGGGCGCGGTAGCGGGCTTGCGGGCTGCGGCGGCTTCCTGAAACGTCGACATGGTGCCTACCAATAAGTGGAAACTGGGTAGCGTCGCATGATCTTGTCGGCGGTGACCAGCGTCAGGTCCAGCGACAAGGCTTGCGCGATCAGCATGCGATCGAACGGATCGCGATGGATCGTAGGCAGGTCTTCGGCGAAGCTATGAATCTCGAAGCCTAAGTCCAGACGACGATATTCGGATGTCAGCAACTCATGAAAAGGTTCGCGCAGCTGATGGGGGCAGCGCGACCGTTTGATGCCGTACTCCCACGCCGACACGACGCTTACGTATAGCGCGTGGTCCGATCGCGCGATGTAATCGCGTACGCGCGCCGGAAGGTCGGCATCGCCATAAGCAAGCCAGATGACGACCTGCGTGTCGAGAAGCAGCTTCAGAAAGGCTTCTCGAAGGAGTCGAGCTCTTCTTCGGTAAACGTCGGTTCGGTCCAATCGATGTCGCCGCCGCCCGCACGTTTGACGCTACCGAAAAAGGCCAGTCTGCGGGCGACCGTGGCGGCGTGATCATCATCAGGCGTGACCGGCACCAGCTTGACCGCGGGCTTGCCCGCATGCGCGATCACCACGTCCTCTCCGCGTCGCGCAGCCGCGACGAGTTCCGACAATCGCGTCTTGGCTTCACCGATGTTGACGCGGATGGTCATGGCTTGGCCAAGCTAACTTGGCCAACTGGACCTGTCAAAGCGGCTCACCGCGCGTTAAGCCGCCGGCTCGCACACGCGGCTCTCCCGACCCGAGGACCACCATGACCCGCATCGTCCCCGTCTTCCGCGCCACATGCGCCCTCCTCGCCGCGTT
The DNA here is from genome assembly GCA_964251385.1 of uncultured Sphingomonadaceae bacterium. GTDB lineage: Bacteria > Pseudomonadota > Alphaproteobacteria > Sphingomonadales > Sphingomonadaceae > CADCVW01. Next base: position 45,728 of record CAXUJK010000004.1, on the reverse strand, counting down.
CGCCCTGAGCGGGTGCATCGCCCGGACCGCGCTCGATATCGTGACGCTTCCGGTCAAGGCGGCGGGCGCGGCGGTCGACGGCCTGACCACGAGCCAGTCCGAAGCCGACGAGAAGCGCGGCCGCGAACTTCGCAAGGCGGAGGAACGCGAAGGCCGCGCCGCGCGCAAGCGCGCACGGGCGGAACGGGACCGCTAGAGCCTTTCTCCCGCCCGAACGTTCTCCAGCGACTCGGGCGGTGGCGCGCGCGGGCTTTTCTCGTCCGCCGCACGGCGTCTTCGCCCTCGGCCGGGGTCAAAACCGCCGCCGGCAACGGGCACCGGACGGCGCGGCGAGTGCGCCTTCGGGTGCATCGCCTCGCTTATCGAAGCAGGCTCTATTCGACAACATCTTGAAATCCTAAGCAAAGCCCAGCGGAAACGAGCTTCCGCGACCTATCGGACTTAGCCGGGTCCCAATTGCCCTCCGCTGCTTGCTTGCGCGCAAAGACCAGCACCAAGCCGCTATTGTGCATTTTCGTAAAATATGCGAAGTGGTGTGACCACGCGCCGAGTCTGGTGCCTGACCGCAGTTGAACCGCAGGAAGTACCTGCAGGCGTTGTTCCCGGTCGCTTACGACGGGCTCAAACACGGCTCGCTCACGGCCGATATATGACCAAGCAAACAGGAGGTATGGATATGCCGGATGTTCGCGTTGAGATTTCCGCCGACGATCTGCAGATCGAAAACGTGCTGGATCAATATTATAGTTCCTGAAGCGCCTGTTCGGAACCGACGTCGGGCGCGTGCTGCTCATCAACACCATCACGCCGTTCGACATCTATGACGACACGCCCTTCTACAATGAGAACGTCTACCGGGCCTATGCGAACATCGTCGTCGCCGCGTCCCTGCTCGTTACCGACCCGACATCGGGCGTCGGTCTGCGCGACCGGTTCGGCCATTACTACGAACGCGTCGTCAAGGAGGCTAGCGGACGCGTGGAACGGCAGCATCTCACGCCCGAGGCGCGCACGCACATACTGAGCCTGGAGAACGATATCGATGGTCTCCGCACCAAGCGCGACGGGAAGGAGCGGGATCTGGCCGCCGCCTGGACACTGCACTACCAGGCGCTCGGGCTGAAGCCGAACAGCGTCGAGTTCGATCTCGAGCGGATCAACTACTACAACAGTTCGGGGATCGCGACGCAGGTGTCCGATATCTTCACCGAAATCATCACCAAGGTCGCGGAGATCCAGAGGATCAAGGAAGGCGTGGTTCCGAACGACCTTCGCATCCTTGTCACGCTCGACAGCATCATCCGCTCCAAGGAATACAAGATGTACCGTCCGCCGAGGCCGCAGCTCGAGCGCAGCGGGAGCGTCACGTACTGGGAGCTCGCCAAGTTCCTGGCTACCGCGCGCAACGTCACCAGCGTCGGCGACGTGGTGGAGGAAGGCGAGCAGATCCTGCCTTTCACAAACCTGGGCGGCATCTTCGGCGCCGGCGAACGATCGTTCACGATCAAGAAGGGCGTCACGGACATCGAACGGCACGATCTCGACTGGTCCGTAAGCGGAAGCGGCCGCAAGTTCGGCATCTTCAAGGCGAAGGCCTCGGCGTCCTACAGCAGGAAGATCGAGGAGTCGCTCAAGAGCACCAACGAGATATCCGTCTCGTTCGCGAACGTGGACGAGTTCCTGGTCAACCGGCGCGACTGGTACGACGCCTCCATATTCGCCATTCCCGTCGTCCGGGACGTGCTCGAATCCAACAGGATCCTGGCGGACAATACGCGCAACGCCATCACGTCGGTCTTCGTCGGCCGCGGAACGGCGGTCGGCTTCAAGTTCGAGGAGAAGACCCACTATCAGGAGATCCGCGACATCAAGGGCAAGATCGGCGGGTCGGCGACGATCGGGTTCCTCAATTTCGGCGGCAAGGGCAACTACCACAAATACGACTTCGAGCTCGAAGACCGCGAACAGGAGCAGACGATCACCTTCAAGGACGGGCCGGAGGTCTGCCGCGTTCTCGGCTACAGGGTGGATGAAGTGCATTCGATCGGCGCGGGCGAACAGCTCAAGTCCTTCATGCTCGAGGGCGAGTACCGGGAGCTGCTCGAAACGCGCGCAGCCTTCGCCGAGTAGGATCGGTGCCGGGTGCGCGACGCCTGCTGAAGCTCGCGACGGCGGCCTGCGCTCCGCTGGCGACCACGGGCTGCGCGACGCGGGCGATCGTCTACCCGGTCTGCATCAATGCCCCGGTGTCCGCGGGCGAACTGGCCAAGTTCAAGCAGGGCGTGGAAGCCGCGGCCGATAAATTCTTCGGGGATCGTGACCGGCATCTGCTGACGCCCACGTTCCGGTCGGTGACCGCCTGGGGCTCGCGCCCTCAGCACCGCCGGTTCGTCAACTGGCTGGTGCTGGAAGGCTGCCTTCCCAAATTCAAGGACGACGGGACCCGTGGGCAGTATGTCGTCTGCGCGGAGTATATGGAGCGGCTCGGCGACCGCATCGTCGACCTCTCCTTTCAACGGGGCGGGAAGCCCGATCTGATCACGTCGCGGGCCGTCCGCGAAATGGACAGGGCCAAGCTGCTTTGTCACCGGGACTGGTCGGAGGCGGGTGGCTGATGGCGCTTGCGTGCCCGTCGACCCCGGCTGAACGATATCGGGCGTTCCGCGCCCGCGGCGATCGTGCGCGGCCGGCGGATCGACCCACTCTTGCTCGCGGGAACATGGAGGCCTGAATGGCGATCGCCCCCCATACGGGAAACACTCTCGCGGGCCGCTGGCTGCCGCTCCTGGCGCTGGTGATCGCAACGGGTGTCGTCGTCGGCGGCACCGGCCCGGGACGGGGCATCCCGTACCAGGCCGACATGGCCCAGGCGGCCGCGACGACGGTGGCCGCCCTGCTCGCCGTAAGCCTGTTCCTCGAACGCGGAATGGCCGTCGTGAACGCGCTGCTCTACGGCGACGAACAGCGCGAGGCGGACATCAAGCTGAGCTACGGCTTCGTCGACGAAGGCGTTCGGCAAATCGCCGCCGTCGCGAGCAAGAAGGAGCGCATCCGCCTCGTCGGAGCGTTCGTCGCGGGCGTTTTCGTGAGCGCCGCGGGCGTGCGCACGCTGCAGTCGTTGCTTCAGGTGCGCGCGGGCGAAGCGTATCCGCTGTTGTTCCCGGCGGATATCGTTCTGACCGCCAGCCTGCTGGCCGGCGGGAGCAACGGCCTGGCCTTTCTCTCGCAGCTCATCAAGGACCGCCTCGCGCCGCTCGTGACGCCGACGCCGGGCGCTCCACTCTCCGTCAAGGCCGATAGCGGCATCGCGGCAGCCGCGGGCCCGAACTTGGCCGATCTGCGCGCACGCCTCACGACGGGCTGACGCGGCGGCAGACTAGACTTTTGATCCGGCACCGCGCGGCACCGGATCGGCAGCCAGGCACCGGATGCCGCGCAGGGAGACACGCCTTGACCCTTCAGCAATTTCCCGAGCCGCGCGTGCCCGGGGCCTACGCTCTTTCGGACAAACACCGCCAATTCCATTTCGCCGAGCGTTTCGCGATCAAGCTGGTCGAATATTGCTGCTACGCGGTGGTGCGCGACGTGGGCGCGCAGGTCTATCCGATGCGGATCCTCGACTGCGCCACGTCGGACGGGCGGACGCCGCCGAACCGCCATCCGCGCGGATCCCACGACAACGGCATAAACCTCGATCTGGGCTATTATGCGTTGGCCGACCTCAAGCCTCACGGCAGGGTTCCGGGTCCGCACGCGAACAACCGCATGACCGGACCTCCGGACCCGCAACTGTTCGCATCGAAGGCCGAGGTGCGCTGGTTCCTGGCGATGGCGCGTATCGAGCTCGCCCGTCCGGGAAGGATGGTCGCCAAGTGCGCGACGGACCCCTTCATCCGGCGCGACCTGGATCCCCGCATCGGCGCGGCGGACGAGGCCGCGAGCCTGAAGGCGGAGGCCGAGCGCATCTGCTTTTCCGCCGACAGCGGCGGGTGGGAGAAGTTTCACCACCACCACCGGCACCTCCGCCTCGAGCGACTGAGCAACGGCGACGAGATGGCCGAGTATATCGAGGACGCGTTCATCAAGCCGCTGCTCGTCGCGGTACCCGCCGTCGCGCTCGACAAGGCGCAGGACTTGGTCGACGCCGCCGACGAACCCTGCTGCTCGGAAGACGGCAGCGACCCTTATGCGAGCGACGACGAGTAACCGAACGACCCGAACGGTCGCGAACGATCCCTACGCCGGGGATCGTTCCTGCCGCCAATCGCCGCGGTCCGTTCCCGTCACTCCCACTCGATCGTGCCCGGCGGCTTGCTCGTGTAGTCGTACACCACCCGGTTGATGCCCGGAACTTCGTTGACGATGCGCGTGGCGACGCGGCCGAGGAACGTCGCGTCGAACGGGTACACGTCGGCGGTCATACCGTCGGTCGACGTCACGGCGCGCAACGCGCACACGTCGGCGTAGGTGCGCGCGTCGCCCATGACGCCCACCGTCTTGACGGGCAGCAGCACCGCGAACGCCTGCCAGATCGCGTCGTACAGCCCGGCGCTCCGGATCTCCTCCAGGTAGATCGCGTCCGCGCGGCGCAGCGTGTCGCACCGTTCGCGCGTCACTTCGCCGGGAATGCGGATCGCGAGGCCCGGCCCCGGAAACGGGTGCCGCCCGACGAACGCGTGCGGCAGGCCGAGTTCTTCCCCCAGCACGCGCACCTCGTCCTTGAACAGTTCGCGCAAGGGTTCGACGAGCTTCATGTTCATGGCGGCGGGCAGACCGCCGACATTGTGGTGGCTCTTGATCGTCACCGACGGCCCACCCGTGAAACTGACGCTTTCGATGACGTCGGGGTACAGCGTGCCTTGCGCCAGGAACCCCGCCCCGCCGATCTTCTTGGCTTCGTCGTCGAACACTTCGACGAACGTCTTGCCGATGAATTTTCGCTTGGCCTCGGGGTCCGTCAGCCCCGCCAGGCCGCCCAGGAACCGGTCGGATGCGTCGACATGGACGAGGGGAATGTGAAAACTCTCCCGGAACAAGGTCGCGACCTGCTCGGCCTCGCCGGCGCGCAGCATGCCGTGGTCGACGAACACGCAGGTGAGCTGGTCACCGATGGCCTCGTGGATCAGCACCGCCGCGACCGCGCTGTCGACCCCGCCCGACAGGCCGCAGATGACCTTGCCGTCGCCGACCTGCGCACGGATGTCGCCGATCTTGGCGTCGCGGAACGCCGCCATCGTCCACTCGCCCGACAATCCGCACACGCGGCGCACGAAGTTGGCGATCAGCTTGCCCCCGTCGGGCGTCTGCACCGCCTCGGGGTGGAACTGGACGCCGTAGAATTTGCGCGCGTCATCCGCGGTGATCGCGTACGGCGCGCCGTCCGTCCTCGCGACGCACCGAAATCCGTCGGGCACCGCCTCGACGTTGTCGCCGTGGCTCATCCACACCTGGTGACGCTCGCCGACGGACCACAGGCCCTCGAACAGCGCGCAATCCTCGGTGATCTCGACATAAGCCCGTCCGAACTCGCTGCCGCCCCCACCTCCGCCGAGCGACGCGGGCTCGACATTGCCGCCGAGCTGCTCGGCCATGATCTGCTGGCCGTAGCAGATGCCGAGCACGGGCTGCGTCCCGTCGAAGAAGGTCTGCGGCGCGCGCGGGCTGTCCGCGGTCGCGGCGCTGTCGGGCCCGCCCGACAGGATGACGCCGCGCGGCTGGAGCCGGTCGTACGCGGCCTCCGCCGCGTCGAACGGTGCGATCTCGCTGTAAACCCCCGCCTCGCGCACCCGGCGCGCGATCAGCTGCGTGATCTGGCTCCCGAAATCGACGATGAGGATCGAGTCGGTGGGTTGAACGGTCATGCGGTACTCGAAACGAAGACGCGCGGGCTATGTGGCCCGCGCGTCCCCCAGTCCAGTCACGCGTGTGTCTAGTAGCCGGCGTAGTTGCTGCCGACGCTCAGGCCCGTGACGCGCCCCGCGTACGCGTCGCAGCTGAACCGCACGCGCCCGTCGCGGTCATCTCCGCGCCCGTACCCGTCGCGGCCGTAGCGATAGTCCGACCGCACCTCGACCGTGCCGCGGACGCGATACCCGTCGCGGCTGCGGTCGACGTCGATGTCGCGCACCTGCCCCTGCCCGCCGTAGCGGCGACCGACCTCGCGCTCCGCCTCGTACGCGCACGCCTCGATCGACGCTTGGCGGTCGTCGCCGTAGCCGTAGCCGCGCGAGCGGCCGTAGCGGCGGTCCCCGTCGCGATCGTCGTACCGCCGTCCGCTGTTCAGCGCGCCGATCGCGGTCGCGACGCCGCCGACGATGATCGTGCCCAGCACGACGTCGCCCAGGCTGATACCGTTGCCGCGCCGATCGTCGTAGCGGCGGTAGCGCTGCGCATCCGCGGGCGTCGCGACGGCGGTGGTGAGGAGGGCGGCCGCGAGTGCGCCGGTGATGGCCTTGGTCTTCATAGGAAAACTCCCTTGGTGTACGCAAACAATTGAGAACGATGTATTTCGTACCCGCTTTCGCACGGCTGAACATGCGGGCGGGCGCGTGGAAAGGGCGGGCTCGTCCCGCGTTGAGGCACCATGACCCAGGCCGACACGCTCGAAGAAGGCGACATCTTCTTCCTCTACCGCCCGACGATCGACGTCGAACACCCGCACGACCTGTCGCAGGTCCAGCACCTCTACATCGTCCTGCGACCCAGATCGCGGCAAGAGGGCGGCGCGGGCAAGCTGCGGCTGCTCGTGATCGGCAAGAAGCGCCTGCCGACCGGCCGCGGCAACGACCGCAACTGGGGTTTCGTCGACGCCGTCGCGGCCACGGGAGCCGAAATCGAAGCGGGCCTGCGCGAGGAAACGCACGAGACCAAGTCCGCCGGCACGCGCACGCAAGGCGCGGCCCGGCCGGCCGGCGAGGGCGCCTACGCGTTCGCGCGCGTCTCGGGCGGAATCCACCTGCGCTACGCGCTCGCGCTGCCCGAAACCCCCGGCCCCGTCCAGGACGCGCTCGGCATCGCCGCGCAGGGCGCGTTCGGCGTGTCCGTCAAGAACCCGGACGCGGCTTCGGGCAACAGCGGCATGCTTGAACGCCATGTCCCCGACTATTCGGCCGACGAACAAGCCCTGTTCGGCGGCAACCGCTGGACCCCCGCCGACCCCCGCCTCCTCGACCATCGCGGCGCCGAGTTCTTGCTGGTCGCCGTCCACGACGACGAAGCGCCGGACGTCGCGGTCCCCGCCGACGAGGCGCACGCGCACAGCTTCACCCAACTCCGCATGGCCCGTACCCGCCACCCCACCGAGCCGCTGTTCACGGGCGAATGGGCTTAAGTCTTAACGCGCCGCGATCGGCTCCCCCGCCGCCGCCACGCGCAGCCCCGTGTGCGCCGCGATGAACGCCCACATGTCGGCATATTCCTCGATGATCTTGTCCGTCGGCTTGCCCGATCCGTGGCCCGCGCGCGTTTCGATCCGGATCAGCTTGGGCGCGTCCCCCGTCGGCGCGGCCTGCAGCGCGGCGGCGTACTTGAACGAATGGCCGGGCACGACGCGATCGTCCGTGTCCGCCGTCGTCACCAGCACCGCCGGATAATCCCGCCCGCCCTTGATGTTGTGGTACGGCGAATACGCCAGCAGGGTGCGAAAATCGGGCTCGCGGTTGGGATAGCCGTAGTCGTCGACCCAGTAGCGCCCCGCCGTGAACCGGTCGAAGCGCAGCATGTCCATGACCCCGACCGCCGGCAGCGCGGCGGCGAACAGATCCGGCCGCTGGTTGACCACCGCGCCGACGAGCAACCCCCCGTTTGACCCGCCCTGGATCGCGAGCTTGTCCTTGGACGTCACGCCTTCACGGATCAGATACTCCGCCGCCGCGACAAAATCGTCGAACACGTTCTGCTTGTTCGCCAGCCGCCCCGCGTCGTGCCACGCCTTGCCGTACTCGCCGCCACCGCGGATGTTGGCGAGCGCGAACACCCCACCCTGCTCCATCCACGCCAGCCGCGTCGCGGAAAAACCGGGCAGGCTCGACGCGTTGAACCCGCCATAGGCGTAGAGCAGGGTCGGGTTCGCCTTGCGAAGGTCCAACCCCTTGCGATGGACGAGGAACAGCGGAACCCGCGTTCCGTCCTTGGAGCGGTAGAAGCGCTGCGACACCACGAAATCGTCGGGCGCGAACGCGACTTTCGGCTGGGCGAACACCGACGTCGCCCCGGTCGCGCTGTCGTACCGATAAATCGTCGTCGGCATGTTGAACGAGGAGAACGCGTAGAACGTCTCGCTGTCGTCGCTGTCGCCCGAAAACCCGCCCGCCGTGCCGATCCCGGGCAGCGTGACCTTGCCCGTCCGCTTGCCCGTCAGGTCGTACGTCCGCACCTCGGTCTTGGCATCGACGAGGTAGGACGCGATCAGCTGGTTCCCGACGATCGACGCCCCGTCGAGCGTCGCCGCGTCTTCCGCGACGAGCTGCCTGGCCTCAGCGGGCGAACCCTTCACGTCCGTAGACACGATCCGCAGCCTGGGCGCATCGCGGTTCGTCACCCAGTAGAACGTGTCCCCGACATTCCCGACATACGACCAGTTGTTCTCCCGCCCGACCACGTAAGGCCGCGGTGCCGACCCCGGCTTGGTCAGATCGATCAGCGTGATGTCGTACCGGTCGTCCGTCCCTTCGGACGACGTCACGATCAGCCAGCGACCGTCGTCCGACACCTGCCCGCCATTGCTGAGCTTGGGCTTGTCGGGCTGCGCGAACACGAGCCGATCCTGCGCCTGCGTAGTCCCTAGCCTGTGGAAATAGATCGCCTGGTTCTCGTTCAAGGACTGGAACTGCGCCGCCGCCTTGGGCTCGGGAAAGCGCGAGTAATAAAAGCCCGACCCGTCCTTCGCCCAATCGAGCGCGGAGAACTTGACCCACTTGATCTCGTCCGGCAGCACCCGCGCCGTGGCCGCGTCGAGTACGCGCACCGTGCGCCAGTCGGTGCCCCCATCCTGCACCCCGTACAGCACATGCCGTCCGTCCTCCGAAGGTTCCCACTCGGCCAGCGCGGTCGCACCGTCGGCCGACCACGTGTTCGGATCGATCAGCATGCGCGGGCTGGCGGCGAGGCCGTCCCGCACGAACAGCACGGCCTGGTTCTGCAATCCCGAATTGCGGCTGTAGAAGTAGCGCGAACCCGCCTTGCGCGGCACGCCGAACCGTTCGTAATCGTACAGCGCCTTGATGCGCGTCCTGAACGCGGCGCGAGCAGGCAGCGTCGCCAGGTACGCGTCCGTGACCGCGTTTTCCCGCGCCACCCACTCCGCCACCGCCGGGTCCTGCCGCACGTCGTTCTCGAGCCAGCGATACGGGTCCGCGACGGGCACGCCGAACTGCGTCTCCACCACGGCGTCGCGCCGCGTATCCGGATAGACGAGCGACGCGGACCGTGCGGCCGGTGCGGGGGGAGCTTGCGAAACGCCGGTGGGGGTCATGGCGCAAGCGCTTAGCAAGAGGAGCGGGGTCGCCGTCAAACGCATGTTGGATCCTCGGTGCTGGTTCCCTGCCAGACTAGCAGCAAGCGGGACGGTCGCAAGCCGCGGGGATGCGCGCGTATCATGCTTAATTAACGCACCTCCTGCTACCCGATCGGTTTTCAACGAGGACCTTTCGTGACCCCCGATCAAGTCCGCCTGGTCAAGTCCAGCTTCGCCCACGTCGTCCCCGTCGCCGCGGTCGCCGCCGACGCGTTCTACGCCCGCCTGTTCGAACTCGCGCCGCAGGTCCGCCCCATGTTCCGCAACGACATGGAAGCGCTCGCGGGTTCGACCGACCGCATCGGCCGCATCGTCGCCACGATCGGCGGCATCGCGCGCCGAACCAACATGCTCTCGCTCAACGCCCGCATCGAGGCGGCGCGCGCGGGCGAGGCGGGTCGCAGCTTTTCGGTGGTTGCCGAAGAAGTGAAATCGCTCGCCCGCCAGACGGAAACCGCGACGGGCAAGATCGGCACCGTCATCAAGGACGTCCGCGCGGACGCTTCCGACACGGGCACGCTGCTCGCCGCGAGCCTGGACAGCTTTGCCGAAGCCGGAAGCCTCGCGCGCAAGGTCGCGGACGCCTCGCTCGATCAGCAGCGCGTCGCCGACGACGTGGAAGGCCACGCCGACCAGGCCGCGTCGCACGCGCAGGACGCAATGACCGCGATCGGCCGTCTCGCCACCGCCGTCGTCGCTTCCGGCACCATCGCCGAACAGATCGTGCAGGCCGCGGATTCGCTGGCGGACCTCGTCAAGCAGGACGCGCGGCTCGCCGACGCGGCATAGAGCAGAATGACTTCATATCGACCCAACACCGTTCGTGCTGAGTAGGGGATGAGCTCGTCGAAGGCCCATATCGAAGAATTGGTTGCGATCCTTCGATACGACCTTTCGACGGGCTCAATGGCTACTCAGGACGAACGGCTTGAGACAAGATCATCCGGCTGCAGGCCTTACGCCGCTTCGTCGTACGCCGCGTCGTCTTCCATCTGCTGCACCGGACCGCTGTCCTGCCCCTTGGCGGACACGTCGCGGTCGACGAATTCGATGATCGCCATCGGCGCCGCGTCGGACGCGCGAATGTTGGCGTGGATGATCCGGCAGTATCCACCCGCCCGGTCCGCATAACGCGGCGCGATCACGTCGAACAATTTGACGAGCTGCGTGTCGTCCAGCATCCGCGCATGCGCCAGCCGCCGGTTGGACAGCCCGCCGCGCTTGGCGAGCGTTACCAGCTTCTCGACATAGGGCCGCAGCTCCTTGGCCTTCGCGGTCGTGGTCGTGATCTGCTCGTGCTTGATCAGCGCCGCCGCCATGTTGCGGAACAGAGCCGCGCGGTGCGAGGACGTACGCTGCAGCTTGCGGCCGGAATTGCCGTGACGCATGTCGATTTCCTTCGTTCGTCAGGGAGCCGTATGAGGCACTCCCGGCCGGGCGATGGATCCGCCCAGTGCGCGCCGCTACACCGCAACGACGCCTTCAAGTCAAGGTCGCGAAGCCTTTTAGAAGTAGCGCGCCACCGTGAACTCGAAGCGGCTGCGGCTGGAATCGTAGTAGCGCAGCGAGGAGTCCACCTTCGTGTACGTCCACACGAGCTGCGGCGACAGGCCCAGCACCCGGAACTTGCGATTGCCCAGCGTGGCGCGCGCGACGAACCGCTTGTCGCGGCGCGGATCGGCACCGAATATCTGCAGCGGCGCATCGTACGTGGCGCGCGACAGGCCGATGCTCGCCCCGAAGTTGATGCCGTGGCCAAGCTCGCCGCCCACGCCGAAATTGCCGCCGAACTCCGTGCTGGAAAACGCCTTTTCGCGAAGCGCATCGCGCCGGACGAAGGGTCCCAGCGACGCAACGATCGCCCGCGAGATGGCGCGTTCGTACGTGCCGTAAAGCCCGGTCTGCCAGCCGCTGTAGCTGGCGTCGAACAACGCCGTCGTCCGGCGCGCGTCCAGCTGAAAGCCCAGCCGATCGCTCGCGCCCACGACGGCCTGCCCGCCGAGACGCAGGCCGACCTGCCGCGTGATCGCCTTGCCCCCGAACCAGCGCTGCGCGGCCACGGTCTGCAACGACACGCTGCTCGTCGCGTTCAAGCGGTACTCCGCGCCCGCCGCGCCTTGCACGACATAGTCGTCGAAGTCCGACCCCTTGTAGTTGGTGCCCGTCCCGTCGAGCTCGGCGATCGCGGACACGTCGTCGCCCAGCGGCAACCGCAGCCCTCCCGACAGTTGCGCCACCTGCCCGGTGCCGGAGCGCGCCTGCGCTTCCGCGTTCAGCTCCACCGGGATCGTCGCCTCGCCCAGCAGAACATCGATCGACTGCGCCGACGTCGCGTTGTTGATGTTGCTGTCGGGCGCGATCCCCAGATTGAGGTCGAGCCGCCACGCCCGCGATCCGCGGATCGTGTCCCGCACCGTCCTGATCGTGCGCGCGACTTCCGCCGGCAACTCGCCGTCCTGCGCGGCGAGCGCGAACTGCTTGTCCGCGCTCGCGGACTTCCTCATCGCCAGGAACGCCTTGCCCAGCTCCAGCCGAACGCGCGTCTGCCGGGGGTCGTCGGCCAGGATCGCCTTGAAGTGATCGGCCGCGCCTTGCGGATCGCCCGCCTCCGACGCGATCAGCCCCAGCAGGAAGCGCGACTGCATCTTGTACCCGGGCGCGAGCCGAAGCGCCTCCGCCAACGGCCTGGCCTCAGCGTATAACCCGCGCGCGACGAGCCCGTCCGCCGACGCGAGCAGTTGTTGCGGCGTCAGGCTGATCCGGCAGCTCCCGCCCTCGCAGACCGGCTGGGCCGCCGCCGCCGTTGCCCAAAGCGCGGCCGCGAGAGCGACGAACGGACGCATCGGCCTGTCCCCTGCAGCCGGCGGCTACTTCTTGGTGCCCGTGAACCCGCCCAGGATGTCGACGCGCTGATTGGGCACGCCGCCCGTGATGCGGAAGTTGCCGCCCACTTGGCCCGCATTGGGGCCATAGAACGTGCCGTCGATCGACGACGCGCCCGCGACGCTCGTGCCCGCGCTCACCGACGTGAAGTCGATAGGCGTGGCGCTCGCGCCCGATCCGAACCCGGCCGAGGTGAAGCGGCCCGCGAAGGCGTTGCCGCCCTGCGCCCAGGTCGCCGAACCGGTGGCGGTGAAGCCGGTGCCGGACATCACGGAGACGAAGCTTGGGGCGCCGGGACGCGAGTTGACCGCGGGCCCGACCGTGCCGTTCAGCGACAGCGCAATCGAGCGCGCGCCGAAGTCCACCGCGACCGAACTCGTGCCGTTGATCCACTGCAGGACCGAATCCGACCCGTTCCTCTGGCCGACCATCGACGCCAGGAACTGGCCGTCATACTGGCCCGTGCCGCGCTCGGGGGTCTGCCCGACGGACGTCCGCGTCCCGAACACGAACACGCCCTGCTCGGCCTTGAGAGTGAGGTCGCCGGGCTGCATCGTCTTGGGGTCGGGAACCTCGTTGCGCGAGAAGCCGGCAAGGCTGACGAAGGAACCGCTGGTGCCGGGCCGCTGGTAGAAGAAGGTGAAGATGCCCTCGCCGTCCTTCACCTGCATGTAATTGAAGCCGGGAAGCAACGGGACTTCGAGCGCGCCGTTGCGCGCGCCGTCGGCATCGGCCCGGTGCCCGGGATCCTGGAAGCGGATCGTCCGTGAGACGCCCGATTTCTCATCGCTCACGACCAGGTTGAAGATGCCGTCGCGCGGATCGTAGGTGATGGTCCCGCCCGGCGCCGCGACCGTGGTCGCGTTGCCCCGGTAGAGCTGCCCGCCCTTGTCGTCGATGTTGAGCGACTGGGTCGCGCTCAGCGTGTCGAACCGCGCCTCCGCCGTGACGTCGAACAGGTTCTTCTGGTTGGGGGTCGTCGTGACCGGCGGCGCGGTGGGCCCGGGCTCCGCGGCCGGCGGCGGCGCGCCGAAGCCGGCCGGAACCCCGGATGTCCCCGCGCCTCCGCACGCGCCGAGCGAGAGAAGCGGCAACGTGAGAGCGACAAGCCGTGAGCGCATGAGAGTACCCTTCATCCCTGGGAATTGCCTGGTCCGGATATGCGGTCACGGTTAATATTTGGTAAGCGAGGGGCTTGTCGGATCGCCCGGGCACGCGATCCGCCCCGCGATAACCTCGCCCGGCCCAGTCGCCGACAGTTGCAGCCGCTTGACCCCTCGCCTTCCATGCGCAGCGCGATCTGCTTGACGTTCAACACGATGTCCGTGACGTCCTCGCGCACACCCGCGAGCGACGAGAACTCGTGAAGAACCCCCTCGATCTTCATCGACGTCACCGCCGCACCCTGCAGCGACGACAGCAGCACCCGCCGCAGCGAGTTGCCCAGCGTCATCCCGAACCCGCGCTCCAGCGGCTCAGCGACCGGGGTCATTCGGCAAACCCGTCCGAGGTGATGACCCGGCTTTGCCGCGACGCTGGATTATCCCGGAAACTCGCGGTAAGCTGCGGTGGCGAGATACCGGCGACTTCGACTCTGACTTGACGCTACAAGCTACAAGCTACAAGCTAAGCAAATTTCGGCCGTTCAGACTAAGGTAAGTAATGCAAACGCCTAGGGAACATAAGGTTGGAGACGAAGCAAAAGCGATAGTAGTGCTATTTGGTCCCTTGTTGGTTTTATCAGCTCTCAGCATATCTCTTGTATTTTGGCCAAGTGTGTTTGATTTAAAATTAGGTTTGTTGTCAAAATTACATGTGGCGGGTGATAAGCTTAGATCCTACTGTTTGGTGAACAAGTGTCTGTTTCCCGCAGATGCAGTCTCTACTTTGTACTCGCTCCAGCTTGTGGTATCCTCAGTAAGTTTAGTGTTACTGGTTTCTTTGATGCTGCTTCGCGGAAGCATCGCTCGCAACATCGAACAAAATAAGGCTATTTTATTCGTCGGACTTCTCGTGGCGATATTCGCTTTGTTTGATTTCGTTTTTGGCAATTTTTCGTTCGAGGGACGCTATTTCTTTTCTAATAGCATCGTTCAATCTCACGCTGGCTTGTTTCGATTTGCTATATTGTTCGGTGTTCCGTGCACAGCAGTGGCTTTGCTATCCGGCCTTGCGTCAGTCCAAACCAAGAGAGGAAACTCCTGATGTCATCGATGAGTGATGCTGCCAAAGCGCTTGGAGCGATTGGAGATGCTCTTAGTGATAGCCAACACGCTGCAGCGAAAGCAGCGGGACGCATCATCTCAGCTATGGCGATGGGCGCGGAGGGAATGGCCGGAGCAGCTGTAGGGGCAGATCCTGGCAAGGTGGTGGCCGCTATAGTGGGCGGTGCCTTGATCGCTGCAGCTTGCCCTCCAAGTGCGGCCGCAGCGGCTCTTCTAGCTGCTCCTGCAATCGCAGCATTGCCGCCGGTAGCAGCCGGAATAGCGGCAGCCGCCTTGTTGGCCACCGGTTACCTGGTCGCTGGCGCATTGCTTGAGGGTTCCTATCAAGCCGGGGAGGATCTTAGTGATGACCTTGCCGAAATCCTTCGCAACTTCCGCTCCGATCCTATGGTGCTTGACCTCGACGGAGATGGCATCGAACTCACCGCACTGGCGAACAGCGTTACCCGCTTCGACCTGGACGAAGATGGGCTTGACGAACGCACGGGCTGGGTCGGTTCTCACGATGGACTGCTGATACACGATGCGAACGGCAACGGAGCGGTCGATGGCGTTCGGGAGCTCGTCGGATCATTGCGCGTGGATGGATTTGATGCGCTTACCCCCCTCGACACCAACGGTGACAAACGCGTGGACGCGCTCGATCCGGCGTTCGCCGCCCTTCGCATATGGCGCGATGCCGATTCGAACGGCGTCTCGGAAGCCAGCGAGCTGCTGACCCCGGAACAGGCAGGCATACGCTCGTTCAACCTCGCATTCACGCAAGTTGATCGCGATCTCGCGGGCAACATGATTGCCCGGATCGGCAGCTATACACGGGTCGACGGCACGACGCGCGACATGGGAAGCGTCCTGTTCGCGCTCGATCAGAGGACTACGATCCCAGAGATTCCCGTGGGCACTGACCTGCGATCGTTGATGGCGCTGCCCAACTTCTTGGGAAGCGCTAACGTTCCCGATCTGCTGGTAGCCATGGCGCTCGACCCGCAGCTTAAGGCTATGGTGGAAGCATTGGTCGAGGACGAGGGCAGCTACGCGACCTTGCGCCAGTTCACGTCCGACGCCTTCGAGCCGATGTTGTTCCGATGGTTCGGAGTAAGCGGCACGCCTCCGCTTGGTGAAGAAGGCAGGCCGCTCCATGCACGCGCCATCGAGGCGCTGACCGGGCAATTTCTTCCTTTGAACGAATTTAATGCTCGACAATTGGCACGCTTGGATGAGGTTTGGGCCAGCACGGTCGATGCCTTGGCTGTTTACTTTCTCGTTCAGGCGGTCGAGACGCCAATGGAACGCGCCTACCTGGAAGCCGGTGACGCGATAGTTGCGCTTGATCCCGACGCGCATGACTTTTTAAGTCGGTTCGAGGCGATGCTTACTGCGCTAGATGCTGATCTTGCAGCGTTGCCACCGCCTTCCGGCATCAGAGCGCCGTTTGCGCTCCTGTCGGTTGATCCAGCAACAGGGGATTTGACCGGAGACTACAACCAGTTCGTACAAGAACTCCTAAAAGACATGCCAAGCTACAATCCGCTTGGGCTCTACGGCAGATACGACTTTAACGGCGTGGCGGTATCCGAACAATGGCATCGCTGGTACCTTGATCAGGGTACGTTCGTTTTCGACGTAGCCGCTCAGATGGGACTGAGCCAAGATTATGTGATGCGGGCTACCGGGTGGGACTGGGTTCTTACGAACGCGACTAACCTGACAGGTACGGACGGCGACGACGTACTCGGCCGCGTAACCGCGACCGGACCGGCGACGGGAACGGAGCGGCTGAGCGGAGGGGATGGAAACGATACGCTGCACGGCAACGATGCGGTCGATATCCTGATCGGCGGGCGCGGCGATGACAGCTTACGCGGCGGCTCCGGCAGCGACATGTACGTTTACGCATCTGGCGATGGGTACGATCGCATCATCGACGGTAGCGGGACCGAAGACACGATCTACTTTTCGAGTGAGTTGAACTCGGAGGATCTGCGTGTTTCCCGGATCACCGGCACCAGTGACCTTATGCTGCATTTCGGGACGCCCGGTCAGGGGATCGTGCTAGAAAATCAGTGGAACGTCACGTCACCCGTCATCGAACAATTCCACTTCGTCGCCGAAGATGGCTTGGATGCCGGCGATATCGCGAGCCTCTATCTTGCCACGCTGACGACGGCGGGCGCGGACACGATCATCGGTAGTGCAGCCGGCGAACGCATTTACGGCGGCGATGGCGGCGACACCCTCAGCGGACTTTCCGGAGACGATGTGCTTGACGGCGGGAATGGAGATGACCGGATCGAGGGTGGCTGGGGTGGCGATACGATGCGGGCAGGCGCGGGAAACGACGTCCTGATCGCCGGTCCCGGCAACGATACGCTGGTTGGCGGTCCGGGCAACGATACCTTATCCGGCGATGGGAACGAAGACACTTACGTCTTCAATGTCGGCGACGGTCAGGACGTTCTAAGCGAATACAGTAGGACGGGTAGTTGGGGCGGGAATGACAGGCTGGAACTTGGAATAGCCATCGCATCCGGAAATGTGACGATCGCACAGGCCGACAGCGGCAGAGACCTCATCCTCTCGATCAATGGCACGACCGATCGCATCACGATCAACGACACGATGGTGAGTGGCGACCATCGCCTGGAGCAAGTTTTCTTCTCCGACGGCACGATGTGGACCCATGCCGACCTCGTCTCGCGCTCGATGCTCAACAACGCGGGCCACGACACGTTCTATGGCAGTTACAATGACGAAGCCATGACCGGTGGTGCGGGCAACGATGTCCTCATCGCGCGCGAGGGCAACGACACGCTTATCGGAGGCACGGGCAACGATACGTTGTCTGGCGATGGGAACGACGACACGTACGTTTTCAATCTGGGCGACGGGCAGGACATCGTATCTGAGTATAGCCGCGGTGCGGGCTGGGGCGGTGTCGATACCTTACTGCTCGGAGCAGGCATCATGTCTGACAATATCTCCGTAAGCCAAGCGGACAATGGCAGAGACATCGTCTTGTCGATCAACGGCACGACCGACCGCATCACGGTCAACGACACGATGGTGAGTAGCGATTTCCGCTTGGAACAAGTCCGCTTCGCCGACGGCACGACGTGGACACATGCCGACCTCGTGACGCGCTCGATGCTCAACAACACGGCCGCTGACACGTTCTACGGCAGTTACAACGGCGAGACGCTGATCGGCGGCGCGGGCAACGATGTCCTCATCGCACGCGAGGGTAACGACACGCTTATCGGGGGCACGGGCGACGATACGTTGACTGGCGACGGAAACGACGACACGTACGTCTTTAGCCTGGGTGACGGACAGGACACCATTACCGAACGTGCTGGTGGTGCAGGCTGGGGCGGCACCGACACGCTTCTATTCGGAGCAGGCATCGTAGCTGGCGACATCTCCGTGAGCCAAGCGGACACGGGTAAAGATCTCGTCCTGTCAATCAATGGTACTTCCGATCGCGTCACGATCAACGAGACCATGGTGAACGGCGACTATCGTCTGGAGCAGGTGCGGTTCGCCGACGGCACGGTGTGGACGCATGCCGATCTGGTATCCCGCTCAATGCTGGCCAATGGAGGCGCTGACACGTTCCACGGCAGCTACGACGGCGAGACGCTGATCGGTGGCGCGGGCAACGACACGATCAAGGCAAGGGACGGCCACGACACGTTGATCGGTGGTGCCGGCAACGACACGCTGTCAGGTGACGGCAACGACGACACCTACACCTTCAACCGCGGCGACGGTCAGGACATAATCAGCGAGTACAGCAGGGCGGCCGGCTATGGCGGCACCGACACCTTGCTGTTCGGGGCAGGCATCATGTCTGGCGACATCGCCGTAAGCCAGGCGGACACTGGCAGGGACCTTGTGCTTTCGATCAACGGCTCGACCGATCGGATCACCATCAACGATACCATGGTAAGTGGCGACTATCGCCTGGAACAGGTTCGCTTCGCCGACGGCACGGTCTGGACACATGCTGATCTCGTCTCGCGCTCGATGCTCGCCAACGCGGGCAACGATACGTTCTACGGCAGCTACGACAACGACGTCCTAAACGGTGGCGCGGGGAACGACACGCTCAGGGCACTAGCCGGGAACGACACGCTGATCGGCGGTACGGGCAACGACAATCTCCAGGGCGATACCGGCATCGACGTGTACCATTATCAGCTCGGCGACGGCGACGATGTCATCTACGACACCAGCGCCGACAGCTCGCCCGACGAGGTCCTGATCTTCGGCGCGGGGATCACCGCCGCCGACCTGATCTTCATACGCTCCGCCACGGACGTCGACGACGTGCTCGTCACGTTTCACCACGCCGCCGGGTCAATCCTCCTGGACGAGCAGATGGCCAATGCGGGCGTCGAGATCATCCGGTTCGCCGACGGCTCGACATTGGGCGAAGCGGACTTCTTTGCGCCACCGCCGGCCGCGTCGGCCGCGTGGTCCGAGCCGATGAGTGATTTACAGGACGAGGGGGTCTGGGGCTACCTGGTTCCCGTGCACCAAGCGCCGGAGATTCTGTCCTGGTAGATCGCACATAGAAGAAGGGCCGCCTCGCGGCGGCCTTGGGGTAGTGTTAAGGGGAAGAGCGGGCGAAGCCCGCTTGACGCCGGTCGGGTCGATGTCGCGACTCGCGCCGTTCCCTCGCCCGCCGATCGGGCTTGCGCGCTCTCTTTCGCCTAACGGGCCGAACGCTCCGCGTCCGGCTTCGTTACGCTCGGGCGCTCAGCCCAGCATCTCCTGTTCGAGCTTCTTGGCCATGTCCTCGATGTTCTCCGGCGGCCAGCCCGGGATCTCCATCCCAAGCCGCAGCCCCATCGACGACAGCACTTCCTTGATCTCGTTCAACGACTTGCGCCCGAAGTTGGGCGTGCGCAGCATCTCGGCCTCCGTCTTGCCGACCAGGTCGCCGATATAGATGATGTTGTCGTTCTTGAGGCAGTTCGCGCTGCGCACCGACAGCTCCAGCTCGTCGACCTTCTTGAGCAGGTAGCGGTTTAACTGGTTCGTGTCCGAAGGCAGGTCCGGCTGCAGCGGGATCGCGATGCCCGCCATCTGCGGCACACTCGTCGTCTGCATCTTGTCGTCGAAGTTGACGAACAGCTGCAGTTGATCCTGCAGGATCCGCGCCGCGTACGGTGAGCGGGTGCGCAGTGCCCCGCACTGCGCAGCCATGTCCGGGGGACATGGCGACCCGCTCACCGCGTCGTCCGGCGACACCGTCCCGTCCGTCTCCACCGTCAGCGTCAGCTTGTCGTAGTCCAGCTCCTGCCCCACCCGCGTGTTCTCGACCTTGTACGATGGTCAGGTGGACGCTGCCCCGCAGCGTCCAGCCCTGTCCGGGGGACAGGGCGACCTGACCATCTGCCGCACCCGCGAGTACAACGCGTCCACGGGAATGAACCCGATCGGCGCGTCCACCGGACGGTTTTCCGAAGACGGCACGTACCCCTTCCCGATCTCCGCGGTCAGCTCCATGTTGAGCGTCGCGCCTTCGTCCAGGTGGCACAGCACCAGCTCCGGGTTGGTCACCTGGATGTCGCCCGACGTCACGATCTGGCCCGCGGTGACCTCGCCCGGACCCGTCGCGGACAGCTGCAGCCGACGGACCCCCTCGCCTTCCATGCGAAGCGCGATCTGCTTGACGTTCAACACGATGTCCGTGACGTCCTCGCGCACCCCGGCGAGCGACGAGAACTCGTGAAGCACCCCCTCGATCTTCATCGACGTCACCGCCGCACCCTGCAACGAAGACAGCAACACACGCCGCAGCGAATTGCCCAGCGTCATCCCGAACCCGCGCTCCAGCGGCTCCGCGGTGAACACGGCCTTGCGCCGATCGTTACCCGCCCCGATCTTCTTCTCGAGCGAATTGGGCAAGCAGAGGAGCCGCTGCGCAAGCGCTACGCGGTACGCTGCTGGTAAGGCTTACACGAGCAAGGCCGATGCGATCGTCTCGCGCTAGCTACTAACTAATTGAATGTACTTATCATACTTACAACGGGTTCCGAAGCGGTTGACGCGCGAATTCTTCAAAGCTTGGATCATTAATCGCGCGTTTGGTGCAGGAAATCATCTCGTCTCGTACGGCGACGTGATTTAATTTGACCTTATTGAACACTGGTTCAAACTGCTTGAGGATTTCTTTGGAGTCCTTTCCTTTTCTTACGGAGTCTCGAACTTTTTGCGAGTACCATTCATGCATTTTTCGAGCAGAATGCCTTTGGTGCGATGATACCTCCAAATGGTCCGCCAATCCTGAGAAGTAGACAGCCAAGGCAGAACAATCGATGTCGTTTGTCGGGTCGATCGATGCAGCTTTGGCATTCGCACACGCGCAGAGGACGCCAGACGCAATTACCACTAGCGCGAGAATTTCTTTTTTCAAAACGCCTCTCCCTCAGCGAATTGGATATTGGAAAGCGATTTCCAACCGGTTAACAAGATCATATTACAAAGGGGGCAGAAAATGACTGAGCCAAATTCAGGTCATGCAATCGGCGACGCCGTAATCGGTGTCTTGGATGCCTCTGCGCGGGCAGCACCTGGTTTAGGCGGGCTTGTAGCTAAAGGCGCGGCATCACGGGCCCGGGGCGAAACTTACGATCTCACGGTTAACGATGCTTTTGGAGCTGTCTTGCTCGACAACGCGGCTGCTATGGCAGCCGGTCAGGGAGTGATGAACCTGGGTCGCGGTGTAGCAAACACGCGCATTGCAGTTGCTAGTGGTCTTGCAGGCCAGACACCGGAAATAACGAAGATGATAGGTGAACTGAACAGCAAAATAGATAGTAATCCTGATGGAGGCCCGGGCGGTGATGGTACGGGTGGAGGCGACACAGGCGGCGGTGGAACAGGTGGCGGCGGCGGAACAGGCGATGGCGGCGGCGGTACGGGCGGCGGCGGCGGAACAGGCGACGGTGGCGGCGGAACAGGCGATGGCGGCGGTGGAACGGGCGGCGGCGGAACAGGCGACGGCGGCGGTGGAACGGGCGGCGGCGGAACAGGCGACGGCGGTGGCGGAACGGGCGGCGGGTCGGGAGCAGGTGGAGGTTCCGGGCGAGACGATGGAAACGGCGGCGGTGGCAGCGGCGGTGCGTTTTACGACCCTCTTGTTGTCGATCTTGATGGTGACGGCGTGGAGCTATCCGCGATCGTCGATACAGCCATCTACTTTGATCTTGATAACGATGGTTTCGCTGAAAAGACCGGCTGGGTGAAATCTGACGACGGCTTGTTAGTACTTGATCGCAACCTCAACGGCCGGATCGACAACGGCGGTGAGCTGTTTGGAAGCGGCAGCCGGGATGGGTTCGATGTTCTGAAGCTTTTGGACACCAACGGAGATCGGGTTTTCAATTCAGCTGACACAGAGTTCGGAAATCTTAGGATTTGGCGCGACTCCAACAGCGATGGTGTGAGTCAAGCAGGTGAGCTTACGACGCTTCTACAAAATGGGATTTCTTCGATCTCGCTTGCAAGCACGAGCGTTAACGAGATCGACGCTGGCAACCGGGTCGCGAGAACATCCTCGGCCTCGCTCGTCGACGGCGGAACGCGAGCGGTTGAAAGCATATATTTCGCTACGGATACTCGACTGACTAACTATGTTTTACCTGAAGGCTTTGCTTACGTTGAGGAAGTCTGGGTTCTACCTGACCTTAAGGGTTTTGGAGATGTCCGCGATCTGTCGATTGCCATATCCCAGGATGCGCAGCTTCTCGATCAGCTAAAAAACCTTGTCCGCTTGAGCAATGGCATCACGTACGAGGCGTTGAGAGCTCAAGTCGAGGACCTCGTCTATAACTGGTTGAAGGTCGACGAAGCCCCACGCACTGGGCGAGGTGCATACGTGGACTATGACAAACTGGCAGTCGTCGAAGCTTTCGCCGGGCAACCCTTTTGGAGAACGACACTCTCCACGGGCAACGCCAGTGCGGTTGCTGATCGATATGACAGTATTATCGACGGATTGACGGGTCGTCTTACCGTACAGCTCTCCCATTCTTATTTTGGCTTGGCAGTTGCAGAAGGACGAGATGTCCCCGTCTTCGGGCATTCCCTCGCTGCTTTTTCTGTCTTTTTCTATGACGTTCAGACAGACACTATCGATGGAAGGCCCGATCTGTTTCTAGCGCTCGCGACCGACCTGCTTGAGGGAGATGTAGGAGTTCAACTGAACTCCTTGGATTGTCTGCTTGATTTTGCCCCGAGCGTAAGTCTGGTTGTTTATAACGGCGATCAAAGCGCCCTGACTGAGCGATTTTCAAGCTTGATGAGGGACGATCTAAACTTCAGTAGCAACCTCGAACTCGGAGACGTTTTGGCGGCCATCGAGCAGCGGATCGTGAGTGGCTCGACAGAAAACGATGTGCTCCAAAGTCCGGCAGTACGTACGGGGGAAGATGTTGCTTTGTACGGCTTTGCCGGTGACGATACGCTTATCGGCGGCTCAAGTGCCGACGTTCTCGCTGGAGGAGTCGGCAATGACAATCTCCGTGGCGGCGCTGGGTCCGACACGTACTTGTTTGGCGATGGCTTCGGCAACGACACGATCGTCGACGCGTCGGGGACAGCCGACGAGATCGCGTTCCAGGGATCGCTCGTGTCGACGCTCGCGCGCTACAGCTTCGCCGGAAGCAACCGCAACGACCTGCGCATCAGCTTCGAAGGGCGGACTGATAGCATCACGGTCACCGGATATTTCGACTCGAACGGCGCAGCGACGATCGAGCGCGTCACGTTCCCGGATGGGCCGCAGGCGTCGCATCGCGAGATACGCGACGGGGTGATGGCGTCGCTCGCGACGGCTGGCGCGGACGTGCTGCAAAGCTTCGGCCTGGCGTCAACGATGGTGGGACTCGCGGGCAACGACACCCTCCGCGGCGGCTACGGAGCGGACACATTCATCGGCGGTGCCGGAAATGATCGCCTACTCGGCGATCGCGGCGATGACACCTACATCTTCAACGTCGGCGACGGGCAGGATGCGGTGCAGGAAAACTGGGGCGACGACTGGGTGGTCCTCGGCGTCGGCATCGCGCCCGCCGATGTGACCGTCGCGCAGGGCGACACCGGAAACGACCTCGTCCTGACGATCGGGACGGCGGGCGATCGCGTGACGCTCGACGACACGATGGCCACGCCTTGGGGCCGGACCGAAGGCGTGCGGTTCGCCGACGGAACCGTGTGGACGCACGCGGACCTGATGGCGCGCGCGACCGCGCCCACGGTCGGGATCGACGTCTTCCATGGCGGATTCGAGGACGACGTGCTGTCGGGCGGAGCGGGGGCGGACCGGCTGAGCGGGCGCGGCGGCAACGACCGCCTGATCGGCGGCACCGGCAACGACGTCCTCGCGGGCGACGCCGACAACGACGTGTACGTCTTCGACATCGGCGACGGCGCGGACATCGTCCGCGAGAACTGGGGCAACGACACGGTCGTGTTCGGGAGCGGCATCACCGCGGCTTCGATCACCATACGCCAGACCGCGAACGGCGACGGCTTCATCCTTTCGTACGGGCCGACCGACAACGTCACGCTCGAGGGAAGCTCGGCGAACCCTTGGTCGCGCATTGAATACGTGCACTTCGCGGACGGCACGGTCCTGACGCATGCCGACCTCTTCGCGCGCGCGACGACGCCGACGACTGGCGCGGACAGCTTCTTCGGCGGCGAGGGCCACGATGTCCTTTCGGGCGGCGCGGGCGCGGACCGCCTGGCCGGACGGTACGGCAACGATCGCCTGACCGGCGGCACGGGTAACGACATCCTATCGGGCGATCAGGATGCCGACATTTACGTCCTCGACGTCGGCGACGGGCAGGACATCATCCGCGAAGGCTGGGGAAGCGACGCGGTCCTGTTCGGTGCAGGGATCACCGCGTCGACCATAACGGTGCGGCAGGCGGACACGGGCAACGACCTCGTCATCGGCTACGGCAACGGCGACACGGTTACGCTCGACGGCTCGATTTCCGCCGAGTGGTCGCGGGTCGAGGCGGTGCGGTTCGCCGACGGCGCGGTGCTGACGCACGCCGACCTCATGGCGCGCGCGACGGCGTCGAACGGCGGCAACGATGTCTTCTACGGCGGGTACGATGCCGACATTTTGTCCGGCGGAGCGGGCGCGGATCGCCTGATCGGGCGGGGCGGCGACGATGTCCTGACCGGCGGCACCGGCAACGACCATCTTCAGGGCGACGCCGGCATCGACGTCTACCATTACGGGCTCGGCGACGGCGACGACGTCGTCTACGACACGAGCGCCGACAGCTCGCCCGACGAGGTGTTGGTCTTCGGAGCGGGGATCACGGCCGCCGACCTGATCTTCACGCGATCGACGACCGACGTCGACGACGTGCTGATCACCTTTCGTCACGCTGCCGGGTCCATCCTCCTGGACGAGCAGATGGCCAATGCGGGCGTGGAAATCATCCGGTTCGCCGACGGCTCGACGTTGGGCGAAGCGGACTTCTTCGCGCCGCCGCCCGCGTCGGCCGCGTGGTTCGAGCCGACGGGTGATGTGCAAAGCGAGGCAGTCTGGGGCTACCTGGTTCCGATACACCAGGTGCCGGAAGGTCAACTCTGGTAGGTAGAAGAAAGAAGAAGGGCCGCCTTGCGGCGGCCCTGGGGTACGGTGAAGGGGGAAGAGCGGGCAAAGCCCGCTTGACGCCGGTCGGGTCGATGTCGCGGCGGGCGCCGCTCCCTCGCCCGCCGATCGGGCTTGCGCCGTCTCCCGCCCAGCTTGCGGGCGCTTCGCGCCCGCTACGCTACGCGAGAGCGGCTCAGCCGAGCATCTCCTGTTCGAGCTTCTTGGCCATGTCCTCGATGTTCTCCGGCGGCCAGCCCGGGATCTCCATCCCAAGCCGCAGCCCCATCGACGACAGCACTTCCTTGATCTCGTTCAACGACTTGCGCCCGAAGTTGGGCGTGCGCAGCATCTCGGCCTCCGTCTTGCCGACCAGGTCGCCGATATAGATGATGTTGTCGTTCTTGAGGCAGTTCGCGCTGCGCACCGACAGCTCCAGTTCGTCGACCTTCTTGAGCAGGTAGCGGTTCAACTGGTTCGTGTCCGAAGGCAGGTCCGGCTGCAACGGGATCGCGATGCCCGCCATCTGCGGCACGGACGTCGTCTGCATCTTGTCGTCGAAGTTGACGAACAGCTGCAGCTGGTCCTGCAGGATCCGCGCCGCGTACGCCACCGCGTCGTCCGGCGACACCGTCCCGTCCGTCTCCACCGTCAGCGTCAGCTTGTCGTAGTCGAGCTCCTGCCCGACCCGCGTGTTCTCGACCTTGTACGCGACCTGCCGCACCGGCGAGTACAACGCGTCCACCGGGATCAACCCGATCGGCGCGTCCACCGGACGGTTTTCCGAGGACGGCACGTACCCCTTCCCGATCTCCGCGGTCAGCTCCATGTTGAGCGTCGCGCCTTCGTCCAGGTGGCACAGCACCAGCTCCGGGTTGGTCACCTGGATGTCGCCCGACGTCACGATCTGGCCCGCGGTGACCTCGCCCGGACCCGTCGCGGACAGCTGCAGCCGACGGACCCCCTCGCCTTCCATGCGAAGCGCGATCTGCTTGACGTTCAACACGATGTCCGTGACGTCCTCGCGCACCCCGGCGAGCGACGAGAACTCGTGAAGCACCCCCTCGATCTTCATCGACGTCACCGCCGCACCCTGCAACGAAGACAGCAACACACGCCGCAGCGAATTGCCCAGCGTCATCCCGAACCCGCGCTCCAGCGGCTCCGCGGTGAACACGGCCTTGCGCCGATCGTTACCCGCCCCGATCTTCTTCTCGAGCGAATTGGGCTTCTTCATTTCCTGCCAGTTTTTCGCGTTGACGGCCATGATGTTCCCTTGGATTTGAGCGATTGTCGCGGGCTGACTTCCCGCGATTGGAAAAGCCGAGGCCGCGGACGGCCCGGCTCTCGGATCAGACGCGGCGGCGTTTGGACGGGCGGACGCCGTTGTGCGGTATGCTGGTCACGTCGCGGATCGACATGATCTGAAAACCGACCGCCTGCAGCGCGCGCAGAGCGGACTCGCGGCCCGATCCGGGCCCCTTGACCTCGACATCGAGCGTTCGCACGCCGTGCTCCGCCGCCTTCTTGCCCGCATCCTCGGCCGCGACCTGCGCCGCGTACGGCGTCGACTTGCGCGATCCCTTGAAGCCCATCGTGCCCGCCGACGACCACGCGATCGCGTTGCCCTGCGCGTCCGTGATGGTGATCATCGTGTTGTTGAAGGACGCATTGACGTGCGCGACGCCCGCGGTGATGTTCTTGCGCTCGCGCCGCTTGATGCGCGCTGGTTCCCGTGCCATTTTTTGTAATCCTGACCTTGTGCGAGCCGCAGTGCGGCTCAAGCATGATTGACGAAGCGGCGAAGACTACTTCTTCTTGCCCGCGATCGGCTTGGCCTTGCCCTTGCGGGTGCGCGCGTTGGTGTGCGTGCGCTGGCCGCGGACGGGCAGGCCCTTGCGATGACGCAGGCCGCGGTAGCAGGCCAGGTCCATCAATCGCTTGATGTTCATCGCGGTCTGGCGGCGAAGGTCGCCCTCGACCGCGGTCCCGCCGTCGATCGCTTCGCGGATCTGCAGCACTTCGCTGTCCGTCAGATCCTGGATGCGCCGCGACCGGTCGATCTCCAGACTTTCCGTGATCCGCAAAGCGCGCGTGCGCCCGATGCCGTGAATATATGTCAGCGCGATCTCGACGCGCTTGTTGGACGGGATATTGACCCCCGCAATCCGTGCCATGTATTTGCTCTCCTTTAGCTCCACGGGACGCTGGCCGCCCCATCTCATAGCCTGGACATCCACGGGAACGTACGAAAACGGCGGACGCGATACAGCGCCGCCGGAACCTGTCGTCTCGGGATGGAACGCAAATACGTGTCGTGCGTGCGCGTGTCAAGCAGAGCGCGGGCGTGCGGCGGCCCGACGTATCGCGGGGCGACTTTGTCTTTGCCGCAGGAAGCTCTAAGGTCGGTAATCAGTTGTTCAGTCCCGCCGTAGGTGCTCCCTGGTTCGATCCTACGCCGCCGTGCGACGCCGGTCCGACTTGCTCATGCTGCTCGCGACGTTTGTCGGCCTGATCTTCATCGTCCGTGCGGTAACGCTGAACGTGCCGACCTTGCATGTCGACGGCGCCTTTCAAACCGCGAGCGGACTTTTCCGGCTCGATAGCGGCCAATTCCCAGGGCGCGATTTTCTACCTTATCTGGGGCTGGCGGCGGTCTACGTTCCCTTTCCCGTGTTCAAGGCGGCAGGCTCCGATCTCGCGGCAAGCGCAACGGCCGCGTACGTCGTCGTCATGGCGGCGTCGGCGGCGACGATCGTGCTATCCATACGCCTCGTCACCCCGACATTGCCGTCCGCACGCGTCTTCATCGTCGCCTTGATCACCATGCCGTTGGCACTCGGCGCGGCAAAGTCGGGATATCTGTACGAGGCATTCGAGGAAACGCTCCTGGGGCAGATCGTCCCGGGTAACTCCATGCGGTCGTTACGAAGCTCCGCACCGTACCTGAGCGCCGCGTTGCTCCTGGTCGTTCTCGACAAGGTGCGCACGCCGGCCAAGCGCAACCTGTGCTTCGGTGCGATCGGCGGTGGCATCTTCTGGTGGTCCAGCGACTATGGACCGCCTGCCGCCGCCATGGCTGCCGTCACCATGGGCGTCGACCTCGTTCGCGCGCGCGGTTTTTCGGTCGCGAACATCGCCGCCGGCGCGGTAGGCGCGATCGCGACCATGGTCGCGACGGTGACGCTGCTGACGGCGTTCCATCCACGGCGTTTCATGGAGTACCTCTTCGTCGATGTCGGTAGGGATCAATGGTGGTACTTCGGCCCTTGGTTCGACGCACGCATCTTCGCAATGACGGACCTGAGCGTCCTCCTGACGTCATCTCACCTGTTTGCGGTTACGGTGTTCGCCGCTCTGGGCGTGCGCGTGGCACACGGTCGCGATCGCCACGAGGCCATGCTCGCTCTGATCGGGCTCGCTCTAATCACCGGCGGGTTGCTCGCCACGGTCGGCGGGCATGTCGACATCGGTTATTTCGCCGCGTTCCGTTGGTGGGCGGGCCTCGTCGTCCTCGCCCATGCGATCAGATGGCTTTGGTCATGGCTTGAGCCTAAGCAGCTTGGAACCTGGGTTCGTCGATACAGCAAGCGCGTTCTCGCGGGAGTGGCTCTGACGTATGCGGCATCAGGAGCGGCCGCTTACGCTTGGCGGCAGGATCAGCTCGCTCGCGATCCCGCCTTCTACCGAGAAGACGGTCTCGGCGGATACCTGCCGGTCGGTTGGCGCGCTTACATGACGCGCGCGAAGTCTTCCGGATCGGACGTGGTGGAGGAGTACTGGGGTTTATGGAGCGCGGTGAGCCGACAGCATTTCGGGGCGGTCGACTCGACGATTCATGCGCTCGGCGACGAACGCGTCGCGCACGGCCAGTCTATCGAGATGAAGCGCCCGCTCATGATCTCGTCGCGACCTTCGACAACATTGGGGTACCAGGGGTGGTCCATGAGCGTGAACTGGTGGTTCTACGCACCGTTGCTCCGCAATCACCGGATCGTCGCCGTATCGCCCAAAACCTTCTTGTGGACGCGCGCCGAGCAGCCGGGTTGGAAGCCCGTGCCTTGCCGCGTGTCGTCCGACCGCACCCGCCTGATTGTCGAGGGCGCGTCCGGCGGCCTGTTCGATGTCCACGCGACCTACCGGACGGAGCCTGCGGCGCGGCGCTTGCTAATGGCGTATAACGGTCTCGGCATGGCGGACGGCTGGTTTCCTCTCGACGCCGCTGCCGGACACGCGCGCTTTCCCGTGTTCGTCGATGCGGAGGTGGTCGCGCGGGGCGTGCGGTTCCGCGTGTCGCCGGCGGCCGGCCCGCGCGCGGTGGCCGTGACGGGCTGCACCGCCGCCGCCGTTCCCATGACCCCCGACGTTCGCGCGATCCTGCCACAAGCGCTGAATGGGACCTCACCATCCAAGGACAGCTCGTGACGGACCTTCGCTTGCCCCGCCGGAGCGTAAGCGAGGTCGGCCTGATCGCCGTGGCGGCGGTCGGGCTGTGGTACGTGATCCGCACGATCACGCTGGTGCTGCCGACGTGGCATGTCGACGGTGCGTTCCAGACGGCGAGCGCATTGTTTCGCCTCGACAGCGGTCAGTTTCCGGGACGCGACTTCCTGCCGTATCTGGGGCTGACCACGGTCTATGTGCCCTACCTTCCGTTCAAGGCGGCGGGGTCCGATCTGGCGGCGAGCGCGACGGCCGCGTATTTCGTCATCATGGCGGCATCGGCGGGGACGATCGCGCTCGTCATGCGCCTGATCGCGCCGAAGATCCCGTCCGCGCGCGTGCTGGCCGTGGCCCTGATCGTGGTCCCCCTGGCGCTCGGCGCCGCGAAAGGCGGCTTTCTGGGCCGGGCCATGTACGAGATCATCCTGGGGCAGGCGGAGCCGGGCAATTCGATGCGGCCGCTGCGCAGTTTCGCGCCGTACCTGAGCGCCGCGCTGCTGCTGCTCGTCATGGCCAGGGTCCGCGCACCCCACGTGCGCAGCCTGTGCTTCGGCGCGATCGGCGGCGGCATCCTGTGGTGGTCGAACGATTACGGACCGCCCGCCGCCGCGATGGCCGCGCTGGTGATGGCGATCGACCTCACCCGCAACGGGCGCTGGACGGTCGCCAACGTCGTCGCGGGGGGCGCGGGCGCGGGCGCGATGTTCGCCGCGACGGTGACGCTGCTGACCGCGGGGCATCCGCTGCCCTTCCTCGACTACCTCGTCAACGGCGTCGGCCGGGATCAATGGTGGTATTACGGCCCATGGCTCGACGGCCGCCTTTTCACGCCGGCCGATTTCGGCATCCTGGTGACGCCGCCGCATATCTTCGCCGCAGCGGTCCTCGCCGTCTTCTCCGTCCGCGTCGCACGAACCCGCGATCCCGGAGAAGCGATGCTTGCGCTGATCGGGTGGGCGGTCCTGGCGGGAGGCCTGATCGCGTTCGCGGGCGGACACCTCGAGCCGGGCTACTTCTCCGCCATCCGATGGTGGGCGGCGCTGGTCTTCGCCGGGTACGCGGTCAAGTGGATCTGGTCGCGGCTCGAGACGGGACGGGTCGGCGCCTTCGTTGCCCGGCACGGGACGCGCGCGCTGGGGGCAGTGGTCCTGCTGTACGCCGGCACCGGCATCGCCGCCTATGCGTGGCGCGGCGACCGGCTGTCGCGCGATCCGGCGATGTACCGGGAAGCCGGCCTGGGCGGCTTTCTTCCCATCGAATGGCGCGCGTACATGGCGCGTGCCGACACGCCGCGGCAAGGATTCGTCGAGGAGTATTGGGGCCTTTGGAGCGCGCTGCGCCGCCAGAATCTGGGCCGCGTCGACTCCACCATCCATGCGCTCGGCAACGAACGCGCGGCCTTCGCCGGGCTGATCGAAGCCAAACCTCCGCTCGTCGTCAGCTCGCGGCCGTGGGCGACCTGGGGATATCAGGGCTGGTCGCTGAGCGCGAATTGGTGGTTCTGGGGACCGCTGCTCCGCGACTACCGCATCGACATCGTCGCGCCCAAGACGTTCCTTTGGGTTCGCGCGAAGCAGCCGGACTGGACGCCGGCCCCCTGCCGCGTATCCACCGACCGCAAGCGCATCTTCATCGACGGACCCGGCGAGTTTTTCGAAGTCCGGATCGCGTACCGCGTGCTTCCGGCGCCGCGCCGGCTGTTGATGGCGCAGAACGGCCTGGGCAAGCAGGACGGCTGGTTCCCGCTCGATCCCGCGGGCACGACGGCGCGTTTTCCGGTGCTGCTCGATGCGCGGGCAAGACAAACCGGCATTTCGTTCATGACGCTCCCGGCGCATGCGGGCGAACCCCGCGTGACGCTCGGCCCGACCTGCGTGGCGATGCGGATCGCGGTCACGCCGGACGTGTGGGCGACCTTGCCTGTACCGAGCGACGCGCTCGGCGGCTATCCGGCCGAGTCTAGCCGACCAGGATCGCCTCTATCGATGCGTTGACGGCTTCGATCGGGGCCATGCCGTCGACGCGGCGGACGAGGCCGAGCGCTTCGTAGTGGGGCAGTATGGGCGCGGTCTTGGCGTGGTACTCGGCCATGCGCTGACGCACGGTTTCGGCGTTGTCGTCGGCGCGGCGGGTGAAGACGGTCGATCCGCACACGTCGCATACCTGCGCCACGGCGGGCAGCTTATAGCGGTCGTGATATCCTTCCCCGCACGACGAGCAGCTGAAGCGGCCGGTGACGCGGTCGGTCAGCGCGGCCTCGTCGACGCACAGTTCGATGACGTGGTGCAACGCCATGCCTTTTCGGGTCAGCAACGCGTCGAGCGCCCGCGCCTGCGCTTCGGTGCGGGGATAACCGTCGAGGATGAAGCCGCTTCGAACATCGGGCTGATCGAGACGGTCGGACAGGATCCCGGTCACGATTTCGTCGGAAACGAGCCCCCCGCTCGCCATGACCGCCTTGGCCTTGAGCCCGACCGCCGAACCCGCGGCGACCGCGGCGCGCAGCATGTTGCCGGTCGACAGCTGCACCATGCCGCGTTCGGCTTCCAGGCGGGTCG
The DNA here is from genome assembly GCA_964251385.1 of uncultured Sphingomonadaceae bacterium. Classification (GTDB taxonomy): domain Bacteria; phylum Pseudomonadota; class Alphaproteobacteria; order Sphingomonadales; family Sphingomonadaceae; genus CADCVW01. The sequence continues at coordinate 13,475 of CAXUJK010000004.1, read as the reverse complement.
CCTGCGTGCCCTTGCCCGCGCCCGGCGGCCCCAGGAGGATGATGTTCATGACCCTATGTGACACGCGAGCGTCAGCGGCGGAAGCCCTTCGGCGGCGGCACCGCGGCTCCGCGTGCGCCGCTCTTGAGCTTCGATTTCTTGATGAGGTCGCCATACTGATGCGCGATCAGGTGCGACTGGATTTGCGTCACGGTATCCATCGTCACGTTGACCACGATCAGCAGGCTGGTGCCGCCCAGGTAGAAAGGAATGCCCGCGCGGCTGATCAGGAACTCGGGCACGAGGCAGATGATCGTCAGGTACGCCGCGCCGACCACAGTGATGCGGGTCAGGACGTAGTCGAGATAGGTCTCGGTGTTCTTGCCCGGCCGGATGCCGGGGATGAAGCCGCCGTGCTGCTTGAGGTTGGTCGCGGTCTCCTCCGGGTTGAACACGACCGCGGTGTAGAAGAAACAGAAGAAGATAATCCCCGCCGCATACAGCGCCATGTAGAGCGGTGAGCCGTGCGCGAGCCACGTCGACAGGGTGATCAGGAAGTCGCCGGACGCGGACTCGCCCTGCACCTTGTTGCCCGCGAACTGCGCGATCGTCAGCGGCATGAGCAGCAGCGAGGACGCGAAGATCGGCGGGATGACGCCCGCGGTGTTGATCTTGAGCGGCAGGTGCGAGCGATCCGCCTGCATCTGGCCGCGCGCGGTCTGGCGCTTGGGATACTGAATCAACACGCGGCGCTGCGCGCGCTCCATGAAGCAGATGAACAGGATCAGCCCGACCGCGAGCAGCAGCACCGCGAGGATGATGAGCGGCGAGAGCGTTCCCGTGCGCCCGCCCTCGAACACCTGCGCCAGCGCACGCGGCAGCGACGCCACAATGCCCGCCATGATGATGAGCGACACGCCGTTGCCGATGCCACGCGACGTGATCTGCTCGCCGAGCCACATGAGGAACATGGTGCCGCCGACGAGCGTCACGATCGTCGACAGGATGAACATGTTGCCGGGGTTGACGACGACGCTGATGCCCTGCGTTCCCGCCGATCCCATCAGGCTGGTGGCGAGGAAATAGCCCTGGACGATCGTCAGGAACACGGTGCCGTAGCGCGTGTACTGGTTCATCTTCTTGCGACCCGCCTCGCCTTCCTTCTTGAGGGCCGCCATGTGCGGCGAGAGCGAGGTCGAGAGCTGAACGACGATCGACGCCGTGATGTAGGGCATGACGCCGAGCGCGATCAGAGACGCACGCTCCAACGAGCCGCCCGAAAAGGTGTTGAAGAAGTCGAGCACGCCGCCGCGCTGCGTGTTGTAGAGCTGCGCCATGAGCCCCGGGTCGATACCGGGTAGCGGGATGAAGCTCAGCATCCGGAAGATGATCAGCGCACCGAGCGTGAACCAGAGGCGCTTCTTGAGTTCGGTGGCTTTGGTGAAGCTCGCCATCGAAATGTTGGCGGCCATCTGTTCGGCTGCGGATGCCATGCGTTAGACCTTGTTGGAGGCGCGAACACGCGCTTGCTTGAGCGCCATATAGGACGGGGTTGGCCGCAGCCCCAACCCCTAAACGAAAGCCTAGGTCTTGCGCGCGTCGATGCGGGCTTGCCGCACCTTGCCCTTCTTGGCGGCGGCCTTGTCCTTGGCGGCGACAATTTCGATCACCTCGACCGAGCCTCCTGCCCGCTCGACCGCCTCGATCGCGCCTTTCGACGCGCCCGCGACGCGGAGCGACAGCTTCGCCGTCAGTTCGCCCTTACCGAGCAGACGCACGCCGTCCTTACCGCCGCGCGCGACGCCCGCCGCCTTCAGCGCGGCGTGGTCGAGCGTCCCGTCGACCGCGAGGCCCGCGTCGACGAGCTTCTGGAGCGCACCGACGTTGATCTCGGCATAATCCTTGGCGAAGATGTTGTTGAAGCCGCGCTTGGGGATCCGCATGTGGAGCGGCATCTGCCCGCCTTCGAAGCCGGCGATGCTGACGCCCGAACGGCTCTTCTGCCCCTTCTGCCCGCGCCCGGCGGTCTTGCCGACGCCCGACCCGATGCCGCGGCCGACCCGCACGCGCGACTTACGCGCGCCGGGATTGTCTCTGATGTCGTTAAGTTTCATGTGTGCACTCGCTTTCGCTTTTGTCGCGCTGAACTCTCCTGGCGGAGAGCGGGCTTAGTTCGTGTCCACCCGAACCATGTGCGCGACCTTGCGGATCGCGCCCATGTTGTCGGGGGTGTCTTCGAGCTGGACCGAACGGCCCATCTTGTTGAGGCCTAACCCGATCAACGTCGCGCGCTGATGTGCGGGTCGGCGGATGGGGGAGCCGGTCTGGGTTACAGTGATCAACGCCATCGTACTTACTCCACGACCGCTTCAGCGGCGGCTTCAGCTTCGGCCGGTGCCGCACCGCCGCGACCGAGCAGGTCCGCGATCTTCTTGCCGCGACGCTGCGCGACCGCTTTGGGCGACGTCTGCTCGCCGAGTGCCTCGAACGTCGCGCGGATCATGTTGTACGGGTTGGACGTGCCCGTCGACTTCGTCACCACGTCGGCGACGCCGAGCGATTCGAAGATCGCACGCATCGGGCCGCCCGCGATGATACCCGTGCCCGAGGGTGCCGAGCGGACGTAGACACGGCCCGCGCCGAAATGACCCATGCCGTCGTGATGCAGCGTACGGCCTTCGCGCAACGGCACGCGCACCATCGCCTTCTTGGCGGCGGCAGTGCCCTTGGTGATCGCTTCCGGCACTTCGCGCGCCTTGCCCTTGCCGAAGCCGACGCGGCCCTTGCCGTCGCCGACGACGACGAGCGCGGCGAAGCCGAAGCGCTTGCCGCCCTTTACTGTCTTGGACACGCGGTTGATGTGGACGAGCTTTTCGATCAGCTCCTCGCCGCCCTCTTCGCGGCCGCCACGGCCACCAGGACCGTCACGCCGTCCGCGGTTGCCGCCGGGGCCGCCACGATTGCCGCCCGGCCCACCACGATTGCCGCCGGGGCCACCACGGCCGGGACCACCGCCACGGCCACCGCGTGCGGGGTAACGCTCATCGGCGGGGGGTGCGTTCTCTTGCGGGTTGACGATGTCCTGCGGAGGACCTGCTTCGGTTACGTCAGCCATCTTAAAACTCCAGGCCGCTTGCGCGCGCCGCGTCGGCCAGCGCTTTCACGCGGCCGTGATACAGAAACCCACCGCGATCGAAGACGACGGTTGTGACGCCGGCGGCAACCGCGCGTTCGGCCACGCGCTTGCCGACTTCGGCCGCGGCTTCGGTCGTCGCACCGGTCTTGCCCTTGCCGTCGGCATCCAGCGAGGAGGCCGCAGCCAACGTGCGGCCCTGCGCATCGTCGATCAGCTGGGCGTAGATGTGACGACCCGAACGGTGAATCGACAATCGCGGCCGCGACTTGCCGAGCACCGAACCCTTTGACTTGATCGCCGTGCGCACGCGCCGACGCCGCCGCTCGAAGAGGGACATTTTCGCCATTACTTCTTCTTCCCTTCCTTGCGGAAGATGAACTCGCCGCGATACTTGATGCCCTTGCCCTTGTACGGCTCGGGCTTGCGCCAGCGTCGGATTTCCGCGGCCAACTGGCCGACGCGCTGCCGATCGTTGCCGCTGATCACGACGGTCGTCTGATCCGGCGTCTTCACGTCGAGATCGGCCGGCACGTCGATATTGACGTCGTGGCTGTACCCGAGCTGCAAGCGCAAATTCTTGCCCTGCACCGCCGCGCGATAACCGACGCCGGTAATTTCGAGCGTCTTGCTGAACCCGTCCGTGACGCCCGTGACCAGGTTCTGCACCAGCGTACGATGCATGCCCCAGAAAGCACGCGCGCGCTTGGTCTCGTTCGCCGGCTTGACCGTGATCTTGCCCTCTTCGATCCCGTAGTCGAGATCGTCGATCATCGGCATCGTCAGGACGCCTTTGGCCCCCTTGACCGACAGCACGCCTTCGGACGCGGTGGCAGTGACGCCGCCCGGCACGGTGACCGGGACTTTTCCGATGCGGCTCATATCAAAATACCTCCGCGAGCACTTCGCCGCCGACATTCTGGTCGCGCGCTTCCGCATCGCTCAGGACGCCACGCGGCGTGGACACGATCGTGATGCCGAGCCCGTTACGGACGCGCGGCAGGTCGGTCGATCCCGAGTAGACGCGGCGGCCCGGCTTCGACACGCGCGACACATGCTGGATCGCGGGCTTGCCCTCGAAATATTTGAGCTCGATGCGCAAGCCAGCATGCTTGCCGATAGGCTCTTCCGAGTAGCCGCGGATATAGCCTTCGCGCTCAAGCACATCGAGGACGCGCGCGCGCAGCTTCGATGCGGGCGTGACGACGCTGTCCTTCTTCGCCTGCTGGCCATTGCGGATGCGGGTGAGTAGGTCGCCCAGAGGATCGGTCAACGCCATGCTACCAACTCGACTTCGTGAGGCCGGGGATCAGGCCCATGTTGCCCAGCTCGCGCATCATGATGCGCGACAGCTGGAACTTGCGGTACACCGCGCGGCTGCGGCCGGTGACCATGCAGCGGTTGCGCACGCGGGTCGGGTTCGCATTCCTGGGCAGTTCCGCCATCTTGAGGCGCGCCATCAGCCGCTCGGTCTCGTCGGCGGACTTGTCGTCCGCGACGCTACGCAGCTTCGCGAGCTTGCCGGCATATTGCTTGACGAGCTTCTTGCGCTTCTCGTTCTTGTTGATCGAACTCAGTTTCGCCACGGACTTAAGTTCCTTTCTATGCTGCCTGCGCCACGGGCTCTGCGGCCTCGGGCTTGGGGAATGGGAAGTTGAACAGGCGCAGCAGCTCGCGCGCCTCGTCGTCGGTCTTCGCGGTCGTGGTGATGATCACGTCCATGCCGCGAACGCTGTCGATCTGGTCGTAGCTGATCTCCGGAAAAATGATCTGCTCCTTGAGGCCCATGGCGTAGTTGCCGCGGCCGTCGAACGACTTGTCGTTCAGCCCGCGGAAATCGCGCACGCGGGGCAGCGCGACCGTGACGAGACGATCGAGGAATTCGTACATCTTCTGGCGGCGCAGCGTGACCTTGCAGCCGATCGGCATGCCTTCGCGCAGCTTGAACTGCGCGATGGACGTCTTGGCCTTGGTGACCACCGGCTTCTGCCCGGCGATCAGCTGCATTTCGTTGGCGGCGACATCGACCTTCTTCTTGTCCTGCGTCGCTTCGCCCACGCCCATGTTGATGACGATCTTGTCGAGGCGCGGCACCGCCATCGCGTTCTTGTACCCGAACTTCTCGGTCATCGCCTTGACGATGCGCTGGTCGTAATCGTTCTTCAAACGCGGCACGTAGCCGTCGGTCTTGGCTTCAGCCATTGATCAGCTCCCCGGATGCGGCCGCGACGCGGACCTTCTTGCCATCCCGTGTTTCGAAACGGACGCGCGTCGCCTTGCCCGTCTTGGGATCGGCAATCGCGACTTTGGACGCGTGCAAAGGCGCTTCGCTCTTCTGCAGCCCACCCTGCGGATCGGACTGTGACGGCTTGGCGTGCCGCGTGATCACGTTGATCCCGCCGACGATGACCTTGCCGTCCTTCGGCATGGCCTGCGTCACCGTGCCCGTCTTGCCCTTGTCGCGGCCGGACAGGATGACGACTTGGTCGCCCTTCTTGATCTTCGCGGATGCCATCACAGCACCTCCGGCGCGAGCGAGATGATCTTCATGTGCTTCTTGGCGCGCAGTTCGCGAACGACCGGGCCGAAGATGCGCGTGCCGATCGGCTCCTCGTTCTTGTTGACCAGCACCGCGGCATTGCTGTCGAAGCGGATTGTCGAGCCGTCGGCGCGATGGATGTCCTTCGCCGTCCGCACGATCACGGCGCGATGAACGTCGCCCTTCTTGACGCGTCCCCGCGGCGCGGCTTCCTTGATCGACACGACGATGATGTCGCCAACGCCGGCAAAGCGCCGCTTCGATCCGCCCAGCACCTTGATGCACTGGACGCGCTTGGCGCCGCTATTGTCGGCGACTTCGAGATTGGACTGCATCTGGATCATGGCTTGATCCCGTTCCTTCTAAACAATGTGTGGCTTACGCCGTGTCGGCGCGCTCAGGCGTCGCATGCGTGTCGACGCGGTCGATCACAGTCCAAGTCTTGAGCTTGGAAATCGGCGCGGTCTCTTCGATCCGCACGGTCTCGCCCTGCTTGTAGACATTGCCTTCGTCGTGCGCGTGATACTTCTTCGAACGCTTGATGATCTTGCCGTACAGCGGATGCTTGACCCGGCGTTCGATCGACACGACCACCGTCTTGTCCGGCTTGTCCGACACGATCGTGCCCGTCAAAATTCGTTTCGGCATGGCTTACTGTCCCTGCGGAGCGTTTTGACGCTCGTTCTGCAACGTCTTGATCTGCGCGATCGTGCGGCGAACTTCGCGCACGCGGCTCGGCTTCTCGAGCTGGTTGGTCGCCGCTTGAAAACGGAGGTTGAACGCCTCGCGCTTGAGTTCACCCAGGCTCTCGGACAGCTGGTCGTCGCTGCGCGCCTTCAAATCTGCGATCTTCGCCATATTACACCATGCTCTCGCCAAGGCGCGCGATGACCTTGGTCTTGATCGGAAGTTTCTCCGCGCCGCGCTCGAACGCCACGCGGGCAAGCGCGCCGGGAACGCCGTCGAGCTCGAACAGGATGCGGCCGGGCTTGACGCGCGCGGCCCAGAATTCGGGGCTGCCCTTGCCCTTACCCATGCGGACTTCGGCGGGCTTGGACGAGATCGGCACGTCCGGGAAAATGCGGATCCACAAGCGTCCCTGACGCTTGATGTGACGCGTGATCGCACGGCGCGCCGCCTCGATCTGCCGCGCGGTGATCCGCTCCGGCTCGAGAGCCTTTAAGCCAAACGCGCCGAAGTTCAGCGCAGTCCCACCCTTGGCGTTGCCATGGATGCGGCCCTTGAACCCCTTGCGGAACTTGGTTTTTTTCGGTTGCAGCATGTTCAGTCCTTAACGCGCGGGCCGGACGCCGGAAGTCTGCGCTTCCATCATCAGCCGGTCCTGCGACATCGGGTCGTGACCCAGGATCTCGCCCTTGAAGACCCAGACCTTGACGCCGCACACGCCGTACGCGGTGTGCGCCTGCGCTTCGGCATAATCCATGTTCGCGCGCAGCGTGTGCAACGGCACGCGGCCCTCGCGGTAGCTCTCGGAGCGTGCGATCTCCGCCCCGCCGAGACGACCGCCACAAGCGACGCGAATGCCCTCGGCACCCAAACGCATCGCCGACTGCACCGCGCGCTTCATGGCACGACGGAACGCAATGCGGCGCTCTAGCTGATCCGCGATGCCCTGCGCGACGAGCTTGGCGTCGATCTCGGGCTTGCGAATCTCGACGATGTTGAGCGACACGGTCGACGTCGTCATCTTGCCGAGCGTCTTGCGCAGCGTCTCGATGTCCGCGCCCTTCTTGCCGATGATCACACCGGGGCGAGCGGCATAGACCGAGATGCGGCAAAGCTTCGCCGGGCGCTCGATGACGACCTTGGAAATCGCGGCCTGCGGAATCGTCTTCATGATGTGCTTGCGGATCGTCAGGTCCTCGAGCAGCAGCCGGCCATAGTCCGCGCCCTCGGCGTACCAGCGGCTGTCCCAGGTACGGTTGATCTGGAGCCGGAGCCCGATCGGATTGGATTTCTGACCCATTATGCGGGCTCCTGCTCGCGCACGACGACGCGGATACGGCTAAACGGCTTGACGATGCGGGTCGAACGGCCGCGGGCGCGAGTGGCGAAGCGCTTCATGCTGAGCGCCTTGCCGACCGAAGCTTCCTGCACGACCAGCGCGTCAACATCGAGATTATGATTGTTCTCGGCGTTCGCGATCGCGCTCGCCAGCACCTTGCGCACGTCGACCGCCATCGCCTTGGTCGAGAACGACAGGATGTTGAGCGCCTTTTCGACCTTGTGGCCGCGGATCATCGCCGCGACCAGGTTGAGCTTCTGCGCCGATCCACGAATGTTCGTGGCGACGGCGAGCGCTTCCTTGTCGCCGACGCGGCGCGGGTTTGCGGACTTGCCCATCAGCGCTTGCCCTTCTTGTCGGACGCGTGGCCCGGGAACGTGCGCGTCGGCGAGAACTCGCCGAGCTTCATGCCCACCATGTCCTCGTTGACCGACACGGGAATGAATTTGCGGCCGTTATAGACGTTGAACGTCAGGCCGACGAACTGCGGCAGGATCGTCGAACGGCGCGACCAGGTCTTGATCGGCGAACGGTTATTGGCCTCCTGCGCGGTCTCCGCTTTCTTCAGCAGCGACAGCTCGACGAACGGGCCTTTCCAGATTGAACGAGCCATTTACTTCTTCTTCGCGTGACGTGAGCGGATGATCATCTTGTCGGTCGACTTGTTGGACCGCGTGCGCGCCCCCTTGGTCGGCTTGCCCCACGGCGTGACCGGATGGCGGCCACCAGAGGTGCGGCCTTCACCGCCGCCGTGTGGATGGTCGACCGGGTTCTTGGCGACGCCGCGAGTCAACGGGCGGCGGCCCTGCCAGCGCGTGCGGCCGGCCTTGCCGAAGTTCTGGTTCTGGTTGTCGGGGTTCGACACCGCGCCGACCGTCGCCATGCAGTTGGACGGAATGTAACGCTGCTCGCCCGAGTTCAACCGGACGATCACCATGCCGCGGTCGCGGCCGACGACCTGGACATAGGTGCCCGCGGCGCGCGCGATCTGGCCGCCCTTGCCGGGCTTCATCTCGACATTGTGCACGATCGTGCCGACCGGCATCTGGCCAAGCTCCATCGCGTTGCCCGGCTTCACGTCCACCTTGCGGCCCGCGACGACCTGATCACCCGGCGCGAGGCGCTGCGGCGCGATGATGTAGGCCTGCTTGGTCTTGCCCGCGTCATCGGCGGGGTAGTTGACCAGTGCGATGAACGCCGAACGATTGGGATCATACTCGAGCCGCTCGACCGTGCCCGCCGCCTCGAAGTTGCGACGCTTGAAATCGACCGTGCGGTACGACTGCTTGTGCCCGCCCGCGATGCCGCGCGCGGTCGCGTGACCCTTATTGTTACGGCCGCCCGACTTGTTCTTGCCCTCGGTCAGCGCCTTGACGGGCTTGCCCTTCCAGAGCGCCGACTTGTCGACGAGCACCAGGCCGCGCTGGCCGGGGGTCGTCGGGTTGAATTTCTTCAGTGCCATCTGACTAAACCCCCGTCGTCACGTCGATCATCTCACCAACGGCAAGCGTCACGATCGCTTTCTTCATGTCCGACCGCGTGTACTCACGGCCTTTCCAGCGCTTCGTCTTGCCCTTCTGAATCAGCGTATTCACACTGATCACTGGCTTGCCGTAAATCGCTTCGACCGCAGCCTTAATCTCTGGCTTCGTCGCCTTCGTAGCAACCTTGAACACGACTGCGTTCTGCTCAGACAGGATCGTCGATTTTTCGGTAATGTGCGGCGCCAAGATGACGTCGTAATGCTTGTTATCGACCTTAGGCATTGACCACCTCCTGGCGGACAAAGCGCGCCTCCAGCTTTTCCACCGCAGCGCGGGTCAGGACCAGCGTGTCGTGCTTGAGAATATCGTAGACGTTGGCGCCGACCGCGGGGAGGAGGTTGATCTCCTTCAGGTTCGACGAAGCGTGCGCAAAACCGACGTTGAGCGCGTCGCCGTCGATAACCAGCGTCGTCTTGCCAAGACCCAGCGACGTGATCTGCTCGGCCAGCACCTTGGTGCGCGCCTCGCTCATGTCGAGATTGTCCATCACAATCAGCTTGCCGTCGCGTGCCTTCGAAGACAGCGCCATGCGAAGCCCGAGCGCGCGAACCTTCTTGTTGAGCGAAGGATCAAAGTCGCGGACCCGCGGACCATGCGCCTTACCGCCGCCGACGAAGATCGGCGCGCGCCGATCGCCGTGACGCGCGGTACCGCCGCCCTTCTGCTTGCCGTACTTCTTGCCCGTACGGTTGACCTCAGACCGCTCACGTGCGCCGCGCGCCGTGCCGCGACGCTTCTCGAGCTGCCAGGTCACGACGCGATGCAGGATGTCGGCGCGCGGCTCGACGCCGAACACGTCGTCGTTGAGGTCGATGTCGCCGGAGGGGCCGCTGAATGTGTGAACGTCGAGCTTCACTTACTGGCCCTCCCCGTCGTTGGTGGCTTGACGGTCCGAAGCCTGAATGCCCGCCTCGACTTCCTCGGCCGAAGGCAGATGCTCCATCTCGTGGACGGCGGCGGCCTCGACCAGACCGGCGGGCGCTTCCTCGTGCGTCGTGATCTCGGCCGCGGCACGGAGGCCTGCAGGATACGGCGCATCGGCATGACGATCGACCTTGACCGCGTCCTTGACGAGCAGCCAGCCGCCTTTGTGACCTGGCACCGATCCCTTCACGAACAGCAGCCCGCGCGCCAGATCCGTGCGGACGATCTCCAAATTCTGCTGCGTGCGATTGCGCGCGCCCATGTGGCCCGCCATCTTCTTGTTCTTGAACACCTTGCCGGGATCCTGGCGCTGACCCGTCGAACCCAACGAACGGTGCGACACGGACACGCCGTGCGTCGCGCGCAGACCGCCGAAGCCCCAACGCTTCATGCCGCCCTGGAACCCCTTGCCCTGCGTAACACCCTGCACGTCGACCATCTGGCCGGCGACGAAATGCTCGGCAGAAACCTCCGCGCCGACTTCGAGCAACGCGTCTTCATCGACACGGAACTCGGCGACGCGCATCTTGGGCTCGACTTCGGCCTTGCCGAAGTGGCCACGCTGCGGCTTGGCGACGTTCTTGGCCTTGGCGACGCCCGCGCCGAGCTGAACGGCGGTGTAGCCGTCCACGTCCATCTCGCGGCGCGAGACGACTTGCACGTTCTCCAGCGTCAGGACGGTGACGGGCACATGGCGACCGTCGTCCTGGAACAGGCGGGTCATCCCCATTTTCTTCGCGATCACGCCGGTGCGCATGACCAATTCCTTTCGTTCAGAGGCCCGCACGAAGCGGGCTTGATCCAGCCAAAAACATGACGTGCCCCGTCGGGCTGGTCCGGCGAACCGGTGACGGGGGACGCTGACCGCAGCTTGAAGCTGCGCGGTATCCCGATGTACCCACCGCAAGCGGCGGGCGGTGCCAGCCCCTTAGGCCAGCTTGATCTCTACGTCCACACCCGCGGCGAGATCGAGCTTCATCAAAGCGTCGACCGTCTGCGGGGTCGGCTGCACGATGTCGAGCAACCGCTTGTACGTGCGCACCTCGAACTGCTCGCGTGACTTCTTGTCGACGTGCGGCGAACGGTTGACGGTGAACTTCTCGATGCGCGTTGGCAGCGGGATTGGACCGCGGATCGTCGCGCCCGTGCGACGCGCCGTGTCGGCGATGTCGCCCGTCGCCTGGTCGAGCACTCGATGATCGAATGCCTTCAGACGAATGCGGATATTCTGCGTGTCCATGACCGTACCGATACCAAAGAGCCGCGCCGGCACGAGCAACCCGCACCGGCGTAAAAGTTGAAACTAAAAGCGAAGCGGCGAGTCACCCGGACCCGCCGCTTCACATGTGTTACTACTTGCTGATCTGCGCGACAACCCCTGCGCCGACCGTACGGCCGCCTTCGCGGATAGCGAAGCGAAGACCCGGGTCCATCGCGATCGGGGCAATCAGCTTAACGACCAGGTTCACGTTGTCGCCGGGCATGACCATTTCGGTCCCTTCCGGCAGAACGACTTCACCCGTCACGTCCGTCGTGCGGAAGTAGAATTGCGGACGGTAATTGGCGAAGAACGGCGTGTGGCGGCCGCCCTCGTCCTTCGACAGGACGTACACCTCGGCCGAGAAATCCGTGTGCGGCGTGATCGAGCCGGGCTTGCAGAGCACCTGCCCACGCTCGACCGCCTCGCGGCCGATACCGCGGATCAGCGCACCGATATTGTCGCCGGCCTGGCCCTGGTCGAGCAGCTTGCGGAACATCTCGACGCCCGTGACGACCGTCTTGGCCGTGTCCTTGATGCCGACGATCTCGACTTCCTCGCCGACCTTGACGATGCCGGTCTCGACGCGGCCGGTGACGACCGTGCCGCGGCCCGAGATCGAGAACACGTCCTCGATCGGCATCAGGAACGGCTTGTCGAGCGGACGCTCGGGCTGCGGGATCCAGCTGTCGACCGCAGCCATAAGCTTCTTGACGGCTTCACTACCGATTTCCGGCGTCTTGTCGTCCAGCGCTGCGACCGCCGAACCCTGCACGATCGGAATGTTGTCACCGTCGAACCCGTTCTTGGAGAGCAACTCGCGGATTTCCAGCTCGACCAGCTCGAGGATTTCGGCGTCGTCGACCAGATCGACCTTGTTCATGAACACAACCATCTGCGGAACGCCGACCTGCTTGGCGAGCAGGATGTGCTCGCGGGTCTGCGGCATCGGGCCGTCGGTCGCCGATACGACGAGAATCGCACCGTCCATCTGCGCCGCGCCCGTGATCATGTTTTTGACGTAGTCGGCGTGCCCGGGGCAATCGACGTGCGCATAGTGGCGCGCTTCGGTCTCGTACTCGACGTGCGCGGTCGAGATCGTGATACCGCGCTCACGCTCCTCGGGCGCCTTGTCGATATTGGCGTACGACGTGAACACCGCGCCGCCCGTCTCGGCCAGCACCTTGGTGATCGCCGCGGTCAGCGACGTCTTGCCGTGGTCGACGTGACCGATGGTGCCGATGTTGCAGTGCGGCTTGGTGCGCGCGAATTTGGCTTTTGCCATGTCTAACTACCCTCGTGGTCTAGTGATTGGATGATTTAAGCGAGCTTCGCCTTGACCTCGTCCGCGACGTTCTGCGGCACTTCTTCATAGTGCGAGAACTGCATCGAGTACTGAGCGCGACCCTGGCTGAAGGATCGCAGCTCATTAACGTATCCGAACATGTTCGCAAGCGGCACGATCGCCTCGACCACCTGCGCGTTGCCGCGGCTGTCCGTTCCCTGGATCTGCCCGCGCCGCGAGTTGAGATCGCCGATGACGTCGCCGAGATAATCCTCTGGCGTCACCACCTCGACCTTCATGATCGGCTCGAGCAGCTTGATCCCTGCCTTGACCGCGGCTTCCCGCATGCCGCCGCGGCCCGTGATCTCGAATGCCAGCGCCGAGCTATCCACGTCGTGATAGCCGCCGTCGTACAAAGTCGCGGTGAAGTCGATGATCGGGAAGCCGATCAGCGATCCCGTCGCGGCGATCTCGCGAATGCCCTTCTCGACCGAGGGGATGTACTCCTTGGGAACGTTGCCGCCCTTGACCTCGTCCTTGAAGATCACGCCCTGCCCGCGCTCGCCCGGCTCCACCGTGAACTTGATGCGGCCGAACTGGCCCGAGCCGCCCGACTGCTTCTTGTGCGTGTAATCGACGTCAACTTTCTTGGCGAGCGACTCGCGGTACGCCACCTGCGGCGCGCCGATGTTCGCCTCGACCTTGAACTCGCGCTTCATGCGATCGACGAGAATCTCGAGGTGGAGCTCGCCCATCCCCTTGATGATCGTCTGGCCGGATTCATTGT
>CAXUJK010000003.1:0-591492 GCA_964251385.1 uncultured Sphingomonadaceae bacterium | reverse complement strand
CGGCGGATGGGCGCCCGCGATCGCGCCGCCGGCCGCGCCCGTGCAATCGGCGTGGGACGCAGGTGCCGCGCCGCCGCCCGAGCCCGCCTCCGGCTGGTCGAGCGCCGCCCCGGACCGCGCGCCCGCGCCGACGCCCGACGACATCTGGGGGCGGCTGGCCGAGGGCAATGTCGTCGACTGGGCGCGCGGCGGTTTCGGCAAGCCCGACGCCCCGCCCCCGCGCGATCCGCTCGGGCTGGACCCGGCGCGCGGCGCGGACCAGTTGCCGCAGGAGCGTCCGCCGATCCCGCAGGCGGTGGCTCCTCCACCACAACCCGCTCCGCAAGCGGTCGCGATGCCGACGACCCCGCCGGGTCCCATGGCCGCGCCGTCTGCCGGGTCGGCACCGCGGCCCGGCGACGGCGACCTTACGTCCGCGCTGCTCGGTGCCGCCGGTTTGCCCGACACGCCCGGCCCGCCCGCCGCCTTGATGAAGCGCGCGGGCACGTTGCTGCGGCAGCTGACCGCCGGGCTCGTTGTCATGCTCGAAGCCCGCGCAAGGGCGAAGGCGCAGATGGGCGCGGAGTCGACCCGGCTTGAGTTTTTGGGGAACAACCCGCTCAAGTTCGCGCGCAGTCCGGAGGCCGCGCTCGAACGCCTGCTGGCCGAACCCGAGCGCGGCTTCCTCGATGCCGAACAGGCGGTGGAGGATGCGTTCCTCGAACTCCAGTCGCACCAGATGGCCACGCTCGCCGCGATGAAGGGGGCGCTCCGCGCAACGCTCGACCGCTTCTCCCCGACCGCGATCCGGACGCGCGCCGAAACCCGGGGCCTCCTCGCCCGCATCCTCCCCGCCGCCCGCGACGCGGCCTTGTGGCAGGACTACGAACGCGAGTTCGGCGGCGTCGCGCAGGGATCGGACGAGGCGTTCATGGACGTGTTCGCCAAGGAGTTTCGGGCGGCATACGAAGCGCAGCAGCGGCGGGAGCGTTGACCTTGGGCCTAGTCGCCCGGATCAACGACGTCTTCATGAGACGCTTACGGGCAGATCGGGCGCGCGAAGCATCCGCGCGGAGCGCGGCGTTCATCGAGTCCATCCCCGATACAACGCGCCTGGCCGCCTTGCTGTATCCAGGCTTCATCGGTGAAACGATGCTTCTGCTGGCGGAACTAAGCGACGGTCAACTTCGGTCGATCGATGAAACGGACGGACACTGGCACGAAGCGCTCGCTCTTCTCGACAGAGAGGGCCGTACCGTATTGACGTCGGCATGTTGGACGCTGGCATTGTGCGGCGTTGAGACGAGAACCCCGATCGAGCTGTATAAGACCTAGGTCTGCTTCAAAGGTTTTCCGCCTTGATTGCCTCTTGCAGGTTCTGGCTGCGGACAGCGGTAAGTTCGAGGCGGCAGGCGTTGTAGATCAGCGGAGCCATCGTACCGCCGGCTTCTCCGGACATGCGAAAGGCGCATTCGGCATCGCGAAACGCGATCCAAGCGCGTTCCGCCGCCTGGAGCCGAGCGCGTCTGGGAGCGTCGATGGCCGCCAGCAATTGCCGATACAACGCGTTCAACGTCGCATCGCGCGCGCGAAGTTCCGCGGCATCGCAGGCTTTCAGGCGGACCGTAACGCCGCCGGAAGCCGATTGGCACCGCGCATAGGCCGTGCCAGCGGGTTCTGCGGAGGCGGGCGCATCGAGGCTGGTCGCCGTGGCCACGATGCCCGCCAATACGAACAAGCCACGGCGTATGGACTCCGCGATCATTGCGTTTCCAATTGCCGAAGAGCGTCACGACGTTCGTGAACATAGCGCATGCGCGGATGAGCAAGGCGCAGGTGCGCGACGTACTCGCCGCGTATGTCGTACAATCGATTGATCAAAGCGCGGTCCTACTCGGCATCCGAGACGCCGTTCTGCGGCCCGAGTTCGGTTACGGCACGTGCAACGAGCCTCGGGGCGCGTCCATGCTGGGCTGACATGGACGTCGATCGCAAACCCACCGTCAGTTCGCCGTCGCTGTCGCATGCATACCAAGGATGGGAGCAGTAGCTGTCAAACGGTTTCGGCGTTAGAAAATCCGCCAATTCATCCCGCCGTGTCGATCGACTTGAACCAGATCATTTCCGCCGTCCAACCGCCCTGCGCGGCGGCGGTGACGAAGGATTCGCGCCAGTCGGGGCCGCGCGCGCCCAGCGGCGGGGCGGTAAGGGCGGGTTTGAAGGGACCCTTGCCGACGAGGAGGAGCAGGCCGGACCAGCCCTCGTGGTCGAGGTCGATCTGCAGCCGGTAGCGGTCGCCGCCGAGGTCGGTGATCGGCTTTCCGTCCTTTGGCAGCGCCGCGAACGCGCGGCGGTCGGTGATTATCGGCGTGATCGTGCCCGACGGTTCGATGCCGATCAGCGTGAAGTCGGTCGACGCGTCGCCGATCGCCATCGTCACCAGCGCGCTGGCGGCGTGGCGGCCGGCATACTGTTCGCCGTCCGGCTGCAGCCGCATTTCAAAGGCGCGCTGCGGCACGGACATGCGGGGGGCGTCGCCGCTGCGGATCTGCCTGAACGTGTCGAGCGCGGCGCAGCCGGACGCGGTGATGGGCGAGACTTCCTGGAAGTCAATGTCGGCGGACGCGACGCCGCCGTCGGCGAGCGCGCGTTCGATCACGCGCGCGGCCGCGGACGGGGCACCCGCGACTCCGGTCAGCGCCACGGCGGGACGCGCACCCGCATCGATGCGCGCGATGTCGAGCCAGGTGCAATCGACGGACGGGAGCACGGAGTTGATCGCGGATCGTGCGACGTCGACGGGATCGCGGGCGGCGGCGGGGCCGGTCGCGGCCACGCTTTTCCGTGTCGCGGGCGCGGCGGGGTCGCCGTCGGGCGCGAGCATGACGAACGCGAGGATCAACGCACCCAGCCCGAGCCCACCCGCCGCGAGCGTTTTGGGCGGCAGCGACGGCGGCAGGCGGGACAGGACGGACCGGACGTCGAAGCCGCGGGTCGCCGGCTTGGTCGGGGGACGCACCACCGCGTCGAGCATGTCGATCACCGCGTGCATCGAGCGCAGTCGCTCGGCCGGGTCCGGGCGCAGCATCGCGGTCAGCACGGGCTGCAGCGTCGGCGGGGCGGCGGAGACGTCGACCCCCGCCCGCCTCTTGTCGACCGCGTCGACGAGCGAGCCGCCCATCGGCACGTCGCGGCCCATCGCCACCGCCAGGATGACGAGGCCCAGGCTGTAGACGTCGGTCCACGCGCCGATCTCGCGGTTGAAATCGCCCAGCTGCTCCGGTGCGACGTAGTTGAGTTTCCCGGCGAACCCGTCGCCGACGATCGTGGCATTGCCCGGGTCCATGTCCTTGGCGATGCCGAAGTCGATGACCTTTGCATTTTCGAGTTTTCCGCCCTCGAGCAGCACGTTGTCGGGCGCAATGTCGCGGTGGATCGCGCCGAGCCCGTGCGCGACCGCGAGCCCCGCGGCGAGGCGGCGGGTGAGCGCGACCATCGCGTCGGCGTCGGGCCTCAGCGTTCCCAGCACCTCCGACAGGTTGGTGCCGTCGATAAATTCGGTGACGATGTAGAGGATGCCGCGCGTCGGCTCCTGCGCCAGCACCCGGTATTGAACGAGCGCGTCGTGGCGCAAACGCGTCAACGTGCGCGCTTCCTTGCGGAACATGGTCCGTACTTTGTCGTCGGCGGCGAGCGCCGGTAAAATGACTTTTATGGCGACGCGTTCGTCGGCGACGACGTTGAGGCCCTCGAACACCTCGCCCATGCCGCCGCGTGCGATGAAGCGGCGAACTTCGAAGATGTCGTTGAGGACGTCGCCGACTTTTATGCCGGCGAGCGGTACTGCGTCGGAAGGCGTCACGCCGAGGAAGACTGTGCGACCGTCGTTGGGCGGGTCGCTCATCGCGCACCGCCGAAGCGCAGGAGCGTCGTTTCGGCGACGCCGATCGTAACGACGGTGACGTTGTCGGGCGCGCCGCGTACGAGGGTAAGGTCGACGAGCAGGTCGGGAGCGTCGCGGCCGCCGCGAGCACCGAGCAGGGACGCGATCTCCGCGTCCGTGACGAAGCCGTGCAAGCCGTCCGAGCACAGCAGGAAGATGTCGCCCGGAACCGCTTCGTCGACCAGCATGTCGAGTTCAAGCGCGGGCGCGACGCCGACCGCGCGGACGAGGACGTGGCCCATCGGGTGATGCATCGCCTGTTCGGGGGTGAGCAGGCCGCGGTCGACCATTTCCTGGACCTGGCTGTGGTCGGTCGACAGTTGGTGGAGCACGCCGTGGCGCAGGAGGTAGGCGCGGCTGTCGCCGGCCCAGAACACGGCGAAGCGGCGGTCGCGGAGATAAAGGCCGACCACGGTCGAGCCCATGGAGACACCGCGCTCGGTCGCGGCGGCGTAGATTTGGGCGTTCGCGAAATGGACGCCGTCGGCGATCGCCGTACAGGCGCGGTCGAAGTTGGCGGGGAGCGAGACGCGGTTGAGCTGCTCGACGATCGCGGCCGACGCCCATTCGCCGCCCGCGTGCCCGCCCATGCCGTCGGCGACCGCCCACAGCCCGTCTTGCTCGCGCACGCAGAAATCGTCTTCGTTACGCGCGCGAACGCAGCCGGCGTTGGTGCGGGCGCCGGTTCGCGCGCGGAGCGGGTTCACGCGGGCACCTTGGTGCCGAGCATCGCGCGGAGCAGGTTGGTCGGGTGAAGATCGGTGAACGCGATGCCACGGGTGTCGGTCCACCAGCCTTCGCGAGGTTGGGCCAGATCGTCGGCTCCCGGCGGCGGCGGATCGAGTGCGGCGAGGCGGTCCGCGTCCCAGCCTTCGGAGATCGCGCTGAAGAGTGAGGCTTCGGCCAGAGCGACGCCTACGTCGACCGCGTTCGTCGTCAGGTCGGTCCAACCGAACAGCAACGGGAAGCGTCGTCCCACCGCGTCGACCGAAGGTGCGAGCACGCCTGCCCGCCAGGCGGAGCCATCGGTGAAGGCGAAGCGCCACACGGGCGCGGCGTCGAACGCGTCTTCGAAGGCGGCGTTGTCGCGCACCGTGGTCATTTCGGCGGACAGCCACATATCGAGCGCGTCGCGTTCGCCAAGTGCCAGCCCACGCGCGATGAAATCGCCGTGTGCCGGAAGCTTGCCGAACAGGAACGCAGTCATCGCGGTGCGCTCACAGCGTGTTCGGGCATCGGAACGCCCACAGCCCCCCGCGCGCGAATGGGTCGCGGTCGCCGGGGAGGCTGATGAGAAAGGTGGCGGAGCGCGCGCCTTCGCCGAAAGTAGCCTTGATCGCGCGCTCGCCCGCATTCTCGCGCTGCGCGCGGTCGAGGAGGCGGAACAGCGCCCAGGAGCCTTGGGTCTGAATGCGGCGAAGTTCGGGCGGGGGGACGGGTGCGGCCGGTGCCGGAGCGGGCGCGGCCTTGGCGGTGGGGAGAGTCGGGGGAATGGGCACGGGTTCGCCGAAAAGAGCGACGCTGGCTTCGGGGACTTGGCCCTGCGCGGCCCAGAGAAGCGGGCGCGGCTGGTTGGTTTCGCGATCGAAGCGGTAGCTCGTGCCGCCGGATGCGAACTCGGCGGCGACGATTTCGCTGCCCAATGCGGCGAGCGCGACCTTGATGGGCAACCCGCCCGCGAGCAGATCGCGCAGGCCCGCGGCGCGCGCGAACTCGGCGGGGGTCGCCGGGTCCAGCGTGGCGGCGATCGGGTCTTCCTTCCATCGCCAGACGGGACCCGCCGTGTCCATCAGCGGGGTGAGGCGCTGTTCGATGAAGGCGGGGATGACGCCGCCCATGCCGAACACGCGCAAGGCGTCGACGATCGCGACGTCCTGCGTCGCCGCGCCGTAGAAGGGGTAGCGGTCGGTCGCGGCAGACCGGCATTGGGGGAGAACGGCCTGCGCATAGGCGTCCGTCACCGCGCCCTGCGCCGCGCCCACGCGCGCGGTCGATCCGCCCCGCGCGGCCTCGGTGACGAAGCCTTGCAATTGCGGCGGCGCGCCTGCGGCGGCGGCCTGAACCGAGGCGAGCGCAGTCGCCATGCCCGCTTGCGTGGCTTCCGCACCCCCGCCGCCGCCTACGCTGCGCGCGGCGATGACGGCCTGCCCCGCTGCCTTCACCGCCGCCACGAACTCGTCGATCGGGCCGGGCGATTTGCCGTTGCCGACATATTGATGAACGGCCGAGAAATAGTCGGTGATCTCCTCGCCCGCGTCGACGCCCGTTTCGCGGATCTGGCCGCTGCCGGACGTGTAGCGGCTGAGCCTCGATTGGCGGAACCGCTGGCGCGCGAGCTCGCCGACCGCGCCGTCGACGCCCCCGCCGAACGACGTGTTCTTGCGCAGCTCGAGCAGGACGCGCTTGACGGGCGACGGGCTCTTGGTGAACGCGCCGAACGCGGCGGGGTTGGCGAAGAAGGCGCTAGGTTTGAGCGACGCGATCACGCGTTCCCAGTGGGCGATGTAATCGCGCGCGTAGAGGCCCGCGACGCCCGGGCGCAGGCTGCTCATTTCGGCTTGGACGCCGCTGTTCTGCGCGTCGCCCCCGAGGACCCAGAGGTCATTGGACAAGTCTTTCTGGACGCTGGCGAGGCCGAGCTGGTAGTTTTTCTCGAAGCCGGGGCGGGTGAAGAAGTATGGCACTTCGACGGTCATGATCGCGTCGGGGTCGGCGAAGGCGAGCGCGTCTCCGGCGGACAGCACGCCTGCCATCTGCCACGGCGCGCCCGCGGTCGCCGCCTTTTGGCGCATGACGGCATAGGCGCGGTCGGCGAGCGACAGCGTGCCCACGGCGGCGCGGGCGGACGCGACGAGACGACCGTCGATCGCGGCGCGGCGGCGCGGCCAGACGCTGGCGAGATCGTCGTCGGTAAGCAACGCGTCGAGATGCTTTGCCAGGCGCCCGCGCTCGGCGGCGCTGTCCGCGCCGGGGTAGAGTTCGTTCGCCCAGTCGCTTTTGACCCATGCGCGGACGCTACCCGGGCTGAGCGGTCCCTGCCCGCCCAGCATGAGGTAGACCTTGAGGGGTTCGTAGAGCGCCAAAGGTTCCTGCGCATTCTCGCGCATCACGGCCTCGGTCCGGAGAAGCAGGCGGGGAAGCATGACGCGTTTGAGAGCCTCGCGGTAGGCTTCCTCCGCCTGCTGCGACGCACCTGTCTGGAACAGGCCCGCACGCATCGAAAAGGGTGCGCCGCCCGCCTGCCGGTCCGCGTAGCCGCGTGGGAGCGTGCGCATGGCGTCGAGGTACGGGAGCGCGGCGCGCAGATCGGCATCGTCCGCCCCGACTTCGACGAGATCGATCCCGGCTTCTTTCGCGAGGGCCTGGGCGGCGTTGGATTGCGCGAGCAGGTCGTTCTGGAATGCGCGGTTCCGGGTGAAGCTGACCGTCCAGACCGCGAGCACGAGCGCGGTGACCGCGCCGATGCCGACGCATGCGCCGATCAGCCGCGCTTTTTGACGGGCGCGGGCAGCGGGGGATAGGCTGACCAGCCCGGCCTCGCCGAACATGACTTCGCCGAGCAGGCGGTTGAGGAAGTAGGCGCGGCCCCCGCTGGCGGCGGCGCGCTCGGGCGGGCGGTCGTAGACCTGCGCCATGCCGGACAGGATACGGTCGAGCGGCGCACCTTCCTGGACGCCGGACGTCAGGTAAAAGCCGCGCAAGGAGCCAACCCCTTCCTCGCCGGACACGAACGCGCCTTCGAGGAAGCGCATGAGGCGGGAGCGGAGCGAGCCGAGTTGCGAGGGGAAGCCGAGCAGCAGGCTGCGGCGGCTTTGGTCGACTTCCTCGAAGAGGCGCTTGGCCTGGCGGTCGGCGACGGCCTGCGCGACTTCGTCGAACGCGGTGGCGAGTTGGGCGGCGACGGGCTTTCCGGTCGCGAACGGGAGGGTCACGCCGAGCACGGCGCGGCGGCCCTCGACGTCGAGATCGTCCTGGTACTCGGAAAAGCCTGCAAGAAGATCCGCCTTGGTGAGCAGTACGTAGACGGGCGCGGCGACTTCGAGCGTGCTCCGGACTTCGACGAGCCGGCGGCGGACGGCGGCGGCGTGCGCGTCGATTTGCCCGCAGTCGGCGCGGATCAGTTCGTCGACGCCGATCGCGACGATCACCCCATTGACCGGCTGCAGCGGGCGGTGTTTTTTCAGAAGCTTGAGGAAGTCGCCCCAACCGCGTGCGTCGACCGCGCGGTCGGAGTCCTGCGTCGTGTAGCGGCCCGCGGTGTCGATCAGCACCGCTTCGTCGGCGAACCAGAAGTCGAGGTTGCGTGTGCCGCCGACTCCTTTAAGCGATTGTTCCGCAAGCGGAAAGCGCAGCCCTGAGTTGAGCAGCGCGGTCGTCTTGCCCGCGCCCGGCGGGCCGATGATGACGTACCAGGGCCGGCTGTACAGATAGTCGCGGCGCGCGCCCGAGATGGTGCGCAGCGATTTCAGAGCATCTCCGAGCCGGGTCGCGAGCAGCGCGCCTTCGACATCGCCCGGATCGGGCGTGAGCAGCGCGTCCGCGATCGCCTTCGCGGCCCGGCGCGCCCGCCACCAGCGGAAGAAGACGAGCAGCAGCCACAGCCCGAACACGAACCCCGCGCCCGCGATGCGCATGCCCGTGGGCCGCATCGTCGCCCACACGATCGGAAGCGCGAACGCGACCAGCGCCATCAGCACGAACGTGACGAACAGGGTGACGAACCACCAGTTTCGCCACAGGCTTCGGAAACGCCACCACATCGTCAGTAGCGCCTGGGCACGATGATCTCGACCCGCCGGTTGACCGATTTTCCGGATGCGGTGTCATTGGATTCGAGCGGGCGCGTATCGCCCAGACCTTCGACGCGGACGCGGTTTGCGTCGCTGAGTTCGCCCGACACGATGCCCGCGACTTTTTCCGCGCGTGCACGCGACAGCGCCATGTTGTCGGGGAAATCGAGCGAGGCGACGCGGTCGCTGTCGGCGTGGCCTTCGATGGTGACGCTCCCGCGTTCCTTTTCGATCGCCTGCCCGATGCGTCCGAACAGTTGCGAGCGGCCGGATTCAAGCTGGTCCGATCCCGACGCGAAGAGCTGGCCCACGGTGGTGCGCACGCGCACTGTCTGTCCATCCTCCTCTACGACGACGAGCTTTTCGCGGATCTCCGGTGCGAGGAAGCGGGCGAGCGCGGACGCCTGGGCAGAGGGAGGGGCGTCGCTCGGTACGCCGGGGCGCGACAAACGTAGCTTCGAGTCGGGGTTGAGCGCGGCGACGGCGGCTCCGGGGGCCTCGCCCGTCGACATCAGGATCAGCCGGAAGACGATGTAGGAGAGCAGCAGCAACGCTGCGGCAGCGGCGGCGGCGAGGCCGACACGACCCCAGAAGCCGACGCGGCCAAGCGGCGCGTTCTCGCCGCGCCAGTGTGGGCTGAGTTCGACCATCGACAATCCGCGCAGGTGGACGAGCGCGCCGTTCAACCGCGCCATGATCTCGTGCAGCCTGCGGCGACCGTCGGCCATCACCCGAAAACGGCCTTCGAAGCCGGCGGCCAGGCACGCGTGGAAGAGTTCGATGAGGTCGGCGTTTTCCGCAGGGGTGCGGAGCATGTCGTCCACCAGCTGCCAGAAACGGTCGCCGCCGATGTTTTCCTGAAAGAATTGGACCACCAAACTGCGTCGCGCCCATTCCGCGCCGTCGGTGCCGATGCCGGGGAGGTTCTGCGCGATGTCGTCGATGGTCGCGCACAGCGCGTACTTGGCGCGCTGCCGCGTTTCTTCTGGGTACCGCCCCGCGACGGTGCGGTCGAAGGCGGCGATCGCGCCGCTCGCCTGGCGGTGAAAATCGGGCATCGCGGTCTGCACCCGCCCCGCGCGCATGCCGGCGGCGAGCGCGAGCACGGGGCCGGCTTCGGCCAGCAGCAGGTTGCGGACGGCGGGAGGGGTGGCGGGGAGCGGGACGTCGTCCTCTGCCAGACGCGAGGGGGCGAGGGATTGCGGCGGCGGGGCGCTCCCGGTGCGCGACAGCGGCGGCGGAGCATCGTAGTTGAAGCCGGGAACGGCGGTAGACTGCGCGCCCTGCTGTTGCTTCAGGCCCTGCAGCGGGGACGGCCTGAAGACCGTCTTGTTGCCGTCGCCCGGCTCGGTCATCGCGCCACCCGTTTGACGCACCAAAGCTCCATCTGCAGCTCCGGCCAGTTGCCCGCGACGTGCAGGCCGAGCGCGGGCGCGGTCGCGAACTCGCGCCAGTCGGGAACGCCGCGGTCCAGCTCGAAATAGACGTAGCCCGGCAGCACGCGGATCTGCGGTGGCGGGGTCGGCGTGTGGCGCAACGGAACGCCGGGCAGCGCGGAATCGACGATCTGCCGCATCTTCTGGATGGGGCCGATCTTGGCGATCGACGGGAACAGGCCGCGGATTTCCTCGACAGGCGACGCGGCAGTGACGGCGAGGTAGAAGTAGCCGGTCTTGTATAGATTGTGGTCGCGGATCGTGGACACGTATGCGCCCGGGCTCGCCTCGGTCAGCTCCAGCTGTTCGGCGGAGCGCGCAAACACGCCCGACAGCATCGATTGCAGCAGGTCGAACACGGGCGCGAAACAGGTTTCGGGCCGCTCGTGATCGTAGCGCGGCAAAGGCGGAGCTTTTCGCTCGGGTCGCAGCATCGTCGCCAGTTCACCGGTCGCGCCGAGCAGGGACTCGTACAGCCGTTCAGGATGCACCATCGGAAGCATCTGCAGATGCTTCAGCATCGGCGTCCAGCGATTGAGCGCCTGCAGCAGGAGGAAGCTGGCGAACGTTTCCTGACCGCCGTCGGTCGCTTCCACCGCGCGGATCGCCAGTTCGTCCGCGCGCTGTTCGGCGCGGCCGACGATGTCCGCCAACCCGCCCGCGAGCCGGGGCGAGGCGGCGACGTCGAGCGTCGGCGTGACGTAGCGGTCGTCGAACATCAGCCGCCCCTGCTGCACCTCGCGCACGCGGGCGAGGCCGAGCGTGACACGCCCATAAGTCTGATCGCGCGTGACGCCGAAGCGCAGGTTCGGGCGGCCGAACTCGACGGGTTCGGTCGCGCGGTCGTCCGAAAAATTGTCGGCGACTTCGCCTTCGTCGACCAGGAAGCGCGCTTCGATCGCGTTGCGCTCGGCCTCGCCGAACTCGACCGCGCCGATCTGCTGCGCGGGCAGCGTCAGCGATATGATCGCGTCGCGCGTGTCGGCGGGAACGTCGAGCGGCGCGGGCGGGGGCAGGTCGTCGGGGATCGCGAACGGAGTCCCGTCGGGCATGACGCCGCGCGCACGACGCACCCCGAATTTTCCGAGCGTCGCCAGATCCTCGTCCACCACGAGTTCGGTGAGGCCCCATGGGTACGTCGCCGACGTGTCCACGCGCGCGCGCAGCTGCGCATCGATGAAGCGGTCCTGCGCCTGGAAATGCTGCGGCCGGAGGAACATGCCCTCGCGCCATGCCACGCGGTTCTTGCCTGCCACGAAATCCCCTTCGACGCGGGTCTTTTGGCACAGCTTCCGGTGCGGCAAAAGCACGGATACAGCGTGGGAGCGATTTGGCACGAAGGGACTGGAGATGAGCGCGCGCGGCCAGTCCGATGCTTCGTGGGATCCGCGCGCCTGGGCAGGCGAAGCGACAGTGCCCGAGCCGCGGGTTGACGCGCAGGGGCAGCCGGATCGCACGGTGATCGCGATCGCGGCGAGCGCGGCGATCCTGCTCGCAGGGGCCGCCGCCGCTTACCGGGCGCGTCCGCCCGCGCAGGCGAGCCCGGCAAGGGTGGCGATCGCGCCCTCGCCACCCCCGCTCGTCGCCGCGCCCGCGGTCCCGGCGGGGGCAAGCCAGCGCACGCTCGTGCTCGCGTCCGCCGACGAGATCGGGCCCATGCTGCTCGCCGCCGGCATCGTGCCCACGCAGGCGCGCGAGGCGGCGGAGCTTGCGGTCCGCAGACTCGGCGCCCGGCCGGGCGAGATGCGGGTCGTGTACGGGGTGATCGGCGACCGGCTCGCGAGCCTGGTCGCGACACGCGGCGACGGCGGCGGTGTCGCGCTGGAGGCGAAAACATCCGGCTTCACCGCGCGCACGATCGCCGCCGCGCGCGGCACGCGCGTCGAAACGGTGCGCGGAGAGATCGACACGACGAGCTTCTACTCGTCGGCGGTGGCGGCGGGGGTGAACGACAGCCTGATCGACGATTTCGCGGGCGCGTTCGCGTTCGATTTCGACTTTCAACGTGAGATCGAGCCGGGCGACGTGTTCGAGGCTACCTTCGAGCGCGCTGTCACCTCCGACGGACAGCCCGCGGGCTCGCCGCAGCTGCTTTACGCCGCGCTCGCCACCGCCGAGAAGTCGCGCGCGCTGTACCGGTGGACGCCGCCGGGCGGAAAGCCGGGCTGGTACGACGGCAACGGAGCCAGCGTCGTGCGCGCGCTGATGCGCACGCCCGTCGACGGCGCGCGCATATCGTCGAACTTCGGCTACCGCCGCCACCCGATCCTGGGATTCCAGAAACTGCACCGCGGAACCGATTTCGCCGCGCCGACGGGAACGCCGATCTACGCGTCGGGCGATGCGACGGTGACGTTCGCGGCGATGAAGGGGGCGAACGGCAATTTCGTGCGGCTGCTGCACGACAACGGGTGGTACACCTTGTACCTGCACCTCAGCCGCTTCGCGCCGGGTCTGACGGTCGGCATGCGCGTGCAACAGGGCCAGGCGATCGGCGCGGTCGGGACGACGGGACGGTCGACGGGGCCGCATCTACATTACGAAGTCCATGTCGACGGTCAGCCTGTCAACCCGCTGTCGATCCCGACGGGCGGCGGGTTGCAGCGATTACAGGGCGCGGAACTGGCCGGGTTCAAGGCCAAGCGTGACCGGATCGACGTCAGCCGCGCGAAGCTTGGGACTTAGCCCGTATCAGCATCAGCGGCACGAGCAGCGCGAGCAGCGCCGCGGTGGCGGCAAGGCTCGCGTTCAGGCCCTCGTCCGATCCGCCCCAGGCCGCGACGCCTAACAGATCTAGGTCGATCGCAGCGCCGAAGCTGCCGACGCCGGGGTTAGGGTCGAGGCCGACGCCGATGCGCTCGGCCCCATTCCACGCGCCGTGCGCGCCGATCGCGGCGGCGAGGCCGGTTCGCCACGCGAGCAGCCCGAACAGGACGCCGCCCAGCATGAGGTTGACCAGCGTGAGCGGACTGCGCGCGCCGCCCGCGACGTGGAGCGCGGCGAACGCGGTGGCGGCGACCGTGATGCCGGCGAGCGGACCCCACGCATCGACGAGCACGCGCTGCAGCCAGCCGCGGAACAGGATCTCCTCGGTTGCGGCGGAGGCGAGCACGAGCACGGCGCCGGTGCCGAGCATGGCCATGTTCGACGGGCCGTGCGCACCCGGTTCGACGCTTCCCGCGATCGTGGCCAGCGCGAGCGCGGCCGCGAAACCGGCGACGCCGATCGCGGTGCCGCTCACGAAGCTTCCGCCGCCGTTCGGCATGTGCAGCGGGCGGATGCCGGCCATGGCCCCGCCCGCCAGCGCAAGGACGAGCAGGGCACCGTAGATGACCGCGACGAAGACCGCTTCGGCGGCGGGCGGCTGCTTCGCGCCGATCAGGCCGGCCGAAGCCTGACCCAGCATCGGGCCGAAATGAAGGACGGCGGCGCTCCCGACGCAAACGCCGAGCAGCGACAGCCAGGCCGTCCGCCCCCGCGTCACCTCAGCGTGCCGCGATCGGACCTGCCGCCGGCTGCTGCTGCCGGGTGCCCAGCATCGTCTTGGTGTCGTCTCCAACGACGAAATATGCGCCCCAATGATAGGGGTGCGACCATTCCGGCTTGTCCATCAGGCCGCGCTGCGCCTGTTGCAGCGCGGTACCGATCGGGAGATAGCGGCCGGCGCTGTAGAAGGCGCGGAACAACTCGGCCGTTTCCGCCTCCGCCGACACTTTCCAGTGCGTGGCCATGACGGCGCGCGCGTTGGCGGTGAGGAAGGCGCGGACCAGACCTTCCAGGGTCGCGCCGCCGCTCTCCTGGCCCGCGCGCCGCGCCGCGCCCAAGGACACGCCCGACGCGGTGTCGCACGCGGACAGGACGACGAGATTGGCGTCCAGCCGCAGCCGCGCGATCTCGTCGAAGCTGAGCAGGCCGTCGGAGCCCGCGTCGCCGAACGACGTGACGAGCGCGGGCGGCGATTTCTCGCAGCCCCACACACCTTCCTCAAGCCCGTGCGTCGCGAAATGCAGCACGGCGAACTGGTCGAGGTCGCCGCGTTCCGCCATCGCGCTGTCGCTGAACGCCGCGCCCGTCAGGCGGGGGGCATTGGGCTGACCCAGAGCGAGCGACGCGATCGTCAGCTCGGCCTGGCTGATCGGACGCAGGCGGCTGGACAGCGACTGCAGCGTCGACGACGTCGCCGAGCAGGCGGTTCCGATCGGCACGTTCGCACCGATCGCGGCGAGCTGCGGCCGGGCACCGAGCGGCTGATGCTCGGCGAACCCGATGAAGGGCTGCCGGGCCGCCGACCGGGGAAGCGCGCGCGCCGCGATGAACGAGCGCGGCGAAATGGCGGTGGCGATCGCCGTGTTCTTGCCGAGGAAGCGGACGCCGCTGTAATCGAACGCGGTGTCCGCGGTAACGGTGCGCTGCGCGTCGACGCTCGCGCGGTCGGTGACGAGCACGGAGGCGGGCAACGTGCGCAACGGGCCCGCCGGATCGACGACGAGCGCGGACGCACGTGCGACCTTGTCGGCGACGGGACCGGTGAGCAGGCCATAGAGCGTGTAGGCGGCCGCGACGTCGAAGCGGACGAGGGATCCTTGCGACAAGCGGCCGTCGATCGACCCGCGCACCAGCTTGCCGAGCTGATCGAGCTGCGCCACGTCGGCCGCGATCGGGTAGATCGTCGTCGCGTCGCCCGCGATCAGAAGCCCGTAGGCGCGGCGGTCCAGCTCCACGATCTTGAGGAACATCTCACCGGGCCGTAGCGCACGCCGAACCTCGGCGATCGTCGCAGGCCGGTCCTCGACCGTCCGGAAACGGCCGTTGGCGGACAGGCGCGTCTCGATGCCCAGGAGCTGCGCCTCGGCCTGGCTCCGCAGGCGCTCGACGCGGCCCTTTTCGTCCGTCTCGTCGGACGCGAGCTCGTAGCGCAGCCGCGTGATCTCGCGCGTCAGGTCTGCGCGCTGGCGCAGCAGCCCCGCAATCGCCGGGTCGGCCCCGACGACGTCGCGCAGTTCGCTCAGCTGGCGCGCGACGGCGGGCTCGCCGACCGCCTGCACCGCGCGGAAGAAGCGCTCGTAGGTGTCCGGACGGGCCCCTGTCCGCGCCTCGGCGACGAGCAAGTCGAGATACTGCTCGATCCCGGCGGGCAGGACGCCGCCCGCGGCCGCGCTGGCGATGAGGATGTCGGTCGCCTCGGTATATTCGCGGCGCACGCGCGCGACCGATGCGCCTTCGCGTGCGAGCAGGCCGGCGCGTTCGAGGCGGGTCTCCGCGACGACGGGCTCGACGCCCGAGCCGCCCGCGCGGGCAAGGTACAGGATCGCACGATCGAAACTTTCGACGGCGCGGTCGAAGTCGCCCGCCTTGGCGGCGAGGCGACCGCGCTGGCGTTCGATGCGCGCGCCCAGCCAGCTGAGCGATGTCTGGTCGATCTTCTCCGACCGCAGCGGCGCGTAGGCCAGGTCGGCGCGCGCGATCGCGCGGGTTGCACCGGGCAGGTCGCCCAGCCCCATCAGGGCAACCGAGCGCGCCCAATTGGCCTGCGCATCGATGACGAGCTGCGTCAGCACCGCAGCGTCCGGAACCGCGATGGATGCGCCAAGGCCTTCTTCCGCACCGGACTGGTTCAGCGCGCGGATGTTGGCCGGGTCGAGCAGCGGCTGGGACGGGTCGGCGGTGACGGACACGAGCCGGTCGAGCGCGACCAGCGCTTCGCGAAAACGGCGGCGGTTGAGGAGGTCGAGCGCACGGTAGGTGTTGCGCTTGCGCGTTAGCGCGGCCGGGGCGTTGAAGGTGGCAAGCAGCGCGTCGGCGCGGACAAAATGCGCGTCCGAGGCATCCGCGAAGCTGATGTTGGAGTCGGCGAGCCCCGCCTCCAGCGTCAGTTCGGCGCGCACCGCGGCGGGGGCGGCGGCGTCCAGCCGGCTGAGCGCGTCGTTCAACACGCGGGACGCGTCGGCGTAGAGGCCGCGCTGATTGAGCGCGACGCCGTCGCGCAGGACGATCAGGGGATCGAAAGCGGTCTCCGCGCCGGGTGCGGGTGTGATCGGCTCCGCCGCGACCGAAGCGGGCAGGTCGACGGGCAGTTCCGCGACGGCTTGCGGTCGGTCGCGGCCCGTGTCTTCGGCCTCGTAGCCAGCGAGCGTCCGCATGCCCGCTTCGAGCGGCCCGACGACCGCGACCGTCGCCGATCCCATCAGCTTGCGGTCGCCGACCCGCGTGTCGAGCACCACGGTTTCCAGGCCCAGCGTGCGATCGAGGCAGCGGCGGGCGGGGATGCGCCCGAGACCCGCGACCGCGCGCACCCCCGGCACCGCGCACGATAGCGTCGCCTCGATCGCCTTCGACGCGTCCTCGCCCGCATCGACGACGCGGAGCAGGCCGACGATGCGGCTCGCGGCGACGCTCTGGCACCGGATCGCATAGCTGCGGTCGAAGATGCCCGGCGCGGCGGGATCGCGCCAGTTGCGCGTCGCCGAACACAGCTCGCCCGCGGCGTTGTTGCCGAGCGGGATGACGTCGATGCGGGCGATCTCGGCGGTGTCAATCTTGGCCGGACCGCTGCTCGCGCATCCGGTCAGAAGCGCCGTGGCAAGGAGCGCGGCGATGCGGGACATCAGCGCGTGCCTTCCGTCGGGGGTGTCGGCGGCGTATCATCAGGAACGTCAAGCGGCCCGCCGGAGATCGTCAGCAGCGCCTCGTTGCTGCTCCCGACCGAGCTTTCGAACGGCACGACCAGCGTGTCGGCGATCGCGAACAGTCGCGTTCCCTCGACGTCGAACAGAGCGAGCACGGGCTGGACAAGGACGTTGGTCAGGCACCCCCCGCCGACGGACGCAACCGCGCATCCGTTCAGACGCGAATTGGCGCGATCGACCCCCG
This sequence comes from uncultured Sphingomonadaceae bacterium, assembly GCA_964251385.1. GTDB lineage: Bacteria > Pseudomonadota > Alphaproteobacteria > Sphingomonadales > Sphingomonadaceae > CADCVW01. The sequence goes on along the minus strand of CAXUJK010000003.1, from coordinate 574,474 downwards.
AAATGTCGATCACGTCGCGACCGAGCACCGCGGTGGCGTTCGACCCGACACCGTTGATCGTGCCGAACAAAGCGAGCGAATTGCCCGCTCCCGTTCCCCCCGGTCCCGTAACGCCGCCGAAAGCTCCGTTGGCGGTCAGGGCGCGCAGGACCGGAGCCTCCGACGGGCCGCCCAGCACGATGCCGGACGTCTGCCCAGACAATGCCGTGTTCTGGACCAGCGCGTAGTCGGTGAAGTTGAGCGACAGGTTGCGCGCGGAGATCAGAACCGTGCCCGCGGCGAAAGGCCGGCCGCCAAAAGCGGCGTTGTAGAGCGCGGAGCTCGAATTGCCGACCAGCGCGGCGGCGGCATCGCGCGGCGAGGTGCCGGCCGCGATCGCGGCGTCGAGCCGGTCGAGGAAGCCGGGCGCCTGCCCGACGCCGATGCGGGCGGCGCGAAGCTCGAGCGCGTTGTCGCCGACGAGCAGCCGCCCGCCGCCGTCCGGCGTCGCGACGACGCGGATCGACGATGCCATCGTTCCGGCATCGCTGCCGCCGCCGATGCGGATGGAGCGCCCGCTCCCGCCCGCACTGAAAGCTCCGCCGACGTCGATCGTGCCCGTGGCGAGCAGGTCGAACGTGCGCCTGCCTGCGTCCGTGCCGACATCGAGCGCGCCTATGGCGGCGCGCCCGGCGCCCGCATCGACGACGAGCGCGTCGGTGGCGAGACGACCGAACTCGGCATTGCTCAGGCGGAAGCCGTCCGTGCCCGCTCCGCCATCGCCGATCGTCATCCGCCCTGCGGCGGACGCATCGCGGTTCGCGACCCGGATGCCGGGCGCGGACAAGGTTCCGTTGATCTCCGCGTCGGCGGCGCGCAGCGCGATCGCCGCCGCCTGCAACCCGCCCAGCGTTGCGGTGCCGACCCCGTCGAGAGTCGCCGTGCCGGTCACGCGGCCACCGCCGAGCGTGAGAGCACCGCCGCTGGTGAGCGTCAGGTTCTCAGCCACATCCACGCCGCCGATCGCGATCGCGCCGGCGCGGACGGTCGTCCCGCCGCCAGTCGCGAGCCGATCGAACTGCACAGCGCCGCTCGCGTCGATCGTCGCCGACGTGGCGGCCGTCGCGCTGCCGCCGCGGACCGAGCGGCCGGCAAGCGCGATGCCGCCGCGGCTCGCCAGGTTCGCCGATGCGACGTCGCCCGTCGCCGTCAGCGCGATCTCGCTTGCCGCCAGACGCTGCGCGACCGTCGCATCGCCTCCGCTCCGCAATGTCGCGGCGCCTGTCGCCTCGCCGTCGCCGAGCGTCAGATCGCCGCGGCTGGTCAGCGCCAGCGTGCTGCCGGAACGCGCGCGATCGAGCGCGATCGTGCCGCCATCGACCGCGACCGCCCGCGCCTCGATCCCGGTCATGCGCACGGCTCCCGTCGCCGTCACGCTCGCCGCGCCGACCGCGTTCAGCGCACCGCCCGTCACGTCCCGGCCCGCGGCCAGGGTCGCCGCGCCGCCGCTGCGCAGGGTCCCCGCGGCTACGTCCTGCCCCGCGACGACCGCCAGATCGCCCGTCGTCGCAAGCGTGCCGGTGACCACCGCCGATCCGGCCGCGCGCAGGGTCGCGCTCGCCGCCTCGCCATTGCCGAGCGTCACGTCGCCGCGGCTGGTCAGGGACAGAGCTCCGGCCGTCCGCGCCCCGTCGAGCGCGACGGTCGCACCTTCGACGGCGACCGTGCTGCCGTCGATCCTGGTCAGCCGAACCGCCCCCGTCGCCGACACGTTCGCCGCGCCGATCACGGTCAGCGAGCCCCCGGTCACGTCGCGCCCCGCGGTCAGCGTGGCCGTGCCGCCGCTGCGCAGGGTTCCCGCGGCCAGATCCTGCCCGGCGACGATGCCGAGATCGCCCGTCGTGGTCAGCGTTCCGCCGATCGTCGCCGTACCTGCGGCGCGCACGTTCGCGCTCCCGGCCTCTCCATCGCCGAGCGACAGGTCGCCGCGGCTGGTCAATGCGAGCATGTCGGCGGCGCGTGCGCGATCGAGCGTGATCGTGCCGCCGTCGACGGAAACGGCGCGCCCTTCGATCGAGGTCATGCGGACGGCACCGACCGCCGACACGTTCGCCGCGCCGATCGCGGTCAGCGAGCCGCCGGTCACGTCGCGCCCCGCAGTCAGGATCGCCGCGCCGCCGCTGCGCAGGGTTCCCGCGGCCACATCCTGTCCGGCGACGATGCCGAGATCGCCCGTCGTCGTGAGTGTTCCGCCGATCGCGGCCGAACCGGCAGCGCGCAACGCCGCGCTCCCCGCTTCGGCATTGCCGAGCGACACGTCACCGCGGCTGGTCAGAGCCAAAGCTTCGGCGGTGCGCGCGCGATCGAGCGCGATCGTGCCGCCGTCGACCATGACCGTGCGCCCATCGATCGCGGTCATGCGGACGACACCGACCGCCGACACGCTCGCCGCGCCGGTCGCGGTCAGCGAGCCGCCCGTGACGTCGCGCCCCGCGGCCAGCGTCGCCGCGCCGCCGCTGCGCAACGTTCCCGCAGCCAGATCGCCACCGGTCGTGATCCCCAGATCACCCGTGGTCGCCAGCGTGCCCGTCACCGCCGCCGCGCCCGTCGCGCGCAGCGTCGCGCTCGCCGCCTCGCCGTCGCCGAGCGCCAGGTCACCGGTGCTCGTCAGCGCGAGCGCACCGGCGGTTCGCGCGCGGCCGATCGTCGTCGTGCCGCCCGTGACGCCGATCGCGCTGCCCGCGATCTCGCCGAGGCGGACCGCGCCGCCCGCGTTCACCGTCGCAGGTCCCGTCGCGGCCACCCGATCTCCCGCGATCGCGCCGCCTGCCCGGGTGTCGATCGAGCCGGCGCTCGTCATGCTCGCAAAGGTCGCATCGCCCGTCGCGGACACGGCCGTGTCGCCGCCGCTGGTCGTCGTGCCGAGCGCCGCGTTACCGCGTGTGGCATTGATGGCGAGCGTCGTGCGCGCGGTCGCGACCGGGAGCGTCACGCTTGCGCCCGTGATCGAAACGCCCGCGTCGCGGCTTTCGACCGATGAAGCGGTGAACGCGCCAGACGTCGCCGCGACGACGCTCCCGGACGCGGACAGATTGCGCGCGTCGATGCCCGCGCCGTCGCCCGTCGATTGAAGGTTGATGCCCCCCTCGATCACGTCGACGTTGCCGAGCGACAATGCGCCGCGCACGATCAGTTCGAGCGGACCCCGGAGCCCGAGCGTCGCGATGCGCACCGGCCCGTCGATCGGGGCGGAGAAATCGGTCCGCGCCGCGTCGACTCCGGTGAAGCGCGCGGCCTCGACGCGATCGAGCGTCACGCTGCGCCCGGGCGTGCCGATCCGCACCGCGACGACCGACTGGCGCGCGGGTCCGCCCTGCAGGGTCGTCCCGTCGGCGAACAGGATGTCCCCGCCCGTCGCGTCGAGCACCAGCGGTTCGGTTCCCACGCCGTCGGCATTGGCGCGCAGCGTGAGACCGCTCCGCCCGGTGATGCCGCCCGCGGTCGCGGTGATCTCGACGCGGCCGTTCGCGCTCTGCAGCACCGGGTTTGCGCCGCCCAGCACGACGGAGCCGCCCGACACGAGAAGATCGCCGCCCGCGTTCAGCGCGCCCGGCAAGGCGACTTGGTCCGTCGCCGCGACGCGCAACGTCCCGCCGGCGGTCGCGCGGCCGAGCGTCAGCGCGGTGTCGCTGGCCAGCGACGCCTCGCCCGTTGCGTCCACGGCTTCGACGTCAAGGCCGGCGGCGCGGATCGCGACCGATGCGCCGCCGACCGCGCCGAGCAAGGCCGCCTCACCCGCACGTACGGACAGGGTGCCGCCGGCCGTCAGGCCCGCGCGTCCGCCGTCGATGCCGCCGATCGTCGTGGCCGCGATCGCCTGAAGATCGCCCGTCGTGCGCGCGGTGCCGACGCGCAGCGCCGCCGCCGAGTCGATGCGCGCGCTGCCTGCGGTCAGCGAACGGGTTTCGATCGCGCCGGTTCCGGTCGTCGTCAGAGCTGCATTGCCGAACACCGTGACGGTGCCGATGCCTAGGCCACCGGTTCCGGCACGCGCGTCCAGCCCAGCGGTGCGCGACGTGACGTCGCCAAGCGCCACGCCCGTCCCGGTCGCGCGGATCGCGCCGTCGGCGTTCACCGTCGTGCCGCGCAGGGTGCGTGACGCATCGAGCGCGACGCTGCTCCCGGAAACGCTCGCAAAGCCGATGTCCGTCGCCGTCAGCGCGACCGCCCCCGATGCGGCGAGCGAGCCGAGCGAGATCGAACCGTTCGCGCCCGACGCGGTCAGGCTCGCGCCGCCGGCGGTGACGCCGATCGCGTCGGCGACGATGTTCCCACTGGACGTCTCGACGCGCAGGTCGTCGCGCACCGTGACCGTGCCCAGCGTGATCGGCCCGCTCGTGAACAAGGGTCCGAGCGCGCCCGCATCGCCCAGCGAGAGCAAATTCGTGCCCGACACGGTGCCGAGCACCAGCGGCTGCCCCGCGGCGACGCGCACCGCGACCGCGGACCCGCCGCCCGACGCGGTCGTCCCGCCCATCCGGATCGTGCCGCGGGCTGCGTCGAGGATGAGCGGTTCGTTGCCCGTCGCATCCGTGTCGGCGGCAAGCGTCAGCCCCGCCGCGCCGACGATGTCGCCGTCGGTCGCGCGAACGGTGACGCTGCCCGCTGCTGCCTGCCGCGCGGGTGCCGTGCCGCCGAGCGACACGCCTTCGCCCTGGAAGGCCAGCAGCCCGCCCGCCGAAACATCGCCCGCAACCGCCAGCGTGCCGCCCGCGGTCAGCCGAACGTCGCGTCCCGCCGTGGCCGTCGTCAACCGCAGATCGTCCGACGTGGTCGCCGACACCGACCCGCGCGCCGCGACCGCGCGGCCGAGATCGAGCGTGCGCGCGGCGATCGTCACATCCTGTCCCGCGCTCGCCAGCGACACGCGCGCGTCTTGGCCGACGTTCACCCGGATGCTACCCGCATCCGCACGCAACACAGCAGCCCCGGATCCCGAACCCGATAGCGCGCCGTCCGCATCCAGATCGATGTCGCCGCGCAACGATTGCAGCGAGCCGATCCGCGCATCGCCCGATGCATCGACCCGCGCGCTGCCGCCCGCAACGCCGTTGCCGAGCGAGACGTCGCCCGCGCGGCTTTCGATCTCCAGCGTCGTGCCCGCGGTGAACAGATTGCCCGCGACCTGCTGTCCGGTGGCGCGCAGCGTGCCGCGCGCCTCGACCTGGCCCAGGTTCAACGCGCCGGCGGCAGTGGCGCGCACGTCCGCGCCGCCGACGAACGCCACATCGACCTGACCGCCCCCGTCGAGCAGCGCGTTGCCGCCCGCGCGCAACCCGCCGACCCGGATGGAACCGAAGCGCGATCCGACCGCGACGTTGCCGGACGCGTTGGCCTGGTTCGAGATCGTCCCCGTCGCGCCGTCCAGACGCAGGTCGCCCGCGGTCACGTTGACGACGCCCGTCCCGACCCGCCCCGTGCTCGACAGGTCGAGCGTGCGGGCAAGCGTCAGGTCGCCGACGTCTACATCGCCGTCGACGCGCAGGAAGTCGAGGAACGGGGTTCCTCCCGCGCCCACGCCCGTCAGCCGGTCGGCGGTGACGCTCGCCAGCTGCAGCGCGGTGCCCGGCGTCCCCAGGCGCACGCCCACCGTTCCACCCGCGACGATCCCCGACGCGAACAGCGCGATGTTTCCGCCGGTCGCGTCGAGCACCAGGTCGCCGACACCGCGCGTTCCATTGCCCGCGTTCAAGCGGAGATCACCCGTCGCGACGAGTGCGCCGGCCCGCGTTGTATACGAGGCTTGGCGGCGTGCCGTCAGCGTGCGCGACGCTCCCTCGGTGCCCAGCACGATCGACCCGCCGTCGACGACGATGACGTCGGCACCGACATTGCCTCCGACCCCGACGGCGCCCGGGGCGAGCACGGTCACCGCGTCAGCCGCCGTCAGCGTGCCCGTCGTGGCAAGGCCACCGGATGCACGCATCCCGATATAGCCGAGCGGACCGGTTGCGGTCAGGTTCGCGGCCACCCGCAAGTCGACCCGGCCCGACGCGCCGTTCGCGACGCTCACTCCGCCGAAACTTCCGTCGCCCCCGCCCGCGACGAGCACGATGCCGCGATCGGTCTCGACCGCGCTGTTCGCCGTGACGACGCCGCCGACATCGAGAAGCGCGTCGTTGATCCCGCCGCGCGTCGCGGTTGCCAGGTACACGTTCTGCCCCGTCACCTGCCCACGAACGCGCAAGGGTCCGCGTATCCGCGAGCCGCTGTTGATGCGGATCGACACGGGGCTGCCGGGGGTCAGATCCATGCTGACGTCGCTCGCCGCGACCATCACGATGTCGTCCACCGACGTCAGGGTGCCCGCCGTATCGATCTGTTCGGACACGAGCACGAGCGGCCCGCTCTGCGCGTTCATCTCCGCGCCGGCGCGGATCTCGATGCGTGGCGGCGATCCCGCCGCTCCGCTCAGTTCGGCCAATGGGCTCTGCGTGAAGTTGAGGCGGTTCGCCAAGAAGTCCGCGTCGCTCAATGCCAGCGTGCTCGCGGTGAACGATCCCGTGTTGATCGCGGAATTCGCCCCGAACAATATGCCCGTCGGGTTGAGCAGGAACACGGACACGTTGCGGTCCGAATTGATGTCGCCCAGGATGTCGGACGGATCGATCGGGGTGCCGGTCCGGCCCACGACGCGGTTGAGCACGGCTATGCTCCGGGTCGATGATCCACCCGTGTCGTCGCGGAAATTCGCGGCCTGCCCCTCGGGTACGTCGAAGCGAGCCCAGTCGATCACCGTGCGCTGCGCCCGAAGGTCGACGTTGAGGTTGGAGCCGTTCCTCTGAACCCGCGCGTCGTTGGGATTGCGCACGACGTCGTCGCGGGTCGGCAGGCTGTTGTTCGCGGGCGCCGGCGGGACGACGGGCGGCAGCACGACCGGAGGTGTGACGGGCGGAGGCGTGACGGGCGGCACGACCTGCGCGTACGCGGGCGTGCCCAGCACCGCGGCGATCGCGGACGACATGATCAGGCGCCCACGGAAGCGCTGCCGGCTTGGGCCGAGTCTCTGGTCGATCGTGAAGTTTTCCATCAGATCATCCTACCTGAAAAGGCCGCCGGGCAGAAAGCGCGCGGTCAAGGACAGCAGCAGTCGCGCGCGCGGCTTGTCTTTGTCGTTGAACAGCGCCTTATCGAGCGGCTTGGCATACATGACTTCGAGGCGCGCGACGCCCGGAACCGTGACACGCAAGCCCCCGCCCGCCGACCGCAACGTCCGCCTGGCTTCGGTGCTGCCGGGATCGGAATCGAGATTTTGGATGCGGACATGGTCGTAGAAGCCGAACAGCTCGGTCCCGACACGTCGGACCACCGGCACCTGCGCGCGCAGTTCGGCGCGACCGGCGTAGGCACGGTCGCCGCTGTTCGCGCCCGGATCGTAGCCGCGACCGATGGACAGGCTGCCCACGGAAAACTCGTCGAGATTGAGCAGCGGGTCGTTCGTCCATTGTACGCGCCCGGCGCCGGCGATGCTAAACACCGAACCGATCCCAAGAACCCCGTCGACCTCGCCGCGCGCGACGAACGCGTCCGCGCGGCCGTCGATACGGGACGGGAGGATCGATCCGCCGCCTCCGTCGAACGGCGGCGTCGCGCCCAGTATGTCGAGTCCCTGCCGCACCTCAACGAGCCCGGACAAAGCGGACAGCAACTGCCCGTCGAAACGTTGCTCGCTCACGTCGCCGGACAGGCGCGCGAACACGGTGCGCGTCTTGTCGCGGTTGAGCAGCGCGCCTTGAGAAGGCGGACCACTATAGGTCCGCTGTTCGATGAAGTCGAAGCCGCCGCCCACCGACAGATTGCGGTCGACCGCGCGGATCAACGGCAGGTTCGCCTCGATCCCCGCGATCAGCGAGCGCGTACGCAGGTCGACCACATCCAGGTCGGGCCGCGACCAGGCGTAGGTGCCGCGCACGCCCACCGTCGCGCCGCCGCGGCCGATCCCGATGCTGTGGCCGGCCTGCGCGATATATTGTTCGCGGAAATCGGCGGTGGTCGACGCGCCCACGTACGTGATGTCGGACAGCCCGGTCAGCCCGTAGACCTCGAGCCGCGCATAGCCCGTCTCGCGCCCGGTCTGCACCGAGTTGTAGTTCTGGACGTTGAAGAACGCGGCCGCGCGCTGGTAGGAGACGCTGAGGTCGCCGATCACTTCGCCGGGCGCGGTGCCCGCGGGACTGAGGCCGAGGCGCACTTCGAGGCCCGGCACGTCGCCTGCCAGCAGCAGCAGGCGTTCGGCGTCGTCCTCCCGCAAGGGATCGAGTCGCTTGAGCTGCTCGACGCGCTGGGTCAGCAGGTCGCGATACGGTCCCGGCTCGCCGCGCACGCGCACTTCCACGATGCGCGCGGTAACGATCTGCAGTTGAAGGTCGCCGCTCTCGATGCTCTGCGGCGGGATCTGGACGGACGCGACGTAGCCCGCGTCGCGCAGGGCCCGATTGGCCTCGTCGCGGATCGCGCACACGACGCGGATGGGACGATCCTCGCCCGGTGCCCTGACGCGTCCGAGCGCGGCCAGAATTTCCGGCTGGGGCACGCCGCCATCCGGGCGGGCGAACCGCAGGCGGTCGATCCGCACGCGCAGGACCGACGATTCGAACGGACATGTGTGTGCCTGCAACGCCGCGCGGCTGTCGACCGATGCGACCGCCGGCTCGCGCTGCGGATCGGGAACGGGCAGCTCGACCTGATCGCGGTTCGGAACCGCGCCGGGCGCATCCTGCGCGCGTGTGGCCGTGGAGGCACCGACGATCGCGACGGCAACCAGGAGCGTGCTCCACGCTTGCCGGATCGGCCGATCCCACGCCATGCTGTTCCCGTGCTCCTTCGTCCAAGTATCGCTAATCACGGTTAAAAGCGCCGCGCGCGACCTGGACCCGGCTTAGTCCCCGACGATGACGTGTCAACGACCGACGCCGCATGACCCTCGTCATGTCCCGTCCCGGCGCAGACGTACCTGGATGATGCGCGGGAATATTTCCAGGCCGGGCAGCCCGACCGCAAGTTCGACCGAACCGTCCGATACGCGCCGTCCTTGCAGAAGAAGCCGGGGATCTACCCCCGGCTTCTCTGGATTACAGTCGTGCGGACGCCCCGAAAGGTGACCTAAGGTCTTACCGACGACCTTAGATGAAGATGGCCGGGGTTAGATCGACCGCAGGCGGCGTCTCGAGCAGGAAGACGTAATCCTCGCCCGCCTGATAGCCCGCGGCACCGTTGCCATCGACGATGAGGAACGTGCGGCCCGTGAACTCGCCGCCGGTCACGTCGAACAACGCCGCCTCGCCGCCGCCCAGCCCGCCGAGCGCGGCGGACAGATCGGCATCGAACGTCGCCATGTTCAAGCTGCCCGACACGCGGTCGTCCATACGGGCCACCCCGCCCGGCAGATCGATGCGATCCCCTTGGGCGAAATCGAAGTCCATCAGCGTATCGAAGCCCGTGCTCGTGCTGTCCGCCGCGGTCTCGAAGCGGAACACGTCCGCCCCCGCGCCGCCCGTCAGGCGATCGTTGCCGAGGCCACCGACGAGCGTGTCGTTGTCGGTCCCGCCGAACAGCTGGTCGTTGCCGTCGTTACCCAGCAGGAAGTCGTCGCCCGAATCGCCGTAGACCAGATCGTTGCCCGTGTTGCCGCCGACGAGGTCGTCGCCCGCGCCGCCGCCGACCGCATCGTCGCCTTCGCCGCCGTCGAGGACATCGCTGCCCGTGCCGCCGTCGAGCACGTCAGCACCGGCGTCGCCGAGCAGCATATCGTTGCCCGCGTCGCCGTAAACGAAGTCGTTGCCGGCATTGCCGCCGACTACGTCGTTGCCGTCGCCGCCGCCGACGAAATCATCGCCCTCGCCGCCATCGACCACATCGTTTCCGGTCCCGCCGTCGATGACGTCCACGCCGGCCTCGCCGAACAGGGCATCGGCTCCGGCATCGCCGTTGAGCCTGTCGACGCCCGCGCCGCCGAACAGCCGGTCGTCATCGGCCCCGCCGAACAGCGCGTCATTGCCGTCGTCCCCGAACAGCGCGTCGTTTCCGGCATCGCCGTAAACGAAGTCGTCGCCCGCATTGCCGCCGACCGCGTCGTTGCCCTCGCCGCCGCCGACGACGTCATTGTCCGCGCCGCCGTCGAGCTTGTCGTCGCCCGTGCCGCCGTCGAGAACGTCCGCGCCCGCGTCGCCGAACAGCGCGTCGTTACCGGCATCGCCATAGACGAAGTCGTCGCCGGCGTTGCCGCCGACCGCGTCGTCTCCGTCGCCGCCCCCGACCCGGTCGTTGCCCGAACCTCCGTCGATCAGGTTGGCACCCGCGTCGCCGCTCAGGATATCGTCAAAGGCCGACCCCGTCAGGTTCTCGATCCCGGTAAGCGTATCGGTGCCCGACCCGGTCGCCTGCGCGCCGCTGAGCCTGAGGTCTACGATCACCCCGGCAGCCGCGTCGCTGTAGCTCGCCGTGTCGTTCCCTGCACCTCCGATAAGGGCGTCGTCACCCGCACCGCCGCGCAGCACGTCATTGCCGTTCCCGCCGTCCAGCGTGTCGTTCCCGGCCAGGCCGATCAGCACGTCGTTGCCGTCATTGCCGCTCAGGACGTCGTTGCCCGTGGCACCGGTGATGGTTTCGTCGCCGGCGAAGCCCGACAGGGTCAGGTTGCCGATGAAGCCGTCGAAGTTGAACGCCGTGAACCCGCCCGTGTAGCCGTTGCTGAACGCGAAGATGGTCACGAAACCATTGACCGTACCCGCGCCGTCGCGATCGCTCTGAAGCAGCAGGTCGGTTCCCGACTGTACGAGGCGCAGGTGACCACTGGCGAACGCGTCGCCGTTGGCCGTGTAGCCGGTCAGGCCGCGGTTCAGGAAGTTGGTCATTTCCAACTTGTCGCCCGCGTTGCCGACCTCGAAGTCGGTGACGCGGTTGGTCCTGGCCGTGGCCGCGACTTCCGTCGAAGTCGCCGCCGTGGCGCCGACGCCGAGCTGCAGGATGTCCGCCCCCGTTCCCAGGCTGATCTGGTAGTTGTTGACGGTGGAAGCGCCGCGCATGCTGATGCCGACCGAATCGGCACCCGATCCGGCGGAGATCGTGGCGCTGGCCACGCCGGTCAGGATGATGCGGTCGTTGCCTGCACCGCTGTCCACGCTCACCACATCGATGTTGCGGTCGTTCGAGGTCGCGCCTTCCACCAGGTAGGTGGCGGAGGACAGACCCGCGGGGTTGGCCAACGGCCCGGCCGTCAACGTGCCTCCGCGCAGCTCGATGAAGTCGGTGCCGTCTCCGCCGTCGAAGTTGACGATCGTCGCCACCGCCGCCGCGGCGCGCGTCACGATCATGCTGTCGTTGCCGCCGTAGCCGAACAGCGAGTCCGTCTGGCTGAGCGCGGTCGCGCCCGCGCCGACGCCGCTGTCCTGGATCAGGTTGAAGTCGTCGTCGCCACGCAGCGTGTCGCCGAAAACCGACCCGGTCAGGTATTCGATGCCGATCAGGGTATCGACGCCTTCGCCGCCCGTATCCTGGGACACGCCCTGGATGCGGAGATCGACGTTCACGCCCGCCGTCGAGTTGGCGTAGGTCACCGTGTCCAGCCCCTCGCCGCCGATCAGCGTGTCGTTGCCGAGCCCACCGGACAGGAGGTCGTTTCCGAACCATCCGTCCAGAACGTCGTCGCCGGCGTTGCCGGTGAGGCTGTCCAGCGTGCCGCCGCCCTTGACCGTGTCGTTGACCTCGGTGCCCCGGAAGGTGATGCGCTCGATGCTGGTCAGCGACCCGACGACGACGCCGTTCGACGTGATCGCGCTGTTGCCGGCGAGGTTGCTGAGATCGAAGCCGATTCCGACCGTGCTCCCGCCCACGCCGACCCGGCCGTCATAGACCATGGTCGCGATGTCGGTGCCTTCGCCGCCGTCATAGGTGTCGTCACCGCCGTCGATGCCGGTGAAGAACTGACGCAGCGTGTTGCCCACGCCGCCGATGAGGTTGTCGTCGCCTTCGCCGCCGCGCAGGATGTCGTTGCCCTGACCGCCAGACAGGTAGTCGCTGCCCGTGCCGCCTTCGAGCACGTCGGCGCTGCCGTCGTCCGTCGCCGCGTTCGAGCCGCCCAGCAAAGTGTCGTTGCCTTCGCCGCCGACGATCAGGTCCGCGCCGCCGCTGCCGATGATGGTGTCGAGCGCCGAGCCGCCGACCAGCCGGTTCGCCGACGCGTTGCCGGTCAGCGTGTTCCCGAAGCCGGTCGAGCCGATCACGTTCTCCACGTTGGTGATCGTGTCGGTTCCGCCGGAGGCTCCGGTGTTCTGCGCCGTGGCGGTGCTGAGGTTGACCGTCACGAACGAAGTCGCGGTGGAGTAGTCCACCGTGTCGGACCCGGCCATGCCGTTATAGACGTCGTTGCCACCGCCATCGAAGAAGATGTTGTCGTTGGCGTCGCCCGTGATGTTGTCGGCGCCGGAACCCGTGCGGACGTTCTCGATCCCCAGAATGATGTCGTTGCCGGCACCCGTGTTCTGGGCCACCAGGGTGCCCAGGTTGACCGTCACCGCAGCCGTACCGCGGAAGGACACCGTGTCCACGCCCGCGCCGCCTTCGAGGGTGTCGTCGCCCGCGCCGCCGTCGAGCACGTTGGTGCCGGCGTCGCCCGTCAGGGTGTCGTTGCCCGCGCCGCCGAGCAGGTTCTCGATAGAGCGCAGGGACGCGACCGCGACGCCGCCGACGCTGGCGGTCCCGTCAGCCGCATTGGCCAGCGTGGCCGTGACCGCAGTGGTGTAGCCCGCGAAGGACGCGGTGTCCGACCCGGCTCCGCCGTCGAGCAGGTCCGTGGAGCCGCCCGCGTTCACCCCGGGGTTGAGCATGTCGTCGCCCGCGCCGCCCGTGAGCGTGTTCTCGCCGGCGTCCCCCGTGAGAGTGTCGTTGAAAGCGGAACCCAGCAGGTTCTGGAACCCGCTGAGCGTGTCGGTGCCTGCACCGCCCGTGTTCTGCGCGGTGCCCTGCAAGCCGAGGTCCACCGTGACCCCGCTCCCGGAGCCCAGATTCGCATAGGAGGCGGTGTCGTTGCCCGCCCCCCCGGACATCGTGTCGTTACCCAGGCCGCCTTCGATGACGTTGGCGTCGGCGTTCCCGATCAGCGTGTCGTTCAAGGCCGAGCCGACGAGGTTCTCGATGCCGGTCAGAGTGTCGGATCCCGCCGCGACCGTGTTCTGGGCGGTGCCCTGCACGTTCAGGTCGATCGTCACACCCGTCGTGGAGCCGCCGTTGAACGCGTTCACGAACGAAGCGGTGTCGTTGCCGTTTCCGCCGTTCAGGATGTCGTTGCCGAGCGTTCCCTGCAGGAAGTCGTTGCCCTCGCCACCGTCCAGCACGACGCTGCTGGTGTTGTTGGCGCTGGTGGTCGACGTCACCGTCGCCGCGCCCTGGAGCGAGATGTGGAGCTGGTACGTCTGCCCGGCCAGCAACGGCTGCGCGGCGGTCGAACCGTTAACGAAGCCGCCCACCCGGATGTAGTAGGTGCCCGGCGCGGAGAAGATGAAGCTTATGTAACCGTCGTCACCGGTGGTCGATCCGGGGTCGCCCGGGCCGGTGTCGCTGCTGGCGATCACGGTGCCCGCGCTGTTGATCAGTTCGATGACGCTGTCGGTGAGCGTGCCGGTTCCGTCGATATCGAAGATGCCTTGCGTACCCGCCGCCGTGACGTCGACGCGGTAATATTCCACGAAGCCACCGGTCGCAGTGGCGTTGACGGTGGCGTGCGGTAGCGAGGTCGAGTTCGTGATGTTCGGGTTGGCGTCCACGTCATAGAAGCCGGCCGTGTTCACGGCCGTCCCGATGCTGCCGTTGTTGGTCGACTGCGGCTTGGTGATGTCGGGCTGCGACGGTGCCGAGAAGGTGGTGGTGGTCGTGAAGCCGCCGCCGATCAGGCGGTCGTCGCCCGCGCCGCCGGACAGCGTGTCGGCCCCGCCGCCGCCGACCAGGGTGTTGTTCTGGCTGTTGCCCGTCAGCGTATCGTTCGCGATCGTGCCGCCGATATTCTCGATGGAGCGCAGCGTGTCGGTTTCGCCGTCATGCGTGACGATCACGTCCGCGCCGGTGTCGTTCATGGTGACGCTGATGCCCGTGGTGCCGGTGAAGATCACCGTGTCGCTGCCGGCGCCGCCGTCGAGGACATTGTTCGCGACGTTGCCGACGAACATGTCGTTTCCGGCGCCGCCCCGCGCGTTTTCGATCAACGAGCGGCCGTCGTTGTTGTAGAGCAGCGACATCGCGATGTTGCCGGGTGCCAACGCCACCAGGTTCTGAAAGGCCAGGTGGTTGGCCAGCTGCGCCTGATCGACGGTGGAGAACGCGCCCGGACGCAGGTCGATCGAGACCCCGCCCGCGTAGTTGCTGGCGTCGATCGTGTCGTTGCCGCCGCCGTCCCAGATGGTGAGCAGGATCTTGTTGCCGGACGGAGCACCCTGGCCCACGCCGTTGATGAACATCTCGCCGGTCGTCTGGCTGAACGTGTAGACGCTGTCAGTGGCGTTCGTGGTGTAGTTGGCACCGTACATGTACTGGAGCGCGGCCAGGTCGTACTGCATGAACGTCTGGGGCTGGTTGACCTTTTCGCCGGCGAAATTGCCGTTGGTGAAGGGTGCGGGCGTATAGGTCATCAGCGACCAGGCCTGCCCGTCGCGATCCGCAGTCAGCGATTGGGTGCCGTTTCGCGGAAACGTGCCGAAGTAGAAGGACAGGTCGCTGTTGGTATAGTCCTGATGCCCGTGCTTCAGCCCCATGGTGTGGCCGATCTCGTGGAACATCGTGGAGTAGCCCCACGTGCCCTTGACGGCGAGGTCGTAGTAAGGCTGGCTGGTGCGGCCGAACCAGATATCGCCGGCGACGCCGCGCGTGTCGGAGGGGAACCCGCCATAGGCCGACCCGACGTCGTTGTCGCCGCTCTGCGAAATGCGGATATTGGCGTGAACCGTGTCCGTTTCGGTGATCTCGGTGAACGTCATGTTGGTGACGGCCGCGATCTGGGCGAAGCCCGCGCGCGCCGCCGCCTGCTGCTGCGAACCCAGGTCGAGATGGTAGAGGCTGACGCCGTTGGCGTCGAAGCCGCGGCCGTTGTAGTTCGAACCCGACGTCGGAAAGCTGTAGGTGAGGTTCTGGGTGCCCCACTTGGCGCCGATCAGCGTCGCGTCGATGTTGCGGTCGCCCGTGATCGAACGGCTCCCGTCAGCATTGGTGACCAGCGGGAGCAGGACACCGAGGTTCGAGTTCTCGGGGTTGGCGTCGTTGATGCCGGCCGGCGGCGTCGCGTCGTCGGTCTTCGTGTCGCGCGAGCCCGTGCACATCATGCAGTCGCAGCCCTCCACAACGGTCAGGTGCGTGATTTCCTCCCAGGAGCCGGGAACCTCGCCGTCCGTGGACACGTTGTAGTCGAGTTCGGAAGTGCTCATCGGTCATCCCCTTGATATGGCGCGACTGCATCGTCCATGCAGCGGCGATCGCGCTCATCCGGGTTCCGGCACGGCGCTAAGTGCCTGCATATTTACGAATATTTAACCACGGTCAAGCACTGCCTGCCGGTTTGTGTCGATGTTGTTACAGCCGAGACGATCTGGGTAGATCAGGAGAAAGAGACGCGGGATTGTCGCGGTTCAATCGACACGTGCTGTCGCGCAGTGACTCGGGACCGCGGCCCGCGTATCAGGGGCCGTGTTCAAGCCGATGGAGAGCATGATGAGGCGTGTCGGGCTGCCAGTCGCGGCGGCGCTAGCCGCGTGCACGCCCTCGCCCCAGGAGAACGCCATGCGCAGTCCAAGCCCGGGTCCGGGAACGATCGTCCCCGATTCGGTGCAAACGGGGCCTGAAAACAAAGCCACGCGCGCTGCGAAACCAGTCGCACCGGAGCCCGGCAGCCGGGAGCAAGCCGCCATGGGTCCGATCCCGGAAGCCGTATCCGTGGAAGCGAACCCCCTCCCGGTCCCGACGGCGGCTTCGGCGGCGGAAGCGCAGGGACGCAGGACCTTGTCCACGGCCTTCGTGATGACGGGTCCCGACCGACTTCTCACGGTGGAGCTGCGCAACGGGCGCGTGCTGGTCCTCCGCGACGTGGTGATGCGCCCCAAGGACTATTGCGGCGTGCAGGTGCTCGGGGGCGCGGCCGCCGCTCGATACTGCGGGAAATATATCGACGTCGCGGCGGCCCGCCCCGGCAGCGCAGGAGCACCCGCGGAGCCGAATCTCGCGATTTCCGACCTGGTCGAGTCTCCGCGCAGCCCCGCCAAACGCAATTAGCCGCGGCGTCGTATCGGGATTGCGGCCCTCAACGTGCGGACCAACGGTACGTCTTGCGCGCGAACAGGAACGCACCCGTGCCCAGGACGCTGAAGACCAGAAGCGCGGACCAGATGTCCCCGTTGAAGGCCGTCGCGAAATCCGGCGCTTCGAGGGCGGAGCGCAACGCTTGCGCGAATGCGTTCACGGGGGAGAACGCCAGAACGTTTCGCAGAGCTTCGGGCAATCCGCCGGTCGGGATCAGCAGGTCGCCGGTGAACAATCCCACGAAGTACAACGCGTTGGCGACGACCAGGGCGGCCTGAGTCGATTTCGAACGCGACGCGATCGCCAATCCAAGCGCGAGAAGGCACGACGTCGCTGTCAACACGATCACGCAGCCGACGAGGACCCCGCCGACGCTCAGTCCGCGGCCGAAGTCGTAGAGAATCGCGGCCACGACACAAAGGGCGAGCGCGCTGGTCAGGATGATCACGAGTTTGGAACTTGCCCAGGCCGCGAGGATCGTGCCGCGGCCGACCGGCCATAACGATTGCTGCCGCGTCATGCCGTATTCACGATTGGCCACCAGCGGAACGGCGAAGCCCATCAACGCCGACGACAGAGCCACCATCACGATCAGGCCGGCGACGAGATAGTCCGCACGGCGCGCGTCGACCGAACGCACTTCGACATCGGGCGCGACCGAGACCACGGCTCGGGCCACCTCGCCCGCCGCCGCCATGTTCCAGGTCGTCACGGCACCGCGCAAGATTCCCAGCGCGGCCGCGACGGCGGGATCGGATGCATCCCCCGCCGCGACGCGCACGCGCGCGCTCCGTCCCGCCGCGGCTGTCTCGCCAAATGCCGCGGGAACCCGAACCAGCAGTTCGCGCCGTTCTTTTCGGCGCGCAGGCGTGGCGGCGGCGACCTTGACCGAAATCGCGTCCTGAGATCGCATGACCGCGACCACGCTCTTGGTGAAATCGACGCTGGCGACGGAGCGATCGCGATCGTCGATGATCAAGGCGACTTCACCCAGCCGCGGACTGGCGAAAAGCTGCATGTAGGTCACGAGGATGAGCATCGGAAACGCGAAGGTCCAGAAGACCGCGACCCGCGATCGCATGAACGTGCGCATGTCCGCCGACGCCAAGGCGAAGAACTGGCCCATCATCGCGCTCCGCCGCCGGCGACGACATCATGGATGCCGGCTTTCGAGACGGAGTAGGTCGAATAGGTCTGACCCGCGGCGAACACCCCGAAAGCGCGCCCGAACGCAGGTCCGCCGTAAGCGTGCAACGACCGATGCTGGACGACCTTGGACGATCGGAAGTCTTCGAGCTTGGCGATCTCGGCCGCGCACGCGGCGAGGTCCACGCCTTCGATCTGACCGCGCCAGCTCCAGCCAAGCTGCCGAACGAGATCGCCCACCCTTCCCTGGCTTTTGACGTGTCCGGCCTCGAGCAGGACGACGCGGTCGACACGATCGAGGTCGCCTGGAAGATGCGAACACAGGATCATCGACTTGCCCTGGCCCCAGGATCCGAAGACGAGCGCCCGCATCGCGCCCGCATATCGCGCGTCGAGGCCGAGCGAAGCCTCGTCGAGGATGACGAGGTCGGGATCGTGGCCCAGCGCCGCATAGATCATCAGCCTCTGGCCTTGACCGCGGGACAGCGTCGCGATTTTCTTGTTCGCAAGTTCCTCCAAACCCATGGCCTCGAAGATCTCCGGCCCTGCGCGCCCGAAGACTTTGTCCAGCAGGCGAACCGCCTCGGACACCTTGAGGGATCGCGGCAGCGGCGCCTGATTGAGCAGGGCGCCGATGCGGGCTCTGCGCCTGTGATCGAACGAAAGCGTCTGCACCGGGCCGCCCAGGACTTCGCAAGTTCCCTCAACGGCCACCAGTCCCAGCACCGCGTCGATAAGCGTCGACTTGCCCGAGCCATTCGATCCTACGAGCGCCACGCGCTCGCCCCGGCCCAGGCGGAAGTCGGCCACGTTGAGTTCGAAGCCGTCGTCGCCGCCGACCCGCAACGCGCGCAACCGGATGGCGTCGTCGGGCGCGGACGCGGGATCGGAGGGGGAGTCCGGGTCTTCGCCGAGCATTGCCAGTGCGGCCGCGACCCGCGCGAAGTGCGGCGCGGCACCCGCCTCTCCGCCTCCTCGCGCCTCCGGTTTGTAGGTGAGAAGATGCGCCAGTCCGGAATGGGCGTCCACGTCGTCTCCGTCGAACGCGAGCGCCTGCCGAAAGGCCTTCTCCGCGCGCTCGGACGCCGTGATCGTACGCACCTCCGCGCTTGCCGCGCGGCCGGCACCGGCGGCCAGACTCGCCCTGTGTCCGCTAAGGGCAGCCGCACGGCCCGGCGGCAGACCGCGGACGCGGGCCTCGGCGATCCAGGCGTCCGCGGCCGCGATCGCGGTCGGCGAAACCTCCTGGTCGCGCGCAAGCCTCTCGCGCGCGCCCACGAACGTCGCGACCACCCCGGCGTCGATCGCTTCCCATCCGGCGAATTGCGCGCCCAGATCGAGCCCCTCCGCCGCGCAAGCGTCCAACGTGTCGAGATCGCGATCCACCCGCGCGCGCAGAAGGCGCGATCGAAGCGCGTCGAGTCGCTTCGGATCGACCGGCAGCTTGGGCGACTCCCAGTCCTCGATCGTGGAGCCCAGGCTTTCCTCGATGAGCAGGATCGCGCGCACGGGGTCCCGCAACGCCGCGATCGCGCCGAAGAGAGCGGACAGACCGCTTGGACCACCCCTCTTTTCGATGGCGGCGACCAGATCGCGCGCGCGCTTCCTCAGGGCACGCCGCTCCTCGGGCGTGGGCGCCACGCTTTCGAAGTGGATATCGGTCGTGAACGGCGTCGTCAGCAATCCACGCAACGGAGCCTGCCGCGACGGGTCGGGCGCGGCGCGATCCTCATCCTCGTCTCCCGTCCTGGAAAACCAGTCGGCCATGCCTTCGTCGAGCAACCGCATCCCGCTCTGCAGACCGGCATGGGCGAGCTCGTGGCGGAGGTCCGTCGCAAGATCGTGGCTCGCGATCAATCGGATATACGCACAGGACGGAGCGAACGGTTCGGCGAAAGCAAAGGGCTGCCCTGCGACACGCGCATCGACGAGCACGACCGGCTCGTCGACTCCCAAACGCCCCGTCACCTCGGCCTGGCCGTTCACGAGCATATTCGCCAGCTCCCGCGCCATGTCATCGTCGTCGCACAGCAGGAAGCCGCTTTCGCCGGCTCTGATGGGGCTGAAGCGGCCTTCGACAAGCGCTTCCAGCGCCGATATTCCGGCACCGCGGGTCAGAAGGCGGCGTGCGATGCCGAGGTCACGCTCGCAATCGGACCAGTCCGCGTCGCTCGCGGCATACAGCAGACGCGCGACGATGTGCTTGGGATCGTAAGGATCGGCAGTGATCCGGTCATTCAACACGGTACGCGGGGAGGCGAGGGTCGCCATCAGGACCGGCCCCCGATGATGACGAGCACCAACGCGGCTTCGGAAACGCCGTCGATGTCGAGCGCCCGTTCCATTTCCGCTTCGTAGAACGAGGCGGATACGCAAGCCTTGAGCCCGAGCGCGGTGACCAGGAGAATGATGTTCTGCATCATGTGCCCGGCCTCGATCAGCGCAAGCCGATAGCCGCGCGGCCCGTATTTCTGGATCGAACGTTCGAAAACGCCCGTCAGCACCAGGACGCAGGGCGCGGCGAGATGGTCTTCGTAGCCGGTCTCGGCCGCGCGTACGGCGTCCGGGCTGGCATGCGGCAGCACCTGCAGCTTGTGTTTGACGGCGTTGTAGCTGGACACGCCGACGGGCACGCCCTCCACGGCGGACGCCGCGACGTAGAGCTCGATCGGGTACAACGCCCCGCCCGACGGGTAGGGCCTGACCCACTGCGCCACCGTCGGCGCCGCGGACGGACGGAGCAACCGGTTGGCGCGGACCCCGTGCTGCAGGATCGTCGACAACTCCGCTGCCGAGATCGCACCTCTCAGTTCCCCGCGTCGAACGCTGGTGCGCGCCGCCATTGCCGCCGTCAGGTTGCAGTCGACGTCCAGCGCGTCCGGGAGGTCGAGCGCCGAAGAGGGATCGAAATCACGTTGCGAGGCGGCACCGCGCGCGATCAGATTGGGATAGGACAGGAAGTTGCGGATGTTGCGCGTGACGCCGGCGTTCGTGCCCCGATGGTATTTGGTTCGCTCGTGAAAATGCTCGTGCGCGGCGTCCGCGGTGAAGTTGTGGCGGGTGGCGAGTGGGGTGATCAACGCGTGCGAAGGATCGTGTTCCTCTTCGATGAAGTCGCTCAACGGCTTGGTGAACCAGGGATTGGGTGACACCGTCATCGATCGGGATCCTCTATGGGAAAGGATGGGGCTCGAGATTGAGCGCGGTGCCGGAATCCACACCCCAGAAGCGCGCATTCGCATCGAGGCGGCGGCGATCGTCCGAGACGACCGACAGGCCGAAAAGCAGCGGTTGCAAGCCGGGTGCGAGAACCTTGGTGACGTGGAAACCGAGCAGGGCCACGTCGTCGGACGTGATGTCGTAGCACGACGTCGCGATGCCATGTGCGTCGAGGCGCGAGACCAGATCGGACAATGTCTCGACGGGCGCCCCGCACCGCAGATCGTCCGGTGCGACCGTCTCGGCGGAGGACCGGAACCATTCCATGTCCGCCCAGGTGTCCGGCTGATGATAATAGAGCGAATGGTCGTGCGGGTTCCTGATCGCGTGCTTGTCGGGGATCGGCTCGACGCCGTTGCGTGCGCGCAGCGTCGCCGACCAGCCGTGCAGGACCTCGACCACCGCCTTTTCCACCGCCGCGGCCAGGTCGAGACGGGCGCAGGCTCCGACGCAGCCCACTTTCAATTTGGGATGTTCGGCAAAGGCGAAGACGTTGAAGACGCCGAACGGATTGGGCGCGGCGCACAGAGTGATCGCAAGCTCCGGATTTGCGAGCGCCCTGCGGCATTGGGGGGAAAGCCTTGCCAGCGTGTCGGCGTCCAGGCGCAGCCTGGGCGGACCCCAATGCAACAACCAGGCGGACGCGAAGCCGTCGCGTTCGACCAGTTCGAGAAGCCCGGACAACGCGGCCCGCTCTTCGCCGACATGACAAGCGAGCCCGGTGGACACGGTCTGACCCAGAATGTCCTCCGCAATCCATCCCTGGCTCAGATAGACCATCTGCGCGGGGGCCCAGACGGGCGCGCCGGACGCCAGATCGCGCCCCTTGATCCAGGCGCGGGGCCGCTCCGGATCGTAGGCGTGATAGGAGAATCCGGCTTGCCCGTATTGTTCGGGCGCGAACATGACGAAAGCGGACATGTCGATCGCGGGGTCCGGCAGATCGGCCTCGCGCGCGATCGTGAATGCGTCGGCGTCGTAGATCGACGCCGAGTAGCGCTCCATCGTCTCGCCGACGGTCGCCCAGAGCGCCTGATCGCGCGTGAACGCCGCGCCGGACCCGCCCGACGTGTTGCTCCAGACGGCCGGCTCGTGGTTGATGAAGTAGGACGCCGCCGGCCCGGCCACCGCGGCGACGAACAAGTCGGGCGCCAGAGCGTCGGCGGTCATTTCGTACAATCGGGTGGCGATGCCCGCGCGCGCATCGACGACGCGGCGCAGCGTCATAGCGAGCGAGGGCTGATGCAGCGACATCAGGCGCCAGTCAGTTCGGGGGCCAGTTCGGGAGCCGACCCGCACACGGGCGCGAGCGGCCGCTTCAGATTGGCCCCGCCGCACGCGGGGCAGCGCGGCACCTTGAGCGCGACGGTGTGGCCCGAGATGCCCGACATGAGGTCGTGGCGCGTGACGCCCGCGGTGTGCAGGTCGAACGCGGTGCCGGCGAGGAAACGCACGATCTCCGCCGCCGCCGACGCCGCGGCGAAATGCGCCGCCAACCGGCTGGGAAGATGGTTGCGCATCGGTGCCGTCTCGTACGCTTCCGCGCTGCGTCGCCCGACACGCACGCGGTGATACAGACATTCGTAGCAGGCCGTCGCGCGGGGCACGATGAACGGGCCGATCGCTACGACGTGACGGTCGAGGATCACGGGAAGCAAAGGCGCATCGGCCTCGACCGCGCTCCGGTTGACGTTCCGCAACACGGCCTCGTCCGGCGCGTCGAAACAGGCGACGATCAGTTCCTCCGCGCTCATCGGAGCATCCCGGTCGTCGTTCCAGCGAACGCCTACGTCCTCGAGCAGGCGGCTCAACGTGTCCTTCAGCAACCCCGTTCCGAGGAGGCGGCACACGGGCGCGACGCCGTCGTCCTTCAGTGCGATGTGGCTCAACCAGGCGTGGATCGGATCGGTGGGCGCGACACGCGGCGTCGCCTTGGTCAGGACCCTGCGTTTCCTGAGCATCGCCAGGATACCGTCAAGCGCTTCGGCGCGGACTTCGGGATCGTCGAAGCACTCCATGGTGTCCTCGAGCGGGGAGCCGTCGCGCACGGCGTCGAGGACCTTGGCGATCAACCCGGCTTTGTCGACGATGACGAATTCTTCAATGGGCGTTCGGATGTAGAGCCTGCCGCTGCCGCCGGTCGTAATCTCAACCGACTCGTTCAGCTGAAGTTGAAGCGTCACGACAGTCCCTTTCCCGGTGAAAAACCTGCGCCCGGTTCCCCGGACGCAGGCAGACGGATCAGCAGGAGCAGGAGCAGCAGCAGCAATCTTCCACGACGATCACGTCGGGGGCAACCTGCGCCACGATCGTCGCGAAGTTGAGATCGTCTGAGTCGCTTGCGTCCAGGACTTCGAAGAGGCTGTTCATGTTCGCCATGTGCACTTCCTTCAATTCGCCCGGGAATGGGCGCACGGCAGAGAACACGCCTTTGCTATGCGCTTGTCAATACAAAGTTCCTAGGCAATGAAAATTGTTTTGTTTGGTTTTGCATCTGGGGGAACGCCCGGCGCGAACGCCCTTGCGTCACGTCCTTAGACGACGTCCTTCAGCAAAGCCTTGATGCCGACGACGTAACGCAGGAGCGACTCGCGGCCTTGGGGGGTCAGGACCACCGTCGTGCGCGGCTTGCGGTTCACGAAGTCCTTTTCGAGCGCGACGTAGCCGGCGCCTTCGAGCTTCTTGAGGTGAAGCGACAGATTGCCGTCGGTGATGCTCAACGTCTTGCGCAGCAGCGTGAATTCCGCGCGGCGTGCCGTGCTGAGGAAAGAGAGGATCGACAGCCGCACCCGGCTATGAATGATGTCGTCGATCTCCTCGGGAAGCGGAACACCCATCAAGCTCGCGACCGGGCGTGGAGAACGAGATAAAGGCCGGGAAGTGCCAGGAACAGCAGGCCTCCCGCCGCGACGGCCAGCTGCGTATCGGCCCCGCTCCAACGGAACGCGACGGCGGAAAGCGCGGTGCCGATATATCCGATTCCGGCGATGTAGAGCACGCGGGACGTCGACGCCGCCGCGGTCGCGTTGAACGCAAGACCCGAAATCAACATGCATATGACCGGAATGTCGGCCAGGTGGCTCCGGGTAAAGATCGCGATATTCGCGTAGGCGCTGATCACGATCCCGGCGGTCAGCCACACGACCTTGGTGACCTGGTTGCCGTAGGACACGCCGCCTTCGCGCGAGTCCAGTTTCAGCATCCGCCTGACAACCGTTGCCGCCAGCCATCCGACCACGGTGGCACCGACCCAGATCCAAGCGACCGACGGCGCGTCGCCGCGGAGCAGCGAGGCGCGGCCGAGCAGGCCGGCCGCGGCCACGACCAGGCCCCAGACGATGAAGACCGCGCCCGAAGTCAGCGGCAGCGATCGGCCCTGATCGGCATACGCCGTGAGCAGTTCCACCTGCTCGAGCAGGTCGTCCTTGTTCTTGTCGACCATGTCCACCTCAAGACCTTCGCTCCGTCGAAGCGACGGTGACCGCGCCTACCGGACGAAGTCTAAAAGGATCGTCTTAAACTCAAGCTGACGATTGTGCCAAATGGGAGGAGTCCGAACTCGCTCCTGCGGTCCCCGACGAAGACAACGGCGTCCAAGCGAGCCACGGTCCGCCGCCCGATCTGGTAGGTGGCCGAGCCGAACAGGGTGGCGCTGCCATCGGCCAGACCGGCGTTGGTCGACGCGGACAAGGTCAGCTTTTCCAGCGTCGCCAAGCCCGCGACATACAGGTAATCCTTGCGGGCCGAACCGCTCAAGACACCGATGTCGTAGGCCAGATTGGCGATCGCCAGGCCGCGGGAGGGCGTGTCGAGCGCCGCGCGATGATCGGCGACGAGATCTAGATAGGACCCCCATTGCCGGTCCGACAGCCCGTTGCCGCGGTGGATGTATTCGGCCCGCAGGCTCCACTTGCTCGACGGTGTCCAAGTGACGCCGGCGACCGCGTTGACGACGGTGCCGCGGCCCCCAAGGTCCAAAACGATCGGATCGGACGTGAAGAGACCGCCGGCGACCACGCCGTCCGGCATGTCACGTTCGAGCCCGGAGAATGCGCGATGTACGCGTCGGCGGCCGCGGGGACCGGCATAGGCGTCGGCATGAAGCTCGATCGCACCCGCGGAGTAGCTCGCCGATCCGCCGACCCCGACACCCTGCCCGGACGCCTGACGTAGGACGAGGCTGGCGTCGATCTTGCCGAACTGGCGGCTGACGCGTCCCGCCCACTGCCGGGCTTCGACGCCGTCGTCGATGTCGCCGAGCACGTCGTCCGATATCACCGCCTCGGCGATGAAGGCGTCGCCCACATAGGTCACCGAGACGAGCGGAAGACCTTCCTGCCGTCCTTCCGTGTCGATCGGGTCGCTGAGATTGGGTTGCGTGCGGAAGAAGCCGAGCGGACGGAACGCGAAGCCGGAGTCCCAGGACCGTTCCTGCTTGCCGATCGACACCGACCAGCGCTGGCCGATCCGGCGCTGATAGCTCAACTCCTGCAGCCGGATACGCGTGCGATCGGGCCAGCGTTTCTCCGTTCCGATCGCCTCGCCGCGCGCCCGCAACGTAAAGCCGGAGGTGGAGGCTTCGACGAGGATCGCGGCCTCGAACCTGTTGCCCGACAAGCCGAACAGATCGTCCGGGTTGACGTCCGTGCTCCTGGCATCGAGGCGCGTCGCTTCCGCGAAGGCGAAGCCGCCCACCCGCAAGCCGTTCGCCTCCGGGGCTTGCGTCGCGGCTTCAGCAGGATCGATCTGCTCCGCACTTACGTCTTCGACCATCGCGTCCGGCGCCTGATCGTCCTGACCTTTCGGCAGCACGGCAGCTCCGGTATCCGCCATTTGGCTTTCCGCAACCGCGTCCGCCTGTTGTTGCCGTGCCAGACCCGCGCCCGGCCACATCAGTCCGAGCAGAGCCAGCGCCGCCGGCGGACGGCGGACCATCAGGACGCGATGGACAGGGTCTGCGGCCTGAACAGACCCGCGGGCGTATTCGCCTTCGCGATCGAGTTGAACCGGACGGTTGTCGACTTGGACCTGTCGACGCCGTCGAAATAGGTCGTGGATTGGACGATCCGGTACCCGGACACGTTGACGAGGGGGCCGAAGGTCGCGGTCTTCAAAAGACGTCCGCTCTGCGCGTTGAGCAGCGCGCGGACGGGTGCGCCGGTCGCGCGGTCGACGTGCAGGAGGATCGATGCGTAGGTAGACTGCGGCGACTTGGCGCGCAGCGCGAGCGTCCAGCAATCCCTGCCGTCGACCGTCTGGCGCGGCGTCGGGGCAAAGGCGGCGGTGTAGTCGTCGGAATAGCTCAACCGCGACACGTCGCCGATACTCGCCTGGCCGCGCAGCAGTTGTAGCGGGGTCAGGCGGATCGCCCGCTTCGTACGGGGGGCGTACAGCCAATAGCCGTTGTCCGTCGCAAGATATTTGTATCCGCGCTGCTGGCCGTCGATGGGCTGAACCAGAGCGCCGATGTCGTTGCGCAACAGGTTCGTATAAGTCGAAACGCCCGCGGCGGCACCGGTCCCCTTCGATTGCAGAACCATTCCGATCTTGAGGTTGGGCTCGTTGGGGCTCCGGAACGCGTCGACCTTGCCGACGATCTCGGCCGCGCTCGGCTCCGCCGCCTGGGCCGGTACCGCGGCGATCATCATCAGAACGAACGTGGATTTAGCGACGGTCATCATAAGGCTCCCAGTGCGTTGACGATGCGAAGGCGCGAGATCCTGCCGCTGACCAGCCACGCGGCGGCGGCGGTCAGGACGCCGATGACGACCGCGATGCGCAGCACGGCCGCGCCGTCCCAGAATATGCGGAACGGGTAGCCTACGGTACGGCCGGGCGGAGGCGGCGCGGTCAGTCCCGCGGCGTTGATCGCCTGGCTGAGCAGCACGGTCGCGACCGCGGCCAGGGCGAGCGCGAACCCGCTGACGATCAAGGCTTCCAGTACGAACGCGCCGCGCACCGCGGCGGGACTGATCCCAAGCGAACGCATGACCCCGATCTCGCGCGTCCGCTCCATGACGCTGGTCAGCACGATCGTCGCGACGCTGAGCGCGGTTATGACGGCGATGAAGGCGCCGAAGATCCTGAACTGGTTCGTGTAGAGGCCGACGACCTGGTCGTATGTCGGCGAGAGCTGCCGCCAGGTGCGGATTTCCGCGTGGGGAACGCCCGCCAGCATCGCGCGCCCGGCGGCGGCGACATCGCTGCCTTCTTCCAGCAGCACGGCCACCGTGGACACCTTGTCGGTGACGAGCAGTTCCTGCACCGCCCCCAGCTTGGCCTGCAACAGGAACAGCTCGGTTTGCGGAATGCCCGTGGAGACGAGCCCGACCACCACCATGTCGACGACGTTGATCGCGCCCGACACGGTGGTCGTGAACACGGTCACCGTGCCCCCGGGCTTGACGCCGAGCCGGCGTGCGAGCTCCGCGCCGAGCACGACCGCATCCTCCGGCGAGGCGGAGCGGAGCGGCTGACCCGCCGTGACGCGCTGGCGCGCGCCGAACGCCGCATTCTCCACGACCGGATCGACGCCCGTGCCCGTGAACGACAGCGTGATCGGGCCGTTCGACACCAATCCGCTGAACTGCAGCCGGGGGACGATGCGGCGCACGGCGGGCGATCGGTCGGCGACCGTGCCGATCGCATCGACCTGGGACGGTGTCAGCGCGAATGCGAGCGGCTCCTGCGCGTAGCCGTCGAATCCGCCTTTGCCCGAAATCTGCAGATGGCCGATGCCGCCGCGGATCGTCGAAAACTCGAGACCCGTCTTGGTGGCCAGAACATACCCCGCGAAAAGCATCAGCGACAGGCCCGCGAGCGCCACCGTGCCCAGCACCAGCGCGGACCTGCGGGCGTTGGCCCAGACGTTGCGCCAGGAAAGCCGTAGCCAGATCATGCCACGATCCGTCCGTCGGAAAGCGTGATCACCCGATCGGCGGCGTCGAGACAGCGGCTATCGTGCGAGGAGACCAGGATCGCGAGTCCATCGTCGGCCGCGAGTTTCCGAAGGTCCGCAAGCGCCTCGCCCGCCGTGACGTGATCGAGCGACGCGGTCGGCTCATCCGCCAGGAGGAGCTTGGGACGGCCGACGAGCGCGCGTGCGAGCGCGACGCGTTGCTGCTGTCCGCCCGACAACTCCGCGGGACGGCGGCGTGCGTGCGGAGCAAGGCCGAGCCGTTCCAGCTGATCGGACGCGCGGCGACGCCGCTCCGCCGGACGCACGCCCGCCGGCACCAGCGCCAGCTCCACGTTCTCGAGCGCGGTCAGGCCGGGCACGAGATTGAAGAGCTGGAAGACGAAGCCCAGGTGCTCCGACCGCAATCGGTCCAGATCGGCCTCGCGCGCCGACGACACGTCCAGGTCGCCGATCCGGATCGTCCCCGCATCGACCCGGTCGAAGCCGGCCACGACGTTGAGCAACGTGCTCTTGCCGCTTCCGGACGGCCCGGTGATCGCCGCGAATACCCCTGCCTGCAAGGACAGCGACACGTCCCGCAGCGCCCTGACGACATCGGCCCCGCGACGATGGGTCTTCGACACCTTGTCGACTCTCAGGGCCTCCACCCGCGCGGACGTCAGTAGACGAGGTGAACGGGAACGACCGCGCCGGCCGCCGGTACGTTGATCGCGGCCTGTTCGAACGACGGCGCGCTTGCCACGCCGCGCGCATCGCGGCTGAAACCCCATCCCTCGCTCGGCGCACCGATGGACGTCCGGCCCATCCGGCCGTCACCGTTTTCGTCGTGAAAAGCCATCACGGCATAACGCCCCGGCCTGATACCGCGGAATGTGACTGTCGCGGTTCCTCTGCGGGCGGGTACGCGTTGAGAGCTTGCACAGCGCTTCATGAATGTCCCCCTGTCGCAAAGCGAGACCATCAGATTGCCCTTGCCGCTTGCGACATCCAGCAATTGCACGGTAACCGTTCGTGGTGGCGTTGCGGCCTCCGCCGCCACGGTGGTGAGCTGCGACATAGCCAATAACGCGGCGATCGAAACAAGAGCTAATTTCATCTGAAGCCTCCTACTGACTTAGTAATTAAAAGTTCTTATTGCTGATGTCAAGCTGGGTTTGTGTTGGCACTCGCGTCCGCCGCGGCCCTCGGTCCAGTACAAGGTTCACGCGCTCAGCACGAGAACGCCTGCCGCTGGCACGGCAGGGATAAGCGGCTCGTCCGGCCGAGCTTGGCCAGCCTCGCATCTCGTGCCGCCTGACATGCGCAAGAGGAGCTTGAGCTCAGGACGGGAACGTCGCGCTCTCCGACCTACGCCCAGATCCGGACGGGCGAGTTCCCCGACTGCGAGAGGCTGGGATCGCGCCGCGCTTCCCAAGGAGCTGCAGCGCCGCCAGCATCAAGGGCTCGCCGACCTCGGACCATGTCGGCCGACAGGGGCGGAGCGGGAGGGTGCCGTAGATTTTTGCTAAATTGTTGTAATGAGACAACTCTTTAGCGGTTTATTGTGGGCCATCCCACAACCGTTCCCACCAGTCGCGAGAATAATCCACCGCCGTCCACTCGCGTTCGCGCCGTTACGACAGCCCCGCCGGGTATAGTTGAGGAAACCAACGCTCCACGACATCGATGGGGAAGCCGAGGCGAACGGTCGACTTGTGGCTTCCCGTCGTCGCGGCGAGCAGCCCTTTAGCCAGCAACGCGGCAACGACCTCCCTGCCCTTGCGCTCCTGATAGCCGGTCAGCCGTCCCGCCTCCCCACGCAACAGCTCGCCCGTCAGCAGCGCCTCGCGTAGGATCGGGTAGGTACCCTTGGGCAGCCGCCCTGCCCGCGCCTCGTCGTCGGCATAGGCCTCGATCCGGCGCAGCAACTCCTGCGGTTCGAGAATTGATGCCATGTAGCGCACCTGATCGAGGCAAGTGCGCAGGAAGAAGTCGCAGAATTCGACCAGCCCCGCTTGCGTCAGCGCTCCCCGTCCGTCCCGGTCGCCGCGCCGCGGAGCATCGGCCGCGGCGAGTAGCGCCTTGTACCGCCCGGCATCCCGCGCGAGACCCCGCGACACCGACCAGAGGCTCGTGCCGATCCCGAGCCGTTTGAACAGCGCGTGGCTCATCAGCCGCGTGACGCGTCCGTTGCCGTCCAGGAACGGGTGGATCCAGAGCAGCCGATGATGCGCGGCGCCGATAGCCTCGACCTGACGGACCTGGCTGAGCCGGGCGGGATCATAGGCCTGCTCGAAACGCGCCAGGAAGCGGGGCAAGTCGTCGGCATCGGGCGGAAGGTGCCGGCCGACCATGACCTGCCGTTGCCTGAGCTGCCCCGGCTCCACGCGCAGCCGCTCGCCCGTGTCCGGGTTTTCGACCCATAACAGCTCGTCGGGCAGCCGCTCGCAGAAGGCGCGATGGAGCCATTCGACATAAGCCCGGCTGGAAGGCCGATCGTCCGGATCGTCGCCGAGGTCAATCCTCTGCTGGACCGCAATGTGGGCGACGGCTTCGAGCTGGAGCGCCCGCTTGTGCGGTTCGGCCGAGAAATCCTGAACCAGCGCCCGGTCGATATCGCGCGGGTGCGTGTCGTGTCCCTCGATCAGGTTCGAGTAGTAGCAGTTCATCGACCGCACGAGCGCGCCGATGCTGTCCTGTACAAGCGGATGCACCCGCCCCGCGAGCATGCTCGCCTCCCGCACCAGCTCGAACGTGACATCGTCAAGCGAGCGCTCCGCCTCCTCGGGCAGCATAGGCTCCATCGAGCTAACGTCCATGCCGGTAATCGTGCCGGTTTTCGTGCCAGTTTAAAAGCTTAAATTTAAGCGGTTAGCTGGCGATCATAGCACTTAACCGTGCCGGTTCCTGTTGCCTGCGTGAACAGGAGCTGGGGCGGAGCCCAGGCGCACATCCCCTTCGCCAACGCGGCCCTCGAAAACGGTCAAAAGGCGGTCAAGGATTAGATCTTCTCGCAAGTAGTCTGGGTGCTGGTTCGGCGCCATGTTCAGCATGGCGATTGGCGCCCTGAGCAGGGTGGCGCCCCGTTCTCCGCGAGCCGCATCGTGCTGCCTTCAGCTCCGCATTTCGCGTCGATCTCGGCGCTGATTGCGATCGAGTTGATGCGGTCGGGCATTACCGAGCCGGATGGAATCCAGCCCGCTTTTACTGACGTAGAGCCGATCATTGAGATGGCGATCCGCCGCGGCGCGCTTTCAGAGGCTGTAATCATCGGGCTCATCGGCGAGTTGACGGTGCTGCGGCAGTTGATCCTGGTGCGCAGCGGTCGGCCGCAAGCGATGATGCGGTGCCTCGACTATGGGCAGGGCTGGCAAGAAGGCGGCCGCGACTTCAGGATCGGCGATCAAGCCATCGAAGTGAAGACCACGCAGGCGAGCGCTTCAATGCATGAGTTCAGTGGCCTTCATCAGGTCGAGGCGAAGCAACTGCCTTCCGGCGCCACCGAGCACCTTCACCTCATGAGTATCGGTCTGGCCGCATCGACGACGATGGGGGAAAGTCTTCCGTCGGTGGTGAGCAGCATCGTGAGCCTGCTGTCCTCGGTCTCCAGCGGTACGGAGCTAGCGAACGAGTTCGTTCGCCGCGTCTCGCTGTACGGCACGCTCTCGGGCAGTGGCTACTCTCATCAATCGATGCAGGCGTGGAGCGTTTACAACACGCGTTACGCGCACACCTTTCTGCCGCGGCTCTACCGGCTAAATGACCCAGCGATGCGGCTCCTCACGCGCGACCTGCTCGCTCAAACCTTCGTCCAGGCTGACAGCCTAGCCTTCACGATGCACATTCCTCATCAGATCTCTGCGTTCAACCCCGCGCCAAGCTGGGAAGCAGAGCTTGAGCAGATGGCCGACGGCTGAAGAGATGAGATGGAGGCGAGGATAGCAAACGACGGAAGCGTGCTCGACACCCTTGCGCCTGCTCATCAGCAGGCGCTTGCCTGGTTTCAGGATCGAGCGGGACAACAGATCGGATGGCCGGAGCCTCTTGATGGCCTCTTTCTCCTCAACAAGGCGAAAGGGATTCATAAGCCGTCTGGCTGGGCACACGCGCTTAGCGTTCGGCAGTCTCTTGGCGGTCCGTATGCCGATCGGGACGTGGTCACCCTGCCCGGCGGGATTTGGACCTACGACTACTACCGGGAGGGCGCCGACCCCGCCGCACGCGATAGCGACTTCACCAATCGGGCGCTTATGCAAAACATGGGGGACGGCGTCCGGTCGCGGTCCTCCGCCAGGTCAAGGCTAAGCCATCACCTCGCTATGAGGTGCTTGGGCTTGCGCAGGTCGAACCCTGGGAAGGCGGTTATTTCCGGCTGAGAAGTTGGTCCGGTGCATCACACGGCAGCGACGCGGCCGCTGAGCAGGCGCTCCCGATAAGCTTGACCGACGCACGTCGCCGCATCGACCGTGCCATTGTCGCTTGCCAGGGCGCCGGCGCGTTCCGCGCGGCGGCACTGCGAGCGTTCGGTGGCCGATGCGCGATCTCCGGCTACGACGTGGCGGAAGGCCTGGAGGCGGCGCACATCGTCCCATATCTAGGCCCACACACCAATGCAGTCACAAACGCGCTTCTACTCCGCGCCGACCTTCATACGCTTTTCGATCGCGGACTCTTAACGATTGACCCGAAAACGATGTGCGTGTCTCTCTCGCCGTCGCTCAAGACAAGCGCCATAAAGACCCTTGATGGCGTCATCTTGAGCATGCCGAGTAAGGCTGATCGGTGGAGGCCCTCGCTAGAGTTGCGGGTCCAAAGCGACGTTTGAACTCGGCATTAGCAAGCGGTCTTGAAGATAGCTCGAATTTTGTGCTGGCTCGGTTGGCGTAGCGGCTAAGCGGCGGCTGGACGAAGGAAGTTTTAGAGAACGCTCTGCGTCGGGCTTACAGCTGCTTCGTGCGATGGCGGAGGCTGGCGTTTGAGAACAGTTGATAGACGCAATCACCGCCGCGCATGCCGGTAAATTCCTGATGATCTACAGCCTTTGTGCTCGCGCGCACCAGCCGGCCGCGACGGCAAAAGGAGGATGGGTGCAGATCATTGTCTCGGCTGCCCCAGAAGCGGGCTTACAAACATGATCCACGTCGTCGTGTAGGCGCAAGGGTTCCAGGTCCGGTTCGGCCTGATCGCCCGGCAGCCGCTCAAACGGCCAGATCGTCAACTTCCTGCTCGACCATTCCCGACCCGCAACATTGTGCTGGCCGAAGACCTGTAATGCCGATTGCATAGGCGAGAGATCCAAAAGTGGGGCGCTACCCGCAAAATTCCCTCAAAGATCGATCGACGCTAGCGAGCCTGCTTCAGCAAGCAGCCACACCGCAAACGCAACTTGCCTAGTGGTTCATCTCCTAGGCACCTCTGCCGCGTCACGACCCAGTATCACAAGCTCGCAACGACCTTACTCGCCACGGTCTAGCTCTCGTCGATGCGGCTGTGGCTGCGAACTCATATGTCTGTGCCAAGAAAAAATCTTTTCCCGGCAGAAAGACCATGCCACATGGTTAAACTCCGGGCTGACATGGTCAAACAACCATGCGACGTCCTTAAGAGAAAATCGACATTCCTTTTCAAAAACACAAGTAACGTTTAAGTTAGCAGTATACCTCGATGGACACAGGAAGGCAGTCATGGATCCTATTACCGTTTCAATCACAGAGACAGCACGACTAATTGGATGCGGGCGTTCTAAGGTCTACAAATTGCTGACCGAAGGCTCGCTTGAGAGCGTGTGGTTGGGACGAAGAAATTTAGTGCGGGTTTCCAGCATTCGCCGCTTGCTCGACGCAGCGTTCGACGTCGGCGCATGTTCCTAAGACCTGAATGTGCGGGATCAGCGCGCTTCAAACAGTTGGACGTATCTCCTCAGCAGATCGAAACAGCGGCACGTGGAACAGCGGATGGCGCAACGCGATCGCTAGACCTCCAGGTCTCCCGAGAAACGAGCAGGGCTCGCGAATGGCATCATCCGCCTTTGCGCTGCACTCAAGCGGCAGAACTTTTCCTGCCTCAGTTGCTAACTTTTGAGCCTGTGCGGTTGGTGTCGGAAATCGGCGGTCATGGGGCATGACCGGCTCGCCACGTTTCTGGCGCGGTGCTCCTCCAACGAGGAGCGCAAACTGCGTCGACGGCTGCTAAACGCCCGCGACATTTCAACGGAGAAAGCGACGCGGCTTCCGCCTGGGCAGGCACACGCTCTGAGCTGGATGACCGTCGATCTGGCGTCGGCCTTTGTCTTCGCGCCGGCTTCGATTGAGATGCTGCAAGCCGTGACCGATCAGTGCTTGAGATTGATGTGCGCAGCCTCAGCCTCTCAAACTCTTGAAGAGATTTGCGCATGACCGCCAGCCAGTGGAACGACATTGAAGCGGAGGCAGAAGCTCTTCGCACACGTCAACAGCGGACCAACGCTTCCGCGCCGATTGATCTTTGGCCGGAACCGAAGCCTCTTCCTACCGGGCTGCCGCCGGTCAAAGCCTTCTCTCTGGAGCTGCTTCCTGAACCCTTTCAGCCGTGGATTGCTGACATCGCTGAGCGGATGCAGGCACCCGCAGAGTTTGTGGCGGTGACAGCCATGGTAGCAGCCGGTTCAATCATCGGGCGTAAGGTCGGTATTCGGCCCCGTCGCAACGATGACTGGCTTGAAGTTCCAAACCTGTGGGGTTGCATCGTCGGCCGGCCCGGCGTGATGAAAAGCCCTTCCATGAAGGCGGCGCTCGCTCCGCTATACAAGCTGGAGGACGAGGCGCGGGAGGACCACAAGCGCCGGCTAGCTGAGTACCAGGCACTAGGGGTGGAGCGGGAGCTTCGCGCCGATGCCTGCAAGTCTGCGATGAGGGCTCGGCTGAAGAATAATCCGACTGCCGATTTGTCGAGCCTCGCCATAACTGCGGATGAGGAGCCGACGGCCACCCGCTACGTCGTCAACGATGGCGGCTATCAGGCGCTCTCAGAGGTTCTTCGCAACTGCGCTCCAATGGTGTGCTGGCGTACCGGGACGAGTTGATGAGCCTTGTCCGTGCGCTTGATGATGAAAGCAGGGTGGAGGACCGCGGGTTCTACCTCACCGGCTGGAACGGGTCGGACAGTTACACGTCCGACCGTATCGGCCGTGGCTTCAACCTTCATATTCCGGCGGTGACAATAAGCCTGCTCGGCTCCACCCAGCCCGGCAAGTTACGCGAGTACGTGGCGCGCATGATCTCGGGAGGTGCGGGCGACGATGGGCTCATCCAGCGCTTCGGGATGATGGTGTGGCCGGACCTGTCCCCCAACTGGAAGGAAGCGTAACCCGCCACGTCGTCGACATGCTCCGATGCACCGTGTGCGCGAGCTTCATGAGCACCCAGGCTTCGAGCGCCTTGCCGTCGCCGGTAGGTGCGACGACGCCGGCGTGCGCGGCCCGGAAGCTTCGCAGCATGGCGCGCAGCTCCGCCTCGGCGGCCGCGGTCAGCGCCATATCAGACGTCCTCGACACGAGGCGGCGGCGCGATCATCGCCGGGAGGCGCTCCAGCAAACCGTCCAGCGCATCGGCCACCGATGCGTCTCCGAAGTCGCGCCGGCTGAGCGGTTCGGCCTCCTGTCGCCCTTCGGGATCGATGAACCTGATCCTTACGCCGCCTTCGCGTCCCAGCTGCCCAGCGATCCGCTCCGCTTCGGCGAAGGCGCGGATCGGCAGGACCAGCCGCAGGCGGAGGAACGCCATCGCTTCGCGGAGCTGATCGTCCTCCGCGATCGGAACGCGCACCACCACGGCCTCAGGCTCGCTTGCCCGGTCGCTATCCTGTTCCGAAACGACGAACTTTTCGACCTCGCGTCCGAGGTTCATTTCAGTCAGCAGCTCGCCGGCGAGCGCGCCGAAACCCTCTTCCTCAAGGATGAAGACGATCTGCCGGACTTCCTCGCTGACGGCCATGTCCGCGCCCTAGTGCTTTGCCGCGATCACGCCGGCGGTTCGGCCGCGGTGAGCGGGGCCAACGATCATCCGAGGATTATCAGGGCGGCGACCACGCCAACGCAGCGGCCGAGCCGCCGCATCACGACAACGCTGAAGGCGAGCAGGGGATGGCCGGCGCGCAGGAACGCGCAGACCTGCGCCGTCTCCGGATCCTGCTTCGCGCGCGAGTAGGGCACTACGCCGCGGGTGACCGCGGCGACTTGTCGGCCGGCGCCCTCAAGCACGGATCGTGACCTCGATGGCGGTGACCGGAACATTGAAGGTGACCGACAGGCCGGCTTTCGCCTCGGCGATGCTGAGCCCGCGCGGTGACGCATCCAGTTCCTGGAACGGCAGCGCCTTAAAGTCGACCGTTTCGCCGTCCTCGTCTTCGAAGTCGCTGTCCTTATAATAGGCGACGGGATTGCGACGCCCTTCCTGCCAGCTCTCGGGCCATGCGACGTTCGCCCACTCGCTGATGAGGACTTTGAAACGCCCGTCGGTGTCGGTCGAGGCGACGACATCCGAGACCTTGCCGACCAGAAAGGCCTGTCTGTGCGGCTCCGGCCCTTCTGGACTCCCGTGGGCGTTGCGGCAGGCCACCAGATAGTCGCACCGCGCAGCGCGGGCGCGGTCGAGCGCCCAGGACTGCGAGCCCCCCTCCCCCAAGATAGATTCCACTGACTTCGACGTCAGGACCGCGATCACATCACTCATGGCGCACCTCGATAACCCTGCGTGGACTGCGGCATACCTTGGTCAAAGTCAAGATAAACTATGCATAAGACGGACAAGGTATCCGGGACACTGCTGGTGTGATAAGCCTATTGCGACCCTCCGCCGTGGCCAGCGGGGTGCGGTCCTGAGCTCCAGGTCTCATCGACTTCGCAAGAGCTGGGACTACTTCCGCGACAGGGCGCTCCGGTCCGCGTTCGGTCCAGATCGCCGACATCGTCCATGCTGCCGATCCACGCTTGCGAAACGGGCGTCGCCGTCGGCTCGTCAGGCTCGACCGGCCCTTCCTGGTAGAAGTCCTCAAGCAACACGGCCGCCCTGCCGATTTGGGAGAGCTCGACCTCAAGCGTGTGGATCGCCAGCTCGCCCGCGCCGGCTTCGTCGTTGTAGCTGACGTACTCATAGGAAAGCCACGGGAAGGTATGCCCCATGAACTGGTCGAGAGCAGTGGCGGGCAGCCAGGTAGCGGCGGTGAGGTCGACGTCGGCCTCCGGATCGTCAGCGAAGACGAAGTCCGTGCTCCTGAAGTTGAGCGTCTTGTTCACCCATTCCTGGATTCGAATGTAGGTACACGCCTCGTCCGCCACCCGCCGGATCAGCGGCATGTCCAGGGCGAGCCGGTAACGGCGGACGCTGCCGGCGTCGGCTGCGATGCCGGCAAGGATGAACGGCTCGTGGGCCGCATCGAGCGTGTTGGAGGCGGGAATGGGGATGGACCACCGCCCGTCCTTGCCATGCTCGATCAGGTGGCGCTCGACCCGCTGCCACAGCGTCAGTCCTGCGTCGGGATCGTGGATGACGATGAAGACCGGCAACGCGTGGCTCGTCCAGTAGTCCCGGTGCCTCGGCTCGCCGTAGTAGACGAAGTCCTCGCCACGCTTGCGGAACCACGACGCTCCGCTCTTGATCTGAAGTGCGATTAGCTTGCCGGTCGCTACTCCGTTTTCATCCAACTTCTCGGCCTGCGCGTCGATGCCGAAGTCGCTAGTCGGCTGCTCGCGATACGCCCATCTCAGACCGGTGAAGATGGTGCCGACGGCGAGCACCCCCAGTCGGCTTGTTTCATCGTTCGATCTGGCCACCCAATTCCTCCTCTACGTCGTCCGTTCAACACCTCCGGGCGACGCCCGCCGCGTCCGGCGACTAGCGGGCCGGTTCAGAACGAAAGCGCCGTCGCCGCGGCGGTCTGGGCCTCCTCGATCGTTTCGGTCCCCCAGTCGTTGCCGCTTTCCTCGCGAAGCGCGAACAGGAGCCGCCTGCCGTCGGTCCGCACGTTGACGAGCCCGTAAACGAGGCCGTTGACGACCTTCGCGAGATCGAGCCGCGGATTGTGGGAGAGCTTTCGGCGTTCCCTTCCGAGCCGCAGGCGGTAGCGTTTGAGATCGGCGCCCGCTCCATCTTCGACGGCTGCGGGGTCGGCCGCGGGTAGTTGCGAGACGGGCGCGGCGTGTTCGCTCATTCCGACTACGTCACCAAGCCGGGCGCTTCGCGCGATCTCGGTGGCGCAGACGAGCCGCGCGATCAGCCGCTTGCCGTCGGGCATTTTGCAGCTTCTGCCATTCCTAACGCTCAAGCGGAAGTTTGTCTGAGAATCGCGCTTATCAGACAGACGTCGAGTCAGCAGGGCGGCGCGAGTAAGCAAGGCCGTCATTCGCCCGGCGGGCGTTGTCGCACCGGAAGTCACCATCCTCGCGATTCATCCGGAAGGCGGCCGCGCAAGCGGCGGCGGGGACCCAAAGTTACGTCTACGTCACACACGAGCTCAAGTAGCAAACCGCTGCTGCCGACCTTGATCATGATCAAGGCGTAACGTTCCAGAGAGCGGCATACATCTCGCGGCCGGACGGGCACCGAACGCCTCGGCCATTTCGACTCCGCCGTCTAGGCGATCGCTGAATGCCGCCGCCGAACACCCCTTTCCCAAGCGTCGAAGCGAACACGCCAGCTTCTCGATCCCCAGCTGGCGTTGCAAGCGGAACGCGGCGTACGGACTCGCCGCCGTTCGCGCGCGCCGACTTCGAGATGACCCACCATCTGCATTGGCAGGGCACGATTGAGCGAATTTCGGGCGCGCCGCACCTCTTAGCGCTGCAATGTTCCTCGACCGCGCGGCACAGCATGACGCGGTCGGGCCGGCGCCTCGATAGTCGAGGAGTGTCTGGGTCTTCCTTCGTCATGCCGGGCGACCAGCCGTTCAAGTGGAGCTGGGATCAGCCGATCGAATTGCTCTGCCTGGAGATTGGGGTCGATGCCTGGCCGC
The DNA here is from genome assembly GCA_964251385.1 of uncultured Sphingomonadaceae bacterium. Lineage (GTDB taxonomy): Bacteria > Pseudomonadota > Alphaproteobacteria > Sphingomonadales > Sphingomonadaceae > CADCVW01. The sequence goes on along the minus strand of CAXUJK010000003.1, from coordinate 535,911 downwards.
GCATACTCGCGTCTGCCGCGGACGACGATCCCGTGCCAGACGGCCCGACAACTCCCGTGCATGTCGACGACCCCGCGTTCCGCTTCGCGGTCGCCGATCCGCTCGTCGAACAGATCATGCTTGCGCTCAGGGACGAGATGCCGCTTGCCGCACGCACCCCCTCCTCCGTCGTTGCCAGTTCGCTCGCGGACAGCCTTCAAACCGCCTTGGTAGCACACTTGGCGCACCCGGAAGGGGCCGTATTTAAGAATCGGGGGGGGGACGGCGTGTTCAAGGGTGGATTGGTCGACTGGCGCCTGCAGCGCGTGATCGACCATATCGAAAAGCATCTGGCGGAGGACATTCCATTGTCCCGGCTCGCGGCCTTGGCCGGTTTGTCCGAGCATCATTTTGCCGCCGCCTTTCGGCAGACAATCGGCGGGCCGCCGTACCGCTACGTGATCAAACGTCGGATCGCGCAAGCCCAACTCATGTTGCGTTCCGATCGCACGGTGAGCGTGATCACGGTCGCCCGCGCGCTCGGATTCACCACAGGTACGCATTTCGCGACCGTGTTCCGCAAGATCACGGGCATGACGCCCACCGCCTACCGCGACGGCGCGTGAACTCCCGCCTACCGGCGGTACCGCCGCTACGCGGGTCGGCAACGGCTCTATCGTGCGAAGGCGAACGCCGACTTGGTCGCCGCCACCCGCGTCCTCGCTGCGCTTCTCGCGCGAACTTCTCCTGCGCGATCTCGAGCGGCCACTTAAACTAGTCGACGGAAGGCAGAAGCCGTTGCTTTGTACCAACCGCCGAAGGAATCCGAAGGACGATACGAAGGGAGGCGCGCTAGGAGCCAAAACAGCTTGTTGCGGCGCTTGCGATGCACGCTGGTCGTGTGTCGGCGACGCGGCGACGATCTCCACGCGAAGGCGAACCCCGATGACCAGTGACGGCGAACCGTTCGACGAGAAGGAACACGCTTTCCCGACGATGGACGTAGACCGCCGGGAAGTGCTTGTCGGAGGCATCATCGCGCCGGCCTTGTTGAACTCGGCAGCCGCGGCCGAGGCCCAACCCGCCTCCACCGCAGCAGGCCGCGCCGCCGAGCAGCCCCGTTCGATGCCGATCCGCGCGACGGTCAACGGCGAGCGCCGGACCGCGAACATCGACACGCGTACCTCGCTGCTCGACCTGCTCCGCGAGAAATGGGATCTGACGGGAGCCAAGAAGGGCTGCAATCACGGGCAGTGCGGAGCGTGCACGGTGCATGTCGATGGGCGCCAAGTGGTATCTTGCTTGACGCAGGCGGCCAAGATCGACGGCGCGCAGGTGGTGACGATCGAAGGGCTGTCGCCGATCGACGGCGCGCTTCATCCGATGCAGCAGGCGTTCGTCGACAACGACGCGTTGCAGTGCGGGTACTGCACGCCCGGCCAGATCATGGCGGCGGTGGCAATGGTGCGCGAGGGCAACGCAACCTCGCCCGAGCGGATCCGCGAGTACATGAGCGGCAACCTATGCCGGTGCGGTGCCTACGTGGGAATCGTCGCCGCGATCCAGGCCGCCGCGGCCGCGACCCGGAGCGCCGATGCTGGGAGCGCTCCGAGCCAGGTGCCAGTCACCTCGGCTGCCCCAACCCAGCGGAGTTCATAGACATGCGGCCGTATGATTATCGCCGAGCCCGGTCTATCGACGACGCGGTCGGGACCGTGGCATCGGGCGACGCGCGGACCAAGTTCATCGCTGGGGGAACCAACCTCTACGACCTCATGAAGCTCAATGCGGAGACGCCCGAGCGCATCGTCGACATCTCGGCCATCCGCGGCCTCGACGAGGTGGAGGTGGGTCGCCGCGAAGTCCGCATTGGCGCGCTCGCCCGGATGAGCGACGTCGCCGCCGACATGCGGCTCATCGAACAATACCCGGCCTTGTCGGAATCCTTGTGGAAGGCCGCGTCGCAGCAGCTGCGAAACATGGCGACCGTCGGCGGCAATCTGCTCCAGCGGACGCGCTGCAACTACTTCCGCACGGGCGCGCCGTTCGCATGCAACAAACGCGTGCCCGGCAGCGGCTGTTCGGCGATCGGCGGGCTGGATCGTCCGCTGGCCTTGATCGGCACGAGCCCCAACTGCATCGCCAACTACCCGGGCGACTGGGCAGTGGCGCTCGTCGCGTTCGACGCCGCCATTGACATCGTCGGCCCCGGTGGCCGCCGCACCATTCCGCTCGAGCAGCTCTACCGCGAGCCCGGCGATACGCCGCATATCGAGACGGTGTTGGCGCAAGGCGACCTCATCACTCAGATCCGCGTGCCGGGAACACGGATGGGGCGCGCATCGACCTACCATAAGATCCGCGACCGCGAGTCCTATGCCTACGCGGTAACGTCGGCCGCCGTCGCGCTGGAGATGGACGGCGACGTCGTTCGCAGCGCGCGGATCGCGCTAGGCGCGGTGGCGACCCGGCCGTCGCGGTCGCGGGAGGCCGAACAATCCCTCGTCGGCGGGCCACTAACGCCTGCGTCGGCGCGCGCCGCGGGCGACATCGCGTTCCGCGGCGCCCGTCCAGGCCGCCAGAACGCCTTCCGCATCCCACTCGGCGCGCAGACCGTCGCCGACGCCCTTCTCATCGCGCAACGGAAAGCCTGAACCCATGGCCGATGCACCCTATCCGGAAATCGCGCGCGTAGACGCCGTCGACAAGGTCCGGGGCGTTACGCGCTACGGATCGGACAACAACCTGCCGGGCATGCTGCACGCGATATTTGCCATCGCCACCATTCCGCGCGGCAGCATCACTGCGCTCGACACGAGCGCCGCGCGCGCCGCTCCCGGCGTACGGCTGGTCCTTACCCATTTGGATACAACGAGCATCAAAGCCGCGGGCTATCTGCTCAACAAGGGCGCTGCATTCCAAAGCTTCCAGCCGATGCTGTCGCCGCGGATCGCATACCGCGGCCAGCCGATCGCGATGATCGTCGCGGACACGCTCGAGAACGCCGAACGGGCCGCCGACCTCGTCCGCGCGACTTACGCGCGCGAGCCCCATAACGTGAACTGGACCGAAGCTCCCGCGTCCGACATGGTCGTACAGGCGGACTCTCCGTTGCCGCCGCCGATCGCCAAGGACAAGGTCGCTGGCAACGCCGACCGGGAGTTCGCCGGCGCGCCCGTGAAGATCGACGTGACCTACACGACGGCTGCGCAGCACCACAATGCGATCGAAATGATCGCCACAGTAGCCGAATGGCGCAACGGCATGCTGACGGTCCATGAAGGCACGCAGAACGCCCAAGGCGTGCGCGGCGGCGTCTCACGGCAACTGGGGATCAATCCCGAACAGGTCCGCGTCGTTTCGCCGTGGATAGGCGGCGGCTTCGGGCAGAAGAACTCGACGCAGATGCAGACCGCCTTCACCGCGCTCGCCGCGCGGCGGCTGAACGCGCCGGTTAAGCTGGTGGTCCCCCGGCTGCAGATCTTCCACGACGCAAGCTTCCGCCCCGCCAGCCGTCATCGCATCCGCATGGGCGGCGACCGCAACGGAAAAATCGTCGCGGCGATCCACGAGGCCGACCACCAGACTTCGCGCCACGACCTCTGGCCGGGCCAGTACGCCGAAACCTCCTCGCACCTGCACGGCATCGAGAACTACCGCGGGCGTGAGCGCATGGTGCGGGCGGACACGCAGACCCCGGGTTATATGCGGGGTCCCTGGGAAGGTGTTGCGGCCTATGCGTTTGAAGCCGGCATCGACGAACTTGCCTATGCGATGGAAGTCGATCCGGTCGCGCTCCGGCTCGCGAACGATACGCAGATGGATCCTATCGCCAAGATGCCATTGTCGTCGCGCTTCATGGCGGAGTGCCTCCGCCGCGGCGCCGCTAAGTTCGGCTGGGCCGACCGCACCGCGCGGCCCGGCTCCATGCGCGCCGCCGACGGGACGCAGATGGGCTGGGGCGTGGCATGCGGAGCTTATGGCGGTAGCATCGCCGCAGCCCAGGCCAGGCTGCGCGTGACCGCCGCGGGCGAGATCAACATCAGCGTCGCCGGCCACGAGATGGGCCAAGGTATCCGCACCGCCATCGCCAACGTGCTATCTGACAGGCTAGGTGTGCCGCCGCAGGCGATCACGATTGACATCGGCACTACCGGGCCTGTTCCGCAGCATCTGACCGCGGGTTCGTGGGGCACCGCGACCGCGATCCCGCCGGTGTCGGACGCCGCCGCTAAGCTGCTCGCCGATCTGTCACGCCTTGCTCCCGACGTGCGGGCAGGCTCGTTGCCCTCGGCCTACCTCCGCGCCGCCGGACGAGATTCCTACGAAGTCGAGGTCCGCAAGAAGGCGCCGGGACAGCCGGACACAGTTTTTGCCGATGCGGCCAAGGGTGCGGTGGCGAACGCTGGCCCGGAGTTCCCAGAGTTCACAACGTACAGTTACATCGCGCATTTTGTCGAAGTGCGAGTCGAACCGACTACCCGCCGCATCCGCGTGCCGCGCGTTGTCAGCGTGGCCGATTGCGGTCGCATCATCTCGCCGCGCACCGCCGCCAGCCAGATCCGCGGAGGAGTCGTCTGGGGCATTGGCGCTGCGCTGCGTGAGGAAAGCGAAGTGGAGGAGCGTCATGGCGGGTTCCTCAATTCAAACCTCGCTGACTACCTTGTGCCGGTTAACGCGGACATCGGCTCCATCGACGTCGAGTTCATCGACCAGCCTGATCCGCGGTTCAACAGCGTCGGGCTAAAAAGCGTCGGCGAGGTCGCGATGTGCGGCGTCGCCCCCGCCATATCGAACGCCGTGTACCACGCGACCGGCCGCAGAGTGCGCCACGTGCCGATACGGTTGGAGGATCTTGCCTAATCTTGCGAGCAAGCCCGTCTCGGCACGTGGACCGTGATGCTCTTATCGATTAGCGTGGAGTCAACGGCCGCAAGCCCCGCCGGCGAGAGATCGTCGCCGACGTGGGCGTCGGGATTGCCGGGCGTTTCGCACCCGAAGATGTTAAAAGGAGTCAACAAGAAACTTTAACCGGTTGTGCGCGAGCCGTTGGAACGCCATCCTCGTCAGCAGGCTGCTGACGTCACTGTCCGCCAGCCGCAGATCGGGTTGAGTGAGCAGGTCCGCGCGGAGCACGGGATGATTTTTGATCGACGCGGGTCAGTACGCCTTGCGCAATGGCCGCGGCCTGAGCCGGTGCGTTCGACAGTTGCGGGTCGTGCTTCGAGTAGCCCATTTATCTACGTGGACCTTTCCTCTAAACCAGACGTGAGGCCGCGCTGATCTCCCGGCAGCTACGATGCAGCCCTGAACTCCGACGGCGTCTTACCCGTAAGTTTGCGAAACATCGTCGCGAAGTGAGTGCTTGTGCCGAAGCCGACAGACATGGCGACTTCCGTCACGCTGGTGGCGTGGTCCGTCCTCAACAGGCTTTGCGCTCGAGCAATCCGTTGTTTTACCAGGTACTGATGAGGCGGCGTACCGGTTGATCGGCGAAAAGCGGTCGAGAAGTGGCATGGCGAGAGACCGGCCAGCTTTGCAAGCTGGTCTAGCGGTATGTCTTCGGCGAGGGCATCGTTCATTCGTTCGAGAACGCGGCGAAGTCGCCATTCGGCTAATCCGCCGCGTGGACCTGGAGCGGGAGCGCGAGTGGTTTGCCGCTTGGCCAAATGCATGATCAACGCGGCCAGCAATCCGTCACGAAGCAGTCGACCAAACTGATGATGCTCGTCGGCCCCTGCCTGCAAAGCAAGCACGAGCTGCTCGACGAGCGGGTCGGCACCGACGAAGCGGACTTCCGGGTGCAACTCGGCCTCGAGCCCGGAACCTTCCAGCACGTCGCGCCATAGCGTCGGCGACAACCACACGGCCACAACCTCGATCGGCTCCCACTCCCAAGATGTCGCGACCCCGGCGGGCACTACCCAACTCATGCCCCGACGACCGACTCCTTCATGACGAGACCCGTTAAAGGACGCAAAGTGGTGGGCGCGTGACGAACCCTGGACGCGAATACCATGATCTTTCATCCCTGGAACGTCGTACCCGCCGGCCAATGAGTTCTTGCAGTGCGTCAATTGAAAAGCTGGTTCTGCAATCAGCGTACGGCGAAACTCGGCAGAACCCCTCATGGCGGTTAGCAGCTGCTGCGGGGTCCAAGGCGATAACCCCACGCTTGTCTGTGGGATCGGCTGCATCTGCATGGCAATCTCGTCCGTTCCCTCAGGCATCTGCAGCCGCATTAGGACTGATCTAGAGCCAGGAACTTGATCATGGTCAGCATGTGTGTGGTGGCGTCGTTCAAGGTGAGGCCCCCCACTTTGATGCGAAGACCGTTCATCCGTTGTCTTTGGTCAGGAGCGACCTGATCATCGGGCCGGTGTCATGGGCTTGGCCCGCCCGCCTGCCCAAGCGCCTTGGCATCAGCGACGAACTCATTCACTTGGTGCGCCGACGCCGGTCGTGATCGCTGGCTTGATTATCTCGAGGACGACCGGACGCCTGTTGCTCGCCGCTGATGCGGCGGCGCTCGCCAACGCAGGGCCGTACCGGCTATGCTGGCGCACGGGTGACATCGACCGCGGCAACCTGCCGCTTGTCGGGCGCGATGGCGGCCACCTTTCTCGCCTTGTTGCTGTGCGTCGGCGCGGCAGAAGCTGATTGAGGCGCGCTGCTTAGCGGGTGTCGGTGCGGCTCTGAACAGGAGCGCCATCTCACTCTAATCCAAGTATACGCCCCGGAGGCAGCCAGCTGATAAGCCACGGGCACCATCTGCCGTGCTCAGGGCGGCGGGCTTGATGCCGCTGCAGAGCCCCGTTCGTATATGCTCTGCACCGTCGCCACGCTCTTGCTGCGATGATCGAAGGGCGAGTTGCTGCGCCACGGGCAGGCCGGCGCGTAACACGACGGCGTTCAAGTCTCGTATGGCACCGGCAGGATCCCTTAGGCTTCACGAACTCCGGTCTGCACGCCGATTACCTGTTGTAGATAGCTGGCACCAACGAACAGAATATTTCGATAGGGTTGTAATGCTGAGGGTGAGGCTTAGGCTGAGGCTTACTTGTTAAATGAAAGCCGAAGTGACAAAGGTCACAACGATTTCTAATCATACAGCCATACGTCCTTCTCTGACCTTTTGGGTCGCAGCCGGTTCAGAAGACGCCTTATCGGTCATTCAACGGCGATGATGACGTGGCTCGCCTTGATCAAGGCGAGAGCCGCGACTCCAGTCGTCAGGTCGAGGGCGTTTGCGCTCTCGCAGGTCAGCGTAGCCGTGATCGTCTTACCCGTTTCCAGGTTCAGCGTGATCTCGCTGCCGACTGCACCGTCCTCGCGCCTGGCAACAATGCCTGCCAAGGTGTTCCGAGCCGACGTCCTGACGTTCCCGTCGCCTCGCGCCAAGGTAACGAAGCTGGACTTGATCAGCGCCAGCGCCGGCACCCCGGGAGCGAGGCCCAAGGCGTCGACGCTCGCGCGCGTGATCGTTGCGATTATCTCCAGCTCATCAGTGACTCGCAGGGCGACTTCGGAGTTGACCGCGCCTGGCGTCACCCGCGCGATCGTTCCGCTCAGTGTATTGCGCGCGCTGGTCTTCATGGCGATGCCCCACAGAAGCGGCTTGAGGGCACTTCCATGGACCGAGGAAAGGCTGGCTTCAAGCCGATCCATCGTCACGGAGAGTTCCGCCTCAACCGCGTCATAGGCGGCGAGAACGGCGCGGCCTGCCTCGGTAATGACGCTTGCGCCCCCGTCGCGTCCTCCGGCCGATGCCGCGATCAAGGGACGCTCAAACAGATTGTTGAGTACCTGAACGCCGTCCCATGCCGCCTTGTAGCTGACGGGCACTGCGCGAGCGGCCGCGCTGATCGATCCCGTGTCGCCGATCGCCCGGAGCAGCGCGATCCGATCGGCACCCACACGGCCCGCAGCGCGGCGCAGCGTCACAGTCGCTTGGAGGCTGTCGGCGGCGCTCATCGTCCGCCCGTCTAGCTTATAGCAGCCGCAGGGTCACGCCGATGACGCGCGGATCGCTCGGGGCGCCCAGGATCAGGCCGCTGTTGCCCGCCTGGATCGTCAGGTTCTGGATATGGTCCTCATCGAACAGGTTGCGCGCGAAGAGCGACACCTCCCAGCCCGCGTCCGACCGGTAGCCGACGCTGCCGTTGGTCACGTTGTAGGCGCGGACGAAGGTGAAGCGCGACAACGAGGGATCGCCGAAATATCCGCTGCGGAAGCTCGAATCGACACGGGCGAACAGAGCGCCGCCGGTGCCGAATGCGGCCACTGGATTGGCGTAATCGCCCCCGATCGTCGTCGACCAGCGCGGCAGGCTCGACAGACGCTGCCCGGTGAGGTCGCACGCAACGGTCGCCGCGCTCTGCCGTTCGAGCGGGCACGGGCCGGCAGGGTAGTCCGAGTACTGACCATCGGCATAAGCAATGAATGCGCGCAGCGACAGGTTGCGCGTGACGCGTGCCGTCGCATCGACTTCGAGGCCCTGAACCGTAACCTCGGGAATGTTGGACAAATAGCCACGCAGCGCGACCGTTTGCGCGCTGTCGACGATCGTCGCCTGGAAGTCGCGCACCTCGGTGTAGAAGGCCGCGAGGTTGAGCACGAGCCGCCGATCGAACAGGCGCGACTTCAGCCCGACTTCGTAGGTGACGTTGCGTTCGGGATCGATCACCGCGGCGGCCAATGCGGGCCGGTTCTGCGCGTCGAGCGGCAGGCCCGACATGTTGATGCCGCCCGACTTGAACCCGCGAGCGTAGCTGGCGTAGCCCAGCACGTCGTCGGTGACCTGGTAGGACAGGTTGGCGCGGCCCGACAGACTGCCGTCCTTGTCCGTCGCGGCGTAGGTCTGCGGCCGCAGCACGGACAGCCGGGCGTTGATCAGCGCCTGATTCGTCGTAGGCGGACCGCCGAAGACGAAGGTTGAATATTCCCCCTCCTTCTTCTCGTAGGTGTAGCGCAGACCCGCGGTCGCGGTCAGGCGGTCGGTGATGCGCAGGTTCGCCTCGCCGAACGCGGCATAGCTGGTGACCGCGAACCGCGTGCGCCCGTCCTGGCCGTAGCCGTCGAGCAGATTGCCCGGCACCGGCGTGGCGTTGGCGCCCGTCGTCGGGCCGATGAGCCAATAGGCCCCGAGGGGGCCGTAGATGGACACCGGCCGGCCCCTGATTTCCTGATTGAAGTAGTAGAGGCCGAGCACGTAGCTCAGACGGTCCTCTCCGTGGGACGCGAGCCGCAACTCCTGGCTGTACTGGTCCTGCCGCGACGGGATGCCTTGCGTCAGCTGGATGGGCAGCCCGATGTAGTCGCGGTCATTGGCGGCATCCCAGTTCCAGAAACGCCACGCATTGACCGACGTCAGCGTCACTGCGCCGAGATCCCAGTCGGCGATCGCGGACACGCCGCCTTCGTTCGTATCGACGCGCAGCGCCGCGTCGATGTCGGTCACCCGATCGTAGACGTTCAGGCTGGCGGGCGTGTAGCCGACACCGGCCGCCAGAGCGGGATATTGACGCGCTGCGGGACGGAGCGACTCGCCGACGCGCAGATAGACCTGAGTGCAGCAATCGCTGTCGAAGTTATTCCAGTCGGCAATCAGCCGAAGCTGGAAGTTGTCTGTCAGGCGGGCGAGAAGCTGCGCGCGCAGCGCCTCGTTGCGGATCTCGTTATGCTTGATGCCCCGGACGATATTGTCGATCACCCCGTCGCGCCGCGTGATCAGTCCCGACAGGCGGAAGGCGACGCGGTCGTCCAATGGGCCGGAGACCGCGGCCTTGGCCTGGAAGAACCGGTCGCTTCCGTAGGTGATCTCGCCTTGCGTCTCATAGGTGAAGGTCGGCATCCGCGTCGTGATGTTGATCGCGCCCGCCGTGGTGTTCTTGCCGAACAGCGTGCCCTGCGGCCCGCGCAGCACCTCGATGCGCTCAATGTCGGTGAAGTCGAACGCCGCAGTCGCGGGGCGGGCGTGATAGACCTGGTCAACGTAAAAGCCGACGCCGGGCTCCAGCCCGTCGTTCGCCTGGCTGACCGCCACGACGCTGCTGCCCAGGCCCCGGATAGTGAACGCAGTGTTGCGTGGGTTGGCCGAGCTATAGTTGAGGCTCGGCACGAGCTGCGAAAGAAGCGAGGTATTGACGGTGTAGGATTGATCGAGCTGGGTCCCGCCGACGACGGAAAGCGCCCCGGGGACCGACTGCGCGCTTTCTTCGCGCCGGCGCGCCGTGACGATGATGTCGGGAACGCCTTCGCCAACGTCCGCTCGCTCCGTCTCGGACGCCGCATCGGATTGCGACCGGGAGAGCGCATCGCTCGCGTTCGGCGACGCTTGCGCCATCGCAGCCGTTGGTGTCACGGATCCAAGCAGCGCCGACACGAGCACCGCATGTTTTCGCACGATCTATCCCTCGTTATGTAGTTGTGCCACATAACGCATCAATTCCGCCCGAGTTAGCGAAATCTCGACGTAGAGCATCTTTGCGGGCAGTTGTGGATCTTGGGCGGAGACGGTGATGACGATCGGCAAAGGTCTTGGCCTGTTGGTCGCATTGGCGACGCTGCTTGCGGCATCGTCACCGGTCGAGGCCCGCGCACGCTCGCCGCTGATTCTGGCAGCGGCGAGCCTTCAGGAAGCGTTGACGGCCGCGGGAAACGCCTGGGCGGCGCGGCGGCATGCGAAGCCGACCATTTCCTTCGCCGCCTCATCCGCGCTCGCGCGGCAAATCCGGGCGGGAGCGCCGGCTGACCTCTTCATCTCGGCGGACGAGGCGTGGATGGACGAAATGCAACGCGCCGGACTGCTGCGGTCGGGGACGCGGGCGTCGTTCCTCGCCAACCGGCTGGTGCTCATCGCGCCAGCCGGCCGAGGCGGCGCGCTCGCGATCCGCCGCGGCTTCCCGCTGGCGCGGGCACTGGGCAATGGGCGGCTGGCGATGGCCGATCCTGACTCGGTGCCGGCGGGACGCTACGGGCGCGCGGCGTTGACCGCGCTCGGCGTCTGGCCCGCCGTGTCCGGCCGAATCGCGCGCGCCGACAGCGTCCGCGCAGCGTTGCTGCTCGTCGAGCGCGGTGAGGCACCCTACGGCATCGTCTACGAAACCGACGTGCGCGCGTCGCGCCGCGTGCGCGTCGTCGGCATGTTTCCGGCGGATAGCCACCCGCCGATCACCTATCCGATCGCGTTGCTGCGCCGGTCGACCAACCCCGAGGCCGAGGGATTCCGCCGTTTCCTGCTGTCCGCGCCCGGTCGGGCGATCTTCCGGGGCTACGGCTTCCGGACCGGCTGACTTTCCCGTGCTCACGCCTGAAGAGTGGGAGATCGTCCGCCTGTCGCTAAAGGTCAGCGCGGCGGCCATGGCGGGGACGCTGCCCGTGGCGTTTGCGCTCGCCTACCTGCTCGCGCGCGGGCGGTTCGCCGGCAAGGCGGTGCTCGACGCGTTCGTCCATCTGCCGCTCGTCTTGCCGCCCGTCGTCACAGGCTGGCTGCTGCTGCTGGCGTTCGGCCGTAATGGGCCGGTCGGGGCGTGGCTGGACGCGACGTTCGGCGTGTCCGTCATGTTCCGCTGGACAGGCGCGGCGATCGCGGCCGCCATTATGGCGCTGCCCCTGATGGTGCGCGCGATGCGGCTGTCGATCGAGGCCGTCGACCGCCGGCTGGAAGGCGCGGCACGGACGCTGGGCGCGGGTCCGTGGCGCACCTTCGCCACCGTGACCCTGCCTTTGAGCGCGCCCGGCGTCCTGGCCGGGCTCGTTCTGGGGTTCGCGCGGTCGATCGGCGAGTTCGGCGCAACCATCACCTTCGTTTCCAACATTCCGGGCGAAACGCGGACGCTCCCCATCGCGATATACTCGGCACTGCAGATGCCGAACGGCGACGGAACCGTGCTGCGGCTTGCGCTAATCGCGGTGGCGCTGTCCCTCGCGGCGCTGCTAGTCTCCGAATGGCTGGGCCGGCGCGGAGAGCGCGGAAACCTCCATGTCCTTTGATGTCGACGTCGGCTGCACCCTCGGCCGCACCCTCGGCCGCGCCCGCGTCGACCTCACGTTCCAAGCAGGCGGGGGAATCACCGTTCTGTTCGGCCGGTCAGGGTCGGGCAAGACGTCCGTGCTCAACATGGTCGCCGGGCTTCTGCGGCCAGACCGGGGGCATGTGCGGGTCAGAGGGGTCGCGCTGTTCGACGCGACGGCGCGGATCGACGTGCCGCCCCATCGGAGGCGCAACGGCTACGTTTTTCAGGACGGACGCCTGTTCCCACACTGCTCCGTGCGCGCCAACCTGCTCTACGGCTACCGGCTGGCGGAGCCGGAAGATCGCTGGATCGGGTTCTCGGAGGTCGTCGCGTTCCTAGAGTTGGGCAATCTGCTGGACCGCTGGCCGCGCTCGCTGTCGGGCGGTGAGGCGCAACGCGTCGCCATCGGCCGCACCCTGCTGTCGGGTGCGCGCGCGCTGCTGATGGATGAACCGCTCGCCTCGCTCGATGCCGACCGCCGGGACGAGATCATGTTTGTCATCGAACGCATCCGTGACGACCTGCAGCTTCCGATCCTCTACGTCACGCATGACGCGCGTGAGGCGGACCGGCTGGGCACGCGGCGCGTCCTGGTCGGCGAGGAGAGATCGTGATTCGCGATCTGATGTTCTCCGCGTGCCTCAGGGCGTTCGACAGGCAGCATCGAGCTCGGCAGGCGTATCTATGTCGGTGAGGACGCCGTCATCGTCCACCATGATCCGGACCAGGCTCGCGCCCAAGCTCCGTAGGATTGCACCGCCCGCCCCGTCGCCTGCGCCGTCGAAGAAGGCGCGAAACAAGGCTCGGCTGATCAGAACCGGATGGCCCAGCCGATCGCGACGCACCGGCGAGGCGGCGATCGCGCCGGACCGAACCGCCGCCAGAAGAATATCGGGGAGAGCGACAGCAACGTGCGGCATGTCGCCCAAGAAGATGAACGCGCCCTCGGCGTTCGCGGGGAGCGCCGCAAGTCCGCAGCGCAGCGAAGCGGCCATCCCGCTCGCATGGTCGGGGCACCGAATGGTAGAGACGGACGGGCGATGACCGGCGGAGCGCGCTACGGTCTTCTCGACGAGATCGGCATGGGCACCCGTGACGACGAACACACCAGCGACTGGAGCGGCTTGCGCGGCCGCGAGCGCGCCGTCGAGCAGCACCCCGCCATTCCAAGGCGCGGTCAGCTTCGACCCGCCAAAACGCGATCCCGCACCCGCCGCCAGCACGACCGCGTAGAACGCGCTCACGCCGCGCTGCGAATCCGAGTCGCGCCGACGCTGCGTTCGGCCGCAATCAGCTCGGCCAAGGTCGCGACCGCGATCTCGTACGGCGCGCGCGCGCCGATGGTAAGGCCGATCGGCGTCCGTAGCCGGGCCACGTCCGGCTCGCCCAACCCCGCCGCCCGCAACGCGTCGAGCCGCTCCGCCCGTCGCCGCGCGCTGCCTAGCGCGCCGACGAAGAAGGCGGGCGAACGCAGCGCCGCAGCCAACGTCTCTTCATCGAGGTCGTGGTCGTGCGTGCACGCGGCGACCGCGGTCCAACGGTCGACCCCGATCGCCGCCAGCGCCTCGGCCGGACGATCCCGCGAATAGCGGACACAGGCGAGCGGCGGCGGTTCGTGCGGACCCTGCGGGCGGACGAGCACCGCGTCCATGCCCATCCCCGCCGCCATCCCCGCCATCGCCAGTGCAGTTGGATCGCTACCGATCACGATCAGCCGGGTTTGCGGTTCGTGGCGGCGGAAGACCTGCGTGCCGATCGTTCCCGCCTCCGGCAGGCCGGGATCGTCGGCGGGCTCGCATACCCGCTCGCCGCCATCACTCCGCCACACGCAGGGCACGCGCCTGTCGGCGAAGTCGACGAGCCGGGCCAAGGCGACGTCGCCGACGGGCACGGGTTCGATCAGCAACTCGATCCGCCCGCCGCACGGCAACGGCAGGTCCCACGGTCCGCCGCGCCCGTAGACCAGCCTGCGCGGGGCTCCGTCGGCGAGCGCGGCACGGCAGTGGCTCGCGACATCGCCTTCGATGCATCCGCCCGACACGTGCCCGACCAGGATGCCGTCGCCGATTGCCATCTGCGCGCCCAGGCCCCGAGGCGATCCGCCTTCGGACGCGAAGAGCGTGACGATCGCGACCGGAAGGGCGCGCAGGACCGCGTTGGCGAGCGCGGGGCGAATATCGTCGATCAGCCCGAACGTCGCCCAGTCGGGCCACGAGTCCGCCGCCGTGTTCACCGCACCAGGCCCGCACGGTCGAGCAGCAGGATGTCGACGACCTCCCCGGCATCGGCGGCCGGCGCATTGGGCAAGCGGCGGATCAGCCCGCCGGCGCCCGCGAGCACGGAGAGAAGCGAGGAGTCCTGGTCGCCCGCGGCCGCGGCGACGAAACCGCGCTCCGGATCGCGTTCGATGCGCGCCCTGACATAATGTTCGCGCGGTCCGTTCGCGGCCAGCGGCGCGCCCAATCGCGCGTGCATTCGATTCTCGCGGATTGTCGCGCCTTCTAGTCCGGCGACGACCGGCCCGCCGAACAACTCGGCGCAGACCATCGCCGACACCGGATTGCCGGGCAGACCCAGAACCCGCCGGCCGTTTGGCAAAACGCCGAACCAAGTCGGCTTGCCCGGCCGCACCGCGACGCCGTCCACGACCAGCTTTAGCCCTAGCGCGGCCAGCGCAGGCTTGATCACGTCGTGATCGCCCACCGACGCACCGCCGATCGTGACGAGCAGGTCGCAGTCGACCTTGTCCAGCGCCCGGGTCACGGCGGGAAGATCGTCGGGCAGCGCGCCGAGCCGGTCGACGACGCATCCGCGCGCGGCGAACCACGCCGCGAGCGCCGCGCCCGCCGCGTCGTGGATCTGCCAAGGTCCGGGCTCGGCGCCGGGCGCGGCCAGCTCGTCGCCCGTCGGCACGATTGTGACGCGCGGCCGCGCGCCGACGACCAGCGTCGAGCGCCCGGCCGCCGCCGCCAGCGCGATCCGCCACGGGTCGAGCCGGACGCTGGGCGCAAGCAGCTGGTCGCCCGCCGAAAAGTCCGCCGCGCGCGGCCGGACGAAGCGGTTCGCGCCGGGCGATGCGATCGTCACGCGCTCGCCGATCCGAGTCACCGCCTCCTGCATGACGACGCGGTCTGCCCCGTCCGGAACCGGCGCGCCCGTCGATATCCGTACCGCTTGTCCGGGCTCCAGCGTGCCAGTCCACCCGTGCCCGGCGGCGCTTTCGCCGACGATCGCGAGCGTCGCGGGAAGATCGCCCAGATCGTCGGACCGCACCGCCCAGCCGTCCATGGCGGACGCGGCGAACGGCGGCTGGTCACGCGTCGCGAAGATCGCCTCGAGCAAGGTCCGCCCGAGTGCGGCGTCGCAAGCGACCGTTTCGGCCGGCAACGCCACGACCCGATCCAGCATGAGCGCGCGTGCTGTCTCGACGCTGGGAAGACCGGGCAAACTCATGACGCGGCCCGGTACGCGCCCGACCGCCCGCCGGTCTTCTCGACCAGTTCGATGCCGCCGATCACCATCGCCTTGTCGACCGCTTTGAGCATATCGTACAGCGTCAGCAGCGCGACCGACACGGCGGTCAGCGCCTCCATCTCGACCCCCGTCGGACCCGTCGTCCGCACGGTCGCGACGACCTCCAAGCCGTCCGCCACGGGTGCGACGGCGAGTTCGACCCCCGACAATGCCAGCGGATGGCACAGCGGGATGAGGTCGGCGGTGCGCTTGGCGGCCATTATCCCCGCGATCTCCGCCGCGCTTTCGACGGCACCCTTTGGACCCGTTCCCGCCAAAGCTAGCTCCAGCGTCGCCGGGGCCATCACGATCCGGCCGCAGGCGACCGCGGTGCGCACTGTCTCCGGCTTGTCCGACACATCGACCATGCGCGCCCGCCCCGCGGCGTCAAGATGGGTCAACGCCATCAGCGCTCGTTTAATCGCGGCATGAGCTCGATCAGGTTGCAAGGCCGGTGCCGCGAATCAAGCTGCGGGCTGATCACCTTGTCCCACCCGTCGCGGACCGCTCCGCTCGATCCGGGAAGGCAGAACACGAACACCCCCTCGACGAGCCCTGCGGTGGCGCGCGACTGCAGCGTCGATAGGCCGACGCTCTGGTAGCTGACAAGGTGAAAGACGGCGGAAAACCCTTCGATGCGCTTGTCGAACAGCGGCTCCAACGCCTCTGGCGTCACGTCGCGCCCGGTCAGGCCGGTGCCGCCGGTGGTCAGCACCGCGTCGACATCGCCTTCTCGCACCCAGCCGAGCACGCGCGCGCGGATCGCCTCGACATTGTCGCGCTCGATTGCGCGGCCAGCGAGCTCGTGACCCGCCGACGTCACACGTTCGGCGAGGATATCGCCCGACGTGTCGTCGTCTCGCGTCCGCGTGTCGGACACAGTCAGCACCGCGACCCGGACGGGGGTCAGCGTCGCCTTCTCGTCCATCCGCCCGCCCGGCGAAACCGTCATCCCTGCATCTTCCATCTCGCCGCGCGCTCCATCTCTTCGGGTTTGGGATCGAGCCACGCCGATCCGTCCGCCCCTTCCTCGTTCTTCCAGAAGGGGGCGCGGGTCTTAAGCTGGTCCATTAGGTAATCCGCGGCTTCGAACGCCGCGCGCCGATGCGTCGCAGCGACGCCGACGAACACGATCGCCTCGCCCGGCAGCACGCGGCCATGGCGGTGGCGGATGACGACGTCGTGCAAAGGCCAGCGCCCGCGCGCCTCCGCCTCCATGTCCGCGATAACCTTGGCGGTGTAGCTCGGATGCGCATCGAGGGTCAGAGCGGTGACCGATTTCCCGCCGCCCGACCCGCCGCGACAAAGCCCGGTGAAGCTCACCACCCCGCCGCTCTCGTGCCCGCCCGCGCAAAGCGCCGCCAGCATCGCCCTCGGCTCGAACGCGTCCTCGTCGACGACCACCATGTCAGCCGCCGCTCATCGGGGGCATGATCCCGATCTCGTCGGCCGGCCCGATCGCCGCATCGCTGCGCGTCACCACGTCATTGACGATCACGACCAACGTGTCCGCCTGCAGCGCGTTCGCGAGCGCGGGCGCGTCGGTCGCGAGCGCGGTCATGATCCCGCTCACCGTGTCCGCATCGACGATCTTCGTCCGCCAGCCCGCGACGTCGACCAACCGCCCCAGCATCGTCACGCGCGCCATCAGCCATCCCTCCGCAATCTGCGGAGCATCAGCCGCCAGTCCGCGACATGGGCCGCGTCAGCACCGGCGCCGCGCCGCGCCGCCCGATTAGGAAGTTGTGCTTCTCCGGCTTGCGTGGAATCGCCTCGCAGATGATCTCGTCCAGGGCCTCCGACGACGCGCCCTGCCGCAACGGCGTACGCAGGTCGGCCGAGTCTTCCTGTCCCAAGCACATGTAAAGGACGCCCGTCGCGGTCAGCCGCACCCGGTTGCAAGACGCGCAGAAATTGTTGGACATCGGCGTGATGAAGCCGAGCTTACCCCCCGTCTCGGCGACCCGCACATACCGCGCCGGCCCGCAGCTGCGGTCCCCGATCGGCACCAGCGTCCAACGCCGCTCCAGCCCGGCGCGAACCTGCGTCAACGGCAGATATTGTTCGGTGCGGTCCTGTTCGATCTCGCCCAACGGCATCGTCTCGATCAACGATGCGTCCATGTCATGCTCATGCGCCCAGGCGATCAGCTCCGGAAGCTCGTCGACGTTGTCTTGAGCGAGGGCAACGATGTTGAGCTTGACGCGCAGGCCCGCGCCCAACGCCGCCTCGATCCCGCCTAGCACCCGGCCCAGATCGCCGCCGCGGGTCAGCCGCTTGAAGATGACCGGGTCCAGGCTGTCGATCGATACGTTGACCCGCCGCACCCCCGCTTCCGCCAGCGCGCGGGCATGCGTCGCCAACTGCGTGCCGTTGGTGGTCAAGGTCAGTTCCTCGAGCGCGCCGCTGCCCAGGTGACGCGACAGGCCGCGCACCAGGTCCATGAACCCGCGGCGCAGCAACGGCTCGCCGCCGGACAGCCGAAGCTTGCGCACGCCCAGCTTCACGAACGCGGTGCACAGCCTGTCGAGCTGATCAAGGGTAAGTAGGACACGCGCAGATAGTCTATGCGGCGGCCGAACGGATCGATCAACACGCGCGACCGTCCCGTTACGGGTATCGGGAGGAGTTGGCGCGCATACAATTAACATGCGAGAGCGTTCGTTAATCACCGTCGATGATCGCCTACACTGGAGGCAGCGTGAGTTTAAGAAACGAGCCGGTCGACGCAGCTTCAACGAAGCCTGTAGAGGTGCGACTTGCCCTCCGGTTCCGCGTCTTGTTCGCTGGCGAGTCGCTGGGACCGGGAAAGATCGCATTGTCGCGCCTGATTGAAAAGGAGGCTGCGGTGTCCGGCGCAGCGCGCGTCCTACGCATGTCGCACGCCTGCAGCGTCAAGCTGGTGGCGGAACTGAACGCGCTAGGGATGCGGCCACTTCTTAAGACTCGAAGCGGTGGCGAGGCGGGCGGCGGCGCAACGTTGAACGACGACGCTCGCTTGCTCTTAGCTGCTTACGACGCCATGCAGGCCGAGATCATGAGCGCTGCCCGGCCCTTCGCTCGAATGACGCGCTTCTACGCGCGAGCCTAAGATCGGCCTTGCCCGTTCTGATCCGCTCAAGTGCGCGGCAGCAGCAAAGCGTGCCGTCAGAGCACTTGGGTTGTACGAATCCGGTGGTGCTGGTTCGAGGATGCCATTCGAGCGGTGAGGCTGGGGTTACAACGCCTTGTCGAAATACGTACGCAGGCGGCGGGTACGCGCGGTCATTGATGGGAGTTCGGCCCGGGAAGCGGCGGCTCAGCTCGACGTAAGCGCATCTGCAGCCATCAAGCTGGATCAGCGGGTGCGCGAGACGGGCGCACCAAGCGGGCGAGGATCGGCAGCTATCGCAAGCCCTTGCTGGCTGACCACGGAGAGCTGCTGCGCGCGCTGACGACAGCGAACCCACTTAAGACCGCGGTGGCCAGCCGATCGTCGATTGCGCACGAACCGGGGTGGTGGCGTTCAATCCCATCCCGGCACGAGCGACCGACGGGCCTGCCAGTTTGCGTCGCCTAGGGCACCCGACGCGATCAGCGCAAAAGAGTCCAGAGCCCGCTATGCCGGCGCGGTTCGCGAACTGCCGACGAACTATGTTGTTGAAGGATGACGACGATGAAGATCGAACCATTCAAGATCGATGTTCCTCAGACCGAGATCGACTCTCTTCACGTGCGTCTGGCCAACACGCGCTGGGCGCCTGAGTTCGACAACCACGACTGGTCCTATGGCGTCAGCGGCGCTTACCTGCGCGAACTGACCGCCTATTGGCAGGACGGCTTCGACTGGCGCGCGCAGGAAGCGCGGATCAACGGTTTTCCGCAGTTCCGTACAAAAATTGACGGTGTGCCGATCCATTTCATCCATGTGCGTGGCAAGGGCCCGAACCCCACACCGATTATCTTAAATCACGGCTGGCCCTGGACATTCTGGGACTTCAGGGACGTCATCATGCCGTTGGCCGATCCGGCTGCGTATGGCGGGGATCCCGAGGATGCATTTGACGTGATCGTCCCTTCGCTACCGGGCTTCACCTTCTCGGGCCCCCTTCCCCGCCCCGGTGTCGGTTACATCGAAACAGCCGACATGTGGGTCAAGTTGATGCGAGAACTTGGCTATGAGAAGTTCGTCTCGCACGGCGGAGATGCGGGGGCGTTCGTGAGTGCGCGCCTCGGACATGCCCACCCGGAATCGATCATCGGCGTCCATCTGAGTTTCCCGGTTTTGCCTGGTGTGGCGCCAGACGCAGGCATCCCGGACGAGTTCACTCCAGAAGAACGGGCCTTGAGCGAGAAGCGCCCGGTAGGTCCGGAAATGTACTACCATGTCTTCATCAACGCGTTCGACCCGCAGTCTCTCGCTTGGGCGATGCATGACAGTCCCGTGGGGCAGGCGGGGTGGCTGCTGTATCGCCGGCGCCTGTGGAGCGACTGCCATGGAGACGTCGAAACCAGGTTCGACAAGGATACGCTGCTGACGCAGACTTGCCTTTACTGGTTCACGAACAGCTTTGTCGGATCAGAGCTGTTTTGCCGGGCTTCCGGCTTTCCCCAACCGATGGTGCTGGCAAACGACGTCAAGCCCGAGATCAGCGTGCCGACTGCGGTTGCCGTGATGCCTAAGGACCTGATGCACAGGCCACGCAAGGTGTTCGCCGCGCATAGTAATCTGCGCCAGTGGACCGTCTTCCCCAGCGGCGGCCATTTCGGAGCGGCTGAGGAGCCAGAACTCATGACCGAGGACATACGGTCGTTCGTCCGGCCATTGCGTCGATCGTGATCATCGAGTCGAGCTTATTTGAGGATTTATTTCGTCCCGACCTTCGATGCAGTGGAAGCATCAGGCTCTGCAACCCGACAATTCGGAGCGAACCTTCTCCTTGACGATCGGCCGGCTCAGCCCAACCAGCCCGTAACGTCTCCGTCGAACACCATCCTGCGGATGGATGGCGTGAACAGATTGAATGGGTAGAGGCTTACCGGCTCGCTCGCCGCGTCCAGCCGCCCGCGCTGTTCCGGCGAGAGCGCGATGTCCAGCGACGCGATGTTGCTGGCGATCTAATCGGGGCGGCTGGCTCCTATCCCGGAGGAGCGCCGATCTCCTCGGTTACGGCGCGAAGCACGTTCAGAATGTCCCAGTTCCGATCGTGAACAGCGACTTGCCGAAGGGGTCGGGACCGCTCAGGCGCGTGGTGCCAGATGCCGGATTCTCGCCATCCTTGCCGTCGGGCGAAGACTCATCCCGCGCCGTGTCCTGCGTGCTGTGCCGGCCATATCTTCCACTAAAGTAGCCGCCGCCAAGGGGGCTCCACGGCACCATCCCCATCCCGCATTCGCGCGCGGCAGCCAGATGCTCATGTTCGACGCCACGATCGATCAGCGAGTAGGCGAATTGCAGCCCGATGGGTCCCGGCAGTCCGTTCGCCGTCGCCAATGTCGACATCTTCGCGGCATACCAAGCGGGCACGTTGGACAGCCCGTAGTAGCGGATCTTGCCGGCGTGGACGAGGCTGGCGAGCGTGACCAGCACCTCCTCCACCGGCGTCACCTGATCCCAGACATGAACCCAATAAAGGTCGACGTGATCGGTCGCGAGCCGCCGAAGCGAGCCATCCAGTGCGGTGCGGAGGTGCTTGGCCCCATTTCCACCCCCATGCGGTTGGCCCGCGTCCGACGAAAAGCCAGCTTCGTCGCGAGCACGATCCGGTCGCGCGTGCCGGCGTCAGCGATGAAACTGCCGAGAAGCTCCTCGCTCGTGCCGCCGGCGTAGACGTCGGCAGTGTCGACGAAGTTGCCTCCGGCATCGACGTAGGCATCGTAGATCGCACGCGAGGTCGCGCCATCGGCTCCCCAGCGTCCGGTGCCGAAAGTCATCGTGCCGAGCGCAAGGGGGCTGACCGCCAGGCCGGAGCGGCCCAGGCTGCGATAGCTGGTCAGATCCATGGCCGAATCCTTCTTCGTCCCCGACGTACTTGGGCATTTAGGACGAGTACCACCAGAGGGCTGATCGGCATGAGCGTTTAAAATGGTTCAGCGATCGAGCACGGTATATGGTTCGACGTAGCCGGCTCGCCGACTTGTTCCTCCTTACCCTGCCCAACTCCACGGTACCTGTCCAAAGTACGTGAACCTACCGCCGCGCGCGATTATCGAAAGCATGGAGGGTCAGGCTTGCTCGCAACAACGCGAACGCGCCTATGGACCCCTTCTGGTAGGCAGTGCTTCGTGCGGCGGGTGAAAACCGCAACGAAGTCATCGTCGCATCATCAAGACGAAGCACCAACTGAGTCTTGAATCAACGTAAGGCTCCTCAGTCGATGCAGACCGTGCTCTGCGCGCGTCCGTTTTCCACGCGCGTGTTGCAGCCGAAGCGATTGTTGGTCGGCTGACAGGTTCCAGCGACGATCCGATCGGGGCTGACCGGCGCATCCTGCGCCGCCCTGCAATCCCCCAGGCACTCGCTTCCCGACGTGCAGTTCTTGCCCGCGTCGGCGAAGGCGATGACGCACTGCATCGTCTGGAGGCGCCCGACCGGCTTGAGCGCACCGCCGCTTCGGGCGCATTCCGCCGCGTTCGCCGTTTGGGCGACGCCGACGCTTGCACCAGACAACGTTGCGGGTTCAGCAGTGGGCGAGCATCCGACCAGGCCGAACGAGCACGCGGCGACGATCCATGATCTCGACAAAAAATTCTCTCCGTGCGATCGTCCGGCATTCCTCAACGTGGGTAAACGACGCCCGGTGTCGCGCGTCAAGCCCCGGCTACTGCGGTCGCGAACGCGCGGTGCAGGAGGACGAGGCATCGAGGCGCATCGAGCAGATCGACGGAAGGGATGTCGCACGGTGTCGCCGGACTTACGCGCGCGTTCCCCCGACCGCTGGAGCTGATCGGCCGCCACACAGGCGGGGAGATCTGGTGCGGGTGCATCTGCACAAGCGGCCCGACGATCCGGAAATCCGGCGTGCGTCCAGCGCACGCTCCCGTTAGCCTCGAACCCGGAAGTGCCCCTCAAGCAGTTCGCGCGTCAGCAGTTCCAAGCGCAGCATGCATTTCGTGCCGATGCGCCTAAGTCGAACCCCTGAAACGAAGCCGCCGTTCAGCCGGTCGCCGTCATCAGCTTGTTCAGCGTGATAGGCAGGGTCCGAACCCGCCGCCCGCACGCGTTGTAGACGGCGTTGGCGACAGCCGCGCCGACGCCGGTGATGCCGATCTCGCCGACGCCATGCATGCCCAGGGGGCTATGCGGGTCGGGAATGTCGGTCCAGATCACGTCGATCTTCGGCACGTCGAGGTGGACCGGAACGTGGTATTCGGCGAGCGACGGGTTCATGATGCGGCCGGTCCGTTCGTCGAACAGCGTGTCCTCCGTCAACGCCAGACCCAGCCCCATGATGATCCCGCCGCGGAACTGGCTCGCGGCCGTCTTCGGATTGAGGATGCGGCCCGTGTCGAACGACCCAAGGAAGCGCGAGACGCGCGTCTCGCCCGTGACGTCGTTGACGCGGACCTCGCAAAACTGCGCGCCGTAGGAATACATCGAGTATTTCAGCATCTCGAGCGGGGCCGACCCCGTCGCCTCGCATTCCAGATGCTCGAGCTTCGCCCTGCGCAGGATCGAAACGTAGCTTTCGCAGTGATCGGGAGCGCCGAGCTTGCACAGCCCGCCGTCGCGCGCCTCCACCTCGTCGGCCTTGAGCCCCGCCAGCGGGGAGTCGTTGCCGGCATGCTTGAGCAACTGCTTGATCAAGGCTTCGGCGGCCGCGGATACGGTGGCGACGATCGTCACGGTCTGGGACGAGCCTCCCGCGAACGTGCCCGTCGGATAATCGCTGTCGCCGTACTCGAAATCAACCCTGTCGATCGGCAGGCCCAGCCGTTCGGCGAGGTGCTGCGCCTGCACTGTCGCCGTTCCCATCCCCATCTCGTGGCTCGCCATCCGCGCTACCGCGCGCCCGTCAGCGGTCAGCCTTATGCTCGCCGTCCCGCCCGGCAGACGGTAATAAGGATAGAAGGCGGTGGCGACGCCTTGACCTATCCACCACTCGCCGTCTCTGCGGCTGCGAGGGGCGGGACGATTTGGGTCCCACCCGAAGCGTTCAGCGCCCTGCCGGTACGCCTCGACGACGTTGCGCGACGAGAAGGGCCGCCCCGTCGTCGGGTCCTGGTCCGGCTCGAGGCGCGCGCGCAGCGCGATGGGATCGATCGCGATCTTCTCGGCCAACTCATCAATCGCCGATTCCAGCGCGAAGGTCCCGATCGACTCGCCAGGAGCTCGCATGGAGGTGTTGGCGACCATGTTAAGCTCGACCACCTGCTGCCCGATCAGCATCGTGTCGGCGGTGTAAAGATGGCGCGCGGGAAAGGTGAATTGTTCCGGCCACGTGTTGTTGTGGCTCATCGCAGCCGTTCCCGTGTGGATCAGCGCAGCCAGCGTTCCGTCGGTCCTGGCTCCCAGGGCGACGCGTTGGCGCGTGGTCGTGCGACCGCCGGTGGCGCGGAACACGCCCTCGCGGGAAAGCACAAGCCGGACCGGCCGCCCGGCCAGCTTGGCGGCGGCGATGCCAAGCAGATGATGGCTCCAGACCGCCTTGCTCCCGAACCCGCCGCCCACGAAAGGCGAAAGGACTCGAATCTTGTCTTCGGCGATCCCGAACGCCTTGGCGATCGTGTAGCGGGTGTTGCCGAGCATCTGCGTCATATCGTGCACCGTCAGCATGTCGTCGTCCCATGCGACGGTCACGCCGTGCGGCTCGATCGCCGCATGGCTGTGCCGCGGCGTCACGTAGGTCTGATCGACCACGACGTCGGCCTTCGCGAGGGCGCCTTCGGCATCTCCGATCCGGACCTCGGTGGGCTCGCCCAGGATGTCGTCCGGGGCGTTCGGTTTCGCCTCCTCGAACGACAGATCCGCCCGCTCCGAAGCATAATCGACGCAGACCAGCGAGGCCGCATGGTCCGCCTGTTCCTGCGTGTCGGCGAGCACGAGAGCGACGGGCTCGCCGTTCCAGCTGATCCGGGAGTCTTGCATGACCGGCAGCTTGCTCATCGTCGCGCCCGACGGGTCGGTCATCATCTGTGCCGGCGGCGACATGCGAGGAGCGTTCTCGTGCGTCATGACGAGCGCCACGCCGGGCGCCGCCTTCGCCGCCTCGACGTCGATGGAGGCGATGCGTCCACACGCGATGCGGCTGTACACGATCGATGCGTAGGCGAGGTTCGCGAACAATACCTCGGCAGCGAAGCGCGCCTGACCGGCCACCTTGGCGGGGCCATCGACGCGGGACAGCGACGTGCCGACCGCGCCATGCTTGAACATCATCGGGTCGGCGGGCCGGTCCGGCAGCAACGGCGCGACGGTCTTGATCACGGTTTCAATGATGCTCATGTCGGCGTCCCTCGGCCAAGGTCCTCAAGCGTCGCCACGATCGTGCGCTTGGCCAGCTCGATCTTGAACGCGTTGTCGCGAAGTCCCGCCGCGTCGCGCAACTCGATCTCGGCCGCGTCGCGGAAGCTCGCTTGGCTTGCGCGGGCGCCCTTAAGCGCCGCTTCGGCCGCCCATGCTCGCCACGGCTTGTACGCCACCCCGCCCAGCGCGAGCCGAACGTCGCGGATCGTGCCGTCGGCGGCGACGTCAAGCGCCGCGGCGACGGATACGAGCGCGAAGGCGTAGCTCGCCCGGTCGCGGACCTTGCGATAATCGGAACGCGCAGCCAACGGCAACGGCGGCAACTCAATCGCCACGATCAGCTCGCCGGCGCGCATCAACGTTTCTAACTCGGGCCGGCCTTCGGGCAGGCGGTGAAGATCGACCAGTTCGATCGTCCGCGCGCCCTCGGGCCCTTGAAGGTGCACGACCGCCCCCAGCGCCGCAAGCGCAACGCACATGTCCGACGGATGCGTCGCCACGCAGGCGGGAGATGCGCCCAAGATGGCGTGGATGCGGTTGAACCCCTCCAGCGCGTCGCACCCGGCACCCGGCGTTCGCTTGTTGCATCGTGCGGCGGGGTCGTAGAAATAGTAGCAGCGCGTCCGTTGCAGGATGTTGCCGCCGATCGTCGCCACGTTGCGGATTTGCGCGCTTGCGCCGGCGAGGATCGAACGGGCGAGCATCGGATACCGCTCCCGCACCGCCGGATGAGCGGCAACAGCGGTGTTCCGCGCGCCGCCGCCGATGACGATGCCACCGTCCGCGCGCGCGTCGATAGCCGGCTGACGTCGACGAGGTCCTTGGGCTCCTCGATCCCCTCACGCATTAGATCCACGAGGTTGGTCCCGCCGCCGAGATACTTGGACTCGGTGCGACCGCCTACAAGCCGGATCGCCTGATCCGCCGTGTCGGGCCGCGTGTAGCTGAACTCGATCATAGCACCGCTCGCTGTCCCGACATGTTGCCGGTCGCCATGGCCGACTCGATGGCGTCGATGATGCCGTTGTAGGCGCCGCACCGGCAAAGGTTGCCGCTCATGCGTTCGCGCAGCTCGTCGTGGGACAGGTCGTCCGAACCCGCGGCTAGATCGTTCGTCACGACGCTCGGTACGCCGCGTTTGAACTCGCCGAACATACCGAGAGCCGAACAGAGCTGCCCCGGCGTGCAGTAGCCGCACTGGAAGCCGTCATGCTCGACGAACGCGGATTGAAGTGGATGCAGCGCCTCCGCCGAGCCCAAGCCCTCGACCGTGACGATGCGCCGTCCTTCGTACTGTACCGCCAACGCAAGACAGGCGTTGATCCGTTCGTCGTCGACAAGCACCGTGCACGCTCCGCACGCACCCTGGTTGCAGCCTTTCTTGGTGCCGAACAGCTGCAAATGGTCTCTGAGCAGATCGAGCAATGACGTGCGGACATCGCAGACGACATCGACAGGTTTTCCGTTGATCGTGAGGTGCATGGCGCTCTCCGGCCTGTATTCAGCCTCTATGCTGAATCAGGAACGAAGTCACCGCATATCGCCGATGGTATCATGTCGAGTTACCTGCATCTCCGCTCAAAAATGCGATCTAGGCAGGCCAAGGTTCACATCCGAGCTGCGCTGGGTCGAGACCTTCTTCGCTAGCCAATTGGCAAGCGCCGCGTTGGTCTCGGCGGGCCGCTCCTTCATGACTTCGTGTCCGGCGTCGATGGTCACCTCCGTCAGCTCGGCGCAGTCGGCGCGCATCGGATCGGCGAGTTGGCTTCGCACGGTTTCGCAGGTCGTGTCCCAACGCGCATGGATGAAGAGCGCCGGAACCGTAATCCGGCCGAAATCGGGCGCCTCCGACGCGAAGGCCGCGTTGGCGGCATCGTTGAGGTACCAGGCGTTGGCGCCTGAAAATCCAGTGCGTTCAAACGCGGCGATGAAGAGGGCGTAATCGGCTTCGCTGAGTATCGTCGTGTCCAGGCGCGTCGCGGGCGCACGGTGGGCATCTCCGAACCAACCGCCCTGGGCGCGGATATTGGCAAGCCGGGCAGGCTGATCAAGGCCGTCGGGTGAGCCGGCCCGGTAGAGTACGGCCAGGGTGGCGGGCACGTCCGCGGCTAGTTCGGCGGCGCTCCGCGCGTAGTTCTCGTAATGGTAACGCCAATAGTCCCATTGCCCCACGGGGAAGCGGTCCTCGGGGTAGACCGTCCGATCGACGAGCGGCACCAGCGTCTCGAGTGTCATGCCGCGCGCTAGGTACGGAACGCACAGGTTGGCGACGCCCCGGCAACGGGCAGGGTGATGCGCGGCCAGGGACCACGCAACCGGGCTTCCCCAGTCGTGCCCGACCCAGACCGCCGGCTCGCCGCCCAGCGCGTCATGCAGCGCAACCATGTCGTCGACGATCATCCGCACCGAATAGTCGGATATCGCCGTCGGCACCGACGATCCGCCGTAGCCTCTCATGTCGGGCGCGACGCAGCGCCACCCCGCAGCGGCGAAGTGCTCAAGTTGCGCGCGCCATATCAAACCGATCTCCGGCCAGCCGTGAAGGAAGATCATCAGGGGTCCGTCGGCGCGACCTGCTTCGATCCAAGCGGTCTCGTGATGCGAAGAAGCATGGCTTCCCGCCTTGAAGCTGGTGTCCCCGCTCATGCTCAAACCTCCATCGATGTTGCGCCAAGAACCAAAGTCTTCCCGACAGGTCCGGAAGCGTCAGGTCGCTCTTCTCCGAACAAGACGCCCGAGCCACCAGACAGCGAGAGGGATCGCGGGCACGAGCCTCTCTGTATCGCTCCAAGCTCGATTTGCTTGATCGAGATCAAGGCGGCGAAGCTCATCTTGTGGCTCGCTCGACTGGTGCTGGATCGGAAGCCGATCCTGATCCAAGCCGAACGGATCCCTTGCATTAGCTGGCATGAGTGGTTCGCTTCGGCCGAGCATCGGTGCCGCTAACCGTTCGCGCCGTCGCTCGTATAGTGTCCGCCAAGTAAGCAGCGACAGGACAGCATCGTGCTACACCGACCGCCGTGAGAATACGGAGGTCACCATGATCGGCGCACAGGCCGAGAACACATTGCGTGTTTAGGTCATTGTCCGCCTTGCGCCGGACTTAGACCATCTCTCAGGACGTGATTCCATCTGTCTCGAAGCTGACAGACATCCTGCGCAATAATTCTAGCGACTCTTCCATCCGCTTTTTAGACTCGCCAGCAGCGGTAGCGACTTCGAGTTTGACGTCCGCTGCGACTTCGATAACTTCCACCGCATCGGGTATTGACAAGAATCCCTTGTCAACGAGCGAGTGGATGAGGCTCTCGGTCAGTAAGAGCGCGGCTTGGCCGTGCGCATCCGGCTCGACGATGATGGCCGGATGGCGGGAGTTATTTTGAGGATTCATGAGCTGACCTTTGGTTCGACAGGCGAGGGTTGATCGCGTTTTGTCGCCGTCAGCGTACTTTACGCATGTCGACTGTAGCACCTCCACTAGAGCGCTCCGCAATTCGCGCACAGATTTCGATCAATGCAAGCAGGCTATGTTCGCAGTAATGAGAGCCTGGGCCCGCTACCTGTCGCGTCGCAATCGCCGATGAAGATAGTTATCGTCGAAGCCCGCGACGTTCGCAAGCTTGGCGACGTCAGAGATGATCAGGCTGCCGGCGGTCAGCTCCATGATCCCGGCAACCCGCAGCTTTCGGAGCACGCGGTTCACGTGCACCGCCGTAAGCCCTAAGGCGTCGCCAAGAACGCTCTGCGTCAACGGCAATTCGAATTGACCCTGGCTCGTCAGGCCTACGTTACGCGCGCGCACGTAGAGTTCGCACATGAGATGCGCGACTCGCTGTACGCTGTCGCGACGACCCATGCTCACGATCCAGGCCCGCAAGGTATCTTCGTCAACCAGCTGCGCCCACCAGAACGCTCGCGTGATGGCCGGACGAGACGTGATCAGCTCTTCCATGCGCGGGCGGGCGACCATCGCGACGCGAGCCGGCGTGATCGTGGCGATGCTATGTTCCATGAAGTTCAGAACCGATGCATGCAGATCGCAGCAATCGCCGGGCATGAGGAAGGCGGTGATCTGTCGAGTTCCTTCCGGCAGCAGCTTGTACCGGCAGGCCCATCCTTCCAGAATGACGAAGATCGGACCCGGCTTGTCACCTTCGCGGATCAGATCGTGTCGTGCAGGCATGTTCTTCTGGCTGACGCATGCATTTATCAAGGAGGCGACATCTTCAGCCGGCAGCGAAGCATGCGCACTAAGCTTGTCGATAAAAGCGTTGGCCACGTAGGTTCCCGTCGCTTCATCCTGACAGACAGATCGTTCGCAGCATCCAGACGGCTGTCTGAACTCGGCTGCGTCCAGAGAATTCGCTGTACTAAAGAAAGCATCTTTTCGCAACCGTATCCTTGATGTATCTTCCAATATTTTCGGCAACGTGGCTCAGCGGTGAGGTCGTTTTACACTGTCGTCGACGTAGTGGTCGA
This sequence comes from uncultured Sphingomonadaceae bacterium, assembly GCA_964251385.1. Lineage (GTDB taxonomy): Bacteria > Pseudomonadota > Alphaproteobacteria > Sphingomonadales > Sphingomonadaceae > CADCVW01. Next base: position 506,478 of record CAXUJK010000003.1, on the reverse strand, counting down.
CAGAACCGCCACGACGCTGATCTCGATCAATAATGCCTCGGCCGTGACCTGCCATTCCGATCCGCTCGGTGTGCTAAACGGAAGGCTCAGACTTTGTCGCAAGCTTTATGCCGGGCTCCTGCCGCCGACTTGGCATCAGCGATGCTGTCGTCGTCGGCGGTTCCGTTGCTGTTGCTGGACGGCGACATGCACGTGCTGGGCGCCAGCGCGTCGTTCTGCGACGCGTATGGCATCGATCCCGCGCTCAGCGTTGGTGTCGACATGCTGGCACTTGGTGGCGGCGAATGGAACGTTCCGCAGTTGGCGGCGCTGCTGTCGGTCGCAGTTGTGGACCGATCCGACCTTCCGCCGTACGAGATGGACATGGGCGTGGGACCGTCCAAGCGGCGGCTGGTGCTCGCCGTACGCAACCTCGACTATGGTCCTGACGAACCCGCGCGGCTCCTACTAAGCGTGAGCGACGTTACGGCAGAACGCGAGAACACACGGCTGAAAGACGAGCTGATCTTCGAGAAAGGCGTTCTGCTGCGCGAAATTCAGCATCGTGTCGCCAACAGCCTGCAGATAATCGCGAGCGTCCTGATGCTGAGTGCACGCAAGGTGCAGTCGGAGGAGACAAAGAACCATCTCCAAGTCGCGCACGGCCGCGTCATGTCGGTCGCGGCACTCCAGCAGCAGCTTATCGTGTCTGGCACCGAGCAGGTCGAGGTGCGTCACTACCTGCAAAGGCTCTGCGCCAGCATCGGCGCATCCATGATCGCCGACCACGACATGATTACGCTAGTTGTAGAGGTTGGTGGAGGAACAGTCGAGGCGGACACCTCGGTCAGCCTTGGCCTGATCGTCACCGAGCTGGTAATCAACGCCTTGAAGCACGCTTTTCCTGACGGCCGCAGTGGAACGATCACCGTGGAATACCGGAACGACGAGCCGGCATGGCTTCTGTCGGTCCGCGACAACGGCGTCGGCATGCCCGCCGACCTCGATCGCGCCAAGGCGGGCCTTGGTACCAGCATCGTAGAGGCACTGGCCCGCAAGCTATGCGCGGTTATCGAAGTCGATGACCAGCATCCCGGCACGACCGTCCGCGTCGGCCATTCCGAAAATGCGACGACCAGACAAGCAGTGCAGACGGCGCTTTGATTCAATCAACGCAAAGGTCTGATCGTGCTTGGCAGTTTTGAACCCGTGCTTGGACCCAATCCGATCAAGATGTCGTCCCGCGGACCGGATAATTGACCATTGGGCTGTTCAAGGAAGCGTTGGTGGAAAGCGCTGACCATCCAACACGGCCCTGATCGTCGCACGCCTTCGCGCAGGCATCGACCGGGCCGGTCGTGCCTCTGGTGCGCGTAGTCCTGCGGCTCACCAGGACGTGAACCGCTCCGGAAGGCGCTCTTGAGAATGACCGTCTTCGTCGTTCACAGCCTTGTCGGCCCGAGCGTGCCGCGTCTCACCATTACGGCCTGTCTGGGCGCTTGGCCGGTGCAAGACGAATGCCGACGCTTGGACGTACGAGCGGGCATACCAACCTTGCTCGACTCATCCGCTATCGGGACCGGCTCGCGGCGGCCTCGCGTTCGCCGCCGGCGACTAACATATCGGCCTCCCGGTCGAGCGCGGCCCCCTTCTCTTCGGCGATGACTGCGGTCTGCCCGCCGTCGGCCATCGGCTCCTCCGCCCTCACCGCTTCGAGTTCAAGGGCCTGCGCTTCGCGCTCGGCTTGACGATCGATCTGACGGCCGTTTCCATCCTGAACGTTCGGACCGCAACCACAAACCGCGATGATCGGCACAAGGAAGGCGGCTTTCAAACTTCTCACGATCGTTTCCAACCTTTCGTACGGCACACCGGAACTCGGTTTGGCACCTCGACCCGTCCTCCAGAAACGAGAGGCGATCCGGTCGGATGATCGGTCTTCCTCACGGCACCCAGGTGACCTCCCAGACGGCTTTCTCCAGATCCACCGATTCCGCCGCGACCGGGTATGGCTTGGCTGGCCATGGCACGTCGTCATCGCCACCCATTTTGCTGAGAGACCCTGAGCCCGAAAGCCGGCCTTGATGTTGATTTCGATCAGTGATGACGGCGTGATTGGCAGACCAGCCGCGCTTGCAGTGGGCGAGTACCCGAGTTCTTCAAGGTGGATCAGTCGATTGGTGGCTTGTCGGCTCCATTCCTGGCGACAACGCTCGGAAACTTTCGACCGCAGGAAAACGGGGGAAAGCGGAAGGCGCGATCACGATTGGAGACGCGCTTCCGCCGGAACTACGATCCCGACATCGGGGATCGAGCAGGCAAGGCTGATCAGCTAGGACTCTACCCAGCGGGAGTGGCGAGCAATTCAACCGTGTGGAGCGCGGCGGTGAACGGCATCCTCGCAGCCCCGTCACGATCGTCATCATGCTGGTTCCGTCCAACGCCAAGATCGTCATGCCCGAGAATGGCAAAGAGGATTATAACGAGCTGGACTTCTCGTGAGGATCTGATCCCGACTAACAAGGATTTCCTCGTCGCTTGTCATAATCGAGACCGACCTTTGAGACGTCGAACGAACAGATCAGTTCGGCCGGTATCCGCCGAGCCGCTCTATCTTTCAGGGACTTGCCGTGGGCGCCTTCAATTGCAGCGGGATTGCGGTTATGCGCAACGTGCTCGGCGGCGGCTGATCGGCAGGTCAGGACCGGCACGCGGGGTACCTACGGACGCAGACCTGACATTCGGCGACGGTAAAACGACGCATCCGATATCAAAGGATCATCGAGATCATGAATGCTCCTTCCGCCAGCTTGGAAGCCGCCGCGCACGTCGTTCAACTCGCGCTTGCTCCGGTCTTCCTGCTGTCCGGCATCGGCGCGCTGCTCAACGTCTTCGCGACGCGTCTTGGACGTGTCGCCGATCAGGCTGCTGTCTTGACCGGAGGCGACGGGAAGGAACGCGATCACGACTTGGAAACCCGGACGCTACGTAGGCGCACGCGCGCGCTAGAATGCGCGGTCGTGCTCGCTGCGCTCGCCGGTGCGCTGACGTGTGGAACCGTTCTCGCGCTATTTCTGGGACAGGTCGGCGGAGCAGGCACATCCAATCTGCTGTTTCTTCTATTCGGCGGTGCCATCGTTCTGACCATGGGCGCACTCCTCGCCTATGTGGTGGAAATGATGCTTGCCGCTCGGGGCGTCCACCGGTTGGTGGCTGATGGCCAAGGTCAACGTCAACGTTAAGACGGGAGCACCAGAGCTGGGGAGGTTTACCTGTTCCGATTAGCGCCGCGTCTGCGTCACCGTGGATTACCGGCTTTCGATCTTGGAAGGCCGCAAGTAGCCAACCCGCTAGGCTCGCTCGCCGCATCCCGACGAGCTGACGTAGCTTGCCGTCTTGATGCGCAAACCCGTCCCGCGATCGTCCGCGCCTCCTGCCAGATGAGTTCGAAGCTGACGATGCTCAACGCACCGGTTGCGCCTTCCGAGCCCGAGAGCTTCGCCGCCTGGCGTTCGTTCTCCCCATCTTGGAGCCAAGTTGTCGCGCGATCGCTCCTATTCGCAGCTTTGCCATCGGCTCTTCACTGTTCACCCTGCTTAGGCTGGGTGTTGAACGAGTAGAGAATGATTTCCCAACTCGGCCCGGTGCGGCGAAGAACGAAGATTTCCCGGTTGAAGTCGAGCGTGCGCTTGCCGGCCGTTTTGCTCACTTCGACTTGCCCGACGGGATGATGGGTGCGCACGATCGCAAGATCGCCGTGGACGTCCACGGCATCGAACTGGAAATCGGTGCTGAACTTTGTCCTCGCGAAGATTTCGCGATAGGGAACGGCGAGCGCCCGGTTGCCGATCACGGTCGCCTTGTCGTTCCATTCCGAAACCGCGTCAGATGCGAACTGGGCGACGATTGCCTCCGTGTTTCCCGAGTTCAGGTTCTTCTGGTATGTCTCTACGAATTCCTTGGCACCCCGCTGCACGGCGGCGACGGCGGGATTGCGCGCATAGGTGAATGCGCCGGTGAGACCGCCATCACTTGACCGGGCGGACGCGCTTCCGACTCCCGTGCCGGCCAATACCGCCGATAGGATACCGCTGCAGATCGATCGGGTTCGCATGGCTCGAGCCTCCTTGGATGGCCAACCTAGCTCGGCGCCGCGGCCAGTTTCTTGATCGCGATCAATGCGGCGCTCAGTTGCTAACGTTCGCCGCAGACTAGGCTGTAGACTCATAAGCACGGAGCCACAGCCGAATTGAGGCGAGCTGGACCATGGCGAGGAAGTTCGCAGCGAGCTTGTCATAGCGGGTAGCGACTCGGCGGAAGTGCTTCAGCTTGGAGAAGAACCGCTCGATGAGATTGCGTTCGCGGTACAGGCGCTTGCTGAAGCAGGGTTTCCAGCGGCGGTTGCTCTTGGGCGGGATGTTGGGCGTGGCGCCCTGATCCTGGATCAGCTCGCGGATGCAGTCGGCATCGTAGGCCTTGTCTGCCAGCACGATCGTGCGCGGGCCGATATGCTCGAGTAGCGTGTCGGCCATCTGCCCGTCGTGCGTCTGCCCTGCCGTCAGACCGAGCCGGATCGGGAGGCCTTGCGCATCGACGACGACGTGGATCTTGGTCGTGAGCCCGCCTCGGCTACGACCGAGACAATGATCTGGACCCCCTTTTTTACCGTCGCCGCCTGCTGGTGGGCGCGAACGGAAGTGCTGTCGATCATCTGGATGTCGCCATTGTGCGCGGCGGTGATGGGGTCCATCAGCCGGTCCCATACGCCTGCTTTCCGCCATCGCACGAAGCGGTTGTAGCAGGTGGTGCGCGGGCCGTAACGCTCGGGCAGGTCACGCCACGGTGCGCCGGATCGCAGCACCCAGAAGATGCCGTTCAGCACTCGGCGGTCAACGACGCGCGGCACTCCGCGCGGCTTGTTCGGTAGCAGCGGCTCGATCACTCGCCACTCAAAGTCGGTCATGTCATATCGGCTCATGCCGACGCTGAATCAGCTTTAGATCCAAGGTGGAAGTCGCCATCATACCGGCAGAGGGCAAAGGAGGGCGTGTGCTGGAAGGTCGAGAGTGGCATAAAGCTGACGGGGCTTCGGCAGAAGCGATAGCCATGCTCAAGTCCGTTGCGACGGTCGATCTTCCTGGAAGCTACTATTCGCTGCTGTCTTTTAGCAACGGCGGTGAAGGGCCGTTGCCGGTTCAGCCCCTTTGGCTTTGCCTCTACCCTGCGGAGGAAGTTTGTCAGATTGAGCGGGATGGCATCTTCCATGAGTTCTTTGCGAAGCTGTTCGTGATTGGCGGCAGCGGTGGCGGCGAAGCTGTGGCATTCGACCTACGTGAAAGCGAACCATACCCGATCGTTGCCTTCGATATGACAAACATCGACCTGCCTGAAAGCGTCTGGCCGGTCGCGCCGTCCTTCGAGGCTGCACTGGAGTTGATCGGCCGGGACGATCAATAACTAAGCCGGAGTTTATGAGTTCACGACCTAGCTTGTTCAGCCAACTATCGTCGATGCTTCTTTGTGATGAACGATACGGATGGTGGCGCCTGGATGATTGTCGCTAAGCTCGATGCCGCCCTCGGGCGCCAGCGGCGTCGGCCTTGCTACGTCGCGCCGGTAATCGACGGCGATCCCGCCGCGCCGCACGTCCGCAGAGCCGTGTTCCAGTAAGTTGATCACCAGCTCGGTGACGATCAGGCCGAAACTCACTCCTGCGTCCAGTTCCAATGTGCAGGCGGCACCCGTCATCTCCAGCGCGGTCCGGACCCGGCCGTTGATCATCGTCGCGGGATGCTCCTGAAGAGCTTTGTGGCATAGACCCGGACCTTCACGTTGTTGTCCGCGGAGATCGCAAGTTGCGGCTGCTGCATCGTGTCATGCAATCCGTCCGCGCGACGCTCCTTCGCAGAAGCATGGCATCGGGAAGGACCGTCGCCACGATGCTTTACCCGGCCGCGCGCCCTCTTCGCCCGTCAAGCAGCGCCACGGCCACAAATTCGCAACGAAAACGCGAGACCGGTGAACAGGAAGAAGGTCGCAGGCATCAGCCATCACCCGACCTCTGCCGGGTTCGCCACAATCCCTTTTGCCATTCTCGGGCATGACGATGCAGCGCGTGCTTCCGGCCAGGGCCAAGGAAGCGGGACGCCGCGTCGACCGTTCGCGTCGTCACCGGGCCTCTCTGCGTGCCGATGTCGTTCACTCCGCCTCCCACTTCCCTTGGGTTGGCCGTTGGAAAGTGACCGAAGCTTAATTTTCGCGGCCGTAACCCGAAGCGCTGGGATCAGACGAGGAGGAACGACAACGTCGCGGCCGTCATGAGGGCCGTCGCAAGCCAGCCAACGGTCCTGATCGACACCGGCGGCGACAGCGAGCCCATGATTTTGGCGTTGGACGAGATCAGCATGATGACGATCATGACGGGGGCTGCGAGGATGCCGTTCACCGCCGCGCTCCACACGAGCGCCTTCATCGGATCGATCCCGGTAAAGTCGAGCGCGACCCCGCCCATCGTCGCGACCGCAATGGTCGCGTAGAACGCCTTGGCTTGGCGCGGCCGGCTTTCGAGACTGCCGCGCCAGCCGAACATTTCGCACACGGCGTAGGTCGCGGAGCCGGCGAGGATCGGCACGGCTAGAAGCCCCGTGCCGACGATGCCCGTCGCGAATAGCGCGAAAGCGAGGTCCCCGGCGACGGGGCGCAGTGCTTCGGCGGCCTGCGCCGAGCTTTGAATGTCCGTCACGCCCTTGGCATTGAGCGTCGCCGCCGTCGCCAGGATAATCGACAATGCGACCAAGTTGGAAACGCCCATCCCGAACAGCGTGTCGATCCGAATGCGCTTGAGCTCAGGGCCGGCGCGGTCCGGATCCTGATCGAGCGGTTTGATCTTGCGCCGCCTGCCTTCCTCCGCTTCCTGCGAGCTTTGCCAGAAGAAGAGATAGGGGCTGATCGTCGTTCCCAGGACCGCCAACAAGGCCATGACGTGCGGCTTGTCGAAGACGAGGGCGGGGACGAGCGCGCCCATGGCCGCCGCGGACCAATCGACGTCGGCGACGAGTACGACGGCGACGTAGGTGAACAGCGAAAGCGTCAGCCATTTAAGGAAGGAGGCGTAGCGCGCGTAGCTCATGAACATCTGAAGTAGGACGCAGGCCACGCCGAACAGCACGGTGTAGACATGCTCGCGGCCGCCGAGCAGCAGCTGCGCCGCCGACCCCATGGCGCCGAGGTCCGCGCCGAGGTTGATGACGTTTGCGACGAGCAGCAGCAGAACAACCCCGCGCAGCAGCCAGATCGGATAATGCCGGCGGAGGTTTTCCGCGAGGCCCGCGCCCGTCACCGCGCCGATGCGCCCGCAGATCTCCTGGAACGCCGCCATCAGGGGAAAAGTGAACACCATCGTCCAGGCGAGGGCGTAGCCGTACTGCGCGCCCGTCTGGCTGTACGTGCCGATGCCGCTCGGATCGTCGTCCGCCGCGCCTGTCACGATGCCCGGTCCAAGCTTGCGCAACCATCCGTCGCGTTTGGCGGTGGGCAGCGGCGGACCGGCGCCTGCGGCGGCCTGTGCGCGCTCGCCGGATGTTGCCGCGACGGACAGCACGGGTGGATCGGAATGCATTCTTGCTCCCGCCGACTGACCGACGACGTCCGCTGCCGTCACACGCGTTGCGTGCGGAGAACTTGATCCGCATCATGATTCGGGCGGCGAACCTCAGCTAAATCAGGACGCGTGGTTGCGTCTCGCAGCGACCGCATTGAGCCCGGATGAGGGGCCGATCATCAGCAAAGACAGTCATGAACCTCGCGCCTTTCGTAAACGCCTACGACCGCACCCGCCGTCCCGCCGATGTAGCCGACACCTTGTTTGAGCCCGATGACCATCAATGTTTTGGTCGCGGCAAGGCACCGCCGGCCGTCGAAACGCTGGTGCCGGAAGGAAGAAACCGCATCCGTCTTAAATCTTACGACGTTCGGCCGGCCGATCTGCACTTGGCTGCGACGAACGCGGCGCTGGTCACGCGGTCGGCGCGAACCGAAGATTACACGATCCTGCAATACGCTATCCACGCCGGTCACGACGCGCACGATCCCGACAGCCTAGGTCGACACGCAAAGACGTCGGGCGTCCCGGAAGATGACGCGCGTCGTCGCTCAGGTGGCGCAAACCGGTCCAAGGTCGAACGCGAGGTGCAAAGCGGCAACGGCGGCGGCGTCCAGAGCATGCCCGCCTTCCTTTTGAAGGGCGAGCGTCACGAGGATGGATGGAACCGCGACGTTCCGGATAAAGCATTGGAGGGAACGAGAGCATGAGCGAGAATCGAATGTCAGTTCGGAAACTCTCATTCGCGGGTTGCCGAACGATCGGTTCCGCAAAACGCCTTCTCGTGCTCGCTATCCTGTTGCCGGCTCTTGTCCAATGCACAGCCGAACGCTCTTCCAAAGAGCTTGGCGGCGACTCGACCGAGAGAGACGGGCCAGGGAATGGCCAGGGTTCTGCCAATGCCCTTCCAGCTGAGCTTGCGGCCGGGATCGAGGGAAATGCATCGCTGCCGCGCAACGTCGCTCTGGATGGCTTATCCTTCCGGCCGGGATCGAGCACCATTCCCGTCGCCGGCCGCAGCGTACTCGAACAAGTCTCCATCGCTTTGCAGGGTGAGCCGGGATCGCTCGTCCGTGTCGTCGGCTACGGCGACGGAGGCGATCGCGCGAAGGATGCGGCGCTGGGCCTTGAGCGCGCCGAGGAAGTCAAGGGCGCTCTCATGGGACATGGGGTAGCCGCGTTCCGCATCGAAACGGTTCCTGGAGAAACCGGGACGGCACGACGCGTCACCGAACTCGTGATCCTTTCCCGGTAAGGACGGCTGTCCGTTCGATCCGTGGATGGAGGTCAAGAGATGAGCTCCGCTTTCTCGACCCCTGGGATGACGTTCGATGCAGGGGCAGCGTCGTATGTCATTGACAACCGCCTCCCGACTCACTCGAAGCCGCGCCGTTGCCGTGTTCCGAAAAGCGCAGGCGCGAAGATCCGCATGTCCGCGCTATCGCCTTAAAAGAGGCCCTTGCATCAGTTGCAGATCGGGCAGACGAAGCGCGTTCGTATCTGTGCAATGTGGCAACGAAGGACAGCTTTGGCGAACCGGTCCGATCCGACGAGCATCGCGGTGGTTAACCGCTGCCCAGCACGTTGACCGTGAAGGCGAGCACGCCGAGGTTGAAGACGAACGCAGCCAGCCCGTGGAACAGAACGATCCGTCTGATCCTCGCCGACGTGACCGCCACGTCCGAGGTCTGAAAGGTCATCCCCATCGTGCAGGAGAAATACAGGAAGTCCCAATAATCCGGATCGGCCTCGCCCGGAAACGACAGACCGCCGCTGTCCGTGCCATCAGCAGCGGGCAGGTAGTAAAGATGAGCGTAGTGCATCGCGTAGACGACGTTGGCGAACGTCCAAGCCAGCAGCAGCGTGACCACGACGAGCGCGATACGGCCGAGATCAGGCTTGGTGCGACCCGCAAGTTCGACGGCGACCGTGACGAGGATCACGAACAGCACACCGACGGTGATCACCAGCAGGAACACGCGGTTGGCATCGTTCCGTTCGGCCGCACGCCGCATTCCGTCGGTTTCCAGTCCAAGCAACGGGAACACCTTCAGAAAGAAGCCGGCGCTCGCAAGATCGAAGCCCGCCATGATCCCCGCCTGCCAGCCGAACAGGGCAATGCCCGCAGCACCGAAGCTCGCAGCCAAAGCCAGGAACAGCAAGAAAGACGGCGGCATCAGCCATCTGCCGACTTCGGCGGCACCGCCGCGGATCGATGTCTGGCCATCTTGCATCTTACCCTCGCACCCTGCCCTGCGGGTCCTTCCTAGCGAAGCGCCCCGCAGTCGTCCCGTCGTGTCAGGCAGCCGATGCAAGGAGCGTGCGGGGCCGCCGACCCGGTGCCGGAACCTCCTGGAGCGAGGCCTTCGACAGCGTCCGGGGCACAGCATGATCGCGGACGTAGATGCGGATCCTTGCCCACAGCAGCAACGTCATTCCCTTTGCTACGTCCAAGGTCGCGAAAGTGTCGCCGAGTCGGCGCCTGAGGTCGAGCGGCACCTGTTGCCGAACATCGGTCAGCCCCTGCCGCTCCCCCTCCGGCAATATGGTGGCCATTCGCTTCGTTCGCACCCGCAACCGCTGGCGTAGCGTTCATCGTCACCCAAGGCCTGACCCGCCCCCGTGGTCACCGCGTCGCGAAGTCCCTTGTGGTGTTTGACAGCGGGGTGTGTCGTGGCCGGCGGCGGTCCGGTACGGGCTCCATTCAAGCGGTGGCGCTTCACGGCTTCCTGGCCGCCATTCACTATCGGTTTCGGCGAGGTCGCACGTATCGATTGCAAGGACTGATCTCGATCACGTCGGCAGCTACGCCCAAGGCCTAATGTCGCGCCATGCCGCTGCCCGCGGCGACCATCAGGAATTCGGCCATGGATCTGCAACCTCCCGTCAACCGCGACGATCGTGCGCAGGGAGCCGCCGACGCGCCCGTCACGCTGGTCGAGTTTGGCGACTATCAATGCCCCTACTGCGCGCAGGCGCAGCCGATCGTTCGCGGCCTGATAAGCGAATATGGCGAGGGGTTGCGGTACGTGTTCCGCAACTATCCGCTCGTCGGCATGCACCCGGACGCGATGAACGCTGCGCTGGTCGCGGAGTCGGCGGAGACGAAGAACTTCTGGGTTCTGCACGACCTGTTGTTCGACAACCAGGATGCGCTCGATGAAGACAGCCTGATCGCCTACGCGACGACGGCCGGGGTGTCGGAGAACGATGCGCGAGGCGGACTTGGTGGCTCCACGCGAACCAAGATCGAGGGCGATATGCGAAGCGGCGACCGCAGCGGCGTCCAGGGCACGCCTAGCTATTACATCAACGGGCTGCCACATACCGGGGGCACCAGTCGGGAAGGGCTCGATCGAGCCTTGCGAGCGGCGGGTGCAAGATCGACGACGAGGAGCTTCGCCGATGCGGCGCAGCCGGGTTGATCCACGCGGCGCGCTGCGATCCACGTCATTCGCGCTGATCGCCGCCTCGCTGATGCTTACGGGCTGCGCGACGATGCGGCGGCCGGCAGTGACCGAGGCGGACGGACGCGACGCGATTATCGCGGGCATGCCCGGAGTACGCTTCTGGGGCGACCTTCCCATGCCTCGGGACACCGCTGTTCCGGCGACGCGCCGCGCAACCTCGGTGCTCGCCTTGTCCGGCGGCGCGGACGACGGAGCTTATGGCGCGGGCTTCCTCAACGGGTGGACGCGCAGCGGGACGCGGCCCGAATTCGACATCGTGACAGGCGTCAGCACGGGCGCGCTGATCGCACTCTTCGCCTTCTTGGGTCCGGTCCATGACGGGCGGCTGGCGGCGGCCTTCACAGGCATCGGCAAGAACGACGTCTATCGCGGCCACTTTCCGCTCGCGATCCCGTTCGCGACAAGCGCGACAAGTTCCAAGCCGCTCAAGCGGCTGATCGACGCGCACTGCGACAGGGCGACGATCGACGCGGTGGCGGTCCAACATCGCCTTGGCCGCCGCCTGTACGTCGGCACCGCCAACCTCGACGCCCAGCGCACCGTCATTTGGAACATGGGGGCGATCGCCGCGTCGCCCTCGCTCCGGCGCTACGCACTCTTTCGTGACGTGCTGCTGGCCTCGTCGTCGATCCCGGTCGTCTTTCCCCCGGTCTTCATCGATGCCGTGGCCGGAACCCGGGACCTGCGCGAGATGCACGTCGATGGCGGTACGTCGGCGGGGCTTTTGGCCGCCCCCCCGACGCTCGACTCGGCTCCTTCCGGCGGGCCGCGCTTGCGGCTGTACCTCCTCGTCAACTCGCGGCTGGGCGGCGATCACGAACTCGTCAAGCCGTCCATCGCCGGCATCGCCAAACGCGCGATGTCGCTGGCGGTCCAGACCGCCCTGCGCGAACGGGCGGGCAGCGCCTACTACTGGTCGCAGCGGCAAGCGGTAGGCTACCGCCTCACCTACATCGCCGCCGACTTCGAGACCGGAGACGAAGCTCCGTTCGACACCGCCTACATGCGCCGGCTCTACGCTTACGGCGAGGCGCGCGGTGCGCGCGGCCAATGGGAACCGAAGCCGCCCGTCGGCGACGATCTGGCTCCTCGCTCCGCGCGCTGATCCGTCCGAGGTCACACGCGAGTCAGGCGGCGGCGCTTCGTAATTGAAGCCTCGTCCTGACGGACGACTCCGCGTCCCGCCCGAAACGACAAGATCGACGATGATCACCGGGTAGCGCTGACGGGTTATGGAGAAGCTGATCCGAACAAGAGCTTCGCGACTTTCTTGTCGATCTGCTCGCAAACTTGTCGATCTGCTCGCAAAGTCTGAGGCGTTCAAGTGCCCCACGGTTCCCGCGACTTGCACCGAGCTACCATTCGTAACCAACCTATCTTTCTACGGCATCAGACTGTGACATGCATTTCCTGTCCGCGCAGGTAGGGGGTATCGTTTGTCCGAATCAAAATGCGCGGCGATCGTTCCATGTAGGCAACCACGCCCTAATCGTGGTCACCCCAGATGCGGAGAGCCCTCAGCGCCGGACCCAGTCCCCGCCCCCGCTCGGTAAGTTCATACTCCACGCGAGGCGGCACCTCCGGAAACGCGGTCCGTTCTATGATCCCATCACGTTCCATCGCATGTAGCTGCTGCCCGAGCATCTTCTGGGAGATGCCGTCGATGTCCCGTTGCAACTCGGAAAAACGCCACTTGGGAGCCTCGAAGAGGCGAAACAGTATGGCCAGCTTCCAACGACCGTTAAGTACCTTCAAAGAGCGTTTGACCATTTCCTCGGCACCATCATGGCCGAGGCACTGTTCCCTACTTTGATGTTCGTTACTCACCTTTTTGTACGTTCTTGTCCTGATGACACAATATTGTGATGGGAGCGGACGGTTCGGCCGTGGTCTTTCTGCGGGTTACATTGCTCGGAAGTGTCACCCGCCGCTCCGTGGCTTGCGCCGCCGCCGCTGCAATCTTGCAGCGATGACACGAAGCAGTTCGGACGACGGAGGGTGATCATGGGCGCGTTTGATGCACCTGTTACCGGTCGCGCTCTCATCTCCGCGCCGGCTACCAACCAGAAAAGACGAGGCTTGGCAGGTCTGGAGATCGGCCAAGCGAAAGCGTCGACGGGCTCCTCGGTACGGCGGGTCGGCGGAAGGACGTTCAAGGCGTCTATTTGCAGCATCGAAAGCTCTCGATCTTGCGTTCCGCCGAAGCGCCATCGGCGTATGGCCCGGACGCGCGGAGCCTTGAAGCTCGGGGCTGCTCGTCCAAGCTGTGGAAACTGCCTTTCCCGTTGGTTCGTTCCCGGCACCGTCGACGTGCTTGAGCATCGGTCCGCCTCGCTGTACGCTGGCCAGGGAACGGAACGAAGAGCGAGATCCGGATCGGCTCTGCGAACAGCAGGACGGCCGGCAAGCCGCAGAGCTTCGGCAGTCCCGGGACGTTAAGTCCTTGCAATACGGACGCCTTTACCGTGCCCGCTAGGACCAGCGAGCAACAAGCTCATCGAAACGCCTTCGTCGAAAAGCTTTGTGGTCATGTTCCGCTGTGCCCGGAAGATGTTCAAGCGCTGATCGACGCGTGCGGAACGCCGGAACTCGTTCCGGCTCGCCGACACCTTGTCCGCGAGCGCGAGAAGCCCGGTCCCGTGTTCGTCGTTCTTCAAGGCTGGGCCTGCAGGTCAATGCGCCGTCCTGACGGCACCCGTCAGATAACGGCATTTCTTCTGCCAGGCGACGCCGGCGGATTGACAGCCCCCGTCGTCAACGAGATGGAGCATTCGATCGAGACCGTGACGCCGGCACTCGTCGCGACGATCCCACGAGCCGAGCTCGATCTGCTTACAGACAAGCGGCCGGCAATAACGCGTGCATTGTGGTGGGCCCAAATCGTAGACGAGTACACCTTGCGCGCCTGGATCGTCAGCATGGGCCGACGAGACAAACTGCAGCAAGTCGCGCATCTGTTGTGCGATATCTTCGTTCGAGCTCGCGCCGTGGGAATGGCTACCGATGGCGGCCGCTTGAAGTTCCCTCTCAATCAAATCGTGCTTGCCGATGCGCTCGCAATGACCCCGGTGCACGTGAACCGAGTGCTGCAAAGGCTGCACGCCGATGGACTGATCGAATTCTCGGAGCGAAGCTTGCTTGTGCGTAGCGTCGCCAGTCTGGCGGTGGTGGCCGGATTCGACGACAATCACCTTCATCGAAGAAGGCTGAGGGTCGCCAGCTTAGCGAATTAAACGGAGCAATCACCGGGTACCCTTTTAGTATACCGCAAGTTGTTTTTTGCGAAGACGACACCGGCGCGGCCCAGCTGAGGAGGAGAACAACCCGTTTAATCCTGATGGTGAACGATCTCGCTAGTAGTCATTGGATAAAGCGCCGGGTTGTGGCACCAAGGACTTCACCGGCGTACGTCTCGACGTTAGCGGGAGTACTCGCGAGCGGTTCCGTGAAGGCAGGCGTCGTCGAACCCGGCTATCCGTGCGAGCATGTCGATGTTCGAGATGACGACTTTTCTGCCGTCATCTCCATGACGCCCCCCAAGCCGCATCCTTTTGCAAACGCGGTTGACGTGCACAGCCGTGAGCTCAAGTGCATCGTCGAGCACCGCCTGCGACAATGCATTTCAAACCGCCCGTCGCTGTTCACCCCTAGTTGCGAGCCCGCGCGTAGAGTCCGCACTTGAGATGCGCCGCTTGATGCGCTCCGTTGCGGCACCCCATGCTGGCGATCTAAGCGTGCAGCGTGTACTCATCGATCAGCTGCGTCCACCAGAACGCCCGTGTCAACGCTGGACGGGTGGCAATTGATTCCTCCATCTGGGATCTCTGATTGGTCGCTACGCGAGCCCGGGTGACCGTCGCGATGCTGTGCTCCATGGTATCGAGGACGGAGGCATGCATGTCGCAGCAGTCGCCCGGCATCAAAAACGCAGTGATTTGGCGCGTACCCTCGGGCAGGATCTTGTACCGACATGCCCAGCTTTCCAGGATCCCGAATATCGGACCGGGCTTGTCTTCTGTGCGAATGTGATCCTGGCGGCCGCGGACAGTGCGAGGCGCGCTGTAGGCACCCTCCAGCAAAGCGATGTCTTCCGCCGACATGCCGCCTTGCCCGCTCAGTTTCCGAATGAAGGCGTTCGACACGCTGATCTCCCCATCGTCGAACTCGTTTGCTCGGACCTCGATTTCAAGGACGGAGACGTGCCGGAGACGCCGGCATGTCGACCGCCAGGACCGGATCGGCATCTCCTCGTCGCTTCGTTCGAACATCATCCGGCGGATCAGAAGCGAAGAACGTTTCTCACGCCGACCACCAGCGCGTTCCGGGGCTTCGCCTGGGAAGCCGGACTTGGTTCGACATAGTTGCCGCCGGGGCGCAGGATGAACTGCACATCCGGTTGAAGGTACCACCTTTGCCCTGCTTGAAGATGGTACGTCAGCTCGAAGACGGTCTCCGCTCTGCGGCGGCCGAAGCCGTCCGGTGCCCCACTCGTTCCGTCGACCGGACCACTCGACAGGTGCGTGTGACTGAAAGCGATCCCGACGACATCGTCCGATCGACCTTGCAGCAATCCCTTGATCGACAGTCCGGCATCCAGTGATGCATCGACCAGGTTGCGATCGGACGGGCTGGCCGCCAGCCTCATGAAACCGTCGACGCTGCGTGGACCGCTCTGCACCAGGCGGTGATCTACGATCGCGTAGACCTGGTAATTGCCTGATCGTCGCTCGCCGGTGCCATGGGATCCGGGAGTACCGATCACGGCGGCGCTTGCCGGGTAGCGCTGGTCGGAGACCTTGCCGAAGTAGTACCAGGCACCCAGGCGTATAGTCGTCGACGGGTCGCCCGAGGAGGCGCCGGACTCATGCTGAAACTCGCCTATGAGAAACGGGGGACCCGCTATGCGAAGACTGTTCAGCCCGTCCGCGTCCCGTTGCTGCGGATCGCCGCTGCCTGGACCGGCGGGATCTCCGTTGAAGATGGCGATCCGCAGCTTGGTTCGCTTCTTCGCCTCGATTTGCAGTCGGATGCCGGGGGTGGCGATCGGGTAGGCCGGACCACCGCTTGGTAGATCCAGCGCGGAAGCGGTCGGCCAGCCGAAGGTGGAGTTTATGAAAAGCGAGGCGTTGCCGCTCACCAGAAACTCCTGCGCGGCCGTAAATTGGCCCAAACGCAAGGAGGCCGTTCCGATCTTCTGTTCGATCCAGAGATTGTTGAGACGGGTGTTCGGTTCGGCCTCCAACCCGGTGACGACGTTCAGCGCGCCGACCCGGTCCGGCGTCACGGGAGTTCCGTGGATCTGGTGCAGGCTGGCGTGAAAGACGGCTCCGCGCCAGCCGACGAGCTTATCGAGATCGACATTCAGCAACAGCCCGAGCCTTGCCTGGTAGGTGGCGCCCTTGGCGATGCCGCCCCGTACGTTCGCGAAGACGTCGAAGAAGTAGGCGGCTTCGACCTCGACGGGGCCCTTGCCACCCGAAGCCTCGTCCATCTCCGCGTTGGTAAAGGGAGCCTGATCTTCGGCGGCGGCAGGCCACGGATGCGCCAGGAGTATAGCGGCGGCGCACCATCCGCCGTTTCGATTGCCGACCGCCTTCCTTATCAGGCCTTTCATCGATCGTCTCTTTGCAACCAGGCCCGCAGGCCATCCAGGGACCTAAACTCCTCTGCGCTACGCGAACGGGCATCCCGATAGCTGCTCGAGACCATGTCGCTCAGCACCCGACCCGGACCCAATTCAAGGAAGCGGTTTGCGCCGGACTCCTTGCACGCCTGCAGACAATCGGCCCAATGCACGGTCGCGGCGACCTGCTCTGCCAGCTTGTCGAGTCCGTCGGACACCCCGAAGACGCCGGAGCCGTCGATACCGCTGTAAAGACGGACTCCGGGCGGGAGTTGATCGGCGACCCTGGTGGCGCGCAACGCTCGACGGAAGGGCTCGACGGCGGCTGCAAGCGCAGGAGTATGTGATGCGACGTGTACCCCGATGGGCGCGACCCGGCTCGCATTTTTGGCTGCGGCTGCCTTGGCGACCTTAGCCAAGGCAGCAGAGGACCCACCGATGACGAAGGCGTCGCCGGGATTTACGATCGCCACATGCGCCGCCGCGGCATTGCAGATTTCGTCGATCGTGCTCGGCGGCAGTCCCCGCACGAAGATGAGGCCTTGAGGTTCTTGCGACGCCGCATCCATTGCTTCGGCGCGCGCCGCGACGATGCGCAGCACGTCGGACAGGCCGAAGACGCCGGCGATCCCCCAAGCGGCGGCCTCTCCGACGCTGTAGCCTGCCACCACGCGAGCGGATGGCATCGATGCTTCCAAACATCGCCAGAGAGTGACGGCTCGAAGAGCGCAAAGGATCTGCGCGGTTCGATTTCTCTCGAGCTCCTCCCTGGTCGCATCGCAAACCAGATCACGCGCATCTCGCGAAAGCAGACCTGCAGCCGTTTGGAAAAGATCCGCGGCCGCGGGATCGTCGCGGACGAGGTCGAACATGGTTCGATTCTGCTGGCCTTGTCCGGAACAGAGGATCGCCAACATGGCCCAGGCTCACTTCGGAAACAGGAAGAGGATGGCCACGGTGAGCGTGACGGCGCTGAAAACCGTACTGGCTATGACCATCGACCCGGTCTCCGCGGAGGCCTGTTTGTAGCTTACGCCGAACAGGATGCCGAAGAATCCGCCCGGAAGCGCGGCAAGAAGCACCGCTGCGTGGCCGATGTCGGCGGGTACCGGCAGAATCGAAACGGCCCCGAGCACAAGAACCGGCCGGACGATGTTGCCGAGAAGCGTGGCGCCGACGACGTTCCGGTTCATGCGGAAATCCTGGGCGGACAGGACGAGGCCGGTGAGGAACAACGCCACCCCGCCCGCGGCCTGGCCGATCAGCTGAAGCGGCGCAGTGACCAGCGGGCCGAGCGTCACTCCGGTCAGCGACACGGTCGTGCCGAGCACCGGCGCCAGCACGATCGGCTTCGTCAAGGCGAGGCGGAGCGCTCGCCAGATACCTGAGGCTTCTGCGCCGCCGTCCGATCGGGAGCGTTCGAGAATGAACAGGGTGATCGGCGACGGCAGGATGGAGCCGGCCGCGATCGCGATCGCGACGTGGGTCGCGCCCGCCGGCCCGGCCACCGCCAAAGCGACGGGCAGTCCCGCGGCGGCGTAGTTGGGAAGCGAGACCGTGATCGCCTGCAGCGCGGCCTCCGCCCGCGATGCTCCGCGGTGCCGCTGCAGCAGGTACCATGAGGCGTAGAGCAGCAGCATGGCACCGCCGAGCAGCGCAAAGAGGCTTGCCTCGCGGAGCATGTCCTTTCGCGCCGTAGCGGCGGTCGCGACGAACAGGGACGCGGGCAGGGCGAACTGCATGACCAGGGCGTTCAGTTCCCCGACATGGTGATTGTCGATATCACGAACACGGCCGGCGAAAAAACCCAGCAGGATCACGAAGAAGATTGGGACCAGCGCGGACAGGATGACGTGGGTCATCGTGCGCGGCCCGCGTCCATGCGCCGCACGAACAGACTGATCGTCAGCAGATCAGCGGTTCCGCCAGGGCTGAGCCTTCGCGCGACGAACTCCCGATGCACGGCTTGAGCTCGCGCCTCCCAGTCGGGACAAGCGACTCCGCCCGCATCCAGGAAGGCCTGCGCGCTCTGCCGTGCAAAGGCGAGCCCGGCCGCGCCGCCGCGGTGTAGAAGATTGGTATCCTCGACCGAGGCGATTAAGGAGAACACCGCCTCCACGCGCGCGGCGTTCAGATCGCCTGGATCGCGCCTGAGACCACGATCCAGAGCCGGAACGCCGATTTCGTACGCGGTCGGGAACCCCGTGCCAGCTTCGCCCGTCGCGCCTCCCGCACCGTGCAGCCGTCGAGCGCGCTGACCGTGACTGTGAAGAAGCACGGGACCATCGACGATCGCCGAGCCCCAGCGGCTCGCCACGATCCGACCAAGGTTCGCTCCGATCCCGGGGGCGGTCGCCCAACGCCAACCGGCAGCCGCACAGAGCAGGCCAAGTCCGAAGATAGCGCCTCGATGAGTGTTGACCCCGCTCGTCGCGCTCAACATCGCGGCCTCCGCGTCGCGGCCGATCGCCCGCAACGCGTTCATGCCGGCTCCTGCGGCCCCGGCTTCGGCGAGCATCGCCAGAAAGGGCGTTATCGCGTCGGTGCTGCGCTCGAAGGTCGATGCGTCCATGTCGTCATGGGCGCCCGTGTCGACCCAACTAACCAAGCCCGGCTTGGGCCAGGTCGCCAATTCCTCCATCAGGCATTCCCGCGCCCGATCAGCAATCCATGCCCCCGCCGACGCGAAGTCCACGCAGCGGACGGATCGGGACGCAGCCGCTGTCATTGCTGGTCCAGGAAGTCCGCAGTCGGCATCATCGCCACGCCGACAAGGGATTTGACCAGCAGTTCCGGCGACTGGTCGTGGACCTCGCGCCAGTTGGCCGCGGAGCCGTCATTTCGTACGAGCTCTCCGTCCAGCCGCATCGGAGCCGAACCCTGCACGTCCGCCAACATTCCGGTGAGCATCGGAACGCCGGATCGCGCCGGCAGCGAAATTAAAAGGTCGAGGTCCGAAGTCGAGCTCAGGTAGTCGAGCGAGGTGATGGCCGCCCACGCTAAGCTACCGAACACGCGCACGTCGTTGCCGTTGCGCTCGGCAAGTCGCTGCAATCGAGCAATGGCCGGCGACCACTCGATCGGGGCGGCCGAACACGCCTCGTCGAGCGTGAATGGCCGCCGGGAGCCGCTCACGCAGGTCGGAGGAACTTCAAACGCAAGCCGTCGCTTGCCGGCGGACGGAGGAAGAGGAAGTCCGAGGGCGATCATTGTTCCCGCTTCCCCGCACCTGCGACGCGCCACGAGCGGCAGCCCTTGTCCTGCCCATGAGGCCACCAGAGGATCGCCGACGAGATCGGCCCGCTCGTCGACCATGCGCCGCCAATGATCGGGATCGACATGGACGAGGTCATGACGGCGGAGCCGCTCAGGTGCGAACGACAAGGTCATGCACGCGCTGGGATATGCCGGCGGCCTTCAAGCGTCCTTTACGCTCTTCGCCAAGCTGGTCGCGGCGCTCAAAGCCGGCTGTCCAGCCATCCAGCAGGTCGGCAAGCCGATCGGCGAGGTCCGCATCAGGACCCCAGACCTCGTGCACCGCGCCCGCTTGAACGAGGTTCGCAAGACCGGGAGCAAAGACCGGCGTGGACTTCGACTTTTCGGTCAGCACCTCGAGCGACAGCTTGGTGACCCTGGCCATCGACGGCAGGTCCATGACCACGGGCGCCGCATCCGGCAGCGCTACAAGGACGCGCGTCGCCAATGCGGTCGCGATGAACGCGCCCGCGGCAGCCCCGCCGTACAGGATGCTCACGGTACGCCGACCTTGAATATCGGCCCACAAGAGGCTCTTGGCCAAGTGGGAGAGGTACTCACTCAATCCAAGCAGTTCGTCGCGCTTGCTCATGCGTTGACTGCCGCCGTCGACCAGCACCAGGATGGGATCCTCGCCTCCGCTTTCAACGGCGTCGAGAACGAAACGCGAAAGCAGAAGCGCCTCGTCGACGCCGAGCACGGCACGATCGCAGAGGCCCAGGACCCAAGCGGCTTGGCCGCCTCGAAGCGTCGCCGTTCCGGTCAGCACCCCTTTGTCGTGGGTTACGCTGGATCCTTCGGGAAAGAGCCTCGCCAGAAGATCATCGAGCGTCATTGCTGGGCTCCTGGACCAAGCTCGCCACCGCATTGAACGCATCGGCGGCCATCGCCGGGATCGCATGCGGGTCGGTCGCGCCCAGCGCTCCCCAGATGTCGACTGCGTCCACGCAGCCGCCGAACCGTCGGAAGCGGTCGTCGAGGCGCGCCTGCTCCGCCTTGATCATGTCGAGACCGGGGGTGGAGGCGCGCCGCAAGAGCGCGGCGGCGGCCGCGCGGAAATCGCTGACCGTGTCGCCCACGAAGAGATCGACGCCCCCGAGAAGCCGCCGGTGCTTGCCGCCCATGGTGCGCCAGACGAGAGGACGATCCTTCGAGTCGAACTCCTCGATACCTTGGTTCGTCTCGATCACCTCGGGCCCGGACACGCTGAGCCGGCCCTGTTCGGAGATGGCCAGCGCGGAGCAGCATCCTGCGATCAGCGAGCCTCCGCCGAAGCAGCCGGCTCGACCCCCGATCAACCCGATCACGTTCACGCCCGCGACGCGCGCGACCATCACGGCGCGCATGATCTCGGCGATCGCAAGCTCGCCGGCGTTAGCCTCCTGCAAACGAACGCCGCCCGTGTCGAAGAGCAGCAGTACAGCCGTCTGCGCTTCCGCCGCGCCGCGTAGAAGCCCGGTTAGCTTGGCACTATGCACTTCTCCAAAGGAGCCGCCCATGAACTGCCCTTCCTGGGCGGCCAGAAGAACGTCCCTGCCCCCAAGTTTCGCACGACCGACGATCATGCCGTCGTCGAACGCGCTCGGCAATCCGAAGTCGGCAAGGTGCGGGCTGATTTCGCGCTGCTCGGGTCCGAGAAATTCTGTGAAGCTTCCGGAGTCGGTTAGCCAGCGAATGCGCTGCCGAGCCGTCGACTCGTACCAGATCACGTCGTCCCGTCGTTTGTCGCTTGGCCGGGATGGACGGGCTGCGGGCGTGGCGGCATGCGCGCTCATAGAGCGTCCTCCTCCATGACGCGCACGGCCTGCGCCAGACGCATGGAGACGGTGTCCGGTTGAGCGCCTCCGTCGTTGACCGAAAACTTGAGCCCGCCGGGCGCGCGGCGTTCGAAGAAATCAGCGACAACTCGTTTCCAGACTTCCTCGAAGCCGTGCACGGACGTTTCGATCAGCACTTCGCAATTGGTGCCGGACAAGGTGCGTTCCGCCAAGACCTCAAGGTTGCCCGAGGCGACGACGCCGACCAGCGCTACACTTTTCGCCCCGCCTGCCCTTCGGTGGGCTTGATGGCGAAATCTCAGGCTTTCCACTGCGTGCTCCTCACCAGCTGCGGAACTTTGCGGGGGGCGCGTAGAGCCCGCCGGAACAATGTACGAGGTCCTTGATCGATCTTGCCGCCAAAAGACTGCGATCGGCGTCAAGCGGATCGACGCCGAGATCCTCGGGTCGCCGGATGACACCCCGATCGCGCAGTCGCTGCACCATCTTGCGATCTCGCCCGCGACCGACTTCGGTATAGCCAGCGACGCCGCGGATCGCCTGCTCGCGTTCATCCGCGGAGCGGCAGAGCAGCAGGTTGGCGATGCCTTCCTCGGTGACGATGTGCGTCACGTCGTCTCCGTACATCATTACCGGCGCCAGCTCGAGCTTCAGCTTCTCGGCGAGGACGAGAGCGTCCAGCTTGTCGACGAACAGCGGCACGTTTTTCTCGCCGAACGTGCCGCCGATCTGCACGACGAGCTTGCGCCCGCGGCGCAGCGCGGCCGGCGTTTCGGGATCGGCTTCCTTCCCAGCCTTGATCCAAGGATCGCTTGGATGTCGCCGACCACGCGCGTCGCAGCCCATGTTCGGCGCGCCGCCGAAGCCCGCAACGCGCGCCGTCGTTATCGTGGACGAATTTCCTTGCAGATCGATCTGAAGGGTCGAGCCTATGAAGAGGTCGCACGAGTAGAGACCGGCGGTTTGGCAGAGCGCGCGATTGGAGCGAAGCGAGCCGTCCGAACCAGTGAAGAAGATGTCCGGACGAGCGCTAATGTAGTCACCCATCCCCACTTCGGAGCCAAAGCAGTGGATGCTCTCGACCCAGCCGGCTTCGATTGCGGGAATCATCGTCGGATGGGGGTTCAAAGCCCACTGCGTGCAGATTTTGCCCTTCAGACCGAGACGCGCCGCATAGGTGGGCAGCAGAAGTTCGATCGCGGCGGTAGCAAAGCCGATCCCATGGTTGATCCGCCGGACGCCATAGGGGGCGTATATCCCGCTGATGACCATCATCGCCATGAAGATCTGCGACTCCGTGACGGCGGCGGGGTCACGCGTGAACAACGGCTCGACGTAGAAGGGCTTGTCCGATGCCACGATGAAGTCGATCCGGTCGCCGGGGATGTCGACGCGTGGGACCTTGTCGACGATCTCGTTGACCTGAGCGATGACCACGCCGTTCTTGAACGCCGTCGCCTCCACCACGGTCGGGGTGTCTTCGGTGTTTGGGCCGGTATACAGGTTGCCGTCACGATCCGCGCTGACCGCCGCAATCAGCGCGACGTCGGGCGTGAGGTCGATGAAGTACCGGGCGAACAGCTCCAGGTACGTATGGATCGCGCCCAACTCGATCTTGCCCGCGAACAGCATCTTCGCGACGCGAGCGGACTGAGGGCCAGAGTAGGAATAGTCGAGACGCTTCGCGATCCCGCGCTCGAAGATGTCGAGGTGCTCGGGAAGAACGATGCCCGACTGCACCATATGCAGGTCGTGCACCTTCCTGACGTCCACAGCGAGCAAGCCCGCGGCGAGCAGATCGGCCTGCTTTTGATTGTCGCCCTCGAGGCAGACCCGGTCACCGGAACGGATCACTGCCTCCAGAAGCGCCGTCACATCCCCGGCGCGGACCACCTTACGATCGGCGACGCTGGCACCTGCGTTGATCCGCTCGTCACGGGCCTCGCGTCGGGTGCACCAATTCATCGCGCTTCGTTCCTCTCTTTGAAGGAAATCTACATTCGCCCCAACAGCGGTCGACGGCGCCGCGTCGACGCCGGGACCGGCCAAAGACGCCGAACCATTGTTTGCACCGCAAGTCCCTTCGCTGGCACCTCGACCTTGCCGGTCTGCCCTTTTGCGGACGAGCTAGGCGGCGGCCGCTCTCAGGATCAGGTCGGACACTTCGCGAGGGTGGGACACGAGCGAAAGATGGCCGCTGTCGATCTCTATAGTGGTCGCTTTCATGCGTCGCGCCATGAAGCGCTCGAGATCCGCATTGATCGTACGATCCCTCTTCGACACCGCGTAGAATGAAGGCTTCGACCGCCAAGCCGCCTGCGTAACCTTTGCTGCAAACAACCCGTCCGATGTTCGCCCTTGCGCTGCGTAGAGCACCCGCGCAGCCGCGGGATCGACGCCGTTGGCAAAATCCGACATGAACGCTTTTTCGCTGAGCTGCGAGTAACCGCCGGCGTGGACGACTCCGGCGCTTGCAGGCGGAGTGGGGTACTTCTTGGCGAGCGCGGTATAGTCCTCGTTGGCGTCGGGGGCGCGGGCCGCGATGTAGACCAGGGCCGAAACCTTGGGATCGTTGCCGACTTCAGTTATTATCTCGCCCGCATAGGAGTGCGCCGCCAGCACGGTCGGACCATCCTGAAGCGCCAGCGCCCTTCGCGTATATTCACAGTCCTCCGCGAGCGAGCGGAGGGGGTTCTGCACCGCCGTGACCTTCATCCCGGCGGCTTGCAGGCGAGAGATCACTGCCGCCCAGCTCGACCCGTCGGCAAAGGCGCCATGCACCAGCACGGCATTTAGGACGCGGGTTCTTGGAGCCGCGACGAGCGGCCGGTCCATCGCAAGCGCAAAAGCGCTCGCTGCAGCGCCGAATGTGAAGCTTCTTCGATCCACCGCCAACCCTCCTTTGATCCAGACTCTCGCTGACAAGAACTTATGGGTTTGAAGCAACCCGGCGAGCAGCCTACCGCTTGAGGCATTCACTACCGCTTTGGTTGCTGAAATGATTGATCGAGATCAGTACTCCTTGCCGTCGGGATCGACTGCGCTTTCAACCTGTCACGGCGCGCGTCTCAGTTCATGAGGATCTCGACCGCCGCTTCTTATTTTCGCGAGCGATCCAGGTTGGACACGACGCTGCTGATCAACCGAGATGCGACTCCATGATGCCTGTGAGGACATCCAGCCTTTCCAGCTGTGGAAAGTGTCCCGCTTGCGGCACGACTTCGAAACGCGCGTCCGCGATCAAGTCTGCGAACTGCCGCCCGTACTCGGGCGTGACAATTCGATCATTTTCGCCCCAGAGCACCAACGTTGGAAGGCGGAGAGTGTCGAGCCGCGTCCGCAGGCTGGGATCGTTCATATACGGGTGCCCGGCGTAGACGAGCAGACATTTCTGGTTTGCGAGCATGGCGGCCTCTTCGTCCGGGTCCGCCGAATTTCCCGCGAAGCGCGACGGGTCGTAGAACGACTTGGCCAGAAGTTCAGTCCGGGAAAGCGTCGCCGTGTCGATGATGCCGCCCGATGGGCTCGGGTCGAGTCCGACGGCGTCGATGAGAACGAGAGCCGAGATCCTCGGCGAAGCGCGTAAAGCCATCTCGGCCGCTATCCATCCACCGGCTGAATTTCCGACCAGAACGACGTCGCTGAGCTCCAGGCGCTCGATGAGAGCGAGATAGGCGACCGCGAGATCGCCGATGCGCTCGAACCAGACCGGTCGATCCTGCCCGTCGAAACCAGGATGGGTCGGCACGATCGAGCGACCGGTTCCGGTAAGCGAACCAGCGAGGCCCTTCATGGATCCGGCGCCAGCGCCGCCGTGAAGAAGAAGAAATGGCCGGCCGGCTCCGCGGTCGTCGATCGACAACGGCAACGTTTCCGCAAGGAGCTTCACAGCTTGAACCTTCCTTCCATTGCGCCGCGGGTGCTTACAGGAAGCACATGCCCAACGGTTCGAGCCAGCTCACGAGGTGCGCGTCTTCGCCTGCTGCGACGGTCGAGGAACGGTGCGAAGCCAGCCGGCAGGTGGAACATTAGAGCTCTCTCCTCGGCGTTCCGAGACCGTCAATCCAGGGTCGCCCCGGTGGGCGCGTAAGCTAACGATCCCTCTCCCGCCTTTTTACGTTGTCCATTGAGATCAAAAGCAACGCTGCCGCTTGGTTCGCAGACGGCTTTATCCTGCGGGATGAGGCGTGTCGGCACGATCGCGCCTGCCGGCAAGCCGACCTCGGAGACGTCATATACCTGATCAACTTCGGCATATACCTGATCAACTTCGGCGGAGCGCGCCGACGCTTGCCATTCCATGCTGGTAGGTCGGCGAGAGACGGGAGTGTTAAAGCCGGACATGGATGCCCCAAACGTCAGCTTTCATGAGTCGCTTCCTGGTGGAGGGATCGTTCGGCCGAAAGCAAGCCATGTGCCAGCGCATGGAGCATCCGTCTCTCTCGGGGGACCGCCCTCTGTTGCATCGGATTTATACCCCTCCGTCCTGACGGAGTTGATCTTGATCAGCTTCGCAAGAATTCGATAACGAGTTGATCGTCGAGCGCCTGGCCTTATTTCGATCGAGCAATGATCCGCGTCGCGGATCGGCGGCTTCTCGGCCCGCCCGACTTCTGATTGCTCCTCACCAGCGTACCCCATTCGGTTCATTGCCGAGGAAGTACGTCGCGGCACCCGAGCTCCATCTCGATGTCACGAACGTTCGTGCCGTCGGCGACCGACCTCGAGATGTGCCATCGCCGGTTTGCAGCGCGTCGCCGCGCCTTCGATGCTGGATTATGGACGCGCTGAACCGCGATTGGTCGCGAGCAGGCTCAGCCATCGGCTCTCGTAAAGACCTATACGCTGGCGAAAGGCACCGCCGGTCTCGTTGGATGATCCGCTGTTCGCTGCTTCTTAACGCCGACCGCGCGAGGGGCGGCCCAAAGACTGATCTGGGTCAAGCATCTCCGTTCGATTTGTGTGCAAACAGGGCGTCGGCGACCAAACTGTCGCCTAAGCTGGATCCAGGCTCGATGGGAAAACCGAGCTTGCGCAACTAACATATTTCGTTCTTGCGTCTTAATACCGTCATTTTCCTCAAGACAGATTATCGTTGCAGCAAATAATAGCGCCGATACTACACAATATGGTGAGTTGTCTGCTGTGGCTTTCACGGCATGATCAGCCAACAGGAGATCGACATGTCTGCTTCTCTAGAGTCCAGGGTCGCCATCATTACAGGTGCTTCTCATGGAATAGGCGCGGCGGTGGCGGAACGGCTGGCGAAGGACGGGCTTTCGGTCGTGATCGACTATTCGGGAGACGCCGATGTCGCCGACGCGCTTGTAGGCAAGATAAGCGATCAAAGGGGACGAGCGATCTCGTTCAGAGCGGACGTTTCCGACCCGGCGGCCGTCACGGCACTTTTCCGGGCGGCGGAAGAATCCTTCGGCGGCGTCGATGTGCTCGTCAACAACGCCGGGATCATGAAGCTCGCGCCGATCGCAGAAGCCGACGACGCGATGTTCGACCAACATGTCGCGGTCAACCTCAAAGGTGTTTTCAACGGCTTGCGCGAAGCAGGACGCCGCATGCGCGATGGGGGGCGCGTGGTGAGCTTCTCGTCCAGCGTGGTCGGGATGTATCAGGCGACCTACGGCATCTACGCCGCGACGAAGGCGGGGGTCGAAGCCTTCACGCACATCTTCGCCAAAGAGATGCGTGGACGACGCATCACGGTCAATGCCGTGGCGCCCGGGCCCGTCGACACTCCGCTGTTCACCGATGGAAAAAGCCGGGAGTTGATCGAGCAGATCGCGAAGATGCCTCCGCTTGAGCGCCTGGGCGAACCCGTCGACATCGCCAACGCGATTTCGTTCCTGGTTGGTCCCGACGGCGCCTGGGTCAATGGCCAGGTACTGCGCGTCAACGGCGGCGCGATCTGACCCGGCTTTTGCCAGAAGGATAAGGACAGATGCTTGTGACACGCGCTGCGAAGCACTGGATCGGCGGCGATAGACTAGCATAATCGCGCGCACGAATAGCATCGATCACGCCGATGGTACGGTGATCGGAACCTATTTGGACGGTGATGCGGAGGCGTTGAGCGGCATGTATCCTCCAGAAAGCTTCTCTGGAGTTCGAACAGATTACTCGGAAATTATGCATTGATGCGGGCTCAAGAAGCTAAATGCCTTAGCGCTTAACGCGGCCTGTCAGTAGTTGTTGGGCCTTTCGACCGTCCAGATGATCGACGAGTTCTGGAATTCAGCTTGTGCGGACGCGGAGCAGGCAACGTGTCGCGCAATGCATCTATGCTTCGAAAGCCCTTAATCAGGAAAGTCGCAGATGAAATATGTTTATTGTGATCACCGGAACGTCTAGCGGCTTCGGCGAGATGACCACCCTTGCCCTGGCGCGAGCCGGCCACACTGTTTTCGCTTCGATGCGTTCGATGAGCGGGGCGAGCGCCGCCACCGTGCAGAGATTCGCGGAGACGGCGAAGGCCGAGAGCTTGGACATACGCGCCATCGAAATGGACGTTTCCGATCAAGCGTCGGTGGACACGGCCGTGGCCAGGATGATGTCGAACGGCGGGCGCCTTGATGTGGTCGTGCACAATGCCGGACACATGGGATATGGCCCGACCGAAGCCTTCACGGTCGAGCAACTCGCGCAACTCTACGACACCAACACGCTCAGCACCCAGCGCTTGAACCGATCGGTGCTTCCTCATCTTCGTGCCCAGGGCCGAGGCTTGTTGATCTGGGTGTCCAGTTCAAGCGTGAAGGGCAATTGGTCTCCCTATCTTGGCGGTTACTTCGCGGCGAAGGCGGGAATGGAGCAGCTCGCGATCAGCTACTCCGCCGAGCTCGCCCGCTTCGGGATCGAAACGTCGATCGTCGTTCCCGGCGCCTTCACCAAAGGCACCCAGCATTTCGCCCATGGAATGAAACCGGGAGATGAGGATCGCGCGAAGCTCTACGCCGGTGAGTTGACCGGCGATCTGGCGGACAAGATTCTGGAAGCAACTGCATCCATGGAGCCGGGGGACTCTGATCCGGGCGAAGTCGCGAAGGCAATCGTGCGAATAGTCGAAACCCCGTTCGGTACACGGCCCTTCCGCGTTACCGTCGATCCGGCGCAGGACGGATCCGAGATCGTCTCGCCAGTCCAGGATCGCCTGCGCCGGGACACGCTGCACCGTATCGGGCTCGGCGACCTGCTGACGCCCAGTAGCCGTAGGTGATCTTCGCGTTGGGCCTCCGCACGAGCTAACGTCCACATCAACGCGCATCGGTCGCCGCGAGAACATCGGCTAGCCCAAATATCTTCCATCGTCGGATCCTCAAGGAGAGCCCGAGCGCTGGGACGCACAACGACGCCGGTACTGATCTCGCGGGTGCTGTGTGCATCCCGGCCCTTGGCCGTTCTCTCCTCTGCGGTCACAACGGCCGGGATCTTCAAGTGGAGGTAGTTACGAAGCCTGCTTGGCGTAGCGCGGGCGTGCGGTCCGAGATCATTCGGAACCAAGTCATCGGTTGCACGGAGTGCGGCGAACCTTAACACGATAAACGGATAATTTCGCGTTTCCGCAAGGCGTCCCCGAACTCCTGCGGGGTCGGGCTCTCGAGCCAGGTTGGAACGTCGGTCGGAAGGGTCAGCCAAGGCTGCTTCCGCTTGACCCAGATATGCGCGACCGGGTCGATCCGATCGCTCCCATCGAGGGTTCCGGCGCGTAACACGATCAGCCCTGGTACTGCCGAATTCCGATTGTAGATGCGGGTATGGCAGACGCCGCAAATGGTCTGTGTAGACGTATGACCGCCGGTTCCTTCATGCTCGTAAGACACGAGTGCGCCAGTGGTCGCAATCGCCTCCTCGACCATCAATGCATGCAAGCAGAACGCGCTGCCGCTCCAAGTCTGGCAATCAAGGCAGTGACAGGCGTAGCTCGGCGGCAAGTCCCGCCGCGCCAGTTCGTACCTCACTGCTCCGCATCGGCACCCGCCTAAAATTGTCACTTAAGCTCCCAACGCGGCTTCGTCGTGTAATCGATCCCGACCATCGCATGCAATCGCCGCCGGATACGCCCGCAGCTACAGGCGACGCAGATACGCTGATGAAGATGGCGGTGTGGGCAAAACTTGCTCGTCTGAGACGTGCCGATCGACTACTCCGTCGGCATGCCGACGAACCGCTATTACCGGGGGCCACCGAGCGACCATTACGACGGCACGCGCTTCTTCAGTCCCGGACAGCCAGATACGGACCGCTCGTTGCTCCAGGTGCTGCGCTGGCGGCGCGAGAGCCGTCCGGCGCGTTGGCCCAAGGCGGTGGCGCTGACGCCGGCGAAGCCGGACCCACTGGTCGCCGGCTTGCGCATCACGATGGTCGGCCATGCCACGCTGCTCATCCAGGCGGCGGGTCGCAACATTCTGACCGATCCGGTGTGGTCGGATCGGGCGAGCCCCGTCACCTTCGCCGGTCCGAAGCGCGTGACCCCACCGGGCATTGCGCTCAAGGATCTACCGCCAATCGACGCGGTGCTGATCAGCCACAACCATTACGACCATCTCGACGTCACGACGCTCCGCCGATTGCAGGCCGAGCACGATCCGCTGATGGTGATGCCGCTGGGCAACGACGCGATCGTCCGCGCCGCCGTTCCCACGGCGCGGACGATCGTCGCCGACTGGCACGAGCGCGTGGTGATCAGCGAGACGTTGGCGACAACGCTGACGCGCGCGAACCACTGGTCCGCGCGCACGATCGTCGACCGGCGCATGGCGCTGTGGTGCGGGCATTTCATCGAGTCACCGACCCGCACGATCTGGTTCGCCGGCGACACGGGGTACGGCGACGGCGCGATCTTCCGAGACATTCGAGCGCGACACGGCGCACCCGACGTGGCGCTGATACCGATCGGCGCTTACGAGCCACGCTGGTTCATGGGCGCGCAGCATGTCGATCCTGCGGAGGCGCTGAGGATGATGCACGACGTCGGCGCAGGCCGCGCGCTCGGCATCCACTGGGGCACGTTTCAGCTCACCGACGAACCGCGTGACGAACCGGCAAAAGGTCTTTCCTCAGCGCTCGCGCTCGCGGACTTGCCGCCCGAGCGCTTCGTGGCCGCGCAGGCAGGGGCAGCATACAGCTTCTGATCGGACCCGGCGACTCGGTTGCTGGCACCGCGCGGCGATCGTCCGGTTTCACGCGCATGGACTTGCGCGTCCCATGATCGTCATGATCCCGCATGTTCAACTACAATGCCTTCTGCTTCTCGGATGCTTCACATGACTCCGGCGACAACCGGCGCGCGACCGGCGGCAACTCGTCATGCCCCTTGCCATCGCGTGCCTGCCTCGGATCGGACATCGTTGATCGTGATCAAGCCGTTCGCGGCAGGGCCGGCTTAGTTCGCGCGGAGTCATCTTCGTCGAGCCTTCAAGTTGTGGCGTCGCGTGGTCGCTTCAGGAGCATTCCCATGTTGCGCGTTTCCTTGTCAGCCGATCCCGCGCGGCGCACCGCGACCTTGATCTTCCGGGCGGCGTTGAACCACGACGGCCGAACCCAGGCTTGCGACGGCCATCAACTCGTCACGGGTCGCGCCATCCCGGGCCTGCACCGAGATGCCCTGGATCAACGATGCCAGGAAGCGGCTCAGCACGACGGCATCCGGCGATGCCGCGATCTCGCCAACGTCGATCGCCTGCTGCAAGCGGGCTGCAAGGCCCTCGCGCCAAGTGCGGCGAATGTCGGCCGTGCGGCGAGCCGCCTGGGCATTCCGCGGCGCATGGAACAGCATACCGCCCGACACCATGCACCCCGGAACGCCGGCCGGATCGGTAACCGCCTCGACCGCCCGTCGCAGCATGTCCTCGATCAGCGTCCCGACCGGTTCATCCGCGTCCGTGCCGACGATGGCGGGCGAGCCGAACCGGCGCTGGTAGAGCGCAAGCACCTCATCGTAGAGCGCCGCCTTGCTCCGGAACGCGGCGTAGAGACTTGGCGGCGCGATGCCCATCGCCGCCGTCAGGGCGCCGATCGACGTTCCTTCATAGCCGCGCTCCCAGAACGATCGCAGCGCGGCCTCCAGCGCCTTCTCCCGATCGAAGCTTCGAGGGCGCCCGCCGCGCGATTTTCTGTCCAACTTCATATCGGCTGCTGGATAAGAGCTTGACGTTCAAGATCAACAGGTACTTTAGTGATCGATATATAATGGAGCAAGCGATGCAAACCGGACGACGCACCTTTTTGGGAGCAGCGCTGGCTGGCGCCGCAGCCGCAGTCGTGCCCACCGGCGGCCGTGCCGCAGCGCCCAAACGTCCGGGCGGCGCGACGGACCTGGCGGCGTCGCCGGTCGTCACGGCAGGTCAGGCGCTGACCGCGCGTTCGAGCGATGGATTGAACCTGTCGGTACGCGCCTACGGCAGGCCCGGCGGTCGCGAGATTCTCCTGATCCATGGGTTGGGCCAGAGCCGCCTCTCCTGGGATCGCCAGATCGACGCCCTGGCGTCGCGGTTCCGCGTGGTGACTTACGATCTTCGGGGACACGGGAACTCGGACAAGCCCGCTTCCGTCGAGATTTACGCGGACGGCGCTCGCTGGGCGGATGATCTGCAGGCGGTCATGGACGCGGCTGGGCTGCGTCGCCCGGTGCTCGTCGGCTGGTCGCTGGGCGGCTTGGTCGTGGGTCAGTATCTGGCGAAATACGGCGGCGATCGCGCGGCCGGCGTCAATCTCGTCGATGCAGTGACCAAGCTTTCTCCCGAACTGCTCGGGCCCGTCTCGCTCGCCTATGCGGGCAAGCTCGCGTCGCCCGACCTGTTCGTCCGGTCGGCCGCGATCGCGGGCTTTCTCGCCGCGTGCTTCGCCGTGCCGCCGCCCGAGGCGGAACTCCGGCAGATGCTGGCCTACAACGGCATGGTCCCCCGCGAGCTTCAGCAGGGCATCGGCCGCATCTCGGGCGAGGGGATCGACGCGGCCTTCGGCATTCCCTCGCGCATGCTCGTCACCTATGGCGCGCATGACGCGCTCACGCGGCCTGAGATGTCCAATCGCGTGCTGGCGCTCAATCCTCGGGCGACCCTCTCCATCTACGCCAATTCCGGTCACGCTCCGTTCTACGAGGAAGCGAAGCGCTTCAACGCCGAACTCGCCGCGTTTACCGCCGGCTGAGGGACGTGCCGCAACGGCGTTCTTGTCGGTCCCGCTGTCCGCCGTCGCGACGGCGATGATCGGCGGCTTGTTGTCCCCCGCAGCGAATCGAGAACGTCCCCACGACCGGCCGGCTATGCCGGAGGTCTGCCCCGGTGCGCGTGGCGAGGTGCTCCGTCCAGCTCGCCGCTCATGCCTGCTTGCAGGTTCTCCGACGCCCGCGCATCTTAGCCAAGGCTTCCTGCTGCTGAGGCGACGATCCCGCTTCGATGACCGAGACCCCCGCCTTCTTCGAAACCTTCGGGAAACTGGATTTCGAGTCTGCTGATGTTCGCTTCCGAGGCGTGATCGGAGGCAATGGCCCTCCCCTGCTCTTGTTGCACGGCTATCCCGAAACGCACGTCGCGTGGCGGTTGATAGCGCCGCAACTCGCCGGATCCTTCACGCTGATCGTCCCCGATCTCCCGGGCTACGGCGACAGCAGGGTGCGGTCGACGGGCCGAAGGTGGACGAAGCGGCGGGCCGCGGCTTCTCTGGTTGGCCTGATGGAGGCGCTAGGCCACCAGCGCTTCGGCGTCATCGGGCACGATCGAGGCGCGCGGGTCGGATATCGCCTCGCGCTGGATCATCCCGGCAAGATCGACGCCTTCGCATCGCTGGCGGTCGTCCCGACGTTGGATGCGCTTGACGCGATCGACAAGGACGGCGCCTTGGCTGCGTTCCACTGGTTCCTGCTCGCCCAACCGTTCGACTTGCCGGAGCGCCTGCTGTCGAGCGATCCCGACGCGTTCTTCGACGCGGCCATGGCGAGGTTGAGCGTGAGCATCGATCGCTTCGATGTCCAGGCCCTACTGGCCTATCGGACGGCGTTTCGCGATCCCGCCGTACGTCATGCCATGTGCGAAGACTATCGTGCGGCGATGAACGAGGACCTGGATCAGGATCAAGCCGATCGCGCTGCAGGGCGACGTCTTGCCTGCCCGGTGCTGGTGTTGTGGCCCAGTTCCGGGGATCGTGCGAGCGAGCCGACGCCGCTGCGGATCTGGAGGCGATGGGCTGCCGACGTCACCGGGACCGAAATAGCCGGCGGTCATCTGCTGCCCGAGGAGTCCGCAGGCGATGTGCTGGCAGCGCTTCTTCCATTTCTCGGCAAGCCCCGCGAGGGTCCTAAAACGGCCCGCGAATCACCACCTGCCGATCGATGATCGTCCGCAGTTCGCGGATGCGGCGGTCATAGACGCGCATCAGGCAGGCACGATCGGACCCGCACGCACGACGTTCCCGCAACCACGCGACCTGCTGATCGATCAGCGCGCCGCGGCCGCCCATGGACAGGAACTTACGATCCAGTCCATAAAGCATCGCCATCGCGACGTCGCGATCGTTGAGAGAACGACTTGCGCAGATCGCACGCTCGTCCGTGCCGCGAGCCCTGCCGCAGTCGAAGCTGGCGGCGCCTGCCGACGACGTCCCCGCAAGCGCCATGAGCACGAAGGCTAGGCGACGCATCCTTCTTCTCCCGGTTTCATGAGCACCATGTGTTCGGTGCCCCATGACAGCAGCGCCGCTAGAGAGGGGCGCAGCGCTTCACCTGCCGGGGTCAAGCTATAATTAACGCGAGGCGGGACTTCGGCGTGAACCACCCTGAGGACAACACCGTCACGCTCCAGTTCCCGAAGATGCTGCGCAAGCATTTTTTGTGATACAGTAGCGATGTCGCGTTCCAATTCAGAAAAACGCAATGTAGAGGTTTCGAACAGGCGCGATATGATCGCAAGTTTCCACCGTCCATCAATCACGGTAAGTGCCTTCTGCACCAGATCGACATGGCCGTTCGGCGCCAAACAGGGACGCTGATCATCAAGTGAGTCGCTTACTTCCAAGTGCGTTCTTGTCACTGCGTGCTCACCTTGTATCCATCGCAACGATACAGATTTAGACGATCGGACGCGATGTTGAAACAGATGCTACTCGGAAACCGGACCGGCCTGCGCGTCTCTGAAGTCGCGCTTGGAACGGGCCGGCTGGGAACAAGCACGGGTGGCGGGTTCGATGCCACGGTCGCCCGCCAGGCTCTCCACGCCTTTGCCGAGGCGGGTGGGACGTTCATCGACACGTCGAGCGCATACCAACTGGGTGAGGCGGAAAACTTCACGGGCGGGTTTCTTAAGGAATTCGGACGAGACGCCTTCGTGATCGCTTCGAAGTACGGCCGGACCGATCTTGCCGCGCCCGCCGCAGGAACAGTGGGAAGCCACAGACGGGTCATGCGAACGGAGGTCGACGGGAGCCTCCGGCGGCTCGGGACCGATCGCATCGACGTTTATTTCCCGCACTTCGACGATGGCGTAACCCCGATCGAAGAAATCATGCACGGGCTGGACGACCTGGTCCGCGACGGCAAGATCATCCATATCGGGCTCTCCAACTTCCCGGCTTGGCGAGCGGCCTCGGCGGCGGTCATGGCCGAGTTGCGCGGCTGGGCACCCGTCGCGGCGTTGCAGCTCGAGTATAGCCTCCTGGAGCGCAACGCCGACCGTGAGCACCTTCCATTGGCCGCCGCCTACGGCCTCGGGGTGATGGGCTACTCACCCCTGGCTGGCGGACGGATCACCGCGAGAACGCGAACGTCCGCAGGCTTCGAAGGAAGCCCGGTCTTGGAAGCGGTGGTCGAGATCGCCGACGACCTTAGGTCGGAGCCAGCCGCAGTGGCGCTGGCCTGGATCGCCGGCAGAGGGATCCTTCCCATTCTGGGTCCTCGAGACGAGGCCCAACTAACCGCTGGCCTTGCCTCTGCACGACTGCGCTTGCCCGCCCATCACGCAAATCGTCTGTCCGAATTGACCAGACCCGTTCTTGGCCAACCCTACGATCTGTTGTCGCAGGTGCGCGCGCATGACGGCGTGAATGGTCTGCGGAGTAACGCGATCTTGCTGGCGGTCGAGAGCGGACCGGAGGCACTTCACTCGGGTAGACAGGGAAACACCGCAAGCGATATAGTGTCTTAAGCTGGCGTCGGCGACGAGCTAGAACCGCTCCTGCGGCGCAACGCTCACCTTGAGACTCGATCCGTTTGAGCCGACCAATCAGGGCTTGCCGCCATCGCTGACCACATACTCGGTCGAAACGATGAAATCGCAGGCGTGCAGATCAAGGAAAGACTCTTCGTCGGGCCGAATACGCGCCAGATACTCAGGGTCGGAGAAGCACCGGGCGAGCGCGTCGACATCATCGAACCATAGCTCGGTGACGCCGTCATATCTGACCGGCGGCATGCCCGGCAGATCGGCGGGAATGGCATGCTGTTGCACGTAGCGTCGCACGGTGGACTGCACCACGGCCAACGACATGAACAGACCCGCATGCACTTCCTTATGGTGTTTCACGAACTCGGCATGCGTGAGCGAAGGCTTGCGGCTGAGCAGGATAGTGAATTTGATCATGGTGCGCTTTCTGTGGCGAGAGGCTGCAGCTATAATGGTCACGGCGGTCAAGAAGTTTGCAACGAACAGGTAAGCAAAGGGCATTTTCTTCGACCATGCCGCCTCAACAACTCAAGCGGAGGTAAGTTACAGCTGAATTTGCACCATCGCGTTCAGGGCGAACCGCCGATTTGTCTGTTCGGCGGCGAGCGCATTGGTACGCGCGAACTGGTTGGTGCCGTTCCATCCGCCCCGTGGCGCTATGCCGCCTCGGGCACGGCAAGGTCGTACCCGTTGATTATAACCGCGAGCAGCAGGTAGCTGCCGACCAGGAAGATCAGTTCGGCGGCGCCTCCCTCACCGAAGGCGGCCACTGCGAGACGGTACGTGGACCCAGGCAATTGCCGTCCCCCAACGAGCGCACGCGCCACGTCGAAGGCGATGGCCTGGTCGTCCGACAACGCTGCGGGCCGCTCGCCCGCCGCGAGCGCGGCCACCGCCTGAGGGGACAGCCCGGCGGCCTCAGCCACGATTTCATGGGAATAGATTTCGAAACGCGCGTCCATATGCGCGCCCACCGCTAGGATCGCCACCTGCCGGACCGGATCGGGCAGTGTGCAGGGCTTCAAGAAGATCTTGCTGCCTTCCCACAAGCCGCGGCCGAATTGCGGAAAGTGCAG
Source organism: uncultured Sphingomonadaceae bacterium (assembly GCA_964251385.1). Classification (GTDB taxonomy): domain Bacteria; phylum Pseudomonadota; class Alphaproteobacteria; order Sphingomonadales; family Sphingomonadaceae; genus CADCVW01. The sequence continues at coordinate 469,529 of CAXUJK010000003.1, read as the reverse complement.
CATGGGGATGAACGGTCCGGTCAGCGCTCCATCCGCCGCCTGCAAGACGACGCCCGGCTGATTTTGCTGCATGGCGCTCGCCATCTCGTTGTGAAGCGCCAGCACGTCGGCACTCATGTCCTTCGGCAGCAGAGGCTTCAGGCGCATCGTTCAGCTCCTTTGACTTCGCAGAATGCCGAGGACTTTGTGACGACGCCCGGACGTCGCCTTGGACTTCATCGACCGGGCGCTATCGAGCGGGCCTCACTGGAAGGTCTGTTTCTGCCCGGGTTCCAAGATGCGCCCCAAGGTGCCCGGCGCGGAGCGGTGCAGGCTGTTGAGGAAACGGAACGGCGTGCCGTTGTACGTCAGGATCTTTTCCTCCGTGTTCGCGCCGCCGACGAAGCGGTAATGCGTGGGGATGGCGACGGACGCCTCCAGCATTCCGGCGAACACGGCGGCTTCCTCGGAGCTGCTGACGGCGGGTTCGCCGCCCACGAGAAGGCCGTTGACCGCCAGCAGCGCCACGTCCACCGGGCCGCGCGCCGCGATCCCCCGCACGTCCGGCGTCAGCAGCGTGTCGCCGCCGAAGTAGACGGTGTTGCCGCCGGCCGCGAGCAGGAAAGTGATCTCGGGCACGTTGTGCGCTCCGGGAAGGGCGGTGATGCTTACATCGTCGATCACCTCGGTGTCGCCAAGGGCAAGCTGCCGCACGTTCGTGAAGCCCGCCTTGCGGGCGCGCTCGACCATGTCCGGAAAGCCGACCAGCAGCGGCACGTCCTTGTGCGGGTAGCGGAAATTCTCGATGTCGAAGTGGTCGTAGTGCGCGTGGCTCGCCACGATCGCGGCGAGGGTGGGCAGGTCATCCACGCCCAGGCCGAGCGCCTCCCCTTGGTGGTACTCGGAAGTTTCCGTAAACCACGGGTCGGTCAGCACCTGCTTGCCGCCGAAGTCGATCAGGACGGAGGCGTGCGCGATGCGCGTGACGCTCAGCGGCTGCCGGGGAACCGAACCTGAACGGAGTTGCAGCACTTCGGCGTCGGCAGGCCGCGCGCTTACGACCGGAGCATCCATTACCTCATTCCGAACTGCGATATAGATTTCCTGGCTTTGCTGATCCGTCATGATGTTCCTCCTTGTCGTCACATTTTCGAGGAAGCGGAAACTCTCCCCGTGTCGAGCTGGCGTGCCCGGCAGGTACGGCTGATTTGCCGAACGCGTCGCCCGTACCGGCCGGCTGCGGGCAGATCCCTTTTGACAGACGCAACCTACGGCAAGCGCTGAGCCTTTCGCTGATCTCGATCAGTGCAGCGTCTTTGCGGCGTAACCGAGCATTTGCGCGGCGCTGAAATTTTGCCATGCCGAATTTGACCTCGCCGCACATGAGGCGACGTCCGGCGTAAGGTCATGCACATGGGGCCCCCGGGTTGGCGCAACCTGCAGGCGATCTGCAAGCGGACAGCATTGTGACGGGACGGCAGCCCTCGGGCTTCTATCAAGTAGAGCCTCGAAGGCCTCTCCGGGTGCAGCCTGGAGATCCGACGGATCGACGCCAAGACAGGTGGTCAGTTCGTAAGCAGGGGTCGCATTTCGGCTATGATTGGGTTTTGAACCTACCGGCGGTTCTCACCCATCGTTTCCGATCCAGCGGCGACCGCTGTCATGAACGAGCGGGCGGTGGCCGGCCCGCCCACCTCGAACGGAGTGACGGCGAAGCCGAAGGCGCGCGCGAACTTGCCCGAGTCGACGTGATACGGCCGATCCCAGGTGAAGCCGACATCGGCGACCTCCTTCATGAACCGCGAGAACAGGCCGAACAGCGGCAGGAGCCGGAGCGGCACCGCCCTGACTTTCAGCGGGACACCGATCGCCTCGCTCCCCAGCTTCAGGATCTGCCGCGGGGTCCGCGTCGGCGCGCAGGGCATGTTCCAGACCTGTCCGAAGGCGTCGTCGGATGCGTCGAGCAGCGTCAGCGCCGCGCGGGCGATGTCCGGGACGTAGGCGAAGTCGTGCGGCGTGTCGGGCGGGGCGAGCAGCATCGCGGCCTTGCCCCGGGCGAGCTCCCCGAACGCGCTCGCACCCAGATGCGAGACCGGAACGCCCGGGCCGTAGAAGTCCGGGCACCGCAGCGCCGCGACACGGACGCGGTCGGCCGCCGCCAGCCAGATCCGCGTGACCTCCGACAGGATGGCGGGCTTATCGCCCCGGTCGGTTAGCGGCATGTCCTCGCGGCGCGGCTCGTCTTGCGGGCCGAGCTGGTAGAGGTTGTCGATAAAGACGATCCGTGCGCCCGTCGCGGCGCAGGATTCGAGGACGTTGGTCATCGTCCTGGGCCAGGCGGTCTTCCAAACGCGCGAATCATAGGCGAAGCCTACCGCCAGCACGACCTGCGATGCGCCGGCGACCGCCACGCGGACCGCCGCGGGGTCGAGGATGTCGCAGGACGTGAAGGCCGCGCCTTCGGCCAGATCGGCCGGCCGGGTGCGTTGGGCTACCCGGACGGGGTCGCCGCGCGCCAGCAACATGGCCGTCAATTCGCGCCCGACCGCGCCATATCCCAATACCGCGGTCAATCCGTTCATCGCACATGCTCCCGAGAGGCAGCGGTTGAGGGTCCCCGCCATCCATGACTTCGACATAAGGCCCCGCGAGGTCCTGCAGAAACGTCGAACTTCGTCGGGCCGCTATACGGAGATCCATGAACTCGGAGCCGGACTGGAAGCTCCACCGCACCTTTCCGGCGGTCTTGCAAGAAGGTTCGCTGTTGGGAGCCGCGCGCCGGCTCGGGCCGACGCAGCCTACGGTCGCCCGGCACATCGAAGCCCTGGAAAAGGCGGTCGGCGCGGACCTGTTCGTCCGTTCACGGCGCGGACTGACGCCGACCGACATGGCCATCGGCCTGCGGCCCGACGCCGAGATGCTGGCTGCCACGGCCGCGGCGCCGATGCGGACGGCGAGCGGATGCGCGCTCGCAGCTTCCTAAACCCCACGAGGTCAGCGGCCAGCCGCGATCGCCTCCGAGTGACGGAGTCGAGCGGCGTCCGCCGCGGGCGGCATGCCGAACATGCGGCGGTAGTCACGGCTGAACTGCGACGGGCTTTCGTAGCCGACGCCGAACCCGATCGCGCCCGCGTCCTGTTCGTCGACGAGCATGAGGCGGCGCGCTTCCTGCAACCGGATGCGGGTCCGATACTGCACGGGGCTCATCGCGGTGATCGCCTTGAAGTGACGATGGAACGAAGTGACGCTCATCCCCGCGTCCGCCGCCAGCGCGTCGATGCTCACGGGTTCGGCGTAGTGCGTCCTGATCCAGTCCGCCACCTTGCCGATCTGCGAGACGTGGCTGCCCGCCGTCGCCACCTGCCGGATCAGAGGACCCTGCTCACCCTGCAGCAGGCGGTAGAGTATCTCCCGGTCAATAAGCGGCCTGAGCACGGCCGCCTCGTCGGGGCGGTCGAGCAGCCGGAGCAACCTGATCACGCCGTCGAGCAGGTCGTCGCTGAGCCCGCTCACGGCGAGCGCTACGGGTGCGCCCTGCCGTGGAGCTTCAGGAGGAAGCTCGAGCAACAGATCGGCGATGCGGGCGGGGTCGAGGTCGAGACTCAGGCTGAGATAGGGCCGTTCCCGGCTGGCTTCGACGATGCACCCCGTCACGGGGAGGTCGACGGTCACGATCAGGTACTGGCTCGCGTCGTACTCGAAGGTCCGATCGGCGAGCAGAACCTGCTTTCGACCCTGCGCCACGATGCACAAGGTCGGACGGTAGATGGTGTTCACCTGCGGGCTCGCCTCCTCCGCGCGAAACAGCGTCAACCCGGCCAGCGGCGTGTCATGGCGCCGCGCCAGGCAGTGACGGTCGATCAGACTGCGAAGTTCGTCAAAGGGCTTCTGCATGCCTGGGGTGTGCGCGCGCGTCGCTTGGCGAGCAAGCCCGAAGAACCCGCCGCCTCGCCGCTTTGGCAGGATCGTGCAAGAAAACGGCAGCATCCCGCTACAGGTCGAGCCCGCCAATCGGGCATCGGATGCGCGGCGGTTACTGGAAAGCCGGCGATCTGGAGCAGGCATCATGAAGTTCACCTATTCCCTTGCACTGTGCGCCCTGGCGGCGTCGGCCTTAGCGGCTGTCCCTGCCGCCGCCGCGATCTCGGACGACGTGATCCGCATCGGCTTCATTACCGACCTGTCGGGTCCCTACGCGGCGGTCGACGGACCGGCCGGTGCCGAGGCGATCCGCATGGCCGTGGCCGACATGGGAGGCGCCGTCGCGGGCAAGCGCGTCGAGGTCGTCGTCGCCGATCACCGCAACGACGCCGCCGTGGCGGCGGCGCAAGCGCGCGCCTTGTTCGACGACAAGCAGGTCGACGTGCTGATCGGCGGCGTGAACACCGACACCAGCTTGGCGATGGTGGAGGTCGCGCGCGCGAGGAGGAAGCCGTTCCTCGTCGTGGGCGCGGGCAGCTCGGCTCACACCAACGCGCGATGCTCGCCCTACACGGTGCAATATGCCTACGACACCACCGCGCTCGCGAAGGTGACGGGGAACGGCGTCGCCCGCGCGGGCGGCAAGTCCTGGTACTTCCTGACCGCCGACTACCCGTTCGGCCTGGAACTGCAGAACGACACGACCGCCACCGTCAAGGCGGCGGGCGGCAGCGTCGCCGGCGCGGTCCGGCACCCGCACGACGCGGAGGACTTCTCGCCCTTCATAGCCCAAGCCCAGGCGAGTTCGGCGCAGGTCCTGGCTCTAGCGAGCGGCCACACGACGTTAATCGAAGCCGTGAAGGCGGCGAACCGGCTCGGCGTGAACAAGACGAAGACGATCGCGGGCCTCCTGGTCTTCATCGACGACGTCCACGCGCTCGGGCCCGCGGCCGCGCAGGGCATGTACCATGCCGACAGCTGGTACTGGGACCTCGACGCGCGGACGCGCGCCTGGAGCCGCCGCTTCTTCGACAAGTTCGCCCGCATGCCTTCCTCGCTCCACGCCGGCGACTATTCGGCGGCCCTGCAGTACCTGACTGCGGTCAAGGCGACGGGCAGCGATGACGGCGACACCGTCCTGGCCAAGCTGAAGGCGACGACGTTCAACGACATGTTCGTCCGAAACGGCCGCATTCGCGTCGACGGCCTGATGACCCACGACATGTACCTGCTCCGCGCCAAGACGCCCGCGCGATCGACGGGGCCTTGGGACCTGGACGAGATCGTCGGGAGGTTCCGCGGCGACGACGCCTGGAGCACCAGGGCGGAGTCCGGGTGCGCGTCGTGGAGACGAGGCGCGACCCAAGGAAACCAAGCGAGGAACCGATGATGATCAGAATAGCCGCCCTTACCGCTCTTGTGTCGCTGATGGTCCCTCCGGCGGCCCACGCGCAAACCGCCGACGACAGGAAGGCGCGAGGCGAAGCGGTCATCAAGTCGCTCAACAACGGCGCGCCCCAGCCCGCACTCGAACGCCTGCGGCGGACCTTCCCCTTTCTGGCGGACGCGACCGAGCGATACTCGCTGGGAGAGGTCTGGTCGCGAAAGGAGCTCGATCCCCGCACGCGCCAGTTGGCGACCGTCGCCGCCTTCGCCGCCACCGGCAACCTCGCGCAGATGAAGATCCACGCGGGCTACGCGCTCAACATCGGCGTTCCGCCGGGGGAGCTGAAAGAGATCGTCTACCTCACGACGGTGCACGCGGGCTTCCCGCGCGCGCTCGATGCGGCGGGCGCGTTGACGGAGCTGTTCACCGAACGGCGCATCGAAGGACTCGGACGATGAACTCCACAACCAATCTCGACCATTACCGCCTGCTCGGCCGTTCGGGCCTGCGCGTATCGCCCTTATCGCTCGGCACGATGACCTTCGGCTCGGACTGGGGCTGGGGCGCCGACGCGGACGAGGCCAGGCGCATCTTCGACCTGTACGTCGATCGCGGCGGCAACTTCATCGACACGTCGGTCAACTACACCAACGGCACCTCGGAGCGGATGGTCGGCGCCTTCATCGCGGAGAAGCGCGACCGGGTCGTGCTGGCGACGAAGTTCACGATGGCGCGCGACCCCGGCAATCCGAACTCGGGCGGCAACCACCGGCTGAACATGGTGCGCTCGGTCGAGCAAAGCCTTCGCCAGCTCGATACCGATCGTATCGACTTGTTGTACCTTCACGGCTGGGACTTCACGACGGCCCCCGAAGAGGTCATGCGCGGGCTCGACGACCTCGTCCGATCGGGAAAGGTCGTCTACATCGGCATCTGCAACACGCCCGCATGGCGCGTCGCCGAGATGCAGACGATCGCGAGCCTGCGCGGCTGGGCGCCGCTGGTGGCGCTCCAGATCGAGTACAGCCTGGTCCAGCGCACGGTCGAACATGAGCTGATCCCGATGGCGGCGGGGTTGGGGCTCGGCGTCCTGCCCTGGTCGCCGCTCGGCGGCGGCGTCCTCACCGGCAAGTACAGCCGCGCCGACCTTTCCGCCGAAAGCGAGGCCGGCGTGTCCGCGTCTCGCAAGGGCGTGATCGCCTCCTCCGGCCACATGACGGCCGCCGCGCTCGACATCGCCGACGTCGTGGGCGGCGTTGCCGAGGAATGTGCGGCGACCCCATCGCAGGTCGCGCTCGCCTGGACCCTCACCAACCCGGCGGTCATTTCGCCGATCATCGGAGCGCGCACGGTCGCGCAGGCCGAGGACAATCTGGGCGCGTTGCAGGTGACGTTCACCGCGGAGCAGAAAACGCGCCTGGACGAGGCGAGCGCGCCTTCTCCCACGTTCCCGAACGTCTTCATGGCTCGGCCAATGGTCCAGGGGCTGATGTTCGGCGGCGCATCCATCGAACGAGCCCACTGAACCCGCCGAATACAGCGGCGCGCACGAGACCAACATCCGGCCACGGCAAACGCTCTACCGACCATCAGGAAGAGGAGTACGAACATGACGAACAAGGTTCTGGTCATCGGAGTCGATCCCAAAACCGTCGACCCGTCCGACCCCGCCGTTCCGCCAGGAACCACGCCGGAGTCTATCGCCGAAGGGATCGCGCAGATGCTGGCCGACATGCACGGGCGCGGATGGGAAGCGGAGCATTGTACGATCATGCCCGACGACAGCGCCGAAGCGACGATCTCGGCTTGTCTGGCGAAACGCGAGTGGGACTGCGTCGTCATTGGCGGTGGCGTGCGGCTGCCGCCTAAGCAGCTTGAACTGTTCGAGCGCGTCATCAATGCGGTCCGACGTGGGGCTCCGACGGCGCCGATCGCATTCAACCGAGGTCCAGTCGACAGCGCGGACGCCGCCAAGCGCTGGCTGTAGGCGCCGACGCTCGCATAAGGCCGCGGTCAGTTCCGCCGTTTTACATGACCTTTGCGCCGCTTGGCGAGTGCGTTGGCCGAATTCGGGCTCTACTGCCTCCGCGACGGTGCCGGACGGCGATTGCGGAGCAGGCACCAACCCGCTGAATGATCATCACGTCGTTCAACTCAGACAGCCGGCCTTGAGCTGGAAGGCTTGAGGGTACAGGACGATAGCTTCCGCTTCTGGAGATGACTGTTCGGCGGTCGCGCGTGATCGCACGCTTGCCACTGCTTGACCCCGTCGAATTCCCACTTTCCGGGACAGCCGGCTCCGTTTCGTTTCCGCCGCCGTTCAGCCAAGCCCGCCTTCGCCGATCCGACACGGTCGGGTTCGCCCGGTCGGGAAGCTGCGTATCGGGGGGCGAGTCATTGGTCGGATATCGGAGGTCTTCGCCGGAGAGCCGTCAACACATGACTCAAGCGCAGGCGGGAATTGCGTTGATCGGCTTCATGCCTGTTGCCGCGCGCGCGCCCTGGCGGCTCGCTTGGCTTCGGCCGCTACGTTTTGCTTCAGCATCATTGATCACGATCAACCCCGACGCTTGCAAGCGCCTTCAGAGTCGATCCAGCATATGACCTTTCATCGCGAGCCAGAAGATTACCCCGGATTGGAAAGCGATCGTCGGGACAAGGGAGCGGGCGGGGTGGGCTTCGCCGCGGATCGCGCGGGCGCAACTGGGAGAACAGGACAAGATCTGACGACCGGCGCGATCGGATGGACGTTGCTGGCCTTTGCCGCTCCGACGCTGGCGTCGAGCGTGTTGCAATCGCTCAACGGCTCCATCAACGCCATGTGGGTCGGCCACTATCTGGGCGAAGCGGCGCTCGCCGCAACCTCGAATGCCAACCTCGTCATGTTCCTGCTGGCGGCGGGCGCATTCGGGTTCGGCATGGCGGCCACGATCCTCGTAGCTCGGGCCACCGGCCGGCGCGACATCGACGCCGCGCGACGGGCGTTCGGCGCGGCGTTGGGACTGTTCCTTCTGCTGTCGGTCGCGATCGCCGCCGCAGGGTGGTTCGCTGCGCCGGCACTGCTCAATCTGCTGGAGACTCCCGGCGAAGCGCGGCCCCTCGCCCTCGTCTACCTCCGCGTAATCTTCATCGCTCTGCCGCCGAGCTTTCTCATGGTGCTTCTGATGATGGCCTTGCGCGGGATCGGCGACTCGATGACGCCCTTGTGGTTCATGCTGCTCAGCGTGCTGCTCGACAGCGGCCTCAACCCGCTGCTGATTGCCGGCATGGGACCGTTCCCCAAGATGGGCATCGCAGGCTCTGCGGCAGCCACCGCGGTAGCCAACTATGTCAGCGTCGCGGCCTTGATCGCGACGATCTACGCGCGCGACTTGCCCATCCGCCTACTCGGCCGCGAGCTTCGCTATCTGCTGCCGGAGGCTGCGTTGATCAGCACGATCCTGGTCAAGGGCTTTCCAATGGCGATGCAGATGATGGTGGTGTCCGTGTCCGCGCTGTCGATGATCGGGCTGGTCAACCGGCAGGGCATCGCGACCACCGCGGCGTACGGCGTCGCATCGCAATTGTGGACGTACATCCAGATGCCGGCGATGGCGATCGGTGCCGCCGTGTCGGCGATGGCCGCCCAGAACATCGGGGCCGGACGTTGGGACCGCATCGGCGCAATCGCCAGATGGGGGTTGTTCTACAACCTGGCGCTGACCGGGATGCTCGTGACCCTGGTCGCCTTGGCCGATCGATCGGCCCTGTCGCTCTTCCTCGCCGACGACAGTCCGGCGACCGCGATCGCGCGGCACATCAACCTCATCGTCAGCTGGGGCTTTATCCTGTTCGGCGCGACCATGGTCCTGTTCGGCGTGGTTCGCGCAAACGGCGCGGTTCTTGCGCCGCTCGTCATCCTGGCGATCGCTCTTTTCGCGGTTCGCCTCGGTGGCGTCTTCGCGCTCGAGCCGCTGCTCGGTACCGACGCGTTGTGGTGGAGCTTCCCACTGGGATCGGCGGCGTCGCTCGTGATGGCCGCCTTCTACTACATGCAAGGGAGCTGGCGGGCGACACGCATGGACGCAGCGATCGAAATATTCGAAGTCGAACAGCATGCGTCCACCCCCGCCGAGCAGACCGGCGCTGGAGTTCGGGTGCCGTGCTGAGCGCGACGCAGAACCATCCGAACTATGCCTTCGCAGTAGCGCCTGTCGTCAGCGCGACATCGCTCGCGAACGTGGCCCGGACTTCCCCGATTGTGTCCAGGCTGCCGCCGGGTGGCTCCCGCATGCCAGCGATGTTGGTTAGGATGAGGCCTCATACGAGTAGGCAAGCGCGACGTGATTGCCGGCGATCCTCGACTAGCTGTCGGCTTGAAGTCGCTGCTTCGCATTGTTCACGGCAGGTCGAAATCTGGTTCAACTGACGACGGTACGGATGAATTGGACCGTTCCATCCCAGGCATTGGCGTAGGCATAGGGTTGGGTGCTGGCGAAGAAGAGGTGGTCGCCGGCACCGATCTTCACCGTACGATCGGGTTTCTCCACCCGAAGGCGCCCTTCGGTAACGACGATTAGCTAATGCCATCCTGCTAAGTTTCCCTCCGCCTGATAGCTTTCGCCACGGCCGAGCGACCAATACCACAGCTCCGCTTCACGGGTTGCAGGACCGCGACCCAGCAGCGTGCCTTTGCTTGCCTCATCCGTACCACGCCAGGCTACCACTTTGAGCCGTTCGCTGCGCTCGGCAAGATCAGAAACCAGTGCCACAAAGGAGATGCCCAACGCTTCAGCTAGCCTGTCGAGGCTCGAAAGGCTGATGTTGGTGTCGCCGCCTTCCAGCTTGACGACTATCCGCCGGCTCGATCCCGCAGCCTCGGCAAGCACCTCCTGGCTGAACCCCGACGCCCGTCGCAGGCGTCGCAGGTTGCCGGAAACATAGGGCCGAACATCTTTCCGTTCAGATTGACTGAAGCGGTTCCGCAGTTCTCCTGGGTTTGGCTGTGCGCCGCGCTCGGCTTGGCCGCTGCAACCACATTCATCCACCTCACTATGAATTGGGCGCAAATGTCGGTGGCACCGGCCCGCGCGACCATCGACTATGCCAGCGAACCGCTTTGGGGCGGCATCTTCGGCCGTCTTGCCGGCGAGCGTATGCCCGCCTTAGCCCTCGCCGGAAGGGCGTTCATTGTGGCCGGGATCGTTACTAGCGGGTTGAAGCCGCGCCGACGTGGCGCCGGGGATCAGGCGTCCGGAGAACGGTCGACGCCAGTTATCTGACCGAACTTAAACTATGGCCTGGGTCAAGCGTCACTCCTGGAACCGTCTCGGCTGATGGACGGGCCGGCTCTCCGGTCCTCGCGGGGCGCCGATCTCGTTTGAACAGCCTTAGGATTGCGCGCCGAGCGGATCGGCCTTGTCTGGTTCGACCCTCTCAATCCGCATCCTTAGCGCCGTGTCGGCTATCGTTTCGTCGACCGGCCGGAACGACGACCCAAGCTTCGTCTCCGCCTCCACGCTCAAAGGTCGTTATATTCTGAAGCCCGAAAACTAGCCACGAAACTCCTTTGTCGAAGACCTGCACACCGGGCGATGAATCCGGTACTTCGCGGGGTCGGCACGTTCGTCGACTGAGCTTCGAAAGCTTACCTTAGAGTACCTCGCTGGGCATCACATCATTGATGCGCCCAACTCGGTAATTCCGGTTGGAAGAGCGCGCCGGCATCAAACCCCGAGAAATGTTCCGTCCAAGGTCGCAGATCGATGCCGCGAGCCTCCACCCAAGCGTCGTCGTAGACCGTTTCGGCGTAGCGTTCGCCGGAGTCGCAGATCAGGCTGGCAATTACACCTCCACGTCCATCCTTCGAGAGTTCAGTCGCCAGGATCAGGACGCCGATCATGTTGAGCCCCGTGGAGGGACCGCAGCGCCGGCCGATGACCGCCCGGAGCCACCGGCAGGCGGCGATGCTGGCGGCGTCCGGCACCTGTATCATGCGATCGATCACCGCCGGCAGGAACGACGGCACGGCATAGGAGCGCCCCACTCCCTCGATCACCGAACTCCCGCAACAGTCGGCGCTCGAACATCCGTCGCGGTAGAACGGGAAGAAGGCCGAGCATTCGGGATCGACGACGCACAAGCGCGTGCGTTCGGCATATTCGGGCCGGAAGCGAATGTAGCGTCCGATGGTCGCCGACGTGCCCCCGGTACCCGCGCCGACCACGACCCAGTCTGGGCAGGGATCGTCTTCCTGCGCCATCTGGCTGAACAGGCTCTCGGCGATGTTGTTGTTGCCGCGCCAATCCGTGGCGCGCTCGGCGTAGGTGAACTGGTCGATGAAGTGCCCGCCCGTCTCCGACGCCAACCGTTCCGCTTCGGGGACGACCTGCGACGCATCCTGCACCAAATGGCAGTGTCCGCCATGACGCTCGACCTCCGCTATCTTGCGCGGCGCGGTCGAGGCGGGCACCACGGCCACGAACGGCAAGCCGAGCAGCTTGGCGAAATACGCTTCGGAAATCGCGGTCGAACCGGAGGAGACTTCGATGATCGGACGGCCCTCGCGGATCCAACCGTTGCAGATGCCGTAAAGGATGAGCGAGCGCGCAAGCCGGTGCTTGAGGCTGCCCGTCGGGTGCGTCGATTCGTCTTTGAGGTAGATGCTGATCGAGGGAAGCTGGGTAAGCCGGAGGGGGATCAGGTGGGTATCCGCCGATCTTGCGAAATCCGCGCCGATCCGGCGCACCGCATCGGCGATCCAGGCGCGACTCATAGCGCGATCCCGCCCGCCGCCGCACGCGGCGGGGCAAGGAGGCGGAACATGTCGAACAGATCGGCCATCACGGCTTCGGTAGTGGGAAAACGGCCCGCCCCTTTGCCGGCGATCCGTATCGTCCCGCCGTTGCACAACTCGATTTCAATTCGGTTCTCCTCCGCACGGGCGCCGGCCAGGAAGTGGTCGTGGGGAAGTGTCTCCAGCCGAACCTCGCACACGGGATCGCCTTCGGTCCCGATGCCACACCGTGCGACCTGCTTCAGAACCCTATCTCCGCCGCCGCGGTCGAGAACGGCGGCGCTGAGTGCATCGCGCACCGCGGGTTCGGGCGGCAGCCGGCCCCATGCCGCAAGCCCGATCAGCCTTATCTTGGCGGCGGCGTCGCGCCCGTCCAGATCGGCGCTGCAATCGGCTTCCGCATAGCCCGCGTGCTGAGCCTCGCGTACTGCGTCCTCGAACGAAGGTACGGACCGGCAGCGGTCAAGAACATAATTGGTCGTTCCGTTGAGCACGCCCGCGACGCTTCGCACATCGCCCCGAGAACGCCCGACCGCCTCGAGGAACGGTGCGCCACCGCCCACCGCGGCCGAGTAGGCCAGAGGGACGCTTATGGCGAGCGAAGCGTCGGTGCCGCGCCTGAGGTAGCTCACCACGGCCTGCTTGTTGGCGCTGACGACGGGAACGTCGCGTCGGAGGAACTCGGCGATGAGGTCGCAACTGGACTCCACACCCGATCCCACGTCTAGGAAGATGTCGGGCCGTGTGCCGAGCAGCACATTGGGATCGGTCGTGAGAAGCGCCCTGCAGGGGTGGCGAGCACGCCCGGCCAGGTTGCGCACGAGTATGCCGGCGATCTCGAAACTGTCGCTCTCCTCCAGAAGACGTTCGACGACCCCGCCGCCCACCACGCCGCAGCCGAGGATCGCCACGCGCGCGCGGCTCCTGGCGTCGCCCGCCCCACGAACCTCGGTCGCCGGGCCGATCAGCGTTTCGTAGCCGCGGCCGAGCGCGGCCACTTCTATCGAGAGCCCACGCGCCCATGCGAGCTCTACCGCTTTGTGCTGGACGAGCGGATGCGCCACCCGAACCGCCGCCGACCAATCGAGCTTTGCGAACGCGCTGGCCCCGCCGCCGCTCTTGACCGGGTCGCGATCGAACACGGCGTCGACGTCCTTAAGAAGTCGCACGCGTGCGCCGGGAAGGCGGGTGGCGATGAACACCGCGCTCAGATCGGTTCCTCCACGGCCGAGCAGAATCGTCCGACCCTCGGGATCGAGCGCGACGAACCCCGGCACGATGACGACATCGTGGGACTCGAGCAGGGCGTGAAGGCGGGGGGCGTCGATGCCGTAGGGCATCGCGTCGTCCGGTTCTCCATCCGCCCGCAAACCGATTTCGTGAGGTTGAAGGACGAGCGAGGACAATCCCACGCGGCCCGCCGCCAGCGACAGCAGCGCGGCGGACCGATATTCTCCCGTAGCCAACAGGTAGCGGGCCGCGTGATCATGCGCCGTGGCGCCATATTGCCGAGCCAGTCCGATCAGGTGATCCGTCGCACCCTTGAGAGCCGACACGACGGCCACGACTGAAAAACCCTGGCGAACGTAGCGGTAGATCTCGGCGACGGCCTGGCTCATGGCCTCTTCCGAGGTCAGCACCGAACCGCCCAACTTCAACACGATTATACGCTTGGTCACCTGTACTCCCAACCCGGATCGGCTCCGCTTGAACGCTGCACGGTTCCGTACGGCGAACCGCGCCGGGTTCGAGCGCACGCAAACTCGCGTCTATTTTCGCCCGGCGGCCAACGATCACCCGGGTGGGATCGTCGTTGCGCACCATCGGGCTTGCGGCGTCGGCAACGGACCCCGTCGTCGTCCTTCGCACCCGATCGGCGTCCGTCGAACAATCGTGGTCCATCCTAGCCGAATGCGGCCGATGCCGCGACGACCGCCATACGGCTCCGCAACGCCACCGTCGTGTAACTGTGGCCGAGCCTTGGCGCCTCCATCATCTAACCCGCCGGCTTCGACTTAGCCTCGGGCACCACGACGACGCGGAAGGACTTGTCGTCGCGCAGATACTCCCGGGCGACGCGCTGCACGTCCGCTGCGGTAACCCGCTTCAGGCCGGCGATCGCTTGCCGGATATCGTCGAGCCGGCGCGGGTCGCGCCCGGCGCCCGCCAGCGCCGCCGCCCAGAAGCCGTTGCTCTCCCGTTGCCGCTCACGCGCGGCGATCTGCGGCCCGGCGGCGCGATTGAGCTCGTCGGCGGTCACGGGCGCCTCGCGCAGGGATTTCGCGATGGTCAGCGTCGTGGCGAAGAAAGGCTCGAGCTGGGGGGGCGGAGCCTCGACCGCGGCGGCCATGTAGCCGTAGTTCGGATAGGCCGCCGATTCCGACGAGGAAAAGGACGGCGAGTAGGTGACCGCCTGCTTTTCGCGAACCTCCTCCAACAGGCGCAGCCTCATGATTCCGGCCAGCACGTCCAGGGTCCGCGACCTTTGCGGATCGCTCCAGAAGTCCACCGTCGGCCAGGCGAGCATCGCCATCGCCTGATCGGCGCGCCCCTCGTGCGTCAGCCGCACCGGCGTCGCCCGCCCCGCGGGAAACGGCGTGCGGTCGGCTCCCGGCGGAAACCCCGCCGCGCGGCGCGGCGGCAGCGCGCCGAAGGTCGCCGCCGTCTGGCGGATGGCCTCTTCGACCGTCGTGTCGCCGACGATCACTACTTCGATCGGCTCGGTCGCGAGGGGCTTCAACGCTTCGCGCACATCGGCGATGCTCGTCGACAGCATGGCGGCCTGCGCAGGCGTGCCGAAGCGCGGGTCGCCCGAACGGAGGAGCCGCGGCACGGCGAGGCTGAGCATGCCGCCGGGCGAGGTCCGATACTGCTGGAACATGGCCGGCACGCTGGCCTTGGCCCGCTGCAATCCCTGGGGCCGCCATGCCGGATCGCTCGCGTATGCGGTCAGGAGCTGCATCTGCGTCGCGAGATCGGCCGGACGGGTCGTTCCCGACAGCACGAAATCTTCCTCGCCGACGCTTACGTTCGCGCCGTAGCTTCTGCCGACCAGCGCATCATCGACTTCATCGACCGTGAGCTTGCCCAGGCCCCCTTCGATCAACCCCTCCCGCGCGGCCCACGCCGCGCTGGGGCGGCCGAGCGGCAGGTCGCGGGTGCCGTCGCCCATCCGCGCGGCGACCATGATCCGGTTCTCCTCCTTCCGACTCGGACGAACGGTCAGCTCGACCCCGTTATCGAAACGCACGAAGGTGGTTCCGAGATCGGGCACTTCGCGCCGTTGGACGACCCGTCCCGGCGCGCCGAAGTTGCTGTACGGCCAGGGCTTGGCCGCCGAATCGGCGGGCGCGGCGACGGCGACCCGTTGGGACGCCCGCAGCGCCTGCATCACGGCCGGTTCGCCCCCGTCGACCGGCTCCGGACTCGTCATGAACACCAGCGGCCCTTCGCCGCGGAAGAGTTCGCGTGCGAGAGCCGACGCCGCCTGAGCATCGAAGCCGCGCACGGCGTCCTCGAACAAGGCCAGCCGGTCGGCCGGCGTGGTGACGACTGCGTCGCTGGCGACGCCCTGCAGAATGTCGCTCGTCAACTGCCCCGTCGAACGTGTGGCGGCCGACGCCAGCGCGTCCCTGCTGGTTTCGCGGAAGCCGACGATGGTCCGGTCGAGTTCGGCCTGGGTGACGCCGTATCGCACCACCCGCCGATGCTCCTGCTCGATCGCATCGAGCGCAGGCCGCCAGCCCTTCGTCCCGAAATGGGTCGAGAAACCGGCCGATGTCATCATCTCGCCGGAGGCGTAATCCGCGGTCGCCGCCGCGAAGGGCGGATCGGCGCGCAACGCCACGCGCGCCAAGCGACGATTAAGCACCGCCATAAGCAAGCTCGCCCTCATCTCGCGAATGCGTTTCGCCCGGCTGTCGGGCTCGACGTTTCCGGCGGACGTCCACAGCATCGCTACGCTGGGCGGCGCGCCCGGCTCCGCGAACACCCTGACCTCCGTGCCGCGCTTCGCGACCGGCCCGACGTCCGGCTTGGGTCCGGCTGGTCCCTGCCCGCGCCAGTCGCCGAAACGCGTCCGGATCTTGCGCTCCATTTCGTCGACGTCGAAATCGCCGACCGCGACCACCGTGGCGTTCTCGGGCCGGTAATAGGCTTCGTAGAATTCCACGAAGCGCTCGCGCGGCGCGTTCTTCAGCGTTTCGACGTTGCCGATCGGCATGCGTGTGGGCATCAGCTGCCCTTTCATGATGAATTCCAGCTGCGCCTCGGCGGTGCGCAGGCCGACGCCGCCGCGCGCACGTTCCTCGGAAAGGATGATACCGCGCTCACGATTTATCGCGTCGGCGTCGAGCAACGCTTCGCCCGCGGTTTCCCGCATCAGAAGAAGCGCGGTGTCCACCGTTTCCGCGCGGGTGTTGGGCAGGTCGAGCGTGTAGATCGTCTCCTCGAAGCTCGTGGAGGCGTTGGTGTCGGCGCCGAAACGGAGACCAAGCCGCTCCAGCCGCCGCACGAACTCGCCCTCCGGCACGTTGCGGGTGCCGTTGAACACCATATGCTCCATGAAGTGCGCGAGGCCGCGCTGATCGTCGCGCTCGGCCAGCGATCCCGCATCGATGAACAGGCGGATGGCCGCCTGACCCGGTGGCGAGGAATTATGCCGGAGCGCATAGCGCATGCCGTTGGGCAGGCGGCCGTAGCGGATGGCCGGGTCGGGCTTCACGTCGCCCTTCTCGTGCGCCCAAAGCGGCGCGGCGAGCCGTCCGGGAACGTCCGCCGATGCGGAAGCAACGGCTGCCGTCGCGGCAGGCCGCGGAGGAGCGGTCGCGCAGGCGGACAGAAGGGCGGCTACGCAGGTAGCCGTCAGAACGGTGTGAACGCGCATGATTATTACCGATCGAATTGGTGTGGCGATGAAGTCGATGCCGGCTCCGACGGACCGAACCTTATTGGACTTCCGATCTGGTCGGCCGCCCCGGGTAGCGATCCCCGACGAGCGCCCTCAGCGTTAGAATGAAGGATCGCGGCTGCCCGTAGAAATTATTACCCGACGTCGTGCTCGGCTGCGCGAAGTACTTCTCGTCGAAGATATTGTAGAGGTTGGCGCTTAGCTCGAGATTGTCGTTCAACCGGTAATTGACGAGGCCGTCGACCACTCGATACCCGGGCTGCGAGAAGGGAAAGTACTCCTGCGCCGTGCACCTGTTTGCGGCGTTGAAGGTCGTGCACCTCAGATCGACGATCGAGCGCTTGCTCTCCGCGCGCAGGCCGGCAGACAATGTAAGGCCGCTCAGCGGCCCCGACAGGAAATCGTAGGACGCGTGGAACTTGACGATGTGGCGCGGAAAGAGAGAATTGAAAGCGTCCGTGATGTCGCTGCCGGGAGGGCCAGGAGGAAAGCCTTCGGAACGATTCTTGTTGTAATTGTAACTGGCCGCAAGCTGGAAACCTTCGAAGATTTCCCCGTTCAGTTCGAAGTCCAGACCTTTTGAAATGGTTCGGCCCGCGATGATGTAACAGCAGCCCGGGATCGTTTCTGCCGCCACATCGGCGACGCCGACGGCCCGGTTGTTCACGCGTGTGTCATAATAAGCGAGGTGACCGTTCAGCTTTCCGTCGCGCAACGCGACCCTCAACCCCGCTTCGTAGGTCTGACCCCGGGCGGCAGGCAGCGTCAGCGAGGTGGAGGGATCGGCGGGGTCGGTCGGAACGAAGCGATTGGTGTTCTGAGGCGAGAAGATGTCGTTGAAGCTGCCGTACGCCGCAAGCCACCGCGTCAGGTCATAGGAGACCGAAAGCGACGGCGACCAGTTGTCCGTCCGCGTGCGGACCGGCTCTTGGAACGCCGTGCTTGGAGTATCCGTCAACGGCGGGTAGACCGTGGCGCCGTTGACGTTGCGCGTTCTGACGTCGGTATAGCGGACGCCGCCGTTCACATGAACGCCGCGCAGCGGCTGGAGGTTGAGCAGCCCGTAAACGCTTTTGTACGTGTTCTTGCCGTCGAAGAGGAACTCGACGATCGGGTCTTGCGGCGGCGGCGGGATCATGTCGGCGTCGAAGCCGAAAACGGGCAGCATGAAAGTCTGTCCGAACAGGCCCAGGAAGGTGTATTGCGAGTTGTCGTTCTTCGAACGGATCCGGGAGCTCTGAGCCCCGAGCGCGAGCGATTGCTCGTTCCCGAACAAGGTAAAGCTACCCGAGAGGTTGGCGCTCAGCCCGAGATTGTCGAACGTGTTGTCGGCACGGACATTGTTGCCGAGAAACTGCCCCGTGACCGCTTGCCCCGGCGTGATGCCGCCCTGGTCGGTACGGGTTGCTTGCACGAGCGTGTAAAGCGACTTGTTGTCGTTCTTCGTGTAGGTCGCGTCCAGCTTGAGCGTCCAAGTCCGCAGGAACCGTTGCTCGAACGCGCCGAAATATTCGGTCGCGGCGATGTTCTGAAACCCGAACGGAGCGCAAAAGCAGGTCGAGCGCGGCAAAGGCAGCGGATCGCCGTTCGCATAGCGCGGGAGACCGTTGTAATTGGGTGCGGATATGTCCTGCTTCTGATAGCTGCCGCCGCCGCGAACCAGCGCATTCTTCCAGAGGTCCATTTCCAGGGAGCCGAAGATCTTGGACCGGGTCTCGTGTGTTGAATCGAAAAAGAAATCGCGGTCCAGCGCCGATCCGATCAGACGCGCGCGAAGGCGGCCGTCGAACGCGATCGGTCGCGTGGCGTCCACTGCCACGCGATAATAGTTCCAGGAACCTCCCTGCGCCTCGAACAGGAATTGCTCGTGATTGAGCGGCCGCTTCCGGATCAGCGAGATCACGCCGCCCGGCTCCCCGGCCGACCCGAACAGCGCGGCCGAGCCGCGGAGCACCTCGATACGATCATACTCCGCCAGATCCAGACTTCCTTCCGCGTATGGGCTGAAGGTCAACGGCGCGCCTCCGTCGATCGAGTAGCTGCCGATCTCGAAGCCGCGTGAAATGTAGCTCTGGTCATGAGGCGTCCTGGTTTGAACGCTGATGCCGGGCGTGAAGTCCATCACCTGGTTGAGGTCGGTAAGGTTCTGCTCCTCCATCCGCTGCTGCGTCATGACCGTGACCGACTGCGTGGTCTCCTGCAGCGGCACCGGCACGCGCGAGGATACTACGCTGCCGTTGGTCGTGTAACTGCCCGTGCCCTCGGTCGATGTGGGATCCGAACTGCCGTTGGCGCCCGCTCCCGGTCCAAAGGAGTCCAGCTTTCCGAAGCCGCCGGCGTCGAGGTTCTGCGCGCCCGCGACTTCAACGGTGCCGAACACTTTATTGCCGGTGTCGCTGGCGTCGACGGCCTCGCCCGGACGTTCGATCGCGATCACGCCGGCGCTGACGTACCGCGACGTCAGGCCCGTGCCGGCGAGCATGCGCTGGAGCGCCTCGGCCAAGGTGAAGCGTCCCTGCACCGCCTGTGCGCGTACGCCCTCCGAGCTGGTGGACCCCAGCAGCAGCTGAACGCCCGCCTGCGCGGAGAAGGCAACGGCGGCGTCGCTGAGCGGCGCGGCCTCGATATCGAAGCTGCGCTGCTGCGTGCCGACCTGCGCCTGCGCCGGCTGGACGAACACCGCGGAAGCACACAGGGCGATCGACGCCACCCGCAACAAAGATCCGACTTTCACACTGCTGACCTTCGGCATCGAGTTCCCCCTGCTAGCCCGTTTGGCTACTCTTCTGATTGTATAACGAGCGAGGGAGCAGAAACCCGCAACGCGGTCACGCGTTGTGGCGCAGTTTTTCGGCCGATCGGAAGCGCGATCCCGCTCGATCGGCCTTCTAGCGACGCCGTCCGCGTACCTTGGCGACGAGGAAGTCGATATAGACGTCGAACTTCAGATCCCCGTCGCGCATCGAAGCCGGGGGCGCAGCAAATGGACTGGCCCGCATGATCACCGCCATGGCTTCCGCATCCAGCCGCGCGTGACCCCGGCTCTTGACGATGGACCTTTCAAGGACACGCCCCGAGCGATCCACCCTGATCGTCATCCGGACGCGATCCTCTTCCTTCGCCTGCTGAGATTCGGCAGGATAGCGTTTGCTTCGTTCGAGTTTCGCCATGACCTGTCCTTGCCAGGTCTGCTCTGCGATCTGATCGCTCGCCGTGGGCGTGCCCACGGCCGGCGCGCCTGCCTTCTCTCGGGTAGGAAGAAGCGGCACGGCCGCCGGAGCCGAAGTCTGCTGAACCGCGGGCCGCGGCGGGGTCGGCATGGGGGTTGGTCTTGGATCGGGCTTGCGCTCGGTCGTCTTCGGGACGACCACCGGCGCATCGGCCACCGCCACGACAGGCACCGGCGGCAGCTCCAACTCCTTCACTTCGGTCTCGACCGGCTCTTCGGCTTTGACCTGCTCGACGCCGGGCGCGACTTGTTCGGGTTTGGCGGGCGGCGCGGCGGGAAGGGGGGCGAGTTCGATCGCCATCGCCGGCTGCTTGGGCGGAGGCGCCTCGGGCGTTCCGGTCCAGCGGACGAAGACCAGCGCGGCGACGGCCAGATGTAAGCCGACGGAGATCGATGCCCCCCAAAGCTCTCCGCGCGTCAGGCGCGATCGGGAAGGCGCCTGGCCGTCAGCCGGCGCGTCACGACGTTCCAGTGCCGCCGCCTGGAACCTGCTCCAATCCGACGAGCGCGAACTTGACGTACCCGGCATTGCGTAGTTCATTCAACAATCCCATCAAATGATCCAGCTCCAGCGTCTTGTCCGCACGGACGAAGATCGTCGACGCCTTGTCGCCCTTCGTTGCCGCGGAGATGGCCGCGATGAGATCGGTCCGGGCGATCGTTCGTTCGCCGACGGCCAGCGAATGGTCGGCCTTGAGCGACAGGTAGACGGGCTCGGTCGGCGCGGGCTTCTGTTCGGCGCTCGCCACCGGCAGGTTGACGGGTATATCCACCGTCATCAGCGGCGCCGTGATCATGAAGATGATCAACAGGACGAGCATCACGTCGATGAACGGCGTGACGTTGATCTCATGCGTCTCTACGAGACCTTCGTCGCTGTGGCTCAGGCGCATGCTCATCGTTAGCGCCCCGTCAGGCCGGCGGGATGCTCACTCGCTGGCGGCGAACTGTCGGGTTGAGACGCGCTCGAATCTCCGCTCCAGCGGGGAACCGGCACAATCCTGCCGGGTCCGCTGCCGATATCCTTCATCTCCAGCTCACGGCTCAGAACGCAGGCGCAAAGTACTGCGGCCTCGTTGAGCAGGCGCCGATACCCCGCGATGGACCGCGCCAAGCTGTTGTAGATGAGCACCGCCGGAATCGCGACGGCAAGCCCCATGGCAGTGGCGAACAAAGCTTCCGCGATGCCCGGCGCGACGACAGCGAGGCTTGTCGACTTGGTGTTCGCGATGCCGAGGAAGCTGTTCATGATCCCCCACACCGTCGCCGCCAGTCCGACGAAAGGCGCTACGGCGCCGATCGAGGCGATCAGGTTCGTGCCGCGCAGCACCTTGTAGGTCGCACGCGACTCGATGATCGGCAGTTGCGCCGCGAAGCGCTCCTCCACACCTTCGATCGCCCGCCGCGTCGGGGAAGCGCCGGCCCTGGCCAGCTCGTCTGTCGCCATGCGCAAGATGTCGCCCGTCGCGGTGTAGTTTGTCGCTGTCGTGTCGCTAAGCTTCTGGGCCGGGGTGAGGAGCGCGATGTCGCTGGCGAGTGCGGCCTTGGCGGTACGGAGCTCGCCGAGTTTGGTGAACCAAAGCGCCCAGGTCGCAATCGATGCTGCCACAAGGATCAGCATGACTAATTTGACGATCGGGTCCGCGTGGCCGACGATCTCAAGAATGCCGGCGTTTCCGGATAAAGTCGGCATTGAGGTTGCCGCGATTGCAGTACCGCTGGACGCGAGAGAAAGGCCCGCGATCACGGGCTTCCACACCGAAGGCGCGAGCCAGTCACTTCCTGATTGTTCGGCGGCCACCATTCTACTCTCCTGCCCCGGGGGCGCGACGCCTTCCGTTGTTGAAGTGATAACGAGTGGCGGGACCAAAACCCGCATATGCGCGGACGCGCGTCACCTGCGGGGCTTCGAGCCATCGACTTGATATGGCAACATCACTGTGACATGATTGCCATGGAGCCTCTTTCACTGCTGACCACGACATCATCGGCCCGCGGTCGATTCGTCGACAGTCGAAGCTCTCTGGGAGGAGTAGACAGCCGCTGTGGTGCCACGTCTCGATAGCACCGATGTCGAAGAGCGACGCACGGGCGTTTCGTTGGGTCGCCTTGAGCTGCAAGAGCTGTTCACGGAGATGCGAGATGAGATTTCGCGTTTCCTGCGTCGCCGATTGGGCGACGAGCATCTGGCGGCGGATCTGACGCACGACATCTTCGTCAAGTTGGCCTCGATTCAGCCTGCGATCGAGGATCGGCGGCGTGGACGCAGCTATTTGCTGCGCATGGCTAAAAACCTTGCGATCGATCATCGGAAGGTCGAAGCTCGCCGCTTAGAAATTCTCAGCGGCGCGCAAGTTTTGTTCGAGGACGTGGAGCAAGGTCCTGACGTTGTCGCCGTCTCGCGCGACGAGCTTCGACAAGTCGACACGGCACTGTCCGAGCTGCCGGAACGGTGTGGCGAGGTCCTGTTCCTGTCGCAGGCAAAAGGTTTGAACGACATGGAGATCGCCGAACGCCTGGGCGTTTCCAGCAGCCTGGTTGAGAAGGCCCGCCTGCGTGCCCTGCGCCATTGCCGAGAGCGCCTGAGCTCCATCAGATCGTCTTGTTGCGACTGACGTTGCGGGTTCGCGGTCGCTGACTCGTTCTACAGGCATGTTACGGCTCATACACTCCTCGGCCGACCCGCAGCCAAGCAGTCTCGACGACGAGGCCTTGAGCTGGGTCGTTCGGCTGACCTCGGGCGACTCGACGCCAGATGATCATGAGGCCTTCAGGAGATGGAGAGATCAAGGTCCGAGCCATAAGGAGGCGCTAGCCCGGGCACGACTGCTCTGGCAGACGGTCGGCGCGGCATTGCCCCATGTGCACCCTCAAGGTCGACGCCGCAGATGGCGGAAAGCGGCGACGCGGCTGTCGCTCGCGGCATCGATAGCCTTGTGCGCCGGGCTGGGAGAGCGGACCTTCTCCGTTTGGCAGTATGATCAGGCCACCGCGCGGGGTGAGCGTCGGATCGTGCGTCTACAGGATGGCAGCCAGATGGTGTTGGCGGGCAATTCCGCTCTGGACGTCGACTTTCATGACGGCGTTCGCAGGATCGAGCTGGTGCGAGGTGAGGCGCTGTTCACGGTCGTGCATGACGAACGACGCCCGTTCATCGTCGACGTCGGCGATGGAACCATCCGAGACATCGGCACCGTGTTCTTGGTTTCACGCCGCGAGGCCGTCCGGGTCGTTGTAGCCGAAGGATCGGTCGAAGCCTCCAGCGACGAACGTCGCACGCTGCTTGTCGCCGATCAGGCTTTAGCGATCAAATCCGGGAACGGTCTCGGTGAAGTCGAGGCCGTCGACGCCTCGCAGACCATCGCATGGACGCGCGGGAAGCTGATTATCAAGGATCGGTCGCTGGAGGAGATCCTGGCCACGCTAGCGCCTCACTATCGCGGGCGGATTGTCCTGCTCAACCGTGCTGCGGCTCGTCGCAAGCTTAGTGTCGTCATTGATCTCGGCCAAGTGGATCGTTGGCTTAGCGGTTTGGCCGAAACCAAAGCGGTTCGCCTGCATCGCTGGGGTGGTGTGAGCTTCCTTACCTAGGAGACTCGCATGTGAGGCCTCGCCGGTGCGCGCGCCACACCTTCGCTACGTCGCTCAAGCGATCTGCGCCTTCTCAGTACGACCGTTTATCAGCGGTTCTCGATCAGATTTCATCGTAGCTGCAGGCGGTGAAGGAATTGGCGCGTTCCTGGGCCGAGTAGAGATCAATGATGCGGTTCAGGCGTTCCAGAAGCCATGGATGGTGCGCTCGGCGGCGAGGCGGCGTTGCGGCTGTCGCTGATCTCGTTTGCCGCCGCGCTGGCCGCCCCCACGCCGGACGTTGATGCCGTTTGTCCGGGTTCGGGAGCGGCTGAGCAAATTCCTTCTCTATGTCGCGTTCGAGGCTCTCGCCGACGGCAGCACCGTGCTTTCTAGTCCGTTCGGCGCGGCCAAGTCAGCGACGCTGGCGGCGATCGCGGGCATGCTGCGCGCGTCTGACGCCCGGATCGCGATCAGCGAACGCGTGCTGACCGACACTGCTCTTCGCCTCCGCGTGCTCCTCGAACGCCGTCGGATCGGCACGGTGCATCAGGACGCGCGGCTGTCTCCGCACATGCCCGTACGTGCCAACCTACTCTACGGCTGGAGGCGTGCGTCCGATCCGGCTCGAACGGGTGGTGGAGGTGCTGGCGATCGGGCATCTGCTCGATCGCCATACGGCGGACCTTTCGAACGGCCAGCGGCAGCGCGTCGCGCTCGGGCGGGCGTTGCTGTCGCAGCCCGATCTGCTGCTGCTCGACGAACCCGTGTCTGCGTTGAATAGGCCGCGGCGGGCGGAAGCGCTGCGTTACGTCGGGCGCCTACGCGCCGAGTTCTGCGTGCCGATCGTCCAGGTCACGCACCACGCGGACGAGGCGCGGAGTCTGGGCGATCTCGTCCTGTAACTCGACGCACGACGCATCGTCGATACCGGGCTCGCCGCCGATGTGCTTCCGCGCTCCGGGATGAAGAGCACGATCGAACCGCATGAAGGCTGCAAAATGATCGTGCCGTTGAGCGGACTCGTTGACCGCCTGCCCTGGCCAGAAGCAATGCCCGCCGCGCGATTGCGGGTCAGTTGGACGCCGCGATGACGCGGTCGCGAGACTGCGCCATCGCCTATTCATGAGGCGAGCCTCGACGCGCCTCCTCCCCGCTTTTGCGATGACCGCGACGCTCGTTTATTGATGGTCGACTGCCGGCGCGCAAGCCCGGCCGCGGAATAGCGCGAGACCCAACGACCGGCTCGGCACCTCCGTCGACGTGGTTCCTCGCTGATGCTCTAGACTTCGTGCATCGATGCTTGTCGCACGACCGGGCAGCCTTGAACCAGCTGTTCCATCCCAGCCCAATATGTCGCAATCATCATCCGTCCGGCGGTACGTAGTCGGGCCAGAAGTCGACGTCGTCACGACTTGGATCAGGTACCGACCTTTCCGTCGGCAATTGTGGCGCGATGCCGTCGATGCCGACTCGGATCACGGCTGCGGTCGCGATTGCCTCCTGGAAGATGGCCTGGACGTCGCGTCCGGCGCGCAGCATGCCGCCGATCAGCGGCGCCCGCTCGGCGGTCACGTAGCCGAGCTGGACGCCGCGGACGCTGAACACCGCGATGGCGTTCGGATCGGCGGGGTTACGGGGCTCGGGCACGAGTTCGACCGGCTCGCCGGGGACGCACAGCAGGACCTCGAACCGGCGGTCGCCGCCCCGCTTGTTCGCGTGGCCGGCGCCCACCACGCGCAGGCTCAGTTGGCGCACATGTCTCCCCGGAAAGCCTCAAGCATCAGTGTTCAACCTCGATTGCGGCGACGTCCTTGTCCTCCGCGCGAACGACCTCCAGCGCTATGTTGGCGATCTCCGTGGCCGTGATCTGCAGCTGTGTGATGGGCGTCGTCTCAGCGTCCAGCCGCTCGATCCCTTGCTCCGTGATCTTGACGAGGAAACGGTCGACCTCGTTCAGGATGACGAGCTTGATCGACTGGTCGTCGTCGAGCGCAAGTTGTTGGACCACGCCCTCGTAGGCGATCGAAGCGCCTTCGTGGCTGGTCTTGGTCAGGACATAGGCCACGACGAAAGCGTTGCCCTTCTTCACCGCCTGCACGGCTGGATTGAGCCAGCCGTATGCGATCGGGTCCGTTCGGTCCGTCAGGACATTTCGGCGTGCCATCCAGTAGGCCAGGGCACCGGTCGCCGCGGCGATCAGGAAGAAGCCACTAACCATGATTGGAGAGCCAGATCGGGGATGTCGCGCAGCGCCGCGGATCCTCTCAGCAGCGCCTTGTATGGATTCGGATCGTAACCGACGTCGATCCAAAAGCTTGTGTGTTCGCGCCATCCTGCGAGCGCCGCGAAGAAGCTCGCGCCCAGCGCGTGACCGAGAACGGTCCCCATCATCACGATAAGCAATGTCAGGGTAGAGCCTGGCCGGTCAGGCGCGGGTGCTAGAAAATCGCTTTGCTCCCCTGCCCTTAAGCCTGCCCAAAAAGTCAGGCCCGGAAACAACAGAATAAGGACAACGAAGAACGAGTAGCTGAACGCCATGCGGCTACTTCGCGGCGGGTCGCTTCATGCCGAGAGGTTCGTCAGCTGGAAGGGCAGCCGCCGGTTCGAGCACGTAAACGCCATCCTCGACGCGTGCGGCCCGCCGCACGTCGTTCCAGGTGCCAAAGCGCCCCTTGACGTGGCGCGCAAGCTTCAAGCTCTTCGTGGTGTTAAGACGCATCATGATCTCCTAGCGCGGACAATAGCGTTTGACGATGACCCAATCCATTCGGGGCACGTCGATCTATGCTCGCCGCTTAGATGAACGAAGCTGCAGGGATGGAGGCACCGAACCAAGGGCCATGTCGACTGAACCGCAGCGGACCAGCGGAGAGCGTGAGATCGATGAGGCGCTTTACCAGAGCCTCACGCCGACCGAACGCGCGTGCCTGCGACTCGCGGCCTCGGGGAAACAGGCCAAGGAGATCGGTCCGGAGCTCGGGCTAACCTACCGGTCGGTGCAGCAATATGTATACGCGGGGAGCCGCAAGCTCGAGATGCGAGGAGGCGCCAGAGCCGGTGCTGCCCTCCTAGCTTACGAGGCTCGACGACAAGTTGAACTTCTTCAACCGAATACAACTGAAACCGAACCGCTTGATCGGTCGCCCGTGATCATGGCCTACGAGGTGCCGGGTGATCTGCCGCTGCGGAGCCCCGACCAAAGTGCCGATCAGGAAGTTCGGGAGCCCTCCCACGCGTTCGGATCGACGCTCCAGGTCGGGATCAAGGCGGCAAGCAAAGGGCGTGAACTCGATTTCGATGTCTGGCGGCGGTTGCTCGTCATCCTCGCCTGGTTCGTGGGGGCGCCCGCGGTCCTCGCGATTATCGTGGTCGCGTATCTCGGAATCACCCTTGTCGAGCGGGCGCTGACAACGCCCTGACCAAGCCGCATCGACGGCTCAACGACGTCGCCGGTCGTCCCGGCGCGGAAGGGGTTCTCATGTCTCATCAAGTGCGTAGGCTCGCTTACCTGATCAAGAACGATGTCGAAGGCGTGGAGGTCGGCGTCGACACGCAGATCGCGCAGACGGCCCGGTTCCTTGCCACTTTGTGCGAGGCCCGGGTTGCGGCGAACGCGCCGGCGGACACCGGTCATCAAGCGATGCTGTGCGCCGGCGAGGTGCTCAACCTGCAGCTCGCCTCGCGCGACAAGCTAGTGGAGCTGCACGGACGATTGGGCGAGGTCGCCGGCAAAGTCGGTTTCCAAGAACTCGCAGGTGCGGGAAGCCTCAAACCCGGGCCGGGTTCGGCGCTTACGACGGGATCGGCACCGGGCGGCTTCAGTCTCGTCGCGGACGACTCCACGGAGATCCGTTCCTCTTGATCAGTGACCTGCGCGTCGCGTGCGTTGACGAACCAAGCAGGGCATGGTGCGCCCGCCACCATGTACATTCTCTTCGTGGCTTGGTGGGGACTTCTCGGCGCCGGGCTCATCTACGTCGGGTTGCGCGGAGCCGCGCCGGAGCGGCTCGCGATCGCCGCTCTGGCAATCAATTCGGTTGCGACCTACGCGGCGACCGCCGATCCCCAAGTCAGCTACAGGGAGGTCGAGGCCGGGGTCGCGGCAGCCGACATCTTGTTGGCGGCCGTCCTGTTGTGGATCGCGATCCGCGCCAACCGTCGTTGGCCGCTGGCATGCTGCGGCATGCAACTCGTCACGGCTCTTGGTCACGCCGCCAAGTTCCTGACGCCTCAGCTGTCAACCTTCACTTATGCATTGATGACGGGCTTCTGGTCATGGCCGATCCTGTTCCTGATTGTGATGGGCACCTACCGACATCGACGGCGGCTCGTCGCGCGCGGTGTCGATCCATCTTGGCGAACCTTCTCCAGCCGGTAGCCCCTGCCGACGCGACCCGATGCGCCGACCTTCTCCTCGACGCATTCCGCACCGCACCCGAGGCGCTCGCCGCCGATGGACATGCGCTGCGGCGTCTGCTCGTGGCATGGCCGGGCGCAGCCGAACATCTGACGGCGATCAGGGCAGCGCTGCTCCACTGCCTGGAGATCGATTTGGAGAGCCGACCGGTCCTCGCGGACTATGCGGCCGTCGTTGCCTACCTCCGCGTGCTGCTCGCCCACTCGCCTCGGGAGCAGGTCGCGATGCTCTTCCTTGATGCGCGCAACCAGCTGCTCGCGGCCGAAACGGGCGCCCCAGGCACGGTTGACCACGCTCCGTTCTACCCGCGGGAAATCCTGCGCCGGGCTCTCGAGCTCGGCGCCGCGGGCGTGATCGTAGGACACAATCATCCGAGCGGAGATCTCGACCCCAGCCCGGCGGATCGCGTCGTCACCGCCGAGCTCGCCGTGGGCGCGCGAGCGCTGGGCATGGTCGTCCATGATCACCTGATCCTCGCCAGGTCCGGGTGGCGGAGTCTGCGGGCCATGGGGCTGCTCGATGCTTGAAAGGTCGCCGGGAGCAGAAAAGCCGGAACGCTGGCCAGAATCATGAGGCGAACAACGCGGAAGATGTATGGAAGCGCGACATCCATCGGAAATCGTCATGAGCGCCCCGCCCTGATCTTGGACATCCCGGAAATCCTTCGCCTTCCGTCCGGACCTGCCGGACGGCGGCAGCCGGTTAAAGTTGGCCCGCGATGAAAGCGTGGGTGACCCTGCACGTCGAAAGCCTCGAGGAGACGGTGACGTTCTACGGGACGGCCTTCGGCTTCGCGGTGGTGGCGCTTCAGGTGGGCACCGGTTGCGTCACACTCGCCCTGAACGAGAGCGAGCTGCGCTTCATTGAAACGGCAGCCGTCGAGCGCCTTTCTCTTGATAATGTCGAGGCTCCCCTATCCGGCTTGCCTCAGGGAGGCGAGATCGTGCTCGTGGTCGAGTACGCGGCGTTCGCCCAAATGTGCTCCCAGGCGCTCGATGCCGGCGCGTTGCCGGTCCGTCCTCCGTCACTAAGCAGAGACGGGCCGCAGGAGGCGTTCCTCCGCGATCCCAATGGTTTCCTGATTAGACTTCGTCAGGCGGATAAGCTGTAGGGCCGTCTTGCCGAATGAGCGGCATCTCGCGTCCATGACGCCGCCGTTCCTGCCGATCAGGCCTACGCGGAGCCGCTCAAGCTGCCTGCGTCAATGACCTGGAGTAGTCGCGCCCGGCGTAACGAGCTTCCCGCTTGATCGATCCTGGGTGTCTAAGTCGCGTCGGCTGTTGGGCGGTATTCGAACGGATGTTCGCGGCATGCTAAGATGGCGCGGTGGCGATCTCGATCCATCATCTCGACATCAGCGCTGCCGTGTTCCGCTTAGCGACGGAGGCGGTGCAACGCCGCTCGATCGAGCTGGACGCGTTCGCCTCCATCAACGATGTCGTCTCCTGCGCGGCCGAGCGCGCAGCCGATGTCGAGATCGGTCGTGACCAGATCGAGCGCGCGCTTGCGATCGGCGTCGACGGGTCGATCCGCATAAGCTTGATCGCGCGCGCAGCTTGGCGACCGACGTTCCGTGCGGTCCAGGAGCGTTTGTCGGAGACTGCGGGACACCGTCTTTCGGTCAAGCAGACCGTCGCCGTGCTGCTCCAACAGCCCTGACGGAAGGCGGGACGCAGGTCCTGTTGCTCGCAGTTGGTCGAGCGGGGTTGCGCTTAGCCGCGCCTGCCCATTAAGCTCGCTGCTTCCGCGGAGACGCGGGCGAGGCGTGGAAACCTCGAAGGATGAGAGCCGGTTCGATCGACCGGGTGGCGGACGCGTATGTCCAAGCCACCCGGCCAAAGGCGTCCGCGCCTGGCTCATCCCAGGTTTCCAACACCCGGTTCCGAAGCGACGACGTGTCCTGAAAAGGCCGTCGCCGGCTTCGAACGGAAGGATGCGCGACGTGGACGACAACGACAGCACGCCTCCCGAAGCGATCATCTTCATGAAGATGGCGCTCGGCCTTATCGATGCTTCCGGCGGACGTGCGGCACCGGTCGCTCGACACTTGAACGCGGCGATCGAGATCGCAACGAGTCGGGTTGATCCGAAGCTGGCGGGAGCGGAAGTAGCAGTTGGACCGAGCCTATGAGCCGTATGAACAGGCCGCTCGTCGGCACCCTCCCCCGGTTTGTCATTCCCACCTGAGTGAACATTTGACACTAGTGAGTGCAGCAGGAGCTAGCTGCTGTGCGCTATAAATAACGCACTAGCTCATTGTATGCATTGTTTATGAAGCGTTGACATTTTGGTGGAATTGACATCGACCTAACGTGCATCATAACGAGTGCACTGTACGTGATAACGCGCAAATTAAGGTGCAACCATGAAAGGCTCTCTCGCGAAGACGTCCTTGCCCCTGGCGGTCCGTCGTGCGCTGGACAAGCTGGGCGCGGACTTGGCGATCGCGCGCAAACGGCGCCGATTGACGATCGCCACGGTCGCCGAGCGATCGTTCGTCAGCCGTAACACCGTCGCCCGCGCGGAGCGTGGCGACCCTGGCGTCTCGCTTGGCGTTTACGCCACGATCCTCTTCGTGCTCGGCTTGGCGGACCGTATCGGCGAGCTCGCGGACCCGCTCACCGATCGAGTCGGCCTCTCGCTCGAGACGGACCGGCTGCCGAAACGCACTCACGCACCGCGCTCCGACGAGCGCTGACGATGGAACGCGAACTCGACGTCTATATGGACTGGCAGGGGCACACAGTCCCAGTCGGGCGCCTCTGGGCTCGCTCAAAAGGCGCGCGTGAGACGTCGACCTTCGAGTATGCCGCGACCTGGCGCGGCCAGGAAGGCGCGTTTGCGCTAGACCCCGCGCTCCCGCTCACCGCCGGCCAGTTCCACAGCGAAGGCCTGTTCAACGCCTTCACCGATCCCGCGCCCGACCGTTGGGGACGAAGCCTGCTGCTGCGACGCGAACGTCAGCTAGCCAAGGCGGAGGGTCGCATGCCGCGAACCCTGCTCGATCTCGACTTCCTCACTTTCGTCGAGGACGCGAACCGGCTCGGCGCGCTCCGCTTCACGGAGGCCGGCGCACAAGCTTACCTTGCCACCACGGACCGTCCTATCCCTCCCCTCGTAAACTTGCCCAAATTGCTGTCGGCCGCGACCAAGGTGGTCAATGACAAGGAGAGCGAGGACGATCTCCGCTTGCTGCTAGCGCCGGGTGCTTCGCTGGGGGGCGCGCGTCCGAAAGCAGCAGTGCTGGGCGCAGCCGGGCAGCTGATGATCGCCAAGTTTCCCAGCCCAACCGACGACTGGCCGGTGCCGCGCTGGGAGGCGGTCGCGATGGAGCTGGCCCGGGCCGCCGGGATCGACGTCCCGCCAGCGAGCCTCAAGATTGTGCAGAAGCGTCCGGTCTTCATCATGACCCGCTTTGATCGCGACTCTGCTGGCCGGCGCTTGCCCTTCATCTCCGCGCTGACGGCGCTCGGCGCTTCGGATGGCGACGTACGAAGCTATATCGAGTTGCTCGACATCCTGCGTCAGGACGGCTCGGCGCCTGAGCGGGACGCGGCGCAACTCTGGCGCCGCATGGCGTTCAACATCCTCGTCTCGAACACCGACGATCACCTGCGCAATCACGGCTATTTGCGGGAGCTTGCAGGTTGGCGGCTCGCGCCCGCCTACGACCTCAATCCCATGCCGATCGACGTGAAGCCTCGGCACCATGCGCTAACGCTGGACGAGGCGGACGACGCAAGCTCGCTGGACACCGCGTTCAAGGTAGCCGGATACTTTGGCCTGAAGCTTGAGCAGGCGCGGGCCATCGCCTTGGAGGTAGGTGTTGCGGTACTAGCGTGGCGCCAAGCGGCAGCCGCACACGGCCTGACGAATGCGCAAATCGACCGGATGGCGAGCGCGTTCGAACATGAAGACCTCCGCAAGGCTACTACTTAGGTGGGATGTAGCCCGCTGAACGCACGTTTTTGGTGGAAGGCGGACATCAGCCCTTTGGGCTGGTCTCCCCCGCAGGTTCGCTGCCCTTCCGCCCTAAACAATTGTTGCGCTCGCCGGTGAATACATCGAAGCTTTAGCGATCCAAGCTGGGCGAAAGGGCGTGAGTTGAGTCCGTTCGAGTTCGTGTTCTCGCTTTTTAGCCTGTTGCTCGGATTGGCTCTCGCAACGGGCCTAAGCGGGCTGGCGAAAGCGCTTAAGCTACGTCACAAGGTACGGATCGGCTGGCTGACAGCGTTGCTGGGACTGTTCGTTTCCTTAGATCTCGTGACCTTCTGGGCTTACGCCTGGGCGATGAGGGATGTGATCCCGCCGACCTTCCCCGCGCTTCTCTACGGTTTTTGTAGCGACATCGCTCTACTTCGTAGCCGCAAGCTGCATCTTCCCGGACGAACCGGACGAGTGGGCCGATCTCGACGGGCACTTTCTTCGCCAGCGACGCATCGTGCTCGGCGGCACGTTCATTGCGAACGCAATGCTGTTGGCCAGCGCCTTTGTGATGTTGGGAGGCGGAGCGGCGTTGCTTTCGCCCCGCGCGCTCGTGGTAAGCTGGTCGTACTTCCCGCTTACGCTCGTGGCCATGCTGGCAAAGAGCCGTCCCGTTGTCGTTGGGGCGCTGGTATGGCTGATCCTCCTGTACCCGTTGTCCGTCGTGTGGAGGTGAATCGACCGTGCAGCGGGGCGGCCTTGTCGTTCGAAGCATCTGGGCAGGGTGCCTGCGAACCGCCAGTGCAAACCATGCACGCGTTTTCCTCTAGCACGGGCTTTTCTAAGACTATCACGGTCTTGGCTGAGCCAGCGCCGCTTACTGGTCGAACCTGGCGATCTTCGACCCGATCGTTGCAGCTCTGCTCTTCGTTCGCCTGACGGTAGGGATCGCGAGCATCGTTCTGCCCATCGTCACAAAGGTAGTCCACAACCTCGCCATGACAGCGCATCGCGCTCCTGAAGGGGAGCTCCTTAGCCTCGTTGTTTCAAGCCCTTTCGTTATGAGCTAGATCGGCTTTAGCTGTTCGTGGCGACGACCGGGCAGATCGCATGAAGGGGTGCTGCGAAGCACAAGCGACCTCAGTCGGTTTGCCGGCCTACAAATGTCCGCAGAGGGAAGCGGACATAGCCGCTACGGCGAATATTGGTGGAGAGCGGCACGGCTGCTTTCGAGCAGCAGATGCGTGACTCTGGTCGTCCGTTCATCTAGAGGTGCGGAGCCTATACCCTATTGGCTGTTAGGCTTTGAACACGTCCCGAACAGGTGCTGTTCCCGCCTTCGTCAACGCCCGGCGCACTTGGTCTCGCCATGGGTTTGGGACCGCCGACAACCCGCTTTCGACGCTTTTTAGTAAGCGCCCTCCATGCTTGTGCTTCGCGATCTTAGTCACGATCCGCTGAACGTCACCGGTACGTGCAGCTGCCAAGGCGATGTCGGCCGGCTTCCAGTCCGACTTCGCGAACCCGTCGACGAGTTCCTGTCTAGCGGCCTTGCACCTGTCCCACGAGACTAGGCCGAAGAACTTCCAGGGGTCGGGCGTTTCGTCCTCCTTCTTGAGTTGCTGGTAGACCGGGGGGAAGGCGGCGGCGATCAGGCGCGACGCGGGGGCCGTTGGCGTTCGCAGCAGGAACGGCAGGAGCGTTGCCGACGCCCGGATGAAGGCCTTCCGGTCGATCGCGGCCGAAGCCCACAGCAGGTTCGCTGCGGGCACGGCCCCTCGGTCCGGGAGGTCGAGGCGACCGCGCGCCACGAGCGCATCGGCCATCTGCTCGATCGACAGGAGGAGGCGCCGGCGCGTCGGATCAGGTGCCCGATCGAACGCGGCGAGGTTCGCGGCCGCCACGTCGGCCGATGTCGTCCGGCCCAGGCCCTGCTGGTAGGCCACCTTACCGTCGAAGGCTTCCCCGACATTCGAAAGAAGCTTGTCCAGGATGACGTCACGCTCGCCGTCCGCGCCGGTCGGCAAGGCGGACGTCAGGGCGCGCCAGGCCAGTGATGGTGCGCGCCTGGCTCCCGCGACGGGCAGAAGCCTGATTGTCGTGTCCACCAGCGTGCGCTTCTCGACGAGCCCGGTCGCCAGCGTGCGGTCGACCAGTGCGAAGCTTCCTTGCGGCTCACGCATCAACAGGCGAAGCAGCGCGTCGCCGTCGACTGAGGACACGACGTCCACTAACATGGTGTCGTCCACGGGCGTCAGCACGCGTCTGGCGAGGTCGAGACGCCGCTCGTCTTGGATCAGGCTCGTGTCCAGAAGCCACGTCATGTCGTCGCGCGCTGGTGCGATCAGGCGAACGAGCATGTCGTCCGCGCGCGATCCGCTCGCGGTGCCGGCGACCGTGTCGCGCAGTCGATGGGTCGCGCCGATCTCCCTGGCTCGGTTCGCGAGCGGTTCGTGCAGGCCCGCGGCACCGAACGCGTTCTCCCTCGCGAGGAGCCGTGCTTCGGCGATCAGCTCGTCCTCGTCGAGCTTGTCGATCAGGAGGCGCGCGGCCGCGGCCTGCCGGTCCTCGACCAGCAGCGGCAGCAACTGCCGCTTGGCGGCGTCGATCGACTCGTCGGGCGCGGTCGGAAGAGCTTTGGCCAGCTTGTCCAAGAAGACGGGGAACTCGGCGAGCGAGGCTTGCGCGAGCGCAGGGCTAATCAGCAGGAGCTGCAGGAGCTGGTGGGGCTCCAAAACGTCGAACCCGGTCGCCAGGTCGACATCGAGCTTGCTTGCCACCGCGTCCGCGACCGCACGGAGCAGCAGGTCGCGCCCCGGGCGTTGTGCGAGCGTTCCGACGATCGCGACCGCGTCGCGGGGGAAGCGTAGTGCGAGCCCGGCGGCGGTCGCGCCGAGCGTATGCGTGGCGGCTGGCGTTAGGCGGACGCCGCCCAGCTTGTCGTTTAGTGCTAGGAGGAAGTCCCAGGCGGCGGATGGTGGAAGCGAGCCGGCGGCCTGGCCGGCGGCGCGGGCGAGCGCCGGTTCGAGTTTCTCGATCGCGGAGAAGTTGCGCGGCTTGCGGCTGTTCGCGATGTCGAGCAGACCGAGCGCGGCGTCCGGCGACGTTGCGAGCTTCTCGCGAAGTTCGGACCATAGGAGAGAGACGCGCAGGTCTGCCTCCGAGGCGACGTCGTCGGCGGTCAGTTCGCCCGGGTCGCTCCCGCGCAGCAGCGAGGGCTGGTCGTCCACGAACACACGCCCGACGAGCTTGGCCGACCATCTGTGGCGTCCGCCTGCGGGCTTGCGCGCGTCGATGCGGCGTCCTCCCCACTCCCCCGTGAAGCGGGGACGCGCGTCCTTCGGCGCGAAGACGACGTCGAAGGTGCGTCCCGAGATCGTCCGCGGCGACAGCGCGAAGGTCGAGACGGCGATCGTCCGGCGAAGGGAGGGCCAGACCGCGGCGATGATGCGCAGCGCCATGGCTTCGGGGTTCGACGCGCCGAACACCGCGACCGGCTTGCGCTCCTCCAGGAACATCGCCTCGACGAGGTCCATGCCTTCCGTGACGTCGACGAGGGGGAAGGGGGTTCGCCCGGCGGGGCCCTCCATGCGCTCGGCGGGCGCGGTCGGGCCGATGGTCGTGAGCGCGTCGGCCATTCCGAGGACGCCGACACCCTCCGTCCAGGCCGCCATCGGGACGATCAGGCTGCGCGTTCGCACGCAGCCGGCCCGAGGCGCTTCGTCGTCCTGCCACGTCCGAGCGAGCACGTAGGACGCCCCGGAGGGCAGCGGGTAGAAGGTCAGGTAGGGATCGAAGATCTCGCCTGGGCGCAAGGGGCCCGCGACGTCCGACAGCCGGTCAACGAGGTCCTGATCCGACTTCGGCAGGCGCGCGGAGGCCGACAGCAGCTGATGGCCCTGCCGGTAGCCGTGCAGCTGCTGCTCTAGCTGGATCATCGCCCCGTCAAGCGCCGATCGCCCATGCGACCGGCATGGTGACGTCCAGTCCGACCTGCCATACGCCTTCTTTCTCGAAGGCGACGGAGCCGACCTCGGCCATAATCATGCCCTGGTAGCTCTGCTTGAACGCCGGGTCGCGCTCGAGGTCGCCGCCGACGATGCTGACGCCGAAGACCCGTACGTCGAGGCGGTCGACATCCTCGAGGAAGCCCGCGAACAACGGGAACTCCTTCCGCAGGTAGGCGGTCGGTCCGGCCGCCTTCGCGCCCGCGTCGAGATTGTCCCAGGCGGTCACGACGACCGCCAGGCGGGGCATCGATCCATCGGGCCGGTGGGCCAGGCGCATGGACAGCAGCCGGAGCAGCTCGCACAGGACCACCTGTGTCGGCAGCGCGATCTCCTCGTTGCCCTCGCCCACCACGCGGATCGCCTCGCGCGCGGTGACCCAGTCGAGCGGCTGCACGTTCAACGGGGAGTGCACCCGCACGAACAGCAGCGCGCCGTCTGCCGCCTCCAGCGCGTCCAGCCAGTCCTGAGGGATCTCGGAGTTCGTGACGGCGCTTTGCCACAGCTCGCCTGAGAAGTCGGGGACGATCAGTTCGGTAGGCTCGTCGCCGTCGCCGATCTTCAGCGGGACCCTGAAGTCCTGGCGGGGCGCGTTCTTGTCGGTCCGACCCGCAAACTCTCCCAAAAGCAAGTGCTCGCAGATGTCCTCGACGTACTCGATGCCTTGAGGCATGCCGGCACGCTTCAGCGTGCCCTTACCGGCCTTTAGCGACGCCCAGAGCCGTCCAACGTAGTTGCTCTTGCCCGAGTCCGGTCCGCCGACCAGGATGACCGACTTGTGTTTCATGGCCGTCGGCCGAAGCTGAGGAAGGCGCGGTGGGACCTAAGCGTCTCCCTCGTGGGCCAGGCGTCCGCCCGCTCGCCCGCACCGCCCAGGCTTCGCGCGATCAGTTCGGCGACGCCTTCGCCCGCCTTTACGCCCGTGTCCGAGAACGAGGCAATCGCCGCGCTTTCGACCGTGAAGCCGAACGGATCCGCGTACTCTTGGACCCTCCTCAGCGTGGCGTCCGCCAGTTCGCCGAGGTCGCGCCAGCTGGAAACAAGGATCAGCCTTGGTCGGGGCGTTTGGAGGACGCCCGCGAGCCGCTCCACCATGTTGGTCGCGCGGTGGATCGCCAGTTCGCGGGTTCGCGGTTCGATGAGGTTCCGTCCGTCGACCATCAGCCACACGACCTCCGCGGCACGCATGAACGCGAACCTGTCCGTGTCGTTGTTGGCAACTAGGCTCCGCGACCACTCGCCGGGCAGGTCGGGCATGAGAAAGTCGAACTTGCGGCCGTCGTCGTCGCGTCGCAGGCGAAGATGGAGGAAGCCGGCCTCCCGGTCGTCCTCCATTTCCGTGTGCGTGGTCATCTGCTCGGGTGGGTTCCCGTCGTTCCATCGACGCGTGCCGCGCGAAATCTCCTCGAGCGCCATCAGCGTCCTGCTGTCGGCGTAGCTGAAGCCGGCCAACGCGCCGTGCGCTAGGAGCAGATAGAGGCTGGCTATGCAGGCGGTCTTACCTGCGTCCGGCAGGCCGACGATCCCGATGACGTTCGCGTAACGTCCGCTCATCAGCTCGTCGACTTCGCGCAGGC
Source organism: uncultured Sphingomonadaceae bacterium (assembly GCA_964251385.1). GTDB lineage: Bacteria > Pseudomonadota > Alphaproteobacteria > Sphingomonadales > Sphingomonadaceae > CADCVW01. Next base: position 431,831 of record CAXUJK010000003.1, on the reverse strand, counting down.
TGAGCGTTCCGCTACGGGGAAGCGACGGCATTTCGACCGGTGCCTCGAGCACGGCGCTCCCGGCGCTCCCGGTCAGCTGGTCCTCGTCAGCGATCTCATCCGGGACGCCGCCTGCCGTGCTGGCCTCGTCCCCATCCAACCGTGCCACCGCCAACTGGTGGGCCGGGCACGTCGCTGGGTCGGAATGGTTGCGCAGGCAGATGCCGGTCTGCGGGAAGGTGCATTCCGACGCGTCGCAGACCTTCTCGGTCATAGTCCGCCGGTCGTCCCTGTCTGGAGGTGGTGGATCGCGCCTTCGAGCAGCGCGCGCGCACACCAGTCCTCGGGGCTCATCGCCTTCTCCCCACGTCGCGCGGTGCCCTGGCCTTCCCTTATCGCGACGAGGAGCGGGAAGACGGCTCGCGCGTCCGCGATCCAGGGTTGAAGGCTGGCCGCAAGCTTCTCCCGATGGTCGCCGAGCGCCTCCACGACGTCGGGCAGCGACATCGGCTCGCCATCGGCGGCGTTGCGCAGGACGATGTTCCGGTGCGCGTCGGACGGCAGCTTCCGAAGCTTTGCCGCGGCGTCCAGGCCCGCGGCGACGGCGCGGACGCCGGCGGTCATGCCGGTGAAGGGCTCGTCCAGTATGTCGCTTCGATCGGAGATCATCCACCATAGGAAGTCCAGCTCCTCGCGGTCGAGCGAGGCGTTCTCCTGAAATGCCGTGATCGTCGGCTCGACGGCCCGGCTGAAGGCGTTGTTGACCTTCGTCCCTGCCGCCGAGTCCTGGGCGATGCTGACGAGGCCGATCGTCGGGATGGCTCGACGCTTGCGGGCGGAGTTCGCGACGAGGAGTACGCGTCGGCGGCTCGCGGCCAGCAGATCGCTGCGTAGCTTCTCGATCTTTCCGTCTTCCAGCGGGCTCTGGAACGACAATGCCGACCAGAACGCGGCAGCGAGCGCGTCCAGCGCGTTCCATCCTGTGTTGCTGGGCTGCTGGTCGATGAGGTCGATGGCCGCCGCTATGATCATGACCTTTATCTGCAGCTCGCCCTGCTCTCCGGAACGCACGAAGGAGGGGGCGTGCGCCTGGATCTTGGCTTCGCCTAACTTCGCGATGGCATCGGGGAGGGCGGCACCGTTCTCGAGCGACGCGGCGATCGCGCCCGCGGTGGTGATCGCTCCGGCGGGGACGAGGCCTTCGAGCCAGACCTTGAGGTCCGACACGGCCAGCTTCCGCTTCGTGACCCAGTCATCGTCGGTTCCCGTTCCGAAGATGAACGCATATTCCGCGATGTTGCTCATTTTGGTCCTTCTGCTCCGCCGCGTCTGGCCAGTGCTTCCTCGACGAGACTGCGCAGCCGGTCATACTTCCTGGCCCCTACCGTGCTGCGGAGCAATCTGGCTTCCGTCTCGTGCTTGAAGCCTCCGGCGACATCGGCCGGGACGACGTCGAGTTCGACGAGGATGCGGAGGCGTTCGCCTTCTCCCAGGTCGCGGAAGAAGCGCATGTGGAGGTTCTGGTACTCGGTCTCGTCGAACTGACGGTCGGCGTTCACGTCGTCTCCCTCGCCAACGATGATTTCAACAACGGCCGGATCCCTGTCGATGAGGTCCTCCGCCCGGGCAGGTTCGGGCAGGGGAGCCTTGCGGAAGTTGGGTGAACCCAGGACGATGCGCTTCGCGCGGCCGCCGAGCCGGGCGTCGTCCGCCTCGAAGCGCTTCATGTCGTCGTTCCATGATCGCGGGTGGAGCGTGACCGCGAGCGCGTCGGCTGGCGGGTCCCAGTCGAACTCGATGATGTTGTAGGCGTAGGTGTAGGTATCGTCGACGACGTCGGGCGTGGCCGCGCCCGCTGCCAGCATGAGGAGGTCGCGACCCTCCTCCACGTTCACGACGTCTACGGCGGCGAGGTGCTCGTGCCCTGACACGAACATGCGCGCGCGTGCCGCCAGAAACTTCTGCGCATCGACGCTGTCCGCGTACCAGTTCAGCGGGTGGTGGGTGAGGACGACCAGTTCCTCGCCGTCCCTCTCCTGCATGACCCGCTGGCGTGCCCCAAGGAGCAGCTTCCCTTCTTCCTTTCGCCCTTTCGTGCAGACAAGCGCGGAGTTCAGGCGGACGAAGCGGATCGACCGTCCTTCAGCAAGCGGCAGACGTCGGTCCGCGCTGCTGGTTCCTGTCGCGTCGAGTGGACACCGGTAGGCGTTGGCGAAGCGCCGATATTCGGCGAAGCGCGAGTAGAGGACGTCGCGATCGACCTCGGTTTCGAGGAACGCGTCCAGCTTGTCTTCGCCGTCGACGTGGATGGCGTCCAGCATCATCTCGGCCGCGCCCTTGATCGCGGTCGATGTCGTGGTTCCCCGGGATCATCTGGATGTCGGCGGCCGTGCATCCGACGCGGGTGGCGAGCTTGTCCAGCCAGATGCCTGCTTCCTCGTACTCGTGCCTCTTGCCCGCGTAGGCGATGTCGCCCGTAACAATGATGCCCGCCGCCTTGCCGCTTGGCAGCTTCCCGACCTCGACGGCTGCGTCGTCGATGAGCTTCCGGCGGGCGTCCTCGTTGACGATGCGCGGCCCGGCTCTCCGCTCCTGTCCAAAGTGGATGTCGGAGATATGGACGAAGATAGACGTCAAGTGGAGCCCTTGGAACGCACTCGCTAATCGAAAGCGGCAAGATCGGGCATAGCGCATGAACGACTGTCGGCCAACGGCGACGACAACCTTAGCCAAGCTGTCGATGGCGAAGAGCCTTGCAAATCGTGGTACTCCATGAGCAACACGCGCGTCAGGAGATCGAGAATTGCGGCCTCAGCAGCTCTGATGAGGCGGGCCGGGGCTTGGCTACCGCACCGTCGGGGTGAACGTCGCTGCGGCGCTCTCGATGGTGTACAAGAGTCGTTCGCGCGACGCTTTCGCCTTGTCGGGTGTGCTAGCCTTAGCGTCAAACCAGATCCAGACGCTATGCGCCTCGACGCGTCCGTCGAACTCGTAAGCGACTCCGCTAAGGTCGAAACGAACGCTCCAGCGATCGCCATCGACGGCGGCCCTCAGACATGCCTCGATATGGGCGGACACGCGCTTCAGGAAGTCACCTTCGGCGTCCCTAACTCGAGCGTCTGCAATCTGCACATACCCGCCAGCGCGTCGGCGCGTCTGAAGCTGACTGCCGGGGTCGCTATGCTCGCCCAGATCGCAGCCGAGCGAGATCAGCGCCGAGTTAGGCTGCGCAAGCGCAACGAGCAGGTCGACCAGTGCCGGGCTCTGCTGCGTCTCAGGGATATTGGCAACGGCTGCCGGATTGCCGCGTAGGTCGAAGAAGCCGTGATTGCGCCTAATCTCGTCTTCGAGCGGCGGGTAGGGAACGGTGTTGCCCCGCCCGCCGGAGCTATATGCGATCTGGACAGGCATAGCGCCGCAGTCCCCGGCCTAAGATCAAGCTGAGCGCACGCGCGGCAGGCCGTCCCAGGTCATGCCGTTCAGTAGACGACCGGCCGCTTTCTTACCGATCCGCAACATGGTCGTGCCATCGTCAACCGAGGCTGAGCGCGCTTTAGCGAGGTTTAAACCCTGACCCGGTGCCCAGTCGCCCCACTGCTTAAAGTGGAAGGGAATATCAGCGGCCATACATTCGTTCATTAAGGCTCGGAACCAGGACGGACTTGATGGGCGGGCACTGGGTCCGCTCTCTCCGCCCGTGATCACCCAGTCAATTGTATGCGTCCATCCAGCGAGGCTGAGAGGACCTAGCAACGGTTCGGCCGAGATGAATCGCACCGCAGCCGGGATCGCGGCCAGTTCGGGAAGCCGCTTGTCTGCCCATTTCTGATCTTCAGTTGTCGCGCCAAGCCAGACATTAGCCGGCCAGCTCCGGCCCCAAGGAACGCAGTCGAGCACTCGATCTGGCCGTTTAGTAAGCAGAAGCCAGTCGAGCGCCGGGGTCGCTTCGATAATGTTCCATAGTCGTGCCCGGGCAGGATTCAGATCCGCCTTGTCCTCGAACACATCGGCCATCGACGCGCAGAAGACCCGCGCTCGCACACCGCTCGCTACCGCGGCCTTGTTCCACTGCAACGGTTCAGCCCAGTGTCGATCGCCGAAAAAGCGCCGATCCGCGTCGATGCCCCATACATCTTGGCCAACCCGCTTGGCCCACGCCTGAGCATAGCAGAACTTGCAAGCCGGCGAGACCTTAACGCACCCCCACCAGGGATTGAAGGTATGTGTGGTCCATTCGATTCGTGAATTTTTAGCCACTGGCCGCCTCCCCGCGCAGCACGTTAGCAAGCGTCCGACTCGCGCACCAACGCTTTGTTATACGTCGAGCAGGTCCTGCCGGCCCAAAGACTTGGCCGCACACCTGGCTGTTCGGCCGTGGCGCGTCCTTGAACAACCCGATCATCACGCCGTCCGCTCGAGCATCGTGGCAGCTATAGCCGTGCGACTCGGTCAGGAACAAGTGGAGAACGTTAAGCTGGTTAGATGAGCAGGAACGAGCTTCAAGACGTTGACGTGACCCGTGGATGTACCAAAGGGTCAACTGGACAAGCTACAGCCCAACCGGCATGCTGGACGCGTCTCAGTCACCGTAGGATGAAGCGGTTCATGGCAGTCAAGGCCACACCGGCGCAAGTGCCGCTCCCGCTCGTCGGCCTGTATGAGCTTGCACGCCCTACGCCGTCGCTAGCGGACGTAAGTGAGGGACGTGGCTATCATTGGCGTGTCGGATCACCCATGCCCACGCTAGGCGCGCATAGCGTCGCCAAACACGAGATCTTCGAGCGCTACATCGATGCGTACATCGCCACGCTCACGAGATCACATCGCCAAACACGGCTTAAGCTGACTATCGTGGATGGCTTCTGCGGAGGCGGGCGCTATCAACTGGCAGGCGAGGAAGTGGACGGGTCTCCACTGCGCATGCTTAGCGCGGTCGAGCGCGCGCAGTCGGTCCTAACCAGCGCTCGCGCCAAGGGCTTCGAGATCGAAGCCGATTTCGTCTTTGTAGACGATAACCGGGACCACCTCGCTTTTCTGGAAGACCAGCTGCGCATGCGTGGCTTTGGACCGCGGATCGGTTTCACCATCCGCCTTGTCCATGGGATCTTTGAAGAACAGGCCCCCTCGATCATCGCCGCTATTCGGGCGAAAGGACGGGCGCACCGCTCGCTGTTCTTCTTGGATCAATATGGGTGGAGCGGCGTCAAGCTGGCGACGATCCGGAAGATCATGACAGAACTCGAGAACCCTGAGGTCGTGCTAACCTTCATGATCGACGCGCTCATAAATCTGTTGTGCGAGAAGAATTCCGAGATCCGAGCGCTCGCCGACCTTGATTTCAGCCGCGAGGACGTTCGCGCGTTAATTGACATGAAGGAGCGCAAAGGCTGGAAGCGACTGATACAGAACACCGTCTATAAGCACATTCAGAAGGCTACCGGCGCCGAGTTCTATACGCCCTTCTTTATCCATCCTCCCGAATCCCACCGAGATTACTGGCTCCTCCATCTCTCCAAGCACCACCAGGCGCGCGAGGAGATGGGTGCGGTGTTCTGGGGACTACAGAACACGATGGAGCATTTTGGCGGCCCTGGATTCGATGCGCTCGGCTTCGATCCCAACAGCGATGTTCGGCAGGGCATGCTCGAATACCTGTTCGACGATGATGCGCGTGTCCGATCCCAGGCTACCCTGCTTGAGCAAATCCCGCGTCTGCTCCACCAGGCGACCAGGGATGGAGGTGTGGTCAGCAAACGGGCTCTGTTTGCCTCGCGCGCAAATGACACCCCGGTTGTCTCTGCCCTGGTCGACTCCCAGCTTGCCGAACTCCGCGACGCGGGCGAAGTTGTCATCTTGGGTCGGCGTCCCGGCTCGGCGGCAGATGATCCGCGTCGGTCCATACGCGAGCGAGCCAGCTCCTTTCGATGGTCTGACGAGATCCACTTTACGCGCCAGGCGCCACTGTTCTCACCGCTCCGGAACCTTGCCGCCTGAGGCGAGCGAACAGTATCGTCAGGTGACCGCCTTTCTCAGCCGTAGCGATCTCCGTCGCTATGGTTGGTATAGAGCTGGATGTGCAACCCGTGTTGAGCGATCATCGAACGTATCTTCGCTATTATAAGATTCATCTTCATAGCCGTGATGATACGGTTGCGAAGTGCAGGCGAGATGCCGCACTGTTCGGTTACGACCGCAATTAGGGCCGATGCGCGTCTACATCTGCATGGGGCACGTCGCGGCAGATTTCATCGGCCACGTGATCGAGCAGATCGTCCATGTCGTCGAAGACGGCGCTCAGCGATCGTCCGATCATCGGGTTGTTGCCGCTCGGCAGGGCACGGCGAACGTCAGACTGAAGGCCGATGCAGTCCGCGCCGCGGGCATGAGCGAAGCCGATTTCGAAAGCTACGCCTTCGTCTATGTGCGCGCCGTCGAGCACCGCGACGAGCAGGTCGCATCCGAGAAGGGCCGAGCGGTCCCGCTCGAATATCCGCGTCTCGGCGGCCTCGAGCGGCACCCCGTCGCGCAGGAGCTCGGCCAGGAGCAGACCGTCGCGTTGCGGCAGGAACACGTCGCAATAGCGCTCTAGCCCGGCCGCAAGCTCCTCGTTGAAGCCGCGCTCGCGCCGATTGAACAGCGGCGCGGCCAGGTAGGCGGACCGCCTACGCATCGGCCGGCGCGGCATGCCTGATCAGTTCGGCTTGGATGTCTACGGGCTGGTACTCCCCAAGAAAAATGATGCGGGCGACCTCCTTGGCCACCGCGGAGGCGGAACGGCCGCTCGTGCAGACCACCGAGCGGTTTACCGGACCGTAAATCGTGTCGATCGCGCGAAGCAGCCGCTCGAGTTCATGATGCGCGCCTTCCTTATGCTTACGACGATTGCGGATGTGCAGTTCCTCCACCGTCGCCTTCAGCTCGATGATGTGGCCGCCGACGATCGGACGGGTTCCGTCGTCAGTGATCTTGTCGACAAGCGCCTTCGCTTTTTGCGAACGATCCTCTTCAGGACCGAAGGTGAGCGGGTCCAGAGGGGCACGGTCGACGACGTGGATCCCTTCGTTGCAACCGTGTAGCGCGAAGTTCTTCTTGCGGAATTGCTCGGCGACCCACTCGTTCAGGCCATCGACCTTTTCCGCGCTTACCTCGGCCTCGGGCTTGGCGAGATCCGGCAGACGCTCGTCGATCCATTCATCGTAGGTGATCAGGTTGCGGAGGTTCGCGGCGGCGGTGCTTTTCCCCGATCCTACCGACCCGATCAGGTAGTAGACGTATTTCGGCTTGTGTTTGGCATAGAGGGACGCGAACGCGTTTTCATCCATCTTGATCAAATCGGCCAGCGTCTTGATCTGCCTGTTGTCCAAGAAAAGGGTGTAGATCCCGAACGATTCGAAGTTCGCCGTGAAAATCGCGCGTTCCGCCTCCCGGTCGCGCGTCGCGTCGTCTGAAAGGTACTGAACGGCGTAGTGGACGTGCCCGGGGGTTCGAACCGCATTTTGGCGAAGCATGCTCTGCAGGGTGCTGTCCTCGAGCGACAGACCGACCAGCAGGCACGTGTTGCGCGTCAGATGGTTGACGAGATGCGGAAATCCTCCGTTCGCCGCCGTCAGCAACTGGTCCTGAAAGGAGTCGTCGGAAAACACGACGTCCGCGCTGGCGCCGTCGTCGAACGCCGCGGGCAGATAGCCGTTGGGATGATAGATGGCGCCGCTTTCATGCCGGCACTGAAGGCTCGGGCTGTCGACCACTTCGTACCCGCGCGTTCGAAGCATCTCGTCGGGCGTGCGGCCCAAGGCGAGCATCAGTTCCAGGCTGTCGTCGAAATTGTAGGTGACGGTCAGCTGCGACCTTTTGATGATCGGCATGAACGCGTTCAGGTACGGATGGTCCTTCAGCCTTTGCTCTCGTGTCGGTCGATCGAGGCCCGCATAGAGTTCGCCATGAATGATCCTCAGCCAATCGGTCTTGATGGCGAGTTCCTGAACATAGGTAAGCGAAGATGATAGGCCCTGCTCCGTCATGCGCCGCTCGCGATACTGGCTGAAGAGCATCTGCGTGACCGATGCGAGCGATCGCGTCACCGGGCTTCCGAATGAGCCTTGCGCCTCCAGGCGCTGCCGGATCTCCGCGGCGCCGACTTCCGGCCGGTTGGCGATCTTCTCCACCAACCCGTGCCACTGCGGGTAGCCCAGACCGCTGCTGATGCCCGCTCCGAAGATCAGCCCGAAGCGGTTCGCCCTGTTCTGCGCGCGGAGGTGGACGATCGCCCGTGGGATCTCCTTGATCAGGCGCTCTTCGATCGTCACCGCCACGCGGCACCTCCTCCGCCCGGAAATTCCATCTGACGATCCCGTGACTCTTCGCCTCCGCTGGACGGGGCGACGGCTTCGTGGCCGATCGTCCTCGCGACGGCATCCGTCAATCGCCCGACGAACGTCGCATCGGGCTTCAGAAAGACATGGTTGAGGTTCCATAGGCCCGACGTCGCGATCCGCCAATCGGCGCTGCCGCGGCCGAGCCAGGCCGGCGAGCCTAGGGCGTCGAGCAGGCCGATGCGCGAGAGCAGGCCGATCGCGTTCCGCTCGAGATAGGCGCGCTCGCTCGCCGGTCCGGCCTCGTCGGGGACGTCGAGCCAGATCACCCGCATGGCGCCGATGATCCTGCTGACCTCGCGCTCCGACTCCTGCTCGGCGTCCCGGACATCGCGCGGCGCGGTTTGCCCCTGCGCCCAGGTGGCCGGCCATTCGGGCGACGGCGCATGGCGCGACCAGGCGCGCCCGACATGGAGGCGGAAGATCGACGATCGATGGCTGCCGCCGCCGGCCGCGGTCCCGCGATGGGTGCCGAGCCGATCCCAGAGCGACGTCCGCGATCCCCGGCTCACCGCGTGGGTGCCGACGCGGACCACCCTCGGCATCCTTCCCCCTCCCACGCCCCGATCGGCATCGAGGATGAAGTAGACCCCGCGCGAGGGCCATGGAAGGCGGCCGTTCGTCTCGTCGATGCGGCGACCGCCGCCCTGAGCCGCCCATAATGCGCGCAGCAGGCGCGTAGCTTCGAGACCCGTCCGGCGAAGCGCCGCTTCCTCGTTGACGCGATTCAGCTCCTGCAGCCGCCCGCCGAGTGGAAGCGATCCCAGCGGCGTCTCGACCGTGACCCTCATATTTTCTAAGTACGCGCGCAACGGTGCGGAATATTCTTCGCCGCAGTACATGATGGCGGTGTCGCGGGCCCGCAGCATTTCGTTGAGCCGGGGCCGGACGCTCGCGCCCCAATCCTCGCGCTCGTCGCGCCGCATGGTCTTCAGCGTGACGTCATAGGGTCCGATGATCTCGTCGCACGCGATGACGCCATGCTTGGCGGAAAGGATGTGGACTTTGTCGCAAACGTCGAGGGCGGCGAGAAGCGATTTTCGGAAGAGGGCCGACCGGTACAGGGCCGCGGCGGGCATCGGCCGGTCGCCCTTGGTCTTGCAGCATGCGACGAAGCCCACCCTCGCCATCTATCCGTCGATCGATCGCCAGGCGTGCTCGTGGAGGCGGCAGGCATCGCACTCGCCGCATGGCGACACCGCCCCCGCGAGCAGCCGGGGCCTGTAACAACTCCAAGTGTCGTCTTTGCCGATACCAAGATCGTGCGCCATCCTGGCGATCTCGACCTTAGACGAAGCCAGGAGCGGCGCGACGATGCGGGGCGCGCCGGGGTTTGCGATGGCCATCATTCCAATGAAGGACTCAAGGAACTCCGGCGTACAGTCCGGGTATCCTGAGAAATCGACGGCGTTCAATCCGATATGAACCTCGTCCGCGCCGATGCCGCTGGCGTGGGCGCATGCTATCGATAGGAAAAGTGCGTTGCGGCCTGGCAGGAACGCCGGCGATACGCTCGCGCTCATCTCCTCCACGGATCGGTTTAAGGGGATATCGCGAACGGGCTTACGCCATTCGACGTTCACGAGTTCGCGCGTTACCCCTAGTGCCTCGCAATGCCGCTGCGCAAAAAGCAATTCGACAGCAAGTCGCTGCCCATAGTCAATGCCGAGGCTGAACACCTCTGCCCCGTCGCGGTGAGCGCGGTAAAGGCAGGTGGTCGAGTCCATGCCGCCGCTGTGGAGAACTAGCACCCGCACTGATTTTTGGACCTTCTTCTTCGCCGCCAAAAGGATGCCGCCGTACGCAGCCGTATCAGAGCGTAGCGCTCGCACCAACCGGTCCGGCGACATCCAGGACGGCTATCTGTGGAGTATAAACACGGGCAAATACGCACGGATCTAACTTGGCAGAAAATCCTGAAAGCGTGCACCAAGCCGCAGTCTTGAACATAGCCTTTGAATCGATCGGCTCGCACGCGAAGAAACGTTCGAGCGTACCTGCGCGAGCAACTGCGCGTCGCACGGTACACTTTCACCGGGATCGTAGGTGCAGGCTTCGCATAGATATTGCTCACGCACAATCTTGAGCCGAACAGCTGCAGCTGTATGAACGTCCGGCTCCGACGAGCCGCGCGATCGTCCTTAACGTCTGCCAGTTGGTCCACACCGCCTAAATGGATGCCATCATGCCGCTCCGCTTTGATCGAGACGCCGAGAACCAGTTCTTGGTCAAGCCCATCATTGCCGAGGTCGCGCGCATAGCGACGAACGCGGTCAAAGTTGCTTTTTCCGATAGGTTCTACCAACAGCGAAAGACGACATTGCGCCTTACCTGGACGATGTCGGAGGAGTTCAAAGCGGGAGCCTATATCGGTACCGATGGCGGCCACGAAATTCGTCTGAGTTACGGAACCGCCATCGAGATTTACCGCGACGCCTTCCTCCTGCCGCTTATCTGCAAGCGCACGTTGATAGGTAAGGCGTTCGACCCGATCTTCGATTTGCTCAGCTATGGCAATGCGCGAAGCGACGTGCTTCCCGCTGGCCTCGGACCGGAAGACGCCAAAGTCACCATCATCCGGTTAATGACTTTCTGGCTATTCCTGCACGAGCAGGCCCACCTGTTTCAACGCCATGGCGAGGTCGCCAAAGTCCAGGGTGTGTCCGAGCTACTGAGGCCTGTCGGCGGTCTAGACGACAGCCGTGACGGGACGAGCGGCCCTGCTGGACGCGGGGCAAGTTTGCGGCACGCTTTCGAGTTCGCGGCCGATTTCGAAGCGATTACTATCCTCATTATAGGTGAGACCGTCGGCATGACAGAGGCGCGCCTCTGGTGTCTTGCCGCCGGGCTGATGTGCATGTTTCACCGTTTCGCCCTTACCTCGACGCCGACGGTCGCGGACGAGCCGAGCGGCACTCATCCCCATCCAGCGCTCAGGATGCGCGTCGCGATGAACCGGATCGAGCAGATGTTCGCGTTGCCCGACTTCATCGCGGCATCCGGCTGGCAGGGCGGCACCGCGCGCGCCCGCGCGGTTATGGACCACGCCGTCTATACCGCCGACGTCTACTGGCACATACGCTATCTCGGACTGGACCATCGATCGCCTTTTCTAAACCTGGTGGTGTCGACGCTCAATGTGCCGTCGTCGTACCAGCAGGCGATTTACGATACGTGGAGCTCGGTCCAGACAGGTATCATCACCGGTCATCTCGGCTTTGGCGACGGCGTCACGCTATTCCTGCGGTCGCCAAAAGCGGTGGGCGAGCGCATCGAGCCGTTCGTCGTTTCGGCAAGACCGGGCACCGGCTCCGCCGGTTGATGCTCTGCCTTGGTCCGTTGATATCCCGGCAAACCCGACGCACATGCATCTTTTTGAAATCAAAATTGGGTGACAGCGATCGGTTCATTCTCCCCCATACTGTGCTTGCGATGGCGCCAACGACAGGCCGTAAATAGCCGCACATTTAGATGAACGGACGACCGAAGCTGGAGCGCGGGGAGACCGGGCTGAAAGACTGATTATGGGTCTGCAGTTCTGCGTCCGAATCCAGTCGAAGCAGCATCGAAATGCGACCTTTCGCGGCCGTGGGAGGCTGCGAAAGTTATAGCTCGACGCATTTGTAAACTTCGCCGCGACGGCGGGAATGAGGCTGAAAATCAGAATCCTCGATCCAGCTTAACGTTTGACGGCCGGGGCTCGGCTACTCGCAATCCTTCGTGCTCTTCACGACCATCAAACGTTTCGTTCGTGGCCCGCGCTTCGTTGCATCCCGCCACGGCCGCAGCGCAGAGCGCAGATTAATGCCGAGCTCGTTAGTCCGACCACGAATGCCATCCTGCGTCCGCCCCATTCCCTTGGCTATGAGCAACAAGGGCTGACGCTCGCCGACGCGCCGACGAAGCTCGGCATCCGCCTCCTCCGTCCATCGCCGCCGCCGGTTGAAGGTCATTCCGGCCGCCTCACGGGTGAAGGTGCTGCCCGTCCTCGCAAACCTCGTCCGCCGCTTCGGTCTGGATCGTGCAATGCTCGATCCCGAATCGGGCATCGAGAGCCGTGGCCACGGCCTTCCGCACGGTGTCCGGATCGATTTGGTCAGCGAGGATGACGTGCGCGGTGCAATTCACCTCCGCCGACGTCATCGACCACACATGAAGGTCGTGAACATCGGCGACGCCCGGCACGGCCGCGATAGCGGCGCGCAGCTCGGGAAGCTTGATCCCGCCGGGCACGCCCTCCAACAGCACGTTGGTCGTGTCGCGAAGCAGAATCCACGTTCGCGGCAACACCCATAGCCCGATGCCGATCGCGACGATTGGATCGATCCACGTCCAGCCCGTGAACCGGATCGCCAGCGCGCCAACGACCACGCCGACCGAACCGATCATGTCCGCCCACACCTCAAGGTAGGCACCTTTGACGTTCATGCTGGCGTCCTTGCCCGCCGTCAGAAGCCGCATGGATAGGAGGTTCACGACGAGGCCGATCGTGGCGACGATCAACATGCCGGTGGACTGCACCGCCTCGGGTTCGCGGAACCGCTGTACCGCTTCGACGAGGATGTAGATTGCGACCGCGAACAGCAGCAGCGCGTTGAACGCCGCCGCTAGTATCTCGAACCGCTTGTAGCCGAACGTGCGCTTGTCGTCGGCCGGACGTTGGCCGATGCGGATCGCCAGCAGCGCGATGGCGAGCGCGGCGACGTCAGTCATCATGTGCGCGGCGTCAGACAATAGGGCGAGGCTGTTGAATACGAACGCGCCAATGACCTCCGCGACAAGGTAGCTGGCGGTCAGCGCCAACGCCCACGTCAGCGCCTTCGCGTTCGCCCCTGCGGTGTGGTCGTGCGCGTGCCCGCCCGCGGCATGATCGTGCATTGCTGATCCTCTCTTAGTGGGCCGTCGCCGCGCCGGGCGGGATGATGGATGCCGCATGGCCTTCACGTGACGCCGGCACCTCGCGTCGCCCGAACCGCGCGTAGAGCGTCGGCAGGACGAACAAGGTCAGCAACGTCGCCGATATCAGCCCGCCGATGACGACGGTCGCGAGCGGCTTCTGCACCTCCGCCCCCGAACCCGTCGCCAGCGCCATCGGCACGAACCCGAGCGAGGCGACGAGCGCGGTCATGACGACGGGGCGCAGCCGCGCCATCGCGCCTTCGTAGGCGGCCGTGGCCCGATCGACGCCCCGCACCATCAAGTCCTGGATCGACGTCACCATGACGAGCCCGTTCAACACTGCGATGCCGGACAGGGCGATGAACCCCACCGCGGCCGATATCGAGAACGGCATGCCCGTCAGGAACAGCGCGAGCACGCCGCCGACGAGCGCCAAGGGCACGCCGGTAAACACGATTGCGGCGTCGCGGACGCTGCCGAGCGCGCCGTACAGCAACAGGATGATGACCGCGAAACACACGGGCACGACGAGGGCGAGCCGGTCGCGCGCGGACGCCAGATTCTCGAACGCGCCGCCCCATTCCAGATAGGTGCCCGCGGGTAAGCGCACCTGGCTGCCGATCGCCGCCTGCGCATCGCCGACGACGCCCGCGACGTCCCGGCCGCGCACGTTGACCTGCACCACCACGCGGCGCTTGCCGTTCTCGCGGCTGATCTGGTTGGGGCCTTGCGTCACGGCGATGTCCGCGACGCTCGCCAGAGGCACGAACGCGCCATCGGGCGTGGGCACGGGCACTTGCCCCAGCGTCTCGAGGTTGGCGCGGGCGGCGTCGTCGAGCCGGATCGTCACCGCGAAGCGCCGATCGCCCTCGAAGATCATGCCGGCGTCGCGTCCGCCGACCGCGGCGGCAAGCGTGTCCTGCATGGCGCGCGCGGTGACGCCGAGCCGCGCCATCGCATCGCGGTTCGGCCGGACGTCGAGCATCGGCAATCCTTCGGTCTGCTCCACCCGAACGTCGGTCGCGCCCTCCACGTTGCGCATGATGCCCGCGATCCGGTTGGCGGTCGCATTCATCGTGTCGAAGTCGTCGCCGAACACCTTGACCGCGACGTCGCTGCGCACGCCCGATATCAGCTCGTTGAAACGCAACTGGATCGGCTGGCTGATCTCGAACGCGCTGCCGGGCAGAACGGACAGCGCCGCCTCGATCCTCGCCACCAGCTCGGCCTTCGGCAACTTGGCGTCGGGCCATTGGTCACGCGGCTTCATGATGATGAAGGTGTCGGATATGTTGGGCGGCATCGGGTCAGCCGCCAGCTCGGCCGTACCAGTTTTGGAGAACACGAACCGCACCTCCGGCAAACGGGCGAGGGCGCTCTCCACCCGGAACTGCATGGCCTGGCTCTGGTCGACCGACGTGCCGGGGATGCGAAGTATCTGCGCGGTCGCGTCGCCCTCGTCGAGCTGGGGCAGGAACTCCTGCCCCAAGGTCGTATAGGCGACGCTCGCCAGCACGAACGCGCCGACCGCGACGCCCACCGTCAGCGTTGGGCGCCGCATCGCCCGCTTTAGGCTCGGTTCGTAGCGCGATTTGAGGAAGCCAATGATCCGGCCCTCCTTCTCCTCCACCCGCTTGCTGAGCCATATGGCGAGCATCGCGGGGATGAAGGTGATCGACAGCACGAACGCGAACACGAGCGCGATGATGACGGTCAGCGCCATCGGCGTGAACGTCTTCCCCTCCACGCCGGTCAGCGTCAGCAACGGCACATAGACGAGGATGATGATCGCCTGGCCGTACACGGACGGTCGGATCATCTCGCGCGCCGCGCCCGCGATGACGGACAGGCGTTCGTCGAGGTCGAGCACCTGGCCTTTCTCATGCTGCCGCTCCGCGATGCGGCGCAACGCGTTCTCCACGATGATGACCGCGCCGTCGACGATCAGGCCGAAGTCAAGCGCGCCAAGGCTCATGAGGTTGGCGGACACGCCGCCCCGCAACATGCCGAAGCTGGTCAACAACATCGTGATCGGGATGACGAGCGCAGCGATGAGCGCCGCGCGGAAGTTGCCGAGCAACAGGAACAGCACGACGATGACGAGCAACGCGCCTTCGGCGAGGTTGGTCGCGACGGTCGCGATCGTCGAGTTGACGAGCGCGGTGCGGTCGAGGACCGGCTGAACTACGACGTCGGTGGGAAGCGATGCGTTGATCTCGACAAGCCGATCGGCGACCGCCGACGCGACGGTGCGGCTGTTCTCGCCGATCCGCATGACGGCGGTGCCGACGACGACCTCGCGGCCGTTCTCCGATGCCGATCCCATGCGAATGGCTTGGCCGGTCTGGACGGTCGCGACCTGATTAAGGAGGATCGGCACCCCCTCGCGGGTCGCGACAACGGTGCGTGCCAGCTCGTCGGCATTAGCGACGCGCGCATCCGATCGTACTGCCAAACCTTCGCCGTTGCGGTCGACGACCCCGGCGCCCACGCCGGTGTTGTTCTCCTCCAGGGCGGTGGCGAGGTCGTCGAGGCTCAAGCGGAGCGCCGCAAGCCGCTGCACGTCCGGGACTACCTGGTACTGCTTCACGTAGCCGCCGATCGCGTCGACGCCGGCGAGGCCCGCCGTGTTCTTCAACAGCGGCGTGACGATCCAGTCCTGGGCGGTGCGCAGATAGGTCGCCTGATCGGCCTGGCTGACGAGCCGCTCGCCTTCGGGCGTGATGTAGCTGCCGTCGGGCTGGATGCCGGGCTCGCCCGGCTTGTGCGTGTCTTCCTCGCGGTGCGCGAGCCGGACGGTCCACATGTAGACCTCGCTCAACCCCGTCGCGATCGGTCCCATCTCGGGCACGGCCCCGCTCGGCAGGCTCTCCTCGGCGGTGCGCAGCCGCTCCGCCACCTGGGCGCGCGCGAAATAGATATCGGTGCTTTCCGTGAACACCGCCGTCACCTGCGCGAAGCCGTTGCGGCTCAAGGATCGGGTGTATTCTAGGCCGGGAACGCCCGCGAGCGCGGTCTCGATCGGGAACGCGACCTGCTTTTCCACCAGCTCGGGCGAGAGGGCGGGGGCGCGGACGTTGATCTGCACCTGGTTGTTGGTGATGTCGGGCACCGCGTCGATCGGAAGGCGCGCGAGTGCCCATCCTCCGACGATCGCGGCGATGGCGGTCATGAGCAGCACGAACCAGCGCCGCTCGACCGAGAATGTGACGATACGGTCGATCATGCCAAGTCTTTCATGTCAGTGTCCGTGCTCCGCTTCGCCCTTTCCGAGCTCGGCCTTGAGGGTGAAGCTGTTGGCGGCGGCGATCTCCTCGCGGCCGGTCAAGCCGGCCGTGATTGTGACGTTGGAGCCGCTGGTCCGGCCGATCGTCACGGGCGTCGCAGCGAACCCCGTCGGGGTTCGGACGAACACGACTTGCCGGTTTTCGACCGACTGCACCGCGCCTGCCGGGATGGTGACGGTCCCGGTCTCGCCGGGGAGCCGGATAGCGGCTGTCACCGGCTCGCCGACGCGCCATTGCCCCGTCGGGTTGCCGACGATCGCGATGACGGGGACCTGGCGCGTCGTCTCGTCCAGGATCGGCGACACGAACGTCACGCGGGCCGTCCCGCGCCGCCCGGCCGCCGTGATGTCGACGTTCGTTCCTACAGGCACGCGGCTCGCATCGGCGGGCGACACGGACAGGTTCAGCGCAACCTGCGACAGGTTCGCCACGCGGAACAGCTCGGCGTCGGCCGCGACGGTCTGCCCCAAGGCGACGCTGCGCGCGATGACCTGCCCGCCGATGGGCGACGCGATGCCGATGCGGTTGAGCGCACCGCCGCCGCCACCGGCCGCCGCTACCTGCTGCTGCGCCAACCTGAGCGCGATGGCGGCTTCGGTCGCGGCGGTGCGCGCCGCGATCAGGTCCTGCTCGGGGGAGACGCGCTCGGCGAACAATCGCTGCTCGCGGCGAAGCTGCGACTGCGCCAACGAGACACGCGCGCCCGCCGCCTCCACCTCCGCCTTCAAGGACGCGACCTCGCGGCTCTCGATGATCGCCAGCGTCTGCCCGCGGCCGATCGACTGCCCAAGGTTGCGGGTGAGCGACACGACACGCCCGCCGATCGCCGCCGATACGACCTGCGTGCCCTGAGGGTCGCCCTCGATGATGGCGGGCAAGGTCAAGATGCCGCCGCCTCCAGTTACGCTCGGCCGCACGATCGTGATCCCCGCCGCGACGATCTGCTGGGGAGTGAGCGCGATTGTGCCCTCGGGCGTGCCGGCCTCCTCGCCCTCACGCTCGCCCTCGGCTTCGTCGTGGCCGGGCTCCTCGGCTTTGCCGGCAACCTCCTTGCCAGCCTCGGCCTTGTTGCCCGCTTCCTGTCCGCCGCACGCAGCGAGCATCAAGGCAAGAGTGACGGGCACCATCGCCCGCTTCGCGAACGTCGTCATGGTCCATTCCTCGAAAAAGCGGGGGCGGGCGTCGCGAGACGGTCCCGTCGCGCCTGGGCGTCGCGGTAGGTGGCGAGCGCGTCGATTGCGGTCGTGCGGGTCTCGGACAGCGTGCGTTCGGCTTCGAGCAAGTCGAGCTGACCGAACTTGCCCTCGCGGTAGCCGATGCGGGCGATGCGGGCGGCCTCGGCCGCCGCCGCTAGCGCCGGAACGCTCGACGTGCGCGCGGTGGTCGCGGCGTTCGCGACCTCGGCCTCCGCGTTGGCGATAGCCTGCGCCACGTCCAGCTCGGCGACCTGGGCCAGCGCCTCCGCCTGGTCGCGCTGCGCGCTCGCCTGCGAGACGGCCGCACCGCCGCGGTTGAACACGGTCAAGGGGATCGACACGCCGAACACCGCGGCGACGTCGTTGGTCGCCTCCAACCGCCGCGCGCTCGCGCTCACCGTCACGTCGGCGATGCGCAAGGTCTGCGCGAGCCGGACCTGGGCCGCCGCCAACGCGAGCGTCGCGGCCGGTTCGATCGCCAGCGTCGGGCCGTAGCCGTCCACTCGGTCGAACCATGCCTGGTCGAGCGGCCCCGTGACGGGCTGCCCGACGCGGCGCGCGAGATTGCTACGCGCGACGTCTGCCAGGCGTTCGGCGCGCTCGACCGCAGCGTCCGCGTTGATGCGGAGCACGTCGGCGCGCTGCTCCTCCAGCGGCGAAGCGCGGCCGGCGCGGACGCGGACGTTGGCGACCCGCAAGCCCTCTCGGGCGATGACGGCCTGCTCGCGCGCGGTGACGAGCCGCCGCTCGGTCGCCGCCGCGTCGACATAGGCCTGGGTGACGGCGAGCCGTAGATCGGCTGCGGCGACGGCCGCCACGATCCGCGCGCGGCCGCCCTGGGCGTCTGCGAGCGCGACCCTGGCCGATCGCTTGCCGCCTCGCTCGATCGGGTACGCGACGCCTAGCGTCGTCTCGGCGCTGCGCAAGCCTCGATATTGGTCGGTGCCGACGACGTTCTCCGTCTCGGCGATGATGGTGGGGTTGGGACGAAGCGCGGCGACGCCACGGCCCGCGTCGGCCGCGCGAACGCCGGCTGACGCCGCCTCGATCGAAGGCGAGGTCGCGCCGGAAAGCGCGAGCGCGCGGTCAAGCGTGAACGGAGGACCGGCGGCGAATGCCGGTGTTTGCGCCTGCGCGGCTCCCGCGCACGACGCCGCGGCCAGAACGGCCGCAAGGATGCGGTGCATGGATGATGGACTCCTGACGTAACCTGAAAGCCCGCGCGGCGAAGCGCGCGGGAGCTAAAGGTTGGTCAGGCTTGGGGAGGGCGTAGCGCGGGGTCCGCGGTCGCGCCCGTGGTCCGATCGTTGTTCCAACCAAGAGGGCTTACATCTCGATCCGAGCTATGCTGCGCATGATCGGACCCGATCGGTACGCCGACATGGTGGCCATGGCATCCGCCATGATGGTGCGAGTAGTCCTTGCCAGCGTCGGTGGGCACTTGGTCGCCGTCGCCTTCGACATGATCGCCGGTTTCTGCGGCCGACGTATCGATGCATGTTATGGGCTCGCTGGCATGGGCGATCGAGCCTAGCCCCAGCGACGAGGCGAGCAAAAGGCACATGACGAAGGCGAGCAAGCGACGCACCACTGATCCTTAGCAGCTAAAAGCTTGTAACGTCATGAACTGATTTGCCCGACCAGGTCTCGGCCCTGGCAGCTGTCATCACCGAACGGCTCTAGCCTCGCGATTTTTACCCCTCTTGCCGGCAGAATGCTCTGAAGTTTGCTGCCTGTTTACGATTGATCTTCCCCGAAATTGTAAGCTGAATGAATGTCCGTTTGTGGGTGGTGGTGAGAGCGCGCTGAGCGTCCGATTGTGGATCAAGATGCCGGTGAAATTCACGACCACCACGGCACTGAGCCGAGCGGCGCCAAGGGCGTCGATGAAATGCAGAACTCGTCTAGGCGCTAGCTGCGCCTTAGCAACAGCTGCTCAACGCTCCGCTCGATACGTCATCACGATCGTCGAACGGCAGCGACGTGCCGCACCCGGCGAACACGCCGTAATGTCTGCCGAAGTCGCCGAAGACATCAAAGTGCGGACGAAAGCGCGTTTCCGCGAGCATCTTCCATGTGTTTCCGCAAACGGGGAAAATCCGGCCCGCCTCGATCGCGTGATGCTTGTCGAGCGTGAAGCTACGTTCCGAACCCGGGATCGTGCCGCGATAGCGGACCGCCTGGCCGTAATCCTCGCATTGGGGCTCGAGCCCGCCGAGCTTGAACAGGCGATAGGTGGCGGAGAAGAAGCGATGCCCGGCGACCTTTTCCGCGACGGCGGCGTCGCCGATGCCGAGCGGCCGGTCGGTCACGAGGCGCGGGTCGGCGAACCCGGAGGCTTTCGCCAGCGCCTGGAAGTCGCCCCAGTAGAGCGCTCCGGCGAGGCATTCGCCGTGAAGCACCGGATCGGCGAGGAGCGCGGGCGAAACGCGGCGGTCGGCGTAAACGTCGGAGAGATAAAGCTCGCCGCCGGCTTCAGCAGCCGGTGCGCGGCCCGGAACACCGCCCCCTTGTCGGAAACGAGGTTGATCACGCAATTGGACACGATCAGGTCAAAGCTCTCGTCGGCGAGGTCCAGCGCGTCCAACCGCTCGATATCGCCTTCGATGAAGCGCGTGTTCGCGAATCCGAACCGTTCGGCGTGCCAGCTCCGGTGGCGCTCGGCGATTTCGAGCTGCTCGGGCGTCGCGTCGACGCCGGTGACGCTGCCGCCTGGGCCCACCATCTGGGCGAGGAGGTAGGCGTCCTGTCCCGATCCCGAACCCAGGTCGAGCACCGCGAGGCCCTCCATCGCGTCCGGTGCGACGAGCCCGCAGCCGTAGTAACGCGCGCGCACCTCCTCGTGCACGTTGGCTAGCGCGGCGCCGACGGCGGGGGGCGGCGCCTCCGTGGTGCAGCAGGCGTCCGTCCTCAGATCGGCCGAGCCTGCGAGCACCTGGCCATACTAGTTGCGGCTGTTCTCGATGTTCATGTCGTCGGTCCTCATGAGATCGTCGCGGCGCTTGCTCAGACGGGCGCGTCGGGAAACAGCCAGCTTGCGACAACCGACCCTGCCAATGCGCCGGCCAGCTGCGCAAGCACGAAACCGGGCACGTCGGCCGGTGTAATCCCCGCGAAGCTGTTGCTCAACGATCGCGCCAGCGTGATCGCCGGGTTGGCGAAGCTCGTCGACGAGGTGAACCAGTAGGCCGCGGTGATGTAGAGCGCGACCGCGGGCGCGATCCAGTCGGGCCGGTGGCGGACGGTTCCGACGATCGTCACGATCGACCCGAACGTCGCGACGAACTCGTCCGTCCACTGGCCGAGGCCATGTCGCGCCTTGAGCGATTGTTGCAGGATCGGCAGATCGAACATGAGGTGCGCGGTCCAGACGCCGAGCAGCCCGCCGATCAACTGCGCCGCGATGTACGCGGAAGCATTCCGCGCGGACATGTCGCGGCGCAGGTAGGCGACCAAGCTCACGGCCGGGTTCATCTGCGCACCCGAAATCGGCGCCAGCATCGTTATCAGCACGAACAGCATTGCCGCCGTCGCGAGCGTGTTGCCCAGCAGCGCAAGCGCGTCGTTCCCGCGGGCGAGGCGCTCGGCCATAATGCCCGACCCGACCACGGTTGCAAACAGGAAGAACGAGCCCAAGCCCTCCGCGCCGAGCCGGTGCCGCTGGGACAGCGCAACGGCGGTAGTCATTGTGCGGCCAAGCGCGGGCTTCGGCCAACTCTTCGGACCATCTTGCTTACCGCGCCTCCTTAACGCGTCGCGGAATGGAAGCCCTGACCAGCGGGCGTCAAGCCGCAAACGTCTGCTTTTCGTATCGCGGTCATTTCAGACTGAAAAGGTGGTCTAATTTCTCGCGATCAGTTTAGGCCAGCGATCGCACATGAGATAAGTCGCGCCTCTAGCAAGGTTCGTAAGATGATGAACAAGTTGTTTACAGGACCGAGTAGATGTCAGGATAGCTCAAGCGACTTGACCTCCTCGGCTCAAGCCTGTTCAAAGATTAGAGTTTAGGAAACCTGAGTTAATTAAGAATATGTTACAAGTGGCTTCGTGCAATCCGGAGCTGGTTACTTAAGAGCTTGGCTACCATTGCGGCGTTACCGCGATTGCTGCTGGCGAGGGGCTCCCGGCGTTCGGGGAGGCGGCGAGCAGGCGATGAAGTTCAGCACCGCGTTTGTGGCACCCGTCGTCGCCATCGTCGCCAGCGCTGTCGCAGCGCTGTTCGGCAACGTGCTCGTCTTGGGCGGCATGCAGGACCGCATGGAAGCCGCACGCGAGACGAGCATGGCGGGCGCTGCCTTGGGCGCTAAGGTCGATTTCGTCCGTCGCCTTAGCATGGACTACAGCGTCTGGGACGAGGCGGCGCGCCGCCTCGTCGTCGACTTCGACGAGAAATGGGCGGACGACGAGATCGGCGTCTACCTGTTCGAACAAAATGGCCAGGAGGCCAGCTTCATCGTCGACGCGTCCGGACGGTCATTGTACGCCTCCATCGACGGCCATCGCGCCCAGGCTGACCCAGGCGTCGTGCTGGGGCCGGGCTACCGGGCCGCGTCTCGAGATCTGGACTCAGGCGCGCGCGTCGGCTCTCCGGTCGCGGGGATCAGCCGGTCTCCGGTCGGACCCGTCATCTTCAGCATCTCTCGGATAGCTCCAAGTTCGGACGCGGTTCGCGTTGCACCTGATGTCCATCGCTACCTCGTCATGACGAAGCGCATAGACGCCAAGCTCGTCGCGGAAGTTGCCAAGAGCACGCAAGGTCCGCCGATGACGCTGGTACGTGCGCCCGGAACGGGTCCGGGCCGTCAGGATCTCGCGACGTTCGACGGCGGCAGCGCGGGTTCGCTCCGTTGGACGCCCGCAAGGCCCGGCACCGCTCTTCGCGCGCGCCTCATGCCGTGGCTGCTCCTGTTCGCTTGCGCGTTGATGGGCCTCGCCGCATTCGTGCTTCGCCGCGCGCGCCTCAACGTCCATGAATTAGAGGCCAGCGAGGCGCGCGCGACGCACCTTGCCAATCACGACGTCCTGACCGGGCTCCCGAACCGCCGCGCGTTCGTCAAACATCTGCTCGGCCTGTCCCGACGCAGTGCGAGCTACGCGATCCTGTACATGGACCTGGACGGGTTCAAGGAAGTCAACGACACCTACGGCCACGGCACCGGCGACGCGCTCCTGCGCCAGACCAGCGAACGCCTCGGCCGCGTCACGCCCGCCGGCGCGCTGCTCGCCCGGCTTGGCGGCGACGAGTTCGCGATCGCGCTCGGAGACGGATCCAGCGACGAAGACCTCGGCGAGCTAGCCGATCGCGTCCTGTCGGCGGTGCGGGGGGTGCATCGAACGGGGGACCAGGACATCGCGATCGGAGCGAGCATCGGGATCGCGCGTGACGACGGATGCGAGTACGAGGACGTCGTTCGGCGCGCGGACATCGCCATGTACGCCGCCAAGGCGCGCGGCCGCGACAGCTGGTGCCTGTTCGAACCCACGCTCGACGACGGCCGGCACCAGCGCAAGGCGCTCGAGGCCGACCTCCGTGTCGCGATCGATCGGGGGGAGCTTACCGTGGCGTTTCAACCGATCGTCCGCGTCAGCGACGGCACCGTCGCTTGCGTCGAAGCGCTGGCGCGCTGGCATCATCCGACCCGCGGGCCGATCGAACCCGACATCTTCATCCCGGTGGCGGAGGAAACCGGCCTCATCATCGCGCTCGGCAAGCACATCCTGCGCGAAGCCTGCCTCGCCGCCCGCGAATGGCCCTACAAGCTGGCGGTGAACCTCAGCCCTGCCCAGTTCTGGGACCGGTCGCTCGTGGGTGGCGTCATCGACACGTTGCGCGAATGTGACTTTCCCGCCGATCGGCTCGAGTTCGAGATCACCGAAACCTATCTGCTCCGCCGACCCGATGCCGCCGCCGCCATCATCGCGGAGCTCCGCTCGCACGGCATCAAGATCGCGTTGGACGATTTCGGAACCGGCTACGCGTCGATCGCCTATCTGCGCCGCTTCAATCTCGATCAGGTCAAGCTCGACCGCTCCTTCGTCGAAGGTATTGCCGGCAGCAACGAGGCGGCCGACGTTGCGCTTGCGGTGATCGCGCTCAGCTCCGCTCTGAACCTGACGGTAGTTGCCGAAGGGGTCGAGTCCGAGGAACAGGCCGCGATGCTGCGCGTCGCGGGATGCGAATACCTGCAGGGTTGGCATTACGGTCGCCCGGTCGCCGCTGCCGACGTGACTGCGCAGATCGCGGCGGCGCTCGCGGCGCCCAAGTGTAGCGCTGCATGATCGGGGTTCTCCTTCTCGCCGCCGCGGGCCCCGTGCTCGACGTGTCGGCCAACCTAGATATCGTCAGCGACTATCGCTTTCGCGGCGCGTCGCTGTCCGCCGGTCGGCCCGCGGTGCAGGCCGGTGTCTCGGCCGCGCACCGATCCGGCGCGTTCGTTGAAGCCTGGATGTCCAGCCTTCCCCGCCGGTCGGGTTCGGCCGAAATCGATCTGGGCGCGGGCTGGACCGGACAGGCGGGCGACACGGAGCTGGTGCTGGGCGCGCGCGCCTACCTCTACCCGTCTTTGTTGAACGCCGACTATGGTGAACTTTACGGCATTGCCACGCGCTCCGTTGGCGGCGTCGTAGTGTCCGTCGCGGCCGCCTACGCTCCCAGCCTACGCAACCTCGCTCGCGACGACCTTCACCTATCAGCCGACGCCAGCATTCCACTGCGCGCTGAAACGCTCTCTCTGGTTGCGCACGCGGGTTGGGAGCGCGGGTCGTTCAACCTAACGCGCACGAAGTGGGACTGGTCCGCAGGATTTGCCTACAACCGAGGTCCCGTCACCGTGACCGCCACCAACGTGGATACAGACGAACCGACCGGACGCGACACGGACCAGCTTTTTGCGCCCACACTGTTGGCGGGCATTCCGTCGGCTTCTGACCCGTCCACGCCGCTTGAGGTTCCGACCAGCGCAAGAACATCTTGCACCAATAATTATAACAGGCCGCGGCCCAGTCAGTCCGCTGTGGATTCCCATTCGAGATTGCCCGCCGCGACGATGCGGAAGGTTGCCGATCCTTAAGCATGTCGGGGTATGTCGGTGTGCCTCGCTCCCGAGCGAATCCGCTTTTCCTTATCTAGAATAACGGCTGCCCGTCCGCTCTCGGCCCATCCCGGCATTGGAACGCAGCTGAACGAACGTCCGAGTTCAGGAAGCAGCCCAGCGACCTTGAACGGCTGACTGTGGGTCAGATAGGCTCTGCTAGCCGACGCTCTGCAACTCAGGCTACTGACCGCCTGCCTCACGCTGCTTCGCGGCGCGCTCCGTCAGCGTCTTCAACGTCTCATCGAACCTCCCCTCGCGCTCGGCTTGGCGCAGGAACTGCACCTCGTCGACCAGGATTTCGCGCGGCGTCGGTTGCTGGGCGAATTGCGCGGCGACAGCGTCGGCGAAGGCCTCGAGCGGCATGTAGCCGGGGCGGTTCGCCTGTCCCGGCGTGAGATCGGTCTGCACGCCCGGCGGCGCCAGCTCGATCACTTCGACCTTGCCCGCCAGCTGGGTCCGCAACGAGACGGTATAGGAGTGGATCGCCGCCTTGCTCGCCGAATAGGTCGGCGCCGCCACCAGCGGCACAAAGGCCAGACCCGAGGTCACCGTGACGATCGCGGCGTCGGGCTGGCCCGTCAGATGATCGACCAACGCGTTCGTCAGCCGGATCGGGCCGAGGATGTTGATTGCGAGCGTCGCTTCGGCATCGGCTAGGTCGCGCCGGCTCGTCAGGTTCTCGAACTTCATGATGCCGGCGTTGTTGAAGAGCACGTTCAGCGACGGGAAGTCGGCTACGACCTTCTTGGCGAATGCGTCGACTGCCGCGGTGTCCTCGACGTCGAGCGTCATGGTGTGGATGCGATCGCGCCCCGCGGCCGCTTGCTGGAGGGCCTCCCGGCGACGGCCGACGATGATGACGGTATCGCCGCGATCGTGGAAGCGGTGGGCCAGCGCTTCGCCGATGCCGCTGCCTCCGCCGGTCATCAGGATCGTATTGCCGCTGGTCTTCATGTTTGGTTGCTCCGCATCGGGACGAGGTCGTCGGCTTAGAATGATCGTCGCACCGGATCGTTCATCGGTGCCCCGGCCAGCTCGACGACATACGTGAACGAGCAACCGGTTTCGATAACGCCTCAAGCCGTCCTGAATGTCCGGGAACGGGTCGTTGCTGCCGCGAGGGGCATAGGTCCGCAAACGATCCTTCCAAGCCACTGCCGCTACAGCTTTCCTTGAGCAGCGCGTGCAAGCCACGGCTAAGCGACGACGTTGACTCAGGTAGAACCCGATGCCCACCGTTGGGCGCTCACATCCGCAAGCGCCTGAAAGACAGCTGGAGTGCGTTCCAGGCGAGCAATCGTTCTTGCACCTTCAAGGGCGGCAACCAGAGCAGCCGCGGTGGAGGATGCCCGCGCCGCATCGAACCCGCAATTCCTGAAGTGCGCAGCCACAGCCTCGGTCGAGTCCGCGAACCCGCGCGCTATCCGTTCGGTCAGATCGGCGTCGAGCGCGGGAAGCTCGTTCGCGAGGTTCTGCATGAGGCATCCGTACTGGAAGTCCGAAGCGACCATGTCGGCGGCGAAGGCGTCGAATAGTCGATTGATAAATTCCGGAGCGTTCCCGACCGTCTCCGCTGAAATGCGTTCGAGGACGTCCATTCTGCTTGCGACATACTGATCGATGGCTTGCTCGGCGAGCTGCGCCTTTCCTCGCGGAAAGTGAAAGTAGAACGACCCCTTAGGCGCACCGCTTTCCACGAGAATCTGGGTCAATCCGGTCGCCGTGTACCCTTGTATGCGGAACAGTCGCATGGCGGTGGCGATGGCTCGATCCCGGGCATCGGTTTTACGCGTCATGCCCCGACATACCATGCCCCGCTTGACAACGCTATGGCGTTCGCCATACTAGGGTGATCGCCATATAAGGGAGCTCGACGATGCTGCACCACCGGATCACGACATCGGCAACCTACAACTGGACGCGCAACGCCGCGGTCCTCCTCTACGGTCTGGTCATCGTGGCGCTTGTGGTGCTGGCCTTCGGCCTCGGTCGTGCGGAAGCAGCCCCAGAGGCAGGAAAACAAGACGCCGTCCGTCCCGCCGCGACCCAATCCGGCAGGACGCAGCCTGCAGGCGCAAGCGCGCCCGACGCCAAGCGCGTCACGCGTCCACCTACAAACTCGCCGCGCGCGCCCCCGACCTGATGAACCAAGGCATGGACGTGATCGCCATCAATGGCGCGAACCGCCATCAAGCTCTGCGTGCTGCATGCCGATCTACTTGAGCTGGCTTCTCCTGCGGCCTTCCAGCAGCGTCGCCGCGGAAGCGGCCCCTTCTATGAGAAGATCGGCCCAGCCGCACGCGATCTCCCGCCTGCGCTCCATGTAGCGGTTCCGATTGTAGCGGAACTCGGTCTCGCTCATGCCTGCGGGAACATGGGCCAGCATCAGGTCGATGATCAGACGATCGATCAGGAGCCGGTCTGCGCCGGGCTGCGCACGCTCGACCAGCCCGTTCATGATCGTGGAGAAGGCGCTCCGCCAACCATGCGGAACGTGGACGCCCCTTGTAGCCGATGCGGTTGTATAGGTAGCCGACGGCGTTCGCGCTCATCGGGTCGTGGGCGCTCCTGTTCGAAGGAAAAACCATCGGCCCGCGTCCGGTGAGCCGCCGAACGATATGCAGCACTTCGACCGCCTGCGGCTGCAACGGCACATAATGGTCCCACTCGTCGTCGTCGCGCCGCTCGAACTCTAGCTTCATGAACTCGGACGGCACGTGCCATACGGCACCGGGCGAGGGTTGGTCCGGCCTGTCCCAGTCCACCCCCTCGATCTCAGCCCAGGGCAAGCGCTGGACCATGCCGGGGCGCTGCGCGGTGAGCGCCAGGAAGCGCGAGGCCAGCCTGGTCACCGGCGACGCCGCCGCCTGGTCCACCTCCGCCGTCAGCTTGCGCAGCTTCGGCAGTTCGGTGATCGCCGGGCGTCGCTTCTTCTTCGGGAGTGGCTTCATCGCCTCCTTCACGTCGACGGCCGGGTTCGCGTTGCCGGCGCCACCAGCTCGGGCCAGCTTGAAGATGCGCTCAGCGCGCTGGCGCAGCCGCCGCGCGGTTTCGATCGCACCCCTGTCCTCCACCTTGCGCAAGGCGGCGAGCAAGAGCGGCTCGTCGATCTGAGTGATCGGGTATGCGCCGATGACCGGGAAGAGGTCGCGCTCGAGCGATTCGATCACGTCGTCCGCATGCACCGGTTTCCAGCGCGCCTTCTGCGCCTCATGCCAACGGCGCGCGACCTGCTCGAAGGTCTCCTCCTCGCGACCCGCGCCGACCAGCTTGACCCGCCTAGCCTCCAGCGCCGGATCGCGCCCCTGCGCCAGAGTCTTCTTGGCCTCGTCGCGCGCGAGGCGCGCCGACTTGAGGCTGACGGCAGGGTGCCTGCCGATGACGAGCAGCTTCTCCTTGCCGCCGAACCGATACTTGTAGCGCCAGCTCCGGGCACCGGCCTTCGTGACCAGGAGGTGCAGGCCGCCCGCGTCGGCGACCTTGTAGTCCCGGTCCCGGGGCGTCGCCGCGAGCACCGCCTTCTCCGTCAGCATCGCTACCCCCAGAATCGCCTACCGCTACCCCCGGAATACCCCCATGAGCGTTCGGCTGCAGGCGGCCTCTCTCGGACGCCCTCGGACAGAGGTTATCGAGAAAACGAAGCGTTATCAATGACCTTCGGACGGTGTCAGACGCCTTCGGATTGGCTCGGACGGGTTTTTGGCGGAGCGGGAGGGATTCGAACCCTCGAAGAGCTATTAACCCTTACACACTTTCCAGGCGTGCGCCATCGACCACTCGGCCACCGCTCCGTCCTTCGTCCTGGAAGCGGCGGGCTGTAGTCGAAGGCGGACGGTCAGGGCAAGGACGCGATCGAGGGTAAGCCGAGCGCGTCGATCGCGGTCGCCAGCGCGATGTCCCGGCTTGTGACGCCCCCCGCGTCGTGCGTGGTGAGCGCGACGTCGACGCGGTTCCACACGTTGCACCATTCCGGATGATGGTCCGCGCGCTCGGCAAGCAGCGCGACCCGGGTCATGAAGCCGAACGCCGCGACGAAATCGGCGAAGCGGAACGTGCGGACGAGGGCGTTGCGGGACGCATCGTAGGTCCATCGCGGGATCGCGGCCATCGCGGCTTCGCGCGCATGCGGGTCGAGCGGGGTCATGACCCCGTCTGGCGTGCGCGCGCGCTTTCGTCCAGACACGCGGCCCATGCAGAGCTTCGCTCCCGACGCCGCCGTCATCGAGGCGCTCGCCCGCGCCGCGATCGCCGCGCTGCCGCCGCCGTTCGGCGCGCTGCTGAGCGGCGTGGTCCTGCGCGTCGAGGAGTTCGCCGAAGACGACGTGCTGGCCGAATTCGGCATCGAGGATGCGTTCGAGCTGACCGGGCTCTATACGGGCCGATCGATCACCGAAAAGTCGTCGGTGGAGAGCGGCACGATGCCCGACACGATCCACCTGTACCGCCGTCCGCTGCTCGACGAGTGGATCGAGACCGATGTCGCGCTGGAAGACCTGATCACGCACGTGCTGGTGCACGAGGCGGGACATCATTTCGGATTGTCGGACGCCGACATGCACGGCCTGGAGGCCGCGGCTGACTGACGTCGCGCGGACCGGAGCGCCGCTGACCTTGCGCGGCATCGCTTGCGTGCGCGGCGGGCGCTTGCTGTTCGAAGGGGTCGACCTGGTGCTGCGGCCGGGCGCGGCGGCGGTCGTCACGGGCCCGAACGGCGCGGGCAAGTCGAGCCTGCTACGCATCGCGGCAGGGCTGCTGCGCCCGACGGCCGGAACTTGCGCACGGACGACGGTAGCGTTGGCGGACGAGGGCTTGTCGCTGGATCGTCGGCTGGCGCTGGGCGCGGCCCTGCGCTTCTGGGCACGGCTCGACGACGGCGGCGCCGCGGCGGGCATGACCGCGATGGCCCTGGGCGACCTTGCCGACGTTCCCGTCTCCATGCTGTCGACCGGCCAGCGCAAGCGCGCCGGTCTTGCGCGCGCGATCTCCAGCGGGGCCGCCTTGTGGCTGCTGGACGAACCGTCGAACGGCCTCGATGCGGCGAGCTGCGCGCTGCTCGACGCCGCGATCGCGCGGCACCGCGATGCGGGCGGCGCGGTGCTCGCCGCGTCGCATCAGCCGCTGACGATGCCCGATGCGGCGTCGATCCGGCTGAGCTCGTGATCCTGTTGCGGCGCGAGCTGCGCCTGGCGTTCGGCGGCGGGCAGTATGCGCTGCCGCTCGCCTTCTTCCTGCTCGTCGCGACTCTGTTCCCGTTCGCGATCGGGCCGGACGGCGCCGCGTTGCGCGGCGTCGGCGGAGGGGCGTTGTGGGTGGCGGCGTTGCTGGCGGCGCTGCTCCCCGTCGACAGGCTCGTCGAGCCCGATCGGGCGGACGGCGTGCTCGACCAGATGGCGCTGCGCGGGATCGCGTCCGAGACGACGATCGCGATCAAGATCGCCGCGCACTGGCTGAGCTTCGCGATTCCGCTGCTCGCCGCGACGCTGCCCGCGGCGGCGCTGCTTCAGCTGAGCGGTGAACAACTTGCCCGGCTGCTCGCGGGGCTGGCGATCGGAACGCCGGGGCTTGCCGCGCTGGGCGTGCTCGCCGCCGCGCTGACCGCGGGCCTGCGGAGCGCGTCCGCGCTCGCCGGGCTGCTCGTGCTCCCGCTCGCCGTGCCGTTGCTGATCTTCGGCGCGGGCGCGCTCAGGCCCGACGCGGGCGGCGCGCTGCAGCTGCTGGGCGCGACGTCGCTGCTGTACGCGGCGGCGATCCCGTTCGCGGGCGGGGCGGCGCTCCGCGCCCTGAGGGATTAGAGTTGGGCGCGACTAGCGGCTCCACCTCGCGAAGATCGCGGTCGGGAGCAGCAGCCCCCGCGCCGCCTCGCGCACCGCCATGTCGCCCATCTCGATGCGTCCGCCCAGATGCGCGGTCGCCTGACGCAAAAGCTCGCCGATCGCGAGCGCGCTCATGCGCACCGCGTAGACGGTCAGGACGAGGAAGCGGGAGCGGTCGTCGAGCAGCCGCACGCAGTCGGCGATCAGCCTTGGCAGATGTTCTTCCAATCGCCAGACCTCGCCTTCCGGCCCGCGCCCGTATTTGGGCGGGTCGAGAATGATGCCGTCGTAGCGGCGGCCGCGGCGCACTTCGCGGGCCGCGAACTTGGTCGCATCGTCGACCAGCCAGCGGATGGGGTGATCCGACATGCCGGACAGCGCGGCATTGGCTTTCGCTGCCTCGACTGACTTCTTGGAGGCATCGACATGGACGACGCGCGCCCCCGTTGCGGCTAGCGCAAGCGAACCGACGCCCGTGTAGCCGAACAGGTTGAGTGCTACGGTGTCCGGGCCGAGCTGATCCCGCATCCACGCCCATTGCGGGGCCATGTCGGGGAAGAAGCCCAGGTGACGAAACGGGGTGAGCTGCGCGGTGAAGCGTACGTCTTCCCATCCGAGCGGCCATCCCGCGCTCGGCACGGGTCCGTCGACCTGCCAGCGCCCGCCGCCGTCCTCGTCCGACCCCGGCAAAAACTGTGCATCGGCCTCCCACACAGGTGCGGCGGGTGCCCATAGCGCCTGCGCTTCCGGCCTGATCACGCGGACGTGACCGTAGCGCTCAAGCTTGCGGCCGTTGCCGCTGTCGAGGAGCGCATGGTCCGGCCAAGGCTCGGCGATCAGCGTCGTATTCGCGTCAGGCAACACGCGCCAGCTTGCCGCCAACGGTCGCGGTAGCACGCGGGCCGCTCAGCACCTGCGCGCCGACGCGCAGCACGTCGGCGCGCGTGACCCCGTCGATGTCGCGCGTCAGTTCGGTTGGCGTGACGACCCGCCCCTTGAGCTGGATCATTCGCGCGAGGTGGTCGCAGCGGGCCTGGACGGATTCCAGCCCCATCAGCAGCCCCGCCTTCATCTGGGCGCGGGCGCGCTCGACCTCCTCATCCGTCACGTCGGTCGCCACCGCGGCGAGCACGTCATGGGCAAGCGCCTGCGCCTGCGCGGCTCGCGCATGGTCGGCGGCGCAGTAGACGCCGAACATGCCGGTATCCGCATAGCCGTTGGCCCAGCTGTAGATAGAGTAGGCGAGTCCGCGCTCCTCGCGCAGTTGCTGGAACAAGCGCGACGACATGCCGCCGCCCGCGGCCTGGCTGAACATGCCGAGCGCGTGGCCGTCGGGGTGGTCGGCGGGGAGCCCCGGATGCGCGAACGCCAGGTGCACCTGGTCGAAGCGGCGACTGTCACGGTGCGTGCCGGACGCGAACGTCGCGGGCGCGAACGCGGGCGGTGCGCCGGGTGGAAGGTCGCCGAACCGGCTTTCCGCAAGCTTGAGCAATGCGTCCTCGTCGACCTTGCCGGCGGCGGCCAGGATGAGCCCGGACGGGCGGTACTGGTCCGCGATCCAGGCGTGCAGATCGGGCGCGGCGATGGCGGCGATGCTGGCTTCGGTGCCGAGCACGGGGCTGCCGAGCGGCTGCTTCGGAAACGCCGCCCCGTTCAGATTGTCGAAGATGATGTCGTCGGGCGTGTCGCGTGCCTCGCCGAGTTCGGACAGCACCACGTCCTTCTCCTGCTCGAGTTCGTCCGCGTCGAACCGGGCCGCGCGCACGAAGTCGGCGACGAGATCGACGCCGAGCGCCAGGTCGGCAGCCAGGAGACGCGCATGAAAGACGGTTTGTTCGCGGCCCGTCCACGCGTTGAGCGATCCACCGACATCCTCGACCGCCTCTGCGATGGCGCGCGCGTCCCGACCTTCGGTCCCTTTGAACACCATGTGTTCGACCATGTGTGCAAGGCCGGCGAGGGGCGCGGGTTCCGAACGCGCGCCGACGTCCGCGTAGAGGCCGACGGCGAGCGACTCGACGCCGGGCATGGGGTCGACGGCAACTGTGAAACCGTTGGGGAGGCGGTGGAGGCGTGCGGTCATGCGGGCCGTATCGGGGTTGGCGCGCGGCGGCGCAACGCCAGCCAATAGATGAGCGCGGCCACGGCGGCGAAGAAGAACCATTGCGCGGCGTAGAAGCGGTGGTTGTTCGAGATGGAGTCCGGGCCGGGTGGGGCACTCGGCTCGAGTCCGGGTGCGGGGGTAGTCGCGACGAGTTTGATCCCGTCGGTGCCCGCGGGAACGATGACGCCTTCGACGGAACCGCCGCGCCAGTCGACCGGTACGTCGAACTTGGCGGACCAGCCGATGTCGACGCTCATCCCCGAGCGGCACTGCGCGACGTGGCTCCATCCCGACGTCCCCTGCAGGTTTCGTCCTGACGTCGCGCGGATGGCGGTGGGATCGGCGCACAGGCCCGACGTGCGGCGGAAGAGGATAGGGTCGGTGTCTGCGGCACCCGTCGGGTAGGCGATCGCCGGAAGATCGCGGTTGGCTTCGTAGCGGGCGAGCAGGCCTTCCTTCCACGTCGCGCGCTGCAGCTGCCAGATGCCCAGCGCGATCATCGTGGCGACCGCCGCGACCACTATGATCGTCGCGACGATCGGGTAGCGCCTACCCATGCTGCGAATGCGTCACCCGGCGGGCGGTGACGCCGAGCCGCCCCAGACGTAGACCGCCACGAACAGGAACAGCCATACGACATCGACGAAATGCCAGTACCAGGCGGCGGCTTCGAAGCCGAAATGCTGACGCGGCGTGAAGTCGCCCTTGTTCGCGCGCAGCGCGCACACGATCAGGAAGATCGTCCCGATGATGACGTGAAAGCCGTGAAAGCCGGTCGCCATGTAGAAGGTCGAGCTGTAGATCGTGCCGCCGTTCTTCGATGCGAACGCGAACGGCGCGTGGACGTACTCGTAGGCCTGCACCGCGCTGAACACCGCGCCCAATGCGATCGTCAGCCACAGGCCCTGCTTCAGGCCCTTGCGGTCGCCGTTGATGATGCAGTGATGCGCCCACGTCACCGTCGTGCCCGAGCACAGCAGGATCAGCGTGTTGAGCAGCGGGAACTGCAGCGGATCGAGCACCTCGGTCCCGACCGGCGGCCATTGCCCCCCGACCGACTCGACAACCGACGGAAACAGCGCCGCGTTGAAGAACGCCCAGAACCACGCGACGAAGAACATGACTTCGGACGCGATGAACATGATCATGCCGTAGCGCAGGTGCAGCTGCACCACGGGGGTGTGATCGCCCGTATTCGCTTCGCGAACGACGTCGGCCCACCAGCTGAACATCGTGTAGAGGACGCCCGCCAGACCCAGGAAGAACACGATCCCGCCGAACGCGACGTCGTGCATCCACATGATTCCGCCCGCCGCCATCGCGAGCGAGGAGAACGCGCCGATCAGCGGCCAGATGCTCGGCGGCAGGATGTGGTAATCGTGGGTCTTGGCACCGGCCATCGTCAATCCTTCGTTCAACGCGTCATGCCAACGCAGGCTGGCATCTCAGGGGAACATGGCTGCCGGCAGCCGATACTTCCTGAGTTCCCAGCATGCGCTGGGATGACGCATGCTCTAGCTCGCCGCTTTCGGCTTTTCCACCGGGAAGAAGGTATAGCTCAGCGTGATCTCGCTGATCGTCTTCGTGCCCTCGTCCTCGATGATCTTGGGGTCGACGTAGAACACGACGGGCATGCGCATCTCCTCGCCCGGCTGCAGCGTCTGCTCGGTGAAGCAGAAGCACTGGATCTTGGTGAAATACTGCCCCGCCTGCATCGGCGTCACGTTGAACGTCGCGGTGCCCGTCGTCGGCACGTTCGACAGGTTCTTGGCGGTGAAGAAGGTCAGGTCGCGCGCACCGATCGCGATCGTGTCGACCGCGTGTTCGGGTTCGAACGCCCACGGCAAAGCGGGCGAAGTGTTCGCGTCGAAGCGAACCCTGACGAGCTTGCCCTGCACCGCGCCGGGTGCCGTCGTACCCTCGGCACGTTGCGTGGTGCCCGCGAAGCCGGTGACCTGACAGAACATGCGGTACAGCGGCACGGACGCATAGGCGACGCCGCCCATCCCGACCGCTAGGACGCCCGCGAGCAGACCCGTGCGCAGGTTGCGCGTTATCACTGCGCGCCCAGCGTGATCTTGGCGATGCTGATGCCGTACATGAGCACGACGAAGCCGCCGAGGCACACGGCCATCACGACGGCGCGGCTGCGTTGCCGGGCATGAATGGGATCCTGGCTCATGAAAAGCGGTCCAGCACGAGCGCGGAGAACAGCGCGAAGAGGTAGAAGATGGAGTAGCCGAACAGACGCTTTTCGGGTGCCATTTCGGCGGGATCGGAAGCGGTGTTGCGCAGGACGTCGATCGCCAAACCTGCGAACACCGCCGTCAACACGGTCGCGGCGATGCCGTAGAGCGCGCCCGTCAGCCCCAACGGCCACGGCGCGATCGCTGTCGCCGCCATCGGGATCGTGTAGGCCGCGACCTGACGGCGCGTCGCGCGATTGCCCGCGACGACCGGAAGCATCGGCACGCCCGCGTTCGCGTAATCGGTGCGCACGAACAGCGACATCGCCCAGAAATGTGGGGGTGTCCAAAGGAAGATCAACGCGAACAGCAGCGCGGGCAACAGGGTGACGTCGCCCGTCGCCGCGGCCCAGCCGATGACCGGCGGAAAAGCTCCTGCCGCGCCGCCGATGACGATGTTCTGCGGGGTGCGTCGCTTGAGCCATACGGTGTAGACGAAGACATAGAACAGGATCGACACCGCAAGGATCGCGGCCGCGAGCAGATTGACGGCCAACCCCATCAGCAGCACCGAAAAGATGGCGAGCCCGACACCGAAGTGCAGTGCCGCGTCACGGTCCATGCGGCCAGCGGGCAAGGGCCGGTTCGCCGTCCGCTTCATCATGGCGTCGAGGTCGGCCTCGTACCACTGATTGAGCGCACCGGACGCACCGGCACCCAGCGCGATGCACAGGATGGCGGTGAAGCCGATAATCGGATGAACCGCCTGCGGGGCCGCGAGCAGGCCGCATAAGCCGGTGAACACGACGAGGCTCATCACGCGCGGCTTGGTCAGCGCGAGAAAATCCCGCCAGTCGGTCGGCAGTGTCTGTGCCTCGTCGTAGGTAACGGAAACCATCAACAACACCGTTCGCCCTGAGCCTGTCGAAGGGCTGTTCTTTCTTCCTCCATCAACAAGAAGGAGAGGGCTTCGACAGGCTCAGCCCGAACGGTATGTCTTCGAGACGTCAGTCGATCTTCGGCAGC
Source organism: uncultured Sphingomonadaceae bacterium (assembly GCA_964251385.1). GTDB lineage: Bacteria > Pseudomonadota > Alphaproteobacteria > Sphingomonadales > Sphingomonadaceae > CADCVW01. Next base: position 395,875 of record CAXUJK010000003.1, on the reverse strand, counting down.
GTCTCGAACTGATGATATGGTGGCGGGCTGGACAGCGTCCACTCCAGCGTCGTCGCACCCTCGCCCCAGGGGTTCGCCGGCGCCTTGCGATTGCGGAAGTGCGCGTAGGCGAGCCCGACGAAGAAGAAGACCATGCCCAGCGCCATCAGCACGTAGCCCATGGACGCGACATAGTTCCACTTCTCGAGGCGATCCGGATAGTCCGGGATGCGCCGCGGCATGCCGTCCAGCCCCAAGAAGTGCATCGGGAAGAACAGCACGTTGACGCCGACGAAGAACGTCCAGAAGTGGAGTTGTCCCCAGAGTTCGCTGTTCAGTTTGCCCGAAATCTTGGGGTACCAATAGTACCAGCCCGCGAACAGCGCGAACACCGCGCCCAGGCTCAGCACGTAGTGGAAATGCGCGACCACGTAGTAGGTGTCGTGCATGTAGTTGTCGACGCCGCCATTCGCGAGCACGACGCCGGTCACCCCGCCGACGGTGAACATGAAGATGAAGCCCAGCGCCCACAGCATGGGCGTCTGGAACGACAGCGAACCGCCCCACATCGTCGCGATCCACGAGAAGATCTTGACGCCGGTCGGGACCGCGATGACCATCGTGGCGGCCGTGAAGTACATCTTGGTGTTCACGTCCATGCCGATCGTGAACATGTGGTGCGCCCACACGATGAACCCGACGACGCCGATCGCGACCATGGCATAGGCCATGCCGAGATAGCCGAACACGGGCTTGCGGCTGAACGTTGCGATGATCTGGCTGACGATGCCGAAGCCCGGCAGGATCATGATGTAGACTTCGGGATGGCCGAAGAACCAGAACAGATGCTGGTACAGGATCGGATCGCCGCCGCCCGACGCGTCGAAGAACGTCGTGCCGAAGTTGCGATCGGTCAGCAGCATCGTGATCGCGCCCGCGAGCACGGGCAGCGCCAGCAGTAGCAGGAACGCGGTGACGAGCACCGACCACACGAACAGCGGCATCTTGTGCAGCGTCATGCCCGGCGCGCGCATGTTGAAGATGGTCGTGATGAAGTTGATCGCGCCCAGAATGGAGGATGCGCCCGCGAGATGGAGCGACAGGATGGCCATGTCGACCGCAGGTCCGGCGGCCCCGCTGGTCGAGAGCGGCGCGTACAAGGTCCAGCCGTTGCCCGCGCCATTGCCCGACCCTCCGGGAACGAAGGTCGATCCGAGCAGCAACATGAACGCCGGCACGAGCAGCCAGAAGCTGACATTGTTCATGCGCGGGAACGCCATGTCGGGCGCGCCGATCATGATGGGCACGAACCAGTTGCCGAAGCCCCCGATCATCGCGGGCATGACCATGAAGAACACCATGATCAGCCCGTGCGCGGTGATCAGCACGTTCCACAGGTGCAGCGCTTCGTCGAAGTTGGTCGTGCCTGCCCAGGTCTGCAGATACTGGACGCCCGGGTGCGCGAGCTCGGCGCGCATCAGGCCCGAGATAGCACCGCCGATGATGCCAGCGACAATGGCAAAAATGAGGTAGAGCGTGCCGATGTCCTTGTGGTTCGTCGACATGAACCAGCGTTGGAAGAAGGCGGGCTTGTGGTCGGCGTCATGCGCGGCGTGGCCTGCGTCGTGCGCGACGAAGGCACTGCCCTGCGCTCCGGCAAGCATCCCGGGAGTGGCGCGAATGTCGGTCATCAGTTCTGATTGCTCCTGGCGGCGTCGGTCGCGCCCTGGGTCGATACGGCGGGACGCTCGACCACGTCGAGTACGTTGGAGGGTGCGGGCATCGTCTCGAGCGCTTCACCCGAGCCGATCTCCGCGCCCGCGGCACCCGCCGTCGGACTGGTGATAGGCGACGACGCCGTTGCGTCCGCGTTCGCAGGGGCCGCGCCCGGCATCGCGCCGCCCTTGGTCGCAACCCAGGCGGCGAACCGCGCCGGGCTCACGACTTCGATCGCGATCGGCATGTAGGCGTGGCGCGCGCCGCAAAGCTCGGAACATTGGCCGAAATAGACCCCTTCCTTGTCCGACTTGAACCAGGTTTCGTTCAGGCGTCCGGGCACCGCGTCCATCTTCTGCCAGAAAGCGGGCATCGCGAACGAGTGCAGCACGTCGGCCGACGTCACGATGACCTTGACCGTCGCGTTGACCGGAACGACCACCCGATCGTCGACGGCGAGCAGACGCGGCCCGTCCCGGTCGGTGCGCACGCGCTGACCTGCGGGAACTTCGCCCTTCTCCTTCAGCATGTTGGACACGAACGACACGCCGTGATCGGGATATTCATACTCCCAATACCACTGATTGCCGATCGCCTTGATCGTCAGGTCGGCCTTCGGCGGCGCGTACTGGCGCGCGAGCAGCCCGAGCGAGGGAAACGCGATCGCGACCAGCGCGGCCACCGGCAGCACGGTCCAGATGACTTCGATCGTGGTGTTGTGCGAGGTCCGCGACGGCACCGGGTTGGCGCTGCGGCGGTAGCGCACGATGACGTAGAGCATCAGCGCGAGCACGAGCAGCGAAATCGCGGTGATGATCGGCACCAGCCACACGTCGTGGAAGTATGCCGCGTCCTTGCCGACGTCCGTCACCTGATCCTGCAGCCCGAAACGTCCGGTCGGCTGGCCGATGCTGTCGTCGGGCGCGATCGTCGGCAACGGACCCGGCGCGTTCGGCGCGGGCGCGGCGGCGGCCCCCTGGGCGGCGGGACCGGTCGCGGTCGGCGTGGCGGCCAACGGCTCCATGTCGGGACCGGGCGCCGGCGCCACCGTCGTCGGGGCCGCGGCGGCAGGAGTAGCGGGCGCGGATGACACGGGTTGAGCCGCCGGTGCCGCAGCGGTTTGCGCACTCCCAGGCGCCGCAAACAGCGTCATCGCAACGAAGAAAGACTTGGCGTTGAAGAACCGGGCGTTCATCGAGATCCCATCGGGCAAGGCTGACGGAAGACTCGCCGGGCCAGCTCCGGCATTGGATGACGCCGCTATAGACGGGTGCCCCGATTTCTCAAGCCGTCGCGCCCGCCGATTTGAAATCCAGGTTACTGGGCGTTCGCAGAGCGTAAATCGGGATTGATCCTCCGCCATCCAACGCCGTTGCCGGCGGTCGGTACGGCGTTTAACCACGTCAGGATGTCCGGCACTTCGCGCCTGCGCCTCGGCGTCAATATCGACCATGTCGCGACGGTGAGAAACGCGCGCGGCGGCTTGCATCCCGATCCGGTGCGCGCCGCGCTTGCCGCGGTCGCGGCGGGGGCGGACGGGATCACCGCGCACCTGCGCGAGGACCGCCGTCACATCCGCGACGACGACGTTGAACGGTTGATGGTCGCGCTGTGCCTGCCGCTCAACTTCGAAATGGCGGCAACGGAAGAGATGGTCGCGCTGGCATGCCGCCTCCGCCCGCACGCGGCGTGCATCGTTCCCGAACGGCGCGAGGAACGGACGACCGAAGGCGGGCTGGACGCGGCGGGCCAGGCAGGGATTCTGGAGCCGCTGATCGCGCGGCTTGCCGCCGCCGGCGTCCGCGTCAGCCTGTTCATCGAACCCGCGCCCGCGCAGATCGAAGCGGCGATGCGGCTCGGTGCGCCCGTCGTCGAGCTGCACACCGGCCGCTACGCCGACAGCGAAGGCGCCGAGCGGACGGCGGAGCTCGCCCGCATCGCGGAGGCTTCCGCGCTTGCAGCGAAGAACGGGATAGAGCCGCACGCCGGGCACGGCCTGACGCTGGACAATGTCGCCGCGATCGCCGCCATTCCGCAGTTGGCCGAACTCAACATCGGCCATTTCCTGGTCGGTGAGGCGATCTTCGGCGGCCTTGACGCGTGCGTGCGCGACATGCGGGCGGCGATGGACGCGGCAAGATCGTGATCGTCGGCATCGGCTCCGACCTGTGCAACATCGACCGCATCGCGCATTCGCTAGAACGATTCGGCGACCGCTTCGTGCATCGCGTGTTCACGGACGTGGAGCAACAACGCTGCGAAGGCCGGCCGCTGACGCGCGCGGGCAGCTACGCCAAGCGGTTCGCCGCCAAGGAAGCGTTTTCGAAAGCGGTCGGCACGGGGTTCAAGCGGGGCGTGTTCATGCGGGACATCGGTGTCGTCAACCTGCCGAGCGGCGCGCCGACGCTCGCGCTGACGGGCGGCGCGGGGCTGCGGGTTGACCAACTGGTGCCCGAAGGCCACGTCCCCAAAATCCATCTGACGATGACCGACGACCATCCGTTCGCCCAGGCGTTCGTGATCATCGAGGCGATCCCTTCGGAGCCAATGCCCATGAAAATAAAGAATTGAGCGAAGATCTTGCCATGACCGCGACGCCGCATCCCGCCACCAGCACCGGCGGCGCGGTGTGGCGCGAGATCAAGGGCATCTTCTGGCTCGTCCTCGCCGTGCTCGCCTTTCACAGCTTCGTCGCGAAACCGTTCTACATTCCGTCCGAATCGATGATGCCCGTGCTGCTCAAGGGCGACCGGCTCGTCGTCAGCAAATATCCGTACGGCTGGTCGTGGGTGTCCGTGTCGTTCCACTTGTTTCCCGAGATGCCCGGCCGCATCCTGGGACGCACCCCCAGGCGCGGCGACATCGTCATCCTCACCCCGCCCGGCCGCAAGGAGGATTACATCAAGCGCGTCATCGGTATTCCCGGCGACACGGTGGAAGTCGTCGGCGGCGGCGTCGTGCTGAATGGCCAGCCGATTGTGCGTCAGGCGCGTGCGCCCGCTATGATCCCGGTCGACGCGAACACGCCGTGCACGGGCGGCGGCTTCGAAGGCGCCCTCGTCCAGGGCCCAGGCGGTCGCGACTATTGTCGCCTGCCAGTCGTCCGCGAAACGCTTCCCGGCGGGCGCAGCTTCGACACGGTGGACGTGACGCCCAACTCCCCCGGCGACGATTATGACGAGGTCACGGTGCCCGCGGGCCACGTCTTCGTCATGGGGGACAACCGCGACAACAGCGCCGACAGCCGCTTCGAGATCGCGAACGGCGGTCTGGGCGGGCCCGTTCCGTTGGAGAATGTCGGCGGCCGGGCCGAGCTGATCACGTTCTCGTTCGATGGGACGACGAGCCTGCTCAACCCGGTGTCATGGTTCACGGCCCTTCGATCGGGCCGCGCGGGAACGAGCCTCCACCCGGTCCGCGAATAGCTTACATGCCCGGGGGCATGCCTCCGGGCTGACCGCCGCCGCCCTGTTGCTGCTGCTGCTGCAGCGCCGCCATGGAGCGGAAATCGACAAGCGTGACGTCGAACTCGAGATCCGAGTTGGCCGGGATCGGTCCGACCGCGTCCGCGCCGTAGGCGAGCCCGGACGGGATCCAGAGGCGGTACTTCGCCCCCTTGTTCATCAGCTGGAGTCCTTCGGCGAACCCCGTGATCGATCCGGTGACGGGAAGCGGCACGGGTCCCTTGCCTTCACTGCTGTCGAACACGGTGCCGTTTGTCAGCTTGCCCGTATATTCGATGAGCGCGACATCGGTCGCGCTGGCATTGGGGCCCGTCCCCGCCTTCAGCACCTGGTAGCGCAGACCCGACGGAGTCGTGACCACGCCCATCCCGCGAGTCCCCGCATAAGCCGCGGCGGCAGCCAGAAGGACGAGCAGCGCCAGCCCGATCCACAATTTGGCAAGCGAACCCTTGCGGACCGGCTTGATCGGAACCGCGGTCGTGGACATGCTAGGCGCGCTCCGTCTTAAGCACGGGCTGGCGTCGCGGGAACGCCGCCGTCGCGCTCGGCGCGCTTGCGCTCGAGCTTGCGGGCACGTCGAATCGCGGCCGCGCGCTCGCGCGCGCGCTTCTCGGACGGCTTCTCGTAGTGGCGGCGCAGCTTCATTTCGCGATACACGCCCTCACGCTGAAGCTTCTTCTTCAGTGCGCGGAGCGCCTGGTCGACATTGTTGTCGCGAACCATGATCTGCATAAAAAGTCGCCAACTTCCTTTTTGAGCCAGCGCCGGACGGCGCGTCTGCCTTGATATTGCGTGCACGTGACATGCCCGCCGCGGAACGCGTCCCGCAGCGCAAGCGAAGGCCGCTAGCAGGTGTCGCGTCCCTCTTCAACCAGGTTAAGCGCCGGGAACGCGGCCGGACTTGACCGGTTCTGTCCGCGACCCCACCGAGACAGGAGACTCATCATGGCCGACAAATTCGCGATCGTCACCGGCGCGTCGACAGGCATCGGGCTCGAATTGGCAAAACTCGCCGCCGCCGACGGCTATGACCTCCTCATCGTCGCCGACACGCCGCTGGTCGACGCGACGTCCGCGATCACGGGCGTCGACGTTCAGACGGTCGAAACCGACCTGTCGACGTTCGAAGGCGTCGATCGCCTGCTCGCCGCAGCAAACGGCCGCGCGGTCGACGCGCTGTTCGCCAACGCCGGCCACGGTCTGGGCGGGCCGTTCCTCGAACAGTCCCCGGCCGATTGGCGTCACATCGTCGACACCAACATCACGGGCACGATCTACCTCATCCAGAAGGTCGCGCAGCAGATGGTGCAGCGGAACGACGGAAAAATCCTTATCACCGGATCGATCGCGGGCCACATCGCGGGCGCCTTCCACGCGGTCTACAACGGCTCCAAGGCGTTCGTGGACAGCTTCTCCGATGCGCTCGGCAACGAGTTGAAGGACACGAACGTGACGGTCACCTGCCTCAAGCCGGGTGCGACCGAGACCGAGTTCTTCGAGCGCGCGGACATGGAGGATACCAAGGTCGGTGCGGGCAAGAAGGACAGCGCGGCGGACGTCGCCAAGACAGGCTACGACGCGATGCTCAAGGGCGAGCGCAGCGTCGTCTACGGCCTGATGAACAAGGTGCAGGTCGCGGTCGCCAAGGTTGTCGGCGGCGGCGTCGCGGCGGAGTTGCACCGGTCCACGGCCGAGCCGGGTACGGCGGAGTAGCTCAGCCCGCCAAATCGTCGAACCTCGGCGGTTCCTTGGCGCGCCTTGCCCGCATGCTTTCGGCGACGTCCGCGTTCGCGAGCGTCGCCGCGTTCCACAGTGCGACATCGCGCAAACCCTCCTCGACCGGGCGTCCGCGCGCCTGGTTGAGCGCACGCTTGGTCCCCGCCACCGCGATCGGCGATTTCGCCGCAATCGTTCGTGCAACCGACATCGCCGCCGCGATCGCCGCGTCGCGGTCCGCCGCGACGTGCGTCACCAGGCTCAGCCGCCGTGCCTCGCGCGCGCTCATCCGCCGTCCCGTCAACGCCATTTCGCGAACGACCCCGCCGGGGATGAGGTGCGGCAGGCGCTGCAACGTGCCGAGGTCCGCGGTGATGCCGACGTCGATTTCCGCGATCTGGAAATACGCGTCGGCCGACGCGACGCGCAGGTCGCAGGCGGCGATCAGGTCCACCCCCGCCCCGATGCACCCGCCGTGGATCGCCGCGACCACGGGAGGCCGGGCCTCCTCCACCGCGTTGAACGATGCCTGCAGCCAGGCGATGTCGCGCAGTTGCTTTTCCGCCCATCGGCCCGCGTCCGATTGCGGCGCGAACTGGTTCGCCGCGTAGGCAAGGTCGAGTCCGGCGGTAAAATGCTTGCCTTGCGCGGACAACACCACGACCCGCACCGCCGGATCGCCGCCGAGCCTGCGGAACGTGTCGCCTAGCTGCGCGAAAAAGGCGTGGTCCATCGCGTTCATCTTCTGGGGTCGCGCCAGTTCGACATGCGCGATGCCGTCCGCGATCGCGACGGCGATCCTTTCGCTTTCCACTTCGCGCTCCTATTCGTTCCCCATGCCCTGCTTGAGACTGGCGTGAGCCGCTTTACCGTCAACGGACAGGCCGTCCAATTTTCGCTCGAGCCCCAGATGCCCCTGCTATGGGCGCTGCGCGACGCGTCCAACCTCACCGGCACCAAACACGGATGCGACAACGGCGAATGCGGCGCGTGCACCGTTCACATCGACGGGGTGGCCGCACGATCGTGCCAGGTCGCGATCGGCAACATCGAAGGGAGCCTGGTGACGACCATCGAGGCCTTGTCGCCCGACCGGTCGCACCCGGTGCAGCAGGCGTTCGCGCAAGCGAACGTGTCGCAGTGCGGATTCTGCATTCCCGGAATGATCATGGCGGCGGCCGCGCTGATCGAACGCAACGCCGCGCCGACGGATGCCGACATCGACGCGGCGATCACCAACCTGTGCCGGTGCGGAGTCTATCCCCGGCTGCGGGCCGCGATCCGGCTCGCCGCGCGCGTGCGGTCGGGCGCGGAGTCCATCGCGGCAGCGCCGCCGCCCGGGATCGGACGCGCGGATGCGGCGCGCAGCGTTCCCGCGCTGCGCCCGCCCTCCTCGACGCGCGACTGATCGCGCGGGGCGCGACCGGCGCAAGAAACACTTTCCTACATGGCGAACGTCTGGCATTTCGCCATGCAGGCGGAATGTGCCGGAGAAGGTGGAAACTGACTAAACTGACCGGATGCACCCGCCCAACGGGCAAACATCGTCAGTTTCCGGTGACCCTCTATCCGTTCGTCCGTGCGGCCTATCGCTCACGTCAGGGGACCTTCATGATCCGTCAGTTCACCGCCCTTGTCGCAGCGCTCCTCTTCACCACCGCGGCTACCGGCGAAACGCTCGTCATTCATGCGGGGCGTCTCATCACCGATGCTTCGCGCCCCGCCGCCGGCCCGTTGACCGTGACGGTAACGGACGGCCGCATCACCGCCGTGGCCGCCGGTCTCCAGCCCGCCCCGGCAGGCGCGCGATTGATCGATATGGGGTCCAGGACCGTGCTGCCCGGCCTCATCGACACGCACGTCCATCTGTCTGGCGACCCCGACGGCGACTTTCGTGACGAGGCGGTCAACAGCAACGAGTCCGCGGTCGTCGTGGGCGTCAAGAACGCGCGGCGGACGCTCAAGGCGGGTTTCACCACCGTGCGCGATGTCGGATCGCCCAAGATGGTCGGCTTCGCCTTGCGCCGCGGCACGGCGACGCACGCGTTCGACGGCCCGCGCATCCAGTCGTCCGGGCCGGCGCTGTCGATCATCGGGGGACATGGCGACGTGTCCGGCTTCCGCCCGGAGGTCAACGACGCGCTCGGCAACGACAACACGTGCACGGGCGCCGAAGCGTGCGCCGTGCGCGTCCGCGAAGCGGCGAAACGCGGTGCCGATTTGATAAAAATCACCGCGACGGGCGGCGTGCTGTCGCAACAGGCGCGCGGGCTCGGCCAGCATTTCACCGATGCCGAAATGCGCAGCATCGTCGAGGCCGCGCACGGGCTCGGCCTGCGCGTCGCCGCCCACGCGCATGGCGCGCGTGGCATCGAAGCGGCGGCACGCGCGGGCGTCGATTCGATCGATCACGGCACCTTCGCCGATGCGCGCGCGATCGCGGCGATGAAGGCGGGCGGGTCCGTGCTCGTGCCGACACTGATGGCGTTCACCGGCATTCGCGAGCGGCTGGGCAAAGGAATCTACACCCCGCAGGTCGAGGCCAAGATCCGCGAGACGCTGTCGCAGGTCGGCAAGGCGGCCAAGCTGGCGCGCGACGCGGGCGTGCCCGTCGTGTTCGGCACCGACTCCGCCGTCTACGAACATGGCCGCAACGCGGAAGAATTCGCGCTGATGGTGCAGCTCGCCGGGATGACTCCCGCCGAAGCGCTCGCCAGCGCCACCACCGCCGCGGCGAAGCTGATGGACCTCGACCGCGAAGTCGGCCGCATCGCGCCGGGCTATTCGGCGGACATGATCGCGGTCACGGGCGACCCCTTGCAAAACGTCCGCGTGCTTGAAAAGGTCGATTGGGTCATGGTGCGGGGACGAGTGGCCCAATGATTTTACCGAGATACGTGACATGCTGAACCAGGCGCTTAAGACCAAGATCGAGCTGATCGGCCAGGCGCGCACGGTCAACGCGCGGCTGCAGGCGACGCCCGGCGCGCAGAAACTGCCCGCCGCGGGGTTGGACATCTACGTCGTGCCGGGCTTCCTGTCGGAAGCGGACCGCAAGGAGATCGTGCGCCGCTGCGACATCACGCTGCAGCCGTCGAGCGTGCTGGGCGAGTTCCCCGACCCCGACTACCGCACCAGCCGATCGGGCAATCTGGACGCGCGCGATCCGTTCACCGTGTCGATCGATCAGCGTATCTCGAAGCTGCTGGGGCTGGATCCCAAGCTCGGCGAGACGATCCAGGGGCAGCGCTACGACGTGGGGCAGCAGTTCAAGGGCCACATGGACTATTTCCACACGACGCAGGCCTACTGGGAGCAGCAGCGCATTATCGGCGGGCAGCGCAGCTGGACCGCGATGGTATTTCTGGTGGAACCCGAAGCCGGCGGCGCGACCTACTTCCCCGACCTCAACGTCAAGGTCGAACCCCGCGCGGGCACGCTGCTGACGTGGAACAACATGGACGCCAACGGCGAGCCCAACCCGCTGTCCAAGCACCAGGGCATGCCGGTCGAAAAGGGCACCAAGTACATCATCACCAAGTGGTTTCGCGAGCGGCCGTGGGGCGTGTGGTTCGACCCGGAAAACCCGACGCGGACGAACTGGGGCTAGGCTTGCATTCCGCCTCCTGCTGTATTAGGTGAGCAATACAGCCTTTTCCGGAGCGACTACATGTTCAACGCGGCGTCCCTCGTCATCGGCATCGTCGCTTTCCTGGGCGCGCTGGTTGCGTTCATTCCCCTGCTGGGCTGGGCGAACTGGCTGCTGATCCCCGTCGCGGTGGTCGGTCTCGTCATCGGGATCATGTCCAAGTCGACGGCGGGACGGAACCTCAACATCGTCGTGCTCATCATCTGCGCGGTGCGGCTGTCGATCGGCGGCGGGATCATTTAGCTTTCGTTTACCTGACACGTTCGTTTTCGACGCATTCAGCCCGGATCGGGCAATACGTCCTCCGTCCGGCGCTTCCCCCTCGCCGGTAAGAGGAGTGTTGTTCATGCGTAAACTGATCATCGCCGGCCTCATGGCCGCCACCATGATGCCCGCAGCCGCCGTCGCCCAGTCGCGCGGCGAAGTCCGCCGTGACCGCGAGGAGCTGCGCGAGGAGCGCCGCGAGCTTCGCGAGGCGCAGCGTTACGGCGATCGCCGCGACGTTCGCGAGGAACGCCGCGACGTCCGCGAAGCGCGGCAGGAGCTGCGCGAAGACCGCCGCGACCTGCGCCAGCGGCAGCGCAGCCGCAACTACACGCGCTACTACGCCCCGCAGCGCAACTGGAGCTACCGGCCCGTGTACCAGGGCTACCAGCTGCAGCCGAGCTTCTACAGCTCGCGCTACTACGCCCCCGGCTACCGGTCGCAGGGCCAGGCGCGCTGGATCCGCTACGGCGACGACCTGCTGTTGGTCAACACGCGGACCGGCCGCGTCATCCAGGTTCGTCGGAGCCACTACTACTGAGCTGAAAGCTCAGGCGTAGCGAGGGCGGCCCGGGACATCGTTCCCGGGCCGCTTTTCTTTATCAGCCCGGCTTGCGGCATTTGCGGGCGGAGTTACCGTGACGCCGATCCTTCCGGAGCTTCGCATGACCCGCATTTCGATCCTGCTCGCCACCGTCTCCCTCGCCGCCTGTGCCGGTCCGGGCGCGGACATGCCGCCGGTCGCGGCAATGCCGGCGCCGGTCGCGCCAACCGCCGTTGCGGCGCGCGATCAGGCGGCCGAACTGAAAACCCTGTTCGCCAAGTCGGATGCGGACGCGCTCGACCGCAACCCGATCCAGCGGCTGTTCCGCGGCGACACGAGCCGCGCGTCCGAGTTCGGCGACTACATCACCGACGCCTATTTCGATGCCGAACGCCAGGCGGCGGAGGCCGAGCTCGCCGCGCTCGCCCGCATCGACCGCGAAGCGCTTTCGCCGACCGATCGCATCGCATACGACGTGTTTCGGTATCAGCAACAGACATCACTAAAAGGCTATTCGCCCGAGATCCTGCCGCTGACCGTCGTCCGCCCGATCGATCATTTCTCGGGCTTTCACACCTTCTTCCCCGATTTGTCATCGGGTCAGGGCGCCGCGCCCTACAAGACGGTAGCGGACTACGACGCGAGCCTGTCGCGCTTCCGGGGGTTCGCGACCAGCATGGACCGCTCGATCGCGCGTTTTCGTCAGGGCATGGCGGCAGGCGTCGTCCAGCCCAAGCTCGTCGTCAACAACGTGATCGGGCAGCTCGACACGCTGATCAAGCAGGGGGTCGAGGGTTCGACCTACTACTTGCCCGTCAAGGCTTTGCCCGCGACCTTTTCGCCCGCCGACAAGGCACGGCTCACCGCGGCGTACGCCGCGTCCATTCGTGGCGAGCTGATCCCCGCGATGACGCGCATGCGCGATTTTCTGAGCACCGAGTATCTGCCCGTCGCCCGCGACACCGTCGGCCTGGGGCAGATGAAGGGCGGTCCCGCGCTCTACGACTACCTGATCCAGAGTTCGACCACGCTGCCCCTGACCGCCGACGGAGTGCATACGCTGGGCCTGTCGGAGGTCGCGCGCATCCGCGCCGAGATGGAAGCGATCAAGGCGGAGGTCGGCTTCAAGGGGACATTGAAGCAGTTCTTCGACCACATCCGGTCGGACGCCCGGTTCAAGCCGAAGTCAAAGGAAGCGCTGACCCAAGGCTACTACGCGATCGGCAAGCGCGTCGACGCGAAGATCGCGACCCTGTTCAACGTCATTCCGAAGACGCCGCTGGAGATGCGACCCGTTCCGACTTTTCTCGAGAAGAACCAGGCGGGGGCCTACTACCAGCAGGGAACGCCCGACGCGTCGCGGCCGGGCGTGTTCTACTTCAACACGTACGACCTGCCGTCGCGCACGACGCCCGGCATGGAGACGTTGTACCTGCACGAAGCCGTGCCGGGGCACCATTTCCAGATCAGCGTCGCGCAGGAGAATGCGGATCTGCCCAACTTCATGCGCTTCGGCGGCAACACCGCGTTCGTCGAAGGCTGGGCGCTGTACGCGGAGAAGCTGGGGCCGGAGCTCGGCTTGTTTACCGATCCGTACCAGCGCTTCGGCCACCTCGACGACGAAATGCTGCGCGCGATGCGGCTGGTCGTGGACAGCGGGCTGCACAGCAAAGGCTGGAGCCGCGACCGGGCGATCGATTACATGCTCGCCAACTCGGCGATGGGAAGGACGGACGCGACGAGCGAAGTCGAACGCTACATCGCGATTCCGAGCCAGGCACTCGCGTACAAGATCGGCCAGCTCAAGATCCTGGAACTGCGGGCGCGCGCGCGGGCCAAGCTCGGCGAGCGCTTCGACATACGCGGCTTCCACGCGCAGGTGCTGGATACGGGCGCGTTGCCGCTACCCGTGCTCGAAAAGAAGATCGACGACTGGATCGCGTCGCAGGGCTAGACTTCGGCCAAAGGCGTCAGTGCGGGACCGCTCAGCACCTTGCCGTCCGGCGAGAATTGCGATCCGTGGCAGGGGCAGTCCCAGCAGCGCTCCAATCCGTTCCAGTGAACGATGCACCCCAGATGCGTGCACGTCGCCGACCGCTGGTGAAGCGTACCGTCCTCGTCCCGGAACGCGGCGACCTTCTTGAGCCCATTACGGACCAGCGCAGCTTCGCCCGGCTTCAGTTCGTCCACCGTCCGCGCGCCGCCCGGCGTCAGATACTCGACGAAGTTCGCGGCCGTATGGGCGACGTTCTTGGCCAGCTCGCCCGACGCCTTGATCGTCACGCGGCCGAGCGCGTACATTCCCGCATCCGCCGCGTCGCCGCCGGCGATCATCTCGCGCAACAGCATCGCGCCCAGCACGCCGTTGGTCATGCCCTCGCCCGAATCGCCGGTGTGGACGTAGGTGCGCGACTTGCCGTGGGCGAGACCGGTGAAGGGGAGCAGGTCAACCGGCTCGACGACCATGCCCGACCAGCCGTGCGACCGGCCTTGCCACATCGGGTAATGTTCGCGCGTCCAGGCTTCCAGACGATCGAGGCGTTCGGCGCCGTCGTCATGGTCGCCCATCATGTGATCCTCGCCGCCGACGATGAGGATGTCGCGCGTCTCCTCCGGCTGGATGCGGACATAGTGGTACGCCTCCAGCGTGTCCCACACGAGCGCGTCGGAGACGGAGCCCTTGGGCACGGGCCCGGCGATCGCGTACGACCGGTAGGGTTCGAGCTTGGGCTGGAGAGGCAAGTCGACCAGCGCGGTGTTGGCGGCGGAAATGACGGTCTCCGCCTTCACGGTGCCGCCGTCGGCGAGCTTCAGGGTCGCGCCGTTCTCGTCCTCCTCGATCTCGACGACCGCGGTGTGGCCGTGGATGCGGCCGCCCATGCGCTCGACCGCCCCTGCAAGCCCTTCGAGATATTTGAGGATGTGGAAGCGACCCTGCTGCGGCCATAGCAACGCGCGCCCCGTGTCGCGGCCGGGAACGGGTGCGCGGTCGACGAACCGCACGTCGTCGATGCCCAGGGCCCGGCACGCCTCCAGCTCGTCATCGAGCACGGAAGGATCGTCGCCGGGCGCGACGTACAGGTAGCCGTCGATCGTGGCATGGTCGCAATCGATGTTTTCCGCGCGCGCGATTTCGCCGATGCGGTCGATCGCGGCGCGGGCGCGGACGTAGTAGGCGCGCGCGTCCTCATCGCCGCGTTGGCTGCGCAGGACATGGTAATAATCGTCGAGCTGCCAGGCGAGCTGCGCGGTCGTGCGCGCGGACTGGCCGCGTCCGACGCGCCCGCGATCGAGAACGAGGACTTGCTTCCCGGCCTTGCCGAGCTCGTAGGCGGCGGAGAGGCCGGCGAGTCCCGCACCGATGATCGCGACCTGCGCGCGCGCGTCGCCCGTCAACGAGGGCCGATCACGCGGCAGATCGACGTCGGTCCAATAGGAGGCAGTGCGCTCGTCGCCGACGTTCATGGCAGGTCCTCAATCGCTACGGTTTCCTGCCCAACGGGATTTGCCCGGAAAGTCTCCCGCCCTTTTTCCTTATTTCGCGAAAGTCCCGAACGGCATCAGCCGTTCCGCGAGCGCGGCCGCGGCCTTGCCGTTGCCGGGGCGCAGATGCGGGAGCATCGTCGCGGCGTGGCGCTGCATGATGCGGTCCTCCGGCCGGGCGACCCGCCCGCGGACCGCGCTCTCGGCCAAGGCGCGCGCGCCCGCGACATCGGACGGATCGATCATGATGCGGGTCAGCGACGCGTAAGCCGGGAAGATCGCCCGCCCCCCGCCCGCGCCGACCGACGCGCCCAGCGCCTGCAGCCCGCGATCCTTGCGCGCGCCGAGCCCGGTACGCGCGACCAGCGATCCCAGCTCGATGATCGCGCCCAGGTGCCAGCCGCCGAGCGCCATCTGCGCTTCGGCATCGCGCGGGTTGGCCGCGACCAGAGCCTCGAACTGCTTGCGCGCGGCCTGCACGTCCTTGCGGTTGCGCTTCAGTTTGCCGCGATAGCCGGTCGCGAGCGCGCGCTGCAGCTGCGCCTCGCGGTTCGCCGGATCGCGCGCCAGCGTCGCCTCCGCGGAGGCGAGCGCCGCGGCGACGGACACGAGCGCGCCCGGCCGATCGCGCGCGGCGAACGCGGCCTTGACGAGGTGGTCACGCGCGCTCTGCGCGGCGGCGGGCGCGGCGATCGACAGGACGGCGACCGCGGCCGCGAGGTTCAGGATTCGCATGAAGTTCCTTGCACTGTTCCCGCAAAACCTGGCGGTTTGGAAAACAACATGATCTGAACGGCTTGCGTCAGCGCGCCAGCGCTTGCGCGATCAGGGCGCGCGTTGCCCCGATTCCGTACAGCGCGATGAAGCTTCCCATGCGCGGGCCCTGCGACGACCCGAGCAGCGTTTCGTACAAGGCTTTGAACCAGTCGCGTAAGGGATCGAACGCGTGGCGCTTGCCGATCTCGAAGACGAGGTTCTGCAGGGCATCGCCGGGCGTGTCCTCGGGAAGCGCCGCCAGGCCCGCGTCCAGGTCGCGCAGGGCATCGGCTTCCCGCGCGTCGGGCGCACGATGGACGAGCGATCCAGCGACGAAATCGCGGTAGTAGGCCAGAGCCTTGTCGAGCAGTGCGTCGAGTTCGGGGTGCGTGTCCGGCCCGGTGTCGGGTGCGTAGCGGCGCACGAAGCCCCACAGCAAAGCCTTGTCGTTCGTCGCCGCGACGCCGACGAGGTTGAGCAGCAGCGCGAAGGTCAACGGCATGCGCGCGGGCGGCGGATCGCCCGCGTGGACGTGGTGCACCGGGTTGCCGAGCCGTTTTTCGAGTTCCTGATCCGGATAGCTTTCGAGGAACTGCGCGTACTCGTCGACCGCGCGGGGCACGATCGCGAGGCTGAGTTGCTTGGCCTTCTTCGGCTCGCGGTAAAGGAAGAAGGCGAGGCTTTCGCGCGATCCGTAGGTCAGCCACTGGTCGATGGTGAGGCCGTTGCCCGCGGTCTTGGAAATCTTGCGGCCTTCCTCGTCGAGGAACATCTCGTACGAGAACCCCTCGGGCGGTTTCGCGCCAAGGATGCGCGCGATCTTCGACGATTGCACGACGGATTCGATCAGGTCCTTGCCCGACATCTCGTAGTCGACGCCGAGCGCGACCCAGCGCATCGCCCAATCGACCTTCCATTGCAGTTTTGACGATCCGCCCAAGATCGACTGCTCGACGATCTCGCCATCCGCGTTGCGATAACGCACGGTGCCCGCTGCTGCGTCGACGCCTTCGAGCGGGACCTGCATCACCTTGCCCGATATTGGATCGATCGGCATCACGGGCGAGTAGGTTTGCCGCCGCTCGGGCCCCAGCGTCGGCAGCATCACCCCCATGATAGCGTCGTAATTCGCCAAGACCGTTCGCAACGTCGCATCGAAGCGGCCTCCCGCGTAGGCGTCCGACGACGCGACGAAATCGTAGGTGAAGCCGAAGTCGTCGAGAAAGGCCCGCAGCGCCGCGTTGTTGTGTGCAGCAAAACTGTCGTGGCAACCGAACGGATCGGGTACGCGGCACAAGGGCTTGTCGAGATTGGCGACGAGCAAATCCTGGTTCGGCAGCCCCGGCGGCACCTTGCGCATGCCGTCCATGTCGTCGGAAAATGCGATCAGCTTCGTCGGCGCATTCGACAGCTCCGAGAACGCATGCTGCACCCACAAGGTGCGCGCGACTTCGGTAAACGTGCCGAGATGCGGGAGGCCGGACGGGCCGTAGCCGGTCTCGAACAGGATCGGCTCCCCATTCGGCTTTCCTTCCGGCCAGCGCTTCAGAAGCTTGCGCGCTTCTTCGTACGGCCAAGCCTTCGACACGTTCGCTGCCGCGCGGAGTTCAGACGAGACGGTCAGCTGTTGCCCTTTCGTTCCGGTTGTCCCACGTTTGCGGCATGGCGTCCCCTTTGCCCTACCCCGCGCTTCACGCAAGCCATGCGGGCATCTGGATCGCCGATGCCCCCTACGGCACGCCCCGCGTGCGGGCAGTCGGGCGGGGCGAGGCAATCGCGGAGGCCGCGGGGACGCCGATGGTGATGCTGGGCGCGCCGTATGTGGGGCAGCGGCTGGGGTATCCCGAATTGTCGGGGCTGGACCTGCTTGAACTGTTCGCGTTCGTGCACCCGGCAAGGTTTGCAGTGCCGACGCCGTACGGGTTCGCGAAAGCGCTGCGTCTGGAGCCGCCGGGGGACGATGTAGGCGCGGCTGCGTTTTTGCTGAGCGCGGCGGACGCGTTGCTGGGCGCGATGGAACGGCCGGACTGGGCGGAGCGCGAAGGCGCTTGGACCGCCGTGCAGTCGCTCGCGCGCATGCGCTGGCCCTGGGCGCAGCTCGTGTCCGCGCGCATCGCCAAGCCCGACAAGCCCGAGCGCTGGCTTTTTTCCAAGCTCCCGCAGTGGGAAGACGCTGCGCCCCGCCCCGCCCCGCGCACGGTGCGCATCGGACCGGATGACGTGGCGGACCGGCTCGCCAGGCTCGTCGGATCGGACGCCGAAGTGCGCGAAGGTCAGCGGTCCTACGCCGCCGCCGCCGCCGCGCCATTCGCGCCGCGACGCGCGGAAGGGCAGCCTAACATGCTGCTTGCCGAAGCCGGCACGGGCATCGGCAAGACGCTCGGCTACCTCGCGCCCGCGTCGCTGTGGGCCGAGCGCGCGGACGGCGCGGTGTGGATTTCTACCTTTACGAAGGCGCTGCAGCGGCAGCTCGACCGTGAGGGCATGCGGTTGTTCCCCGATGCGGCAACGCGAAAAGCCAAGGTCGTCGTGCGCAAGGGCCGCGAAAATTATCTGTGCCTGCTCAACCTGGAGGACGCGCTGCAAGGCGGGTTCGCGGGCCGAGCGGCGATCCTGGCGCAGCTGGTGGCGCGCTGGGCCGCGTATTCGAAGGATGGCGACATGGTGGGCGGCGACCTCCCCGGCTGGCTGCCGACGCTGTTCCGGCGCGCCGGATCGACCGCGCTCACCGATCGTCGCGGCGAATGCGTGTATGCCGGTTGTCCGCATTACCGGAAATGCTTCATCGAACGGTCCGCGAAAGCGAGCGCGGGCGCGGACATCGTCATCGCCAACCACGCGCTGCTCATGCTCAACGCGGCACGTGGGCGCGATGGTGGCCAACCGCCCACCCGCATCGTGTTCGACGAAGGGCATCATCTGTTTGACTCGGCGGACTCGACCTTTTCCGCCGCTCTGTCGGGCGCGGAGACGATCGAGCTGCGCCGCTGGATCATGGGTCCGGAGAAAGCGTCGCGCGGACGAAGGCGAGGCCTCGCCGCGCGGCTGATGGACGTCGCGTCGTATGACGAAGCGGGCGGGCAAGCGCTGGAGGCGGCGATCGAGGCGGCAGGCGCGTTGCCCAGCGACGGCTGGCTCGGCCGCGTCGCGGAGGGGCAACCCTACGGCCCGATCGAAACGCTGCTCGCGACCGTCCGCGCCACCGTTTACGCGCGCGCTTCAGCACAAGACGCCGGCTACGGCCTGGAAACCGAGATGGCCGAACTCGACCCAGAACTGGTCGAGGCCGCCGCACCGGCGATGGAAGCGATCGAGGCGCTGCACCGGCCGCTGATCGTGCTCGGCAAGCGGCTCGAGGCGGTGCTGGAAGATGGCCCCGACTGGCTCGACGCATCGGCACGCGCGCGGATCGAGGGCGCGATCGGCAGCCTGGCGTGGCGCACGCGGACGCTCGCCGGCTGGCTTGCGCTTGCTGCCCGCATCGGCGGCCCGGGCGACCCGGACTTCGTCGACTGGTTGCAGCTCGAACGCGCTGAAGGCCGCGAATACGACATCGGCATCCACCGTCGCTGGCTCGACCCGACTCGGCCTTTGGCCGATGCCGTGCTTAAGCAGGCGCACGGAGTGGTGATTACATCCGCCACCTTGCGCGGCGGCGAGGACTGGGCTGCCGCCGAAGCGCGTACGGGCGTGCTGCACGTCGGCGGCCCCATCGAGCGGTTCGAGGCACCGAGCCCGTTCGCCTATCCCCTAAATAGCACGGTACTCATCGTCACGGACGTCAAACGCGGGGATATTCCGCAAGCGGCCGGCGCGTACGGGCAGCTGATCGAGGCGGCGGGCGGGGGCACGCTCGGCCTGTTCACGTCGATCCAGCGCCTCAAGGCCGTGCACGCGCGGATCGCGGACCGACTCGCGCGATCCGGATTGCCGCTTTACGCGCAGCATGTCGATCCGATCGATACGGGCACGCTTGTCGACATCTTCCGGGACGACCCACGCGCGTCCCTGCTCGGCACGGACGCACTCCGCGACGGGGTCGACGTGCCCGGCCATTCGCTGCGCCTCGTCGTCATGGAAGGCGTGCCGTGGCCGCG
Organism: uncultured Sphingomonadaceae bacterium; assembly: GCA_964251385.1. Lineage (GTDB taxonomy): Bacteria > Pseudomonadota > Alphaproteobacteria > Sphingomonadales > Sphingomonadaceae > CADCVW01. The sequence goes on along the minus strand of CAXUJK010000003.1, from coordinate 376,207 downwards.
CCCGACCGTGCTGCACGCGGCACGGCGCCTCGCGGGCGGAGGCACCGCGTATGACGATCGCATGGTGCGCGCGCGGCTGGCCCAGGCGTTCGGGCGGCTGATCCGGCGCGCGGACGACCGGGGCGTGTTCGTGCTGCTTTCGTCCGCGACCCCGACGCGGCTGCTGACCGCGTTTCCGCCCGGGGTCGCGGTTCGGCGCGTGACGCTCGACGTCGCTGTGACCGAAGTGCGAACACGCCTTTCCCACGTTACATCTTTGCGGCAAGGCGTGTCCGCCTGAGATCGTCCAAGAATGAAAAGCCTGACCCTGCTGCGCCACGCGAAATCCGACTGGACCGATGCGGTGCAGCGCGACTTCGACCGGCCGCTCAACGATCGCGGCCGCCGCGCCGCGCGCACGGTTGGCGCGTACATGCGTGGCGAGGGGTTGACGTTCGACGCCGTGATCGCCTCGCCCGCCCTGCGTGTCCGCGACACGCTGGACGAAGTCGAACGGGGCTACGCGCGTGCCCTCGCCCCCGCCTTCGACGAGGACCTTTATCTGGCGTCCGCGTCCACTCTGCTCGACATCGTGCGCGCGTTCGATCCCGAGGCGGCGCGCGTGCTGCTCGTCGGACACAATCCGGGATTGGAGGAACTGGCGCTCGAACTCGCTGCGCACGCGGACAGTCCGCTGCGCCATGAGGTCGAGATCAAGTATCCGACCGCGACGCTCGCCGAGATCGCGCTGGACGCGGACCGGTGGGAGGATGCCGGAAGCGGACGGCTGGTGCGGTTCGTCCGGCCCCGCGATCTCGACCCGTCGCTGGGCCCGGACGGCTAGACCTAGGCGCTGTCCGCGGCGAGCGCTTCGGCGAGCAGCGTGCGGACACGGCGCAAGCCCTCCACAGGAACCCCCGCATCCGGTGCCGACGCGACGGGAACCACCGGCTCCGGCTCCGCGCTCTTGCCGACGAGCAGGCGCTGCACGCCCTTGATCGTGTAATGTTCGTTCTCGAGCAGATTGTGAATACGCCGTGCGAGCGCCGCGTCAGCCGGGCGATAGTAGCGCCGGTTGCCCGCACGCTGCAGCGGGCGGAGCTGGGGAAATCGCGTTTCCCAGTAGCGCAGGATATGCTGCGGTACGCCCAGTTCCGTGGCAAGTTCGCTGATCGTGCGAAACGCCGCGTCGTCCTTGGGAGACGCGACTTTCGTCATGCGGCCGGGATCCTGGACGTCCGTCTCGCTCACTCGGTGCCGCAAACCCCGTCGCGCATCGTCTGGCTTGCGCGGAACGTCAGCACGCGGCGCGGAGCGATCGGCACTTCGACGCCCGTTTTGGGATTGCGCCCGACGCGCTCGCCCTTGTCTCGCAGGAGGAAGCTGCCGAAACCGGACAGCTTGACGTTCTCGCCGTTGGACAAGGCGGCGCAAAGATGATGCAGCGTGCGTTCAACGAAGTGCGACGACTCGGAACGCGACAAGCCGATCCGCTTGTGCACCACATCCGCCAGATCGGCCCTCGTCAGAGTGCCCGTCTCGGCCGCTTCGTCGCCCCTTGCCATGCACATTGCATAGGCAAAGCATCGGGCTAGCGCAATTCCCTAATAACTCAGGCTAAGCACGCGTCGCCGCTAGGGCGTTCGTTTACTTCGCCAGTTCCACCGTGTGCTCACGAAAATTATCGAGATCTTCCGCGATGCGGCGGGTCATGTCGTTCGCCACCATCTTGGCCGCCACCCCGATCGCGTTGGACACGCCGACCGCGTTGGCCCCGCCGTGGCTTTTGACGACCAGCCCGTTCAGACCCAGAAAAACCGCGCCGTTGTGGTTGTTGGGGTCGAGGTGGACCTTGAGCATGTGCAATGCGGGTTTGGACAGCATGAACCCGGCCTTGGACCGGATCGACGACGTGAACGCGCGGCGCAGCAGGTCGGTGACGAAGCGCGCCGTTCCCTCCGCGGTCTTGAGCGCTATGTTGCCCGAAAAGCCGTCGGTCACGACGACGTCGACGTCCCCGCGCGATATCTGGTCGCCTTCCGTGAACCCATCGAACTGCATCGGCAAATAACTCGCCTCGCGCAGCATCGCGGCCGCGTCCCTGAGCGCGTCCGTGCCCTTGAGCGCCTCGGTACCGATGTTGAGCAGTTTCACGCGGGGCCTCGCCATCCCCATGACGGTGCGGGCGTAGGCCGAGCCCATGACCGCGAACTGCACCAGGTTCTGCGTGTCGCATTCGGTGTTCGCGCCCAGGTCGAGCATGACGAGGTCGTTGTCGCCGAGCGTCGGCAGCAACGCGGCGAGGGCCGGCCGGTCGATCCCGGCCATCGTGCGCAGCGACAATTTGGCCATCGCCATCATCGCGCCCGTGTTGCCGCCGGACAAGGCGGCCTGCGCCCGGCCGGTCTTGAGCGCGTTGATCGCGCGCCCGATGGACGTGGTCTTCGCGCGCCGGATCGCGTGGCTGGGCTTGTCCGTCGCCGAGATGACGTCGGTCGAATGATCGATCTCGACGACCCGGCTCAACGCCGCGTGCTTGCCCAACTCGGTCGAGATCGCGGCCTCGTCCCCGAACATGAGGAAACTGAGCGCGGGGCTCTTCCTATGCGCGATCGCGGCTCCAGCGATCATCGTCGCGGGGCCGCCGTCCCCACCCATTGCGTCGATCGCGATCCGCGGAGAAGCGCTCAAGCGTCTCGCCTCCAGCGTTGCCGACAGCGGCTGACTAGGCCTCGACGCTCACGACTTCGCGGCCGTGATAATGGCCGCAGGCGACGCACAGATTGTGCGGCCGGCGCAGTTCGCCGCAATTGGGGCACTCCTGAAACGTCGGAATGGCCAGCGAGTCGTGGCTGCGGCGCATATTGCGCTTCGACGGCGAGGTTTTTCTTTTGGGAACGGCCATGGCGGGAAACCTGTAATTTGGATGAGGCCGACGGACGCGCCGCGGCATCGGGCGCGACACGCGTCGCGAAGTGCCGCCCTATAGCCGTTCCACGCTTCGTTGCAAGGCGGGCGCGTGCGTGGCAGGCAAGCCCGGTGAAGCCTGAGGACCTGCCATGACGCTGCCGATCACGCTGACGATCGCGGGCGCGTGCGGGCTGCTTGCTTTGTGGCTGGCCGGGCGCGTGAGCCAGCTTCGATTCCGGCACAAGATCCCGCTGGGCGACGCCGGCAACGATCCCCTGATGACGCGAATGCGCGCGCACGCGAACTTTTCGGAATACGCGCCGCTGTTCCTGATCCTGCTGGCGCTGCTCGAACTCTCCCACGGCAGTGCGTTGCTGCTTTGGGTGGGCGGCGCGTTTTTTGTGCTTGGCCGCGTCGCGCACATCCTGGGCATGGAGCGCCCCGCCCCGAGCGCCTTGCGGATCGCGGGAATGCTGCTGACGTGGCTGCCGCTCGGTGCCTTCGCGATCGCTGCGTTGCTGACGCCGTATCTTCGCGCGGAGCCCTCCGCGATCATGCTCGGCTAGGCGAGAACGCGGTCCCCGACGAAGGGATTGGTCGCGCGTTCGCGTCCGAAGGTCGAAACGCCGCCATGACCGGGTATGAAGACGGTGTCGTCGCCGAGCGGCCAAAGCTTCGTGACGACGGACGTCAGCAGGTCGTCGTGGCTGCTCCTTGGAAAGTCGGTACGTCCCACCGATCCTTCGAACAGCACGTCGCCGACCAGCGCCAGCTTCGACGGCGCATGATGGAAGATCACGTGCCCGGGCGTGTGGCCGGGGGTCAGGTACACGTCGAGCGTCAGGTCGCCGACGGTGACCCTGTCGCCGTTGTCCAGCCAGCGGTCGGGTTCGAACGGCACGCCGAGAATGCCGTAGTTCGCGCCGTCTTCCGCCAATCGTTCGAGCAGCCAGCCGTCCGCGGAATGCGGACCCTCGATGGCGACGCCGAGTTGGTCCGCGAGCGGTTTGGCCAATCCGCAGTGATCGATATGCCCGTGCGTCAGCAGAATTTTCTCGACGGTCACGCGTTGCGAAACGGCGGCACCGGCGAGCTTCTCGATGTCGCCGCCCGGATCGACGAACGCCCCGCGCATGGTTGCGGTGCACCAGATCAGCGAGCAGTTCTGCTGGAGTGGCGTGACTGGAATGATGGTCGCCTTGAGCGGGGGATCGGACATCCCCGCCGCATGACGCGCCGCCATCGCGCTGGCAAGCGGGTCGACCGATTGGGCGGAACGTGGAAAGTCCGCGGCTCGCCTAGACGAACCGCGGACTTGAAGATCGTTCGTGCGGGTCGGATCTAGCGGCGGCGACGTGCGCGGCTGCTTCCCGCGACCTGCGTGCAACGGTCGGTTACCGTCGCCGAACAACGCGGGTAGGTGCCCGACGCCATTCCGGGCTGCATTCCCGCCATGTTGCCGCCGGACATGTTCGACATGCTGCCGCTCTGCATGGGCATGCTTCCGCTCTGCGCGGGCATCGTGCCCGACCCCTGCTGCATCGACTGGCTCGAGTCCGTCTGCGTCGGCTGCGCCATCGCCGGGTCGTTCTGCATCTGCTGCATCGTCCCCGAGTCGGCCGGTTGCGCCGTCGCGGGATCGGTCATCGTCGTGTCCTGCGGCGCTGTGGTCGTGGTCGTCGTGGTCGTGCTTTGCGCGAATGCGGCACCGCTCAGCGTCATCGCGGCGGCCATGAGCATCAATGTCTTCATGTCAATTCTCCTTTGGAGCGGCGGGCGGCCGCTCTTCCTGGCGTCTCCCGCCGGTTTTCGGACGGGTGCATCTAGGTAAACGAGGTGCGAACCGTTTTTCTCCACAACCGGCAAGTTAGCGTGGCTCACGTCTGGCGACGTAACGCGTTGGAAGCGCGGGCGCGGGATTAAGCGTCATCCCGGCGTAGGCTGGGATCTCAGCGAGGTCATGCCGACGGCAGCTTCATATCCCTGAGATCCAGGCATGCGCCGAGACGACGTTACCTGGCGGCCGTCCGGCGATCCCCCAGAAGGTTCTGCTGCCAGAACATGAGTCCCGTCCAGAACGCGTAATCCTGATTGGCCTTCTTGGCGAAGCCGTGGCCCTCGTCCTGCCCCAGCAGATGCCATGCGGTGCGGCCATTGGCGCGCACCGCCTTGACCACCTGATCCGCCTCGGACGCGGGCACGCGCGGGTCGTTGCCGCCGGTCAGGATCATGAGCGGGATCTTCAGCTCGGACACGCGCGTCAGCGGCGAGATCGCAAGCAACGCCGCCCGCTGCGCCGGATCGCGTTCGTCGCCATATTCGACGCGGCGCAGGTCGCGGCGGTAGCTCTGCGTGTTTTCCAGGAACGTCACGAAGTTGGAGATCGCGACCGCGCAGTTCGCGCCGCGCAGGCGGTCGCCGTAGCGGATCGACGCCGCGTAGCACATGTATCCGCCGTACGACCCGCCCGTAACGCCGATCCGGCCTGCATCGATCGCGCGGTCGGCGGATAGCCGATCCATGAACGCACCGATGTCCTTCACGGAATTTTCGCGCAACGCAGGCCCGTTGTCGAGCGCGACGAAGCGCTTGCCGAACCCCGTCGACCCGCGGACATTGGGATAGAAGATCGCCACGCCGAGTTCGTTGAGATAGTAATTGTTGCGGCCTTGGAAGCCCGGCTGCGATTGGCCTTCGGGTCCGCCGTGGATGTTCACGATCAACGGCCGCTTGCCCGGGAACTTGCGCGCGTCGGGGCGGTAGAGGAAGCCGGAGACGGGTTCGCCGTCGAAGCTCTTCACTTCAACCAGCTCGGGTTCGACGTTGGCGCGCGGATCCAGGCCGCCCGTCTCGCTCTCGGTCCAGCGGGTGACGGCCAACGTGCGCCCGTCGATCGCGTACGCGTCGGCGGGTGCGCGCGCAGACGACAAAGTGAGGCCGATCGTGCCCCACGGCGCGATGTCGACGCCCCCGACGACGCCGACGGGCAGCTGCGTGACGGCGCGCGTCCGGCCGCTGGCAACATCCAGGACCTTGACCCGGCTGATGCCGGCTTCGTTGACGACGTAGGCGATCGTGCGACCGTCGTCGGAAATGTCGAAGGTCTCGACGTCCCATTTCGGCTCGCGCGACACGGCCGTGAAGCGTCCGTCGCGCGACAGCTTGCCGAGCCGTTGGAAGTCGGACCCGTCGTCGGAGGTTACCCACAACGTCCCGTCGGGCGCGTAGCTGGCGGTGCCGTAGGACACGCTTGCCCCGGCGTCCGTGATCGGCCGCATCGTGCCGCTCGCGAGATCGAGGTCGTAGACGTTCGACTTGTTCACGGACACGTACTCGACGACGGCCGCACGCTTTCCGTCGTGCGAGAAGTCGGACAGCTGCCACCCGCCGCCCTTTACCTGCGCGACCAAGCGGTTCGTGACCGGATTGCGCGGGTCCATGACGTACAGGTCGCTGTCGGCGCCGTTGCGCCGCGTCGACGAGTAACCGACCAGCCGCCCGTCGTGCGACCATGCGCCGAGGCCGTTGCGGCTCTTGCCGTCGGTCAGCAGCGTCAGCCGTCCGTCCTTCAACGCGTAGATCTGGTAGAACTCGTTCCCGCCGACGTCCTTCTGCACGAGCAGCACGTCGCCCCGTCTGGGCGCGTAGGAGCCGCCGCCGACGGGTTCCGCTTCGAAGCTGATCTGCCGCCGGTCCGCACCGGGCGCGGCGACGCGGTGCAGCTGCGCGGTGTTGCCGAAGCGGGTGGCGATCAGCATCGACCGATCGAGAGGGTTCCATCCCGAGAAGCTCGCGGTGCGAAACTCCATGTACGGCCGCGTCGCTGCCGCAAGCCGGTCGGGAATCGCCGGAATGCCGTCCGCGATCAGCGCGGCGGGCTTTTCGACATCGGCCGTGGCGGGCGACGCGGTCAGCGCCGCGAGCATGAACAGACCGACACGGCGCATGGCGAACTCCTGTGTGAACTGCCCCTCTGTGAAGTGGCAGATGCGCAGGCTAAGCCGCGCCGATGGCGACGACAAGAGACGGAGGTGCGTTGGGCGACGGCACGATCGATCCGACGTCCCCGTTCGTGCTGTGCGACGACGGACGCGACGGGTCAGCCAGGCTCTTCACGCACCCGGTCGAGATCGTCCGCGCCGACGCGATCGACGCCGTTCTCCCCGCGCTGGACCGCATCGCGGACGCGGCCACGTCCGGCCTGCACGCGGCGGGATTCCTATCGTACGAAGCGGGCTACGCGCTCGAGCCGAGATTGCTGCCGCTGGCCACCGGGCGCGTGCCCGACGTGCCGCTGCTCTGGTTCGGCCTGTTCGCCGATGTCGAGCGGCTGGAGCCAGACGAGGTCGCGCGCCGCCTTCCCGATCCGGCGGGCGCGACCGCCGTCCGGCCCGAACCCGGCATCACCCGCGCGATTTACGAAGCGCACGTGCGCGACGCGGCGGAGCTGATCGCCGCGGGCGACATCTACCAGGCGAACCTGAGCTTTTCGAACGACGTCCGCTTCGCCGGTCACCCGCTCGCGCTCTTCGCCGGCTTGCGCGCGCGGGCACGTGCGCCGTGGGGCGGCGCGCTGTTCACGGGCGAGCACTGGCTGCTGTCGGCGTCGCCCGAACTGTTCTTCCTGGCCCGGGACGGCCGCCTGACCGCCCGTCCGATGAAGGGGACCGCCGCACGGGACGCCGATCCGGCGAAAGACGAAGCTGCCGCCGCAACGCTCGCCGCCGACCCCAAGGAGCGCGCGGAAAACCTCATGATCGTAGACCTGCTGCGCAACGACCTGTCGCGCGTGTCCGTCGCCGGATCGGTGACGGTGCCCGCGCTGTTCGACGTCGAGAGCTACCCGACGGTCCACACGATGACGTCGACGATCGAAGCGCGGCTGTCGCCTGGCCTCGGCCCGGTCGACGTCCTGCGCGCGACCTTTCCGTGCGGATCGATCACGGGCGCGCCAAAAATCCGGGCGATGGAGGTCATCGCCGCCTCCGAGAACAGGGCCCGCGGCGCGTACACCGGATCGATGGGGTGGATCGCGCCCGACGGCGAGGCCGCGTTCAACGTCCTCATTCGCACGCTGGGCATCGGCCGCGACGGCACGTCCGCGACGCTCGGGCTGGGCGCGGGGATCGTCCACGACAGCCGACCGGACGACGAATGGCACGAATGCTGCGCGAAAGGCGCGTTCGTCACGGCGGGCCAACCGCGCCTCGACCTGGTCGAGACGATGCGCTTCGATCCCGAGGACGGACTTGCCGATCTGGACCTCCACCTCGAACGCCTCGGAAGCAGCGCGGCGGCGCTCGGCTTCGCCTTCGATCGGCACCGCCTTCGAAACGACTTGCAGGCCGCGACCTTTCGCCTCGGTGACGCGCGTGCCGTCCGGCTGCGGCTGGCGCGGAGCGGCACGGTGGCGATCGAGGCGCGAATTTTGCCCGCGCAGCCGGCCGAACCTGTGTCTGTCACGGTCCGGCCGCTGCCGGTTCGGAGCGACGACTTCCGGCTGCGCCACAAAACGAGCGACCGCGGCTTCTACGATGCGGCCCGCTTGGACGGCGGCATGTTCGAGACGCTCTTCGTCGATCCCGGCGGTTTCCTGACGGAAGGTACGTTCACGGCGGTATTCGTGGACAACGGTGACGTGCTGCTGACCCCGCCGCTGACGCGTGGACTGCTCCCCGGCGTCCTGCGCGCGCGGCTGATCGCGGACGGCCGTGCGCGGGAAGCGGACCTGCGTCCTGAAGACCTGGCCGGCGGCTTTCGCATCGGCAATGCGCTGCGCGGCCTCATCCCCGCCCGCCTCGGCTAGGCGGCGATCGGGAAGCGCAGCAGACGGTCGGTCAGCGGGATCAGCGCCTGCGCGCCCGGCCCCACCGCGCGCACGATCTCGGGATGGTGCGCGTCGAGACCGCCCGTCAGCGATCCGAACGCGGGCAGGATCAGCTTGGTCGGTGTCGCGACGAAACAGCGGCGCGAAATGCGGCGGCCGCGTAGCGACACGCGCAATTTGGGATGGAAGTGCCCGGACAGCTCGGGCCGCGTTTCCCGCGCGTCCGCCTCGTGACGCAGGATCAGCCCGTCGACCGCCGCTTGGCTGACGATCTCGCCGCCGCAATGATCGGCTATGGCGGGATCGTGATTGCCCGTGATCCACGTCCAGCGCAGCCGCGACGTAAGCGCCACGAGCAATTCGCGCGCCAAGACCGGCAGGCGCTCGCATCCGCGCGAGTCATGAAAGCTGTCGCCCAGGCACCAGATTTCGCGCGCGTCCGTGGCCGCCGCGATCAGCGTAAGGTCGGCGAGCGTCGCCTGCGAATCGTAGGGCGGCAGCATCTGGCCAAAGCGCGCGAACCAGCTTGCCTTTTCCAGATGGAGGTCAGCAACGAGCAACGCGCGACGCGATGGCCAGTAAAGCGCGCCCTGCGGCAGGGCGACGAGCGAATGATCGGCGAACGAAAAGGGAACCACGCCGCCGCTATATGGGTGCCGCAACGGGAGGGATAGATGCTTACGCGATCGTGCAGGGCTCGGCTGGATCGCGGTCAGCTTCGCTTCGTAAAGATGAAGCTTACGGCAAGTCCCGCAGCAAGTCCGGCGGCGGCGGCGGCCCACAACAATCCGCTCAGCCTGCCTTCGCTCGGCACGTTTGAACCGCCGCTTGGTCGCAGATCGTTGGATTTCGGCTGCACGCTCGGCGTAATCGGCTTCGCTGCAGCGGAAGGTTCGTAGACGCCGTAGTCGGCGGCGCTGCCGAGCTTGTGAATGGTCATGCGCTTGAGTCCCGTGACGATCTGTCCTGCACTCGACAACAGGCTATACCCGGCCGTGTTCCCACACAGCCGCGCTAGACGCGTTCGGCGGTTGCCACCGCGTCCTGCGTCCGCAGCCCGGTGAGGATGCGCACCATGTGGGAGACGTCGTGGACTTCGACATCGACATCGAACGTGTGGAACCCCTCATCGCGGTGGACCATCGACATGTTGACGATGTTGGCGCCGTGATCGCCGAACACCGCGGCCGTGCGTCCAAGCGCTCCGGCTTCGTTGCGCAGCACGAGGTGGACGCGCGCCGTTCCCCCGTCCGATCCGTCGCCCCAGGCCAAATCGAGCCAGTCCGCGTCGACCCCGTCGGCGAGCGTGTCGCAGTGGATCGTGTGGACCTCGATCCCTTCGTCTTCGCGGCGCAGCCCGACGATGCGGTCACCCGGGATCGGGTGGCAGCAGGAGGCGAGCGTGTAGGCGACGCCGGGCGTCAGGCCCAAAATCGAGATCGCGGCCTGCTGGGGCGGTGGCTTGACGACAGCGACGTCGCCCCCGCCCGCGCCCGGCATCAGCGCCTCGATCAGCCGCCCGTCGTCGATGCGGCGGCGCGCGATCGCTTCCATCAGGTCGTCGGACGATGCGAGTTTGAGCCGTTTAAGCGCGCCCTCCATCGCGCCCGCGCCAAGTTCCGCCGGCAATCGCGCGACGACATCGTCATAGATCTTGGTGCCGAGCGCAACCGTCTCGTCGCGTTCCTTGTGCCGCACGAAGCGGCGGATCGCGGCGCGCGCCTTTCCCGTGACGACGTAGTTGAGCCAGCCGGGTTGGGGGTGTTGCGCGTCCGACGCGAGGATTTCGACCTGATCGCCGTTTTCGATCGGGGTGCGCAGTGGAACGACACGACCGTTGACCTTGGCCCCGACCGCCTGATCGCCGAGCGCGGAGTGCACCGCGTAGGCGAAGTCTACGGGAGTTGCGCCTTTGGGCAGCTGGATCAGTTCTCCGCGCGGCGTGAAGGCGAAAATGCGGTCCTGGTACATCGCCATGCGGGTGTGCTCGAGCAGCTCTTCGGGGCTGGCCGCATGTTCGAGAATCTCGACGAGGTCTTCGATCCATGGGACGGAGCGATCGGTGCCATCGGCGCTCGCGTCGCGGTCCCGGCCTTCCTTGTATGCCCAATGCGCAGCCAGTCCGTGTTCGGCCTGTTCGTGCTGATCGCGGCTGCGGATCTGGATTTCGATGCGCATGCGCTCGTTGTGGATCACGGACGTGTGGATCGACTGATACCCGTTGCGCTTGGGGGTCGACACGAAATCCTTGAAACGTCCCGGCACCATCGGCCAGCGCGCGTGGATGAGCCCCAGCGCCCGGTAGATGGCGTCGCGGTCGTCGACGATGACGCGGAACGCCATCACGTCCGACAATTGTTCGAACGAGATGTGGCGCTCGGCCATCTTGCGCCAGATAGAATAAGGATGTTTCTCGCGGCCCTGCACTTTGGCAGAGATGCCGTTGTCCCCCAGATAAAGTTCGAGGCCGAGCCCGATGCGTCCGATCAATGCGTCGCCGCCCTTGCCGCCGTGCAGCTGCTCCAGCCGCTTCGAGATCGACGCATAGGCGTCGGGTTCCAGGATCTTGAAGGCGAGCGTCTGCATCTCCTTCATGAACTCGTACATGCCGATGCGCTCGGCGAGCGGGGCGTAGATGTCCATCGTCTCGCGCGCGATGCGGCGGCGCTTCTCCTCCGACGGCACGTGGTGGAGCGTGCGCATGTTGTGGAGCCGGTCGGCGAGCTTGACGAGCAGGACGCGGATGTCGTCGGACAACGCCAGCAGGAACTTTCGCAGGTTTTCCGCGGCGCGCTCGGTCTCGGTCTGCGCCTCGATCCGCGACAGCTTCGTGACCCCATCGACGAGCCGCGCGACGGAAGGCCCGAACAGGCGCTCGATCTCCTCGGGCGTCGCGACCGTGTCCTCGATCGTGTCATGCAGGATGCCGGTGACGATCGTCTCGTCATCGAGCCGGAGCTCGGTCAGGATGCCCGCGACCTCGATCGGATGGCTGAAGTACGGATCGCCCGACGCGCGCTTCTGGACCCCGTGCGCTTTCATCGAAAACACGTAGGCGCGGTTGATCATCGCCTCGTCGGCGTCCGGGTCGTAGGCTTTGACGCGCTCGACGAGTTCGTACTGCCGCAGCATTGTCCGACAATGGGGTGGGGGACGCGCGCGATGCAAGCGCTTCCGTCCCCGCTCACGCGTTTCGAATGAAAATTAATTTAAGCTTATCGGTTTCTTCGTTTCCTGTTCAGCATTGTCGCTCTAACAGCCATTCCGACATGATCGCAGCCGCTTACAAGAACGGGGTCGAATGCCCCCTGCCGTCCGCGCTGGAAGCGATGGGGGAACGCTGGTCGTTTCTGATCCTGCGCGGGGCGTTCAACGGGCTCGTCCATTTCGAACAGTTCCAGTCGACCTTGGGGATCGCGCGCAACATCCTGTCCAACCGGCTGGGGCGGCTCGTCGAATCAGGCATCATGGCGCGCACGCCCGACACGTGCGACCGGCGCAAGGTGTCGTACCGGCTCACCGAAAAGGGTTCGGCGCTGCTCCCGGTCCTGATCGCGTTGCGGCAATGGGGCGAATGCTACGGCGATGGCCAGCCTTGCAACCCGGTGCTGGTCGACGCGCGCGACCGAATGCCGGTACGCCCGATCGCGGTCCATGCGCAGGACGGACGCGCCCTGTGCGCGGACGAGATGGTCTGGGTGGACCGGGCGCAGCTGGCGTAAATCGCTACTCGTAATCCCCGCCGCTGTTGTTGTTGCGCGGCGGCGCGGCGGCGGTGAGGCGCAAGGCTTCCGCCGATTCGCTGAGCGAGCCAACCTCGTCCGTCGCGTCCTCGTCGTCCATCTGCACCTTCTGCATCGCCTGCAACGCGGCTTCCATCAGGTGGTCGGGTCGCACATTCTCCTCGGCGATCTCGCGTAAGGCGACGACCGGGTTCTTGTCCCGGTCGCGGTCGAGCGTCAGTTCCGCGCCGCCCGAAATCTGCCGCGCGCGCTGTGCGGCGAGCAGGACGAGGTCGAACCGGTTGGGGATCTTGTCGACGCAATCTTCAACGGTGACGCGCGCCATGGGCGGCACTCCAATCTCTTCGAGCTACAGGGTTGCCGCAGTTCATAGCAGGCGGCGGCGCGTACGGTCAATGAAGCGCGGCAAGATGGCCCGGCTTGCACGCCTCGCCCACCGGTAGCATGCGCGTCGCATGGCGGATCACCTCCCCGACGCGCCCGCGCTGCGCATGGAAGCCGCCGGCCACGGCCTGCACCTGATCACGCAGGGCCCCGCGCTGCTTGCGGCGCTGCTCGACCTCATCGCCGACGCGCGGACCTCATTGCGTTTGGTCTACTACATCTTCGAGGACGATGTGGCCGGTCGCCAGGTCATGGCCGCGCTGCTCGCCGCGCGCGCGCGCGGCGTGTCCGTGGCGCTGCTGGTCGATGGCTTTGGCTCGTCGGACGCGGACGAAAGTTTCTTCGCCCCGTTGCGCGACGCGGATGCCGCGTTCTGCCGCTATGAGCCCACGAAAAGCCGCCGCTACCTGATCCGCAACCACCAGAAGTTCGCGGTCGCCGACGACGCGCGCGCGCTGGTCGGCGGGTTCAACGTCGCCGACGACTACTTCGCGACGCCCGCGGCCGGCGGCTGGCGCGACCTGGGTCTGCTCGTCGAAGGCGAAGCTTGCCGCCGCCTGGCCGCCTACTTCGACGCGCTGCACGACTGGATGCGCAGGCCACGCGCCCGCGCGCGCGATCTGCGCCTTATGCTGGAAGCGCATAGCGAGCAGGACGGCGCGGTCCGTTGGCTGCTGGGCGGCCCCACCTACTTCCTCTCGCCCTGGGCCGTTGCAGCGCGTCTGGACATGGCGCGCGCGCGCCGCGTGAGCATGGTCGCGGCCTATTTCGGGCCGGGCCGCGCGTTCCTGCGCCTGATCGGCGCGGCCGCGGCGCGGGGGAATGCGAGAGTGATCACGGCGGCCAAGTCGGACAACGAAGCCACGGTCGCCGCCGCTCGCCACACCTATCGCACGCTGCTGCGCAAGCGGGTGCGCGTGTTCGAGTATCAGCCCACCAAGCTGCACACCAAATTGTTCGTGTTCGACGACGTCGTCTATGTCGGCTCGGCCAATTTCGACCGCCGTTCAATCTTCGTCAACTGCGAGATCATGATCCGGATCAAGGACCGTGCGTTCGCGGACGCGGCCGACGCCTACGTTTCGGGCGAATGCGCGAACAGCGACGAAATCACGCCCGCCCGCTACGCCGAGCGACGCACCTTCGCCAACGTGGTGCGCTGGACGCTCAGCCACCTCGTCGTGTCCGTGCTCGACTACAACGTGTCGCGCCGTCTCAACTTCGGCCTCGACGGGCGCTGAGATGCACCAGCGCCGACGAGCTTATTGTTTCCACGCCCAGAACAAGGTCGCCGGCGGCATGTTGCGCCATTCGAAACCGCTGTCGATGCGGTCGAAATGCGGTGCGATGAAATCGCGCACCTTCGGACTGAACTGGTAGACGAGGAACGCGCCGCCGACCCGCAGCGCGCCTGAGGTTTCCGCCGCGATCCGCGGGCCGACGCCGTCCGGCAGCGTCGAGAACGGCAATCCGGACAGGATGAAGTCCGCGTGGGCGAACCCCTGCGCGGCGATGATCTTGCCCACGTCCGCCGCCGACCCCGTGACCGCGACGAAGCGCGGATCGTGGATCGTGTCGCGCAGGTAGTCGGTGAAATCCGGATTGGTATCGATCGTCAGCAAGGTCGCGTCGGCGGGCAGGCGATCCAGGATCGGGCGGCAGAACGTTCCGACTCCGGGGCCGTACTCGACGAACAGCTTGCAATTGGGCCAATCGACCGGTTCGAGCATCTTGTCGATCAGCATCCGGCTGGACGGGATGACCGACCCCACCATCACCGGATGTTTGAGGAACCCGCGCAGGAACTGCCAGAACGGTCCCGCGCGGCTTGGCACGCGCGCGTGTCGGCCCGCATCGCGGGCGCGTGTTGCCGACATCTACATTCCTCGCGTAACGGTGACCTGGTGTCCGCGTTGGCAAATGCCGCCCGGCTTGGCAAGCTAAGCGGGTCAGCGCCGCGTTAAGGAACCTCCCGTCTTGGACGCACGAACCACGCCCTCTCTGCGTCGGGATCACTTCGCGTTGCTCTACGCAGGGATGCTGGTCGCGGCGGCGGGCAACACCGCGCTGCAATCGGTCATGCCCGCGATCGGGCGGCAGATGGGAATGGACGACGTATGGGTGGCGATCGCCTACACCTGGTCCGCCGTGCTGTGGGTCGCGACGGCTCCCTATTGGGCGCGGCAGTCCGACCGGCGCGGGCGCAAGCCGCTCACCTTGTTGGGAATCGGCGGGTTCGTCGTGTCCATGACGTTGTGCGGGTCGGCGCTCGCGTTCGGTCTCTCGGGATTGTTGTCGGGAACCGCGACGTTCGTCGTGTTCGCGATCGTGCGCGGCATCTACGGCGCGGTAGGATCGGCCACCCCGTCGGCGGTGCAGGCCTATGTCGCCTCGCGCACCACCCGCGACGACCGCACGGGCGCGCTGTCGACGCTCGCCTCCTCGTTCGGGCTCGGCACGATCGTCGGTCCCGCGCTCGCCCCCTTGCTCGTGCTGCCGTTCGTCGGCCTGTCCGGCCCCGTGTTCGCGTTCGCATTAATCGGCGCGGCCGTGTTCGCCGCGATCTGGGCCTTGCTGCCCGACGACACGCCCACGGCGCGGCACGCGGACAACGGACGCGGCGCGGCGATGAGCTACCCGTCCTTGGGTTCGCCTCCGACAGGCGCGTCGGTCATCGCGGCGACCGCGGACGCACCCGCCGCGGGCACCCGGCGCCTGTCGTGGCGCGACCCGCGCATCTTTCCGTGGCTGGCGGCCGGCGTCGTCGCGGGCCACGCGCAGGCCGCGTCGCTGACTCCGCTCGGTTTTCTCATCATCGACCGGCTCGGCCTGCCGCCCGTCCAGGCGCAGCCGCTGATCGGGATCGTCATGATGGCGGGCGCGTCCGCGACGCTTGTCGCGCAATGGGGCCTGATCCCGCGCCTGCGCATGTCGTCGCGCGCGCTCGTCCTTTGGGGCTGCGCACTGGCGGCGGCAGGTCTGACGATCGATGCCATGGCGACCGACCTCTACGGCCTGACGATGGGGTTCGCCTTGTCCTCGCTGGGCTTTGGCTTCATCCGCCCGGGCTTCACGGCGGGCGCGTCGCTCGCGGTCGGGCAGTCGAGCCAGGGCGCGGTCGCGGGCATGATCACCGCGGCCAATGGGCTCGCCTTCATCGTCGCGCCGGGCCTGGGCGTCTGGCTGTACACCCAGTCGCGATCGCTGCCCTACTGGATATCGGCCGCGCTGATCCTGGGACTGCTGGCGTGGGGATGGCGGCGTTTGAAAGCCTAGCCCTTCGATCCCCGCGGCGTCAGCATGCCGGCCGACACGAACCCGATCCCCGGCGCCATCGCGTCCTGCTTGAGGTTCTCGCGCAGCTTCTCGTACTCGCGCTCCATCTCCTCGGTCACCGACGCGCGCGTCTCTTCCAGACCGGCTTCGAAATGCGCCATCGTGACCTGCGTCGCGTCGACCGAGCCGCGCAACGCGAACAGCCCGGCACGACGCGACAGGTCTTCGAGGTCCGCACCGGTGAACCGGTCGGTTCTATCCGCGAGCCGATCGAGATCGACGTCGCCCGCCAGCGGCATGCCTTTCGTGTGAATGCCGAGTATCTGCCTGCGCCCCTCCTGGTCCGGCACGGGAACGTAGATCAGCTCGTCGAACCGTCCGGGCCGCAGCAGCGCCGGGTCGATCAGGTTGGGGCGGTTCGTGGCACCGATGACTACGACCGAGTTCAGCTCCTCGAGCCCGTCCATTTCCGCCAAGATCGTGTTGACGACGCGCTCGGTCACCGCAGGCTCGCCCATGCTCCCGCCGCGAGCGGGGACGAGGCTGTCGAGTTCGTCGATGAAGATCACGGTCGGCGCGACCTGGCGCGCTCGCGAAAACAGCCGCGCGATCTGCTGTTCCGATTCACCATACCATTTGGACAGCAGGTCGGACGACTTGGTCGCGATGAAGTTCGCCTCCGCCTCGCGCGCCGCGGCCTTGGCGAGCAGCGTCTTGCCCGTGCCCGGAGGCCCGTACAGCAGAAATCCCTTGGCGGGCCGGATACCGAGCCTGCGGAACGCGTCCGGGTTCTTGAGCGGCAATTCAACGCCCTCGCGCAATTTGTCGCGCGCCGCGTCGACTCCGCCGACATCGTTCCAGCGCACGTTGGGAACCTCGACCATGACTTCGCGCATCGCCGACGGCTGCACGCGTTTGAGCGCCTGTTCGAAATCGTTGCGCGTCACCGACAAGGATTCCAGCACTTCGGGCGGGATCGTCCCCTCTTCCAGGTTCAACTTCGGCATGATGCGGCGCACGGCCTCGATCGCCGCCTCGCGCGTCAACGCGGCCATGTCCGCGCCGACGAAGCCGTACGTGTTGTTGGCCAGCGTGCCCAGATCGACGTCCTCGGCAAGCGGCATGCCGCGCGTGTGGATGCCCAGGATTTCGCGACGCCCGCGCGTGTCGGGGACGCCGACCACGATCTCGCGATCGAAGCGGCCTGGCCGGCGCAGCGCCTCGTCGATCGCCTCGGGCCGGTTGGTCGCGGCGATGATGACGAGGTTCAAACGCGGCTCGAGCCCGTCCATGAGTGTCAGCAGCTGAGCGACCAGTCGCTTCTCCGCCTCTCCCGATACTTGCCCGCGCTTGGGCGCGATCGAATCGATCTCGTCGATGAAGATGATCGACGGCGCGGCTTTCGCGGCCTGCTCGAAAATGTCGCGAAGCCGCTTTTCGGACTCGCCGTAAGCTGAGCCCATGATTTCAGGGCCATTGATCAAAAAGAACTGCGCATCCGATTCGTTCGCGACGGCGCGCGCCAACCGTGTCTTGCCCGTGCCCGGCGGGCCGTGGAGCAGCACGCCCTTGGGCGGGTCGACGCCGAGCCGTTGGAACAGTTCGGGGTAGCGCAGCGGGAGCTCGACCATCTCGCGCAATTGGTCGATCGTCGTCCCCATGCCGCCGAGATCGTCGTACGTGACGTCCGCGCGGCGTTCGCCCTTGGCCTCGCTATATTCGGGCCGCAGTTCGACCTCGGTCTCGGCGACGATGTGGACGATGCCTTTGGGTGCGGTCGACACGACGACGAGCCGCACTTCCTGCAGCGCGAACGCGGGCGCTTTCAACATGCGACGAAGCTCCGGCGGCAGATCGGACTGCTGCTGGCCCGTCGTCGCGACGACATCGCCCGCGGTCAGCGGCCGCATACCGAAGCTGCGCTTCAACGCCCCCGCCGACCCTTGCAGCCGCAGGTTCTGCTGCGCGGGCGCGAGCACGACGCGCGTCGCGGCCTTGGAAGTCGTTTTGCGGATTTCGACCTGATCGCCCGATCCGACACCCGCGTTGGCGCGCTGCAGGCCGTCGAGGCGCACCACGTCCAACCCCTCGTCGTCGGGGTAGGCGTGGATCGCGCGCGCGGGCGTCGAACGCTTGCCGACGATTTCGACCACGTCGCCTTCGGACAAAGCGAGCTCGTTCATCAGCCCCTTGGGCAAACGGGCGAGCCCGCGTCCGCCGTCCTCGGGACGCATGTTCGCGACTTGCAGCCGGGCGGGTTTGGTTTCGACGTCGGCCATGGAAGCTCCTTTTGTCCGACGAACATAGGAAGCGGGCCGAGGGTTGCGAGCGGCGCAAAAAAATGGCCGGTTCCGGAGAACCGACACGTAAAAAAAGGGTCGGTCCCGAAGGGCCGACCCTGTGAAAGTTTTAGGAGAGGATGCCTGAAAAGGCACAGTCTTTCTCGCAGTGCAGCATTTATTGTGCAAGTGCGAACGAAGCGGCTATGGATGCAGAAATTGCAATCGCGAAAGTGCCGCCCATGCGCCGCCTGCCCCCGCTGACCGCGATCGAAGCCTTCACGGAAATCGCCCGCACCGGATCAATCAAGTCCGCCGCTGCCGCCTTGTCCCTCTCCGCGCCCGCGCTCAGCCGGCGCCTGGGCGCGCTCGAACGGTTCGTCGGCCAGCCCTTGTTCGAACGCCGTCACCAGCTGCTCGTCATCACAGCGGAAGGCGAACGGCTGATGAGCCGCGTCGCGCCCGCCATGGAGGCGCTCGCCTCCGCTCTCGAACAGCCCGCGACGGGCGAGATCCTGCGGATGAAGCTCGGCGTTCAATCGCTGTTCGCGTCCCGTCGCCTCATGCCGCGTCTCGTCGATCTGCGGGCAAGCCGACCTGATCTCCACATCGATATCGACACCGCGCCGCTTCCGCTCGCCCGGCTCGGCGACGGGCTCGACGCGGCAATCATGCTGGCGAAGGGCGGCGAGCCCGCGCTGTACGCGCGCCGCATCGACAGCAACCACGTCATCGCAATCGGCAGTTGCGCACGGCCGATCGCGCGGCCGAAAGATTTGGCGGGCGAGACTCTGCTGCTCCACCGGTCAATGCCGACCGCGTTCGAGATCTGGCGCGAGGCGTTGGGCTTGCCCGACCTCAAGCCCGCGGCGATCGACTTTTTCGATTCCGGGCAGCTCGTGCTTGACGCCGCGGCCGGCGGCCTGGGCGTCGCCTTCATGCTCGACAGTCACCTGGCGACCGCGGCCGATGACCGGCTGTGCCGGCTGTTCGACGCCGCGGTGCCCAGCCCGTACAATTATTGGTTCATCGCGCGCCGAGCGGCGATGACGCGCCGCCCGGTCAGCATGTTTCACGACTGGTTGTTCGCCGCGATGGGCGAAGACGCCTAGGCGACGCCCGTCTTCTTAAGAAACGGTCGCCTTCAAAATCTTGCCGGGCGTCTTGGGCGGCTCGCCCTTGGGCAGCTTGTCGACGAAATCCATGCCGGACGTCACTTCGCCCCACACCGTGTACTGGCCGTCGAGAAAATTCGAGTCCGCGAGGCAGATGAAGAACTGGCTGTTCGCCGAGTTCGGGCTCGATGACCGCGCCATCGAACAGACGCCGCGCGCGTGCCGCTCCTTGGAGAACTCGGCCTTGAGGTCGGGCTGCTTTGACCCGCCCGTCCCCGTTCCCGTCGGATCGCCGCCCTGCGCCATGAAGCCGTCGATGACGCGGTGGAACACGACGCCGTCGTAGAAACCTTGCGCGGCGAGTTGCTTGATGCGCTCGACGTGACCTGGCGCGAGATCGTCGCGCAGGCGGATCGCGACATCGCCGCCGCTATCGAGGGTGAGGGTCAAGGTCTGGTCGGCCAATTTCGAATGCTCCCGTGAAGTCCGGCTCGCAGATAGTGCGCCGGGGTGGACGCCGCCACCCCGTTGTGACAGCGCCGCCCCTTCAACGGAGGGAGGGACGATCATGGCCGACATCGACGTAGCCGTCCCCTCCGCGCAACTGGACGAGGACGACCGCCTCAAGCCCGCGTTCGTCCGGCAGGTGCAGGACCTGGTCGAGGCGGGCGACGCGGAAGGCGCGCGCGCGCTCGTCGTGCCGCTGCATCCCGCCGACGTCGCCGACCTGTTCGAGCTGATCCCGGCGCACGACCGCGTCGCGCTTGCCTCCGCGATCGCGGACGTTCTCGACGCGGACGTGTTCGCGGAGATGAACGACTGGGTCCGCGAGGGTCTGTTCCACAATCTCGACGCCAGCCAGCTGGCCCAGCTCGCGGGGGACCTCGACACCGACGACGCGGTCGCGATGATCGAGGATCTGGAGGCCGACGAACAGGCCGCGGTGCTCTCCGAAATGGAGCCCGACGAGCGCGCCGCCGTCGAACAGGCGCTGACGTACCCGGAGGAATCCGCCGGGCGCCTGATGCAGCGCGACCTCGTCGCGGTTCCCGAACATTGGAGCGTCGGCCACCTCATCGACTATCTACGGCAGGAAAAGGACCTCCCCACCGACTTCTGGGAAGTCTACGTCGTCGACGCCGCGCACAAGCCGATCGGCACGTGCATGCTCAGCTGGATCATGCGCACCCCGCGCGACATCGCGGTCGCCGACATCATGCAGCGCGAACAGACGCTCCTCACGGTCGACATGGACCAGGAGGAAGTCGCGCTCCGCTTCCAGAAGTATGCGCTGGTGACCGCGGCTGTCGTCGACGACAGCGGGCGGCTGGTCGGGATGATCACGGTCGACGACGTGGTCCACATCATCCAGGAGGAAGCAGGCGAGGATGCGCTGCTGCTGTCGGGCGCGGGCGAAGGCGACATCAACGAGCCAATTTTGGATTCGTACAGGGCGCGCGTGCGCTGGCTGATCGCCAACCTTGGCACCGCTCTCGTCGCGTCGACGATCATCGGGCTGTTCTCGGGCGCGATCGCGGAGATGGTGGCGCTCGCCATCCTCATGCCGATCGTCGCGGGCGTCGGCGGCAATGCGGGAACGCAGACGCTCGCGGTCACCGTGCGCGCGCTCGCCACCAACCAGCTGACGCAGTCCAACACGCTGCGCACGATTTTGCGCGAGGTTCGCATCGCGCTGATGAACGGGTCCACGATCGCCGTCATCATCGGCATCGGCGTCAGCCTCGTATTCGACAACGCGGTGCTGGGCGGGGTCATCGCGGCGGCGATGATGACCAACATCGTCATCGCCGGCCTGGCGGGCGTGCTCGTGCCGATCGTCATCGAACGCTTCGACGGCGACCCCGCGGTGGCGTCGTCCGTGTTCGTGACGATGGTGACGGACTCGATGGGGTTCCTGGCGTTTTTAGGATTGGCGGTCGCGACAGGGCTGGTTGGGCGCTGAGCTTGATCCCGGACACGCCGCCGCCACTTACCCCCCATGCTCCTCCACATGTCCAAGGTCGCGGTCGGCTGCGCGTCGCTCGGCACGCTGCAGCGCCGCAACGACACGCGCAGCCGCGAAGGCGTCGCCCGGATCACCACCCGCTTCTGCCCCAAGCGCGCGGACGAGCTGGTCGGCGGGTCGATGTACTGGATCATCAAGCACCGCATCACCGCGCGCCAGACGATCCTCGGTTTCGACGTGGACGCGGCGGCAAGACGCACCACCATCCGCCTCGACGCCCGCCTCATCCCCGTCCAGGTCGTCGCCAAGCGCGCCCACCAGGGCTGGCGCTACCTTCTGCACGACGACGCGCCCGGAGATTTCGATGGTGACGATGATGGGCTGTCCGCCCTCCCGCCCGCGCTGCTCGGAAAGCTGGTGTCGCTGGCGCTGCTTTAATCTTCACCTGCGTAGAGCCGTCTACTGCTAACGCCCACAGTCTACCCTTTCGAGCCTTTGATCAGCTTGCCCCAAACCTGCAGATGGTTCAGCTTGGCGATGAGGGTGTCTCGTCTCTGCTACTGGCGGTTTTACGCTTGAGGAGGTTGCGTGTTTGGCTGGCGAAGAGGGACTAAGCAGTCGGCGAGTCCTTTTCCGGCAAAAGTGCCGCCGATAGATCCGTCTCTATTCAACGAAAATGGAGAGCGCCTGTACAACGCACTAGCCGACTTTTGGGCGTCGTCTGACCCTAAAAGCTACTCACCATATGGTGCGGATGATCACATCAAGGCGCTGGAAGAGCGCTACTCACTCCGTCTTCCCGAAGATTTCCGCTCCTATCTGTTACATGCCGCGCCATGCACAACGTACATGAATGACTTCGGCACACAGTGGTGGGCAGCAAGTGAGATAAAGTCCATCGCCGATGAGTGCCCCGATGGTCCGCCGGGCGAAGCGAACCACGAGATCGATCAAGAGAAGCACGCCTACCTCGTTTTTTCTGACTACCTCATCTGGTGCTATGCTTGGGCAATCTGCTGCTCAGACGGACCTAACCGTGGTAGAGTTGCGCTCATTGGTGGCGTACCGGATGCGTTCGTCGCTGATAGCTTTCGCCAGTTCCTCTCACTGGAGTTGAACGACGATCTATCAATCCACCAAGGTGCCAACGGGGCATCGTGCGCTAGTCGCTAACAACCGCATTCGTCCTGTCGAACTCAAGGCTGCTCGTCGGCTTGCCACCTTCCAGCCGACGCGACCGCCAAGGTTCACGTCGTCGGTTACTTCCCGCAGACCACCTCGCCCGAACCCGTCGCCTTGACCGTGCAAGCCGCCTTGCCCGTCACGACGATGTTCCCCGCGCCGCTCGACACCACGTCCGCGGTGCCGCTGGCGGCGACCGCGATGTCGCCGGGGCCGTCCGCCGCGACTTTCAAGTTCTTGACGAGCAGTTCGCGCGCGTCGATCGCGCCCGTGCCGCGGACGGCGAGCGACGCGGTCGCCGCGGTGCCCGCGACCTGCAGACGCCCGCCGCCGACCACGCCGCCTGTCAGCCGATCCGTCTCGACCGCGCCGACGGTCATCGTTCCCGACCCCGCGACGATCAGCTCCAAAGTCTGCCCGCGCAGCTTGTCGATGGCCAGCGACCCCGCTCCGTTTACGCTCGCCGCGCGTAACGAAAAGCCCGTCAGCTTGAGTTCAATCGGCCCGGCGGGCCTGCTCGCGTCGCCGCCCCAAGCCTGCCGGTTGCGCCGCACGATCAGCATGCGCCCCTGTGTTTCCACCGACAGCGCCTCGATCGCCGCCGCCGAGCCGTACGCGCGGGCACCGGGAGATTTTCCGGTGACCAGCGTCACCTTGTACGGCCCGTCGATGCGAACGCGATCGAAGCCGGTGACGCTGTACCCACGCTCGGCCGCAAGGGCCGGAACGGCGAGCAGCAGGAGAGCGGCGACGGCGATCTTCATGCCGCCTGATGGTCCGATTTTGGTTAAGGAAGGCCTAGCCGCCGCAGCGCACCGTGCCCGACCCCATCTTGCTCGTCTCGCACCGGGCACCGCCGTGAACGGTGACGTCGCCCGATCCCGCGATCGAGATTTCCGCCGTTTCGCTGGCGTTGATCATGGCATTGCCCGACCCGGCGATCGAAATCTCGGCGGTGCGCGCGGCCAGATCCTTGGCTTGCACGTCCCCGGACCCCGCAATCGACGCTTCAACGGCGCGCGCGCGTCCGGCGACGCCGATGCTGCCCGACCCACCGATCGCCATCTCGACGCTGTCGCTCTCCACGCGATCGAAGCGCAGGTCGCCCGACCCGCCGACGGCCGCTTCCAGCTTGCCCGCCTGCGCCTGGCCGATACGAAGCTCGCCCGATCCGCCGACCGCCGCGGAAAAATCGCCGCCGCCCACGCGATCGACGGTCATGTTGCCGGACCCCCCGACCGCCGCCGCCACGAGTCGGGGCACAGTGACCGTTACCGTCGCGCGTTCGGTAGGCCCGGAGATATTCCAGGATCGGCCCTTGCGCCGCACGACGAGCTTGCCGGCCTCGACGACGAGCTCCATGCGCTCGAGCACCGCGCTGTCGCCTTCGATCGAGACGCTCTGCGCCCCACCGACGCGGACGACGACGCGGTCCGGGCCTTTCAGCTCGACCTTGTCGAACGCGGCGACCTGAACCGGCCGCTGCTCGCTACGCCCGCTGAGCTGCACCCGCTCCGCCTGCGCGCCTCCGCACGCAGCCAACAACAACGCCGCTCCGACAGTCAATCCGCGCATGGTCGATCTCCCCTCGTGTGTTGGAGGAGCAATACACGTTTGCACATGGCGGAGCAAGTGGCCGTCTACTTCGTGACGACCTTATCCTTGTTGTAGATCGCGGCGGCCGCGTTCAGGATCTCGTGCAGCTTGACCAGCGCAGCCGGCTCGTCGAGCTGTTCCATCGCCGCCAGTTCACGCGCGAGCCTCGACGAGGCCGCCTCGAAGATCTGGCGCTCCGAATAGCTTTGCTCGGGCTGGTCGTCCGCGCGGAACAGGTCGCGCGTCACCTCGGCGATCGACACCAGGTCGCCCGAGTTGATCTTCGCCTCGTACTCCTGCGCGCGCCGCGACCACATCGTGCGCTTGACCCGCGGCTTGCCCTTCAGCGTGTCGAGCGCGTCGCGCATCGTCTTGTCGGACGACAGCTTGCGCATGCCGACGCTCTCCGCCTTGTTGGTCGGAACGCGCAAGGTCATGCGCTCCTTTTCGAAGCGCAGAACGTAGAGCTCGAGGCTCATGCCCGCGATCTCGGAGGATTGAACCTCCATGACCTTGCCGACGCCGTGCTTGGGATAGACGACGTAATCGCCGACGTCGAAATTGAGCGGCTTGGTTGCCATGTTGGACCTTCCTTGCGGCGGGCCGAGTCCGTGACGATGCCGAACACGTGGAGCGTTCAGGCAGTCGCGATCTCGGGGCTACGGATGAGTACGGCTTGGGCCACGCGAGCCTGCCGTAATAGAAGCGTCATACCACCGAATCGCACGAATTGCGAGCTTTGCGAGCACGCCCCGCGATTTTCTTCACAAAGGTTATGCGCCGGCGGTGCCGGTCAGTCGCCCTGGCCCGGCTCGGGCGAGAAATACTGTTCGAACTTGCCGGGCACGCCCTTGTACTGGTCCGCGTCGGCGGGCTCCTCGCGCTTGCGCGTGATGTTGGGCCATTGCGCGGAGAACGTGGCGTTGATCTCCAGCATCTTCTCCAGCCCCGACTCCGTGTCGGGCAGGATCGCCTCGGCCGGGCATTCGGGTTCGCACACACCACAATCGATGCATTCGGACGGATTGATGACGAGCATGTTGTCGCCTTCGTAGAAGCAGTCGACCGGGCACACTTCCACACAGGTCATGTACTTGCACTTGATGCACAGGTCGGTGACGACGTAGGTCATTTTTGCGCCTTCCTGACGGATGTGCGCTGCTAGTCCGTACCCGAGCGGCTCGTCAATGCACTGGTTCTCCTAATGGCGTGTAGCAAGCGCAGGCCTCGGGGTAAGGTCCGCGCCTGGCAGGCAGGGCCTCGACCCGTACTACGCGCGCACCGTCGCCATGCGGTAGGCTGAGCACCGATCCGACGCGCACGCAGGCATGCGCGCGGTCGACGCGGCGACCGTCCAGTCGGACGTGCCCGGCCTCCGCCAACGCGGCGGCGGCGGATCGCGTCTTGGCCAGGCGCACGAACCACAGGAACTTATCCAATCGCAACGCGCCTTCAGGCACCGGTGCGAACCTCCGCCGCCTTGAGTTCAGCGAGTGCCGCGAACGCATTACCGGGACGCGGCGGCGCGGCGGGCACGGCCTTGTGCGCGCGACCGCGAAAGCGCCAGCGGCCGGACGGGTCGCACCGGAACCCGACATCCGCCATCAGCTTCGTGACGGACGCGTCGCTCAGCCCGAGCGAGGTCGTCAGCGCGCGGTCCACCGGATCGTCGCCGGTCGCCCGGTGCGCATGCGTAGCGAGGCGTTCGGCCATGTCGACGCGCAGCATCTGCACGCCCAGATCGCGGTAGCCGAGCCGCACAAGCCGCCGCGCATGCGCCGCGTCGACGGGGACCGCGACCGGCTGACCCGCCGGCGCGGCGCATGCCTCGCCGTCCTTGGCCAGCCCCAGCAGCAGCGAGCGCCAACGCAACGCCTCCAGCTTCAACGCGGCGGGCACGAACAGGTCGAGCGCGCCGATGCGGATGCCGAGCTGCGTCGCCGCGCGCCGCATGTCGCGATCGCACGCGACCAACGCGTCCGCCACTTGCGCGCGGGCCACAACGCCGCCGCCGTCTACGATCATGGCGAGCAGCGCGCGCACGGGCGGCGGCGTCGCGGCATCGCGCGCGGCCACGTCGATCGCGGCGAGCGCGCCCAGTTTCCGCGCCAACCGTCCTGCGGTCCAGGCCATCAGCCGCGCTTCGACCGCAGCCTTGGCCGATCGCGATAGTCGCTCGAGCGCAGACGACAGTTTCGCGCGCGGCTGCAGCATCCGCCGCCCCGCGACCAATCGGGCGACGGGATGCCCGCGCCAGGACAACACCGCCTCGTCGTCGACCGCGAATGCCTCGTCCGCGTCGGCGACCAAGGCCGCGGCGCGGCGCTCCAGCTCGGTGCCCAGCTTGCGCTCGGCCGCCGCCAGCAGCATGCGCCGGTCGCTGTGCCGCGCCGACGGGTCGACGACGAATGAAAAGCCGTCGAGCCGTCCGATCGGCTCGTC
Organism: uncultured Sphingomonadaceae bacterium; assembly: GCA_964251385.1. Classification (GTDB taxonomy): domain Bacteria; phylum Pseudomonadota; class Alphaproteobacteria; order Sphingomonadales; family Sphingomonadaceae; genus CADCVW01. The sequence goes on along the minus strand of CAXUJK010000003.1, from coordinate 349,508 downwards.
GCCGACCGACACCTCCCCGTCCGCCGCAACGATCATCGGCAGCGTGTCCGCGCCCTTTGCTCCCAAGTCGCGCAGCAGCACGGCGGTACGGCGGCTGACGAAACGCTGGGTGAGCGCGGTGTGCAGTGCGTCCGACAATCGCTGCTCGACCTCGCGCGTGCGGTCCGCCCACAGCTCCGGCTCGGCGAGCCAGTCGGGCCTGTGCGCGATGTACGCCCAGGTGCGCACACCCGCGATGCGGTCCGCGATCGCCTCGATATCGCCGGCGACGTTGTCGAGCCGCTGCACCTGGTCGGCGAACCACTGGTGCGGCACGTGCCCGGCCCCTTCGGTCAGGTGGTTGAACAATCGGCGGACGAGCTGCGCATGGTGAACAGGCCCCGACTTGCGGAAGTCAGGCAGACCGCAAACCGCCCACAATCGCTTGACGGTACGCAGCGATTTCGCACGCGCGCGCACGTCCGGATCGTCGGCGATTGCCTTCAACACAGCCAGATCGACTGCTTCCGGAGCGGGTCGGAGACCATGCAGCCGGGGGCGGGCGCACAGGCTTTCGATCAGCTGGTCGACACCTGAAAAGTCGGGAGAACTGTTGCGCCAAAACAGGTGGTCGAGCGGCGGAAAGCGGTGGTCGCCGATCGCCTCGACTTCCTCCTCGGTGAACTCGGGCGACTTGCCCCCGCCGAGATGCAACGTACCGAAGGTGCCGTCGCGCTGATGACGCCCCGCCCGCCCCGCGATCTGCGCCATCTCGGACAGATGAAGCCGCCGGCTCCGCCGCCCGTCGAACTTGCTTAGGCTGGCGAACGCGACATGGTGCACGTCCATGTTGAGGCCCATGCCGATCGCGTCCGTCGCGACGATATAGTCGACCTCGCCTGCCTGATACATGGCGACCTGCGCATTGCGCGTACGGGGGGACAACGCGCCCATGACGACCGCCGCGCCGCCGCGAAATCGCCGCAGCATCTCGGCTACGGCGTAGACCTCCTCGGCCGAGAAGGCGACGATCGCGGACCGCGGCGGCAGGCGCGAAAGCTTCGACATGCCGCCATAGCTCAGCGTCGAAAAGCGCGGCCGCGTCACGATCTCGGCCTTCGGCAAGAGGCTGCGCACCATCGGCCGCAATGCTTCGGAGCCAAGGATCAGCGTCTCTTCGCGGCCACGGGCGCCGAGCATGCGGTCGGTGAACACATGGCCCCGCTCCGGATCGATCCCGATCTGCGCCTCGTCGAGCGCGACAAAGGCGACGTCCTTTTCGGACGGCATCGATTCGGCGGTGGACAGGAAGTAGCGCGCGTCGGCGGGGACGATCTTCTCCTCGCCCGTGATCAGCGCGACCGAGCGCTCGCCCTTGATCGCGACCACCCGGTCGTAGACCTCGCGCGCCAGCAGGCGCAGCGGGAAGCCGATCATGCCCGACGAGTGCGCGCACATGCGCTCGATCGCCAGATGCGTCTTGCCCGTGTTGGTGGGCCCGAGGATCGCCTTGAGCATGTGGGTCACAAGATGGCGAAACGCGCGCAGGACGCAAGCCTCCGTCCGGCGCGTGCCCCGCTTTGCCCCCCCATGAGTCGCCCCGTCGGCACGGCGGCCGACGCGAACGTCCTTTAATTTGACTTTAACTTTGCCGATCCACAGCATTCGTCTCGGGGCCTCGCGCAAGCGGGCGGCGGAGCGGATGCGCCTTGTACGAACGCTACGACTACGGGATCGGAGCCGGCGGCGCGGGCGTGCTGTCGCTGCCGCGCACGTTGGGCGGCCCGGCGATGCCGCGCCGTGCGTCCGTGCCGGTCGCGCCCAAGCCCGTGGCTCGTGCCGGGCTCGTCACCGATCTCGCGCTCGATGTCGGCTCCCCCGGCTGGTGGCGGGGTTTGGCCACCTGCACTGCGTTGTGCCTCGTAGCCGCGCTGTTTGCGCCCGACATCCGCACGATCCCCGGTGCCGCGCCGGCGCCGCTGGCCGAAGCGCAGTGGGACGAGGCGCGTGCGCAGAACTTTTCAGCGCTCGCATACGGCGCCGACACCGGATCGCCCATGGCCGCGACCGAAGCGGTGCGGCCGATCGAACATGCCCCCGAACGCCCGTTCATCGACCTGCTCGCGACGCTCGGCCGCGGCGACGGGTTTTCGCGCGTCCTCGAACGCTCCGGCGTCGGCGGCGGGGAAGCGGCGCAGGTCGCGGCCATGGTGGGCCGGGTCGCATCGGTGACCGCGATAAAACCCGGCACGCCGATGGATGTGCGGCTGGGTCGCCGTCCCGCGGAACGGAGCGCCCGCCCGCTCGAACGGCTGAGCTTCCGCGCGCGCTTCGATCTCGACATCGTCGTCGAGCGCGTCGGCGGCCGCCTGACGCTGCGCGCCCTCCCCATCGCGGTCGACGACACGCCGTTGCGCATCCAGGGCCGCGTCGGCTCTTCGCTGTACTTCTCCGCCCGCGCGGCGGGCGCCCCCCCGCGCGCGATCCAATCCTATATCCGCACGCTCGCCGGCCAGCTCAGCCTCGGCCGGGACGTTTCGGCGGACGACAGGTTCGACATCGTCGTGTCGCATCGCAGATCGCAAAACGGTGAAGCGGAGTCGGGTCAGCTGCTCTATGCCGGCCTCGACCGCGCGTCCGGCAAGGATTTCCAGCTCCTGCCCTGGACGCACGAAGGCCGCACGCAGTGGTTCGAGGCGTCGGGCGTCGGACGCACGTCCGGCTCGATGAGCCAGCCCGTGTCCGGATCGATCTCCTCGTCCTTCGGCATGCGCCGCCACCCCATATTGGGATTTGCGAGGATGCACCGCGGCGTCGACTTTCGCGCCGGGTACGGCCAACCCATCTACGCCGCCACCGCGGGAACGGTCGTCCGCGCGGGCTGGGCGGGCGGCTACGGCAAGCAGGTCCGCATCGCCCATGCCGGCGCGATGACGACCAGCTACAGCCACATGAGCCGGGTCGTCGCGCAAGCCGGCGCGCCCGTGCGGCAGGGCCAGGTGATCGGCTATGTCGGCTCGACGGGCTTTTCGACGGGCCCGCATCTGCACTACGAGCTGCACAGGAACGGGGTGCCGATCAACCCGATGTCGGTGCGCTTCGTGACACGTTCGCTGCTTGAGGGGGCGGAGTTGGTGGCGTTCCGGGCGCGGTTGCAGGAAATGCAGAACGTGAAAACGGGCGTTCCGGGGCGGAACTAGTCAGCGCGATCGCAGCTTACGATCCACAAGCGCACGGCTCGCTTCAGGTAAGGCCAACTGCTTGGAACGGATGCTTGAGGACCGGCTCGTCGCGATGGCAGCCCGCGATCTCGAAACCAGAGAGCGCTTGGCCAGCGATGGCAGCTTGTTCGACGGTTATCATCCCGAGATGCAAGCCGTGCACGAAGAGAACGCGCGCGAGCTTGCGGCGGTGATCGAAGCGGATGGTTGGCCGGGGTCCGACATGGTCGGTGAGGCGGGTGCCGAGGCAGCCTGGTTGATCGCGCAGCACGCCATCGGGCTTCCCGACTTCCAACGCATGTGCCTGCGACGCTTGGAGGCGGCCGTCGTCACGGGAACCGCGCCTGCGTGGCAAATGGCCATGATGGTCGACCGTGTCCGAACCTACGAGGGCCGTCCGCAGCTTTTCGGGACGAGCTTCGACTGGGACGAAAGTGGAGAACAAAGTCCTCGCCCGATTGAAGACCCGCAGGACGTGGACCGACGGCGCGCGGAAGTCGGATTGGAGCCACTTGCGTCCGCCGTGGCGAAGTTTCGTGCACGCGTCAGCGGAGAACCGCAGCCTACCGATCTCATCGAGCGTGCGAAGTCGTTTGCCGATTGGTTGTGCAAGGTGGGATGGCGGTAGCGGAACTCTGCCTCCATCTCATCTTCGTCATCGCGCTGGGCAACCGAGCTCGCAACAGCGCGGAACGGCGATGACAAAAACAGCTTTCCTACAGCCTCCTCGCGCGCTTAACTCAGCGGATGCACCCGCTCGTCATAAGAACCGAAGACGATAGGCAAGCGACTTGCCGACAAACCAAAACGGTTCATCCGAATTTCTGCGTCACGTGGCGCAAACTTAGTGAACTTCCAAACCGCGAATCAGCGCCCCTGCCCGCGCCAGCGCTTGATCGTGCGCTCGACGATTCCCGCCTCGCCGCCTTCCTGACGCCAGAGCTCGGAGAATACGGGATCGCTCGATGCGGGGCGCTTTTCGGGCTCCAGGTCGTCGAAGCGGATGCGCATCGGGATGCTCACGCCCTCGCCGCACACGATGCATTCGCGGTTGCGGAGCGCCGGGATCGAATCGAGGAACCCGCGCGCGCCTTCGGGCATGGCGGATTTGACGCAGGCCTGATCCCGGTCGTTGTTCAATCGCATCGAGATGATCGTACCGCACTGCGACAGCACGCCTTCGGCCAGATCGGACGGGCGCTGCGTGATGAGGCCGAGCGACACGCCGTACTTGCGCCCTTCCTTGGCGATCCGCTCCAGGATCTTGCGGACGGTCTGCGTGCCCGACAGCTCGTCCTTGGGAACGTAGCGATGCGCTTCCTCGCACACGAGCAGGATCGGGCGCTGCGGTTCGTTGCGCGACCACAGGGCGAAATCGAACACCATGCGCGCCAACACCGCGACGACGACCGACGTGATCTCGCCGGGAACGCCCGACACGTCGACGATCGAGATCGGACGCCCGCCCGACGGCAGACGGAAGACCTTCGCGATGAAGCTCGCCATCGAATCCGACACGAGCATTCCGGAGAACATGAACGAGTAGCGCGGGTCGGCGCGCAACTCGTCGAGCTTGGTCTTGAGCCGCTGGAACGGCGCGGTGTCGCCCGCGCGGTCCAACTTGCCCATCTCGTTGGTGATGAGTCCGACCATGTCGGTCAGCAGATACGGCACGGGCGAGTCGACAGTTATCTTGCCGACGCCCTCCGGCGCCTTGTTCTTCGACCGGGCCTGCAGCAGCAGCTTGGCCAATATGTCCGCGTCGCGCTGACGATCCGCGCCGCTGGACGTGAGCAGCACCTCGCAATGTTCCTCGAAATTCATCAGCCAATAGGGCATCTGGAGATTGTCGACGTTGAACAATTCGCCCGTCGACTTGAAGGCGGCAGAATACTCGCCGTGCGGGTCGATCATGACGATGTGGCCCTCCGGCGAGAGCTGCGAGATGCGATGCAGGATCAGCGCGACCGAGGTCGATTTTCCGGTGCCCGTCGATCCCAGAATGGCAAAGTGCTTGGACAGCATCGCGTCGACGTAGAGCGCGCCCCGGATGTCATCGGTGGGATACACCGTGCCGATCTCGACGAACGCGCGCTCGTCGGCGGCGAAGACCGATCCCAGATCCTCGGTGCTGACCGGGTGCACGCGCGCGCCGGGCAGCGGATATCGCGTCACGCCGCGACGAAAATTGGTGAGCTTGCCCGTGATCGTATCGCGCGTGCCCTCACCCAGAAAATCGATGTGCGCGTTGACCCCGTTTTCGTCGCCGTCGACGACCTTCATCGTGCGCACGTTGGCGATCAGCCAGTTGCGGCCGACCTCCATCTTGACTTGGCTTCCGACCTGCCCGGACATCGCGACGGACGGATCGCTGTGCACCTGCAGCTCGGCCAGGCGGCGCGCGTCCATGCAGATCTGCGATCCGGAGCCCGCGATCTCGAGCACTTTCCCGATCGGCGCTTCGGGCGTGGGCAGCGTCGGCGCGTCGGGTTCGGGCGCGTTGTCGGTGGAATAGGACGTGATGTCGTCGAGAAATTCGCGCAGGCTCGTCGCGTCGGTCATGTGTGTTCCACCCGAAATCGTACGATCCGGTGGCTAGCGCGGGCAGGGTTAAGATATCGCTAGGCGCGCCGGAACAGGCCTTATGCTCTGCGGAAGATCCTGGCGGCTGCCCAGCCCATGCCGAGCGAGATCAGCACGGCGACGAGCCCGTAGGTCAGCGACCAACGGTCGGCGGCGCGCGCGACGAAGCGTTCGAACCCGGCCTTTTCGATCCGAACATCCTTGACCGCGGCCGCGACGATGCGTCCGTCTTGGATGAGAAAGGTTTCGGCGGTGTATTTGCCCACGATCACGCGCGCGGGAATGTCGATCCGGGCGCGGTACAGGACGCGGTCGGTTATGGCGACGCCGCGCGGCTGTTCGACGAACAGCCCGGCCCGGTGTTTGAGATCGATCAGCCCCGCCTCGAACCGCCGCGCTTCGGCGGGCAGCACGCCGCCGCCAGGGGACAGCGCCAGGTTCTGCAGCCCCAGCTCGTAGATCGACGCGGTGCGCTCGTCGACGATTTCCGACAACGGCCGCGAGCTCGCCACCGCGTAGAAGCTGGGCGCCGAGCGGAAGCGCGCGTTTTCCACGTTCATCCAGATGCCCGCGACCTTTTGCTTTTCGCGGATGACGATCGGCTGCACCGGGCCTTTGAGCACGACCGCGACGTCGGTCGGCTTGGAAGGGATGCGACCGCCTGGGTACAGGATCGCGCCGAACAGGAGGAGTTCGGCCCCCGTGAACGAATAGACGATGCGGATGTCGTCCTGCGACACGTCCGGCACGAGCCGCGGCCGCGCCTGCCCGAGCAGCAGCGGCGCTGCGAGCAGCAGGCATACGCGTTTCAAAGATACTGGACCGTGTAGATTTCCTCAGGGCGCCAGCCGAGGCCCAGGCCGACGCGCAGCGCGACGAGCAGCACGACAATCGCGAGCACGAGGCGCAGCAGGTCGGGCCGCGCCGCCTGCGCGAACCTGGCCCCGTACTGCGCGCCGACCACCGATCCCAGCAGCAGCAGTCCGGCGAGCACGATGTCTACCGATTTCGTAGTCGTCGCGTGAACCAGGGTCGTCGCCGCGGTCACGAACAGGATCATGACGAGGCTCGTGCCGACCACCACCCGCGTCGTCATGCCCAGCATGTAGATCATCGCGGGCACGACGATGAACCCGCCGCCGATCCCCAGCAGCACGGTCAGCACGCCCGACACGAACCCGAGCGCCAGCGGGGCGAGCGGCGAGATGTACAGGCCCGACCCGTAGAAGCGCCAGCGCATCGGAAGGCGGATGAGGAAGCGGTTGTGGTGGTGCGCGCGCGCCTGCGTCTTCGTAGGCGGCGGGAGGTATCCGAGCGAGCCTGCCGCTTCCCTGGCCATCAGCGTTCCGATCGACCCCAGCATGACGACGTAGAGCAAGCCGATCGCCGTATCGATCTGCCCCGACTCCTGCAGACTCCGAAAAAGCCACGCGCCGGCCAGCGTCCCGAGCAATCCGCCGACGACGAGCACGCCGCCCATCTTGTAGTCGACGCCTTTGCGTTCGTGGTGCGCGAACACGCCCGACACGCTCGCCCCCGTGATCTGCGTCGCGGCGGACGCGACCGCGACCGTGGGCGGGATGCCGTAGAAGATGAGCAGCGGGGTCGTCAGGAACCCGCCGCCGACGCCGAACATGCCCGACAGCACGCCGACGACTCCGCCCAGCGCGACGATGAAGAGTGCGTTGACGGAAACCCCGGCGACGGGAAGGTACAGGTCCATGGCGCGCCGAGCCTAAGCGCGCGTGCCCGGTTACGGAACCCTTCTAGAAGCCGGTCGAGACCGTCAGGGCGGGTCCGGACGCCGGTGCCGCGTCGCCGGCGATGCGAAACCGATAGTCGACCGACAGCCGTGCGCGCCCAAGGGATACGGTCGCGCGCGGGCCGACGTCGAATCGCGCGGCGCCCGGCTGCACCCCGCCCCACGCGCCACCGCCGATCGCCAGCGTTTCGCTGATCGGGCGAACGAGCGTCATGCCGCCGTCGGCGAACAGGTCGCGACTACGTGCACCGATGATCCCGGCCTGCGCGTAGACATCGAGTCGCCAGTCGCCTGCGACGGAACGGTCGTTCACTTCGCCATGCGCGAGCAGCGCGAACGCGGACCGTCCCTCGCCGCTGACCCGCACCCGCCGTTCGGCCAACACGCGCACGGGAACGCCCGCGATGGGCTGCCACTCGACGCCGACGGCGGCTTCCGTCCCGTCTCGGCGCAGCGGAGACGACGCGCGCACGCTGAGCGACACCGGACGGGCAAGGTCGTCATTGACCCGGAACAGGAGCCGAGCCCCTGTCTGGCTTCCACCCAGCAAGCCAGTGCCCGCCGACGTGTCGGCTGCACCGCCTCGAGAAAGGATCCAGGCACTCCCCGACAGACGGCCGGTGCTTCGCCGAAGGTCGACGGTCCAGCCGGATGGGATCGTGAATGCGAGAAAGGGCGTGCCGTCACCGATCGTGGAACGTGCCGACGCCGCGACCACGGTCGCCGGCGACGGGTATACCATGCGTTCAGCCAAAGCAGCCGAAACGCCGTTCTTCGCGGTTGCGGTCCGCTGCATCTCGGGTGGCGAGCTCGGACGATCGAATGCACGGCTCCCGGTCCGGTCGTCGGTCCGAAGTTCCGCGTTTACCGGTGACACAAGCAGCGCAGGCCCAGTTCGCACCGAGGCAACGAAGCGGACCGGCGCGCGCGCACCCCCCTGAGCTAAACTTGCCGACATGGGTGCATGCGACAGTTTCGGTGCAACCGATAACAGGACCACCGCGCGTCCGGCCATCCAGCCGCCGACGATAATCGCCAGGAAGCGGATCGGCGGCGTCACTCGGCGGGCACGGCGTGCGGGAACACGTGCCGCGTCTTGTTCCAGCGCGTCTCGCCCGAGCGGCGCGCCTTTGCATACGCGATCAGGGCCGCGCGCGCGGCAAGCACGGCGATCCAATTGGCGACGAACACGCGTGGGATCGACCACAGACCTTCCGGAACTCCGTAGGCCGCGGTCACGAAGGAGAAGCGCATCAGCAATCGCCAGCAGAGCAGGGACAGGTTGATCGGCAGCAAAGCGGCCAGCAACGGCGACTGGGCCACGTCCGGCGTTCCCCACATCACGCCGACCGCCAGCATGCCCCACAACAGCATCGCCGCGTATGCCGCGAGCACGAACACGGCGGCGAGCACGCTCTTGCGATCGCGCAGCCGCATCCAACGTTCAGCCAAGCCGCCGTGCCAGCCGAGCCGGTCCCACCCGGCCAGCGCGATGCCCAGCATCCAGCGCGATTTCTGGTGAACCGCGGTGTTGATGGTCGCGGGGAAATGTTCGCGCGTCATGATGACCGGCCGGCCCCGCATGGCCGGCAGGCGCACGAACATGCCCCGCTCGCCGAGCTCCGCCAAACGAAGCCCGATCTCGTAATCCTCGGTCAGGCTGTCCGAGTCGAAGGGATCGCCACCGGGCGCGAGCCGGTCCAGAAGGTCGCGCCGGATCGCGCACGCGACGCCCGCTGACGGCATCGCTGCCCCGATCGCCTCGCGCACGACCAGCTCCTTGCCGTGGCTTTCAGCGAACTCGTCCGCGTAGTGGCCCGCGACAAAACGGGATTTCGGGTCGATCAGCGGCAGCACAGGAAGCTGTACCAATCCCGCGCGTTCGATCATCGTGTCGAAGACGCGGATCTCGCATGGATGAACGACGTCCTCCGCGTCATGGAGGATAACTCCTTTGTAGCGGTGACCGGCGGCGGATTCTTCGCTTCGCATCGCGCGGTAGAGTGCGTTGAGGCAGTCAGCCTTGGTCGTCGGCCCCGGCCGCGATGTCACGATCGGCCGCACCCGCGCGTCCCTGCGGGCAAAGGCGCGGGCGATCGCGAGCGTCGCGGGATCGTTGGGATAGCAGCCGACGAACAGGTGACAGTCCGCGCCGCGCAGCCGTTCGAGCGTCAGCGCGAGCATGCCGCCGATCACGTTCGATTCGTCCCAGGCGGGAATGAAGATGGCGAAGCGGCCGGGCCGCAGCGGAGCGGCAAGCGTCGAGGCGTCCGCCCGTGCCCAGCGGCTGTACACGAAGGCTCGGCGCCAGACGGTTCGACCGATCCAGATCAGGTCGACGAGCAGATCGTCGAGCCCGAACACCAGAAATCCCACGGCAGCGAACAGCGCCAGCTCCTGAGCGACGAATGCGAGTCCCCAGCCCATTCCCGGCCTGCCTTGATCCGTTTCGGATATTGGCGTGTCCGCTTTGGGTGAATGGTGGTCAAGCGGCTTTGATGATCCGGATCACGCCGCTAGGGTGGCTGCTCGTCTACCGAGGACCCGCATGAAAAAGCTTCTGCTGCCCCTGCTCGCCGCGCTGGTCGCGTCCTGCGCCACCGCACCGCGAAATGCCGTCGACAGCATCGATGCGATCGCGACCGACTACGTCAAGATGACGCTGGTCCTGGGCGAGCGCGAGGCGGGTTACGTCGACGCCTATTACGGCCCGCCCGAATGGCTCGCCGCGGCCAAGACGGACACGCGCACCGTGGTCGAGCTGGGCAACGAAGCGACGCGGCTGACCACGCGCCTGTCCGCGCTGCCCCCCGCCACCGGCCTCGACGCGCGCCGCCGCGCTTTCATGATGGGACAGTTGCGCGCCGCGGAAACGCGCATCGGCATGATGCAGGGCGAGAAGCTGTCATTCGCCGACGAGGCGGAAGGGTTGTTCGCGGTCCGGCCGGAGCTCAAGCCGTTGGCCAGTTACGATCCCGTACTCGCGCGCATCGAGGCGTTGTTGCCCGGCACGGGACCGCTCGGCGACCGCATGGAAGCTTTCCAAAATCGCTTCACCATTTCCAAGGACCGGCTCGAGCCCGTTTTCCGCGCTGCGATCGCCGAATGCCGCCGCCGCACTTTGTCGCGCATGCCGTTGCCGGCGGACGAAAAATTCACGCTGGAGTTTGTGACCGGCAAAAGCTGGTCGGGGTACAACTACTACAAGGGCAACAACACGAGCCTGATCCAGGTCAACACCGACCTGCCGATCCGCATCGGCCGCGCGGTCGATCTGGGGTGCCACGAAGGCTATCCCGGGCACCACGCGTACAACGTGCTGCTCGAACGTGAGTTGGCGAAGAAGCGCGGCTGGATCGAGTTCACGGTCAACCCGCTCTATTCGCCGCAGTCCATCATTTCGGAAGGCTCGGCCAATTACGGGATCGAGCTCGCCTTTCCCGGCCCGGAAAAGCGCGCGTTCGAGGTGGCCACCTTGTATCCGTTGGCCGGACTGAACCCGGCCGATGCCGGACGGCTGGATGCGCTCGCTGAGGCACGGAAAGACTTGGCGGGCGCGCGGTTCACGATCGTGTCCGACTATTTGGCGGGGCGGATCACCAAGCCGGAGGCGATCGCGCTGACGCAGCGCTACGAACTCGTGTCGGCCAAGCGCGCCGAACAATCGATCGCGTTCGCCGACCAGTATCGCAGCTACGTCATCAACTACGGGCTGGGGCTCGACATGGTCCGCGCGTATGTCGAGCGCGGATCGCCCGACGCGGCGACCAAGTGGGCGCGCATGCAGAAGATTTTGTCCGAGCCGACGCTGCCGAGCGACCTGCGGTAAGCAATTGCGAAGCTTCTTCGACCCGCGCCAACTCGGCCATGCGCCGGTCAGCGAACTGCACAACGGCGCGTTCGTGCCGCACGTCGAGACGCCGGAGCGCGCGCGCAAGATTTTGGGTGCGATCGGCGGGACCGTGCTGCCGACCGATCATGGCGAGGCCCCGCTGCTCGCCGTGCACAGCCCGGCCTACCTCGCGTTCCTGAAGACCGCGTTCGTCGACTGGCGCGCAGCGGATCGTCCGGGCGAGGCGATCCCCTACACCTTTCCCGTCGTCCGCCGCCGCGCGCTCGACCTCACCCGCATCGATGCGCGGATGGGCCGATACAGCTACGATATCGCGACGCCGATCGGCGCGGGCACGTGGGAGGCGAGCTACTGGAACGCGCAGGTCGCGCTGTCCGCTCTGGACGACGTGCTCGGCGGCGACCACGCCTTCGCCCTGTGCCGTCCGCCCGGCCACCACGCGGGCGCGGATTACTGCGGCGGCTACTGCTACTTCAACAACGCCGCGATCACCGCGGCCGCCGCGCGCGACGCGGGTCGTCGGGTGGCGGTGCTCGACATCGACTACCACCACGGCAACGGCACGCAGGACATCTTCTACGAGGACGGCTCCGTGTTCTTCGCGTCGATCCACGCCGATCCGCGCACCGACTACCCCTTCTTCTGGGGCCATGCCGACGAGACGGGCGAGGGTGCCGGCGAAGGCGCGACGCTCAACCTGCCGCTGCCGCAAGGAACCGCGTTGCGCGACTACGAACCCGCGTTCGACGCGGCGCTGGAGGCAATCGCAAAGTTCGGTGCCGACTTGCTGATCGTCAGCTTCGGCGCGGACACGTTCGTGGGCGACCCGATTTCGGGTTTTGCGATACAAACAAGCGACTACCCCGTACTCGCGCGCCGCGTCGCGTCGGCCGGGCTGCCGACGCTGGTCGTCATGGAAGGCGGCTACGCGGTGGGCGCGCTCGGCGAAAACGTCGCGAGCTTCCTGTCGGGTCTATAGAGCGCGCGCGCGGCTGCGGTCCAAACGCACGGCGGCAAAGACGAGTTCGCGCTGCCAGGGCTCGACCCCTTCGGCGGCCATCGCGGTCAGGAAGATCGCGTCGCCTTCCAACTTCGTGAAGCGCAGATCCTCGCGCAGCCGGTCGTGCACCGCGGCGGAGCGGATCATCGCGCCTGCGTCAACGACACGCAGCGCGAAAGCGGGGATGGAAGGACCGTCCGTCTGGAAGCCAGCGGGAACCTCAATCGACAGGCCTGAGCCGAGATAGCCAATGTCGAACTGGAAGGCGGCCGCGGCCCGCCACACGGGGCGACCGTCGCGGGTGCGCCCGGTGGGCTCGAATATGGCGCGCGTAAACCCGCTCATGGCGGCGGGCTTAGCAAGCGGACCGGCCAGCGTCGATCATGATTGCCGAAATCATGCGCCAACAGCAATCAGCGTGACCGGCCTTACTCCGGACAACGGCGTCAGCCGACGGGAGCCCAATCCAGCCCGCCCGGTAACGGATCGGCCGAGTAGTCGATCTGCAGGACACGACGCCGTCGGTTCGGCGCCTGCGACGGCGCCGAGCCATGGACGATCGCCGTTCGATATGCCCAGATGTCGCCGCGCCGGGCGAGACAGGACACGGTCGGTTCCCGCGCCAAAGCTTCGATCTGCGTCTCCGACAAGCGCCCGAGCTCATGACTGGAAGGTAACACGACAAGCGGAGCGTTGTCCTCGTCGACATGGTCGAGGTGAACGCGCAAAGTCACCATGCGAGCGGTGATCTCCTGAGGCGGCTCCACGTGAGGCTGTCCCGCCTTGATCGACCATGGTCCGAAGCCGGGTACGTCCACACGCTCGCGAACGGCAATCGTTCGGTCCTGGTGCAGCGCGAGGCCCCAGTTCAGGTCAAGACGCTTGTTGAACAGGATCGCGCGAACGGCACATGCTTGGCGAGAAAAAAAGCGATACGCAACGCTCCCGATGGTGCCGTCCGCGGCGAGAAGATCGGCGATATCGCGGAGGCATGCCAGTCGCCGACCTGGAACGTCGACCGGGTCGGCGGTGGCGGCTTCGACCCGGATCAGTTCGGCTTCGCTCAGCGCATCCGCGAAGAGCTGCGCGCCGTCGGGGTCGAGCTTCAGCCGAACCGCTTCGGTCACGCGGCTAAATCTTCGCCGTCAGTTCCGGAACGATCTTGAACAGGTCGCCGACGAGGCCGACGTCCGCGACTTGGAAGATGGGGGCGTCGTCGTCCTTGTTTATCGCGATGATAACCTTGGACTCCTTCATTCCCGCCAGATGCTGGATCGCGCCCGAAATGCCCACCGCGACGTAGATTTCGGGGGCGACGATCTTTCCGGTTTGCCCGACCTGATAGTCGTTGGGCGCGTAACCTGCGTCGACGGCGGCGCGGCTGGCCCCGACGCCCGCGCCGAGCTTGTCGGCGAGCGGGTCGATGAGCGCGTGGAACTGCTCGGCGGAGCCCAGCGCGCGGCCGCCCGAGACGATGATCTTCGCCGATGTCAGCTCGGGGCGCTCGGACTTGGACACTTCCGCGCCGACGAAGCGCGACAGACCCGCGTCGCCCGTGCTCGCGACCGGTTCGATCGTCGCGGAACCGCCGTGGGGATCGGCCTTGTCGAAGGCGGTGGTGCGCACGGTCAGCACGCGCTTGGCGTCGGACGAGGTTACGGTGGCGATCGCGTTCCCAGCGTAGATCGGGCGCACGAAGCGGTCGGGGCCCTCGATCGCGACGACCTCGCTGACCTGCATGACGTCGAGCAATGCGGCGACGCGCGGGGCGATGTTCTTTCCCGTCGTGCTCGCGGGGGCGACGAAATAGTCGCAATGGTTCTTCATCAACGCGACGACGACGGGCGCGACGTTCTCGGCCAGCGCATGGTCCAATGCGGCATCGTCGGCGAGGTGGACCTTGGTCACCCCCGCGATCTTCGACGCGGCTTCGGCTACCGCGGACACGCCGGAACCTGCGACGATCGCGTGGACCTCGCCCAGCTGCGATGCGGCGGTGACCGTCGGGTAGGTCGCATCCTTGAGGACGCCGCCTTCATGTTCAACCCAGACAAGCGCGATGCTCATGCCGCCAATCCCAATGCCTTCAGTTTCTCAACGAGTTCGTCTACGGATCCGACTTTTACCCCGGCCTGCCGTTTGGACGGTTCCTCGACCTTGACCGTTGTCAGCCGCGGAGCGACGTCGACTCCGTAGTCGGCGGCGGTTTTCTGCGCCATCGGCTTGGACTTCGCCTTCATGATGTTGGGCAGCGAAGCGTAGCGCGGTTCGTTGAGCCTGAGATCGGTCGTGACGATCGCAGGCAGGTTGAGCGATACGGTCTCCAGACCGCCGTCGACCTCGCGCGTGACTTCGATGTTCTCGCCCGCGACCTCGACCTTGCTCGCGAACGTTCCCTGGCCCCATCCCAGCAATGCTGCGAGCATCTGCCCCGTCTGGTTGCTGTCGTCGTCGATCGCCTGCTTGCCCATGATGACGAGCTTAGGTTGTTCCTCGCCAGCGATGCCCGCCAGGATCTTGGCTACCGCCAACGGTTCGACGTCGGTATCGCACACCACGTGGATGGCACGGTCCGCGCCCATGGCTAAACCGGTGCGCAGCGTTTCCTGCGCCTTTGCCGGACCGATCGAGACGACGACGACCTCGGTCGCCGCGCCCTTTTCGCGCAGGCGCAACGCTTCCTCGACGGCGATCTCGTCGAACGGGTTCATCGACATCTTGACGTTGGCGAGATCGACGCCGCTGCCGTCGGGTTTGACGCGCGGCTTCACATTATAGTCGATGACCCGCTTGACGGGGACGAGGACTTTCATGCTTCTTCCTTCATCCGATTGAAATTGATCTGGTCGCGTCTCGCCACGTCTTCAAGAACGTCGAATGCCGACTGACTAGCTCAGGCTGCTCATCTTGCACGATCACCTATACGCAATTGCCCCGACGCATGCGCGATCAGCGCGAACGCGCCGACATAGCTGAACGCGCCCAGCCACGTTGTCGCCAACGCAAAGCCGAGCCGACCGTCGCCGGCGAGCACCCACAAGGTCGCGACCGCCAGTATGCCCAGGCCGATCCAGCCGAACCGCAGGCCGGCGATTCCAAAATGCCAAATCGCGAACGGCGCGCTGACGATCATGGCCGCTGCGACCGACAAGGCGACTTCGAGCAAGGTCACGCCGCCGCCTTGACCTCCGCCACGATCTTGCGCGCGGCATCGCCCAGGTCGTTGGCCGCGACGATGGCGAGGCCGCTGCCCGCAAGAAGCTTCTTGCCCTCTTCCACGTTCGTGCCTTCGAGGCGCACGACCAGCGGCACCTTCAAGTCCACTTCTCGCGCAGCGGCGATGATGCCGTCGGCGATGATGTCGCACTTCATGATGCCGCCGAAGATGTTGACGAGGATGCCTTTCACGGCGGGATCGGACAGGATGATCTTGAACGCGGCGGTGACCTTTTCCTTGTTGGCGCCGCCGCCGACATCGAGGAAGTTCGCCGGAAACGCGCCTTCCAGCTTGATGATGTCCATGGTCGCCATGGCGAGGCCCGCGCCGTTGACCATGCAGCCGATCTCACCGTCGAGCTTGATGTAGGCAAGGTCGTACTTGGACGCCTCGATCTCCATCGCGTCTTCCTCGGTGAGGTCGCGGAGTTCCGCCAAATCCTTGTGGCGGTACATGGCGTTGGAATCGAACCCGACCTTTGCGTCGAGCACCATCAGCGTGTCGCCGACCACAGCCAAAGGGTTGATCTCGATCTGAGACGCGTCCGTGCCGACGAACGCGTTGTAGAGTTGCGACAGAACCGAGTTGCACTGTTTGGCCAGGTTGCCGGTGAGCCCGAGCGCGGCGGCGACCGCGCGACCGTGGTGCGGCATAAGGCCGGTCGCGGGGTCGATCGTCAGCGTGTCGATCTTGTCGGGCGTGTCGTGCGCGACGGCTTCGATGTCCATCCCGCCTTCGGTTGAAGCGACGATCGCGATCCGGCCGGTGTCGCGGTCGACGAGGAGAGCGACGTAGAACTCCTTGTCGATGTCGACCCCGTCGGTGATGTAGAGGCGATTGACTTCCTTGCCCGCGTCGCCCGTCTGAATCGTGACGAGCGTGCGCCCAAGCATTTCCTCCGCCGCCGCGCGAACCTCATCGATCGAACGGGCGAGCCGAACGCCGCCCTTCGCGTCCGGGCCCAATTCCTTGAACTTGCCCTTGCCGCGACCGCCCGCGTGGATTTGTGCCTTGACCACCCACAGAGGCCCAGGCAATCTTTGCGCGGCCGCGACCGCCTCCTCGACGGTCAGCGCGGCGTGGCCCGCGGGCACGGGCACACCGAATTTTGCGAGCAGATCCTTGGCCTGGTATTCGTGGATGTTCATCGCGCCCGTTCCGTCCTGTTCGGTCCGCTAAAGCACGGCGGCGGGATCAAGATCAACTCGGCCCGCCTCAACTGCTGAGCGCGCAGGCGGCGCCCGAGCTCGTCACCACCGACACCACTTCGGGATCGTCGATGCGGCGCAAACGCGCCATCATGTCGCTGAGCGACAGGTCGGACACCTTTTCGCCGGGCGCGCCCTTCAAGCGTTCGAGCTTTTGCAGCTGCGCTATCGTCAGGCGGTCGGTCATGCGTTTGGCCATGCACGCCGCCATCGGCGCGCGCAGGCCCGCATCGAGCAAGGCGGTTTCGATGCTCGGCTTGGCGAGGCTGGAGCAGGCGCCGAGCGCGAGGAGGGCAGCGAGGATCGAAAGGCGGGGCATCGATGTTTTCTCCGGATGTCGAGCCAGCAACGCAACCGGGCGTGATTGGATGCCGCCTGCCCATGTCATCCCGGCGGAGGCGGGATTTGCTAGGTTCGACGAGCGCATCCTCGATCCCCCGGGATGCCGGCATGCGCCGGGATGACGTGTGGCTGGAGAGTGCTATATAGGTTTCGATGTCCCTGCTTGCCGGTCTGCTCCTCTTCATCGCCACCGTCGTGGCCATGGAAGCCGTGGCCTACGCGGTGCACCGCTGGGTGATGCACGGGCCGGGCTGGGCGCTGCACCGCAGCCATCACGAACCACGCATCGGGCATCTCGAGGCCAACGACTGGTACGGCGCGATCTTCGCAGTGCCGTCGATCCTGCTCGTGTGGGGCGGGTTGAACGACGGTTGGGGCGACTGGGCCATCGCGGTGGGCGCGGGCGTGTCGGCGTACGGGGCGATCTATTTCGGGTTTCACGACCTGATCGTGCATGGTCGGTTCGGCCATCGCGCGCCGCCCCGGTCCGGGTACGTGAAGCGGATCGTCCAGGCGCATCGTCTGCACCACGCGGTCGACACGCGCGAGGACGGGTTGAGCTTCGGCTTCCTGTGGGCACCACGGCCCGAGCAGTTGAAGGCCGAGTTGAAGCGGCGCGGTACGGGCGTGCGGACGGCCGCGACTTCCGAATGATCGGGCGCACGCTCGGCTGGTTCGGGCGAACGCTCGTGCTGGTCCTGAGCATGCTCGCGACGCTGTCGATCATCGGTTCGATCGCGGCCATTCCGTCGGGCTCGGTCGGCGCGCGAATGGGCCTGCCCACGCAAGCGCTTCCGCCGCTGCCGCGTTCGATCGCCGAGCCCGGGCAGCCGCGGGTTCTTGAGGCAATGCGTGACCCGAACGTCGCACCGCCACGGGAAACGATCGCCGTCCCCGCCCCGCTCCCGCCGCCCGACCTGCTGCGCTGGCTGGAACCGCTGACCTACGGCGTGGTCGCGCTCGCCGGGCTGATGGCCATCGCGGTGCTTCTGTTGTGGCGCGCGGTGACGCTGCTGGCCCAACGCCGTTAGAGGCCCGCCGCTAGAGGCCGCTTGCCCGAGCCCCGCGCATGTGCTGACAGTCGCGCGTGCCGCCCAGCCTTCCTCACACGAGCCCGCCCTTCATCGGCATCGCGGGCATCGCGCTGATCCTGGGGATCGCGTTCGCCCTGTCGAGCGACCGCCGTGCGATCCGTCCGCGCGTCGTCGCCGCCGCATTCGCGCTGCAGGCGGGGATCGCGTTCCTCGTGCTGTGGACGCCGTGGGGGCGCTTGGGCATCGGGGGGATGGCGCGCGGCGTGTCGAACCTGCTCGGCTACGCGAACAAGGGAACCGAGTTCCTTTTCGGGCCGACCGCGACCAATCCGCTCGCCAACACCTTCGCCTTGGGCGCGTTGCCCGTCATCATCTTCTTCGCGGCGCTGGTGTCGATCCTCTATTATCTCGGGATCATGCAGCGGGTGGTGCGCTGGGTCGGCGGCGCGATCGGCTGGGTGACGGGGATCGGCCGCGTCGAGTCGCTGGGATCGGCGGCGAACATCTTCGTCGGGCAGTCCGAGTCGCCGCTGGTCGTCCGGCCCTATCTCGCCGCGCTGACGCCCCCGCAATTGTTCACGTTGATGACGGTGGGAATGGCGGGCGTCGCGGGGACGATCCTGGCGGCCTATGCCAGCCTGCTCGGCGACCGGTATCTGCCGTCGCTGCTCGCCGCCGCGTTCATGTCCGCGCCCGGCGGCATATTGATGGCCAAGATCATGATGCCCGACGAGATCGCACCGGGTTCGCCCCCGGGTACGGTCACCATGCCGTCGAGGGACGCAGGGACGGAGACCGTCGCGATCGCGGAAACGTTCGAGGAGGGCGAACGCCCGGCCAATATCATCATGGCCGCCGCGCAGGGCGCGCAGACCGGCGTGCGCCTCGCGGTCGCGGTCGGCGCGATGGTGCTGGCGTTCGTGGCGCTGGTGGCGTTGGCGAACGGGTTGCTGGGGGGCGTGGGCGGCTGGTTCGGGATGCCGAGCCTGAGCTTCCAGCAGCTGGTCGGGTACGTGTTCCAGCCCATCATGTTCATGATCGGCGTGCCCTGGGCGGAGGCCGGGCCGGCGGGAGGCTTGTTCGGGACCAAGATCGTGTTGAACGAGTTCGTCGCGTTCATCGACCTGGGCAACGCGGCCGGACCTGCCGCTGCGTTGAGCGAGCGGAGCCGTGCGATCGTGACGTTCGCCCTGTGCGGGTTCGCGAACTTCTCCTCCATTGCGATCCAGATGGCGGTGACGGGCGGGCTCGCCCCCAACCAGCGCCCCGTGATCGCGAGGCTGGGCATCAAGGCATTGGTCGCGGGATCGCTCGCCAACCTGATGAGCGCGGCGCTCGCGGGATTGCTGCTGACACCTTGAAGGAGACGACCCGATGATGAGTCTGATCGCCGCCATCGCGCTTGCCGCGCCGCAACCGGGCACGTTGCGTACGTTCCGGGACTGGACGGTCGGATGCGACAACGGGCGCGTGTGCCAGGCCGTCGCGCTGTTGCCGGAGAACGGGGAAGGCGCGACGCTTGCGTTGAAGCGCGGTCCGGAAGAACGCGCGGCTTCCGAGATCTGGGTCACGCTGCGGAGCGAAGGCGCGGAGAGCCCTGCGTTCCTGGCAGTCGACGGGCAGCGTTTCGCGTTGGCGCTCGACGCGGCCACCCAGTCCCTACGCGTGCGCGACGGTCAGAATGTGGCGCGGTTGCTCGGGCAGGCAACCAGGATCGAAGCGCTGGACGAGCGCGGACGCGTTCTGGGCGTCGTGTCGACGCGGGGGTCAGCGGCGGCGCTGCTTGCCATGGATGTCGATCAGCGGCGGACGGGCACGATCGGTGCGCTGGTCCGTCGCGGTTCAGCGACGCGCGTTCCGCCCGCGCCCGCCCTCCCCGTGATCGTCTCGCCGCCCGCGTCCGCCCGTCCGGCCCGCGCGCTCGACGAGGCTCGCGTGCGGCAATTGCTCGGCGCCGACCTGACCCAATGCGAGGATGCGCAAGGCCTTGATGTCACCACCGTACGCCTCGATGCACGAAACAGCCTCGTGCTGGCGACGCATCCTTGCGGCAACGGTGCCTATAACGTGTTCTCGACGCCGTATGTCGTCGACGAGCGCGGCCGCGCGACGCGCGCGCTCTTCGACCACGAACCGGGGATGCAGGCCGAGTGCGACGGAGCTACGCTCGTTGCCGCCGACTGGGACAGGGCGACGCGGCGGCTTACGAGCTTCGTCAAGGCACGCGGGATCGGCGATTGCGGCAGCGGGCAGACCTATGCCTGGGAGGGATCACGTTTCCGTCTGGTCGAGCAAACCGTCATGGGCGAGTGCCGCGGATCGACCGACTACATCACGACGTGGCGCGCGCGGGTGGTGCAACGGCGCTAGGGCGCAAAGCGCGGCGCTTCGGCTTCCGCCATCAGGATCGCGAAGCGGTCGGCCTCGTCGGTCCATTCACCGATCAGGCTCCAGCCGCCCGCACGCAGCAGCAGGCGGGCATCCCGGCAACCGTATTTGTGGCTGTTCTCGGTGTGGATCGTCTCGCCGCCTTCCATCGCGAACGTCGTGCCTTCGACCGCGAACGCGACGGCGCGCGTCGCCTCCAGGTGCATTTCGATGCGGCTGAGGCGGTCGTTCCACACCGCGCGGTGGCGGAACGCGTCGACGGGCACGGTGCCGTTGAGCTCGGCGTTGATGCGATGGAGGAGGTTCATGTTGAACGCGGCGGTGGTGCCCGCGGCGTCGTCGTAGGCGGCGAGCAGCTCGTCCGTGTCCTTGTACCGGTCGATGCCGATCAGGAGTTGCGCGCCGACGCCGAGCGTCGCCTTGAACGACCGCAGCAGGTCGACTGCGGTCGCCGCCACCATGTTGCCGATCGTCGAACCGGGAAAGAAGCCGAGCTTCGGCATGTCGGCGATCGCTCGCGGCAGCTCCACGCCGGTCATGAAGTCGGCCTCGACAGGCAGCACGTCGAGCCAGGGAAAGTCGACGGCGAGCGCGTGCGCGGACGACCGCAGAAAGTCGCCCGAGATGTCGATCGGCACGTAGGCGGCGGGGGCGACCGCGCGCAGCAGCAGCGGGGTCTTGGTCGACGATCCCGACCCGAACTCGACCACCGCGCGGCCCGGCCCGGCCAGCGCGGCGACGTCGGGCGCGATCCGCTCCAGCAGCGCGGTCTCGACGCGGGTCACGTAGTATTCGGGAAGCTGCGTGATCCTCTCGAACAGTTCCGATCCGCGCGCATCGTAGAACCAGCGCGCGGGCACCGCCTTGATCGGGGCGGCGAGGCCGGCGAGCACGTCGTGGCGAAACGCGGGGTCGACGCCTTCTTCCATTGGAAGGTCAGGCATCGCGCGCGAGCCGGAGACCGGAAAACTGCCAGCGCGCGTTCGGAGGGAAGAAGTTGCGGTAGCTGGCGCGCACGTGGCCGCGGGGCGTCGCGCACGATCCGCCGCGCAGGACCATCTGCCCGCTCATGAACTTGCCGTTATACTCGCCAACCGTGCCGGTGGCGGGCGCGAAGCCGGGGTACGGGAGGAAGGCGGACGCGGTCCATTCCCAAACGTCGCCGAACATGCCGCCCACGGCTTGCGGAGCGATCGCACCGGGGCCGTCGAGCTGGTTCCCCGACATGGGGTCGCGGCCTCGCGCCGCCGCCTCCCATTCGAACTCGGTCGGCAGGCGCGCGCCCGCCCATCGCGCGTAGGCATCGGCTTCGTAGAAGCCGACGTGCGCGACCGGGGCGTCCAGGTCCAGCGGCCGTAGGCCACCGAGGCCGAACGCGGTTCCGTCCTCGCGCCAGTAGAGCGGGGCGGTGACTTGCTCGCGTTCCACCCAGGCCCAGCCGTCCGCAAGCCAATGCGCCGGCGTGGCGTAGCCGCCGTCGGCGACGAAGGCCGACCATTCGCCGTTGGTGACGGCGCGCGAGAAGAGTTCGTGCGGGGCGAGCAGCGCGCGATGCCGAGGACGTTCGGCGTCGAACGCGAAGCCGGTCGCGGGGGCACCGATCTCGACGATGCCGGTGCGGCCTTCGCTCCACTCCGCCCCGTCATTTTCGAAGGAGGGGGCTTGGCGCGCGGCGGACCAGTAAGCGGGGCCCAACGGGTTTTCGGCGAAGGTCGCCAGGATGTCCGTCAGCAACAATTCCTGATGTTGCTGTTCATGGTTGAGCCCGAGTTCGATCAGATCGCGGACGTGGTCGGGCAGGCCGGGCAGCGCGTCGATCATCGCCTCGTCGACATGGCGGCGGTATGCCAGGATCTGGTCCAGCGACGGCCGGCTGATCATGCCGCGACGATGCCGTGCGTGCCTCGCTCCCTCGCCGTCGTAATAGCTGTTGAAAAGAAACGGCCAGACGGCGTCGTACAGGCGGTAGCCGGGAACGTGGTCGCGCAAGACAAAAGTTTCGAAGAACCAGCTGATATGCGCCAGATGCCATTTGGCGGGCGAGGCGTCCGGGTTGGGCTGAAGCGTGGCGTCGGCGTCCGACAAAGGCGCGGCGAGCGCGACGCTCAACGCGCGTATGTCGACGTAGCGCGCGGCCAGATCGTGCGAAGGGGGCGGGTCGAGGACCGGCTTCGTCATCGTCGCCATGGCCGCGCCCCCCGAATCCTGATCTGCGTTAGCGCGTCGCCCCCGGTTTCCACAAGACGTCGCCTCCGCCGGTCGCCGCGACCGCGCGGGCAAGGACGAAGAGATGGTCGGACAGACGGTTCAGGTAGGCAAGCGCGACCGGGTTGAGCGCAACGTCCGCGGCGGCGGCGAACGCGGTCCGTTCGGCACGACGCACGACCGCGCGCGCGACGTGCACCGCCGCGATCGCGGGCGAGCCGCCGGGCAGGATGAAGCTCGTCAGCGGCGGGAGGTCGGCGTTCATCGCGTCGATCTCCTCCTCGAGTCGCGACACCTGCGTCGCGGTCATCCGCAGGACCATTTCGCCCGGTGAGAAGTCGTCGCCGGGCGTGGCCAGGTCCGCGCCGAGATCGAACATCTCGTTCTGTATCCGCAGCAGGGTTTTCGCGAACGCGTCCGGCACGACGGCAAGCGCGACGCCGATCGCGCTGTTCGCCTCGTCGACGTCGCCGATCGCGGCCATGCGCGGGGCCGACTTCGATGACCGAGACCCGTCGACCAGGCCGGTCGATCCGTCGTCGCCCGTGCGGGTGTAGATCCTGTTGAGCTTGACCACAAAAGCCTAGTTGCCGCCGCGCGTCATCATCAGGAGCAGGACGATGAATACGATCGCCAGCGCCTGGTACATGACGCGCTGGCGCATCGCCTTCTGCTGCTTGACCCCGCCGACGTCCTTCCCCGAAGCCATGGCGACCACCCCCTTGACGAGCACGAAGGCGGTGGCCGCCATGGCGAGGACGATGACGAAGACGAGCAGCGTGGACATGAACGGGATATAGGCGGACGCACGCGGCAGCCAAGAGCGTCGAGTAACCTGCCGCATCGAAGCGTGCGACAAGGACTTGACGGACCGGCGGGCAAGATGCTGTCATGTTCCCGTCACCTGCGGCTGGCACTCGCGGGTGTGACTTGAGGACGGTTTCGGCTGTTCGCGGGTCTTGGGTGCGACAGGGCTTGCGGACGTTCGGCCGACCTCGTTTGGAGGCGTGCGCTTGTACCATCCCGACCTGATCCGCCATCCGGACAGCTGCCCCGCGCTCGTCCTCAACGCCGATTATACCCCGCTGTCCTACTACCCGCTCAGCCTGTGGCCTTGGCAGACAGCCGTGAAAGCCGTGTTTCTGGAGCGGGTGGACATCGTCGCCAACTACGCGCGGGAGGTGCACAGCCCGACGCGCAAGATGCAGATCCCGTCGGTGATCGCGCTGCGACAGTTCGTGAAGCCCAGCGAATATCCCGCGTTCACGCGCTTCAACCTCTTTCTGCGCGACCGCTTCGCTTGCGTGTATTGCGGGGACGGGCACGACCTGACGTTCGACCATGTCTTGCCGCGCGCGCAGGGCGGGCGCACGACGTGGGAGAACGTCGCCGCCGCCTGCGCCCCGTGCAACCTGCGCAAGGGCGGTCGCACGCCGAGCCAGGCGGGGATGCATATCTCGCGGCGGCCGATCCGGCCGACGAGCTGGCAATTGCAGGACCATGGGCGGAGCTTTCCGCCGGGGTACCTGCATGAAAGCTGGCGCGACTATCTGTACTGGGACGTCGAGCTGGAGGCCTGACCGCGTCATCGGCGGAACCAATGCGCGGCGACGAAGAAGGCGCTGAGCACCACGGTCATCAGCGCGCAGATGATGAGCACGCCGTTGAACGCGAACGGGTGGTCGGCGTACCAGATGCCCTCCACGTTGATGCCCAGCAGGCCAGTGAAGAAGGTCAGCGGCAGGAAGATCAGCGCGACGATCGACAGCACGAACGAGCGGCGTTCCATGACCTTGGCGCCGAACTGGGCGAGCTGTTCGCTGACCAGGGCGGCGCGTTCGCGGATCGTATCGAGCTCCTCAGTCATACGGGCGAAACGGTTGGCGGCCTCGCGGATGTCGGAGCGGTCGCGGTCGTCGAGCCAGCCGCAGGGCAGGTCGGCGAGTTCCTGCAGCGCGACGCGTTCGGGGGCGACGAAGCGGCGGAAGGCGATCGCCTGCGCGCGGATCGCGTTGGTGTCTCGGCGCTGATCGGTGCTTTCGTCCTCGGCCAATGCCTCCTCGACCGCGTCGAGCCGGTCGCCGACATCGGCGATGACGGCGTCGAGCTGCTTGCTGATCGCCGTCGCGAGAACCGCGACGAGCTCGCCCGGATCGGTCACCTTGCCCGATCTGACGGCGGCGCGGAGAGTTTCGAGCGCGTCCATCTTGCCGCGGGTGACGGAGATGACGCGGCCCTGGCTCATCCACAGCCGGATCGAGACGAGCGGGTCCGCGCTCGCCATCGACGCCTCCCCCACCCCGCGCAGGTTGACGAGCGCGCCCGCGTCGTACGGCTGGCAGCGCGGCCGCGTTTCGACCGCGATCATGGACGCGCGGGCGGCATCGGGGACGTCGCCCTCCAGAACCTTCCAGGCGGACGATTCCTCGTCTGGGCCGTGCATGTGGAGCCAGAGCAGCGATTTGTCGCCACGCGTGGCGTCGTGCGCGTCGTCGGCGGGCAATGTGCGGGCGCGGTGATCCTCGACGATGTAGGCGAAGCTTTCGCCCGCGTCGGTGGTGTCGTCAGCCACGTTCCATGGTCGACAGGAAATCGCGCACGGCGGGGCCGATGTCAGGGCGTTCCAGGGCGAGCGCGATGTTGGCGGTGATGAAGCCCGCCTTGTCGCCGCAGTCGTAGCGCGTGCCGGCGAAGGTCAGGCCGTGGAAGGGTTGGTCGCCGATGAGGGTGGCCATGGCGTCGGTCAGCTGGATCTCGCCCCCTGCCCCCGTGGTCTTGGTGCCGAGCTGCGCGAAGATTTCGGGTTGCAGGATGTAGCGGCCGATGACGGACAGATTGGACGGCGCGGTGCCGGGGGCGGGCTTTTCAACGAGGCCGCGGACCTGGGTCAACGCGGCGTCACGCGACCCCGGCGTAATGATGCCGTAGCGGTGGGTCTGGTCGTCGGGGACTTCTTCCGCGGCGACGATGTTGCCGCCGGTGTGCTCGTAAGCGTCGACCATCTGCCTGAGGCAGCCGGGTTTTCCCCACATCAGATCGTCCGCGAGCAGCACGGCGAACGGTTCGTCGCCGACGATGTCGCGCGCACACCAGACTGCATGGCCTAGCCCAAGCGGTTCCTGCTGGCGGACGTAGACGACGTTGCCCGCCTCCAGTTGCGTGCCGTGCAGGATGTCCATCGCCTTCGACCGGGCCCGCAATGTCGCCTCGAGTTCGTAGGCGATGTCGAAATGGTCTTCGATCGCGGATTTGCCGCGGCCGGTAACGAAGATCATTTGTTCGATCCCCGCCTCGCGCGCCTCGTCGACCGCGTACTGGATCAGCGGGCGGTCGACGACGGGGAGCATTTCCTTGGGCATCGCCTTGGTGGCGGGGAGGAAACGCGTGCCCAGGCCGCCGACGGGGAATACGGCTTTTCGCACGGGCTTGTTCATTGCGGCGCGCGTATTCATTGCGGAGCTCCGGGAGGGGGCAGGTCGAACGGGTCTTCCGCGCGCACGGTGGAGCGGCGAAGCGGTTCGTCGATCCGTGTCGGCCGCGCCTCGGGCCGGAGCGCGAGCAGGTCGTCGGCGGTCGGGGTTTCGCGCGCGGCAAGCGGCTTGACGGGGAGCGCGGCCCCGGCGGCGGGCTGCAGCTCCTCCGCTTTGCCGCACGCGGTCAGCGCCACCGCGGTCACCACAATCCAGCTTTTTCGCATGCGGTCTCCTTTGACGCCTGCCATAAGCCAAGCGCCGGGCGGGTCAAACCGGCTGAGGGTCGCTTGTGCGTCGTAGCCTTTTGCTCATTCTCGCGCTTGCCGCCTGCGACAAGGCAGCTCCGCCCGGGCCGCCGGAAACACGCGAGGTCGCCGCGCCCGCGCCTGTCGCGGCCAAGCCGGTGCGCGACAACGGGGTGGTCGACCGCGCCCAGGCCGGGCTGCCCGCGCCGGACGCGACCTTCCAGGATTCGGAAGGCGAGCCCGTGACGCTCGCCGATTTCGCCGGACGGCCCGTGCTGCTCAACCTGTGGGCGACGTGGTGCGCGCCGTGCGTCGCCGAGCTGCCGACGCTGGACGGGCTCGCGGCACGGGAAGCGGGGCGGATGAGCGTCATCACGGTCAGCCAGGACAGCGACGGCGCCGACTCCGAAGGACGGGGCGAAACCGCGGCCGCCAAGGTGGATGCGTTTTTTTCGCGGGCGAAATTCGCGCAGCTGGGGGCATATCTGGACGCGGAGTCCGCGCTGATGACGCAGCTCGGCGTGCAGGTCCTGCCGACGACGATCCTGTACGATGCGGCGGGCAAGGAAGTGTGGCGGGTGACGGGGGAGCTCGACTGGACGGGCGACCGGGCCCGGCGGTTGCTGG
Organism: uncultured Sphingomonadaceae bacterium; assembly: GCA_964251385.1. Taxonomy (GTDB): domain Bacteria; phylum Pseudomonadota; class Alphaproteobacteria; order Sphingomonadales; family Sphingomonadaceae; genus CADCVW01. The sequence goes on along the minus strand of CAXUJK010000003.1, from coordinate 322,371 downwards.
CGGAAGGGGCATGAGCGTTCCTTAAGTTGACGATGTTGACGGCTGCGTGGCGTTTGGGTCGCGGTCCCGGCCGTTGGCGGTCCGGGCGCCGGGTGAGCCGGCCGACCCCGCGACCCGCGCCGCGTGCCGGCGCAAGGCGTCGGCGAACCGCGCCTTGTAGGCGCTCGGCGAGTCGTTCGGCGGCGAGTCGTTCGGCGGCGAGTCGTCCGACTCCTCCGCTTCGGGATCGTCGGCGTCGGCATCGGCGTCGGCCTCGCGAAGGTCGAGCCAGTCCAGATAGCCGCTGTAATGCGCGCGGAGCATCTGGTCGGCCGACCATTCCTCCTTTTCCAGCTCCTCGAGGTCGGCGAGGTCGATGTGGAAGGCGTGTTCCGACCTGCGGCCGAGCGAGCCCATGACCTTCGCCATGCGGTCGTGATCGTCGCCGACAGGACGCCCGCAGGGTCCGGGCGCGCGGGCGGGCGCGGGCTCCGGCACGCGTTCCAGCTCGGGCGGCGGGCGGCGTGCTTCGATGAAGGCGTCCGCGTCGCCGCCGGCTTCGACGAGGTCCAGATAGTCCTCCATGTCTTCGGACACGTTGCGCAGGTGCGCGTCGCGGTCGCCCGCGCGTTCGGCGAGGCGGTCGAGCCGGGTCAGGACCGCCATCGACAGGCGGTTGTCGTGGCGATGGCGCTCGCCGACGATCTCGCCGTCCCGGTGCACCGCCTCGACGCAGCCGTTCATCGAACGGCTGAGCAGTTCGTCGCCCAAGCGCGCGCGGCCGCGGTGGATCAGCACCGCCTCCCACGCGACCGCGAACGCGCGGCCCGCGCGGCGATTGCGGAACGCGTAGGCGGATTGGGTGGACAGCCCGACCGACTTGCACGCGTCCGCGACGACCCCGCACGCGGCGAGCGCCTCGATGAACCCGGCGATGCGGTCGGGCGTCCAGCCGTCGTGGCGGATGCGGCGGGAACCGGGCTCGGGTGGTGGGAAGGTGGTGTTGAGGTCGCGCGAGACCATGGAGGGGACGAACAGCGGCTTTTCGGGCGTGCGGTCGTCGTTGGAGGAGGGGACGGCATGCTCATGGGTCGATGCCGTGGGCGAAGCTATATGGTTATGTTCCATGGTTAGAACGAACCACGAACAAGGGGCTGTAGGAAAGTGTTTTTGTCCGAAGGGCGTTCTTAGCCCAAGTCGCGAACTTAGATTTAGGACGATCGTGCTTGAGCGTCAGCGAGCACCGCACGCGCCTTGACGAGCCAATCGCGAGCCGACGCATCGTCCTCGCCGATCATCACGTGCAAGCCGCCGACTTGCGCGTCGTAGCGCTGCAGAATGCCGACCAGCGGTGTCTGCAGGATGGCGTCGAGCTCGGTGATGGCGGCAGCAAGGTCGACCGGCCATTGATGCACCGCGTACTCGCGCAGGATCTCCTCGTCAGTTTGACCCAGATAGTCGTAGTCCTGATGGAAGTATCCTCCCATGAGTTCGCTTAGATGCGGACTGGATGGAGTGTTGGACATCACCCGGGATACGCAGTCAGGACGTAGTACAACTTGCCTCGAAATGCTTCTTTCTTCAGCACCATCGTGATCGTTCGACCGGGCACGGATGTAGTCGCCCCACGAAGAAGAACACGACCGACGCCTCCCTGTGGAGCCGCTGCTGCAAAAGGTGTCTTGACACCGACCGCCGCACTTCGCGCCCAATTAGCGATCGCGACACGGTTGACGCGCATGACGGTCGAGACTGCTGCTTCCGCCTCCGCAAGCGTCACGAAGGTAGAGGCTGCCCGGATGCGAGACGATGCAAGTCTTGCCGCCAGTTGTGCGTCGGTCAGTCCCACATGCCGTGCTATCGTGTGACCGCCGACGCCTCGCAGGGTCGCTGCTTCGTGTTGGGCGAGCACGACACGGCCGCTGCGCACGGCGACGATCCGCGCGGCCGCCAAGCCCAGCGACAGAGCAACCGGAACGGCGACGTCGATGCCTTCGCCGATCTGGCGCGCGGTTTCCTGATCAACCCCGAGAGATCGCGCGAGAGCGGCGGAACCGTCGCTGGTCAGCGTCCGCGTGTCCCGCCCCGTCCAAACCTGGCGCGCACCCGTTTGGATCGTGTCCAGTCCGTGCGCGCCCAGCGCGGCCCCTCCGACCTTGGTGACCATCGTGGGTTCGGGCACCAGCAGCAGAGCGCCAGCCCCCAGTGCTTCCAGCCCACCAAAGAGCAGCCTTACGCCACCCAGAGCCCGGTTCCAGTTGGTTGCCCCGGCTTCAAGCGTTCCGCCCGAGATCGCGGCTGCAAGCTGCGCGGGTGTGAGCACTATGGTGAGGCCGCCGGTCATTCCCTAGTCCCGCAGCAGCTCGTTGATCCCAGTCTTCGCCCGCGTCTGCGCGTCCACCTTCTTGACGATGACCGCGCAGGACAGTTGCGGGCTCGGGTTGCCGTAGACGTCGGGCTTGCTGGGCAACACGCCGGGAACGACGACCGAGTATGCGGGGACGCGGCCGATGTGGATCTGGCCGGTCTGGCGGTCGACGATTTTCGTCGATGCGCCGAGGAAGACGCCCATCGAGAGGACCGCGCCGCGTTCGACGACGACGCCTTCGGCGACTTCGGAGCGGGCGCCGATGAAGCAGTCGTCCTCGATGATGACCGGGCCCGCCTGGATCGGCTCCAACACGCCGCCGATGCCCGTGCCGCCCGAAATGTGGACGTTGCGGCCGATCTGCGCGCAGGAGCCGACGGTGGCCCAGGTGTCGATCATCGTCCCCTCCCCCACATGCGCGCCGATGTTTATGAAGGAGGGCATCAGCACCGCGCCGGGCGCCACGTACGCGCCGCGGCGGACGATGGCGCCGGGGACGGCGCGAAAGCCGGCGGTGGTGAACTTTTCGGCGTCCCAGTTGGCGAACTTGCTCGGCACCTTGTCCCACCAGTGGCCGGCGCCGGGGCCGCCGGCAATCGTCTCCATCGGGTAGAGGCGAAAGCTGAGCAGCACCGCCTTCTTGAGCCACTCGTTGACGCGCCAACCGTCGGCCGTAGGTTCGGCGACGCGGACCTCGCCCGCGTCGAGCGCGGCGATCGCCTGGTCGACGGCTTTCTGCACGGGGCCGAGCGTGTGCGTGCCCAAACCCTCGCGCGCATCCCAGGCGGCGTCGATCGTGTCTTCGAGGCTCATGCGGAGACTTTCGTGGTTTCGCGGAGCCAGGCGGAGACGTCGGTGATCCGGACGTCGATGAAGTCTCGGGTGGCGCCGAACCCGCCCTGATCGGAGCCGTTGTCGACCCAGACGGTGGTCATGCCGAGCGCCTTGGCGGGGGCGAGGTTCTTGGCCATGTCCTCGACGAACAGGCTTCGACATGGATCGATGGCGAAGCGTTCGCACAGGGAGGCGTAGGCCTCGGGGCGCGGTTTGGGGATGAGGTTCATGGCGTGAATGTCGTGGATGCCCGCGAAGGTTTGGCCGAGGCCCAGCGCGTCCAGCACCCGCCGCGCGTATTTGGCGTCGCCATTGGTGAACACGAAGCGGCGGCCGGGGAGCGTGGCGATCATGTCGGCCAGCTCCGGGTTGCGGGTCAAGCGGTCGAGCGGGATTTCGTGAACGTCGTCGAGGAAATGGTGCGGGTCGATGCCGCGCGTTGCCATCAGCCCAGCGAGCGTGGTGCCGTGGTCGTGAAAATGGCCTTTCTGGATGCGGCGCGCCTCGACGTAGTCGCAGCCTTCGAGGCGCTGGACGTAGGCGGTCATGCGTTCGTCGATGAGTTCGAACAGGTCGCACGACGCCGGGTAGAGGCAGTTGTCGAGGTCGAAGATCCAGGTGTCGACGTGGGCGAGTTCCATGCTCGGACCTCTAGACGGTAAAGCTCTCGCCGCAACCGCAGGCGCCCTTGGCGTTGGGGTTCTCGAAGACGAACCCGGCGGAAAAGTCGTCCTCGACCCAGTCCATGCGGCTGCCGATGAGGTACAGGACGGAAGCCCCGTCGACGTACAGCGTGCCCGCGTCGGTGGGGATGGCTTCGTCCATGGGGCTGGCGGCGGCGACGTAGTCGACCGAGTAGGCGAGGCCGGAACAGCCGCGGCGGGGGGTGGAGAGTTTCACGCCGACCGTGCCCTGGGGGGCGCGCGACATGAGGTCGGCGATGCGGGTGACGGCGGACGGAGTAAGGGTTAGCGCGGCTGGGCGGGCTCGGGTGATAGTGGCCATATTCAATCTCCGTTCGTCCCGAGTGTAAACGAGGGGCGCTTAACCGTTACCGCGCCCCTCGTTTTCACTCGGGACGAACGAGGTTGGTTCTAAAGCATTCCGAGTTCGAGTCTTGCCTCGTCGCTCATCTTGGCCGGGTCCCAGGGCGGGTCCCAGACGAGGACGACTTCGGCATCGCCCACGCCCGGCACCGCGCCGACGCGGAGTTCGACTTCCATCGGCATCGATTCGGCGACGGGGCAGTTGGGGGTGGTCAGCGTCATTAGGACCCGCGCATGGTTGTCGGGGCCGATCTCGACGCCGTAGATGAGGCCGAGATCGTAGATGTTGACGGGGATTTCGGGGTCGTAGATCCCCTTCAGGGCTTCGACGACGGCTTCGTAGAGGTCGCCGCCGACCTCGCCCGGAGTGATCTCCGCGGGCTTTTGCGAAAGAAAGCCTTCGAGATAGTCGACCTTTCTTTGCACGCTTGGCTGGAGGGTTGGCGGCTGCAGGTCGACGCGCGCGCGGACGGGCACGGCGGGAACGTCAACTTCCTCGACCTCGAAGCTGCGATCATCCATCATCCAAAGATCCTCGTCACGCGTTCGACGCCGCGGACCAGCGCGTCGACGTCGGTTTCGTCGCTGTATATTCCGAAACTGGCGCGCGCGGTCGCTTCGACACCGAGGTAGGCCATCAGCGGCTGCGCGCAATGGTGGCCGGCGCGGATCGCCACCCCGTCCTCGTCGAGGATGGTGGCGATGTCGTGCGGGTGCACGCCTTCGATCGCGAAGCTGACGATGCCCGCGGACAGAGCGGGCCCGTACAGGCGCACGCTGTTGATCGCGCCCAGGCGACGGCGGGTTTCGGTTACCAGCCCGGTCTCGTGGTCGCTGATCGCGGGTGCGCCGATGCTTTCGACATAGTCCATCGCTGCGTGCAGGCCGAGCGCGCCGACGATGTGGGGGGTGCCGGCTTCGAAGCGGCCGGGCGCGGGGGCCCAGGTCGTGCCTTCGAACGCGACGCGATCGATCATCGCGCCGCCGCCTTGGTAGGGGGGCATGGCGTCCAGGATTTCCTGGCGGGCCCAGAGCACGCCGATGCCGGTGGGGCCGTAGAGCTTGTGTCCGGACAGCACGTAGAAATCGCAGTCGAGGCTAGTCACGTCGACCCCGATGCGGGCGGCGGACTGGCAGCCGTCGAGCAGGAGTTTCGCGCCGACCGCGTGCGCCATCCTGGCGGCGCGGCGCGCGTCGAGATGCGAGCCGAGCACGTTCGACACGTGGGCGAGCGCGACCAGCTTGTGGCGCTCGGTCAGCATTGATTCCATCGCGTCGAGGTCGATGCAGCCGTCCGCGTCGAGCGGGGCGACGTCGATTTTCGCGCCCGTTGCGGCGGCGATCAGCTGCCACGGCACGATGTTGCTGTGGTGTTCGAGCTGAGACAGCATGATGCGGTCGCCGGCTTTCAGGTTCGCCCCGCCCCAGCTTTGCGCGACGAGGTTGATGCCTTCGGTCGCGCCGCGGACGAACACGATCTCGCGGGGAGACGCGGCGCGGATGAAGGTGGCGGCGCGGGTTCTCGCCGCCTCGTACGCGATCGTCATGTCGGACGAGCGCTTGTAGATGCCGCGGTGGACGGAGGCGTAGTCGGGGCCGTAGCCGCGGGACATGGCGTCGATCACGGCTTGCGGTTTCTGCGCGGTGGCTGCGGTGTCGAGATAGTGCCAGCCGTCGGGGATGCCCGGGAAGTCGGCGCGGACGTTCGCTTTCATATTCCGCCTTCCGCAAACCAGCGCGCGACGTCGGCGCGGAATGCTTCGCGCACGCCTTCGTCGGCGATGCCATCGATTGCGTCCGCGACGAAGGCCTGGGTCAGCAATCCCTGCGCTTCGGCGGTCGGGACGCCGCGGCTTGCGAGGTAGAAGAGCGCGTTGCGGTCGAGTTCGCCGACGGTCGCGCCATGTGCGCATTTGACGTCGTCCGCGAAGATCTCGAGTTCGGGCTTGGCGTTGATCTGCGCCGTCCGCGCGAGCAACAGGCCCTTGAGCGATTGCGTCGCGTCCGTCTTCTGCGCGCCGCGCGCGACCTCGATGCGGGCAGCGGCGGAGCAGGTGGCGCGGCCGTCCGCGACGGAGCGCCAGGTCTGGCGGCTCGACCCGTCGGGTGCGCCGTGGTGGACGACGAGATTAGCGTCGTGGCGGCCGGTGTTTCGGGCGAGCAGTGCGCCGTTGGCTTGGGCAAAGGCGCGTCGTCCAGCGAGGTCGACATGCGCCTCGAACCGGCTGTCCGTACCGCCAGCGGCCAGGCTGACGGTGGCCAGGGTCGCGTCTTCGGCAACCGTGAACCGGTCGACGACGCTGACGTAGCCGCTGGTGCCGATCAGCCGGCGGGACAGAGACAGGTGCGAAGACGCGGCCAGCCGTACGGCGGTCAGGCGGTTGGTCCAGCCGTGGCCGACGAACGTCTCCATCACGGACGCCGATGCGCCTTCGTCGAGCACGATTTCGGCGGCGAGATGGTCGTCCGCGCCGGTGGTCAGGTTGATGATCTGGACGAGGCCGGACGCTGCTTTGGGGCGGACGTGGAGCCGCCAGCCCGTGGTTCCGGTCAGTCTCGCCAGGGCATGGCTGCCGCCGTCGAGCGCGACGCCGCCGAGCGTGACCTCACCGGGGGCGCTGTGGGTTGCGTCGTACTTGCCGTCGACGAACAGCAGGCGCGGGCCCTCGCCGAGCAGCCAGGGCAGCGTCGCCGGGATCTCACCGGTCGCTCGTGCGGCGGCGTGCGCAGGGAGCTGCGACACGTCGCTCCATCGCCAGTCCTCGTGGCGGGTGGAGGGGAGTTCGAGCAGCATCAGGCGGCGATGTCCGCATAGCCTTCGCGCTCGAGTTCGTGCGCTAGGTCCGCGCCGCCGGAGCGGACGATCCGCCCATTGGCCAAAACGTGGACGAAGTCGGGGCGGACGATGTCGAGCAGGCGCTGGTAGTGGGTGATGAGGACGACCGCCTTGTCGGGGGTACGCATGATGCGGTTGATGCCGTCGCCGACGACGCGCAGCGCGTCGATGTCGAGGCCGCTGTCCGTCTCGTCGAGGATGGCGATGCGCGGGTCGATCAGCGCCATCTGCACCATCTCGTTGCGCTTCTTCTCGCCGCCCGAAAAGCCGACGTTCACCGGCCGCTTGAGCATGTCCATCGAGAAGCCGAGCGCCTCGCCCTGCGCCTTGGCCGCGCGGAGGAACTCGCCCGCGGACATTTCCGGGTCGCCCCGACCGCGGCGTTGGGCGTTGATCGCGGTGCGCAGGAACTGGACATTGGACACGCCGGGGATTTCGACCGGATATTGGAAGCCGAGGAACAGCCCGGCGGCGGCGCGCTCATGGGGCTCCAATGCGAGCAGGTCCTCGCCGTCTAGGGTGACCGTACCGGCCGTGACGGCATAGCCGGGACGTCCGCCGAGCACGTAGGCGAGCGTCGACTTCCCCGCGCCGTTGGGCCCCATGATCGCATGCACCTCGCCGGCGTTCACGGAGAGGGTGAGGCCGTTCAAAATGGCCTTGCCGTCGACTTCGGCGTGGAGGTTTTCGATGTTCAGCATGGGGAGACGGCTCTAAAATAAGGTTTGAGGTGGGGCGGCAGCGCCTCCATCTCTTCGGGCGAGACGGGTTCGCGGCGGGCCATGACGTTCAGGACGACGCCCATGATGCCGGCGAGATCGTAGGCGCTCATGTCGGGCGTCGGCACGAACGCGACCTGGTAGCGGATTTTTGCCCGCGCGGCGGCACCGGGGACGGCGGGACCCGATACGAGGCCGGGGTCGATGCTGGCGACCTTGAGGACGAGTTGCGACAGATCGTCCATCGCTCAGTTCGCCCCCTGCCGCGCCTGCCAGCGGCGTTCGGCGAGATCGGCGATCAGCGCGTCGCGCCGAGTCATCATGCAGGGAAGCAGGTCGCGCTCGACCGCCTCGCGCAGCCGCTTGCGCTCGGCGGCAGGGCGCTTGCGGTCGGTGCTGGCGTCCAGACGCGGACGATGTTCGGTCAGGCATCCGGCGAGCACATTGCAGCCGATCGCGTCGATCTCCCCGTTGCCGGTCGATGTCTTCGTGGCGCAGACCATCTTGCCGTCCCGCTCGCGCACGCTGGTGCGGAACGCCTTCATCTTGTTGCCGATGACGACGATGTCGCGCTGGATTTCGGGATTGGGTGCGGGCGCGGCTTGCAGCGCGAGGGCGAGGAATATGAAGGTCACTAAACGCTCGCCTCCAGGGTGATCCCCAAGCGTTTTTGCGCTTCCACCGTAAAAAGCCCCTCCCCTTCAGGGGAGGGGTTGGGGTGGGGATTGTTCCATCTTGCAGGTGCGGCAGCGAGCGCGGCCGAGATCGCCGTCAGCACACCTTCCACGTTAGTCATCACGTCTAAGTTTGTGACGCGAAGGACACGAAACCCACGCTGTCCGAGAACGCCATCGCGCGCGTTGTCGTTAGCCTCTTCATGCGTGTGGCCATCGACTTCAACGATCAATGCCTTTTGCGAACAGAGGAAGTCGGCGATGAAGCAGCCAACGACCGCCTGCCGTCGAAACTTGCTCCCGGCCAGCTGGGAGTTCGACAGGTGACGCCACAGACGCTTTTCCGGCTCGGTCGGGTTGCGGCGCATTTCGGCGGCGCGGCGATGAAGTTCGGCGATTTGTTCGTGGGACAGCCCCCACCCCAAACCCCTCCCCTGAAGGGGAGGGGCTTCAGGACGCCAGCCTTTGTCGATCATCCGACCGAGCCTTCGAGCGAAATCCCCAACAGCTTCTGCGCTTCCACCGCGAACTCCATCGGGAGTTGCTGGAGGACCTCCTTGGCGAAGCCGTTGACGATCAGCGCGACCGAGTCTTCCGCGTTCAACCCGCGGCTCATGGCGTAGAAAAGCTGGTCGTCGCTGATCTTCGATGTCGTCGCCTCGTGCTCGATCTGCGCGGACGGGTTGCGGACTTCGATGTAGGGGACGGTGTGCGCGCCGCACTGGTCGCCGAGCAGCAGGCTGTCGCACTGGGTGAAGTTGCGGACGTTTTCGGCGGTGGGGCCGACCTTGACGAGACCCCGATAGGTGTTGTCGCTGCGGCCGGCGCTGATGCCTTTCGACACGATCGTCGAGCGCGAGCCTTTGCCCAGATGGATCATCTTGGAGCCGGTGTCGGCCTGCTGGCGGTTGTTGGTCAGCGCGACCGAGTAGAACTCGCCGACGCTGTTCTCGCCCGCGAGCACGCAGGACGGGTATTTCCAGGTGACGGCGGAGCCGGTCTCGACCTGGGTCCAGCTGACCTTGGAGTTCCTGCCCTGGCAGAGCGCGCGCTTGGTGACGAAGTTGTAGATGCCGCCCTTGCCTTCGGCGTCGCCGGGGTACCAGTTCTGGACGGTCGAGTATTTGATCTCCGCGTCGTCGAGCGCGACGAGTTCGACGACGGCGGCATGCAACTGGTTCTCGTCGCGCATCGGGGCGGTGCAGCCTTCGAGATAGGAGACGTAAGCCCCCTTGTCGGCGACGATGAGGGTGCGTTCGAACTGGCCGGTGTTGGCGGCGTTGATGCGGAAGTAGGTGGACAGCTCCATCGGGCAGCGCACGCCTTCGGGGATGTAGACGAAGGTGCCGTCGGAGAAGACGGCGCTGTTGAGCGTCGCGAAGTAGTTGTCGTGCGCGGGGACGACTTTCCCGAGCCATTTGCGCACGAGATCCGGATATTCGCGAACCGCTTCGGAGATCGAGCGGAAGATGACGCCCGCGCGCTCGAGCTCGGCGCGGAAGGTCGTGGCGACGGAGACGCTGTCGAACACCGCGTCGACGGCGACCTTGCGGCGGGGTTCGACGCCAGCGAGCACTTCCTGCTCATGCAGGGGAATGCCGAGTTTTTCGTAGACGCGCAGGATTTCGGGGTCGACTTCGTCGAGGCTGCCGAGCTTGGGCTTGGCCTTGGGCTCGGCGTAGTAATAGGCGTCCTGGTAGTCGATCGGCTCCATGTGGAGCTTGGCCCAGTTGGGGGTTTCCATCTTGAGCCATTGTGCGAAAGCCTTGAGGCGCCATTCGAGGAGCCAGGCGGGTTCGTTCTTCTTCGCGGAGATGTAGCGCACCGTGTCTTCCGACAGGCCCTTGGGCGCGAACTCCTGTTCGATGTCGGACGAAAAGCCGTATTCGTAGACGCTGGCCTTTTCGGCGGCGTCGAAGGCGGCCTGGTTCTTCACTTCGTTCATGATGCTACGACTTCAAGGAAGGACAGCCCTTCGACAGGCTCAGGGCGAACGGTGGTGTTGGTGGCTAAGCTGGCGAGGCTGACGCCCGCGAGCGCGCCGCGGACCGCGCGGTTGGCGGCCTGCAGATGGGGTTTGGACAGGCACGAGCCGTGGAGCTGGCACTCGTCCGCGTGGCCTTCGACGCATTTGGTCATGGCGATCGGGCCTTCAATGGCTTCGATGATCTCGGCGAGGCTGATCGCTTCGGGTGCGCGGGCAAGGAGGAAGCCGCCGCCGGTGCCGCGCGCGGACGTCAGCAGGCCGGCGCGGACGAGGTGGCCCATGAGCTTCTGCACGGTGGGGAGGGGTACGCCGATCTCACCAGCCAGGTTCGATGCCGACAGACGCGCGCGTCCCGGATGCCGCGCGGCGGCGGACATGGTGACGACGGCGTAGTCGGCGAGGGAGGAGAGGCGCATGCGGCTTTCTAATCGGACGAACATCGTCCGATTGCCATGTGGCGGTTTTGCCGCTCGGGTTCAACGGTTTGCGGGCTGTTGCGAGTCGTTAGCGGTTCGGGCCCCGACTTGCGCTTCGCGTCGCCCAGACTAGGCTGCGGCGAGGCTGACGGGAGGCAAGGACATGGGCGTGGTCGGGATCGGCGGGATCTTCTTTCGGGCGCAGGATCCCGATGCGCTGACCGCGTGGTACAAGGAACGTTTGAACGTCGGCTCGGGATGCGGCGACGGCGCGACCGAATGGACGTGGACCGCGGTCGGCGGCAATACCGTGTTCGCGCCGTTCAAGGCGGCGACGGATTACTGGCCCGCGGACAAGGCATTCATGATCAACCTGCGCGTGACCGGGCTGGACGCGCTGCTCGACCGCTTGCGCGCCGCGGGCATCGCGGTGCGGACCGAAGCCGAGTGGGACGATCCGGCGACCGGCCGCTTCGCGCGCATCCATGACCCGGAAGGCAACCCGATCGAGTTGTGGGAAGAGCCGGTCGGCTGACCCCCTCACCCCGCTCGCCTTCGGCGAGTCGCCCTCTCCCACAAGGGGAGAGGGTTACGCGCGCGACGCCACCCAAGCCTCGACGTTCTTCTCCAATATGTCGAGCGGGACCGCGCCCGGGAGCAGGATCGCGTCGTGGAAGCCGCGGATGTCGAATTTGGGGCCGAGCCTGGCCTCCGCGTTGCGGCGCAGTTCCTCGATCTTGAGTTTTCCTACCATGTAGGCGGTCGCCTGGCCCGGGTAGACGATGTAGCGCTCGATCGCCTTGACGATGCCGCCCTTGGCGTCGGCCGAATTGTCCTCGACATATTTGATCGCTTTTTCCCGCGACCAGCGCTTGTGGTGGAGGCCGGTGTCTACGACGAGCCGGATCGCGCGGTGCAGCTCGAGCTGGAGCCGGCCGAAGTCGCGGTAGGGGTCGGTGTAGGCGCCCATCTCCTTGCAGAGCTTTTCGGAATAGAGCCCCCAGCCCTCGCCATAGGCGGTGTAGCCGCCGAATTGGCGGAACGGCGGGACTTTTCCGCCGAGCTCGACGCGGATCGCGTTCTGCAGATGGTGGCCGGGGATGCCTTCGTGGCAGAACAGGGCTTCGACTTCGGTGCCGGGCATGTCGTTCATGTCGTACAGATTGACGTAGTAGGTGCCGGGGCGCGAGCCGTCGGGCGCGGGGGCTTGGTAGAAAGCTTTCCCCGCGCTCTTTTCGCGGAACGGTTCGACCGCCTTGACGATGAGCGGCGACTTGGGGAGCGTGCCGAAATATTGCGGCAGCTTGGCCTGGATCATGCGGTACGATACCTGCGTCTCGTCGAGATACTTCTGCTTTCCGGCCGCGGTGTTGGGGTAGTAGAACTGCTTGCCGTCGCGCATGTGTGCGAAGAAGGCAGGCAGGTCGCCCTTGAACCCGACGCGGGTCATGATGCCGCGCATCTCGCCGTGGATGCGCGCGACCTGGTCGAGGCCGAGCTGGTGGACCTGGTCGGCGGTGAGGTCGGTGGTTGTGTAGTATCTGAGCGCGGCGGCGTAGTGTTGGGCCCCATTGGGGAAGCGCCAGATGCCGTCGTCCGTTCCCGCCTGCTTCTGCTGTTCCTGCATGAGCGCGACGACGCGGGCGTAGGCGGGTTTGACCTGCGTCACGAGCGCGACGCGGCCCGCCTCGATCAGGCGCGCCTTTTCGGCGGGCGCGATGGCGAGCTTGTTCACCTTGGTCTTGAGGTCGGCGAAGACGTCGCTGTCCGGACCGGGGCCGAAGGGCGCTCCTTTGGTGATGTTGCGCGCGTCGTCGATGACGTACGGAAAGACCCACTTGGGCGGGAGGACGCCGAGAGCCGCGCGCGCCCGGGATTCGGCGATCGCCTGATCGAGGCTCGCGCCCAGGCCCTGGAGGCGCGCGACATAGGCTTCGGCATCGGCAAGCGTATCGACCTTGTGGATGTTGATGAGGAAGGCGGGGCCGTCGGCCTGCGCCCCGTTCATCTGGTCAAAAACGTAGCCGTTCTTGCGGTAGGGGTAGAGCGCGCCCGAGCGGTCGATGCCGCCCACGAACAGGTCGTAGGACAGCTGGTCGGCGGGCGAGAGTTGGTCGCGGCGGAAGTCGGCGCGCAGGTTGGCGACGGCCGTCGCGTCCAGCGTTCGGCTGCGTGTCGCGGCGGCATCGGTGAACTCGTCCCAGCGCCCATAATCCGCGTCCTTGATCCCGCGATAGGCCTTGGACAGCGGCGACATCGCGAGTTCGGCCTTGTCGTAGTCCTCGAAGAATTTGGCGAGGCCCAGATGGTCGCCCTTGGGCAGTCGGTCGGGCGTGACTTCGGGAACGAGCGCCGTCGCACCGACCGGCGCCTCGTACGCCTCGATCGCGGATGCGGCGGTGGCGGCGGCGACGTCGAGGTCGCGAGTGGCGGAGGGTGCGGCGCACGCGACGAGGAGAGCGGTGCTTCCGAGAAGAGCGAAACGGATCATTGAACGCATCCTGAAAAACGAACGAGCAAACAGCACATTAGCGTTCGTCCCGAGTGAAAACGAGGGGCGTTTCGAACGTTCCGGACACGCGCCCCTCGCCCTTCGGCAAACTCAGGACAGGTTTTCACTCGGGACCAACGACTTCACGTTTCCGGCAGGTTGTGATTGCCGTGCTCGCTGCCATAGGTCGTCCTCATGGCGCTGTTCTCCCTCGTTCGCCCGCTTGCGTTCGCTATCGATCCCGAGCGTGCGCACGGGCTGACGATCACGGCGCTGAAGGCCTTGCCGACGCGCACGCCGCCGCCCTCCTTTGCCCGCCTGGCCACGCGCGTGGCGGGGCTCGACTTCGCCAATCCGGTTGGGCTGGCCGCGGGGTTCGACAAGGATGCGGAGGTTTTCGGTCCGATGCTGGGGTTGGGGTTCGGGTTCGTCGAGGTGGGCACGCTGACGCCCGAACCGCAGGCGGGAAATGCCAAGCCGCGCGTGTTCCGGCTGGTCGACGATCGCGGGGTGATCAACCGGCTGGGTTTCAACAACGGGGGGCAGCGTGCCGCGCTGGCTCGTCTGCGAGATCGCTCGGCGGGAATCGTCGGTGTCAATCTCGGCGCCAACAAGGATACGGTCGACCGCATCGCCGATTACGCCGCGGGCGTGCGCGCGATGGCGGGGGTCGCGGACTATCTGACGATCAACATATCGTCACCGAACACGCCGGGCCTGCGCGCGCTGCAGGACGAGGGTGCGCTGGACGCGTTGCTGGGCGCGGTGATGGATGCGCGGGGGGAGGCCACTTCGGGAACCCGGAGCCCGCCGGTGTTCCTGAAAGTCGCGCCGGACCTGAGCCCAAGCGAGATCGACGGGGTCGTCACCGTCGCGATGGCGCACTGGATCGACGGGATCATCGTCGGCAACACGACCGTGTCCCGCCCCGTGTTGACGTCAATGGGTCGGGACGAGTCCGGAGGCCTGTCGGGTGCTCCGCTTGGCCTGCTGGCGCTGCAACGTTTGAAAGATTTCCGGGCGGCGAGCGGAGGCGCGGTTCCGCTGATCGCGGCGGGCGGGATCGCGAGCGGCGCGGACGCCCTTGCGCGCATTCTTGCGGGAGCGAGCCTGGTGCAGCTCTACACGGCGCTGATCTACGGCGGCCCCCGACTGGTGCGGCGGATCGTTCGCGACCTGGATGCGCTTCTGGCGCGCGACGGATTCGCCAGCGTGGATGACGCGGTCGGCAAAGCGGGTTAGGCTCGGCCCATGATCAAGATGCTCGTCCCCGCCGCTTTGCTCGGCCTGGCCTCCTGCGCACCCACCGTGGCGACCGCGCCCGCCGTCACAGGCCGCGGGATGGTGTCGGCGGCGGACCCGCGCGCGGCGGAGGCCGGGCGGTCGATCCTGGCCGCGGGCGGCTCGGCGGCGGACGCGGCGATCGCCACGGCGATCGCGCTGACGGTGGTGGAGCCGCAGTCTTCGGGGATCGGCGGAGGCGGCTTCCTTGTGCACCATGACGCCGAGGCGGGCCTCACCAGCTTCGACGGGCGCGAGGAAGCGCCGTCGGCGGCGACGCCGACCTTGTTCCTGGACGCCGGCGGCAAGACGATCGCCGACCCCTCGCTGGGCGGCAAAGCGGTGGGGATTCCGGGCAACATCCGCATGTTCGCGCTGGCACACCGGAAACATGGGCGGCTGCCGTGGGCACGGCTGTTCGACCCGGCGATCCGGCTGGCGCGGGACGGGTTCGCGGTCACCCCGCGGATGAGCCGCATGGTCGAGGGACGGACCGAGGCGGCGCGGCTGTCCCCGTTCGGCGCGACGCAGTTTTTCGGGGGCGACGGCAAAGCCAGGCCGGTCGGGACGATCGTGCGCAACCCGGACCTCGCGCGGTTGCTGACGGGCGTCGCGACGCGCGGGGCCGACTGGTACTATACAGGAGCGCCCGCGCAGAATCTGGTGCGCACGGTGACGGGGGCGGCGAAGAATCCGTCGGCGATGACGACGGGCGACGTCGCGACATACGACGCCAAGCAACGCGACGTCCCGTGCGGCACGTACCGGGGGTACCGCATCTGCGGGATGGGCCCGCCGTCGTCGGGCGCGACGACCGTGTTCGCGGTGCTCAAGCAATTGGAGCGCTTCGATCTCGCCGCGCTGGGACCGGACAACCCGCGATCGTGGCACCTGATCGCGGAGTCGATGCGGCTCGCCTACGCGGACCGGGGGTTGTATCTGGCCGATCCCGAGTTCGTACGCGTGCCGACGGCTGGCCTGATGGACCCGACGTATCTGGCGTCGCGGTCGGCCCTGATCGATCGCGGTCGCGCGATGACGAGCGTGGCCGCGGGCATGCCTCCCGGCGCGGAACGCCGCGCGGCCGGTGTCAGCGGCGAAGTGGCGGGCACTTCGCACATGGTCGCGGCGGATTCGCGTGGCAACGTCGCGACGCTGACGTCGACGATCGAGGCACCCTGGGGGTCGGGGCTGACGGTCGACGGCTATTATCTCAACAACGAAATGACCGACTTTTCCTTCGCCCCGGTCGCGAACGGCGCGCCCGTCGCCAACCGGGTTGAGGGCGGCAAGCGGCCATTGAGCTCGATGTCGCCGACGATCGCATACGCACCCGACGGCCAGGTCCGCATCGCGGTCGGCGCGGCGGGCGGGCCGACGATCATCATGCAGGTGGCCAAGGCGCTGATCGCGGTGATCGACTGGCGGATGAGCGCTCAGGCCGCGATCGCCGCGCCCGGCTTGTGGATCCGGGGACCCCGCGTCTACGTCGAGGCCGGAACGCCGCTGGAAGCGATGATCCCGGCGCTGACCGCGATGGGGCACGACGTCGCGGCGGGCGACCCGCCGTTCAAGGGGAATGCGATCGAGCGGGTGGGCGGGCGCTGGGTAGGCGCGGCGGATCCGCGCAGCGAGGGTGTCGCGGTCAGTGAGTAACCCGCGGACCGTGCGCCGGTTCGAGCAATTTCCCAATCTCGTCACAATGTTTTTCGCGCGCGCGGGCGAGGGTGGCGACAAGCCGTTCCTGTCGCGCAAGGTCGACGGCGCGTGGGCGCACACGACGTGGCGCGAGGCGGCGCAACAAGTCGCGTGCCTGTCCGACGGGCTGCGCAAGCTCGGGTTAAGCCCGGGCGATCGGGTCATGCTGGTCAGCGAGAACCGGCCCGAATGGTGCATCGCCGACCTGGCGATCATGGCGGCGGGGTTCGTGACGGTGCCGACGTACATCACGAACACCGACCGCGACCACGAACACATATTGTCGAACAGCGGGGCCAAGGCCGTGATCGTGTCCACGGCAAAACTCGCGCGCGCGCTGCTGCCCGCGGTTATGCGCACGACCGAGTGCAACGACATCATCGGCATCGAGGACCTGCGCATCGGGCAGGCCGGCGACGCGCGCTACCACCTGTGGCGCGACCTCATCCGCGGCGAGAACGGGGACGTGGCGACGTGCGCGGCGGAGGCGGCGCGGCTGCGGCGCGAGGATCTGGCCTGCATCATCTACACGTCGGGAACGGGCGGGGCGCCGCGCGGCGTGCGCCAGCATCACGGCGCGATCCTGCACAACGTGGCGGCGTGCCTTGAGGCGATCTCCGAGGACCTCGGCTGGGGCGACGAAGTCTTTTTGTCGTTCCTGCCGACGAGCCATGCGTTCGAGCATTCGGCGGGACAGATGCTGCCGATCGGGATGGGCGCACGCATCACCTACGCCGAAAGCCTCGAGAAGCTCGCGGCCAACATGGAGGAGGTTAGGCCGACGCTGGTGATCGTCGTGCCGCGCCTGTTCGAGGTCTTGCGCGCGCGCATCCTCAAGGCGGTCGAGAAGCAGGGAAAGGTGAGCCGCTATCTGCTGCGCCGGGCGCTGACGATCGGCGCGCGCAAGGCGGCGGGCGATGCGTTCCTCATCGACAAGCCGATGGACCTGCTGCTCGGCCGGACGCTGCGGCCGAAGATCGGAAAGCGGTTCGGCGGACGTTTGAAAGCGTTCATCTGCGGGGGTGCGCCGCTCAACCCGGAGGTCGGCACGTTCTTCCAATCGCTGGGGCTGACCGTGCTGCAAGGTTACGGGCAGACGGAGGCGGGGCCGGTCATCAGCTGCAACCGGCCGCGCGTCGGGATCGCGATGGAGACGGTCGGGCGGCCGCTGCTGGGTACCGAAGTGCGGATCGCGGAGGACGGAGAGCTTCTGGTTCGTGGCGAGCTCGTCATGCACGGCTACTGGCGGGCGGAGGCGGAAAGCGCGCGCGTGCTGCGCGATGGCTGGCTGCACACGGGCGATATCGGGCATTTCGATGCGAAGGGGCGCATCGTCATCACCGACCGCAAGAAGGACCTGATCGTCAACGACAAGGGCGACAATGTCGCGCCCCAGCGCATCGAAGGCATGCTGACGCTCGAGCCGGAAATCCTCCAGGCGATGGTCGCGGGCGACCGGCGGCCATATCTGGTCGGGGTCATTGTTCCCGATCCGGAGTGGATGGCGGAGTGGGCGTCGGGCAAGGAGATCTCGCGCGACGATCCGGCCCTGGCCAAGGCGGTGAGCGCCGCGGTGGACCGGGTCAACGCAGGGTTGTCGACGGTCGAGAAGGTTCGCCGCATCATCATCGCCGACGAGGGGTTTTCGATCGAGAACGAGCAGTTGACGCCGTCGATGAAGATCCGCCGGCACGTCATCCGCAAGGTGTACGACGATCGGCTGGGCGCGCTTTACAAGAAGAGCTAGCGCGCGCGGTATTCGGTGAAGTCGCCATAGCTGCACGAACCGCGCGGAAACTGCGTTCCGGCGTCGCGCACCTCGAAGATCTCGCCCGCGCAGATGTTCGTGGACGGCGATATGCGGATCAGCGTCGAATTGCGGTCGAGGCCTACGCAGTCGGGCGCGATGTCGCCGCGGATGACGCGGTCGGCGCTTACGCGGTAGATGATCGTGCGCTCGTCGACGATTTCCTGCCGTTCGGCGTCGCGGCGGCCGATGCACGATCGCGTCGCGCCCGGGACCTTGCCGCCGAGCAGTTGGGCCAATCGCGCCTCCGCGCGGGCATCGCGGACGGGCCCGGTGGCGACCTGACCGCTGCAAGCCGCGGTCAGCAGGACGAGGGGCAGCAACAATCTCATCGGGATCGTCCTGGCGCGGGGCGGTATGGGGTGAAGTCGGCGTAGGCGCACGCGCCGACGACCGAACCCGACAGCTGGTCGACGACGCGGATCGTGTCGCCCCGGCAAAGGTCGCTGCCGACCGAGGTCGATACGATCGTGCGCCCTGCCCCCAAACCCGGGCAGCCGCCGAGCGGGTCGTTGCGGTAGACGAGGTTCGCCCCGTTGCGGAACAGGATCGTGTTGCGGTCGATGATCTGCGTGTCGCGCGTATCGGTCCTGGCCAGGCAGCGGCGGGGTTCGCCAGCCACCAAGCCGTCCAGCGCGCGAACCAGCCGCGCCTGCGCCGCCGGGTTGCGCGGGGCCTGTTCCAAACCCGATGCCGCACACGAACCGAAGGTCGCGAGCAGGAGCGGAGCGAGCAGTCTCATGCGCCCTCAACGCGTCAGGGGCGGAAGCTATCCTTGGCGCGCCGCAGGTCGCCCAGGGCCGCGGCGTCGGCGGCGCGCATGAACGGATTGGTCGCGCGCTCCAGCGAAATCGTGGTCGGGACCGTGGCTTCGCCGCGGGCGCGGGCGGCGTCGACTTGCGCCCTGCGCGCGACGATGTCCGCGTTGGCAGGCTCGACCGTGACCGCGAAGCCTGCGTTGGCGGCGGTGTACTCGTGGCCGCAATAGACCTTCGTCTCGCCCGGCAAAGCGGCCAGACGTCGCAGGTTGGCATGCATCTGATCCGGCGTGCCTTCGAACAGGCGGCCGCAGCCCATCGCGAACAGCACGTCGCCCGTGAACACCGCGCGCTCGCCGGCCAGGTAGAAGGCGATATGCCCCGCCGTGTGACCGGGCATGTCGAGCACTTCGGCCTCGACGTCGCCGAGCCGCACGCGATCGCCTTCGCCCACCTGGACGTCGAGCGTCGGAATCTTCGAGAACTCGGCCGCGGGGCCGGTGATCGTGCAGCCTGTGGCCGCCTTGATGGCGACGTTTCCGCCGGTGTGGTCGGCATGCCAGTGCGTGTTCCAGATTTGTTTTATTTTCCAGCCTCTCGCGGCCGCTTCGGCGAGGACGGGTTCGGCTTCGGCCGGGTCGACGACGACGGTGTCGCCGCTGTCGTCGTCGTGGAGGAGCCAGATGTAGTTGTCGGTCAACGCGGGGATGCGCACGACCTGCACTACCATTCGCCCGTGTTGGCCATCGAAGCCCAGGGTTCGGCGGGGGCGAGCGCGGGACCGGCCTGCAGCAGCTCGACGGAGATCCCGTCGGGCGAGCGGACGAACGCCATGCGGCCGTCGCGCGGCGGACGGTTGATGACGACGCCGCCGTCCTGCAATCTTTGGCACGCCGCGTAGATGTCGTCGACGCGGTAGGCGAGGTGGCCGAAGTTGCGGCCGCCCGTATAGGGTTCGGACTGGTCCCAATTGTGCGTCAGTTCGACCTGCGCGTCCTCGTCGCCGGGGGCGGCCAGGAAGATCAGCGTGTAGCGGCCCGCCTCGTTGTCCGCGCGGCGGACTTCCCGGAGGCCGAGCAGGTCGAAGAAGCGGACGGCGGCATCCGGGTCCGCGACGCGGATCATCGTGTGGAGATACTTCACGATGCGGCTCCGGCTGGCGCTGCGAGCGACGCGGCGAGCGCCTTGATGTCCGCGTCTCCGGGCGCGAGTTCGAGCGCCTTGGCGATGTCGGCTTTTGCCCGCGCGGCGTCCCCCGCCCTCGCCGCCAAGCTCGCGGAGGCGTACCAGCCGAACGGGTCGGCGGGGACGAGCGCGGTCCCTGCGTCGAGATCGGTGCGCGCGGCGGCGAGGTCGTTGGCGGCGACATTCGCGCGCGCCCGATCGATCAGGGCCTCGCCGCGCAGGCCGTCCGACATGGTGGCGAGCGCGAGCGCGCCGTTCAGCGCGGCGATCGCCTTCGCCGGTTCGTCCGCGGCGAGCCAGGCGTTGCCCGACTGGACGCGGAGGTGCGCGGCGCGGTCGTCGCCCGCGCGGATCGCATCGTCGGCGGCGGCGGCAAAAGCGGTCGCGGCGGCGGCCCAGCGGTCTGTCGCGACATAGGCCTGGCCGAGGCACAGCCGCGCGTCGATGCCGCCGCCGTCCAGCGTCCAGCGGTTGGCGGCATCGACGGCGCGGGCGGGCGCCGACCGAACGAGCCCGGCGCAGCGCGCGAGCGTCATGGGGGTTGCGGGCGCGGGAGGACCCATGGTCTGGAGGAGAAGTGCGATCAGGATGGCAGGGTCTCCAGCAGTGTTGCCGTCACCCGCAGGATCGACGCGATGTCGTCCGGCCGCGACAGGTTGTGGTCCGCGCCCTTGATCAACAGCAGCTTGACGTCGTCTGAACCCAGCGAGTCCATGAGGTGGGTGGAGATCTCCCAAGGCACCGTGTCGTCTTCGTCGCCGTGGATCAGGCGCACGGGGCACGCAATGGCGATGTCCCGGTCGAGCAGCAGGTTGGCCTGGCCCGTGTCCCAGAAGATCTTCATGGTCGGGTAGGTGCCGCCGCGATCGGACGGGTGGTCGATGCGGCCGTCGCGGGCCAACTGCGCGCGTTCTGCATCGTCGAAACCCCACTCCGTGAAATCGGGGGCGGCGGCGAGGCCGATGATCCCGACCACCCGGTCGGGGCGGGCGAGCGCCGCCAGCAACGCGATCCAGCCGCCCATCGACGAGCCGACGAGGACGAGCGGGCCGGGCGCGACCGCGTCGATCACGCGCAGCACGTCGGACAGGCGATCATCGAGGCCCTGTAGCTCGAAGTCGCCGTCGGACTCGCCGTAGCCCGCATAGTCGAGGCGGAGCATCGCCCTGCCCTTTTCGCCCGCCCACGCGTCGAGCGCGGTCGCCTTGGTGCCGGTCATCTCGGAGATGTAGCCGCCGAGGTAGACGAGCGTGGGGCCGGCGCCCTCGCGGTGGCGGTAGGCGATGCGGGTGCCGTCGGGTCTGGCGATGTAGGACGGCGGGCTCATGCCGGCGGCAACCTCCGGTCGGCGGCGTCGGGAACGAACATGTCCGTGTCGCGCGGGATCGGGGGGCGGGCGGTCGGCGCGGCGGGCGGTTCGACCTCGGGCGCGGTCGGGGTGTCGAGATGGCCTTCCCACTTGGCCACCACGACCGCGGCGACCGCGTTGCCCACGACGTTGGTGGCGGAGCGGCCCATGTCCAAGAAGTGGTCGACGCCGAGGATGAGGAGGATGCCCGCCTCGGGCAGGTCGAACATGGCCAATGTGCCCGTGATGACGACGAGGGACGCACGGGGGACGCCCGCTATGCCTTTGGACGTGATCATCAGCACGAGCAGCATCGCGATCATCGTCCCCAGGCTGAGCGGGATGCCGTAGGCCTGCGCGATGAAGATGGACGCGAAGGTCATGTACATCATCGACCCGTCGAGGTTGAACGAGTAGCCCAGCGGCAGCACGAACGAGGCGATGCGCGGAGGCACGCCGAACCGGTCGAGCGCCTCCAGCGTGCGCGGGTACGCGGCCTCCGACGACGCGGTCGAGAACGCCAGCAGGATCGGCTCGCGGATGTAGCGCACGAGCAGTTTCGTGCGCGCGCCGACGATGGCGAAGCACGCGCCGATCAGGATGATCCACAGCACGATCAGCCCGATGTAGAAGCTGCCCATGAAGTAGGCCAGGTCGCCGATGACGCTGGGCCCGCGTTCGGCGAGCGTCGCGGCGACCGCGCAGAACACGGCGAGCGGCGCGACGCGCATGACGTAGTTGGTGACCTGCAGCATGACCGCAACAAGGCCTTCGAGCCCGCGCACGAGCGGTTTTGCGACATCGCCGACGGCGGTGATCGCGACGCCAAGGAAAATCGAGAAGACGACGATCTGCAGGATCTCGTTGTTCGCCATCGCCTCGACCATCGACGCGGGGACGAGGTGAGTGACGAAGTCCTTCATGTTGAACGCGGCGCGGTCGACCCCGCTCGACGCATCGAGGGCGGGGAGCGCGAGTTCGAGGCCCGATCCGGGCTGCAGCAGGTTGACGAGCAGCAGGCCGAGCGAAAGCGACACGAGCGAGGCGGTGACGAACCAGGCGAGCGCCTTGGCCCCCACCCGCCCGAGCGCCGCGGTGTCCCCCATGTGCGCGATGCCGACGACGAGCGTCGACACGACCAGCGGCGCGATGATCATTTTTATGAGGCGCAGGAACATGGTGGTGACGATCGAGAAGTAGCCCGCGATCTCCTTCAACCGCGCGTCCCCCGCGGGCGTCCCGCCACCGAGCGACGCGTTGAGCACCCAGCCGGTGACGAGGCCGAGTACGAGGCCGATCAGGATGTAGGTGGTGAGACGCTTGGCCAAGTGGCGGGACCCTTCGACGAGACGGGTCGTGTTGGACGCGATTGGCGCGCGGGGGTCAAGCGGGTGCCTGAGGTGGCGAAGTCGAGAGAGCTAAGATGTTGCGCCGATTTCGCAAGTTCGAGGCGCGCCGTCAATCGCGGGCGTGCGCGACTTCGTTACGTGGGTTGGGCGGCAGTGGTAAAGAGCGGCAGCCGAAATCTGGTGCTACGGCAGGGAGTTCACCGTTTCACGCGCCGAGGCTTCGATAGCGGTTCGCGGCGGAACCGTCGACGCCGACGAACGGCCCGATTGACGCGTCGTCGGCCGGAATGGTCGGCCGGGATCGTCCCCCAACGCGCTCTTCCCTTACCACCGCCGCGGGCATCTTCCATGCTGCCGCCTACGTATTGTCTAGAGGCCGTCGTGGAGCTATGCGATGACCATGCCGAAGAATCAGAAGAGTAGCTGGCTTCCGAAGAAAGGCAGCGGCTGGGTAAAGCGCGAAGCAACTACCGGGCGGTACATTGTGACTGAAGGTTTGTCGGTTCGCAAATCCGCATCGCCGAGAGGAACGGTCACGGGAGCAATCTCGCTGCCAAATGGAGACTCCATTCCTACTGTTCGTAAGGATGTGATGGACCGGGCGCTTGGCAGGGGCGAGTTCAAGAAATCGTGACAACACGTGTGGAGCCTGAAGCTTCGCCAGCTGCTCCATCAAAGAACTACAGCAAAGCGTTTGAGAACTTCGTCGAAGCATCTGACGACGTGGTCGGTTTGCTTGCATATGCCTTGTTTAAAGCCGCGATCAGGGAAGAAGTTCGTCAAGGAACCGTCGCAGGGAAGGCGGGTCGAAATCCTATGCCATCAACCGTGAATGCTTTTCGACTAGCGGCAGAGCAACAAATTACCGAAGTCGTCAATCAGGGCATTTCTGGTGCAACACCAGATATTGAAAAACATGCGGTGGCAGAAGCGCTAGGTAGCGTCAAAAGCGAAATACTCACTCATGTTACTAGCAGAACTGGCTTCTTAGGTTCCTTTCTTACCAATTTACTGGCTTGGGCGACCACTTTAGCTATCGCCGTCCTGATACTTTTTCTTGCGGATCGTCCCTCTGTCGAGAAAGCCGCTGTAGGCGTGTTGGAAAAGACGCAAGCCGAGGTGGTCGAGAATTTACAAGCGGAGCCGAAATGATTCGCGGATTTGACAGCATAGTTCGGCCTCATGAAGTTCAGTTTGGCAGGTTCTACCTTGAGCCTGGATATGAAGCTGGCCCTTTGCTCTTCCAGTGCATTCGGACGGCAGAGCCGTTGGATGACGGGTTCCGGCTGATGGCGTTAGTTTTTACAACTGGTTCCGCGCCCACTCTGACCTTTGAAAATTTGAGCGATCACGGTCCTTTGGTAGCGCTTCCAGAGGTCCATGTAAGGGTTGATCCTCCTTCTCTTTCTGGAAGTTGGATCACCCGTTCTTTGGCGTCCGGGATGTTTCTCGTGGCCGGGGAAGACGCGATCGTTACAGCTCGAACCGGCATAAGAGGATGGGCGATGATCAACATCAGCACCGGCAAAACCGTTGATGGTCGACCGCCTGAGAATTGGGTCACCTTTGATCGCTGGTCGCTAGTCATCGATGAGAGCGGTGAGGAGGTTTCCATCGCCGAATTTGGTGTCATTTGAGTTCGTTCGGACGAGCAAAGGGGCTAATTAGTGTGAGCGCCAGATTTTGAGCGAACACGGTGGCATGTAGATCACGTGATCTCCGTCAAGGCGGGCGACATCGTCAACCCCAACATGGTCCGCGACCTCGGCCGCGTCATGGAGCGCGACGGGCACCGCTTCGGGCTGTTCGTGATGAAGGGCATGCCGACTAAAGGCATGCGGGACGAGGCCGCGTCGCAGCCGACGATCGAGACCGAGTTCGGCCGCTTTCCCGCGCTCCAGTTCGTGACGCTGGCCGAGCTGTTCCAGGGCTTGAAACCCAAGCTGCCGCCGCTGATCAGCCCGGTCAAGAAAGCGGCGCGGGTGGAGACGCGGAGCAGCCACAAGCCGGGGGCACAGGCGGGGCTGGATCTGTGAGCAAACGCGCCGGTCCGATTCAGGACCTGCCGTTTACGCCCGACATCCGCAGTTACATGAGCCGTCGTCTTCGCGCGGTCGGGATCGAGCCCGACCGCGCCTGGTTGGCGGAGCCGATGAAAGGCTGGGATGCCCTGCTACTCGATACGCACGCCGGATTACTTAAGGCGGCGCGCGACGCGGTGCCGAAATCTTATGCTCACTGGGAAATGGCCGAATTCTATCGGTGCGCGGTACCCGCGGCAACGTTCGACCTTCACCAAGCGATCGACAGCTATGAAGCGTTCGCCTTCCTGTACGAGCGGCTGCTTGGACGCGCCGCGCGTCCGTGGCTACGGTCGCTGTATCTAGCGGTAGTCGCTTCACCGAACATGATCGAGGAGGATCGGATAAGGTTGGTTGGAGCGTTCCGGCTGGAGCATCTGCGGTTCGATCCGGACGAGGAACCCCGGCTTTAGCGGGTGCTTCGATCACGACGGATCAACGCGCTGTTTGGATGAACGCAGGCTCCGTTCGTCGGCACCTCGAACACGTCGCTGCCTGTCATCTTGAAGTCGTAAACAGGCGTGCGCACTGGCGGTGGAGCAGTGCTGTACGAACCGAGAGAGGCGGTCAAGCCGCTTTCGACGACGTTTCCGGCTGCTCGAACCAGACCACGCCGTCCGGACCGATCTTGCCGCGCGCGGGGCGGACGAGCTTGTCGCCCTCGCGCATCTCGGCGGCGTCGAACATCTCCTCCGTCCACTCTGGTCCATCGTCAGGATCGGCTGATGCGCGATCGATAGCGGGCTTGTTCTCGTGCATTGCACTTTCTCATCGAGATGACGTGGCGGTTGTCTCCGCGCCATGTCCATACCACGATCACCTGCCGTTCGCCTAACAGGCCGTAGCTCTGGTAGCGAACTTCGCCGTAGTCCGCGCGTTCGTCCACGAGCGTGAAGCCGGAGCCGTCCAGAACCCGTGCAGCGTCGGCGAAGTCCAGGCCGCGCGAAGCGAGCGTCCAATCGCGCTTGGCCGGATCAAAGGTGATCGTCACGGTGGACACGCTCCCGGGGAGACGCCGTTCGCCCCGGGGCGAAGCAGTGCCCCGGCTTCCACCGGTGAACAAGCGGCGCTATTCCGAACCACATGACGCAGATGCTGAAGATTTCGCTTCCCGACGGGTCCGTGCGGGAGATGCCGGAAGGGTCGACGCCGCTCGACGTCGCGGCGGCGATCGGGCCGGGGTTGGCGAAGGCGGCGATCGCGGCGACGGTGGATGGGGAACTGCGCGATCTTTCTCGGCCGTTCGAGGGGGACGCTGAGCTCGCGCTCGTGACCGCGCGCGACGAGGCGACGGCGCTGGGA
This sequence comes from uncultured Sphingomonadaceae bacterium, assembly GCA_964251385.1. Taxonomy (GTDB): domain Bacteria; phylum Pseudomonadota; class Alphaproteobacteria; order Sphingomonadales; family Sphingomonadaceae; genus CADCVW01. Next base: position 296,212 of record CAXUJK010000003.1, on the reverse strand, counting down.
CTTGCGCGGCACGACTTTGCGCACATTCTCGCCGAGGCGGTGCAGACGCTGTTTCCGGGGACGCAGATTACCTTCGGGCCCGCGACGGAGGACGGGTTCTACTACGACTTCGCGTTCCGGGACCGGCCGTTCACGGACGAGGATTTGCCCGCGATCGAGACGGAGATGCGGGCCATCATCGCTCGGGACGCGCCGTTCACCCGGGAAGTGTGGGAGCGCGCGGACGTGGTGCGGCATTTCCAGGAGACGGGGGAAACGTTCAAGGCGGAGTGGGCCGCCGAGCTGAAGACGAACGAGCCGATCACGATGTACCGGCAGGGCGCGTGGATGGACATGTGCCGGGGGCCGCATCTGGCCTCGACGGGCAAGGTCGATCCGGCGGCGTTCAAGCTGCAGCGCGTGTCCGGAGCGTACTGGCGTGGGGACCAGGCCAATGCGATGCTGTCGCGAATCTACGGCACCGGGTGGCTCAACAAGAAGCAGCTCGACGCGCATCTCGAGCGGCTGGAGCAGGCGGCCAAACGCGACCATCGGCGGATCGGGGCGGAGATGGACCTGTTCCATCTGCAGAGCGAGGCGCAGGGGTCGGTGTTCTGGCACCCCAAGGGGTTCGTGCTGTGGCGCGCGCTGGAGGCTTACATGCGGCGCAAGCTGGATGCGGCGGGGTATCTCGAGATCAAGACGCCGCAGCTGATGGACGCGAAGTTGTGGGAGGCTTCCGGGCACTGGGGCAAGTACCGGGAAAACATGTTCGTGGTGCCCGACGAAGTGCCCGGGACCAATCCGCACGCGCCCGTGCTGACGGGATCGGGCGACCTCATGGCGTTGAAGCCGATGAACTGCCCCGCGCACGTGCAAGTCTTCAAGCAGGGGATCACGTCGTACCGCGACCTGCCCGTACGCTACGCCGAGTTCGGATGCTGTCACCGCAACGAGCCGCACGGCGCGTTGCACGGGATCATGCGCGTGCGCCAGTTCACGCAGGACGACGCGCATATCTTCTGCCGTCACGACCAGCTCGTCGCCGAAGTGCGCGTGTTCTGCGACCTGCTCGACGTCGTGTACCGCGACCTGGGCTTCGAGACGTACGCGATCAAGCTGGCGCTGCGCCCGGAGCAGCGGTTCGGGTCGGAGGAGATGTGGAACCGGGCCGAGCAGGTGCTGCGCGACGCGGTCGCCGCGGCGGGCCGCGACACGCCCGAATACGGGTGGGAGGAGCTGCCCGGCGAAGGCGCGTTCTACGCGCCCAAGCTCGAGTTCCACCTGACGGACGCGATCGGGCGGACGTGGCAGGTCGGCACGATCCAGGCGGACGAGGTGCTGCCCGACCGGCTCGACGCATCGTACGTCGGCGAGGACGGGCAGAAGCATCGTCCGGTCATGCTGCATCGCGCGATCCTGGGTACGTTCGAGCGGTTCATCGGCATCCTGATCGAACATCACGCGGGAAAATTTCCGCTGTGGCTGGCGCCGGTCCAGGCGGTGGTCGCGACGATCGTGTCGGACGCGGACGGCTATGCGGGCGAAGTCATGGCGGCGTTGCAGGCGGCGGGGATCAGGGCGGACACCGATGGTCGCAACGAGAAGATCAACTACAAGGTGCGCGAGCATTCATTGGCCAAGGTGCCGAACCTGATCGTGGTCGGAAAGCGCGAAGCCGACGAGCGGACGGTGGCGTTGCGCGTGCTTGGGAGCGAGGCGCGGCAGGAAGTGCTGGGGCTGGACGCCTTGGTTGCCAGGCTGCGCGACGAGGCCTTGCCTCCCGATCTTCGGTGAGCGCGCGCCTTTCGCGTTAACGGCTTATCGTCTATATGAGGTGTTTCGCCCCATCCACGACACGGAGTAATTCACCATACGTCCTCCCATGACCCGGCGCCCTTTGTCGCCGCCGCCGATGAACGGCCCGCGCTTCAACGAATTCATCGCATCGGCCAAGGTCCGCGTGATCGACGGCGAGGGCGAGAATCTGGGCGTCATGCTGACTGCGGAGGCGATCGAGGCGGCGGCCGCGGTCGGCCTCGACCTGGTCGAGATTTCTCCCAACGCCGATCCGCCGGTCGCGAAATTTCTCGATATCGGCAAGTTCAAGTACGAGGCGCAGAAGAAGGCGAACCTGGCCCGGAAGAACCAGCGGACGCAGGAGATCAAGGAGATCAAGATGCGGCCGAACATCGACGATCACGACTACGATACGAAGATGAAGAAGCTCAACGAGTTCATCGACGAAGGCGACAAGGTCAAGGTGACCTTGCGCTTCCGGGGGCGGGAGCTGGCGCACGGGCAGCTCGGCATGCTCCTGCTGCAGCGCGTGCAGGGTGACGTCGTCGAAGTCGCGAAGGTCGAACAGCACCCGCGCATGGAAGGCCGCCAGATGCTGATGGTGCTCGCGCCCAAATAGGCTCTGCAGCGGTCCCGCGTTGGTACGCGTGCGTTCCCCGTGACGTCGTGGCGTCCGACCCCGCTTTACAAGCCCGGCCATCCCGCTAATTTCGGCGGCTGAAGCATGGCCGGCATGGCGTCGGGACGTGCTCGTGTGGGGAGCATGCTGCGATGATGTACCGGGATCAGGATGGCGGCTTCACGCCGGTGGCATCAGGCGGGTGGACGGACGTCGCGTCCGAGACCGCGACAGGTCTCGCCGACGACCCGCAGGAGATCGTGTCCGTGAGCGGCCCGTTCATCAACGAATTCCATTACGCCCAGAGCGGCACGGATACGGGCGAGTTCGTCGAGATCGCGGCGGCGGCGGGAACCGACCTGAGCGGCTACGCGGTCGCCCTGTACGACGCGGCGGGGACCTTCTACCGGTTCATTCCCCTGTCGGGCATCGTCCCCAACCAGCAGAACGGGTTCGGCGCGCGTGCGTTCGCGGTCGGTACGGACGTGATCCCCAACGGACCCGGCGCCATCGCGCTGTACCGGAACACGGACGTGCTCGAGTTCCTGAGCTTCGGCGGGACGATCACCGCGACCGACGGACCGGCGGCGGGCCGCACCAGCACCAATGTCGGCGTGGTAGAGGACGACACGACCAGCCCCACCTCGTCGATATCGCGCATCGGCCAAGGCGACGGCGGTTCGGACTTCGGCTTCGTCAACACGACCGCGACGCCCAACGGCGTGAACAACGGGCAGAGCTTCGTGGGCGGACCTCCGGTGCCGCCGCCGCCTCCCCCGCCGCCTCCGCCGCCGTCCAGTTCGGTCTTCAACATCAGCGATGCGCGCGCCACCGAAGGCAATGCCGGGGCAAGTCCCCCGCTTACCTTTACCATCACGCGGAGCTCGGGCGTCGGCACGGCGAGCGTCAGCTACGGCTTCAGCGACGGCCCCGCGCCGACCGCGAACACCAGCGACTTTCAACCGAACTCGGTGTTTTTCGGCACGGTAAACTTCGCCGAGGGGCAGACCAGCATTCCGATCAGTTTCTTCGTGCAGGGCGACAACGTCGCGGAGCCGGACGAGAATGTGACGGTGACGTTGAGCAATCCCGTCAACGGCACCATCGCCGACGGCGTGGGTATCGGGACCATCGTCAACGACGACGGCGGGGCCTCGCCGGGCGGCGGCACGCCGGGCAACGACGTCCTGGTCGGAACCGAAGGCCCCGACACGATCAGCGGCGGCGACGGTGACGACGATATTGACGGCCGTGGCGGCAACGACACGATCAACGGGGACGCCGGCAACGATAGGCTCGACGGCGGCGCGGGCGACGACGTCGTCAACGGCGGCGCGGGCGACGACACGGCCTTCTTCAATCCGATTCTCGGCGGAAGCGACCGCACCGATCTGGGCGACGGGCGCGACAACGTCGTCGTCCGGGGCTTCACCTCGCAGATCCGGCTGACCTTCACGAGCTCGGGCGTCGGCAACGGCGATCCGCTCGACGCGTCGGCCCCCAACGGCGACAACCAGCTCAACGTGCGCTTCCAGACGGAGAACGGGTCGGACGGCCTGACCGGTCCGGTCAGCCGCTTCGACGACGAGGGTGTCACGTTCACCTCCAGTTCCGGCGCGACCTTCGACGTACGCGACACGGGCGGCGCGGCGCGCGGCGTGTTCGATATCGTCTTCCTGGGAACGGCAGGCAACGACAGCGTCGTCATCCCGGGCAGCACGCCGCAGTATATCAACACAGGCGCGGGCGACGACCAGCTGTTCGGCGGCACGGGCAACGACTTCCTCGTCGGCGGCGTCGGTCTGGATCGACTGGAAGGCGGTGCGGGCAACGATAGCTTCATCGGGGGCGCAGGCGCCGACTTGATTTTCGGCGGCACCGGCGACGATACGGCGATCTTCAACGTCCTGACGGACGGCACCGATGAGGTGGATCTCGGCGAGGGCAACGACATCGTGTCGGTCGTTTCGGGGAACGGCGCGCAAATTCGCCTGACCTTCACAAGCGCAGGTGTCGGCAACGGCAACCCGAACGACCTGTCGACGCCGAACGGGGACAACCGTTTGAACGTCCGCCTGCAAGGCGAGATCCCGAATAGCGACGCCTTGAGTGGTCCTATCAGCCGGTTCGACGACGAAGGCATCACCTTCGTCGGCGGGCCCGGCCAGACGTTCGACGTCCGCGACACGGGCGGGGCGCAGCGCGGCGACCAGTTCCAGGTTGTCGTTCTGGGCACAGCGGGCGCTGATACGCAGGGCGCGTCGCAGCCTGATCGGCCTTACTACTTCAACGCCGGCATGGGCGACGACACGGTGACCGGCGGCAACGCCAACGATTTCCTGGTCGGCGGCGGCGGCAATGACTTCCTCAACGGCGGAGCCGGTGACGATTCCTTCATCGGCGGAGCCGGAGACGACAGGATACTCGGAGGAACAGGGAACGACACCGCGATCTTCAACGTCACGACCGACGGCGGCGACGCGGTCGATCTCGGCGATGGGTCCGACGTCGTGCTCGTGTCCGGAAATCCGGGACAGATTCGGCTGACCTTCCTCAGCGCGGGGGTGGGCAATGGCAACGTCACCGACGCCGACGGTCTGCCCAATGTCCGCGTTCAGGCCGAGGATGGCGCGGATGGGCTGGCGGGCTCGCAGAGCCGCTTCGACGACGAAGGAATTACTTTGGTCGCCGGACCAGGCCAGACGTTCGACGTCCGCGACACGGGCGGGGCGCAGCGTGGCAACGCGTTCGAGGTCGTGGTGCTGGGAACGATCGGTGCGGACGTGCAGACTGCGCTGCAGCCCAACCGATCCTACTACTTCAACGCAGGGATGGGCGACGACACGATCACGGGCGGCAACGTCAACGACTTCCTCGTCGGCAACGGCGGCAACGACCGGCTGTCCGGCGGCGCGGGCGACGACACGTTCCTGGGCGGCGCGGGCCGCGACACCGCGGACGGCGGCACCGGCAACGACGTGATCGACGGCGGCGCGGACGACGACGCGATCGGCGGCGGCGAGGGCGACGACGTGGTCGGCGGCAACAGCGGCAACGATCTGGTCTACGGCGATGCTGGCGGCGACGTGCTGTTCGGCAACGAAGGCGACGACCTGCTCGACGGCGGCACGGGCGGCGACCGGCTCGACGGCGGGATCGGCAACGACCGGGTCGGCGGCGGCGAAGGCAATGACGCGGTCGGCGGCGGCGACGGAAACGACCTCGTGTACGGCGATGCGGGCAATGATGCTCTGTTCGGCGACGCGGGCGCGGACCTGCTCGACGGCGGGATCGACGACGACCGGCTCGACGGCGGCGCGGGCGACGATCTCGTCGGCGGCAACGAAGGCGACGACGTCGTCGGCGGCAACACAGGGAACGACTTCGTCTACGGCGATGCGGGCAACGACGCGCTGTTCGGCGATGCGGGCGCGGACGTGCTCGACGGCGGAACGGGTGCCGACCGCCTCGACGGCGGCGCGGACGACGATCTGGTCGGTGGCGGCGCGGGCGATGACATCGTCGGCGGCAATACGGGCAACGACCTGGTCTATGGCGATGCGGGCAACGACTTCCTGCTGGGCAACGAAGGCAACGACCAGCTGTTCGGCGGGTCCGACAACGACACGCTCATCGGCGGCGCGGGCATCGACCGGCTGACGGGCGGCGCGGGCGCGGACATCTTCCGCTTCGAGTCCGCGTCGGAAAGCACGGGCATCAACTACGACACGTTGGTCGACTTCAACCCGGGCGCGGGCGACCGGATCGACGTGCCGAATGCGATCGATCGGATCGACGACCGCGCGACGGGGGCGCTCAACATCGCGACGTTCGACGCCGACCTGACCAATGCGATGCGCGGGTTGGGCGGCAACGAGGCGGCTTTGTTCGACGTGACCGAAGGCGATTTCACGGGCCGTACGTTCCTGATCGTCGATGGCAACGGAACCGCAGGATACCAGGCGGGGCAGGACTTCGTGTTCCTGCTGGACACGGTCCCGCCGCCCGCCGACCTGACGCCGTTGACGTTCTTCTGAAGGAACCCCCTCCTTGGCGGGAGGGGGTCTTGCCCCGCGTTCCCGGCTCGTTCTATTCGAGGACGCGTGGCCACCGCTCCCCTGCCCTCCTTGGCTCCGCCCGTCGGGCACGACTGCTTCGCCGATGCGGCTCCCGTTGCGCGCGACGTCGCGCGCGGCGTGACCCGGCTGTTCTTCCGGCAGGACCTGTTCGCGCTGTGCGAAGTGCCGCTGCCCAACGGGCGGCGCGCCGACATGATGGCGATCGACGCCAAGGGGGGTTTGACGATCGTCGAGATCAAGGTGTCGCGCGCGGACCTTCGCGGCGACGGCAAGTGGCCCGACTACCTCGATTATTGCGACCGCTTCTTCTGGGCGGTGCCGGGCGGGTTTTCGTTGGACCTGTTCGAGACGGAGCCGTTTCGGCCGGAGGTCGCCGGGCTGATCGTGGCGGATCGCTACGACGCGGCGGTCGTGCGCGAGCCCGCGGTGCGGCCCTTAGCCCCGGCACGGCGCAAGGCGGAGACGCTGAGGTTCGCGAGGCGGGCGGCGCGGCGGCTGGTGAGCGATATCGATCCGGAGCTGGCGGTGTTCTAAGACAATGTCATCCCGGCGCAGGCCGGGATCTCAGGGGTATGGAGCTGCCGGCCGTCGAGACTCGCTGAGATCCCGGCCTTCGCCGGGATGACGTAGGGTCAGCGTGCCGGGCCCGCGGTAGCCTTCGTCGCCTTGGCCGGGCGATCGTCCAGCGCCTTCAGGATTGCGGCACTGCGCCTGTCCCGCGTCGCGTAATCGCGCGCGGAATAACCCGCGGCCGCGTCCGCCTTGTCGGGGTTGGCCCCGTTGCGCATCAGCAGCTGCACCATGTCCAGCCGCCTGCTCAACACCGCGATGATGAGCGGGGTCTCGCCGCGCGCGCCCAGGCCGTCGACGCGCGCGCCGTTCGCGATCAGGCGTCTGGCCCCTTCGGCGAAGCCGAGGCGGGTGGCGAGGCCGAGCGGGGTGTCGCCCGCGCGGTCGGCGACGTTGGGGTCCACGCCCTGCTGCAGCATGAAGTTGGTCCAGGGCAGGTCGCGGCGGCGCACGACGATGTGGAGCGCGGTCTCGCCCGTGCCCGGATCGCGCGTCTTGACCACGGTCGAACCGGGGGTTCCGACCAGCGACATGGCCTTCGTGCCGTCTCCATCCCTTACTGCTTTGATAAAGGCCGTGCTGTCGGGCTGCTGCTGCGCGGTTGCAGGTGCCGCGACGAACAGCGCGAGGCCCGAGATGAGTGCTGCAAGCTTCATAATCGTCCGTTCCTGCCTTACATGGACCCCTAGCAAAGCGAGGCTGCCGACGAAATGAACAAGTTTTTGGCCGTCGCGCTGGCCGCGGCATCGCTCGGGGCGTGCGCCGCGCCCCCCGAAGCGCCGCCGCTCGCGGGGGCGACGATGGGCGGCGCGTTCTCGCTGGTCGATCAGCGCGGCGAGCGCGTCACTGATGCGAGCTTTCCGGGCCAATACAAGCTCGTCTATTTCGGTTTTTCCTTTTGTCCGGATGTTTGCCCGGTGGACCTGCAGGTCATTGGGCAGGGCTTGCGCGCGCTCGAGAAGAGCAAACCGGCGGAGGCGGGTCGGGTGACCCCGATCTTCATCACGGTCGATCCAGCGCGCGACACGCCGGAGGAGTTGCGCAAGTTCGCGGCCAATTTTCACCCGCGACTGGTGGCGCTGACCGGCACGGAGGCGGAGATCGCCGCGGTGGCCAAACGTTATGGCGTCGCGTTCGCCAGGCAGCCGGCGGGCCCGGACGGGTCGTACTCGGTCGATCACAGCCGCATCGCGGTGCTGTACGATCCGGCGGGGGCCCCGCTCGCCATCATCCCGCACGACGAGGGGCCGGCGGCGCTCGCCGATGCGCTGGCCAAGTGGGTGGCATGACGCCAACTTCGGAAAAGCCGTTTTGGGAGAAGCCGCTGGCCGCGCTCGACCGCGGCGAATGGGAGGCGTTGTGCGACGGGTGCGGGAAATGCTGTCTGCACAAGCTGGAATGCGACGACACGGGAGACCTGTTCCCGACCAATGTCGCGTGCCGGCTGCTCGACCGGCGCACGGGGCGGTGTTCGGACTACGCCAACCGCCGAAAGTTCGTCGCGGATTGCGTCGTGCTCACCATGGACAAGGTGGAAGAGCTCGAATGGCTTCCCGGCACCTGCGCCTACCGCCTGCGCGGCGAGGACAAGCCGCTGCCGGACTGGCACCCCTTACGCACCGGCGACCCGGACAGCGTGCACCGGGCGGGGCAGTCGGTGCGCGGGTGGACGGTGTCGGAGGTCGATGCGGGGGAATTGGAGTACCACATCGTGGAGCGGGAGCTTTAGAAGCAAGGTTTGTAACCAAGCGGCTGTATGCAGTCGCTCGGCGGAGTGGCATCTAACGGGAGGAACCAGCATGCGCGCAAGGCGGATGATGATCACGACAGCGCTGGCAACGGTACTTGGCGGGCTAGCGACCGTTGCAAACGGGCAGGAGTTGACTTGGAAGAACTCTCCCGACGTGCTGATCGAGCGGTTGAACCAAGGAGCCGTCGTCGAGCAGTATGTCGCGCAGGTCGTCGGAACATTGCGAGCCGCAGACTCGCTAGCCGACGGACTTGACAGCCAGGACGTCGCGCGGACCCGCGAGCACGAGCAAGCGGAGGCACGCGCAAGTGCGATCGGTCAATCGCTGCGACACGATCTAGATGGCGACTTCATGGTAACGCGCGCGGAGGTCAAGCGGGCCGTTCGGGGCGACGAGTCATACCGCGATCGGCAGGTGGAGGCGCAGTTCACTCGTCTTGACGCGGACGGGGATGGCATAATTACGCTGACAGAGTCGGCTTCTACGGAGCGCGGATCCTATCAGTATCGCCAACTTGAAGCGCTCGTCGCTTTGGACCCCGAACGCAACGGCAGGCTTACGGCAGCCGAACTTCAACAGGCGGCACAGCGCACATTCGCCAGCGTCGACACCGATGGCGACGGAAAAATTTCGAATGAAGAATTTGAAATAATCGCCGAGCGCGTTCGCGAAATCCAGATCGAGCGCAATGCGCCCGTGTGCGATTGGCCTAGAGTCTCAAGCGACGCAAACCTGCTTGTCTACGGCGCGTACGAGGGTGACTCGGTTTCATCATCGGTGATTGGCGGCCCCGATGTGGAGACCAATCTGACCGACGTGGTGATCGAGGCGGGCACGACGCCACTTTATATCATTCTCACCAACTACGGCTCCATGACGTGGCGCTTCAGCGGCGCGACCGGACGCGTAGCGCGGGTGGTTGCACCGGGAGCATCGGGCGTGGTCGGGCTGCCAGCCCGCAAGGTCACGATCGCGAAGGATGGTTGCCTACCCTCCTTCTACAAGACGGAAGGTGGAGAGGCCAAACGCGCCTTGGCCATCGTGCGGCGCTCTCTCGAGCGCAAGCCGGACGTTGTCTTCGCAAGCTACACGGCGCAGCGTATTTCACTGCCGTCGGGCGCGATCATCAGAGCCGAACCCGAGACCGCGACCTTGCCACGTGGATTTGATCCAACAATGTGGGCTGAGGCGACGCGCTACTGGCCGGGCGGGTTAGCGATAGTGGACCCGAAGAACGTAATCGCAAAGCAGCGCGTCATGCGCTACGAAGTCCTGCCCAGCCAGATGGGCCTGTCGCAGCTGATCGGGTCGGGCGCCGTTGAACGGTTGGCGAACAGTAAGTTTAGGATCGTGCGGCCAATCGCGCACCTGCCGCCAAGCATGGGCGGTGCGCATTCGGTCGTTCTTGTGTTGGCGGACGGCGTGCCGATGCCGCCTGGCGATCCGGTGCATAGCTGTATCCTGTCGGAAAAAACTGGTAAACCGCTTCGTCCCGGCGCGCGGTGTGCAGTGTCAGATTAGGCCTGATATAGGCGTTTACGTAGGCCGGTCTAATACGAATACCTTTGCCGTCATCGTTGCCGCGCCGGAATTTTGTTATGCGCTCACTCCGTTACCACGAGCTACAACCGTCCCGTGTTTAACGGCGTTACGTTCCACGCCGCTGGGCGCTCAGCTCATCTAACCCTACGCTCCATGCCTTCCGCGCGGGGCCTGCGGCTCAGCGTCGATGCGGTGCGGGGGCGGGTGTTGCTTACCATGCCAAGGCGGGGGTCTCGGCGGGCGGCTCTGGCTTGGGTGGAGGCTCGGCGGGGGTGGGTCGAGGGGTTGTTGGCGGAGGCTCCCGTGGGGCGGCCGTTCGTCGATGGGGCGGTGGTTCCGTTCGATGACGCCGAGTTGGGGATTGCGTGGAGCGCGGAGGGGCCACGCGTGCCTCGGCGGGAGGGCGATCGCTTGCTGTGCGGCGGGCCGCCGGAGCGGGTGTCGGCAGGCGTGGAGCGCTGGTTGAAGCGCGAGGCTTTGGCGTTGTTGAGCGCGGATACGGCGCATTATGCGGGGCTGGCCGGTGTCAGCGTCGTCCGCGTGTCCGTCGGCGATGCGCGGCGGCGGTGGGGGAGTTGTTCTTCGAGCGGGGCGATCGCGTATAGCTGGCGGCTTGCTCTGGCCCCCCGCTTCGTGCGGCGGTCCACCGTCGCGCACGAAGTGGGGCACCGGTTGCACATGGATCACAGCCCCGCCTTCCATGCCGCGCATGCCCGGCTGCTCGGGGAAGACCCGGGACCGGCGAACGCGTGGTTACGACGGCACGGGGCGGAACTTCACCTCTTCGGGCGGGGGGGCGGGCTCGGGTAGCGGGCGGTCGCGCGGCTGCTGGGGCGGCAGTTCGCTCGGGGGGCGATTGCGGAAGGCGGGCGATTCGCTGCGCTCGGGCGCGGGAGCCGTGCGGCCGCGGTCGGCGTCACGGCCGAGCACGCTGTCGAGCCAGGGCTGGTCGTCGTTGGTTTCGATCTGCGTCGTGACCGTGGTCTGCGGGGACTCTCCGTAGGCGGGCGCGCCGTCGGGGTAGATGGGGTTGCCCGACTCGTCGACCATCAGGCTGTTCGCGTCCTCGCCCAACAGGTCGGCCTCGGGTTCGATCTGCCAGTCGGGCGCGACGACGGCGGTCTGGAACGGGCGCACGGGGCGGTTGGCGACCGCCTTGACCATGAAGTCGTGGAACGCCTTGGCGGGGGCCTGGCCGCCTTGCAGGCCGACGACGGGCTTGGCGTTGTCGCGGCCCATCCAGACGCCGGTCGTGAGACCGCTCGAGAAGCCCAGGAACCAGCCGTCCTTGTTCGACGTGGTCGTGCCCGTCTTGCCCGCGACCGGACGGCCGATCTGGGCCGCGCGGCCCGTGCCCGTCAGCACCGCGGACTGGAGCAGGTCGGTCATCTGCGCGGCGACCCACGGAGCGACGAGAACGCGCGGCTCCTCGCGTTCATGACGGTAGATGATTTGGCCGCCCGCGCTCCTGGCGACCTTGGTGATCGCATAGGGGACGACGGCCGTGCCCTGCTGCGAGACGGCGGCGAAGGCGCGGGTGATGTCGATCAGGCGGACGTCGGACGTGCCGAGCACCATCGAGGGGCGCGTGTTGACCTCGGTCGTGATGCCGAAGCGCTGCGCCATGTCGGCGACCGTGTCGAACCCGACCTCGTCGCCGAGCTTGGCGGCCACCGTGTTGACCGACCGCGCGAACGCTTCACGTAAGGTGATCGAACCCGAAAACCCGCGCGTGCTGTTGCGCGGGGTCCAGCCCTTGATCGTGACGGGCGAGTCGACGACGATGCTGTCCGCCTTGTAGTCCGCCTCCAGCGCGGCGAGGTAGACGAACAGCTTGAAGGCGGAGCCGGGCTGGCGCTCCGCCTGCGTCGCGCGGTTGTAGAGGCTGTCGACATAGTCGCGGCCCCCCACCATCGCGCGCACAGCGCCGTCGCCGTCGAGCGCGACCAGCGCGCCCTGCGCGCCTGCGGGCGTGTTGGCCAGGATCGAGCGCGTCGCCGCCGCCTGCATCGGCACGTCGAGCGTCGTCCAGACGTCGAGCGGGGCCTGCGTCTCCTCGATCAGGGTGTCGAGCTGGGGCAGCGCCCAGTCCGTGAAGTAGCGGATGCTGTTCTGCTTGGGCGGGGGCACGAGGCGGATGTCGGCGGGATCGGCGGACGCGGCCTGGCCGGCGGTGATGTCGCCGTTACGGAGCATGAGATCAATGACGACGTTGGCGCGGCTGCGCGCGGCCTCCGCGTCGGCGGTGGGCGAATAGTTGGAGGGGGCTTTGACCAATCCGGCGATGATCGCGGCTTCGGACAGGCCGAGGTCGTCCGCGCTGTGGCCGAAGAATTTGCGCGACGCCGCGTCGATCCCGTACGCGCCGCCACCGAAATAGACGCGGTTGAGGTAGAGTTCGAGGATCTGGTCCTTGGAAAACTTGCGTTCGAGCGCGAGCGCGAGCAGCGCCTCGCGCAATTTGCGGTCGAACGTTTTCGAATTCGTGAGAAAGATGTTGCGCGCGAGCTGCTGCGATATCGTCGACCCGCCCTGCCGCCATTCGCCCGTGTCCCACCTGACCTTGAACGCCCGCAGCGTGCCGATCGGGTCGACGCCGGGATGGCGGCGGAAGCGCTTGTCCTCGACGCTGAGCATCGCGGCTTTCATGATCTGCGGGATGTCTTGGGAAGGCAGCCATTCGCCGAAGCTGGGGCCGAGCGAGACGAGCACGGTGCCGTCGGCGGCGCGCACGCGGATCATCTGGCCGTTGGGGGACTCCTTCATCTCCTCGAACGACGGGAGCGACGCGCGCGCGACGTAGACCGCGATGACGAGCGCGATCAGGCCGAGCAGGCCGAGATAGAAGCCGATCTTCGTCAGGCGCCAGGCGAAGCGGCCGAAGGAGCGCATGCGGGAGGGAGACGGTGCGCTGCTGGCCATGAGTGGTGCTTAGCCTAGATCAGGGCGTCGGGTGCAACAAGCGGCCCGCGGGCGTTTGCCCGGGCACCGTTTCCATCACCGATGGTTTACGCTTCCTTAGCAGGACCGGCTCCAAAACGGACGCATGCGCCGTTCCTTTCTGATCTTCGTCCTTGCGATCGTCTACGCGGGACGGGCATCGGCGCAATGCCTGCTTTGCGCGCCCGGCTCCGTGGCCGCCGGGCGCGAACGCGCGGACCGGCCGCTGGAAGTGGAGATCGGCGGCGCGCTCGACTTCGCGTCCGTCGCGGTCGCCGCGCCCGCAGGGGGGTCGGTCAGCATCGATCCCGTCGGTCGCAGCCGGGTGGTGCGCGGCGCTCTGTCCGACCTGGGCGGGCTGGTGATGACGGGATCGGCGACCGTGCGCGGAGAGGCGGGGCGCGCGATCCGGGTCGCGTTGCCCGACGACATCACCTTGCGCGGCACGGGGGGCACGAGCGCACGCGTCTCCCGGCTCGTCACCGATCTGCCGCGCGCACCCCGGCTGGGCCCGGACGGGACGCTGACCTTCGCGTTCGGCGGGAGCCTCGACGTGTCGGGCGACGCCGACGGCGATTATCGCGGCCGGATCGCGATTACCGTCGATTACGAGTGAACGTCGGTAACGCCCCGCTAACCAGACCCGGCAGGGATCGCGCAACACATTGTCACCATATCGGACCCAAGCGAGGCGGCGCTTCAACCGCCTGAGTTCGACACGCCATCAACACAGGGACTTCGACATGACCACCCGCATCAAGCTCGCCCTCGCCACCACCGCGCTGCTCGCGATGGGCTCGACCGCCGCGTCCGCCGCGCCCGCCAGCGCCAATGCGGTCGCCAAGGCGAAGGTCCTGAAGCAGCTGACGATCACGAAGAACTCGGATCTCGATTTCGGCACGATCGTCACGGGCACGGCGGCGTCGACCGTATCCGTCGATGCGGCGGGCGTCCTGACCTGCGGCGCGGGCCTGACCTGCTCGCAGACGCCCGCGGCGGCCAAGTTCACCGTGACCGGCTCGAACAACGCGGTCGTGACCGTGACGGCGCCGACGTCCGTGACGCTTGCGAGCGGCACGAACACGATGACGGCATCGCTGTCAGTGCAGCCGACGCTCAACCTCGGCAGTTCGGGCAACACGGGTACCGCCTTCTCGTTCGGAGGGACGCTCAACGTCGGCGCGAACCAGGCGGACGGCGTGTATGCGAGCCCGAACTTCGCCGTCACCGTCGACTACCAGTAACATCGGGGAGCCCGCCGGCGCGCAAGCACCGGCGGGCTTTCTCCGCGCTCATTATCGCGTGCGTTAACCGGACAGGAACCAGTTCGGACCCATCAGCGGCGTCGCCGGTCCATAGCGGATCATCGGAGTTCGCCCGCATGTTTCCCATCAAGACTTCCGCCGCGATCGCGCTCATCGCATCGGCCGTGCCCGCGCAGGCCGCGGGCGATCTGCTCGTCGCGCCGACGCGCATCGTGCTCGACGGCGCGCGCGGCACCGAGGTCATCCTCAACAACATCGGCACCGAGACCGCGACCTACCGCATCTCGCTCGAGCTGCGCCGCATGACGGCGGCGGGGATGCTGGAGGATGTCGTCGTGCCGACCGCGGACGAGACGGCGACGCTCGCCATGATCGCGTTCGCGCCGCGCCGCGTGACGCTGCCACCCAATCAGCCGCAGGCGATCCGCATCGGCGTGCGCGCGCAGGGTCTGGCCGACGGCGAGTACCGGGCGCACATGCTGTTCCGCGCGATTCCCGACGCCAGGCCCGCGACCGCGCCCAGGCAAGCGGGCGGCGGCATTTCGATCGCGCTCAAGCCGATCTACGGGGTCACCATCCCGATCATCGTACGGCGCGGCAAGCTGGAAGCGGTCGCCGGGATCACCAACGCGAAGCTCGTCAAGGTAGATGGCCGTCAGGGCGTGTCGTTCGACCTCAGTCGCACGGGCGGGCGGTCGGTGTACGGCGAAGTGCGCATCCTCAAGGCCGGCGTCGCCAAGCCCGTCGTGCTGACGCGCGGGATCGCGGTGTACCGCGAAGTGGCGCAGCGCAACGTGACCGTGCCCGTCCAGCCCGACGTCACCGCCTCGATCGCGGGCCCCGCGACGATCCAGTATGTCGAACAGGCGGAGGACGGCACGCAACGCACGATCGCCGAGGCGCGCGTGGTTCTGCGCTAGGGCCTGGGAGCCTCGGATCCAAGTAGCCGACGACGATGCGTCGTCTCACCCGTATGGCGATCGCGGTGCTGGCGCTTCTTGGCGCGGACGGCGCCGTCGCGCGGACGCCCGGATGGACCGCGACGCCCGACGACGCGCTGCTGCTCGACGTGCGGCTGGGGTCCTACCAGGTCGGCGAAGGCGTGCGCGGCTACACGACGCCCGAGGGTGCGTGCCTGATCTTTTCCGATATCGCGGCGACGCTGGACCTGGCCATCGCGGTCGATGCCGAGCGGGGCACCGCGCGAGGATGGGCGTTCGAGGAAGCCAACCGCGTCGAACTCGATCGCCGTGCTGAAACGCTGCGGTTGCGGGCACGTCCCGTCCCGCTCGGCGCGCAAAGCATCCGCGATACGCCGGAGGGCTGGTGCGTGGACGCGCCCGCCTTGTCCGGGTGGCTGGGCGTGACGCTCGCGCCCGACCTGTCCAACGCGATCCTGTTCGTCCGGTCGCCCAGGAAATTGCCGGTCGAGCTCGCCGAAGAGCGCAAGGCCCGTGCGGCATCGATCCGCCCGGCGACCGCGGCTCCCGACCCATCCAAGCTGCCGCGCGTCAAGCTGCCCTATCTGATGTGGCGATCGCCGTCGCTGGACGCGGTGGTGACGGTGAACGGCGTTCGCGACACGACGCGCGGGCCGGATCGCGGAAGATGGGGCGGGTCGGTGCGGTACGATCTGTTCGCGTCGGGCGAGGTCGCGCGGCTGTCGGTCGACGCGCGGCTGGCGTCGGACGGCGACGGCGTTCCCGACTCGCTGCGCGCGCGCGCGTACCGGACCGACCCGGAGGGCGGGCTGCTCGGCCCGTTGCGCGCGACCCATTTCGCGGTCGGGGACGTGTCGGGCTTCGCATCGCCGCTCGTCGCGCAGTCGTTCGGCGGACGCGGCGCGGTCGTCACCAATCGACCCGTCGACCGCCCCGACAGTTTCGACCGCACGAGTTTCCGCGGTGAGCTGCCGACGGGCTGGGACGCGGAGTTATACCGCAACGGCCGATTGTTGAGCTTCGCGCGAACCAGGGATGACGGGCGCTACGAGTTCCTCGACGTGCCGCTGCTCTACGGCACCAATCGGTTCGAGATCGTGCTGTACGGTCCGCAAGGGCAGATCCGCCGCCGTGTCGAGACCGTTGCGGTCGGGCAGGAAAGCATCCCATCGGGCAAGACCTATTACCGGGCGGGATTCAGCGAGGACGATCGCGATCTCGTACGGTTGCGGGGTCCGCCCGACACGCAGGGGCGCGGGTGGCGCGGCACGCTGGGCGTCGAGCACGGCGTCGACCCCAAGACGTCGTTATTCGCGCAACTCCACACGCTGATGGCGCGCAACGAGCGCCTGACCTACGTCGAAGGCGCGGTGCGGCGCGCGGTCGGGCCTGCGTTGATCGAGCTGTCCGCCGCTTACGAGGCGGGCGAAGGCATTGCCGCGCGCGCGCAGATGATCGGGCAGTTCGGCCAGACCTACGTCAGCGTCGAATCGATCAAGGCGTTCGGACGATTTCGGTCGGACCGGATCGAGCCCGACGTCACGGGCCGCCACATATTGGCGATCGATCATGCGTTCGTGTTCGGCACGAGCAGTTTTCCCACGCACGCCGAGGCGCGCTGGATCGAACGACGCGACGGTTTGAGCACGCTGGAGGCGGGTGCGCGCGTGTCCGCCAATGTGCGCAACCTGTCGCTAACCGCCGGCCTCGACTGGCAGGGGCAGCGCGCGCGGGGCCGGGATCCTCCGCCTGACCGGGTGACGGCGGCATTGCTGGCAAATGGAAGGGTCGGCCGCGTACGGGTGCGCGGCGAGGCCAGATACCGCGTGTCCGGCGACAGCCAAGGGTTCGAAGGCGCGACCGTAGTCGGCGAATGGGGCGCGTCGGACGTCTCGCAATGGCGCGCCGAGCTCGGCTATGACGGAATCAGCCGACGCGGGCGCGGCGCGATCGGCTATTCGCGCCGCTTCGACCGCTTTGCGGTCGGACTGACGGGCGAGGCGGCGACGGACGGGTCGGTTGCGGCCGGGCTCAACCTGGCGCTCAGCGTCGGGCCGAGCCCGCGCGGCGGCGTGCGCGTGACATCGTCGAAACTCGGCAGCGGGGGCACGGCGATCGCCCGCGTGTTTCGCGATCTCAACGAGGACGGGGTTCGCCAGGACGGCGAGCCGTTCGAGCGCGGCGTGCAGATGACGGCGAGCCAGTCGGTGATCGGCGCGCTGACCGACGCGCGCGGCGAGGTCGTGATCGACGGGTTGACGCCTTTCCGCCCGATCACGATCGGCGTGGACACGAGTTCGCTTGCCGACCCGCTCGTGCAGCCGAAAACATCGGGGCAGCGCATCGTGCCGCGCCCGGGCATCGCGTTCCGCGTCGACATGCCGCTGGTCGGCGCGGGCGAGATCGAAGGCACGCTCGTGTCGGACGCAACGGGAGTGGAAGGCGTGGACATCGAACTGGTGGACGCACGGGGAGCCGTAGCGGCGACGCAGCGGTCGGATTTCGACGGCTACTTTTTGTTCGAAGCGGTGCCGTACGGACGCTACACGTTGCGCCTGGCGCAGCTTTCCGCCGACGCGGCAAGGCTGAACGCGGCGCTCGGCACGAGCGCAATTGTCGGCAGCGCCAACCCGACGTTGCGACTCGGCCCGGTGAACGCGGCCGCGACGGCGGGCACGCGAAGCGCGGCCAAATAGTCGCGCGGCGCGACTTCACGAAGCCGAGAAAAAAGATGGTGCGGTCGAGAAGACTCGAACTTCCACGGCCTTTCGGCCACAGCGACCTCAACGCTGCGCGTCTACCAGTTCCGCCACGACCGCACGTCAAGGATCGCCCCGCAAGCGTGGGCGCCGGTAGGCCCGTGCCTCTAGCGAACACGGGTTTCGCGCGCAAGCGTGCCGGGGCGGAACAGGCTTTTCCGCAGGGTTGAGCCGAATGCGCCAACCGTGCCTGTACGGCGCGTGGTCTTGGCATTGATCCTTTTAGCGTCGCCGGCGGCCAACGTCGCTCTCGTGCGCGTCACGGCGCGCATCGTGTCCGGCGCGTCGTCCGGATCCAGGCCGGCGGCGCGGACGCACGCCCCCCGCCCCCAAATCCGCACGACAAGCGACCCGTCGGACGGACGAAAGCTGCACCTTGCCGAGTACCAATAAGGCTCAGCCCAGGCCGCTCTCCAGCGTCAGCTTGAGCGCGTTGTCCTCGCCGCGAGGGACTTCCACGCCCGCGCTGTAAAAGGTCGCGCGGCCGCTGGGCGCAAGCGTGGCGACGGGCGGCGCGATCACCCAGCTGTAGATGACGCGGCCGTCCGGGTCGCGGATTTCCGCCCGGATGCGCGGCACGACCTGCGCGATGTCGGTCGGATTGATCAGCTGACCGCTGACATCGAGCGTCGTGGAGCCGCCCGGGCGTTCGCGCTTTTCGGGCTTCTGCATCTGGATCGTGATCGGGCTGATCGCGGCCGCGCGCAGTTCGGGGGGGCCGAGGGCGGCGAGCCCGCCGACGCCGAACAGCATCGCGGTGGCGGCGATGCCGGCGAGCACCGTCTGCCGCCTG
Source organism: uncultured Sphingomonadaceae bacterium (assembly GCA_964251385.1). Classification (GTDB taxonomy): domain Bacteria; phylum Pseudomonadota; class Alphaproteobacteria; order Sphingomonadales; family Sphingomonadaceae; genus CADCVW01. The sequence continues at coordinate 277,174 of CAXUJK010000003.1, read as the reverse complement.
GCCGGGTCGCGCCGGGGTCGAAACGCGGTCTTGGGCGAGAATCCCATCTTTTGCGAGAAAGGCGGCGTATGCGAAAAGGGGCTGGTGCGCGGGCGCGCGTCGAACTCGCTGCGCAGCCGGGAAATGTCGTCGAACCGCCGGCCATGAGGTGCCGCGGACGCCTGCACGCCGCGCCCCGCAACCGCCTGCAGCCGCGCCTCGGGCAGCATCGCGGTCGCGGCGGGTGCCTGATGCCAGCTCGTCTTGCACTGGGCGCAGCGCACCTGACGTCCGGCCGCGCCGATGGCGCTGTCGGGAACGGCGTAGGATGTCGAACAGGCGGGGCAGGACAGGATCATGAAGTGTCCCGTTCTATGACGGGATTCCGGCGCTGCATAGCGGTCGCGCGACGCGGAAGGCGCGGCTCGTCGCAAGCGTGGGTACCGGGCGCATCCGCTTTACGACGATTGCGTCCCATGCCATTTGCTTGCGCGCCGCGCGACCCGCGCACGGTGTGGAGAGCGCGTCATCAACAGCATCGTGCAGTTCGACAATGTTGGCCTGCGCTACGGCACGGGCGCCGAAACGCTGTCCGACCTGTCCTTCACGCTGCGGCCGGGCGGCTTCTACTTCCTCACGGGGCCGTCGGGCGCGGGCAAGACGTCGTTGCTCAAATTGCTGTATCTGGCGCAGCGGCCGAGCCGCGGGCTGATCCGGCTGTTCGGCGAGGATCTGGTGACGATGCCGCGCGAGCGCCTGCCGGGCTTTCGCAGGCGGATCGGGGTCGTGTTCCAGGATTTTCGGCTGGTCCGCCATCTGTCCGCGTTCGACAATGTCGCGCTGCCGTTGCGGGTCGCAGGGGTGGAAGATCGCGACTTGGAGCAACCGGTGCGCGAAATGCTCGCCTGGGTCGGTTTGTCGGACCGCGCATCCGCGCGACCCGCGACGCTGTCGGGCGGGGAGCAACAACGCGTGGCGATCGCGCGCGCGGTCATCGGACGGCCAGACATGCTGGTCGCGGACGAGCCGACGGGCAACGTCGATCCCGAAATGGCGGCGCGGCTGCTGCATCTGTTCGACGCGTTGAACAAGCTCGGCACGACGCTGGTGGTGGCGACGCACGACATCCACCTGCTGACGCGCGTGGGACGCGCGGAGATGATGCGGCTCGATCGGGGCACGCTGTCCGATCCGACGGGGGCGCTGCGCCACCCACCGGCCCGCAGCGCTGAGCGAAGCTACTCGTGAACCTGCCGTTCGCGGTGTCGCCCGCCGATCGCCGCCTGCTTCCCGAAGGCCGATTCGCCGGGCCGATGCCCTGGGTCATCGCGATCATGATGTTTCTGACCGTCCTCGCGGGCGCGGGCGGGCTGGGCTTGCGGCGCGGCGCGCAAGGCCTGGTGTCGAGCATCGGGGCAAGGCTGACTGTGCAGATCGTCGATGCGAACCCCGATTTTCGCGAAGCGCAGGCGCGCGTCGCGGTGCAGGCGTTGAGCCGAGAGAGCGGCGTGCTGTCCGTGTCGCGGGTCAGCGACGCGGAAATGAACGCGATGCTGTCCCGTATCCTGGGAACCGCGGCGGCGGAGGCGAACCTGCCCGTGCCCGCGATGATCGACGTCGAGCTGAGCGCCGACGCCTACGCGCGCCGCGACGCGATCGCCGCCGCCGTGCGGGAGGCCGCGCCGTCCGCGCGGATCGACGACAACGCGGCCTGGCTCAGCCCGTTGGCCAACCTTCTTGGTGCGCTGAAATGGCTCGCGCTCGCGCTCGTGGTTCTGATGACGGGCGCGACCGCGGCCGCTGTCGTGCTCGCCGCGCGCGGCGCGCTCGACACGCATCGCGGGACGATCGAGGTCATGCACCTGATGGGATCGACCGATTATCAGGTCGCCCGGCTGTTCCAGCGGCGGATCGCATTGGACGCTCTGTTCGGCGGCGCGCTGGGCTTCGTCGTGGGCGTGCTCGTGCTCGCGGGGATCGGCAGCCGGGTCGGCGCGGTGGGATCGGACTTGCTGGGGTCCGCCGGTCTTGCCGCCATCGACTGGTTGCTGCTGCTTCTGCTGCCGGTCGCGGGGATCGGTCTGGCGATGCTGGTCGCGCGCACGACCGTGCTGCGTGCATTGCGGCAGATGCTGTGATCGCCCCGTCGTGATCGCGCGCATCGTGGCGTTGGCCGCCCTGCTCTACGCGCTGGGGTTCACCCTGTTCACCGTCGCGCTTCCCGATGCGGCCGACGATCGGAAAACCGACGCGATCGTCGTGCTGACGGGCGCGGGCGGGCGGATGCCGCGCGGGCTCGACCTGCTCGAGCGCGGTCGCGCCAAGCGCATGCTCGTGTCGGGCGTGCCGCTCGAGGTAAAGCCGAACGAATTGGCGGCCGAGAACGACGCGTCGCGTCGCCTGTTCGCGTGCTGCGTCGACCTGGGCAAGGAGTCGACCAACACCAAATCCAACGCGGCCGAAACAGCGAAGTGGATGCGGCAGAAGAAGTTCACGTCGATGCGGCTGGTGACGACCGACTGGCACATGGCGCGCGCGCGGTTCGAGTTGGCGCAGCAGATGCCGCCGGAAATCGAGATTTTGTCCGATGGCGTCCAGTCCAACGCGACGTTCCGAACCCTGTTCGGCGAGTACAACAAGTACCTGGTCGCGCGCGCCGCGGTGCTGGCGGGCTACTAATTGGCATTCCTTCGCACCGTTCTGTTCTACGTGGTCTTCTTCACGGGCAGCGCGGCCATCGTCCTCGTCGGGCTCGTCGCGACGCTCTTCAACCCCGGAGGCATAAGGAAGACGGTGGCGCGCTGGGCGGGCTGGCATCGCGCGTGCGCGCGCGTCCTGATCGGATTGCGCGTGACGATCGAGGGTGATGCGCCGACCACGCCCGTGCTCGTCGCGGCCAAGCACCAGTCTATGTACGAGGCGATCGACATGCTGATGCTGCTGCATGCGCCGATCGTCGTCATGAAGCGGGATCTGGCCGACATCGCCGGCTGGGGTCGGCTGGCACGCACGTACGGGATCATCCCGATCGATCGCGCCGGAGGCGCGGGCGCGTTGCGTGCCATGATCGCGGCGGCAAAGGCGGCGGTGGCGAGCGGGCGGCCGGTGGCGATCTTTCCCGAAGGAACGCGCGTCCCGCCCGGCGACTCGCCGCCGCTGCAGTCCGGGTTCGCCGGGCTTTACAAGACGCTGGGGTTGCCCGTCGTTCCGCTGGCGACCGACGTCGGCCGCGTCTGGCCGCGCAGCTTCGTCAAGCACGCGGGGACGGTGCGGTTCCGTTTCGGTGATCCGATCCCGCCGGGTCTGCCCCGCCCGGAGATCGAGGCGCGGGTACACGCCGCGATCAACGCGCTGGAAACCTAGCTCCGCAGACGCGCGCCGGCTTTCGCCGCCGCGGCGACGATGCGATCGGATATGGCACTCAGGTCCGCATCCGTAAAACTGCGATCACCCGGCTGCAGCGTCACTTCGAGCGCAAGCGACACCTCGCCGTCCGCGATCCCGGCACCTGAAAAACGGTCGAACAGGCGGACGTCGGCGATCGCGCCCCTGTCCGCGCCGCGGACCGCGCGGACCAGCGTTTCGGAGGGCAAGTCGGCGGGAACGATGAACGCGAAATCGCGGAGCACGGATTGCTGGACGGGCGGCTTGAACTCGGGTCGGCGGCGTTCGCCAGCGCGCGCGCGCGGCAGTGCGTCCAGGAACAACTCGGCGGCCATGACCGCGCCGTCCAGCCCAAGCATCCGCGCGGTCGCCGGGTGAAGTTCTCCGAATTCGGCGAGCACGACCTTGGGTCCCAGGCACAGGCGCCCGCTGCGGGCGGGATGGTAATGCGCCGCGGCCTGGCCCAGCATCTGCCCCGAAGGTGCGCCCGCCGCATCGAGCAGGGCCAGGACTTCCGCCTTGACGTCGTACGCGTCGAGCGCGCGGCGCGGCGTTCGCCAGCTTCGTCCTCCTTCGCCCGCCAGCACGATCCCGAGCGACGCGCGTTCGCCGTCGGGCAGATAGCGGCGGCCGACCTCGAACAGGCGGACCGCGGGTTCCCCCCGCGCCAGGTTTCGGCGGGCGGCGGCGAGCAGGCCGGGGAGCATGGACGGGCGCATGACCTTCATGTCCTCGCTGATCGGATTCGACAATGTCCAAGCGCCGCCCCCGAACGCGTCCGCGTCGGCCCGTGCCACGAAGCTCCACGTCACGGCTTCGTTGAGCCCTCGGGCGGCGGCCGCGCGGCGGATGCGGCGTTCGATGCGCTGTTCGGGCGTCGCGGTCGGGCGCGCGACGCCCGGCGCGCGCGGCAAGGGCGTGGACGGGACCCGGTCGATGCCGGCGATCCGCACGATCTCCTCCACGACGTCGGCGGGACCCTCGACGTCGGAGCGCCAGCTGGGAGCGGAGACGCGCCAATCCTCGCCCACCGAAAAGCCCAACGCGCCCAGGATGCGCCGCTGTTCCGCCGCGTCGACGGCGAGGCCCGCGAGCGCCGCGACCCGGTCGGGGCTGTAGGCGATCTTTCCGCGACCGGCAGGCGGCGCCCCGAGCCGGACCGGTTCGGACGCGGTGCCCCCCGCGAGCCCCAGGATCATTCCCGTCGCGAGCGCGAGCCCGTCGTCGAGGAAAGCCGGATCGACCCCGCGTTCGAACCGCGTGCGCGCGTCGGAGGTCAGGCCCAGCGCCTGTCCCGTCAGCGCGACGGTGCGCGGATCGAAATAGGCGCATTCAATCAGCACGTCGGTGGTCGTGTCGGAGACGCCGGAATGCGCGCCGCCCATGATGCCGCCGATATCGTGTACAGCGACATCGTCGGCGATGACGGTCATCGTCTCGTCCAGCGCGTACGTCCGCCCGTTTAGCGCCACCAGCGACTCCCCTGCCTGCGCTTTTCGCGCGGTAAGCGGGCCGGACAACTTGGCCATGTCGTAGACGTGCAGGGGGCGGCCCCAGCCAAGCATGACGTAGTTGGTGATATCGACGAGGAGCGAGATGGGCCGCTGGCCGACGCTCAGCAATTGCCGCTGCAGCCAGTCGGGCGACGGCCCGTTACGAAGCCCGTGTACCGCCTGCGCGTAGAACGCGGGGCATCCCTCCGCGTCCTCGATGCGGACGACGGGCGCGTCGCCGAGGCTCATCGCCTCGTGATCCGTCCGCTCCTGCTTCATCGTCCCCAGGCCCGCGGCGGCGAGGTCGCGGGCGATGCCGTGCACGCCCATGGCATCGCCGCGATTGGGGGTCACGGAAATGTCGATGACGGGATCGTCGAGGCCGGCATAGACTGCGTACGGCATCCCGACGGGCGCATCGGCGGGAAGCTCAATGATCCCCGCATGATCGTCGCCCAGCTGCAGCTCGCGCGCCGAACACATCATGCCGCGGCTTTCTACGCCGCGGATGGTGGCAACTTCGAGCGTCAGGTCCGAACCCGGAACGTATGCGCCCGGCCCACCGAACACGCCAAGCAGGTTCGCGTGGGCATTGGGTGCGCCGCATACGACCTGCACCGGATCGCCCATCCCCGTGTCGACGGTGAGCAGGCGGAGCTTGTCGGCCGCCGGGTGCGGCTCCGCAGTCAGCACGCGCGCGATCGTGAACGGGGCCAGCGCCCGCGACCTGTCATGGACCCCCTCGACCTCGAGCCCGATGCGGGTAAGCGTGTCGACGATCGCGTCGAGCGACGCGTCGGTGTCGAGATGCTCCTTGAGCCAGGACAGGGTGAACTTCATGCTCCGGTTCCGCCGCTCAGCGTCGGCACCGCGAGCGCCGCGAACCCGTAGTGGCGCAGCCACCGCAGGTCGCCGTCGAAGAACGCGCGCAGGTCGTCCATGCCGTATTTGAGCATGGCGAGCCGATCGATCCCGCACCCGAACGCGAAGCCTTGATATTCGTCCGGATCGAGCCCGCACGCGGCGATGACTTTTGGGTGGACCATGCCGGAGCCGAGCACTTCGAGGAACCCGTCGCTGCCGCCGATGACGCGGCGGCCTTTGTCGAGCGTGTACCCGACATCGACTTCCGCCGACGGTTCGGTGAACGGGAAGTAGCTGGGGCGGAGGCGCAGGTGGATGTCGTCCGTCTCGAAGAACGCTTTCAACATCGTCTCCAGCGTCCACTTGAGATGGCCCATGTGAATGCCGCGGTCGATGACGAGGCCTTCGACCTGGTGGAACATGGGGGTGTGCGTCGCGTCGCTGTCCGAACGGTACGTTCGACCGGGCGCGATGATGCGGATGGGCGGGGCCTGCGTCATCATCGTGCGGATCTGCACGGGCGAGGTGTGCGTGCGGAGCAGCATCTTTTTGCCATCCCCGCCCGCCGCGTCGAAATAGAACGTGTCGTGCATCGCGCGCGCGGGATGGTGGTCCGGAATGTTGAGCGCGGTGAAATTGTGCCAATCGTCCTCGATCTCCGGTCCTTCGGCGACCGCGAAGCCCATGTCGGCGAAGATTTCGGCGAGCTCGTCCATGACCTGCGACACGGGGTGCACGGTTCCACGTGGAGCCGCGTCGGCGGGGAGCGTCATGTCGAGCGCTTCGGTGGCGAGGCGGCGGTCGAGGTCGGCGGCGTCGAGCGCGGATTTCCGCGATGCGATCGCATCGGTGACCGCGGTTCGCAGATCCTGGATCGCGGGCGCGCGCTGCTGGCGCTCGTCGGGGCTCATCTTGCCGAGCGTCTTGAGCAGGGCCGTGACGCTGCCGTTCTTGCCAAGCGCCTCGATACGCACGGCTTCGAGCGCGGCTGCGTCAACGGCGTTTGATGCGGCTTCCACCAGGGCAACACGCAAAATTTCGGGTTCGTCCATGGTCGGGCCTTAGGTCAGACAGGCGCCCCAACGCAAAAGGGCGCGGGAAGCTGCCCTCCCGCGCCCTTCGAGCGATCAGAAACGCCGCTTAAGCGGCGAGCGCTTGAGGTTCGGCCGGCAAGGCACCGCGCGCCTGCGCGACAATGCCCCGGAAAGCTTCCGCTTCGTGCATGGCGATGTCGGCCAGCACTTTCCGGTCGAGTTCGACGCCGGCGAGCTTGAGCCCGTGCATGAACTGGCCGTAGGTCAGGCCCTCCATGCGGACCGCGGCGTTGATGCGCTGGATCCAGAGCGCACGGAACGACCGCTTCTTCACCTTGCGGTCGCGATAGGCGTACTGGCCCGCCTTCTCGACGGCCTGGCGGGCGATGCGGATCGTGTTCTTGCGACGGCCGTAATAGCCCTTCGCCTGATCCAGGATGCGCTTGTGCTTGGCGTGCGTGGTGACGCCGCGTTTTACCCGGGCCATGCTAGCGCCCCAATCCGTAGGGTGCCCACAATTTGATCGTACGCGCGTCGGGCGCGGAGATCACGGACGTGCCGCGGTTCTGGCGGATGTATTTGGCCGAATGGTGCGTCAGGCGGTGGCGCTTGCCGACGACGCCGTGCTTGACGAGGCCGGACGCAGTGATCTTGAATCGCTTCTTGACCCCGCTCTTGGTCTTGAGTTTGGGCATTTTCGTCTCCTTGTGCAGCGCTCGATAGCGCGACGGTTCGGAACAGCCACGGCAGCCCACACTGGCCGGGCGGTTCGTATTTTCCAGGCGTGGAAAGCGGGTGCGTCTAGCGTGGCGTGCCCGCGCGCGCAACTACCAGGGGAGCGTCTTGCCTCGGAAGTCCAGGAACGGGCAGCCGCCGCCGGCGCGCAGGCCGTCTATGACTTCGCGCATTCCAGCGATGCTGTCCGTCGGCGCGGTCGGCGCGGAGGCTCCGCCCATGTCGGTCTGGACCCAGCCGGGGTGGAGGACGGCGAGCGCGATCGGCTCCGCTTGCCAGTCGACGCCGAGCGACGTCCACGCCGCGTTGAGCGCGGCCTTGGACGAGCGATAGGGGATGAACCCTCCCGACGCGTTGTCCGCGATGCTGCCCATCTGACTGGTGATCGCGACCACGCGGCCGTCGGCAGTGCGAAGGAGCGGCAGCAGCGCGATCGCGAGCAGCGTCGGCGCGACCGTGTTGACCGCGAGCACGTCGATCCACGCATCGCCGCCGTCCGCGCCGATGATCCGGTCACCCATGACCCCGGCGTTGAGCACCGCGACGTCGATGCCTTGCATGTTCAGGCTTGCCGGGAATGTCGCGATGGCTGCGCGGTCGGTCATGTCGAGCGCGTGAACGGAGACGTCGCCGGCGACCGCGGCAAGTGCGGTGGCTTTCGCCGGATCGCGCACGGTCGCGAGAACGCGATCGCCCGCCGCCGCGTATTGGCGGACGAACTCGAGCCCGAGGCCGCGGCCCGCGCCGGTGATGAGGACGGTGCGCTGGGTCATTGGTGCGTCATCAGTCGAACAGACTCGAAACGGAAGATTCGTCGGCGGTACGCCGGATCGCTTCGGCGAACAAAGGCGCAATGGTCAGGTAGCGCAGCTTGCCGCCCACGGTTGCTCCTTCGGGAACGCCGATCGTGTCGGTGACGACCAGCTCGAGCAGTTCGGACGCTTCGACCCGCGCGACGGCGCCGCCGGACAGCACGCCGTGGCTGGCATAGGCGATCACCTCCAGCGCCCCAGCGGCTTTCAACGCGGCGGCGGCGTTGCACAATGTCCCGCCCGAATCGACCATGTCGTCGATGAGGATGCAGAAGCGGCCGCCCACGTCGCCGATGATGTTCATGACTTCCGACTCGCCCGCGCGCTCGCGGCGTTTGTCGACAATCGCGAGCGGGGCGTTCTTGAGCCGCTTGGCGAGCGCCCGCGCCCGGATGACGCCGCCGACGTCGGGCGACACCACTGTCAAATTGTCTACGGGAAACCGAGCCTTGATGTCCGCCGACATGACGGGCGCGGCGTACAGATTGTCCATCGGGATGTCGAAGAACCCCTGGATCTGACCCGCGTGCAGATCCATCGACAGCACCCGGTCCGCGCCCGCGACGGTGAGCAGGTTGGCGACGAGCTTAGCGGAGATCGGCGTGCGCGGGCCGGGTTTGCGGTCCTGCCGCGCATAGCCGAAATAGGGCATGACCGCGGTGATGCGCTTGGCCGACGAGCGCTTGCACGCGTCGATGCAGATCAGCAGCTCCATCAGGTTGTCGTTGGCCGGAAAACTCGTCGACTGGATCACGAACACGTCCTCGCCGCGGACGTTTTCCTGGATTTCGACAAAGATCTCCTCGTCCGCGAAGCGGCGTACGGACGCGTCGGTGAGGGGGATTTCCAGGTAGTCGGAGATCGCCTTGGCCAGCGGCGGGTTCGAGTTTCCGGCGAGAAGTTTCATGGGGAAGCGCTCTAGGCAGGCGCGGCCCCCAAGCAAAGTCTTCCGTTCGTACGCCGTCCCGCTATGGCCGGGACATGCCTTCGCTCACCATCGTCCTTGCGCAGATGACGCAATCCGTCGGCGCGCCCGCCGCCAACGCGGACGCGATGCTGGCCGTGCGGGCGGCCCACATGGACGCGGACCTCCTCCTGTTTCCCGAGCTTCAGCTGCCGGGCTATCCGGCCGAGGACCTGGTCCGCAAACCCGCCTTCGGCGAGCGTTGCGAGGCGGAGCTGGCGCGCATGGCGGCGGTCGGCGCGGACGGCGGTCCGGCGATGCTCGTGGGCACGCTCGCCCGCCAGGACGACAAGGTGTTCAACGGCATGGCGCTGCTGGACGGCGGCGACATCGCGGTGACGCTCAAGCAGTCGCTCCCCAATTACGGCACGTTCGACGAAAAACGCGTGTTCGCCCATGGGCCGCCCGCGACCCCATTCGATTTCCGCGGTGCGCGCATCGGGGTCCCCATCTGCGAGGACATCTGGGCCCCGCACGTGTGCGACGACTTGGCGCGGGCAGGGGCGGACATCCTGCTCGTGCCCAACGGCAGCCCGTTCGAGCACGACAAGCAGGCGAGACGGGTGGCCGAAGTCCGCCTGCGCGTCGCGGAGACGGGATTGCCATGCGCGTTCCTCAACCGTGTCGGCGGGCAGGACGAGATCGTGTTCGACGGGGCGTCGTTCGTCGTCAATCCGGGCGGGGCGGTCGCGCTGCGCATGCCCGGTTGGGACGAGGCCGCGGCCGTCACCGGCTGGACGCGAGCGGGCGCCGGTTGGCGCTGCGAACCCGGTGCCTGCGCGGCCGACGACGAGCCGCTCGCCGACATCTACCATGCGTGCATTGTGGCCTTGCGTGATTACGTGAACCGCAACGGCTTCCCGGGGGTGATTTTGGGGTTGTCGGGCGGGATCGACAGCCATCTCACGGCCGCCATCGCCGTCGACGCGCTGGGCCCCGACCGCGTGCGCTGCGTGATGATGCCGTCGCGCTACACGTCGCAGGCGAGCCTCGACGACGCGGCGGCGGGCGCGGCGATGCTCGGGTGCCGGCTCGACACGGTGTCGATCGCGCCCGGCGTGGATGCGCTGGACGCGATGCTCGAGCCGCAGTTTTCGGGAACCGCACCAGGCCTGGCCGAAGAGAACATCCAGTCGCGGCTGCGCATGGTGACGCTGATGGCGCTGTCCAACCGGTTCGGTGACATGCTGCTCACCACGAGCAACAAGTCGGAGATCGCGTGCGGGTACGCGACGCTCTACGGCGACATGTCCGGCGGCTACGGCGTGCTGGCCGACATGTACAAGACGCAGGTTTTCGAGATTGCCTGCTGGCGCAACGCGACGAAACCGCGACTGGGCCTGGGGCCGGACGGGCCGGTCATGCCGGACGCGGTCATCACCAAGCCGCCTTCGGCCGAGCTGCGTCCGGATCAAAAGGATTCGGACAGCCTGCCGCCGTATGATGTCCTCGACGCGATCCTGCACGGGCTGGTCGAGGAGGAGCGATCCGTCTCCGACATTGCTGCGCGCGGGTTCGACCGCGACATGATAGTGCGGGTCGAACGCATGCTCGCCGTATCCGAGTACAAACGCTTCCAGGCCCCGCCCGCGGTCAAGCTCGGCCATCGCAACTTCGGGCGCGATCGCCGTTACCCGCTGACCAACGCATTCCGGACGTCATGACACCGATCACCCGCTTTGCTCCCAGCCCGACGGGCCGCCTGCACGTCGGAAACATCCGCACCGCGCTCCAAAACTTCCTGTTCGCTCGCCGGCACGGGGGCACGTTCCTGCTGAGGCTCGACGACACGGACGCGGAGCGTTCGACCGAGGCGTTCGCGAACGCCATCCGCGACGATCTCGGGTGGCTCGGCTTGCAACCGGACGCCGAACACCGCCAGTCCGACCGTTTTGCAGTCTACGAAGCCGCGTTCGACCGCCTGCGCGCCGACGGCCGCGTCTACCCCGCGTACGAGACGTCCGAAGAACTCGACCTTAAGCGAAAAGTCCTGCTCGGCCGCCATCTACCGCCCGTCTACGACCGCGCTGCGCTGGCGCTGAGCGACGCGGACCGCGCCCGGCTCGAAGTGGACGGGGTGCGCCCGCATTGGCGATTCCGGCTGTCCCACGACGCGCCGATCGAATGGGACGACCTGATCCGCGGCCCCCAGAAACTCGACCCGCGCATCATGAGCGACCCGGTCGTGCGTCGTGCCGACGGGAGCTGGCTCTACATGCTGCCGTCCGCGATCGACGACATCGATCTCGGCGTCACGCACGTCGTGCGCGGCGAGGACCATGTCACGAACAGCGGGTTTCAGGTGCAGATGTTCGAGGCCCTGGGTGCCGCCCCACCCGCCTTCGCGCACGCCGCGCTGCTGGTTGGCACCGAGGGCAAACTGTCCAAGCGGGACGGCGCGTTCGGCGTGGCGGAGTTGCGCAACGAAGGGATCGAGCCGCTGGCCGTGCTCGCCTTGCTCGCACGGTTGGGGACGAGCCGCCCGGTCGAGCCGGTGGCTGACATCGCGTCGCTGATCAATATCTTCGACTTCGCCCATTTCGGCCGCGCGCCCGCGCATTTCGACGGGGCGGAGCTGCACGCGCTCAACACGAAGATGCTCCACGTCGCGCCGTACGAACGCGTGCGGCACCGCTTGCCCGACGGGATGACCGAAGCGGGCTGGCACGCGATCCGCGGCAACGTGGCGCGGGTCGAGGACGCCGCAGAGTGGTGGAACGTCGTCACCGGCCCCGTCGCCGTGCCTGCGTTCGACGAGGCCGATTGCGCATACCTCACCGCCGCCGCGGACGAGGCCGCGCGCATCGACTGGACCGCCGCGCCCTGGGAGCAGCTCACTGCCGCGCTCAAGACCGCAACCGGCCGCAAAGGCAAACCGCTCTTCCTCCCCTTGCGCCGCGCGCTGACCGGGCGCGATGACGGTCCGTCGATGGCGGAGCTGCTGCCGCTCATCGGGCGGGACGAGGCGGTGCGACGGTTAAGCTCGGCCGTCACCGATTGAAGAAGCCGGTCCGCGAACCTGCCTATTTGCGTTTGACATAAAAAACTTCGGCGACCTGCTGCCACGGCTGGCCCATGACCGAGCGTTCCTGCACCAATCGCAGGCGGCCGTCCGGCTGCGGGATCATCGATGTCGTGAGCCGCGCGGCCTTGCCCTCGATCTTGCGTTCGTCGGTGAAGACGATGCCGTTCTCGCCGAGCGCATAGCCGTATTGGACATGGCTCGTCCCGTTGTTGGCGTAGTTCTGATAGGTGTATCTCGCATCCTCGACCGAATAGCCGATGATCGCTTCCACCCGGCCGCTGCTCCGGCCGTCGGTCAGGCTGCACACCACGAACGCGCGGCGGTCGTACCAGACGCATCGGTCGCGGTAACTCGCCTCCAGACCCGCGCGCGTCTAGTCGCCGACGAGTGGAGCCAGATGCGCTTCGATGGCGGGTGGGTGCGCGGACGCTCCGCCTTGCGCGGCGTTCAAGGTCAACCATAGGATCGACGACAACATGGCTGCGGCTCCCGACGTTTGCAGGAGAAAGCTAGGCGTTCGCCGGACCCGTGTCTCTGCGAAACTCTGCTCCCTTGCGCTTGGAAGCGAATGGCAAGGTCACTTCATGCATGAAAAAGGATATAGTATTACACGTGAAATGATGTAACATCCTCTAATCAGGCGAGTCTCCGCCTGTTACGAGGAGGATGCCATGTCGCAAACAGGCTATGCCGCGCAGCGCCGCCGTCCGGGCGTGCTGATCGCGATCGTAGGTGGGCATGCCGCGGTGCTCGCCGCGGTCATGCTGGCCAAGATGGAGATCCCGCCCAAGTTCGTGCCGCCCCCGCAGATCGTCGACCACATCCCGCTGCCGACGCCACCCAAGGAACCGCCGCCGCCCGAACCCTCGCCGCGTCCGGAGCCACGCGCCGATCAGCGCGTCACGCAGCCGGTTCCGCTGGTGCCGACGCCGGTGCCCGGTCCAATCTTCGAGGCGCCCACGATCGATCCGCCGATCTTCGACACGTCGCCGCCGGGACCGGTGACGATCCCGGGGCCGCCCACGCCGCCGACCATCCCCTTGCCGGTCGAACCGCCCGCGCCCCCCGCGCCCCGTGCGAAGCCGGTCAAGCTCTCCCCGCGCGGCGACCCGGCGAGCTGGGTCACCAACGACGACTATCCGTCCGCCGCGCTCCGGTCGGAAGAGCAGGGCCGCACGATCTTCGTCGTCACCGCGGGCGCGGACGGGCGGCCGAGCGACTGCCGCGTCACCGGGTCGAGCGGGTCCTCGACGCTCGACAATGCCGCGTGCCGGCTGCTGATGAAACGGGCCAAGTTCAAGCCGGGCACGGACGCGGACGGAAACGCCGCGGGCGGCACGTGGTCGAGCAGTTTCCGCTGGCAGATCCCGGAGGACTGAGCGCCTCTGGCGTGGCGGGGGCGCGTCGCCTATCTTGCGGGTCATGGCTCTCCCCCGCCCCGCCTCGCCGCGCCGCGCGCTGGCCGATCTGCGCAGCGTTCTGGCGCGCCGCGGCCGCAGCCAGTGGATCGCGGGCGGGCTCGCCATCGGGCTCCCCGCGCTGATCGTCGCAGGGTTCGTTGCGGACGCGAACACGAACACGACGCCGCCACGGCGTCAGCTGATCTACGCCGAATCCTGGCGCGCGGATCGCTCGGACGCGGAGATCGTCGCGCAGCAGAAGATAGACCAGGCCGCCAAGGAGCGGCGAGCCGCCGAACGGCGGCAGGAGTATCGTCGGCTCGAGAAGCGCCTCGGGATTTGACGCCAAGGTCGGACGACTCGCAGTCGGTCGACCCGCGCTGGATGGCGCAGGCGATTATACTGGGCGAACAGGCGCGCGGGACGACGGCTCCCAATCCCAATGTAGGCTGCTTGGTCGTGCGCGACGGAGCGGTCGTCGGCCAAGGCGCAACACAACCCGGCGGCCGGCCGCATGCGGAGGCCGTCGCGCTCGCCCAAGCCGGCGAGTCCGCGCGCGGCGCGACGCTCTACACGACGCTCGAACCCTGCGCGCACGTCAGCACGCGCGGGCCCGCATGTGCCGATCTGGCGGTGGCGGCGGCGCTGGCGCGGGTATGCGTCGCGCTGGAGGACCCGGATCCGCGAACCGCGGGCGCGGGGCTTGCCCGGATCGCCGATGCCGGGATTGCTGTGGACGTGGGCACGGGAGCGGAGGCGGCCGCGCGCTCGATCGCGGGATTCCTGCACCGGGTGACCCGCGCGCGCCCGTACGTGACGCTCAAGCTCGCGCAGTCGATCGACGGGCGCATCGCCATGCCGGACGGCACGAGCCGATGGATCACGGGTGACCAAGCGCGCGACCACGCGCACCGGCTGCGCGCGGAGAGTGACGCGATCCTGGTGGGACGCGGCACGTTCGACGCGGACGCGCCGCGGCTCGACGTGCGCATCCCGGGATTGGAGGCCCGCAGCCCACGTCGGTACCTGCTGACGACCGGCTCCGCCCCCGAAGGTTGGACCGCGCTCGCTTCACCAAAAGCGATCGCGTCGATGACCGACGTCAACGACCTGCTCGTCGAAGGCGGGGCGAGGACGGCGTCCGCGTTCCTGCGCGCCGACCTGATCGACCGCATGATGATCTACACCGCGCCGGTCGTCATAGGGGCGGGGCCGACGGGGATCGGCGACATTGGGCTGTCCGCGCTCGCCGACGCGCACGGCCGCTGGTCGCGCGGCGACTCGATCGCGCTTGGCAGCGACCGGCTCGACCTGTACCTACGGACGTAATGTTCACGGGGATCGTCACCGACATCGGCCGTGTCGAGGCTACGGAAGAGCGCGGAGACCTGCGCGTCCGGATCGCGTGCGGGTACGACACCGACGGCATCGACCTGGGCGCGTCGATCGCCTGCTCGGGCGTGTGCCTGACGGTCGTGGAAAAAGGCTCCAACTGGTTCGCGGTCGATGCGTCGGCGGAAACGCGGGCGCGGACGCCGACGGATCAGTGGCGCGCGGGCACCCCGCTCAATCTCGAACGTGCGCTGCGGGTCGGCGACGAGCTCGGCGGGCACATCGTCACGGGCCATGTCGACGGAATCGGGCGCGTGCTGTCCGTGACGCCCGACGGCGGGTCGCTGCGCGTCGCCATCAACGTGCCCGCCGACCTGGCCCCGTACATCGCCGCCAAGGGATCGGTGTCGCTCGACGGCGTGTCGCTGACCGTCAACACGGTCGACGGCCATGACTTCACCGTCAACATCATCCCGCACACCGCCGCGCAGACCACGCTCGAGCAGGTCGCCGAAGGCCGCGAGCTCAACATCGAGATCGATGTCCTCGCGCGCTATCTCGGGCGCATGATGGAGCTTCGTCACACCACAGGCTGAATTATTCTCTTGTGAATCACACTGTGATGTGATTAGTTGCTTTCATGAGCAGCAAAATGATCGAACGCCTCAATGACCTCGTGGCCGGAGGTGAGGTATCGCGCTCCGGGCTTGCGCGCGCTGCGGGGCTTCATGCCAACTCTCTGCGCCGCCTCGGGGAGACCGACTGGAACCCCACGGCGGACACACTCATAAAACTGGAACGCTTCCTCGACACGGGCGGCGAGTCGGTCATGGCGTCCCCCGAACAGATCATCGACGAAGCGCGCAATGGCCGCATGTTCATCTTGGTCGACGACGACGACCGCGAGAACGAAGGCGATCTAGTCATCCCCGCGCAGATGGCGACGCCCGACGCGATCAACTTCATGGCCCGGCACGGCCGCGGGCTGATCTGCCTGGCCCTGTCCAAGGCGCGCGTCGACGCGCTCGGGCTCGGCCCGATGAGCCGAAGCAACGGGACCCGGATGGAAACCGCGTTTACCGTTTCGATCGAGGCGCGGGATGGGGTGACGACGGGCATCTCCGCCGCCGACCGAGCGCGCACGGTCGCGGTGGCGATCGACGCGTCGCAGCCGCCCGAGGCGATCGTCACCCCCGGCCACGTCTTCCCGCTGGCGGCGCGCGACGGCGGCGTGCTCGTGCGCGCGGGTCATACGGAGGCCGCGGTCGACATCTCGCGGTTGGCCGGGCTGAACGCGTCGGGCGTCATCTGCGAGATCATGGGCGATGACGGCACCATGTCGCGGATGGACGACCTCGTTACGTTCGCGAAGGGCCACGGGCTCAAGATCGGCACGATCCGCGACCTCATCGCCTACCGCATGAAGAAGGACCACATCGTCCGTGAAACCGCGAGCGCGCCGTTCGTGTCCGAATGGGGCGGCACGTGGACCGCGCGAACCTTCCTCAACACCGCGCTCGGCAACGAACAGATCGCGCTGGTCAAGGGGCGGATCGATGCGGCCAAGCCAACGCTCGTGCGGGTGCATGCCCTCAACCTGTTCGCGGACGCGTTCGGCGAGACGAAGGGGCGCGGCCGCCTGCTCGAAGGCGCGATGCGCATGATCGCGGCCGAGGAGGCGGGGGTGGTCGTCATAATCAACCGCCCCGCCAACGATGCGCTGTCGACCGCGCTCAAGCTGCGCAGCGGACAGGGCTCGAGGGACGCCGACATGTTCCGAGATTACGGCGTCGGCGCGCAGATCCTGTCCGCGATCGGCGTGCACGACATGATCCTGCTGACCAACAGCCACTACGCGCCCGTCGCGCTCGAGGGCTATGGGCTCAAGATCGTCGGCGAACGGCCGATCGCGACGGGGACGAACTGATGGCGCGCGTGCTGATCGTCGAGGCGCGCTTCTACAGGACGTTGAACGACATGCTTCTGGACGGCGCCCGGGCTGCGTTGCGCGGTCATGACGTCGATGTCGTCACTGTTCCAGGCGCGCTCGAAGTGCCGGCCGCGATCGCGCTGGCCGACGGCACAGGGAGCTACGACGCCTATGTCGCGCTCGGCATCGTCATCCGGGGCGAGACGTATCATTTCGAGATCGTGTCCAACGAATCCGCGCGCGCGATCATGGCGCTGACGCTCGACGGACTGGCGATCGGCAACGGCATCCTGACGGTGGAGAACGAGGCGCAGGCTCTGGCGCGCGTCCGGATCGAGGAGAAGGACAAGGGCGGCGAGGCGGCGCGCGCGGCGCTTGCGATGCTCGCGCTGCGGGAACGGTTCGCCGCCGGCTAGGCGACGCGGGTGCGCCGTCGCTAAGGCCCCGGCGTGGCTTACCCGTCCAAACCCGCGCTCGCGTTCGCCGCGCTGCTGATCGGCAACCTTGCGCTTGCGTTCGGGCCGTGGCTCGTGCGGCTCGCCGACGTAGGCCCGGTCGCGTCCGGGTTCTGGCGGCTGGCGATCGCCGTGCCGTTTTTGCTGCTGCTGTCGCGCGCCGGAAAACAATCGCTGCCGCGCCTGACATGGCCGCTGCTCGCGACAGCGCTCGCGGGCGGGTGGCTGTTCGCCGCCGACCTCGCTGCATGGCACGTCGGCATCCACCTGACCAAGCTCGCGAACGCGACCTTGTTCGCCAACGTGTCCAGCTTCGCCTTCGCTGCCTACGGCTTTTGGATCGTCCGCGCCGCCCCGACTCGGGTGCAGGCGGGCGCGCTCGTCCTGGCCGCGGGCGGGGTCGCGTTGCTGATGAGCGGCAGCTACGAACTGTCGCCGCGTTTCCTGCAGGGCGACCTGCTCTCGCTGCTCGCCGCCTTGTTCTACACGGGGTACCTCGTCGCGATCGGACGGGCGCGCGCCACCGTCGCTCCGCTCCCGCTGCTGACTTTGGCGGCATTCGCGGGCGCGGCACCGTTGCTCATCGCCGCACTGCTGCTGGGCGAGGCGGTCATCCCAACCAACTGGACCCCGCTCGTCCTGCTCGCGCTGGGAAGCCAGGTCGTGGGGCAAGGCCTACTTGTCTACGCCATGGGGCACTTGTCGCCGCTCGTTGTCGGGCTGGGGCTGCTGACCCAGCCCGCGACCGCGGCGGTGATCGGCTGGTTCGTCTACGCCGAGCGCCTGACGCTGCTCGACGTCGTCGGCGCGGGCGCGATCGGCGCGGCGTTGGTGCTGGTTCGCCTGACGCCAAGCCGCTCGGGCCTTGCACCGCCCCCGCGCTAGGCTCATCTGCTCGGGCATGGACGCGAGCGACATGACTCTCGACGAGCTTCGCGCCGCGCTCGCGCCGATCGTCGCGGCGAACGCGGCGTTCGACGGCTGGACGGGTGTCGCGATGGACGCGAGCGCGGTCGAGCGCGGCGTTCCCGCCGGCCGCGCGCGCCTGTGCTTCCCCGACGGCGCGACCGACATGATCGACGCCTGGTACATGTCGGTTGACGCCGCCATGGCCGAGGCCTTCCCACCCGATCGTGTCGCCGCGCTCAAGATACGCGCGCGCATCCGCGAACTCGTCGCGTTCCGCATCGCGCATATGGAGCCGGTCCGCGAGGCGGCGCGGCGCGCGCTCGCCATCCTGGCCATGCCGCACAATTTGGGAGCCGCGACCCGGCTCGGCTGGCGCTCGGCGGATGCGATGTGGCGATCGGCGGGCGACACCGCGACCGACCTCAACTTCTACACCAAGCGCGCGACACTGGCGGGTGTGTACCTGTCGACGCTGTTCGTCTGGCTGGGCGACGACAGCGTTGGCCGCGCCGATACGCACGCGTTCCTCGATCGGCGCATCGACGACGTCATGAAGATCGAGACGTTCAAGGGCCGCTGGCGCGAAAACGCAACGTACCGGCCGAGCCTCACCCGGTTTCTGGGACGGCTGCGCTACCCGGCCACGTGACGCGCTGAAAAGGCACTGGATTCCTCCAGCTGTTACTGATAATCAATCGCAATGGACACGGCCCTGCGACTCGACAAGCTCCCGATGCGCACGCGCGCGACGATCAGCGCGATCGACTGGACCGCGCTCGGGTCGGCGGACGAACGCCGCTTGCGCAATCTGGGGTTCGACGACGGCGTGTCGGTGCAGCCGCTCCACGCCGCGCCCGTCAGCCAGGATCCGATCGCGCTTCGCGTCGGCCGCATGGTCGTCGCGATCCGCCGCGCGCATGCTTCCGCCATGACGGTGCAACCCGCCTAAACCCATGACCGACCCCGTCCGATGAACCCGATGCCGCTCATTGCGGTGGTCGGGAATCCGAACGCCGGCAAGAGCGCGCTCTTCAACATGCTGACGGGCGCGCGCCAGAAGGTGGGCAACTACCCGGGCGTCACCGTCGAGCGCAAATCGGGCCGCTTCGCGTTTCCCGACGGGCGGCCCGTCGAACTCGTCGACCTGCCCGGCGCGTACGGCCTGGAGCCTTCGAGCCCCGACGAGGCGGTGACGCGCGACGTCCTGCTCGGACGGCAGGAAGGCGAACGCCTGCCCGACGGGCTGCTCATCGTCCTCGACGCGACCAATCTCGACAACCACCTGCGCTTCGCGCTCGAGCTGATCGACCTGGGCCACCCGACCGTGGTCGCGCTCAACATGGTCGACCTGGCGCGACGCGACGGGCTGGAGATCAGCCCCGAACGGTTGAGCCAGGCGCTGGGCGTCCCCGTCGTCGAGACGGTGGCTGTGCGCCGCGTCGGCAAGGATGCGGTGGCCGAAGCGCTCGCGGGCGAAGTGCTGGTTCGGCGCGAGATCGCGAAGAGCCCGCACGACCCCCGCTCTTTGGGGACGCGCGCGCGCGCCATCGCGGCGACCGCGACGTTGAGCCAGCGTCCCGCCGCTGCCGCCGCCGGATGGCTCGACCGCATCGCGCTGCACCCCCTCGCCGGCCCGCTCATCTTCGCGGGAATCATGTTCCTGATGTTCCAGGCTGTGTTCGCCTGGTCCGAAGCCCCCGTCGCGCTGATCGAGTCTGGGTTGATCGCGCTACAGGGCGCGGCGTCGTCGGTGCTTCCGGACGGGTTGATCCGCTCCGCCGTGGTCGACGGCGTGCTGGGCGGCGTCGGCGCGGTGGTCGTGTTCCTGCCGCAGATCCTGATCCTGTTCTTCTTCATCCTGCTGCTTGAAGCGTCCGGCTATATGGTGCGCGCGGCGTTCCTGATGGACCGGCTGATGGCGCGCGTCGGGCTGTCCGGTCACGCGTTCATTCCGCTGCTGTCGTCGTTCGCGTGCGCGATCCCCGGCATCATGGCGACGCGCACGATCGCCGACGCCAAGGACCGGCTGACTACCATCCTCATCGCGCCGCTGATGACGTGCAGCGCGCGCCTGCCCGTCTACGCGGTGATCATCGCCGCGTTCATCCCCGCGACGTCCGTAGGCCCGGGTGTCGGACTGCAGGGGCTCGTCCTGTTCGGCCTCTATGCAATGGGCATTCTCGGCGCGATGGGGGCCGCTCTGATCCTGCGCCGCACGGTCGCGCGGGGCGCGAAGACCGGGTTCATGATGGAAATGCCCAAATACCAGGTGCCGCGTGTGCGCGACATCGCGCTGGGGCTATGGCAGCGCGCGACCATCTTCCTGAAGCGCGCGGGCGGCATCATCCTGGTGTCGACGATCGTGCTGTGGGCGCTGCTCTCCTTTCCGCAGCCGCGGCCCGGCCAGTCCGCGCTCGACAGTTCGATCGCGGGCAAGATGGCGACCGCGCTGGCGGTCGTGGTCGAACCCATCGGCTTCAACCGAGAAATCGCGCTCGCCCTGATCCCGGCCATGGCTGCGCGCGAAGTCGCGGTGTCCGCGCTCGCCACCGTCTATTCGATTCAGGAAACGGACGAGGCCAAGCAGAGCCAGGGCCTGATCGAGCGCCTGCGCGGCCGCTGGCCGCTGCCGACCGCATTGGCGTTCCTGATGTGGTTCGTGTTCGCGCCGCAATGCCTGTCGACGGTCGCGGTGACGCGGCGCGAGACGAACGGGTGGAAATGGCCCGCCTTTATGCTCGCCTATCTGTTCGGCCTCGCCTACCTAGCGGCGGGCGCGACCTTCTGGATCGCGACCTGGGCTGGGCTTTAGCGGAAGAACGATATGGCGGGCGTCAACAAGGTCATTCTGGTCGGCAATCTGGGCGCGGACCCGGAGTCGAAGACGTTCTCCAACGGCAACGAAGTCGTGAACTTTACCGTTGCGACCTCGGAAACGTGGAAGGACCGCGAAGGCAACCGGCAGGAGAAGACCGAGTGGCACAAGGTCGCGATCTTCAACGAGCATCTGGCCAAGGTCGCCAAGAACTACCTGAAAAAGGGCTCGAAGGTGTACCTCGAGGGCCAGGTCCAGACGCGCAAGTGGCAGGACAATAACGGACAGGACAAGTACACGACCGAGATCGTGGTGCCGAAATTCCGCGGCGAGCTCGTGCTGATGGACAGCCGCAGTGGCGGCAGTGGCGGCGGCTACGGCGGAGATGACGGCGGCGGCGAGTTCGGCGGTCGCGGCGGCGGAGGTAGTGGTTTCGGCGGCGGCGGATCGCGCTCGGGCTCGAAGCCGCCGCCGGCGTTCGACAGCGATCTGGACGACGACGTCCCGTTCTGAAAGCTATTTCTTGAGAGCAGCGAGCGCCGCGAACGGCCCCGCTTCCGCCTCGCCGAGCACGCCCATTTCCTTGAGCACCGCGTCCGCGTGGGGGCTTCGCGGGTAAGGGTTTATCGCCAGCGCGAGCGTTTCGGCGACCGCCTCGCCGAGGTCGATCGCCCCGCCTTCGTAAAACACGACGTCGCAATCGTCTGCGCTGAGTTCCGCGTCGTCGGGTGCGTCCGCCATCTCGGTTCGGAACGCAACCGCGAACGGCACGTCGATCGCGGCGGGCAGCGGAACGTCGGTCGCGACGCAGGATTGGACCAGCCGCGCGGACAGATGCCCGGCGACCCGAATCTCGGACTCTTGCCGGACCACCGAAGCGGTTGCGGTCAGCACATCCAGCGAGACGATATCAAAACGCCGCGCGAGCGCCGCGCGCTCGTCCGCATCCGCTTCGAGCGTGATCTCCCGGGGCGCGGTGCCGATGGTGTCGACCCGCACGGGACGCGCAAACTCGGTCACGCGATCCGCCCCGCCAAAAGTGCATCGAGCGGCACCGCGTCGACTTCACGTGCGACGTCATGCAATCGGTCCGCGACGAACGCGACATGCGCGTTGGGCGCCGCATTGTCGCGGAAGATGTTGCGCCGGACGACTTGGACCATGTCGCCGCTGCCGAGCGCGTCGCGATATGCGGTCAGACGGCCGCCCAAGGCCCCCATCATCTTGCCCACATGCTTGCCGACCATGAGGTCGCCGACCCCCATCTGGCGCAGCACTCCGTCCATGTCGTCGACGAACGTTTCCGCGAGCAGGACCTGTGGCTGCCGGGTCGCCTCGCCTTCCCGCTCCAGTCGCAGCAGGACGAGCGCCAGGATGCTGGCGACCATGTCGAAGCGGCCGTCGAACGTGTCCGGCACGCCGTTGAGATACCATTCGGGCTGACGCGCACGTGCGACGACGGCGGCGTAGAGCGGAGCCAGCGTGGTCCTGGGTTCGGAACGGCGGAACGGGTTGAACAGGTCGGGATCCTCAAGGCTTGGGGCGCGGCTTGCGTGGACGCGTGCGCCCATGTGATAATGGTGCCCTGTTCGTGGGGCCGCAAGCCGGGCTCCTGTTCGCGTAGACCGGAGTCGATCATGAATTCCCGTACCCTCACGATTGCCGTCACCTTGGCCCTGCTGACGACCGCCGGTTGCACGCGCATCCGCGACCACAAGGGGTACGTCGCCGACGAAACGCTGGTCGCATCGGTGCAGCCGGGTGTCGACAATCGCGATTCGGTCGCCAAGACGCTCGGCCGGCCGACGTTCGTGGGGCAATTCGACGCCAACGAATGGTTCTACGTGTCCCGCGACACGCGCCAGCTCGCGTTCAACGCGCCGCGTGCGAGCGCGCAGACCGTGTTGCGCGTGCGTTTCGATGCGGGCGGCAACGTCGCGAGCGTGACGCGAACCGGCCTCGAAAAGATCGCGGCGATCGATCCCGACGGCGACAAGACCCCGACGCTCGGCCGCAACCGCGGTTTCTTCCAGGAACTGTTCGGGAATATCGGCGCGGTCCGCGCGCCGGGCACGGGCGCGGCGGGAGGGCAGTCGCAGTAGCGGCTAGCCGACGACCCCACCCGCCGCCAATACCGCCAGCGTCACCAGATCGCTCGCGGTCGACGTCATGGCCGCGATCTGGACCGGACGCGACAGGCCGACCAGCATGGGGCCGATCACCGCGTCACCGCCCAATTCGCGCAGCAATTTGGCCGACAGGTTGGCGGACTGCAGCCCTGGCATGACGAGCACGTTGGCGGGCCCGGACAGGCGGCTGAAAGGGTAGTGCCGCATCGCCTGCGGGTTGAGCGCGACGTCGGGCGCCATTTCGCCTTCATATTCGAAGTCGACGCCCGCGGCATCGAGCAGGGCGACGGCCCCGCGCACCGATGCCAGATACGCGCCCGGCGGGTTGCCGAAGGTCGAGTAGCTGAGGAACGCGACGCGCGGTTCGTGGCCCATGCGGCGCGCCACGGCGGCGGTGACGCGCGCGATCTCCGCCAGCTGAGCCGCGTCCGGGCGCTCGTTGACAGTCGTGTCCGCCATGAACACGGTGTGCGCCTGGCCGACGAGAACGTGGATGCCGAACGGCGTCGCCGCCCCGTCGTCGATCACCTGCCGGACGGCGCTCAGCGTCTGGCCGAACGGGCGCGTCAGGCCCGTGATCATGACGTCGGCCTCGCCCAGCACGAGCATGAGCGCGCCGAACACGTTGCGATCCTGATTGACCCGGCGTTCGACGTCACGTTCGAGCGCGCCGCGGCGCTGCAGCCGGTCGTACAGATACGCCTTCATCTCGCCCATGCGGCGCGACGTGCGGCTGTTGTGGACCTCGAACACTTCCGGATCGGCGACGCCCAGCGCGCGCAGGCGTTCGTGAACGTCGTCGCGCCCGACGAGCACGGGAATGCCGTACCCGCCTTCCTTGAACGCGATCGCCGCGCGCAGGACGACTTCCTCCTCGCCTTCCGCGAACAACACCCGTTTGGGGTTTGCGCGCGCGGCCTCGTAGGCGAGCGTCAGCACGGACGTCGTCGGGTTGAGCCGCGAGCGCAGCTGCGTCCGGTACGCCGCCATGTCCGCGATCGGCCGGCGCGCGACACCGCTGTCCATCGCCGCCTGCGCGACCGCGGCGGGAACGACTTCCATCAGGCGCGGGTCGAAGGGCGCGGGGATGATGTAGTCGACGCCGAAGCTCGGCGATGTGCCGCCATAGGCCGCCGCGACCTCCTCGGGCACCTGGCTGCGCGCAAGCGCGGCGAGCGCATGTGCGGCGGCGATCTTCATCTCCTCGTTGATCGTCGTCGCACGCACGTCGAGCGCACCCCGGAAGATGAAGGGGAAGCCGAGCACGTTGTTGACCTGGTTGGGAAAGTCCGACCGTCCCGTGGCGATGATCGCATCGGGCCGGGCCGCGCGCGCGTCGGGCGGCGAGATCTCCGGATCGGGATTGGCCATGGCGAAGATGATCGGGTTCGGGGCCATCCGCGCGACCATGCCGGGCGTCACCGCGCCCGCGACGGACAACCCCAAAAAGATGTCCGCGCCGTCGAGCGCCTCGGCCAACGTCCGCCTGTCCGTGGCGGCGGCGTGCGCGGACTTCCACTGGTTCATCGATTCCGTGCGACCCTGCCAGATCACTCCTTTGGTGTCGCACATGATGACCCGCGCGACCCCCATTGCCTTGACGAGTTCGGTGCACGCGATCGCGGCCGCGCCCGCGCCGTTGACGACGACGTCGACGTCGCGGATGTCGCGGCCCGTCAGGTGCAGCGCGTTGATGATCCCGGCGGCGGCGATGATCGCGGTGCCGTGCTGGTCGTCATGGAACACGGGGATGTTCATGCGCTCGCGTAGGGCCTGCTCGATGATGAAGCAGGCGGGTGCCGCGATGTCCTCCAGGTTGATGCCGCCGAAGCTCGGCTCCATCAGCGCCACCGCGTCGATGAAGCGGTCCGTGTCCTCCGTCGCGAGTTCGAGATCGATCGAGTCGACATCCGCAAAACGTTTGAAGAGGACTGCCTTGCCTTCCATTACGGGTTTCGAAGCGAGCGCGCCGAGATTGCCCAGCCCCAGGATCGCGGTGCCGTTGGAGATAACCGCGACCAGGTTGCCCTTGGCGGTGTAGTCGTACGCGGCGGCCGGATCGCGCGCGATGGCGAGCACGGGCGCGGCCACGCCCGGCGAATAGGCCAGCGACAGGTCTCGCTGCGTCGCCATCGGCTTGGACGCGACGATCTCGATTTTTCCGGGACGGCCGGAACTGTGGAAGTCGAGCGCTTCCTGCTCGTTATAGCTCGTGTCGCGTTCGCTCATGACCCTCGCTCCCGCTTCATGCCTCCAACCGAACACGTTCGTCCCGAGTGTAAACGAGGGGCGCTGGTCCGTGCGAAACGCCCCTCGTTTACACTCGGGACGAACGGGGGAAAGCGGAGAGTTTCGGAGATCGCCCGGAGGCTCTACGGTTCGGCCATGGCCCGCGACAGCGATAACCCCGCGCAGACCGCCCCTACCCCCATGATCGCGCAATATCTCGCTCTGCGCGCCGAAGTGCCCGGCTGCCTGCTCTTCTACCGCATGGGCGATTTCTTCGAACTCTTCTTCGACGACGCCAAGGTGGCGGCGAGCACGCTCGACATCGCGCTGACCGCGCGCGGGGATCACGACGGCGCGCCCATCCCGATGTGCGGCGTTCCCGTGCATGCCGCCGACGTGTACCTGGCGCGATTGATCCGCGCGGGGCACCGCGTCGCGATCGCCGAGCAGACCGAAAGCCCCGCCGACGCGAAGAAACGGTCGGGCAAGACGCTCGTATCGCGCGCGATCGTGCGCGTCGTGACTGCGGGGACGCTGACCGAGGACACGCTGCTCGAGCCCGCGAGCACCAACTGGCTGGTCGCGCTCGCCCAGGCGGGGGACGCGATCGGCATCGCGGCCGCGGACGTGTCGACCGGCCGGTTCGAGACGACGTGCTGCGCCCCCGCCGAGCTGGAAAGCGAGCTGGCGCGGATCGATCCGGCAGAGATCGTCGCGCCCGAACCGCTGACGATGCGGGAGCATACGCGCGTCGAAGAGGGCTTCGACAGCCTGCGCGGCGAGGCGGCGCTGAAAACCCGGTTCGGGGTGGCGACGCTGGACGGGTTCGGCCGCTTCTCCCGCGCGGAGCTGGCGGCGGCGGGGGGCCTGCTTGCCTATCTCGGCCAGGCGGCGCGGGAGGGCACGACGCTCCTGCAACCGCCGGTGTCCGTCGTGCGCGCGAGCCACATGGCGATCGACGAGGCGACGCGCGACAGCCTGGAGTTGTGCAGCATCGCCGGCGGCGGGCGCAAGGGAAGCCTGCTCCACTGCATCGACCGCACGGTGACGGGCGCTGGCGCGCGGCTGCTGGGAGCGGACCTGTCCGCACCGTTGACGGATATCGCCGTCATTGGTGCACGGCTCGACCTCGTCGCCTGGTTCGACACGGGCCGCCGCGATGCCGCGCGTACCGCGCTGAAAGCCTTACCCGACGCAGGCCGTGCGCTGGGACGGCTCGCCGCGGGCCGCGGCTCCCCACGCGATCTGGCGCAGTTGCGCGACTCACTCGACGGCGCGCGTGCGCTCCACGACCGCTTGAGCGCGGAACCCGACGCGCCCGCCTTGCTCGCCGATCTGCTTCCGGCGCTGACCGGCCACGGCGCGCTCACCGACCGCCTTGCGCGCGCCCTGGTGCCCTCGCCCTCCACCGAGACCGATCGTGGCGGCTACATCGCTGAAGGATTCGACGCCGCGCTCGACGCCTTGCGCGCAGCGGGCGGAGAAGGCCGCCGCGCCATCGCGCAGCTCGAATCCCGCTACCGCGACGCGACCTCCACACCATCATTGAAGATCAGGCACAACGCGGTGCTCGGCTTCCACATCGAAGTGCAGGCGCGCCACGCCGACAAGCTGATGGCCGCGGACTCCGGCTTTACGCACCGCCAGACGCTCGCGGGCGTCGTCCGCTTCAACGCGCCCGACCTGCACGAAGTCGCGCTGCGCGTGACGCAATCGGGCGCGCACGCGGTTGCGGCGGAGGCGGCGCATCTGGAGGAGCTGACTGCCCTCGCCATGGCCCGCGCGCCCGCGATCGCGGCGACCTGCGACGCGCTCGCCCGCATCGACGTCGCCGCCGGCTTGGCGACTCTCGCCGACGAAGCGAACTGGTGCCGCCCCGCCTTCGTCGACCGATCCTGCTTCGAGGTCGAGGGCGGCCGCCACCCCGTCGTCGAGGCCGCTTTGCGCGCCGCCAGCGCCCGCTTCATCGCCAACGACTGCCGCCTGTCCGCCGATGCGCGTGTCTGGCTCGTCACCGGCCCCAACATGGGCGGCAAGTCTACGTTCCTGCGCCAGAACGCGCTGATCGCGGTTCTCGCGCAGGCCGGATCGTTCGTTCCCGCGACCGCCGCCAAACTCGGCATCGTCGACCGCCTCTTCTCCCGCGTCGGCGCGTCCGACAATCTGGCAAAAGGCCGCTCCACCTTCATGGTCGAGATGGTCGAAACCGCCGCTATCCTCAGCCAGGCAACGCCGAACAGCCTGGTCATTCTCGACGAAGTCGGTCGCGGCACCTCCACCTATGACGGGCTTGCCATCGCCTGGGCGGTATTGGAGGCGATCCATGACGCCAACCGCTGCCGCTGCCTGTTCGCCACGCATTATCACGAGCTGACCCGGCTCGCCTCGAAACTCGACGCGCTGTCCCTCCACCACGTTCGCGCGCGCGAGTACAAGGGCGAGCTCGTCTTCCTCCACGAAGTCGAACGCGGCGAGGCGATGCAGAGCTACGGGCTCGCGGTCGCCAAGCTCGCCGGCCTCCCCGCCCCCGTCGTGGCGCGCGCCCGCGCCGTGCTCGCCAAGCTGGAACAGGGCCGCGCCGCGACTGGAGGCATCGCCGCGGGCCTCGACGACCTGCCGCTGTTCGCCGCCCTGGCCGAACCCGCGCCCGACCCGTTGCGCACCGCGCTGGGTGCGATCGACATCGACGCGCTCAGCCCACGCGACGCGCTCGCCGCCCTGTACGACCTCAAGCGCGCCGCGGCGACCGAATGAGTCTCACCGATCAGCTCCTTGCCCTTCCGGAAGCACCCCCCGCTGACCTCCGCCGATCCGCCGCCGCGCTCATCAAACCCGCGTTTGCCGCCGGACGCGCCGCCATCGGTGAACGCCTTCGCCGACATCCCGGCGAAGGCATGCGCGTCGCCGCCGCCTACGCCCAGCTGACCGACGACATCGTCGGTGCGGTGCACGACTTCACGTGCGACCGCCTCTACCCCTCCGCCAACCGCACCACGGGCGAGCGCCTCGCGGTCGTGGCGCTCGGCGGTTACGGGCGTGCGGAGATGGCGCTGCACTCCGATGTCGACATCCTGTTCCTCACGCCGTCGCGCCGCAATCCCTGGGCCGAGGCCCGCGTCGAGGCGATGCTGTATCTATTGTGGGATCTGGGGCTCAAGCTGGGACAGCAGAACGCGTCGGTCGACGAGTTCATGCGGCTCGCCACCAACGACATGTCCGTCCGCACCGCGTTGCTCGAAGCGCGTCCCGTTTGCGGCGACATGGCGGTATTCGACGACCTGTCCGCCCGTTTCGCCACGCTGCAGGCCTCCACCGCGCCGGCGTTCGTCACCGCCAAGCTCGCCGAGCGCAACCAGCGCCACGTCGCACGCGGGGACAGCCGCTACGTCGTCGAACCCGACGTCAAGGACGGCAAGGGGGCCTTGCGCGACCTCCACACGCTGCTGTGGATCGGCAAATACGCGTACCGGGTGCGCCGCGCGCCCGAACTCGTCGCCGCCGGGCTGTTCGACGCCGACGAACTGCGCCGCTTCGGCCGCGCCGAACGCTTCTTCTGGTCGGTTCGTTGTCATCTCCACGACCTGTCCGGCCGCGCGGAGGAACGGCTCGGGTTCGACGCGCAACGCGAGATCGCGGCGCGCATGAATTACGCGGATCGCCCCGGCAAGTCGGCGGTCGAGCGCTTCATGCAGTTCTACTTTCGCCAGGCAAAGGCGGTCGGCGACCTGTCGGGCGTGTTCCTGGCGCAGATCGACGAGGATTTCGCGCCCAAGGGATCGCGCTTCGGCCTCCCTGCCCTGCTCGCGCTCGTCAAGCGCGCGCCCAAGCTCGACGGCTTCGTCATGGACCGCGGCCGCATAGCCGCGCCGGACGAGGGTTGGTTCGCCGCCGACCCGGTGCGCCTCCTGCAACTGTTCGCGCTCGCCGACCTGCACTTCGTCGAAGTGCACCCGCGCACGATGCGGCTCGCCGTGCGCGACGCGCGCCTGATCGATGCGGAGGTCCGTGCCGATCCGCGGGCGAACGGATATTTCCTCGATGTGCTGACCTCGCCGCGCGACCCCGAAGCGCCGTTGCGGTGGATGAACGAGGCCGGCGTGCTCGGGCGCTTCGTTCCAGATTTCGGCCGCATCGTCGCGCAGATGCAGTTCGACATGTACCACCACTACACCGTCGACGAACACACCCTGCGCGCGCTCGGGCTCCTGTCCCGCATCGAACGTGGGCAGCTTCGCGACGACCACCCGCTTGCCACGGCCTTGTTCCGTCAGGTCGCGCAACGCCGCGTGCTCTACGTCGCCGTCCTGCTTCACGACATCGCCAAGGGCCGCGGCGGCGATCACAGCGTGCTGGGCGCGGAGATCGCCCAAAGACTGTGCCCGCGTCTAGGCCTGAGCGCGGCGGAAACGGACACGGTCGCGTGGCTCGTCCGCCATCATCTGCTGATCAGCCGCACCGCGTTCAAGCGCGACCTCGCCGACCCCAAGACGATCGCCGATTTTGCGGGCGTCGTGCAGAGCCCCGAACGCCTGCGCCTGCTGACGGTGCTGACGATCGTCGACATCCGCGCGGTCGGTCCGACGTCATGGAGCGGATGGAAACGCGAACTTCTGCGCACGCTCCACGACGCGGCGGAAGAAATGCTGCGGCTCGGACACAAGCAGCGTGGTCGAAGCGAGATCGTCGAGGCGAAGCGGGCGGACCTCGATGCAGCGCTCGGCTGGGTCGCGGCAGACCGCGACCGCCACGTCGGCGCGCTGCCCGACGCCTGGTGGATCGCGGAAACCGCCGACGTGCAGGTCCTCAACGCGCGTCACCTGATCGCCGCCGCGACCGATCGGCGCAGGGTGACCGTGTCGTCCGCCATCGACGCGGGCCGGGCCGCTACCCTCGTCGGCGTCGTCGCGCCCGACGGTCCGGGCCTGTTTGGACGCATCGTCACCGCGATCAGCGCAGCCGGCGGAAACATCATCGACGCGCGCGTCTACACCGGATCGGATGGCCGCGCGCTCGACAACATCCTCGTCCAAAAACTCGACGGGACCGCGTTCGACGATCCCGAACATCTGGTGCGCATGAAGCGCGGCATCCGCGAGGCGGTCGACGGCCGCAACGACCCCGGCGAACGCCTGTCGCGCCGCATGCCGCGCCCCGCCGCCGCACGCATCGAGGCGTCCGCGCTGGTCGACAACCAGGCATCGAACCGGTTCACAGTCGTCGAGATCAACGCGGGCGACCGCCCCGCCTTGCTCAGCGACCTGGCGGCGGCGCTACGCCTGCAGGGCGGCGCGATCCACAGCGCGCACATCGCGACGTACGGCGAGCGCGCGGTCGACGTGTTCTATCTGACCGACCACGCGGGCGCCAAGATCGTGGACCCCGGCCGGGTCGCCACGCTCGCCCGCACGCTGGAGGCGGCAGCGCGAGGATAGACCCCCCGCGCCGCGTCGTCCTCTTAGAACCGAGTGCGTGCCGTAACCCCGTACGTCCGCGGTTCCGCCAGGAAGCTCGTGAAGAGCTGGTTGCCCGTAACGCCGAACGCCTGCGTCGCCGCGATGCTGCCCGCGCCCAGGAACGGGGTGTTGAACGCGACTTGCTGGTAGTCCTTGTTCAGAAGGTTCTGCGACCAGATCTCCAGTCCCCAGGCCCCGTTCGGGCCCCGCACACCCAGGCGTGCATTGACCAAGGCGTAGCCTTCCTGCGCCTTTTCCGGGAACAGGTCGGACCCGGTGTTGTAGCCGGACGTGATGCGCGTATCGACGTAGACCAGGCCCTTGATCCCGCCGCTCGTCAGTTCGGGCGTCCACGTGATGGACGCGGTCTCGACGTTGCGCGGCGCGTTGGACAGGTTGTTGCCCGACAGCAGGAACAGGCCGGGATCGAGCGCTTCGCCCGACGAGCTGCCGACCAGGTTCTTGCGGAAGTAGGTGTCGGCATAAGTGTGTCCAACCGCGATTTGAAGATTGCGCGTGGGGTAGAATGCGGCCTCGATCTCGATTCCCTGGCTGATCACGCCGGCCTTGGTCTTGCCCGGGCACGTCCCCGTCGTGGGGCTCGAATCGCGATCCGCGAAGTTGATGCTGGTGCCGCACGCCTGGACGTTCTGGACGATGAACACCGACCCGTTGAACGTGTTCAGCTGGAAATTCTCGAACTCCTGACGGAAGATCGCGACGTTGAGGTTGAAGTTGCGGCGCGTGAACTTGGCGCCGACTTCGTAGGCATCGACCTTTTCGGCGTCGAACTGCAGCCCGTCCGCGTCGGCCGCGGTGCGCGGAGACAACGGCCCGTTGATGCCGCCCAGGTCGGAACGATCGAGGTTGAACCCGCCCGCCTTGTAACCCTTCGAATAGCTGGCGTAGGTCAGCAGCTGCGGGGTCGGCTTGAACGACAGCACGCCGGTCCCCGTGAACTCGTCCTCTTTGCGGTCGCTGTTCAGCACTAGGTTGTTGAGCCCCGCGCTCGAATTGCCCGTGCAGGTCAGCGTGATGATGCCGCCGACGATGGGCCGAAGCGCCGCGTTCGCGAGCAACGGTCCGAGCGCCGCCTGCTGCGCCGGACAGACCGTGTTGTTGTTCTGGAAGCGCGCGTCGAAGTCCTTGGTCTCCTTGGTGTAGCGCGCGCCCAGCGTCAGGCTGAGACGATCGGTGATGTTGAAGATGTTGTGGGTGAAGATCGCGTAGTTCTCGCTGTCCTGCCGGTACAATGCTTGCTGGTCGCCCAGGTCGCTGAGCGTGCTGAGCCGGTCGATGCCCGCGATCACGAGCGGGCTCGCGGGCCCGAAAGCCGCGCCGAGACCGAGGGGACTGCGTCCCGCTGCGCTCAGGCACCCGGGCGAACCCGGCGAACGCAGAACGGGGTTGGGGCTGATCGTCGCGACGATGCGGCAGGCGGCGAACGCGCCGTACTGCGTTCCGAACTTGGCGTTCTCCGACAGCGTCAGCTTTTCGTTGGAGTAGTAGCCGCCGAGCAGGAAATCGAGCCGATCGTCCAACAATGACGCCTGGAAGCGAAGCTCCTGCGTGAACGTCTTGAACTGGCGGAACGCGCGTCCGTCGTCGTCGCGGTACGTGATGTCCGCGTTCGTGTAGTCGATGTCGGACGCGCCGCCCGCCTTGTACTCGCGATAGGCGGTGATCGACGTCAGCGTGCCCGGCCCGACGTCCAGGTCGACCTGCCCGGAACCGCCGTAGTCCTTGGTCTTGCTCTGGTACGTGCGGCCCGGCGTGACGCGGACCTGGCGGTTGAACGGGTCGAGCGTGCCGCGCGGCGGGACGCCCGCGTTGAAGAACGGATGGTTCAGGATGTCGACGATGCGGTTGGTCGCCGAGAAGCTGACGTTGCCGTCCGTGTTGAACGGGTTCGGCGCGCCGGGCTCGCCCGCGCGCGTGTTGTCGAACGTCTCCTTGGTCGCGACGAACACCGCGCCGCAGCAGCTCTCGTCGCGCTTGGAATAGTCGCCGATCAGGCGGATCGACAGCGCGTCCGTCGGTTCGAACAGGATCTGGCCGCGCACGAAGAAGCGGTCGCGGTCGTTGACGCGCGACTCGCTGTCGCCGCCCTGCGTGACGTTGCGGTAGAAGCCGTCGCGCTTCACGTACACGCCGTCGAGCCGGTAGCCGATCGTGTCGCCG
Source organism: uncultured Sphingomonadaceae bacterium (assembly GCA_964251385.1). Lineage (GTDB taxonomy): Bacteria > Pseudomonadota > Alphaproteobacteria > Sphingomonadales > Sphingomonadaceae > CADCVW01. Next base: position 244,051 of record CAXUJK010000003.1, on the reverse strand, counting down.
CCGATGGGTCCGGAAACGCCGCCGCTGAACCGCAGGAAGTCGTAATTGCCGTAGGTCGCTTCCGCGTAGCCCTCGGACTCGGAAAGGTTCGGCTTCTTGGAGACGATGTTGATGAGGCCCGCCGACGCGTTGCGGCCGAACAACGTGCCCTGCGGTCCGCGCAGGACCTCGATGCGCTCGATCTCGCCCAGTTCGTTGAGGCCTGCACCCGTGCGGCTGCGGTACACGCCGTCGATGAAGGTTGCGACCGAGGACTCGAGCCCGGGATTGTCGCCCACCGTGCCGATGCCGCGGATACGCGCGGAGCCGTTGGCCTCGTTGCCGGTCGACGACACGAGCAGCGACGGCGCGAGCTGGTTCAACTGCCGGATGTCCGTCGCACCCGAATTCTGCAGCGACTGTGCGGTAACCGCGGACACCGCGATCGGCACGTTCGACAACGGACTCGCGCGCCTGGTCGCGGTGATGATGATCTCGCCGCGGTTGACGTCGCTGTCGTCCGGGGTCGGTGCCGGATTGGTCTCGGCCTGCACCGCGCCCGCGGCCGTCGGGCTGTCCACCGGCGTGGTCGGCGTCTGCCCCGCGGCATCGCCCGACCCGCTGCTGTCCTGCGCATGCGCGGGGCTCGCCACGACCGCGAAGATACAGGTCGACAGCAGCCACATGGACTTGAGCATCTTGAAACTCTCCTGGGTACGTTTCTTTTGCGGACGAGCGTAAGAAAACTGTCGCACGCACGCCAGCGCAATCTGCGGCGCGGCGTCAGTTGCACCACCGCTTGCGGCAAATGGGCAACAGGTACGCGAGTTCCCAGATTTCCTGTTGTCGGATTCAACGGTAGAAGATGTGGTTCCCGACGGTCGCGACCTTGCTCATGCGCTTCCAGCCCGGCGAGACGTAGCGCGCGTGAAAGAACAGCGACTTCGGCGCGACCGCATCATGGAGATCGTTGGCGACGATGTGCGCGACCGCGACCGCGGTCTTCCAGTGCGCGCTGGCGCGCGGGATCGGCGGCAGGCTGCCACCGCGCACGAACGAGAACTGGCTGCGCTGGAACACGACGCCGCACCAGCTCTTGGGGAAGCGGCCCGACTTGGCGCGGTTGGCGATGACCTGCCCCACCGCGATCTGACCGGGGAGCGGCTCGCCCTTGGACTCGAAATAGATCGCGCCGGCGAGGCATTCGCGCTCGCGGTCCGGGACGCTGGCCGAACGATGCTCGGCGACCATCGACGCGAGCGACCCGCGCACCTTGGGCGCGACGACGATCGGCGTCGCCATGACGGGAAGAGCGGCGGGCGCGGGTTCGACGACGGGGATCGGCTCGACGGCCGTGGCGGCGGGAATCTCGGGAACCGCGGAAGCCGGGAGCGTCACGCTCTGAACCGGAAGCTGCGGGGACACGTCGGTCGGCTCGGCGGGAGCGGCAACGAAGACGGAAGGAAGAGTGGCTGCGACGGCCTGGCTGTCCCAGACCTGAGGACCGGCACCGATCGTGGTGCCGAGGAGGGCGATGGCAGCGGCATAGCCGCCCGTACGAAGTCCGAACATGGTCGCTCTTGTCTGTGCGGTGAGGCGGACCAGTCGGAGCGCGCCTCAACCGGCCCGGCTTCCTGTGGTCTCCCCCCCGACTGCGTGATCCGCCTGAACGACGAACCCCCCGCGCTTTCGATACACAATGCTATGAAGACGGCGGTCCGAACGGGTCAAGTTTCAGTCAGTGAATCCACGATGAACTGTTCGACATTCGGGATATCCAACTCGACCGCCCAAATATCTCGGTCGAAGCGTTTCCTATCGTCGATGAACCGAGCAACCGAATCGTTTTCACCTGATTCGGCCGCATCTTTGGTTAAGTTCCACGTGAAAACGCCGTCCAGGCGAGACATGCGCTCCCACACCCCGTGCCCTTTTCCGCGACTTGCCAGCACGAGGAGGATCGCCCCCGCGTCCGCGTCTCCGCGCGACAGAACCGCGCCGTTGCCGCCTGCCGTTTCGGCCGCGCGCAACAGGCCCGACACGACGATGCTCGACCGCAGGCTCATCCCCTAGGCCGCATAGCCGGGGAGCGAGGCGAGCGGCGTCCGGGACGTCGCGAACGTCCCCGTTCCTCGGGCAACCTCCTCGCCGTCGGCACCCAGCAAGCGTGCATCGGCGACGAACACGCGTCGCCGCCCGCTCACCCAGCGCCCTTCGGCGACCGCGGCGCCCGTTCCCAGGGGCCGCGTGAAGTGGAGGTTGAACGCGGTGGTCAGCAGGAAGCGGTCGCTCACCAGGCTGTTGGCGGCGTAGAACGCCGCGTCGTCGAGCATCTTGAAATACACCGTGCCGTGCGCGGCCCCCGCGGCGTGAAAGAGTCGCGGGTCGACGACGAAACGGATGCGGGAAACCCCGGGGGCGACGATCTCCAAACGGGAGTCGAAGCCCGCGTTGATCGGCGCGCTGCGGTAAAGGGACTCGAGCGCGCGGAAATGCGCCTCCGCGCCGGTCGGCGCGTCAGGCGGCGTCACGCGCTTCATCGCCGGTCAGCAGCGCATAAAGAGCGTCACTCGAGCGCGCGCCGCGCAGCTTGCTCGCGGTCGCCGGGTCGCGCAGCAGGCGGCTGACCGCGGCCAGCGCCTTGAGGTGGTCGGGCCCGGTCGTGGTGGGCGACAGGAGCATGAAGACCAGGTCGACGGGCACGCCGTCCACCGCGCCGTAGTCCACCGGATCGGCGAGGCGGACGAACGCCCCGCGTACGCGGTCCAGCCCCGCATGGCGGCAATGCGGGATCGCGACGCCCCCGCCGAATCCCGTCGCCCCCGCCTTCTCCCGCGCGTTGAGGCATTCGAGAATGGCGTTCGCGTCGCCGCCGACGATCGCGGCGGCGATGCCCGACAGGCCCGCGAACAGCATCTTCTTGGACCCCGCCTGCATGCGCGCGCGGACCGACGCCGGGCTCAGCAGATCCGCGATGCCGGTCATCGAAAGACGGTCATAGGGGGCGATCAGCCCGTCGGCTGCGGTTCGACCCAGCCGATCGTTCCGTCGCCGCGGCGGTACACCATGTTGAACGTGCCCGTGCCGCTGTTGCGGAACATCAGCGCGCCCGTGTTGCGCAGGTCGAGCATCATCACCGCGTCCGACACGGTCGCGTCCGGAATGTCGACGCGCGTTTCGGCGACGATCAGCGGGTTGTCCGACGCCTCGGCCTCCGCGTCGCCGCCGTCGAACACGGTATAGTTCGCGTCCGCATCGGCGCGCGCCACGCTTTCACCGACTTCTCCGGTGGGCGTCGCATGGTGGTCGTGCAGGCGGCGCATGTAGCGGCGCAGCTGCTTTTCGATGCGATCGGCCGCGCCATCGAACGCGACATGCGCATCGCCCGCCAAGTTCGCCGCCTTCAGGATGACCCCTTGCATGACGTGCGCGACGATGTCGCACGAGAAGCGGTTGTCGTGCGGACCTTTTCCGAACGTGACTTGAGCGGAGATGGCGCGCGAAAAATACTTGTCGGCGATCGCGTCGAGCCGGTCTTCGACATGCGTGCGCAATGCGTCCCCGGTGTCCGTCTGATGGCCCGAGATCTGAACTTTCATGGGTACACTCCTTCGACCAGGGGCAACTTCGCGTCAGGCGGCGCGGTTCCAGATCGGGTTCTTCAACGTGCGCACGAATTCGGCGTGCCGGGTGAGTTCGTCCGCCGACGCCGCGTGCGGGCGTGCTTCCCGAGCCGTGCGCGCGGGCGAGCGCGACACGGACGCGGCGGAAATGCGGCCGTCGCGGCGTGTGTCGTTACCCAGACCAAGCCCAATCTGTCGCCCCCCGCTCAACTCGACATAGACCTGCGCGAGCAGTTGCGCGTCGATCAGCGCGCCGTGCTTGACGCGCAGCGAACGGTCGACGCCGTAGCGCGTGCACAGCGCGTCCAGGCTGTGCTTGGCGCCCGGATGGCGACCGCGGGCGAGCGCGAGCGTGTCGACCATGCGCGTCATGCAGATCGACGGCCGACTGCAATGTCCCATCTCGTGATTGAGGAATCCGAAGTCGAACGCCGCGTTATGCGCGACGAGCGGGCTGTGCCCGAGGAACGTCAGCAGCTCCTCGATCTTGTCCTGAAATTTCGGCTTGTCGGAAAGGAAGATCGTGGACAGCCCGTGCACGGCCTCCGCGTCGCTCGGCATCGGCCGGCCGGGGTTGAAATAGGCGTGAAACGTGCGCCCCGTCTCCACCTTGTTGACGAGCTCGACGCAGCCGATCTCGACGAGTCGGTCCCCCATGATCGGGGAAAGGCCGGTGGTTTCGGTATCGAAGACGATTTCGCGCATGGAACGGGACAGCCTATCGGCCTTGGTCGTCCAACAGGCAAGCCACGATGCGGCGGACGTTTTTCGATGTGCGATCGATGGATGCGCCCGTGTCGATGACGAAGTCGGCCTTCGCCCGCTTTTCCGCGTCGGGCATCTGCCTCGCCAATATGTGCTCGAAGCGGTCGGCGGTCATGCCGGGCCGGGCAAGGACGCGGGCGCGCTGCACGTCGGCCGGGGCCGAGACGACGGCGATCTTGTCGACTTGGCGTTCGCCGCCTTTTTCGAGCAGCAGCGGGATGTCGAGCACGACCAGCGGCGCGTCGGCATGTTCGGCGAAAAACGCCGCGCGCTCCTCGGCGACGGCCGGGTGGACGATGGCTTCGAGCTGTTTCAGCTTCGCCCGGTCGCCCAGGACCAGCTCGCCGAGCGCGGTGCGGTCGACGCCGCCCGTGCTCGTCATGCCGGTGAACGCGCGCTCGATGGCCGCGACCAGACGACCGTCGGGGCCCTGCAGCCGATGCACCGCCGCGTCCGCGTCAAACACGGGCACGCCAGCTTCGGAAAACATCGCGGCGACGGTCGACTTGCCCATGCCGATCGAGCCGGTGAGGCCCAACACGATCATGCGGCCACGGTCATGCGGTCAGCACCGCGCGAAGTTCCGGCGTGTCCGCCACGTCCGGCCCCGCGTCGAAGAACGCGGCGAACGCCATCGCGCCCTGTTCGGCGAGCATGGTCAGGCCGTCGATCGTGCGCAGGCCCGCGCGGCGCGCGCGCAGCAGGAGGTCGGTGTCGAGCGGCGCATAAACCATGTCGAAGACGGTCGCTCCCGGAGCCAGCGCGGACAGGTCGAACGGCACGTCCGGCTGCCCCGCCATGCCGAGCACGCTCGCGTTGACCAGGAGGTCGGCGGGAACATCGATGCCGAGCGGCACGACGCGACCGTCCAGCTCCAGGTCGTCGAGCGCGGCGCGTGCCCGGATCATGTCGCGGTTGATCACGGTCACGCGAGGCACGGCCATTACCTTGAGCGCGAACAGCGCCGCCCGCGCCGCGCCGCCCGCGCCGATCACCACCGCGTGCTCGGGCGCGATCCCGGCGAGCGCGAACAGGACTCCGTGCGCGTCCGTGTTGACGCCATGCAGCGCGCCCTTCTCCCCCGCGATCAACGTATTGACAGCCCCGATCGCGCGCGCGTCGGGACCGATCGTGGTCAGGTGCGCCAACACGTCCGTTTTCAGGGGCGCGGTCACGTTGCATCCGCGCCAATCGGGATCGACGCGGCGTCCGCGCAGAAAGCCGCCGAGTTCGTCAGGCGCGACGCGCGTGGCCCGATAGTCCGCGTCGATGCCGAGCCGGGCAAGCCAGAAGCCGTGCATCGCGGGCGACTTGCTGTGCGCGATCGGGTCGCCGATGACTTCGGCGTACATCATGTCGCGAGCACGCCCCGCTCACGCAGGAAGGCGAGCAACGGGAGAAGCGGCAGACCCAGAATCGCGAAATGGCTGCCTTCGATCGCGTCGAACAGCTGCACGCCCAAAGCTTCGATGCGGTAGCCGCCGACGCAATGGCGCGCCGCCTCTCCTTCTCGCGCGAGATAATCGTCGAGGAACCGCTCGCTAAAGGCTCGCGCGTGAAGCGTGACGGTCTCACTCGCGCGCCAAACGACGTCTCCGTCCAGCGCGATCGCCGCGGCGCTGATGAGGCGGTGGTGCGTTCCCCGGAGCTCGACGAGCTGCGACCGCAATGCCTCGGACGAACCGGCCTTCGACAGGACCCGCCCGTCCGCCGTCTCCAGCACCTGGTCGCACCCCAGCACGAGAGTCTCCGGCTCCGCGGCCACGGCCAGCGCCTTTTTCTGGGCGAGCGTCGCCGCGACGACCGTCGGCGAGATGTCGCCCAGCCCGTCTTGAATCGCACGCTCGTCGATGCCGGGCGACGCGACTTCGTGCGGCACCCCCGCCGCCGCCAGCATCGCGCGCCGCGTCGGGCTGGTCGAGGCCAACACGAGTCTCAAGCCGCGTCCGCCTCTTGCCGGTCGGTCGCGAGCTTGATGATCGCGGCCGCCGACTCCTCGATCGAGCGCCGCGTCACGTCGATCACGGGCCAGTCGTTGTCCGCGAACATGCGCCGGGCGAAGGCGAGCTCGCTCATCACCGCGTCCGTGTCGACATAGTCCGTCTCCGCCGCCTGCCCCATCGACAACAACCGGTTGCGCCGGATCTGGATCAGCCGGTCGGGACTCGTCGTCAGCCCGACGACGAGCGGATGGCGTAATCCGAACAAGGCGGGCGGCGGCGGCGATTGCGGCACGAGCGGGATGTTCGCCGTCTTGTACCCGCGATTGGCGAGGTAGATCGCGGTCGGCGTCTTGGACGTTCTCGACACGCCCGCGAGCACGATGTCCGCTTCCTCCCAATTGTCCGCGCCGATGCCGTCATCGTGCGCGATGGTGAAATGGATGGCGTCAACGCGCGCGAAGTAGGCCGCGTCCATGACGTGCTGACGTCCCGGCTTGGCGGTGATCGCGCGGCCGAGCGCGGCCGACAGCGCGTTCACCACCGGGTCCATGACGGGAATCGCGGTCAGCCCCAGATGGCGGCAACGATGCTCGAGCCGCACGCGCAGCTCGTGCTTGATCAGCGTGTGCAAGACGAGCCCCCCCGTCGCGGCCACCGCGTCGAGCACGCGATCCAGATGGCCTTCGGATCGCACCATCGGCCAGAAATGCCGCGCGGTCGCGACTTCCTCGAACTGGGCGAGCCCCGCCTTGGCGACCATGTCGAGCGTCTCGCCGGTCGAATCCGACACCAGGTGGATGTGGAGCTTGTTGCTCATCGCTTGCCGTTCATCGCGGCAGGCTGTGGAGAGTTCGCGGGAAAACCATGGGGACGCAGCTAGGCGCAATCGCTTGGCAAGCTCAAGCCGCGCGTCCGTCCTCGTCCGCGCGATTCCGTCCACAGCACCGCAACCAGCCCCGTCCCGTGAACCCGGACACTGTGAGTCCTGTGGATGAAGCTAGGGACTCGCCCGGCCGCTTCATCCACGTGCGAAGTCAAGCTGTTGGCGATTCCGTTCCGCTCGTTTAAGCCCCGCGAAAAGCCGCTCTACATCCTTCATCAACCTACTTCTTTAAGACTCTCTTCAAGAGAAAGATGGCCGTCGATATGAGCGCCCAAGCTCTGCGCGTCGCGACGCCGGACGCCAAACCCTTGCTCCGCGTGCTGCGCGGCGAACGCCTCGACCCGCCGCCCGTGTGGCTGATGCGCCAGGCCGGGCGCTACCTTCCCGAATACCGTGCGCTTAGGGCGGACAAAGGCGGGTTCCTCGACCTCGTCTACGACGCCGAAGCCGCTGCCGAGGTCACGCTGCAGCCGATCCGCCGCTTCGGATTCGACGGCGCGATCCTGTTTTCCGACATCCTCATCGTCCCGCATGCGATCGGCCAGGATCTTTCCTTTGTCGCCGGCGAAGGCCCCCGCCTCTCCCCTCCCCTGCTCGACGGATCGCTGGCGGGCCTCACAGCCGCACCACGGCACCTCGAGGCGATCTACCGCACCGTGCTCAGGGTCGCCGCCGAACTCGCGCCGCAAACGACGTTCCTGGGGTTCGCGGGCTCGCCCTGGACCGTCGCCACCTACATGGTCGCGGGCCAGGGCAGCCGCGAGCAGGCGGACGCGCGACGCCTCGCCTACCGCGACCCGTCCGCGTTCGGCGCGCTGATCGACCGCATCGCGGCCGAGACCGTCGCATATCTGTGCGGTCAGATCGACGCGGGCGTCGACGCGGTGCAGTTGTTCGACAGTTGGTCGGGCTCGCTCTCGCCTGCACAATTCGAACGCTGGGTCATCGCGCCCACCGCGGCGATCGTGCGCGGGGTCAAGTCACGCCACCGCGACGTGCCCATCATCGGCTTTCCCAAGGGCGCGGGCGGAAAGCTCGCCGCCTACGCGGCCGAAACCGGCGTCGACGCGATCGGCATCGATGAGACGGTCGACCCGCGCTGGGCCCACGCCAACATGCCGCCCGACATGCCAGTACAGGGCAATCTCGACCCGCTCGCCCTCATCACCGGCGGAACCGTCCTCGACGAGGCGACGTCGAAGATCCTTGAGGCGTTCGCCGACCGGCCCCACATCTTCAACCTGGGCCACGGCATCCTGCCGGACGCGCCGGTCGCGCATGTCGAACATCTGTTACGGCGCCTGCGCGGCTGAAATCATGACGATCGGAACCGCGCTCCAGATGAGCTACCTGTGGATCACCGCCGCGCACGTCATCTTCGTGATCTTCTGGGTGGCCGGCCTGTTCATGCTCCCGCGCTACCTCGTCTACCACCAGGAAGCAGCCGTCGGCAGCCCTGAAGACACGCTCTGGGTCACGCGCGAAGCCAAGCTGCGGTCCATCATCCTAACCCCCGGTATCGTCCTCGTCTGGCTGCTCGGCATCACGCTCGCTACGATCGGCAACCACTGGAGCGAGGGCTGGCTCCACAGCAAGCTCCTCTTCGTGCTCGGCCTGTCCGCCTATCACGGCTACATGGTCGGCTATTCGAAAAAGCTCGCGCGCGGCGAACGCACGTTGAGCGGCAGGACGCTTCGCATGCTCAACGAAGTCCCCGCGATCGTCACCGCGGCGATCGTCATCCTCGTCATCGTCAAGCCGAGTTTTTAGCGACCCGTCGCGCGTTCAGCGCCAGCAGATCCTCGACGCGGAACGCGAGCTCGTGGAGGTCGAACGGCTTGGTCAGATAATCGTTGGCGCCCGCGTGCATCGCGATGTTCTCGTCGCTCTGGCTGCGGCGTCCGGTCAGCATCAGGATCGGCGTTTCGGCGATCTCCGGCGTGATGCGGATCTGGCGCAGGACGAGGATCCCCGACATGTCGGGCATGCCGCAGTCCAGGATCATCATGTCCGGTCGCTTGGTCCAGCACGCTTTCAGCGCGTCGTTGCCGGTCGTCACCACGCCGACCACGTGCCCGCACCGCGTCAAATGCATGCTGACGAGATCGCCGATGATCGGATCGTCGTCCGCCAATATGATCCGGGCCATGGGTACGCTCCGTCGTTCCGACCGAGACCGGCCTTGAGCCGACAAGAGCGCGCGCCTTGGTTAACGCGCGGCGAAGCTTCGATCCGAAACGGTTGCGGACCTGCCGCCAAATCCGCGATTACGTCCATTCCGATGATCTTCGACGGCAAGCCGACACGCGTGCGCTTCGGGCGCCAAGCTTGACACGACGCGCCGCCGCCCATAATTTCTCGGCTTCCCAGCGCCAAGTCCTTTGCGCGCTCTGCCCAGGTTCCCAAGCGATCCCGCGCACACCTCCCGCCCGCAAGACGAAATCATCATGCATCTCAAAGATTTGAAGAAACAAACGCCCGCGGACCTCGTGTCCGCCGCCGAAGCGCTCGGGATCGAGGCGGCGTCCACGCTGCGCAAGCAGGACCTGCTCTTCTCGATCCTCAAGGTCGAGGCGGAGAACGGCACCGAAATCCGCGGAATGGGCACGATCGAGGTCATGCCGGACAGCTTCGGGTTCCTCAGATCAGCGGAGTCCAATTACCTCGCTGGTCCGGACGATATCTACGTTGCGCCCAATCTGGTTCGCAAATTCGGGCTGCGCACCGGCGACACGATCGAGGGCGAGATCCGCGGACCGAAGGACGGCGAGCGCTACTTCGCGTTGACCAGCATCAGCACGATCAACTTCGACGATCCGTCCGCGGTTCGCAGCCGGGTCAATTTCGACAACCTCACCCCGCTCTACCCCGACGAAAAGCTGCGGCTCGACACGCTCGATCCGACCGTCAAGGACAAGAGCGCGCGCGTTATCGACATCGTGTCGCCGCAGGGCAAAGGCCAGCGCGCACTGATCGTCGCGCCGCCACGCACGGGCAAGACCGTGCTGCTGCAGAACATCGCCAAGGCGATCACCGACAACCACCCCGAGGTGTTCCTGATCGTGCTGCTCGTCGACGAGCGGCCCGAGGAAGTCACCGACATGCAGCGGTCGGTCAAGGGCGAGGTCGTCTCCTCGACCTTCGACGAACCCGCGCAGCGCCACGTCCAAGTCGCCGAAATGGTGATCGAAAAGGCCAAGCGCCTCGTCGAACATAAAAAGGATGTCGTCATCCTGCTCGACTCGATCACGCGCCTGGGCCGCGCTTACAACACGGTCGTGCCGTCATCCGGCAAGGTGCTGACGGGCGGCGTCGACGCGAACGCATTGCAGCGCCCGAAACGCTTCTTCGGCGCGGCGCGCAACATCGAGGAAGGCGGATCGCTGTCGATCATCGCCACCGCGCTGATCGACACGGGATCGAAGATGGACGAAGTCATTTTCGAAGAGTTCAAGGGCACGGGTAACTCGGAAATCGTTCTCGACCGCAAGGTCTCCGACAAGCGCATCTTCCCCTCGCTCGACGTCGGCAAATCCGGCACGCGCAAGGAGGAGCTGCTCGTCGAAAAGGACGTCCTGTCGAAGATGTGGGTGCTGCGCCGCATCCTCATGCAGATGGGAACTGTCGACGCGATGCAGTTCCTGCTCGACAAGATGAAGGACGCCAAATCCAACGAAGACTTCTTCGCATCGATGAACCAGTAGACGCTGATGTTGCTTACATTCCTCGCCGCCGCCGCCCCTTCGCTCGACTTGAATCTGGCGACGATCTGGCAGGACATCCTGCGCGATTTCGCCAACATCACGCAGCCGTCGCAGTTTCAGGCGTTCCTGAAAGTCCTCGGGATCGACCTGTTGCTCGCGGGCGACAACGCCATCATCATCGGCGCTCTCGCCGCGGGACTGCCGGCGGACCAGCGCAAGAAGGTCATCCTGATCGGGATCACCGCGGCGCTGGTGCTCCGCATCGGCTTCGCGCTGATCACCACATGGTTGATGGGCATCGTCGGCTTGGTGTTCGCGGGCGGACTGCTCCTGCTTTGGGTCGCATGGAAGATGTGGCGCGAGCTCGGCACGCATGGTGGCCAGAGCGGCGGCAGCCCGGAGATCGCGGGCGACGAGACGTCGGGCCTCAAGCCGGCCAAGAGTTTCGCGAGCGCCGCCTGGGCGGTCGCGGTCGCGGACGTCTCCATGTCGCTCGACAACGTGCTGGCCGTCGCGGGCGCCGCGCGCGAGCACCCGGGGATCCTCGTTGTCGGCCTCTTCCTTTCGGTCGCTCTCATGGGAATCGCGTCCAACATCCTCGCCAAGTATATTGAGCGCTATCGCTGGATCGCCTTCATAGGTCTTGCGCTCATCGTATGGGTCGCGGGCGAGATGATCTGGGTCGGCTGGACCGGGGACGAGCGCACGCCGGGCCTTGGCGGGCTGTTCGCCTGAGGAGACGCCTGTGAAGATCAACTTCGACATCGACTGCACGCCGGAGGAAGCGCGCCGCTTCATGGGGCTGCCCGACCTCACTCTCGTCCACGAAGCCTATATCGCGCGCATGACCAAGACCGTGGGCGAAGGCATGACCGCCGATACGGTGACCGACATGATGCGGGCATGGGGGCCGATGAGCGAAGCCGGAACGCAGATGTTCAAGACGATGTTCGATCAGATGACGGGCCAGGTTTCAGCCTCGGGAACGGGAACCCCGCGCAAGACGTGAGCGCGCGCGATACGATTTTCGCGCTGTCCTCGGGACGCCCGCCGGCCGCGATCGCCGTCGTTCGCGTCAGCGGTCCCGCCGCCGGAGCGGGTTTGCAAAGCATGGCGGATCGGCCCCCTGCCCGGCGTGCCTCCACCCGGACGCTGCGCCATCCCCAAACCGGCGAAGTCCTCGATCGCGCACTCGTTCTGTGGATGCCGGGACCGGCGACCTCTACGGGCGAGGACGTCGTGGAGCTTCATCTGCATGGCGGACGCGCGGTCGTGGATGCCGTGCTCGACGCACTGGGCGGTCTCGACGGCCATCGCACGGCGCTACCCGGAGAGTTCACGCGGCGCGCGTTCGAAAACGGCCGGATCGACCTCAACGAGGCCGAAGGCCTGGCCGATCTGCTCGCGGCCGAAACCGACGGCCAGCGCCGCAACGCGCTTCTGGCTGCCGGCGGCGTCTTCTCGCGCGAGGTCGAGGGCTGGCGCGAGCGGCTCCTGACGCTTGCCGGAGCGGTCGAGGCATCGATCGATTTCGCGGAAGAGGGTGACGTCGTCGATCGGGACGACATGAAGGTCGCCGCTTCGACAGCCCGGGCACTCGCCGACGACATCGCGCTCGTGCTGCGAAGACCTCCCGTGGAACGCCTCAAGGACGGCATACGCGTCGTCGTCGCCGGGCCGCCGAACGTCGGCAAATCGAGTCTGATCAACGCGCTGTCTCAGCGCGATGCCGCGATCGAGTCGCCTCTCGCCGGAACGACGCGCGACGTGATCGAGGTCGCCGTCAACATGGCGGGCATGCCGATCGTCCTGATCGACACCGCCGGACTTCGGACAACCGGCAATGACGTCGAACGACAAGGGATCGCGCGGGCGGAACGCGAAGTCGCGGCCGCGGACATCCTGTTGTGGCTGGGTCCCACCCATGCGCCGGCGCACGAAAACCTCATAATGATTTCGCCGCAGGCGGACCGGCTGCCGGTCATCGCCGAAAGGCTTGCCGTGTCGTCGCGCACGGGCTCGAACCTGGACCTTCTTGTAGCGAAAATCGCGACCGCTGCGGCCGGACTCCTGCCGCGCGAAGGCTCGTTCGCACTCAACCGGCGGCAACGCGAAGCTGCGTTGGCGCTGCAAGCATCGCTGGTGGCGGCGGCAACGCTCAACGATCCCGTTCTTTTTGCGGAAGAGCTGCGCCACACCTTGTCGATTTGCGACCGGCTTTCGGGTAGGAGCGGCTTGGAAAACATGTTGGACGCGCTTTTCGGCTCGTTCTGCCTGGGCAAGTAGGTTTCACGTGGAACAAAGCTTTGAGAGATAGACATTTCGACGTGCTCGTCGTCGGCGGAGGTCACGCCGGTTGCGAAGCCGCGGCCGCTTCCGCGCGCATCGGCGTAAACGTAGCGTTGGTGACCTTGAGGGCGGAGATGGTGGGCGCAATGTCGTGCAACCCGGCGATCGGGGGGGTCGGCAAGGGACATCTTGTACGCGAAGTCGACGCCTTGGACGGCCTGATCGCGCGCGCTGCGGACGCGGCGGCAATTCACTACCGCATGCTCAACCGAAGCAAAGGGGCGGCGGTGCACGGTCCGCGCGTGCAAGCCGACCGACGTTTGTACGCCGATACGGTCCAGCGCCTCCTCAAGCTTGCAGGCGTGCGGATTATAGAGGCGCAAGCCGAAGCACTCCTGCTCGACGGCACCGGAGTGGTCGGTCTGGACCTGGGTCCCGACGGCCGGGTTTACGCGAGATCGGTGGTTCTTGCGACAGGAACGTTCCTGAACGCACGCATGTTTTGCGGGCATCAGCGCGACGACGGCGGTCGGTTCGGTGAAGCCGCATCCGTACGGCTTGGCGCGCAGCTGCGCGAACTCGCGCCATGCGGCCGACTCAAGACGGGAACCCCCCCACGCCTGGACGGCCGGACGATCGCGTGGGAACGGCTTGACCGGCAACCCAGCGACGTCGATCCGTGGACCATGTCTCCGCTGACCACGGGTCGCCGGCTCCCGCAAATCTCCTGCGCGATCACCCGAACCAACTGCGAGACCCATGACGTCGTTAGGAGCGCGTTTCCCACGTCTGCCTTGGCAACGGGCCACATCGTGGGATCGGGGCCAAGATACTGTCCGTCGATCGAAGACAAGGTCATCCGCTTTCCCGACCGCGACGGTCACCAGATCTTCCTCGAGCCTGAGGGGTTGGACACGCATTGGGTGTACCCCAACGGTATTTCGACCTCCTTGGCGGCGGAGGATCAGCTTGCGCTGGTACGTACGATCATGGGACTCGAAAACGCGCAGATCGTGCAGCTTGGTTATGCCGTCGAGTACGACTTCATCGATCCGCGTGCGCTGGATCATCGTATGTCACTGTCAGCATTGTCTGGCCTCTATCTGGCCGGGCAAGTAAACGGGACCACCGGGTACGAAGAAGCCGCGGCACAGGGCGTAGTCGCAGGCATTCACGCCGCCAGTTTCGCCCGATCGGAGGAACAGCCCCAGCTCGAACGCGAAAGCAGCTACATCGGCGTCATGATCGACGATCTGACGCTGCACGGTGTCAGCGAGCCTTATCGCATGCTGACCGCGCGCGCCGAGCACCGGCTTCGCCTGCGCGCCGACAATGCGGAAACGCGCTTGCACTCCTACGGGCGCACCGTTGGCTGCATCGGTGACGAACGTCTTGTCTACTGGCAACGACGGGACCAGCGACGCCGGGCGGTGCAGGACCTGATGTCCGAGAAGGTCGATCTTCGTGCTTTCGCCGAGGCAGGTGTCGAGGTCAGCCCTGGGCCTGCGATCCGCAGCCTTGCCGAGTGGTGTCGTGTGCTCGCACTACCGGCGCAACTCGCGACCTGTCTACCCGACAAGCTGCAGGGCCCCGAAGCCTTGGAGGTCCTGGAGGATCAACGCTACGAACCCTACGTCAAAAGGCAGGATGACGAACTCGCTCGAATTCGCGGCGCGCGCGAGGTCGCCTTGCCCCGCGACATCGCGTTCGATCGTATCGCGGGCTTGTCGTCGGAAATGATCGAACGCCTGAGCGCCGCACGTCCACGAACGCTGTCCGAGGCGGGACGTGTTCGCGGTGTGACGCCGGCGGCACTGAGCGCGGTTCTGGTCGCGATTACCCGGCACGCGGCGTGACCGAGAGCGAAGTCTCCGACATCCTGACAGTTCAAATGGGAGTTTCACGTGAAACGCTGAAGATGCTTCAAACCCTTGTTGCTCTGGTTATCGCCGAGAACCGAAACCAGAACCTGATCGCATCGGGAAGCGAAGCCTCCATCTGGGACCGTCACATACTCGATTCGGCGCAGCTTTACGGGTTGGCACCTGCGCACAGTGGATGCTGGCTTGACGTCGGCACCGGCGCGGGCTTTCCTGGTCTCGTGCTCGCCGCAATGACGAATTCCGAACACGTGCTGGTCGAGCCCAGGCGGAAGCGTGCCGAGTTCTTGACCCGCGCGGTCGATGCGTTGGGCCTGATGGACCGGGTCCACGTGATCCGAACTCCCGTCGAAAAGATCGTTCGACCGCCCGTTGACGTAATAACCGCGCGCGCGGTAGCCTCGCTCGACAAACTCCTCGGCGCGACCCGGCAGCTGGCGGGCCCGTCGACCGTCTGGCTTCTGCACAAGGGACGCAGTGCCCAAGCCGAAATCGACGAGGTCGGTAGGAGGTGGTCGGCCAGCTTCCAGATGCTCCCGAGCCTGACCGATCGCGACGCCGCAATCGTGCATGTGCGCGACCTTAGGGGAGTTGCGGCGTCATGATCCGCATTGCTGTCGCCAACCAGAAGGGTGGAGTGGGCAAGACCACGACCGCGATCAACCTCGCTACCGCCTTGGCCGCCACGGGTCTGCGAACGCTGATCATCGACCTCGATCCGCAGGGCAACGCGTCCACTGGCTTGGGCGTCGGTCAGGCCATGCGCGTACGGTCGAGCTACGAAGTGCTCCGCGGCGATGCGACGCTGGCCGAAGCGGCGATCGCCACCCGCATTCCGCGCCTCGACCTGATCGCGGCGACGGTTGACTTGTCGGGCGCTGAGATCGAGCTGATCGAGTTCGACCGCCGCACCTTTCGCCTGTCGGACGCTCTCGACGCGGTTCCCGACGCACGCTGGGACGTGTGCCTCATCGACTGCCCCCCGTCCTTGGGGCTGCTGACGATCAACTCGCTCGTCGCGGCCCAGCACATCCTAGTACCGTTGCAGTGCGAGTTCTTCGCTCTCGAAGGATTGAGCCAGCTGCTCCAGACCGTCGAACGCGTCCGCGCCCGCTTCAACCCGTCGCTCAACATTCTGGGGGTCGCCCTGACCATGTTCGACAAGCGCAACAACCTGTCCGCGCAGGTCGCGGCGGACGTACGCGCGTGCCTTGGCACCGTCGTGTTCGACACCGTTATCCCGCGCAACGTCAAGCTGTCGGAAGCGCCCAGCCACGGCGTACCCGCCTTGATCTACGATCACCGCTGTTCAGGTTCGGAGGCCTATATCGGGCTTGCACGAGAGTTGATCGGACGGCTGCCGAAACGCGCGGCTGCGGCGTAGGAGTGGCGGGATGAGCGACGAGCGCACGATGTCGAAGCGGCCGAGCGGACTTGGGCGAGGCTTGTCGTCACTGCTCGGCGAGGTGGCGCGCGAGGAACCGATCGCAGGCGGAGCACGTGGCGGCGTGACGCTGGTCCCCGTGTCCGACATCGATCCGCATCCCGGCCAACCCCGCCGGCATTTCGACGACGAAGCGCTCGACGAACTCGCCGCATCGATTTCCGCACGCGGACTGCTGCAGCCGATCGTGGTCCGGCCGTCTGGAAAGCGCTTCCAGATCGTCGCCGGCGAACGGCGATGGCGCGCTGCGCAGCGTGCGCAACTCGGGCAAGTACCGGTCATCGTCCGTGAGTTCAGCGACGCGGAAACGCTTGAAGTCGCCCTGCTCGAGAACATCCAGCGCCAGGACCTGAACGCGATCGAGGAGGCCGAAGGATACAGGCGGCTGATCCGCGAGTATAATCATAGCCAGGAAGCGCTTGGCAAGCTCGTCCACAAGTCGCGCAGCCACATCGCCAACCTGCTGCGGTTGCTCGACCTGCCGATCAGCGTGCGTGAAGCCGTGGCGGACGGTCGGCTGACCATGGGTCACGCGCGGGCCATCGCCACGGCGCCCGATCCGGACGGCACGGCGCGGCAGGTCATGGATCGTGGATTGTCCGTCCGTCAGACCGAAGCGCTGATGAAGTCGGCGCGACCGGAAAAACCCGGCAGACAGGCCAAGCCCGGGCAGCCCGCGGACGTGGATGGCGACATCGTGGCGCTGGAGCGACAACTCGGTGATATGACGGGCTTGAACGTAAAGATCGCCTATGAAGGGCAGGGTGGAACCGTCACGTTGGCCTACGCGACCTTGGACCAGCTCGACATGATCTGCCAACGACTGAGCGGCGAACTGATCTAACCTGGGTGCCGCGTCGTTGCCTGCGCCATCCCGAACAGGCTTTCGGCGATCGCGTCCGCGGCTTGGGCCCCCGGAGCCTTGAAGCTCCGTTCCGCTGCGAGCAGCCGCGTTGCCGCGACCGCCAGCCGGTCCGAGCGCCACTTGCCGACCTGACGGGTTACCGCCGCTCTTTCCTTGAAGAAAAGCGTTTTGCCCGAGGACGCGATCACGTTGTCGACCGAGCTCCCGGCATCGACGTCCGCGCGATATTTGGCCAAGGTGAGCACACGACGAGAGATCGCGCGAAGGAGGGCGACCGTCTCGGTTCCGCTTCCCGCGATGCGTGCGAACTCGCGATCGAGCGCTGCCGCATCGCCGTCGAGAACGGCATCGACGACTGACGTCAGATCGCCTTCCTCCGCGCCGGCCGACAGTTCGTCGATCGTACCCGCGTCCAACGTGACCGGCGCGTCCGGATCTGCATCGAGATATAGCGCGAACTTGTCGAGTTCGAGCGCTATCATCGCGCGATCGCCCGCGCTTGCGTCCGATATGCGGCGCGCCAGCACGGGCGACAGGATCAGACCCGCGGCACGGCCCAAGTCGACGACGAGCCGCTCGGCATCACGTCCTTCGGGAAGGTAGCTGGCGAACGCCATCGCCGTGGTAGACGCCTCTACGAGCGCCAACAGCTTCGATCCTTTTCGCAAGGGTCCCGTGACGATGAGGACAGGATTGCCGGGGGTGCCAGCTGCCAGGAGGTTCGCGACAGGATCGAGCAGTTCGTCGCCGCCGCCTTCGACGATGACGTAGCGCTTGCCGCCGAACAGCGAGAATGCCGCGGCCTCGTCGGCCAGCAGAGCGGCGTCGGTCTTCAGCGCCGAGGGCGTCAAAACGATGCGCTCCGCGTCGGCACCGAGCGCTACCTTGAGCCTCGCGGCGAGTGCGTTCGATCCGGCGGTGTCGGGTCCATGGAGCAGGAACAGTCCGCTCGCCGAAGCTGTCAGCGCGCGTTCCATGTCCGGGCGACGCGCCTTCAACGCGCCGCCGCGCCTTGTGTGCGGGAAGCGAACAGGGCGACGCGCGTCACGATCTGATCGGCGAGCTCCACCGACAGGCGTTCCAGTGCGGTCTGTTCGGCGGCGACGGTCGCGTACTGCGAGCCGACGACATCGATCCCGACATCCGATCCGGCGGTCTGGTCGAGCACGACCGTGCCTCCGGACTCCTCGACGAGCCGATACCGCGCGCGCAAGGTGCGGCGCTCGCGCGTCACCGCGTTGTCCCCGCGGATGCCAAAGCCTTCGATGCGGTCATCCAACGTGATCTCGAGCCGGTAGCGCGGGGAGGCTGTTCCACGTGGAAGCCGATCCTCGATCGCAGTGCGGACGAGCCAGCCCGCTTGGCCGTCGATCGGCGCGACGCCGACACCGGAGAGGGCGCTTGCGACCGCACCGCTGCCGCCGCCGCCGTAGAGCGGCTTCAGTCCGCAACCGGTGAGCAGCAGGAGCGCGACCAAGGCGAGTCCGCGGGTCACAGGACAATGTTGACCAGGCGGTCGGGCACAACGACGATTTTTCGGGGTGTTGCCCCGGCCAGCAGCCGGGCGATCTTGTCGCTGGCGAGAGCGCGTGCCTCCATGTCCTCGCGCGCGATGCCCTTGGCGGCGGTTAGCGTGTCGCGGAGCTTGCCGTTCACCTGGATCGCGAACGTCACCTGATCCTCGACGAGCATGGTCGGATCCACTTCGGGCCACGCGGAGTCCGCGACCAGGCCTTCGCCGCCGAGCATCGACCAGGCCTCTTCGGCCAGATGCGGCGCCATCGGCGCAACGAGGCGGACCAGAGTCGCAGCGGCCGCCGTACGCGACGCCGAGGGCTCCGCTTTGTCGATGGCGTTGGCGAGTTCGTGGATGTTCGCGACGGCCTTGTTGAAGGCGAGCGCTTCGATGTTCGTGCCGACCGCCGCAATCGTCGCGTGCAGCTTGCGGTCCAACGCTGGATCCGGCCCGTCGCCGCCTTCGACCTGAATCAGCCGCCACAGGCGTTGCACGAAGCGCCATGCGCCTTCGATCCCGGCCGCGCTCCACGGGAGATCGCGTTCGGGCGGGCTGTCGGACAGCATGAACCATCGCGTCGCGTCCGCGCCGTACTGGTCGACGATGGGCGCGGGATCGATCGTGTTGCGCTTGGACTTGGACATCTTTTCGATGCGGCCGGCGGTCACGGGAGCACCGCCTTGCAAGGTCGTCCAGTCCTCGCCGTCCTGCCGCACTTCGTCCGGGCTCAGCCAGCTGCCGTCGCCCGCCCGGTACGTCTCGTGCGTGACCATGCCCTGCGTGAACAGCCCGGTGAACGGCTCGGCGACGCCGATGCGTCCGATGCGCTGCAGCGCGCGCATCCAGAAGCGCGCGTAGAGCAGATGCAGGATCGCATGTTCGACGCCACCGATATATTGCGCGACGGGCATCCAGCGCTCTGCCTCCGCCCGATCGAACGGAGCGTCCGTGGGTTGCGAGGCGAAGCGCAGGAAATACCAGCTTGAATTGACAAAGGTGTCCAGCGTGTCCGTCTCTCGACGGGCGGGCGACGCGCATAGCGGGCAAGGAACGTCCGACCACGCGGGCACGCGATCGAGCGGGTTGCCGGGAACGTCGAACGTGACGTCGGGGGGCAAAACGACCGGCAGTTGGTCGCGCGGCACGGGCACGGGTCCGCATTCGGAACAATGGATGATCGGGATCGGTGTGCCCCAGTAACGCTGCCGCGACACGCCCCAATCGCGCAATCGCCACACGGTCGTCCCCGTGCCCCAACCTTCCGCTTCGGCGCGCGCGATGACTGCGGCTTTCGCGGTCTCGACATCCATGCCGTCGAGGAAGCCTGAATTGACGAGGACGCCGCCACCCGTTTCGGCTTGACCGGCCAAGGGGGCTCCGGCCTGCGACGCATCGGCGGCGACTACCCGTTCGATCGGCAAGTCGTACTTGGTTGCAAATTCAAAATCGCGCTGGTCGTGCGCGGGTACACCCATCACCGCACCCGTGCCGTACTCCATCAGCACGAAGTTCGCGATGTAGACAGGAAGCGTTCGGTTGCCGTTGAGGGGATGAAGCACTTCGTAGCCCGTGTCGAAGCCGAGTTTCTCCGCAGTCTCGAGCTCCGCGGCCGTGGTACCGCTGGTCTTGCAACGCTCGATGAACGCGGCGGCTTGCGGCTGCCGCGAAGCCGCATCGGTCGCGATCGGGTGGTCGGGCGAGACCGCGAGAAAGCTCGCGCCGAAGATCGTATCCGGACGAGTCGAGTAGACTTCGACATTTTCGGTAAAAGATGCGACGCCGGCGAAACGGAAGCGCAGTCCCTGGCTCTTGCCGATCCAGTTCTCCTGCATCAGCCGGACCTTGTCGGGCCATCGGTCGAGCGTGCCCAGCCCTTCCAGAAGTTCGTCCGCAAAATCGCTGATGCGCAGGAACCACTGGCTCAACTTGCGGCGCTCGACGGGTGCCCCGGAACGCCACCCGCGGCCGTCCACGACCTGTTCGTTGGCGAGCACGGTCATGTCGACCGGATCCCAATTGACCTCGCTTTCGCGACGATACACGAGCCCCGCTTCGTACAGATCAAGAAACAGCGCCTGTTCGTGCCCGTAATATTCGGGCTCGCACGTGGAAAGTTCCCGGCTCCAGTCGAGCGCGAAGCCGAGGCGCTTGAGCTGCCCGCGCATTGTCGCGATGTTCGCGCGCGTCCAGTCTCCGGGGTGCACGCCCTTCTCCATGGCCGCGTTCTCCGCCGGCATGCCGAACGAATCCCATCCCATTGGGTGCAGCACGTCGTGCCCGCGCATGCGGCGGTAGCGCGCGAGCACGTCGCCCATCGTGTAGTTGCGCACATGCCCCATGTGGATGTGCCCCGACGGATAGGGGAACATTTCTAGGATGTAGGAGCGGGGGCGGACATCCGTGCCCGACGCGCGAAACGTTTGGCGCTCTTCCCAGGTGCGTTGCCAGCGCGCGTCCGCGGTCGCCGGGTTGAAGCGTGACGCCATGGGGCGGCTAACCGCCGACGGCGGTTCGGCGCAGGTCGCGGGCGCGGGTGAGGATAATCTCCTCCAGCTTCTGCACGGTGGCCGCGGCCACGGGGGCCTCCACCCATTGCCCGTTCTGGTTGAGCTGGCGCGAGGCCGCGATGCGCAGCGCGTCCGCCCGCAGATCCTGGTCGAGGATCGACGCGGTGAACTTGACGCGCTCGCCGGGCGCGCGCGGGTTGCTGTACCAGTCGGTGACGAGCACGCCGCCGTTGCTGTCCACCTGCGCCATCGGCGCGAAGGACAGCGTGTCGAGCGCGGCGCGCCACAGATAGGCGTTGACGCCGATCGTCGTGACCTTGGAAGCGGCCAGGTCGGCAGTGGGGAGTTCGTCGTCGCTGACGCACGCGGCGGTCGAGGCCAGCACAGCGATGGCGGCGAGCAGGCGGAGCTTGAACATCGAACAACTTTCTACGGCGAACGCGGATGCGCTCGTTATAGGTGCGTGCCGCAACCCCGCAAGGGCGGTCGCTTCCCACGCGCCGCATGGTTCAGGCGGCGTTATGTGATCCCCTTGCAACAAGGCTCGGATATTCGAGTCCGGAGCAGTGGCGATCGCAGCACGAGCCGTGCTAGGTCGTTGATTGGACACAAGGAGTCTATGGGCGAACATGTCGCGGTCGGGCAGGATCATGGCGGGAGGAGTGGCGGCGCTTGCGGCGCTGGGCCTGCTCTTGTCGCCTGCTTTCGCCGCGCCTGGACAGGTACGAAAGAAGCAGCGTGCGGCCCGACCCTCGCTGATCGCGCTGAGCGGCCTTGGATCGTTTACGCCGGCGGTTGCCGATCCGCGGCTGGCGGCCGCCTTCGCGCGCCGCGGTGCGTCACGCGGGGATTTCAGCTTCACCCCATCGGGCGCGCGCAACGACAGGCGTTCGGTGCGCATCGCGGTGCGCGCGCGATCGACGCGAGGCGCGGGAGTGCGGGCCGCCAGCTTGGTGGCCGCGTCGCAGATTCAGACGGAAGCGACCGCTCTGACCCCGACCGCGTACAATCTTGGCGTGGCGGTGGGCTGGAAGCAGTTTGCTTTGTCGGGCGATGTCGGCAAGATCGACACGGGCGTCGCGCCGGGCGGCCGCGAGGCCGCCGAAGTCGGGATTTCGTACAACCTGAAGGACTTCACGGGCCGGGTGCAGTTGGGGGCTAACCGCAGCGACGCGCGGACGCCCAGCCTGCTCGCCAACGACATCAACTATTCGGTCGATGTCGGCGGATCGTACAAGCTCGGCGGCAATCTCGAACTGACCGGCGGCGTGCGCTACAAGATCGAAAGCGACCGCCTGGCCCCGCTCGCCGATTCGCGGCGCGACAGCCAGGCGATCTACGTCGGGACGGCGTTCAAGTTCTAGCGGACCCGGTCGCGCACGTCCGAGAAGCGATCGCGCGCGCCGCGAAATCGGTCGGACGCGATGCGGGCGACGTGACGCTGATTGCGGTTTCCAAGACGCACCCCACCGACGCTATCGTCCCGCTGCTCGATGCCCGCATCCGCGACTTCGGCGAGAACCGCGTTCAGGAAACGGCGGCCAAATGGCCGGCCCTGCGCGAACGCTGGCCCGACGTGACGCTCCACCTCGTGGGACAGCTGCAGTCCAACAAGGCGGCGGACGCGGTGCGCCTGTTCGATGTCATCCATTCGGTCGACCGGTCCTCGCTGGTAACCGCGTTGGCACGCGCGCAGGACGCGACCGGCCATCGGCCGGCGTGCTTCGTCCAGGTCGACATCGGCGCGGAAGCGCAAAAGGCGGGCTGCGCGATCCTCGACCTGCCGGCGATGATGCACGAGGCGCGCGGCGCGGGGCTGGATGTCGTCGGGCTGATGTGCGTGCCACCCGCGGGGCTGGAAAGCGCTCCGTACTTCGCACTGCTCGCCAAGCTGGCGCGCGAGGAAGGGGTGGCGGGCTTGAGCATGGGTATGTCGGGCGATTACGAGACCGCCGTCGCGATCGGGGCAACGCACGTGCGGGTGGGAACTGCCTTGTTCGGCGAACGTCCGGCTTTTTAGAGCAGGTGCCCGCTGCGGTCGCGTTTCGTGGCGAGGTACAGGCGGTTGTGCTCGCCTTCGCCGATGCGCAGCGGCAGCCGTTCGGCGACCGCGATCCCGGAGGCTGCGAGCGCGTCCGCCTTGCGCGGGTTGTTGGTGAGCAGGCGCACGCTGTCCGCGCCAAGAAGTTTGAGCATAGCGGCGGCGATCGCGAAGTCGCGGGAGTCGTCCTCGAAGCCCAGGCGCAGGTTGGCGTCGACGGTGTCGAATCCCTGGTCCTGCAGCGCGTAGGCGCGCAACTTGTTGACGAGGCCGATGCCGCGTCCCTCCTGACGTAGGTAGAGGAGCATGCCCCAGCCATCGGCCGCAATGCGGGCGAGCGCCGTGTCGAGTTGCGGCCCGCAATCGCATTTTAGCGAGCCGAGCGCGTCGCCAGTCAGGCATTCGCTGTGCAGCCGCACGAGCGGCGGCGATCCGTAGGGAGTGCCGATAACGAGCGCGACGGGGTCGTTGCCGTCGCTGCGGAACGCGACGATCTCGGAACGCGCCGCTCCCGCGATGGGCAGCGCGGCACGCGTCACCATAGTGACATGCGGCGCGGCGTCGAACGCGACGATATCCGCAGCCGCGACCTGGTCGGTCGTACCCTCGAGGATGTGGAACGCGGGGAGGAGCCCGGCGAGGCGGGCCAGCCGGATCGCCGCGTCCGCCGCGTCGCGGGCGTTCAGCGCGACGGTTCGGAACGGACCCTGCAGCGGGGCCGCGAGATCGCGTGCCGGGTCGGCGAGCAGTCGGGGCTGCAGCCAGGGGACATAAGCGACCCGCACGGCGGCGGTGGGCGTTCCGTCGCGCTGGTTGGACAGCTTGAGCGTTGCCGCGCGTCGACCGGAGATCAGGACGTCCGCATCGGCCGGTGCGTCCGTGCCCGCGGTCTCCACGGCGAGCACGGAGATCGATCCGGCCGCACCCTCGACGGTCACTGCCCAGCCGCGGCGCAGGGAGTCGATCGCGCGCGCGACGGTGCGGCGGTCCGTCACATCGAAAAACTCGTGACGAGAGGCACGTGGTCGGACGGGCGCTCCCAGCTTCGGCAATCCTCATGAACGCGGTGCGAAATCGCGGTGGCCGCGACACCCGGGCTCGCCCACATGTGGTCGAGGCGGCGGCCGCGGTCGGAGCTGGTGTGGTCGATATTCCGATAACTCCACCACGTGTAGTTGCGGGCCGGGGCGGGGATGAAGCGACGGCCGAGATCGACCCAGTCGTGGCTGGCCTGGAGCGCCGCCAGCGCTTCGATTTCAATGGGCGTGTGGCTTACGACGTTCAGCAGTTGCTTGTGGCTCCAGACGTCGCATTCGAGCGGGGCGACGTTGAAGTCGCCGACGATGATCGTGGGTTCGCGCAAATCCCGCGACCAGTCGGTCATGCGGCGGAGGAACTCCAGCTTCTGGTCGAACTTGGGGTTAAGCGCCCGGTCGGGGATGTCACCGCCGGCGGGGACGTAGACATTCTCCAGGCGGACGCCGTTGGCGAGGCGGACGCCGATGTGGCGCGCCTCGCCGTTGTCCTGCCAGTCGTGGCGCGAGTGGGCGAACAGCGGGATGCGGCTGAGGATGGCGACACCGTGATGCATGCGCTGGCCGTTGAGGACGCAATGCGTGTAGCCGAGCACGTCAAAGGTTTCACGTGGAAAGGTGCCGTCTACGACCTTAGTCTCCTGCAGGCACAGGATGTCGGGTTGTTCGGATCGGAGGAACTGTTCGACGATGCCGAGGCGGGCGCGGACGGAATTGACGTTCCAGGATGCGATGCTGAGCGTGGGCGGCATGCGGTGGATGTAGGAGCCGCCGAGCTGCTTGGCCAACTCATCAAAAGACCCCCGCTCCGGGGGCTTGGAGCGAGGGCCTACCTTGGCGAGAACTCGCGCAAGGCTGGCCGCCGAACCGTTCCCGGGTAACAGGGGGAAACCCCGAAGCCGGTCCGGCGACCTTGTGCGTGGTTTAACGCAACGGAGCTTGCGGCGGGCTGAACGTTAACCACGCGTCAGCCTCTGGGTCCCGCCTTTCGCGGGCTGTTCCAGCGGAAATTGCTGTCCGCGACCGCGACGTTGAAGCGCTGGCCGGTCAGCTTGATCGTCGACCGGTTGTTCTGCGCATCGAGCGTCGACCAGCCTTGCAGCGTCAGCCCGGCGGGCGCGCCCGGCACCCGCGCGAACGCCATGGTAATGGTGCCGAACTCGGGGCGCTTGGGGTCCTTGGCCTCCACCAGCAGGACGCGCGCGTCGGCGGCGGGGAGGACGCGGGCGAATTTCTGCAGATCCATCGACGGGTTGAGCAGCACGCCCAGCGGCGAGTTGCCGATCGGCCAGCGCGATTCCTGCTTCACGTCGTAATCGATGAGGTTCAGCGCCTTGCCGTCTCCCACGATGAGCATGTTGACGCCCTTTTGGTACTGAAACCGCACCTTTCCGGGCCGCTTGAGCACGATCGTGCCGGTCAGGACCTTGCCCGCGCGGTCGGTCTGCGTGAAATTGGCGGTCATGGTCGTCACCGCCTTGAGGTGGTTCGACACCTGCGTCAGCTCCGCGCTGGGCGCGGCGAACGCGGGCGCGGCGAGCGCGGCCAGGCTGATCGAGGCGAGGTTTATGCGGTGCATGCGTGTTCTCCGTGTGTCCGCAAGATGATGGAGGCAGCGCGTTGAATGCGCACTGAACCCGGATTGACCGGCGGGGGCGCTCCAAAGGTGAGGCAAAGGTGAGGCCAAGAACGATTTCCATGCCCGGCGAAGTTGACACGAAGTTCACGCCCAGGCGCACAATCGCGCGTTTCGCGATGCGCTACGGAAGTTGAGGCTGCACAGCGCACGAAGCTTCTTGCCCGAGGCTCATCAAAACCGCGCGCGACGTTTGGCGTCCTGAAGGAACGAATCAGGACGATGTTCATAGCTTAATCGAACCACAAAGGTTCTGTGTAGGAAGTGTTTTTGCACGATGATCGTGCGACCTGCCGATCGCCCACGGCAGCAACAAGGAGCGACGACCTGCGGCGCTCCGTGCGGCTTCCCCTCCAACAAATTGGGCGGATGCTTAATACGGCGCAAGAGGTTGCTTCTGGCGGCCTGCGATGATGTCCTCAGACCGCGTTATTAAAGACCATGCGGCATGACACGATGTCGAGGCGAGCTCGGGTTTTTGGAGCACGTTGACCGTTGCGTTCTCCTGGGTAAATTACAAATCGGGGAGAAGCTGTTGTTCCGTGCGGCGATTTGCTCTGTGGCTGTACTCGCGTCGGCTTCGTGCGCGAGCAACGCTCCTGTGCGGCCAAACCTCGTCCAAATTGTCGATAAGGAAATCGCAAAGCTCGCGGCGGGTCCCTTGCTAAAATGTCAGCGGAGATGGGGTCAGGCGATTGTCGGGCACGATTGCATTCAGACTTTTGCAGGAGCGGACCAGCGGTATTTCGCAGCCTTATCGGTTCAGGTGCAACGTCCAGAGGGTCCGGTTCCGGCGGCTGCTTCACGGCTGGTGGGGACTAGCTTCGGCCCAGGCGGAGGGGGTTCGGAGTATAAGGGGCGCACACGCGACGGGGCGTATGATGTCGTAGCGACTGAAATGCAGAGCCTGAAAGAGGGGCAGCAGTCGGTATTGCCTTCGGCGACCATTGTGATCGACAGAGTGCTCGCCGCCTATGATGCGACTGGACAGCAGCCTGTTCGGGATCGAACTCCGCAGAGAGGAGAGCGGCGATGACGGATCACCTTCGTGCTCTGCCGGTCCAGCAGGTCGCCGCATGGTATCGGCGGCTCGCCGATCTGGTTGCCGCGAAAACCGTCGGCGGCGAGACGCCTTATGCGGCGATCCTGTTGCGGCACTGGCTGGACAACCGCAATCCTCGCGGCACGTTCATGATTCGGCCGCGCCCTTATTTGTGGAGCAGCCCGCACGTGCTTGCCGTGCTTCGCTACCATCGCGCCGTATTCCTGACGCAGCAGGACGCGCGTGTCGGGCGGGGCGGGGCGTTCGGTGCCGCGACCCGGCGGGCAGGAGTCGTGCCGCGGATCGCCGCCGAGCCCGGGTTTACGCGATGGGTCCTGCCGGGTCGACTGCAGCTTGAATACCAATCGCTCGTCGAGATCGGCGGCGGCCCGCTCGACATTCTTCGCATCCAGCAGAACGGCAGCGCCGGGGAACGTGACCTGTTCACAGCGCTGCGCGGGTTCCAGCTTCGCAGTTCGGTGTTGGTGCAGGGCGCGCGGGCGGCGGACCGGGCTTCCATCCGGTTCGTGTTGTGGAAGTGTGACATCCTCGATCGCTACGATTGGAACTACAGCGAGTATCTGACGATGCCCAACCCCGATTTCGGGCGAGCCGCGGCGGACTCGGTACGCCCGGGCGACCGGTCGCTCACCGTCTACCACCGCAACGCCAAGCGGCTGGAGGATGCGCGGCTGGCTGCACCTTACGACGTGCGGTCCGTGCCTTGGGACGTGCTGAACCGCGAAATCACCGCGCCGGCGACGGTGACGCTTTAACCGTCATGGAGATCCGAACCCGAGCAACGCGGGCGCTCAGACCCGTGCCGCCTGACCGTTGATCGCCTTGAGCAGCACGCGCGACAATTGTTCCACCGAATAGGGTTTGTGCAGCAGTTCGAAGCCGTGCGACCCGGTCTGCGCGAGGACGTCGCTGTATCCGCTCGCCAGCACGACGGGTACGTCCGGGTAGAGGCGCTGGACCTCGTGCGCGAGTTCGATCCCGCTCATTCCGGGCATGACGACGTCCGAGAAGACGATCTGAAACCGGTCGCAGCCCCGCTCCAGTTCGGCCAGCGCGTTCCGGCCGTCGGGCGCTAGGATGCTGTCGTAGCCCAGCTCCTGCAAGGCCTGCGTCGCGAACGCGCCGACCTGTTCGTTGTCCTCGACGACCAGGACGCACGCGCCGCCGCCGTGCGATCGCGCATCGAACGGGTCGGCGGCCGGCACCGCGCCCGGCCGCGGGTAGGCGCGCGGCAGGTATAGCGTGAACGTCGTACCGGTGCCGACGACGCTTTCCACGTGGATGTCGCCGCCCGATTGCTTGGCGAAGCCGATGACCTGGCTCAGGCCCAGCCCCGTTCCCTCGCCGACCTTCTTGGTGGTGAAGAAGGGTTCGAAGATGCGGCCGACCTCGTCGGGCGAGATGCCCGAGCCCGTGTCCGCGATCGACACGGCGATGTAGTCGCCCGCGACGGCGGCATGGCCGCGGGTCGCCGGGATGCGGGCGGCGGGCACCGTCGTGACGGTGAGCGATCCCTCGCCGTTCATCGCGTCGCGCGCGTTGATCGCCATGTTGACGATCGCGGTGTCGAACTGGCCCTTGTCCGCGAGGATGCACGCGGGCTCGGGGGGCGGCACGAAGGACAAAGCGATGCGCGAGCCGATCAGCGTGCGCACGATGCCCGCGACCTCGTCCAGCGACGCGCCCGCGTCGAACAGTTCGGGGGTCAGCGCCTGCCGGCGCGCGAAGGCGAGAAGCTGCCCCGTCAGCTTGGTCGCGCGGTCCGCGGTGGCGCCGATCGCGTCGACGTAGCGGACCCGTTTCTCCTCCGACAGCCCTTCGCGCCGCAGCAGGTCGACAGAGCCGCGGATCACGGTGAGCAGGTTGTTGAAATCGTGCGCGACGCCGCCCGTCAGCTGCCCGATCGCCTCCATCTTCTGCGCCTGGCGCAACGCGTCCTGCGCGGCCTCGCGCTCGGCGGTGCGTTGTTCGACGCGCGCCTCCAGCTCGTCCGCGAGTCGGCGGAGTGCGTCCTCCGCTTCCCGCTGCGTGGAGATGTCGGTGTTGGTGCCGAACCAGCTCGCGACCGCGCCCGCGCCGTCGCGCACCGGCTGGACGCGGGTCAGGAAGGGGCGGAACGTACTGTCCGCGCCGCGCAGCGGAAACACCATCTCGAACGGCTGTCCCGTTGCGATGGACGCGGTCCAGCCTTCGAAAACGGTCGGGAGCATGTCTGGGTCGTGGACCGACTGCCATCCCCAGCCTTCCATATCGGCGGGCGTGGTGCCCGTGTAGGCGTACCATTGCGCGTTGTACCAGTTGATGTAGCCGTCCGGACCCGCGCTCCAGCACAGGGTCGGGATCGAATCGGCGAGATCGCGGAACTGCGCCTCGCTTGTCCGCAGCATCTCGAGGCGTCGGCGCGCCTCGTACTGGCGTCGGCGGCCGCGCAGCGCGGCCTCCGCGAGGCTGACCAGCGTGGTCGGGTGGAAGGGGCGCTCGACGAACGTGACGTTGCCCAACGTGCGCAGGTGGCGCGAGGCGGACGGGTTGCGTTCGAGCCCGCCGCCGCGATGCGTCAGGAGCACGAACGGAAAATCGGACCATTCGGGCTGATCGGCGATCCAGGCGGAGATATCGCGCATGTCGCCGCCGACCAAGGCTTCCTCCGTCAGGACGGCGAACCCCGCGCCGATCTCGAGCTCGCGACCGAGCGCGGACAGATCGGCGCAGATGCGTGACGACAAGCCCGCCTCGCCGAGCATGCGCGCGGCGACGTCTGCGTCGCGACCCAGCGGCGCCAGGATCAGCGCCTGTTCCGAAACGTCATCCGTCAAGATCGCCGTCGCTCTTGAAGGCGCTGTCCGGCATGAAGCTGGTCAACAGCGGGTTGGCACCGCCGCCGATATAGAGCGGTATACCCTTCAACACGCCCTGGAAGTCCTGGAGCGGTTCGCCGAGCGTCACGCCGTTCGACCCGATGCGGTACTCGCGGATCGTGTTCTCATGCGTCCCCATGCGCTTCTTGATGACGGAGATGGCGCGCAGGACGCGACCCAGCGCCTCGAAGTAGCGGAGCAGAATAACGGTGTCGGCCAAGTAGGTGACGTCCACGGGGCTTTGCATGGCGTCGCCGATCAGTCCGTGCTGGGCGACGGTCAGGAAGGTCATGACGCCCTGCCGGTTCAGATATTGCAGCAGTTCGTGCATGTGGAGGATCAGCGCCTGTTCCTCGGGCATGGACGCCTGATAGCCGTTGAGGCTGTCGATGCTGACGACGCGGACCGCGTGTTCCTCGACATGCGTGCGGACCATGTGGGAGAACTGGCCCGGGCTGAGCTCGGCCGCGTCGACCTGATGGATCAGCAGCATGCCGCTGTCGATCAGCGCCTGGAGGTCGATCCCCACGCCGCGCGCGCGCGCGATCAAGAGGCCGCGTTCCTCGTCGAAGATGAACAGCGCCGCCTTTTCGCCGCGTGCGGCGGCGGCGGCCGCGAAGGTCAGCGTCAGCAGCGACTTGCCCGTTCCCGCCGGCCCCAGGATCAGCGTGCTCGATCCGCGATCGATGCCGCCCCCGAGAAGCGCGTCGAGCGCCTCGAGATCGCTGGGCACCGTGTCGCGTGCGAATTGCGTCTTGTGCTCGCTCGACACGAGCCGGGGGAACGCGCGCACGCCGCCATGTTCGATGACGAAATCGTGGAAGCCGCCGCGGAACTGGCGCCCGCGGAACTTGACCACGCGCAACCGGCGGCGTTCGGGGCCGTAGGCGGGCGCGGCCTCCTCCAGTCGGATGACGCCGTGCGCGACGCTGTGCACCGTCTTGTCGAGCGCCTCGGTCGTCAGGTCGTCGAGCATCAGGATCGTCGCGCCCGCGCGCGAGAAATAATGCTTCATTGCCAGGATCTGTCGCCGGTAGCGCAGCGAGCTTTGCGCGAGCAGGCGGATTTCGGACAGGCTGTCGATGACGACGCGCGCCGGTTTGACGCCTTCGAACGCGTCGAAGATCGAGCGCGTGGTCTCGCCCAGCTCAAGGTCGGACGAGTAGAGCAGGCTCTGCTGCTGTTCGGCGTCCAGCAGCGTTTCGGGCGGGACGAGTTCGAAGATCTCGAACCGGTCGCCGATATCGTGGCCGTGGCTGGCGGCGCTTTCGCGCAGTTCCGCCTCGGTTTCGGACAGCGTGATGTACAGCCCGCGCTCGCCCGCCTCCGCGCCCGTCAGCAGGAAGCGGATCGCGGTGGTGGTCTTGCCCGTGCCGGGACTGCCCTCCAGCAGGAAGACGCGGCCGGTGGCGAATCCGCCGCACATGATGTCGTCGAGCCCCGGAACCCCGGTCATCGCCCTCTCGGGCGGCGGTGTCGCGGCCATTTCCATGTCCCCCTTGCGTTCCATCAGCTTTCGCAAAGCTTGGTGACGACCGCAAGTGCGTGGGACGAAGGCAGCCATCTCGAGGCCGCTAGGCGCGGCCGACATCATCATGAATTCCACCTGCGAGGCGCGGTGTCGCCAATGACTTGCATCGCGACCCGACGGAACCGATCATCGCTGGACTGGTCGCTTCGCAGCAAGATGCTGTTCGACAACATTATTTTGTCGACAAAGCGCACGATACGAATAAGTTCTTGGCGAACAAACGCCGGACGACCGCTGTCGAGCCAGCGACAACGGGGGGAAGCGACGATGAACACTTGGACCATTCTGGCTTTGGCGAGCGTCTCGCTGGTCGCCACCACGATGCCCGCGCGGGCGCAGGTTGCCGGGGACAAGATCGTCGGCAGCTATATCTGCGTGTTCAAGAAGGGCTCGGTGTCCCGCGGCAATGCCCAGGCGGAAGCGAACCGCTCGGTCAATGCGGGCGGGGGGCAGCTGAAGCGGGTCTACGGCACCGCGCTGCAGGGCTTCGTCGTCGAGATCGCGCCGCAAGGCATCGCCCGGCTGAAGTCGGCCAATCCCAAGATTGCCTATTGCGAACAGGATCAGGTGGTCAGCGCGCCGCCGGTCCGCGCGACCGCTCCGCCCAGCGCCGGCGGATCGACGCAGCCCGCACAGGTGACGCCCTGGGGCATCGCCCGGGTCAACGGCGGGGCCGCGGGCACGTTCGCGACCGCGTGGGTGATCGATTCGGGGATCGAGCTCGCGCATCCCGACCTCAACGTCGACTCCGTGCGCAGCCGCAGCTTTCTTGCCCGCGACTTCTCGGCAAACGACACGAACGGCCACGGCACGCACGTCGCGGGAACGATCGCGGCCCGGGACAACGCGATCGGGGTCGTCGGGGTCGCGCCGGGTGCGCCTGTCGTCGCGGTGCGCGTGCTCGATCGTCGCGGCAGCGGAGCCAATTCGGGCGTCATCGCCGGCGTCGACTATGTCGCGGCCAACGGGCGCGCGGGCGATGTCGCCAACATGAGCCTGGGCGGAGGCGTCAGCCAGGCGCTCGACGATGCCGTGGTCGCCGCGACCGCGGGCGGGGTCCGCTTCACGCTGGCGGCGGGCAACGAGGCCGACAACGCCAACAACCACTCCCCCGCGCGCGCCAACGGAGCGCTCGTATTCACTGTTTCCGCGTTCGCGGTCGGCGACAGATGGGCGAGTTTTTCCAATTTCGGCAATCCGCCGGTCGATGCGGCGGAGCCGGGCGAGGCGATCAGGTCGACTTGGTTGAACGGCGGGTACAACACGATCAGCGGAACTTCGATGGCGGCACCGCATCTGGCGGGCATCCTGCTGGCGGGCGGCGTGCGCAGCGGCGGGTTCGTCAGCGGCGATCCGGACGGGCAGCCCGATACGATCGGGGTGAAGTAATCCCGGGTCGGCTGAAGAATTCGTGACGAGAGGGCGGTCGAAAGGCGGCCCTCTTTGTGGGCTGACGCGGGAGTAAATCCCGCGCCGTTACGTCGGACGGGGGTTCAGCCGGCTTTGGGCCGGCAGCCTCGCCGGCCGGCGTGCGCCGACTCCGGTGCTAGCTTGCGCAAGCTCCGGGCGGCTACGCTATCGGATGCCCGTCCGTGTCCATCAGCACTTCGCGGCGGCCGACATGGTCCGGCTTGCCGACCTTGCCTTCCTTTTCCATGCGCTCGATCAGCCGGGCCGCGTTGTTGTAGCCGACGCGGAGCTGGCGCTGGACATAGCTGGTCGAGGCTTTCTGCGATTCGGCGACGACCTGGAGTGCCTTGCGGTAAAGCGCGGTGTCGGGATCGTCCGGGCCGTCCGGAGACCCTTCGATGTCGTAGCCTTCGCCTTCGGGCGGTTCCTCGGTGACCGCCTGGATATAGTCGGGGGTGCCCTGGGCGCGCCAATGGTCGGCGACGGCGCGGACTTCGTCGTCGGACACGAAGGGACCGTGGACGCGCGCGATCTGCTTGCCGCCGGGCATGTAGAGCATGTCGCCTTTGCCCAGCAGCTGTTCGGCGCCCTGTTCGCCGAGGATCGTGCGGGAGTCGATTTTCGACGTGACCTGGAAGCTGATCCGGGTCGGCAGATTGGCCTTGATGACGCCCGTGATGACGTCGACCGACGGGCGCTGCGTCGCCATGATGAGGTGGATGCCCGCCGCGCGCGCTTTCTGGGCGAGGCGCTGAATGAGGAATTCGACCTCCTTGCCGGCGGTCATCATGAGGTCGGCGAGTTCGTCGACCACGACGACGATCTGCGGCAGGACGTCGTATTCGAGGACCTCTTCCTCGTAGGTCGGCTGGCCGGTGTCGGCGTTGTAGCCCGTCTGGACACGGCGGCCGAGCGGCTGGCCCTTGGCCTTGGCCTCGCGGACCTTGGTGTTGAAGCTGGCGAGGGCACGGACGCCGACGCTCGCCATCATGCGGTACCGTTCCTCCATCTGCTCGACGGTCCACTTGAGCGCGCGGATCGCCTTTTGCGGCTCGGTGACCACGGGGGCGAGGAGGTGGGGGATGTCCTCGTAGCTCGACAGTTCGAGCATCTTGGGATCGATCATGATCATGCGGCACTGGTCGGGGGTGAGCCGGTACAGCAGCGACAGGATCATGCAGTTGAGGCCGACGGACTTGCCGGAGCCGGTGGTGCCCGCGACGAGGAGGTGGGGCATGGGGGCGAGGTCGGCCACCACGGGGTCGCCAGCGATGTTTTTGCCGAGGATGATGGGGAGGGCGGCGACCTGATCCTCGAACGCGTCGCTCGCCACCAATTCGGAAAGGACGACGCCTTCGCGCCTGGCGTTGGGAAGTTCGATGCCGATGACGGAGCGGCCGGGGATGGTGGCGACGCGGGCGGAGAGCGCGGACATGTTGCGCGCGATGTCGTCGGCGAGCTGGATGACCCGCGACGCCTTGATGCCGCTCGCAGGTTCCAGTTCGTACATGGTGACGACGGGACCGGGACGGACCTCGACGATCTGGCCCTTGACGTGGAAGTCGTCGAGCACGCTTTCCAGCAGCCTGGCGTTGCGTTCCAGGCTCGCCTTGTCGATCGTGACCTTCGCGGACGGCGGTGCGGGGGCGAGCAGGTCGAGGCCCGGCAGCACGTAGCCGCCCAGCGGGAGCGAGGTCTGCCGGTCCTTGGCGGGGCGCGGTTTCTTGTCAGGCGTCTTGGCGCGGTCGGCGATGACCGTGCGGGACGGCTGGTCGGCGAGCATGACCTCGGCGGGCGTGCGGTCGGGCGCGTCGCGGACGATCGATGTGCGCTCGACGGAGACGTCTTCGAACGTGTCGCGCGGTCCGCGGGAGAAGCGGGCACGCAGCCAACTGCGTTCGTTCTCGCGCAGGCCCAAAGCGAGTACCCACAGGAGGGCGCCGATCGCGGCGGCGACGCCGATGGCGACGATGCGCAAAGGTCCCGCGACACCGTCGCCCAGGGGCAGCAGCAAGGGTTCGGTCGCGGCGGCGGCGGCCATGCCGAACGCCCCGCCCCAGCCGGCGGGCAGAGCGCTCGAAGCCCCCCCTTTCGAGAGCGCCAGCGCGAAGCCGATGAACACCATGGCGAGCACGGCGAGCAGGAGCGCGCGACCGGGTTTGCCGCGGGCATCCAAGCGGGTCATGCGGATGCCGATCACCGCGAGCACCGGCAGGAGCAGGGCGGCGGCGGGGCCGAACAGGGTGAGGAGCAGATCGCTCGCGACCGCGCCCGGCCCGCCCATCCAGTTGCCAGCGGGACCGGCGGCGGCGGTGTTGATCGCGGGATCGGCGGCGCCGAACGTCGCCAGCGCCAGCGCCAGCGCCAGCGCGAGCAGCAGCAACGCGACGCCGCCGATGCGCGATCCGCCGCGCATCGCGCCGTCGCGCGCGCGCCCCTGCCAGCTGCGGACCTGTACCAACGCGCGTGCCATGACGAAAACTCCCCGAACGTCATCCTGCGCTGCCGCTTGAGCGAGCGTCAAGCTTCACAGTTTGTGGATCGCGGAGTAGCGCGAGCACGTGACAGCACCGCAACAATCCGGCTCGAAGTCGGCCGATGTAATCATCCTGGGCGGGGGGCTCGTCGGGCTGACGCTCGCGGCCGCGCTCGACAGCGGCGGCGTGACGTCGATCGTGGTCGATCCGCTCGATCCCGCGGCGCAGGCGGGCGCGGCTTATGACGGGCGCGCGACCGCGGTGGCGAGCGCTTCGTGGAAGATGCTGGAGGCGATCGGGGTGGCGGAACGGCTCGGCGGACCGCAAGCCGGGTGCGCGATCGAGACGATCCGCGTGACGGACGGGTTGCGGCCGGGCGGGCTGACGTTCGACGCGGACGCCGGAGACGCGCTCGGCCGCATGTTCGAGAACCGTCATTTGCGCGCCGTGCTGCGCGCGCGGGTCGAGGCGGCCGCGCACGTGACGCTCATGACCCCGGCAGTGCCCGCCACCGTCGAGCGCGGCGAGGACGGCGTGCGCGTGACGCTCGCCGACGGCACGCCCTTGCGCGCGTCGCTGCTGGTGGCGGCGGACGGGCGGGCATCGCCGACGCGGGAGGCGGCGGGCATCCGGGTCGCGCGTTGGAGCTACGATCACCGCGCGATCGTCGCCACGATCGCGCACGACGTGCCGCACGGAAACGTCGCGTACGAGATCTTCTACCCGTCCGGCCCGTTCGCGATCCTGCCGATGTTGCCTGTAGACGGCACGCACCGGTCGGCGCCATATCGCTCCGCCATCGTGTGGAGCGTGGCGGCGGCGGACGGGCCTGCCTATCTCGATCTGCCCGAACGCGCGTTCGCGGCCGCGCTGGCCGAACGCATGGGCGGGTTCCTGGGAACATTGCGGCTTGCCGGTCCGCGGGTCGACTATCCGCTCGGGTTCCACCACGCCGCGGCGATGACGGGCACGCGGCTCGTGCTGGCCGGCGATGCGGCGCACGGAATTCATCCGATCGCGGGGCAGGGTTTGAACCTGGGGTTTCGCGATGTCGCGGCCCTGGCGCAGGTGCTGATCGAAGGGGTGCGGGTCGGGCTTGACCCGGGCGACGCGCAGCTGCTCGCGCGCTATGGGCGTTGGCGCGCGCTGGACGTTCTGGCGATCGCGGCGTCGACCGACGCGCTGACGCGGTTGTTCGGGGTACGCGGCCGCCTCGCCTCCGCCGTCCGCAACGCGGGCATGTCCGCGATCGATCGCGTCGTGCCGCTCAAGTCGCGCCTGATGGAGGAAGCGCGGGGCACGAGCGGCGAGTTGCCGATCCTCCTGCGCGGACTTCCGGTCTGACGAGCCCCGCAACAGAAGATGGGTCCCACGCTGAGCAGCGTTCACGCTCGCGGCTGCAGCCAGCGAAACTTTCTCCTCAGGGAGCAGTGGGGGCGGTCAAGATCAGTTCCACAACCGGGTCGCGTTTGGCACGGTAGGACGCGAACGTCGCGGGAACGTGGATCAGGGGCGCTATCCAGCTGCGCTTGTCCTGAGGCAACCCGCTTTGCCAGGCGAGATGGGAGACGTTCACGCGAAGTTTACTGTACGGCAACGTGAAGGCGTCTTCCTCGCCGATGAAATTGGGGCTGGAGCCGGTAGGCTCGCCGACAAAGGTCGCCCAGGTGTAGCGTTCGAGCATCGTCGCCGCGTTCTGTCCGGCCGAAAAGGTGCGCGGGCCGATCAGCACGAACAGCCGGCCGCGGCGATTGATCTTGTCGCTACGAAGGACGGCGGCGAGGAGAGGCGTCAGTAATTGCGTGTTGCCGCCGTTGTTCCAGCGAAGGTCGACGATGAGCTTGGCGGCGGGCACGTCCGCAAGCGTCTTGGCGAGGCGGTCCGAAAAGGCGGCAAGCGATTCGGCGGGGTCGTCGCGGACAGTGTTCAATGCCAGATAGACCGTCCTTTCGGCTGCCAGATATTCGAACCAGTAGGGTTTGCCCGGGTCGCGAAGGTAGAGCGGGACAGCGCCCGGCGAGGTTTGCACCAACGTCGCCCATGCCGCCGGGCTCGGCTTTTGGTTCCAGATGTCGGGCTGCGAGGTGTCGGCGGTCACCCGAACCGTGCGTTGCTTTCCATCCTCGTCCTGAAGCTTGAGCGCGGCACCGCCGCGTTCCGTCGCGATCCCCAGCGCGTGCAGCAGGGCCGTATGGCGCAAGCGGTACGCGGACTGGAGTCGAACCCAGCCGCCGTCATTGTCGCGGCTGACCCCCGCGGCGATCACGCCCATGACCTCTTCGATAGGCTTGCCGTCGTAAGCCAGCACGCGCGCACCCAACGCGTCACGGTACTTGGCGTCGGCGGCAACGACATACACGCCTTCCGGAAAAGAGCCGAACTGAACGGGCAGGGTTAGCGCCCAATCCTCGTCGGCTCGACCAAGGACGCCGCTGTGGCCGTCTCCGACCTCGCGCATGATCCGCAGCAGATCGAGACCGATCTGCGTGTCGGTTCGGCTTTCGGTCGACGACGATAGCGCGTCGAACTGTGCGTCGAACCACGACCTGGGCTTGCGGCGGTAGGGGTCTACGCCAATACGCGCGATCTGCCACGAAAGGAACCTGAGGTCCGAACGCCAACCATCTATCCGCGAAGCGCCGACGGCGACGGTGCCGGGGACCAGCCGCGCAAAGCGAGCATCGGACCGAATGGAGGCGAGGTCGCCGTCGGTTCGCAACAGTTCCAAGTCGAGAAAGCCCATGGCCAATGCGCGTCCGAGAGCAGCAAAGGCCCGTTCCCGCTCCCCCAGGAGCGCGTGCGAGCAGGCGATGTTGTAGATGTCGTTCGCGGGCGTTCCGAATCCAAGGTCCACGGCCCTTTGGTACGCCGCGATGGCGGGTCGGTATTGCTTGGCTCCATAGCGTGCGGTCGCCAACGCGTTCCAGAAGCGGCCTTCGAACGGGTTGTCGACCGTCACCTCTTCCCACAGGGCGGCGGCCGTCTTCCAGTCCTTTGCA
The DNA here is from genome assembly GCA_964251385.1 of uncultured Sphingomonadaceae bacterium. Lineage (GTDB taxonomy): Bacteria > Pseudomonadota > Alphaproteobacteria > Sphingomonadales > Sphingomonadaceae > CADCVW01. The sequence continues at coordinate 205,604 of CAXUJK010000003.1, read as the reverse complement.
GCCGTTCGCGCCTCGGCGCGCTGCAGCTTATCGACGAATGCGGCGGGGCTCGCCACGGGTTCGGCCATGGCCGAGAACGACGGCAGCATCAACGACCCGCATACGGCCAACGCGGTCCATGCGCCGGGCCTGAACGATGCCAACAGGTTACGTTCGACCAGAATCTTCCACATCAGCAATCTCGCCCAAAAACATCAAGGTCTTGTCGGTGCGGCATGGGCCGTGGAATAGCCAAGCGGTGATGCGCGAACGGGTACTCTCAATTCGTGAACGGGGCGGATGGCCGTTTTCGCCACCCGAACCGTTCGCAATGTTTCTCCGCCGACATCGGTCCATGTGGGTCGTCTGCCTGATGGGAACGTGGCTGCTGGGACATGTCGGGGCGTTTCACACAGCCGAGTCCGCGGCTTGGGTACGCTATCCCTACTTCTTGATCCTCAATTTAGCGGGGGGCTTGTTCGGTGCCCTGGCGCTTGAACATATCGAGGTGGACGGCCGGTTGGAGAGCCGTTCGTTGGTAAGGGCCGGCGTGCTCGTCCTGTCCGTCGCGGGCTTGCTCACGCCGCTCGTGTGGGTCCTGGCCGGCCTGGTGCTGAACGGGTCCTGGCATCCCGCGCGCATGTTCACGCTCTTCTTTCAGGTGGTGCCGGTGGCAATCGTCTTCGTGACGCTGCAGTGGGCGCTTGTACCGGCTCGAAACGTGGAAATCGCGTCCGCCGCCGCTCCACCCGAGCCACGGTCGACCGATGCCGGAAGGATCTCGACTCAGGGTCTTCAGGCGATCGAGGCGGAGGACCACTATTTGCGTCTGCATACCGCGGATGGTTCGACCCTCGTCATGATGCGTCTCGCCGATGCGATCGACGAACTGCAGAACGTCGAAGGCGCGCAAACTCACCGATCCTGGTGGGTTTGCAGGCGGGCGGTCGTCGGCGTTTCCCGCGGACGGGGACGCGCTTCGTTACAGCTCGCCAACGGGTTGACCGCGCCGGTCAGCCGGACGTTCGCACCGACATTGCGAAAGGCGGGATGGTTCTGACTTCCGACGTTGCAGCGTTCGATGTGCTCAGCGTTTGCAGTACCCGATGCACAAAAATCGGATTTCGCCTCCAGCAACGCTTCAGAGGCTGCGCGCTTCCTCGACGATCAGGATGGGCGTGCCGTCCCGGATCGGGAAGGCCAGGCCCGCCGCGTCCGAGATCAGTTCGTCGCCGATTAGGCGCAGCGGCGTGCGGGTGAGAGGGCAGACGAGAATGTCGAGCAGGTCCTCCGCGAGGCTCATTGCAGCGTCGCCGGGCCGTCGGCCCCGCCGGGCATCATCCGCGCGAACGCCATGAACTGGACCAGCATGTCCGCGCGTTCGCCGATGTCCGCGGCCTCCAGCAGCGCCTGCTTGCTCCCCGTGTCGAACGGGGCGACCTGCGCGATGCCGTTGACGAGCATCTCGTCGTCGAGCCGCGCGACCGCGTCCCAGTCGACGGACAGCCCGAGCGCGTCGGCGTAGCGGCGCGATTCGCGTTCCAAGTCGGCGCGCAGGACGGAAGGGAGCGGGTCGTCGTCCTCGCCATCCGGGTCGAGCCGGGCCAGGACCTGGCGAAACGCCGTGCCGAGCGCCAGTTCCTCGACCACGGTGAAGCGCGCGACGCCCTGCAGAACGACGTTGAAACGGCCGTCGTCCAGTTCCTCGCAGCCGACGATCTCGCCGAGGCATCCGATGCCGAAAAGCGGCGGGCCGCCGACTGCCCCCGGCCCGCCGCGCGGCTGGATCATGCCGATGCGGCGGTCGGCCGCCATCGCGTGGCGCACCATATCGCGATAGCGCTCCTCGAAGATGTGCAGGGGGAGTTGCGCGCGAGGCAGCAGAAGCGCGCCGGCGAGCGGGAAGACGGGGAAGCTGACCGTGTCCGCTTGGCCGGTCACGTGAACAGGATCGCGGACAGGCGGCGGCGCTGCGCCGACACCCAGGGGTCCGCGATGCCGACGACTTCCATCAGCTGCAACAGGCGCTTGCGTGCCGCGCCTTCGTTGTGGTCGCGGTCGCGCGCGATCGATTCGAACAGCAGGTCGGCGGCGCGGTCGCGGTCCGTGGTCATCAGCGCGCCCGCCAGTTCGTAGCGCGCGTCGTGGTCGTCCGGGTCGGCGGCGACGCGCGCGTCGAGCTCCGCGGTCTCTGCGGCCGGGGCGGCGGCTCCCGCGAGCTCGACCGCCGCGCGCGCGCGCCCGACCGCTGGCAGCTTGGCGACGGCTTCCGGCAGGGCATCGAGCAGCGTACGCGCCTCGTCCAGCATGCCGTTGCCCACCATCGCGCGCACGAGGCCGGACGCGACCTCGCCGTTGTCCGGAGCCATGTCGGCGAGCTGTTGGTAGATCGACAGCGCGCGCGGGAAGTCGCCGGTGGCCAGCACGTCCTCACCCATGGCGATGAGCGGCTCGATCTCGGCCTCGAGCGACTGCGCCTCGCCCTGCACGGGCAGCTGCGCCAAGATCTGGTCGAGCGTCTTGGCGAGCTGCGCCTCGGTCCGCGCAGGGGTCAGGTCGGCGACGAGCTGGCCTTGGAACACGGCGTAGACGGTGGGAACGGACTGGACGCGAAACTGCGCGGCGATCGCCTTGTTCTTGTCGATGTCGATCCGGACCAGCAGCACGCCTTTGGACGCATAGGTCGCGGCGACCTTGTCGAGGACGGGCCCAAGCTGCTTGCACGGCCCGCACCATGTCGCGGTGAAATAGGCAATGACGAGCGACGTCATCGAGGGTTCGACGACATCGCGCTTGAACGTCTCGAGTGCCGCGCGATCGGCTTCGGTCATTCCCAGGGTGGCCAAGTCGTCGTCTCCTGCGCTTGCCGTGCATATGGGGGCGGGAGGCGGGGTCTGCCAAGCCTCCGCAGGGTCCGCGGGTCAGGCTTGCCGCGTGTCCGACCCCGTGCTAGCAGCCGCGACACCCAGCCGGTCGACGACACGCGTAAAGCGTGCTGCCGAGCGTCTCAGCTCGAGAGCGGGCGTAGCTCAGGGGTAGAGCACAACCTTGCCAAGGTTGGGGTCGAGGGTTCGAATCCCTTCGCCCGCTCCAGATCCAGAGACTCAGAGACGCTGTTCGGCACGCCCGGACACGTCGTCGATCGCGGCCACGACCTGTTCGGGCACGGCGTAGTGGAACAGGTGACCTTGGCCGGGGACGATCCGCAGCTCCGCCGCGCGGACCTCGGCGGCGAAGCGCTCCGCGTGCTTGTCCGGGTGCGCGATGAGGTCGCCCTGGCCAGCCATGACGACGATTGGCAAATCGAGTTCTCCGTAGCGCTTGCTCAATGCCACGGCGGCAGGGATCATCATCGCCGTATCTGCCGCGGTCGCGCGTACCTGCGAGGGGCGGAGCGTCATGGCGACGGGGAGGTTCGCGAAATTGTCGTGGATCGGCGCGGGCGCGAAGCTGGCCTTGACCGCGGCGGGTCCGACGAGCGCCCCGGCCAACGGCGATACCGTGTGCGCCATGACGTCGCCGAACACCGGGATGGCGGGCAACGACGCGGGCACGACGTCGGGGCGGACCGTTCCGTAATAATAGCCGGAGAGCAGGACCAGACCCGAGACGAGCGAGGGCCGGTTCAGCGCCATGGCGAGAGCAACCATCGTTCCCCAGCTATGGCCGACGACGACCGCCCGGTCGACGCCGATCGTCGCCAACGCGCGGGCGAGAAGTTCGGCCTGCCGCGCGGGCGTCCAGGTCGTGGTGCGCGGCCGGTCGCTGTAGCCGAAGCCCGGCCGGTCGAACGCGATGACGCGGTAGCGCCCGGCGGCGAGCCCGAGCACGCCGCTGGCCTCGTAATCCTGCAGGAGCACGCCGTTGCCGTGGAGAAGGACGACGACAGGGCCTTGGCCGCGATCGACATAGTGGATGCGCGCGCCGTCCACCTCGACGAACTTGCCTGCCGGCGGGGTGTCCGCCTCCGCCCGGCGCGCACCGGCTCGGTTGAACAGCGCGCTGCCGACCAGGGCCGCCGCGGCGGTGCCGGCGGCGAGCCAACGCCCGTTGCGCGACACGAAGCTCTTCCACGCGGGCGGTCTTGCCGCGGCGGACGGAGCGGAACGGGAAGATCTTTCGGATGTCTGCATTCGGCCTCAACCGTTGTGCAGTGCACAAGTTGCGCACGCACGAAGCTCGGTCCCGGCCGCGACCGACTTCCTACAGCAGATGCTCGACGCGAATCGGCATGCGCCGGATCCGTCGGCCCGTCGCATGGTAGACCGCGTTGGCGACCGCGGCCGCGGCGCCCGCCATCGCTACCTCGCCCAATCCCTTGCTCCCGATGCTGTTGAGCAGCGGATCGGGGCGATCAACAAAGCCGACGTTGATGTCGCCGATGTCCGCGTTGACGGGCACGACATAGTCGGCGAGATCGTTGTTGAGCCAGCCGCCGAAGCGCGGGTCGACTTCGGTCTCCTCGCGCAGCGCGGACCCGATCGCCCACACCACGCCGCCGCGGACCTGGCTTTCGGAGGTCTTGGGCGAAATCACGCGGCCGCAGTCGGCGATGCTCACCACGCGGGGCACGCGGACGCGGCGGGTGCGCGGTTCGACGCGGACCTCGACGAAATGCGCGATGTAGCTGAACGTCGTGAACGCCGGATATTCCGGCCCGGACAGCGCGTAGCCCGCCGCGCGCAGGCCGGCGAACGCTTGCGGGGTCTGGCCTGGGCCGAGCTGCGACACGTCGACCTGCACGAACGGCCGTTTGACCGCGGCGAGCTGACGATGGAGGTTGCCCGCGACCTTCCGATCCCCGAGCAGCTCGGCGATCGACGCCTTTATCTGCCGTGCCGCCTTTTCCGCGAGCGGCGCGGCGCTGGCGGTGCCCCATGAGCCCGCCGTCATGTGCTGCGGCACGGCCGTCGTGTCGCCGAGCACGATGTCGAGCCTGGCCGGATCGATGTCGAGCTCGCGCAGCAGCACGGCGGCGATCACCGTGCGGATGCCCTGGCCCATCTCGTGGCCCGACACCGCGAAGCGGGTCACGCCGTCCGCGCCGATGCGGAGCGTCGATATGTTGGCCGACGTGATCGACGGATAGGCACCGCAGCCCACGCCCCAGCCGACCTGCGTGCCGTCCGGCAGCACCGTCGACGCGGGCCGCGGGTCGCGCCGGTCCCAGCCGAACCGGCGCGCGCCTTCGTTGATGCATTCGTTCAGAAAGCGCGAGGAGAGCGGCCGGCCGTTGAGCGGGTCGGTGGTGGTGTCGTGCGCGAGGCGGAACGCGACCGGATCGCGGCCGAGCTTGTCGGTGGGCGCTCCGATCACGGGAGAGCGTGCCGTATTCCCGCCCGTTTGCGCCGCGCCCGCCCGTTCCGCATCCCCGATGCTCCGCCAGGCTTGCCTGATCCTACCAGACGATCCAAAGGGCGGGGGCGCACGGGTCGGGGCATCGCGGGAGCTTTCATGATCGCAAGGGACATGCTCGCGCAGATGGCAACGCGCGCGTTGCGCGACGCGGCCGATCTGCAAACGGCGACCGCGGTTCCACGAATGACGATCTGGCGAAGCGACGCGCGGTCCGACGCGACCCCGGCCACGTACGAGGCCAAGTTCTACGTGCTGCAGGGCAGAAAGCCAAAGGCGATCTGCGACCGCACCTTCAGGCGTTCAATTGAAGGCACCTACATCAGCGTCGAGCCGGTCCACCTTGGACGCTACGTTGACGAGCACGTCTTCCGTTACAACCATCGCGGCGGCACTGATGCTGACCGCTTCACAGCCGCTGTGTCTGGCGTTTCCGTCCGCCGCTTGACTTACGCTGCCTTGACGGGTGCCCGGTGATGGGCACCCCCGCTTCAAACGTCATTGCGCTTATCCCGGCTGGGAAAATTCGCTGCTTCATCACCGGCGTGCTCCGGCCAGATAAGCCGGAGGAGCACGTGCGCCAACGCTGGGCGCGCAGCCTTGTCGAGGAATACAGATACGACCGCGCGGACATCGCCGTCGAATTTAAAGTAAAGATGGGGGACGCCTCCAAAAGGGCTGACTTGGTGGTGTTCAAGCCTGGCGCTCCGCGGAAGCAGGAAAACATCCTGATTATCGTTGAGGCCAAACGGGCTGACGTACAGCCCAAGGCGCGGGACGAGGGTGTCAGCCAGGTTAAGAGTTATATGGCGGCCTGCTCTACCTGCCGCTTCGGGCTGTGGGTCGGCACGGAAAAACTCGCTTTCGAACGAGCGCCAGACGGGACGATCGAAGAGGCGACCGACATACCTTCGAATGGCGATCTGGAGCCGAAGGTGCCGGAGTTTTCAGATCTTGTGCCTGCGGTGGACCTCAAGGCCACGCTCCGGCGCTGTCATAACTACATCTACGCCAATCAGGGCGAGCATAAGGACAAAGCCTTCCACGAGGTTCTGAAACTCATTTTCTGCAAGGTTCATGATGAGACCGAAAGCGCAGGTCCGCTGCGCTTCTACATTCGCAACGAGGAGCGTCGTAGCCAGGCCGGGCAACGCCGTGTTCTGGAAGAGCGTGTCGAACCGTTATTCGCGGCGGTCAAAGAGCGTTATCCCTACATTTTCAAGGCCAGCGAAGGCATCGAACTGAACCGTCGCACGCTCGCCTACGTGGTCATGGAGCTTCAGAAATACTCGCTGCTACGCACGCAAACGGACGTGAAAGGAGACGCTTACGAAGAGTTGGTCGGCGCTAATTTGCGCGGCGATCGCGGCGAATATTTCACCCCGCGTAATGTGTGCGACATGGCCATCCAGATGGTCCTGCAAACCTATCCGTCACATAAACTCACATCGCTAAAAATTCTGGACACGTGTTGCGGCACGGGAGGATTTTTGGTTTCCGCTATTAATTACCTACGTGGGGTCATTGCCGGTCAGGAGCGGGCTAAAGGAGGCTCCGAAGAGGAAATTCGGAACAGGGTTGCAGGGCGGGTAAAAGAACTCGCAACCAACAATCTCCATGGGACGGACATCAGCCCGTTCCTTGTGCGCACCTGCCAGATGAACCTAGTCATGCATGGTGACGGATCGTCAAATGTATTTCGCGCCGACTCGCTCTATTCACCCGGCGAATGGGATGACGCGAACGCCAGTGCCCGCATTGGACATGGAAAATTCGATATAGTCGTCACCAATCCGCCTTTTGGCGGGAACGCAATGGTGGACGATCCGCATCTCTTGGCTCGCTATGAACTTTCCACATTCGAAGCGCGCGAACCTCGTTCCAACATGGCAGCGGAGCAGTTGTTCGTTGAGGGCGCGTGGAAGTTTCTGAAGCCTGGGGGACGAATGGCGGTCGTTCTGCCTGATAGCATTCTAAATAACCCAAGCTTGGGCTTCATCCGCACATGGCTCTTCAAGCGCGCCCGTATTATTGCCAGCGTCGATCTTCCGAAGGAGACGTTCGCAGATAGCGGCGGCGTGCCGAATCCCAGCGTGCTCATCGTCCAGCGCCTGACCAAGGAAGAGATCAAGCTGGCCGAGGCTGGCGCGCTGGACGAATACGATGTCTTCATGGCGATCCCAAAGACGGCCGGGCGCGATAAGCGCGGCAACCGGGTCTATTACAAGACGCCGCAGGGGATGGAAATTTTGGATGAAGACGGCGACCCAACGCTAGACGATGAAATCGGGCTGGTCTCAGCGCAGTTCGAGATTTGGACGCGGGAGGTGGGCCATGCCGCTGGATAAGCGCGTCGAGAGTTTTTCGGTTGGATCGGCATGGCTTAAAGGCTCCGCCGGGCTGCGTCTAGATGCCAGCTTTTACAACCCGCGTGCGGCGCGCGCTATTGATGCGCTTAAGCATTCGGGGCTCACGCTCAAGACGCTAGGAGAGGTGACTGAGCGCATTTTCATACCGGGCCGTTTCGCCCGAACCTACGTCGATAAGGATCATGGCCTGCCATTTCTCCAAGGCAGCCATGTCGTCCATTTCCAACCGGCGGACTTGAGATACGTGTCGCCGACCGTGCACAAGAAACTGGACCTTTGGGTGATCCGCGAGGGCTGGTTGCTTGTAACGCGCTCTGGAAGCGTGGGCAGGATAGCGGTGACGCCGCAGTCTTGGGATGGCTGGGCCGCATCAGAACACATTCTTAGGATCGTACCGAAAGCGAAGGGGCCATGCCCTGTCGGCTATTTGTATGCTTTCCTTAGCTCCGAGCTGGGTCAAGCGCAGCTGACCGCGCAGATTTACGGCGCGGTAGTGGATGAGCTTACCGAGGATCAACCCGCAGCGTCTTGATTCCCGTACCGGAGACACTTGAGCAACTCGCGTTGGTGGAAAAGCTGAGCGACACGGCTATGAAAGCGGTAGAATTGCGAGCCGAGGCCGTGGGCTTGGCCGAAGAGGCTGTTGCCGAGATTGATATACTCGTGCCGCCAAGCCCGTTGGCGGAAGCTGGCGAGCCAACGGATTATGGTCGGTTTGAGGCGTCCGCCCGAAAAGGCCTGAACGCGCCAAGGTCTGTGCTCGGCTAAGCAAATGAAGATTGACCAGTGGCGCCCGCTGACGGAACATGACAGCGAAGAGCGGACGCTTCGCTGTCGGCACTCGAACCCCAATATCTGCAAGAACCATTCGACGCCCGGCAAGTGCGCTTTTGTTCGGGAGGATGAAATCTGCCTGCTTCCGCCCCGGTCGTGGCGCGGGATTCTAATCGAAATTAAAACGCGAACGTGCCAGCCCTAATGCTTCGGTGCGCCAAGTATATCTTCCCTTCCGTTCACGGGGCAAATCATCGAGGCTTCACCCGACGAGCTGTACGCCGCGCTGTCGTTCGCGCTTGACCCGAGCCTGCTCGCGGAACTGCTGCTCCGCGTATCCGCGCCCGATGCGCGCGACGTCGCCACCGTCGCGTTCACCCGCGCCACGGCGGAGCTTCTGGAGCCGCTCGATCGCCTCCTGCGGCTCCTGTCGAAGCCGGCCGACATCCCCGTCCTCGCGCCGCAATACGAGCGCGAGCTCTACTACCGCATCCTGCAGGGACCGATGGGCGACACGCTCCGCCAGATCGTCGGGCACAGCACGCGCTTCGACCAGATCAGGAGCGCCGTGGAATGGATCTGCCGCAATGCCGACCGGCCGATGTGCGTCGGCGACCTCGCGGCGTCGGTTGGCATGAGCGCGACGTCGTTCCACCGCCACTTCAAGGGGGTCACGGGGCACAGTCCGCTCGCCTACCAGCGCTAGCTCCGCCTGCTGGGTGCGCGCCGCCTGCTCGCGTCGGGCGCGGCCAGCGTGACAGGCGCGGCGTTCGAAAAGGGCTATGCCAGTTCGTCGCAGTTCAGCCGCGAATACAAGCGCATGTTCGGCATCCCGCCCGTCCGGGACGTCCGCGTCCTCCAGCAATAGGGACGCGAAACCTCAGACGTCGTGCCAGCCGCGGACGTCCGTGCCGCCGAAGATCATGCGCCGGATGGCGGGCGAGAAGAAGTTGCCCGCCGGCGCGCTGCCCGCGTCGAGCGTCTCCATCTGCTCGGGCGTCAGCGCGACGTCCAGGCCTGCGATGTTCTGGTCGAGCTGTTCGGGCCGGCTCGCGCCCATCAGCAGCGACGTGACGCCCGGTCGCGCCGCGACCCAAGCGAGCGCGGCCTGCGCGGGCGAACATCCGGCTTCCGCCGCGACGCCTTTCAGCACGTCGACGATGTCCCAGTTGCGGTTGGTGAACTTGGTGTCGCCGAACGGATTGCCCCCGCTCAGCCGATCCGTCGCCGACGCCTTCTCCTGACCCCTGGTATACTTGCCGGCCAGCAAACCGCCGCCGAGCGGGCTCCATGGGATGATCCCCATCCCCATGTCGCGCGCGAGCGGCACGAACTCGTTCTCCACCGTGCGCTCGACGAGCGAGTACTGCATCTGCAGCGCGATCGGTCCCGGCAGCCCGCGCGCCTGCGCCAGCACCGCCATCTTGGTCGCGTACCAGACGGGAACGTTCGACAGCGCGAAATGGCGGATCTTGCCGCTGCGCACGAGATCGCCGAACGTGTGCAGCACTTCCTCGACCGGCGTCACCATGTCCCAGAAGTGCAGCCAGTAGAGATCGATGTAGTCGGTCCCGAGCCGCCGCAGCGACCCGTCGACGGCCCGGAAAATGTTCTTGGCGCCGTTGCCGCCCGCGTTGGGGTTGCCCGGATCGCGGTTCCACGAGAACTTGGTCGCGATGACCATCTTGTCGCGCAGAGCCCGTTCGGACACGTAGCGGCCGACGATCTCCTCCGACTGTCCGCCCGAATACGCCTCGGCGGTGTCGATGAAGTTGCCGCCCGCCTCCACGTAAGCGTCGAGGATGACTCGGCTTTCCGCTTCGGGCGTGCCCCAGCGGTCCGTGCCGAAGGTCATGGCCCCGAGGCCCATGGGACTGACGACGAGTCCGGATCGGCCGAGCGCACGGTAGGAAGTGAGGTCCATGGTGAAGGTCTTTTCGATCTACGGGATGAAGAGTTCGGCGGCCGCATCGACGATGGCGTCGGCGTCGAGCCGGTACGTGCGATAAAGATCTGGCAGGTCGCCCGTCTGGCCGAACCGGTCGACACCGAGCGGGCTGACGCGCTGGCCGCGTACCGCGCCGAGCCAGGACAGGGTGGAGGGTGATCCGTCGACGATGGTGACGAGGCCGGCGCGCGGCGACAGCGGCGCGAGCAGATCGTCCACGTGGCTGCGTCCAACGGACTGCTTCGCCCATCGTGCCGCCTTTTGCGCGGACCAGCCGCGGTGGAGCATGTCCGCGCTCGTGACGTTGAGCACGCCCATGCCGGGAAAATCCTCGCGCAAGGCTTCGTAGGCTTCCAGCACCTCGGGCACGATCGCGCCCGTGAACGCGACCGCCAGCTCGGCGTCGATGGCGGGCGGGTGGAGCCAGTAGCCGCCTTTCAACGCGTCGGCCTCCCAGCCGGCGTCGGCACGCTCGGGCTGCCGAAGGACGCGGGTCGTCAGCCGCAGGTAAACGGAGCCGCCGTCGTCCGCCTGCATGTGGTCGAACGCCCACCGCATCATGGCGGTCAATTCGTCCGCGAACGCGGGTTCGAAATAGGTCAGGCCCGGCTGGCCCATGCCGATCAGCGGCGAATTGATCGACTGGTGCGCGCCGCCTTCGGGCCCGAGCGTCAGCCCCGAGGGCGTGGCGACGAGCAGGAACCGCGAATCCTGGTAGCAGCCGTAGTTGAGCGCATCGAGCCCGCGGGCTATGAACGGGTCGTAGACCGTCCCGATCGGCAGCAGCCGCGTGCCGAACACGGGCGCGGACAGGCCGAGCGCGGCCAGGACCAGGAAAAGGTTGTTCTCCGCGATGCCGAGCTCGATGTGCTGGCCCGCGCCGCCGGCCGACCATTTCTGCGCCGAGGGGATTTTCGCCGCGCGGAACACGTCGGGCAGCTCCCCGCGCCGGAACAGCCCCCGCTGATTGACGAACGCGCCGAGGTTGGTCGACACCGTGACGTCGGGCGAGGTCGTGACGATGCGATCCGCCAGGGCGCGGGACGTGGGGTCGGTCGACTTGGCGAGCTCCAGCAAGACCTTGCCGAATGCGGCTTGCGTGGACTGCTCCGCGCCTTGGGGAACGGGCAGCCGTTCGGGCACCGCGACCCTTGCCGCCGGTCGCTTTTCCCGCCGCGACGCGAGCGGCGAGGTGTCGACAAAGCGTCTGAGCGCGGTGGCCGCGTTGTCACCGAGCCCGCCGTACGGGTCCCATTCCTGCCCTTCGGCAATGTTCAGGTCGCGGCGCAGCGCGTCGATCTGACCGGGGTTCATCAGCCCGGCATGGTTGTCCTTGTGCCCGGCGAACGGCAGCCCGAAGCCCTTAATCGTGTAGACGATGAAGACGGTAGGCTGCTCGTCGTGCGCCGCCGCGAACGCCTCCATCAGCGTTTCGACGCAGTGCCCGCCGAGGTTGGTCATCAGCGCGGCGAGCGCGTCGTCGTCGTACGACGCCAACAGCGCGGGAACGTCGGCTTGCGCTCCGATGTCGGCGGCGAGCCGCTCGCGCCAAGCCGCGCCGCCCTGGTAGGTCAGGACCGCGAAGTCGGCGTTCGGGCACGCGTCGATCCACCCCCGTAGCGCCTCGCCGCCCGGCGCGGCGAACGCCGTTCGCTGACGCTTGCCGTATTTGAGCGTCATCACGCGCCAGCCGCACGTTTCGAAAATGTCGTCGAACCGGTCGAACATGCGGTCGGCGGTGGTGTGGTCGAGCGACTGGCGGTTGTAGTCGACGATCCACCAGCAGTTGCGGACGTCGTGCTTGTACCCCTCGATCAGCGCTTCGTAGATATTGCCTTCGTCCAGTTCCGCATCGCCCATCAGCGCGATCATGCGGCCCGCGTCGTTTTCCGCCAGGTGCCCGTGCGCGATGAGGAAATCCTGGACGAGGCTGGCGAAGAGGGTGACCGCGACGCCCAGCCCGACCGATCCGGTGGAGAAATCGACGGGAATGCTGTCCTTGGTGCGCGACGGATAGCTTTGCGCGCCGCCAAGTCCGCGGAAGCGTTCGAGCTGGTCGCGGTCCTGATCGCCAAGCAGATAGTGGACCGCGTGCAGCACGGGACCCGCGTGCGGTTTGACCGCGATCCTGTCGTTCGGACGCGCGGCATGGAAGTAGAGCACGGCCATGATCGCGGTCATCGACGCGCAGGAGGCCTGGTGCCCGCCGACCTTGAGGCCGTCACGGCTTTCCCGAAGATGGTTGGCGTTGTGGATCGTCCAGGACGACAGCCAGCGCAGGCGGGTGTCGAGGGTTTCCAAAGCCTCGACCGTGGCGGCGTCCGCGCTCATCGCGCATGCTCCAGCGTTCGCGCGGCATCGGCAGTGTCGCGCGTACCCGCCGCGCGGCCGTCGAACTCGGCCTGTGCTTCCCGCACCTCGGCCGCGTGAGCCAGCGCCCAGTCGTAGAGCGCGGCGAAGGGTTCCTGCAAGCTGCGGCCCATCGGCGTGACCGAGTATTCGACCGCGACGGGCGGGCCGGGACGGACGTGCCGCGCGACGATCCCGTTCCGTTCGAGCCGGCGCAGCGCCTGCGTCAGCGCCTTTTGCGTCACGCCCTCCAGCCGCCGCTTGATGGCGTTGAAGCGGGAGGGCTCGTGGCAGATGACGGCGAGGATCATGACCGACCATTTGTCCGCGATCTGATCGATGATGGGCCGCGTCGCGCACGCGGCCGCGAAGACGCTCTTGATGTCGTCGGGCATGGTGTCTCCGGATATCCCTGAGCACCCGAAGGTGCCTTCTTGCGTGTAGATATACAAGTTATACCTGACCTTCCAAGGCCCCGCGGTTCGGACCGGGCCGAGGGAGACGACGCGATGAACGATGTCACACGGCGGGGGATGTTCGCACTGGCGGGCGGTGGGTTTGCCACCGCCGCGCTGGCGCAGGTCGGCGGGGTGCCCGCGGCAAGACCCCGCGTCCAGTATGTCGACGTCAACGGGACGAGGCTCGGGTACGAGGTGCACGGGCGCGCGGGACGACGGCCTCTGGTGTTCGTCCATGGCTATGCGCTGCGCGGTACGGGCGACGTCTATGCGTCGCTTATACGGCAGCTCACGTCCGACTTCCGCGTGTACGCGCTCGACATGCGTGGTCACGGCGCGTCGGCCGCGTCGGCCGCGAACTGGTCGCAGGCAGCGATCGCCGACGACGTCGCGGCGTTCGTCTTTAAGCTGGGCCTGCGCGGCGCGGTGTACGCGGGCCACTCGCTCGGCGGGTTCACGGGCATGTTCAGTCAGATCCGCCATCCCCACACGTTTTCCGCCATGGCGTTGCTGGCGACGGCGGTCGCATCGGGCGGAACGCCGCCCCCGGGCCTGAAGGAGGCGTTCGCGACCAAGGGCCGCGATGCCGCCTTCGCGAACGGAGCCTTCGCGCCGATGTACGTCCACCCCGGTCCCGGGGATGTCGGCCGCGCCGTCGCCGCGGTCGGCCTGATCCCGCCGGCCGTGCACGAAACCTTCTTCTCCAACTTCGCGGCCAACGTCATCACCGAGCGCCTGCCCGAGATACAGGTCCCGGTCCTGCTGGTGAACGGAGGGCGCGACACGGTCGTGTCGCCCGCCGAACAGCACAAGACCGCGCTCGGGCTGCCGCGCAGCAAGGAAGTCCTGTTCGCGCAATTGGGTCATATGCTCCCGATCGAGGACGCGGACGCGACCGCGCGCGAGATGCTGGGGTTCTTCCGGCACGACGCGGGGCTCGGCCGCGCCGTTTGACGCGCGCGATCAGCCGGGGGTGTCGGTCGGCACCGCGCGCGCGACGTTCGCGGTGCGTTGCGGACCCAACAGCGCGGCGGTCTCGATCGCGTCCAGAGCGCGCCGCGCGGCGACGTAGCGGCGCGCCTCGCCGATCCAGCCGGCGGCACGCTGGCGACCCGGCAGGCGCAGCACCTCGGCGAGCGCGACGTCGACCTGCCCCGCGTCCAGCCTGTCCCGCGCGCGCGTCAATCGTTCGGTAGGGACAGTCGACGGCGTTCCCGCGCGGCGGATGGTGATCAGGCTGTCAAATTCGCGTTGCGTCGCGACCCACCAACTGTCGCTGGGACCCGCGGCGGTCAGATTCGGGCCGAGTTCGGCCAGACCCTGCTGCAATCGGTCGAGCGTCACGGGACTGCGCGACGCGGTGATGATGGTCGCGACCGCCGGAAACTGCGTCGCGGCGAAGCGCTGGCGCAGCAAGCCTTCGATGTAGCCGAGCGCGACGCCGCGATCGAGCGCGCGGCGCGCGGCGAACGCGACGAGTAGGCCTTCGGCGCGGTCCGCGTTGCCCACCGCCTCGCGGCTCGCCTGATCGACCCGTTCGAGCCGCGTTTCGATGAGCGCGATGCGCGCGGGAACGTCGCCCGGAGCGACGGGGGTGGGCGCGGGGCCTTGCGGGCGCACGAACACGGTGCGTGGGCCCGGCTGCGTCAGCCCGAGCAGACGCGCGCCGGTGGGCCACTGCATCAGGATCCAGACCATGGCGGCGAGCCCCGCCAGAAACGCGATCAGCACGAGGATCAGCGCGCGCAGCCAGTTGCGGGGCCGGGGTATGACATCGTTCATGCGGGATCGTTCTCGCACAGCCGCCGCGCAATCGCCAGCATCGCGGCGTCGGTGGGCTCGGACGCGACGGCGATGTCGTGCCAGCCGGGGCCGGCGGCGGCCGCGGCGGCGGCGCTGATGGCGACGGGGGTCGCCGAGATCTTGACGTCCGCGCCGACCAGCCCGGCGAACGACGAGGCCGCGCGCGGTGAGTGGAGCAGGGCGATTGCACCGTTGGACAGCGCGGTCGCGGCCGCTGGCGGCAGCGTGTCCGCCGCATCCGATGCGTAGACGGGGACATGGCGCGCCGTGCCCGCCGACGCGCGGTGATGCCGGCCGCACGGGTGAAGCAGGCGTACCTCCGGGCCGACGTCCGCGACGAGCCGCTCGACGTTGCCCGCGCCCGCGGTGACGTTCGCAAAGCCCGCGTCGCGCGCCGACGCCGCCGTGGCCGCGCCAACGGCGAAGGCGGGGAGGCGGCGGTAGCGTGCGAGCTGCGGTCCGCCATGGCGAAGGGCGTTCGCGCTGGTGAACAGCACCGCGTCGAAGTCGGATGCGTCCGGCGGGCTCCAGGCGAGTGCGCGCACCGTGAACAGCGGCGCGACGACAGGCCGCAACCCGAGCTTGCGCACGCGCTCGGCGGTGGCCGACGCGCCGGGTTCGGGGCGCAGGATCAGGATCGGCCTCACCCGCTGAACAAGGCGCCCAACGCCGGCGACGCGCCGCCCAGCAGAGCGCGCGCGAGGCGGGTCGGGGCGTCGTGATCGTCGGCGGCGAAATCGGCCGAGCGGGCGACGCGCTCGGTCCCATCCTCGCGCAGGATTTCGGCGCGCATCCGAACGCGACCGTCATCGGAAAAGACCGCAAGCGCGGCGGCGGGGGAGCGGCAGCTGCCGCCCAATGCCGCCAGCAACGCACGTTCGGCGGCGACGCAGGCCCAGGTGGCTGCATGATCGACCGCGCCGATCATGTTGGCGGTGAAATCGTCGCCCGTGCGGCATTCGACGCCGACCGCCCCTTGCGCGGCGGCGGGCAGCATGACGTCGATCGCGATCGCGGTGCCGATCCCGGCGTGGCCCAGGCGATCGAGTCCGGCTGCGGCGAGCAGCGTCGCATCCGCTTCGCCCGCCTCTAATTTGGCGAGCCGCGTCGCCACGTTGCCGCGGATCGGCTGGATGTGGAGATCGGGTCGCATGTGGAGCAGTTGCGCCGCACGCCTCGGCGACGAGGTCCCGACACGTGCGCCGCGCGGCAGGTCCGCCGGGTGGGCTCCCCCGATCAGCCGGTCGCGCACGTCGGCGCGCGGCAGCATCGCGGCGAGGCGCAGCGTGTCCGGGCGCACGCTTTCGACGTCCTTCATCGAGTGCACCGACATGTCCGTGTCGCCTGCCAGCAACGCGCGGTCGAGCTCCTTCGTCCACAATGCCTTGCCGCCGAACTCGCTCAGCGGCTGGTCGGCGAGCCGGTCTCCCGACGTGCGTATCGCGACGATCTCGATCGCCGCCTCGTCCAGCCCGTGCACCGCGCGCAACGCGCCCGCGACCAGGTTGGCCTGGACGAGCGCCAACGGCGATCCGCGCGTGCCGATGCGCAAGGGGTTGGACAGTTTCACGTGGGCCGCTTTAGGGGTAGTCGGGCGGGAATGACCATCATCTTGGGCCTGGAATCGAGCTGCGACGAAAGCGCGGCGGCGTTGGTGACGTCGGATCGGGTGGTGCTGTCGCATAAGCTTGCGGGGCAGGAGGCGGCCCACCGACCGTATGGCGGGGTGGTGCCGGAGATCGCTGCGCGCGCGCATGTCGAGGCGCTGCCGCCGCTGATCGAGGCCGCGCTGGCGGAAGCAGGCGCCGCCCTGCACGATGTCGACGCGATCGCCGCGACCGCGGGCCCGGGGTTGATCGGCGGCGTCATGGTGGGGTTGGTGATGGCCAAAGCCTTGGCGTTCGGGTCTGCCAAGCCTCTGATCGCGGTCAACCATCTGGAAGGCCATGCGCTGTCGGCCCGGCTGATCGATCCGGAACTGGCCTTTCCATACCTGCTGCTGCTCGTTTCGGGTGGGCACAGTCAGCTTCTGCTTGTCCGCGCTGTCGGCGATTACCGGCGCTTGGCAACGACGATCGACGACGCCGTGGGAGAGGCATTCGACAAATGCGCCAAGCTGCTCGGCCTCGGCTTCCCAGGGGGTCCGGCGGTGGAGGCGGCGGCGCGGAACGGGGATGCGCGCGCCGTGCCGCTGCCGCGCCCACTGGTCGGGTCGGCGGAACCGCATTTTTCGTTCGCCGGGCTGAAAAGCGCGGTCCTTCGGGCACGCGAGGCGGGAACGTACCAGGCTGAAGACATCGCGGCGTCCTTCCAGGCAGCGGTGATCGACTGCCTGATCGACCGGACGCGGCGCGCCATCGCGAACGCGGGCGGCGCGACCGCGCTCGTCGTGGCGGGAGGCGTGGCGGCGAACGGGCCGATCCGCGCGGCTCTCGGAGCGCTGGCGCACCGACACGACCTGCGCTTCGTCGCGCCGCCGTCCTGGCTGTGTACCGACAACGCGGCGATGATCGCATGGGCGGGGGCGGAGCGGCTGGCGGCGGGGCTGGTCGACGGACTGGACGCGCCCGCGAGACCGCGCTGGCCACTCGATCCGACGGCCGAGGCCGCGCGCGGCGCAGGGGTCAAGGCTTGACGATCGGAGTAATCGGCGGCGGCGCGTGGGGCACCGCGCTGGCGCAGGTCGCGGCGTCCATCGGAGGCGCAGGCCAGCGCGGTGACGACGTCATCGTCTGGGCGCTGGAGAAGGACGTGCGCGACGGGATCAATCGTGCTCACGAAAACCCCGTATTTCTGCCGGGCATAGCCTTGTCGCCGCGCATCCGCGCGACCGACACGCTGGGCGCGCTGCATGGATGCGAGGCGATCCTGGTCGTCACGCCCGCCCAGCACATGCGCGCGATCCTCGCCGAAACTCCGCAGGGAACGGTGCCGCTGGTCCTATGCGCCAAGGGCATCGAAGAGGCGACGATGTCCTTTCTCCATGACGTCGCGGCCCCCATGCATCCGCGCGCGCCGATCGCGGTGTTGTCCGGCCCGACCTTCGCGCACGAAGTCGCGGCCGGGCTGCCGACCGCGGTGACGCTCGCGACCGCGGACCGCGCGGTCGGCGAAGCCTTGCGCGACCTGCTCGCCCGCCCGAATTTCCGGCCGTATTTGTCCGACGACGTGGTGGGCGCGGAGATCGGGGGCGCGGTCAAGAACGTGCTGGCGATCGCGTGCGGCGTCGTCGAAGGCCGCGGACTTGGTCAGAACGCACGTGCCGCCCTGATCTCGCGGGGGTTCGCGGAGATGACGCGGTTCGGGCTGGCGTGCGGGGCGAGGCTCGAGACGCTGGCGGGCCTGTCCGGTCTGGGCGATCTCGTGCTCACCTGCTCGTCGACCAGCTCGCGCAACTTCAGCCTTGGGCTGGGCCTGGGCAAGGGCGCGCGGGCCGCCGACCTGCTCGCCGACCGCAGGACCGTCGCGGAAGGCGCGTACACCGCGCCCGTGCTGATCCGCGCGGCCAGACAGATGGGCGTCGAAATGCCGATCGCGGCGGCGGTGTGCCGATTGCTCAGCGGGGAGGCGAACGTCGGCGACACGGTGGAAGGATTGCTCGCGCGGCCGCTGCGAAGCGAAGGGTGACCTCGCCCTCGAAGGTTAGAAATCGATGGCGATGCCCTTCTTCTCCCAATCGCCGTAGCGCGTCGGGCTGAGCGCTTCCTCCTCGCCTTTCGACGGGCCGGGAAGCGGAACGGGCGGGCTCTTGGCCAGCGTCGCGGGCGGTTTCACGTGTTCGGGACGTTCGGCCACGAAGAAGGCTCCTGGTTTGCACATTGGACTGTCTTCATCCCATTTAGGTATGATGACGCAGCAAACACAGACCGGTCGCGCTCAGGCTGAGACCCGCACCGATCCTCCGGGCACCGCCACCCGGCGCGCGGCGCTGTTCCTGCTCGATGCGGTCCTGCGGAAAGGCCTGCCGCTCGATGCCGCCATGCCGTCCGCGACGCGTGCGCTGCCCCGCGCCGACGACCGCGCGTTCGCTGCCGCGATCGCCTCGGAGGCATTGCGGCGGCTGCCCGATCTCGACGCGCTGATCGACGGGGCGACGCGCAAGCCCCTGCCGCCGGACGCGAAGGCGCGCGCGGCGCTGCGCATCGCGCTCGTGCAGGCGCTGGCGATGGATACCGCGCCCCACGCCGCGATCTCGACCGTGCTGCCGCTGGTCGACGGCGGTCCGCGCAAGCTGGTGCACGGCGTGTTCGGGACGTTGATGCGAGGCGGGGCGAGCCTGCCCGCGCATCCGGCGCTGCCGCCCGAAACCGCAGGGCGCTGGGATGCCGCGCACGGGGCCTGCGAAGTCGAAGCTGCGGGAGCGATGCTGGCGGCGCCGCCACCCGTCGACCTGACACTCGCCGAGCAGTCGCGGACAGCACATTGGGTTGAAGCGCTCGGCGGCGTCAGCCTGATTCCCGGTCACGTCCGTGTTCCACGGGGAACACGCGTCGAAGACCTGCCCGGCTTCGATGAAGGTGCGTGGTGGGTGCAGGACGTATCCGCGTCGCTGCCCGCGCGACTGCTGGGCGCGGGCGTCGGCAAGAGCGCGCTCGACCTGTGCGCCGCGCCCGGCGGCAAGACGATGCAGCTCGCCGCCGCCGGGTTCGCCGTGCAGAGCATTGACGCCTCGGCAAGTCGTCTCGCGCGACTCCGCGAAAACCTGGCGCGGACCGGATTGCACGCCGACATCGTCGCGGCCGACATCATGAATTGGGCCCCGCGCGCGCCAGTCGACGCGGTGCTGCTCGACGCGCCCTGTTCGGCGACGGGCACCTTTCGAAGGCATCCCGAGGTGCTGTACCGGGCGCGGCCGCGTTTCGTCGCTGAGCTGGCCATCGCTCAGCGCGCGATGCTGGCGCGCGCGGCGGATTGGGTCGCTCCGGGCGGGACGCTGGTCTACGCGACCTGCTCGCTGGAGCGGGACGAAGGCGAGGCGGTTGTGGACGAATTCGCCAACACCCGCCGCGACTTCGCGGTTTCCCCCGTGTCGCCCGGCGAACTTCCGGACGGGATCATGCCTGACCCGTGTGGCCGTGTGCGCGTTCTACCCTCGATGCTGGCCGACGCCGGCGGCGCGGACGGGTTCTTCATCGCGCGCCTGACCCGGGCCCCCGCGTAAGCGGTTGGCCATGTTGCCCGTGCCGATTCGCGGGGCTAAGCCGGGTGCGTGCCCAAGCCTCTTCGTATCGCCCCTTCGATCCTGTCGGCGGATTTTTCACGTCTGGGCGACGAAGTGCGGGCGCTGGAGGCGGCGGGTGCCGACTGGATCCACGTCGACGTCATGGACGGGCATTTCGTGCCGAACATCACGATAGGACCGCTCGGCGTCCAGGCGATCCGCCCGCACACCGCGTTGCCGATCGACGTGCACCTCATGATCGCACCCGCGGACCCGTATATCGACGCGTTCGCGCAAGCCGGGGCGGACACGATCACCGTTCATCCGGAAGCGGGTCCCCACCTCCACCGCAGCATCCAGCGCATCAAGGCGTGCGGCAAGCGGGCTGGCGTGTCGCTCAACCCCGCCACCCCTGCGAAAATGCTCGACTACGTGCTCGACGAGATCGACCTCGTTCTCGTCATGAGCGTCAATCCCGGGTTCGGCGGCCAGACCTTCATCGCGAGCCAGCTCGGCAAGATCGAGGCGGTTGCCAACCGCGCGGCCAAGGCAGGGCTCGACATCGACATCGAAGTCGACGGGGGGATCGACGCGGCGACCGCGCGCCGGGCTGAGGATGCGGGGGCGAATGTCCTGGTCGCAGGCACCGCGACGTTCCGCGGCGGCGCGGACTGCTATGCAGCCAACATTGCCGGATTGCGGCGGCCATGAGTCTGATCGAACGCATCGAGGCCGAGCCCGAACATGCGGCCGATCTCGCACCTAACCGCAGCCTGATCCGCTCGGGCGACGACAGCCCGTTGTCGATGCGCGAACGCATGGCGGCACATCTCCACCGCCTGACGTGGCGCACGCCTTTGCACGCGTTCCGACTTACCGGCCGCTACCCGCTCAAGCTGATCGCCGTGCCGCGCGATCCGGTGGCGGGCGATGCCGTTGCGGGTGCCGCGATCGCGGATGGCAAGATCGTGTTCGGGGGCGAGACGATGGCGCTCGACGCGCTCGATTTCTCGCGTCCCGGCCTGTCGCGCGGGTTCGCGGATCATCTGCAGAGTTTCGCATGGCTACGCGACCTTGCCGCCGCCACGTCGCGCGAGGCGGGGGCGGCGACGGGCGAGCACGGTGTCGCGACGTGGCTCGCCGCGCACGGCGCGCGGGTCGACGTCGCCGCGTGGCGCGCGGATCTTTGGGGGCGGCGCATGCTGTTCTGGGCGGCCTACGCCCCGTACATCCTGTCGAGCCGCGACCTCGTCTACCGGTCCGCCGTGCTCAACACGCTCGCACGGGGCGCGCGACACCTGGACACCGAAGCTGACCGCACGCCGCCTGGGCTGGCGCGCGTCACCGCCTGGGTCGGCGTCATCGCCGCCGGCCTCCTCGTTCAAGGCGGCCCGCAACGCGTGAAGCGCGGCGAGACGGGACTTTTGCGTGCGCTCGCCGCAGCGCAGCACGACGACGGGGGGCTCGCAAGCCGTTCGCCGCACGAACAGGTCGCGCTCGTCGAACTGCTCTCCATGCTGCGCATGGCGTACGGCGCGGTCCGCACGCTCATGCCCGCGCCGCTCGCCGACAGCCTGGCGGGGGCGGGGTCGGCGCTGGTCGGCACGATGCTGGGCGATGGCGGACTGTCGAGCTGGCAGGGCGGCAATCCTGGAAGTCCCGGGCGGATCGCGGCGGCTATCGAAGCCACGTCCACGCAGCCGCGGCCGCTGCGCGCGGCGCGCGGGTGGGGGTACCAGCGTCTGTCCTCGCTCGGCACCACGGTGCTGCTCGACGCCGCCCCGCCGCCCGTCAGCCGCGTCCTGTCGGGCGGGTGCGCATCGACGCTGGCCATCGAGATGTGCGACGGACCGCACCGGCTGATCGTCAATTGCGGCGGTCCCGGGCAGGGTGCGACGCCGCTGCCGCCCGCCATGATCGCGGCGCTGCGCTCCACGGCCGCGCATTCGACGCTGATCCTGTCCGACAGCAATTCCACCGCGATCAACGAGGACGGGTCGTTGGGCAAGGGCGTGTCCGAAGTCGAGCTGGTGCGCGACGAGCTCGACGAATTTTCGCGGGTCGAGGCGACGCACACGGGCTACGCGAAACGCTTCGGGCTGTCGCACCGGCGTCAGCTCGCTTTGTCCGCCGACGGGCGCGAGTTCCGCGGCGAAGACCAGCTGCTCCCGAGCGGCCGCAAGCGCATTCGCGACGCCGTCCCGTTCGCGATACGCTTTCACCTCGGCCGCGGGGTGGAGGCGACGATCACGGCGGATGGCCTCGGCGCATTGCTCCGCATCGCGGGCGGGGCCGCCTGGCATTTCCGCTGCCGCGGCGCGGGGCTGGCTGTGGAGGAAAGCCTGTGGATCGACGGCACCGGTCGCCCGTATGCCGGGTCGCAGCTCGTCGTAGTGGGCGAAACCCCGGCGGGCGGCGCGCAGATAAGCTGGCTCTTCAAGAAGGCTTGAGTTCTGGTCCTGCTTTGACTTGTTTGTTCCCCGACGAAGGTCGGGGCTAAGCCTTGGGCACGCGCTGAAGGCTGGGCCCCGGCCTACGCCGGGGAACTAAGGATATGCTTTGACGAACCTGAAAATTCACCGCGCGCTCCTGTCCGTGTCGGACAAGACGGGCCTCGTCGAACTCGGAAGCGCGCTGGATCGCCACGGCGTCGAGCTCCTCTCCACCGGAGGCACGGCGGCCGCCTTGCGCGATGCGGGGCTGACGGTGCGCGACGTCGCCGACCTTACCGGTTTCCCCGAGATGATGGATGGCCGCGTCAAGACACTGCATCCGGCAGTCCATGGCGGGTTGCTCGCCGTCCGCGACGATCCCGCGCACGTCGCCGCGATGGCGGCGCACGGGATCGGCGCGATCGACCTGGTTGTGGTCAACCTCTACCCCTTCGCGCAGACGGTGACGCGGGGCGCCGATCGCGCGGACGTCATCGAGAATATCGATATTGGCGGCCCGTCCATGATCCGATCCGCCGCCAAGAACCACGCCTTCGTCGCGGTCGTCACCGACCCCGCCGATTACGCGCTGGTCGCGGAAGGCGAGACCACGTTCGAAGATCGCAAGCTGCTTGCGGCCAAGGCCTACGCGCTGACAGCGCAGTATGACGCCACGATCGCCTCCTGGTTCGCCTTCGCCGACCAAGGCCAGATGTTCCCGGAACGCGTGAGCATCCCGCTTCGGCTCGGACGGGAATTGCGATACGGCGAAAATCCGCATCAGCGCGCGGCCTTGTACATCCCCGCCGGCCCCGCAACGCCCGGCATCGCGCAGGCCGAGCAGGTCGGAGGCAAGGCGCTCAGCTACAACAACTTCGCCGATGCCGATGCGGCGCTGGAGCTCGTTTCCGAGTTCCGCGACGGGCCGTCCACGGTCGTGATCGTCAAGCATGCGAACCCATGCGGCGTCGCGAGCGCCGACACCCTGCTGGGCGCGTACGAAGGCGCCTTCGCGTGCGACACCGTGTCGGCGTTCGGCGGCATCGTCGCCTGCAACCGCCCTCTCGATGGGCCCACGGCCGAGAAGATGGCTGAGATCTTCACCGAAGTCGTGGTCGCGCCGAACGCCGATTCCGAGGCACGCGCCGTGTTCGCGCGCAGGAAGAACCTGCGGCTGCTGCTGACTGGCGACCTGCCCGAACCCAAGCGCCCAGGGCTGTCGATGAAGTCGATCGCCGGCGGGTTTCTGCTGCAATCGCGCGACGGCGGCGCGGTCGCGCGTGACGACCTGACCGTGGTCACGAAGCGCGCGCCAAGCAACGCGGAATTGGCGGACGCGCTGTTCGCCTGGACCGTGGCCAAGCACGTCAAGTCCAATGCAATCGTCTATGCCCGCAATGGCTCGACGGCCGGCATCGGTGCGGGGCAGATGAACCGGCTCGAGTCCGCGCGCATCGCGGCGTGGAAAGCACGCGACGCCGCCGACAAGGCAGGCTGGGCGAGCCCACGCACGATCGGCTCGGCCGTCGCGTCCGACGCATTCTTCCCGTTCGCGGACGGGTTGTTGGCGGCGGTCGAGGCGGGCGCGACGTGCGTCATTCAGCCGGGCGGATCGATCCGCGATGCGGAAGTCATCGCTGCCGCCGACGACGCGGGGCTGGCCATGCTGTTCACGGGGACGCGACACTTCCGGCATTGACCGCGTCACGCCGCCGGAATAGCGCGCGATCGTTCTCGGTGAACCCGACGCGCCAGACGACATAGAGAAACGTCGCCAGCACCAGCGGCACGCCGAACACCAGCTCCGCCCACTCCGGAAACTGCGTCGTGCCGATGCCCGCGATCGTCGCGGCGACCGCGGCCCAGACCAGCGCCCAGCGCCACCCCGACACGGGCGCGTCGAGCAGGTGCGACAGCAACCGCGACTTGACCACGGACGCCGCCCCAAGCGCGAGCACGAGCGCGATCGCGGGCCCGGTCGCCTGCCAGACGGCGGGCAGCGCCCCCGCCGGCACGCCGAGCCGGACGGCCAGCGCGTCCGGCACGCGGATCGACTGCAGCGCCAGGATCGCGGCGATGCTGAGCCCCACTTGCGCGGCGAGGACGGCGGCGGAGATCATCAGGTTGCGGTGCCGCGCGATG
Source organism: uncultured Sphingomonadaceae bacterium (assembly GCA_964251385.1). Taxonomy (GTDB): domain Bacteria; phylum Pseudomonadota; class Alphaproteobacteria; order Sphingomonadales; family Sphingomonadaceae; genus CADCVW01. The sequence goes on along the minus strand of CAXUJK010000003.1, from coordinate 180,834 downwards.
TAGATGAGCGCCGCCTCCGAAACGACGGCGGTCGCCGCGACGACTTCGGCGAACAGCAGAAAGCCCAGGATCGCGGTTCCCGATATGAACTTCGCGCCGACAAGCCCGAGCACGGCTTCGCCCGAGATGCCGAGCGCCAGTCCGATCCCCGCCTGCGCGGACAGGATCCAGAAGCCGACCTGACGGACCTGCGCGGCGACCGCGCTTTTGTTGCCCGACGCTAGATTGCGCGTGATGACGGGGCCCAGGATTGGATCGAAGCTCGTCTTGAGCTTCTGGGGCAGCGACGTCACCTGTTGCGCGACGTAGTAGACGCCGACGATCACGGGCGAGAAGAACAACCCCAAAATGGCGATGTCGATGCGGCGCGACGCCCATTCGATCGCGTCGGCGGCGGCGAGCGGCGTGTTGGCACGCGCAAGGCGGAGGATTACGCCCGGCTGCGGCCGCCAGTCGCGCGGGGGGCCGTAGCTCCTGACGAGCGGCCACAATGACGCCAGCATCGCCGCGACGAGCGACAGGACGTATGCTATGATCAGCCCGTCGCGGCGGGACAGGGTAAAGTAGAGCCCGATCGCCGCGATGCTGATCACCCAGGGTTCGACCACGGAGCGCGCGCGCACCGTCGCGGCGATGTCTCCGCGATAGGCGAGCGCGGCGAGCGCAACGTCGGACCAGGCGATCGCCAGTATGATGAGCGGCAGCAGGCGTTCGACGCCATTGATCCGGCTGTTGGGGAACATGGCCTGTGGAAACGCGATCAGGATCGCGGCGGCGGCGGCGGATGCAATGCCAGCGGCGAGCATCCCGTCCCACACGACATGCGCGTGCGGACGGTCCGCCTTGGTCAACTGCTCGGCGAGCCCGCGTTTGAGGCCAAGGGTGGCCAATTGCGCGGCGAACTCGACGATCAGGATGGCATAGGCGAAGCGGCCGAGCTGTTCCGCGCCGTAGTACCGCCCCGCGACGAACAGAAAAGGCAAGCGCGCGGCGAGCCTCAGCAGGAACCCGAAGAAGTTGGTGCGCCCCCCGCTCGCCAAAGCGGCGAGATCGCCCGGATCGTTTTCTGATGCGGTGCCCCCCGCTCGCATCATCGCGCGGGCATCAGTGCGCCGCGCCCCAGTCGCGGCCCCACCCGACCTCGACCCCGAGCGGCACGGACAGCGGCGACGCGGGCTCGGCGGCGCGCGCCATGACTGGGCGGATGACGGCGGCGGCCTCCTCCTCGAAACCTTCGCGCACTTCGAAAACGAGTTCGTCGTGGACGGACAACAGCATGCGGACCGGAGGTTCGGCAGGCCCCGACAGGCCCGCCGCCTCGAGCGCTGGCACCATGCGCGCCATCGCGCGCTTGATGATGTCCGCGCTCGTGCCCTGGATCGGCGCATTGATCGCCGCGCGCTCGGCGGCCTGGCGCTCGTTCATGACCTTCGACCGGATGTTCCCGAACCAGGTCTTCCGCCCGAACAGCGTTTGCGAGTAGCCGTGTTCCCGCACGAAACTCAGCGTGTCCGCGATGTAGTTCTTGATGCCCGGAAACTTGGCGAAGTAGCGGTCGATCATGTCCTGACCTTCCTCCCGGCTGATGCCGAGCCGTCCGGCCAGGCCCCACGACGAGATGCCGTAGAGAATGGCGAAGTTGATCGTCTTGGCCTTGTTGCGGTTGTCGCGTTCCGCGTCCCCGAACAGTTCGGTGGCGGTCAGCGAATGGATGTCGTCGCCGTTGGCGAACGCGGCCTTGAGTTCGGGCACGTCCGCCATGTGCGCGGCGAGCCGTAACTCGATCTGGCTGTAGTCGGCGGACATGAGGACGTGGCCCGGATCCGCGACGAACGCGTTTCGGATGCGCCGTCCGGTCTCGGTACGGATAGGAATGTTCTGCAGATTGGGATCGTTCGACGACAATCGCCCCGTCTGCGCGGCGGCAAGCGCGTAGTTGGTGTGAACGCGGCCGGTCGTGGCGTTGATCGAGGCCTGCAGCGCGTCGGTGTACGTGTTCTTGAGCTTGGTGAGTTGACGCCACTCCACCACCATGCGCGCGACGGGCACGCCTTCGGCGGCGAGCCGTTCGAGTTCGTTGATGTCGGTCGAATAGGAACCGGACTTGCCCTTGCGCCCGCCCTTCAAACCCAATCGGTCATACAGCACGCTGCCGAGCTGCTGCGGCGATCCGATCGTGAACGGTCCTTGCGCTTCCTCGTAGATGCGCGTTTCCAGCGCCCTGATGTTGTCCGAAAACTCCGCGGACAGGCGACCGAGTTCGGCGCGGTCGACCAATATGCCCTCGCGCTCCATGCGCCCGACCGCGGCGACGAGCGGGCGGTCGACCATTTCGTATACGCGCGTCGCATGTTCGGCGGCGAGCCTGGGCTTCATCAACTGCCACAGCCGGAACGCGATGTCGGCGTCCTCCGCGGCATATTCGGTCGCCTCGGCGAGCGGCACGAGTTCGAAGGACACCTGCTTCTTGCCGGTCCCGCAAACGTGCGAGAAGCTCAGGCACGCATGGTCGAGATGCAGCTTGGCGAGTTCGTCCAGCCCGTGATTGTGCTTGCCGCCGTCCAGCGCGAAACTCATCAGCATGACGTCGTCGACAGGCGTGACGACCAGCCCCAGACGTGTGAACAGCGTCCAGTCGTATTTGAGGTTGTGCCCGATCTTGAGGGTCGCCGGGTCGGCGAGCAGCGGGCGCAGCCGTTCAAGTACCAGGTCCCGCGCGAGCTGCGGCGGCGCTTCTCCCAACAGGTCGCCGCCGCGATGGCCTAACGGAACGTACGCCGCCAGACCCGGCGCGACGCACAGGCTGACGCCCACGAGCTCGCCCATATTGTCCTCCGCGCCGTGCGTCACCGCATCGATCGCGACGAACCCGGCGGCCATGGCGACCGTGATCCAGCGGTCCAGCGCCCCCTCGTCCGTGATCGTCTCGTACGTCTTGCGGTCAATCGGCACCTGCGCCTTGCGCTCGGCCTTGACGACGTCGGGCGCCATTCGCGCACTGCCCCCCGCCATGCGCGCGAGCAGGGTCTTGAAGCCCTGTTCCTCCAGGAACGCGCGCAACGGAGCGTCGGGTATTCCTTTCATCTCCAGCGCCTCGAGAGGTTCGGGCAGTTCGACATGGCAGACGAGCCGGACCAGCTCGCGGCTCATGCGCGCGGCGTCGGCATGGTCGATCAGCGACTGGCGCAATTTCGGCTTGGTTATCTCGCCCGTGTTGGCGAGCACCGCCTCCACGCTGCCGTACTTGACGATCAGCTCCGCCGCGGTCTTCGGGCCTATGCCCGGCACGCCGGGAATATTGTCCGACGTGTCGCCCATCAGCGCGAGGACGTCGCCCAGTTGTTCGGGCGGCACGCCGAACTTGCCGATGACGTAGTCGCGGTCGAGCCGGCGGTCGTTCATCGTGTCCAACATGTCGAGCTTTCCCGGCTCGATGAGCTGCATCAGATCCTTGTCGGACGACACGATCGTGACCTTCCATCCCTCGGCGAGCGCGGCCTTGGCGTAGCAGCCGATGATGTCGTCCGCCTCCATGCCCTCCGTCTCGATGCACGGCAGCGAAAAGGCACGCGTCGCGTCGCGGATCATGGGGAACTGCGGGACGAGATCGGGTGGCGGAGGCGGGCGGTGCGCCTTGTAGTCCGCGTACATGTCGTTGCGGTGCGTCTTGGACGACTTGTCGAGGATGACGGCAAGGTGCGTCGGCCCGTCCGCCTTGTGCAGCTCCTCCACGAGCTTCCACAGCATCGCCGCGTACCCGTACACCGCGCCCGCGGGCTGGCCGTGCCTGTTGGTTAGCGGGGGCAGCCGGTGATAGGCGCGGAAGATGTAGCCGGAGCCGTCGATGAGGTAGAGGTGCGGGGTGGCTGCTGGAGCGGTGACGGGTGCGGGACGATCTTGCACGGCTGAATCTGACATGCCGAGTGGTTTAGCAGCGGGGCAGGGGCTTGGCGACGGGGCCGTTTTCTCGACCTTCGCGCGAAAACGTTTAACGGCCCCATCATGCAATCGCCCGACGCATCCACCATCGGCTTGCTGCTCTTCGTCGCATGCATCGTCGCGATCGTCACGCGGCGGCTGAACCTGCCCTACAGCGTCGGGCTGGTTCTCGCCGGCCTGGGGCTCGCCGCGACCGCGCCCGTCGGGTTGTCGCTGACGCCGCAGCTCATCTTCACCGTGTTCCTGCCGCCGCTGATTTTCGAGGCGGCGATCCAGATCCCGTGGAAACCGTTCCGCCGCGAACTGCCGCTGCTGCTGGCGCTGGTCACGGTCGGCTTCGCGCTGGCTGCGGGCGTGGTCGCGGCGGGAATGCACTACCTCGTCGGGTGGAGCTGGCTGGGCGCGGCGTTCTTCGGCGTGCTAATCGCGGCGACCGATCCGGTGGCGGTGATCGCGATGTTCAAGACGGTCGACGTCGACGACCGGCTCGACCTGCTGGTCGAGGCCGAAAGCCTGTTGAACGACGGCGTCGCGGCTGTCGGGTTCGCCGTGCTGCTAGGGATCGCGAGCGGAAGCGCACTCAGCGCCGGGGCGGTCGGCGGGCAGTTGATCACCATCGTGCTGGGTGGGCTGTTGTGCGGGATCGTGGTCGCCGGGCCGTTGCTGATCCTCGGCGGAAGCACGGACGACCATCTCGTCGAGATCACGCTGACCGCGCTCACCGCCTACGGGTCGTTCCTGCTGGCCGAGCATTTCCACGTCTCGGGCGTGCTCGCCGCGCTGACCGCGGGGCTGATCGTCGGCAATTTCGGGTCTCTGGGGTCGTTCACCGACAGGGGACGCGAGACGATGCTCGACTTCTGGGAGTTCGTCGCGTTCCTGGCGAACTCATTTGTGTTCATCCTGATCGGGACGAGCCAGGCGGGCATCTCGCTGACCCCCGTGCTGTTCGCGGCCGCGGCGGCGATCGTGCTGGTGCTCGTCGGCCGCGCGGCGGCGGTGTACCCGGTCGCGGCGCTGTTCGCCCGGTCCCGCCTGCGCGCGCCGATGGGGTTCCAGCACGTCATGTGGTGGGGAGGCGTGCGCGGCGCGTTGTCGCTGGCGCTGGCGCTGGCGCTACCGACAAGCGTGGCCGAGCGCGCGGAGATCATCCGCGTCGCGTTCGCGGTGGTGGCGTTCTCGATCTTCGTGCAGGGCCTGACGATGTCGCGGTTCGCCAGATCGCTGGGGCTGGTGCGCGCTTGACCCTCTCCGGGACGGGGCGGTTTTACGGAGTCAGCACCGTGTCGACCGCGCTCGCAGCCAAGCCCGGATAGTCGAGCGTATAGTGCAGCCCGCGGCTTTCCCGCCGCGCCAGCGCCGACCGCACGATCAGCCCCGCGACCTCCACCAGGTTGCGCAGCTCGACCAGGTCGGGGGTCACCCGGAAATTGCCGTAATATTCCTCGGTTTCACCGCGCAGCAACTCGACCCGATGCAACGCGCGCTCCAGCCGCTTGGTGGTGCGCACGATACCGACATAATCCCACATGAAGCGCCGGATTTCGCGCCAGTTGTGCTGAACGACCACTTCCTCGTCCGAGTGGGCGACTCGGCTTTCGTCCCACGGGCGGATCGCCGGAACCGTGCGACACGCATCCCACTTGGCGACGATGTCGAGCGCGGCGGCCTCTCCGAACACCAGGCACTCTAGCAGCGAATTGGACGCCATGCGGTTGGCGCCATGAAGTCCCGATTGCGTCACCTCGCCCGCGGCGTACAGGCCGGGCAGGTCGGTGCGCCCGTCGAGATCCGTCAGCACCCCGCCGCAACTGTAATGCGCGGCGGGAACGACGGGAATAGGATCGGTCCGGATGTCGATCCCTACTTCCAGCAAACGCTTTAGGATCGTCGGAAAATGCTCTTCAACGAACGCGGGCTCGCGGTGCGAGATGTCGAGGTGAACATAGTCGATCCCCAGCCGCTTGATCTCATGATCGATGGCCCGCGCCACGACGTCGCGCGGCGCGAGTTCCTCGCGGGGGTCGAAGTCCGGCATGAAGCGGTGGCCCGTGCCGGGAATTCTCAGGTGCGCGCCTTCGCCGCGCATCGCCTCGGTGATCAGAAAATTCTTGACCTCCAGATGGTACAAGCAGGTCGGATGGAACTGGTGAAACTCCATGTTGGAGACGCGTGCGCCCGCGCGCCAAGCCATGGCGATGCCGTCGCCGGTCGAACCGCGCGGATTCGTCGAATACAGCCACGCCCGGCTCGCGCCTCCCGTCGCCAGCACGGTTGCGCGGCCGGTGAACGCGGTCACGCCTCCGCGCACGCGGTCCACCGCGTATACGCCCCACACCCGCTTTTCCTGCCCGCCGCCTTGCGCATGGCGATCCGTGATGAGATCGATCGCCACCATGTCAGGGATCAGCGTGATGTTGGGATTGGCGATCGCGGCGCGTTCGAGCGCCTGCTGCACCGCCCAGCCGGTGGCGTCGTCGACGTGGACGATGCGTCGGCGGCTGTGCCCGCCTTCCTGCGTCAGGTGCCAACGTTCCGCCACTCCGGGCGAGAACGGCACGCCGAGCTGCGCCAGGCGTTCGATCGCCGCGGGCGCGTGGCCGACGACGAACTCGACCGTCGCGCGGTTGTTGAGCCCCGCGCCCGCGATCACCGTGTCCTCGACATGCGATTCGAACGTGTCGCCGTCCTCCAGCACCGCAGCGATTCCGCCCTGCGCCCAGGCGGTCGAGCCTTCGGACAGCCCGGATTTCGCGAGCACCGCGACGCGGTAATGCTGTGCCAGGTTCAGCGCGGCGGTAAGCCCGGCAGCTCCTGACCCGATGACGACGACGTCGTAAGCGGTGTCAGGCAATTTCGGGTTCGCGCGTGAGATTGAGGAACACGTCTTCGAGGTCCGCCTCGCGCGTGGATACGTCGACGATGCCGATCCCCTCGCGTTGCAGCGCGGCGAGGACTTCGCCGGCGTTGACCCGGTCCTTGCGGTAGCTGATCTCGAGCGTGCGCGTGCCGACCAGCTCGATCTTCTCGAAACACACGGCGACCGGCACCTCGGCCAAGTCGCGATCCGCCGTAACCACCACCACCTTTTCCTGCGCCTTGCCGACCAGCTCGCGCGTCGGCTCGTTGGCAATGACCCGGCCGTGGTTGATGATCGCGATGCGGTCGCAGAGCTGCTCGGCTTCCTCCAGATAATGCGTCGTCAGCACCACCGTGACGCCGCGGCCGTTGAGTTCGCGGACGTAGCTCCACAGCTGCTGGCGAAGTTCGATGTCGACGCCCGCGGTCGGCTCGTCGAGCACCAGGATGGGGGGCGAGTGGACCATCGCCTTGGCGACGAGAAGCCGCCGCTTCATGCCGCCCGACAAGGTGCGCGCGTAGGCATCCGCTTTGTCCTCCAGCCGCACCGCGCGCAGCAGCTCGTCCGTGTTTCGCCGCGCCCGCGGCACGCCGTACAATCCGGCCTGCATCTCCAGGCTTTCGCGGGGTGAGAAGAAAGGATCGAACAGGATTTCCTGCGGCACGATGCCGATGCTCGCCTTGGCGTTGCGCGGGTGGCGGTCGATGTCGAAGCCCCAGATCTCGGCCGACCCGCCTGTCTTGCGAACCAGCCCCGCCAGGATGTTGATAAGCGTCGACTTGCCCGCGCCATTGGGGCCGAGCAGCCCGAAGATGCCGCCGCGCGGGATGTCGAGGCTCACCCGGTCCAAAGCGCGCTTGCCGCCCGCATAGGTTTTTTCAAGCGCGTCGATGCGGATGGCGGGAGCGGTCATGACCCGCGCTGTAGCGGCTCGCTCCCGTTGCGTAAAAGGCTTGTTAACCGCGCTTCGAAGGAGGTCCTTGAGGTCGGGCCGCCTAGCCGATCCTCGTGCCCGGTCCGTTCAAATCAGCGCAGTGGTGCGCGGCGGTGCTGCTCGCGACGCTTGCCTCGGTGCCGGCTTCGGCCGCACCGACGGTCGCGACGGCGCGCGCGAAGGCGATCACGATCCGGCCTCTGTCCCTGCTCAAGACGGTCGACCTGTCGTTCGGGAACGTCATCGCGGGGCCGGTCGCGGGGACCGTGACCGTCAGTCCCGTGACCGATGCAGCGACCTACACCGACGTCACGGGCGCAGGCGGGGCGATCACCGCGTCGCGCTTCGTCGGCGCGGGGACCGCGAACCAGCTCGTCTTCATCCGCGCGAGCAACGCGCCGTTCGTCATCACGCGTCAGGGCGGCGGCGCGACGATGACGATCGACCAGATCAGCATCAACGCGGCCGTCTTCATCTTCGGTGACACGGCCGTGCGTTTCATCCCGGACAACCGGACGCTGGACATCCGCTTCGGCGGGCGACTGCGCGTCGGAGCCAATCAGCCCGAGGGCACCTACGAAGGCACGTTCGCGGTGACCGTCGACTATCAGTGACGCTTGCGAACATGTCGTTAGGCATCTTGTGCAGTGCAGCATTAACTCGGGAAGGCTAGCGAGCCGCCATCGCCAATAACTGGCGCACGAAAGGTTTTCATCATGCTTCACAAGCCCGCATTGGGGGTGGCCGCGTTCGCGTCGACCGCCATGTTCTTCGCCGCGATCCTCCTGACGCTGCCCGTCCTTAACCGCGGTGGCATGGGCTTCTGATCGTTGCGGCGAACCCCGGCGCGCGCTAGGATCGCGCCATGATCCCGCCGCCCGAAGTCACGCTTGTCGATAGTCCGCGCGTCGCCTGCGACGGTGCCACCGGGCTCAACGCCGCGCTCGGCCACCCGCGGCAGTACATCCAGATCGACGACGGCATCGGCTACGGCGAATGCGGCTATTGCGACCGGCGCTTCGTGCTGCGCGGCGGCGTCGCGGACGTCGAGGCGGGCGGGGACCCGGCGGCGCATGGGCCGCGCGGCGGGCAGGGCGCGCCGGACCACGCCTAGCGTCCTGCCGCAACCGGCCTATATTCCGGAGATGACCAACGACCCGCGCCGCTTCATCTACCGTGACGGCGGCCTCGACCCCGATACCGCTAAGACGCTGACCGCACGCGCCCTTGCCTCCTGCGACGACGGCGAATTGTACCTGCAGTATAGCGCGTCCGAGAGCTTCGGGTTCGACGACGGCCGGCTGAAGAGCGCCGACTTCAACACCAGCGCCGGCTTCGGCCTGCGCGGCGTGTCGGGCGAGACGACCGCCTTCGCCCACGCGAACGAATTGAGCGAAGCCGCCATCGTGCGCGCCGCCGAGACCATGCAGGTTCTCGACAAGGCGACGGGTCCGCGACCGGCACCGCCGCGCGGCACCAACGCGAAGCTGTACACGGACGCCGATCCGCTCAGCCTCGTGCCGTTCGCCAGGAAGGTGGCGCTGTGCGCGGAGATCGACGCGGCCGCGCGGGGCCGCGACCCCCGTGTGGTACAGGTGTCCGTGTCGCTGTTAGGCTCCTGGAACGTCGTCGACATCGTCCGCCCGGACGGCTTCGTCGCGCACGATGTCCGCCCGCTCGTCCGCCTCAACATCCAGATCGTCGTCGAGCAGAACGGTCGCCGCGAGACGGGCTATCACGGCCTCGGCGGACGTCGCTTGTATGACGATTTGTTCGAACCCGCGACCTGGAACGCAGGCATCGACGAGGCGCTCCGCCAGGGGCTCGTCAACCTCGATGCGGTCGCCGCGCCCGCGGGCGAGACGACGGTCGTGCTCGGCCCGGGCTGGCCGGGCATTTTGCTGCACGAGGCGATCGGGCACGGGCTGGAAGGCGACTTCAACCGCAAGGGCACGTCCGCATTCTCCGGCCGCATCGGCGATCGCGTCGCCGCGCCGGGCGTGACCGTGGTCGACGACGGCAGCCTCGATGCGCGCCGCGGATCGCTCACCATCGACGACGAAGGCACGCCGACACAGCGCAACGTGCTGATCGAGGACGGGGTTCTCACGGGTTATATCCACGACCGCCTCAACGCGCGGCTGATGGGGGTCGAACCCACAGGCAACGGTCGCCGCGAGAGTTTCGCGCATGCCCCCATGCCGCGCATGACCAACACGTTCATGCTCGGCGGTACCGACGATCCGCGCGAGATCCTTGGCCGCGTGAAAGACGGAATTTTCGCGCGCAGCTTCGGGGGCGGGCAAGTCGATATCGTCAGCGGCAAGTTCGTGTTCTCCTGCACGGAGGCTTACAAGATCGAGAACGGAAAGCTGGGCGCGCCGATCAAGGGCGCGACGCTGATCGGCGACGGGCCGACCGTGCTGACCCGTGTCCGCGCGATCGGCGACGACATGGCGCTCGACCCGGGCGTCGGCATCTGCGGCAAGGGCGGGCAGTCCGTCCCCGCGGGCGTGGGACAGCCGACGCTGCTGGTCGAGGGACTGACCGTGGGCGGTACGGCGGCCTAGGTGCCCTACTGGCTGCTCGCGGACGCCGTCGTGGCGCTGCATGCGGCTTTCATCCTGTTCGCGTTACTGGGTGGATCGCTGCTCGTGCGGTTCCCGCAGGTGCTGTGGCTGCACGTGCCGGCGCTGGCATGGGGCAGCTGGATTGCGGCCACCGGCAACATTTGTCCCCTGACGCCGCTTGAAAACCACTATCGCGGTCTTGCCGGACGGGAGACCTACGGCGGCGGGTTCATCGACCGCTACGTCACCCCCATCATCTACCCCGAAGGCCTGACTCGCGGGACGCAGGCGGCTTACGGCGCGGTGCTGATCGGAGTGAACCTCGTCTTCTACGCGCGCCGGTGGCGGACGCGGCGGCGCGACGGGACGTTCGCATGAGCCTTGTCGAGGCGGCGCGTTACGCGAACAGTCTGGACGCCGGCGTCGCACACGGACGGCTCGAAGCGGAAGGTCTGCACTGCGTGCTGTTCGACGAAGGATTCAGCAGCGTGGAAGGCGTCGGAGCGTTCATCCCCGTGCGGCTGATGGTGCTCGACGACGAGTTCGATCAAGCCTCGCAGATCCTGGAGTCCATGGCGGAAGGCGTCCGTGGCGAGCCGGCGAAGACGACCGTGACCGGTTGGGCGTCGCTGTTCCTGATCCTGCTCGCGTGGCCGATCCTACCGTTCCTGCTGTTGTTCAAGAGGCGACGCTGAGCCGGCGCGATCGGCCATTCAACGGCTTTGCATGAACCGTGCGATCGGTGACAGATCGTAGCCCGCCGCCGCTGCTTTCGCGACAAGCTCCTGCGGATCGTCGCCCAGTCGAGCGCGCGCAAGCGCCCACAGGAATACGGAGCGCGTTCCCGATCTGCAAAAGGCGAGCACTCGGCCCGGCGGCTCGAGCGCTTCGGCCATCGCCTCGACCTGGTCGGACGACATCCCGCCCGCGACCGGTATGTGTGCATAAGCCAAGCCCGCAGCGCTCGCCGCCGCTTCGATCGCGGCGCTCGTCGGCTGGCCCGGCTCCTCGCCGTCCGGGCGATTGTTGACGATCCCCGTCACGCCTTCCGCGGCCAGGATCGCCATGTCCTCCGGCGCGATCTGCCCGGCCACCCACATCGCATCATCAAGCTGCTTCAACGAACGTCTCGATCGTCTGGAGGAAAGCCGCGCCGTAGCGGTCGAGCTTGGCGGTGCCGACGCCGGAAATCTGCGCGAGCGCGGACCGGGTCAGCGGGCGCACGGCGGCGATCTCACGCAGCACCGCGTCGTGGAAGATCACGTAGGGCGGGACACCCTGCTCGACCGCCAGATCGCGGCGTGTCTGGCGCAGCGCCTCGAACAGCGGGTCGGCGGTGAACTCGCCTCGATCCTTTGGCGCGTCGCGGCGCCGCTTTTCCCGTTTCGTCGGCGGCGGGATGACGACCTGCACGTCGGCCTCGCCGCGCAGGATGGCGCGTGCCGTGCCGCCGAGCATGAGCCCGCCATGCTCGGTCGGGATCAGCACGCCGCGCGACTGCAGCGCGCGCGCGACGGGGCGCAGCAGCGGCATCTCGTCGGCGGTCAGGATGCCGAACACGGACAAGCGGTCGTGACCCAGGCCGGTCAACCGCTCGTCCGCCGCGCCCGTCAGCACCTTTTCCAGATGGCCGACCCCGAACCGCTGCCCCGTGCGGAACGCCGCGGAAAGCAATTTGCGCGCGACCTCGGTCGCGTCGGCGACGGGCGGAGCGTGCAGGCAATTGTCGCAGTTGCCGCACGTCTCCGGCGGGCTTTCGCCGAAATGCCGCAGCAGGATGGCGCGGCGGCATCCGGGTGTCTCGACGAGCTCGGACAAAGCGGCCAGCCGCGCGCGCTCGCCCTCCCTGCGCCCCTCCTCGACTTCGCCGATGCGCTCGCGCGCACGTCGAAAATCGTCCGCGCCCCAGAACAGGTGGGCCGTCGCCGGATCGCCGTCGCGGCCCGCACGGCCCGTTTCCTGGTAATAGGCTTCGACCGATTTGGGCAGCGCGGCGTGGACGACGAAACGCACGTCGGGCTTGTCGATCCCCATGCCGAACGCGACCGTCGCGACCATGACCATGTCCTCCGACCGCACGAACGCTTCCTGGTTGGCGGCGCGGACGGGGGCCTCCAGCCCGGCATGGTAGGCGCGCACGGATCGCCCGCCGGCCGCGAGCGTGGCGGCAAGCTTGTCGGTTGCGGCGCGCGTAGGTGCGTAGACGATGCCGGCACCCTGCTGCCGCGCCAGGAGATCGACGATCTGGCGGCTGCCGTTTCGGGGCGCGGCCGCGTAGCGGATGTTGGGTCGGTCGAACCCGGACAATATGAGACCGTCGGGCGCGATGCCCAGCTGCGCCAGGATGTCGTCCCGCGTCCGTTCGTCAGCGGTCGCGGTCAGCGCGAGGCGGGGAACGTCCGCGAATTGCTCGAGCAACGGGCGGAGAAGACGGTAGTCGGGCCTGAAGTCATGACCCCATTCGGACACGCAATGCGCTTCGTCGATCGCGATCAGCGACAGCGGGGTCGACCGGATCAGTTCGCGGAAACCTTCGGTCGTGACGCGTTCGGGCGCGACGTAGAGCAGGTCGAGTTTTCCGCCGCGGAACCGCGACACCGTCTCCGCCCGGTTGTCGTCGGCGGACGTCAGCGCCGCCGCGCGCATCCCGAACGCCGACGCGCTGCGGACCTGGTCGTGCATCAACGCGATCAGCGGCGAGACGACGAGCCCCGTGCCCCGCCGCGCCAATGCCGGAATCTGGTAGCACAGCGACTTGCCCGCGCCCGTCGGCATGACAGCGAGCGTGTGCTCGCCCGCCATGACGCGGGTTACCACCGACTCCTGCACGCCGCGGAATGCGGGAAAGCCGAAGGTGGACTGCAGGATCTCGCGAGGGGAGGACACCGGAGGAGCTTACGGCAAGCCCTACTCAGCCGCCACCGTTTCGCGCTCGTCCTCGCTCAGCTGCCGGTTCCACATCTCCGCATACAGGCCGCGCCGCGCCAGCAGCCCCGCATGCGTCCCCCGCTCGCGCACGCGGCCCTCGTCGAGCACGACGATCTCGTCCGCATCGACGATCGTAGACAGCCGGTGTGCGATCACGATCGTCGTGCGCCGTTCCGAAATCTTCGACAAGGTCGCCTGGATCTCGGCCTCCGTGCGACTGTCGAGCGCGCTCGTCGCCTCGTCGAGGATCAGCACCGGCGGGTTCTTCAGCAACGTGCGCGCGATAGCCACGCGCTGCTTCTCGCCGCCCGACAGCTTGAGCCCGCGCTCGCCGACCTTGGCGTCGTAACCTTCGGGCAAGGACGAAATGAACGATCCGATCGCCGCACCGTTGGCCGCACCGCGCACTTCCGCCTCGCTCGCACCCTCGCGGCCGTAGGCGATGTTGTAGCCGATCGTGTCGTTGAACAGCACCGTGTCCTGCGGCACGATGCCGATCGCGGCCCGTAGCGAGGCCTGCGTGACCTGTGAGATGTCCTGTCCGTCGATCGTGATGCGCCCCGCCGTCAGATCGTAGAACCGGAACAGCAGGCGGGCGAGCGTCGACTTGCCCGCGCCCGACGGCCCGACCACGGCCAAGGTCGCACCCGCGGGCACGTGGAAGTCGACGTCGTCCAGGATCGCCCGGTTCGCGTCGTAGCCGAACGACACGCCTTCGAACCGCACCTCCCCGCCCGACACGCGGATCGGCTGTGCGCCCGGCACATCGACGACCTCGGCGGGCGTATCCACCAGATCGAACATCGCGGCCATGTCGATCAGGCCCTGGCGGATCGTCCGGTACACCATCCCCAACAAGTCGAGCGGGCGGAAGAGCTGGGCCAGCATCGTGTTGACCACCACCACGTCGCCCGGCGTGAACCGCCCCTGGCTCCAGCCCCACACGGTAAATCCCATCGCGCCCGCGAGCATCAGGTTGGTAATCAGTGCCTGGCCGATGTTGAGCCAGGCGAGCGAGGTCTCGACCTTGACCGTGACGTCGGCGAGCGCCTTGACCGCGCGGCCGTAGCTCGCCTGCTCGCGCGCCTCGGCCCCGAAATACTTGACCGTCTCAAAATTCAGTAGGGAATCCACGGCGCGCGCCGTCGCGAACGTGTCGCGGTCGGCCCATTCCGTCCGCAGCTTCGTGCGCCACTCGGTCATGACCTTGGTGAACCAGACATAGGCCACCACCATCACCGCGGTCGCGGCGACCAACTCCCAGCCGAACTCGATGAGGAAATAGCCCGACACGATCAGCAATTGGATGATCGTCGGCGCGATGTTGAACAGCAGGAAGTAGAGCATCGTGTCGATGCTCTTGGTCCCGCGCTCGATGACTTTCGTCACTGCGCCCGTGTGGCGCTCGAGGTGAAAACGCAGCGACAGCTCGTGGAGATGACGGAAGGTGCTTGTCGCGAGCCGCCGCGTCGCGTCCTGCCCGACGCGCTCGAACACCGCGTTCCGCAAATTGTCGAACAGCACGCCCCCGAAGCGCGCTGCGGCATAGGCGGCGACCAGCGCTACCGCGATCGCCACGCCCGGCTCCCGGCCCGCGGTCATGCGGTCAACCGCTGCGCCGTAAGCCAGAGGCGCGACGAGGACCGTGATGCAGATGGACACGAGCACGAGCGCGAACGACCCGACGACGCGCGCCTTCAGACCCGGCTCGCCGTCGGGCCAAAGGTAAGGGAGGAAACGCCGCAGGGGGGCGAAGCCGGTCTCGGGGCTCGCGCCCTTGGTTGTTAGGTCGGGCGGCATCGCGTCCAAAGTAGGTCGCTGTTGCCCCCGTGCAACGGAAACGTTGGAACCGATTGGTCAAACCTATGTTTAGTCCCCTGAAATCCCGAGGCAAATTCGATGGCGACCGCGACAATCCTGATGGCGATCCTGGGCTGTGGCGATGCCGGTACGCAGTGCGAGCAGGTTGCGGTATCGCCCGTCCAGTATTCGTCGGTCAGCGCGTGCATTGCCGCGCAGGACGAGGTCTTGGCGAGCAGCGACGTGATGTACCCGGTCGTGACTGCTCAGTGCCGCGCGTCGGGACAGGCCGTTCCGGCATCGGTGACCAAGCCTCCGGTCAAGGCACCCGCGACCAATCGCCTGCTTCTCAAGTCCGCCGCACTTCGTAGCTGACGGTATCGACGTCACGCGGCACCTATCCGCGTGACTGTGACGAGAACGAAACAAGTTGCGCCTGAGCGCGCCCCCGTGCAATCGCACTCGCGAAGAGGGGTGTAGGTGCTCGAGCGGCTGTTCCTGAAACTCAAGCAGCGTGACGATCTCGCCGAATTCGAGCAACAGGCGCTCGACAGCGCGGTTTCCGAGGTTCGCGACGTCTCCGAGGGCGACACGCTGGTCCATGCGGGCGACCTGCTTCACGTCAGCATGGTGCTTCTCGACGGCATCGTGGGCCGCCTGCGCGATCTGAGCGACGGTCGTCGTCAGATCATCGAGCTCCATGTTCCCGGTGACTTTTTCGATCTCCACGGGTTCGTCCTCAAGCGCCTCGAACATTCTATCGACGCGCTGACTCCTGCACGGATCGCGATCGTGCCGCACGACCGGTTGAAGGTCATCACCGAACGCTGGCCGCATCTGGCGCGCCTGCTGTGGACGTCGACGCTGCTCGACGCCGCCATTCACCGGGAGAAGATCCTGTCGATCGGCCGACGTTCGGCGATCAGCCGCCTGGCGCACCTCTTATGCGAGCTGCAGGTCCGACTTCAGGTCGTGGGGTTGACGCAGGGTCACAGCTACGCGCTTCCGCTGACGCAGGCGCAGATCGCGGATGCGTCCGGGCTGACCCAGGTCCACGTCAACCGCACGCTCAAGGACCTGCGCGATCGCGGGCTTGTAACGGTGCGCGGCGGGATGGTTGCGATCGCCAACTGGAACGCAATGGTCGATGTGGCCGAATTCACCGACGACTACCTGTACCTGGAACACCAGCCGCGCTGACCGGCACCCGATTGTCGGCCCGTCAGATGTCGACAATCGCGAACCCGTTCTCGGCATGCAGGCGCTCGGCGATAACGGCGCGATGACATGCATGCGCTTCACGTTCGAAACATAGCAGCGCGGCAGGTGTGTCGGTCGCAACCCTGCGCAGCTGCTCATACGCCAGTTCGGCTTCGGGCATCGCCAGCTGCGCGGCGTAGACCTCGCGCATCAGCCTGACGTCGCCGCGTCGCGCCGCTTCTCGCCCGGACTTGGGCGTGCCCAGCGCCCGCAAATGGAGGTAATCGATCCCGACCTCGTGCAATCCGCCCGCCAGCGCCGTCTTCGAAAACCCGGGCCGCCTGGACGCCGCGATCGCCCGGACATCGATGACGACCCGAACGTTGGTCTGCTTCAACTCCGCAAGAAACTCGGCCTGCGTCTTCGCCTCATAACCGATCGTGAAGAGCGTCGTCATGGTCGACAGGACGCGGCACCCTGATCTCGCGAACGGGTGCCGCGCCGTATCCTACTTGGTCAGATGCTTGGCGAGATGCTTGTTCATCTCGAACATCGTCACCTTCTTGGCACCGAAGATCGGCTCGAGCTTGGCGTCGGCCATGATCTCGCGCTTGTTTTCCGGATTCTGGAGGTTGTTCTTCTTGATATATTCCCAGACCTTGGAGACGACCTGACCGCGCGCGATCTTGTCCGTGCCGACGATCGCGCCCAGTTCCTTGGAGGGCGTCAGCGGCTGCTGCAGCGCGTTGGGCTTGCCCGTGCTGTCGCCCGCAGGTTTGGCGGCCTTGGGCTTGGCCGCGACCTTGGGTTTCGCCTCGGCCTTCGGCTTGGCCGCTTTCGTGTCGGCGCTCTTGGTCGTGCTTGCCTTGGCCATGTGACATTCTCCCTGTTGAGCTGAGGTAACCTGCTTTATTGCAGCAGGTTCCTTAGGCGTAACGTTTCGCCCTTAGCGCGCGCACATGCAAGGGGGCACTACACGAGCGCCGCCCAATCGATGGGCGCATGCCGGTCGATCGACGCGTCGGCGGGCGGCAACGGGTATTTCAGACCGGTCGCGCAGTTGAACAGGACGACGCGGGCATCGGCGTCGACCATCCCGCGATCGACCGACACCGCCCAAGCCAGCGCGGTCGCCGCGCCTTCGGGACACAGCAGCAAGCCCTCCTCGCGCGCGATGCGGTCGCGCGTCTCGAAGATTGCGTCTTCCTCGACTGCCATGGCGAACCCGCCCGACTCCCGCACCGCGTCCAGGATGAGGAAGTCGCCGATCGCGCCGGGAACGCGGATGCCGGCGGCACGCGTATGCGCGTCCGCCCACGGTTCGGCATGCGTCTCGCCCCGCTCGAACGCGCGCACGATCGGCGCGCACCCGGCCGCCTGCACCGCCACCATGCGCGGCCGTTCGGGGCCGATGAGCCCGATCGCCTCCAGCTCGGCGAACGCCTTCCACATCCCGATCAGTCCCGTACCACCGCCTGTCGGGTAAAAGATCACGTCCGGCACCCGCCAGTCGAGCTGTTCGACCAGCTCCAGCCCCATCGTCTTCTTGCCTTCGATCCGGTACGGCTCCTTCAGGGTCGACATGTCGAACCAGCCCATCGCGTCGCGGCCTTCGCCGACGATGCGCCCGCAATCGCCGATCAGGCCATTGACGCGATATGTGTGCGCCCCCTGCGCGGCGATCTCGCGGACATTGATCTCCGGCGTGTCGTCGGGCGCGAAGACGAAACTTTCGATCCCCGCGGCAGCGCCATAGGCGGCGAGCGCCGCGCCCGCGTTACCGTTGGTCGGCATGGCCACCCGGGAAATGCCGAAATGCTTGGCCATGCTGACCGCCATCACCAGCCCGCGCGCCTTGAACGATCCCGTCGGCAGCCGGGCTTCGTCCTTGACGAGCACGGGCCGCGTCCCCGTTCCGGAGAACTTCGGCAACGGGATCAGCGGGGTCGCCACCTCGCCCAAGCTGACGATGCTCGCCGCGTCGGGCACGGGCAGCAGTTCGCGCCAGCGCCACATGTCATGCGGCCGTGCGGCGAGCGCGTCCCGTGTCAGCGCCTTGGCGACCTCATCCAAATCGTAGCGCACGAGAAGGGGCTTGCCCGCCCGCGACAGGTTGTGAACGACGCCCGCGTCGTGCCGCTCGCCCGTGGCGGAGCATTCGAGGTGCGTGACGAAGTGGCGGCGGTCGGCGGTGAGATTGTCGTCGTAAAGCATGGCGGGCCCGTATCAGCTTGGAAGCCGACGTGCGACCGGTCGCATTAACCTGTGCGACCGCGCCTCAGGTAAGGAGTCAGCAAGGTCTTGCGGCCATGTTGATCCGCGAACGACGCGTCGCCGAAGGAGGCGGTGCGTCTTGCGGAGACCAACATGTCCGGTGTCATGATCTACCAGCGCGAAGGCCGCGACTTCGACCTCGATCTGTCCGCGCGGGGACACCACGTCGTCTACCGCGCGAACGAGAGCAACCGGTGTCCCGGCTGCGGCCGCGCGCAATGGTTCGTCGGGCGCATTACCGCCGAGTGCGGATTCTGCGGAACGGCGGTACCGCTCGCGGACGCTAAGTGGAGCGGCGGCGGACAAGGCGACATCGTGGCAGAGGTCAAGCCGCCGAAGCCTGTCGATCATGAGGCGCACGCCAAACGCGCCGTGGAAGGCGACAACCGCCGCCGGCACGAACGTGTCGCCGCCGAAGACCGCACACTGCAACTGCTGATCGACGGATCGCCGCACAGCTTCGCCGTGCACAATCTGTCAGCCGCCGGCATGATGGGAAGCGATCCCGTCGGCCTCAAACCGATGTCGCACGTTCAGGTCCGCTTCGAAGGCGGCATCCTCGTTCCCGCGCAGGTGCGCTGGACGGACGGGCCGCTGACCGGCCTTACGTTCTCCGCGCCCGTGTTGATCGACCTGTCGCGGGTGGATTGATCCGGCGGCCCCACATGCCGACGGACCAGAAAGCTTAGCTCAACGAGACTTCGGCGACCTTCTTGTCCGCATCCTTCTTGGGATCGATGCCGAGCATCGACTTGACGCCCGCGAACACACTCGACGAGTTCTCCCAGATCTCGGCCTTTTCCGCATCGAGGCGGAGCAGCGCGAGCTTGGGATCGTCCTTGCCGCCTTCGTACCACGCCGCCGCTTGCGGGCTCCACAGCCGGTCGATCGTCGCGCGATCCTGATCGTGCTTCAGGCTACCGTGGATCGTCGCCCAGATGTCGTGCCCCTTGGACGCGAACGTCGCGATCGCGCGGTCGCCCTGTGGCAGCTTCTGCACGAGCACGTTATCGGTCGACGCGAAAAACCAGATCGGGCTGCGGTCGTTCTCGACCTGCGCCGTCATCGGCCGTGCGTGACCATCCTCGACCCCGTCCAGCCCGAGCATGATCGTCATGTCGGACTTCAGCGCCTTCCAGAACTTGGCTTCGAGCTCGGCGGGGGTGGGCATGGCGTGCGTCTCCATTGAAGTTTTCATGTGAACGGGCGGAGCGGGAGCGGGTTCCTGCGAGGACTGCACTAGGCGGCCTGCCCGATCACGCCGCTGCGCGGTGGCCATACCCTTCAGTGCCGAGCATGACCGTTTTAGGCACGGGCTGCTCGCCGCTCAGGTAAGCCGTGATAGCTTGATTGGACAAGCCGAGCGCGATGGCGGCCTGATCAGGCGTCAGTCCTTGTGCTCGAACCCAGTCGCGGAATGCTGCAAGAGGCATGACGTTCCCGGCCTGCTCGTCGGCCCAGCGGCGGAGCTGCGCGGTATCGAAGTCAATCCCTGACGTCCAAACGAGCGACCAGCCATCATCGGCTATCTTCACCTGAGCGAAGACGCGGGGATCGGCGAGGCTGGCAAGCGACTGACGTCCTGCGATCACTGGTGCAAGATTTGTGCCGGCAATGTGCCCGTCGTCCCAACTTATCGTAACTGAAGCGTCACCGGTCACCGAAACGCCCGTCATCTTTCCGATGCTCATGCAACATCTCCGCTGAACAATTCCCACTTGGCCGTGAGCAAATCCTTGTTCTCCGCCGCCCAGGCCAGCGCCTCGCGAAGATCGATCCTGCCTGACATGTTCATCACCTCAAACGTGTCGATCCGCACCTGCGCCGCACCGTCGCGTCCGAGCACATGGAAGTGTGCGGATGATGATCCTCAAAAAACATCGCGATCTCCGATGCCGAGAAACGGATCAGGCGGGGCATCAAAGATTATGCCAGAGCGCCCGCTGGTTCAAGGTAGCGACCCAGAAGCGGTTTGGCGTGATAGTCGCTCCGGCTCGAAGCGATCCATAGCGATTGCCAACGGGGCTTACGGGCGTTCTATCGAGGAAGATGTTTGCTAAAGTGCGTCCGACCGGAAGCGCGGTATCCGTGATCATGCCTTTGATAAGATGAAACCATTGTTTACGAAGCAATGCGTTCTCGCGAAGTCGAAACTGATCCACAATATCTGCCCGCCGCCATATGACCATCGCTGCCCGCCTTACAACGTAATCACTACGTGTTTTGACATGCATTGCCTTACAGGCGGCGATAATCAGCTGGTCATCGGTCAACTTAATCATCTTAACTGCGTCTGCAGTCACTGTACCTGTCATCATACAACCGGGCTTCTTGTACTTCACTTCGAGAACAAGTATATGCCTTTTATTAGTGGACAACATCACAAGGTCGTAGCTTTCGGAAGCGCCCAGTTGCCCTACACGTCTCGGCAGAGGAAACTGAATGATAACCTTGTAGTCTTGACCGCGAGCAATGTCGTGAAGAGGTTCGTAAAAACTGCTTTCACTTAGATTGGACGAATTTCCCTTCATCTGCTGCAACGTTAGCCACGCACAAATGCCGCTTGTCAGCTGATTGATAAGTAGACGAGAACGGACAAGGCTTAGCGTCATCGCTCTTCTCGCACGTAGCTAGACATCCAAATTAGCAACGTTCAACGCGTTGTCCTGGATGAACTCGCGCCGGGGTTCGACGACATCGCCCATCAATCGGGTAAAGATCTCGTCGGCGATGTCGGCCTGGGCGATCTCGACGCGGAGCAGACTACGGTTGTCGGGGTCGAGCGTCGTTTCCCAGAGCTGGTCGGCGTTCATTTCGCCCAAACCCTTGTAGCGCTGGATCGACAGGCCGCGCCTGCCCGCGGCAAGAATGGCGTCGAGCAGTTCGGACGGGCGGTTGATCGCGGTGGTGCCTTTTGCGTCCGCGGGGTTGCGCGGACGCGCGCCGCCCGGAACGCCGCCCGAGGTTTCCGTGGCGTCTTCCGTGAAGGGCGTCGCCGGGTTCTCCTCGCCGCCATCCGGGTTTACCGCGGAGTCGCTGATCGTGCCCTGCAGACTTTCGTCGTCGGGAACTGCGTTCTCGTCGGCTTGGACGGTCGAACCCGCCGACCTGACCGCGACCAGCCTCGCAGGCTCGGCGTACGAAGCCGTCTGTTCGGCGGCTAGCGCGTGCAGCTTGCGAGCCTCGGCGGACACCAGGAACGCCGGATCGATCGGGTGGACGTCGGTGACGCCGCGCCACAGGCGGTCGAGGCGGTAGCCGCCCTCGGCCGGCGCGGTGCCCGTCCATGTCGCGTCGAGATCGGTCGCGTCGAGCCAGCTTGCGACCCGCGCGACCGCGACTGCCCGTGCCTCCTGCGACAGTTCCGGGTCGAGCCCGCCCTGTAGCGCGAGCGCCTCGATAATCGTCGGGTCGTACCGCTTGGGCGCATACCGCATCAGCGTGCGCATGCGGCGCGCATGTTCGACGAGCTCGCGAAGCTGATTGGCGTGCGCGGAGCCGCCCGCCTGATCCAGACGGGTTAGTCCCAGCCCCGCGGTGACGAGGTAATCGTCGAGCTGCGCGTCGTCCTTGACGTAGACCTCGGACTTGCCCTTCGCCACCTTGTACAACGGGGGTTGCGCAATGAAGAGGTGCCCGCGCTCGATCAGCTCGGGCATCTGCCGGTAGAAGAAGGTCAGCAGCAGCGTCCGGATATGCGCGCCGTCCACGTCGGCGTCCGTCATGATGACGATCTTGTGATAACGCAATTTGTCGAGGTCGAACCCGGCGCGCTCCACCCCCGTGCCTATGCCTGTCCCCAGCGCCTGGATCATCGTGCCGACTTCTTTCGAGGACAACATCCGGTCCATGCGCGCGCGTTCGACGTTGAGGATCTTTCCTTTCAGCGGCAGGATCGCCTGGATCGCACGGTCGCGGCCCTGCTTGGCGGAGCCGCCCGCGGAGTCACCTTCGACGAGGAACAGCTCGCACTTGCTCGGGTCCTTTTCCTGGCAATCGGCGAGTTTTCCGGGCAGCGAGGCGATGCCCATCACCGATTTGCGCGTTGCCTCCCGCGCCTTGCGCGCGGCTTCCCGGGCGGCGGCCGCATCAATGACCTTCTGGACGATCGAGCGGGCATTGTTCGGATTCTCCTCCAGCCATTCGGCCATCTTGTCCGCCATCAGGCTTTCTAGCGGTTGGCGAACCTCGCTGGATACGAGCTTGTCCTTTGTCTGCGAACCGAATTTGGGATCGGGCAGTTTCACCGACACGATCGCGGTCAGCCCTTCGCGCATGTCCTCCCCCGTGAGGGACACTTTTTCCTTCTTCAGCGCGCCCGATTTTTCCGCGTAATTGTTCAGCGTTCGCGTCAGCGCCGCGCGGAAAGCTGCCAGATGGGTTCCCCCGTCGCGCTGCGGGATGTTGTTGGTGAACGCCAGGACCTGCTCGTAGTAGGAGTCGTTCCATTCGAGCGCGACGTCGATGCCGACCTCGTCGCGCTGCCCGGTCACCGAAATCGGGTCGGGGATGAGCGCAGTCTTGGTGCGGTCCAGATAGCGCACGAACGCGGCGATCCCACCTTCGTAGAACAGTTCGACCTCGCGTCGTTCCTCATGGCGCCCGTCGATCAGGAACAAGCGAACCCCTGAGTTGAGGAATGCGAGTTCGCGGTAGCGATGCTCGAGCCTGTCGAAATCGAAATCGAGGATCTTGAAGGTATCGGGCGAGGGAAGGAACGTGACCTTGGTCCCCTTCTTGCCTTCGGGGCAGGGCCCGCGAAGAACCAATGGGGCGACCGCGTCGCCATGTTCGAAGCGCATCCAGTGCTCTTCGCCGTCGCGCCAGATCGTCAGTTCCAGGTAGGACGACAGCGCATTGACGACGGATACGCCGACGCCGTGCAGCCCGCCCGACACTTTGTACGCGTTGTCGTCGGACGTGTTCTCGAACTTTCCGCCCGCGTGCAGCTGCGTCATGATGACTTCGGCGGCCGAAATGCCTTCGCCCTGGTGTATGCCCGTCGGAATGCCGCGGCCGTTGTCCTCCACGGAAACCGAACCATCGGGGTTCAGCGTGATCTCGATCCGGTCGCAATGTCCGGCGAGCGCTTCGTCGATCGCGTTGTCCGACACCTCGAACACCATGTGGTGCAGGCCGGACCCGTCGTCCGTGTCGCCGATATACATCCCCGGACGCTTGCGAACCGCATCGAGGCCTTTCAGAACCTTGATGGAATCCGCGCCGTAATCGCTCGTATTGGGTGCTGTCGCCATGATGCAGGATATAAGGTTTTTGCGCGCGAAAGCGACGTTTTTCTGCCCCGGCGAAGTGCCGGAAAGGTCAGCCGATGCGGCCATCGGCGACGTGCAGCCAGGTCGCGTCGGCGATGCCGGAGAAGAGTGCCGCTTCCGTTCCCGTCATCCAGACCTGCCCGTCCAAGCGCGCAAACAAGGCGGCACGGCGTGACGGGTCGAGATGGGCGGCCACCTCGTCGAGCAACAGGATCGGCCTTCGTGCCACGCGTGACGCGACCAGATCGGCATGTGCGAGCACGATGCCCAGCAGCAGCGCCTTCTGCTCGCCCGTCGAGCAGCGCTCGGCGGGTTGGCCCTTGCCGGCATGTGTGACGAGGAGGTCGCTGCGGTGTGGTCCGGCCAGCGTGCGCCCGGCGGCGGCATCGCGCCCGCGCCCGGCCTTGAGTTCGGCCAGCAGCGCGCCTTCGCCCGCGCTTGCCCAACCGGATAGCGACAGTGACGCGCGGGCGAACACGCTTTCGGGTTGAGCGTGCAGCACCTCGCCTAGCTCGTACGCGGTCGCCGCGCGCGCCTCGGCGATCGCGATGCCGTGCTCGGCCATGCCCGCCTCCAGCGCCGCCAGCCAAGCGGGGTCGGCGGTGTCGGGATCGGCGAGCAGCTTGTTGCGCGCGCGCATCGCCGCCTCGTAGCGCGCGCTGTGGTGCGCGTGCGCGGGTTCGAGCGCGAGCACCAGCCGGTCGAAGAAGCGGCGGCGTCCGGACGCGGGTTCGGAAAACAGCCGGTCCATCGCGGGCGTGATCCACAGCACGGACAGCCATTCGGCCAATGCACCGGCGGACGCGATCGCCCCGTTGATCCGAATTTGCCGCCGCTCGGGCGCGGCCGCGAGCGTTCCCGTCGCAAGCTCGACATCTTCGACCAGCCGCGCCGCCACCCCGAACCCGCCCGGCCCGCCGCTCCGGGCCACTTCGCCGAGCGTGCTCCCCCGTAACCCCCGCCCCGGCGACAGCAGCGACACGGCCTCCAGCACGTTCGTCTTCCCCGCCCCGTTCTCGCCGGTGAGCACGACGAACCCGGGGCCGGGCGAGATCGTCGCGGCGGCGTACGAACGAAAATCGGTGAGGGTGAGGCGGGTGAGGGGCACCGCCTACCGACGCGATCGGACGAACAGCCGCCGTGCGTCACGCCCCTTGGGCACGACCCGATCGATGACGATGTCCCAGCCGTCGATGCGATAGTAGATCGTGGCACGGCGTTCGAAAGCGAACGTGCGCAGGCCTTCTTCGAACTCGCGGTGCCGAGCGCCCAGGAACGGCGTGTCGAGCAACGGCAGGCAGGCTTGCTCGATGCGATCGATGTAGGCGTCGGCAACGTCCAGCCCCGCGCGTTCGGCGATGTAGTCGTAGAGTTCGCGCAGATCGGCGCTCGCCTCAGTGCTGAACCTGATGCGGAGCTTCACGCGGCGGCCGCGCGCCTTTTGGCAGCATGGGCACGAAGGTCGGCAAACGCCTCTTCCATCGACATGGTCGGCCCATCGCGGGCTTCGTCGATCAGCGTCCGCAACTCCGCCATCGGCAGGCCGGTCTCTTCGTCGATCTCCTCATCGGCCAAGGCGCGGCGGACGATGAAACGACCGTTGAGGAAGTGCCAGCCGATGCTGTCGCCGGGCTTCAAGCCGAGCGTTTCAAGTACCTCGGCGGGCACCACGGGTTGTGCATCGGCGTCCATGCGGGTGACGATCATGCGCAAAGGTTAAGCCGTATGGCTTTGGGGCACAAGGCGGAGTTACCGGGGGCACGGTGCGCACAGGCAGATCAAGGAAGATGGTACATCATTACTGGATCACTCCAGCCGCTATTGCCGATACAGCTTCCCGGTCATGGCGCAGGACGATACCGGCCTCGGACGTGCCATGCTTACCGACGAACGCGTCCAACATTCATCAAAGACGGAACAATAGCAGACGGTCGTCACGATCCGATCCGTTCGACGTGCCACGTCGAGCGCGTTCGTCCAAGCTTGTGTCGACGGCGCCAGCGGGACATCGATGTAGCGTAATTTCTCGCCGGGACGGAGCATCACTCCGGCCAGCGTCGAGGTCGTTCCCGCATGGACTCCTGTTCCAGCGCAGCATGCGCGGGTCAGCTCCTCGAGGTTTCCCACCGGTCGTCCGTCGACGGTGATCCGGGCCGCGCGGATCTCGCCGGGGCCGACGCCCGCGTTGGCGACGAAGAAACTGACGCCCGGTGCTCCCGTCTCGTCTCGACTGCTGCCTTGAAGCTGGAAGTGCGGGAGCGAGTTGGCCTGCACCAAACGCTCGTTCTGGCGTACGAGATTCTGCATGACCTCGCCGTGATGGCGGGCGATCCATATCGACACGAACGATACGAAAAGAGCGCTGACCGGCAGGACCTTGTCGAGCCACCGATGGCCCGTCCCATGATGTTGGTGCGGCACCTCAACCTCGACGTCCATGCGGCCCAGCTCCTCGATCAAACCCGCATCGGCATCAGCACGTACAGCGCCGCTGCCTTTTCGTTCTCCCGCAACAATGTCGGCGCGGCGGCATCCGCCAAATGGACCTCGACCGTGTCCCCTTCGATCTGCCCCAATATGTCGAGCAGGTATTTGGCATTAAACCCGATCTCGAAACCGCTCGCGGCGTAGTCTCCGGGGACTTCCTCCGCCGCCGTGCCGTTTTCGGGCGACGTGACCGACAGCGTGATCTTGTCGCGGTCGAGCGCCATCTTGACCGCGCGCGTCTTTTCGGACGCGATCGTGGCGACGCGGTCGACGCCCGCGGCGAAGCTTTTCGGGTCGATCTTGAGAAGCTTGTCGTTGGCGGTGGGAATGACGCGGTTGTAGTCCGGGAACGTCCCGTCGATCAGTTTGGATGTGAGCACCGCGGTGCCCAGCCCGAACCGGATTTTGGTGGCGGACAGCGATAGCGACACTACTTCGTCCGCCTCGTCGAGCAGTTTTCGCAGTTCCGCGACGCATTTGCGGGGCACGATGACGTCGGGCATTCCGGCCGCGCCTTCGGGCAGGGGCACGGTGACGCGGGCGAGCCGGTGGCCGTCAGTGGCCGCGGCTTTCAGGACGTCGTCGACCGCGTGAAGAAAAATGCCGTTGAGGTAGTAGCGCGTCTCCTCGGTCGAGATCGCAAACCGCGTCTTGTCGATGATCGTGCGCAGCGTGGCGGCGGGCAGGTCGAAGCGGGTCGCCAGCTCGCCGTCCGCGATCACGGGGAAGTCGTCGCGGGGCAGCGTCGACAGGTTGAAGCGCGCGCGGCCCGCGTTGACCTGCATCTTGCCTTCGGCCGCGTTGAGCTCGACCTGGCTCCCTTCGGGCAGCTTGCGCGCGATATCGAACAAGGTGTGCGCGGACACGGTGGTCGCGCCCGGCTGCGACACCTGCGCCCGCACCGTCTCGTTGATCTGGATGTCCAGGTCGGTCGCCATCAGGCGTATGCCGCCGTCCTCTCCCTCGCTCGCTTCGATCAGGACGTTGGACAGGATGGGGATCGTGTTGCGGCGCTCGACCACCGACTGGACGTGGCTCAACGCCTTGAGGAGCGTCGCCCGTTCGATCGTAGCCTTCATGATTCTGCCCCTCAGATTTCGGGGCAGGTATAACGGCTGGTCGCACCGCCGCTAGGGAACGGAAACGGAACAGGCGGCAACCAAGGTCGCCGCCTGTCCCATCCGGACGGCAAGTCCGGAAGATCGGTCTGCTTGGCTTAGAAGCGGAAGCCGACGCCCGCGACGGCCTGGTGCTTCTCGAAGCCCAGTTCGTAGTTCGAGTAGCGATATTCCGTCTTCAGGTACGCCGACGATCCGAGACCCAGCGTCGGGATGCCGAACTCGAGGCCCGCGCCGACGCGCACGCCGTCCAGGTTGTCGCCTTCGTTCTCGTCCAGGCTGCCGTTGCCGCCATCGTCGTACGACGCGCGCACGCGCTGGTTGGTGTAGCCGGCCTTCAGATAGGCGAAGCTGCTGCCGAAGATGTTGGCGCCGACGCGGCCGCCGACATAGATGTCGCGGCCAAGACCCGCGCACACTTTGTCGCCGTCGACGAGAACGTCATCCTCGCACTCGTTGGCATCGCTGCCCATATATTCGGCCTCGACACCGGCGGTCGCGCCCAGCGCGGTGAAGTCGAAGCCGACGCCGCCGCCGTAGGACAAGCCGTTCTTGATGTCGGACGGAAAGTCGTAGCCGAGCAGCGCCTCGACGCGCGGGCCCGTGCCCGCCGCGACGGGAACCACGTCCTGCGCCAGAGCGGGGGTGGAAACGGAACCCGCCAGAAGCGCGGCGACGATGTACTTACGCATTTGAAATCTTCCTTTTATGTTGGCTCGCATATCGGCGAGAGCCAGTCAGAGCGTTCGAGATATCGTTCTGTTGCATTAACGTCAGGTAAACGGCAGATACTGTGCTTTTGATGTCACGCTTTGGTCTGGCCGTGCTCGCAGCGTTGTCGTCGTGGTCGCCGACGCATGCCCGCACGACGATCGGCGTGCATGGGAGCTGGGCCGCCTTCCGCGACGACGCGCCGCCGCGATGTTATGCGATCGCCGCCCCGATCGTTCCGGGCGGCGGCGCGTTCGCGTCCGTCGCGAACTGGCCGACGCGGCGCGTCGTAGGACAGGTCCACCTGCGCCTGTATCGGGAAGCCCGTGTCGGTTCGGCGATCCTGCTCAACGTCGACGGGCAGGTCTTCCAGCTCGTCGGACGCGGCACGGACGTCTGGGCGCGCAGCGGAGCGGCCGATCGCGCGATCGTCGCCGCGATGCGCACGGGCATATCGATGACGGTTTCGGCACGCGATCGCAACGGGAACGGCTTCGCCCATGCTTTTGCGCTTGGCGGCGCCGCGAGTGCGGTCGACGCGGCGGCGCTTGCGTGCAGGGGTCGGTAGCTGGCGTTTCGCCGCCTCTTGCTTTATGTCCACCGCACCGTGAACGCCCTGATCTCCTCCCCCGGTCTCATCGATCCGGTCCCCGCCCCGCGCGCGCCGTTGCTGCGTACCGACGGCCGCGTCGACCTCGTCGGGCTGACGCGCGATGCGATCCGGGGCGAGCTGGAAGCGGCGGGGTTCGAAGCCAAATCAGCAAAGCTTCGCGCCAAGCAGATCTGGCATCAAATCTACCACCGCGGCGCGCGCGCGTTCGATACGATGAACGACGTGTCCAAAGCCGACCGGGTCAGGCTCGCCGATCGCTTCGTCGTGGACCGGCCCGAGATCGTCGAGGCGCAGGTGTCCACCGACGGCACGCGCAAATGGCTTCTGCGGTCTCCGGACGCGCAGGATTACGAGATGGTGTTCATCCCGGATGCGGATCGCGGCACGTTGTGCGTGTCGAGCCAGGTCGGGTGCACGCTCAACTGCGCCTTCTGTCACACGGGAACCATGCGGCTGGTGCGCAACCTGACGGCGGGCGAAATCGTCGGCCAGGTCATGCTGGCGCGCGATGCGCTCGGCGAGTGGCCCTCCCAGCCGGAGGGCCGCATGCTGACCAACATCGTCATGATGGGCATGGGCGAACCGCTCTATAATTTCGACAATGTCCGCGATGCGTTGAAGATCGTCATGGATTGCGAAGGCCTGGGCCTGTCCCGCCGCCGCATCACGTTGTCGACGTCGGGCGTCGTCCCGATGATGGCGCGCGCGGGGGCGGAGATCGGCGTCAATCTCGCGGTCTCACTGCACGCGGTGACCAAGGCGGTGCGCGACGAGATCGTTCCGATCAACCGCAAATACGGCATCGAGGAACTGCTGCAGGCGTGCGCGGACTACCCGGGCATCAACAACGCGCGGCGCATCACGTTTGAATACGTCATGCTCAAGGACAAGAACGACTCGGACGCGGACGCGCGCGAGCTGGTGCGGCTTATCAGGGCGTACGACCTGCCCGCCAAGGTCAATCTGATCCCGTTCAATCCGTGGCCCGGCAGCACGTACGAATGTTCCGACCCCGACCGCATCCGGAGCTTTTCGTCCATCGTGTTCGCGGCGGGCATATCCGCGCCCGTCCGTACGCCGCGGGGGCGGGACATCATGGCGGCATGCGGACAGCTTAAATCCGCGTCGACGAAGACAAGCCGCGCCGAGTTGGATCATGCGGCCGCATGAAGAAGGCCAATCAGCGGAGACGATAACTGGTGCGCGCACCGTGAACGGCTCCGTCCATGTCTGCAACGATCCAATCGGCGCGCATTGGCAGCTCGGCAAACTGCCGGCGCGAAGCGGTCGCTTGACGCTCATCGGGTGGCACCACGCAATCGATTCCGCGGACGCTATTGTTCCGCTTCCATTGGTGCGCGCGATGGCCTCGGCGATGACGAGCGTCGCGCGGATGACCTTTTCGTTTCGGAACATAGTGCCGAGCAGCAGCGAGCGGCAGGCGCCGAGTGGACGCATGTCGGAGGCGACGACGTGCGCGCGATCCCGCCGGATTGACTGGCGGATCGCGCGCGCGCCGTGCTGGGCGGGATGCCCGCCACGATCGTCCAGCTGTCGACGGTGCGCGCACATGTCGCTGAACGGTTCTTCGACGACGCCGACCATCCGCTGTGGCTGCAGGCGCAGCTGGCATTGCTGTCCGCGCCCGGCTCGCTGCCGCCCGTGGTCGATCGCCGGACGCTGCTCGCGCTGATCGGCGAGGATTGGACCGGCCGCGCCGCTTGGCTGGCCGACCGAGGCGTGCGCGGCATTCTTCGTCCAGGTGTCGACAGCGACATGCTGGGGTTCCTGGCGTTGGACGAGGCCTTCGGTTCGGCATTCCTGGAGGCATTGAGGGCTGCAGTCAGCGCCGCCGGCTTCGCTTGGACGAATGTGAGCGAAGCGGACTTCTAATCGGCGTGACCGATCGTCTCGCTTCGCTCGCAATGACGAACATGTCCCGCTAAGCGCCTGCCCATGTGGCTCATCGCGAAACTTCTCGAACGGCTCGTCGACGAGGGTCCGCTGACCGTTATCGGCCACACGGGCGAGACGCGCAGCTTTGGCCAACCCTCCGAGAACGTCCGCCCCGTCACGATCAGGCTGCACGACGCCAAGGTCGAGTCCGACATCCTGCGCAACCCGCGGCTGGCGATGGGCGAGGCGTACATGGACGGCCGCGTCACGGTCGAGGAGGGGGATGTTCTCGACCTGTTGCGGCTGGTCACGTGGAACGGGCGCTGGGAACGGGGCGGGGCCAAGCGGTCGCTGTTCAAGCGGCGCGGGGCCAAATGGCTCGGCAAGCTCCGCATGCGCAACCGCCCCAAGGAGTCTCGCACCAACGTCGCTCACCACTACGACCTGTCGGACAAGTTGTACGACCTCTTCCTCGACGCCGACCGCCAGTACAGCTGCGCCTACTTCACTGATCCGGCGAACAGCCTCGCGCGGGCGCAGGACGACAAGAAGGCGCACATCGCCGCCAAGCTTTATCTCAAACCCGGGCAGCGCGTGCTCGACATCGGCTGCGGGTGGGGCGGGATGGCGCTGTACCTGCACGCCAAGGCGGGGGTCGACGTGCTCGGCGTCACGCTGTCGGAAGAGCAACTGGCGGTCGCGCGGCGGCGTGCCGCCGAGGCGGGCGTGTCCGACCGGGTCAAGTTCGAGCTGATCGACTATCGCAGCGTCACCGGGTCGTTCGACCGCATCGTGTCCGTCGGCATGTTCGAACATGTCGGCCCGGCCAATTACGACGCGTTCTTCTTGCAATGCCGCGAACTGCTCGCCGCGGACGGCGTCATGCTGCTGCACACGATCGGCAAGCTGGGCGGCCCCGGAACCACCGATCCATGGCTCGACAAGTACATCTTCCCCGGCGGCTACAACCCGGCTCTGTCGCAGATCGTCGCCTCGTCGCAGCGCGCCAAGCTGATCGCCGCCGACGTCGAAACATTGCGGCTGCACTACGGCTACACCGTCGAACGCTGGCTGATCTCCGTCCGCGAACGCCGCGCCGACATCGTCGCGCTCTACGACGAGCGCTTCTACCGCATGTGGGAGTTCTACCTCGCGGGCGCGGTCACGACGTTCGAGAACGGGTCGGGATGCAACTACCAGATCCAGTACATCCGCGAACGCCGCACGCTGCCCATCATGCGCGACTACATGTTGAAGGAGGAGCGCGCGCTGCGTGCCGACGTGAGCCGATAATGCTCGACGCGTAGCGGCCGGAACGCCTGCGCGCGGGCAATCGGCGGACCGAGCACCGCGGCGAGTGCGTCCTCCGGATCGAAGATCCTAGACGGATTGCGCACCAGCCATACGCCGGTCACGTCCCGCGCGCGGGCCTCGGCGACGAGGCGAACGGCGTCGGCGGGCGAGACGGTCGGCACCGCGCGCGTTCCCGAAGGCCGCGGCCCCGGATGCGCGGGCGCGGGAAAGTCGGCGGGCAGCCCGCGGACGGGGTAGGGCGGGCGCCCGCCGTTCGCATAACGCAGCGGCAGCGCGAACTCGTTGGGCAGGACCCACACTTCCTCCCCGGGCCCCACGTTCGCGCGCAAAGCCGCCGCGATCTCCGTCCACTTCTCCTCCGGCCCGCGCGAGATTGCGGTGAACGCGATGCCGGCCGACGTGACGAGGCAGAACGTCGCCGCCGCGAATTTTAACCGCGACCAGCCGGGCGATCCCGCACCCGCGGCGGCGAGCAGCACCAGCGGGACCACCGAAGGAACGAGCGTGCGCGGCAGGAACACCGGCGAGGACAGGACGGACAGGATGATCGTCGCCGCGGCGGGCAGCACGGCCGTGCTCAGCAGCAGCAAGCCGGCGGGCCGGTCATCGCGCGCGCGCAGCAGCGCGATCGCGCCCAGCAGCGCAAGCGCGAACAGCGGAAGCGCGAACGGGCCGGGGATGGCCAGCCCTCCGGCCAGCCCGTCCGGAACCGCGGCAGGATCGAACCGCAGCCAACTCGTCGTCCAGTTGCGCCGATGCGCCAGGATCGACGCGAGTCCCGGCAGGAAGGCAAATCCGGCGAGCACATGGCCGAGCACCAGCGGCATCAGATCGCGGCGCAACGCGCCGTTCGCCATCAGCCCAAGCACGAGCCCGCCGCTCAACGCGCCCGCGAACAGCACGCCCAGGCTGTGCAGCCACAGCACCGCCTCAAGTGCGACGAAGAAGGCGCCCCATAGCCACCATGCACGGTCATCGCGGCGGCGCAGCAGCGCCAGCGCGGCGGCAAGCGCCACTGCGAACGCCAGCGCGAACAGCGCGTAGGGCCGCGCCTGGCGCGACGCCACTATGAGCGGAAGCGACACGGCGGCAAACGCGACCACCAAAGGCACGGGCCATTTTGTCGTGTTTGAAGTGTACACCTGCCGCGCCGCGGCCCAGGCGAACCCCACCGTCGCAATCCCTGCCAGCGCCGACAACAAGCGCATCCCGAACGGTCCGTCCGCCCCCATCCCGCGCCAGGCCTTGAGCACCGAGTAGTAGACGGGCGGATGCGTGTCGTACGCGGACGCTCGCGTCCGCAAGGCGGTCCAGTCGACCTCGGTCATCCACCGGCTCCACGACTCGTCGAGCCAGAGCGACCAGTCGCCCAGACCCGCGATCCGAAACGCGGCCGCGACCGCGATCACGACGGCCAGCACGAGCCAGGCCCGGCCTGCGACCGCGGTCGATGGGGGGGTGCCGGTCATGGCGCGGGACTAGAACGGGATGACTTCAAGTAAACACAATCCGTTCGTGCTGAGTAGCGGCTGAGCTTGTCGAAGACGCGTATCGAAGCATCCCGGCTGATCCTTCGATACGCCGTTTCGCCCTTCGACAAGCTCAGGAGGCTCAACGGCTACTCAGGACGAACGGATCTTTGCAGTCTTCTGGTTCTAGGTCGTGGCCACCACGCTCGCAAGCTTGTCGCATCTCGGCGAATTGTGGCAAGCCGCCGCCGTGCCCGCCGCCCCACACGACATGCGCAGCTTGTGGCAACGTCCGTGGGTCCTCGTCGCGCTGGCCTTGCTTCCCGCGCTGCCGCTGGTCTGGCCCGACATCCCGCCGCTGGTCGACCTGCCCGGCCACATGGGGCGCTACCGACTGCAGCTCGATCTTGACGGATCGCCGTTCCTGCAACAGTTCTTCCGGTTCGAATGGGCGTTGATCGGCAATCTGGGCGTCGACCTTCTCGTCGTGCCCCTGTCGAAGTTTCTGGGGCTGGAGCTCGCGGTCAAGACGATCGCGATTGCCATCCCCGCGCTGACCGCGGCCGGGTTTTTGTTGGTCGCGCGCGAAGCGCAAGGCCGCGTTCCGCCGACCGCGCTGTTCGCGCTCCCGCTCGCGTACAACCACCCGCTCGTCTACGGTTTCGCCAATTTCTCCCTGTCCGCCGGGTTCGCGTTCCTGGCGTTCGCCGCGTGGCTGCGGCTGGCGGACAGGCGGCGGCTGCGGGGCGCGCTTTTCGTGCCGGTGTCGCTCGTCGTGTGGACCACGCACATCTTCGGCTGGGGCATGCTGGGCCTGCTGGCCTTCGCCGCCGAATGGGCGCACGCACGCGAAGCGGGACGCGGCATTGCGGCCGCGGCGGTGCGGGCGGCGGCGAACTGCCTGCCGCTCGCCGCGCCGCTGCTGCTCATGCTCGCGTGGCGGAGCGGCGCGGTGGCGGGGCAGACGGGGGACTGGCTCAACTGGGGCAACAAGCTCCTGTACGTCGCCCGCGCGTTGCGCGACCGGTGGATGGCTTTCGACGTTGCCGCGCTCGTCGTCGTCGTTGGCCTGATTTACTTGACCGCCCGGTCGAAGCGTCTCGGCTTCTCGCCGATCCTGGGCGCGGCGGCGGTCCTGTTCGGGCTCGTTTACATAGCGTTGCCGCGCGTCGTGTTCGGGTCGAATTTCGCGGACATGCGGCTCGCGCCCTACATGCTCGCGGTCGCGGTGCTGGCGATCCGCGCGCCCGCCGACTCCGCGTTCGCGCGCAGGCTGGCGCTGGCCGGCCTCGCCTTTCTGCTCGCGCGCACGGCGATCACGACGACGAGCGCGCTCGCCTACGACCGCAGCTACGACCGCGAACTCGCCGCGCTGGATCATCTGCCGCGTAACGCGCGCGTCGCCGCGTTCGTCGGCAAGTCGTGCGACGAACGCTGGGCCATGACGCGGCTCGACCACCTGCCCGCGCTCGCGCTGGTGACGCGCGGGGCGTTCGCGAACGACCAATGGGCGATGGCGGGCGCGCAGCTGCTGCGCGTGCGGCACGCCGCCGCACCCGGCTTCGACAGCGATCCCTCGCAGATCGTGCTGCGGCCCGGGTGCCGCCACCCCGAATGGCGTACGCTGGACGACGCGCTGCGCCTGCTCCCGCACGCCGGGTTCGATTACGTGTGGCTGATCGCTCCGCCACCGTATGATACCAGGCTAGTGCGCGGCCTGACCCCGGTCTGGCGCGACGGGGCCAGCGTGCTGTTCCGCATCGACGCTCAGGATCGCGAGTAGCGACACGCCGACGGGCATCGGCACGCGCCCGACGAGATGGCGTTCCCACCCGAACACCGTGTCGAACACCCCGTTGAGCACGGGGTTCGGCATGGCGTCGTCGCTGCTCGTCTTGCCGGACGCCTTGCCGACGATGCGGAGAGCGGCGGCGAGCGGAAAGAGCAGCGTGTTGAAATGGCTCATCGTGCGGACGGAAAACCCGGAGCGGTGCGCGACCGCGGTCAGCGTATCGCGCGTGTAGCGGCGGTGATGGTGGTGCACCGTGTCGTGCGCGGACCACATCCACGGATTGGCCGGCACGGTCAGCAGGACGCGACCGCCGGCGCTAAGCTTGCGCGCGATCCCCCGCAGCGCGCCTTCGTCGTCGGCCACATGTTCGAGCACGTCGAGCAGCGCCACCAGATCGTAATGCGCGTCCGGAACGCCCGGCAGCTCGGGAAGCGGCGCGGTGCCGACCGCGCGCCCCAGCCTGATCTCCGCGATCTCCCGCGCGGGATCGTCGATCTCCAGCGCGTCGAGCTCGCCGAAGCCCCGCAGCATGTCGAAATTATGCCCCGTTCCGCACCCGACCTCCAGAATGCGAGGCCGCGCCGGCAAAGGGATTTCGCGGGCGATGACGTCGTGCAGGATGCGGCGTCGGGCCGTGTACCACCAATGCCGGCCGTCATGCGCGGCCATGCGGTCGAAGACGGCGCGTTCCACCTAGTCGAGCCCGATCTTCTGGCGGATCACGTAAATCGGCCGCTGCTTGGTTTCGACGAGGATGCGGCCGACATACTCGCCGAGCACGCCCAATGAAATGAGCTGCAGCCCGCCGAAGAACAGCACGGCGACCATCAGCGAGGAGTAGCCGGGCACGTCAACGCCGTACAACGTCGTGCGCACGATCACGAACGCCGCGTAGATCATCCCGAGCAGCGCGATCACGACGCCGATGTATGACCATACACGCAGGGGCAGCGTCGATGCGGAGGTGATCCCGTCGACCGCGAGCGTCCACAGCTTCCAGGCCGGGAACTTGGACGTCCCCACGGTCCGTGCGGACCGGTCGTATTCGACCGCGGCCTGCCGGAACCCGCTCCACGCGAACAGCCCCTTCATGAAGCGGTTGCGTTCGGGCAGCTGCCGGATGACGTCGACGACCGCGCGGTCGAGCAGCCGAAAATCGCCCGCATGTTCAGGAATCTTGTCCGACGACAGCCAGTTGTGCGCGCGGTAATACAGGTCGGCGGTCAGGCGCTTTGGAAAACTGTCCGTGCGCCGGTCGCGGCGCACGCCGTAGACGACTTCGTACCCCTCGCGCCACTTGAC
Organism: uncultured Sphingomonadaceae bacterium; assembly: GCA_964251385.1. Lineage (GTDB taxonomy): Bacteria > Pseudomonadota > Alphaproteobacteria > Sphingomonadales > Sphingomonadaceae > CADCVW01. The sequence continues at coordinate 144,354 of CAXUJK010000003.1, read as the reverse complement.
CAGCATGTCGCCGATGACTTCGGGCGGGTCCTGCATGTCGACGTCGATCGGGACGCACGCACGTCCGCATGCGTGGTCGAGCCCAGCGCTGAGCGCGGCTTCCTTGCCGAAATTGCGCGACAGCGAGATCGCGCGGACGCGAGCGTCGGCGCGGTGCGCGGCATGAATTTTCGGGAGTGTGCCATCGCCGCTGCCGTCGTCCACGAAAAGGATTTCCCACGACCCGTCGGCGAGCAGGCGATCGAGGATAGGCGCTACACGCTTCACGAACGGTCCGATCGCGTCCTCCTCGTCCTTGACGGGGACGATCAGCGACAACTCGCACGCGGCGGTCCCGACACGCGTGCCCAGCGGCGCGTAGGCGGTCATGTCGCGTCTCCGGCGGTCGGCATCGTCACCGTCATAGCGCGTGCATCGGCCAAGATGGTTAACGAACTACCCCCGTCTTACCTAAAGACCCATTGCCGGTTCAGCGCGAACGTCAGCAGCGGCGTCACGAACAGGATGGGGAGCACCGGCCACCAGGTCGGCCCGCCCATGCGCACGACGAGCAGCCACACGAACGCCTGATTGCTGAGGAACCCGACCATGTTGACGGTCAGGAAGCGCAACGTTCGGCTTAGGGCGCTGCCGCGCGCCTCGTGCCCGCGAAAACTCCAGCGGCTGTGCAGCACGTAGCCGAACCCGGTCGCCACCGCGAAGACGAGCGCCAGCGCGAGCATCGGCTCCACGCCCGCGAACGTCGCGAGCAGCCAGTACCCGCCCGCGACGAACACGGTCAGCAACCCGCCCGTCAGCGCGAAGCGGACGAGTTGGCCGAAAAGCTCGGAGTTTCTGTTCAGAAGTTGAAAGATACCCAGTTCCCCGGCGAAGGCCGGGGCCCAGCCTTTCGTCGCTGCTGAAGGCTGGACCCCGGCCTTGGGTCCCATCGAAGTAATACTTCGATGGGTGCCCTTCGCCGGGGAACAACGGAGGTTTCGACCGCTTGGCCAATCGCCGCCCGCCCCTTAAGGCCGGGCGCGGACGAATTAAAGGAATTTGGGTGGAGCGGGCGATCGCCTACGCATCGCGGCGCTGGTTCGCGCTCGTGGTCGCCGCATGGCTCGTCGCGTGCACGGTCGCGATCGTCATGCGCTGGCAGAACATCTACTGGTTCGCGCTCGCCGACACCGACGACAACATGCGGATGGTGCAGGTCCGTAGCTGGCTCGCGGGTCAGGACTGGTACGACCTGCGCCAGTACCGCATGGACCCGCCCGGCGGCGCGGACATCCATTGGTCGCGTTTCGTAGACCTGCCGATCGCGGGCCTGCGGCTGCTGTTCGGCCTGTTCATCGACGGTCCGTCCGCGGAGCGCGCGGCGGTGGCGATCGCGCCGATGCTGCCGCTGCTCGTGACGCTGACCGGTTTGGCGTTGACTGCGCGACGCATGCTCGGCCCCCCGGGGTTTTTGCTGGCCGTGCCCCTGTTCTTCTTCGGCGTCGTCGCGCTCGCCCAATTCATGCCGACGCGGATCGACCATCACGGGTGGCAGCTCGCGATGCTCAGCCTCGCGGTCGCGGGGCTTGTCGATCCGGAACGCGTGCGCGGCGGGATCACGGCCGGCCTCGCGACCGCGGGTTCACTCAGCATCGGACTCGAATTCCTGCCATACCTCGCCGCGATCGGCGGGTTCACCGCGCTGTTCTGGGTGTGGGACGCGGAAGAACGGCCGCGCGTCGAGGCCTACGCCGTCTCGCTCGCGGGCGGCAGCGCTACCGGTTTCGCGATCTTCGCCTCCTACGCCAACCGTGCGCCCGTGTGCGATGCGCTCAGCCCCGTGTGGCTGTCGGCCACGCTCGCCGGCGGCGCGGCGCTGCTCGTCCTGTCGCGCCTGCGACTGACGCGCATCGGCCGTCTCCTTGCCGCGATCGCCGCCGCCGCCATCCTCGCCGCCGCGTTCGCGTACGTCTGGCCGCACTGCCTGGGCCAACCCGAAGGCGCATCCCCCGAACTGCGCCGCGTCTGGATGAGCAACGTCCGGGAGGTCAAACCCATCTGGCAGCAGGAAGAAAGAAACGCGCTGAGCGTTCTGGCCCTTCCCATTGCGGGCTTGTGGGGATCGGTGATCCTGTTGTGGGCGCGTCGGACCGATCCCGTCGCGTGGCCGCGTGCCGCCGCGCTCGCTTTGTTGTCGGCGGGCTCGCTCGGGCTCCTGTTCTGGGGAACGCGCGCCGCGCCGGGCGCGCAGCTGCTGGCCGTTCCGGGCGCGGCGGCGCTCGCCTGGTTGCGCGTTCCCAAATTCCGGCGTGGCCGCAACATGCTCGTCCGTATCCTGGGCCCGGCGCTGATCATCGCGGTGGCGAGCGGGACGCTGATCTCCGCGCTGACCCGCTACATGCCCGAAAAGAAGGTTGGCGCGTTCGCCAAAAAGGTCGGCGTCGCCAACCGCCGCTGCCCGGCGATCCTGTCGATGAAGCCGCTGTTCGGCGTGCCGCCCGGCACCGTGTTCACGCATGTCGACCTGTCCCCGCGCCTCCTCGCGCTGACGCGTCACAGCGCGATCGCGGGGCCGTACCACCGCAACGGCGACGCGATCGTCGATGTCATGCACGCGTTCCGGGGTACCGAACCGCAGGCACGCCGCATCATCGAGAGGCGCGGCGCGGACTACGTTCTGATCTGCCCCAACATGTCGGAAACGACACTGTACAGCACCAACGCCCCGAGCGGGTTCTACGTGCAGTTGCGGGACGGACGCGTACCGGGCTGGCTGACGCCGGTGGCATTGCCCAAGGATTCGCCGTTCAAGATGTGGCGGGTCGTCAATCCCGTTAAGGAAAACTCGCTTTCAGCCCGTCGATGATGAACTGCGCCGCGAGCGCCGCCAGGATGACCCCCAGAATGCGGGTAATGACAGCTTCGATCCGCGCGCCCAGCACGCGCATGATCGGCCCCGCCGCGAGCAGCGCGAGCAGCGTGATGCCCAGCGTCACGAACAAAGCCGCGAACACGACGGCCGACTCCCGCAACCCTTCGGAGCGCGCGGTGATCAGCATGACGGTCGCGATCGACCCCGGCCCGGCGATCATCGGAATCGCCATGGGGAACACGGACACGTCGACGACCTGCTCCTCCTCCAGCTCCTCCGCGCGTTTTTCGCGCCGTTCGGTGCGTCGCTCGAACACCATGTCGAGCGCAATCAGAAAAAGCATGATGCCGCCCGATATCCGGAAACTCGCCAGGCTGACGCCCAACGCGCGCAGCAACTCTTCGCCGAACGCCGCGAAGAAGATCAGGATCGCCGCCCCGATCACGACCGCGCGCACCGCCATCGATCGGCGCTCGGCCGGCTGCGCCTGCCGAGTCAGGCTCGCGAAGATCGGCGCGCAGCCGGGCGGATCGATGACGAGCAGAAAGGTGACGAGCGCGGAGGTGAAGAGGGCGACGAGTTCGTTCATGCGAGGCCTCTTGGCGGCGCGAGCCCGGCACGCGCATGCGCCGCGAACAGCGTGTTGCGCAGGAGCACCGCGATCGTCATTGGCCCCACGCCGCCCGGTACCGGCGTAATTGCACCCGCGACCTGCACCGCTTCGTCGAATGCGACATCGCCGACCAGTCTGCCGTCCACCCGGTTGATCCCGACATCGACGACCGTCGCCCCCGGCTTGATCCAGTCTCCCCGTACCATGGCGGGCTGGCCGACTGCGGCGACCACGATGTCCGCGCGCCGCACCACGTCCGCCAGATCGCGCGTCCGCGAATGCGCGATCGTGACCGTGCAGTTCGCGGCCAGCAGCAGCGCCGCCATCGGCTTGCCCACGATGTTCGACCGCCCGATCACGACCGCCTCGAGCCCTGACATGTCGCCGAGCCGGTCCTGCAGCAGCAGCAGGCACCCCATCGGCGTGCACGGAACGAGCGCGTCCTGCCCGGTCGCCAACCGCCCCGCGTTGACCGGATGAAACCCGTCCACGTCCTTGCCCGGATCGATCGCGGCGATCACGGCGGCCTCGTCGATCTGCGGCGGCAGCGGCAGCTGCACGAGGATGCCGTCGATCGCGTCGTCCGCGTTAAGGCTTTCGACCAGCTCCAGCAACGCCGCCTGCGACACGCCCGCGTCCAGCCGGTGCACCACCCCATGCATGCCGGCCTCCAACGTCGCGCGTTCCTTGGACCTGACGTAGACGCTGCTCGGCCCATCGTCCCCGACGAGCACGACCGCCAGCCCGGCGGGGCGTCCCGACGCGTCCCGAAACAGCCCGGCCGCCGTCGCGACGCGCGCGCGCAACGCTCGCGCGAACGCCTTCCCGTCGATGATGACCGCGGTCATGTATAGGCGAGCGCCAGATCCGACTGCAGCCCGCGCAGCAGGATGCGCAGGATGGCGATGAGCAGGATCACCACCATCGGCGAAAAGTCGATTCCGCCCAGATCGGGGAGCAGACGACGGATCGGCCGGTACAACGGCTCGGTCAGCGTATCGAGCGCGCGCATCATCCCGCGCACGAAATCGTTGTGCGTGTTGACGACGTTGAAGTTGACCAGCAGCCCCAGGATGAACTGCGTGATGATGACGTAGCTCAGGATCGTGAGCAGGAACAGAACGACGTCGACGAGCGCGACAAGCATCGGGGTCTCCGCAGAAGGGCTTGCGCGACGACTACCGTCGGGCGTGTTCGGGAGCAATGTTTTCGGCTGTATCTAACCTGCGCCCCAATGCGACGAACGCATAGATCAGCGGCGGTACCATGACCGCGGACAGCACGACCTTGGCGAGCATCTGCCCCGCCAGCAGCTCGCCGATCGGGAACACGCCGTAGAAGGCGATGCCGATGAACAGGAACGTGTCGACGATCTGCGATCCGATGCTCGCGACCGCGGCGCGCAGCCACAGGAAGCGCCCTCCGCCCGCCTTCAGCGCGGAAAAGATCGTGACGTTGAGCAGCTGCGACACGCCGTACGCGACGATCCCGGCCAGCCAGATGCGCGGCGTGCTCCCCATCATCAGCGCGAACGCATCGCGGCGCGCGGGCTCCATGTCGGGCGACGCGGGCACGCTCAACACGACGCCGGTCAGCGCGATCGACGCCAGCATCGGCACGAAGCCCAGTACGACGAGCCGGTTGGCGATGCTGCGCCCGTGCAACTCCGCCACCGCGCTCGACACGACGACGAGCAGCAGGAACGCGAAGATCCCCGCCTCGACCGCGAGCGGCCCCAACGCCACCTGCTTGTTGCCGAGCACGCCGGCGAGCGTCACCATGCCCCCGTAAAACACGGAGAATGCGAAAAGGGAGCGTGTGAGGGGGGTGGGGGCGGGGGTCATCGGGGTTGCTAGCCGCTATTTGGCCGCCGGAGCAACAGCGCGTGCCTCCCGCAGCGCTCGCCCCACGAATCCGACCTTTTCGCGCCCCGAAATCACGACCCGTTCGTCCCACGCGCGGTCGCCGCGCCGCACGACTTCGCGAACGATGCTGCCGTAGATGTTCGCCGCCGCCAGCACCGCCCAGCGCGCACGGAACGGCAGGCGGGCCGCCCCGATCCTCGCGGACGCCTCGCGTTCCGCGGAAAGCTCCCCCAGCCAGCGCGCGGCGACCGCCAGGCGCTTGCGGAAATGCGGCTTGAGCGCCTCGCCCGGCGGCACGTCGAGTTCAGCGAGCCATTCGTGCGGCAGGTAGTTGCGCCCCGCCAGATCGTCCTCACGCAAATCGCGCGCGATGTTGGCAAGCTGGAACGCGATACCCAGGTCGGACGCGCGCGACAGCGTGTCCTCGTCGTCGGCGGACACCCCCATGATGATCGCCATCATGCACCCGACCGACCCCGCGACATGGTAGCAATAGCGGATCAGGTCGGCCTCGGTGCGCGGCTGCCACCCGTCCGCGTCAAGCGCGAAGCCGTCGAGATGATCGTCGATGTAACGACGCGGAATGGCGCACTCCGCCGCCACGATCGCCAGCCCGTCGAAAGCGGCCACGCCCGTCGCCTCGCCCGCAAGCGCCAGCGCTGTCCCGTCGCGGAGGGAGGCGAGCGCGGCCGCCGGATCTTCCACGGCCATCATCTCGCCGCCCAGCGCCTGCCCGTCCATGACGTCGTCGCAATGGCGGCACCACGCGTACAGCAGCCAGGCACGCGCTCGTGTGACGGGGTCGAAGAGACGCGAGGCCAGCGAAAACGACCGCGACCCGCGCGCGATCGTCTGGCCCGCGCTCGCCACGAGCGCGGCGCGGTTCACTTGATGCCCCGCACCATTTCGATGATCGTCGGCGCGACGACGTGCTGCGCGAGCAGGTCGATCAGTTCGCCGCCATCCTCGCTCGCGACCAGGTTCGCGCGATGTTGCGGTCGCAGGAATTCGGTTTGCGTCATCGTGTCCACGAATCCGATCAGCTGGTCGTAATAACCCGCGACGTTGAGCAACCCGACGGGTTTGGCGTGGTAGCCCAAGATCTGCCACGACAGCGCCTCGAACAGCTCGTCCATCGTCCCAATCCCGCCGGGCATCGTGATAAACGCGTCCGCCAGCTGGGTCATCAACGCTTTGCGCTCGTGCATGCCGGGCACGATATGGAGCTCGGTGCACCCCCGATGCGCGACCTCGGCTTCGCGCAATGCCTCGGGCAAGACACCGATTACCTCGCCGCCGGCTTCCAAGGCGGCATCGGCGACCGTGCCCATGAGTCCGAGCCGGCCGCCGCCATAGACAACACCGATCCCTCGGGTTGCGAGAGTGCGTCCGAGGTCACGGGCGGCCTGGGCGAAGAGGGGATCGGTCCCGAAACGCGACCCGCAATAAACAGCTATTCTTTTCACGCCCCGCCTTAGGAGAGGCGTGTCAGCGCCGCAAATCGTCCACCATCAGCGCCGCGGTCGCCTTGGCGCTGCCGACCACGCCCGGGATGCCCGCGCCCGGATGCGTGCCCGCGCCGACGAAGTACAGGTTCGGGATCGCATCGTCGCGGTTGTGGACGCGGAACCAGGCGGATTGCGTCAGCTTGGGCTCCAGGCTGAACGCGCTGCCGTGATGCGCGCCCAGGTCGCGCGCGAAGTCGACGGGGGTGTAGTGGAACTGCACTTCGATCTGGCTGCGCAGCCCAGGCATGACGCGGCGCTCGATCTCTTCCAAAATGCGCTCGGCGTAGAGCGGCCCTTCGACTTCCCAGTCGATCGGCAATTGTCCCATGTGCGGGACGGGCGACAGTACGTAGAAACTGGAACAACCCGGAGGCGCCAGGCTCGAGTCGGTCACAGTCGGGTGGTGCAGATACAGCGAGAAATCCGCGGGCAGCACGCCGTTGTCGTAGATGTCTTTCAGCAACCCCTGATAGCGCGGCCCGAACAGGATCATGTGGTGCGGAATGTTGGGCCACTCGCCGCGCACGCCGAAGTGGATCACGAACAGCGACGGCGAGTGCGGCTTCTTCGCGAGCCTTGCCCCGGCGCGCGCTCCGTGCCGGTTGCTCCCCAGCAAGTCGCGGTACGTGTGGACCACGTCCCCGTTGCACGCGACGCTGTCGAAATCCGCCCGCCAGCCGCTCTTGCACCGCACGCCCGTCACCCGATCCCCGAGCGTCTCGATCTCGGCGACTTCCTCGTTCATGCGGACGACCCCGCCCAGCCGCTCGAAATGCGCCACCATTCCCGCGATCAGCTGGTTCGTGCCCCCTTGGGCGAACCACACCCCGCCGTCCCGCTCCAGCTTGTGGATCAGCGCGTATATGCCGCTCGTCGTCAGCGGATTGCCGCCGACGAGAAGCGTGTGAAAGCTCAAAGCCTGACGCAGCTTCTCGTTCTGGATGAATTTTGAAACGATCTTGTAGACCGAATTCCACGCCTCGTATTTGGCCAACGCAGGCGCGGCCTTGATCATCGACTTGAAGTCGAGGAACGCGACCGTGCCGAGCTTTACGTACCCCTCCTCGTACACCCCTTCGGAATATTTGAGGAACTTGGCATATCCCTCGATGTCCGCCGGGTTGAGTTCGTAAATCTGCCGCTTCAACGCCTCGTCGTCGTTGGTGTAATCGAACACGGTCCCGTCCGGCCAGTCGAGCCGGTAGAACGGGGTCACGGGCATCAGCGTCACGTCGTCCGCCATGTCGCGGCCCGACAGCGCCCACAGCTGCTTGAGGCAATCGGGATCGGTGATGACGGTCGGCCCGCCATCGAACGTGTAGCCCTCTTTTTCCCAATAATAAGCGCGCCCGCCCGGCTTGTCCCGCGCCTCGATGACGGTCGTGTCGATGCCCGCCGACTGCAGCCGAATCGCGAGCGCCAGACCGCCAAAACCCGCACCGATTACCGCGGCCCTCGGGGCCGGTTCATCGCTGACGGTTACGCTTCTCGCGCCCGCCAATGTAGTGACGGTCATGCGCGGCGTCGGTTGAGAGCGTTCATGGCCTTACCAATGGGGACGGGCGGCTTGCCGGACAAGACGCGCATCTTGTCGAACATGGTCGATTGCCCCGCGTAGAAGCGCGCGATCAGGTTCGCGTCGAGCCGGTAGAAACGCTCGAGGATCTTGTAGCGCAGACCCGGTTCGGCCGCCCGGAACAGCATCGTGTCGAGCGTGCGGTAGAAGGTGCGGTCCTTCCAAGTCCTGACCGCGGCCTTTTCGGTCAGGTCGTGCAACGCGGCGCCGGTCAGGTCGGCCTGCGCCGAAATCAGCACGGCGGTGCGCACCGCGTCCGGCAACGTGTAGCCCGTGGTCGGATGGAACAGCCCGCCGCGGAGGCCGACCTTGCCGACCCGCGCCCCGCCGACGCGCCAGAACGCGCCGAAATCGCCGCCCATCGCGACGGGAAGCACGCCCGATTCCTCGCGCAACACTTCGCCCGCGCCGAATCCGCGCCGGGCGACGTACTCGTCGATGCGCCCGCCGACCGCGTCGTTGTCGATCTCGGGCGTGTCGCCGTAATACGTGTCCTCGACGAGCATGTGGTACTCGTCGAACGGCAGCAGATAGACGAACCGGTACCCGTCGCGCTGGTCCACCGTCGCGTCCATGATGACGGGGTGGCTGACACCGTGCGGCTTGGCGAACCGGTACTCACGTCCCAGGAACTTCTGCCATCCCAGGTCAAGCTGGCCGAGGTTGGACGCGCCGCGTGCATCGATGACGCCTCTTGCCCGGATCTTCTCGCCGCTGATCAACGTGACCAGATCGTCGCGGACCTCCACCACCTTGATCCCGCTGCGCGCCATGTCCGCGGGCAGTTTTTCGCGCACGCGTTCATCGAGCTTGGACGACCGGATCGTGTTGTACCCGGCGCGCAGCTTGCGGCTATGTTCGGGAAACGCGACGAAATGTCCGTCCCAATGGTGCGACACCAAGGGCGCGACGAGCCAGCGGTCGGCGTCCGCGACATCGCCGTCGAAGAACGACCACAGGTGATTGCCCCCGAACGTGTCGCCCGCTTCGAACAGCATGACGGGTACTTCGGGCCGCTTCTCCGCCATCGCCAGCGCGAGCAGCGACCCCGCCAGCCCGCCGCCGACGATGATGAGCCCGTCATGTTTCTGGAAATTCATGAACCCGACCTCTACCCCACCCGGCACTCCACGCAAACACACGACGGAACATGTGCCGAACTGAACCGGTAACTTTGCGCTTGGGGCTCACGAAGCCTATGTGGGACGCAACGATTAAACAGGGGTTAAGCATGTTCCGTTCGTTCGTTCTGGCCGCATCGGTCGGGTCGCTGATGTCCGTCGCGCCCGCGTTCGCGCAGGATACCGCACCCGTGCCGCTGCCCGACACGACGGCGGTCGTCGCGGACGCCAATGCCGACGACGGCGGCGACACCTTCACGATCGGTCTCGGCGCAGGCTACGCCCCGTCCTACGAAGGCTCGGACAGCTACGTCATCAGCCCGGCGGGCGTCGTGCGCGGCCGCGTGTCCGGCTTCAACTTCTACAGCCGCGCGACCGCGCTTTACGTGGACTTGGTGCGCGAACCCGTCGACGCCGACTACAACATCGAGATCGGCCCGATGATCAACGTCCGCCTCGACCGCACCAGCCGTATCAAGGACGCCCGCGTCCGCGCGCTTGGCGAACTCGACGCGGCGATCGAACCCGGCGTCTTCGTCGGCGTCACCAAGAACAAGGTCTTTCACGGCTACGACTTCGCCACGTTCCGCCTCGACGTGACGCGCGACGTCGCCGACACGCACGACAGCACGATCATCGCGCCCAACCTCGAATACGCGACCCCGCTCTCCACGAGCTTTCTCATCGGTGCGTCGCTGTCGGCCGAATATGTCGGCGGCGGGTTCGCGAACACCTATTTCAGCGTCACGCCCGCCGGCACCGCGGCCAGCGGCCTTCGCACCTTCGACGCCGACAAGGGATGGAAGAACGTACGCGGCACGCTGCTCGCGACGTACAGCCTGTCGGGCGACCTGCGCCGCGGCCCCGCCATCTTCGCGGTCGGCAGCTATTCCAAGCTGCTGGGGGACTTCGAACGCTCGCCGATCGTGCGCGACGTCGGCGACTCGACGCAGTACTTCGCCGCGTTGGGACTGAGCTACACGTTCTGATCCGCGCCGCGCTTCATTGTTCGCGTTCCGTGTTTGTTCTAAACTCCTGCAATGCAGGAGTCGTTCGGCTTCGTCACTTGCGACATCGCGCGTTGGCGGCAGCTGCTGACGGCGAGCTTTGGCAGCTTGAGCGATCCGCCGCGTCGGCAACCGATCGGGCAGCTCGTCAAGTCGCTGATCAGCAGCCGCACGCGCGATGCCGTGTCGTTGGGTGCCTATCGTCGCCTGGGTCGGCGTTGGCCTCACGCGCGCGAATTGGCGAACGCAACCCCTTCCGTGATCGAGCAGGCGATCTTCGACGTGACGTTCGCCGACAAGAAGGCGCTCTACCTTCCTGCGGCCTTGCGGATGATCGGCACCGAACACCCGGATTTCCGGCTGGATTTCCTCGGCGAGATACCGGTCGACGATGCGCTCGCCTGGCTCGAATGCCTGCCGGGCGTCGGGCGCAAGGTAGCGGCGGCGACGCTGAACGCCAGCACGCTTGGGCGGCGCGTCTTCATCGTCGACAGCCACGTCTACCGGGTTCTGGCGCGTCTTGGCTTTATCGCCGGCACCGCGACGCCGCGTACCGCGAGCGAGCGCGTCACCGCCTCCGCGCCTTTTCTCGACGCCGATGATCTGCTTGTGCTGTTCGCGCACATGAAGCGGCTGGGGCAGACGATCTGCCGGTTCGACACACCTATGTGCGCGCAATGTCCGCTGAACGGCTGTTGCCGGGCGGCAGCATCGCCCGGTGCGGCGCAGGACGGACCCGTCGCGGTCATGCAATCGCAACCCGCTTTCTGTTAGGCGCGGCAGGGAAACGGGCACGCGCCCGGCTCGAGGCACACCCGATGGACGCGTCAATTCCTGCCCGGCCGACACGCGCCTCCAGCCTTTGGCCGCATATCGGCCTTGCCGCTTTCGCCGTCTCCCTCGCGATCGGCCTGCTCCCCGCGCTTGTCGCCGACGCGCCGACGTCCGGCCTGTCGGGCGCTGACGAACCCGCGCATTTTATGAATTCCTATGTCATCGCCCGCTACGCGACGGACGCGTTCGGCACCAACCCGATGGCGTTCGTCGAGCGTTTCTACGTGCACTACCCGAAGATCTCGCTCGGGCACTGGCCGCCCGCGTTCTACGCAGCGTTCAGCCCGATCTTCCTGATCCTTCCCGCCACCCCGCACACCGCGTTCGCCGTCAACCTCGTCCTGTGCGCGATCCCGCCCGTGCTCGTCGCGCGCATGCTGCTGCCGTGGCACGGGCGGGCAGCCGCGCTTGCAGGCGCCGTGCTCGCTGCCGCCACCCCCGTCGCGCTGGAAGGCAACGCCTTCTTCATGCTCGACGCCGCCACCTCGGCGCTCTGCCTGGCCGCGACGACCACGTGGATCGCTTTTGCGGAACGGCAGACCTGGCCGCGTATCGTGTGGTTCGCGCTGCTCGCCGCGACCGCGATCCTGGTCAAGGGCAATGGCTGGCTCGTCCCGCTCGTGCCCGCGTTCCACATCGCGCTGACCGGCCGGTGGAAGCTGCTCCGCTCGCCCAGGCCCTACGTCGCCGCCGCGCTGGCCCTGCTTCTGGTCGGCCCGTGGTATTGGCTGACTGCGGGCATCAACGCGGACGGGTTCGTCTATTCCGCCGGAGCCGACTTCGCCGGGCAGGCGCTCGCCGCCAATCTCGGCAGCCTGCCGCGAGGCCTCACCTGGTTGTCGCTGGTCCCCGCCGCCGTCGCGCTGCACGGCGCATGGCGAAACCGCCGAACCGACACGCAAGCCTGGTCGATCTCCGCCGGCTGCCTGTCGCTCATCCTGGCGACGCTGACGCTGGGATCGATCGTGCCCGTCGACATCATCGACCGCTACATGGCACCCGCCTTGCTCGGTTACGTCGTCCTCGTCGTCTCCGGCATGTGCGCGCTCGCCGACGCAATGAACCCGCGCTTTCGTTCCGTGGCAGTCGTCGTCGCCGCCCTGATCCTGGCGACCCCCGGCATCGCCCACCTCGCCGCCCGCCAGCCCAAGGTCGACTTCCGGCTGGACGAATTCGTCGCAGGCACCGATCCCGCCGGCCAAGCCTGGCTGATCGACGGCAGCAGCGGCGCCGAAGGCAGTTTCATCGTCGAAATGGCGGTTCGCGACCCCGGCCTGACCGGCTACGCCGTGCGCGCGTCGCAGCTGTTGAGCAAGTCGGACTTCATGGGCCGCGGCTACGCTCTGCGCTTCCGCGATCCCGCCGCGGTGCTCGCCGAAATGGCCCGGCTCGGTATCGGCGGCGTCGCGCTCGTCCGCGCGCGCGGTCGCGCCGCCTACCCGCACGGCGACCTTTTGCGTGATGCGCTGACCGCGCCCGGTTCTGGTTTTGCGCAGGTCGCCACGCTCGCTCACCGCAACCGCCCGGGCGTCACCGAAGTGTTTCGCACGGTCGCGCCCCGCCGCGCCAACGCCGCCGCGCTCGACGCGCTCGGCACCCCTGCCAAGGCGAAAGCGCTCACCGGGCGATAAGGCTTTCGCGCGCCGCACGATCGGCGTACATCCCGGACATCCCCGGGGGACCGCGTTGCGCGGTTGAGATTGGCAGCCGCCAGGACCCGCTGAACCTGATCCGCTTGATAGCGGCGTAGGGAGGGAGCGGTTTACGCGCTTTCTCCCGTTTTGAGGAGAGACACGCATGGCCGACCTTCCCGCGCGTACCGAACTTCCGCGCGTCACCACCGGCCCGATCACCGGGTCGCGGAAAATCTACGTCGGCGATCTCGGCGTCGCGATGCGCGAGATCGTGCTCGACCCGAACTGCGCCGAACCTCCGCTGCGCGTCTACGACCCGTCCGGTCCGTACACCGACGCCGCGCACGTCACCGACATCGACCGAGGCCTGCCCGCTATCCGCACCAAGTGGATCGAGGGCAGGGGCGACGTCGAACGCTACTCGGCCCGCGAAGTCCGCCCGGAGGACAACGGCCAGCTCGGTCCCGACCGCTCCGGAGGCGTTGCTCCGTTCCCGATGCCCGTCAAGCGCCCGCTCCGCGCCAAGCCCGGCGCCAACGTCTCCCAAATGCACTACGCTCGCCGCGGCATCGTCACCGAAGAAATGCGCTACGTCGCCATTCGGGAAAATCTCGGCCGCGAACAGCTCCACAACCACATCCGCGACGGCCAGGACTTCGGCGCGTCCATCCCCGATTACGTCACCCCCGAATTCGTCCGCGACGAGATTGCGCGCGGCCGCGCCATTATCCCCAACAACGTCAACCACCCCGAATCCGAACCCATGGCGATCGGCCGCAACTTCCTGGTGAAGATCAACGCCAACATCGGCAACTCCGCCGTCGCCTCCGACGTCGCGGCGGAGGTCGACAAGATGGTCTGGTCGATCCGCTGGGGCGCGGACACGGTGATGGACCTGTCCACCGGCCGCAACATCCACGACACGCGCGAATGGATCGTGCGGAACTCCCCCGTCCCGATCGGCACCGTCCCCCTCTACCAGGCGCTCGAAAAGGTCGGCGGCATCGCCGAGGAACTCACCTGGGAAATCTACCGCGACACGCTGATCGAGCAGGCCGAACAGGGCGTGGACTACTTCACCATCCACGCCGGCGTCCGCCTGCCCTACATCCCCATGACTGCCGCGCGCGTCACCGGCATCGTGTCGCGCGGCGGGTCGATCATGGCCAAATGGATGCTCTCGCACCACCGCGAGAGCTTCCTCTACACCCGCTTCGAGGAGATCTGCGAGATCATGAAGGCGTACGACATCGCCTTCTCGCTCGGCGACGGCCTCCGCCCCGGCAGCATCGCCGACGCCAACGACGAAGCGCAGTTCTCCGAACTCCATACGCTGGGCGAACTCACCCAGGTCGCGTGGAAGCACGACGTCCAGGTCATGATCGAAGGCCCCGGCCACGTGCCGATGCACAAGATCAAGGAGAACATGGACAAGCAGTTGGCCGCCTGCGCGGAAGCCCCCTTCTACACGCTGGGGCCGCTGACCACCGACATCGCGCCCGGCTACGACCACATCACGAGCGCGATCGGCGCGGCGATGATCGGCTGGTTCGGCACCGCGATGCTCTGCTACGTCACCCCTAAGGAGCATCTGGGCCTCCCCGACCGAGACGACGTCAAGGTCGGCGTCGTCACCTACAAACTCGCCGCCCACGCCGCCGACCTGGCGAAAGGCCACCCCGCCGCTAAGCTCCGCGACGACGCCATCTCGCGAGCGCGCTTCGAGTTCCGCTGGCGGGACCAGTTCCACCTCTCCCTCGATCCCGACACGGCGCTCGCCTACCACGACCAAACCCTTCCCGCCGAAGGCGCCAAGACAGCCCACTTCTGCTCGATGTGCGGCCCCAAATTCTGTTCGATGAAGATCACGCAGGAGGTGAGGGATTTCGCGGCGAAGCAGAATGCGGGTGTGGAGACGTTCTTGGCAGCCGCGGAGGCAGAGCAGGGAATGGCGGAAATGAGCAGGCATTTCCGGGAAGCTGGCGGGGATGTCTACCTGCCCCTGCAGACTTAAGGTCTTGCACCAGTCCCGTTGGTCATATAGTTCCTCTAATGTTCCGTTCGCAACGTGAGTGGCAAGGATGAGTGACTTTGTGCGCATCCGTCCTGCTATCTCGCATTATGAGCAGCGCGCGCGTGCTGCCCACGGTCTGGCTTTCAAGGCGCAAGCCGCAGTTCACTTTGCAGATATGCAAAGTAAGTATTTCTCAAAGTCAGAGAACCCTAAATATGAGTCAGACACTAGGAAGTTCTGCTACTTATATAAGTATGCTGTGGCTCACGGATACTACATCTATTCAACGTTGAAGCGGTTACGACCAAAGATTAAACCGTCGATCTTTTCCCGCAAACCCACCAAGATTGCATGCATTGGTGGCGGACCGGGTACGGAAATAATTGGTTTGACGAGATATCTACGAGAGGTTGAGGCCAAAAACGTTAGCAATCCTATTGAGATAACGATTTTTGACAAGGAACCCTCATGGGAGCAGAGTTGCATGCAAGTGCTCGCGTGCGTCTCCCCAGGTTTGGGCGTGTATCCCCTTCGCATACGGCGATTGACTCGCCTACGAGGCCCTGTACGTTCTGCCGCAGCGGGAGAGCGGCATGGAAAAGACTGTCACCTTAAGGTTTTATGATGTCCGCCGCACGTCTGCGGATAAGCCAATGATGGGCGACCTGATTGAGCGAATAGCCGGGCTTGCGATGACGGACCGTGAACGTCACGTCACAGGTGAAGCGATCCTCGTCCGCCTAGAAGATTTTGACGCTGAAGATGGCGAATTCAGCGGACAGTTTGTCCGAGGCCAGTCGGGTAATCTCCCCGGCCGAATGCTCCCCGATGGAACCGATGACCTGCCGTTTGACGAGCCCTTAGGCTACGGTGTCGCCTTTCGATACCGTTCGCACGACGGGTTGCTAGCCATCCAATACGACCCGCGAGTGCTCTCCCCGTCTCGCGTAATGGGCTACCTGTACGCTCACGACGCCCGAGCGGAGTACCTGTTGCGGCCACGATACCGTGACGACGCTTGGCAAAGGTTCGATGAGCTTCCCGTTAGGAAGGTGGAGATCGCGGTCGCCGGCCGTCCCAATGTCGCCGATTTAGACGATGGCGCAGATCCTGTTTGGCAGAACGTTTCACGCATGAAGGACCAGTACGGCGCGGACACGGTTCGCATCCAGCTTAGCATGGGACACAGGGGCGGTGCACTCCGCGAAGGCATCAAGACCGTCATTCACGAGGCCATGCGACGGAACGAAAACGGGGTGGATGACATACGCGCGATCAAAGGCGTCATCGATAACGGAAACGGCATCCCGAACGAGGAATTGGACCTCATGGGGGAGCTTTTTGACGTGAAAGAGGATTTGGCGTTCCCGGATCGCGACGTGGCGCAGTTCTATCGTTTGCGTCGGAATTTGCTCCGTGATAGGCTCCGCCTCCTTTAGGAGGCGATAAGTCAAGATGTTTTGGAAGACGCGAGAGTTTGAGCGCCTCGCGCCAATCGCGTTCGGCATTCTGACGTTCGCGCTGCTAGCCTTTTACCGTGGCGACATTGCGGCCAAGTTCGCTCCAGGCGGGTGGCAAACGGCCAATCTTTATGGCGCTGTGTTCCAATGGGCGTCGATCCAGAGTGGATTCGTATTCGCGATCTACGGCTTCATCGGCACCAAACGAGATGGTTTCGTGGGCGTCCTTGCTCGCGGCGACTCTTTCGAGGACTTCCTTGGTTACGCGCGTCGCGCATATCTCGGCGGCTTCGCGCTGACGTTCGTTTCACTTCCGATCATGGTCGTTGCGCCCAGCATCAACGATCTAGCCTCGCGATCGTATTGGATCGTTGCCGCTTGGTTCGCGTGCTTCGTTTGGACTTTCTGCTCATTCCTGCGCGTAGCTTTCATCTTCGGTATGATCGCCGCTGCACCTAGTCGAAAGGTGGAGTTCGTTGGCTAAGATCACGCTGCGCGAGGCACGCGAGAACGGCAAGATTGATCAGTTCGTAGCAGAGCGTGAGGCGGAGCAACCCGCCCCCGGCGACAAGGCCGCGTTCAATCGCGCTTTGGCTTCAATGGCTGGAAAGTCGAAAGCAGGTCCGGCAACATCGAAGCCGCATCCGAGCGACGGTTGAACCGAAACTCGAACTCTTTGCAGTAGCGGCCAAGGTGCTTGGGGCTGACGCTGACGTGCGTACCGGCAAGGCTGCATTTCAGGTGACGCCAGAAGCTCTCGACCCCGTTCACCGTCGCACCGTCGAAGCCGACATATTCGTGCATCCCGTGGTTCACCGTCATGTGCCGATACCCGGCCTTGTGAAGCCCCGTGTAGCTTTGCAGCTCGTCGGTGTGGAGTTGGCCACCCGGCTTCACGTTGGCCGTCACGAAGGGCTGTAGGGTCGCACGGCGCTGGTTCGGGACAACGGCGGTGATTATGTCGCCGTCGCGCTGCATCGCCGCCACGACGACCGTCTCACCCGCCGACCCGCGCATGTGAGTGCCGCGCTTCACGCCCCCGACCAGAGTTTCGTCAACTTCGACCGCCGTGCCGGGTCCGCCGATCGGGGCTTCGCCGTCAACGTCCGCCATATGCTCGCGGATCAGGTGCCCCATGCGCCATGCGGTTTTGTAGGTGACGCCTAGCTGACGCTGTAGCTCTTTGGCGCTGACGCCATGGCGCGTCATCGTGAACAGGTGGATTGCGTAGAACCAGAGCTGCAACGGGGTGCGCGTTTGCTCGAAAGGCGTGCCGACCGTGGGATGCAGGTGGTGGCCGCAAAACTGGCAGGAGTAGGCGCGCTCGGCTTTGATGCGGAACCACTTCGACGGACGCTCGCACTTCGGGCAGGCGAACCCCTGTCCGAACCGAACATCAAACAGGTGATTTAGGCAGGCTTCATCGGTCGGAAAGGCCTTGAAGAACTGCGCGGTGGTGAGGGGCTTCGTGCTCATGCACCACCATATACCGCGTTCGTTCTACGTATGCAAGGGGGATACACGCCCAGGTTTGAACATCACCCTTAATTTTGTTCAGTTCGACGCAGCGGATAAAGCAAGTTATGCTAAGATATCATTTGCTGGGTTTCACCTAGTGATGGCAAATTTCTTTAGTTCCGAAGTTCGAAAGGCTAAGCTCGCTGCAGCATGTAGAGGATTTTGGCAGCACCTTTTCAGGTCTATGGGTGCGGGTAAAATTTTCGTCGCAGTAGATTTTGCTGACAAGGAAGGGCTCGGTTGGTCATACATAAATAGCATTCTCCCTGATGACGTGAGCATCATGCTATCTGATCCAGAAATCGGTATGAGCTGCCCAGACTCTAAGTCGAGCATTGCTGCACTCGAAGCGGAACTTGACCATCGCCCTAAAAAGAACGCTCAAAACTTCGTCATAGCCGTTATTACATGAACGCCATGAAAGACTTGTTTTCTTCATCACAAGTGTTTGAGAGGATTAACTTACCTGACGCTGATGTCTCGATCCTGAGAGATCTTAATGTTTCTGCACCTCCCGATATTGTTTTCCGTGAGCTGCTTGAGACGACTGCGTGGCAGCAACGCGAAATGAACATTTATGGTCGTAAGGTTTTACAACCGAGGTTGACCGCTTGGTATGGCGATCCGGACAGGGCCTATATCTACTCTGGCATTCGCAATGTACCATTGCCATGGTCAAACCTTCTTCTGGTCTTGAAGGGCACGATTGAGGATTGCACGGGAGAGCGGTTTAATAGTGTCCTGCTGAATTATTACAGAGATAATAACGATAGCATGGGTTTCCATAGCGACGATGAGCGGGAGCTTGGCCCAAACCCCGTTATAGCGTCTTTAAGCTTTGGAGATACTCGCACGTTTCTTTTTAAGCATAAGAAGAGAAACGATTTCGAGATTATTCCGGTTGTTTTAACTAACGGCAGTCTTCTCCTGATGAAAGGTGCAACACAAACCTTCTGGAAGCACGCAATTAATCGCGAACGGCGGCCTTGTGGCCCTCGGATCAATCTTACGTTTCGCAAAGTTTATAAGCGAGGCGAATTAGATGCAGTGTTGGGTTAGCGGTGTATTGGAATTACGGTAACAGAATTAAGGATCACTGTGACAGTGCACTAAATGCATTGGCCGTGCGTGCCCGCCGGTCGAGCATCGTGCCGATCACCAGCACCAGCAGCGAAGGCAGGGACCAGAAGCCCGCGACGTTGATGCAGACTTCCGGAATTCCGGGCGGAATTCGGGGGACACAGTACCCATTTCCGCTTTTTCCACACACCTAAATTCCGGGGACACAGAGTAAATTCCGGGGACACAGTACCCAATCCCCTCCTCCCACAAATTCCGGGGACACAGTACCCAATCCCCTCCTCCAGCTCTCAAACCGGCGCGTTCAGGGTAGCCGCCAGCTTTCTCGGTATCCGCTGAGAGCCGTAGCCGCTTTCCCGAACGTCGGAAGATTTGAGGCACCCACGTCTTGCGAGACGCTTGCGCGTCGGTAAACACGGAGCGACTTGCCCCGTCTTGGTTGCGACCTTTGCCGATGCAGCCGCGACTCTACTTCATGATCAAGCCGCCGTCCGAGGTTGCCGCTGTCATCGCGGCGCTTCCCCATGCGGACAGGCGCGATCCGGGCCTGCTGCACATGACGTTGCTGCCGCTTGGCGACCGGCCGAGACATCAACCCGGCTTCGTCGATGCGCTGATCGACGCGGGCGATGCGGTCCGGCACCCACCGTTCAGGGTCGTCTTCGACAGGCTCGTCGGCAACGGACACACGCTGGTGTTGCGCGGGAGCGAAGCCATCGAAGGCGCGGTCGCGTTCCAGCCCAGGCTCGTCGAAACGCTACGGCGCCACGGCCTCGCGATCGCGGCACACCGCTTCGCGCCGCACGTCACGATCGATTACCGCAGCGACCGCCGCGAGACGATCGGCGTCGATCCGGTGAGTTGGCTCGTCGAGGAGTTCCTGCTGGTCGAAAGCATTGTGGGCGAGGGCCGACATGTCACGCTCGGACGATGGCGGCTGGAGTGAAGCGCACTACGATCAACCCATGCGCGCGGTCAGCTTTCGCGTCCAACCGGGAACGGTCTGCAACCGCGCGGTTGAGCAATCGTCACCGAGCCGACAGTGTGCGCAATCCGGCACGTCCCCGCGGCAGATCGTCTGCCCAAGCCGCTTCAGCGCGATGTGGAACAACAGGTAATCGTCACCGGTCCAACCCGGCACCGCCGCCGTGACCGCCTCGCTCGCATTCCGCAGAGTCGCGTTTGCCGGGACGAACCCGAGCCTCCGCAGCACGTGCGTGTCGACGATCATGACCGGCAGCGCCAGCATGCCCGCGTTGAGCGTAGACGCCGACACTTGTCGCGTGCGCCCGCTGAGCATGGACTTGACGAGTTGTCCGAGTGCCGTCCGCCGCCGGACCGGACGCGGCGCATCGCGGCAACCCAGCGCGGCATACCAGATCCCGACGTCGCTTAGCCCGAATCCGAACGACTGCTGCATCGTCGGGAACTAGAACATAAACGGTACGAACGCCAAAATGCCCCGGCAAGGTCCGTCGACGACGAACCCGGCCGGGGCAGTGAACAAACCGCGCAGCGACGCTTAGCGGTTCATCGCGTAGACGCGGACCACCGTCTGCGAGCGGGCGTCGATCTGATAGATCTGGCGGCCGTCCGTGCGGAAGTAGGCGCTGCTCGAATCGCGGTACTGGTTGCGGTACTGGCTCGGCAACGCATACAGGCCCGACGAGGCGCGCTGGCCTACGCGCAGGCTGGTGCCGGTCGTGTTGCGACCGAGCACGTTGTCGATGAGCCCGCCGATGCCACCGCGCTGCGCGGGCTGCTCGTACTGGTCTTCGTCGTCGTAGTCACCGTTCGGCAGGTTGCCGTTCGGGTAGGCGCCGCCCGTACGGTTGCGCTCGTCGTCGTCCCAGCGGCCGTCGCGGTCGGTGTCGCGATCGTCGAAGCCGTCATTGTTGCGGTCGTACGCCCGGTCGTACTGGCCGGTGTTGCCCGCATTTCCGTATCCGTTGTTGCCGTAACCGGCGCCGTCGTCATTGGCATAGCCGTTGCCGCCGTCGGCCGCGCGCACCTGCTGGCGCAGGTTGCGCAACCGCGCCTGCAGCGTCTGGCGCTCGGCCGCGGTCAGGCCGCCGACGCTGTACTGCCGGTCGAGCTGGGTCAGCGCGCGAAGCTGCTCGCGCAAGGCGGGGGCTTCCGCCCGCGTGATCGCACCGCTCTGCACGCCCGCCTGGATGCGCAGGCGCAACTGCTCGATGCGCGGCGCGAAGTTGGCGGCAACGCCGACGCCCTGATTGCCGTAACCCTGATTGCCGTAGCCGTTGTTCTGGTTGGCGTACTGCGCGGCGGCGGGCGATCCCGCCGCCAATGCGGTCGCGCCTGCCAAACCCAAGATGATCGTCTTCATGATTACAAACTCCCTGACGCCCCTGCGCTTGCTTCGTTTCTACGCGTGACCCCGTGTGACGTTCCTGAACCGGAACGACAGCCGAGGTTCACGCGGATGCTTTGGGGGCAGTGCGCCGATCGCAGGCGACGCGCGTTCGTCCGGCATGACCCAGGGCTCCACCGTCACCGGCATCTCGCAGCTCATCTCGCTCGCGATCGGCCCTGTGTTCCTGTTGGCGGGAATCGGGTCGATCCTCAACGTCATGGCGCAGCGGCTGGGCCGCGTCATCGACCGCGCGCGCGAGCTCGAGCGCGACTTCCGCACGCTGACCGAGGACGCGCGGGCGCGGGCCGGGGGCGAACTGCGCGTGCTCGACCGGCGCATGACCGTGGTGCAGCTCGCGATCGGCTTCTGTACGGCGAGCGCGTTGTTCACGGCGCTCGTGGTCGTCGTGCTGTTCGTCGCCGCACTTGCCGACTTCGCCTACGCGACGCCGATCGCGATCCTGTTCATCGGCGCGATGACGCTGCTCGTCATCGGGCTGATCCTGTTCCTGTACGAAGTGAACCTGGCGATGCGCACGGTGCGCGTGAACCGTCAGATGATCGCGCGCAAAACGTGAGGACGCCAATCCTCCGGCGATCAGTCCTCCAGCGCGAAGTCCACGTGCACGCGAACTTCGCTCGTCGTCGTGCCGCCGCGGATCGGCGGTGCCGAAACGGTGGGGACCGAAGTCCTCATCATCGCATCGCTTTCGTACGACACGGGACCCGGCCCGAACCCGCCGTCACGGATCGCGAGCACGCGCCCGATGCGCAGGCCTGCCGCCCTCGCATAGGTCTCCGCCCGCGCACGGGCGGCGCGGTATGCCGCGGCATAGGCGCTCCGGCTCGCGGCTTCCGGATCGGAGATGCCGAGATTGGGACCGGACAGGACGTTCGCGCCCGCCTCGGTCGCCGCCGCGATCGCGGCACCCGACCGGCGCAGATCGCGGACGCGGACCTCGACCAAGTTGTTCGCCTCGAACCGGCCGCGGTTGGGGCCGTAGTCGATCCGGGACAAGGTGATCGACCGCGTCTGCACGTCGTCCGGCTTGATCCCCAACGTCTCGACCGCGCGCATCACCCGCTCCATCGCGGCGTTGTTGCCCGCGCTCGCCGCGCCCGCGCCGGCCGCGATCGTCTGGACGCCGGCGGTGAAGCGCGCTTCGTCGGGCCGCGTGTCCGTCCGCCCGCTCGCGCTCACCTGCAGCAGGATCTCGTCGCGCGCGACGCCGCGCGGATCGGCCGCGGGGCTGCATGCGGCGCCGAGCATCGGCAGGCACAGACACAAGACGCGCATCGCGGACTCCCTCATACGTTTCGAAACCATCGACGCCGCCGCCGCGTTCCGGGCAAGCCGCTTGGCGATGGACGACGATACGTCCAGCACGTGGTGGGGAACCCAAGGCAAGGATTTCGCATGCTCGAACATGTTCCTGGATGGCTGGGCCACGCGCTGCGCGGCGTGCGGGCAGGCTCGGAGAAGCTGGCGATCGTCGACTTGGCGCGGGGCGTCGAGGCCAGCGTGGAGCTGTCCAGCCCCGCCTTCGCCAACGGGGCCAGATTGCCCGAACGGTTCACCGGCGACGGCGCGGGCGTGTCGCCTCCGCTGCTGTGGGGCAAGGTTCCGGACGGCACCGAATGCCTCGCCCTCATCGTCGAGGATCCCGACGCGCCGACGCCATCGCCCGTGGTTCACGGCATCGTGTGGAACCTCGACCCGGCGAGCGGCGGGATTTCGGAGGGCGCGATCGTCGCGGACGGAGACGGTGGCACCGATGGCGACGTGGGGCGCAACAGTTTTCGCGAGGGCTGGCTGCCGCCCGACCCGCCGACGGGCCACGGCGTCCACAACTACGCGTTCCAGCTGTTCGCGCTTGGGCGTTCGGCCGCGCCCGGCGCGACCCCCGGGCGGACCGCGCTGGTTGATGCCATGCGTGGGCACGTGCTCGCCGCCGGCCTGCTGACCGGCACCTACTCGCGGGGGGAGGAAGCGCCCACGGGGTTACGCGGGGCGGTCGCGCCCGCGACGTGATCCCCCGTAGCCTGACCTACGCGCGGCGGATGCGGTACGCGCCGACGACCGCGTCCGGCGGCACGATCGCGCCGCCCTGCGTCAGGACGACCTTTTCCGATGCGACCAAGTCGCGCGCAGCCGCGTGAACGCGTGGCATGTGCGTGCGCCATTCAACCGGGTCCAACTTTCGCGCCGCCTCGGACGGGCAGATGGTGGACGCGTCGGATCGTTCAGCGAGAAGCGTCAGGATCGCATGAGACGCCGCGTCTTCCACGGCCCTCTTGTGTCAGGCCGCGCGCTGCATGTCCCGCAGGATCGCGGCGACGCCGTCGATCGCCTTGGGCGTGGGCTCGATCCACGAACGGCGCGCGTCCATCGGATCGTCGATGCGATGGAAGAAGCCGAGCTTCTCCAGCGTCTCGATATGCCGCAGGCTGGTGGTCGCGGGCGCGTTGGCCGCGTGGCACAAGGCGCTGACGCTGACCCGGCGATGTTCGTGGTGCGCGACGAACAGTTCGAGCAGCATTTCCCATTTGGGATCGCGCACGATCGCCGGCCCGATGATCTCGTGCGCCCGCATGCGCGACCGGTGCAAGCGCCGCGCGAAGGCCAGCGGAGACACCGTCTCGCCCGCCGGAAGTCCGTCCAGCCGCGACAGCATGTCGAGCAGCAGCGCGGCGTTTTCCTCGTTGTTCTTGTGCAGGGCCTTGAGCTTGCCCCGCAGTCCTTCGAGCGAAGAAATCGGTGCGTGTTCCAAGACATAGCTCCCTTGCGGACCAATCGGCTTGGTTCGAAGTGGGCTTGATACGGGGATGCTGGCAACCGTGGCGGCGTGCTATTGAATCCGCTTTGGTGCAGTATGTTACAATCGGCGTGATATGATTAAGGCGAAGCGGTTCCGTATCGCCGAAACGGACCAAACTGCGCGAAGCCGGACCGATCCGGCGCAGGTGCGACAGCGGCGCACCGCTCGGCGAGACGGCTTCGCATGGCCGCCGACGAGGTGGCGCGCTGGATCGAGGCGGCGGAGGCGGCGACGAGTCGCGCAACGGCAGCGCCCGCGCCGCGTTGGTCATCGCGTGCACGGCGCTGGCGGGCGGCGCGCTCGGATCGGGGCTCCCGATCGACCGCTAACCGACCTGCACCCCTTTCCAGAACGCGACCCGGCCCTTGATCCGCGCGGCGGCCGGTTTGGGATCGGCGTAGAACCACGCCGCATCGCGGTTGCGCTGCCCGTCCACGTCGATCGAGTAGTATCCCGCCGTGCCTTTCCACGGGCAGACGCTGGTCGTGTCGCTCGGGCTCAGCATTTCCGCGTCGACGTCGGCCATGGCAAAATAGTGGTTGCCGTCGACCACCACCGTGTCGTGGCCGCTGGCGATCACCTTGCCGTTCCAGACCGCTTGCACCATGCGAAATCTCCTTCTTGGCTTTTCAACGCGCGACGCGTCACAAGAGCGCATGGACATCCGGATCGGCATCGGCGGTTGGAATTTTCCCGAATGGCGCGGGACGTTCTACCCCGCGGGCCTGCCGCAGGCGCGCGAACTCGAACATGCGTCCCGCGCCGTGCAGGCGATCGAGATCAACGCCACCTTCTACGGGACGCAGAAACCGGACAGCTTTCGCAAGTGGGCCGCGGCGACGCCCGACGGTTTCGTCTTCACGATCAAGGGTTCTCGTTACTGCACCAACCGCCGCGTGTTGGCGGACGCCGGGGAGGGCGTGCAAAAGTTCCTGGGGCAGGGTTTGACCGAACTCGGCCCCAAGCTCGGCCCGATCCTGTGGCAGATGGCGGCGACAAAGCGGTTCGACGCGGACGACTTCGCGGCGTTTCTGAAGCTGCTGCCGCACGCGCGCGACGGCGTGCCGCTTCGCCATGCGGTCGAGGCGCGGCACGAAAGCTTCGATGATCCCGCGTTCTACGAACTGGCGCGGGCGCACCGCCTCGCGGTCGCGGTGCTCGACCCGGCTGCGCACGCGATAGCCGCCGACACCGCCGACTTCATCTACGCGCGGCTGCAGGCGATGCGCGAGGAGGTGCCGACCGGGTACGACGAGGCCGGGCTCGATCGCTGGGCGCTACAGGCCCGAGACTGGGTGCAAAGCCGGGATGTCTTCATGTTCGCGATCAACGGAGCCAAGATCCGCGCGCCCGCCGCGGCGCAGGCGCTGATCGCGCGGCTGGGCGGCCCCGTAGGCTAGCAACGCGCCTTCATCGGCGCGATGACCTGGGCGGCGAAGCGGTCCATTTCCTCCGCCTGCGGGCTGAACTGGAGGAGGAGCAGGTCGAGCCCGACGTCCTCGTATGCCGCGATCCGTTGCTGCAACTGCTCAGGGGTGCCGACGAGATCGGGGCGTAGGCCGCGGTTGCTGACCGAATATTCCTGCAGCTTGAGTTCGCGTTCCAGCTTGGTGCCCGTCAGCCACTGTTCGAAATTGTCGAAGCCCTTCGGCGGCACGGCAGGCATCGCCGTGATCCGCGCCAGTTCACGGCGCGCCTCCGCCTCGCTGTCGCGCACGATGGCGTAGGCCGCCATGCCGAACCGCATCGGCGGCAGGCCGGTCGCCTCCCGCCGTTCGCGCATGTCCGCGATCTTGGGCGCGATCGCGTCGTGGGGGTCGCCGTGCATCACGTAGGCGTCGCACTGGCGCGCGATCATCGTCTTGGCCGCATCGCTCTCGCCGCCGGCATAGATCACCGGTTTCTTTAGCGGCTTGGGTTCGACGATCGCATCCTCGACCCGGTAGATGTCGCCCGCGAACGAGAACCGCGTCTCCCGCCACAGCCCGTCGACGATCGTCAGCCACTCGCGCGTCCGTGCGTACCGATCGGCATGTTCGTCGAACTGCAGCCCGTACGACCGCGCTTCCTCCGCCCACCAGGACGACACGACGTTGAGCGACAGCCGCCCCCCGCTGATCCGATCGATGTTCGCCGCCTGCTTGGCGAACAGAGCGGGCTGGTGGAAATTGGGCCGCACCGCGACCGTCAGCTCAATCCGGCTCGTGACCGCGGCGAGTGCGGCGGCGGTAGACCAGGCATCCAGGGCAGGGGCCTCGATCCCCTTGATGTCGTTGAGGTTCAATTCCGCGATCAGCGACAAGTCCCAGCCCGTCTCCTCCGACCGCAGCGTCAGCCGCCGCACATAATCCCAGCTCGCCTCCATCCCCTCGTCGACGACGTTGCGCAGCCACCCGCCGAAAACGGGCATCCAATACCCGAACCTCATGGATGCTCCTCGATAGCGGCGACAAGGAAGTCGACGAGCCGTTCATGCGGGTCGTAGCCGAGCATCGGCACCGGATCGGCGACGAAGTTGGACAGTACGTTGATGTCGTAAAATCGAGGCGTTCCGTCGCGGTCGTCGATCATGTACTCGATCCCGCCGACGTCGAGCTTCATCGTGTCCGCGAGCGCTTCGACGCCCTCGATGACCTCCGGCGTCGGCGCGCCGACGCTCATGCCGATCTCGCCCGGGACCGCACACACGTCGGCGAGGCAGAGGTCGAACGTGTCGCCACTGCTCGCCACGTCGATCGCATAGAGGAATTTGCTGCCGAGCGTCTCGACGCGCGTCGTGACACCGCCGCGGGGCGGGACATACTCCTGGACGAGCAGCACGCGGTCGATGCTTCGTGGAAGCGAGCCATCCGCGACCGCCGCCGCCAGCGCATCCGCGTCCTCGTAGCGCGCGACGTTCGCCCCCGATCCGCCGATATTGGCTTTGACGATCAGCGGATACCCGATCGCGTCCGCCGCCGCGGCAACGTCCGCCATGCGGTGCACGACCAGCGTTCGCGGGCTCGCCAGCCCCAAGTCCGCCAGCAACCCGATCTGCCGCGCCTTGGACATGTCGACCGCCATCGCCGCAGGCCCGTTGACAATCCGCGCGCCAAGACCTTCCCAGCGCGCGAGAAGCGAGGCGGCGTAGAAGATCGGGTGATCGTCGGCCCGCAAGAAGCTCGACATGGACACGCGGTTGAACACGACGGGTGCCGGCAGGTCGCGCGAGGCAGGGTCGTAGCGGTGATCGCCGGTATCGATCGCCGCGTACGCGACGCCGCGCGCATCGAGCGCGGCGAACAATGGCAAAAACCAGCGCGGATGTTCGTACAGGATGGCGAGGTCGGGCATGCCGACCCTTGCCCATCAACCCCCGCCGCTGTCGATGGCCTTTTGCCGCCGCCGCGCCACGGACGACCCGATCCCGCACGCCTCCCGGTACTTGGCGACGGTGCGCCGCGCGACCTCCACGCCCTCGCCACGCAACAGGTCGACGAGCGTGTCGTCGCTCAGCACGTCGGTCTCCGCACCGATCAGCGCGCGGATGCGGCTCTTGACCGCCTCCGCCGACGCACCCTCGCCCCCGCTGGGGAAGAAGAATTTGAGCTCGAACAGCCCGCGTTCGCAGCTCAGATATTTGTTGGATGCGACGCGGCCGACGGTGGTTTCGTGCACGCCGATCGCGTCGGCGACGCGGGCCAGCGTCAGCGGCTTCATCCCCGCCGCGCCTGTCGCAAAGAACGCCTCCTGTTCGCGCACCAACTCGGTCGCGACCTTCAGGATCGTCTGCGCGCGGCTGTCGAGCGCTTTCAACAGCCAGTTGGCCTGCCCCAGGCACTCCGACGCGAACGCCCGCGCGCCCTTGTCGCCCGCGCTGAGCCTGGCGTGATACCGCCGGTCGACAAGCAGGCGGGGCAGGGTGGCCGCGTTCAACTCGACCGCCCAGCCATCGCGCGTGCGCGACACGAAAAGGTCGGGCACGATCGCACCGTTCTCGGCCCCGCTCGCGGAAAAGCGGCACCCTGGCTTGGGATCGTAGGCGCGCACTTCGGCGATCATGTCGGCCAGATCGTCCGCGTCGACACCGCAGATGCGGCGCAACGCGCGCAGGTCGCCGCGTCCCAACAGTTCGAGATTATCGAGCAGCCGCGCCATCGCCGGGTCGTACCGGTCCGCGACGCGTGCCTGCAGCGACAGGCACTCGGCGAGCGACCGCGCCGCCACCCCCGGCGGATCGAATGTTTGCACGACCTCGAGCACACGCTGCGCGGTCGCCAGCGGCACGCCGACTCCGTCCGCGATCTCACGCAACGGGGTGGCCAGATATCCCGTGTCCTCGACCGCGTCGACGATCGCCCGCGCGACGACCAGGTCCGCGCCACCGAAGGCGAGCCCGGCCTGGGCCATCAGATGTTCGCACAACGACCCCTCGCCGCACGCCACGCGCTCGAAGTCGAAGGCGTCGCCCGTACCGCCGCTGCCGCCTTCGAGGTCGCCGAAGACCTGCGACGTCTCCATGTCGAGCGGCGCGTCCGCCTCGCCCGCGCCCGCCGCGATCAGCGCGTCGGCACCGGGAGCATCCTCCGGCACCTCGGCTTTCGTCGGGGCCGTGCCGCCTTCGCCGCCCTCGAAGCTCAGCAACGGGTTGCGCTCGACCTCGGCGGCGATCGCGGCCTCCACTTCGATGTTCGACAACGTCAGCAGCTGGATCGCCTGCTGCAGCTGCGGCGTCAGGACGAGCTGTTGCGACTGACGAAGATCGAGGCGGGGGGTCAGGGCCACGCGCGGGGCATAGCGCAAAACGCCTAACGGATCAGAGCGAAAAGCTCTCGCCCAGATAAAGCCGCCGCACGTCCTCGTCCGCGACCAGCGCTTCGGGGCTGCCCTGGAACAGCACGCGGCCGTCGTAGATGATGCAGGCGCGGTCGACGATGTCGAGCGTTTCGCGCACGTTGTGGTCGGTGATCAGAACGCCGATCCCGCGTTCCTTCAGCGCCAGCACGAGATGTCGGATGTCCGAAATGGAGATCGGATCGATGCCCGCGAACGGCTCGTCTAACAACATGATCGTGGGGTCCGCCGCCAGCGCGCGCGCGATCTCGCATCGCCGCCGCTCGCCCCCGGACAGCGCCATCGCGCGCGCGTCCCGCAAGGCGGTCAGGCCGAAATCGCCTAGCAGCTGTTCCAAGCGGTCGCGGCGCGCGCCCTTGTCCGGCTCGGACACCTCCAGCACCGCCATGATGTTCTGCGCGACGGTCATGCCGCGAAAAATGGACGTTTCCTGCGGGAGATAGCCCAGGCCCAGCACCGCGCGTCGGTACATGGGGAGCGGCGTGATGTCCTCGCCGCCGAGCAGGATGCGGCCCGAATCGGGTTTGACCAGTCCCATGATGGAATAGAAGCACGTCGTCTTGCCCGCGCCGTTGGGGCCGAGCAGCCCGACCACCTCGCCGCGCGACACGTGCAGCGAGACGCCCGTCAAAACGGTGCGCGCGCCGTAGCTCTTGGCGATTTCGACGACGTCGAGCCCGCCGGCCAGGTCCAGCGTCGCGGCGGGTATGATCGGGGACGCGTCGTTCATGCACGCTCCCTAGAACGCCCGCACGGGCTTGTCAGTTGTTGCGCTGTGGAACCTTGAACCGGCCGGTGACCCGCCCGCCCGTGGCGCCCGTGCTCGCGCCGCGCGACCCGCCGCCGTCCATCGTCGCGCGCCCCGTGGTCAGGTCGATGACGAGCCGCCCGCCGCGCACTTCGTTGGTGCCCCGCAGCAGCGTGACGTTGCCCACCATCGTGATCAGCCGCCGATTGATGTCGTAGACCGCGAACTGGCCGCGTGCGGTCTCGGACGGCGATCGCACCGTGACGCCGCCGCTGGCGTCGATGCGGTCGACTTCGATGCCGGCGGTGCTCGTGTACGCGACGTTGATGCGTTCGGCGTTGAGCGTCAGCAACCCCTGCCGTACCCGCACATCGCCCGACAGGACGGCGCGGTCGGCGCGGTCCTGCACCTCGATCCGTTGCGCGTCGAAATCGACGGGCTGGTTGGTGTCGTGCCCGCGCAGCGCGGACGTCCCTTGCGCACTCGCGGCCACGGCGAAAAAGGCCAGCGGAGCGGCGAGAAGAAAGCGTTGACCCACGAAAGTCATTTGAGCGCGCCCTGCACGATTTTCAACTTCGCGCCGCCGTCCAGCACGACGTGCCGCTCGTCGAGATCGGCGCGCAGGCGTCCGGCGGTGAACGTCCCCAGGGGCATTTTCCCATCGACCCGCCCGCCGCTCGCCATGGTCCGCGTCTTGAGGTCGGCGACGACGTCGCTGGTGGTCAGCTTGTACCCGTCCGAATCCTCGAACGTCAGCGGCCCGTCCATCGCGACGCGTTCGGCGCTCATGTCGTAGCGTCCGCGTTCGGCGGTCAGCGACGCGGGGCCATCCCGCAATTGGATGCGCGCGGCCAAGTCGTTCATGCGCACGATTGGGTCGGTCGACGACGGCTGCACCGCGCCTTTCGCCGTCAGCGAAAACGCCTGCCCCTTGTCGTCGGTACCGCGATACTGCGCCGCCTCGACGCGCATGCGTTCGGACGCGACGTCGACCTTGTTCTTGTCCAGCAAAAAGCTGGCGTCGCGGTCCTTGGCGAGCGGGGCGAGCGTCAGGAGCCCGATCAGCGCGATCGCGCCCAGGGGCAAGGCGATGCGCGCGGTTCGTACGACGCGGTCGTGGCTCCCGCCCGGCGCGGCCCGGCGCTGGCGGTCGGCGACATCGTCAGGCATGCGCGAAGATGTCCGTCTCGGGCCATCCGGCCAGATCGAGCCGCGCGCGGTGCGGCAGGAAATCGAAGCACCCTTGCGCCAGCTCCATGCGACCCTCCCGCACCATGCGCGCGTTCAATTCGTCGCGCAGCCGGTGGAGGTAACGCACGTCGGAGGCGGCGTATTCGCGCTGCGCGTCGGACAGTTCGGGCGCCCCCCAGTCGGAGGACTGCTGCTGCTTGGACAAGTCGATCCCGAGCAGCTCCTTGACCAGTTCCTTCAACCCATGCCGGTCGGTGTACGTCCGCACGAGCCGGGAGGCGATCTTGGTGCAGTAGACCGGCGCGCCCATGACCTGCAGATACTGCTGCATGATCGCGACGTCGAAACGCGCGAAATGGTAGAGTTTGAGCCGGTCCGGATCGGCCAGCACGGCCTTCAAATTGGGCGCGGCATAGCCGCCGCCAGCCGCGAACCGGACCAGATGCTCGTCGCCGCGCCCGTCGGAAATCTGCACCACGCACAGCCGGTCGCGGTGGTTGTGCAGCCCCATCGCCTCGGTATCGACCGCGACGGGACCGGGGGCGAGCACGTCCGCCGGCAGATCTTCTTCGTGGAAGTATACGCTCAAACCCGTTGTCCCGTCGTTTGCCGCCGCGCCTGCCGCCGCCTGGCAAATATGTTGAGCGACTCGACGCCCGCCGAGAACGCCATCGCCGTGTAGATATAGCCTTTCGGCACATGAACGCCGAACCCATCCGCGATCAGCACCGCGCCGATCATGAGCAGGAAACCCAAGGCAAGCATCACAACCGTCGGGTTGTTGTTGATGAATTCGGCCAGCGGGTCGGCCGCGAACAGCATGACCGCGACCGCCGCCACGACCGCCACCACCATGATCTCGACATGATCGGTCATGCCCACCGCGGTCAGGATCGAATCGACGGAGAAGACCAGGTCCAGCGCCAGGATCTGCACGATTGCCGACCCGAACGTCAGCCCCGCGGCTTTGCCGGTGTCGAACACGTCCTGGTTCGGCGTCGGGTCGACGCTGTGATGGATTTCCTTGGTTGCCTTCCACAACAGGAACAGCCCGCCCGCGATCAGGATCAGGTCGCGCCAGGAAAAGGCGGTCTCAAAACTCGGCACCCCGTTCGTCGCCGGCCCCGCGATGCCGAGGTCGAACACGGTGGCCTTGAGACCCACCAACCAGCTGATCGTCAGCAGCAGCCCCAGCCGCATAATCAGCGCCAGGCTGATCCCGATCTTGCGCGCGCGTTGCCGCTGAGCTTCCGGCAGCTTGTTCGACAGGATCGATATGAAGATGAGATTGTCGATGCCGAGCACGACTTCCATCACGACCAGCGTGACGAGCGCGATCCACACTTCGGGCTGCGAGAAAAGCGTGACGAGATCGGTCATCGCAGGCGGTCTTGCCCCAGTCTGCCGGCGTACGCCATACCATCCGCCGACGGACGCCATACCGCCTTTTGTGCCATGCGGGTGCAATGCGAAAAGCGCTCGCCCGGATTGCGATTTTACGCTACGCGAATCGCAGGTGCGCCGAAAACCCGCGCCGCAGGTGTTCCGCGACTGCCCAGCGCGGATGTCTTTGTCTACGGCGGGCGCGGGAAAGTGCAACAGGACGATCATGAGTTTCGACAAAGGGCGCCGCGGCGAACGCGGCGGTCGCGGCAGGGACAAGCGCGACGGTTTCGGTGAAGGCGGGTTCGAAGGCGGCGGCAACAGCGGCGGCGGCGGTGATCGCTTCGGTGGCGGTGGCGGCAGCAGCTACGGTGGTGGCGACCGTTTTGGCGGCGGCGGTAGCAGCTATGGCGGCGGCGGCGGTGGCAGCAGCTACGGCGGTGGCGGTGGCGGCGGTTTCCGCTCCGGCGGTGGCGGAGGTGGCGGCTTCCGTTCGGGTGGCGGAGGTGGCGGCGGAATGCCTCCGCAGGTCGTCGGCGAAGGCAAGGGCGTCGTCAAATTCTTCAACGCGCAAAAGGGCTTCGGCTTCGTCGTGCGCGACGATGGCGGCGAGGACGTGTTCGTGCACATCTCCGCGGTCGAGCAGGCTGGGCTCACCGGTCTGGCCGACGGACAACCGCTGGGCTTCACGCTCGTCGATCGCGGCGGCCGCATCTCGGCGACCGACCTCAAGATCGAGGGCGAGCCGATGCCGGTCAGCGATCGCGCACCTCCGCGCGAGGATCGCGGCGATCGTGGCCCGGCGGGCGGCGGTTATGGCGGCGGCGCGGGCGGCGCGGGCGGCGGTGCGGGTGGCCCACAGCGTCAGCTGACTGGGGAAAAGGCGAGCGGAACCGTAAAATTTTTCAACGCGATGAAGGGTTTCGGGTTCATCAGCCGCGACGACGGGCAGCCGGACGCGTTTGTCCACATCTCCGCCGTCGAGCGCGCGGGCATGTCGTCCTTGAACGAGGGCGACCGCGTCGAATTCGAACTCGAGGTCGACCGCCGCGGCAAGACGGCGGCGGTGAATTTGTCGCAGGGGTCTTAGGGCCGACCGTCATCCCGGCGCCGGCCGGGATCTCAGGGAGGCTCTGCCACCGGCAGTTTCGTTCCACTGAGATCCCGGGCTACGCCGGGATGACGATGATCTCGAAGACCATTGCTGGCTGGGCGCGACTAACCTTTGCTCTTGTCCTCGAGCAGGACCTTGCCCGCGCCCGCGCGGATCGCCTTTTCGATCGCGCCCGACATGAATCCCAGCATCGCGGGCAATTGAAGCTGCAGCTTGATGTGCGTTTCGCTGACGTCGAGCACCGTGCTCACGGTCTGCCCCATCGCGTCGACGTCGAGCGTCATGCGGTCTTCGGTCGGCCAAGCCGTGCGCACGTCTGCCGCGCCGCCCGGGATGTGGTTCGACAGCTCGCCGATGCGAGACTTCAATCGACGCTTGGCTTCCTCCCGCCCCAATTTGTGCGGAATGTCGACGATCATGGGCTTGCTCATCCGCCCCGCTTAGCCGCCTCTGGCCACCCGCGCCACGCATTGCTAGAAATCGCGCCGCCAACCAAGGAGACGTGCCGTGGCCAAGGGTCAGATGAAGTCCAACAAGGAAACGAAAAAGCCCAAGAAGGAAGTTAAAAAGACGATCGCGGCCAACCCGTCGACCAAGGGCAAGGTCGTAGACTCCTAAGTGGCCGAAGGGTTTGCCCGCCACCGCCAGCCCTGGACTTCCGACGAACTGCAGAAACTGCAGCGCCTCGCGACCAAGGGCATGGGTCTGCAGGCGATCGCCAAGGCGCTGACGCGGAGCGAGGAGTCGGTCAAGGATCGGGCGAAGCTCGACGGGTTGAAAATCGCGAAGCTGCGCTAATCGCGGCGCCTGGGTCGCGACCGTCCACGCGTCATAGGATCGGGCTTTGGTGGTGGCACCCATCCTGACGGAGGCATCAGTTTCTGCTGGCTGGAGCCCAGCCCCATCTTCCCGGTTTGCTGGCGGTCTAGTCCCGTCGCATCGACATCGCCGGTCGCACCGCCACGAAGCAGGCTGATCCGGTCACGTAGCCGCGCCGCTTCGGCGAAATCCTCGCGCGCGACCGCGGCTTCCATCGCGACGCGCAGCTCGGCCTCGGTCACACGATCATCCGTCGCAACGTCTCGACCCGGTCCGCTTCCGCCGCCGGCTTGTCCGTCCGGATGCGCGAGATGCGAGGGAAACGCATCGACACGCCCGACTTGTGGCGCTTGCTGTCGTGCAGCGAATCGAACGCGATCTCCAGCACCAACGTCTTTGCCACCTCGCGCACGGGACCGAACCGGTGCACTGTGTTGTTGCGCACGAACCGGTCGAGCATTTTCAGCTCTTCGTCCGTGATCCCGGAGTAAGCCTTGCCGACCGGAAGCAACTCGCCGTCCTCGGTCCAGCATCCGAACGTGAAGTCGCTATAAAAGCTCGATCGGCGTCCGCTGCCGCGTTGCGCGTACATGACCACGCAGTCGGCGGAGAGGGGATCGCGTTTCCATTTGTACCAGTAGCCCGCACGGCGTCCCGCGATGTACGGGCTGTCGCGGCGCTTGAGCATCACCCCTTCGATCGCGGCGTCGCGCGATCCGGCGCGGGTTTCCTCCAAGTCCTCGAAGCTAGCGGCTTCGATGACCAGCGACAGGTCGAAACGCTCGGCGTCGAGCTGCGGCATAAAAGCTTCGAGACGCGCGCGCCGCTCGGTCCAGGGCAGCGCGCGCACGTCCTCCGCCCCGTCGAACAATATGTCGTACAGCCGCACGAACGCGGGATACTCGCTCAGCATCTTGCCGGACACGATCTTGCGCCCCAGCCGCTGCTGCAGTGCATTGAAACTGGCCGCGCCGCCGCCGTGCTCGTCCGCGCCCTGGAAATCGCCGCGCACCATCAGCTCGCCGTCGACTGCGCCATCCTCGACGAAGGCTTCGGCGACTTCGGGGAAACTCTTGGTGATGTCGTCGCCCGCCCGGCTGAACAGGCGGGTCTCGCCGCCGACGCGGACGATCTGCACCCGGATCCCGTCCCATTTCCATTCGGCGGCGTACTCGGCCATCGACACACGCGTGTCCTCGAGCCCGTGCGCGAGCATGAAGGGGCGAAACACCGGGGTATTCGCCGCCGTCGGCTGCTCCGCGCCGTGTGCGGCCCAGGCGAAGAGCGCTTCGTAGGGCGGCTGCAGCCCGTGCCAGACTTCCTCCACCGCATCGACGTCGAGTTCGAACGCATCGGCCAAAGCCTGTTTCGCCAATCGCGCGGACACGCCCATGCGCAGCTCGCCCGTCGCGAGCTTGAGCAGTGCGTAGCGCCCGCTCGAATCGAGATGGTCGAGCATTCCGGCCAAGGCGCGTGGAGCCTCGACGCGGCTGAGCGCGCGCAGCCGTTCGACCACCGCGCCCAGCCCGAGCGTCCCGTCGTCGATCTCAGAAGGCTGATCGATCCGCTTCGGCCAAAGCAGCGCCACAGTCTCGGCCAAGTCGCCCACAAAATCGCGGCTCATCCCGAACAGGATCGGATCCACCCGTTCCTCCGTGATGGTCTTGATGGCCGCGTTCTTGACCGCCGGGATGTCCAGGTCTCCCGTCAGCGCCGCCATCGCCCAGCCGCGATCCGGGTCGGGCGTGCGGCGCAGGTAGTCGCCGACGAGTTTCAGCTTGGCATTGCGCGATCGCGTGTAGACGAGCGCGTCCAGAAGCTGTGAGAAGCCGTGCATGACCGATCAACATGCGCGCCTCGTTTCGGGTCCATTACGTCTCTCATGATCGGACGCATACTGCTGATCCTCGTCCTGCTCGGGCTTGCTGCAACCGGCTATGCCTATGGCGAGGCGACGTCGACGCCGCGCGTGCGCACCGCGCGGGTGTCGCTGCCGGGCTGGCCCGCAGGCGCGCCGCTCATCCGCGCGGTGCTCATATCCGACATCCACGTCGCCGGGCCCGACATGCCGCCCGCGCGACTCGCGGGCATCGTTGCGCGGATCAATGCATTGCGGCCGGATGTCGTGCTGATCGCGGGCGACTTCGTCAGCCAGAAGCTGACGTCGACGCGCGTCTACACGATGGCGGAAGCGATCGCGCCGCTGGCGGCGTTGCGGCCCCGGCTCGCTACGATCGCGGTGCTGGGCAATCACGACCACTGGGCGGATGCGCCCGGCGCGCGGGCGGCGTTGGCCAAAGCTGGCGTGAAATTGCTGGAAAACGATGCACTCGCCGCGGGTCCACTCGCGATCGGCGGGTTGGGTGACGACTTCACCCGCCGCGACGACCTGCCGCTGACGCGCGCGAAGATGCGCGCCGTGCCCGGCGCTCCCGTGCTGCTCAGCCACAGCCCCGATCCGTTCGCCGATCTGACCGGCGCCCCCACGCTGATGCTCGCCGGCCACACGCATTGCGGTCAGATCGCGCCGTGGCCGTTCGGTCCGATCGTCACCGAATCGGGCTACGGCCTGCGCTACGCCTGCGGCATCGTCCGCGAACGCGGGCACGCGCTGATCGTCAGCGCCGGCCTCGGCACGAGTGGTCTGCCGCTCCGGGTCGGCGCGCCGCCCGACCTATGGGTACTGACGCTCGGCCCGCGCTAGGGCACGCCGATCGTGTCGCGCAGGAACCCGCCGACACGCTCGCGATATTCCGCCGTCCACAGCCCGCACGTTTCGACATGGTTCGTGCCCTCCACGATCCACAACCTCTTGTCCTTCGGAGCCGCCGCGTGGAGCAGGCGCGTCTCCGCCTCGGTCGTGTCGCGGTCGCGTGAGCCGCCGATGACCAGCACGGGACCGGGGTAACGACGCAGCCCCTCGATCGGGGACACGCGTGCGGGCGCGACGCCGTAGCGCGGCCACGTCTGGTAACTCAGAAGAGGTTCGATCGCCCACGCTGCCGCGGCTCCCGCCCGGCGCGATACGCGGTTCGTGATCGCGGTGCGCAGGTCGGGATAAACGGCCTGCAGCACCATCGCATCCGCGGGCAGAGGTCCGGCAAGCAACGCCGCTGCCCCGCCCAGCGAAATTCCGATCACGGCGAGCTTCGCTCCCGGTGCCGCCGCGCGCAGGAACGGGTAAGCCGCGGCCGCATCCTCCGCCTCGCGCCACCCGAACGTGCGTGCGCGTGCCGCCGACCCGCCGTGCCCGCGAAAATCGGGCGCGAGCACCGCATAGCCCAGCCCGTGCAGCCAAACCGCATGTTCGTCGAACATGGACCGGGACGCATTCAGCCCGTGGAGCAGCAGCACCGCGGGCGCGGCCTCGTGCCTGCCGGGCCAGTAATTGGCTTCGATCGAAACGCCGCTCGTCGTGGTCAGCGTGACGACCTGCCCCGGGGCGGGAGGCGCGGGCACGCGGCTGCCGTGAGGCGCGCCGATCAGCGATCCGAACAGCCACAACAGCAGCAGTCCGCCGCCGCCGAACACGAAAAGGCTCAAAACCAGCGTCCTCCCGCGCAACGCTATACGAGCAGCAGCGCGCTTGCGCCCATCCAGATGCCGACGATCAGCAGCACGATCGACACGCCGACCCGGATGCGCGCGATCGGCACGACGCGGGTCAGGCGATTGCCGAGCACGGCCGCCGGAACGCTCGCGGCGATCACGCCCAGCGTCGCGCCCAGCGCCGCCAGCACCGGAAGCTCGGTCCGGGCGGACAAGGCCGCGGTGACGAACTGCGTCTTGTCGCCGAACTCGACCAGCGCGAACGCGAAGACCGTCGTGAGGAGCGCGCCCGTCTTCCAGTCGGCCGCGACCGGCGGCGGCTTTGCCGGAAACAACCCGCCGCCGCCCGCGAACACGAACGCGAGCGCGGTCATGAGCCCGAGCGCGCGGAACGTCACCATGTCCGCCAGGAACCAGCCGCCCGTCGCGGCCAGTGCGGCGTTGGCGGCCGCGGCGATCGCGACTCCGCCGATGACGACCCCCGGCCTCGCGAAGCGCGCTCCCAACGCGACGACCAGCAACTGCGTCTTGTCGCCCCACTCCGCCAGGAACGCGACGATCAGCGCCGGCAGGAATGCTTCCACTATCGCAGCCGGAGGGCGATCGCCGTCATGCGCCGCGCAATAGCCGCGTCCGACAGCGGCGTCGACCGACGCTGCAACCGCGCGGCCGCGTCGCAAAGCCGGCTTTGTACAGTGCCAAGTCGATCGGTTCGCGGCGTCATCGTGATCCTCCCCCGGCGACGATGCGCCCGCAAAGTTAACGCCGCGTAACCGGCGTTCGCGTTGACTTTTCCGGCGTGCTCGGCCTACGGCATGCCGCAACGGGCGTCCCGCGCCCGAACCACCCAAAGATTTCGCGAAAGGGCCGTTCCATGGCCAAGCCGGCAACGATCAAGATCAAGCTCGTCAGCACCGCCGACACGGGCTTCTACTACACCACCAAGAAGAACCCGCGGAATACGACGGAAAAATTCTCGTTCCGCAAATATGATCCGGTCGCCAAGAAGCATGTCGAGTTCAAGGAAGCCAAGATCAAGTAACTCGTCGTCGTCCCAGCGCATGCTGGGACCTCGGGGAGTTTCCGCCGCCGGCGGACGCATACCTCTGAGATCCCGGCCTGCGCCGGGATGACGACACTACCGGTTCAGCAACCCCCGTACTTCTTCCACGAACCGCATCACAGAAATGGGCTTCGTGACATACGCATCCGCCCCCGCGGCGCGTATGCGAGCCTCGTCGCCCTGTCCCGCATAGGCGGTGACCGCCATCACCGGCACCTCCCTCAACGTTTCGTCCGCCTTCAGCTGCTCGATCAGTTCCAGCCCGCTGACATACGGCAGCTGTATGTCCATCACGATCAGGTCCGGAACCACTTCTCGCGCCCGCGCCACCGCTTCGCGCCCGTCGCTGACCGCCTCCGTCACGTAGTCGTGCGCGCGCAACAGGTCGCAGAAGAGTTTGAGGTTGAGCGCGTTGTCCTCGACAACCAGGATTTTCTCCCTCAACGCAACGCACACCCCATGAGCGTGATCTAGGCGATGCCGTCCCCTCCCACAATCGACAGCTCCGCCGCGCTGGCGCTGCAGGCGCTCGCCTGGTCCCTGAGCGACGAGGACCGCGCGCAGCGGCTGCTCGACCTGACGGGGCTTGATCCGTCGGACCTGCGCGCGCGGGCCGACGAGCCCGCGGTGCTTGCGTCCGTGCTTTCCTTCCTCGAAGCGCACGAGCCCGACCTGCTCGAATGCGCTGATGCTTTGGAGGTGCGGCCCGAAGCGCTCGTCGCGGCGCGCGAAAGGCTGGAGCGATGACGCGCGAAGGTGGAAGCCGCCCCCTCCTCATCACCGACTGCGACGAAGTCCTGCTCCACATGGTCGCGCACTTCCGCGACTGGGTGGGCGACGCGCACGCCATCGACTTCCGGCTGGACAGCGGCGAATTCGCAGGCGCGATGACGCACCGGGACGGCGGTCACGTCGTCGCGGACGATCGCATCTGGCCGCTGCTCGACGGCTTCTTCGCCACCGAAATGCCGCGCCAGACGCTCGTGCCGGGTGCGGGAGACGCGCTACGCCGCATCGGTGCGGTCGCGGACATCGTCATCCTGACCAACATCGGCGAGGACAATCACGCGGGCCGCGTCGCCCAGCTCGAAGCGTTGGGGGTGCGCCACCGCGTCAAGTGCAACCGCGGCGGCAAGGGCCCGCCCGCGACCGAACTGATCGACGAGTTCCAACCCACCGTCGCCGCGTTCGTCGACGATCTGGCGGTCCATCACGCCTCGCTCGCCAAGCATGCGCCGGGCGTGTGGCGGCTGCACATGGTCGCCGAACCCGAACTCGCCCCCAATGTCGCCCCCAGCGCGCACGCGCACGCGCGCATCGACGACTGGGACGCGGCCGCCGACTGGATTCTGGCCAGGTTCGAGGAAGGGTTGAAAGCTCCGCCTGCTTGACCTCGCCCGCCCCACGGTGCCAACGCGCCGCCATGACCGACATCGCCGCGCGCCTCAAATCCCTCGACATCACGCTGCCGACAGCCGCCGCGCCCGTCGCGGCCTACGTGCCCGCGGTGGAGTTGAACGGGCTTCTGTATCTCTCCGGTCAGCTTCCTTTCGAAAACGGCGCGCTCATGACCGGGCGCCTCGGCGAGGACCGCGACGCGACCTATGGCGCTCGTGCGGCTAGGGCCTGCGGCGTCATGATCCTCGCGCAGATCGCCAAGGCGGCGGGATCGCTCGACCGCGTCGAACGCATCGTCCGACTGGGCGTGTTCGTCGCCTCCGACGATCGCTTCACCGATCAGCCGAAAGTCGCCAACGGCGCGTCCGAGCTGATGGAGGCCGTGTTCGGCGAGGCGGGCCGCCATGCGCGCAGCGCGGTCGGCGTTCCCGTCCTGCCGCTGGGCGCGGCGGTCGAGATCGATGCGATCGTCCAGCTCCGCCCCGCCTGATCCCAAGCCGTTCGCACCCTGGTTGTGCGAACGTCCGTACGCGCATCGCGGCTTGCACGGTCCGGGTATCTGCGAAAACAGCCGCTCCGCGTTCGAAGCGGCGTGTCGCACCGGCCATGGCATCGAACTCGACGTTCGCCTCAGCCGCGACGGTTTTGGGGTTGTCTTTCACGATGCGGACCTCACGCGCCTAACGGGGGTGGAAGGTCTCGTTGCGAAACGCACGGTCGCCGAACTGAGCGGGCTGCGACTCGCGGCTACGACCGACGGCATCGGCACGCTGGCCGACACGCTCAAGTTCGTCGCCGGTCGCGCGCCCGTGCTGATCGAGCTCAAGACCGACGGCGACACGCACGCGGCGGCGCGGCTGTGCCTGTCGGTGCGTCACGCACTCGAAGGGTATCGTGGCCGCTTCGCCGTCATGTCGTTCGACCCGGCGGTCGGCCGCTGGTTCGCGGAACACGCGCCGCGCATCGCGCGTGGTCTCGTCGTCGGCGAGGTGCGCACCCTGCGGCGAATGTTGTGGCTGCTCCTTTGCCTTCGCAGGAGCCGACCCCACTTCGTGGCCTGTGACCTGCAAGCGCTTTCCTCCCGCATCGTCCGCACCTTGCGCAAACGCGGCACGCCCGTGCTCGCCTGGACCGTCTGCACGGACGCCGACCGCGCTTTTGCGAACATCCACGCCGACCAGATCGTTTACGAAATCCCGTAATGGCTGACCGCGAAGGCGTGGTCGCGCGCATCGGCGACGGCGTACGCGGCTTTTCCGCGGCCGATTGGGACGCATGCGCGGGCACGGACAACCCGTTTCTCTCGCATGCCTTCCTGTCCGCGCTCGAGGACTCGGGCTCCGTCGGCGCACGCACCGGCTGGCAGGCGCTGCCCATTTCGATCGATGATGGATGCGGAAAACCAGCCGCCGTCATGCCCGCCTACGTAAAGGCGCACAGCCAGGGCGAATACGTGTTCGACCAGGCCTGGGCGGACGCGTACGAGCGGGCAGGGGGGGATTACTATCCCAAGCTGCAGATCGCGGTTCCGTTCACCCCCGTTTCCGGCCGCCGCCTTCTGGCCCGCGACCCTACGCAAATCCCCGCGCTGATCGCCGCCGCCCAAGCCGTCGTGACCGAAAACGGCCTGTCCTCCGCGCACGCCACCTTCGTCGACGAAGCCGAGCTCGACCACTTTCGACGTGCGGGCTGGCTGTTGCGCACCGACCGTCAGTTCCATTGGCACAACGACGGCTACGAACACTTCGACGATTTCCTCGCGGCGCTCGCATCGCGCAAGCGCAAGGCCATCCGCAAGGAACGCGAGGCGGCGGTCGAAGGCCTCGTCGTCCACCGGATCGAAGGCGGCGACATCACCGAAGCGCACTGGGACGCGTTCTGGGGTTTTTATCAGGACACGGGCAACCGCAAATGGGGTCGGCCCTACCTCACCCGCCGCGCATTCTCTCTGTTGAGCGAGCGCATGCCCGACGCGATCCTGCTGTTCCTGGCGACGCGCGGCGGCGTGCCGATCGCGGGCGCGCTCAACTTCGTCGGCGCCGACACGCTGTACGGCCGCTACTGGGGCGCGACCGAGGATGTGCCGTACCTCCACTTCGAGCTTTGCTACTACCAGGCGATCGAAGCGGCGATCGCGCGCGGGCTCTCGCGGGTGGAAGCGGGCGCGCAGGGCGAACATAAGTTGGCGCGCGGCTACGTCCCCGTCGCGACGCACTCCGCCCACTTCATCGCGCACCCCGGCCTGCGGCAGGCGATCGCGCAGTATCTGGACTCGGAACGTCGCGCGGTCGCGAACAACATCGAGTTTCTGGGGGAGATGACCCCGTTCAAGAAGGGGTAGTTACGCCGCCAAACGTTGCTGCGTCACCGCCAGCCATGCACGCGCCTGCTTCTGCGCTTCCGCGATCTCGCGCGCGCTCATGTCGCCAGCGATGTCGGCGCGGCATTCCTGCCCACGTTCGCTGCCGTTCAACGCTGCAAGATTGAACCACTTGTGCGCGGCGATCAGGTCGACCTCCACCCCTTCGCCGCCCATCGAATAGGCCAGGCCCAGTTCGAACAGCGCATCGATGTCGCCGGCTTCCGCGTCCGCGATGCGGCTCTGCATCAGAAACGCCGCGCTCTTCATGCTGCTGCCCATAGTCCGTATCCCCTTGTTCTCGTTGACGCGGGTTTTGGGCAGGGATGCTCAACAAATGGTTAACGCGTGCGTTAGCTATTCACGCCGGATCGATCGCCATGTTGTCGATCAGCCGCGTCGTGCCGAGCCGCGCGGCGGCGAGCAGCCGGGCAGGGTGTCCGGCGCGGACGGCCCCGAGCGTCGCGCCGTCGCGCAGCTCCACATATTCCGGCGCGAACCCGGACACGGCCAACGTCGCCCGGGCCGCGCCCAGCGCTCCCGCCACATCGTCGCCGCGCGCCAACGCGGCGACGACCTCTCGCATCGCATCGGGCAAGGCACGCGCGCGCGCCCGTTCGTCCGCGCCGAGGTACGCGTTGCGCGAGGAGAGGGCGAGGCCGTCGGCGTCGCGCGCGATCGGCACGCCGACGATTTCCGTGTCCAAGTCGAGGTCGGCGACCATCCGCCGGATCACGGCAAGCTGCTGCCAGTCCTTTTCGCCGAACAGGGCGACGTCCGGCCCGACCTGGTTCAGCAGCTTGGCCACCACCGTCGCGACGCCGTCGAAATGCCCCGGCCGCGCCGCGCCGCACAGATCTTCGCCGAGTCCCGCGACCGACACCGTCGTCGCGAACCCGTCCGGGTACATGGCGGCGACCGTCGGGGCCCACAGCATCGTCACCCCGGCCGCGTCCAGCATCGCCGCGTCCGCCGCCTCCCGCCGCGGATAGGCGTCCAGGTCCTCGGCCGGTCCGAACTGCGTCGGGTTGACGAAGATCGACACGACGACATGCTCCGCTCGGGCATGCGCCTCCGTCACGAGGCTGATATGCCCGGCATGCAGCGCGCCCATCGTCGGCACGAACGCCACGCGTCCACTCGAGCGCAATGCGTCGACCGCTTTCCGCAAGCTTGCCACGTCACGGATCGTTTGCACGCGAGTCCCCCGTCTCTTAAAGCTGACTTGGGCGACGGGGCGTCCGGGTACAAGCGGGGCTGCATGGGCGCGCATTTCATCGTCTTCGCCAACGAAAAGGGCGGCACGGGCAAATCGACGACCGCGGTCCACACGGCGGTCGCGCTCGCCGCCGCGGGGCGCAGCGTCGGCACGCTCGACCTCGACGAGCGCCAGCGAACCACCACCCGCTATCTCGAAAACCGGGTCGCTTCGATCAAGCGCCTAGGCGTCGATC
The DNA here is from genome assembly GCA_964251385.1 of uncultured Sphingomonadaceae bacterium. Taxonomy (GTDB): domain Bacteria; phylum Pseudomonadota; class Alphaproteobacteria; order Sphingomonadales; family Sphingomonadaceae; genus CADCVW01. Next base: position 100,170 of record CAXUJK010000003.1, on the reverse strand, counting down.
TCCCCATGCCGATGGCGCGCGTGCTGTCCGACAAGCGCGAACAGGCCGAATTCGACCACCACCTCGACGAGCTCCAGTCGAATTGCGACATCGTCGTCATCGACACCCCCGGCCGCGATGACGCGTTCGCCCGCACGTCCATTCTCAAGGCGCACACGCTCGTCACGCCGATGAACGACAGTTTCGTCGACCTCGACCTCATCGGTCAGGTCGACCCCGACACGTTCAAGATCACGCGACCCTCGTTTTACAGCGAACTCATCTGGAACAGTCGCACGCAGCGCGCAAAGACGACGGGCCAGACCGTCGACTGGGTCGTGCTGCGCAACCGGCTGCAGCATATCGAGGCGCGCAACATGAAACGCGTCGGCGCGGCGCTCGTCGAACTTTCGCGGCGCGTCGGTTTCCGTGTTATCCCGGGCCTCGGCGAACGCGTCATCTACCGCGAACTCTTTCCCAAAGGCCTGACGCTGCTCGACCTGCCGCATCTGGGGGAGGTCGGCATCGCGCACATCGCCGCCCGGCAGGAGCTGCGCGAGATGATTTCCGGCTTCGCGATCCCCGACATGCCGCAGGCGGTCGCCGCTTGATCAAGTTCGTCCTTTTCCTCGCCTTCGTCGTGATGGCGTACATGGCGTGGAAGAGCGCGACCGCGAAAGGCAAGGCCATGACCCCGGACGACGCGCGCGCGCTGCTGGGGGTTTCAGCCGATGCGGACGTCACGCAGATCCGCGACGCGCACCGCCGGCTGATCGCGAAAGTGCATCCGGACAGCGGCGGGTCCGCGGAGCTGGCCAGCCGGGTCAATCTCGCGCGGGACACGCTGGTTGGCGAAGCGGGCAAACTTCCTTAGTCGTCATGCCAGCGCAGGCTGGGATATCAGGGGCATGCAATTGCCGGCAGGTGAAACCCGCTGAGATCCCAGCCTGCGCTGGGATGACTTCATTCTCCGGAGACCCGCGTGCACAACTTTCATCCCACTTCCCTGCGCGAATACGATATTCGCGGGATCATCGGCGAGACGCTCGGCGCAAACGACGCGCACGCGATCGGCCGCGGCTTCGCCAAGCTCCTTCGTGACGACGGTGGAACCTCATGCGCCGTCGGCCGCGACGGGCGCGAATCCTCCCCGATGCTGGAGGAAGCGCTTGTTCGCGGCCTCACCGAAGGCGGGGTGGACGCGGTCCGCGTCGGCCTCGGCCCCACCCCCATGCTCTACTACGCGGCCGCCACCGAAAAGGTCGACGGCGGGATCATGATCACCGGGTCGCACAATCCGGCCAACTACAACGGCTTCAAGATGGTTTTCGGCGGCCGCCCCTTCTTCGGCCCCGACATCCTGCGCATCGGCAAGCTCGCGGAAACCGGCGACTGGTCCGAAGGGCAAGGCAGCGTCTCCGACCTCGACCTCCTCGACGCCTACGTCCACCGCCTCGTGCAGAACTTCGACGGCAACGCTTTCAGAATAGGCTGGGACGCAGGAAATGGTGCCGCCGGCCCGGCAATTGAGAAGTTGGTGAAACTCCTGCCCGGCGAGCACCACCTTCTTTTCACCGACGTCGACAGCAGCTTTCCCAACCACCATCCCGACCCGACCGAAGAAAAGAACCTGGTGGATTTGCGCAAGCTCGTCGCCGAGAAGAAACTCGACTTCGGCATCGCGTTCGACGGCGACGGCGACCGCATCGGCGCGATCGACAGCGAGGGCCGCATCGTGTGGGGCGACCAGCTGCTCTCCATCCTGTGCGAGCCCGTGCTGAAGGCCGTTCCCGGATCCACGATCATCGCCGACGTCAAGGCAAGCCAGGCGCTCTACGACCGCGTCGACCAGCTCGGCGGCGTGCCGCTGATGTGGAAGACCGGCCACAGCCACATAAAATCCAAGATGAAGGAGACGGGCGCGCCGCTCGCGGGCGAGATGTCCGGCCACATCTTCTTCGCGCACGATTACTACGGTTTCGATGATGCGCTTTACGCCGCCGTCCGCCTGATCCGCGCGGTGTCGCAACTGGGCGGCTCGCTGAGCGCGCTCAAGTCCGCCATGCCCGCGCTCGTCAACACGCCCGAAATGCGCTTTCAGGTCGACGAGACCCGCAAGTTCGCGGTCATCGACGAAGTCCTCGCGCGCTTGACCGCCAGCGGCGCCGACGTGAACCGCACGGACGGTGCCAGGGTCAACACCCCCGACGGCTGGTGGCTGCTCCGCGCGTCCAACACGCAGGACGTCCTGGTCGCCCGCGCGGAAGCGAAGAGCGAGGATGCTCTTCAACGGCTGCTTGGCATGATAGATGACCAGCTCGCGCAGTCCGGCCTGAAACGCGGTCCGCAAGCGGGACACTGACACGAAAACGGCGGCAGGATCACCTGCCGCCGCCAACGTCGCCGATGGCTGAGAAGCCTACATCGCGCGATAGAACGCCACGATGCGCGTACGGTAAGGCGCGTCGAACTCCGGCGTGTCGCGCGCCTCGAACTTGGGCGCGCTCGCCAGCTGCTCCTTGGTGAGGTCGAGCATGTAGCCGTCCTGCGCCTCGTCATAGTCGAGCGCGCCCCACGGCAGCGGGAACAAGGTCGCGCCGAACCCGAAGGTGCCGCCGAAGGACAGGATCGCGTAGGCAACGCGGCCCGTATATTTGTCGACCATGAAGCTCTGGATCGTGCCGACCGACATGCCGTCGCGGTCGAGCACGCGCGTGCCCTCGACCTTCGCGGACGAGATCAGCCGCATCGTCTCGTCGTCATCGAGCGGGATCGCGTCGCGCGCATCCTTCTTGCCGATCTTGGGCAGCTTGCCGCTGCTGGCGAGCTTCGATGCGCCCAGAGCCGCCGCGCCCAGCGCCGCGACACCGAGCGCCGCGCCCAGACCGAGGCCGGTCGAGGACTTCTTGGCCTCGGGCGTGGTATGAACGGGCGGAACGGGCACCGATTTCTGGCTCGCGGCGGCGGACGCCGTGTCGTCCTGTCCGAACGCGAAGGCGCTGTCCTTGGCCGAGCTCATCGGCTCGTTCGTCACGACCTTGCCGTTCTCCTCCTCGCGGAACGTCATCGCCACGGCCGCGGTCGGCGACAGGCGCAGCGTATCGCCTTCGATGTCCGCGGCCAGGTTGATCGGCAGGAAGTGGTGGTGGTCCATCTTGCCGCCATGTCCGTCGTCGCGCGTCAGCTTGATGCGCTCGCCCACGACCTTGTCGACGGTGCCGACGGGCAACCCGTCCGCGCCGATGATTTTCATATGATCCTTGATGTCGAGTGTCGCGACCATGTCATGTCTCCAGGGGGGTTGATGCGGAGCCAACGAGCGTAGGCGCGGATGGATGCGTCAGACCTCGTCGTCGTCCTCGTAGCCCAGCAGGTTGAGCGCTCGCGCCTTCATCTGCCGCATCGCACACCAGTGGATGAGCGCTTCCTCGCGCCCGTGCGTCACCCACACTTCGCGCGGCCGCAGTTCGGACAAGGTCGCGGTCAACTCGTCCCAGTCGGCATGGTCGGAGATGATCAGCGGCAACTCGACGTTCCGCTGTCGCGCGCGTTGCCGCACGCGCATCCACCCGGACGCCATGGCGGTGATAGGATCGGGCAGCCGCCGCGACCAGCGGTCGTTCAACGCACCAGGCGGGGCGACGACGATATGCCCCTTCATCTCGTCCTTCTTCACCCCCGTCGCGGGCCGCAACTCGCCCAGCCGCACGCCGAACTCCTCGTACAGCCCGCACAAGCGCTCGACCGCGCCGTGGATGTAGATCGGCGCGTGGTGTCCCCGCGCGCGCAGCTCGCAGATCACCCGCTGCGCCTTGCCCAACCCGTACGCGCCGACCAGCACGCAACGCTCCGGATTGCCGTGCAGCCGCTCCAACAACCGATCGATTTCCGACCCCGTGTCCGGATGCCGGAACACGGGCAGCCCGAACGTCGCCTCGGTTATGAAGATGTCGCACGGCACGGGCACGAACGGCGCGCAGCTCGGATCGGCATGCCGCTTGTAGTCGCCCGACACCACGACGCGCTCGCCCGCATAATCCATGACGATCTGCGCCGACCCGAGGCAGTGCCCCGCGGGCACATAGCTGATCTTGACCCCGCCCAGGTCCGCGACCTCGCCGTACGGCATCGGCACTCCGTCCTGGACCCCGTACCGCACCCCCATGATGGCCAACGTCTCGGGCGTCGCCCACACCTGCCCGTGTCCGCCCCGCGCATGGTCCGCGTGGCCATGCGTCACCAGCGCACGCTCGCGCGGTTGCGACGGATCGACCCACGCGTCCGCGGGTTTGACGTAGATGCCTTCGGGAAAAGGCTCGATCCAGGAACCGAGGCGGGTCATTACCCTGCGATATGGCGTTCCGCGCCCGGATGGTCCAGTTGGCGGCCACATGATGAGGAAGACAAGATGACGCCGAGCGGTCCGTTCTGGAGCCTGTTGACAATATTGGGCCCGATCCTGCTGATCGTCGCGATCGCCTGGTCGATGATGAAGAACCGCAAGCAGTCCAGCAGCGAGATCGACAAGACGGACCGCGCGACCCACGATCTGTACAAAGCGCAGGACGCGCAGGACAAGCGCGACGACGGCACGGCTTGAGCCCGCCGGGCTGGTGACTGACCTTCCGGCGGTCATCACCGACTGGTTCGCCGCCAAAGGTTGGGCTCCCCGCCGCCACCAGCTCGAAATGCTCGCCGCGTCCCGCACGGGCCGCAACGCGCTACTCGTGGCTCCGACAGGCGCGGGCAAGACGCTCGCCGGGTTCATGGCCAGCCTGGCCGACCTCGTGAACAACCCCCGCGACGGCCTCCACACGCTCTACGTCTCGCCGCTGAAAGCGCTCGCGGTCGACGTTCAGCGCAACCTCCTCACCCCGATCGAGGAGATGGACCTCCCCATCCGCGTCGAGACGCGCACCGGCGACACCCCGTCGGACCGCAAGGCCCGCCAACGCGTGCGCCCCCCGCACATGCTGCTGACCACCCCGGAGTCGCTCAGCCTGCTCCTGAGCTACGACGACAGCGACAGGCTGTTCGCGGGCCTGCAGGCGATCGTCATCGACGAAGTCCACGCCTTCGCCACCTCCAAGCGCGGCGACCTGCTCGCGCTCTGCATGGCAAGACTGCAGAAGATCGCCCCCGCCATGCGCCGCGTCGCGCTGTCCGCCACCGTCGCCGATCCCGAAGCGTACCAAGGCTGGCTCGCGCCCCACGCCGACATCGATACGGTCGACGTCGTCATCGGCGATCCCGGCGCGGACGCGGACATGTCGATCATGCTGCCCGCCGACGAGCGCATCCCGTGGTCGGGCCATTCGGGCCGCTGGGCCGCGCGCCAGGTCATGGCGGAAATCCGCACCCACAAGACGACGCTCGTCTTTTGCAACACGCGCTCGCTCGCCGAGCTGATCTTCCAGGACCTGTGGGCGGTCAACGACGACGCGCTGCCGATCGGCGTTCACCACGGCTCGCTGTCTCGGGAAGCCCGCCGCAAGGTGGAGCAAGGCATGGCGGACGGCAAAATCCGCGCACTCGTCTGCACCGCCTCGCTCGATCTAGGCGTCGACTGGGGCGACGTCGACCTCGTCATCCAGATGGGCGCCCCAAAAGGCTCGTCGCGGCTCGTCCAACGCATCGGCCGCGCCAACCACCGCCTGGACGAAGCGTCCGAGGGCATGATCGTCCCGGGCAACCGCTTCGAATATCTGGAAGCGCGCGCCGCCCTCGATGCGATCGGCATGAAAGAGCTCGACCCCGACCTTTTTCGTCCCGGCGCGCTCGACGTCCTGGCGCAGCACATTATGGCCTGCGCCTGCGCCGCGCCTTTCGAACAGGACGCGCTGCTGGAGGAAGTAAGATCGGCCGCGCCCTTCGCCGGACTGTCGGCCGAACTGTTCGAAAACGTCCTCCACTACATCGAGAGCGGAGGCTACAGCCTCAAAGCCTACGACCGCTTCAAGCGCCTGACCCGCGGCCCCGATGGCCTGTGGCGCGTGTCGCACCCCAAATTCGTGACGCAGCACCGCTTGAACGCGGGCATCATCGTCGACGCGCCGCTACTCGACGTGCGCTTCAAGAACGGCCGCAAGCTTGGCACCGTGGAAGAATATTTCGCGTCCACCCTTTCACCGCGCGACACCTTCTACTTCGCGGGCCTCGTCCTCGAAGTCGAAAAAATCGACCAGACCGACCTAGTGGTGAAAGCCACGACCCGGCCCGCGCGCATCCCGACCTATGTCGGCGCGCGCATGGCGATGACGACCAATCTGGCCGATCGCGTCCGCCACATGCTGTTCGAACGCGAACAATGGGCGCGCTTTCCAGATGACGTCCGCGAGTGGCTCGAAGTCCAGGACCGCCGTTCCACCCTACCGCGCCCCGACCAGATCCTCGTCGAGACGTTTCCGAGAGAAGGCCGCAACTACATGGTCGCGTACAGCTTCGAAGGCTGGAACGCGCACCAGTCGCTCGGCATGCTGATCACCCGCCGCATGGAAACGGCGGGGCTGCAACCGCTAGGCTTCGTCTCGAACGACTACGCCATCGCCACATTCAGCGTCGAACCGGTGACCGACCCAGCCGCGCTCTTCTCGAAGGACATCCTCGAAAACGAATTCGTCGACTGGGTTCAAGGCTCCAACCTGCTCAAGCGCGCCTTCCGCGAAGTCGCGGTCATCGGCGGCCTCGTCGAACGCAACCATCCCGGCAAGAAGAAAACCGGAAAACAGGTCACCTTCTCGACCGACCTCATCTACGACGTATTGCGCCGCTACGAGCCCGAACACTTGTTGCTAAAAGCCGCATGGGAGGACGCCAAGCAACGCATGACCGACGTCGGCCGCCTAGCCCGCCTCCTCGACCACGCCGCCGACAGCCTCCTCCACGTGACGTTGGACCGCGTATCCCCGCTCGCCGTTCCCGTCCTCGTCATCATCGGCCGCGAGAGGGTGGCCACCGGCGCGGCGGACGACCACCTGCTGATCGAAGCGGAGAGCCTCGCGGCGGAGGCGATGCGGCTGGATTGAGTTGCCCGCCTAGCCGGGGGAACGGCTGCTTTCGACCCATTACAGACATCGCGATTCCTAAGCGGCAGGCAAGCAACGCGGGCAAACGCTTTAGCGGCCATGGCCCATCACAAAGGATCGAATGGAGGGTATTTGCGATAAGACGTCGCGCCTTGCAGGAAAACGACCATCTTAGCGACGGTCTCCGTGAGGTTGCCGCGTTCATCTTCTCGAGGCAAAAACCAGCCGTTCGCCATTATGGTTTTGCAAGCTAACTCACTCGTCTCTGCATCCACATGAGACGCAACAACCGAGCAGGACTTAGGAACGCCGGTCCAAGATACACTTATTTTGACGTACACATTCTCATCGTGAGCCCTGATCCTATTATAAGCCGCTGGCCGCCAACGTCCCGGCGAGACTGGAATTGCGCCCCCGCCGTCGGTACATTCCCTCATTGCCGGGTTCGGGTTGAGGTTCGGTAGCCACGCAAAAGCAAGTAAGCGCCGCTCCGCTACTCGAACATTCCCCTTTTTGGTCGGGTCCAACACAAGCCGCTTCACGATTAATCGGCAACTTTGTTCGTCAAGATCGGCGAAGCCGCTACTACGCGTTACCTTACAATGATCGGCGCGACCCGTCGGTTGAAGAGTATAAGCAACCTCGACCCGCCCAATTCTCTGCTTTCGCGAGTTCGTATTTTGGGGCCAAAAGCTTTGGTCAGGAACAGCTACTGGAATTTTCAGACCAGACATAAGTATTCTGCTTTGCACCTCGATGGTCGCGGCTGTGTTTGGCTGACGAAGGGCCAGGCACTTATTGGCCGAGGGTATCTCCCCCCTAGCTGCAGGTGGAGATCCAAAAAATATCGCAAGACAAGCCAAGGTAGCACGCCCCCTAGGGAATCTTACCAGTTTGCTTGTCGCCTGCTCGGGTCGGTCTGTCATGGCGAAGATGTTTCACAAGGCAATTGACAACGCAAACGATAGCACAGGTTCGCAGTAAATCCGTTCAGCAACGCCTGCTTTCCTGTGCGAACTTCCGCGCTCCGTCGCGACGAACCTTTTTGAGCCCCGCCATCTCCGACAAACCGTCGTTTGTGCGAGGGTGGCGTATGACCGCTTCCACGCAATGCATACATCTACGTTCATGGCTTCGCGACCTGATGCGCCTACGCTGGTGACAGGAACCCCGTGACTCGCACAGTGTTGAGTTTGGGATGACCGACACCATGCCCACGCCCGCCGACGGTCCGCACCTTCGCACCATCGCCATGCCCCGTGATGCCAACCCGTCCGGCGCGATCTTTGGCGGGTGGACGCTGTCCCAGATGGACCTGGCGGGCGCGGTCGTCGCCGTCGAGCGCGCGGGCGGGCGCGTCGCCACCGTCGCGGTCGCCGAGATGAAGTTCCTCCGCCCCATCCAGGTCGGCGATGAAGTCAGCTGCTTCTCCACCATCGATCACGTCGGCGAGCATTCGATCGCGGTCCACATCGAAACCTGGGCCCGCACCCGCGGCGGAGGCGGGGCGGCGGAAAAGGTGACGGAAGGCATCTACACCTACGTCGCGTTGAACGAGGACGGGAGCACCAAGGAGATCGCGCCCGACTAAGCCGAACAAAAGACTTTCCTACACGCGTTCGTCCTGTGTAGCCTTCCTCAATGCATCTACCCGCCAACCCGTTCCGCACGTCTATCCAGAGGATCGGAGGCCGAAAATCCGCGCAGTATCGCGAACTTCGTGAACTTCGCCGTCCGACTCGAGGCGCCGGCATCTCTCTTCTTCTGCTCTCCGCCTGCGCCGCGCCTCCCGCCGAACCGCCGAAGGCACGCCCGGCTTCCCGCGCAACCCCGGCCGAAATCCACACGCGCCTGCTGACGCTCGACAGCCACCTCGACACCCCCGTCCACTTCGATCGTCCCGGCTGGAATTTTGCGGCCCGCCACAGCTTCGACGACGATCGCACCCAGGTCGATCTGCCGCGCATGGACGACGGGCTCGATGGCGGCTTCTTCGTCGTCTACACGCGGCAGGGTCCGTTGACGCCTGCAGGCTACACCGCCGCGCTGAAGCACGCGCTCGGCCGCGCGAACGCGATCCGCCGCACGTTCGCGGCGCACACGGGCCGCATCGGGCGCGCGGAGCGAACGGGCGACGCAGCCAGGCTCGACCGCGCCCGCCGCCGGATCGGCTACATAAGCATCGAAAACAGCTACCCGCTCGGTGACAGCGTGAAGCTTTTACCTGCCTTTTACGCACTCGGCGTGCGCATGGCCGGGCCGGTGCACTCGAAAAACAATCAGTTCGCCGACAGCACCACGGACAAGCCGCGCTGGAACGGCTTGAGCCCGCTTGGGGTGCAATGGATGGCCGAGATGAACCGCCTCGGCATGATCGTCGACGGCAGCCACTCGTCCGACGCCGCGCTGAACCAGATGATCGCGCTATCGAAAACCCCCGTCATTCTGTCGCACTCGGGCCCGCGTGCGAAATTCGATCATCCGCGCAACGTCTCCGACGACACGATGCGCCGCCTCGCCGCGTCCGGCGGAGTCATGATGATCAACAGCGTCTTTCTGGTCCCGCTGTCGAGCACGCCGCGAGTCGATGCGCTGGTCGATGCGAAAGGCGGACTCGAATTCCAAACCGCACCCGAACAGGTGGAGACCCTGAGAAAGGTCCGTGCGCTCCACGCCGGCGCGGAGCCGTACACGACCGCGACCTTCGAACAGTTTATGGCTTCGCTGCTCCACGCGCTGCGCGTCATGGGCGTCGACCATGTCGGCCTCGGCGCGGATTGGGACGGGGGCGGGGGCACGGCGGGCATGATGGACGTCGCCGCGCTGCCCAAAGTCACCGAACGGCTGCTCGCGGCGGGCTATTCGGAAGCCGACCTGCAAAAGATCTGGAGCGGCAACGTGTTGCGGCTTTTAGCCGCCGCCGAACGTGGCCGAACCGCGACGTGAAAGGGCGGGGTTCTCGCGAACACCGCCCTCCGAACCTCAAGCGACCTTGGTCAACAATCCCGCGGAATTCGCCGCCGCATTCGCCGCTTTCATCTTGCGGTACGTGCTCAGCGCCTGACCCACCACCTGGTCCATGTTGTAGTACCGGTATGTCGCCAAGCGCCCGACGAAGATCACGTCGCTAGCATCCGCCAATGCCTCGTACCGCCTGTACAAGGCCGCATTCTCCGGCCGCGGGATCGGGTAATACGGATCGCCTTCCGCTCGCGGAAACTCGTAGGTCAGCGTCGTTTTGTCGCTGACCTGCCCCGTCAGATACTTGTACTCGGTAATCCGAGTGAACGGATATTTCTCGGCCGGGTAATTGACCGTTCCGACCTCCTGGAACGTCTCGACATCCAGCGTCTCGTGCTTGAACTGGAGGCTGCGATACGGAAGCCGGCCGTAGCAATGGCCGAAATATTCGTCGATCGGCCCCGTCCAGACGAGCTGGTCGTAGCTGAACCCGTGCTTCACGTCCGCGAAGTCCACACCGAGCATCAGGTCTATCCGCGGATGATCGAGCATGCGCTCGAACATCTTGGTGTAGCCTTCCGCCGGCATGTTCTGGAAGCTGTCGGTGAAGTAGCGATCGTCCGTATCCGTGCGGATCGGCACGCGCGACGTCACCGACTTGTCGAGTTCGGACGGGTCCATCGCCCACTGCTTGCGCGTATAGCATTCGAAGAAGCGCTCGTAGAGGTCACGCCCGACGCGGCCGATGACGACGTCCTTCGAGGTGCGCACTTCGGCGACCGGCTCGGCAAGCGACTGGTAATAGGCCTCCGCGTCCTCGTCCGTCTTGAGGTCGAGCCCGTACAGCATGTTGAGCGTCGTGCGGTTGATCGGCATCGGCACGCGCATATCGTCGATGACCGCGATCACGCGATGCTCGTAAGGCCGCCACGCGGTGAAACGACCCAGATAGTCGGAGATTTCGGTGCTGTTGGTATGGAAGATATGCGGCCCGTACTGGTGCATCAGGATGCCCGCGTCGTCGAGCCTGTCGTAGGCGTTGCCCGCGATGTGCGGCCGCTTGTCAACGACCAGTACGCGCTTGCCGCCGTCCGCCGCGAGCCGCTCCGCCATGACCGACCCCGCGAACCCTGCCCCCACGATCACCACGTCGTAATGCTTGATCGTCGACAACTGGCTGATCGCGGGCGTGCGCGCCTTGGCTGCGGCTTCGGGCACCCCGATCGCCTCGTCGATCAGCGCCTTCATGCGATCGAACGTCTTGTCCCAGGACAGAGCGGCAAGCGCCACGTCGACCGGCGCGAGCCAGTTGGGCGTGTTTGCGAGCGCAAGCGCGTCCTCGCACGCCGCCACGAATGACGCCGGATCGCCCGCGATCTTGACCGCGTCCAGGTTACCGTAGTGGCGAATGACGTCGCGGATCGGGGTCGACACCACCGGCTTACCGCCCGCCAGATATTCGGGCGTCTTGGTCGGCGAGATGAACCGCGTCGCATCGTTGATGGCGAACGGCATCAGTGCGACGTCCCAACCCTTCAGGTACGCCGGAAGCTCGTCATAGCTTCGGCCGCCCGGGTAATGGATGTTGGACCGGCGGGGCAGCGTCCCCTCGTCGATCTTGACCACCGGACCCAGCATGACGATCGCCCAGTCGGGCCGCGCGTCGGCGACCGCCGCGATCAGGTCGAGATCGACGCGCTCGTCAATGACGCCGTAGAAACCCAGACGCGGGCGCGGCAGACAAACCTGGTCGGCGGGCTCGGCCAATCCGTTGCGCGCCTTGGCGAAATGCACCGCATCGACGCTCGACGGGAACGGGTGAATGTTGGCGTGCCGATCCTTCTTGGCCTCGAACAGGCTGTACCCGCCCGTGAACACCACGTTCGCGGCCTCGAGCAGCTCGGCTTCCAGCGCCATCAGCTCGGGCGGCGCGTCCTTGAAGTTGGCGAGTTCGTCCATGCAATCGTACACGGTGCAGTCGGCGCGCAGATCGCGCGAGAAGGCCAGCATCATCGGCGTGTAGTACCAGCGTACCAGCGTCGACTGCGGCTGTTCGCCCACGAACCGGTTGAGCGCCGCGCGCAGTCCTTCGGTCAGCACATCGGGAGACAACCCTTGCGGAATGTGCGGCGTGACGATGGTGACGTCCGTCTTCGGATCGGTGCGGACGTTGAGGCTGATCTCGGCGAAGTCGGGACTGTCGAACGGCTCCTCCCAATATACCACTTTGGCGCCGCGTTCGAACCGCTGCATGAGATGCTGAGGTCGCTGGAACACGAAGTCCCAACGCAGGTGCGAAAAGCAAATCAGCAATGACGACGACGTCGCGGTAAGTGCGGCGGACAAGCGTTCGACTCCTTCGTGAAAACCGATATGAACAGAACGTCAGCTTTAGCCCATCGGTTCCACAGCGTCCTTGATGCACATCAATGAGCGAGGCCGGCAAGAGCCCATCGGGTGCGGAACCCGACAGAGTGCGACCTGTCCCGAGCCAGTGCAATGCAAGCGCAACAAAGGTGCAGGCTATAGTTAGCAGCTATACTTAACGATATTGGGCAGGGTTCAATGCTCATGACGATCATCGTTCGCCGCCCACGATAACCAGTTACAGGTTCGATGAAGCGACCGCGCACGATTTGCGACGAACGGTTCGTCGCCCAGGCGTTCGCCCGGTATCAGCGCGGCAGCGCCGCCTTCACGAAATCGGCCCAGCAGTCGTCGTAGTCGAGCTGCGCCAGCGGCGTTTCCACGGCCCAGCGCGTCGGCCGGATCGCATCGCGCGATTCGAACATGAAGGCAAACCCGCCGTCGATCTTGTGCGGGACGAGCGCCGCCGCGATCGCCTTTTCATACGCCGCGCGGTCGGGACCGTGCCCGTTCATGACGTTGTGCAGCGACGCACCGCCCGGCGCGAACCCACCTTCCTTGGCATCGTACGCGCCGGATATCAGCCCCATGAATTCCGCCATGACGTTGCGGTGGAACCAGGGCGGACGGAACGTGTCCTCCGCCACCATCCAGCGCGGCGGAAACAGCACGAAGTCGCACGTGGCATGGCCAGGCCTGTCCGACGGCGCGGTCAGGACCGTGAAAATCGATGGGTCGGGATGGTCGAACGACACCGTGCCCATCGTGTTGAACCGGGACAGGTCGTAGGTGCACGGCGCGGAGTTGCCGTGCCATGCGACGACGTCCAGCGGCGAATGATCTAGCGATGTGGCCCACAGCCGCCCGCAGAATTTCTGGACGAGTTCGGTGGGCACGTCGCGATCCTCGAACGCGGCGACGGGCGTTTCGAAGTCGCGCGGGTTGGCGAGGCCGTTGGCACCAATCGGCCCCAGGTCCGGCAAGCGGAACGGCTGTCCCATGTTCTCGGCGACATAACCGCGTGCCGCGCCGTCGGGCAGTTCGACACGGAAGCGAAGCCCGCGCGGAACAAGCGCGAGGGTGCCCGGGGCAACATGGAGAACCCCCATCTCGGTGGCGATCGCGAGCCTGCCGTGCTGCGGCACGATCAGCAACTCGCCGTCGGCCGAGAAGAACACCCGGTCCACCATCGACGCACTCGCCGCGTACATGTGGATCGCGAGCGCGTCGTTGCCGCCGTAGGTGACGAGGCCGTCCACGAAATCCGTGGGAGCGGCCGGCATGTCGAGCGGATCCCAGCGCAGCCGGTTGGGGCTGGGCGGCACTTCGTCGAACGGCGCGGACCGCAGTCGCGTGTCCCCCGCAAAAGGCGAAAAGGGCGGATGGCTCGCGCTCGGTCGCATCCGATACAGCCAGCTGCGCCGGTTCTCGTGACGCGGCGCGGTGAACGCGGTGCCCGACAGTTGTTCGGCGTATAGCCCGAACGGCACGCGCTGAGGACTGTTGCGTCCCACCGGCAACGCGCCGGGAACGGCCTCGGTCGCGAAGTGGTTGCCGAACCCGGTCATGCTCCCGCTCATGTGACCTTGATCACTCCGCGGCGGATCTGGTCGAGCTCGATCGATTCGAACAGCGCGGTGAAATTGCCGATGCCGAAACCCTCGTTGCCCTTGCGCTGGATGATCTCGAAGAAGATCGGCCCGAACAGGTTTTCGGTGAAGATCTGCAGGAGAATGCCTTCGTCGCCGACGTCGCCGTCGATCAGGATGCGATTGCGGCGCAGTCGGTCGACGTCCTCGCCGTGCCCGGGCACGCGGGCGTCGATCAGTTCGAAATACGTCTCGTTCGTATCCTGCAGCCGCACCCCGCGCGCGCGCAGCCTTTCGACGGTGTCGTGGATGTCCGCCGTGGTCAGCGCGAGGTGCTGGATCCCCTCGCCGCCATATTCGCGCAGATATTCCTCGATCTGGCTGTCGTCGTCCTGCGATTCGTTCAACGGGATGCGGATCGCCTTGTCGGGCGCGATCATCGCCTGGCTGAATAGCCCCGTAGCCTGGCCCTTGATGTTGAAATACTTCTGTTCCTCGAACCCGAAGATCGCGTTGTAGAAGGTCGACCAGGTCGTCATCTGCCCGCGCCGCACGTTGTGCGTCAGATGGTCCAGCATATCGAGCCCGACCGCGTTCGCCGCCTCGGCTTCCGCCGCGCCCGGCACCGCGTCCCAATCGTCGTACACCGACCCGCGCGCACCGTGCCTGTCGACCAGATAGAGGTACGAGCCGCCGATCCCCTCGATCGCATGACCGCCTTCGCCGAGCGCGCCGCGGCCCGCATCGACCGCCTTGGCTCCACTGGCGAGCGCTCTGGCAAACGCCTGCGCCGCGTCCGCGACCCGGAACGCCATTCCGCACGCGGACGGTCCGTGCGCACGACCGAACTCGGCGGCGTGCCCCGTCGCGTCCCGATTGAGCAGCAGGTTGATGCGGCCCTGCTTGTAGCGGACGATGTCGCGGGTCGGGTGGCGCGAGGCGGCAACGAAGCCGAGCTGTTCGAACGTCGCGGCCATGCGGTCGGGATCGGGGCCGGTGAACTCGGCGAATTCGAACCCGTCCAGCCCGAGAGGGTTTTGCGCGTCGGCGATCATGATCGTAAGTCTCCGGACGATGCGGCCGTCCACCCCGGTTCATGGTGCAACCGCGCGCGCGCCGCAACCGGCTGCGCGGCCGGGAAGGAAGGATGCGAACGATGATCCCGCGCGAGCTTCTGGCGATCGCATCGCTCGGCGGACAGCGCGAGCTTCGGCTCGTCCGGCGCGGGGCCGACTTCATGATCGTGCTGGACCGCAACGAGCTGATGAACAGCCGAATGAGCGGCTCGGAAGAAGCGCTCGCCACATTGACGTGCGATCGATTGCACGATCACGCTGCGCCGCACGTCCTGATCGGCGGCTACGGGATGGGGTTTACGCTGCGCGCCGCCTTGGCCGCGCTGGGCGGTCGCGCGACCCTGACCGTCGTCGAGGTCGTTCCCGAAATCATCGACTGGGCACGCGGGCCGATGCGCGATCTGACCGCCGGCTGCCTGGGCGATCCGCGCGTCCGGCTGATCGTGGGCGATGTCGCCGCCGCGATCGACGAAGGCGCCGATATGTACGACGCGGTCCTGCTCGACGTCGACAACGGCCCCGACGGGCTGAGCCTGGACGAGAACGCGCGGCTGTACTCCGCGCGAGGCCTGACGACGGCGATGGCGGCGCTCAAGCGCGGCGGGGTGCTCGCGCTGTGGTCGGCGGGCCCGGACGCGGCGTTCGCGCAGCGCCTGCGTAGAACCGGGTTCCGGACGGAAGAGGTGGTCGTCCGCGCGCGCGGCAACGGCAAGGGACCGCGACACGTCATCTGGTTCGCGACGAAGGCGTAATGGAGCGGACGAAAAGGTGCCCAGGGACGGGGTCGAACCGCCGACACTGCGATTTTCAGTCGCATGCTCTACCAACTGAGCTACCTGGGCATTTTTCGCGCAGCGCTGCAAGGGCGCTCACGCGAAGCGGCGGCTATAAGGGGGCTTAAGCGTCCCTGTCCAGACCAGTGGAATCGAGCCCGCTGAGCGTTTCCTCGTCGAGCGGCGGGCCGGGAACGCGATAGCCGTCACCCAGCCACGCGAGCAGGTCGCGGTCGCGGCAGCCGGGACTGCAGAACGGGGTCGCGGCGGGCGACGACGGCTTGCCGCACAGCGGACAACCGCTGCCGCGGGCTCGGCGCGGTGCTTCAGGGGTGCTGGGCGTCGACATGCCCTGAAGATATGGCGAGGCCCGGAACGGCCCGCAAGGCGATCGGGGCCCCGATGCGGCGTGCGAGCTCGGCGATCCACGCCGGCTCCGCTTGCGCACGCGCGATCACGTCCGAATGCGCGCTCAGCGTGCGCGTGCCCGCGCCGGTCGTGCGCTCCGCCCGGCGGAGCAGCGCGCGGGCGGCGGCTCCGACGCGATCGGCGGCGAGCATCTGCGGCAGCGACGCGCGGGCTTGGGAACGGACCACCTGCAGAAAGCCGAAGCCGTTGACCGCGGTCCGCTCGAACGGCTGCGGCAGCGCAGCGTCGAGCGCCGCCGCCGCCGCCAGCCGCACCGCGCGGTCGCCGACGGTCGGCAGGTCGATGCCGATCGAACCGGCGACATCGAACGCGCGGATCGCGCGACCCGCCGCCGCCGCGCCCGCGACCGCGAGCATTTCGGCGCCAAGCGTTCCGTCGACGTCGAACAATGTCATCGCGGGCGTGAGCGACATGAGCAGCGCGCCGCCGGGGAAGGGAACGACGCCGCTTCCCGCCTCCTCCAAAAGCTCCGACCACCCCGCGGCCTCCAATGCGTCGGGCTCGTGCGCGCCGAGTTCGCGGACGCGCACCCCCGTCGCGGCCATGCGGGCGCGCAAGTCCGGACCCTCGCGCGGCGACCGCCCTTCGGTCGCACGGCAAAGCGCGCGCTTGTGCCCGATCGCCTCGCGCGTGATCTCGATCGTCATCGCCGCGCCTCGCGTGAGAACGCGCGGCAAGGGTTGGACGAGGGCCTCGCCGCCGTCGAATGCGACCAATCCGACGCGACCGGGAACGATGATCTCCATCAACCAAGCAGGCAGAACGCTTCCCGCGCGCACCCGGTTCGGCAGTTCGATCGCGGCCTCGACGATGCTTTCGTTCTCGACGAGCACGGCGCGCGTCTCGCCGATGCCCCGCTCGAACAGCCACTCAGCCAAGCGGGTACCCCGCGCCGACGAGCAGCGCGCGCGTCTCGAACAGCGGCAATCCGACGATCCCCGACCAGCTCCCGCTCATCGCGCGCACCAGCGCTTCCGCGGACCCTTGGACCGCGTAGCCGCCCGCCTTGCCCGCCCACTCGCCGCCCGCGACGTAGGCGTCGATCTCGTCCGGGTGCATCCGCTTGAACGTGACGACGCTTGTCGACATGCGGTGCCGCGCCTTGCCGCCGGGCGCGACCAACGTGACCGCCGTCAGCACGCGGTGCCGTCGTCCGGACACGAGGGCCAGGCACGCGCGCGCCTCCGCCTCGGTCTCCGCCTTGGGCAGGATGCGACGCCCGACCGCGACCACCGTGTCGGCGGCAAGGACCAGCGCGTCGGGGTGACGGGGGGCTACCGCCGCCGCCTTGGCCGCGGCGATGCGTCGAACGTAAGGGACGGGAAGCTCGGCCTTGCCGGGCGCTTCGTCGATCGCGGGTGCGTCGACAGCGTCGGGAACGACGCCCATGCGGGCGAGAAGTTCGAGGCGACGCGGCGAGGCCGATGCCAGGATCAGCCGCATGCCTACCTCCGAAAAAGCCGCGCGACTATTTGAAGCGGTACGTGATGCGGCCCTTGGTCAGGTCGTATGGGGTCAGTTCGACCAGCACTTCGTCGCCGACCAGAACACGAATCCGGTTCTTGCGCATCTTGCCCGCGGTGTGGCCGAGCACCTCGTGGTCGTTCTCGAGCTTGACGCGGAACATCGCGTTGGGGAGCAGTTCCTCCACCTTGCCGCGCATCTCGAGCAGTTCTTCCTTGGGCAAAAGCATTCTTTCGTAACGGGTTGGTTCAGCCGCGCCTTAGCCGGACACGCGATCAATGGAAAGGCGCGCGGTCCGCGTCGGTGACGCCGAGGTCGGTGGCGGTGAACAGCGCATGAAGCGCGATGCCGTCGCGCCGCAGCCGTTCGCCTGCGCCTTCCTCCCGGTCGAGCAACACGATCGCATCCGACACGATTCCACCCGCGGCGCGGATCGGGTCCATGGCTTTGACGAGCGCGTTGCCGGTGGTCGCGACATCATCGATCAGGACGACGTGCTTGCCAAGCAGCGTTTCGCCCGCATGATCGTCCAAGCCTTCAAGCAGCGCGAGCGAGCCGTAGGCCTTGGCGGACTTGCGCACGAACAGAGCGGGTAGCGGCCGGCCCGACTTATGGCTCGCGGCGGCAACGGAGCCGAGCAGGGGCACCGCTCCCATCTCCAACCCGGCGACGTAATCGGCCTCGAGACCGGCCAATTTCGCGATCAGCAAGCGCGCGCACAATTCAGCGCCAAGCGGGTCGAGCATCGTCGTCTTCATGTTGAAGTAGATGCGGCTTCGCTTGCCCGACGAAAGCGTGAACTCACCCCGCTTGAACGAACGCGCGTGCAGGATCTCGAGGAGAACCGCTTCGTCCGCCGTCACACGCCGTTCTGCGCCAATGCCGCAAGCAGCAGCAGCGCAACGATGTTGGTGATCTTGATCATGGGATTGACCGCGGGACCCGCCGTGTCCTTGTACGGATCGCCGACCGTGTCGCCCGTCACCGCGGCCTTGTGCGCTTCGGATCCCTTGCCGCCGTGGTTGCCGTCCTCGATGTACTTCTTGGCATTGTCCCACGCCCCGCCGCCGCTCGTCATGGAGATCGCGACGAACAGGCCGGATACGATCACGCCGAGCAGCAATGCGCCCAATGCGGCAAAACCCTGCTCGCGTCCCGCTATCGCGGCGATGATGAAGTAGACCGCGATCGGCGCGAGCACGGGCAGCAGCGAAGGCACGATCATTTCCTTGATCGCCGCGCGCGTCACCAGATCGACCGTGCGCGCGTAGTTGGGGCGCGATGTGCCGTCCATGATGCCGGGGTTGGTGCGGAACTGCTCACGCACGTCCTTGACGACGTCGCCCGCCGCGCGGCCTACGGCTGTCATTCCCATTGCGCCGAACAGGTACGGCAGCAGCGCGCCCAGCAGCAGCCCGACGACGACGTACGGATTGGACAGCGAGAAATCGACACCGGCCTCGCCGATACCGAGCTCCTCCTGGAAGATAACGAGATCGGTCGTGTACGCGCCGAACAGGACCAATGCGGCCAGCGCGGCCGAGCCGATCGCATAGCCCTTCGTCACTGCCTTGGTCGTGTTGCCGACCGCGTCGAGCGCGTCGGTGCGGTGGCGGACCTCGTCCTCCATGCCCGCCATCTCGGCGATGCCGCCGGCGTTGTCGGTGACGGGACCATAGGCGTCGAGCGCCACCACCATTCCGGCCAGCGCCAGCATCGCGGTCGCGGCGAACGCGATCCCGATGAGCCCTGCGAGCTGATAGGCCGCGATGATGCCGACGCAGATGACGACCGTGGGCATCGCGGTGGACTCGAGGCTGATCGCCAGACCCTGGATGACGTTGGTGCCGTGGCCCGTTTCGGACGCTTTCGCGATCGACCGGACGGGGCGGAAGTTGGTTCCGGTGTAGTATTCGGTGATCCACACCAGAAGCCCGGTGACGGCCAGCCCGACGAGCGAGCAGTAGAAAAGATCGTGGCCGGTGAACGAGCCCGCGCCGCGCGCAACCTGCGCTTCGACCTCGACCCCAGCCGCCTCGCGCGCGCCGCCGATGATCCCGTCCATGTCGCCGAGCACGCCGGCCAGCGCCAGATAGATGGCGACGACGGACACCGCGGCCGTGATCCAGAAGCCCTTGTACAGGGCTCCCATAATCGACTCCTTGCGGTTGAGCTTGACGAAGTAGGTGCCGAGGATCGAGGTCAGGATGCAGACACCGCCGATCAGCAGCGGCAGGCTCATCAGCCGCGCGACATTTTCGGCGGTGTCCTGGACGAGCAACGCGATAAGCACCATCGTCGCGCCGACGGTGACGACGTAGGTTTCGAACAGATCGGCGGCCATCCCCGCGCAATCGCCGACATTGTCGCCGACATTGTCCGCGATGACGGCGGGGTTGCGGGGGTCATCCTCAGGGATGCCCGCCTCGACCTTGCCGACGAGGTCCGCGCCGACGTCCGCCGCCTTGGTGAAGATGCCGCCGCCGAGGCGCGCGAAGATGGAGATGAGCGACGCGCCGAATGCCAATGCGACGAGCGCGTCGACGACTTCGCGGCTGTCCGCCGCCGCACCGCCGACGCTGACGAGCGCGAAGAACAGGCCCGCGATGGCGAGCAGCGCCAGCCCCGCGACGAGCATGCCCGTGATCGCGCCCGACCGGAACGCGGTGGTGAGGCCGCCCTGCAGTGAGGTTCTCGCCGCCTCGGCGGTGCGCACGTTGGCGCGCACCGAAATGTTCATGCCGATATAGCCCGCGACGCCCGACAGCACCGCGCCCAGCAGGAACGCGAACATTTCGGTCAACCCGAGGAAGATCGCCACGAGCACCGCCACGACCGCGCCCACGATACCGATCGCCGTATACTGCCTCGCCAGATACGCTTGCGCGCCTTCCTGGATCGCGCCCGCGATCTCCACCATGCGCGCATTGCCGGGCGATAGGCGCAGCACCTGCTGGCTCGTCAGTATGCCGTACAGAATGGCGGCGAACCCGCAGGCGATGGCGATCACGACTGGGCTCATGAAGGATCCTCAAGGATTATCGTGGTTTAGGCAGGACGCCCCAATTCTTTCGGCTGCTTAAGCAAGGATGAACAAACCCGCAACCCGCGCGCGAGAACGTCAGCCGCCATGTTCATAACCGAGACGATCGGGGAGCGGGACGACCCCTTCGCCGTCGCGCAGGCCGAGACCGGAACCCGGCGCGACGTGTCCGATGCGGACGACGGGTGTCTCGCCGGCGCGCGCCGCGGCCGCGATTGCGTCGCGCGTCTGGGGCGAGGCCGCGAACAGAAGTTCATAGTCGTCGCCCGCCGTCGCGGCCGCGACGCGCGCTTCGCGGTCCGTGCCGACATGGCGGGCGTAAGCGTCGGACAGAGGCACGGCGTTCAGATCGATCGTCACGGACATTCGGCTCGCCGATGCAAGCCGGCATGCGTCGATCAGCAGCCCGTCCGAGACGTCCATCATCGCATGCACAAGCGGCGCGAGCGCGACGCCGAGCGCGATGCGCGGAGTCGGCCGCCGGTAGCGATCCAGCAGCTCCGCCGGGCCCGGCTCGCCGCCCGCGAGGCGCAATCCGGAGCCGGCATCGCCGATCGTCCCGCTGACCCACAGGTCGTCGCCGGGCAGCGCCCCCGCACGGCCCGGAACACGGCCGCGCGCCTCGCCGATCGCCGTCAGCGAAAGGGTTTTCGGTCCTCTCGCGCGTACCGTGTCGCCGCCGAGCAGCGCGACGTCCATCGTCGCCAGCGCGGACGCCAACCCGGCGACAAATCGCGCGTCCCAGTCCGCGTCGCCCAGGCCGTAGCCGAGGAGGACACCGCGCGGCTTGGCCCCCTTGGCGGCGAGATCGGACAGGTTGACCGCGACCAGCTTCCAAGCGACGTCTTCGGGCGGGTCGTGAGGCAAGAAGTGCACGCCTTCGACCAGCATGTCGTGCGTCAGGACCAGGTCTGCGCCCGTGGTCGGTAGCACCGCCGTATCGTCGAGCAGTTCCCGCGCGGCGGGATCGGTCGCGATCGCCCGTAGGGCGTCAATGAAAGCGCTTTCGGCGCTCAGCTGCGGACTGCCTTGGCGACTGCGTCCAACAAACCATTAACAAAGCCTGCTTCGCGCTTGTCGTAGAAGGCGTGCGCGACGTCGAGATATTCGCTGATCACCGACTTGGTCGGCACGTCGATCCGGGCCAGAAGTTCGTACGTACCGCTGCGCAGGATCTGCCGCATCGGTTTGTCCAATCGCTCGATCGCCCAACCGGTCGCCAGATTTGCCGATATGAGGGCGTCGATCTGCTCGCGCCGCGCGTCCACGCCCGCCACGAGATCGTCGAAGAAGTCGACTTCGGCGTCGGCATATTCGACGTCCTCGATCGTCGCACCTAGCCGGTGCGCATGGAATTCGTGGAGCAGGCGAGGCAGCGGCGTGCGCTCCATTTCTTGCTGGTACAGAGCCTGGACGGCCGCGAGCCTTGCGGCCGAACGCGACCGGGAACGAGAGGTAGTCACCATCAGGCGGCGAGGCTTAGGCGGGCAGGGGCTTTGCGGCAAGGAAAGCGCGGATGGCGGTGGTGACCGCGTCCGGCGCTTCCCAGGTGACGAAATGACCCGCCTCGGCTACG
The DNA here is from genome assembly GCA_964251385.1 of uncultured Sphingomonadaceae bacterium. GTDB lineage: Bacteria > Pseudomonadota > Alphaproteobacteria > Sphingomonadales > Sphingomonadaceae > CADCVW01. Next base: position 77,888 of record CAXUJK010000003.1, on the reverse strand, counting down.
CGCACGATCGTCAGGTCGTCGATCAGACTCTCAAGTCCTTCGAGTTGGACTGGCAACAACGCCTTGTCCCGCATTCCCCAGATCACGAGCACGGGCATGGCCAGCCTCGGAAACGGAGCGTCGATCCAGGCGGGGCGCTCGGTTCGCTCCCCGGGCGCAGGCACGACGATGTTGGACGCACGGTACCAGTTGAGCATGCCGACGACCGCGCCCGGTTGCGACCATTCCTCAATGTAGGCCGCACGATCTTCGGACGTGAGCTTGGCTATGTCCACATGCGGCGCGAAGCTCTTGTTGAAGAAGCGGTCGAGCCCCATTGCCGCGATCCCGTCTTCCATGCCCGCAGTGCGAAACGCGTTCATGTACTGCGACGCGGCGGCTTGCACTGGATCGTCGAACAGACTGCGCTGAAAGATCAGCGGGTGCGGCGCGTTGGCGATGACGAGCTGGGCGATTCGGTCCGGGGCCTTGAGCGCCGCCAGCCACGCCGCCGCCCCGCCCCAGTCGTGCCCGACCAGCGTGAAACGATCGATGCCAAGCGCGTCGGCGAGCGCGAGCACGTCGTCGACGATCCGGTCGGCTCGGTACGCGTCGACCCCATCCGGCTTGGACGAGCGGGCGTAACCGCGCTGGTCGGGCGCGACGACGTGGTGGTCGCGCGACAGGTACGCGAGCTGGTGCCGCCAGGTGCGGTGGGACTCGGGAAAGCCGTGCAGGAAGATGAGCGGCTCGCCGGTGCCGCCATGGGTCACGTCGAGTTCCACGCCGGTGGGGAGCGCGAGCCGCTGCCGGTGAGGCTTGCTCACGGATAGCTGACCGTGTTGGGCACCGCAGGAATTTCGATCCGCTCGGCGTCGTCGGGCACGACGGGAAAGCGCCGCGCAGTCCAGTCTTCCTTGGCTTGCCGGATCCTCTCGGGCCGCGACGAGACGAAATTCCACCACACGTGTCGCGGCCCGTCGAGCGGAGCGCCGCCGCACAGCATGACGCGCGCACCACGGTCCGAGCGCAGCGTCGCCGCGGTGCCGGGCGCGAGCACGTACAGGATCATCGGCTGCAACGACATGTCGTCGAGGGCGGCCGCGCCTTCAGTCACGTAGACGGCCCGTTCGTCGGCGTCGGCATCGATCGGCGCGCTGCCGCCGGCAAGCAACGCGATATCCGCATAGATCGTCGCGCTGTGCTGCGTCGTCGGCGCGGTCGCGCCCCACAGCGTGCCCATGATGACCTTGGCGGTTGCGCCGCGGCCGTCGACCACGGGCAGCGCATCGGCCGCGATGTGCTCGAAGGCGGGGTCGATCTCCTCCTTGGCCGATGGCACCGCGAGCCAAGTCTGGATGCCCGACAAGGTGGGGCCGTGCGCGCGCTCGTCCGCGGGCGAACGTTCGGAGTGCACGATCCCGTGCCCCGCCGTCATCAGGTTGACCGCGCCCGGCGCGATCGTCTGCACAGTGCCGAGCGAATCGCGGTGATCGATTGCGCCTGCGAACAGATAGGTAACGGTCGCCAGATTGATGTGCGGATGCGGGCGCACGTCGATGCCCTCGCCCGTCGGCAGCTGCGCCGGACCCATCTGGTCGAAGAAGATGAAGGGCCCCACGGTGGTGCGCTGCTTGTGCGGCAGCGTGCGGTGGACCTTGAACCCGCCGAGGTCGTGCGTGACGGGCACAAGCGTCTGTTCGATCAAGGAGCCTTCCATCGTCTACTCCCCCGGCGCGCGTGTCTTGATCGCGAGCGCGTGGACGCGCTCTACGAGCAGGTCGGACAGCGGCGCGTTGACCATGCGTTGGCGCTGCACACGCCCGACGCCCGCGAACAGCGCGCTTTCGATCTCGACGGAAAAATGGCTCTCGCCGCGTGCATCGTGCCCGGCATGACCGCGATGCGCTTCGCTGTCGTCCTTCACCACCAGCCGCAGAGGCTGCAGCGCAGCCGTCAGCCTCGCGGCAATTTCCTGTGCGACGGGACCCGTGGAAGACTGCGTCATCCCGCATATATAATCCGATCGAGGTCGGAGACGAGAGTGCGGGGTTCCAAGTTTCACGGGCGGATCGACAGCGCCGAGCCCTGCGCCGTCGAAGACTGCAACGAAGTCGGCGAGTTCCGCGCGCCCGACCCGGCGGGCAACGCGCCAGGCCCCGACGGCCCCGGCGACTGGCGTTTCCTGTGCCTCGACCACGTCCGCGCGTTCAACGGCGGGTACAATTATTTCAACGGCATGAGCCCCGACGAGATCGACGACGCACAGACGGTTTACGGCGGTTGGGAGAGGCAAACGCGCGCATTCGCCGCCAACGGCTCGCCTCCGCCAAAATGGGCCGACTTCTCCGATCCGCTCGACGCGATCGGCGCGCGCTTCCGGGCAAGGACAGAGCCGCGCCCCGACGGATGTGTCTTGAGCGACGTGGACCGCCGCAATCTGAGGACGCTCGGCCTGCCCACGAACACCGACCGCCGCGCGCTGCGCTCTCGTTACGCCGAACTCGTCCGCAAATATCACCCCGACCACAACGGCGGCGACCGCGGTCATGAAATGGCCCTGCAAGCGGTGATCGCCGCCTACACCGCCCTCAAGTCCGCGCGGGCATTCGCCTAGGTCGCCATCGCGGGCGGTCGTTCGCCGAGATCGGCGAGCTGCGCATCCAGCGCGCGCCCGAACGCCGGACGGGCTTCGCACCTGCGCTTGTAGTCGGCGAGGTTTGCGCGCTCGGCAACCAGGCTTGTGTGGTCGAGAATGCGAAGCACCGTGCTCATCATCAGATCGCCTGCCGTGAAGCGGTCTTCGAGGAAGCCGCGGTCGCTCAGATGGTCAGACAGCCGCCCGAGCCGCGTCCGCACCAGCGTCTCGACTTCGGGTCGCCGCGCGCGCGCCCAGTCCGCATCGGCATGGAAAAGGTCGATGATGCCAAGCTGCTGGATCATCGGCTCGACGCTGTTGAGCGCCGCGAACACCCATGTCGTCGCCAGTGCCCGTGCGGCCGGGTCGGCGGGCAGCAACGTCTCGCAGGCCTCGCCGATGTGCAGGACGATCGCCCCGCTTTCGAACATCCGGACGGTACCGTCGCGATAGCTCGGAACCTGGCCGAACGGCTGCTCCTCGAAATAGTCGGCGGGACGTTCGGCGACAGCGCTCAGCTTGCGCACCGCATAGGGGGCGCCGGCCTCCTCCAGCGCCCACCGGACACGCAGGTCGCGCACCTGCCCACGCGCGAAGCCGGGAACCCAATCGAACGCGGTGATCTGGACGGCGGCTTGGGGATCGACGGGCATGTGGGTCTCCTCGGACGTTCAATCGCGATCGGGCGCGCCGAGCGGGAAAAGGGAGCGGTAGAGACGCGCCTCGTCCACGACGCGGGCGATCGACTGGCGGGCAAGCAACCGCGCGCGCATGGCCCGCAGTGTCGCCAGCCTTTCCGGAATCTCCTGCACCCAGTCGGCGTAGAACAGCGCGGGCCCCGCGGCGCAGTCGGCCAGCGTGAAGTCGGCGCCCGCCACCCAGGTCCGGCCGGTGAGCCGCGCGTCGAGCCAGCCATAGACCGTGTCGAGTGCCGCCCTTGCGCGGGCGATGCGTCCCGGATCGGGCGTCGGAGCGAGGTGCGGCAGATGCTCGGACACAACCGCCTGCACGTTGACCATGACATGATTGTCGAAGATGCGGTCGAGCATCCGCACCTCGCGCGCGGCATCGCGGTCAGCGGGGACGAAGTGCGGCGCGACATGCTCGACGATGATGCTCGCCTCCATGATCGGCACGCCGTCCGCGACGAGCAGCGGGAATTTTCCGACAGGCCAGTGCGCAAGGAACGCAGCCTCGTTTTCCGGATGATCGTTGCCCGAGATGTCGCGGAACGCGAATGGCGTTCCCGTCTCGTAGAAGGCGATCAGCGCCTTCCACGTGTAAGACGAGAAGGGATGGCCGAAGAGCTCCATCACCATGTCCCGTTCCGCATCATCGTCTGACGCGCCGCCTCGCGCGCGCTCGTGCTCGGTTCCGGCGCATGGGGCGGGTAGGCCGGCATCTCGCCGCCGGGCTCGTAGGTCGCGATCACGGTGCCCTGCGGCGTGACTTTGTGATCGACCATCTTGAGCATGTCAGTGGGTGTGCCTTCGCCGAACAGCCGCTTGCCCTTGCCGAGCGTCACCGGGAAGGTCATCAGGGTCAGCCGGTCGAGCAATCCGGCGGCGAGCAGCCCGGGATAGATCGTGCTCGACCCCTGGATGACGAGATCGGGGCCGTCGCCGCGCTTGAGCGCCGCGACATCGTCGATGCCGCCTAGGCGATGGCTGTTCGCCCATTCGAGCGGCTGGTCGCCGCGCGTCAGCACATATTTGTCGGCACGGGTGAACGCCTCGCCCATCGCGGCCTCTTCACCCTGCACATACGGCCAGAAGGCGGCAAAGATGTCGTAGGTTCGGCGGCCGAGCAACAAGTCGTACGCGCCCGCGAAGAGCGAGCCGATCGCGTCGCCCACCCCTTCGTCCCAGAACTTGAACACCCAGCCGCCCTCGTCGAAACCGCCGGTGGCGTCCTCCGTCGGGCCGCCGGGGGCCTGCATCACGCCATCGAGGCTGAGGAAAACGCCGCCGACGATCCTACGCATCGATCGGCCGTTCGTCGGCCGCGGCTTCGATCGCGGCGATGTCGATCTTTCTCATGGTCATCATGGCCGCCATCGCGCGTTCGGCGCGCGCACCGTCGGGATCGGTGGTGAGTTCGAGCAGGCGTTTGGGCGTGACCTGCCACGACACGCCCCATTTGTCCGTGCACCAGCCGCACATGCTTTCAGCGCCGCCGTTCGTCACGATCGCGTTCCACAGCCGATCGGTCTCGGCCTGGTCGGCGGTCTCGATCATGAACGACACCGCCGCCGTCTGCGGGAACATCGGCCCGCCGTTCAGAAGGCAGAACCTCTGGCCGGCCAGTGTAAGGATGACGGTGAGCACCTGCCCTGCAGGTCCCGACGGCGTGTCGATGGGCGAGCGGTTGACCTGGTCGACGCGGCTGTCGGCAAGCAGGGTGACGTAGAAGTTCGCGGCCTCCTCCGCCTGCCCGTCGAACCACAGGCACGGTGTGATCTTGGATGCCACGGTCAGCCGCCCAGCACGACGACGGGGTCGAACCCGCCGTAGATCATGCGCTTGCCGTCGAACGGCATCGGGTTGGTCTTGGGGTCGAAGCGCGGATCTTCCATCATCCGCGCCATGCCCGCGTCCCGCGTCGCCTTGTCGGGCCATTCGATCCAGGAGAAGACGACGCTTTCGTGCGGCTCCGCCTTGACCGCCATGCCGAACGAAGTGGTCTTGCCCTCGGGCACGTCGTCGCCCCAGCACTCCACGATCCGCGTCGCTCCGAAGTCGAGCATGGCCGCGTCGGTGGTGCGCGCGAACGCGATGAACTTGTCTTTGTCCGCGGTTGGGACCGCGAGGACGAAACCGTCGATGTAGCTCATGCCTCTTCTCCTATCTGCGGGCTGCGGTGAGCGCGAAGTGCGCGCCTTGCGGGTCGATGCCGGTGACGATCCAGCTTCCTCCCGGAACCTCCATCGGCTCCTGCAGGATCTGTCCGCCGCCGTTCTTGATGCGTCCGACGGCGGCGTCGATCGCGTCCACCGTGAAATAGAATTGCCAGGCGCTCACGGGAACTTCGGCGGGCTTGTCCATGATCCCGCCGACCATCGCGCCACCGGTCGCGAAGAAGCGGTATTTGCCCATCGGCCCCATGTCCATGTCGCCGTCGCGGGTCCATCCGAACTGCTTTTCGTAGAAGGCGAGCGCGGCATCTCCACTGGGCGCGGCGTAGAGTTCGTGCCAGCCGACATGGCCGAGCGTTTCCGGCGGCGGGGCGGGGGTCTCGTCCGGCCGCAGCGGCGTGAACAGCGCGAAGGCTGCTCCGCCCGGGTCGGCGACCGTCGCGAAGCGGCCGACTTGCGGGATGTCGTCGGGACCGTGGTGCACCCTCCCGCCCGCCTCCGCGAGCCTGCGCGCGGCGGCATCGACGTCGGGCACGCCGACGTAGCCGATCCAGCCCGCTCGCGCGCCGGCCTGCGCGGCCACGTCGGGCAGCGTCATCAATCCGGCGACGCCGTGCCCGTCGGCCTTGAGGAAGGTGTACGGGTCGCCCGGCATGTCCGCCGCGACCGCATCCCAGCCGACGACGTCACGGTAGAAGCGCGTCGCCGCGGCCATGTCGGTCGTCATCAGCTCGTACCAAACGAATTTGCACGCGTTCGTCACTATCGTTCTCCCCTTGGTTACGCCCGGCACGAAGCCGTCTTTTGTCGTTCCTCGTTCAGGCGGCGACGGCTTCCGGTGCCGTCGCCGCCTGCGCCGCCGCCATGTCCATCCAGTACGGTTCCCAGACGTGACCGTCGGGATCGGCGAAGTCGCGGCCGTACATGAACCCGTGGTCCTGCGTCGCTCCGACCTCGGTGCCGCCCGCCGCGAGCGCGGCGTCCATCATCCGGTCCACGTCCGCACGGCTGTCGGCCGAGATGGCGAGCAGCACCTGGCACGTCGCCTGCGCGTCCGCGATCGGGCGCGGGCTGAACTGCGCGAACTTGGCGTGCGTCAGCAGCATCACGTAGATCGTACCGGACAGGACCATGCACGCCCCGGTGTCGTCGCTGAACCGCGGATCCCGCGTCGCGCCGATCGCCTCGTAGAACGCGGTCGCGCGCGCCAGGTCGGCGACGGGCAGGTTGACGAAGATCATCTTGGCCACGGGTCTTTGCTCCTATCCTCGCGAATCGACGTCTTGATCTTCTGCCCACGTGAGTTAGATAATTCAACCATGAAGTTAGAAAAGGTAACGAGGGATCGGCGCAGCTACGACGATGCGTGCGGTGCCGCGCATGCCCTGGATCTCGTCGGCGAGCGCTGGGCGCTGCTCGTCATGCGCGAGCTTATCCTGGGTCCAAAACGTTTCGGTGACATCCGCGCCAGTCTGCCGGGGATCAGCGCCAACACGCTGACGCTGCGCCTCGAAGGGTTGGAAGCCGCGGGCGTGCTCGGCCGCCGCAGGCTGCCGCCGCCCGCATCGGCGCAGGTCTATGAGCTGACGCCGTGGGGCTATGAAAGCGAGCCGATCTTCCAGGTGCTGGGCCGCTGGGCCGCGCGCTCGCCCAGCCACGACCCCCGGCTGCCGCTGTCGGCGGTGTCGCTGATGCTGTCGCTGCGCACCATGATCGACTCCGCACGCGCGCGTGAAATCGACGCGAGCGTAGGCTTTCGCCTGGGAACGGAAAGCTTCGTGGCGCGGCTCGCGGCAGGGCGGATCGACATCGTGCCCGGCGATGCTGGTGCCGCCGATCTCGTCTTCACCGCGTCGCCACCGGCGCTCGCCGCGGCGATCTACGGCGGCGTCCCGCTGGACGCGCTCGAAGCGGACGGCGCGCTCGTCATCGCGGGCGACCGCGCGCTTGCCGCGCGCTTCGTCACGCTCTTCGTCCTGCCCCCCAAGGCCGATGCATCACAGGACGTTGCGGGGCACGGCGCGACGCTTTAGCGAACCCCGCCATGACCGACATTCCCAACGTCCAGCCCGACAGCCGCGAGGCGACGATCATGGACGCGCCCGACAAGATGATTTCCGTGCGCGACGCGTTCGGGATCGATTCCGACCTGCAGGTGCCTGCGTTCAGCGAAGCCGATGAGCGCGTTCCGGACCTCGACCCGTCCTACGTGTTCGACCACGACACGACGCTCGCCATCTGCGCCGGGTTCGCGAAGAACCGCCGCGTCATGGTGCAGGGCTATCACGGCACGGGAAAGTCGACGCACATCGAACAGGTCGCGGCGCGGCTCAACTGGCCGACCGTCCGCATCAATCTGGACGCGCACATCAGCCGCATCGACCTCGTCGGCCGAGACGCGATCGTGCTCAAGGACGGGCAGCAGGTTACCGAGTTCAAGGAGGGGCTGTTGCCATGGGCCCTCCAGACCCCGACCGCGCTCGTGTTCGACGAATACGACGCGGGCCGCCCCGACGTCATGTTCGTGATCCAGCGCGTGCTCGAGGTCGAGGGCAAGCTGACGCTGCTCGACCAGAACAGGGTGATCCGCCCGCATCCCTGGTTCCGCTTGTTCGCGACCACCAACACGATCGGGCTGGGCGACACCACCGGGCTCTACCACGGCACGCAGGCGATCAACCAGGGTCAGATGGACCGCTGGAACATCGTCGTGACGCTCAACTATCTGCCCGCCGCCACGGAAGCGCAGATCGTGCTCGCCAAGTCGGGCGAATACGACAAGCCCGACGGCAAGAAGGAAGTCGATCGTATGGTCAAGGTCGCGGACCTAACGCGCCAAGGCTTCATCAACGGCGACATCTCGACCGTCATGAGCCCGCGCACCGTCATAAGCTGGGCGCAGAACGCGTTGATCTTCGGCGACGTGGGCTTCGCGTTCCGGCTGTCGTTCCTCAACAAATGCGACGAGGCCGAACGCGGCATGGTCGCCGAATATTACCAGCGCGTGTTCGGCAAGGACCTGCCGGAAAGCGTCGCCGTGAAGCGCTAAAGTCCTTTGCGGCCGAACCCGCCGGCCCGCCGGAGAGGTTGAGGCTGCGGCTGAGGCGCGGGTGCCGAGACGGGCGGCATCAGGCTGGACGGGAGCGAGGGCACGTCGGGTCCGGGCTGCGTGGCGCGCGCCGTGTCGAATTCCAGGAACATGACCTCGATCGGCACGGGCCTGTTCGCTCGGCTCTGCCCGAAGAAGCAGCGGGTCGACTGGTCGTCTGAAGAGTCGCCGATCGTGTCGCCGTGATTGATGACCGGACCGCTGATCAGCAGATACCGAAGCGCCCCGTTGAGCTTTTCCAACGCGAAGCGGACCGGATGCGGTGCGTTCCAGATCTCGATCTCGTAGCCGAGAAACGGCATCAGGCCTCCCGTCGTCATGCTGACGTCCCCGTCCGTCATCGAATCGAACGCGGTCCAGGTCCACAGCTGGATCGGCAACTCGCCCGACCCCAGAATCGACGTTTGATCCATCGCCATTTGGGCGGAGAAGATCGTGCAAACCTCGTGATTGTAGACCGCCGCTACCTGCGGCAGCTTTGCGATCAGGCCGACGATGATCGTAACGACCTTCGCGGTCGCGAGCCGCGCCTCGTACGTCTCGGGCGCTTCGATGTGGAGCGTGATGTGCTGCCGATGGCGGTCGACCCGCGCGCGGTCTCCGTCGAACCAGAAGCTGCGCGCATAGCCGTCGGCGATGACCTGCGCCTCCAGCGGCCAAGGCGCGGCGGCGAGGGTGATGTTGGCGCGTCCGGTCACGACCCCCATGCCTTGCGGGATCGCGCAGCTATGCCATCCGCCGTCGGGATCGACGATGGTCATGGCCTCGTCGATCTGCGCCCAATCGATGTGGACGTCACCGTCGAGCGCGATCGAAAACGTCCCGAGCCTGGCCTTTTTGGGTTTTGGTTCTTGCGCGGGGAGCGTCGCCGCGGTCGTCGTGTTTGTTTGGTTCGACGTCGCCCTCGGCGCTTCGGGCGTCCCGAGGCGCATGATGTCTGCGAGCGGCTGGTCGTTGGCGATGATGTCCATGGATTTCGCCATGTCAGTCGAGCCGAGCCAGCTTCCGCCGTCCTCCAGCTGCAGCCACGACCCGCGCGCCTGCGTCGTCATGCCCAGGCTCACGAGTGCCGAGATTCGCATCGCGAGCGGCAGGTTTTCGGTCGACGGTGTGCTGACGGTGGCGAAGAAGGCGTGCTCGGGAACCTCGCCGCCCGATCTCGACACGAAGCCGCCGGAACCCCGCGACACGCACAGCAGGATCTGTTCGCCCGCGATCCGACCTATGATCGTCTGCGGCCGGTCGAGGCTCGCCGAATCCTCGGGCCCGCCACGCTCGTCGTCGCCGCATTGCCAGCGTAGATGCGGCACGAAGCGGACAAGCAGGCCGCGGATGGTCGCCGTATCGAAACGCGGCTCGGTCTTGAATAGCAGAGTGGCCACGTTCGCTCCCGCGCGTTCCCCGCCGCTGTTCGCACGGAAAGCTTAAACTTCGGCGAAGCGAGCGTGCGCGATTGATCGCATGCCGTCGACGCGCCATGTGCCGCGCGTGGCCGAACAGAACGCCCTCGAAGATTTCCGCCATGCGCTGGCCGGGGCGTCGCGCGCGTTGGCCCGCGAAACCGAAGTCGAGCTCGCCTTCACCACGGACGCGCCGGTGTCGTCCGGAAAGCAGCTGCGCGTGCCGCTTCCCGGCCGCAACCTGCCGCCGCGCGATGTCGCCGAGGCGCGGGGGTCCGCCGATTCGGCCGCACTCAAGCTGCGCCACCACAATGTCCTGCTCCACGCCCGCCTGTCTCCGGTCGACCCGACCGCGCGCGGCGTGTTCGACGCGGTCGAGCTCGCGCGATGTGAGGCACTGGGCGCGCGGCGCATGGACGGGGTGCGCGACAATCTGCGCGGCATCACGGAGGCGCGCATGCGGTCCGACCCGATCTGCCGCGCACGGGCCGCCGAAGAGGTTCCGCTCGCGACCGCGATCGGCCTGCTGGTGCGCGAGCGGCTGACGGGGGAGGCCGCGCCCAAGGCCGCGCTGGCCGGGCTCGCGCTCGTCGCCGACTGGGCGGAGGAGAAGGGCGGGCCGGGGCTCGACGCCCTGGCCCTGACGATCGACGACCAGGCCGCGTTCGCGCAGAGCCTTACCAAATTACTTCAGGACCTGGAGCTGATCGAAGGCGATCCGGACCTGCCCGCCGATCCCGAACAGGGCGACGAAGCCGACGGCGACGACGAGGCGGGCGCGGACGACCAGGACAATGCCGATGACGAGACCGGCGGCCAGGCGGGCGAGATGGAAGCCCGTGTCGAAGCGGGCGACGACGAGGAGGAGTCCGACGCGGAGGACGACGGCCCGTCCGACGACGGCATGGCCGACGCGGACAGCGGCACGGGCGACGACGGCGAGGAAGGGGCGATGCCCGCGCGGCCCAACCACGCGCCCGCCGACTTCGCGCCGCAGTTCGACTATCGCCAGTACACCACCGCGTACGACGAGATCGCGCACGCGACCGAATTGTGCGACGAGGAGGAGCTGACGCGGCTGCGTGCGTATCTCGACACGCAGATGGTGCACCTGCAGTCCGCGGTCTCCAAGCTCGCCAATCGCCTGCAGCGCCGCCTGATGGCGCAGCAATCGCGGTCGTGGGATTTCGACCAGGAAGAAGGTCTGCTCGATGCCGCGCGTCTCGCCCGCGTCATCGTCAACCCCGCGCAGATGCTGTCCTACAAGATCGAGCGCGATACCGATTTCCGCGATACGATCGTCACGTTGCTGATCGACAATTCAGGATCTATGCGCGGTCGACCGATCTCCATTGCCGCGATCAGCGCCGACATTTTGGCCCGGACGCTCGAACGCTGCGGAGTCAAGACCGAAATCCTGGGGTTCACGACCCGCGCGTGGAAAGGCGGGCAGGCGCGCGAACGCTGGCTCGCCGACGGCCGCCCGCCGCAGCCCGGCCGCCTCAACGACCTGCGCCACATCGTCTACAAGCGCGCGGACGAACCGTGGCGCCGCGCGCGCCGTAATCTCGGCCTCATGATGCGCGAAGGTCTTCTGAAGGAAAATATCGACGGCGAGGCATTGTTGTGGGCGCACGCACGGCTGATCGCGCGCCCTGAGGAACGCCGCATCCTGATGGTCATCTCCGACGGCGCGCCTGTGGACGATTCAACGCTGTCGGTGAACAGCGGGACGTACTTGGAAAAACATCTGCGGCAGGTGATCGGCTGGATCGAATCGCGTTCGCCCGTCGAGCTCGCCGCGATCGGCATCGGCCACGACGTGACGCGCTATTACGCGCGGGCCGTGACGATCATGGACGCGGAGCAACTCGGCGGAACGATGGTGGAACAGCTGGCCGGGCTGTTCCAGGCGAATTGACGGCCTAAACGTTGAGAGCCGGGGCGCTTTCGCACCCCGGCTCCCGCCCTCGTTACGCGACGCGAGGGATTTGTGGACGCATCGCCGGAAATACTAACCCGGCGAATTCGAAGATTGTCAGCGGCAGTACTTGTCGCGGGTCAGCGCGCGGCCGCCCAGCGCACCGCCGGCACCGCCGATGATCGTGCCCAGCGTACGGTCGCGGCGACCCGCGATCTCGCGGCCCAGCAGCGCGCCCGCGGCAGCGCCGACGATGGCACCGGTCGTGCCCGAACGGCAGCGCTGACGCGACCGGCCGTAGTAGCGATCCTGCTCGTAATGGCCGCGCTGTTCATAGCGGCTGTGGCGGCGATGATCGGCACTGGCCGCCGTCGGGGCAATGCTGGCGGCGGTCATCGCGGCCACGGCGGCGATCATGGGGAACTTGCGCATGTTTTGGTCTCCTGCACGAACTTGGTGAATGCTGTTGGCGATGACCGCAGGGTCTCCGTCGACTTGGCGGCAATGCACCGATTCGTTTGGATCGTTCCTGAATGCGCACGACAGCCGTTGTTCATGCGTCAACCCTGCGGAACGTTCTCAGGGCTGATGCGGGATCGGCCGCGACCCGCTAGGCCGAACGGATGTCACGCATTCTCATGTTCCTCGTCCTGCTCGGCGCGAGCGTCACGATGACGCGATCCGAGCCCGTGCTGCGCGCGCGTGCGCAAGGGAACAGCCGCATCGTCGCGGCCCCCGTCGCGCTCGATCCGGCGGGCGGGCGCACGCGTGTTGGGCCCTTACGCTTCGTGCAGGGTTGGGAGCTGCGCTCCGCCGATCCGCGGTTCGGCGGCATTTCCGGCCTCGCGCTTCATGGGCAGGGTTTCCTGGGCGTCAGCGACAACGGCACCGCGATGTGGTTCGACGGCCGGAGCGCGAGCGCGGGCCCGCGCGCGCTTCGCCTGCTTCCGCTTCCCGTCGGGCCGGGGACGAGCACGCGCAAATCGGACCGCGACAGCGAGGCGCTCGTGCGCGGGTCCGACGGCCGTGTCTGGATCGCCTACGAGAACAGCAACAGCATCTGGCGCTACACGCCCGACCTGCGGGCCGCGCAGGCGCATCGCGCGCCGCCCGAGATGCGCCGCTGGACCGCGAACTCGGGCGCGGAGGCGATGGTGCGCCTTCCCGACGGTCGCTTTCTGGTCTTTTCGGAAGGCGCGGGCTCCGTCGCGAGGTCGAGCGACGTTCTATTGTTTGATCGCGATCCGACCGACGCGCGCGCGCGCGGATCGCGCATGAGCTACCGCCTGCCGCGCGGCTTCTCCGTCACCGACGCGGCTTTGCTGGGTGATGGCCAGGTGGTGACGCTGCACCGCAGCTTTTCGATGACCGACGGCGTGGCCGCGAGCGTCGGCGTGGTTGACCTGTCGGCGTTCGTGCAAGGCGCGGTGCTGAGCCCGCGCATCCTGGCGACGCTGCGCCCGCCCATGACCGTCGACAACATGGAAGCGCTGGTCGTCGAACGACGCGGCGCGCGCACCTACCTGTGGATCGCGTCCGACGACAATTTCACGATGCTGCAGCGAACGCTGCTCATGCAGTTCGAACTCGTCAAAGGCGGTTAGGCAGCCGGAGCTTCCGCAGGAGCCGCTTTCTTGCCGATCTCACGCTTGAGGCGGCGGGCCTTCAAGCTCAACTTGTCCTCGGACGTCTTGGCCAGCCAGTTGTCCAGGCCGCCGACATGTTCGACCGAACGCAGGCCGTTCATGGACACGCGCAGCTTGATGCCGCGCGACAATGCGTCCGACAGCAAGGTGACATTCTGCAGGTTCGGCAGAAACGTGCGCTTGGTCTTGTTGTTGGCGTGGGACACGTTGTGTCCGACCTGACGGCCCTTGCCGGTCAGCTCGCAAATGCGCGACATGGTGAAATCCTGAAAAAATGGCGGGCGACCCGCGACAAGCGGACGCCGATAACCCGGGCATGGCTTGGGGTCAACGTGGCGTCGTCGCGAAGCTACGTTGCGCGACGCATCCCCTTTGCCCTAAAGCGCTGGCCGGCAACATGAATTAAGGGGAGCTTGCACCATGGCCAACGGGACGAACAACAATAGCGGGGGCGGTTCGCGGACCTTGCTCGTCATTCTCATTCTTGTCGTGCTGGCGGCGATCGCCGCATACGCGCTTGGATTGTTCAACATCAATCAGACCGAGAAGGGCGCTCTGCCTTCCGTCGAGCTGAAGGCCGAAGGCGGCGCGTTGCCGTCGTTCGATGCCGATGTCGCCGACATCGACGTCAACACCAAGAACACCACAGTCGAGGTGCCGACAGTCGAGGTCAACACCAAGAAGACCACCGTGGAAGTTCCGACGGTGTCGGTCGACAAGGCCGAGTAGGCGTCAGGTGGCGGCGCGCCTCACCCGCGCGCCGCCATGATTTCTTATCCGCCCATGCAGATCGCGCTGGAGCTGGCGCGGTTGGCGGGTGAGGCCGGTGAGGTCCCGGTAGGGGCCGTAATCATGCGCGGTAGCGAAGAAGTCGCCCGCGCGGCTAACGCAATGGTCGCTGGCCACGATCCTACGGCGCACGCCGAAATCGTCGTGTTGCGTGCCGCAGGAGCCGCTCTCGGTACCTCCAGGCTCGATGATTGCGATCTGTGGGTTACGCTTGAGCCGTGCGCGATGTGTGCCGCCGCCATCGGCTTGGCTCGCATCCGCCGCCTGTATTTCGCGGCACCCGATTCCAAGGGCGGCGCGGTGCTGCATGGTCCTCGGCTGTACGGCCAGCCGACCTGCCATCATCGACCAAATATATATGCCGGAATCGGCGAGGCGGCGTCCGTTGATCTCCTGCGCGACTTCTTCTCCGCGCGCCGCTAAGCCCCTCTCGGCTTCCACCAAGAGGGGATGTGCGATCAGCCGTTGTTGGTGACGGGAACGATCTTGATCTCGACGCGGCGGTTGGCGGCTTTGCCCTCCACCGTGTTGTTGTCGCCGACGGGCTGGCTCGACGCATAGCCGCGCGTCTCGATGCGTGCGCGATTGACACCGCGACCGGCCAAATAGTTGGCGACGGCTTCGGCGCGGTTCTGCGACAGGGGAACGTTGATCGCGTCGCCGCCCGTCGAATCGGTATGGCCGCGGACATCGATGAAGGTCTGGTCGTATTGGGCGAGCGTCGTCGCGACCTGGTTCAGCGTGCTTTGGAATTGGGGTTGAATCTCATAGCGGCCCGTTGCGAAATTGATGCCCGACGGGATGTTGAGCAGCAGTTCGTCGCCTTGGCGCGCGACCTCGACACCCGTTCCCGCAGTCTGGCGGCGCAGCTCGCGCTCCTGCCGGTCCATGTAGTTGCCGACCGCGCCGCCCGCGATCGCACCGATGCCGGCGCCCAGAATCTTCTCCGTACGGTCGTTGCGGCCGCCGATCAGGTCGCCTGCGAACAGGCCGCCGATGCCGCCGATCGCCGCGCCGATCGCGGTGCGCGAGATGCGCCGATTGCCCGTCTCCGGATTGGTCGTGCACGCGTTCGTCGCGAGGAGCGACGCGCCGAGCGCAGCGATGCCGAGTTTTTTGGTGGTCATGTCGAAAGTCCCCTTGGTTGATCCATGTGAGTCAAGCGGCGTAACCGCCGCCGTCGCCGGGCGGTTCCCACAAGCGGCGTGAACGCCCGGTGAGGCGCGCGTTGCCGCCGCGAAAGCTTTTGGGTAGGATCGCTGCACCCCGCGCGATGTCATCACCCTTTCCCTGGTTCGACGTTCTGATCATCCTCGGGCTGATCGCGCTCAACGGCGTGTTCGCGATGTCGGAGCTCGCGATCGTGTCGGCACGCAAGCCACGGCTGTCGGCGATGGCCAAAGGCGCGAACACGCTTCGCCGTCGCGGCGCGCGTGTCGCGATCGAGCTGGGCGAGGATCCCGGGCGCTTCCTGTCGACCGTGCAGATCGGCATCACGCTAATCGGGATCATCGCGGGTGCCTATTCCGGATCGACCCTTGGCAGGCCCGTGGGCGAATGGCTCGCCACGATGGGCCTCCAGCCCGCCACTGCCGCGCGCGCCGGGTTCGCGGTCGTCATCATCCTGACAACCTACGCATCGCTCATCGTCGGCGAGCTCGTGCCCAAGCAGTTCGCGTTGCGCCGTCCGGAAGGCATCGCGGCGGTCATGGCGATTCCCATGCGCTGGCTCGCGGTCGCGACCGCGCCGCTCGGCTGGCTGCTCGACCGCAGCAGCGCGCTCATCTTCCGCCTGCTCGGGATGAGCCGCGAGTCGCGCAACGACGTCACCGCCGAGGAACTGCACCTGGTGGTCGCCGAGGCGCACGGCGCGGGCGTTCTGGAGGAATCCGAACGCCAGATCATCTCCGGCGTCGTCCGCCTCGCCGACCGGCCCGCGCGCGAAGTCATGACCCCGCGCGTCAATGTCGACTGGATCGACGTCGACGCGGACGAGCCGACCGTGCGCGCGGCGCTCGTCGCCTCGTCACACAACCGCTTCCCGGTCGCCGAAGGTTCCGTGGAAGAAATCGTCGGCGTGGTGCAGGCGCGGGACATCGCCGCGGCGCTGATCGAGGGACGACCGCTGTCGTTGCGCGACCTGATGAGATCGGCCCCCGTCGTTCCCGATCAGATGGACGCGATGGACGCGCTGCTCGTGCTGCGCGGCGCGGACGTGCCGATGGCCTTCGTGCACGACGAGTACGGCCATTTCGAAGGGTTGATCACGGCCGCCAACATCCTGGCCGCGCTTGCCGGCGAATTTGCGTCCGATGCCGACGAAGGCACCGACCCGCCGCTGGTCGAACGTGACGACGGCAGCTGGCTGGTGAGCGGATCGCTCAGCGCGGACGCGTTGTCGGACCGGCTCGGCGTGACGCTGCCCGACGACCGCGACTACGCGACCACCGCCGGCTTCGCGCTGTCCGTGCTGAAGCGCCTGCCGGAAACGGGAGAGCGTTTTCGCCACGACGGATGGCTGTTCGAGATCGTCGACATGGACGGGCGCAAGATCGACAAGCTGCTCGCCAGCGAGGAGCGGGTGTAGGTCGCGTGCATCCGCCGGTTCGCTGCGCGCGTATCTAAGCGTCCAATTTGGACGCTTTTCCATCGGATATAATGGAATTTACCGGTGGGCTATCATAGGTCAATCCATCCTCAACCTGGATGACCGATGCGATCAGCCGACGATGACTTCTACCCCGGGCCGCTCGACCCAAAAACTCCAGCGGCTTCGCCGGACGAGACCAACAAGGCCCGCCTTGCCTTCGCACGACGCGTCCAACGCACACGCAACCGGGCGCATCTCATATTCGGCAGTCCCATATTGTCCGATGCCCGCTACGAGATGTTGCTTGAACTCTATATCGCGCTACGCGAGGGTCGATGCGTCAGCGTAAGCGATCTCGCATTGGCGGCGGACGTGCCGCCGACCACTGGACTTCGTAAGTTGGAAAAGCTTGCGGTCGACGGGTTCGTCTACCGCTACCCGGACCGGACGGACAGGCGACGCAGCTGGGTCAGACTTGCGCCAAAGATCGTAGGTGATTTCGACCTGCTGTTCGATCAGACGGGCGACGGGGTCGAATAGCGGCTAGAGTCGTCCGAATTCGCGTTCGTACCCAGCCCGATCGCCCGCGGCCAGGAACGCCGCCTGTTCCACGATCCGGTCGCGGACCAGCCGGCCCTTGAACGCACCCAGATGCGCATCGAGGCGGGCAAGATCGTCGGAGGTCAATTGCGCGATCTGTTCGTAACGCGTGATTCCCTCGGCACCGAGCAGATCGGCCAGGCGAGGGCCGACGCCTTTCATCACCTGCAAGTCGTCGCCCTCGATCTTCGCTGCGACCGTCTCTGCGGCGCGCCCGGAAGCGCGAGGCGCAATCGATCGTCTCGCCAGAACCTCGGGCTCGGGCCGCGGTGTGGGAAAGACTTCCGGGTCGTCGTCGTCGACTACCACAAGCCGGTCGGACGCCGCCGACCGCAACGGCACGACGGGCGCACCTCCGCGATTGTCCACGTACGGTCTGCGCATCGGGGCGTCGTCGGCAGGCGTCGGATCGGACCTGATCACGACCTTGCGCGCGAATTTCCAGACCCACAGACCCGTGACGAACCCGATCAGCAGCGCGACCAGGATGGGGAGCAGGTTCTCGCCGGCGACGAACAACATCGAAAAAACTCCCTAACGGTAGCCGCGGTCGGCGCGGCCGAAGATGCCGTACGCGCAGGCCAGGCCCAGGCCGTACGCGCCCAGTTGCCAGATCAGGCTTTCGGCGAACAAGGGAAGGATCATTGTGCGGCCTCCTTCGTGACCGGGGACGCGGGGTCCCAGCCGATCGACCGGACTCCGCGGATGTTCGCTTCCTGCACGAGTTCGACGAAGCGCTCGCGCTGGAAATCGTTGGCGGCCCCGCGGAAGGTCAGTGCGCGCGACATCGGATCGCGGGGGAAGGCGGCGGTCACCGACCGTACTTCCTGGCGCGCGACGAGGGGGCGGACCTGCGCCTCGAGCCCGGCCAGGACGCGCTCGCCGTAGCCGGCGGGTCCATGGAACAGCCAGGCGGAAGCGAGGGTCGCGGCCAGTCCGATCGAAAATTTAAAGAGGGGCGACACGTACGTCTTCTCCGGGCCGGATCGTCGCCAGTCAAATAGGCCCGCGCTGGGCGCAAATCCATGCCCGCGCGCATCATTTCGGCGCGCGCGCCGCTTCGCGCCAACCGATGTCCCCGCGCCAGAACCCGTCCGCGTAGCGCAGCCGTGCGACCGCCGCGTACGCCGCTTCCCGTGCAGCTCCGATGTCGTCGCCGAGCGCGCAAACGGTCAGCACGCGGCCTCCGGCGGCGACGAGTCGCGTACCGTCGAGCGCGGTGCCCGCCTGAAAGATCTTCGCCCCCACGGCTTCGGCGTCGGCGATGCCTTCGATCGTCCCGCCCGCGCGCGGCACGCCCGGGTAGCCATGCGCCGCCACGACGACGCCGAGGGCGAAGTTCGGGCTCATCGATATTGCGCGTCCGGCGAGCTCGCCGCGCGCGGTCGCGAGCATCAGATCGAGAAGGTCGTCCTCCAGCCGCAGCATGAGAACCTGCGCCTCGGGATCGCCGAAGCGGACATTATATTCAATGAGCTTGGGGCCGTCGGCGGTCAGCATCAGACCCGCGTACAGCACGCCCGAGAACGGCGTCCCCGCCGCCGCCATCGCGGCCAGCGTCGGCCCGACGATCTCGGCCATGGCACGCGCCTCGAGCTCCGGCGTGAGGACGGGGGCGGGCGAGTAGGCCCCCATGCCGCCCGTGTTCGGACCCGTGTCCCCATCGCCGACGCGCTTGTGATCCTGCGCGCTGCCCAGCACGAGTGCGGTCTCGCCATCGCTCAGCACGAACAGGCTGACTTCCTCGCCGCTGAGAAATTCTTCAACGAGGACCTCGTCGGCACCATCAGCGAACAAGGCCGCGATTGCGCACGACGCTTGCGCAGTGCCGGTCGCGACCGTGACGCCCTTACCCGCAGCGAGGCCGTCCGCCTTTACGACCACGGGCAAGCCGAAGCGGGTCGCCGCTGCGAGAGCGTCCGCTTCACTTCGAGCCCGCACGAAGTTGGCGGTTGGAATACCGTGCGCCGCGCACAAATCCTTGACGAAGCCTTTAGAGCCTTCGAGGCGCGCAGCGGCGCGTGACGGACCGAATACGGAAATACCCGCCGCGCGCAGATCGTCGGCAAGGCCATCGACCAGCGGCGCTTCGGGGCCGATCACGACGAGATCGATGTCATAGGTCTTGCAGAGCGCGAGCGGCCCCTCGTGGTCGGTTAGATCCATGGTCAGGCAAATGCCGTGTTCGCCGATTTCGTCACGCGCTCTACCTGCATTTAGCCGGTCGAGCTCGCCAGCAATCCCGGGATTGCCCGGCGACGCCCACAGCGTTTCTAGGCGCGGCGATTGCGAAAGTTTCCACGCGAGCGCATGTTCGCGTGCGCCCCCGCCCACCAGCAGAACGTTCATGGCAAGCTTCCCCCAATCCTTGATCGCCGACCTGCCGGACGGCAGCAACGCGCCTCCCTACACCGTGTCCGAACTGTCGGGCGCGCTCAAGCGCACGGTCGAGGACGCGTTCGGCAACGTGCGCGTGCGCGGCGAAATCTCCGGGTTCAAGCGGCACGCGTCCGGCCACTGCTACCTGACGCTCAAGGACGACCGCGCGTGCATGGACGGGGTGATCTGGAAGGGTTGCGCGAACATGCTGCGCTTCCGCCCCGAGGACGGCATCGAAGTGATCGCCACGGGCAAGCTGACGACGTTTGCGGGCCGATCCAAATATCAGCTGGTGATCGACGCGCTCGAGCTTGCGGGCGCGGGGGCGCTGATGGCGTTGCTCGACAAGCGGCGTCAGGCCTTGGCGGCCGAAGGGCTGTTCGACATCGCGGCCAAGCGCCGCCTGCCGTTCCTCCCGCGCACGATCGGCGTCGTAACCTCGCCCACCGGCGCGGTCATCCGCGACATCCTCCACCGCCTCCGCGATCGGTGCCCCACGCACGTCGTCGTCTGGCCCGTCGCGGTGCAGGGCGACGCGGCGGCGGGGCAGGTGGCGGCCGCGATCGGCGGCTTCAACGCCATGCCGGCGGCGACGCGTCCCGACCTGCTCATCGTCGCGCGCGGCGGCGGGTCGATCGAGGATCTGTGGGCGTTCAACGAGGAGATCGTCGTGCGCGCGATCGCCGCGTCCGTCATCCCCACCATCTCCGCGGTCGGGCACGAAACGGATACCACGCTCGCCGACCACGCCGCCGACGTGCGCGCGCCCACCCCCACCGCGGCGGCGGAAATCGCGGTGCCGGTGCGCGGCGAGCTTCTGGCGCACGTCGCCGAACTGTCGGGGCGCACCCGCCGCTGCGTCCGGCGCGCGCACGAGCGCGCCGCCGACCGGTTGGCCGATGCGGGCCGCCGCCTGCCCGAACCCGCCGACATCCTGGGCGGGCAGCGCCAGCGGCTGGACGATCTGGGCGACCGCCTGCCACGCGCGCTCCGGTCTGAGGTCGCACACGCGCGCTCCGACTTCAACCGCGCGTCGGGCGGCCTTCGCGCGCCGTTGCTGGGCGGCCTGGTCCGCGCCGCGCGCGAGCGGCTGGATCGCGCCCGCCTGCCCGCCGACGCGATCACGCGCCGCATCGTCGAGAAGCGCGCCGCGTTGAGCGCCTTGTGGCGGCTGGCCGAGCTCGCCCATCCCGACACGCCGTTGTCGCGTGGGTTCGCACGCGTCACGACAGCGTCGGGCAAGACCTTGACGCGTGCGGATGCGGTTCGCCGCGAATCGCGCGTCCGCCTGATCTTCGCCGACGGCAGCGTCGATGCGACGCCGGGCGGGGCAGGGGGTGCCGGGGTTGAGCGGCCAAAGCGCCGCGGCTATTCCGCGTCCGATGACCAGCCGGGATTTCTGTAGATGTTGATGCCGACATGCTGATGAGGGGTGCCGGCGGCGGGCAGGCGGCGCGCCTGCATTACCTCGCGGGGACGTTCCGCGTGCTGTCGCCCGGCGATCACGTCGTGTGCGCCGTCACGGGTGCGCGCATTCCGTTGGAGGAGCTGCGCTATTGGAGCGTCCGCCGCCAGCAGCCTTATGCGTCGGCGGGCGCGTCGCTTCAGGCCGAGGTGCCGGAGGTCGGGACCCGCGCGTGAAGTTCGGCGTGTTGGCGCTCCTGCTGCTGCTGGGCGCGGCGCAGGCACCGTGCGGCATCGCTATCGACGGCGCGGCCGCGCAAGGCGGGCTGGTCCGCGGCACCGCCCCGCCTGGCACCCGCGCGCTGCTCCTGGACGGGCTGGCCGTGCCGATCGCGCCCGACGGACGCTTCATCCTAGGGTTCGGCCGCGACGCGGCACCCGCCGCGCAACTGGTCGCCGTCGGGAGCTCGGGCCCGCGCACGACGAGCACGTTGCGCGTCGAGCGCGTCCCCCGCCCGATCCGCAACTTGCCAACGCTCCCCCGCAACCTGCCCCGCACCCCGCAGGTGATCGCCGCGCGCGCCGCCGAAGTCGCCCGTATCGAGTTCGCACGTGCGGTGGTGCAACCCCTCAAAGGCCCACGCGTCGAAGGCTGGCGGCAACGCTTCGCCCGGCCCGTCACCGGCCGGATTAGCGGCGTGTTCGGCGCGCAGACGATCTACGCCGGCGAGCCCGGAAGCTATCACACCGGCGTCGACATCGCGCGCCCGACCGGCACGCCCGTGCTCGCGCCCGCCGACGGCGTGGTTGTTTTGGCGAGCCCGCCGCGGTTCAGCATCGAGGGCAATCTGCTGATCCTCGACCACGGCATGGGCCTGTCGAGCGCGTTCCTGCACCTGTCGCGCATCGACGTGGCCGTCGGCGCCCGCGTCCGTCAAGGCGAGCGCATCGGTGCGATCGGCACGACGGGGCGCTCGACCGGGCCGCATCTGCACTGGGGCATGGTGTGGCGGCTACTTTATGGCGAGGGCGTGCGTGTCGATCCGCAGGCTCTGATCAAGAGGAGTATGAACGCGGCATCGCGCTGAGCGCGCCGACGCGTTTGCGACATTCTTGCTACACTTGAAACGTATTTTTTCAGTTCGGGCTAACGCCTGCTTTACAATGTAGTTCCCTACCGCCCATCAGGCATCCATGGAACCTTCGCTTGTGAACGCGGCGAAGGTGTAATCACGGCACTAGGTCGAGGGTGTCGTCAAGGGGGTTGATCGATGAAGAATGGTAAATTGCTGCGCGGTGGTGTTGCGTTGAAGACCCTGGCTCTCCTGGGTGCCGGGATACCGGCGAGCATGATGCTTGCGGTTCCTGCCGCGGCGCAGGATTACACCAACGTCACCGCGTCTGGACGCGTGCGTAGCACGACCGGTGAGCCAGTCGTGGGCGCAACCATCGCGGTGACTTCGGATGCGCAAGGGTTTACGCGCACGGTGACGACGGACTCGTCGGGCACTTTCCGCGTTTCGCAGATCCCCCCGGGTAATTACAGTTTCAGCATCTCCGCGACTGGTTTCGACACGTTGAACGAGGCGGGTGTCGCGATAACCCTCGATAATGCCGCCAACGAGTTCACGATCGCTGCGACCGGCGCTGCCGGGGCTGCCGCGGATGTCGACGGTCAGGAGATCGTCGTGACTGGCCGCCGCCGGATCGTCGATTTCGACGCAACGACGACGGGTGCTGTCATCAACGTCGGCGAACTCGCGACGCGTGTTCCCGTTGCCCGTGACATTACCTCGGTAGTTCTGCTCTCGCCTGGAACGTCGCAGGGTGACACTGCTTTCGGCAACTTGCCCTCGATCGCAGGCGCGTCTGTCTCGGAGAACGTTTACTTCATCAACGGCCTGAACATCACGAACTTCCGCAATGGTTTGGGAGCGGTTCCGGTTCCATTCGATTTCTACGAAACAGTTGAAGTCAAGAACGGCGGCCTAAGTGCAGAGTTCGGGCGGACGACCGGTGGTTTCATCAATGCCACGACTAAGCGCGGCGGCAACGAGTTCCATGGCGGCATCCTGTTTAATTGGGAACCCGACGAGCTTCGCGAAGACTCTCCCACGACGTACGCTGCGGATAACGATGCCGCGACATCGAGTCGTACGGAGTTCATCGCTCAATTGTCCGGGCCGATCATTAAGGATCACCTCTTCTTCTACGGTTTGTACCAAGCTCGCGATGTGCAGAGCAGCTTTGGATCGACGGGTGCCGTGAGCAGCCTTGCGCCGGCCGCTAACGCTACGTTGGCTACGCGCAACAATTCCTGCTTTCTCTATCCGGCGTCTTGCCTTGCCTTCCCCGATCTGCCTGCGGCGGCGAACCTGACGCTTAACGGAACCCAGTTCTCCAAGGATCGCAACAAGAGCCCGTTCTACGGTGCCAAGATCGATGCGATAATCGTCGATGGGCAGCGCTTGGAGTTCACCTACTTCAACACGGAAAGCCTGACGACCCGCGACATTTTTGGAACCTCGTTGTTCTCGCTCGCCAGTGGTGGACGATATAATCCGAATACGAACGCGCCTGGCAACTACGCGTCGACGACGTTGTTTCGCGCGGGCGGTGAGAACTATGTCGGTCGCTACACCGGCAGCTTCACCGAATGGCTCACCGTGTCCGCAGCTTATGGTGTTAATAAGAACCGGGACACGACCGAGTCGTCCACCCCGGACGCGCCCTCTATCATCGATCAGCGTTTCGGTGCCTCGACTTCGGTCGGCAATCCGACAGCGAACTCCTCTACGGCATTCGACAAGCGCACGTTCTACCGTGCTGACGTCGATCTCTTCGTCAATCTGCTGGGACGACACCACTTCCGCGGCGGATATGATCGCGAAGATTTGGAGAACACATCGTCGACACTGGCCAACGGACAGTATCAGCTTACCTACGCGAACTCCGGTGCGCGCGGGAACAACCGGGTTGCAACTCCCAATACGACGTACGTCACGAGGCGCTATTTTCAGAACGGCGGCTTCTTCACAACCAAGGGCGAGGCATTCTATCTCCAGGACAGCTGGACCCCGATCGATCAGGTGCAGATCAACGTCGGCGTTCGAAACGACAGTTTCATCAATAAGAACGCAGAGGGGACGACCTTCTACGACTCGGGGAGCCTTTGGGCTCCGCGTGTCGGGTTCAGCGTGGATCCGATCGGAGACGGCCAGACGAAGATTTACGGCTCGTTTAGCCGTTATTTCTTGCCGGTCGCTACTAACACCAACGTTCGCTTAGCGGGACCGGAGCTAGACTACACCGCCTATTATCAGCTCGCCGACGTGGCGGCAGACAATAGGCCAACTTACGGTGCGCCAATCGCAATTACGGGAGGTCGTGCGTGCCCGGAATTGGCTCTTCCGGATGATCGAACCGCGGTTCGCAATTGTACTGTGAACAGCGACGGTACGACTCCGCCGTTTGCTTCGTTGGTCGATGCTTCACTGAACGCCCAGTCGCGTGACGAGTACATCATCGGGGTAGAGCGGCGCCTGCCAGGACGCTGGAGAGTGGGTGCCTACTTCACGCAGCGCAAGTTGAACGACTCGCTTGAAGACGCCTACATCGACCAGGGCGTGCGGGGCTATTGCACACGCGAGTTTGAAACCGCGGCCGAGGCAGCTCAGCTGGACAGCTGCTTCGCCATCTTCGACGGCTTTCATCAATACTCGCTGCTGAATCCGGGCAGCGACGTGACCGTGCTCCTTGACGGTGTTCTCGCAGGGGAGACGACGGCGCGTACCGTCACGTTATCCGCGGCAGATCTCGGTTTGCCCAAGGCGAGCGCGAAGTATCGGGCGTGGACGGTGACGGCGGATCGCGAGTTCGACGGTGTGTGGAGCCTTTCGGGATCGTACACCTACTCGTCGCTTAAGGGGAACATCGAGGGGGGCGTCCGTTCGGACAACGGTCAGGCGGACAGTGGTCTCACGACCGCGTTCGACTTCCCGTCGCTCGTCAACGGAGCTTTCGGTTTTCTGCCTGGGCATCGCCGCCACAATCTCAAGCTGTATGGAAGCTACCAGGTGGCGAGCTTCTTCAATGTCGGTGCGAATCTTCAGGTAACTTCGCCTCGCAAGTTCGGTTGCATCGGTACGGTTCCTGCGTCGGTCGACGCTACGCCGGACAATGAAGCGGGCTTCGGTTCGCAGTACGGGGCAGCTGGCTTTTATTGCAACGTGGATCCTTCGGGAGCGGTGGTTACGACGGGTACGGCCGACACCCGGGTTCTGACCCCGCGTGGCAGCCAGTTCAGCTCGGATTGGCTCTATAACCTGGGCCTGGACTTCGCCTTGCGTATTCCGACGGATGCTTTCGACGGAACGCTGCGACTGTCCGTGTTCAACGTACTCAACAGGAAGGCTGAGTTGGACTTTCAGGAAGTCGGGACGACGGCGGCGGGCGCACCCTCTGCGCTTTATGGCCAGACCCTGTCGTACCAAGCGCCGCGATCTTTCCGCCTTCAATTCGGCGTGAATTTCTAAAATCTCTTAATAAAAAGAGGGGTCGGCGTCTGCCGGCCCCTTTTCATGGCCAAACGGAAGTGCCGGCTCCCGCGAGCGGGGAGTAGGCACAAACGGTTGAGCCCCCACCACTACGTTGGTGGCTCTCGAGGTTAGTCAGCATGTTGTCCTCTGCGCGACACTGAAAATAGTGCCGCCGCCGGAGCTCATCGCTCAACCTGGCGGCCTAAACATTTCGGCGACTATGGAGACTTAGTCGCTACATCTTTCGTGGTAAGTTGCAGCATCCGGTCCCCTTCTTCGACTTGCACAATGATGCCGTCGGCTATCCGACCGCTAAGGATGGCATCGGCGATCGGGTCCTGCAGGTATTTCTGCACCGCGCGTTTCAGCGGACGGGCGCCATAAACCGGGTCGTAGCCGACGCGGGCCAGCCACGCGCGGGCACCGTTGGTCAGGTTCAGCGTGATCTTGCGATCCGCCAGCAGCGCGGCGACGCGGGCGACCTGAATGTCGACGATGGGGACCATATTGTCCTGGCTCAGGCGGTTGAAGAGGATGATCTCGTCGAGGCGGTTGAGGAACTCGGGGCGGAAGTGGCCGCGGACGATTTCCATCACCTGCGGTTCGACCGATGACGCGAGCTGGCCGTCGGGGAGGTTGGCCAAGTACTGGCTGCCCAGGTTCGATGTCAGGATGATGATCGTGTTGGTGAAATCGACCGTGCGGCCCTGGCCGTCGGTCAGGCGGCCGTCGTCGAGCACCTGCAGCAGGACGTTGAACACGTCGCCGTGCGCCTTTTCGACCTCGTCGAACAATATGACCTGGTAGGGGCGGCGGCGGACGGCTTCGGTGAGCACGCCACCTTCCTCGTAGCCGACATAACCCGGCGGCGCGCCGATGAGGCGGGCGACGGCGTGCTTTTCCATGTACTCGGACATGTCGATGCGGACCATCGCTTGCGGGTCGTCGAACAGGAATTCGGCGAGCGACTTGGTGAGTTCGGTCTTGCCCACGCCCGTGGGTCCGAGGAACAGGAACGAGCCGAGCGGGCGGTTGGGGTCCTGCAAGCCGGCGCGTGAGCGGCGGACCGCGCGCGCGACCGCGGCGACCGCGTCCACTTGCCCCACGACGCGACGTCCAAGCGCCTCTTCCATCGCGAGCAGTTTCGAGCGCTCGCCCTCGAGCATGCGTTCCATCGGGATACCCGTCCATCTGGCAACGACGGACGCGATGTCTTCGGGCGTGACTTCCTCGCGCAGCATCGCGCCCTGCGACGCGACCGCCGCTTCGGCGAGCTGGCGCTCCAGGCCAGGGATGGTGCCGTAGGCGAGCTCGCCCGCGCGGGCCAGGTCGCCGCCGCGCTGCGCCTGGTCGAGTTCGATCCGCGCGGCGTCGAGCCGCTCCTTGAGCTTGGACTCGGCGGCGATTTTCCCTTTTTCGCCTTGCCAGCGGGTAGTCAGTTCGGCGGATTGCTGTTCGAGGTTGGCCAGTTCGGCCTGCAACGTGCCGAGCCGGTCCTTCGACGCGCGGTCGCTCTCTCGCGAAAGGGCGGAACCTTCGATCTTCAGCTGGATGATGCGGCGGTCGAGGCCTTCGATCTCTTCGGGCTTGGACTCGACTTCCATGCGCAGGCGGCTGGCCGCTTCGTCCATCAGGTCGATCGCCTTGTCGGGCAGAAAGCGGTCGGCGATGTAGCGGTTCGATAATGTCGCGGCGGCCACGAGCGCGCCGTCCGTGATGCGGACGCCGTGGTGCAGCTCGTACTTTTCCTTGAGGCCGCGCAGGATCGATACCGTGTCTTCGACCGTCGGTTCGCCGACGAACACGGGCTGGAAGCGGCGGGCGAGCGCCGCGTCCTTTTCGACATGCTTGCGATATTCGTCGAGCGTGGTCGCGCCGATGCAGTGGAGCTCGCCGCGCGCCAAAGCGGGCTTCAACAGATTGCCCGCGTCCATCGCGCCTTCGGCCTTGCCCGCGCCGATCAGCGTGTGCATCTCGTCGATGAACAGGATGATCTCGCCCGCCGCGCCGCGCACGTCGTCGAGCACGCCTTTCAAGCGTTCCTCGAAATCGCCGCGGTACTTCGCGCCCGCGATCAGCGCGCCCATGTCGAGCGAGAGCAGGCGGCGGTCCTTGATGCCGTCGGGGACGTCGCCGTTGACGATGCGCAAGGCCAGCCCTTCGGCAATCGCGGTCTTGCCGACACCCGGTTCGCCGATCAGCACCGGATTGTTCTTGGTGCGCCTCGCCAGGACCTGGATCGTGCGCCGGATTTCCTCGTCGCGGCCGATCACCGGGTCGAGTTTGCCGGCACGCGCGGCTTCGGTGAGGTCGCGGGTGAACTTCTTGAGGCCTTCGTAGCGGTCCTCCGCGCCCGCGCTGTCGGCGGTGCGGCCGCCGCGCAGCTTCTCGATGGCAAGCGCCAAGACGTCGGGCTTGACCCCAGCATCGGCGAGCGCCTTGCCCGCGTCGGTCGTGCTCGCAAGCGTCAGCGCCAACAACATGCGTTCGACGGTGACGTACGCGTCGCCGGACTTACCTGCGATCTGCTCGGCGCTGTCGAGGACGCGCATGATGTCGGCGTCGAGGCCGGGGGCCTGCGTGGCCCCGCTGCCGCTGACCGCGGGCTGCTTGGCCAACGCCTCATCGACCTCGCGCACTGCGGCTTCGGGCAAGCCGCCCGCGGCGCGGATCAGCCCGGCGGCCATGCCTTGCTCATCCTCGAGCAGCGCTTTCAGGACATGCGCGGGCGTGATGCGCTGATGGTTGTTGCGGATCGCGACGGTTTGCGCGGACTGGAGAAATCCCTTCGCGCGATCGGTGAATTTTTCGAGGTTCATGGGCGACCTATGGGCGTTGACGGTGTTCGAAACTGACTATGTTGATCCGTTGAGCGGTTTTTCCAGTCAGTTTAGTCAGGATCGAGCGGCATTCTTCGACTTGGCGCACGCATCGTCGCACGGAGCGGAACAGGCGCGACGGGCTTAAATCGCAAAAGGCACGAGGCATGGATCGATCATGCGCCGGTTCGTCCGCTGTAGGACAGCGGTTTCTTCGGCGGATCGGACACCGACTTCCCACCTCCGACGATTGCGCCGAAGCGCGTTATCCTTATGGTAAACGCCGACTTTCCGTAACCTGATCGAGGACCTTTCATGCGCCGTACGCAGCTTTTCCTGACCGCAGCCACGATCGCGCTAGCTGGGTGCACGACGATGGCAAGCGACGACGCGGCGATGACGTCGACGAACCCGCCGATAGCGTCGCCCGACATGCCCGCGCCCGTCACGGCGATGGCTCCGGTCGCCGCGGTCACCGAACTCGTGCGGCAGGTCGACATTCCATATCAAAGATTCACGCTCGCCAACGGTCTGCGCGTGATCGTGCACGAGGATCGCAAGGCGCCCGTCGTCGCGGTGTCCGTGTGGTACAATGTGGGGTCGAAGGACGAGCCCAAGGGGCGCACCGGGTTCGCGCATCTGTTCGAGCATCTGATGTTCAACGGCTCCGAGAATTCGCCCGGCGACTTCTTCGAGCCGCTGCAGCAGATCGGCGCGACCGATTACAACGGCACGACCGATTTCGACCGCACCAACTATTTCCAGACGGTGCCGACCGCCGCGATCGAGCGCGCGCTTTTCCTCGAGTCCGACCGCATGGGCTATTTGTTGGGCGCGGTGACGCAGGAGAAGCTCGATAACCAGCGCGGCGTCGTCCAGAACGAGAAGCGGCAAAGCGACAATCAACCGGGCGGACTCGCCTTTTACGAAATCCTGGAGAACATCTTTCCGGTAGGGCACCCGTACCGGCACACGCCGATCGGATCGATGGCGGATTTGGATCGCGCGAGTCTGAACGACGTCAAGGACTGGTTCCGCGCCAATTACGGGCCCAACAACGCAGTGCTCGTCCTCGCGGGCGACATCGACGCGGCGCAGGCGCGGCCTCTGGTGGAGAAGTATTTCGGGGCAATTCGGCGCGGGGCGGTGAACACGCCCGCCCAGGCGGCGATCCCGACACTCGCGGCGCCCAAGAAGGCGGTGCTCAAGGACCGTGTCGCGGCGACGCAAGTGTCGCGCTACTGGCCGGTGCCCGGCATCCTCGACCGGCAACTCGTCGCGCTCGACCTCGCCGGATCGGTGCTCGGCGGGCTCTCTTCCTCGCGACTCGACAACATCCTGGTTCGCGACGAGAAGCTCGCGGTCAGCGTGTCGGCGGGCATGATCCCTTTCCAGCGCGTCGGCCTCTTCACGGCAAGCGCGACGGTCCGGCCGGGCGTCGATCCCAAGCTCGTCGAGCGGCGGCTGGACGAAATCGTCGCGCAGTTCATCGCGGAAGGTCCGACCACAGCCGAGCTGAACCGAGCCTCGACGCGCGAAGTGGCGGGCCGCATCAAGGGCCTGGAGCAGGTCGGCGGGTTCGGCGGCAAGGCGGTGACGTTGGCCGAGGGCGAAATCTACGCCAACGACGCGGACAAATATAAAAAGGACCTGGCCGCCTATGCCAGCGCGACGCCCGCGGAGGTGCAGGCGGTCATGCGCCAATGGCTGACCAAGCCGGCGTTCGCGCTGTCGCTCGAGCCCGGCGAGCGCGGCGCGTACCAGGAAGCGGCGGCGGTGGCGGTCAAGCCGCTCGCCGAGCCGGCCCCCGCGGCGGCGACCAAGTTCGCCCGCCAACTGCCCGAGGTGGGTCAGCTGACAGCGCTCGACTTCCCGGACATTCAAAAGACGACGCTATCGAACGGGGTCCGCGTGCACTACGCGCAGCGCACCGCGGTTCCGGCGACGCAGCTCGCCTTGTCATTCAACGCGGGCACCGCGGCCGATCCGGCGAACGCGCGCGGCCTGCACAACCTGACCACCAGCCTGATGACCGAAGGCACGACGCAGCTGTCGTCGCGCCAGATCGCCGAGGAGCAGGAGCGCCTGGGCGCCAACGTAAGCGCGGGCGGATCGCCGGATCGCACGACGGTCGGCCTGTCCGCGCTGTCGGCAAACCTCGCGCCGTCGCTCGACCTTCTCGCCGATGTGGTCAAGAACCCGGCGTTCGCGGACGCCGAAGTGGAGCGCGTGCGCAACCAGTTGCTGACCGGCATATCGCAGGAAACCAAGGACCCGGGCGGGATCGCGCGTCGGACATTGCCGCCGATCCTGTATGGGGCGAGCCACCCTTACGCCGCGGGCGGTTCGGGCGATGCGGACGCGGTCGCCAAGTTGACGCGCGCGGACCTGATCCGCTTCAAGGATCAGTGGATCCGGCCCGACAACATGGAGATTTTCGTCGTTTCCGATCGACCCCTTGCCGAGGTGACTCCGTTACTCGAGACCCGTTTCGGCAATTGGCAGGCACCTGCGACGGCGAAGGGTACGAAGACGTTCCCGGCCGCGGCGGTCAACCGCGGCGCGCGCATCGTGCTGGTCGATCGGCCCAATTCGCCGCAGTCGCTGATCTACGGCGCGGTGCTAACGCCCGCGCGGTCGCAGGACGACCTGACCTCGCTCGAGTCCGCCAACGACATATTGGGCGGCAACTTCCTGTCGCGCATCAACATGGACCTGCGCGAGACGAAAGGCTGGTCGTACGGCGTGCGCGGCGGCGTGCAGCTGCGCGAGAACGCGGTGCCGTTCATCGTCCAGGCGCCCGTGCAGGCGGACCGGACGGGCGATTCGCTGGCCGCTTTGATCGACAATTTCGGGCGCTTCCTAGGCAAGGAAGGGGTAAGCGCGGCGGAGCTGACGCGCACCGTCAACGGCAGCGTCCGCGAATTGCCGGGGCAGTTCGAGACATCGTCGGCGGTGCTGTCGGCGATGCAGAGCAATGCGCTGTACGGGCGCCCGGACGATTATTACGAACAGCTCGCCGACAAGTACCGCGCGCAGACGGCGGGCGGGCTCGACAGCGCGGCGCGGGCGGCGATCAACCCGGCCAACATGGTGTGGGTGGTGGTGGGCGAAGCCGCGAAAGTGCGGCCGCAGCTGGCGCGGCTGGGTCTGCCGATCGAGAATCGCGCGGCGCAGTAGGGCTCAGCTTACCCGCGTGACGTGGCCCATCTTGCGGCCGGCGCGGGTGTCGCGCTTGCCGTAAAGGTGGACGTGCGCGCCCGTGTGCTTCGCCAACAAGGCGTCGAGCGGCGTGTCGCCGTCGCCGCGGCCGCCCACCAGGTTGATCATTTCGACGCCTGCGCCGACCCGCGACGTGTCGCCGAGCGGCAGGCCGCAGATCGCGCGGATGTGATTTTCGAACTGCGAGGTGACCGCGCCTTCGATCGTCCAGTGGCCGCTGTTGTGGACGCGCGGGGCCATTTCGTTGAACAGCGAGCCGTGTTCGCACGCGAAGAACTCGCACGTCAGCACGCCGACATGGTTCAGCCGGTCAGCCAATTTCCTCGCGATCGCGATCGCGATCGGCACGTGATCGCGGACCTCGTCGCCGGGCGGCAGCAGCGATCGGTCAAGGATGCCGTCGACGTGAACGTTGCGCGGCGCATCCCAAACCACCGTCGTTCCATCCGCACCACGGCACAGGATCACCGAGAACTCGGCATCGAAACTTATGCGTGCCTCCAGAATGGCGGGGACGCCATCGCTAGCTTGGGGCGCGCCGATCGCGTCCCATGCCGCGTCCGCCTCGCCGGGTGAGTCGATACGCGCCTGGCCCTTGCCGTCGTAGCCGAAGCGGGTCGTCTTGAGGATCGCGGGGGCACCGATCCCGGCGATCGCGGCGTCCAAGTCGGCACGCGATCCGACGAGCCGGTACGGCGCGGTCGCGCCGCCGAGTTCGATCACCAGGCCTTTTTCGTTGGGCCTGTACTGCGCGGCGTCGAGCGAAGCGGCCGAAGGTGCGACGCGCACCTTGCCCGCGAGATAGGCGACCGCCCGCGGATCGATGTTCTCGAATTCGTAGGTGACGACGTCGACAACGTCCGCGAAATGGGCGAGGCCGGCAACGTCGTCGTATGCCGCCTGCGTCCACGCGGTGGCGACCTCGGTGGCCGGGCCGCTCGCCTCGGGCGCGTAGACGTGGACGCGGTAGCCGAGCTGCGCGGCGGCGAGCGCGAGCATGCGGCCGAGCTGGCCTCCGCCCAGGATGCCGATCGTGCTTCCCGTCGGGAGAGGTGTCATTCGGGGGTTTCGGCGACGCCCGCGGTCTGCGCCTCCCGCCACGCTGCGAGGCGGTCGGCCAGCGCGGGATCGGACAAGGCCAGGATCGCGGCAGCCAGAAGCGCGGCGTTGACCGCGCCCGCCTCGCCGACCGCGAGCGTGCCGACGGGAACGCCCGGGGGCATCTGCGCGATGGACAACAGGCTGTCGAGGCCGTCCAGCGTCGGCGAGCGTACGGGAACGCCGAGCACCGGGAGGGTGGTCAGCGCCGCGGTCATTCCAGGCAGATGCGCCGCGCCGCCCGCGCCCGCAATCACCACCTTGATGCCGCGCGCGGCGGCGGACTTGGCATAATCGTACAAGCGGTCGGGCGTGCGGTGCGCGGAGACGACGCGGGCCTCGTGCGCGATGCCCAGCGCATCGAGCGTTTCCGCCGTGCGCCGCATCGTGTCCCAGTCGGACCGGCTGCCCATGATGATGCCGATGCGGGGAACTTTATCGGTCATGGGGCCTTGCCGGATCGGGCGAAGCGCACGGTCCTACCGGGGCACGCCCGCCCAAGCAACGCCAGTGATTTCGTGTTAACCCTTGTTGCATTATACGGTTCGGATTCGTCGCATAATGGATGAGTAACCCGTGGCAGCCACCATCAACCCATTGCGAACCGACGTTTCCCAGGCCGAGGCAAAGGTGACCGACCTCCGGCCCGATCTGGCGGAAGAAAATCGCAGGCTGCGCGCGTCGATCGACGAAATGCAGGTACGTCTGCAGGAGCTTGAGAAGCTCGCGGATTGCGACACGCTGACTCCGCTGCCCAACCGCCGGGCGTTCCTGCGCGAGGTCGAGCGGGTACTGCGCCAGGTCGAACGCTACGGAACGCCCGCTGCCTTGCTCTACGTCGACGTCAACTCGTTGAAGGGCATCAACGACCGCTTCGGCCATGCCGCGGGCGACGCCGCGCTGCTGCATGTCGCGGCGTCGCTTTCCGATCTCGTCCGCGCGACTGACTTCGTTGCGCGGATCGGCGGAGATGAATTCGGGCTGGTGCTCGACCATCTGGACGGCGCGTCCGCCGCCGACACGGCCGAACGCATCGCCGAATGCATCGCGCGCGTTCCCGTCAGCGTCGGCGGGTGCGACATCATCGTCAGTGTCGCGACGGGCATGACGACGATGGACAAAGGCGACACGGTCGAAGGCGCGATCGCGCGCGCGGACCGGAACATGTACGCGGCCAAGGCGGCCGCCTGAGCTTGCAGGTCAACGCTGCGCGAGAGCACCTGCCAGCACGGCGAAGATAACCGCATCGGCCGCAATGTGGGCCACGACCGGTGCCGCCAGTCCCTTCGACTGCAGTGCCAAGGCGCCGATCATGGCTCCCCAGACGGCTGCCAGACCCATGCCGACGAGGCCGCTTGGGAAGCCGTTATAATGGGCGGCTCCGAACGAGGCGGCTTGCACGAACACGGCGGCGGGTGCGGACATGAAGGTCATCAGCCAATTTTGCAGGATCCCGCGCCAGACGATTTCCTCCAGAAGTGCGTTGACGACCGAGAAGCTTGCGCCGGCACCGATCAGCCCGATCAGCGGCCATTGCGGCAGCATTCCCGCGAGCCGGGACAGATCGGGCTGTAGAAGCACCACCCATCCGACGAGCGCGACCGCCGCGACGATCGCGTTAAGTGCGATCAAGCCCCATTCCGCTCGTCCGAGTCTGCCGCGAGCAAGGGCGGCCAGCGTGTCGCGACCGAATCCGGCGGAGAACGCCAGCCCGATCGTGGCGAGAACGGGCACGAGCAGGTAGGCAGGCCACATGCTCCATGACCGCGCGAATCCTGCATAGATGCAGACGCCGGCCACGATGGCTCGCGCGGAACGGCTGAACCTCGCGTCCCCGGGCAGCGGCCGCAGGCATGACAAGGCCAGCCCCAATCCTGCCAGGCCCGGCACGATGCCCGGCAACACGGGGCGCAGGGCGTAGAGAACGAGACCGCCCAGGGTGACGATATCGCCGACGGACAGGCGGCGGCGTGTATCGTCGGCGGCCGAACTCAACGGAAGCTACCGGTCCTTGAGGTAGTAGCGGTCGACCGCGTTCAGGTCCGCGTCGAGTTCGTAGACGATCGGCTGCCCGGTCGGGATTTCCAGCGACGTGATCGCGTCGTCCGCGATCTTCGACAAATGCTTTTCGAGCGCGCGCAGCGAGTTGCCGTGGGCGGAGATCAGCACGCGCTGGCCTTCGCGTAAGGCCGGCGCGATGCGGGCGTTCCAGTAGGGGAGGACGCGTTCGATCGTGTCCTTCAAACTTTCCGACTGGGGCACGGGCACGCCCGCGTAGCGGCGATCGGTGGCCAGCGCGTACGCGTTGCCGGGTTCGAGCGGGGGCGGAGGGACGTCGAACGAGCGGCGCCAGATCTTCACTTGTGCCTCGCCCGCCTTGGCGATCATGTCCGCCTTGTTGAGGCCGGTCAGCCCGCCGTAATGGCGCTCGTTCAACCGCCAATCCTTTTCCACCGGCAGCCACAGGCGGTCCATCGCCGCCAGCGCAAGGTTGAGCGTCTTGATCGCGCGCGTCTGGTACGAGGTGAAGCACAGGTCGAAGTCTAGGCCGCGCGTCGCCATGAGCGCCCCTGCGACGGTGGCTTCGGCGGCACCCAGATCGGTCAGGTCGACGTCCCACCACCCCGTGAACCGATTTTCGCGGTTCCATTGCGACTGGCCGTGGCGGACGAGGACGAGCGTGGGCATGTAAGTTCCTTGTTCCCCGGCGAAGGCCGGGGTCCAGCCTTAGCAGCTACGAAAGACTGGGCCCCGGCCTTCGCCGGGGAACTAAGATCCCTTGTTCTTTTCCTTGCCGGGCAGATCGGCGGCGATCGCGTGTAGTGCGTCCAAGCACGCCGCGCCCAGCAGGCGCGAGCGTTCGGGGGACCAGCCGTACGTCTCGTCGGGCAGATCGGCATTGTCCTTGAACGGCATCTCGAGCGTCATCGTCACCGCGCCGTAACGTTCGGCGAGTTGGGTCGTGGACATCGACAGATTGGCTTTTCCGGGCGGGATCGTCGCGTATCCGTGCGCGGTCTGGAAGTCGGGGGTGACGCGCGCAAGCGTTCGCGCGTACGTCAGGAACAGCTGCTGCTGATCCGGCCTGAGCGAGGGTATGCCTTCGAACCCGGCGAGGAAGTTGTAAGGGATCGCTTCGTCGCCGTGCACGTCGATCGCGAAATCGACGCCGGTTTCGTCCATGGAGTTCTTGACGCAAAACACTTCGGGCGAGCGATCGGGCGAGGGGTCGTGCCATTCGCGGTTGAGGTTGACGCCGCGCGCATTGGTGCGCAGGTGCCCGCGCCGCGACCCGTCGGGGTTCATGTTGGGGACGACGTGGAACGTGAATTCCCGGCGCAGGACGCGCGACACGGGATCGGCGTCGTCGACCAGCTTTTCGAGCGCCCCTTCCATCCAGTATTCGCACATCGTCTCGCCCGGATGCTGGCGGCCGTAGAGCCACGCCTGCAGCGGGCCTTCGCCGACGCGGAGGTAGTCGATATCCTGCCCGTCGAACGTTTTTCCCAAGGACCGGTACGTCACGCCCGGAACCGCGGCGAGCGAGGCGACGAGGTCGTGGTGGCGCTCCATCGAATAGGGCGCGAAATAGGCGAACCAGACGCTGTCGGTCGGCGGCGTGACGGTGACCGTCAGGACGCCGTCGTCGTAGGCCGTGGGTACGCGGACCCACTCGTCGCGATCGACCGACATGCAGGCGCGGTAGTCGGGCCAGCCATTGGGGTAGGCGGAACCCGCGCAGTTGACGATGCGCAAGGTCACCGGACGTCCGCCCGAGCCCGTCAGGCGGAAGTGGAACCATTGGTAGAATTCGGACTCCGCGTCCTTGACGATTTCCAGATCGAACCCGTCGTCACGCGTCGCGGCCACACGGATGTTGCCGCCGTCGAAGGCGCTCGAAATCGCAAGGGTCATGGGGTTTCCGCTGTAACTACCGGATGTTGCCTAACGCGCTCAGCGCACGTTGATAGTGCGGCCCGACTCTCCCGGAAAGTCCCCGAAGACCGCTCGGGCCAGACGACCGACCGTTGAGGCGGACGGGGTCGCGCCCGCACGCGCGCCGCTTTGCGCGCGGCCCTCCCATACGATCGACCCGTCCGACCGGCGCTTGAGCTGCACCGCGAGCTGCGTCGCGACCGCGTTCGGGTTCGCCGCCGTGCCGGGTGTCGCGGGACCGGTGGCGGGCGTACGCGCGGCGAGCGCGGCCACCGTCGCCGTGGCGACATCGACCGTGGCGACGAATTCCGAAGTCGCGGGAGTGGCGGCGGGCGTGAAGCCGAGCTTGCGCAGTTCATCGCCGACGGCGGTCGCGAACGCGGGTTGGTAGACGCCGCCCGCCGCCTGCATGTCAAAACGGGGTTCGACGGACACTTCGCCGCGCGCGATCTCGCCGCCCAGGTGGATGCGGGTGACGTTGGTGCCGCGCAGGGCCGGCGCGGCGTCGGTGCCGCCACCGAGCGTGCTGCACGCGGCGAGCATCGCGAGGGCGCCTGCCGCGCACGCGGTCCGGCCAAACGCGCCTGCGGCATGAAACTTCATGGCCATCGTCGATCCCTCTGCTAGTCGCGGACACTATCGCAGGTCCGGCGTTATCCTGACGCGGGCCGTTACGAAAGGGAAGTCATGGCGAGCGTACCAGAGCGCGACAGAGGGGCCGTGCTCGTCACCGGCGGCGCGGGCTATATCGGCAGCCACGCAGTGCTCGCTTTGAAGGATGCGGGTCGCCGGGTCGCGGTGGTCGACAATCTCGTGACGGGTTTTCGGTGGGCGGTGCCGGACGACGTGCCTTTCTACGCAGGGGATATTTCCGACGCGGCCCTGATCGCGCGCATCGTCGACGAACAGCGGGTCCACGCGATCATGCACTTCGCGGGGTCGGTCGTGGTGCCCGAGTCCGTGTCCGACCCGCTCAAATATTACGACAACAACACCGTGCGCAGCAGGGCGCTGATCGCGGCCGCTGTGGCGGCGGGCGTGCCGCACTTCATCTTCTCGTCGACCGCCGCGACTTATGGCATCCCCGAAAGCTCGCCGGTGTCGGAGGACATGCCGACGCGGCCGATCAACCCGTACGGAACGTCGAAGCTGATGACGGAGGCGATGCTGCGCGATGTCGCGGCGGCGCACCCGATGAACTATTGCGCGCTGCGCTACTTCAACGTCGCGGGCGCGGACCCGGGGGGGCGGTCGGGCCAGTCCACGACGGGCGCGACGCATCTCATCAAGGTCGCGGTCGAGGCGGCGCTTGGAAAGCGCGAGTATGTCTCCGTGTTCGGAACCGATTACGATACCGCGGACGGCACGGGCATCCGCGACTATATCCACGTCGCCGACCTGGCCGCCGCGCACGTCCATGCGCTGGACAAGCTGATCGACGAGCCGCGCGTCAGCCACATCATGAACTGCGGGTACAGCCGGGGGTTTTCGGTGCTCGAAGTGCTCGACAGCGTCGACCGGGTGACCAACATGACGATCGACCGCCGCATGGAGGCACGGCGCGCGGGCGACCCGGACGCTCTCGTCGCGGACAATCGCAAGATCATGGCGACGTTGCCGTGGCGGCCGGAGCGGGACGACCTGGACGTGATCGTGAAAGACGCATTGGCTTGGGAACGCAAGCTTAGCGAGAGGGCGGGCTAGCCCGAACGAACTCCTCGTCATCCCGGCCTGCGCCAGGATGACGGCCTATCCCGTAAGTACCGGCTAACCTCGCACGCGGCCGTTGATTGTAACCGGGTTCTTGAAGACCGAGCCCCATGTCTCGACGGGTCCGGCCGAATCGAAGCGGTTGGTGCCCGTGAACACGCCCCGCGTGTAGCTCGTGTTTTTACCGAGCTGGCGAAAGCGGCAGTCGTGGAAAGCCATGTCGGCGGGGGTCCACGGCAACGTCCTGTCCGGCATTTTCACGTAGAAGTCGCACCCGCTCATCAGCACGTTGCGCGCGCCCGCGCCGAGGTCGGCGAGGTGCTGCCCGAACACCGCGCCCGTCGGCGACAGCGCGGGGTCTGCGTGGAAGCGGCAACCGTAGAACTGCGTTGCGCGGCGCGGGTCGGGGTCGCCGTGGACGTTGACGACCGATCCGACGAACAGGCAGTCGCGGAACACGAAGCCGGGCTTGCGCGGCCAGGCCGACCAGAAGGTCGTGCCGACGAATTCGCAACGGACGCACTCCACGTCCGCGCTGTCGCCCGAATCGGCTATGAAGCCGACGCCGCCATTGTCGACGAACCTGCAGTCGACGAAGCGACCGTTGCGGCAGACGCTGCCTTCGGCCTCGATATCGACGCCCGCGCCGGGGGCCGAGTCGAACTTGCCGCGCGAGGTCCGCGTGAAGTGGGAGCGCAGCACGGTCAGCTGCGTACCGCCGATCCAGGACAGGCCCTGCCGCGCGTTGAAGTCGCACACGACATCGGTCAGCGTCACAGGGAAGCGGGGACTGTCCGCCTTGAGGCCGTGATGCGACAGCATGATCCCGTCTCGGCCATGGTCGCGGCAATGGACGTTGGCGATCGTCACGTTCCCCGTGTTGGCGGCGCAGGCGAGCCCATCGCCGCCCAGCTGCCGCCCAT
Source organism: uncultured Sphingomonadaceae bacterium (assembly GCA_964251385.1). GTDB lineage: Bacteria > Pseudomonadota > Alphaproteobacteria > Sphingomonadales > Sphingomonadaceae > CADCVW01. The sequence continues at coordinate 38,333 of CAXUJK010000003.1, read as the reverse complement.
GGTCGCCCCATTGCCCGCCCAGCACGTAGTTGGTCGAATTGCCATCGAGGCGGACGCCTTCGATGCGGACGTCCCCGCTGCAACCCTCGACGAAGATCATGAGGCACGAATTGACCGCCCAGGCGGGGTCGGTGAAGGGCACGGGACCCTCGCGCGGCGCGCCCGTAACGGGATCGAACGCCCCGTAGCGCATGCCGTCGGCGGCTTTCAGCGTCGCGCCGCCGCCGGCGATAAGGAGATCGCGCCTGCACCCGGCGATGCGGACGAGGTCGAGCGGCACCAGCTTTCCGTTCCGCCGGACCTGCTCGCCAACGCGATATTCGCCCGGGGGGATCAGCAACGTGCCGCCGCCCGCCTCCTCGATCGCGCGACTGGCCGCGCGGAACGCCGCGCCGTTGACGGACGCGGACGCGGACGGCGCTGCGCCGAACGCACGTACGTCGATGACCGGCTCGGGCCGGGGCTGCATAGGCTGCAACCGCCGTTGAGGCGCCTGCGTCCACGCCGATCCGTCGCTCGACGCGTCCTGGTCGATCGGTCTGGCGAGGCCGCACGCGGCGGGCAGCGCGCCGAACAGGACGATGCGGCGGGAGATGTGGTAGGTCATCGGCAGGTTCCGTGCGTCTTGGCGTTACGCGGGGCAATTGGCGCGGAGGCCTGAACCGCGGTTGACTTGGGGGCGTGTGCTCCATACGAGCCGCGCTTCGCTTTTCAGCATAAGAACGCGTACGTCCCATGAAAATCCGCAATTCGCTCAAATCGTTGAAGTCGCGCCACCGCGACTGCCGCGTCATCCGCCGCCGGGGCCGCACCTACGTGATCAACAAGACCAACCGCCGCTTCAAGGCGCGCCAGGGCTGATTTCGCCAACAAGGATGAACGGCGCGACCGCCGTCGTCTTCGACGTCGGCAACGTCCTGTACCACTGGGACCCGCGCAACCTGTATCGACAACTGATCGCCGACGACGCCGCGCTAGAAACCTTCATCGCCGAAACCGATTTCGTCGACTGGCATTTCCAGCTCGACGCCGGACGCACGTTCGCGGAATGCGCGGGTGAACTGACGGCGTCTTTCCCGCACCACAAGCCGCTGATCGACGCATGGGGGCCGCGCTTCAACGAATCGATCGGACCCGCGGTCGCCGGCATGCACGCCTTGGTCGACGAACTCGACAAAGCCGGCGTGCCGTTGTTCGCGATCACCAACTTTTCGGACGAGTTCTGGGGGCCGTTCCGCGACACGGACCCGGCGCTGTTCGACCGGTTCCGGGATGTCGTCGTGTCGGGAACGGAGAAGCTCGCCAAGCCGGACGCGCGCATCTTCGCGCTCGCGCTGCGGCGTTTTGGACTGGCGGGCGAGGAGGCGCTGTTCGTCGACGACCGCGCGGACAATGTGGAGGCGGCGTTGGCGGCGGGCATGCGCGCGCACCTGTTCGTCGATGCGCCCGACCTGCGCGAGCGGTTGGCGGAAGAAGGACTGCTTCCCGCGTGAACTAAAGCCGGCGCGACGCTTTCACCTCCCGAACGTTCGAGGAAACATCATGCGCCAGCGTTGGCCCGCCAAATTGTGGATCGTCCGGCACGGGCAGAGTGCGGGCAACGTCGCGCGAGACGCGGCGGACGCGGCGGGGCACAGCATCATCGACCTCGACATCCGCGACGTCGACGTCCCGCTGAGCGCGCTCGGTCATGAACAGGCTGCGGCGGTCGGGCACTGGTTCGCGTCCTTGCCCGAAGGCGAGCGGCCCGAAGTGATTCTGGCCTCGCCTTATCTGCGCGCGCGCGAGACGGCGCGCGCGATCTGCGAGGCTGGCGGGGCGACCGGCGAGGCGCGGCCGCCTCTGGTCGACGAACGGTTGCGCGAACGCGAGTTCGGCATCCTCGACCGGCTGACTACAGCCGGCATCCGCGAGAAGTTTCCCGAGCAGGCGGAGCATCGCGCGAGCCTGGGCAAATTCTATCATCGCCCGCCCGGCGGCGAGAGCTGGGTCGACGTCATCCTGCGCCTGCGCTCGGCGCTCGACACGATCAGTTTGCATCATGCGGACAAGCGCGTTCTCATTGTCTGCCATCAGGTCGTCGTTCTGTGTTTTCGTTACATTCTGGAGGAGATGGACGAGGCGACGATCCTCGGCATCGACCGCGAAGGTGAGGTCGTGAACTGCGGCGTGTGCGCGTACGACTTCGAGCCCGACGATCCGACCAGCGCTCCCAAGCTGATCGCGTACAACTTCGCCGCGCCCGTGCAGGCGCAAGCCGCGGTCACGTCCGCGCCCGACGCGATGGTGGCGACCCGATGAGCACGCAGAGTCTGGATCGGGACCTGCTCAAGCGATTCGTCATCCCTCAGCACGACAGCGCCAACGACAAGGACGACCGCGGTCGTATCCTGGTGATCGGCGGCAGCCGCGCGGTGCCGGGCGGAGCGCTGCTCGCCGCCACCGCCGCGCTGCGCGCCGGGGCGGGCAAGCTGCAGATCGCCACGGTGGACAGCGTCGCGATCCCGCTGGCGATCGCCATGCCCGAAGCGCTGGTCGCGGGGCATGCGGAGGCGGACGACGGCGGCTTCGCGGACGCGGCCATCCCGGAGCTGACCGATCGCTGCGCCAGCATCGATGCCGTGATCCTGGGGCCGGGCATGTACGAAAACACGGCGGTGGCGCAGCTCCTGAACGCGGTGCTCGCACTCGACACGCCGATGCCGCTGGTCATTGACGCCGCCGCACTGGCCGCCTCGCCCGCGGCGGACGCGGCGTTCCGCGCCTGGCGGGGCGGCGCGGTCATGCTGCCGCATGTCGGCGAAATGGCCGCGCTGCTGGAGATCGAGAAGGACGAGGTCGACGCGGACCGCGAGGGCGCGGCACGGCAGGCAGCGGAACGCTACGCGGCGGTGACTCTCATGAAAGGTCCGACGAGCACGATCGTCGCGCCCGACGGGGAGACGTTCGTCTACGCGGGCGGCGGCATCGGGTTGGGCACCTCCGGGTCGGGCGACACGCTGGCCGGGATCGTCGGCGGGCTGCTGGCGCGGGGAATGGACCCGCTGGGGGCGACGTTGTGGGGGGTGTGGCTGCACGGCGAAGCGGGCCGCAGGCTGGCGCAGGCGCAGGGGCCGGTCGGGTTTTTGGCGCGCGAAATCCCGCCGTTGATCCCGGGATTGCTGGACGGACGCTAGTTCGCGGGCTTGTGCCGCTCCAGCTCGTCGCCGACCAGCCGCACGACGTGGAGCACGTTGGTCGATCCCGGCGTCCCGAACGGCACGCCCGCGATCAGGATGATGCGGTCGTTCGCGGCCGCGACGCCGTGGCGCAGGGCCATGCGCTTGGCCTTGGCCACCATCTGTTCGAAATCGAGCACTTCGCGCGTGTTGACCGCGTGCGCGCCCCACAGCAGTCCCAGCCTGCGCGCCGCCTTGAGGCTGGGCGTCAGCACGAGCAGCGGCGCGGACGGGCGTTCGCGCGCGACCCGGCGCGCGGTCGATCCGGATGTGGTGAAACAGACGATTGCCTTTGCGTCCACGGTGGCGACCATCGTGTGCGCGGCGTGCGCCATCGCGTCGGCGGTCGTCGCGTCGGGGCGCGTTTCGGTGAAATGCACCCGCTCGGCGTAGAGCGGGTCGGCCTCCACGCTGCACGCGATGCGGTCCATCATCGCGACCGACTCTTCCGGGTACGCGCCGGCCGCGGATTCGGCGGACAGCATCACCGCGTCCGCGCCGTCGTACACCGCGGTCGCGACGTCCGAAACTTCGGCCCGCGTCGGCGTCGGCGCGGTGATCATCGATTCGAGCATCTGGGTGGCGACGACGACCGGACGCCCGAGCCTGCGCGCGGCGGCCACGATCTGTTTCTGCAGCGGCGGCACCTGTTCGGGCGGGACTTCCACCCCCAGGTCGCCGCGCGCGACCATGACCGCGTCGGCGAGTTCGAGGATTTCGTCGAGCCGGTGCAACGCCGCGGGCTTTTCGATCTTCGCCAGCAACGCCGCGCGTCCGCCGATCAGCCGCTTGCCTTCCGCGACGTCCTCGGGCCGCTGCACGAACGACAACGCGATCCAGTCAGCGTTGTGTTCCAGCGCGAAGGTCAGGTCGGCGCGGTCCTTGTCGGTCAGCGCCGGGATCGGCACGACGACATCGGGAACATTGACGCCCTTGTGGTTGGAGATGGTGCCGCCGACGACGACTTCCGTCTCCAGCCGAGTCTTGTTCCCCGACACGACGCGAAGCACGAGCTTGCCGTCGTCGATCAGCAGCCGCATGCCGTCTTCGGCGACTTGGAACAATTCGGGGTGGGGGAGTTCGACGCGCGTCGCGTCGCCGAGCGCCTCGTCGCGATCGAGGATGAAGCGGTCGCCGGTCTTGAGGACGGCTTTGCCATCGACAAAGTCGCCGACGCGCAGCTTGGGGCCTTGGAGGTCGACGAGGATGGTGGACGGGCGCTTGCGCTCCTTTTCCAGGTCGCGGATGGTCGCGATCACCGCGGCCTTGTCGTCGTGGCCGCCGTGGCTCATGTTGATCCGGAACGCGTCCGCGCCCGCCGCCATCAGCCTGGCGATCATCTCGCGCGACGAACTCGCGGGCCCGAGCGTCGCCAGGATGCGCACTTTGCGCGAACGCGGTTTGAACAGGCTGGCCATGCCCCGCGGCCCTAAAGAGTCCCGATGACATATCAACCGGGGTTCGCTAGCCGGAGGTCATTAACCAAGAAACGGGGATCAGAATGGCGGACGGCAACGTCGCGGCGGACCAGCTGCGGCTCTTCATCGAACGGATCGAAAGCATCGAGGAGGAAAAGCGCGCGCGCGCCGAGGAGGTCAAGGAAGTGTATGCGGAGGCCAAGTCGAACGGGTATGACGTGAAAACGATGCGCACGATCGTGCGATTGCGGTCGATGGAGAAGCACCACCGGGACGAGGCCGAGGCGTTGCTCGACACGTACAAGGCCGCGTTGGGGTTGGGCTAAGGGAGAACGAACATGATCGTCACCACCACGAGCCTGATCGAAGGCCGACCCGTCACCCAGTATCTGGGCATCGTCACGGGCGAGGTCATCGTCGGCGCCAACATCTTCAAGGACCTGTTCGCGGGCGTGCGCGACATCGTCGGCGGGCGGTCGGGATCGTACGAGAAGACGCTGCGCTCCGCGCGCGAGGAGGCGTTCGCCGAAGTCGAGGAGCTCGCGACCAGGCTCGGCGCGTCGGCGGTGATCGGGATCGACATCGACTACCAGGTGATCGGCAAGGAAGGATCGATGCTGATGGTCACCGTGTCGGGCACGGCGGTGAAGCTGTAACTTGTAGGCCTTGGACCTGCTGGCTATGCCCGAGGCATGGCCGGCCATTCCAAGTTCAAGAACATCATGCACCGCAAGGGTGCGCAGGATAAGAAGCGGTCGGGGCTGTTTTCCAAGCTTAGCCGCGAAATCACGGTTGCCGCAAAGATGGGCACGCCCGACCCCGACATGAACCCGCGCCTGCGCGCCGCCGTGCTCGCCGCCCGCGCGCAATCCATGCCCAAGGACAATATCGAGCGCGCGATCAACAAGGCCTCGACGGGTGACGCGGAGAATTACGAGGAAATCCGCTACGAAGGGTTCGGGCCGGGCGGCGTGTCGCTGATCATCGAGGCGCTGACCGACAACCGGAACAGAACCGCGACCAACGTGCGCACGATCGTATCCAAGAACGGGGGCAATTTGGGCGCGGGCGGATCGGTCAGCCATGGCTTCGACCGGCTGGGTCTCATCACGTACGCCGCTACCGCTGGCTCGGCGGACAAGGTGTTCGAGGCGGCGCTGGAGGCGGGGGCGAACGATGTCGTGTCGTCCGACGAAGGCCACGAGATCTGGGCCGAGATCGAGAGCCTGCACGAAGTCGCAAAGGCGCTGGAGCCGGTGCTCGGCGCGTACGACTCCGCCAAGCTCGCCTGGCGGCCTCAGACGGAGGTTACTGTCGGCGAAGGCGAGGCGGCGACATTGATCAAGCTGATCGACGCGCTGGACGAGGATGACGACGTGCAGACGGTTTGGGGAAATTACGACGTCCCCGACGAGGTCATGGAAAAGCTCGCGTGATCATACTGGGCCTCGACCCGGGTCTCGGCACCACGGGTTGGGCCTTTGTCGATGCAGACGGCAACCGGTTACGCCACCTTGCGAATGGCGAGTTGCGGACCGACCCGAAGTCCGCGCTCGCCGAACGGCTGTGCGCGTTGTTCGACCGGCTTTGCGCGGTGATCGCGACGCACCCGCCGGACGGCGCGGGGGTGGAGGAAGTGTTCGTCAACGCCAATCCGCAATCGACGTTGAAGCTCGGGCAGGCGCGGGGCGTGTGCCTGCTCGCGGCGGCGCGGAGCGGCATCGCGGTCGGCGAGTATGCGCCGCGGTTGGTCAAGAAGGCGCTGGTGGGAACGGGCGCGGCGGAGAAGACGCAGGTGCACGCCATGGTGCAGCGGCTCCTTCCGGGCGCGAAGATCGCGGGGAGCGACGCGGCGGACGCGCTCGCGGTGGCGATCACGCATGCGCATCACTTGGCGTCGGCGAGACGCGTCGCCGCATGATCGCCAAGCTTTCGGGAAAGCTCGACAGCGTGTCCGCGGACGCGGCGGTGATTGACGTCGGCGGAGTCGGCTACCTCGTCGGCGCATCCGCGCGCACGCTGACCGCGCTCGGCCCGGTTGGCGGCACCGTCGTCATTTTCACCGAAATGCTGGTGGCGGAAGACTTCATCCGCCTCGTCGGCTTCGCCACCGCCGCCGAGCAGGATTGGTTCCGCCTGCTGACCTCGGTTCAAGGCGTCGGCGGCCGCGTCGCGCTCGGCATCCTGTCCGCGCTCGACCCGTCCGAACTGCATCGTGCGGTCGCAACCGGCGACAAGGCGATGGTGTCGCGCGCGCAGGGTGTCGGGCCCAAGCTCGCCATGCGCATCGTCAACGAGTTGAAGGACCGCCCGGGCGCCGCCGTGCCCGTCGCGGGCGGGCTTCCGATCGCGCAAGCTGCAGGCGCGGCCGCGGATGCGGTGTCCGCGCTGCTCAACCTGGGGTTCCGCCCCGCCGAAGCGGCGGGCGCGGTGGCGGCAGCGGAAGGCGAGCTGGGCGAGGCCGCAAGCCTCGACGCGCTTGTACGCGCCGCGCTCAAGAAGGCTGCGCGACCTTAGCCGATATGGACGGGGCCACGCGCCGGAGATACGAAGTGCGGCCTTCAAGGAGAAACCATCGATGCCCGGCCTCATGCGTCCCTGGATCCTGCTCCCGCTGACCGCGCTGGCCGCCTGCGGACAGCCGGCGGAACAAGCCACCGCCGACGAAGCGGCGGGAAGCGTGACCGGCGAACAGCAGACCGTGACCCGCGTCGAGACCGCGCCCCCGGCAGCCCCGCCCGCCCCGGCGGCGCTGGCCGTGATCCAGACCCAACCCGGCCCGGGAGGCGCGCAGGTCGCGCTCAACAAGGTCGCCGTCACGGGCGACGTGCTGACCGTGCAGCTCACTTATACCGGCGAAGGCGGCACACACAGCATCGATCTGGATCAGATCAGCGTGATAGACGATGCGACATCGCAGCAGCTGGGCATCCTGAAGGACAACCAGGGCAAGTGGCTCGCCGCGCCGATCGGCAGCTCGGCCGATCGCGCGAGCATCAACCTGTACGAATCGCCGGCCATCTTGTGGTTCAAGCTGCCTGCGCCGCCCGCGACGAGTCGCACCGTGTCGATCAACATTCCGGAAGTCGCGCCGTTTGACGGCGTACCGGTCACGCGGTGAGGCGGGCGACGCTGGCCGTCTTCGCGCTCGCTGCGTGCGGGAGCCAAGCGCCCGAAAACGAAACGAGCGCTGCAACGACAAACGTCGTGGCGTCGGCACCCGCGCCCGCAACGGTCCCAACAACCCGGGCGAACACGAATTTGCGGGCAGCGGTCAGCCCGCTCAGCGGCAGCACCAGCGGTCTCAACGTCCGCGTCACCGACCTGGCGACGATCGTCGCGTTGCCGACGGACGCGCTGTTCGCGTTCGACAGCGCGGAACTCGGCCCGGACTCAGTCGCCGGCCTGCGCTCAACGGCCGAGCTGATCCGCGCGGGCGGACCGGGCACGATCGAGATCGTCGGGCATACGGACGCCAAGGGCACCGACGACTATAACGTCCGCCTGTCGCAAGCGCGCGCACAAGCGGTCGCCGATTGGATGAGCGAGCAGGTCGGCGTCCGCTTGCGGGCCTTCGAGGTCGCTGGCCGCGGCGAGACCAGCCCGGTCGCCCCCAACACGGGTACAGATGGCGGTGACGACCCGGCAGGCCGCGCCCGCAATCGACGCGTCGAAGTGGTGATCCCGAAGGGCTGACAAGCGCCGCATAGAGGCTAAGGCCACCACGTGACCGATGACCGCATCCTGGCAAGTACGCGCAAGCCCGAGGACGTGGACGCCGCGTTGCGGCCGAAGACGCTCGACGATTTCGTCGGTCAGCGCGGCGCGCGCGAGAACCTGCGGGTGTTCATCAACGCGGCCAAGGCGCGGGGGGAGGCGCTGGATCACGTCCTTTTCTTCGGGCCGCCGGGGTTGGGGAAGACGACGCTTGCCCAGATCGTCGCGCGGGAAATGGGGGTGGGGTTTCGGGCCACGAGCGGTCCGGTCATCGCCAAGTCGGGCGATCTGGCGGCGTTGCTGACCAATCTGGAGGACGGCGACGTCCTGTTCATCGACGAGATTCACCGCCTCGCGCCCGCGGTCGAGGAGATCCTGTATCCGGCGATGGAGGATCGCGCGCTCGACCTGATGATCGGGGAGGGGCCGAGCGCGCGGAGCGTGCGGATCGATCTGCCGCGGTTCACGCTGGTCGGGGCGACGACGCGGCAGGGCCTTCTCACCACGCCGCTGCGCGATCGGTTCGGGATTCCGATCCGGCTTGTTTTCTACAGCGTTGGGGAACTTGAGCAGGTGGTCGCGCGGGCTGCCGGCTTGCTGGGGATGGACCTGTCGCCCGACGGCGCGACCGAAGTCGCGCGACGGTCGCGGGGAACGCCGCGAATCGCGGGACGACTGCTGCGCCGGGTCCGCGACTTCGCCCAGGCGGCGGGCGAGGAGATCGTCGACGCTGCCGTCGCCGATCGCGCGCTCAACCGGCTCGAGGTCGACGCGCTCGGTTTGGACGCGATGGACCGGCGCTATCTCAACATGATCGCGGACATCTATCGCGGTGGGCCGGTGGGCGTGGAAACGCTCGCCGCGGGGCTGTCCGAACCGCGCGACACGATCGAGGAGGTTATCGAGCCGTTCCTGATCCAGCTCGGCCTAGTGGCGCGGACCGCGCGCGGTCGGTGCCTCAACGGACGGGCGTGGACGCATCTCGGCCTGACCCCGCCGCCGGGCGGGCAGGACGGGTTGTTCGACGCCTAGCGTCATCCCGGAGAAGGCCGGGATCTCAGCGAGTCGCGACGACCGCATGTGCATTCCCCTGAGATCCCGGCCTTCGCCGGGATGACGGATGTACCAAGCTTTTCCTGCCTGAGGCTTCTCGCGCGGAATCAGCGCCGCTAAGACCCTCCGTCATGGTTAACGACCCGCTCGACATGCCGGCGTCCGGTCGATTCGTCGGGAAGGAACACCGTTTCCCGCTGCGCATCTACTTCGAGGACACCGACCTTGCCGGCATCGTCTACTACGCCAACTACCTGCGCTACATGGAACGGGCGCGTTCCGACATGATGGGGCTCGTCGGGGTCGATCAGCGCGCGGAAATCGAGCGCGGCGGCGGGGCGTACGTGGTCGCGGACATTCGGGTTAAGTACCGCAAACCCGCGAAATTGGACGACGCGCTGCTGATCGTCACGCGCGTCGCACGCGTCCGCCCGGCGAGCAGCCTTATTCACCATCGGGTCATGCGCGGCGACCAAATCCTGGTGGAGGCGGAGGTCACCGCGGCGTTCATCGCCGCCGATGGCCGCGCCACGCGCCAGCCGCGCGAATGGGTTGCTTTGTTCGAAGGGTATGCGGGGGAATGAGCGGGGGACAAGTCGACGCTGACCTGATGAACCCGCTCGTCCTGTTCATGGACGCGGACATCGTCGTTCAGGGCGTCATCGTCGGCCTGCTGATCGCGAGCGTGTGGACGTGGGCGATCATCGTCGGCCAGAGCTGGCGGTTGCGGCGCGAAATGCGCGAATCGGAACGCTTCGAGCGCGACCTTTGGGGGGCCAAGGACATCGACGCATTTCACGAAACGCATTCCAAGTCGGCGATCCCGGGCGCGAAACTGTTCCTGGCGGGGATCGCGGAATGGCGGCGCTCGACATCGGGCAAGACGATCGACCGGGAGGGTACGCGGTCGCGGCTGATGCAGGCGATGAACGCGTCCGCGGCGGGCGAGATCGACCGGTTGGCGGATCGGCTCAACATCCTGGCCACCGTGGGCTCCGTCGCGCCGTTCGTCGGGCTGTTCGGGACGGTATGGGGCATCATGCGCGCGTTCACTGGTATCGCGAGCGCCAACAACACGAGCCTGGCGGTGGTCGCGCCGGGGATTGCGGAAGCTCTGTTCGCGACCGCACTCGGCCTGTTCGCGGCCATTCCCGCCGTGATCGCGTACAACCGGCTGACGCACCGGCTGAACCAGTTCGAGTCGCGGCTGGGTCGGCTGGCGGACCGATTCCACGGCACGCTCAGCCGCGAGCTGGAGCTGGAAGCGTGAGCATGGGCCTGCACGCCTCCTCCCGCCGTCGCGGCGGACGCGCGCCGATGGCGGAGATCAACGTCACGCCGCTCGTCGACGTCATGCTCGTGCTGCTGATCATCTTCATGGTGACCGCGCCGCTGCTGGTGGCCGGGGTGCCGATCGACCTGCCGGACAGCAAGGCGGCGGCATTGGACCAGGAAGCCGAGCCGTTGCAGCTGACGATGGACGGCACGGGCGCGATCTTCCTGGGCGACGAGCCGATCACGCAGGCGCAGCTCGCGTTGCGGCTGAAGGCGATCGCGGCGGAGGCGACCGAGCCCGGCGGGCCGCGCGTCTACCTGCGCGCCGACCGCGCGCTGGATTACGGCGTGGTGATGCGCGTCATGGGCGAGCTCAACCGGGCAGGATTGCGCCGAGTCGCGTTGGTGTCGGTCGAGGGTGCCGATGGATAGGGCGGACGCCGCAGGCCTGAGCGTCGCCACGATCGGCCACGTCGCCTTGTTCGGTGCGCTGTCGCTGGGGCTGGCCGCGTCGATCCCGCCCAAGCCCGTGCCGCCGCCCGCGATGGACGTCGAGTTCGTCGACACGGTCGCCTTGGAAACCGCAGCGCCCGTCGCCGAGGCGATGCCGCAGGCCGAAGCGCCCGACGTGGGTCCGCCTGAGGAAGCGGCGCCGCAGCCCCTGCCCGCCGCCGAGCCGTTGCCATCGCCCCCGCCGGTCGAACTCGCTCCGCCCCCGCCTGCGCCCGCGCCGCCGAAGGTCGCAGCGGAGAAGCCCAAGCCTAAGCCGACACCCAAGCCGGTCGAGCCCAAGCCCAAACCGCCGGAGCGTGCAAAGGAGCGCGCGCGCGAAGTCGCCGAAGCCAAGGTCGCGCGGGCCAAGGAAGCGTCGGCCAAGGAAGCTTCGGCCAAGGCAGCTCGTGACAAAGCAGCGCGGGAAAAGGCGGCGACGGCCGCGGCAGCCAAGGACAAGGCGGCGAAGACCGCGGCCGCAGGCAAGGGCACAAAGCCCGCCGCGCGCGAGCCGCGGTTCGGCAAGGACCTGCTCGCGGGATTGAAGGACCCGTCGACCGGCGCGTCGCAGAAACCCGCCGCGCCCGCGATCAGCGCCGATGCCATGGCCGCGATCCAGTCGGCGATCAAAAGGCAGGTGCAGCCCTGCGCCAACCGTCAGGTCAACCCGGGGCCGGGCGCGAGCCGCATTTCGGTCAAGCTCAACTTGCGGCTCAACAAGGACGGCTCGCTCGCCGCCGCGCCGCGCGTCGTCGGCACGACAGGGGTCAACGACGAGAACAGCCGCTATGAAAAGCGCGTGTCCGATCTCGCGATCGCCGCCTTCACGGGCTGCGCACCGATGAAGGGGCTGCCCGTCGACCTGTACCGCACCGCCAAGGGCGGCTGGCATAATTTCAACATGAACTACAAGTTGCCCGGATGAGGATGTCCATGCGTTTTGCTTTGTTGGTTGCCCTCCTTCTCGGCGGACCCGCGATCGCGCAGGAGACACCGCCTTCGCCCGCGGACGACGGTCCGCTCGAGGTCGATGTCGAAGGCGGGATTTCGCAGCCGCTCGCCATCGCGGTGCCCGTCATGCCGACGCCGAATGCGACGCCGACCGCGCAAGGGGACACGGTGTCGCTCGGGCGGCAGGTGTCGGAGATCGTCGCGAGCGACCTGCGGTCATCCGGGTTGTTCACGCCCGCGGGTCCGGGCGGGTTGCCCGCCGTGAGCTTCGCGCAGGTGACCGCGCCCGACTTTTCGACGTGGCGACCGACCAATGCGTCGGCGCTCGTGCAAGGGTTCGTGCAGGCGAACGCGGACGGCAACCTGACCGTCGGCTGCTACCTGTACGACGTGTCCGCGGGGACCGAGCTGACGCGTGCGGGGTTCACCGTCGCGCCGGCGAACTGGCGCAGGGCTGCGCATAAATGCGCGGACGCGATCTACGCGCGGCTGACGGGCGAGGGCGCGTATTTCGATACGCGGCTCGTGTACGTCGCGGAGAGCGGCCCCAAGACCAAGCGCGTCAAGCGCATCGCGGTCATGGACGCGGACGGGTCCAACCACCGCTATCTGACCAAAGGCGCGGAGACGGTGCTGACGCCGCGCTTTTCGCCCAAAGGCGGCCAGCTCGTCTACATGACCTACGCCGACAAGATGCCCCGCGCGTACGTTCTCGATCTGGCGAGCGGGAGCCAGCGGCCGCTCGTCACCACCCCCAACATGACGTTCGCGGCGCGCTACTCGCCCGACGGTGCGACGATCGTCTTCTCAATGGCGGTGGCGGGGAACACGGACGTTTACACCGTACCCGCGGCCGGCGGCACGCCGCGCCGGCTGACCGTCGCGCCCGGCATCGACACGGGCGGCAGCTTCTCGCCGGATGGCACGCGGATTGTGTTCGAGAGCGATCGCGGTGGCTCGCAGCAGTTGTACACGATGGGGGCGGACGGATCGAACCAGCGGCGCATCTCCTTCGGCGGCGCGTCCTACGCCACCCCCGTGTGGAGCCCGCGCGGCGATGTCATCGCGTTCACACGCATCGGCGGCGGCCGGTTCCGCATCGGCACGATGACGCCCGCCGGCGCGTTGGAAAAACTGCTCACCGAATCCTGGCAGGACGAGGGCCCCAGCTGGGCCCCCAACGGCCGTGTCGTCATGTTCCACCGCACCGCGCAAGGCTCCGGAAAAGCCGATCTGTGGTCGGTCGACCTGACAGGGGTCAACGAACGCCGCATCCCCACCCCGCTCGACGGCTCGGACCCGAGCTGGTCGCCTCTCCTCAACTAAGGATCTTCGTATGCGTATTCTGACCGTCGCCATGCTTTCCGTCGCGCTGCTGAGCGCCGGATGCGGCAAGAAGAAGCTGGCGGAATTGCCGCCGGCCGACACGACCGCGGGAGCGGCCGGAGCGGCCGGAGCGGATGGTGCCACGGGCGCGGACGGGACGAGCGGTCTCAACGCCGACGGCACCGTCTCGGGCGCCGCCTTGCCCGGCAGCCGCGCGGACATGATCGCGCGCGCGGGGTCCGACACGATCTACTTCAACACGGATGCAACCGCGCTGGATGACGCGGGCCGCGCGACGCTGGACGCGCAGGCGGCGTGGCTGGCAGCGAACCCTGCGGTGCGCGTGTCGATCGAAGGCCACGCCGACGAACGCGGCACGCGCGAGTATAATCTGGCGCTCGGAGACCGGCGCGCGAACGCGGCCCGGAACCATCTGGCGAGCAAGGGCGTGGCCGCGGATCGTTTGACGGTGGTCAGCTGGGGCAAGGAACGCCCGGTCGCGAGCGGATCGGACGAGGCGAGCTGGGCGCAGAACCGGCGCGCGGTGACGGTCACCCCGAATTGATTTTTAGACGTCATCCCCGCGCAAGCTGGGATCTCAGTGGAACATGGCTACCGGCAGTCGACCTCCCCTGAGATCCCAGCCTGCGCTGGGATGACGCTTTCTACCCCAAAGCCTCGTCCAGCATCCGGGCCAACCTCAATCCACCGCGCACGATCTGTTGCCGCACGACCGGCACCAGCGCACGCACGTCGGCTTCCTCGATCTTGACCCGCCCCGTCGGCTTCTCGCCGCACGGCGCGCCGTCGAGCGCGGTCGCGTAGGCGAAATCGTGGCTGACCTGCCAGGCTTCGCGACTCCAGTCTTCGACGGTTCCGGCCTGCACGCCTGCACGGTCGCTGACCTGCGCCAGCATGGCCAATGGCCCGGCGGGCGCTTGCGTAATCCCGCGCTCGGCGATCCAGCCGTCCCAGACCGAATGCAGGTTGGCGCGACCCTCGATCAACCCGTAGGCGACCTTGACGTCGTTGCCGCCGCGATCGCTCCGGTCGCCCGCGTGCAGCGGCATGTGCAGGTCGCCGACGAAATGGGCCAGGAACGCGAGCGCGGCGAGGCGTTCGCGGGCCGGAAGCTTCGTGTCTTTAAGAAGCCGCACCTGCCGCTCGATCTGCGCGGACACGCAGTTGCCGTCCTTGCACGCATCCTTGAGGTCGAACGGGCGGCACACGTCGACGTTCTGGTAGTGCCACGGGAAGCTGTAGCTGAAGCGGTCGTCGAGCTTGCGGATGCAGTCCGGCCAGTAGGCGGCGAGCGCGAGCGTCCGGACCGAGCAGGTCGGCGTGTCGAGCAGCCGCCCTTGGCGGAGTAATGACGCAACCTTGATGCGCGTAGCGGGGCGGATGCTCGCTTCGGCGATGTTCGCGACGGTATAGTGGCCGTACTCCCACCACGCCCGCGCGGGCGACGGGGCGAGGAGGAGTGCGGCCAGGAAGAGCAGGAAGCGACGCAAACCAAAAAACCGTTCGTCTCGAGTGCAGACGAGAGGCGCATAACAGGTTCGGCTGTCCGCGCCCCTCGTTTTCACTCGGGACGAACGAGCTTAGGGTTCATCGCCGTAGATCGCGGTCGTCCGGTTGCTCGCGTTCGTGACCTGCCCTCGATACATGCCCGGGGTGTTGAAGCCCCAATGCGCCTCGCCGTCCGCGGTCACGACGATCACCCCGCCCGTGCCACCGATCGCCTTCACCTCGCCCAGCACGTCGTCCACGACTCGGGCCAGCGGGTCGCGCCCGATCCGAACCCGCGTGCAGATCTCGTGCGCGACGCCGACGCGGATGAACGACTCGCCCGAGCCCGTGGCCGAGACCGCGCACGAGCGATCGTCGGCGTAGGTGCCCGCGCCGATCATCGGCGAATCGCCGATGCGGCCCGCGCGCTTGCCCGTGACGCCGCCGGTCGACGTCGCGGCCGCCACGTGCCCCGCCGCATCGCGCGCGACCGCGCCGACGGTGCCGTACTTCATGTCGACGTCGAACCCTCCGCCCGCTTGCACTTCTTCCAGCTGGCGGCGGCGTTCGGGGATGCCGAGCCAGTCGATCGTCGCCTGCTCGCATCCCGCCTCGATCGAGAACGCGTCGGCGCCCGGGCCGGAGAGCAGGACGTGCGGGCTCTCCTCCATGACCGCGCGCGCGAGGCCCACCGGGTTCTTCGTCGCCGTGACGCTCGCAACCGCGCCCGCGCTCCGGTCGCGCCCGTTCATGATCGCCGCGTCGAGCTCGATGCCGCCCGCCGCCGTGTAGACCGCGCCGCGCCCGGCGTTGAAGTACGGATCGTCTTCCAGAACGCGCACCGCGGCCTCGACCGCGTCGAGCGCGTCGCCGCCAGCGTCCAGCACGGCGGTGCCGGCATCGAGCGCGGCGGCGAGCCCGGCCCGGGCCGACGCGTCCTGTTCGGGGGTCAGCAGCGCGCGTTCGATGATGCCGGAGCCGCCGTGGACCACGAGGGTCCAGCGGGCCGGGCTTGCAACGTCTGTCATAGGTGCTCCGCAACAAAGGGTGGAAACCGCTTAGCAGTTATTCGCGATCGCGCTTGCGTTCTCCCCAGCGCTTTATTATGATATCATCATAACAGGGAGAAGATCATGGCAGCGTCCATCAACCTTAACTCGGAGCCCGCGCCCGGCGCCCCGCACCTGAGCAACCTCCGCTCGTCGGGCGAGCGGCCCGCGCGCACCTTCAACGGCTACGTCATGCTGCCCGCGCTCCTTCTCGCATGCGGCCTCATTGTCGCGGGCGCGTTCGCGGCCGACCGAGGCCCGCTGATCGCCGTACCCATCATCATGATCGGCGCGTTCCTCGTCGCGTTCTTGTCGATCGGCTTCTACCTGCTGCAGCCCAACCAGGCCGCCGCGATCCTGCTGTTCGGATCGTATCAGGGAACCGACCGCACGCAGGGCCTCAGATGGCGCTGGCCGTGGATGAGCCGGACCAAGATCGCGACGCGCGTGCGTAACGTCACGTCCGAGCGGTTGAAGGTCAACGACCTGCGCGGCAATCCGATCGAAATCGCGTCCAACGTCGTGTGGCGCGTGACCGACACCGCGCAGGCGCTGTACGACGTCGACGACTACAACAAATTCCTGTTCGTGCAGATCGAGTCCGCGCTGCGCACGATCGGCGCGCGCTACGCGTATGACGATATCGAGCATCAGGAGACGACGCTGCGCGGCAACGCGGACGTGGTGTCCGCGGAACTTCGGTCCGAACTGCAGGACCGGGTCGCGGTCGCCGGGCTGTCGATCGACGAATGCCGGCTGACCCACCTCGCCTACGCATCGGAGATCGCGCAGGCGATGCTTCGCCGCCAGCAGGCGGAGGCTGTCATCGCCGCGCGGCAGAAGATCGTGATCGGCGCGGTGTCGATGGTGGAGACGGCGCTGTTGATGCTGTCCGAAAAGAACGTCGTCGAACTCGACGACGAGCGACGCGCGGCGATGGTGTCCAACCTGATGGTGGTGCTGTGTTCGGACCGCGACACGCAGCCCGTGGTGAACGCGGGCACGCTCTACCAGTAGATCGCTTGACCGACCCGAAACCCAAGAAAGCGTTCGCGCTGCGCATCGAGCCGTCGCTCTGGGACGCGCTCGAACGCGCGGCCGCGGCCGATCTGCGCTCCGTCAACGCAGAAATCGAGTTCCTGTTGAGGGAAGCGCTCGCTCGGCGCGGGATCAAGCTCGACGCACCCGAACACAGGAAGCGCGGACGCCCTGCGGCCAAAGCCAAGGACGAGGGAGCTTAACGGCCCCGCGCCACGTTGACGGGTATCCGAGTTCCAAAAAGGACGAAGCCCATGCAGCGTATCGACGATCTCCTGGCCGAAAACGGCACCGACGCGGCCGCGATCGGTGCGCAGCATGGGCTGTCCGCCGACCAGACCAAGCAGGCGATGGCCTCGCTGATGCCGTTCGTCATGGGCGGTTTCCAGAAGAAGGCGGACGCGGGCGCGCACGACGAGGTCGCGGGGCTTGTGGGCGAGCCGAACGCGGCGACGGGCAACGGAATCCTTGGCAGCATCTTCGGATCGAAGGACGTCAGCCGCCAGGTCGCGAGCCAAGCGGGCGGGCAGAGCGGCATACCGGCCGGAGCGATGAAGGCATTGCTGCCGATCGTCGCCGCAATGGTCGGCAAGCACCTGATGGGCCGCGGCGGAGCCGGTGGCGGCATGGGCGGCGGCATGGCGGGAGGTCTCAGCGGTGCGATCCTGGGTTCCGTGCTCAACGGCCTGGGCGGCAACGGCCAGCAGTTGCCGGGCGGCGGGATGGCTCCGGCGGGCGGCGCGGCGAGTCCCGGCGGCGGGATCGGCGGCGCGCTGGGCGGGATGCTCGACCGCAACGGGAACGGCAATCCGCTCGACGACATCTTAGGCGGGTTGATGGGCGGCCGTAGATAAACCCTAAGGGGGTGGGCACGCGGCCTGCACGCAAACGTCATTTGGGTTCGTCGCACCGGTCGGCTATATAACGCCCATGTCCCTACGTCCCTGGCGCGATATCACACGGCGGGCGTCCCGCCAGATCATGGTCGGCGACGTGCCCGTCGGCGGCGGCGCACCCGTGACCGTGCAGACGATGACCAACACGCCCACTTCGGACGCCAAGGCGACGATCGACCAGATCCGCCGCTGTGAAGAGGCGGGAGTCGACATCATCCGCGTGTCCTGTCCGGACGTGGACTCGACCGCCGCCTTGAAGCAGATCGTGCGCGCGAGCCGCGTGCCGATCGTCGCCGACATTCATTTCCACTACAAGCGCGCGCTGGAGGCGGCGGACGCGGGCGCGGCGTGCCTGCGCATCAACCCCGGCAATATCGGATCGGCGAGCCGTGTGCGCGAAGTCGTCGACGCCGCCAAGGCCAACGGGTGCGCGATCCGCATCGGGGTCAACGCGGGCTCGCTCGAACGCGACCTGCTCGAGAAATACGGCGAGCCTTGTCCCGAAGCGCTGGCCGAAAGCGCGCTCGACCACATCAAGCTCTTGGAGGACCACGACTTTCGTAATTACAAAGTCGCGGTCAAGGCGTCGGACATCTTCCTGGCGGTGGCCGCGTACCAGCAGCTCGCCGAAGCGGTCGACTGCCCGATCCATCTGGGGATTACCGAAGCCGGCGGGCTGATCGGCGGCACGGTTAAATCGTCGATCGGGATCGGGTCGCTGCTCTGGTTCGGGATCGGCGACACGATCCGCGTGTCTCTGTCCGCCGAGCCCGAGGAAGAGGTCCGCGTCGGCTACGACATCCTGAAAGCGCTCGGCATCCGCAACCGCGGGGTGCGCGTCGTGTCGTGCCCGTCCTGCGCGCGGCAGGGTTTCGACGTCATCCGCACCGTTGAAAAGCTCGAGGAGCGGCTGCAGCACATCCGCACGCCGCTGTCGCTGTCGGTGCTCGGCTGCGTCGTCAACGGCCCGGGCGAGGCGCGCGAGACGGACATCGGCATCACGGGCGGGGGCGGGGGCAAGCACATGGTGTACCTGAGCGGCGTCACCGACCACCATGTCGCCGACGAAGGCATGGTCGATCACATCGTGCGCCTCGTCGAGGCCAAGGCGGCCGAGATCGAGGCGGCCAACGATGCCCCGGGGGGCACCGTGCTGGACGTGTCCGCCGCGGCCTGATGGCCTGGATGTGGCTCGCAGTCGCGGGCATGTTCGAAGTCGGGTTTACGACCTGCCTGCGCTACACCGACGGGTTCAAGCACCTCCCCTGGACCGCGGGCTTCTTCACCTGCGCGGTGCTGAGCTTCGTGTTTCTGGAACGTGCGGCGAAGGCCATTCCGCTGGGCACGGCCTACGCGGTCTGGGTCGGCATCGGCGCGGTCGGCACCGTGCTCGTCGGCGTCTTGTTCGACGGCGAGCCGCTCGGATTCGTGCGCGCGGCGCTGCTGATCGGGCTGCTCGCCTGCATCGCAGGCCTCAAGCTCGCGCATTAACGCAAGCGCAGTCAGTGCGCGGCTATGCCCGGCGCATGCTGAAAGCACTTCTCCTCATGATCGCCATCGGCGCGGCGATCGGGCTGATGTCTCCCGTCGACGAGGTCAAGCCGCCCGCCCAAGCCGTAACCGCGCCCGCCCTCGCCGACGGTTCGCCGCGCGACACGGTGCTCGAAAAGCGTGGCAACGGCCATTTCTACGTCGATGCCCGGGTCAACGGGCAGCTCGTCAACTTCGTGGTGGACACGGGCGCGACAGTGATCGCGCTGACCGTCGACGACGCGCGCCGCATTGGCATCCCGTTCGACGAGAGCCGTTTCGTCGTTGTCGCACAAGGCGCTTCGGGCCCGGTGCGGGGCGAGACCATCAAGGTCGCCAGCGTGTCGATCGACGGCAAGACGGTGATGGACCTCGACGGCGCGGTGCTCGAAGGCTTGAGCCAATCGTTGTTGGGCCAGGCCTATCTGTCGCGCATCAGCTCGGTGCAGATGGCGGGCGACTTTATGACGCTCAGGTAGAGCGATATGCGAGCGGGCGTGACTCGCCCGCATCTTCAAGCCGCGCTGCCCTTCACCGTCGGCAACTGCGCGATCCTGCTGCTGTCGGCGATGGACGCGTTCATGAAGGAGCTGACGCTGTCGATCGGCGCGTACAACGCGTTGCTGTGGCGGTCCTTCATATCGATCGCGATCAGCGGCGCGTTGTTTGCGGCCCATCGGTCGCCGCTGCCGAGCCGGCACGCCTTCGCCCTGCACGTCCGGCGCGGCGCGATCACGACCGCGATGGCGCTTTTGTTCTTCTGGGGGATCGGGCGGGTGCCGCTGGCCGAGGCGATCGCCTTGTGCTTCGTCGCGCCGTTGCTCGCGCTGTATCTGGCGGCCGTGCTGCTCGGTGAACGCGTCGGCGGGCGCGCGATCGCGGGGTCCGCGCTCGCGTTCGCGGGCGTGCTCGTCATGGTCGTCGCGCGCGCCCGCACGCCGGGCGAGTCCGCGAGCCTGGTCGGCGCGGTCGCGATCCTCGGCTCGGCGGGGCTGTACGCTTACAACATCATCCTGATGCGCCGGCAGGCGTTGGCTGCGAAACCGGTCGAGATCGCTTTCTTCCAGAGCATCGTCGTGGGCGGATTGCTTCTGCCGGCCGCGCCGTTCCTGGCGATCGTCCCGTCGCCCGGCGCCGCGCCCGCGATGCTCGCATCGTCGCTGCTGTCGCTGGGCGGCATGCTGCTTTTCGCCTGGGCCTACGCGCGGGGCGAGGCGCAGCACCTCGCGCCCACCGAATATACCGGCATCGTATGGGCGGCGCTGTTCGGCTGGTGGGCGTTCGGCGAAGCGGTCAACGCGTCGACGGTCGTGGGCGCGACGCTGATCGTCGCGGGCTGCATCCACGCGGCCCGTCCGCGACCGGGCCCGGCGGTGCAGGCGGCTTAATAACTCTGGCACGACTGGTCGGATTTCGAGACAGAAGGCGAGCGGTCGCGCCGCCGCTCTTGATCCAGCAACATTTCGCGGTTTTCTCTTCGGCATGTTCCACGCGATCACCACGCAGATGAGGCAGGCGCGCCATCGCCGTCTCTGCGCCGCAATCCTGCACACGCCGCCGATCGTTCCGCGGGACGACGGGCTGGTCCTGTTCTCCATGATCGGCACCGCAGGCGTCATCCCCTATTTGGTCGCGATCAAGTCGCTGCACGCGCGGCTCGGGCGCGGACGCGTCGCCCTGATGGACGACGGGACGTTGCGGCCCGCCGACCGCGACCTGCTCGCGCGCCATCTAGGGCATCCGGCGATCCTCCCCGTCGGCGGCGTGGACACCCGCGCCTGCCCGCGCGGCGGCACGTGGGAACGGCTGCTCGCCATCCTCGACCTTCGGGCGGAGGACTACGTGATTCAGCTCGATTCGGACACGGTGACCGTCGGCCCGGTTCCCGAGGTGCTGGCCGCGATCGACGCCAACCGCAGCTTCACGCTCCTGGGCGAGGCGGACGAGGAGCCGGCGGCGCGCGAACTTCCCGCGTTCAGCGCGCGTCGCTGGCCGGACGGCCCGCCCGCGTTCGATGTCGCGACCAGCCATGTGCAGGGCGCGATCGAGGCGAGCATGCACGCGCTCGCCATCCCCGGCATGGCCGCCCCCCGCTACGTCCGCGGCTGCTCCGGCTTTGCCGGGTTCGCGCGCAGCGCCGCGGGCCGCGGGATCGCCGAAGATTTCTCCGCCGCCGCGACCGCCGCTCTCGGACCCGCCAAATGGTCGGACTGGGGATCGGAACAGGTCACGTCGAACTTCGTGATCGCGAACGAGCCGGACCCGTTGCTCCTGCCCTACGATCGCTACCTCAACTACTGGAACGAACCCGTGCCGGACGACGCGCGCTTCGTGCATTTCATCGGCACGTATCGTTATGCCGAGGGTGCCTATGCCGCCGCGTCGCGCAACGCCATCGCGGCATTGGCGTAGTGGACGCGCTGCGCGCCTGGGTGGCCGAATGCCTGGAGCCTGCAGGCACCGTCACCGGCCGGCGCATGATGGGCGGAATGACCCTCTACCTCGACGGCACCGTGTTCGCGATTTTGGCCGACGACGATATCTGGTTCAAGGCGGACGTGGCCAGCGATGCGGATTGGGACGCGGCCGGAGCGGCGCGCTTCACCTACGCCAAAGGCGACGGCGCGACCGGCACGATGAACTATCGCCGCGCCCCCGGGGACGTGCACGACGACCCGGACGCGATGCGGCGCTGGGCCGCGCTTGCGGTGGAGGCGGGTTTGCGGGGTGCGGCGAAGAAGAAGCGCTGAGCTGCATCCAAACCGCGCGTGCGCCGTTGGAAGCGCATGACTGACCACGAAAAAATAATCCCCGATATGGAAATCTACGCCGCCGACCAGGTGCACCTGGGCAGCGTCGACATCGTCGCGGGCGACCGGCTGATGCTCAACACGGTGGCGAGCAGCGTTCCCGTGGAGCCCGGGCAGGACCACTATGTGCTGGTCGGCGACATCGACCGAATCGAAGGCAACCGCATCCACATGACCGCGAACGGCGTGGATGCGGTGCATCCGCGGCCCGGCGCGGCGGCGGCCGATGCGGAACGAGGCGGCGTCAACGCGGGTGCGACGCTGAACCGGTAGGACCGCTGACTAAGTGGCGTCGAAATCAGGCCAGAGTGTCGATCAGTGCACCGTGCGCTTCGCTTTGGGAAAGACTTCGGCGATCTGAGCCAACGCCGCGGGTCGCCGCCGCTCCCGGCGCGCTTCGCTCAGCGGGTGGGGAGGGACGAGCTGCGCTACCGACGCTCGGTACGCATCGTCGCTCACCGTCGAGATCCACGGACGAGTTTTCAGCCAATCGGCCAGGGCGGTGATGACCTGCTTGGATGATTGCGCAGAGAAGCGGTCGTCCAACTCGAAGAAGTACGGGTCGATTTCGTCAAACTCGCCGAAGCATCGCGCGATGCGCTCGGGGTAGGCCGTCGCGAAAGCCTGCAGATCGGCGAAGATCGACTTCGCTTCCGGCAGGCGTAACAAGCTCAGTCCCACGGTTATCAAGGACCACGCGTCTTGATCATGGCCTACGTTCCCGACGAATTGCGCGTGTCCTCCGTTCTGCACCTCGCCATGATACAGGAAGAGGTCATGCGCGATCAGCGCTTGTCCCGGCAGCTCGGCGGGGATGTATTCGGCCTGCGTGAGCGCGCAGTCGACGAAGCGGCTGACCGCAGCCGGCAGCTCATCGGGGTAGAGGCTCGCGAGACTGCTTGTCGGAACGATGATCGTTTCGATCGAGCGACAGGGTGCTGACGGGCTTGGCGGGGGCATGGGAGCAATATCAAGGTAGCGGATCGAACAGGGCGCTGACCGGCTCGGCGTCTTCGATCGAGGGTAGGGAACGTGGCGCGACCAGCTTTCGGCTCGCCTGTTCGTACGCGTAGCCGAGCGACAGGATTTCCGCGTCGGCCCACTTGGCTCCGATGAAGCTCAGTCCGACGGGCAGGCCTTTCACGTCCCCCATGGGCACGGTGAGGTGCGGGTAACCGGCCACGGCGGCGAGCCCGCCCGCGCCTCCGCCCGCGATCTGATCGCCGTTGACGGCGTCGATCAGCCAGGCCGGCGGCATGGTCGGGCCCACGAGCGCGACGACCTTGTTGTCGCGCAGCAGCTTGTCGATGCCCTCGGCACCCGCCATGCGTAGAGAGGTCGCGCGGGCCTTGACGTACTCGGGATCGGCCAAGCCCTTCGTCGCGTCGGCCTCGACGAACGTTTCCTGTCCGAACAGCCCGAGTTCGCGGCCCGCGTTCGCGGTGTTGAAAGTAATCACTTGCGACAAGGTGCGTGTGCGAACCTGCGGCGGGGTGCTCGCCAGGTAATCGTTGAGGTCGGCTTTGAGCTCGGCGAGCAGGACCTTGAACTCGTTCGATCCGATCTCGCCGCGCCCTTCGAACGTCTTGATGTCGACAAGAGTCGCGCCCTGCGCCTCCAGCGTGCGTAGCGCTTCGGCGAACGCCGCGTCCGTGCCGAACCCCGTGGCAAAGCGCATGACGCCGATGCGTTTTCCGCGCAGCGATGTGGCGGACAGGCCGGCCGCATAGTCGCGGCGGCGCGCATCCGCCTCGCGCGTTTGCTCGTCCAGCGCGTCGCTTCCCGCCATCGCGCCCAGCACGAGCGCGGCGTCCCGCACGGTGCGGGTCATGGGTCCGGGCGTGTCCTGGCTGTGGCTGATCGGCACGATGTGTCGGCGCGACACGAGGCCGACGGTGGGCTTGAACCCGACGATGCCGTTGACCGCGGCAGGACACGTGATCGATCCGTCCGTCTCCGTCCCGATCGCCGCGGGCACCATCCCCGCCGCGACCGCAGAACCCGACCCGGACGAGGAGCCGCACGCGTTGCGGTTCAACGCATGCGGGTTGCGCACCTGCCCGCCCATCGCGCTCCACCCGGAGATCGAGTTGTTCGAACGAATGTTCGCCCATTCCGACAGATTGGTCTTGCCGACGATCACCGCGCCCGCACGGCGCAGCCGCGCGACGAGGGGGGCGTCGCGATTGGTGACGTTGTCCTTCAGCGCGAGGCTGCCCGCGGTGGTCGGCAACGGACCAAGGCTTTCGATATTGTCCTTGAGCAGGATCGGCATGCCGAACAGCGGGCCGCGTGTGTTGCCGCTGTCGAGCGCGCGCGCCTGGTCGAGTGCGGTCGGGTCCACCGCGAGCACCGCGTTGACCTGCGGGTTGAGGCGCTCGATGTCGGCCAAGGCGGCGCGAGTGCTTTGCTCCGCCGATTGCGCGAAAGCCGGGGCGGAAATCAGCACGCACATTCCGAGCGCCAAATCCCTCCACGAACGCGTTCGGAGCAGGTCCATAGGAGAGCGCATGCTCATTTCGCCTCCAGCAGGCGGTCGAGCGAGGACGGACCCGTGCCGTTGCGCTCGAGCGTCGGGTATCGCAGGCCGTCATAGTAGGCCAGTTCGACCGTTCGGTACGCGTCGCCGGACTTCATCAACAACCGGATCGGTGTCCGTGCCGCCTTGGCCGCGCCGATCGCAGCCTTGAGGTCGTCGGCGGCATAGGCCTGGCCGTTCACCGCGACGACCTGATCGCCGACCACCACGCCCGCATCGAACAGCGGGCCGTCCCACAGGATCGAGTTGAATTCGCCGGTTTTGTTCAACGTGCCGCCGATGTTGAACGTCAGGTCGACGAGCTCCGAATCCTTTTCGCGGTTGGCGAACCAGTCCGGCGCCGTGTCGACGTAGGCGAGCCGGTATCCGCCGCGCGTCAGCCCGTCGAGCGGCGCCGCGCCCAGCCCGTCGAGGCGGGTACGCAGGAACGTGGCCCAGTCGAACGGGGCGAGGCGGTTCAGCGTCTCCACGACCGTGTCGAACGTGTAGGTGCTGATCCCCATGTCGCCGGGATTGACCCCGAAGAACGCGGCCGCGAAATCGTCCATGCCGCGACGGCCGCGGGTCAGCTCGCGCAGGCGCGCGTCCGTGTCGAGCCAGATGAGCGCGCCTTCGTTGTAGTAGTCCTCCGACCGCTGGTAGCTGGAAAAGGGTTTGGGCGCGCGCGCGGACAGGACCGGGTCGAACGTCGTGTCCTGCAGCGCGCGCCAGTCGCGGCCCGGGATCGCCGACTGGTATGCGGCCACGCGCGCGATCGCGTCGCGTACGTCCTTGACCGGCATGATCCCCGAACGCGCGGACAACACCAGGCCCCAGAACTGCGTCTGGCCCTCGTACACCCACAGCAGCGACCCGATCGTCGGCTGGCGGTAGTCGGGGGTGAACAGGTCCGCGGGCCGGCGGTACTTGCCGTCCCAGCTGTGCGTCATCTCGTGCGGCAGCAGGTCACGGCCCGCCGAGCCCTTGCTCCAGTCGGTGAAATAGGTGCGCGGGTGGCTGTTCTCGGAAGATTTCAGATGTTCCAGCCCGATCCCGCCAAGCTTGTCGGTGAGCGCGACGAGGAATTCGTACTCGTCGTAGTGGCGCGACGCGAACAGCTTTTCGGCCTGGGTCGCGAGTTTCGTGTGCGCCGCGATGATCTCGGGCGTGGCGACCAGATCTCCGGGGCGGTCCGCGACGACGTTGAGGTTGACCGTCGGCGTCAGCTTCCACTTCTTGAAATGGCGACCGGCGAACACCGGGCTGTCGACGAGCTCCTCGTACGACACGGCTTCGTAGCGGATCATGTCGCCGACCTTCACGTCGACGTCGAGCGCGGTGGCCGCGGTCCAGCCCGCCGGATAGGTCGCGCTCGCAACCACCGGAATGTTCCGCACGAACACGCCCGCCGGGTAGAGCGACATCTTTTCCCACTGCAGGTTGAGCATTTCCGGCGTCATCGTGATCCGCCCCTGCGCGCCCGTGCCCGGCGACAGATGCTGGTATTCGAGCACGATCTCGCGCGTGCCCGCCGGCACGTCGAAGTCGAACCCGTAGACGTAGCCGCGGTTGCGCGACCAGGTGAGGGGGCGACCGTTCGCGGACACCTTCAGCCCCGCGATGCTCGCGATCGGTCCGCGCGGCGCGTGGTTGCCGGGCAGCCATTCGGGATACAGCATCGTCATCCGCCCGCCGTTCGCGAGGCCGGGCTGTACGGGCACGGTCTGACGTACCCGGTAGATGTGGCGGGTAAGGTCGGTGGCGTCGACGGACAGGGACATGGTGCCCACGAAGGGAATGTCGCGCGCGGCTGGAACGTCGTTGACCGGAGCGAGCGGTTGCGGGCGGCTCGGTGGAACCTGCGCATGCGCGGGGATCGCCAGCAGGGCGGCGGCGGAAAGCAAAGCATGTTTCAGGGTCAAGACGGTGCTCCGATGAGATCGGCCGCATCGTGCCAAGCCTTCGGGTTCGCGTCCAGTGGCCCGAGACTCGCCGGGAGGATCGCCGCGCGCCTTCAGGCCGGCGAGATGGCCGTCTTCCTGTCCGCGTCCGCCCCGACGGCCTTCGCCCGCGCGATGCTCTCGACGATCAGCTCCATCGCGCGGTCGCGGCCCTCCCAGTGGCCGACACGCACCCATTTCTCGGGCTCGAGATCCTTGTAGTGCGTGAAGAAGTGCTCGATCTGCTTCAAGACGATCTCGGGCAGGTCGCTCGCATCCTCGACCTTGCCGTAATAGGGAAAGGTCGTGTCCACGGGCACGGTGAGCAACTTCTCGTCGCCGCCGGCTTCGTCTTCCAGCAACAGCACCGCGATCGGCCGCACGCGCACGACCGAGCCCGGGATGAAGGGCGATCGCGCGACGACCAGCGCGTCCAACGGATCGCCGTCCCCGCACAGCGTATGCGGCACGAAGCCGTAATTGGCGGGATAGCGCATCGACGTGTGCAGGATGCGGTCGACGAACAGCGCGCCCGACTTCTTGTCGAACTCGTACTTGACGGGCTCGCCGCCGACGGGAACCTCTATAATGACATTAAGCGTGTTGGGCGGATCGTCGCCGATGGCGATCATGTCGATGTTCATGGCGCGGGTCTTTAGCAGGGGGAGCCGCGATGTCGAACCCGCACCTTTGCGCCCGTGCCAAAACGCTCTAGTCCCGCTCCATGCCCCTACCCCAAGCCGTCCGCGGGACGCAGAGCCTGATCGGCGAGGCCGCGGACCGGTTCCACCATGTCGTCTCCACCTTCGACCGCGTCCGCCGCCTGTACGGGTTCGGGCGCGTCGAAGTGCCCGTATTCGAGAACACGTCCGTGTTCGCGCGCTCGCTGGGCGAGGCGACGGACGTCGTGTCGAAGGAAATGTACACCTTCGAGGACAAAGGCGGCGACAGCCTGACGCTGCGCCCGGAGTTCACCGCCGGCATCGCGCGTGCATATCTATCCGAGGGTTGGCAGCAATATGCACCCGTCAAGTTGGCGACGTGGGGCCCGGCCTTCCGCTACGAACGCCCGCAAAAGGGGCGGTTCCGCCAGTTCCACCAGCTCGACGCGGAAATCATCGGCGCGGGCGAACCGGCGGCGGATGTCGAGATCATCGCCTTTGCGGCGCAGTTGCTTGATGAGCTAGGCATTTCGCAGCACGTTACGCTGCAGCTTAACACGCTGGGCGACGTCGCGAGCCGCGACGCCTGGCGTGCGGCGCTGGTCAAACACTTCGAGGCGCACCGCGATGCCTTGTCCGAAGACAGCCAGGCACGCTTGGCCAAAAACCCACTGCGCATCCTCGACAGCAAGGCCCCGCAGGACCGCCCAATCGCCGACAGTGCACCCGTCATTGACGATTACCTAACTCTTGAGGCCGCAGAGTTTTTTGATGACGTTACATCCGGGCTCAATGCAGCCGGTGTCAGTTGGACCAGCAATCCGAGCTTGGTTCGTGGCCTTGATTACTACCGCCACACCGCCTTCGAGTTCGTCACGGACCAGCTCGGCGCGCAGGGCACGGTCATCGGCGGCGGCCGTTACGATGGATTGATCGAAACGATGGGTGGTCCGGCAACTCCTGCTGTCGGCTGGGCAAGCGGGATCGAGCGGCTGGCGATGCTCCTCGACCTCTCTCGACCGTCGGAGTTGATCGAAGAAGTTGTAGATTTGTCGTTCAAGCGCTGGTTGCCTGATCTGGAGGTCGTGCCAAGTAGCCGCGTTGACGAGCAAGCCGCTGCAGTTTTCGCTTCCATCGCAAGGAAGCATCGCATTTCGGTCGTCACTACCTACGGGGGAAATCCAAACAAGCGATTCGAGAGAGCTCGCGATAAAAGCATCGCAGGAGCCGTTGCTGCCGTTGGGCAGCGAGGCGATAAGCAAGAAGTCCGTGTTCTAAATACCTCGACGTCTGGCGAAGACTTTCGCAAGCTCGAACATCGCCTAGCCAAACTTCCTGGCATGGGAGCTTACAGCGTCCGTCACTCAGCCTCCGGAGCCTACATGCTTGTATGGTCCAGAGCAGCATGACCTCCATCTCCCCCGAACGCATCGCCGCGATCGAGGCGCGCAAGGACGAGTTGTCGGCAGCGCTTTCGTCCGGCGACGTGCCGCCCGAGCGCTTCGTGCAAATGTCCAAGGATTATGCCGAGATCGAGCCCGTCGCCGCCGCCGCGCACGAGGTGAAGCGGCTGCGCGCGGAACTCGACGTGCTGCACGGGCTGCAGGCCGAGGCCGATCTCGAGATCCGAGAGATGGCGGTCGAGGAGGCGGCGGTGATCCGCGACAAGCTGCCGATCGCCGAGCGCGCGCTGGCGCTCAAGCTGCTGCCGCGCGATGCCGCGGACGAGCGTGCCGCGATGCTCGAGATCCGCGCGGGGACGGGGGGCGACGAGGCCGCGTTGTTCGGTGGCGACCTGTTCCGCATGTATCAGCGTTATGCCGAACTGCAGGGCTGGCGCGTCGAACTCATCTCCGCGTCCGCGTCCGACGTCGGCGGGTACAAGGAGGTCATCGCGTCGGTGAACGGGTCGGGCGTGTTCGCCAAGCTCAAGTTCGAATCGGGGGTGCACCGCGTCCAGCGTGTCCCCGCGACCGAGTCGGGCGGGCGCATCCACACTTCCGCCGCGACAGTCGCGGTGCTGCCCGAAGCCGAGGAGGTCGATGTCCAGATCGCGGACGGCGACCTGCGCATCGACGTCTACCGCTCGTCGGGTCCGGGCGGGCAGTCGGTCAACACGACCGATTCCGCCGTCCGCATCACGCATCTGCCGACCGGCCTCATCGTCATCCAGCAGGACGAGAAATCGCAGCACAAGAACAAGGCCAAAGCTTTGCGGGTGTTGCGAACCCGCCTCTACGAACTCGAACGCGAACGGCTGGCGTCGGCGCGGTCGGATGCGCGCAAATCGATGGTGGGGTCGGGCGACCGCTCCGAACGCATTCGCACGTATAATTTTCCGCAAGGCCGGGTGACCGACCACCGCATCAACCTGACGCTGCACCGGCTGCCCGAAATTCTGGAGGGGCAACTCGACGAGCTGGTGGGTGCGCTCAGCTACGAGGACGAAGCGTCGAGGCTCGCGCAGCTCGACGATTGATGGGCGTGCGGCAGGCGCTCGCGGCGGCCGCCGAACGGCTGGCGTGGAGCGATACGCCGCGTCTCGATGCCGAACTGCTGATGGCGCATGCGCTCGGGATCGCGCGCGACGAACTGCTCCTGCGCCGTCTGGACGATCCGGCACCGGACGCGTTCCCGCCGCTGCTTGCCCGCCGTGTCGCGGGCGAGCCCGTCGCCTACATCACGGGCACCCGCGATTTCTGGACGATCCGCCTCGCCGTCACGCCCGCCGTCCTGATCCCGCGCGCCGACAGCGAAACGTTGATCGAAGCCGCGGTCGATCATTTCGCGTCCCGTGCCCCGTCGCGCGTTCTCGATCTCGGCACCGGTTCCGGCGCGTTGCTCCTCGCCGCGCTCGACCAGTGGCCGACCGCAACCGGCCTGGGGGTCGACGCCTCGCAGGCAGCGCTGGACGTGGCGGAGCGTAACGCCGCGACCCTCGGTATGGCCGGGCGCGCATCCTTTCGGCTCGGCGACTGGGCGCGCGGGATCGACGGACGCTTCGACCTCATCCTGTGCAACCCGCCCTATGTCGAGGAAGGCGCCGACCTGCAGCGCGAAGTCGCCTTCGAACCGGACAGCGCGCTTTTCGCCGGGTCCGACGGCCTCGTCTGCTACCGTACAATCGCGCCGCAGCTTCGCGCATGTCTCGCGGACGGCGGGATCGCCTGCATCGAGATCGGTTCGGAACAGGCGGATGCGGTGCGCGCGCTCTTCGAAGCGGCCGGTTTCGCGGTCGAGGTCCTCCCCGATCTGGCGGGCCGAAACCGTTGTTTAAGGATTGCGGTGGCTTAACCCAGGTGGTCGTCAAATATCGCTTGGTTTTGCATGGATGCCGCACTAGGATCGGCGGCAGGGACTTAGGGTACGGCGCGGGCGGCCGGTGCGACCCCTTGAAATTGCTCCCACTTCTTTTTTGAAACAGGTTCGGGCGGGTCGCCCGACGAGAAGACATGTTTGGGCTGCCGGCAAGACGGCACCCGCACCGCGACCGGGACAAGGGTCGCGCGCAATCCCCGCCCGAAACCAAGACGAGTTCAAGATGGCAAGTCAGAAGGACATCCATTGATCAGCAATCGACAGAACGGGAACGGCCGGCGCCGCGGTCGTGGCGGCCCGCGCCCCATGGACGGGCGGCCGAACGGGGGCGGGGGCGGCAATCGCCCCGAGACCCGGGCGCGGGGCAACGCACCGCAGCTCCACGAAAAGTACAAGGCGATGGCGCGCGACGCGCAGCTCGCCGGGGATCGCGTGCAGACGGAATACTACCTGCAGTTCGCCGATCATTATTATCGTATCCTCAACGAGAACCGCCCGCGTTTTGACGAAAATCGGCCGCAGCGTGACCGTGACGACCAGAACCGCGACGAGAACGGTCAAGACAGCTACTCCGCCGACGAATATGACGACGAGGACGGCGAGGAAGACGGCGGCCGCGAGGTCAACGCACGCGACGGAAACGGCCGCGACGAAAGCCGCAACGGCGGCGGCAACGGGCGCGACGCCAATCCTCGCGAGGACAACGACGAAGGCCGGGGACAATCCCGCCAGATGCGCGACCCCCGCCCGCCCCGCGACAACCAGCAACGGGATAATCAGCAGCGCGACAACCAGCCGCGCGAGGCTGGACGCGATCGTCCGCAGCGTGACGCCAGACCGGATCGTGAACAGCGCCCGGATCGTGAACAGCGCCCGGATCGCGAGCAGCGTCCTGACCGCGAGCCGCGTCCTGAACGCGTCGTGGCGCGCAACGGCGAGGTGCCCGCGGGTGCGGCCGGAGAGCAGCCCCGTCGCGACGTTCGACCGGATCGCGTCGACAAGGCCGAACGGACGGAGGTCGACGAGTCGCCGCGCGAAGCCGAAGCCGCGCAGCCGGCCGAGCGCCCCCGCCGCGGTCGTCCGCCCTTGCAACGTCCCGTCGCGTTCGAACCCACGGCGGACGCGGACGGTGCGTCGCCGGGCATCGACCTCGATCGCCTGCCGCCCGCCATCTCGCGCCCGGAGGCGACCTCGAGCGAAGAGGAGGACGAACGTCCCCGTCCGGTCCGCCGCCCGCGCCGTCCGCGCGAGGACAATCCGGCCGCGGCCTGACCTCTCCCGTCGGTCGCTGACGCGGACGACGTTGACAGCCGCTGCCCGCCGGAACATCTTGGCTCCGGGGGAAGTGATCATGCGTCTTTTCGGGCTTTTGTCGCTGGCGCTCGCCGGGCCGGCTCTTGCGCAGGGCGCGCAGGCACCGGCGCTCGCGCCGACCGCGCAGGGCGACATCCGCGTAACCGTGTACAACGACAATCTCGCGCTGGTGCAGGACACGCGCCAGCTGGCGCTGCCCGCGGGGCGCAGCCGCCAGGAGTTCGCGGACGTGTCCGCGCAGATCCGGCCCGAAACCGTGTCCTTCGACGCGGCTGGCACCTCCATCGTTGAACAGAATTTCGACTACGACCTGCTGTCGCCCGCCAAGCTGATGGAAAAGGCGGTCGGCACGACGCTGACGATCGTCCGCGTCAACCCCGCGACGGGTGCCGAGACCCGCGAACAGGCGACCGTGCTCGCGGCCAATGGCGGCGTCGTCCTGCGCATCGGCAACCGCATCGAGGTCTTGCGGGACGACGGCCTCCCCGTGCGCGTCATCTTCGACGGCATTCCGGACAACCTGCGCGCGCGGCCCACTCTGTCCGTCACCGTCAACGCATCGAGCGCGGGCGCGCGCCCCGCGACGCTCAGCTATTTGACGCCGGGCCTCGCGTGGAAAGCGGACTACGTCGCCCTGTTCGACGAGGCCAAGGGGGTGATCGACGTCCAGGGTTGGGTGACGCTCAGCAACAGCACCGGCACGACCTTTTCCAATGCCGACACGATGCTCGTCGCGGGTCAGGTCAACCGCGCGGGGCGCGGGCGGGAATATGACGATGACGACGGCTCGCTGCGCACACCCGGAACGGAAACCGCGGGCCGCGAACGGCTCGGCGACTTCTACCTCTACCCGCTCAAGGATCGCACCACGATCGCGAACGCGCAGACCAAGCAGGTGAGTTTTCTGGATGTCGCGGGCGCGCTGGGCCGCCGCGCGTACGAGTTCCGCAACGGCTGGCTGGGCACGCTGGACCAGGCGGCGAGCGCGGACACCGTTCTCAAATTCAGCTCGTCGCGCGACGGGGGCCTGGGCGACGCGCTCCCCGCCGGCATCGTCCGCGTCTACCAGAAGGACGCGCGCGGGCAGGCGCAGTTCGTCGGCGAAAACGCGATCGGGCATACCCCGATGGGATCGGACATCGGCCTGAAAACGGGCGAGGCGTTCGACGTGAAGGTACAGCCGGTGGTGGAGAAGCGCGAACGCATCGGCACGTCGCGCTGGCGCACGACGATGCGCTACGCGCTCACCAACGCCCGGCCGCAGCCGGTGACGGTGGAGGTCGTGCAGAGCGGATTGGATTACACCGACACGCGCATCACGTCCGAAAGCCAGAAGAGCGCGCGTCGTTCGGCGGGGGAGGCGGTGTGGCAGGTCCGCGTTCCCGCGAACGGCGGCGCGACGCTGAACGCGGTGTTCGACTCGCGGTATTGAGATGCGGATTGCGCGGGCAAGCTGGTTTAGACGTGCCCAGCAGGCAGCTGCATACGAGCAAGCCAACGCCGTTCGTCCCGAGTGTAAACGAGGGGCGCGGTCCCGTCGCGCGATCAACGCCCCTCGTTTACACTCGGGACGAACGAGGTGGGTTGTTGCGTTGTGCGCGCTCGCAGGTTCGCTGACCTCCGCATCCGCCGCCGCGCAACAGATCGCGACCTCGCCCGGCCCGTCCGCCGTGTCCGTCACCGTGTACCGCGCCCCGTACCGGCCCGCCACGGACCGGCTTAATCTCGGCTGGTTGAACGGCTACGCGCTTATCACCGAGACGCGAACCGTGACGATCCCGGCGGGCGAAGCGGACATCCGCTTCGAAGGGGTGGCGGGGGGTATCCAGCCCGAATCCGCGATCGTGACCGGGCTTCCCGACGGCGTCGCCGAAAAGAACCAGGACGCGTACCTGCTGTCGCCGTCCAGCCTGCTCGACCGTTCGCTCGGGGCGCGCGTCCACCTGCGCCGCACGTCGCGTAAGACGGGCCGCGTGCGCGAGGAGGACGCGATCGTCCGTACCGGGGCGAACGGCGGCATCGTCGTGCAGACGGCGGCGGGGGTGGAGGCGCTGCGCTGCACCGGCCTGCCCGAGGCGATCGTGTACGACCGCGTGCCGCCGGGTTTGTCCGCCAAACCGACGCTGTCCGTCCGTACGACATCCGCGCGGCGCGCCCGCGCGACGCTGACCCTGTCCTATCTCGCGACCGGGTTCGACTGGCAGGCGAACTATGTCGGCACGCTGTCGCCCGATGGCACGCGGATGGACCTGTTCGCCTGGGTGACGCTCGCCAACGGCGACGAGACGAGTTTTCGACGGGCGAGCACGCAGGCGGTCGCGGGGCGGCTCAACCGAGGCCAAGTTCAGCGCACGCCGCGCGCCGGGGGGCGCCCGATCCGGCTCGACTGCTTCCCGCTGGGCACGACGAGCGACATTCCGTTGACCGAGTTCGAACGCGACGAGGACGAGTACGAGGAGATCGTCGTCACCGGATCGCGCGTTGCGTACGAGGAGGTGATGGTAATGCCCGCACCGCCGCCGCCCGCGCCGCCCGCCTTGATGGCGGAGCAGGAGGACCTCGGCGATCTCAAACTCTACCGCATTCCCGAGCCGGTCACGGTCGCCGCGATGAGCCAGAAGCAGGTCGTCCTGCTCGACAAGCCGCGCGTCGCCGTCGCCGCGGTCTACCGCCGCCGCATCTACCACGCTCCGGATGCGTCTTCCGTGCCGACACCGCGCGTCTTCGTCGCGCGCAACCGCGTCGCCGACGGCCTTGGCCTGCCGCTCCCGGCCGGTCCTGTGGCCTTGTTCACGGACGCAGGAGAGCGCCCGCTGCTGCTGGGCGAAGGCGCGATCGACGACCGCGCGGTGGACGAGGACGTCGAGATCACGCTGTCCCCCGCGCCCGGCGTGCGCTCGCGGCTGACGCGGGAGGACGACAAGGCCGCCGAGCATCTGTTGACTGTGACCAACGACCGCGCCGCGCCGTCCAGCTTCGAGGCCGAATTCGAGGGTGAGATCGTGGGCGTGGGCGCCGATGCGGCCACGCGGTTGGATCGCCGCCTCGGGCGACCGCTGTGGCGCGTCACGGTTCCCCCGAACGGCCGCGCCGCTCTGCGTTACCGCCTGAAAAGCTAGTCGGTCGGGATCACCCGCGGTCGCGCGTTCTCGTCGAGAGCGACAAAGGTGAAAAGGCCTTCGGTCACCTTGACCTCTTCCTCCCCCAGGCCCTTGCCGCCGACGTTCCCGCGCGTCGCGATCACTTCGACGCGGATCGCCATCGACGTGCGGCCGACGCGCTCGACATGCGCGTAGATCGAGATGATGTCGTGGAGCAGGATGGGCGCGATGAACTCCATTGCCTGGATCGCGACGGTCGCGGTCGCGCCCTTGGCCATGCGGTGCGCGACGATGCCGCCCGCGATGTCCATCTGCGACAACACCCAGCCGCCGAAGATGTGGCCGTTGGCGTTGATGTCGCCGGGCCGCGGCACGACGCGCAGGATGGGTTCGCGCCGGGCGGTCGCGTCAACGTTCATCAGGGGGCACCCAGTCGGAATGATGATCCTTGTGATCCGCCGCCTCGTCGTCGTGGCCGCTGTTCGCGGACAGGAAGATGAGGCCCATCAGACCCGTTCCAACCAGCATCGACACGCCGACCCCCGCGATCGTGGCGAATACCATCGCGCCGGTGATCGGCACCTCCATGAACCGAAAGCTCGCGAACGCGAGCAGGATCATCGCGACCGCGACGCCGACCATGCCGACCATCAGCCGCTTGAAACTGCGTACGGCTTTCGCGCGCGTCTGGTTGGGGGGCGGGGCCATGCGCCCCTTTGCGGCTGCCAAGGTTGACTATCAACCCCGGGACGCGGCAAGCTTTGCGGCCCCAAGCGGAGGCATGCATGACGATCGGCGCGATCATCGGAGCCAAGGGCACGGCCGTCACCTGCATCGACGCGGCCGACGACGGGATGCGGGCCGTCGCGCTGCTCGCCGGCAGCCGCATCGGCGCGGCGCCCGTGGTGCGGAACGGCGAAGTCGTCGGCATCCTCTCCGAACGCGACCTGCTCTACTGCCTGCATGCGGAAGGGGCGGGGGTGCTCGCCAAGCCCGTGGCCGACATCATGACCGCGCCCGCGATCACCGTCACTCGATCCGATTCGATCCTGGGCGCGCTGTCGCTGATGACGCGGCGGCGCATCCGGCATCTGCCCGTGGTCGAGGACGGACAGCTGCTCGGGATCGTGTCGATCGGCGATCTGGTCAAACACCGCATCGACCGGATCGAGGCGGAGGCCGAGGACATGCGCAACTATATCAGGATGGCGTAGGCGCTTCGCGCTTGAGCAGCAGCCGCGTGATCTCCCGCACGAGCGGCCGGGCGAACGCGAGCAGCAGCGCGGCATAGACCGCCCCGCCGCCGATCACGAGCACCGCAAGGCGCGGCGCGGGCGCCATTCCGTGGATCGCGATCTCGAGACCCCAAACCGCGATCGCCATTCCGATCGACGCCGCCAACCCCGGCGCGATCGCCCGGCCGATGTCGCGCATACCGATCCCGATGACAGGCATCGACACCGCCGCGGTGAGCGCGGTCAGCAACGGAAAGCCGATCAGCCACGCGATCACCAGCCCCTCGATCCCCCAGTGCACGCCGGCCAGGAACGCCGCCGGCATCACGACCGCGCCGATGGCGGCGTTACGCGTCGCGACGGACGGCTTGCCGATCGCGTTGGTCGCGGGCGCGAACAGGATCTGCAGCGTCATGAACGGCATGGCGAACGCGAGCAGGCGCACGAACGGGATGATTTCTTCCCACTTTGGTCCCAGCATCGTCAGCACGAGCGGCTCGGCGGTCGCGGCCAGCCCCGCGTAGAAGGGGAGGACCACCAGCATGATGACGGTCAGCGCCTTGACGAACCCATGCGCGATCGCCCGCGTGTCCCCCTGGATGCGCGAGTAGGCGGCGAACGCGACATCGTTCAACGGCGGCACGAATTTGCCCACGAGGATCGAGGCGAGGAACAACGCGGTCGTGTAGATGCCCAGATCGTGCGCATCGAAACGGCGACCCGCGATGAACACGTCGGCCTGGCTTTGCACGAACCAGAAGAGCTGAGTCAGCATCAGCGCGCCGCCGAACCGGAACATGTTGCCCGCGCCTTCGAATCGGAACGACGGCCACACGAAGCACTTGGCCGCCACCATCATCGCGACCGCGCGCGTCCAGAACAGCACGATCGGCGCGACGACCAGCGCCCACACGCCCCATCCCGCCGACGCGCAGAGGAACGCGGTCGCCGCGCTCAGCACCGCCGCGACGAGATTGATCTTGGCCTGATTCTGATAGTCGATCCCGCGGCTGAGCAGCGCGTTGGGCACCGCGATGAACGGCGTCGCGACGTAGAGCAGGGCTTGGACGCGCAGCAGATCGTCCAGCATCGGCTGCCGGAAATAAGCGGCGGCGAGCGGGGCCAACGCGATCTGCGCCAGGCCCAGCCCCGCGTTGAGCAGGATGAGCATCCCGAACACTTGGCGCACCTGCGTACGCGACACTTTCTCGCTCTGGATGAGCGCGCTCGCGATGCCATAGCCGTTGAGCAGATGGAGGAAGACCAGCACCACCTGCGTCATCGCGAACAGGCCGTAGTCCGCGGGGTTGAGGATGCGGATGACGAGGAACGTCGCGCCCCACGTGATGATCTGGGACACGATCTGCGACCCCGAACGCCAGAAGACAGCGTCGCGCACGCGGTGCGAGAGGGGGGGGGCGTCGACGGTGGGAACGAGGGGATCGGCTTCGGACAAGGGGTCGTTCGTTCCTGACGGGAGGGTCGGCTTCTGCTATGTACCTGTAGCGGCCTCCGAAGGCCGCTGAGCCCCTTTACCCACATAAGTGAAATTTTTTTGAAACGAATCTGTTGACGCCTCAGGATGCCTCCCATATAGGACATCGAAGCAGACGGGGCGCGGCCAATTGGCTACGCAGCGTTTCGCATCAGCTCCATCGGTAACACGGTGCCCAATCGAAAGACTGGGATAGCAGATGCGTCGGCTCTTTGACATTGTCGGTTTAGATGAAGGGACATGTGGGCGGCGGCTCCGGTTACCAGAGAGTTTTAGGCTCTGGTGGACCGGTCAGCAACAAGCCGTTCCATGTCTCATAGCATACCACAAATATGCAATGTGCAGGAATGGCTCCTGAAAGCCGGCCCTGGATGCCTCCTATTCCAAGGAGGCGCTGTGGTCGGACATCAAAATGAGAGTTTGATTCTGGCTCAGAACGAACGCTGGCGGCATGCCTAACACATGCAA
>CAXUJK010000002.1:0-773831 GCA_964251385.1 uncultured Sphingomonadaceae bacterium | reverse complement strand
CCGAATTGGTCACGGTCGACGCGGTCTCGAGCTTGCCCGAATAGATGCGCGCGAACGTCAGCGTGCCGACGAACGGGTCGTTCATGATCTTGAACGCGAGCGCGGCGAACGGCGCATTGTCGTCGGCGGGACGCGAATCCTCGGTCTCGCCGTCGAGCTTCGTGCCCTTGATTGCGGGCACGTCGAGCGGCGACGGGAGGTAATCCACGACCGCGTCGAGCAGCGGCTGCACGCCCTTGTTCTTGAACGCCGAACCGCACAGCACGGGAACGAACGCGAACGCCAGCGTCCCCTTGCGGATGAGCTTTTTCAGTGTCGCCGCATCGGGCTCGGTGCCGCCCAGATAGGCTTCCATGATGTCGTCGTCTTGCTCGACGGCCATCTCGATCAGGTCGGTGCGCGCGGCGGCAGCTTCATCGGCGAGGTCGGCCGGGATGTCCTGATATTCGAACTTGGCGCCCAAACTCTCCTCGAGCCACACGATCGCGCGGTTCTCGACGAGGTCGACCAGACCCTTGAACGAACCCTCGATGCCGATCGGCAGGTAAAGAACGGCAGGCCGCGCGCCCAGGCGATCCTTGATCATCTGCACGCACATGTTGAAATTGGCGCCGGTGCGGTCGAGCTTGTTGATGAAGCACATGCGCGGGACTTTATACTTGTCCGCCTGACGCCACACGGTTTCCGACTGCGGCTCGACCCCCGCAACGCCGTCGAAGCACGCGACTGCACCGTCGAGAACGCGCAGCGAACGTTCGACCTCGATCGTGAAGTCGACGTGGCCGGGCGTGTCGATGATGTTGATGCGGTGATCGTTCCAGAAGCACGTCGTCGCGGCGGACGTGATCGTGATCCCGCGCTCCTGCTCCTGCTCCATCCAGTCCATCGTCGCGGTGCCTTCATGCACTTCGCCGATCTTGTAGGACTTGCCGGTGTAATAGAGGATGCGCTCGGTCGTCGTCGTCTTGCCGGCGTCGATATGCGCCATGATGCCGATGTTGCGATACTTGTCGAGCGGATGGCTGCGGGCCATGATACTTGCTTTCTGATGCGCCTCAGCGCGAGATGACTACCAGCGGTAGTGAGAGAAGGCCCGGTTGGCTTCGGCCATGCGGTGCGAGTCTTCGCGCTTCTTGACCGCGTTGCCGCGATTGTTCGACGCATCGAGCAACTCGCCCGACAGCCGCGCCGCCATCGTATGCTCCGACCGCGCACGCGCCGCGGAGATCAGCCAGCGGATCGCCAGCGCCTGGCCACGCTCGGGACGAACCTCGACCGGCACCTGGTAGGTCGCACCACCGACGCGGCGGCTGCGGACTTCAATGCCCGGCTTGATGTTGTTGAGTGCGTCATGGAACACCCCGACCGGCTCGCGCTTGGCGCGCGTTTCGACTGTCTCCAGAGCACCATAGACGATGCCTTCGGCGACCGACTTCTTGCCGTCGAGCATCACCGAGTTCATGAATTTGGACAGGATCAGATCCCCGTAACGGGGATCGGGAAGGATTTCGCGCTTCTCGGGGCGACGACGACGAGCCATATTCTAAGACCTTCTCTTAACTTCAGCCGTGCGGCTTACTTCGGACGCTTGGCGCCGTACTTCGAGCGGGATTGTTTGCGACCCTTGACGCCCTGGGTATCCAGGACGCCGCGAAGCACGTGGTAGCGAACGCCGGGCAGATCGCGCACACGCCCGCCGCGGATCAGCACGACGCTGTGCTCCTGCAGGTTGTGGCCTTCGCCCGGGATGTAGCTGATGACCTCGCGCTGGTTGGTCAGCCGCACCTTGGCGACCTTGCGAAGCGCCGAGTTCGGCTTCTTCGGGGTCGTCGTATAGACGCGGGTGCAGACGCCGCGCTTCTGCGGGTTGGCCTCCATCGCGGGCACCTTGTTCTTGGCCTTCTGCAGGTCGCGCCCGTGGCGGACCAGCTGGTTGATCGTCGGCATGAAGCCCTTCACCTTTTCAATGTCGGCGAGCCGCCGACGGTTACTCTGCCGCGAGGATTGCCGAGGCGATCCACAAAACGCAAAAACCCGGAAGGCCTC
Source organism: uncultured Sphingomonadaceae bacterium (assembly GCA_964251385.1). Classification (GTDB taxonomy): domain Bacteria; phylum Pseudomonadota; class Alphaproteobacteria; order Sphingomonadales; family Sphingomonadaceae; genus CADCVW01. Next base: position 771,785 of record CAXUJK010000002.1, on the reverse strand, counting down.
GAAGAGGCCACCCCGGCGCCCGCGTGAGCGACAATGTTCAAGCTCTCACCCCCGCTCCAGAAGCGCATGGCTCCGCGAGGATGAGCCGGGCCTATAGCGGGCGAGCCACATAGGGTCAACGGCGGACGTGACGAAGCAAGGGCAGTCGACGCCTGCTACTTCGCGACGAAAGCAGCTTCTTCGTTGAAGCCAGGTCCAGCCACGCTGACCTGATAGTTCGCGCCGGCCTGAAGCTTGGGTGCAGGACCATCAGCAACGAAGCCGTCGGGCACCCGCCCATATCCGATCGTCAGCAAGCAAGCCGCGCGCCGCACCTCCTCCACATGCCATAGCGGCTCCGCACCCGCTGGCTGGTCCGGGTAGACATAAACCGATCGGATACACCGCTCGCGTCCCGACCCGTCATCGACGGAGAACGTCAAGCGGCCGTCGCTTTGCTGGACGAACAAAACGGCGCTTAGCTGACAGGCGGAAAGGATCAGCCAAGCAAAGGGTAGCGTCAGCGTTTTGGCCTTAAAGCCCATAAACGCCGCTCCCCTTCAAGCGCCGTTCGAGATCGACCTTTGCAGCCGCAGCGGCCGCCTTCTTCGAGTTACGCAATCCCGCATAAACACCTGCCATTTCGGCTTGACCTTCGAGCGTCTCCTGCGCCCACGTCGTGGAACGACCGCCGTAATCGTAAAGCTTGTCCGGGTTGTAAGAATGCCTGTGCAAATCGGCTCCGTACCGGGCGAAAAACGGACCGTGACCCATCTTCCTGTATTGCACGACATGCGTGTACTCGTGGACCAGCAACGTGATATCCAGCGCGTCCAACGAAAAGTCAGGCCTGTACCGGCCCGGCTTGAAGAAGATGTTGTTTCCAAGAGTAATAGCCGGATTGCCCTTGGCGAATGCTGCCGCGGCGATCGGCGACGTGCCGGGACCATCGAACAGTCGAACAGCCGCCGGATCGGCTCCCGTCTTCCAAGCGCCGGTTACGATCCGTCGTTCTCCGGCAGTTAACCCGCGCGGGCGAAGCGTTCGTACCAACGCGTCCTCCGCTTTCCGTGCGGCGTGCTGCGGCAAACGCCGAAGTTGCAGCCGCGCCTCCTCGGCCCGTTGGAACAGGTTGCGTCCGAAGTCGCCCATCGGGTCGAGGGTTGGAAGATCGTGCTCGGGCATCGCTTGTCGGCTTCCAGCGCTCCGCGTTTTTCGCGGGCGTCACATGCGTAGCTTGTGACACGCTTGGCTGCAAACGAAGCGCTACAAAGCCGCCGCGTAGATGCGTTGCGCGTCGACTTGCGTGATCTCGCACGGATTGTTCACCAGCAGCCGCTCCTGCCGCATCGCGTCGGCGGCGAGGGTGTCGAGGTCGGCGGCGCGGACGCCGACTTCGCGCAGGGTGCGGGGGACGCCGGCGTGGGCGGCGATCGCGTTCATCGCGTCGATGAGCCCGCGGGCGCGGCCTTGTTCGCCTTGGCTCGCCAGCGCCGGCTCGAGCAGAACTCCCAGCTCGGCGTAGAGCGGCTGGGCTGCGCGCAGATTGTGGGCAAGAACGTGCGGCAGCATCAGCGCGTTGGACAGGCCGTGCGCCACCCCGAAGCGCGCACCTAGTGGATAAGCGAGCGCGTGCACGCCGCCGACGGGGGCGTTGGCGAAGGCGACGCCGGCCAGATGCGCGCCGAGCAGCATGGCCGCGCGCGCCTCGATGTTCGAAGGCGCGTCACACGCGGTCCGGATGTTGGCGCCGAGCAGGCGTAGCGCTTCGCTCGCCAGCATGTCCGACAGCGGGTTCTTGAGCCGGGCGCTCGTGAACGCCTCGATCGCGTGCACCATGGCATCGATCCCAGTCGCCGCAGTGCCGCCGCGCGGCAGTCCGACCGTTAGGGCCGGATCGAGCAGCGCAACGTCCGCCACCAGCGACGGGGCACTCACCCCCTTCTTCTCATGCCCATCGGTGATGATCGACACCGGCGTCGCCTCCGACCCCGTCCCCGCCGTCGTTGGCACGAGCACAAGCGGCAGCCGGGCGCCGGCGGCTTTGCTCACCCCCCAGATCGCGTCGAGATCGTCGCCGGAGCCAAGCAGATACGCCGCGAGCTTTGCCACATCCATGGGGCTGCCTCCGCCGAAACCGACGACGGAGGTGGCGCCAGCCTCGCGACCGGCGGCGACCGCGGCTTCAAGCGTCGAACGGGACGGGTCGGCCTCGACCCGATCGAATACGGTCGAATTGCCCAAGGTGGAAAGCGCACGATCGGCCAGCCCGAGAGCCCGCACGTTGTAATCGGTGATGAAGAGGACGGGGCCGGCGGGAAGCAGATCGGCAATCCGGTCCGCGGCTCCCGCTCCCAGGCGCACGCTTGGTCCGTAGGTGAAGGTCGCAACCTTCGTCATGCCGGATCATCGCCGCCGCGGCGCGTAGGTGCAAGGGTAGCTGTTGGCCCGCAAGCGACCGGCTGCTAGTCCGCGACCATGGCGGCGCTTGCGATCTCGCTCACGATCCTCGCGATCGCCGCCTCGTTCCATCTGCATTGGGCATTCGGCGGTCGCTACGGCTTTTCCGTGTCGCTGCCACAGCGACCCGACGGCCGACCGATCTACGACCATCTGCTCCCGTTGTGGCGGATCGGGGCGCTGTTCGTCGCGCTGGGGCTGATCGGGATCGGATTGCTGGCGCTTGATCGTGCGGAGGTGATGCGTACGGGTCTGGATCGCGAGTTGGTGACGGCCGTGCTTGCGCTGGTCGGGGTCGCCTTCGTCGCGAGGGCGCTCGCCTGGCATCGTTACGTCGGAGTGTTCAAGACGCTGCGCACGACTCGCTGGGCACGTTACGACACGCGCTTCTACTGCCCGCTATTTTTCTCTCTGGGCGTGTCTCTCGTCGCGCTCGCGACCGGCTGACACGAAGGGCGACGCCGCAGCGTCGCCCTTCGATCGTCCGGGAGAGCCGCCTACTCGGTGGGCTTGCCGTCATATTCGTCGTTGTCGTGGTCGCGTTCCGCCTGTTCCTTTGTGACGTGAACGGTCGCGTCCTTGTGGTCGGGCCCGGCGTAGACCGTGTACATCGTTAGATTGTCCTCGCCGGTGTTGACGACGTTGTGCAGCGAGCCCGCGGGAACGATCACCGCCATGCCGTCCTCGACGGGGTTGACGACCTTGTTGATGTGGACCTCGCCCGTGCCGCTCTCGAAGCGGAAGAACTGGTCCTTGTCGTCGTGGACCTCTTCGCCGATCTCCTCGCCGGGCTTGAGCGTCATGAGCACGAGCTGGAGCTTCTCGCCGGTGTAGAGCACCTCGCGAAAATTCTCGTTGTTGAGGGTCATTTCCTCGATGTTTTCGGCGTACCCCGCCTTCGCGTTGCGCGCGGTCTTGCTGTCGGCCATGTCGTGTCTCCTGAGGGAAGTTCGGAAGGCTAACCCGCGTGTCGCGGCGGCGTTCCCGTTACGTCTTAAGCGGATCGTGACCCCAGTTCATGAGGCTGTAGCGCCACCGCGACGTCTCCACATCGTGCGCGGGGCCCTGCGCCATGTGGCGGTGGACGTAGCTGACGACCTTGCGCATGTGGGCGTAGTCGTCGGCGGTCAGATCCGCCTTCTTCGCGCCGAGCAACGCGACGATGCGCCGACCCGATTGGTGCCCGACGGACTCGGCGTCCTCGTCATGCCCGCTCTCGCCTTTCCAGCCGACCGCCTTCGACTCGTCCGTCTCAAGAAACACTTCGATCTCGCGCGCGGTCATGTTCACCGCGTCGTCGAAATCCTTGTGCGTCTTCGCATCGTCGCTCACTCGTCGTCCCCCACCTGGGTTCCGCCCTTGATGACAACGTCGACGTCCGCGAGTTCCCGGATGTCCGCCAGCGGATCGCCGTCGACCGCGACGATGTCGGCATAGCGCCCGACCGCGATCGCGCCGACGTCCTGCGTCCGCCCGAGCGCCTGCGCGGCTTCTGTCGTGGCGGCCTGGATCGCCTGCATCGGCGTCATTCCCCATTGCACCATCGTGGCGAACTGCCCGCCTGCCGTGCCGTGCGGCATGACGCCCGCGTCCGAGCCGAACACCATCTTCACGCCCGCGGCATGGGCACGGCGAAAATTCTGGCGCTGGAGAAGCGCGATGTCGCGGTCCTTCTTGAGGTTGGCCTCCAGGACCCCGTTCTTCTTGCCGTCGGACTGCGTGTAGTCGGTGTTGAAGATGTCCATCGAGAACCAGACGGGCTGCTTGCGCGCGACGGCGAGCCGTATGCCTTCGTCGTCGACCAGGCTCGCATGTTCGATCGTGTCGATCCCCGCGCGGATGGCGGCCTTGATCCCCGCCGCGCCGTGCGCGTGGGCGGCGACCTTGAGGCCCCATTGGTGCGCTTCGTCCGCAATCGCGCGCATCTCCTCCTCGGACAATTGCTGCTGCCCGGGTTCGGTGTTGCGCGAGAAGACGCCGCCCGTGGCGCAGATCTTTATCACCTCCGCGCCGTATTTGCGCTGCTCGCGGACGCGCGTGCGCAGCGCCTGCGGACCGTCCGCGACCGCGACGCCGACGCTCTTGTAGGACGGCGGCAGGTAGGTCTGGTCGCAATGCCCGCCCGTCGCGCCGAGCGAATGCGCGGCGGGGACGATGCGCGGACCCACCATCAGGCCTTCGTCGATCGCCTGCTTGTACGCGACGTCGGCGTAATTCTCCGAACCGACGTTGCGCACGGTCGTGAACCCCGCGTCGAGCATCGCGCGCGCGTTCGCCACCCCCTGCACCGCCCAGAAGGCGTCGGTGAACTGCAGGTTGGTGTAGCCGCCGTAGCGGGGGTTGCTGTCCAGGTGGACGTGCATGTCGATGAAGCCGGGAAGGATCGTCTTGCCGGGCAGGTCGATGCGGCGCGCATTTGCCGGGATGGCGACCGCACCCGCCCGCCCGACCGCCGTGATCCGGCCATCGGTGGCGATCACGACGGGATTGTCGACGGTGCGCCCCGCGACGACGTCGATCATGCGCGCGGCGGTGATCGCGACGGTGTCGGCGCTCGCCGCCGATGCCGTGGCGAGCAGCGCGGCGGCAACGAGAACGCGCACCTACTTCGCCAGCTTGCGCGCGTCCGCCAGATGCTTCTCCACGACCGGCGCGGTCTTGGCCGCGAACGCCTTCAGCGCCGCCTGATCGCCGCGCGCGGCATAGCCCTGCAGCGTCGCCAGGGTGTTTTCGTGGCCGGTGACCTGGGCCTGCGCGTACAACGTATCGAACGCAGTGCCCTTGGCGGCGGCGAGCGCGGTCAAGTTGGCTTCCTGCTCCGGCGTCAACGCGGGCGCGGGCGTCACCGCCGGCGCGACCTGCGCGGCGGCGGCGCGGAGCTCGTTGGTCGACTTGGTGTGTTCGGCGATCATCATTGTCGCGTAGGATTTGACGCCGGCGCTGCTCGCCTGCCGCGCGGCGAGCTGCGAGGAGCGGATCTCGAACATGTCGGACGCGGCGGCGGCGTTGGCGAATTCTGTCGCGGTCGTCGGCGTCACCGCGACCGAGCCGTTCATCGCGACCTTCGTGTCCGTCGCGACCTCGTTCCCAAGATCGGGCTGAGTGGTCAAGTTGCCCGCGGCCGACGCCGCGTTGCCGGTGCCGTTGTCGGTCGTCTCGCTGCCCCCGCACGCGGACAGAGTGAGCGCGATCGCGGCGGTCAGGGTGATCTTGGCGTTCATGTCGGAATCCTGTGGTTTAGAAGTGGATGGCGCGGCCATAGGCGGAAAGAACGGACTCGTGCATCATCTCTGATAATGTCGGGTGTGGAAACACAGTCCGCATCAGATCCTCTTCGGTCGTCTCAAGCTGGCGCGCGACGACATAGCCCTGGATCAGCTCGGTGACTTCCGCGCCCACCATGTGCGCGCCGAGCAACTCGCCCGTCGCATCATCGAACACGGTCTTCACGAACCCTTCCGCCTCGCCGAGCGCGATCGCCTTGCCGTTGCCGATGAAGGGGAACTTGCCCGCGCGCACCTTGTAGCCGGCCTGGACCGCGGCGGCCTCGGTGTAGCCGACCGAGGCGACCTGCGGGCGCGAGTAGGTGCATCCCGGGATGTTGGCCTTGTCCATCGGATGTGCGCCATGTTCGTTGCGGCCCATCGCCGACGCGATCGCCTCGACGCACACCACCCCTTCGTGGCTCGCCTTGTGCGCGAGCCAGGGCGGGCCGGTGATGTCGCCGATCGCGTATAGGCCTTCGACGTTGGTGCGGCCGTACGGGTCGGTGTCGACATGGCCTTTCGTGGTTTTCACGCCCAGCGCTTCGAGCCCGATATCCTCGGTGTTGGGCACGATTCCGACGGCGACGATGGCGTGGCTGAACTCGGCGACCTCGCCGCCCTTCAGGACCGCGCGCACGCCCTCCCCCGCCGTCTCCAGGCTCTCGACCCCGGACTGGGTCAGGATGCGCATGCCCTGCTTCTCGAGTGCTTTAAGCATAAACGCGGAAACCTCGACATCCTCGACCGGCAGGATGCGGTCGAGCATTTCGACGATCGTGACCTCCGATCCCATGTCGCGGTAGAACGACGCGAACTCGATTCCGATCGCGCCCGATCCGATGACGAGCAGTTTGGTGGGCATGACTTTCGGCACCATCGCATCGCGGTACGTCCAGATGCGGTCGCCATCGGCCTTGGCGAACGGAAGTTCGCGGGCGCGGGCTCCGGTGGCGAGGATGATGTGGGGGGCCTCCAGTTCGACCGTCTCGTCGCCACGCTTGACGGACAGCTTGCCCGGCCCCGTGAGCGCACCGACGCCGTCGACCACCGTCACCTTGTTCTTCTTCATGAGGCCCTTGACCCCGGCGTTGAGCTGCCCCGCGACCTTGCGCGAGCGGTCGACGATCGCGGTCAGATCGTACCCGACCTTCTCCGCCGACAGGCCGTAAGCCGCGGCGTGCGTGATGTAGTGGTTGATCTCGGACGTGCGGAGCAGCGCCTTGGTGGGGATGCATCCCCAGTTGAGGCAGATGCCGCCGAGCCGCTCGCGCTCAACGATCGCGACTTTCAGCCCAAGCTGCGACGCGCGGATCGCGGCGACGTAGCCGCCGGGACCGGAACCGAGGATTACGAGGTCGTAACTGTTTGCCATCCCCGCGCCATACGCGGAGCGGTCGGCACCGGCTAGACGGTCTTGCGCGGGTTGTTCGTACGACCCACGAAGTACCCGACGATCGCTCCCGCGGCGGCGATGATGACGACCATCTGGAACAAGGCCCCCATCAACAACGCGCCCACGCCTGCAATCGCGGCGTAGATCAGCGCCACCGCACCCGGCGTGAAGCCGCGGCTGCGCGAACTCGCGAGCCCCGCCACGCGCGCGGCCGGCTTGGCGAAGATGTTGACGAGCAGGCTGATCACGAAGATCGGCACCACGACGTACATGAGCATCATCAGCAGCCCAGCGAAGGTCACGCTGAACGCGGCGGCCGTACGGGGCATGTACATGAGAAGGTACAGGACGGAAAACGCGACGATGGCGAGCGTCGTGCCTTTCAGCGAACTTAGGAAAACGCGCATGCGGAAGCCCCCCGACCTTGATCGTCGCGGGCATAGCTGAGACTTGTTACCAGCTATTTAAACGCAGCCGAATGACTGACGACCGCCCTAATGGGAACCGGCTGACGACGCAGGTCGCCCGAGCCGGCGAACGTCCTGAACACGACAGCAACAGGCTAAGACCGACTTCGTCCTTTAACCAGGTAAACGATTGCTCCGACACCTACAGTGGCAAGCAGTAAAAACATCGTGCTCGGACCTGAACGCGGACCATTGTTCTGCGGGAGCTGAAGCAGATAACTGCCGGCGGCAAGCACGACAAATGCGAGAACAGCCAGGCTGATCACGCTGACGGCGCATCCTCTCAGCACCCCAAGGTCCCAGGACCATAGCGGTCGTATGCTGCAGGACACCTTCCATCGATCACGCAAGCATCCCCAAGGGCGCTTCGACCAGCCGCTTGAACGCCGCCATCAGCTGCGCGCCGACCGCGCCGTCGATCGCGCGATGGTCGAAGCTGCCGGTCGCGCTCATCACGGTCGCGACGGCGAGCGCGTCGCCCACCACGTACGGCCGCTTCTCGCCCGCGCCGACCGCCATGATCATCGCCTGCGGAACGTTGATGACCGCGTCGAACTGCTTGATGCCGTACATGCCGAGGTTCGAGATGGATGCGGTGCCGCCGCTATACTCTTCGGGCTTGAGCTTGCCGTCGCGGGCGCGCGCCGCCAAGTCCTTGGACTCGGTGGCGATGCGGGACAGCGGCTTGCTCCCCGCGTCGACGATGACGGGCGTGATCAGCCCGCCTTCGATCGCGACCGCCATCGAGATGTCGGCACGCGAGAAGCTGGTCAGCGTGTCGCCGTTATACTGGACGTTGGCGGCGGGCACTTCGAGCAACGCGACGGCCAGCGCCTTGACGAGGAAGTCGTTGACCGAAAGCTTGATCCCGCGCGGGGCCAGGCTCGCGTTGAGATCGCCGCGCATCCTGAGCAGCGCGTCGAGGTTGCAGTCCACCGTGAGGTAGAAATGCGGCACGGTCTGCTTGGATTCGGTAAGCCGACGCGCGATCGTGCGACGCATGTTGGACAGCTTGGCGGTGGTGCTGGGGATGTCGCTTGGTGTGGCTGCGACCGGTGCAGAAGGCAGCCCTTCGACAGGCTCAGGGGGAGCGGTTCTTGACGGAGCCTCGGGCGCGGAACTCCCGACCCGTTCGGGCTGAGCTTGTTGAAGTCCCTGCCCTTCCTTGGCCCCATCCAGATCCGCCTTGACGATCCGCCCGCCTGGGCCCGTCCCCGTCAGCGTCGCCAGATCGATTCCGCGCGCACTCGCCAGCCGCTTGGCCAACGGGCTCGCCTTGATCCTCTCGCCGGTGGGCGCGGCGGCACCGTTCGGCTTTGCAACGGGCGCGTCCTGCTTGGCCGCCACCACCGCGTCTTCCGCCGGGTTCGCGCCATACCCCTTTTCTTCCGGGCCGGGCACGACCGCCGATTGTTCCGCGACCGGCGCGGTCACGGGCGCGCTCGCCGTCTCGCCGCCCCCCTGCGCAGGAGGAGCGGGAACCACGGCCGGCGGAGCCGCGGCCTCGCCCTCGCCTCCCATCAGCGCAATCACCGCGCCGACCCTGACCCCGTCCGTGCCCGCCGGAACGACCAGCTTCGCGATCGTGCCTTCGTCGACGGCCTCGAATTCCATCGTCGCCTTGTCGGTCTCGATTTCCGCGAGCAGGTCGCCCGCCGCCACGGTGTCGCCTTCGGACACGAGCCACTTGGCCAGCGTCCCTTCCTCCATCGTCGGAGATAGAGCGGGCATTTTCAGTTCGATCGGCATGGCGGGTCTCGCAGGGAGAGTGGGCTCGCAGGGCTGGGCGATCAACACACCAGCGGGGGAGACGGGTCAAGTGCCCCGGCCCGCGCGGCGCTCTCACGCTTGCGCGCCGCGACCGGATGCGACACGCTCGCGTTTCCGGGCCAGGGTTCAAGCGCATGCGCACTTATCTCGTCGTCATCGACAACAGCCCGGAGGCGCGCGTCGCGCTGCGCTTCGCCGCGCGGCGGGCCGCCAAGACGGGCGGCGCGATCGAGATCGTCACCACCGTCGAGCCCCAGGAGTTCACGCCCTTCGGCGGCGTCCAGGCGACGATGGAGGAGGAGGCTACGCTGCGCGCGCGCGCGCTGGTCGCGTCGGCGGCGGGGGAGATCGTCGAGGAAGCGGGCATAGAGCCCGCGATCACCGTGCGCGAAGGAGACCCGGTCGCGGCCGTGCGCCGCCTGCTGTCCGAACGCACCGACATCGCCGCGCTCGTGCTGGGCGCGGCGGCGGACGGCACGACCGGTCCGCTGATCGCGCACTTCGCAGGGCCGGACGCGGGCCAGCTCAGCTGCCCCGTCATGATCGTTCCGGGCAGCCTGTCGAGCGAAGCGATCGATCGACTCAGCTGATTTACCTCAGGCGGCGGATCTTCGTCCCCAGCCCGCGGCCGGACGCCCGATACGCGCCGCGCTTCTTCACCGTCCGCCTCGCCCGGTGCACCGCGACCTTCGGCTGCTCCAGGTAGGTGACCACGCCGGGTTCGGTGGTCGTCGTGGTCTCCACGATCGTGTAGTAGCCGCCGCCCGCATAACCGTTCCCGTAGGGATGGTCGTAGGGGTAGTCGCGGTCGTAATCGAGCCCGCCATCCCCGTCGCGGACGAAGCGGTCGGACATGGCGTAATCCTCGACGCCGTAGCGCCGCGCATCGTCGTAGTAAGGGTCGTCGCCATAGGGATCGGCATAGGGATCGCCGCGATACTCCTCGTCGCCGTAGAGCGGTACGTCGCGGTCGCGGCGATACTCCTCGCGCATGCCGTTCGATCCGTGGGGCGCGCTCCACGTCGTCCCCGCCTGTGCGCCGCGCGCCACGCGCACGGACCCCTGCGCCTGCGCCACCCCCGGCAGCAAGGCCGCCGCCGCGATCGTCGCCAAGAACAATTTGCGCATGATGCCTCCTGCTTGCCGCGCGAACCCCGGGGGCCCGCATCGTTACCCGCCTTTTAACCCGTCGGCGGCGGCCCCGCTACACCGCCAGGCGCGCCGTTAGGACATGTGCCAGCGCGATACATCCCGCCTCGTCGGCCTCATCGAAGCGAGCGGGCAGAGGACTGTCGAGGTCGAGCACGCCCAGCAGCCGGTCGCCGGCGACCAGCGGCACGACGAGTTCCGATCGCGACGCGGCATCGCACGCGATGTGGCCGGGGAACGCGTGCACGTCGTCGACGCGCTGCGCCGTCCGCGTCGCCGCCGCAGTCCCGCACACGCCGCGGCCGAAAGGGATCCGGATGCACGCCGCCTTGCCCTGGAACGGGCCAAGCACCAGGGCTCCGTCGATGTTGCGGTAGAAGCCCGCCCAATTAAGGTCGGGCAAGCCGTGAAAGATCAGCGCGGCCGCATTGGACATGTTGGCGACCGGATCGGGCTCATCAGCGACCAGTCCGCGCAAGGCATCGGCCAGCTCGCGGTAGAACGTCGTTTTGTCAGTCGTGGCGAAGGCAAAATCGTACATCTACTCGTCCAACACTCGTCTACTCTTCGCGAGGCTTGGCGCGCCCTGCCTTGATGACCCCGCGCTTGGTCTTGGTCTCTACCCGCGCGGCCTTGGCGGCCCGGCTCGGCCGCGTCGCCACCCGCCGCGAGTCGCGCAAATGCGCGGCCTCGATCAGCGCGACCACTCGTGCCCGCGCGTCGGCCCGGTTGGAGTCCTGCGTCCGGAACCGCCGCGCCACCACGGTCAGCCCGCCATCGCCCGCCATTCGACGCCCCGCCAGCACTTTCAAGCGCGCGAACACGTCGGGCGACAAGCCCAGCCGGTACGTGTCCACCCGCAGTTGCACCGCCGTCGCGACCTTGTTGACGTTCTGACCGCCCGGCCCGCTGGCGGCGAGGAACCGTTCTTCAAGCGCGTCCTCGGGCAGATCAAACGCCATCGAAGCCGGCTTCGATGAAATGCGGCGGCACGGGCGCGACGGCGTCGACCGGCGGCTTGTCTCCCCGCTCCACCCGCAAGCTGCGCGCGTGCAGCAGCATGCCGGTCGGCCCGCCGCGCCCGTAAACCGGATCGCCCAGGATCGGCATGCCCAGCCCATGCACCGCATGGACCCGCAGCTGGTGCGTACGCCCCGTCTCCGGCCGCATCTCGATCAGCGTCTTTCCCGCGCGCGTCGCCAGCACCCGCCAGTGCGTGCGGGCGTCCTTGCCCTTGGCGTCGACCACCATCCGCCACCCCGCCTCGCGCGTCGATACCTTCGACAACGCCGCGTCCACCGTCCCCGCCTCGTCCGCCGGAACCCCGTCCACAACGGCCCAGTAAACCTTTTCCACGCCCCGCGCCTCGAACGCGCGCTGGAACCGCGCATGCGCCTTGGGATTGCGCGACAGCAGCAGGCACCCGCTCGTGTCCCGATCGAGCCGATGCACCGGGTTCGGCCACCGCGCGAACCCGAAGGCGAGGCTTTCGCCATGGCTCGCGACGCTCAACGACCCGTCGCGCGGCGGGTCGACGGGCAACCCCGCCGGCTTGTCCACCACGATCGCCTCGCCATCGATGAACAGGATGCGGTCGGCGAGCATGGCAAGGCCTTGGCACGAGAGGAAGGACCGGCACAACCTAGCTTGGATGGAAGCGGGCTCCAGTGTCTAAAGGCAAGCTGCGATACGCGAGCGCACCGGAATACGCACCAAAAAGAAGGCCGACGCGATCCACTCGCTTCGGCCTCTAATTAGCGCACTGTCACCGTAATCCCTACTCACTTGAAATGAGACGAATAAGATTCTTTGACAGAGTCGCTAGCTCCCAGTCACCAAGCTCGGCATAGATTTGAAGAACTCTAAGCGATAGCCGATCAGACGATTGAGCAAATTGACCGGCTTTTACCCATAAGCCTATGTACTCAGACTCATCAATTGTTGGGCGATATGAAACTGCGGAAAGTATTGCATCTTCGTCAAACTTATAAGAAATAAAGACAATTCGCGACACACATTGAACATCTACCTCTACACCAGCAAGTTTCAATAAGTCCTCTTTTACATCCGGTATTGATGACTTCTCGGATATATAGTCTAATACTTCTATCCTTATCAGTTCTACATCACTTCTTAGTAATTTCTTGATGATGCTAGGGTCTACATCTAAATTGGTTGAAAGGATAGCCTCAGCTTCCTCAACTCGACGCAATGTCTCAAACGCCCGGTTGTCATCAGAATTGCCTTGATCAAAACCCAAGTATTTCGTCATCGGAAATGACTCCGTTACCATCTTTATCAATTAAGCCGCATGAAACTGGCGCCAGCAAGCACATAATTACGATAGGAGCGGTAATGATCCGCAAACCAGGCTTGTTCCCTTGCTTCTGCTTGTTAATCTCTCGTAGACCCTTAAGTGAGGTCCTAAGCTTGAGTTTCTCGTCGGCCGGCGTGCTGGGATCGTTCATCATTCTTTCTAACTGATCCGGAGCGAGGCCACGGTGATGTGTGTGTATTACGTTTCGCCTGCCTCGGTCTGCAATTTTCCGTCCAGTGACGACAATCTCGGCCTCCTCTTCCTCCTCAGGTCGGCAGACAGGTGCGCCTCCAAGCCCGCGCGGATGGCAAGGCATCTCTCCCCCGTTCGAACTGCTGCTTCCTGGGCCAGAACCAGAGCCGATGTCGGCGCAGGTCCAACTGCTCGCATCCGATCCAATCCATGTGCCGCTACACAGTGTGCCCGTCACGATGATCTCCGCCAGCCCGCTCGGATCGGTGAAGTTCACCGGGTCCGCGCCAACGTAGGAGTGCGCATGCAGAGCACTCTCGCATACCGACAAGCCGCGATAAACGGAACGGGCGCGGCGCCGGACATTGCGGGCCTGTCTTCGAGTTGGCGGCAAGGAGGAGTTATCACTTGGATTTCGTGGTTCGATGGCGGTCATATGCATGTTCGTACCCTTTCTATCGTAAGACGCGGTAGTATGGATCGTCATTCGACCGGCTCCCATCCCAGTGCATGAGCGGTCGCAAAGGCGGCTCGGTTTCGTGCGAGCAGCGCAAGGTAACGGGGCCGCTGGGGTACCGGAATGAGCAGTTGTGAGCCGTACCTGTCGAGGAACTCGGTGCGGCAAATCTTGAAACAGGCATTGCCTTGGTTCGCCCAAGCCATGCCGTCTCGCGGATTGTATCGCAGGAGGATTTGGGTCACCGTGATCGCCTCGGCATAGCGGCGCTCGTTGGTCAGATGCTCGACAACCGTCAGCGCCATCGCGGCCACGCCTTCCCGACGGCCGAGCGAGCGCATGTGGAAGCCGCTTGCGACGGCGCGGTCGCTGATGCCTCTCGACTGCCGCATCCATATGTCGCGCGCCGGCATTGCGCCGCTCGTCGTCTCCAGATTGACGACGCGGCCGTCCTTGCTTTGGTGACGCAGGAAGAAATGGGAGGGTGCCATCGACAACGCCATGTCGAGTCCGAGCCGCTCGGCCACGATCAGGAACAGGATCGGCATCGACACGCAGTTGCCGAGGCGCGTCTTCAGGTAATCGGAAAGGAGCTTGACGCTGAGATCGCGGTACCGCTCATGATCGTAGGCGAACGGCCGATGGTCGTTCCATGGCCCGGCTTCATAGATCAGCGTCCGAAGTGCGGTGAGCTTACGGTCAGCCGACGGGGACGGACCCGCGAGCTGCCAGGCGATCTCCACCATGCTGTTAAGGTCAGCCAAGACCGCATCCACATCGGTCGCCGGATCGACGATTGCATCGAGCGCGAGCTTCGCGCGTGCGTAGTCCAGCTGCGCGTCGGGCAAGGACAGCAGCGCCTGAACCGCTCCCGCGGCGTCGTCACGCGTCTCGGCAGCTCCCGGCCGAATAGGGGCACAGGCTTCTGTATCCAGCACCGATGACAGGTCCATTAGTTCGCTCCGACTCACCACATTAGCGAGAACGAACAAAGAACAAACGAATTCCAACAATGCAAGCGCGGCAGATGGCCGAAGCAAGAGAAAGGATTTTCCTACACCTTCATGATCTGCCAAGCTCCTCTCCGTCGACGAGTCGCGGCTCGTCACGACCGCTCTTTGTTACTGTCGGCACGGGCTTGCCGCATCGTCGTGCGGAGTTCGCATGCGGCCCCCCGCGCTGCTCACGCGCACGGCCGCGCGACCGTAAGGATCATCAAGTTCCCAGGTCGGTGGAAGCGTTCTAGGCCTCATCTTTGCCTCACCTTTGAGACTTCCGGCCATCGGCTCGGCGCTCGCAAGGTGAGTCCTCCGCGCAACGCCCGCACCGCAATCGCCCGCTCCCGGCTTTACCGGCCGTTAACCTTTTGCCTTCATATCTCGCATAGTTAATGAACGTATCTGGCAGCGCGTCTCAACCAACGGACCGCGTCAAGCAGGGGACAAGTCGATGCGCGTGCTGTTGATCGAAGACGAGCCCACCACCGCCAAGGCGATCGAGCTGATGCTCTCGACCGAGGGATTCAACGTCTACACGACCGACCTCGGCGAGGAAGGCCTCGATCTGGGCAAATTGTACGATTACGACATCATCCTGCTCGATCTCAACCTGCCCGACATGCACGGGTACGATGTCCTCAAGAAACTCCGCGTCGCCAAGGTCGGTACCCCCGTCCTCATCCTGTCCGGGGTGGGCGAAATGGACTCCAAAGTGCGCGCGCTCGGCTTCGGCGCGGACGACTATATGACCAAGCCGTTCCACCGCGACGAGCTGGTCGCGCGCATCCACGCCATCGTGCGCCGGTCGAAGGGCCACTCGCAATCCGTCATCCGGACGGGCAAGCTGGCGGTCAACCTCGATGCCAAGACGGTCGAGGTCGACGGTTCGCGCGTCCACCTGACGGGCAAGGAATATGCAATGCTGGAGCTTCTCTCGCTCCGCAAGGGCACGACTCTCACGAAAGAGATGTTCCTCAACCATCTGTACGGCGGGATGGACGAGCCCGAGTTGAAGATCATCGACGTCTTCATCTGCAAGCTGCGCAAGAAGTTGTCGCTGGCATGCGGCGGCGACAACTATATCGAAACGGTGTGGGGCCGCGGCTACGTGTTGCGCGACACCGAGGAGGAGCAGGCGGCCAAGGTCGCCTGAGGTCCCGCTTGCCAGCGTGACGTGTCCGCGTCACTCTTGGCTGAGTGTCCGCATTCGATGAACTCTGGGGCGACAGCCGCACGCGAGATGCTCGCGCGGACGTCGAACCACTCGCGGCCTGGCTGTCGGCGACCCCGCCTGCCGAACTCACCCGCCGTCAGCAACTTGCCGAAAGCCGGTTCCGTACCGCGGGCGTGACGTTCTCCGTCTATGGAAAGGCGGACGCGGCGGAGCGGATCATTCCCTTCGACATCGTGCCCCGCGTCTTCACGGCCGCCGAATGGACGAAGCTGTCCGAAGGCCTCGAACAGCGCGTCGCGGCGATCAACGCGTTCACCGCCGACATCTACGGTGCGCGGCGGATCATCGCCGACGGCGTCGTTCCCGCCGATCTCGTCCTCGCCAACCCCCAATTCTGCATCCCCGCGAACGGCATGACCCCGCCGCACGGCATCCACGCGCATATCTGCGGGATCGACCTGGTGCGCACCGGGCCGGACGACTTCTACGTACTGGAAGACAATGCGCGCACGCCGTCGGGCGTTTCGTACATGCTCGAAAACCGCGAGGCGATGCTGCGGTTGTGCCCCGAACTGTTCGGACGTTTTTCGGTGCGCCCCGTCGATACCTATCCCGACCGCCTGCTGCAGATGATGCAGTCGGTGTCGCCGCGGCCCGGCTCCGACCCGGTCTGCGTGCTGCTCACCCCCGGCCACCACAACAGCGCCTTCTACGAACATAGTTTCCTGGCGGACAACGCAGGCATCGAGCTTGTCGAGGGATCGGACCTGGAGGTCGACGACGACATCGTCTGGATGCGCACCACCGACGGCCGCGTGCGCGTCGACGTCATCTACCGCCGCATCGACGACGCGTTCCTCGACCCGCTCGTGTTCCGGCCCGACTCGATGCTCGGCGTGCCCGGCCTCATGGCCGCGTACCGCGCCGGCAACGTCGCGCTGGTCAACGCGCCGGGCACGGGCATCGCGGACGACAAGGCGATCTACAGCTACATGCCGGACATCGTGCGCTACTATTCGGGCGGCGAGGCCAAACTCCCCAACGTCGAGACGTTCCGATGCCGGGAGCCGGGCGCCTGTTCGTACGTGCTCGACAACCTCGAAAAGCTCGTCGTCAAGCTTGTCGACGGGTCGGGCGGCTACGGCATGCTCGTCGGCCCCGCCGCGACCGCCGCCGAACTCGACGCGTTCCGGGCGGCGCTCAAGGCCGAGCCGCACCGCTATATCGCGCAGCCCACCCTGGCCTTGTCCACATGCCCGACGCTCGTCGATGCCGGCATCGCACCGCGCCATGTCGATTTCCGGCCGTTCGTGCTGACGGGCGCGGACGGCATCCGCATCATCCCCGGCGGGCTGACGCGCGTCGCGTTGCGCGAAGGCTCGCTGGTCGTGAACTCGAGCCAGGGCGGCGGCACCAAGGACAGCTTCGTCTTGGCGGACGATCCCGGCTGATGCTGTCGCGCACGGCATCTCATCTGTACTGGATCGGACGCTACACTGAGCGCGCCGATTTCACGACGTCGCTGATCGAAGCCACGATCCGGCTGTCGTCCTTGTCATCGGGAGCCGCGTCGCTCAACGCCTGGGCGAGCGCGCTCGCCGTGCTCAATGCCGACCAGACGTTCGGCCGTACCAACCGGTCGCTCGGTCCCGACACCGTCGCGCATTATCTGACGTTCGCGCCCGAAAACATTTCGTCGATCCGGTCGTGCCTTGCGACCGCGCGCGACAATGCGCGGGCGGCGCGCAACCGGATCACGAGCGAGGTCTGGGGCTCGCTCAACCGCGCCTGGCTCGCTGTCGGCGAAGGCGAGCCGGCGGACACGCAAGGCGGATTGCTCGCGTTGCTCGACCGCCTGCGGGCCGAGGCGCGCGGCGTCGAGGGCGCGCTCATGCGCATGCTGCGCTCCGACAGCTTCTGGTTCATCCGCTTGGGCCAGGTGATCGAACGCGGCGACAACACGGCCAGGCTGCTCGACGTCAAATACCACATCCTGCTGCCCGAGGGCGAGCGCGTCGGCGGACAGCTCGACCGCGACCAGTGGACGACGATCCTGCAGACCGTGTCCGCCAAGCTCGCCTACCGGTCGATCTACTCGCAGGGCCTCAAACCCTGGCTGATCGCCGAACTGCTCGTGCTGCACCGCGAGCTCCCGCGATCGATCGCGGCGTCCGCGGGTGAGACGGTGGACCTGCTCGCCGCGATCGGCGCGGACAGCGGACGGCAGGGCGAGGCCGACCGGCTGGCGCGGGCGCGGCTGGCGATGCTGGACGGCGCACGCATGGACGCGGTGTTCCAGGCCGGATTGCACGACTACCTGCGCGGCTACATCCGCGACAACGCGGCGATCCACGGCGCGATCAGCCACCAGTTCCGGTTCGCGTAGCGTGCGCCTGGCCATCACGCATAGCACGCGCTACGCCTACGCGTTTCCGCCGCGGCGCATCATCCAGCTGCTGCGCGTCACCCCGGCCAGCTTCGACGGACACGCGGTCAGCAACTGGCGGATCGACGTCGATTGCGACGCGCGCGTGCGCGAGGCGCGCGACGGGTACGGCAACCACGTGCACATGCTCTACATCGACATGCCGCCGCGCGACGTGCGCGTTACCGTGAGCGGCCGCGTGGCGACCGCGCCCGGGACCGGAACCGTCACGGGACTTCCCCAACCGCTGCCGCCGCAAGTATTTCTGCAGGGAACCCCGCTGACGCAGGCGCGCGCGGAGTTGACCGACTTCGCGCGCGAACTCTCCGCGAAAGGCGGCGGTACGCTGGACATGCTCCACCGGCTCAACGGTGTGCTCAACGGGCGGCTGACTTTCGAGGCAGGCGCGACCGACGTTACCACGGACGCCGCGACCGCGTTCGCGTCCGGGCACGGCGTGTGCCAGGATTTCACGCACATCTTCCTGGCCGTCGCCCGCACCGCTGGCATCCCCGCGCGCTACGTGTCCGGCCACCTCTTTCGACATGACGGCGCGGAGCTGCAGCCCGCCGCGCATGCCTGGGTGGAGGCCTGGGTCGACGATCTCGGCTGGGTCGGGTTCGACCCATCAAACGGGATTTCGCCCGACGAAGCCTATGTCCGCGTCGCGTGCGGGCTCGACTATCCGCAGGCCGCGCCCGTGTCGGGTACGCGTGTCGGCGGTCGCGGCGAGGTGTTGACGGTGGACGTCCGCGTCGCGCAGGTGCAGCGCCAGTCGCAAACCCAGGGGCGTGGATCGCAGAGCCAGTCGCAAGGACAAAGCTGAACTTAGTCGACGCTTACCGGTTCGATGCGGTGTTTCGAGGAACGATCATGACCTACTGCCTCGGCATGCTGCTCCAGGACGGGCTGATCCTGATGGCCGACACCCGCACCAACGCGGGCGTCGACAATTTCTCGAGCTACCGCAAGCTCCACACGCTCGCCGAGAACGACGAGCGTCAGATCTTCGCGTGCACGTCCGGCTCGCTGTCCGTCAGCCAGGCCGCGCTCAGCACGCTGGCCGAAGGGCTGGACCCGGTCGAGGAACACGGCGCCCGGCGTACGCTGCAGCACGTACCCACCATGTTCCAGGCCGCGCAGCTCGTCAGCGAGGTCGTGCAGTCCACCCGCCACGACATCCGCTTGGCGCTCGCCGCCGACAACGTGTCGACCAGCGTGTCGATGCTGCTCGGCGGCCGCATCGGCAACGCGCCGCCCAGCCTGTACCACGTCTACACCGCGGGTAATTTCATCGAGTGCAAGCCCGAATCCCCGTACCTGCAGATCGGCGAGACCAAATACGGCAAGCCGATCCTCGACCGCGCGCTCGATGTCGTCACGCCGCTCGCCTACGCGATGAAGGTCGGCCTGCTATCGTACGACAGCGCAATCCGCTCGAATTTGGGGGTGGCGCCGCCGATCGACGTCCTGGTCATGCCCATCGACCGCGAACGCCCGCTCATCAAGCGCCGGATCGAGATCGACGATCCTTATTTCGAGGAGCTGTCCGCGCGCTGGGACGCCATGCTGCGCAACGCCCGCCACGCGATCGCCAACCCGCCGTGGATGACGGAAGAAAGCGTCGGCTGAGCAGGTGGAACCCTACAGGTAATCTGTGTCGACCGACAAACCTGGGATCGTGACCGCGTCTACCCGGTCACCCATGGCGATCTTGCGCCCTTCGCGAAACGCCTTGCCTTTGGC
Source organism: uncultured Sphingomonadaceae bacterium (assembly GCA_964251385.1). Classification (GTDB taxonomy): domain Bacteria; phylum Pseudomonadota; class Alphaproteobacteria; order Sphingomonadales; family Sphingomonadaceae; genus CADCVW01. The sequence continues at coordinate 751,992 of CAXUJK010000002.1, read as the reverse complement.
ACCCCACATCTGATGGATCGAACGGCCGGGTATGTCGACGACCCAATACTCCCGAACGCCGCTCAACGCATAGATAGCGGCTTTCTTGCGCAGGTCGTAGGCGACGGTCGTCACGGACACTTCCACCAGCAGAACGACCGTTTCCAATCGGACGGTCTTGCCGACCAGCGCCTCGCTCGTCACGAATATATCCGGGATCGGCATGCTATGCGGAGGCATGGCGATCGAGCCTTCGATCCAAGCCTCGGAACCATTGCTAAGCGCATCGCAGGCATCGGCGATCCTGCGGAACAACCGGCTATGAACCCTGATATGCTCAACGTGCTGCGGGCTCATGGCGACACTCGCACCAGTGACGATCGCGCCATCGATGAGCTCCGTTCTGTAGTAGCCGTCGAACGCGCCCGCCTTGTCGAGCAACAGGAAGTCGTCGACGGTCAGCTTGACCTGTTGCGGTCGGGAAAGCGGCGTCCGCGCGTTCATGCTCTACCCATGCCGATCGATCGTGACGCTTGGAAGCATCGTGAAGGTCAGGCGAACACCCGCGGCATCAGCCGCCGTTCCGCCGCGCCGCGCACGACCGGGTCGAAGGCCTGCCACCCGTCGCGCGTCAGGCGTTCGAGCGGCTTGAACTTGGCCTTGTACGCCATGCGGTCCGACCCCTCGACCCAGTAGCCGAGATACACGTACGGCAGCCCCGCCTTGGCCGCGCGCGTGATGTGGTCCAGGATGATGTAGGTGCCCAGACCTGTACGGGCCTCCTCGCCCGTGTCGAAGAAACTGTAGATCATCGACAGCCCGTCGCCCTGCTGATCGGTCAGACACGCGCCGACCAGCTTGCCGGGACGTCCGCCGACGGACGGCTCGCGATATTCGACGACGAACGTCTTGACGGGGCTTTGTTCGACCATGTCGGCGAAATCGTCTTCGTCCATCCCCGCCATGCCGCCGCCCGGATGGCGCGACGCGAGATAGCGGCGGAGCAGCGTATATTGTTCGTCCGTGGTCCACGGCTTGCACGCGGACACTTCGAGGTCGGCGTGGCGCTTCAGGATCTTCTTCTGCGTGGCGGAAGGCACGAACAGGTCGGTCAGAACCCGGACGGACACGCATGCGCTGCACGCGGCGCAACTCGGGCGGTACGCGACCCCCTGGCTGCGGCGAAACCCGATCCGGCCGAGCGCGTCGTTCAGCTCGGCGGCGTGCACTCCGTTCAGCTCCGTGAACACCTTGCGTTCCGTCTTGCCCGGCAGATACGGGCACGCGGTCGGCGAGGTGACGAAGAATTTGGGGAAGCGGAAAGGTGCGCTCAAGGCCGGGTGCTCATCGTGTCCACCACCCCGTTATGATGTTGGCGGCGTTCGATGAAAAGGCTTTTCGCATGCCGCGGTACGCTCGCCGCCCTTCGGTCCCGCGATGACACCGCGACGTTCAAAAGATTAATCCAACTCGACGCGCGACACTTCGAAGCCGGCGTCGTACAGCTGTTGCGTCAGCCGGTCGATCTGGCTGGCATCGCGCGCCTCGCATTCGATCTCGATCGCGGTGCCCTTGGCCGGCAGCCTGTTGAAGATGCGCTGATGATGGATTTCCAGGATGTTGACCCCGGCCTCGTGGAACAGATGCGTCACCGCCGCCATCGCGCCCGGCCGATCCTGAAGCGAGATCCGGATGCGCGCGATACGTCCCGTCCGCGCGAGATCGCGCACCAGCACGTTGGCGAGCAGATGCGGATCGATGTTGCCGCCGCACAGGACGAGCCCGACGTGGCGACCTACGAACCGTTCGGGATGCGTCAGCATCGCCGCCAGCCCCGCCGCGCCCGCGCCTTCCACGACCGACTTCTCGATCTGGACCAGCAGGCTGACCGCACGCTCGATGTCGCGTTCGGGCGTGAGCACGATGGCGTCGACGAGCTCGGCGATGATCGCGGACGTGATCCGTCCCGGCTCCTTGACCGCGATCCCTTCGGCGATCGTGTCGCCGGACGAAGGCAGGTCCTCGCCCGTGACATGGCAGTACATGGACGGGTAGAGATCGGCCTGCGCCCCGACGACCCGCATATCCGGTTTCAGGGCTCGTGCGGCCACCGCCATTCCGGACAGCAGGCCGCCGCCGCCGATCGGCACGACCAGCGTGTCGATATCCGGCTGATCCTCCAGCATCTCGACCGCGACCGTTCCCGCGCCCGCGATCACATGCACGTTGTCGAAGGGGTGAACGAGCGTCTGCCCCTCGGCCGCGATGATCTCGAGCGTGCGCGCGTACGCGTCGTCGAACCGTTCCCCGTGCAGCACGACGCGCGCGCCGTGCCCTTCGGTCTGCGTGACTTTCACGGCGGGCGTCGGCGCGGGCATGACGATCGTGACAGGGATGCCGAGACGGCGGCCGTGATAGGCCAGCGCCTGCGCATGGTTGCCCGCGGACGCCGCGATCACCCCCTTGGCCCGCTGATCGTCGGGCATGAGCAGCAGCGTGTTGAGTGCGCCGCGCTCCTTGTACGCGGCGGTGAACTGCAGGTTTTCGAATTTGAGATACACGGTCGCGCCCGTCAGCTCACTCAACGTGCGGCTGAGCAGCGTCGGCGTGCGCACCACCGCGTCGGCGATGCGGGCATGCGCGGCGCGGACGTCGTCGAGTGTCACGGGCACGGTCATGTCCGGCGGCTTACCGGCATCTGGCATGCGGCACAAAGGCTGCTAGAGCCGACGTCATGGCGAAAATCGGGTTCATCGGTCTCGGCGTCATGGGCGGACCCATGGCGCGGCATCTGGCCGCGGCCGGTCACGACATGGTCGTGTACAACCGGACCGCGGCCAAGGCGGGGGCCTGGGTCGCGGTGAATGGCGGGCGGGTGGCGGCGAGCCCGGCCGACGCGGCGCGGGGCGCGGACGTGGTGTTCGCGTGCGTCGGCAATGATGCGGATCTGGAGGCGGTCACGCTCGGCGAGAACGGCGCGTTCGCCGCGATGGCACCGGGCGCGCTGTTCGTGGACCACACCACCGTGTCTGCCGACATCGCGCGCCGCCTTGCCTCCAAAGGTGTGGGCCTCCACGTCCTCGACGCGCCGGTGTCGGGCGGCCAGGCGGGCGCGGAGGCCGGAACGCTGTCCGCCATGTGCGGCGGCACCGACGAAGCCATGGCCGCCGCGTCCCCGCTCATGTCCGCCTATGCCGCGCGCATCGTCCATGTCGGGCGCGCCGGCGCGGGACAAACGGCGAAGATGGCCAACCAGCTCGCGATCGCGGGCGTGCTCGGAGGGCTCGCCGAAGCCGTCGCGTTCACGAAAGCGGCGGGGCTGGACACGTCGAAAGTGTTCGAGGCGATCTCGGGCGGGGCGGCGCAGAGCTGGCAGATGGTCAACCGCTGGCCGACGATGGTCGAGGGAAAATTCGACTTCGGGTTCGCGGTCGATTGGATGCGCAAGGATCTGGGCCTAGCGCTGGACGAGGCGCGCGCGAACGGCGCGACGTTGCCGCTCGCCGCGCTGGTGGACCAGTTCTACGCGGACGTGCAAAGGATGGGCGGCGGGCGGCAGGACACGTCGTCGCTCGTGCGGAGGTTGACCAAGTGAAGCGCTTTTCGGCTGCGGTGGCGGCCTTGTTCCTGAGTTCGACGGCGCTGGCCGACACCCTCATAGAAAACGTCGACGGCTATACGCTCGATTCCGCGAACCGCACGGTGCGCTTCTCGGCCCTCGTCGTCGGTGACGACGGCCGCGTCAAACAACTCGTCGCGCGCGGAGAGCGTCGGCCGTCCGGCATTCGCTACCGCTCGGACGGGCGCGGGCGTGTGCTGATCCCGGGGCTGATCGACGCGCACGGTCACGTTATGGGCCTGGGTTTCCAGGCGATCCAGCTGGACCTGACGGGCACGACCTCGCTCGCCGATGTGCAGAGCAAGCTCGCGCGCTACGCCGCCGACACGCCGCAGCCTTTGTGGATCGTCGGGCGCGGGTGGAACCAGGAACTTTGGGCGGACAAGCGTTTCCCCACCGCCGCCGACCTCGACCGGGCCGTTCCCGGACGCCCGGTGTTCCTGACCCGCATCGACGGTCATGCCGCCGTCGCGAACACGGCCGCGCTGAAGCTTGCCGGAATCACCGCGAAAACTCCCGTTCCGGCGGGCGGGCGCATCGAAAAGACGGCGGGCGCGCCCAACGGCCTGCTGATCGACGCCGCGAGCGAACTCGTCGAATCCAAGATCCCCCCGCCATTGCCGCGCACCCGCGATGCCGCATTGGCGAAAGCGCAGGAGATCATGCTGTCGAACGGCCTGACCGCCGTCGCGGACATGGGAACGTCCGCCGAGGACTGGCTCGTCATGCGCCGCACCGGCGACGCGGGCCGGTTGCGCGTTCGCATCCTGAGCTACTCGGCGGGCATCGAACCGATGCTCGCGATCGCGTCCGGCGAGCCCACCCCATGGCTGTACGGCGACCGCCTGCGCATGGCAGGGGTCAAGCTCTACGCAGACGGAGCGCTGGGTTCGCGCGGCGCGTTCCTCAAGGCACCCTACGCGGACGCACCCGCTTCGCGCGGACTGCAGTTCCTCGACGACGCCAAATTGCGCAACCTCATGAGCCGCGCGGCGATGGACGGGTTCCAGGTCGCGGTGCACGCGATCGGCGACGCGGCCAACGCGCAGGTGCTGGGCGGGATCGAGGAACTCGCCGTCACCTACACCGGCGACCGGCGCTGGCGCATCGAACATGCGCAGATCGTGTCGCCCGCCGACATCCCGCGCTTCGGCCGCCTCGGCCTGATCGCGTCCATGCAGCCCGTGCACCAGACGTCGGACCGGCTGATGACCGAGGTCCGCCTCGGGCCCGCGCGGCTCGGCGGCAGCTATGCGTGGCGATCGATGACCGCGGCGGGCGCGCGGCTGGCGTTCGGGTCCGACTTCCCCGTCGAATCGCCCAACCCCTTCCACGGCCTGTCCGTCGCGATTAGCCGCCAGGATGCGGCCGCGCAACCGCCCGGCGGCTGGTTCCCGGAGGAACGGGTCAGCTTCACAACCGCGCTCGCCGCGTTCACCAAGGACGCGGCTTACGCCAGCTTTGCCGAAAGCAAGCTCGGCACGCTGGAGGTCGGCAAGCACGCCGACTTCATCCTCGTCGACCGCGATGTCTTCGCCGCCACGCCCGCCGAGCTCCGGGAAACCAAGGTGCTGGAAACCTGGGTCGGCGGTCAGAAGGTCTGGGAACGCAAGTAGGAGTTTGGAAGATGGACGGTTCGATGATGCTCGTGCCGCCCGCTCCTCCCGTCCACCCAAAGCCGCTGCCGAACTGGCGCGCGGTGATGGGTCTGCTGCGCGATCCGCTGACCGTCTATTCCGAACGCGACTTCGAACAGCGCGGCAGCCGGGTCCGGTTCCTGGGCATCACGAGCATCGGCGTGAACGACCCGGAAGCCGTCCGGCATGTCCTGACCACGGCCGCGGCGAAGTACCGGCGCGCGGCCGTCGCCACGCGGCCGTTCCGCTGGGTGCTCGGCAACGGTCTGCTCCTCGCGGAAGGCGAGGAATGGCGTCGGCAGCGCCGCATGCTGGCACCCGTGTTCAGCCCCGCCCACGTCGGTTCGATCCTGCCGCATTTCCACGGTGCCGCCGCCGCGATGCTAGCGCGGATGGAGGGCCGAGCCGAATGCAACCTGTCCGCCGAGTTCAACCAGGCGACGCTGGATTCGCTGCTGCGCGCGCTGTTCTCGACGCCGGCCGATACGAACGGTGCCGACCTCGCCGGGTACGTGCGCGACTATCTTCACGGCCCGGGCCGCCCGAACCTTGCGGATGCGATCGCGAAGGAAGAAGGCGATTACGCGATCTTCAACGGTCCGCGACGGCGTTTTCGAACACGGTGGTTCGCGACCGTCGACGCGCTCGTCGCCGCCCGGCGCGAGCGGGGTCCGCCAGGGGCGACGCGCGACCTGCTCGATGTGCTGCTCGCCGTCCGCGACACCGACACCGGCGCGCCGCTTCCATCGGACGAGGTTCGGGATCAGTGCGCGACGATGCTGTTCGCGGGGTTCGAGACGACGACGCGGCTGCTGTTCTGGGCGGCGTATCTGCTGGCGCTCGACGGGGATGAACAGTCGGCGATCCGCTCCGAAATCGCCGATTTCGCGCCGGACCGTGTCGCGTCGCTCGATGATCTGGAGAACTGGCCGCGGCTCAAGCGCACGCTGCTGGAGGCGCTGAGGCTCTACCCGCCTATTCCGCTGCTGGTGCGCGAAGCGGTCGAGTCGGACGAGGTCGGCGGCGAGCGCGTCATGCCCCGCGATCTCGTCTGGATGTCGCCCTGGACGCTGCACCGCCACCGGCGCCACTGGGAGCACCCAACCGCGTTCATACCCGATCGCTTCATCGACAAGCCGCATCCGTGGACTCAAGGCGCCTTCATGCCGTTCGGCGGCGGCCCTCGCATCTGCATCGGCGCGAGTTTTGCCATGGCGGAAGCGCAGATCCTGCTGGCGACGCTGCTTGGGCGTTACCGGATCGCCCTGATCGATCGACGGCCTGTCCTGCCGGTGGGCCTGGTCACGACCAAGCCGGATCACGAACCGCGCTTCGCGTTACGAGCGACGACGGATGTCAGGTCGCGTACTTGACCGAGCAGCCATAACTCCGCGTCTTTGCGACGCTGACCGGCTTGCCGCCACGCAGTTCGTCGAGCGCCGCAAGCACATGGTTGCGCGCGCCGGGACGTCGGCGACTGCGGTCAAACTGGCAAGAATGGGTCGAAGCATGAGGATGCGCTCCTGTGCGTGAGCCCGATGGTCGCGTCAGCCGACCAGCGCCGTTAAGCGTCCCGGCGTCAGCACCTGCGGCAGGATGCGAGGCGCACCCCCGCCCGCCGGGTAGAAGAGGTAGAGCGGCACGCCCGTACGGTCGTGCGTCGCCAGGAACCGCGCGATCGCCGGGTCGGCGTTGGTCCAGTCGCCGACCAGCGTCGCGACCTTCGCCCGGCCGAACGCGTCGGCGACCTCGCGGGCGTCGATGCTCGTCTTCTCGTTGACCTTGCACGACACGCACCAGTCGGCGGTGAAGTATAAGAAGACCGGCCGCCCTTCCGCCCGCAGCGCCGCGAGACGCGTTTCGGAAAAGCGTATCGCGCCGAGCGGAGTCGCGGCGGCGGCGGGCGTGTTCGCGGTGCGCGGCACAAGCATGATCAAGGCAAGCGCGGCCGCGGCGGGAACCAGCGTCGCCCAGTTCAATCGGTTGCCGTCGCGCTGTCGCTTGCCCCAAATCCAGAGCGCGATTGCGAGCAACACGGCCGCCGCGAGGCCATGCGTCATGCCGTCGACCCCGGTCTGCCGCCCCAGCACCCAGGCCAGCGCCACCGCCGTCGCCGCCATGGGCAGCGCCAGGATGCGCCGGAAGCGATCGAGCCAAGGACCAGGCTTCGGCAATCCGCGCCGCAGCGCGGGCACGAAGCCCAGGATCAGGAACGGCAAAGCAAGGCCGAAGCCCAGCCCCACGAAGATTGCCATCGCCGCGATCGGCGGCAGCACGAGCAACGCACCCAATGCCGCGCCCATGAACGGGCCGGTGCACGGCGTGGCGACGAACGTGGCCAGCGCTCCGGTCGCGAACGCGTTGCCTTCGCCCGAGAAGCGCCCGCCCACCATCGGCAGTTCGAACATTCCCGCAAGGTTGAGCGTGATCCCCACCGTCAGCAACAGCAGCGCGAAGACGATGTACGGGTTCTGCAGCTGGAACGCCCATCCCGCCGCCTCGCCGCCCGCGCGCAACGCAAGCAGGATCCCGCCAAGCAGCGCCGCCATCGTCACAGCCCCGGCCGTGTAGCCGAGCGCTTCGGCACGGGCGGACCTTTCGGTGCCGCCAGCGCAAGCGAGGCTGAGCGCCTTCAGGCTCAGGATCGGGAACACGCAAGGCATGACGTTGAGGATCAGCCCGCCCAGCACCGCCCCGAGGAACGCCAGCGCTGTCGTGGCAAGCACGCTGTCCGTCGCCACGTCCACGCGCGGGACCGCGCCGGGCACAGCCCGCACCGCGAAACCCCGGCCGTCCGCGAGCTTCAATACGCCCGACGTCGGCTGCGCGGCGCCGTTCGCCTCCGTCTCGACGAGGATGGAGTCGCCGACACGCGTCGCCACCTGCGGCGCGGAATAGCGTATCCGCTCGTCCTCCGCCGGGAAGAAGTAGGCACCCTGCGCATCCACGCCGGGCAGCGCGAATGCGAGGCGGAGCCGGCCGTCCTTGACCGCCGCCTTGCCGGCCAAGTCGAGCGGCAGCGGCAGCGCGGTGCGATAACGGTCGAACTCGGCCCGGCGCGCCGGGTCGGTGGCTCCCGCGCTCATGGGCAGGTCGAGCCTCAGCTCCCCTTGTTCGGGAACGCAGATCTCGTCGGTGCAGGCGAGCCATTCGAAATGCGCGCGCAGGGGCAGCGTGCCGGAGCGCCCCGGCGGCACGGTCAGCGTCACCAAGTGCGCGTACGGGCCTTCGTAGACGTAATTCATGATGCCGCCGATCAGCAGCGGCTTGGGCGTCGGGTACTGGATAGCACCCGCCACGACGCCGGGCGGAAGCGTCCAGGTTATGCGCGGGGGAACGCCCGCCTCGGCGGGGTTGAGCCAGTAGCCGTGCCAGCCGGGTCGCGGCCGCATGGCGATCGCAAGCGTGACGCGCCCGCCTGCAGGCGAAGCGGACGTTTCGGCGACGAGGCTCGGTTCGATCGCGCGGGTGCCCGCCGGCGGCAATTGGGCGAACGCGGCACCCGTCGCGAACAGCAACGCGAACATCGCCGCCCATGCACGCAACGATCGAATGCCTTTCCGGACCATGACCGCTGATATAGCGTGCCATGCACACATCGTCATCGGAAGCTTCATGAACCCTATTTGCCAAGCCATCATCGGCGGCGGCCTGCTTGCGATGTCGGCATCCGTCGCGGCGCAGGTCCCGGCACCGCGTCCCAAGCTCGTCGTCGCGATCTCGATCGACCAGTTCGCGTCCGATCTTTTCGACGCGTATCGCCCGCATTTCACAGGCGGGTTGAAGCGGCTGTCGTCGGGCACCGTGTTCCGCAACGGGTATCAGGCGCATGCGGCGACCGAAACCTGCCCCGGCCATTCGACGATCCTGACGGGGTCGCACCCCGCGCGGAGCGGCATCGTCGCGAACAACTGGTTCGATCCGACGCTCGCGGGTGAGAAAAAGATTTACTGCGTGGAGGACGAACGCGCGAGGCCCGCCGACGGCAAGGGGTACACCGTGTCGGCGGTGCACCTGAAAGTGCCGACGCTTGGCGACCGGATGAAGGCGGCGAACCCGGCGACGCGCGTCGTGTCCGTTGCGGGCAAGGACCGCGCGGCCGTGATGCTCGGCGGCAGGCGCGCCGATCAGGTATTCTGGTGGAGCGGCCGCGGGTTCACGTCCAACCTGACCGCCCGCCCCGCCGCCGCGGTCGCGCAAACCAACGAGGCGGTCGCGGACGTCCTGTCCCGCTCCCGCGCCGACCTCGTCCCCCCGCCCGTGTGCGCGACGAAGACGACGCCGCTTCCCCTCCCAGGCGGGCGTATCCTCAACACGGTCCGCTTCGGGCGCGCGGCGGGCGATGCGGCGGCGTTCCGCATTTCGCCCGAGCTTGACGGCGCGACGCTGGCACTCGCCGCCAGGATCGCGCGCGAGATGCGGCTGGGTTCGGGTTCCGCGACCGATCTGCTCGCGGTCGGCCTGTCCGCGACCGATTATGTGGGCCACGCCTACGGCAGCGGCGGGCTCGAGCAATGCCTCAACCTGATGAGCCTGGACCGCGACCTCGGCGACTTCTTGAATGTGCTCGACGGCATCGGCGTCGAATACACCGTGATGCTGACCGCGGACCATGGCATGCTCGACGTTCCCGAACGCGGCGCGACACCGGGCGCGGCGCGGCTCGATGCGGCACTGACGCTGGAGGCGGTCAACGCGGGCATAGGCACAACACTGGGGCTCGCGACGCCCGCGCTCATCGGTGAAGGCATCGGCGACCTGTACGTCGATCGCGCGCTCGCCCCCACGGTCCGCGCCCGCGTCCTGGTCGAGGCGACCCGGATCTTGTCGGCGCATCCGCAAGTCCACTCCGTCCTGCGCGGGACGGACCTGGCGCGCGTGCCCGTACCCGCCGGGTCCTCGGATCGCTGGACGGTGCCGCAGCGCGTGCGCGCGTCATATGATCCGGTGCGCTCGGGCGATCTCGTCGTCGTGCTGAAATCCCAGGTGACGCCGATCCCCGTCCCAGGCCCGACGTACGCCGCGACGCACGGCAGTCCGTGGGACTATGACCGGCGCGTGCCGATCATGTTCTGGCGGCGGGGCGGTTCTGCGCAAGAACGAAGCGAGGCGGCGGCCACCGTGGACATCCTGCCCACGCTGGCGTCGATGATCGGACTGTCGGTGCCGCGACGCGAGATCGACGGGCGGTGCCTGCCCGTCGCGGGCGCGACCTGCCGCTAGGCGTCAGCGCTGCTGAAACCGTTCGATGCGCGCGCCCAAGGCGTTCGCGCCGATGGCGATCTTGTCCTTAGACAAATCCGCGACGAATGCGGTCGGTTGCGCGCCCGGCGCGAGTTCCGCTTCGTTGCCCGCGACGATCAGCCCGGTGGAGTCGTTGCTCCGCCCCTCCGCGGCGACGACGATCATCGCCGAATAGTTCTCCTTGCCCTTGCCCTGAACGAAGCGGTTGCCCGTGATGCGCCCGGCCGCGCCGTTCGATAGGTCGATCATGTAGTTGGTCGTCGACCCTGCCGTGTCGTCGAAGGAGGAGTCGCTGACCTGGATCCGTGCGGCGCGGGTCTTGACGTAGTGCCCGCCGCGTCCGCGTTCGAAGCGGGTGCGGTCAACGATCAGCGCGCCGTACTCGCCGATGTAGAGGCTATGCGCGCAGGCCAGGTCACGGTCGCAGCGGCCCAGCCCGGAGAAGGTCGAGCGCGTGATGCGTATCGTCGCGGACGGATCGTTGCCGGCCAGAATGCCCTGCTCGCTGTCGCGGAAGAGCGTTTCGGTGATGTCGAGATTGCCTTTTTCCAACCGGATGCCCGCGCCATTCGCATCGGGAACCCGGATGTTCCGGAACGTGAGGCCGGAAATGCTAGCGGCGCGCCCGCGCAGGACCAACGTCGCCTTGTCTTCGCAGGCGGTACCGTCGAAGACCGCGGTGCCTGGCGTCACCGCCTGGAAGCCGATGCGACCCGCGGACTGCACCGCGCATTGCCTGTACGTGCCGGGCGCGATCCGGATCGTGCCCTGCCCGTCGCCGATCGCGTCCACCGCATCCTGCAGCCGCGCATAGCTGCGATCGCCCACCGCGAATGGGGATGCCTGCCCCTGCGCGCCGATGGCCGTGGCGAGCATTGCGCCGCCCACGAGGGCGGCGATCGAAAAACCGTTCACATGCAACTCCTACAAGCGACGCGCTCGCATAACATCGCAACGCGTCGCGGTCCGCCCTTAACGTCGTTAATCCAGGTTCGGGCGCAGCCAACGCGTCGCTTGTGCCAGATCGACACCCCGGCGACCGGCGTAGTTGACGAGCTGGTCCTGCCCGATGCGCGCGACGCCGAAATATTCGGCCTGCGGATGCGCGAAGTAGAAGCCGGACACGGCGGCCGTGGGCAGCATCGCGAAACTTTCGGTCAGCGTCACGTCCGCCGGCGCACCACCCAGCATGTCGAACAGCATCGGCTTCAAGCTGTGATCCGGGCATGCCGGGTAGCCGGGCGCCGGACGGATGCCGCGGAACCCTTCACCCAAAATTTTGCCCCGGCTGAGGTTTTCGGTGCCCGCATAACCCCACAGGTCCGTGCGGACATGGCGGTGCAGGCGCTCGGCATACGCCTCGGCGAAACGGTCGGCGAGCGCCTTCAGCAGGATGTCGGAATAGTCGTCCGTTTCCGCCTTGAACCTGGCCAGATGGGGTTCGATGCCGTGGATCGCGACCGCGAACCCGCCGATCCAGTCCGCGTCGGGCGAAATGAAGTCGGCCAGGCACATGTTTGCGCGGCCGTGGCTCTTCTTCACCTGCTGGCGGAGGAAGGGCAGCCGGACCTCTTCGTTCCTGGGATATTGCGCGGGCACGACGACATCGTCGCCGTCCCTCCGGCACGGCCAGATGCCGACCACGCCCTTGGCGGTAAACCATTTTTCCTCCACGATGCGGTTCAGCATCGCGCGCGCATCCGCGTAGAGCGACGACGCGCTTTCGCCGACGACGGGATCGGTCAGGATCGCGGGGTAGTTGCCAGCCAACTCCCAGGCGCGGAAGAACGGCGTCCAATCGATCTCGCGGCGCAGGTCCTCGAGCGGCCAGGCGTCGAACGTGTGGATGCCGGGCCAGTTCGGCTCCTCCGGCACGTGCGGCGCCGTGACGAACGCGTTGGCGCGTGCCTCGTCGATCGTGGCGAGCTCGTTCTGCCCCTTGCCCGCGCGTGCGTCGCGGATCACGCGATATTCGTCCGCAGTCTTGTCGACGAGCGGGTCACGTTGCGTGTCGCTGACCAGTGCCGAAGCGACGCCAACCGCGCGGCTTGCGTCGAGTACGTGGATCACAGGGCCTTCATACGCAGGCGCGATGCGCAATGCGGTGTGGACGCGGCTTGTCGTCGCACCGCCGATCAGCAGCGGCATCGTCATATTGGCGCGCGCCATTTCCTCGCCCACCGTCACCATCTCGTCGAGCGAGGGCGTGATCAGGCCGGACAGCCCGATCATGTCCGCATCCTCCTTGACGGCCGTCTCGAGGATCGTCGTCCAAGGCACCATGACGCCCAAGTCCACCACCTCGAACCCGTTGCACTGGAGAACCACGCCGACGATGTTCTTGCCGATGTCGTGCACGTCGCCCTTTACCGTCGCCATGACGATCTTGCCCTTGCCGCGGGCACCGACTTCCTTCTCTTCCTCGATGTACGGGAGCAGATGCGCGACCGCCTTTTTCATGACGCGCGCGGATTTGACCACCTGCGGCAGGAACATCTTGCCCGTGCCGAACAGGTCGCCGACGACGTTCATGCCGTCCATCAACGGGCCTTCGATGACTTCGATCGGGCGCGCCGAAACCTGACGCGCTTCTTCGGTGTCGTCGACAACGAACGCGTCTATCCCTTTGACAAGCGCGTGTTCCAGCCGCTTGGCGACCGGCCAGCCGCGCCATTCCTCTGCCTGCTTTTCCGTGACCGCATCAGTGCCGAAAAAGCGCGATGCGATGTCGATCATGCGATCGGTCGCGTCGTCGCGCTTGTCCCAGATGACGTCCTCGCAAGCCTCGCGAAGCTCGGGGTCGATCGTGTCGTAGACGTCGAGCTGCCCTGCGTTGACGATGCCCATGTCGAGCCCCGCCTGGATCGCATGGTACAGGAACACGCTGTGCATCGCGCGCCGCACGGGCTCGTTGCCGCGGAACGAAAACGACAGGTTCGAAACACCGCCCGAGATATGCGCGTGCGGGCAGCGGATGCGGATCGCAGCGCACGCCTCGATGAAGTCGATCGCGTAGCGGCGATGCTCCTCGATCCCGGTCGCGATGGCGAAGATGTTGGGGTCGAAGATGATGTCCTCGGCCGGGAAGCCGTTGGCGACGAGCAGGTCGTACGCGCGCCCGCAGATCTCGACCTTGCGTGCCTTGGTGTCCGCCTGACCGACCTCGTCGAACGCCATGACGACGCACGCCGCGCCGTAGCCGCGAACCTTTTCAGCGACTTCGAGGAAAGCGCTCTCGCCTTCCTTTAAAGAAATGCTGTTAACGATGGGCTTGCCGGACACGCACTTCAGGCCTGCTTCGATGACACTCCACTTGGAACTGTCGATCATGATCGGCACGCGCGCGATGTCCGGTTCGGCGGCGATGAGCTTCAGGAACGTGGTCATGGCGTGCTCGGAATCGAGCAGACCCTCGTCCATGTTGACGTCGACGACCTGCGCGCCGGACTCGACCTGCTGCCGCGCGACCTCGACCGCGGCTTCGTAGTCGCCCGCCATAATCAGCTTCTTGAACTTGGCCGATCCGGTGACGTTGGTGCGCTCGCCGATGTTGACGAACGTGGCGGTGGAGACAGGCTGATCCTCCCCTAATCCGTTCGGGCTGAGCTTGTCGAAGCCTTCTCCTTCTTCCGGCGGAGAGAAGTAAGGCGCTTCGACAGGCTCAGCGCGAACGGTGGCGGGGGGTGTCACGGTATCAGGCCGCCAGCGTCATCGGGTCGAGACCGGCAAGCTGCGTCAGCACAGGCTTGGCCGCGACCTTGCGAGGGGGCAGCCCCGCGACGGTGTCCGCGATCGCGCGGATGTGCGCGGGCGTCGTGCCGCAGCAGCCGCCGACGATGTTGATCTGGCCGCGATCCGCCCATTCGTGGATGAACGCGGCCGTGGTCGCGGCTTCCTCGTCATACTCGCCCAGATCGTTCGGCAGGCCGGCATTGGGGTAGGCCATCAACAACGTGTCCGCGATACCGCTGAGCGTCGCGACGTGCGGGCGCAGCTGGTCCGCACCGAAGCTGCAGTTGAGCCCGATCGACAGCGGACGCGCATGACGGACGGAGGCCCAGAACGCCTCGATCGAATGACCCGACAGGTTGCGCCCGGACAGGTCGGTCAGCGTCATCGACAGCATGATCGGGATATCGGACCCGAGCGAACGTACGCCGTGGATCGCCGCCTTCGCGTTGAGCGTATCGAACACGGTTTCGATGAGGATGAAGTCCGCCCCACCTTCGATCAGGGCAGCGGCCTGCTGTGCATAGACCTTGCTGACGAAGTCGAAATCGACCTCGCGATAGCCCGGATCGTTGACGTCGGGCGACAGCGACAAGGTCTTGTTCGTCGGCCCGAGCGCGCCCGCGACGAAGCGGGGGCGGCCGTCTTCCGCGGAAAACCGGTCCACGACTTCGCGCACGATGCGCGCCGCGGCGACGTTGATGTCGTCGACAAGATGCTCCGCGCCGTAATCGGCCTGACTGATGACGTTGGCGTTGAAACTGTTCGTGCCCAGCACGTCCGCGCCTGCTTCGCAGTAGCTGACGCAGATGTCATCCATAAGGTCCGGGCGAGTCAGGCAGAGGAGGTCGTTATTACCCTTCTGGTCGCGGGCGAGGTCGTACGATCCGCGGTAATCGGCCTCGGCCATCTTGTAGTTCTGGATGGCGGTCCCGTACGCCCCGTCCTTGACCAGAATGCGTTGGGACGCTTCGGCGCGAAGTGCATCGGCCTTGGTCATGCGGCCACTCTTTCCGGCGCGCGCACGCCCAGCAGATGGCATATCGCGTAGGCGAGCTCAGCGCGGTTCAGCGTGTAGAAGTGGAAATGTCGCACGTCTTCCGCGTACAACTGCGCGCACAATTCGGCCGCGATCGTCGCCGCGATCAGCTGGCGCGCGGCGGGCAGCGTGTCCAGACCTTCGAACACGCGGTCCATCCACTCTGGGATCGCCGCCCCACACTGGCTCGCGAACTTGCGGGTCTGCGCGACGTTGGACACGGGCAGGATGCCGGGCACCAGCTCCTTGTCGATCCCCGCCGCCGCCGCGCGATCGCGGAAGCGCAGATACGCGTCGGCGGAAAAGAAGAATTGGGTGATCGCCCGCGTCGCGCCCGCGTCGAGCTTTCGCTTGAGGTTGTCGAGGTCGCTGTCGTGGCACGCGCTTTCCGGGTGCGACTCCGGATAGGCGGCGACCGAAATCTCAAACGGCGCGATCTTCAACAACCCTTCGGTTAGTTCCGCCGCGTTGGCGTAGCCGTCGGGATGTGACGCGTAGGCCGTGCCGGGTTCGGGCGAGTCCCCGCGCAACGCGACGATATGCCGCACGCCTTCGGCCCAGTATCCGCGCGCGATCTCGTCGATCTCGTCTCGCGTCGCATCGACGCAGGTCAGATGCGCGGCGGCGTGCAGCGCCGTTTCCCGCGTGATGCGGGATACCGTGGCGTGCGTACGCTCGCGCGTCGACCCGCCCGCGCCGTAGGTTACCGACACGAAGCGGGGCTCAAGCGGCGCGAGCGTCTCGACCGACTGCCACAGAGTCGCGGCCATCGCCTCGGTCTTGGGTGGAAAAAACTCGAACGACACGCCGATGTCGCCCCGTGCGTCGGCGAACAGCGGCGCGTGTGCAGAATAAGCGTTCATCTAAGCCGCCTTTGCCATCAAGTTCAGCGAACCCGGACGCGTGCCGCGCCACAGGGTGACGGTCAGCTCGCCGCCTTCCAGGTGCTCGCACACGTCGGCGTCGAGCCCCGCGGCGCGCAGCCACCCGAGCATCGCGTCGTCCGCGAACCCGAGCCGCGCATGCGCGTCGCGCTCGCGCAGTTCCTCGCGGTCGTGCGGAGCGAAATCGACGATGAGCAGCCGACCGCCGGGTTCCAGCAGCCGCGCCGCCTCGACGATCGCGGCAGCGGGAGCCTGCGCGTAGTGCAGCACCTGGTGCAGGATGACGAGATCGGCGGAACGCGCAGGGAGCGGCAGCGCGTACATGTCGCCCTGACGCAGGTCGGCCCCCGCGCCCGCCTCCTCGAGCCGGGCACGCGCGACGCGCAGCATTTCGGAACTGCGATCGATCCCGATCGCCTTGCCCGCGCGGCGTCCGAACAGCGCGAGCATGCGCCCGGTGCCCGTGCCGATATCGACGAGGCACGACATCGGAGCCTCGCCGATCGCCCGCGCGACCGCGTCCTCGACCTGCGCTTCGGCGATGTGGAGCGAGCGTATGCTGTCCCAGACCGGCGCATGCCCTTCGAAATAGCGCTCCGCGGCTGCGGCGCGGTCGGCACGCACGGCGGCCAAGCGCGTGGCATCCACGCACGCGGTATCGTCGCCTTCGCCATATACGTCGGCCGCGGCCAGCAGGGGGCCAAGTCGATCGGGCTCGCCCAAGCTCAGGAAAACCCAGCTTCCTTCCTTGCGGCGTTCGGTCAGACCGGCGTCGGCGAGGATTTTGACGTGGCGGGACACGCGCGGCTGCGACTGGCCGAGAACCTGCGCAAGTTCCCCGACCGACAGCTCCATGGCACGCAGGAGCATGACGATCCGAAGCCGGGTCGGATCGGCAAGCGCGCGAAAGACGGTAGCGGCGTTTCGCATAGCATAAGGATATAAGGATATCCTTATATCCGTCAATCGCTTGTCGCGCGGCGGCGTTCCGTGGCAAGGAGCCGGTGATGACGAAGCGCCACCTCCTTCTTCTTGCAACCATGTCGCTGGGCGCGTGCGCGACCAAGCCCGGGTCGGATCCGCTCGGCGGGTATAACCGCGCCATGTTCAAGGTGAACAACGCCGTCGACAAGGCGGTATTGCGGCCGGTAACCGTTGGCGTTCGCAAGGTTACCCCGTCTCCGCTGCGCCGCGGGTTCTCGCGCGTGCTGGAAAACCTGACCGAGCCCTGGTCGGCGATCAACTCGCTGCTCCAGGGCAAGCCTCGGCGCGCGGCCAATTCGCTCGGGCGGTTCGTGGTCAACTCCACCATCGGGGTCGGCGGGTTGGCCGACCATGCTACCGGCCTGGGTCTCAAGCCGACGCGCGAGGATCTGGGGCAGACACTGGCGACGTGGGGGGTCAAGGATGGCGGTTACCTCGTCCTCCCGCTGCTGGGCCCTTCGACGGTGCGCGACGCGGCCGGGATCGGCGTCGGCATGGTTGCCGATCCGCAGTACATCTTCACCGGACAGGTTCTCAACCCGACCGCGAGCGAAAGCGCGGCGATTGTCGCGGGGCGCGTCTTGAGCTCGCGGTCGGACCTGATCGACAGCGGCGTCGAACAGGTGCTGGCGACGAGCGCAGACCCGTACGCGACGACGCGCTCCGCGTATTTCCAGCGACGTGCGGCGGACATCGCGGACAGGGACGGGAGTTCGGCCGGAGATGCCGAACGCGAACTGGACGCGGCGTTGCGCGATATCGACCGCGGCAACGCGGGCGTGTCGCCGACGCGTGCAGGACCGCCGCGCGCGTCGCCTCCCCCCGCTCGCCAGCGGCGCAGACGGCGTTAGGAGCCTGGGCATGAAGTTTCTTTTCGCAACATTATCGACGCTGGCGCTGGGTGCGTGCGGCGGCGCCTCCGATGGCGCGGGCGACGGCAATGTCGCGGCCGCCACCACCGTCGACGCGGTCACCGCCGAAGCCGTGTCGGACACGCAGGCCGCGACCGCCGACGCGACGGCCGCCGCGGATGCCGAACTCGACCGGCTGAGCAACAGCATCGACGACACGGCACCCGACAATCGCGCCAACGCCGGATCGGGCAAGGCCAAGGTCGTCACCTACTGATGCGCCGTGCGCTGGCTCTTGCGGCGATGTTGATGCTGGCCGCGTGCGGCGGCGGCGAGGATCGCAAGGACGAACTCAGCGCGGACGAGGATCGGCAGTTGAACGATGCGGCCGCGATGCTCGACGAGCCAGTCGACGACGAAGGCGCGAACGACGACGAGACCGAAGAATAGTGCTTCGGGCGCTCAGCAGGTGAACGGGAAGTAGAGCGCCGCGCCCTTGGGGCGTTTGGCACAACTGATCTTCGATCGGAACTCGGGAGCGACGACCGGGGGCGGCCCGGTCATCGCCGCCGCAAAGCCGTCGGGCAGCGGACGGGCGGCGGGTTGAAAGCGGATCTGGAACGCGCGCGCGTTCCTCTGCATGAAGGCGAACGCGTTCGCCTCGTCGATC
This sequence comes from uncultured Sphingomonadaceae bacterium, assembly GCA_964251385.1. Lineage (GTDB taxonomy): Bacteria > Pseudomonadota > Alphaproteobacteria > Sphingomonadales > Sphingomonadaceae > CADCVW01. Next base: position 733,356 of record CAXUJK010000002.1, on the reverse strand, counting down.
GGCGATCCCTCGGTCGCTTCCAGGATCACGTCGCCGATATCGGTGACCTTGCCCGCGACGACCTCGAATTCGGGCGCATCCATGCCGTAACGCGCCGCGGATTTCTGCGTCGTGCTGCCGAACTGCGTGACCGAGCAGGCGAACGTACCTTCCGGCGGCAGCCCGGGACACTGCACTCCGTGCGCGAGAAGACGGTAGCGGCCGGGTCGGACCGCGAAGATCAGCGGCCGCGTGTCCATCATGTTCGATCCCGCGAGCGGCACACCCTGCCCGCGTTCGAATTTGAGGACATCGGCGTTGTTCGCGGGGTCGCCGTCCGTGCGGACGAACCAGACGTGGAGCGTTCCCTGCTGCTGAACCTGACTGCGTACGGACAGGCGGACCGCGCCGTTGGGGGCCTTGACCTGCTTGGCGGAGCGGATCGCGCGCGGTTCGATCGCGGAGGCGGGGACCGCGAGGGCCAGCGCGGTAAGGGCGAGTAGAGCGCGTTTCATGTCCGTGTTCCCCAAGTCTCAACAGAGCGTACCGGCATGATGCGGCATAGAAAAGGCCGGAGGATTGCTCCTCCGGCCTGATCTGGTTCTGGTGTGGTTGGTAGTGGCAGGAAGGCTTGGGCAAAGCCCAAGCTGACGTCGGACGAGTTCGGCGAAGCGAAGCTTTGCCGCCTCGCCGGCCGTTCTAATTTCGTCTTCGGGGCAGCTTTCGCTGCCCCGATGCGAAACTAGAAATCCATGCCGCCCATTCCGCCCATTCCGCCGCCACCGCCGCCTATCGGCATGGCGGGCTTGTCTTCCGCCGCGTCCGACACGGCCGCTTCGGTCGTGATCAGCAGGCCAGCAACCGATGCCGCGTCCTGCAGCGCCGTGCGGACGACCTTGGTGGGGTCGATGACGCCCGCCGTCAGCAGGTTCTCGTACGTGTCGGTCTGCGCGTTGAAGCCCAGCGTATCGTCGTTGCCGTCGATCAGCTTGCCCGCGACGACCGCGCCGTCCGAACCTGCGTTCTCGGCGATCTGACGCAGCGGCGCCTGGAGCGCGCGGCGAATGATGTCGATGCCGCGCGTCTGGTCGTCGTTGACGCCCTTCATGCCCTCCAACGCCTTGGTCGCGTACAGCAGCGCCGTGCCGCCGCCGGGAACCACGCCTTCCTCGACCGCGGCGCGGGTCGCATGGAGTGCGTCGTCGACGCGGTCCTTGCGCTCCTTGACCTCGATCTCCGAAGAACCGCCAACCTTGATGACGGCCACGCCGCCCGCCAACTTGGCGAGACGCTCCTGGAGCTTCTCCTTGTCGTAGTCGGACGTCGTGTTCTCGATCTGCTGGCGGATCGCCTCGACGCGGCCCTTGATCATGTCGGCATCGCCGGCACCATCGACGATCGTGGTGTTGTCCTTGTCGAGCGTGACGCGCTTGGCCGAACCCAGCATCGCCACCGTGACGGACTCGAGCTTGATGCCCAGATCCTCGGAGATCATCTCGCCCTTGGTCAGGATCGCGATGTCCTCCAGCATCGCCTTGCGACGATCGCCGAAGCCCGGTGCCTTGACGGCAGCCACTTTGAGCCCGCCGCGCAGCTTGTTGACGACGAGCGTGGCCAGAGCCTCGCCCTCGATGTCCTCGGCGATGATGAGCAGCGGACGACCCGACTGGACGACCGCTTCCAGGATGGGAAGCATCGCCTGCAGGTTCGACAGCTTCTTCTCGTGGATGAGGATGTACGGATCGGTGAGTTCGACCGACATCTTTTCCGGGTTGGTGATGAAGTAAGGGCTCAGGTAGCCGCGGTCGAACTGCATGCCTTCGACGACATCGAGTTCGAACTCGAGACCCTTGGCTTCCTCGACAGTGATGACGCCTTCCTTGCCGACCTTTTCCATCGCTTCGGCGATCTTCTCGCCGACGACGGTGTCGCCGTTGGCCGAGATCACGCCGACCTGGGCGATCTCGCGCGTGCCTTGGACGGGCTTGGAGCGGGCTTTAAGGTCCTCGACGACCTTTATGACGGCGAGATCGATGCCGCGCTTGAGGTCCATCGGGTTCATGCCGGCGGCGACCGACTTCATGCCTTCGCGGACGATCGACTGCGCCAACACGGTTGCGGTGGTCGTGCCGTCGCCGGCCATGTCGTTGGTCTTAGACGCGACTTCACGTAGCATCTGCGCGCCCATGTTCTCGAACTTGTCCTTGAGTTCGATCTCCTTGGCGACGGTGACGCCGTCCTTGGTAATACGGGGCGAACCGAAGCTCTTGTCGAGGACGACGTTGCGGCCCTTGGGGCCGAGCGTCACCTTGACCGCGTCGGCCAGGATGTCGACGCCGCGCATGATGCGCTCACGGGCGTCGCGGGAAAATCTTACGTCTTTGGCTGCCATGATGGTGCCCTTTCGATCTTTAAGTTGATGAAGTTGATGGCTGGGCGGAAGTTAGCCGACGATCCCGAGAATGTCGCTTTCCTTCATGATGATCAGCTCTTCGCCGTCGACCTTGACCTCGGTGCCCGACCATTTGCCGAACAGGATCTTGTCGCCCGCCTTGACCTCGAGCGGCACGACCGTGCCCGCTTCGTTGCGTGCGCCGGTGCCGGCGGAGACGACTTCGCCTTCCTGCGGCTTTTCCTTGGCGGTGTCGGGAATGATGATGCCGCCCGCGGTCTTTTCGTCGGCTTCGATGCGGCGAACGAGAACGCGGTCGTGCAGCGGTCTGAAGTTCATGTGGGAAACCCCTTGTGTGTCGTTGATGATATCGTGACTGGCACTCAGCCGAGGCGAGTGCCAGCCCCCGCCATGTAAGCCTGTGTTCACCTGGATCAACCGTCGTTCTGCAATTTCTTTGCGTGACCGTGAACGCTCGGGTAGCGCACGGGCAAGTCGATAGGGTGACAAGATGCGGTTCGTGCGTGGCGTTTGGCGAGTTCTTGTCGGGGTCAAGGACGCGCTCGTCCTGATCCTGATGCTGCTGTTTTTCGGCCTGTTGTACGCAGGGCTTTCGGCGGGCGCGAACCCGGCGGGCATCCGCGACGGCGCGCTCGTCATGGACCTGCGCGGGTCGATCGTCGAGCAACCCGCCGAGGCGGACCCGTTCGCCGAGTTCGCCGGCGGCGGTCCGGTGCTGCGGGAATATCGGCTGCGCGACGTCGTCATGGGACTGGAAGCCGCGGCGACCGACGGCCGCGTCAAAGCCGTGGCGCTCGATCTCGACCAGTTCATCGGCGGCGGGCAGGCAAGCCTGGACGACGTCGCGACCGCGATCGACCTGGTCAAACGTAACAAGCCCGTAATCGCCTATGCGACGGGATACAGCGACGACAGCTACCAGCTCGCCGCGCACGCCTCGGAGATCTGGCTCAATCCACTGGGCGGCGTAGTCGTCGCAGGGCCGGGCGGCAATAACTTGTACTTCAAGGAAGTGCTCGACAAGCTCGGCGTCACCGCCAACGTCTACCGCGTCGGCACGTACAAAGCGGCGGTCGAACCATTGATCCGCACGGATCAGTCGCCTGAAGCCAAGGCGGCCGCGCAGGCGCTTGCGAACTCGTTGTGGCAGAACTGGCAGGCGAATGTCGCCAGGGCGCGGCCGAAAGCGCGAATCGCTGCGGCGGTGTCGGATCCGGCGGCGTTCGTGCGCGCGGCGAACGGCGACCTTGCGCAGGCTTCGCTGCGCGCGGGGTTGGTGGACAAGATCGGCGACCGCACCGCGTTCGGAAAGCGCATGGCAGCGTTGGCAGGGGTGGCCAAGGACGACGTCCCTGGCAGCTTCAACGCGATCAAGATGGCCGACTGGACCCGAACGGTTGTCGCCGCGCAGCCGACGGACGGCACGGTCGGCGTCGTCACGATCGCGGGCAACATCGTCGACGGGCGCGCGCCGAACGGGACGGCTGGCGGCGACACGATCGCGGCCGTGATCGACCGCGCGCTCGACACGCGCGACCTGAAAGCGCTGGTCGTGCGCATCGATAGCGGCGGCGGGTCGGTGCTCGCATCCGAGCGCATCCGGCAGGCAGTGCTCAACGCCAAGTCGCGCGGCATACCCGTGGTGGCGTCGATGGGATCGGTCGCGGCATCGGGCGGCTACTGGGTGGCCATGCCCGCGGACCACGTCATGGCCGAACGATCGACGATCACGGGCTCCATTGGCGTCTTCGGGATCATCCCGTCGTTTCAGGGCGCGTTGCAGAAGGTCGGGATCGGCGCGGATGGGGTCAAGACGACGCCGCTTTCGGGCGAGCCCGACGTGCTGCGCGGGCCATCGCCGCAGTTTAGTCAACTTATCCAGCTCAGCATCGAAAGCACGTACGCGCGGTTCCTCGGCCTGGTGTCGGCCTCGCGCAAGCTGCCGGTGCAACGCGTCGATCAGGTCGCGCAAGGTCGGGTTTGGGACGGGACGAGCGCGCGTCAACTCGGCCTGGTCGACAGCTTCGGCGGGCTGTCCGAAGCGGTCGCCAAGGCGGCAAGCCTTGCCAAGCTGGGCACGGGCTACGCACCCGTCTATCTCGACCAGCCGCCTTCGCTCCTTGCCTCGCTGACGCAGATGTTCAGCGGCACCGGAGAGGACGAGAGCGAGCAGGCGACATCGTATGACGCTTTCGGAGGCGTGACCGGGCGTCCGGAGCTGCAGATCGCTCGTGCCGTCGCGGATGCGGGTGCAATTGTCGGTGGGCCTGCGGTGCAGGTCCGGTGCCTGGAATGCCCGCCCGTCGGCGCGGCCTCACGTGCAGACATGTGGCGGGGTGCGTCGTTGCTGTCTCTACTGAAGCGAGGCGGCTGAGAACCGCATTCTGCACGTGAGGCGGCTCGTTAAAGCCGATAGGCCGGCAACCGCAATCCCTTGGCGATCGCCAGCGCGCGCAACGCGAATCCTGCGGCAGCCGCTACCGGACCCGCCACCATCGTGGGCACGTCCACCAAGAGCAGTCCGACGACCAAGGCAGCAGACAAGGCCGCCGCTGTCACGTACAGTTCTGGACGCATCAGGATTGACGGCCGGCCCGCCAGCACGTCGCGCAGAATGCCGCCGAGGCATCCGGTCAACACGCCCATGGCGATCGCCGGCAGCGGTGCGACGCCGTACGCCAGCGCCTTGGCCGCGCCGAATGTCGCGTAGGCGGCCAGCCCCACCGCATCGAGCCAGTCGAGCGCGCGGCCCTGCCACCATGTTTTCGGCGCGGCCCACACGGTCAACGCCGCGATCAGGCAGGCGGCGAGCGAGAGATCGTGATCGATCCAGAATACGCGCGCGCCGATCAGCAGATCGCGCACGGATCCGCCGCCCACGCCCGCGACCACCGCGAAGAACGCAAAGGTTACGAGCGTCTGCCGCTTGGACGCAGCGACGAGCGCCCCCGTCAGCGCGAACACAAAAATTGCGGCGATATCGAGGAAGGCGGCAAGTAAGGCCGAAAATTCGGGCGGGCTGAACACGGGCAGCGCCGCTCAGCGTGAGCGCGTGTAGCGCGACCACGGCAAAAGTACCGTCCCGACGACGACCGTTATCAGCGCCAGCGCCGCGGCGACGATCAACACGGCGTGACTGGTATTCTCGCGGGCTCGCGGTGCCAGTATGTGCAGGCCCCACATGAGATCGAACAACCGCCACTGCCGCGTGCGCAGCGCAAGCACCGCGCCGGTGTCGGCATCGACGTAGACGCGCGCACCGTCGGCGAACTGGACCCGCCAGGCGGGTCGGGCGCGGCGCAGATCGATCGGCGGTGCGTCGGCGGGCGTTCGCGTAACCTGCTCGACGGGCGCGGCACGGACCAGATGGTTGCGAGCGGCCGCAAGCGCCTCTGCGCGCGTCAGCGGTGGTAACGGCGCTCCGGTCGTCAGGTTGGCCGTGGACGCGCCGCCGTCGGCGTAGGCGATCGTCCAAACGGGCGAACCCGCGCGACGACCGATATCGACCTTGGTCATAGCACGCGCCGTCATTCGTGGCGGCACCAGTGTTGGCGGCAGCACGAGCGGCGGAGCCTTGGCGACGAGGTGCTCGCCGCGCACTTCCTCAATCGGGCGCGCGACCATCCACAGGCCGCTCGCCGTCCACAGCAGGACCGGCACGGCGACGAGCCAGCCGATCCAGACGTGGGCGCGGGCTAGGAAGGCGCGCACCTAGATGTGGATCGGCTTGCCCGTGACCGCCATCGCGGCTTCCTTGATCGCCTCGGCGTGCGTCGGGTGCGCGTGGCAGGTGTAGGCGATGTCTTCCGATGTCGCGCCGAACTCCATCGCCTGGCACGCCTGCGCGATCATGTCGCCCGCCAATGACGAGATGATGTGGACGCCGAGCACGCGGTCGGTCTTGGCGTCCGCGACGATCTTGACGAACCCGTCCGTGTCGCGGTTGGTTTTCGCGCGGCTGTTGGCGGCAAAGGGGAACTTGCCGACCTTGATCTCGCCTCTGGCCTTCGCTTCCTCTTCGGTCATGCCGACGGCGGCGATTTCCGGGTTGGTGTAGACGACGGACGGGATGACCGCGTGGTTGACGATGCCCGTCTGCCCGGCGATGTTTTCGGCGACCGCGATGCCTTCGTCCTCCGCCTTGTGCGCGAGCATGAGGCCGGGGATGACGTCGCCGATCGCCCAGATGCCGGGAACGGCGGTCGCGAAGTCGTGGTCGACCTCGATCTGGTTGCGCTTGTTTAGCGTGAGGCCCGCGGCTTCGAGGCCGAGTCCGTCGACGTTGGGCTTGCGCCCGATCGCGACGAGCACCGCGTCCGCTTCCATCGTCTCCGGTGCGCCTCCTGCGGCGGGTTCGACGGTGATCGTCGCTGTCGCGCCGTTGCGCTGCACGCCCGTAACCTTGGTGCCGAGCTTGAACTGGAAACCCTGCTTGGCGAAGATCTTGCGCGCCTCCTTGCGGACCTCGCCATCGAGGCCGGGGAGCACTTCGTCGAGAAACTCGATCACGGTGACGCGTGCGCCAAGCCGCTTCCATACGGACCCGAGTTCGAGCCCGATCACGCCGCCGCCGATCACGACGAAATGTTCGGGTACCTTGGGCAGCGCGAGCGCGCCCGTGGAGTCGACGATGACTTCCTGATCGATGTCTATTCCGGTCAGGGTGGTGACCGACGATCCGGTGGCGATGACGATGTTCCTGGCGCGCACCGACTTGCCCGCGACCTCTACCGTGTCCTTACCCGTGAACGTCGCGCGACCCTTGAGCCACTCGACCTTGTTCTTCTTGAACAGGAACGCGATGCCGCCCGTCAGCTCGCCGACCGCCTTGGCCTTTTCGGCATGCATCTGCGTCAGGTCGAGCTCGACGCCGGTCATCTTCACGCCGAACTTCGCCAACGACCCTGACGAGGCTTCCGCGAACAGCTCGGACGCGTGCAAAAGCGCCTTGGACGGAATGCACCCGACGTTGAGGCATGTTCCCCCAAGCGTCTCGCGGCTTTCGGCACACGCGGTCTTCAGCCCTAGTTGCGCCGCGCGGATCGCGGCGACGTAGCCGCCGGGTCCCGCGCCGATGACGAGGACGTCGTAGTCGTAATCAGCCACTTATCGCTCCACGATTCTTCACGGATGCAAGTGGGCGTTTACAGGTCGATGAGCAACCGCGTCGGGTCCTCTATCGCTTCCTTCATGCGGACGAGGAAGGTGACCGCCTCGCGCCCGTCGATCAGGCGGTGGTCGTAAGACAAAGCCAGATACATCATCGGGCGGGCGACGACCTGGCCGTCCTTGACCACCGGTCGATCCTCGATCCGGTGCATGCCGAGCACGGCGGACTGGGGCGGGTTGATGATCGGGGTGCTCATCAACGACCCGAATACGCCGCCGTTGGTGATCGTGAACGTACCGCCCTTCATGTCGTCCATCGTCAGCGTACCCGCCTTGGCGCGCTTGCCGAAGTCGGCGATGGTCTTTTCGATCTGCGCGAACGTCAGCTTGTCGGCGTCGCGGATCACTGGAACCACGAGCCCACCCGGCGCGGACACCGCGACGGAGATGTCGGCATAGTCGTGGTAGACGATCTCCTCGCCTTCGATCGACGCGTTGGCGGACGGGATGTCCTTTAGCGCGAGCACCGCGGCTTTGACGAAGAAGCCCATGAAGCCAAGCCGGATGCCGTGCTTCTTCTCGAACAGGTCCTTGTAGCGTGCGCGGGCGTCGATGACGGCGGTCATGTCGACGTCGTTGAACGTCGTCAGCATCGCCGCCGTGTTCTGCGCTTCCTTCAGGCGCTTGGCGATCGTCTGGCGCAGCCGCGTCATCTTGACGCGCTCTTCATTTCGGCTTGCCGCAGGCTGCGGACCGGGGGCGGAAGAAGCGGCGGGAGCAGGTTGTGAAGGCTGCGCCACGATGCCGCTCGCCGCGTTGAGGACGTCGCCCTTGGTCAGTTGACCGTCGGTGCCGCTGCCCCTGATCTTGGACGGGTCGAGCCCGCGTTCGAGCGCCATGCGGCGGACGGACGGGGGGATGCCGAGGCCGGCAAGGTCGTCCTCCGACATGGCGTTCGCAGGTGCGGTGCCGCCGGCGCTTTCCTGCCCGGCCTGATGTTCGTCGCTGCCTTTCAACGCGACGCCTCCATGCCCCGTCGTGTTGGTCTCGGCATGCGGCGCGGTTGCGGGCACGGCTTGCGTTGGCGCGTCGGCTTTCGGAGCGGAAACGCCGCCGCCGCTCTCAATGCTGGCGATCAGCGCGCCGACCGCCACCGTGTCGCCCGCCGCGACCACGTGCGCGCCCATCGTGCCGGCGGCGGGTGCCGGCACTTCCACCGCGACCTTGTCCGTCTCTAGGCTGGCGATCGGCTCGTCGGCTGCGACCGCGTCGCCCGGCTGCTTGAGCCACGCGCCGAGCGTCGCCTCGGTAATGGACTCGCCCAGCGTCGGAACTTTGACTTCGATGCCCATATTCTGATCCTAGCTTGCGGCGGAGCCTGCGGACTTGACCGTCTTGATCGCGGGCGCGACCGCGTCGGCCACACTGTCCTGCCCGAGCGCCGCCGCGATCAGAGCGGCTTGTTCCGTCGCGTGGCGCTTGGCAAGTCCGGTGGCGGGCGATGCGGACGCCGATCGCCCCGTGTAGCTCGCGCGCTGCGGCTTCACGCCTGCCTTGCCCAGTGCTTCCTCGATGAACGGATCGACGAAGGACCAGGCTCCGTTGTTGCGCGGTTCCTCCTGCGCCCAGACGACCTTTTCCAGATTTGTCATTGCAGACAATCGCTTGATCAGGGGCTCGGTGGGGAACGGATAAAGCTGCTCCAGGCGCAGGATGGAGACATCCTTGTCCTCTCCTTTGTCCCTGGCTTCGATGAGGTCGTAGGCGAGCTTGCCCGAGCACAAGACCAACCGCCTGATGTCTGCATCCGCGGGCGGCGTCGGATCGGACAGGATGCGCTTGAAGTGGCTGTCGCCCAGAAAGTCGCGCATCGGCGACACCGCCGCCTTGTGCCGCAGCAGCGACTTAGGCGTCATCATGACGAGAGGCTTGCGGAATGGGCGCATCATCTGACGACGCAGGATGTGGAAATAATTCGCGGGGGTGGTGCAGTTGGCGACTTGCAGATTGTCCTCCGCGCAAAGCTGAAGGTAGCGTTCGAGCCGGGCGGAACTGTGTTCCGGTCCCTGCCCTTCGTACCCGTGCGGAAGAAGCATAACCAAGCCATTGGCGCGCAACCATTTCGCCTCGCCCGCGGCGATGAACTGGTCGATCATGACTTGGGCACCGTTCGCGAAATCGCCGAACTGCGCTTCCCATAGGACGAGGGTCTTGGGATCGGCGATCGCGTAACCGTATTCGAAGCCGAGTACGCCGAATTCGGACAGCGGGCTGTCGAGGACTTCGAAGCGTCCGCCTTCAACCTGTTGCAAAGGCACGAAACGTGTGCCCGACAGCTGATCGAGCCAAACGGAGTGGCGCTGGCTGAACGTGCCACGGCCCGAGTCCTGGCCGGACAGGCGGACGTTGTAGCCCGTCTGCATGATCGTCCCGAACGCGAGCGCTTCGGCGGTCGCCCAGTCGAAACCCTCGCCGGTGTCGAACATGGCGCGCTTGGCTTCGATGATGCGGGCGAGCGTCTTGTGGATGCCCAAACCCTCCGGGACGGTCGTAAGCGTCGCCCCTAACGCTTTGAAATCCTCCTCGGAAACGCCCGTGTCGATGTTGCGCCTGGCCGTGTCGGGCTCCAGCGGCCTGTTAAGTCCGGCCCAGCGGCCTTCGAACCAATCCGCCTTGTTGGGCAGATAGTTGGCGCCGGCGGTGAATTCGTCCTCGAGAAGCGCGGTGAAGCTCGCGACCTTTGCGTCGATCCAGGCCTGGTCGACGACGCCTTCCTTGATCAGCCGCGCGCCGTACTGTTCGGACACAGGCGGATGCTGGCGGATCTCGGCGTACATAACTGGTTGCGTGAAGCTTGGCTCGTCGCCCTCGTTGTGGCCGAACCTGCGGTAGCACCACATGTCGATGACGATGTCGCGGCCGAAGCGCTGGCGGTAGTCGATCGCCAGCTTGCACGCGAAGGTCACGGCCTCGGGATGGTCCCCGTTGACATGCAGGATCGGAGCTTGGACGCCTTTGGCGACGTCCGATGGGTATGGCGAAGACCGCGCAAACTGGGGCGAGGTCGTGAACCCGACCTGGTTGTTGATGACGAAGTGGATCGTACCGCCCGTGTTGTAGCCCTTGACGCCCGAGAAGCCGAAACATTCCCAGACAACCCCCTGCCCTGCCATCGCGGCGTCACCGTGGAGGATGACGGGGAGGACCTGCTTGTGTTCGCGGTCGCCCTTGATCGTCTGGATTGCTCGGACCTTGCCGATGACGACCGGGTCCGCGGCCTCCAGATGGCTCGGGTTAGGGACGAGGGACATGTGGACCTTGACCCCCTCGAACTCGCGGTCGGTCGAAGTGCCCAGATGGTACTTGACGTCGCCCGACCCGCCGACGTCCGCCGGGTTGGTCGCGCCGCCCGCGAACTCGTTGAAGATCGCGCGGTAGGGCTTGCCCATGACATTTGCCAGGACGTTGAGGCGGCCACGGTGGGCCATGCCGAAGACGATCTCTTCCACCCCGTACTGGCCGCCATATTTGATGACGGCTTCCAATGCCGGAATCATTGATTCGCCGCCGTCGAGGCCGAAGCGCTTGGTCCCGACATATTTGCGCGCGAGGAATTTCTCCCACTGCTCGCCTTCGATCACCTTGGCCAGGATCGCCTGCTTGCCCTCGGGGGTGAAGGCGGGTCCCTTGTCCACCCCTTCCATGCGGTCCTGGAGGAAACGACGCTCCTCGATGTCGTTGATGTGCATGTATTCGAGGCCGACCTGCCCGCAATAGTTGGCACGCAGCGTCGCGACGAGTTCGTTGACGGTCGCGGTCTGGAAGCCGAGCGCGCCGCCCAGAAAGACCTTGCGGTCGCAGGCCTCGCCTTCGAAGCCGTGATATTCGGATGTCAGGTCGGCGGGCAACTGGCGTTGCATGAGGCCGAGAGGGTCGAGATCGGCCGCGAGGTGCCCGCGCACGCGGTACGTGCGGATGAGCATCATTGCGCGGATGGAGTCGGACGCGGCCTGTTCGACTTCGGACTTGCTCGCGCCCGTAGCCGTGGCGACCGCCTTGGCCCCTTCGGCTACGCTCAGGACAGACTTCTCCGGGAGCTTGGCCAATTCCTGCTGCGTCGGATCGAGCCCGACGTTGATCGCGTCGAGTTCCGACAACGGCCAGTTGTCGCGCGCCCAGCTCGGGCCGGCTTGGTGTTCGGTGTCGCCGAAGATGTCCATGGTCGTGCTACTCTACGCCTGCGTCGACAAGGACCCTAAAGGTTTGACGCGCGCGCGTCAGCCCTTGAGCAGAGCCGCCAAGGTCGTTCCCAACTCCGCCGGGCTTTGGCTGATCGTCACGCCTGCCGCCTCCATAGCCGCGATCTTCTCGGGCGCGCCGCCCTTGCCGCCCGACACGATCGCGCCAGCATGGCCCATGCGACGGCCCGGAGGCGCGGTGAGGCCCGCGATGAAGCCGACGACCGGTTTGCTGCGCCCGCGTTTGGCTTCGTCCGCTAGGAACTGCGCGCCGTCCTCTTCCGCCGATCCGCCGATCTCGCCGATCATGATGATCGACTGCGTCGCCTCGTCCGCCAGGAACAGTTCGAGCACGTCGACGAAGTTGGTCCCGTTGACCGGATCGCCGCCGATCCCGACCGCGGTCGTCTGACCGAGCCCCGCCATCGTCGTCTGATGCACCGCTTCGTAGGTCAGCGTCCCCGACCGCGACACGACGCCGACGCTGCCTTTGGAGAAAATCGAGCCCGGCATGATGCCGATCTTGCATTCGCCCGGGGTGAGCACACCCGGGCAGTTCGGCCCAATCAGCCGCGACTTGGAGCCGGAAAGAGCGCGCTTGACCTTGACCATGTCCAGCACCGGGATGCCTTCGGTAATGCACACGATCAGCGGCACGCCCGCGTCGATCGCCTCAAGGATCGAGTCCGCGGCGAACGGCGGCGGCACGTACACGACGGAGGCATCCGCCCCCGTCTTGGCGACCGCCTCGGCCACGGTGTCGAACACGGGCAGGTCGATGTGCGTCGTCCCGCCTTTGCCCGGCGTGACACCTCCGACCATCTTGGTGCCGTAAGCGAGCGCCTGCTGCGTGTGGAACGTGCCGGTCTCCCCGGTCATGCCCTGGGTGATGACACGCGTGTTCGCGTTGACGAGGATGGACATCAGCGCGTCTTCCCTTTCGATCTGGAAATAAGTTGCACCCGGTTGCCGGTCATGAACTGGCTGCCACGGATGATCTGCGCGTCGACGAGGTAGCCGTTGGCGGCCACCCAGTTTGCGCGGTAGGTCTTGTTGGGCTTGCCGTTCTTCTTGACCGCGTCCGCGGCGTTCGTCGGCGATCCCAAGCTCGCGTTCAGGGCAGCGATCGTGGTCGGCAAATCCGGCAGCGTGTTCACGTAGAACGTCATGTTGCACTGCGCCGAGGGTGCCGCGAAAAAGCCTCCGGTCCGGGAGACGACCAGCCCATTCCCCTGCCAGATGCCGAGTTCGATCGGTCCCGACTTCTTCGTCGCGGGTATGGTGTACGGGTTGGCGGTCAGCGGGGGCACGACCCTAGCCGCCGATGCCGCGATGGCAGCCGGATCGTTCGCGGTGTCGAGGCAGAGTTGCTTGAACAGCCGGACCATCTCGGACGGGTCGCGATCGACCGCGGCCGGCGGGCTTGCCTCCCCGCCGGCGAATTGCAGCGTGGTCAGGCGGCCGGGCCCGTCGGACCAGACGGCTCCGTTCTGCGCCGATGCGGATGCCGACAAAAGAACTGCCGCCATCGCGGTCAGACGTACGATCATGCTTACCCCTTCTTGAACGGTCGCGGTCAAGCCAGCGTGGGATCGATCCCACGGCAGACTTCGAGCAATTCCTTCACCGCCGCGACCGATGTGTCGAAGTTGGCGCGCGCCGCATCGTTCAGTTCAATCTCCACGATGCGCTCCACCCCGCCCGCGCCGATCACGACGGGGACGCCGACGTAGAGGTCGTCCTGTCCGTACTGCCCGGTCAGGTTGGCGGCGGCGGGGAGGACGCGTTTTTTGTCCTTGAGGAAGCTCTCCGCCATCGCGATCGCGCTCGCGGCGGGGGCGTAGAAGGCGCTGCCGGTCTTGAGCAACGCGACGATCTCGCCGCCGCCGCCGCGGGTGCGGGTGACGATGGCGTCGATCTTCTCCTGGGTGCTCCAGCCCATCTTGATGAGGTCGGGGATCGGAATGCCGGCGACGGTCGAATATTCGACGATCGGCACCATCGTGTCGCCATGTCCGCCGAGCACGAACGCGGTGACGTCCTCGACAGAGACCTTGAACTCGTCCGCCAGAAAATGACGGAAGCGGGCGCTGTCGAGGACGCCCGCCATGCCGACGACCATGTGGTGAGGCAGCTGCGAGAATTCCCGTAGTGCCCAGACCATCGCGTCGAGCGGGTTGGTGATGCAGATGACGAACGCGTTCGGGGCATGCTTGGCGATGCCCTCGCCGACCGCCTTCATGACCTTCAGATTGGTCGCGATCAGGTCGTCGCGGCTCATGCCGGGCTTGCGCGCGATCCCCGCGGTGACGATGCACACGTCCGCGCCCGCGATGTCGGCGTAATCGGTCGCCCCCGACATCTTGGCGTCGAACCCGTCGACCGGCCCCGATTGCGCGATGTCGAGCGCCTTGCCCTGCGGCACGCCTTCCGCAATGTCGAACAGCACGATGTCGCCCAACTCGCGCATCGCGGCGAGATGCGCGAGCGTGCCGCCGATCATTCCGGAACCGATGAGAGCGATCTTTGGGCGGGCCATGTCGGACGTAATCCTCGGGGGTGGGGAAAGGCATCCGCTTAGCCGCGCGGTTTGCCCACGGCTAGCCCGCGCCGTGCCCCGCCGCCAGATACTCGGCGCTCCGCATCTCCATCAACCGCGACGCGGTGCGCGCGAACTCGAACGCGCCCGTGCCCGCGACGTAGAGCGCGTCCGGTTCCGCGTCGGCTGCGGCGAACAGCTTGACCCTGTGTTCGTACAACGCATCGATCAGCGTCACGAAGCGCGCGGCCTCGTTGCGGTTCTCCGGGGTCAGCACGGGGATGCCGACGATCAGGACCGTGTGGAACCGGCGCGCGATCGCCAGATAATCCGCCGCGCCCCGGGCCTCGCCACACAGACGCTTGAACGAGAAGACGGCCACCCCCTTCAGGCTTTTGGGCACGTGCAGCGTGCGCCCGCCGCCGACGTCGAGGTCCTCCGCGGGCACGTTGGCGCGATCGTCGGGCGGGTAGTCGGTCGCCTTGAAGAACGTTTCGGACAAGGCCGCGGTCGCCGCCGCGCCATTGGGGACGTGCCAGCTCGGCAGGCCCGCCAATCGCTCCAGCCGATAGTCACTCGGCCCGTTGAGCCCGAGCACGGTCATGCGCGACTGCAGCAGCGCCACGAACGGCAGGAACAGTTCGCGGTTCAACCCGTCCTTGTAGAGATCGGTCGGCGGGCGGTTGGACGTCGTCACCACCGTCACGCCCGCGTCCAGCAGCCGCGCGAACAGCCGCGACAGTATCATCGCGTCCGCGCTGTTGTCGATCGCCATCTCGTCGAACGCCAGCAGGCGCGCTTCCGCCGCGATCGCCTCGACCACCGCGGGCACGGGATCGCCGTCACCCGTCTGCCGGGCAGTCCGGAGGCGCGCGTGCACCTCGATCATGAACTCATGGAAATGGACGCGGCGCTTGGGCAGAACCGCGATCGCGTCGTACGCCAGGTCCATCAGCATCGATTTGCCGCGTCCGACGCCGCCCCACAGATAGATGCCGCACGGTGCCGCGGGCCTGCGGCGCAGGAGGCGGGCGAACAGGCTCGGCTCGGGCGCTTCCAGGCTTTGCTCGAGCAGACCGAGCGCGGCCGCGGCCGCTTCCTGATCGGGGTCCGCGCGCAGCTCGCCGCGGGCGACGAGCTCGCGATAACGCCCGGCGACCGTCGTCACGCGGGCCGCGTCGTTTTTCGCAACGTGCCGCTGAACGCCGCGATCGTCGCGCCTTCCTGCACGACGAGACCGCGAAGGAATGCGAGCCGCCCCGTCTCGCGCAGCAGCTCGACCTCCGCGTCGAGCGGCACGCCCAGCCGTCCCGCGCCGACGAACTGCACGGACGTGTCGAGCGTCACCGCGGTGGGATTGTCGAAGCCGGCCATGTGCCCCCCTGCGAAGAACGCCATGTCCACGAAGTTCAGGATCGCGCCGCCGTGCACGGTGTCGTTGACGTTGCTCTGCACGACGCCCGGAAAGATCCGACACCGCGCGCGGCCGGGACCCGCGGGCTGGACGAGCAGTTTTCCCAGTGTCGCGCTGTAGCGCGGGGGATCGACCGTGTCCCACGTCCACCAGCCGGGATGGTCGGGATCGGGTTCGTGGCGGATATTGGGGTGCATCGGCGTGCGGTTAGCAAGCCCGCGCACATACGTCATCCCGGCGCAGGCTGGATCTCAGGTAGCTTCGACTGCAGCAATCACAGGCCGCTGAGATCCCAGCATGCGCTGGGATGACGTAACAGATCAGACCGCGCGTTCGACCAGCATCTTCTTGGTTTCCGCGATCGCCTTGGCTGGGTTCAGGCCCTTAGGGCACACGTTGGCGCAGTTCATAATCGTGTGGCAGCGATAGAGACGGAACGGGTCCTCGAGTTCGTCGAGGCGCTCGCCCGTCATCTCGTCGCGGCTATCGGCGAGCCAGCGATAGGCCTGCAACAGGATCGCCGGCCCCAGGAAGCGATCGGAGTTCCACCAGTAGGAGGGGCACGAAGACGAACAGCAGGCGCATAGGATGCACTCGTACAATCCGTCGAGCTGCGCGCGGTCCTCGGGCGATTGCAGCCGTTCCTTGTCGGACGGCGCGGGCGTGACGGTCTGCAGCCATGGCTTGATCGACGCGTATTGCGCGTAGAAGTGCGTGAAGTCGGGGACCAGGTCCTTGACGACGTCCATGTGCGGCAGCGGCGTGATCCGCACCTCGCCCTTGATGTCGCCGATCGCCTGCGTGCAGGCCAGCGTGTTCGTCCCGTCGATGTTCATCGAGCACGACCCGCAAATGCCCTCGCGGCACGACCGTCGAAAGGTCAGCGACGGGTCCTGCGTCGCTTTGATCTTGATGAGCGCGTCCAGCACCATCGGCCCGCATTCGTCGAGGTCGACCGCGAACGTGTCGTAGCGCGGATTGCCGCCCTCCTCCGGATCGTAGCGGTAGACGCGGAACATCTTGATGTTGACCGCCCCGTCCGCCGCCTGATGCTTGCGCGGCTTGTTGTTGATGCGGCTGTTGGCGGGAAGGAAGAATTCGGCCATCGTGTCACCTTGTGTCGAGCATTTGACTTAGGGCGCGCCGTGCGGGCGGACAACCACGTTCTGTCACATGGATTGCACCGTCGACGTCCGGTTAAGCTGAGGGGATCGGCGACGCTGGAGGCAAGCGCGGTACTCGCTTGTCGTGCACCTACAGCTTCGCCGCAATACCAGCCTGCTTGAGCACGGTGTTGGCCGTATGCCGCGACATCATCTTGCCGTCCACGACGACCGGACGCTCCGCTTTGGGACAACGCCAGACTTCGTGATCACCCTTGCCCGAACGGACGCGGACGCACCCGTGCTTGAGGAGCAATGCTCTGAGCTGCTCGGTGTAGCCGCGCGCCATCGCTCAGGCGGCGACGGCGAATTCACGCTCGTGATGGGCGATGATGCGGATGCTGTGCGGGCCTGACAGGCGGCTCTTGTCGACGATATCGTCGGCGTGGATTTCAAGCAGGTCCGGCAGCATCACGCCGGCTTTGGCGGCCAGCTTCTCCAGGGTCTCTCCGTCCGCAGCGAGACCCGGAATGTCGCCGACGATCGAATACCAGACCTGCGCCTCGGGATCATACTCGGCTCGGATCGTCCATGAAGCCATCGTCGCGTCTTTCGGCTAGTCGCAGTGTGGCTTCATTATGACTTCGAGTTCGGAAGACCTCAACCCTTGAATTGTTGCCTGGATGCAATCCAAAAACATCGCCCCTAACATCTTAGTTAGTTTAGAACTGCATTCCTAAAAATTGCGTCGAGTACAGTTACCTACCCCTGCTTACAAGGGATCGAATGATTCCATTTACTAAGCTTGGAATCATAAACAGGAGCCCAGGCATCGCAAACAAGGCAGATAGCGCCCAATGCCAGTTCCAAATATCATGCGCACACAAGTAGCAGCCAACGACGACAGGTAATGTAAATCGGAATACCAAGGCAGCTAAAACAGCAGCTAATCCCCAGCCCCATCCGAAGTTATATTCTATACCCGCCCAACCCGCTGCAAGCTGGATCAATCCGAAACCGAAAACAAGTGCAGCAAACAAGCAACCAGCAGTGCCAGCGAAGAACTTACCCATCTCGCCTCCATGATCCCTGCGTAAGCTCGATTGCGACCTAGTAGACCCGAGCCTTCGGCTTGATGTAGCTAACCTCGTCGGTTAGCGTGTACTCATGCACCGGGCGGTAGTCGATCGCGACGGTGCCGCCCTTGCCCTCCGCGCCGTCGAACCACGCCACCGTGTGCTTCATCCATTCGGCATCGTTCCGCGTGGCGTAGTCCTCGTGCATGTGCGCGCCGCGGGACTCCTTGCGGTTGGCGGCGCTGTGCATCGTGACGACCGCCTGCGCCATCATGTTGTCAAGTTCGAGCGTCTCGACGAGGTCCGTGTTCCAGATCATCGAGCGATCGGTGATGCCGACGTCCGCGATGCTGGAATAGATCGCGTCGATCTTGCCGACACCCTCCTGAAGTGTCTTGTCGGTGCGGAAGACGGCGCAGTCGGCCTGCATCGTGCGCTGCATCTGGCCTCGGATGATGGCGGTGCCTACCGAACCCTTGGAGTGGCGGAATTTGTCCAAGCGGGCGAGCGCGGAGCCTTCGCTGTCCTTGGGCAGCGGCTTGTGCGACGCGCCTTTGTCGATGACCTCGGCAAGGCGGTGGCCGGTGGCGCGGCCGAAGACGACGAGGTCGATGAGGCTGTTCGAGCCGAGGCGGTTGGCGCCGTGGACGGACACGCACGCCGCCTCGCCGACCGCGAACAGGCCGGGGACGACCGCGTCGGGGTCGCCGTCGCGCAGCGTCACGACTTCACCGTGATAGTTACAGGGAATGCCGCCCATGTTGTAGTGAACGGTCGGCGACACGGGGATCGGCGCGCGCGTAAGGTCCACGTTGGCGAAGATTTTCGCGGTTTCGCTGATGCCGGGCAGGCGCTCGGCCAGAATGTTGGCGTCGATGTGGTCGAGGTGGAGGTAGATGTGATCCTTCTCCTTGCCGACACCGCGGCCTTCGCGGATTTCCATCGCCATCGAACGCGACACGACGTCGCGGCTCGCCAGGTCTTTCGCGGAGGGGGCGTAGCGTTCCATGAAGCGCTCGCCTTCGGAGTTGGTGAGGTAGCCGCCCTCGCCCCTGGCCCCTTCGGTGATGAGGACGCCCGCGCCGTAGATGCCCGTCGGGTGGAACTGGACGAACTCCATGTCCTGCAGCGGCAGCCCTGCGCGCAACACCATCGCGTTGCCGTCGCCCGTGCAGCTGTGCGCGGAGGTCGCGGAGAAGTAGCAGCGGCCGTAGCCGCCCGTGGCGAGCACGACGGCGTGCGCGCGGAAGCGGTGGATCGATCCGTCGTCCATGCAGAGCGCGGTGAGCCCGCGGCACACCCCGTCCTCCATGATAAGATCGAGCGCGACATACTCGATGTAGAAGTCCGTGTCGTACTTGAGGCTCTGCTGGTACAGAGCGTGGAGCATCGCGTGGCCGGTACGGTCGGCGGCGGCGCAGGTGCGCTGCGCGGGCGGGCCCTCGCCCATCGCCTGCGTCATGCCGCCGAACGCGCGCTGGTAGATTTTTCCCTCGGCCGTGCGGCTGAACGGAACGCCGGCGTGCTCGAGCTCGTAGACGGCTGCCGGGGCTTCGCGGCACAGATATTCGATCGCGTCCTGGTCGCCGAGCCAGTCCGAGCCTTTCACGGTGTCGTACATGTGCCAGGTCCAGTGGTCCGGACCCATGTTGCCCAATGCCGCGGCGATCCCGCCTTGCGCGGCCACAGTGTGCGAGCGCGTCGGGAACAGCTTGGTGACGCACGCGGTCTTGAGGCCCGCACCCGCGGCACCCATCGTCGCGCGCAGGCCGGAACCTCCCGCACCGACGACGACGACGTCGTAGCTGTGATCGACGATTTGATAAGGCTTGGACATTTAGGACCCGGTTCCACGGAAGGCGATCTGGAGCACGGCGAAGATCGCCGCCGCGCCGCCCGCGACGGAGAGGAACACGAGCGCGATGTTGGTCAGGACGCGCGTGCCTTCGTCATGGACGTAGTCGTCAAGTACGACCTGCATGCCCTGCTTCAAGTGGACGAAGGTCGTCACGGTTAAGAGGATCATCATTACCGCGTTCAAGGGTGACGACAGCCAGTTGACGACAGTGCCGTGGCTGAGATCGGGCAGTCGCAGCAGCGCGACGATCAGCCACACGTAGAGCGGCAGCGTGGCCAGCGAGATCAGCCGCTCGGTCGCCCAGTGGCTCGCGCCGCCCTTGGCCGAGCCCAGACCGCGGACGCGGCCTATCCCCGTTCCGGTTCCCATCTACTTGACCCCCACGATGTAGCCCCAGATCGCGGCGGTGACGACGAACGACGTGGCGATGACGATCCACGACCAGCGCTTGTTGGTGGTCAGCTCGTACCCCGCGCCGATATCCAGGACGTAGTGGCGGATACCCCCGAAAGTGTGGAACACGAGCGCCCAGGTGAGGCCGACGCCGACGAGGATGCCCAGCCATCCGGTCGCGACCTCGGAGAAGGTCGCGTACGCCTCCGCGCCGCTGGCGGCGGCGACCAGCCACCACACGAACAGGATCGCACCGACGACGCTCAGGCCGACGCCCGTGATGCGGTTGAGGATCGATACCGCCATGTGCGGCCCCCAACGCCAGATGGTGAGGTGGGGTGATAGCGGGCGAGCTGTGTTGCGGTGCATGCGGCAGACCTGATCCCATGTGAGTGCCATGTCGCCATGCGGCGACGCTTGCGCCGATACAAGGCGGGTTGTCGCGGCCGCGCTAGCATCCCCGGCGCCATCGCCCGTTAAAACATGTTCATCAGGTGCCGTGCACGCTTTCGAACGTCCACGCGCGGAGCAGCGATCTAAGAGGGCGTTAACCATTCTCCTCTATTTCGGGTGCATCGACACGACCTCGGGCGGACGGACGGACACGCGCATGACCAATGGCTCCTTCAGCGACATCGGCGGCTCAGCCGACGGCCGCTCGAACGATTATTTCCGCGCGTTCGACCGCAACGGCGACCTCGCCGAACGGTCGCGCGAGATCTGGTCAATCATCGCGCCGCGCAGCCAGGAGATCTCGCGCGTCTTCTGGCAGCGTCTGGCGGCGACGCCGGGAAATCCGCTGCGCATGACGCCAAGCGACGTCGAGGCGCAGACGCAGGCCACCGGACCCTACACGCAATCCAAGTTCATGCACCTGGACGGCATGGACTGGATCGCGCGGCTCCGGCAGTACGTCCAGACGTTCGAGGAACAGGGCGTGCCCTTCACGAGCTTCCTCGCTTGCCTGGCGGGCGATGCGGACACGATCGTCACCATCGTGTCCGAGACGATCGGCACCGCCGACGAGCGCTTGCCGCGCATCTGCGCCGACGTCGTGCGCATCGCGCTGATCGAAAGCAGCGTGTGCGCCGATCATGCGAACGCCCGGCGCGAGGCGCAGGCGCGATCGGCGCGATCGGCGGGCGCGAGCGAGTTCGGCGACCGGATCAGCGGCGTCGTGTCGTCCGCCACGACCGAGTCCGAGAGCCTGCGCGCGCAGACGCTGGCGACGTCCGCATCCGCGCGCGGTATGCTGGGCAAGACGAGCGAAGTCGCGTCCGCCGCCGAACAGTCGGCGGTGGCGATGCGCGAGGCGGCGCAGACGGCGGCGGGCCTGATCCGAGCGATCGAGGATGCGCGCAACGAAGTCGAGGTCGCGGCGCAGGTCGCGACGCGGGCGGGCGGTCAGGCGAGCGCGGCGGTGGAGATCAGCCAGGCGCTGTCGGGCCATGTCGAGGCGATCGAGTCGATCCTCGGCCTGATCCGCGACATCGCGGGACAGACCAACCTGCTCGCGCTCAACGCAACGATCGAGGCGGCGCGCGCCGGCGACGCGGGACGCGGTTTCGCCGTGGTGGCGCAGGAGGTCAAAAGCCTGGCGTCGCAGACCGCGCACGCAACCGACGACATCACCGCCAAGATCGCCGCGATCCAGACCGCGACGCGCAACACGGTCGAGGCCAACGGATCGATCCAGATGACGATCGTGGAGGTCCAGAACAGCGCCGACCGCATCCGCGCGGCGATGGAAACGCAGGCGCAGACGGTGACCATGATCACGGCGGCGGTGGACGAGACCGCGCTGGCCGCCGATTCGATGAGCTCGACAATCGCGTCGATCCGGGCGGACACGCAGCATGTCGCGTCCGAGATCGACAGCGTGGAGAAACGGTTCGGCAAGGTCGACGACCAGCTCGCCCAGTTCCGTACGGCGGCAAGCGATTTTGTGCGCAGCGTCGCGGCGTAAGCCTTTGCCCTGAGGGCGTGACGGCTGTACCGGCGCGGGCATGATCCCGCTCAACATCCTCGTCACCGGAACCAGCCGCGGCATCGGCGCGGCGATCATGGACGCGCTGTCCGGCCACCATGCCGTCGGCCATGCGACGACCGCGTCCGACGATCGCATCGCCGCCGACCTGTCGCGGACCGGCGCGGCGCGGGGATTGTGGAGAGACGCGCTCGAACGTTTGAACGGGCGCATCGACGTGCTCGTCAACAACGCGGGGGTGTTCGAAGCCGCGCCGATCGAGGGCGACGGCGATGCCTGGACCGCGTCGTGGGAACGCACGATGCGCATCAACCTGACCGCGTCGGCCGAGTTATGCCGCCTCGCCGTGCTCCATTTTCGAGATCACGGCGGCGGCCGCATCGTCAACGTCGCCAGCCGCGCGGCCTATCGCGGCGATTCCCCCGGACACTGGCATTACGCCGCGTCCAAGGCGGGAATGGTCGCGATGACCAAGTCGATCGCGAGAGCCTATGCCCGCGAAGGCGTGCTCGCGTTCGCCGTCTGCCCGGGCTTCGTCATGACGGGCATGGCGGAGGAGTATCTGGCCAGCCGCGGGGGCGAGCAATTGTTGTTCGATATTCCCCTCGGCCGCGTCGCGGACCCCGAAGAGGTGGCGCGCACCGTCGCCTGGCTCGCTTGCGACGCACCCGCGTCGATGACGGGCGCGGTGCTCGACCTCAACGGCGCAAGCTATGTCCGCTGACGGATCGCCGGCTCCCCCGCTTCGTGGCAGGCTATACGTGCTTGTCGTCGGCTTGGCAGCCATCGGGACGTTAGCCCTGGTTAGCTTCCTCTTGCTGCTGTTCGGGCTCGGCATGAGTGGCAGCGGCTTCGACGAACGGCAGGCGCCCGCCAAGGTCGCCGATGTCGCGAGCCAAACAACGTTCGTAGTCGGCCAAGTCAGCGAATTGAACGGCACCGACCTTGTCCGCATCGACATCATGGCAGATCGATCGGATCGAATCTCGGCCAGCCCGTACTCGGGCGCCGGGGAGCCCGATCGACTTCGCAACATCCTTCTGCTGGATAAAAGCAACGGCACCACACGCCTTATCCTGCCGGACAACGAACGGCTGATCGTCTCCAGCAGCTTCTTGCCGGCACAAGCCAGTCGTGCAGGCACTCCGGACGACGACATTGTCATGGAGATCGAGGGCGGACGCCACGTGCCGGCCACGCTGCCCCCGGCCCACTACCTGCTGACGATCCGCAGCGCGGGCCTCCGCCCGCGCACCGGTGATGGGAAACCATCGCAAAAGATCGACCTGCTTGTGGGCACGCTTGGAACGGGCCGCCAAGGCATCGTTATGCGCGGGATCAACGCGGTGGAAGCCAGCTGGATGCAATCGGGGACGCAACTCGGCCTCGTCGTCCGCGACAATCTCGCGCTGTATTATCGCGTGATCGACATCCCGACGTTGCGCGCCGTGACGTCGCGTCCGATCGCCATCGGATGAGCTGGGTCGTTCAGGCCGCATCCAGCTGGAAATTGACGCTGCCGTGCACGCGTGCGCAGGCCGAGGTGCTGGCGGTCGCGGACGACCCGTTGCCCGGCCTCGACCCGGCGCCGGTGCTGATGACGAGCGAACCGGACGAGGCCCGGCCCGACGAATGGCGGCTCGACGCCTATTTCGAAGGCGAACCGGACACGGACGCGCTGGCCCAAGTGCGCGCGCTGGTCTCCGCAACCGAGTCGGGCTCGCTCGAACAACTCGACGACGAAGACTGGGTCACCGCCAGCCAGCGCGGAATGGAACCCGTGCGCGCGGGACGCTTCTTCGTCTACACGCCCGCGCACCGCGACGAAGCGCCGCCGAACATGATCCCGTTCGAGATCGACGCGGGCCGCGCCTTCGGGACGGGTCATCACGAGACGACATCGGGCTGCCTCCAAGCGCTCGACGCGCTCGCCTTCCAACGTTTCGGAAACATCGCGGACATCGGCACCGGCACCGGCCTGCTCGCCTTCGCCGCGCACCGCTTGTGGCCGGAGGCGCGCGTCATCGCGTCGGACATCGACCCCGTTTCGATCGACGTCACGCGGATCAACGCGGCGGTGAACACGGTGACGATCGGCCATGGTCCCGGCCAGGTCACGCTCGTCGTTGCTGACGGCATGGCCGTTCCCGAACTCGCCGCCCGCGCCCCTTATGATCTTCTCATCGCCAATATCCTTGCAGGTCCGCTTATCGCATTGGCCCGAAGTTTCGCGGCCGCCCTCGCACCGGGCGGCGTGCTGATCCTTGCTGGGTTGCTGACCAAGCAAGCCGATTCGGTTGCGGACGCCTATGCTGTGCTCGGACTTCGCGATGAGGCACGCGTCACGCGCGGCGACTGGCCGACGCTGGTCATGCGCAGAAGCGTCTAGCGCCCCACATTGCGACGGACGATCGCGGGAACCGGACAGTTGTCGACGCGGCGGTCGACCGCGTGGTGGAGGTCGACGGGCGCGTGGTCGCGGGGGTGGCGGTACACGCCGACCTGTCCCGTTTTCGCGAAGTGTTGCGGGCGGGCGCACGTCTTGCGGACGACCTGCGTTCCAAGCACGGGCTCGCGCGCACGCTGCGGCGCGGCCGAGGCGGTGACGGGCAGAAGGGCGGCAAAGACGCAGGTGATCGCCAGGCGCATGGGTTCGGCTCCTTGTTAGAGCAAGCATAGCATGTTTTCGCGTGGCGTTTAAGCGCCCGCGACGATCGACGCCCATTCCGCTTCGTCGATCACGCGCACGCCGAGTTCCGCCGCCTTCTTGAGCTTGGACCCAGCTCCCGGGCCAGCGATCACCAGATCGGTCTTTGCGGACACGGCCGCGGCGACCTTTGCGCCCAAAGCTTCGGCCTGCGCCTTTGCCTCGTCGCGCGACAGGGTTTCTAGGCTGCCCGTGAAGACGAGCGTCTTGCCGCTGACCGCCGAGTCGACGGCCGTGAACGCGAACGGCGGCGGCGAGACTTGGCGCAGGAGGTCGTCGACCACCCCTCTGTTGTGCGGTTCGGCGAAGAAGTCGGCAAGCGCGGCGGCCACCACGGGCCCGATGCCTTCGATCCCCGTCAGTTCGGCGAGCGCGCCCGGATCGGTTCCCGCGCGGGTCGCGACGTCGGCAATGCGCTCCATCGTTCCAAAGGCGCGGGCGAGGTCGCGCGCGGTGGTGCGGCCGACGTGGCGGATGCCGAGGCCGAACAGCAGCCGGTCGAGCGCGGGCGCGCGGCGCGCCTCCACGGCGTCGAACAGCTTGGCGATAGACTGCGGTCCCCAGCCTTCGCGCGTCGCGAGCGCGTCCGCATGCTCCTTGAGGCGAAAGATGTCGGCGGGGGATTGGATGAGCCGGTCACGAAAAAAGGCTTCGATCGAGCGTTCGCCCAATCCCTCCATGTCGAGCGCGTGACGGGACACGAAGTGGCGCAGGCGTTCGATGCGCTGGGCCGGGCAGACGAGCCCGCCCGTGCAGCGTATGTCGACCTCTCCCGCTTCGCGGTCGGCCGCGGAGCCGCAGTCGGGGCAAATGCTCGGGAAATGCCACTCCGGACGTTCGACTTGTGGGGTAAGGTTGGCGACGATTTGAGGAATGACGTCGCCCGCGCGCTGCAGCAGCACGCGGTCGCCCGGGCGCACGCCGAGCCTGCCGATCTCGTCCGCGTTGTGCAGCGTCGCGTTGGTGACGACGACGCCGCCGACAGTCACGGGGGCGAGCCGCGCAACCGGCGTCAGCTTGCCCGTGCGCCCGACCTGGATGTCGATGGCCAGCAGATCCGTTTCGGCGCGGCGTGCGGGGAACTTGTGCGCCAGCGCCCAGCGCGGTGCGCGGGAGACCTGGCCCAGCCTGCGCTGCCAGTCGAGCTTGTCGACCTTGTAGACGACGCCGTCGATGTCGAACGGCAGGTCGGCGCGCGTGGCCTCAATGCGCGCATAATGCGCCAGCAGAGGCTCCAACGCGTCGAACACGGCCAAGTCGTCCGACACCGGGATGCCCCACGCCCGGATCGCGTGCATGACCGCGATCTGGGTGTCACCCGGCACGTCCGACGCCTCCCCCCATCCATGCGCGAGGAAACGCAGCGGGCGCTCGATCGTCACCGCGGACGCGAGTTGGCGGAGCGATCCCGCGGCCGCATTGCGCGGGTTGGCGAACACGCGGCCGCCTGCTTCGGCCTGGCGCGCGTTCATCGCCGCGAAATCGGACTTGGTCATGTAGACCTCGCCGCGCACCTCGAACACCGACGGCGCGCCCGCGATCCGTTCCGGCACGTCGGGGATGGTCAGCGCGTTCTGCGTGACGTCCTCGCCGACCTGCCCGTCACCGCGCGTGGCGGCTTGAACCAGCCGCCCGTCTTCGTAGCGCAACGCGCAGGACAGGCCATCGATCTTGGGCTCGGCGGTGAGCGCGACGGGTTGGTCCTCGGCAAGGCTGAGAAAGCGGCGCACGCGCGCGACGAACTCGGCCACCGCCTCGACATCGAACGCGTTCTCCAAGCTGAGCATCGCCCGCGCATGCGCGACTTTCGCCAGATGCGCGGCGGGCGCGTGCCCGACGCTGCGCGATGGCGAGTCGTCGCGGACCAGATGCGGGTGAGCCGCTTCGAGTTCGGCATTGCGCGTGACAAGCGCGTCGTAATCGGCATCGCTGATCTCGGGCGCGTCGTCGGTGTGGTAGAGCCGGTTGTGGAGCGCGATCGTTTCGGCAAGCCGCGCAAGCTCGACCGCGGCGGCATCGTTTGAAAGCTTCGGCTTGGTCATCGCTGGCCCGATAGGCGACGTGTCGTCGCCAGCAAAGGGGCCGCGCGTTGCACCCCCCTCCCCCTCCCGCTATAGCCCCCGCACCCGAGCCCCGGCCCGTGTCGCGCAATCCCTTCGGTCTGAGAGGGCGCGATCCGCCGCCGGGGCGTTCGCGTTTGGAAGGACCCGTTTATGGCCCGTCGCCGCCAGATCTACGAAGGCAAGGCCAAGATCCTGTACGAAGGTCCCGAACCCGGCACGCTGATCCAGTATTTCAAGGACGACGCCACCGCCTTCAACGCGCAGAAGAAGGGCACGATCAACGGCAAGGGGGTCCTGAACAACCGCATTTCCGAGCACATCTTTACGTTGCTCGGCACGATCGGCGTGCCGCACCACTTCATCCGCCGCCTCAACATGCGCGAGCAATTGATCCGACAAGTGGAAATCATCCCGATTGAAGTCGTCGTCCGCAACGTCGCGGCGGGGTCATTGTCCAAGAGGCTCGGGATCGAGGAAGGCACGCAGCTGCCGCGCACGATCATCGAATATTACTACAAGGACGACGCGCTGGGCGACCCGTTGATCGCGGACGAGCACATCGCCTGCTTCGGCTGGGCGAGCCAGGAGGAGATGAACGACATCGCCGACATGGCGATCCGCATCAACGATTTCCTGTGCGGCCTGTTCGCGGGCGCGGGCATCCGGCTGGTCGACTTCAAGCTCGAATTCGGCCGCCTGTGGGAAAACGACTACGCGCGCACGATCCTGGCGGACGAGATTTCGCCGGACGGCTGCCGCCTGTGGGACATGAAGTCGAACGAGAAACTCGACAAGGACCGGTTTCGGCTGGACCTGGGCGGCGAGGCCGAGGCGTATCAGGAGATCGCGCGACGTCTGGGGCTGATGCCCGAGGACGAGGCCGAGCGGCAGGTGCTCGACATGGCGACGCACCGGCGGCGGCGGGGGAAGTAAGGCTCACCCCGGGCTCGCCGCCGAACCCGCGAGCAGCCCGCCGTCGATGTTGAACTCCGATCCCGTCACGTACGTGGACTCGTCCGACGCGAGCAAGACCGCGATCGCGGCGACTTCCGCCGCGCGGCCGAAGCGGCGCAGCGGTGTGTCCTTGACGAACGCCGCCTCCCGCGCCTCCCGATCGGGTCCGCTCCCAAGCATCGCATCCCACATCGGCGTCATGATCGCGGCCGGGTGAATCGAATTGCAACGTATCGCGAGCCCCTGCCCTGCGCACCACAAGGCGACCGTCTTGCTGTGGTTTCGGATCGCGGCCTTCGACGATGCGTAGGCCGCGGCGGCCGGAATGCCGACCAGCCCCGATCGCGATGATATGTTGATGATCGATCCCGTGCCCGCCGGCCGCATCGCGCGGATCGCGTGCTTGCACCCGAGGAACGTGCCGTCCAGGTTTACCGCGTGGACCGCGCGCCAGTCGCCGAGGCTGGCATGTTCGGGATCATGCGGGGTTCCGGGCTGCTCCAGCCCAGTGATTCCCGCGTTGTTGACGACGATGTCAATCCGTCCGTGCGCCTCCAGCAACGTGTCGACGACGCGCCGCCAGTCGTCTTCGACGCGGACGTCGAGTTGTTCGAACGTGGCGCTACGAACATGGTCCAGCGCCTCGCGTCCGGCTTCCGCATCGATGTCGGTGACGCACACGGTCGCGCCTTCGTCGGCGAACGCACGCGCGATGGCGTGGCCGATACCCCGCGCGGCGCCCGACACGAGCGCGATCTTGTCGGTGAGCCGGGACATGGCCGCGGCGTTAGCGCGTCGGCGGCTGCGCGGCTACTTGCCCGACTTGTACCCGCACACGATGCCGAACAGGAACGCCATGAAAAGCCCGAGCTGAATCTGGCCGTTGGGATCCTGCCAACCCAAGAACGATCCCCCGAAAGCGAACAGTCCGATGAACATGCTGAGAGCTAGAAACGTCATCGTCGGCTCCTTTCCGCCGCACAGTGCCCCAAGGCGGCTTGCGCGCGTTCGATATGCGCGCACTCTGGTTAAGAGGGTGTGAAACCTTGTCGCGGGTGCGCCGCGCCGCCATAGACGGCGCGGATCGAGGACTTTTCGCATGAAGACGCGCGTCACCGTCACGCTGAAATCGGGCGTGCTCGACCCGCAGGGCAAGGCGATCCACCACGCGCTGGACGGCCTGGGTTTTGGGGGTGTCCGCGACGTCCGCGTCGGAAAGCTGATCGAAATGGAACTGGAAGACGGCGTGTTGGCCGCGGATGTCGATGCGATGTGCCGCAAGCTTCTCGCGAACACGGTAATCGAGAATTACGCGATCGCGGGCCCGCAAGAGCCATGAAGACCGCGGTGATCGTCTTCCCCGGGTCGAACTGCGACCGCGACCTCGCTGTCGCGCTGCACGACGCGACGGGGACGCGCCCGCACATGATCTGGCATGCCGACACCGAACTGCCCGGCGACATCGGCCTGGTCGCGGTTCCCGGCGGCTTTTCCTACGGCGACTATCTGCGATCGGGCGCGATGGCGGCGCGCTCCCCGGTGATGCGGGCGGTGGTCGAAGCGGCGGGCAGCGGCATGCCCGTGCTCGGCGTGTGCAACGGGTTTCAGATCTTGACGGAGGCGGGCCTGCTTCCGGGCGCGCTGATGCGAAACGCGGGCATCCGCTTCATCTGCCGCGACGTGCCGCTGACGGTAGGGGACGCCGACACGCCGTTCACGCGCGGCTTTTCGCGTGGCGAGGCGATCGTGCTTCCCGTCGCGCATCATGACGGCAACTACTTCGCCGATCCCGAGACGCTCGACCGGCTGGAGGGCGAAGGCCGCGTCGCGCTGCGCTACGCCGCCGACGTCAACGGATCCGCGCGATCGATCGCGGGGATCGTGGGCGACGGCGGCAACGTCATCGGCCTCATGCCCCACCCCGAACGCGCGATGGGCGGGGCGCACGGTGGAGGCGACGGACGACGGTTCTTCGAAGGGTTGGTGCAGGCGCTAGGCTGACGCGTCCGATCGTTCTACAACATCGGCGACGCGCCCGTAGCTCAGCTGGATAGAGCACGAGACTTCTAATCTTGAGGCCACAGGTTCGACTCCTGTCGGGCGCGCCAGGATGGGGGAACCAGGATGGGATGGCGGTGGCTGCGCGCGTCGGTGCTGGGCCTCCTGTTGCTGCCCGCGGTCGCGATCGGGGACGCGCCGCCGCGGGTGTCGAACGCTGTCGTCGGCGAGGACGGCGGCGGGGCCGTCAGCCGCTTCACGCTTCGGTTCTCCGAACCCATGGTGCCGCTGGGCGATCCGCGTGCGCCCGCCGCCGCGACGACGACGTGTCCGGTCGCGTCGACCGGGCGCTGGGCCGATCCGCAGACCTTCGTCATCGAGTTCGCGCGCGGCTTGCCGGGCGGATTGTTGTGCGGCGTGCGCTTGCGCGACGGACTCGCCAGCGCGCGTGGGAGCGCGGTGACGGGTACGCGCAGCTGGCCCGTCGACACGGGCGGACCGACGGCGCGCGCGGTACTGGCCGGGGGAGGTTACGGCAACGACATCGAGGAGGGGCAGGTGTTCCTCGTCGCCGCGAACGTCGTGCCCGACCGGCGATCGGTCGCGGCGAGCGGCTATTGCGCGGTGGACGGGATCGGCGAGCGCATCGCGCTGGATGTGCTTGGCAGCGACGTGCCGGAGCGGATCGTCACGGGGCTCGGGCCTGACGATTGGTCGTTGCGGGAGTTCCTCGAGAGCGCCGGTGTTCCGAAAATCCTTCCGAGGGACGCCGCCAAGCGGCGCGACGCTTTGTCGACGCTGGTCGCGGTCAAGTGCCGGAGGCCGCTGCCGCCGGGGCGCGACATGGCGCTGGTATGGGGTGCGGGCATCGCGGACGGGCGGGGCCGCACGGCGGGGCGCGACCAGCGTTACGATTTCACGGTGCGCAAGGCGTTCACCGCGCGCTTCGAATGCAGCCGCGTCAACCCGCAGGCCGGGTGCAACCCGATCACGGACGCGCATGTCCGCTTCACCGCGCCGATCGCGATGGCGGCGGCCAAGGCGGTGCGGCTGACGTTCGCCGACGGCAGCGTGCGCGTGCCTGCGATCGACAAGTCGGACACGGGCAGGACCGAAATCGCCGATCTCCGGTTCAAAGGCCCCTTCCCCGCCGCGATGACCGCGCGATTGTCGCTTCCCGCGGTCGAGGATCCGAGCGGACGCACGCTCGAAAACGCGGAGCGCTTCCCGATCGAAGTTCGTTTTGACCGTGCCCCGCCCTTGATCAAGTTCGCCGCGACGTTCGGCATCCTGGAGGCGAACGAAGGCGGGGTGCTCCCCGTCACGGTGCGCGCGGTCGAGCCTCGGCTGGAGCGGCGGGTCGCGGAGGTCGGGGGCGCGCGGCTGCGAGTCGACGGGTCGGACGGCGAAATCGCGGCGTGGCTGCGCAGGCTCGACAAGGCCGACGACAGCGATTTTCGCGAAGTCGGTCCCCGCGGCAGGACGACAAGCGTCAACTACACGGGGGCGACATCGGTGCTGCGCGGAGGCGGCGCACCGATGGGCATCGCGCTCCCCGGGCGTGGCAAGGCGTTCGAGGTGGTCGGCATTCCGCTGCGCCGGCCCGGTTTCTACGTGGTCGAACTCGCCAGCCCGGCGCTCGGCCGCGCGCTGCTCGGTCGCGCCGCCACACGCTACGTCTCGGCGGGCGCGCTGGTGACCAACATGGCGGTGCACTTCAAGTGGGGCCGCGAAGGGTCGCTCGCCTGGGTCACCACGCTGGACAGCGGCGCACCCGTGGCGGGCGCAGATGTCCGGATCACCAACAGCTGCACGGGGAAGCTGCTTGCCCGCGGCGTCAGCGACCGCGGCGGGCGCATCGGCGTGCGCGGGCTGCCGCCCCCCGAAACCTATGTCGGCTGCGACGGCGGGCCGTACCCGCTCATGGTGTCCGCGCGGAAAAGCGGCGACTTCAGCTTCACGCTGACCGACTGGGCGGAAGGGTTGCGACCTTCCGACTTCGAGCTGCCGCAAGGCTATTCCGCGCCCGAGGACAAGCTCCACACGATCTTCGACCGCACGCTGATCCGCGCGGGCGAGACGGTCAACATGAAGCATGTTATACGTCGGCCGGTCGGTGCCGGGTTCGCGCTCGCCGAACCGGTGTCGGGCACGCTGCAGCTCGTCCACCGCGGATCGGAGACGCAGTTCGAACAGCCGGTCGCGATCGGACGCGACGGCATCGGGTTGAGCACGTGGACCGCGCCGCCGGGCGCGCCGATGGGCGACTACGACCTGCAGGTGCGCGTTGCGAACCGCACCATTTCGACCGGGCAGAGCGTCCGCGTCGACGAGTTCCGCCTGCCGACGATGCGCGCGTCGGTCGAAGGCCCGAAGCGGGCGGTCGTCCGGCCGAAGAGCGTGCCCGTCGCGCTGACCGTCGCGTATCTGTCGGGCGGCGGCGCATCCAATATGCCCGTGGCGATCCGCACCGCGTTCGAGCCCGATGGCGGCGCGCCTGAGGAGTACGAAAGCTTCAGCTTCGGCGGCGACGCGGTTGTCGAAGGCACGACGCCGCTCGACGGCGAAGGCGAGGCTCCCGAAACACCAAAACCGATGTCGCAGACGATGCCGGTGACGCTCGACGCCTCCGGGACCGCGCGCGCCTCCGTCGACGTCGGTCGCCCGGTCGATGCGACCACCGCGATGACGGTCGAAATGGATTATGCCGACGCGAACGGCGAAACGCTGACGGCGAGCCGGCGCATCCTGCTCCATCCGTCCGCGGTGCGGCTGGGGGTCAGGACCGACGGCTGGCTGATGCGCGACAGCGACCTGCGGCTGCAATTCGCCGCGATCGGTGTCGATGGCGACGTCGCGCGCGGGCAGCGGATCCGGGCCCAGCTCTACAGCCGCGAGACGATCTCCGCGCGCCGGCGGTTGATCGGCGGGTTCTACGCCTACGACAACCAGGCTCGGGTCAGCCGCATCCGCGCGGGCTGCTCCGCGATGACGGATGGGAAAGGCTTGGCGACATGCGCGATCGATCCGGGCGTGTCGGGCGAGGTCATCGTCGTCGCGACGACCAGCGACGACGACGGCAACGTCGCGCGCGCGGTCACCACCGTGTGGCTGGCGGGCGAGGACGAATGGTGGTTCGGCGGCGACAATGGCGACCGTATGGACCTCGTCCCCGAGGCCAAGGCTTACAAGGCGGGCGAGACCGCGCGGCTTCAGGTGCGCATGCCGTTCCGCACCGCGACCGCGCTCGTCACGGTGGAGCGGGAAGGCGTCTTGTCGAGTTTCGTCACCACTTTGTCGGGCAAGGACCCGGTCATCGCGGTTCCGATGCCGGCGAGCTACGCGCCCGACGTCTACGTGTCGGTGCTGGCGGTGCGGGGGCGCGTCGGCGGGTTTCGGCTGTGGCTGGCGACGCTGGCGCGGGACTGGGGCCTGCCCTTCTTCAGCCGCGAAGGCGCGGGGCCGACCGCGCTCGTCGATCTGGCGAAGCCGAGTTACCGGCTCGGCATTGCGCGGCTCAAGGTCGGATGGGAAGGGCATAAGCTCGGCGTCGCGGTCCGCGCGGATAAGGCGAAGTATGCCACGCGCGATACCGCCGCAGTCGAGGTTGCGGTGACCGACCCGGCGGGGCAGCCCGCACGCTCGGCCGAACTCGCCTTCGCCGCGGTCGACGAGGCGTTGCTGCAGCTGTCGCCGAACGAAAGCTGGAATCTGCTGGACGCGATGATGGGCGAGCGCACGCTCGACGTGCTGACCTCCACCGCACAGATGCAGGTCGTCGGCAAGCGGCATTATGGGCGGAAAGCGGTCGAGGCGGGCGGCGACGGGGGCGGCGACCTGTCGGGCATGACGCGCGAGGACTTTCGCCCCGTTCTGCTGTGGCGCGGCCGCGTTCCGCTCGACGCGAACGGCCGCGCGCGTATCCCCGTCAAACTGTCGGACTCGCTGTCCGCGTTCCGCATGGTCGCTGTCGCGAGCAGCGGCGCGCAATTGTTCGGCACGGGCGAGACGACCGTCCGCACCGCGCAGGACCTGTCGATATTTTCAGGCCTGCCGCCGCTGGTGCGCACGGGAGATGTCTTTGGCGCGAGTTTTACCATCCGCAACGGGTCGGATCGGACGATGCGGGTCACGGCGAACGTGCGCGTCAGCCCGAGGGTTGCGAACGGAGGCGCGCTGACCGTGACGATCCCGGCGGGCGGTTCGGTTCCCGTGACGTGGAACCTGCTCGCGCCCGGCGGCGTGGAGAAGCTCGCGTGGACGGTCGACGCGCGCTCCGCCGATGGCCGGGCGAGCGATCGGCTGGCGGTCGCGCAGGACGTCGTGCCCGCGGTGCCGACCGAGGTCTGGGCGGCCACGCTGACCCGGGTCGGCGCGGGAGGAACGACGATCCCCGTCGCGGCTCCGGCGGGCGCGCGGCCCGGTGCGTTCGTCGACGTGCGCCTGTCGGACACGCTCGCGCCGCCGCTCGCCGGTGTCCGCGCCTACATGGCGGGCTACCCCTACGCCTGCTTCGAACAGCTTTTTTCGCGCGCTATCGTGCTCGGCGACGCGGGCGCGTGGGGCCGGCTCGCGGGCGCGATGCCGACCTATCTGGATCGCGACGGGCTGCTCCGTTATTTTCCCGACGAGCGCATGGAAGGATCTGAAGCGCTCACCGCCTACGTGCTGACGATGGCGGCGGAGGCCGGGTGGAGCGTGCCCGAGACGTCGCGGGGGCGCATGATCGCCGCGCTGCAGGCAGTGGTCGAGGGACGCCTCAGGCGCGACGGCATGGGGCCGAGCGACGCGCGCCTGCTCCGCGTTGCCGCAGTCGGCGCATTGGCGCGGCAAGGCGCGTCCAGCCCCGCGATGCTCCGCACCGTCGACATCGCGCCCGCGGACATGACGACCGCGACGCTCGCCGACTGGATGGTCGCGATCGATCGCACGCCCGGGGTCGGCAACGCCCCGGCCTTGCGTGCCCAGGCCGAGGCGATCCTTCGGGGCCGCATCGTCTACGAAGGTTCGCGTCTCGATCTGACCGACGGTGGTAGTGCGCCATGGTGGATGATGGTGTCGGGCGACGAGATGGCGTTGCGGGCGCTGGGCGCGGTGCTTGGACGACCCGACTGGGCGGACGAAACGCCGAGGATGATGGTCGGTGCCGCGCTCCGCCAGCGGCGCGGGCATTGGGACACGACGCCCGCCAACGTCTGGGGCGCGGTCGTCGCGCGGCGGTTCGCGCAGCTGTACCCGGCGACCGCGATCGCGGGAACGACGACGGCGACGCTCGGACCGGTGTCGCGCTTGCAGAGCTGGCCGATGGCGAGCGGCGCGCCGCCGCTGCGGCTTCCCGCCCGTAACGGACCGCTGATGCTGCGGCAGTCGGGCGGCGCGGGGCCTTGGGCGAACGTTTCGTTGAGCGCGGCCGTGCCGCTCGTCCGGCCGCTGTTCGCGGGGTACAAGATGCGGAAGGCCGTCAGCATCGTTTCCGCGAAGAACTCCGGCCGCCTGACCCGCGGCGACGTGCTGCGGGTCAAGATCACCGTCGATGCGTCGGCGGACCGCAACTGGGTGGTGATCAACGATCCGGTGCCGCCCGGCGCGACGATCATCGGCGGCCTGGGCGGGCAGTCGGCTATCCTCGGCGCGGGCGGGAGTGGCGGTGACGGCGTATACCCAAGCTATGTCGAGCGCGGGCGCGATGCGTGGCGCGGCTATTACGCCTGGGTCCCGCGCGGGCGGTTCAGCGTCGAGTACACGATGCGGCTCAACGGCAGCGGCCGCTTCAACCTGCCGCCAACACGCGTCGAGGCGATGTACTCGCCCGAAATCCGTGCGCAGATGCCGAATCGCGGGCTGACCGTGGCGTTGCGATGACCGCGTGGCGGATGGGTGCGGCCGCAGTGGTCGTCGGCTTCGTCCTGCTCCTGCTCGCCACCCTGCCGCCGCGCATGCCGAGCCACGCCCGCGTCGTCGCCGCGTTCCGGCCGAGCGAGGCGTGGCTGTACGACCGCCACGGTACGCTCATCGACAGCCAGCGCGTCGATTTCCACGCCCGCCGCTTGGCCTGGGTGCCGCTCGCCCGCATTGCGCCGGTGGTGCGGACCGCGGTAGTCGCCGCGGAGGACAAAAGATTCGCCGACCACGGCGGCGTTGACCTGCTCGCGCTTGCCAACGCCGGCCGCGCAAGGCTGACGGGCGGTCCGTCTCGCGGGGCGAGCACCATCTCCATGCAAGTCGCCGCATTGCTCGCGCCCGATCTCGCGCGGCCGGGAGCCCGCGGCTGGCGCGACAAGGTTCGTCAAATGCGCGCCGCGTGGGACTTGGAAAGCCGCTGGTCCAAGGCGCAGATCTTGGAAGCCTACCTCAACCTCGCCGATTATCGCGGCGAGGCGAGCGGCATCGGCGCGGCATCCGTTACCCTGTTCGGAAAGCCCCCCGACGCGCTGACGCGAGACGAGGGGACGCTGATTGCCGCGATCCTGCCCGCGCCGTCTGCCTCGCCGAATGCGGTGTCTGCCCGCGCGTGCCGTCTCTCCCCCGCGTCCTGCACGAGGCTGCGTGTCCTGGCGGGCGTGGCGCTGTCGAACGAGCGCCAGGCGGCGCGCGATCCCGACCTTGCGCCGCACCTTGCCGCGCGCATGCTGACGCGTCCTGGGCAAACCGTCCGCGCGACGCTGGATGCCGACATCCAGCGCGTCGCCAACGCCGCGCTCCGGCGGCAGCTGCAGGGCCTCGGCACCCGGGCCCGCGACGGTGCCGTGGTCGTGGTCGACAATGCGAGCGGCGACGTGCTCGCCTATGTCGGCGGCATCGGGCGCGGTTCCACCGCCGGGCAAGTCGACGGTGCGGATGCTTACCGGCAAGCCGGATCGACTTTGAAACCCTTCTTGTACGGGCAGGTGATCGAGCGCGGGTGGTTGACGCCCGCGTCGATCCTCGACGACTCGCCCGTCCAGCTCGACACCGCGTCGGGGCTGTACGTACCGCAGAACCACGACCGCAGCTTTCGGGGGCCCGTGTCGGTGCGTGGCGCGCTTGCGGGATCGCTCAACCTGCCTGCGGTGCGCACGTTGATGCTCGCGGGAGTCGACGGGTTCCGAGATCGGCTGTGGGACCTGGGCTATCACGGCATCGGCGAGGACGGCGGCTACTACGGGTTCAGCCTCGCGCTCGGGTCGGCGGAAGTGA
Source organism: uncultured Sphingomonadaceae bacterium (assembly GCA_964251385.1). Classification (GTDB taxonomy): domain Bacteria; phylum Pseudomonadota; class Alphaproteobacteria; order Sphingomonadales; family Sphingomonadaceae; genus CADCVW01. The sequence goes on along the minus strand of CAXUJK010000002.1, from coordinate 696,349 downwards.
CGCTGCTCGAACAGGCGAATGCGTATCGGACGATCGCAAATGGCGGGTTTGCTTCGCCACTGCGCCTGTTCGATAGCGGGCGCATGCCCCCTCGGCCGGTAATGACGCCGCAGAGTGCGTGGATCATCGCGGATATTCTGGCGGACGCCTCCGCCCGTTCGGCGAGCTTTGGGATGAACTCGGCGCTGCGGCTACCCTTCTGGGCGGCGGTGAAGACGGGGACGTCGAAAGCGATGCGCGACAACTGGTGTGTCGGGTTCACCCGCCGGTTCACGGTCGCGGTTTGGGTCGGCAACCTGGAAGGCGATCCGATGCGGGCGGTGTCGGGCACTACCGGGGCCGCGCCCGTATGGCGCGACGTGATGCTCGCGCTGCACCGCGGCACCGCCGACGCGCCGCCACCCCCTCCGCCCGGGCTCGAGCGCCGCCCCGTCGTGTTCGCAGGGAGCGCGGAGGCACCGCGCGACGAATGGTTCGTCGGGGGGACGGGTCAGGCGGTGCAGGCGATGGCGCCCGCGCAGGCGCGGCGTCCGCGCATCGTCAATCCGGCGCAGGCGAGCGTGTACGCGATCGATCCGGACATCCCAATCGACCGGCAGCGGATCGGCGTCGTCGTATCGGGATCGGTGCCCGGCCATCGGCTTGTGCTCGACCGCCGGCCGATTGGCGCGGCGGACGCGCGGGTGCAGGTTCTGGCGGGTCCGGGCGTGCACCGCGTCGCGCTGCTCGACGCGGCCGGCCGCCTGGTCGATCAGGTGCGCTTCACGGTACGCTGAGGTTCGCGATCGTCACGACACGGTGACCAAGTGACAGCCGTCCTCCTGCTCTTCGAACCCGACCGAGACGTTCAGGAAACGGGCGATGACCTCGGCGCATGTCAGCGCATGCTGCGACGGCTTGACGGTCGTGAAGCCGCCGCCGCCGGCCAACGCCATCGGCAAAAGAAGCTGGTCGGCCAGATAAGGTCCGGCGAACGCCTTCGATGCAAGGTAACCCGCCATGCGCCTGGCCGCCTTGTCGCCTACCGACTGCGCCGACACGCCGAGCTTTCCAAACCCGCTGACGATCTCCGTGCAGCCCTCGAACTCGGCCTCCAGGATCAGGATGTTGCCCGGCCCGACGTCGTCCGGGAGCGCGTCGATGCGGCGGCATTCGCTTGGCCAGCCCAGTATCCGTTCGACCGCCGCCAACTCGCGCAGGGCGATGTCCTCGGGCAAGGCGGCGATCAAGGCGCGTGCCTCTACGCGCCGAAGCGGGCCGCGCTCCATCAGGTCGAGGCGCTGCAGTGCAGCCGACGGCACGATGTCGATCTCGACCCGGCCGCCGCCAGCGGGGTAGAAGCCGGGGCGGACCAGTTTCGCAATGACGCAAGGTCCCATGCGGCTGATCAGGGGTAGAAACGCGCGCTCGACGAAGTCGAACGGCGGCGCCCCGATGTTGTGCGTGCCGCCTTCGAGCACCAGCCGCGACGGGCGATCGGCGAGCATCAAGGGTGGCAGCAGCGTCTGGAACACGAGGTTGACGCTGCCCGCGGTCCCGACCGCGAAGCGATGTTCGCCGGGCTTCAAGGTACCGGGCACGAAGGTCAGGTCGCTCGCGCCGACGGTCAGTTCCGCGCACTCGGCGCCACCGATCGCGCACGCGGCTTCGACGCAGGTGACGTGCTGGCGCATGACGCCGGGCCGCGACCGCTTGCCCCTGATGTCGTGCATGCGGAACGGCTTGCCGGTGACGAGCGACAGCGACAGCGCGGTGCGCAGCATCTGCCCGCCGCCCTCGCCCTGCGATCCATCTATGACGATCATGTTCCGTCCTTCGAGTTCCCCGGCGGAGGCCGGGGCCCAGTCTTTGCAGCGGCTGAGGCTGGGCCCCGGCCTTCGCCGGGGAACTACCCCTTCACGCACACCACCTGCTTCAGCGTGTGGACGATCTCGACCAGGTCCGCCTGCGCCGCCATCACCGCCTCGATCGGCTTGTACGCAGCCGGGGTCTCGTCGATCACGCCTTCGTCCTTGCGGCACGCCACCCCCTTCGTCGCCACCTCGTGGTCCGCTACCGTGAACCGCTTCTTGGCCTCGGTGCGCGACATCAGGCGGCCCGCGCCGTGGCTGCAGCTGTCGAATGACTCCTTGTTGCCGCGCCCCCGCACGATGAAGGATTTCGCCCCCATAGACCCGGGAATGATCCCCATCACGCCGTCCGCCGCGCGCACCGCGCCCTTGCGGGTGACGAGCACGTTCTCGCCGTAATGCCGTTCGCGCGCGACGTAGTTGTGGTGGCAATTGATCGCCTCCACTTCCGCCTCGAACGGCTTTGCGATGACGCCCCGCACCGCGCGGATCGTGTTGGCCATCATCATCCGCCGGTTGAGGGCCGCGTAATCCTGCGCCCACCCGACCGCCTCGACATAGTCTTCGAAATGGACCGTACCTTCGGGAAAATAGGCTAGATCCTCGTCGGGCAGGTTGATGAAGTGCCGCCGCATGTCCTCCTTGGCGAGCGCGATGAAGAAGCTGCCGATCGCGTTGCCGATCCCGCGCGATCCCGAATGCAGCATCATCCAGACGCGGTCGTCCTCGTCGAGGCACATCTCGATGAAGTGGTTTCCCGTGCCGAGCGTGCCGAGATGGACGAGGCTGTTGGCGGACCCGAGCTTGGGATATTTGGCAACGATCGCCTTGAAGCGGTCGGCGATCGTGCTCCACGCCGCGACGATGTCGGCGGGGGGATCGCCCCAGCTTCCCGTGTCCCGCTTGCCCCGGCCTACGACGCGGCCGACGGGCACCGCTTTCTCGATCGCGGCGCGAACGCCCTCCAGATTGTCGGGCAGGTCCGACGCGTGCAGCGAGGTGCGCGCGGCCATCATGCCGCAGCCGATGTCGACGCCGACCGCCGCCGGGATCACCGCGCCCTTGGTCGGGATGACCGAGCCCACGGTCGCGCCGATGCCGACATGGACGTCGGGCATGACCGCGATGTGGTTGAACACGAACGGCATCGACGCCGCGCGCGACAACTGCTCGCGCGCCATGGGTTCGACGGAGACGCCGCGGGTCCACATCTTGACGGGCACACCGCCGGGTACAGGCATGAATTCGTAGGTAGATTGCGCCATGATGAGGCTCCTTTCAGTTTCCCTTCCACGACTTCGCGGAAGGGCTCGGGAATAATTTCGCGGCGACGAGTTGGGTGGCGGGACATCCCGACTTATGAGGCCGGTGGAGGGATCGAACCTCCTAGCGCCATGTAGTCCCACCGGCATTCGCCGCTTCTGTTCCGGTACCGGCGACCAGAATTGGTCGGACATCTTACTGAGCTACCCGTTGCCGGGGGCGGAATTGAACCGCCGACACTCCGCCCGACGGCGGCCGCTCTAACCATGTAGTCCGACCGGCATTCGCCGATACGTGTTCTCGTCGCGGCGACGAGGGTGTTGAAGAGACGATTTCTGCTCTACCCAACTGAGCTACGGGCCGAAACCCGGCGGGGTTCGAACCCGCGACACGATGTAGTCCCTTCGGCATTCGCCGCGATGTTCTAAGATCTGGCCGTGGCGACCAGTTGTGGTGAGACGCGGTCCTTAAGCTACGTTCCATCGGCGGGCTTCGAACCCGCATCTCCCGCTCGCACGGGCGCTTTACTCGTCGGACCTCGGGTGTGGATGTAGTCCCACCGGCATTCGCCACGGCCATTTGTCTATACTTCCGTTCCTTTCACTTCGCTAACCCAGTCATGCTCAGCCTCGCCCGACCCGAAGCGGGCGAGCGTGTCGAACACGGCATCCGAAAACCCTCCGACGTTGAGGATGTCCGACCGGTTCTGCGCCTGCGTCGTCCCGTGCGGCTGCAGGTCGATGCAGACCAGCTTGGCCGTGGGCACGCGCTTGCGCAGCTTCTCCCACTCCACCATCGTCCGCGTCGCGCCGCTCCGGTTGGCATCGACCCAGGACTCGTTGTCCGAGACGATGACGACCAGATCGACCTCCTCCCGCCGCGCGTTGAGCAGCGCGAGCGGAGCCGAGACGTTGGTCCCGCCGCCGCCCACCGCCGCCAGCCTGGCCGCGTTGACCGCGACCCGAGCAAACGGATCGAGTTGGAGCGGCACCACGCTCTGTTCGAACGGCAGCAGCTGCGCCGTCGGGTTGCGCCGCAACACCGCCGCCGCGACCAAGGCCGCGACGTCGATGCACCGGACCTTAGACGACGCACCCTTACGGTACCCCGTCACGGGCGACTGCATCGATCCGGACACGTCCGGGCACACGACAACGCGGCCCGCGATGGCCGGAACGCGTCCGAGCGATGCCTCCAACGCCGTCTCCAGCGCCGCCTGCACCTTCAACGGCACGCCCTCGCCGACCGACCCCAGCGCGGCCATCAGCTGGTACGGCAGCACCCGCGCCTTGGTCAGGACGTTCGTGTCCGACAGCCGCGACGCGACCGCGTCCGCGCACCCCTCCACTCCGAACACACCGTGGCGGGCCAGCGTGTTGAGGTTCATGCGCAGCGCCTGCCAGCCCATGCGGCCGGACAGCTCCGCCCACTGTTCCGCCGTCAGCGGTTCCGCCGTCAGCCACTCGAACGGCACGTCCGGCAACGCCAGCGACCGATCGCGCTTCCACGCCTCGAAGCCGGCGATCTCGACCGGCAGCGCAGCCAGATCGTACGGCTTTCCGATCAGCCAGCCGTAGAACGCCTTGCGGGTCGCATCCGACGGCTTGGGGTGGACCATGCGGACGATGTCCGCGAGCGACGGGCTCGTTCCCGTCGCCGCCTGCATGAGCGAACGCATCGATGCCTGCTCCAGCCACTGCTGCACGAGCCGTTTGGGCCGCGTGCCGAGCGACTTGCGGCCGACCGCGCCAGACCGCATGATCTGCACGAAGGAGCGCAGCATGCGGCCGTTGTCGATCACGCGCCCGAAGACACGCACCGACAAGTCGGGCTCGGCCATCGTCAGATAGGCGGTCAGCAGCGCGGGCATGTCCTTCATCGCGCCCCGGCCGCGGGCATAGACCGCGGCTTGCGCGACGAACATCGGATCAACCCCGCGCGCCGCGTCCAGCACTTCGGCCAGCTGCGTCTCCGCGCCTGCGTAGAAATTGTCCTGCAGCGTTCCCGTCGCGGCAAGCTGCGCCAGCTTGTGTTCCGGGCCGTAGGCGTAGGCCGGGGCCAGCTCGCGGTTGACCGCGTCCGTCCGCGGCAAGAGCTTCGCCATCGCGGAAGCAAATAGGCCTTTGTTCGCCATCGCATCTTCCTTCGGGTCTTGGGGCGGCTGGCCCATTCCAGCCGCCCCGTGCCGCGTGTCGGGTCCCGCCCGACGAGAATAGCTTTGCAGGAAGCGTGCCAATCGGCATCCGCGCGTCGCAAATCAGCGATCTTCATGCACATACGCTGCAACGCGACCAGTTCGGCTCATCGATCGAGCTCCCAAGCGAAACGCTTTGCGATAGACTGGGCTAACACTTTATCCTATGGGATAAGCATGCGCGCCAGGGTCGTTATCGGGTTCCTCGGATCCACGCTTGATGCGAGCAAATTTGGGCCTTCCCGCTGGAACAAGTGGCGGCCGAGCGTTGGCCTGTGCATGCACGAGGATCTGCGCGTCGACCGGTTCGCGCTCATCTATGGGCGACAGCATGGCCGGCTCGCCGAGTATATCGCGGACGACATCCGATCGGTGTCGCCGGAGACGAGCGTCGAGCTCCAGCCGATGGACTTCGCCGATGCATGGGACTTCGAGGAGGTCTACGGCAAGCTGCTCGATTTTTCGAAGAGCTATCCCTTCGATCCCGACACGGAGGATTACCTCGTCCATATCACGACGGGCACGCACGTCGCGCAGATCTGCCTGTTCCTGCTGACCGAGGCGCGCGACCTGCCGGGACGGCTGCTCCAGACACAGCCGGCGCGCGGCCAGCCCACCGGCGCGCCGGGAAGCTGGAACATCATCGACCTCGATCTGTCCCGCTACGACAGCATCGCCACGCGCTTCGCCGCCGCGACGGCGGAGGCAAGCTCGTTCCTCAAGTCCGGCATTGCGACCCGCGCGCCCGCGTTCAACCGGATGATCGACGAGATCGAGCAGGTCGCGCTCCGCTCGCGCGCGCCGCTTTTGCTCATGGGGCCGACGGGCGCGGGCAAGTCGCAGCTCGCGCGCCGCATCTTCGACCTGAAGCGTTCGAAGCATCAGGTGTCGGGCGCGTTCGTCGAGGTCAATTGCGCAACGCTGAAAGGCGACGGCGCGATGTCGGCCTTGTTCGGGCACAAGAAGGGCGCGTTCACGGGCGCGGCGGCGGACCGGCCAGGCCTGCTCCGCGCGGCCGACAAGGGAACGCTGTTCCTCGACGAGATCGGAGAACTGGGCCTGGACGAGCAGGCGATGATCCTGCGCGCGATCGAGGACAAACGGTTCCTGCCCGTCGGCGCGGACAAGGAGGCGGGGTCAGACTTCCAGCTGCTCGCGGGCACCAATCGCGATCTTGCCGCGGCGGTCGCGGACGGTCGGTTCCGCGACGACCTGTTCGCGCGCCTCAACCTGTGGACCTTCACGCTCCCCGCGCTGCGCGATCGGCGGGAGGATATCGAACCCAATCTCGACTACGAACTCGACCGTTTCGCCGAACGCGAAGGCAATCGCGTCGGCTTCAACAGGGAGGCGCGCCAGGCGTTCCTCGCGTTCGCGACGGCTCCGGACGCGGTCTGGTCCGGCAATTTTCGGGATCTCGCCGCCGCCGTCACCCGCATGGCGACCTTCGCGCCGTCCGGACGGATCGATCTCGCCACGGTGCAGGCCGAAGTCGCTCGCCTCCAGCGCTTGTGGTCGGGCACCGCCGGGGCGCACGCCGACGTCCTGCAAAGCCTCCTCGATCCGGAAACGCTGTCCGCGATCGATCCGTTCGACCGCGTGCAACTGGCAGCGGTGGTCGATGTCTGCCGACGCAGCCGTTCGCTGTCGGACGCCGGGCGCGCGCTGTTCAGCGCGTCACGTATCCGCCGCACGTCGTCGAACGACGCGGACCGGTTGCGCAAATATCTCGGACGGTTCGGACTCGATTGGGCCAAGCTCGCTGACCGCGAACACGGTAAATGATTTCTAAACGCGCTTGATCTAACGACCCCGAAGCGGGACCGGCGAACCGGTGGCATTTGGGGAATGCGAGATGTTTTCGGGCCGGCTCCTGCGCCTGCTGGACAGGCTCGGCGGTTCGGCGACCGCGACCAGGGTGGCCGCGCGCCTCGCCCCGCGCGTCGATCCCGTTCCGCCGCGCCTGCGCATCGCCCGAAATCCCGACAGGATGGCGGCGTGGTGGGATGCACGTCCGGAGAGCGCGGTGGCCGCGATCGCCGACGCGGATACGCTCGCCGACGCCGGCCGGTACCGCGCCAACATCGAGAACATGATCGGAACGGTCAAAGTGCCCGTCGGGATTGCGGGTCCGCTGCGCGTCAACGGCCTGCACGCGCACGGCGACTTCGTCGTGCCGCTCGCCACCACCGAAGCCGCGCTCGTCGCGTCCTACGCGCGGGGCGCGGACGTGATCACGCGCGCGGGCGGTGCGAGCGCCGCGATGCTGTCGGAAGGCGTGGTGCGCAGCCCCGCGTTCGTCTTCGCGAACATCGTCGAGGCGGGGGGCTTCGTCGCCTGGGCCGCCGAGAACGTCGACAGCTTGCGCGAAGCGGCCGAAGCGACGACGCGCCACGGTAGGCTGGAGGCGATCGATCCGGTGATCGACAACGACACGGTGTTCCTCGTGTGCCGCTACACGACGGGCGACGCGGCGGGGCAGAACATGGTCACCATAGCCACCGACGCTTTGTGCCGCGCCGCACTCGCCGCGTGCCCGGTGCAGCCGCGTTGCTGGTTCATCGAGGGCAATCTGTCGGGGGACAAGAAGGCGAGCTGGCTCGGCCTGATCGGCGGGCGCGGGCGCAAGGTTTCGGCGAGCGTGGTCATCCCGGAAGCGCTGGTCGAGCGGCATCTGCACGTGGGCATCGACCGCATGCTCGATTACGCGCGCGTGGCGCAGATCGGCGCGTCGATGTCGGGGCAGATCGGCGCGCAGGGGCATTATGCCAACGGGCTCGCCGCCTTCTACATCGCGACGGGGCAGGACGCGGCGTGCGTCGCGGAAAGCGCGGTCGGATCGACGCGAATGGAGCGGCGGGAGGGCGGGCTGTTCATGGCCGTCACCTTGCCCAACATCCTCGTGGGGTCGATCGGTGGAGGAACGGGACTGCCGTCGCAGGCGGCGGCGCTCGACCTGCTCGGGCTCGCGGGACCCGGCAATGGCGCGGCGCTGGCGGAAGTCGTCGCGTGCCTGTGCCTGGCGGGGGAGATCTCGATCATGGCCGCGATCGCCGCCGGCGATTTTGCACGCGCGCATTCGCGGCTGGCGCGGGGGCGGCGGTGATGGCCAGCGCCGTCCAGCCTCAAGGCGTCCTGTCCCGCCTCCTGGTCTACCAGGCGGAGCGCTTTCCGCTCGGCCGCACGTCGCTGCTCGTCGCTGTATTCTCCGCCGCCAGCGTCAGCGTGTCCGCGCATCTTGCCGGGCGCGCGGCTCCGGGGCTTGCCACCTATGCCGCGGCGTTCGTCGTCACCTTCCTGTTCTTCTTCCAGCTGCGCGTGCTCGACGAGATCAAGGACGCGGAGGACGATGCGCGCTTCCGTCCCGAACGCCCGATCCCGCGCGGGCTCGTCACGCTGCGGCTGATCGTCGTGCTGGGGCTCGCCAGCCTGCCGATCGCGGTCGCGGCGTGCGTCGCGATCGATGCGCGGCTGCTCGTCCTGCTCGTCGTGGCCTGGGGCTGGATGGGGCTGATGACGGCCGAATTCTTCGCCCCTGAGTGGCTGAAGGCGCGGCCGTTCGTCTACATGGCGTCGCACATGCTGGTCATGCCCGCGATCGACCTCGTGCTGACCGGATTTGAATGGGTGCCGCGGGGGCAGGCACCGGCGGGGCTGATCCTGTTCTTGATGCTGAGTTTCTCCAACGGCTGCGTGCTCGAGGTCGGGCGCAAGCTGTGGGCACCCGCTAACGAGCGCGAGGGCGTCGAGACGTACAGCGCCTTGCTCGGGGTACGACGCGCGGGCTCGATGTGGATCGGATTCGTGGCGGTCGCTCTCGCGTTGCTGGTTTGCGTCGGCTTCACGACGGGCGCGCCGCTCGCCACCGGCGCGATCGGATCGGTCGCGGCGGCCTACACGATCGCGGCCGGGCTGCGTTATCGCGCCGATCCCACGCCCGAACGTCAGGCCAAGGTCGATAGCGCCGCAGGCCTGTGGGTGTTCGCATGCTACGCGGCGGCGGGGTTCGCACCGTTCACCCGGATGCTGGGCGCATGATCGTGCGGGCGCACGAAGCCGCGACGGCAGCCGGTGTCGGCGGCAAGGCGGCGGCCTTGGGGCGGTTGACGCAAGCCGGGTTCGACGTGCCGCCGTTCTTCGTCGTGACGGGAGAGCTTGCGGCGGGGACGCTTGCCGAAGCGCTCGATCGACTGAGGGCCGGACCTTATGCGGTGCGCTCCTCGGGGCTGGCCGAAGACGGCGCTGCGCACAGTCACGCGGGGCAGTTCGCCTCGATCCTCGATGTCGCGCGCGGTGATGTGGAGCGCGCGATCGGAGACGTGATCGCGTCCAACGACGAGGCGGGGCTCGCCGCCTACCGTGCCACGCACGGCCTGGACGGCGCAACCGATCGGCCCGCGGTCATCGTCCAAGAGATGGTCCCGGCGGCGCATGCGGGTGTCGCGTTTTCCGCCGACCCCGTGTCCGGCCGCCGCGACCGCATCGTCGTATCCGCGACCGAGGGGTTGGCGGATCGGCTCGTCGCGGGCGAGATCGACGGGACGACTTGGTGGATCGACGCGGCGACGAATGCCTGCGTCGAGAGTTCGGGCAACGCGGCATTGCTCGGGACCACGGCGCTTGCCGAGGTCGTGGCGCTCGTCGGCAAGGTCGAAGCCACGTTCGGCGCGCCGCAGGACATCGAATGGGCGATCGCCGACGGCCGCCTCCATCTTCTCCAGGCGCGGCCGATCACGTCGCCGCTGCGCCCCGCCCCGCTCGCCGACACGCGTCTGGCCGTGTTCGACAATTCGAACATCGTCGAAAGCTATCCTGGGCTGGTGTCGCCGTTGACCTTTTCGTTCGCGAGCTACGCCTATGCCCGGGTCTACACGTCGTTCGTCGCGCTGCTCGGCGTGCGGCCGGACGCGGTGCGCGCCAACCGCGTCGTGTTCGACAACATGCTCGTGCGCGTCAACGGGCGGGTTTATTACAATTTGGGCAATTGGTTCCGGGCGCTCGCTCTGCTTCCGGGCTACAGCCTCAACCGCCGCTACATGGAAACGATGATGGGGGTCGGCGCGCCGCTCCCGCCTGCGGTCATGGCCACGTTCGACCGCGCACCCGCGGCGGGTGCGGCGCGGGTCGCCGAGTATGGCCGATTGGCAAAGATGGCGTTCGGGCTGGTTCGTGAAGCGATCCGGCTGCCCGCGACCGCGCGCGACTTCCGCGCCCGCCTCGACCGCGCATTGGCCGCCACCGTGCCGGAGCGGCTCGCCCGTATGCCACTGACCGATCTGGCGGTCGAATATCGGCGGATCGAGAGCGACCTGCTCGACCGCTGGGACGCGCCGATCGTCAACGACTTCCTGTGCATGATCGCGTTCGGCGCATCGCGAAAGCTGCTCGAGCGGTGGGTCGGGCCGGCGGGGCTGACGATCCACAACGACGTGCTGATCGGCCAGGGCGACATCATTTCGGCGCGGCCGGCGCAGCTCATCCGCGCGATGGGCGCGCTCGTCGCGGGCGACGCGGAGGTCGTCGCGGCGCTGCGGGACGGCGACCGCGCGGTCATCTCGGCGCACCCGGCGCTCGCCCAAGGCATCGCCGCGTACATCGCGCAGTTCGGGGATCGCTGCACCGAAGAGCTCAAGCTCGAGAGCGTTACGCTCGACGAGGAACCCGAACCGCTCCACGCCGCGATCGCGGCGGCGGCGTGTGCCGGTCCCGTCGCGCCGGTGCGCACCACCGACCCGTTTGCCGCGCTCGATGCCGCTTTGCGCAATCCGTTCAAGCGCGCCGTTACGCGCGTGATGCTGCGGTGGGCCAAGTCCCGCGTGCGCGACCGCGAAAACCTGCGCTACGAACGGACCCGCATCTTCGGACGGGCGCGGCGGCTTCTGCTGGCGATCGGTCGCCAGTTTCATGCGCACGGACTGCTCGCCGACCCGCGCGACGTGTTCCTGCTGACGATCCACGAAGTGCTGGGCGCGATCGAGGGGTTTGCCACCAGCACCGATCTGGCCGAGCTCGCCGACCTGCGCCGACGCGAAATGGCCGGCGCGGCGACCAGCGCCGACCCGCCCGAACGCATCCTCGTCACCGGCCCCGCCTTTGCCGCCTCGCACGTGACGACCGTGCGCCCGGTAAGCGACGGCGCGGCGACGCGCACGGGAACGGGCTGCTCGGCCGGAATGGTAACCGCAGTCGCGCGCGTCGTCCGCGATCCGCGCACGCAGCGGCTCAGCGCGGGCGAAATCCTGGTTGCGCGGCACACCGATCCGGGCTGGATCGCCTTGTTCGCGAGCGCGTCGGCGATCGTCGTCGAGCGCGGGTCGCTCTTGTCCCACTCGGCGATCGTCGCGCGCGAACTCGGCATTCCGTGCGTCGTCGGGTTGAAGGAGGCGACCGACTGGATCGTCGACGGGGAGACGATCGAAGTCGACGGCGCGAGCGGCCTCGTGCGCAGGGTGGCCGCGTGACGGAAATCGCGGAGAAAGCCCGGTTCGATGCGATCCGGTACGCTCAATTGTGGGAAGACGCCGACATCTTGTGCGAGGCGCTCGGGGTACGCCGCGGCGCGAGGCTCGTGTCGATCGGGTCGGCGGGGGACAACGCGCTCGCCATGCTGCTGCTCGATCCGGCCGACGTGATCGCGGTCGACCTGTCGCCCGCGCAGGTCGCGTGCATCCGGTTGCGCGTCGCGGCGTGGCCGGTGCTGTCGCACGGGGAACTGCTAGACCTGCTCGGCTTTCGGCCGTCCGCGAACCGAAGCGCCCTGCTCGACCGCGTGCTCGCGAATACGGACGCGGAGACCGCCGCCTTCTGGGAAGCGCTTCGTGATCCCGTCATCGCGCATGGCGCGGGGGCGATCGGGAAGTTCGAACGCTATTTCGCGCTGTTCCGCACCCGCTTTCTGCCGCTCGTCCACGGCCGCCGGACCGTCGCCGCGATCTTCGAGCCGCGCAGCGCGGCGGCGCGGGCGCGGTTCCTTGCCGAAACCTGGAACAACCTGCGTTGGCGGCTGCTGCTCAAGCTGTTCTTTTCGCGCACGGCGATGGGTGCGCTCGGGCGCGATCCCGCGTTCTTCGACCAGGTCGACGGCAGCGTCTCCGCCCATGTCGCGCGCCGCATCGAACATGCGTTCGTCGCCAACGACCCGGCGGGCAATCCGTATTTGAGCTGGATCATGACGGGGACGCATGGCGACACGCTCCCACGCGCGTTCCGGCCGGAACATCACGCGACAATCGCGGCGAGGCTCGATCGCCTGCGCGTCGTCGAGGGCACGCTCGAGTCGGTTGCCACCCCCGGCGCGAACGTCGACGGCTGGAACCTGTCCGACATCTTCGAATACATGTCGCCGCAGGCATTCGGCGACACCTACGCGCGCATCCTCGATGCGTCCGCGCCCGGGTCCCGACTCGTCTACTGGAACATGATGGCCCCGCGCCGCGTGCCGCCCGCATGTCGCGCCCACGTGCACGAGCGCCGCGATATCGCCGACCCGCTCAAAGCACGCGACAAGGCGTTCTTCTACTCGGACTTCGTCGTCGAGGATGTCGCGTGAACTTCGACGGGTCGCAAGGCGTCGCCGCCGCGCTGCTGATCCTGGCCGGGTCGGTCGCCGCGCTCGTCGGGTTCATCGCGATCGTCCGCCGTCTGGGCCAGCGGCTCGGCTGGTCGGGCGAGGTCATGCGCAAGGGCGTGCACGTCGCGGTCGGGCTGTACGCGCTCACCCTCCCCTTTCTGTTCGAGGCGCGATGGCCGGTCGTTCTGCTCATCCTCGTCGCGATCGCGCTCATGCTCTGGTTCCGCCGTCCGGCATCACGTGCGACCGGGCTGGGCGCGGCGATCCACTCGGTCGAGCGGCGGTCTTGGGGCGATGTCCTGCTCGCGCTCGCGATCGGGTTCGTCTTCCTCCGGGCAGGGGACGCTTACATCCTCTACGCGCTGCCGATCGCGATCGTCGCCTTGTCGGACGCCGCCGCCGCGCTCACCGGGTCGAGCTACGGCCGCCGCCGCTTCGCGATCGAGGACGGGGTCAAGAGCTGGGAAGGGGTGATCGCGTTCTTCGCGGTGACGTGGATCCTGGCCATGGTCATGCTGCTGTTGATCACGGACGTGCCGCGGATCAACGTCGTCGTGCTGTCTCTCGCCATCGCGCTGTTCGGCGCGACGGTGGAGGCGGTGTCGTGGCGGGGCCTGGACAATCTGTTCGTCCCCATCTGCGTCCAGCTGTTCCTGATGGGATATCTGCGCGCGCCGCCCGAGACGCTGGCCATCCTCGCCGCCGCGTTCTTCTCGGCAATCCTGCTCATCGTCCTGCTCGCCCCGCGCATGGGCCTGAGCGCGCATGCCAGCCGGGCGTTCGTGGTCGCGATCTTCTCGTTCCTGGGCGTGTCCGGACCTTACGGGACCGTGCTGCCCGCGCTGATCATGCTCGCGCATCTGGCGGCGCGGAAGGCGCGGCCGTGCCGCAGCGGGCATGCCGATCTCGACTTCATCGCGATGCTGGGCGGAGCCGCGCTCGTGTGGCTGTTCGTCGGCGAGACGATCGGCCCGACCGCGATCAACCTTTACAACATGAGCCTGGCGGGCGTGCTGCTCGCCTACGTCCTGATGGCGCTCGCATTGGACAAGAGGTTCGTGATCGCGGGCTACGTCGGGGTGCTGAGCGCGTACATCCTGCTCGTGTCGGTCGGCCCGCGCGGCGCGCGATGGGCGATCGGATTGCCGGAAACGGCGGCGGTGTCGCTGGCAATCGTGATGGTCGCGATCCTGGCGCGCACCGGCTGGTTCGACCGTTGGCGCGCGCCACGCATCGCCGCCGTCGCCAGCGTCGTGCCCATGACCGCCTACCTCGCGCAAACGGTGATCGCATGAGCTACGACTTCGAACACGACGGCGCGCGCTGCCGCATCTGGCCCGACGGCCCCGCATGGAACGGCTCGCCTGCCGCCGCCATTGGCAGGCTCGAATTCTTGGACGCGGCGAGCGGGACCGCACTCCTGCGCGCCGCCTGTGCGGAGCTCGGCAGGCCCGTCCTCGCGCCGATGGACGGGGACACGTGGCACCCGTATCGTGCGGTGACGGAGAGCGACGGCTCGCCGCCGTACATGCTCGAGCCCGTGTCCGGCCCGCACGACGCCGCCGCGCTCGCCGCCGCAGGTTTTGCCCGCGTCGCCGACTACGTCTCCAGCCGTGCTCTCGTCCCGCGGCCCGGTACCCCCGCCCCTCTCGTTCCCGGTATCTCGGTCGTGCCTTGGGACGGCACAGGCGCGGAGCCGATGCTCGACCGGCTGTTCGCGCTGTCGGGCGCGTCGTTCGCGGACAAGAGGTTCTTCAAGCCGATCGGTCGCGACGCGTTTCTCGACCTGTACCGGCCGCTGCTGCCGCTGATCGACCCGCGCCTCGTCCTGTTCGCGATGTCCGACAGGGACGATCTGGCCGGGTTCCTGTTCGGTATTCCGGACCGTCTGCAGGGCGCTTCGCCGAACACCGCGATCCTGAAGACCTACGCCGGCGCTCGTTCGGGCGTCGGCCACCTTCTCGCCCACGCCTTCCACGAAACCGCGCGCGAACTCGGCTACGCGCACGTCGTCCACGCGCTGATGCATGTCGACAATGTTTCGCTGGAACGCAGCGCGCAGCATGCCGGCCGAGTGTTCCGCCGCTACAGCCTGTTCGGCCGCCGTTGAACCTGCTCGCCGCGTTCGCGAGCCGGGTCGCGGCGCATCCGGAGCGGATCGCGATCATCGACGGCCGCGGCCGCGCGAAGACATATGGCGAGCTCGACGCACGCGCGGCCGCGCTCGCCGCGACGTGGCGCGCGCGGGGTTTGCGCGAGGGCGATCGCGTCCTGCTCGCCATGCCGCTCGATGCCGACCTGTACGCGGCGCTCGCCGGGTTGTGGCGGCTGGGCGCGGCCGTCGTCTTTCCCGAACCCGCGCTCGGGCTCGCCGGCCTGCGCCACGCCGCCGCCGCGACACGGCCGCGCGCATTCCTTGCCTCCGGATGGTATCGGCTGCTCCGCGTGCTCGCCCCCGCCCCGCTCCAGTTGCGCATGCAAGCCGGGACCGGAACGACCGACATCGTCGACCTGCCGCCCGAGGCGCACGCGCTGATCTCGTTCACCAGCGGATCGACCGGCGAACCCAAGGCGATCGCGCGCAGCCACGGGTTCCTGGCCGCGCAAGACCGCGCGCTCGCCCCCCTCCTCGCCTCGCCGCGCGCGGAAATCGACCTTGTCGCCTTCCCGGTCTTCGTCATCGCCAATCTCGGCCAGGGGATCACGTCGCTGCTGCCCAACTGGCGGCTGTCCGCGCCCGCCGACGCCGTTCCCCGCGCGATCCGCCGTCATGCGGAACGCCACGGCGCAACGCGGCTGCTGCTGAGCCCCGCGATCGCTGCCAAGCTCGCGGACGTGGGCGTGCCGGACGCGGTGCACACGCTGTTCACGGGCGGCGGGCCCGTCTTTCCCGACCTGGTCGCGCGGCTGCAGGAGCGTTCGCCCGACCTCGACGTCGTCGCGGTCTACGGGTCGACCGAAGCCGAGCCCATCGCGCACCAACATGCGCGCGACATGACGGAGCGCGATTGGGCCGAAATGCGCGGCGGCGGCGGCCTTCTCGCGGGCACCCCCGCTCAGGCGGCGCGCGTGAAGATCGTCGACGACGAGATCCTCGTCGCGGGCGATCACGTCGTCCGGGGCTATGTCGATCCGGCCCAAGACGCCGCGACCAAAATTCGCGACGCGGACGGCACCGTTTGGCACCGCACGGGCGACGGCGGGCGCTTCGATGCGGAAGGCCGGCTGTGGTTGCGGGGCCGCGTCGACGGGCGGGTCGGCGCGCTGTGGCCGTTCGAGATCGAAGCGCCCGCGCGCCTGTGGCCTGGTGTCCGGAGCGCCGCGCTCGCCGCCCGCGGCACGGTCGCGGTGCTCGCCATTGCAGGCGACGCGCGCTTCCTGTCCGCATGGCGCGAGGCGGCAGCAAAGCTGGGAGCCGACGAGGTGGTCCACATCGAAGACGTTCCCGTCGACCGGCGGCACGGGTCCAAGGTCGATCGCCGCGCGCTTGCGAAGCTTTTGCGGTAAGAGGCTCGAACCCGGCCGCGTCGCCTTACAGGCGGGCCGTGTCGCCCCGGTACACGCCCTTGTCGAGTTCGCCTTCGAGCCGCGCGACCGCCGTCGCGACCGCGAGGTTTGCGCTCGCGCTGGGGACGGTGCGGGTCATGTCGAGCAGGCGGTCGAAGGGAAGGACGAAGCCGACCACCAGCGCCGTCTGTTCGGGCGCGACGCCGACGGCGGACAGCACGGCGGCAAGCATGAAGAGCGAAGCGGAGGGCACGGGCGCGGTGCCGAACGCGGCGAGCGCGCCCGTCAGGAGGACGAGGCCGTAAACGGCGGGGGTGAGCGGCGTGCCGAACGCCTGCAGCGCGAACATGCTGAGCAGGCCGACGTACATGGCGGTCCCGTCCTTGCCGATGCTCGCGCCTAGCGGCAGGACGGTCGAGTAGATCGGGCGGGCGATGCCCAAGTTGCGCTCGGCGACGCGCATCGCGACGGGGAGCGTCGCGGCGCTCGACGCGGTCGAGAAGGCGACGGCGAGCGCGTCGACGATGCCGCGGAAGAAAGGCAGCACGGGGAGCTTGGCGACGAAGCGCAGCAGTAGGCTGTGCACGACCAGTAACTGGATCGCGGAGCCGAGCACGACCGCCAGCGCGAGCCAGCCGACGTTGACGAAGACCGCGGCACCGTTGGCGGCGACCGCGTTGGCGATCAGCGCGAAGACGCCGAACGGGGTCGCCTCCATCACGATCCCGACGACCTTCAACAACACCGCCGAGAGCGACTGCAGCCCGCGCGCGAACGGGCGGCCGGGCTCGCCCGCGACCACGGTGCCGACGCCGAGCAGGATCGCGACGAAGATGAGCGCGAGCATGTCGCCCTTGGCGAGCGCGTCGACGATGTTGAGGGGGACGATACCGATCAGTTGGTCGTAGGGAGTTACGGGATCGCCCAGCGGGTGCGGCGCGGCGGTGCCCAGCGGCGCGCCGACGCCCGGCTGCACAAGCGTCGCGACCCCGATGCCGACGGACACGGCCACGGCGGTCGTGGCGGCGAACAGCCCGATCGTGCGGCCGCCCAAGGATCCGAGCCGTTTGGGATCGGCGAGCGCGGTGATGCCGGACGCGATCGTGACGAGGACGATGGGCGCGACGAGCATGCGGATCGCGCGCACGAACAGGTCGCCCATGAACGCGACGTACGGCGTGCCCGCGGGCCAGACGGCGGCGAACAGCAGGCCGAGCGCGAGCCCCGCCAGAACGCGCTTCCACAGCGGGATCGCGGTCCAGGCGCGCAATGCGGTCACGGGCATGTTCCGGGGGTCGGCGTGCGCGGCAGAGGGCGTCCCGCCGCGAGGCCCGTGAGCACGCCATCGTCGACTGCAAGAACGCCGTTGACGAGGACATGTCGGACGCCGACCGCCTCCCGCGTCGGATTGTCGTACGTCGCGCGTTCGGCGTAGCGGCGGGGATCGAACACGACGATGTCGGCGAACGCACCGGGCCGCAGGCGGCCGCGGTCCGCTAAGCCGAACGTGTCCGCCGTCAACGATGTGCTGCGCTCGACGAACTGGCGCATCGTGATCACCCGGTCGGTGCGCACGTACTTGGCGTATTTCCTGGCGAAACTGCCGTAGACGCGTGGGTGGCCTGTCGAAGCGTCGGAGCCGGTCATGACCCACGGTCGGCGCATGAAGGCGGCGATGTCGGGCTCGGTCTGGTTGAACGAGGCGACGGAGGCGTCCGCGACCCGGATGACGGCGATCGCCGCCGCGACCGGCGTTTCGCGACGCGACGCGGCGACGGCGGCGAGCGTGCGTCCCTTTAACGTGCCGCCGGTGATGAGGAGGGGGGACGCGCCGCCGCGCTTGCGCAGGTTTTCGGCGATGCCGTCCCTCATCCGTCGGGCGAGCGCCGGGTCGTCCAGGCGCGCGAGCAGCGCGGCGCGGCCGCCGTCCTGCGCCCACAGCGGGATCAGCGCGGCGACGAGGCTCGTGCCCGACGCGGACCAGGGGTATTGATCCGCGGTGACCGCCTGCCCTGCTAGGCGCGCGCGTTCGACCTTGGCGATGATGGCGGGTGCCTGACCCTGGACGTCGACGCCCAGCGCCTTGATGTGCGAGATGTGCACCGGCAGTCGCGCGTCGCGTCCGATCGCGATCGCCTCGTCGATCGCGGCGGCCAAGCCGACGGTGTAGCTCGACTCGTCGCGGATGTGGCTGTCGTAGATGCCGCCGCGCATGCCCGCTTCCCGCGCGATCGCGACGATTTCGTCGGTTTTGGCAAAGCTCTGCGGCGCATAGAAGAGGCCGGTGGAGAGGCCGAGCGCACCTTGGCACATCGCACCCGCTACCGTCGTCTTCATGCGCGCAAGTTCGGCGGCGGTCGGGGCGCGATCGGCCTGGCCGACGACGGTCTGCCGCACCGCGCCAAAGCCGACATAGGCGGCGTAGTTGACGCCGACAGGCTTCGTTCTGGCGCTGCCCAGCACCGCCGCCACGTCCGGATCGCCGCGGCCGTCATTTCCGACGAACAGCGTCGTCACGCCCTGCATCAGCGCGGACGCGATCAGCCGCGTCGGCGCGTCGTCGGCCGCGAGCTGTTCGCCCAGATGCGTGTGCGGATCGATGAACCCGGGCGCGAGATCATCCCGCGCGCATCGATCACCCGTGCCGCCGATACGGTCGCGCCGCGCGCGACCGTATCGATGCGGTCGCCGACGACCGTCACGTCGCCGACGAACGGCGCACCCGAACCGGAGTAGATGGTGCCGCCGCGGATGAGCAGGTCGGCGCGTTCGGGCGTAGCGCCGATGCATGTCGCGGCGACGGCGCACAGCAAGGTGAGGCGGCGCGGCTTCACGACGTTCCCCAGAAGCCGGGCTCCGGCGGGACCAGGAACCCGCCCTCGTCGCGGACCCCGCCCGGCCTATCCTCGCGCAGCCAGATCGGACCGTCGAGGTCGACGAAGTCGGACAGAGCCGCGATGTGGAGCGCGGGCGCGATCGAGAGTGACGAGCTGATCATGCACCCG
The DNA here is from genome assembly GCA_964251385.1 of uncultured Sphingomonadaceae bacterium. Lineage (GTDB taxonomy): Bacteria > Pseudomonadota > Alphaproteobacteria > Sphingomonadales > Sphingomonadaceae > CADCVW01. Next base: position 676,960 of record CAXUJK010000002.1, on the reverse strand, counting down.
GTCATGAGGCCCAGCCCCGCCGCCCGCGCCGCGCGCGCGAGTTCGAGCGCGGCGGTGAGGCCGCCCGCTTTGTCGAGCTTGACGTTGACCACTTGGTAACGGCGCGCGACGATCGCCAGGTCGGCAGCGACATGGACGGACTCGTCGGCGCAGATCGGCACGGCAGGCGAAAAGTCCTCCAGCCAGGCGTCCGCGTCGGCGGGCACCGGCTGTTCGAGCAGCGCGACGCGCGCTTCGAGGAGGACGGGCTGCATCGCCTCGACCAAGTTTTGAGACCAGCTTTCGTTGGGATCGACGATCAGCGCCGCCCCCGGAGCAGCGGCGCGGACGGCGCGGATGCGGGCGGCGGGGTCTTGCGCGTCGACTTTCACTTTCAGCAGCGGCGCGCCCGCCAGCCTGCGCGCCTCGTCCGCCATCGCTTTCGGAGTGTCGATGCCGAGGGTGAGCGCGCTGGCGATGCGCGCGTGCGCGGGCACACCGAGCATCGTCGCCACGTCGCGGCCCGACAGGCGTGCCTCCAGGTCGAGCAGCGCGCAGTCGACCGCGTTGCGTGCCGCGCCCGGCGGCAGCAGCGTCCCGACATCGGCACCCGCCTCAATCTGTTTGCGAACGCCCGCAACCGCCGCGAGTGCACCGTCTATGTTCTCGCCGTAACGCGGGTACGGCACGCCTTCGCCGCGGCCGACGACACCGTTCTCCGTCACCGTCACCGTGATCACGTCCGCGACCGTCTTGGTGCCGCGCGCGATCCGGAACGGACGGGTCAGCGCGAAGCGGTCGTGCGATGCGTGGAGGGTGCGCGGCATAACAACTCGTCGATGATTGCGTCCACGCCATGCGCGATCGGGTCGGCGCAGGAAAGGCCGAGCACGTCCGCGGTGCGGTCGCACAGCCGCAGCGCGGCGTCCGGATCAAGCGCCGACGTATTGAGGCAGACGCCCACCGCGCGGACGTCCGGGCTGGTCAGCCGAGCGACTTCCAAGTTGCGTTCGAGGCATTCGGCGAGCCCCGGAAGCCTGCGGTCCGGCAGTCCGCGCATGTGCGTGCGGCCCGCCTCGTGGCACAGGACGAGCGCGTCCGGCTGCGCGCCGTGGAGCAGGCCTGTGGACACGCCCGCGAACGAGGGGTGGAAGAGCGATCCCTGCCCTTCGATCAGGTCCCAGCCGTCGTCGTCGCGCGCCGGGCTCAGCTGCTCGATCGCGCCCGAGATGAAGTCGGCGACGACCGCGTCGACGGGCACGCCCTCGCCCGCGATGAGGATGCCCGTCTGCCCGGTCGCGCGGAAATCCGCGGCGACCCCGCGCGCCCGCAACGCGCGCGTCAGCGCGAGCGTCGCGTACATCTTGCCGACCGAACAGTCGGTGCCGACGGTCAGCAGGCGGTTGCCCGCGCGCGGCTCGCCGGTGCCGACGCGCAGGGTCTCGGGCGGATCGCGGACGTCGAACAGGCGCAGGCCGCGCTCCGCCGCCAGCGCAACGAGGCGCGGCTGGTCGCGCAGCCGCTGGTGGAGACCGGCGGCGACGTTAAGCCCCGCCCGGAGCGCGGCAGCCGCGTCCTCGACGAGGTCGTCGCCCATCCGGCCTCCTGGCCCCGCGATGCCGAGAACGAGGGTGCGCGCGCCCGCGGCCACGGCTTCGGCAAGCCCGAGGCGCGGCAGGCCCAGCGTCAGCGGGCAGTCGTCATGCCGAAATTCGCCGACGCAATCCTCGCCGCGAAACGCCGCCAGCCCGCGCGACGTCTTGATGCCCAGCAAGTCGGCGCAATGCCCGAGGTAGAGGAGGTAGGGTGCCGGGATCATCCGCTCGAAGCCTAAGGCGGCTCCGTCCCGTCCACGCATAGCGAGTGCGGCACGCGCCATAGCCCGGCGTTATGGCGCTTGAGCCGAGCAGCCGCCCGCGCCAAGCTCGCCGGATGAACCTGCGCCACATCGAGATTTTTCACGCAGTCTATGTCGCCGGGTCGGTCACGGGCGCGGCACGCGCGCTCGCCGTGTCGCAGCCGTCGGTGACCAAGATGCTGCGCCACGCCGAAAGCCTGCTCGGGTTCGCCTTGTTCCATCGCGCGAAGGGACGCCTGATTCCGACGGAGGACGCGCACGCCTTGTTCGGGGACGTGTCCGAAATCCAGACCCGCGTCCGGTCTCTGCGGGAAGCGTCGCGCAACCTGCGCCGCGGCGTCGCGGGCGCGTTGCGGGTCGGCGCGCTGCCTTCGCTCGGCCTCAGCGTCCTGCCCGCGTCGGTGGCGGATTTCCGACGCGACCATGCGGACGTCGCGTTCGAGCTGCAGACGATCCACCACACCGACATTCTGCGCGCGCTCTACGAACGCGAGATCGATCTTGCCATCGCGACGCACGTGCCGTCGCACGCACCCGTCGGCCACCGCTGGCTGGGCGAGGGCGAACTCGTGGTCCTTTTCCGCGACGCCGACCTGCCCGACGCGCCCGCCCGGCTCGAGCTCTCGCAGCTTACAGGCAACGCCTTCGTCGGGCTTTCGCAGAGCGGCCCGATCGGCCATCTCTTCACCGCCGAAGTGGAGCGGCTCGGCCTCGTCCTCGACGAACCCGTGTCCGCGCGAACCTTTTACGTCGCCGCGGCGCTCGTCAAAGCGGGGGTCGGCATGGCCGTGGTCGACAGCTTTACTGCCGCCGCGATGATGGCACCAGGCCTCGCCTGCCGCCCCTTGCGCCCGTCGATCGCCTTCGACGTGCACGCGATGTTCCTCGAACACCGCCCTCCGTCGACGCTGGCGCAGGCGTTCCTGGAGCAGGTGTCGCGCACGATCGACGCGCTTTAGCAGGCTATTTGTAGAAGCGCAGGTTCCCGACCTCCAGCCAGACACGGCTGCGCGGTGGGCCGGTCAGCTCGAACAAGAGCGCACGGAGCGCGCGCGGATCGAAGCGGACCTGCGGGTCGACGCCGCGCATCGCAGCGAACGGCAGGCGGATTTCGCGGGTGTCCTCGTCCGCGGCGAAGCGCGCAAAGAAGCGGTCCTGCTCCCGGACCCCGTAGCCGTCGACCAGCATGCGATACGCGCCAGCCCCCCGCGCGCGGAACGCCACGCCCGTCCATCCGGCCGCATCGGCGAGCTCGACCGCGCCCGGCGTCAGGGGCAGCGTCAGCCGCGCGTACGGCTGCGGCGCGGGGCCCATCTCGGCGATCATGAAGAGGGAGCGGGCGCCCGGCGGACCCGTCCGGACATGATGGAGGTCGCTGTGATCGATACCGCGATCCGAACTGTTGACGGGCAGCGTGCCGAGCGCGGTGCGCCCGTCGACGCGCGTGCCGTCGTCGATCGGTCCGGCCATGACGCGACGCGGCAGCGGCGACATCGCCGAGGAGGCGAGCAGCGCGCGGAGTGGGCGCAGAGGCACTTCGCGGCCGGCGAGAAACACGCGGCGGACGTCGTGCAGGTCGCCCAGACGCAAGTCGGGCCGGCCTCCGGTCAAGACCAAGTCGGCCGGTTGCCCAGGCGCGATCCGTCCGCCGCGTCCGTCCGGCCCCATGACATCGGCGCTGACGGAGGTCGCGGCGGCGAGCGCCCGGGCCGGCGTCATGCCGAGCGCGCCGAGCAGCTTCAACTCTCGGATCGTGGCCGAGCCGTGGTATACGCCGCCGATCCCGGCATCCGTGCCGACGCCGATCGCGACGCCCGCGCGCGCCAGCGCCCGCAGGTTGGCGGACATGACCTGCCAGCGCCTGGCGTTCAGCGGTTCGGGAGGCGCTTGCTCCTCCGCCTCACGCGCGCGTTCGGGCGGGCGCAGGCGCGCGGTCTCCGCGGCGGAGAAGCGCGTGCGCGGTGCGTATACGGCGAGCGTCGGGACATAAGTCGTGCGGTTCGCCTTCATCAGCGCGATCAGCTCGTCGTCCACCGCCACATCGCCGATGCCGTGGCCGAGCGCGTCCACCTTTGTGCGCGCGGCGATCTTCGCGCCCTCCAATGTCACCGTGTGGGTGATGACCGGTACCCCGGCCGCGTGCGCGTCGGCAACGATCGCGCCCAGCGTCTCCGCGTTCATCGAGGACAGCGACGCCGTGCGGCCGTAGCGCCAGCCATCGCTGAAGACCTTGATGACGTCGGGCCGGTAGGCGAGCGCGACGCGCATCGCGGCGTGCGCGGCACGCGGCGTGTCGACTTCCAAAGTGAAATCGTCGCCCCAGCCGCGTTCCGCGCCGTGCCCGCCGGTGGTGCTGAACCGCACCGCGAGCTTGAGGCGCGGCGCGGGCACTTGTCCCGACCCGGTCATGCGGCGGATGAGCGCGAACATCTCGCCATAGACCGAGAAGTCGTTGGCGGTGGTGACGCCCGCCGCGAGGTACGCCGCGTACGCCTTGCCCGCGTCCTCGGGTCCGTCGAAGCCGGTGGAGCGCATGTGCGTGTGGAGGTCGTGCAGGCCGGGCAGCAACGTCTGTCCGCGCCCGTCGATCACGCGGGCGTCGCGCGGCCGGGCAATGCGCGCGGCGACCGCGGCGATGCGGCCGCCCTGGACCAGCACGTCCATCGCCCGCGCCGCCGCGCCGCTGCCGTCGAACACATGCGCGCCGCGGATCAGGACGGGTTGGTCGGTGCGCGGAGCGTCGGCGGTGAGCGCGAGCGCCGCGAGTAACCACTTCACCGGCGCGGGTCCGCCAGGAGCGTGCGGGCGAAGAACGCTTCGGTCGCCTCGAAGCTTTTGACCCAGCTTTGGTGCCGGACGAAACTGTGCCGTTCGTTGGGGAACACCAGTTCCTCATGAGGAATGCCGCGCGCGCGCAAAGCGCTCGCGAGCAGCACGGATTGTTCGAAGTCGACGTTGCGGTCGTCGTCGCCATGGATCAGCAGCACCGGCGAGCGCCAGCCTGCGAGCGCGCTCATCGGCGATGATGTCCACATCAGCGCCCGCGCCTTGTCGGACTCTTCGGGCGAGAGGCCGCGCGGCGGGGTGCGCACCAGGTCGTGCACGCCGTGCAGGTCGACGCCCGCCGCGAACAGCCCGCTGTCGCGCGCGAGCCCGAGTGCGGTCAGGTACCCGCCCCAGCTTCCGCCCCACAGCCCGATCTTCGACGCGTCGACCTGAGGAAGCCCGCGCAAGTACAACCCCGCCGCGCGGATGTCGCGATACTCGGACGCGCCGCCGCGGCCCGTGGCGGGCGCCTCGCGGAACGCCTGGCCGTAGCCGGTGCCGCCGCGATAATTGACGGTGAGCACGTGGTAGCCCTGCGCCGCCAGATGCTGGTTCAGGACGTACGCGTTCGAATAATAGCGCGACGGATGCAGCCCGAGCAGCATCTGTCGCCTCGGCCCGCCGTGGATGAAGATCAGCGCCGGGCGGCGTCCGGCCGCTCGCGGCCCGCGCGCGCGGAACAGCTGGGCGTGGATTTGCAAGCCGTCGTCCGCGCGCAGGAGCACGGGCGTAGGCGCGACGTAGCGGGCGGCGGGCGCGTGCGCGGCGGCGCGGTCGGCGAGCGGGGTCGTGCCGCGCGCGCGTCCGACCAGCGCCGCGTGCGCGGGCGTGTCCGCGTCGGTCGCGATCACGGCGAGCGCGCCGCCCGCCACCGTCGGGAAGGACTCGATCCCCGCGCCTGCGGTCAACGCGACGCTTGGGCCGCCGGTCAGCGGCACCCGCCACACGTGTCGCCGGTCGATGTCGCCCGCATTGCCCGCGTAGATCAGCGCGCGGCCGCCTTCGCCCAGCAAAAACGCCTCGACCTCGAACGCGCCGGGGGTGAGCGGCGTGGGTTCGGCCGCGCCCGACGCGGGCAGCGCATAGACGTGCATCCACCCGTCCCGCTCCCACGGAAAGACGAGGCGATCGTCCGCGCTCCAGAAGAGGTTGCGGCCGCGCGTGCCCGCCCATCGCGCCCCCGCGCCGGGCTTGGCCGCCCACAGCGTGCGCGCGGAGCCGCCGGCGAGATCGACCAGCCGGATCGACCAGTACGGCCCCGTGTCGACCCCCGCCCCCGGCGGCGGTTCGGTGTAGCGGACGAAGGCGACGCGCCTGCCGTCGGGGGAGAAGACGGGCTCGATCGAGCGGCCGAGCGATGCGTCGAGGTACGACAGTTCGGCGGTCGCGACGTCGAACAGGCCGATCACGCTGTTGTCTTCGCGCACGTTGACGAACAGCAGGCGGTTGCCGTCTCCGCTCCATGACATCGACCGGATCGTGCCGGGCATTTTCACGAGCCTGCGTGCGGGCTCAGGCGCTGCCGCCGACGCGATCCACAACTCGCCCGAAGTGGTGAACGCGATCCGGTCGCCTGATCGAGAGAACACGGGCGAATGACCCTCGCCCAGCAGGCGATCCTCGTCGCCGTCGAGTGCGCGCAGCCGTACTTCCTGCTTCGGCGCTTCCGGCGCGGCGGCGGCGTTGGGGACGGCTTCGTCCGGGAACTCGCCGTCGCCGCCGCGCACGTAGGCGAGCCGGCGTCCGTCGCGGGAAAAGGCGAGATCGTAGATGTCGCGGCCGTCGTCCCCCGTCGCCGCCGTCAACTCACGGGCGCGTCCGCCTGCGTCGGCGGTCCAGATCGTGCGTGCGCCGGCCTGGTTCTCTACCCAAGCGAAGCGGGGCACCTCGGCGGCTCCGGTCAGCCCGGACGCGGTCGGCATCGCCAGCGCCTCGGCGATCGCCGTCGGGCGTCGCGTCTGCGCGGTCGCGCCGGGCGGCTGCGCGCACAGGAGCGCCGCGCAGATCATCAGAAAGCGGCGCATGCGAACTCCTCCGGAGGTTGACGATAAGCGTGGACGCGCGAACGGGGCAACGGCGGCATAGCGCGGAGCTATGCCTTGCGGAAACGATGCTATGATTGGCGGGCGTTGCGTTCGCGGCGGCTTGCCATAGGCTTGCGCGCACGTCGCTCGCGGGGGGAAGAAGTCGATGGCACGATGGCTCCACGTTCCGCAAGGTGCCGCCATGCCGCTGCTGCTCGTGGCGGCGACCCTTGGCGGATGCGCGACCCCCGATCGCCAGGCATCCATCGTGGCCGCGCCCGCGCCCATCGCGGTTCCGACCGTCGCGCCCGCGCCGCTGATCGAACGCGTCCGCGCCGCGCTGAACCAACCCGCGCTCGCGGGCACGCGCTGGGGGCTGTTCGTGGTTGACGAGGCCGGGCGCGAACTGTTGAGCATCGCGCCCGACGAACGTTTCGTGCCCGCCTCCAACACCAAGATCTTCACGGTCGCCGCCGCCTTCGCGACATTGCCCGGCATCGACGCGCCGACGCCCGCGACCGCCGTCGTTATCGAGCCCTCCGCGGGCGGCGTGCCGGACGTCGTGCTCGTCGGGAGCGGCGACGCGACGCTGTCCGACCGCGCGGATTGCGTCGCCAACTGCCTGGCCCAGCTCGCCGACGCGGTGGCGCGCAGCGGCGTGCGCCGGGTCCGCGACGTCGTCGGTGACGACCGGCTGTTCCCCGACGAGCGCTGGGGTCCGGGCTGGAGCTGGAACAACCTGCAGACACGCTCGGGCACCGCCGCGTCCGCGCTGACCGTCAACGACAACGAAGTCGCGCTCACCGTCACGCCCGCGCGCGTCGCCGGTCAGCCGCCCGTCGTCGCCTGGGCCGCCGGCGACGATTATTACGGCTTACGCAACGATGCGATCACCGTCGCCGGCGGCAAGACCGACATCCAGATCGAACGCCTGCCCGGCGGCCGTTCCGCGCGGGTGTACGGGACCATCACGGTCGGTGCGATCCCCGACGCGCAGCGGCTCGGCGTAGAGGATCCGGCGGAGTTCGCCGCCATCCGCTTCCGGCGGTTGCTGGAGGCGCGCGGCGTGCGCGTTACCGGTGCGTCCGTCGCACGCCATCGTCCGCTCGGCCTGACGGACGATCCCGCGAAGCGCACCGGACCTCGTATGCTCCTCGCGCAGCGGGCGCCCCTTGCGCGCCTCGACGCGCCGCCGTTGGCCGCGAACCTGACGAAAACGTCGAAGATCAGCCAGAACCTGCACACCGAACTCCTGCTGCGCCGCGTCGGTCTCGACGCGGGCACGGGATCGATCGCCGACGGGCAGGCGGTGGTCCGCCGCATGCTGGCACAGGCCGGGGTGGCGCGCACCGCGTACGACTTTTCTGACGGATCGGGCATGTCGACCTACAACCGCATATCGCCGCGCGGCGCGGTCCAGTTCCTGCGCTGGACCACGACGCAGCCCTGGGGCGCGGCGTTCCGCGCGACGCTTCCGGTGGCGGGGGTCGACGGCACCTTGTCGCAGCGGTTCGTCGGCACGCCGCTCGCCAACCGGCTGTTCGCCAAGACGGGCACGCTCAACGGGGTGAACGCGCTCGCGGGGTTCATGACGGCGGCGAGCGGGCGCGAGCTGACGTTCGCGCTCTACGCGAACGATCGCCCCGCCGACGCGCCGAGCGCGACCGCGGCCGCCGAGGCCGCGCTGGTGCTGATCGCGGCGGAAAACTGAGGCGGATCATGCCCTGCGGCTATGGGCGAGGCAAAGCAAAGACGTGAGGTGCCCCTTGACTTGGCTTTCTTGGGCACGTCACCATCGGCGGCGGGGATGAGGTTGAACGCGACACGCGACAACCTGATGACGACCAAGGGGAAATTTTTATGCGCGCTACCGACCACGTGTTCCGTCGCATTGGCCGCCACGCCGCGCAGACCGGCCTTGCCGCGATCGCGCTCGCGGGCGTGTCGCCAGCCTTTGCGCAGGTCCCGCAGCCGACGGCCGATCCGACGACCGCGGCCTCCGACCCCGAGGCGGTCCTGCCCGACACGGAGCGCGAAGAGGACATCGTCGTCACGGGCACGCGCATCCGCCGCGACGGGTTCCAGGCCCCCACCCCGCTGACCGTGCTCGGCGAGACGGACATCGAGACCCAGTCGCCGACCAACAACATCGCCGATTTCGTCAACCAGATTCCTTCGGTCGCGGGCAGCCAACGCCCTGCCAACTCGCGTCTGTCGCTGAGCGACGGCACCGCCGGCATCAACGCGCTCAACCTGCGCAACCTTGGGTCGATCCGCACGCTCGTCCTGCTCGACGGGCGGCGTTCGGTCGGGTCGACCGTGACCGGGCTGGTCGACGTCAACACGTTTCCCCAAGCGCTGGTGCGCTCGGTCGAAATCGTGACGGGCGGCGCGTCGGCGGCCTACGGGTCGGACGCGGTCGCGGGCGTCGTCAACTTCGTGCTCGACAAGAAGTACGAAGGCCTCAAATTGTCGGCCGACAGCGGCATCACCGACAAGGGCGACGGCTTCAACTATTCGTTCGAGGCCGCGGGCGGAATGGCGTTCGCGGACGACCGCGGCCACATCTTGCTAAGCGCGGAATACGCGCACCGGGACGGCATCTTTCAAGTTGACCGTGACTGGAACCAGCGTGGCTTTCGCACGATCGTGAACCCGGCCTACACGACGACCAATGGCCAGCCGCTCAACCTCGTGCGCTTCAACACCGGATCCTCGAACGCACTGCCGGGCTCGATCATCAACGCGTCCACCGGGGGCACCGCCAACCGCCTGCGCGGAATCTATTTCGGCCAAGGCGGTTCGGTGAACCAGTTCAACTACGGCACGATCAACAGTCCGACCCTGACCACCGGCGGCGACTTCGCGCTGGCGGACAACAGCCGCAATATCGGCCTCGATCCCGAGGAGGACCGCTACGGCCTGTTCGGTCGCGTCAGCTTCGAGGCGACGCCAGGCATCGAGCTGTTCGCCGAGGCTTCGTACAACAAGCAGGAAACTTTGTTCAACGCGGGGCCGCAGCTGACCACCGCGGGCGCGTCGGTGATCCTGCAGCGCGACAACGCGTTTCTCATCAACACGCTGGGCCCGGCGCGGCTGGTCGGCATCAACACGGTGACCTTGGGCACGACCGCGGTTGATCTGCCGTTCCGCAAGTCGAACAACGAACGCGACACGCAGCGCTACGCGATCGGCGCGGAAGGCGAGTTCCCGCTGTTCGGCAAAAGCGCGTTCTGGAACGTGTACGGGCAGTACGGCCGGACCAACACGCGCGAGCAGCTGCGCGACATCATGATCCCCGCGCGCATCATCCTGGCGGTCGACGCGGTGTTCGCGCCCGCGGGCAACGCGCTCGGCGTCCCCGGGGGCACGATCGTGTGCCGCTCGTCGCTGACCGCGACCACCAACGGCTGCGTGCCGCTCAACCGGCTCGGCATCGGCGTCGCGAGCCAGGCGGCTATCGATTACGTGCTGGGCGACCCGTACCGCGACCAGAAGCTGGAGCAGACGGTGGTCGCGATCAACCTGTCCGCCACCCCGTTCGCGACCTGGGCGGGCGACGTCGGGGTCGCGATCGGCGGCGAGTACCGCAAGGAGGAAGTGTCGGGCTTCGTTCCGACCGAGTTCCAGACGGGCTTTTCGGTCGGCAACTACCTGCCCACCTTCGGCGATTACGACGTGAAAGAGGCCTATTTCGAAACGGTCGTGCCGCTCGGGCTCGGGCTGGAGTTCAACGGCGCGGTGCGCGCGACGGACTATTCGACGTCGGGCTACGTCACGACGTGGAAGGTCGGCGCGACATGGCAGCCGATCCCCGACTTCCGCCTGCGCGCGACGCAATCGCGCGACATCCGCGCGCCCAACCTCAACGAGCTGTTCCAGGCGGGCACGTCGGGCACGGACACGGTGCGCGATCCCGCCACCGGCCGTACGGGCGTCACCTACCGCCAGACGACGACGGGCAATCTGAACCTGCGCGAGGAAACCGCCGACTCGACGAGCGTCGGGCTCATCCTGCAGCCGCGCTTCCTTCCCGGCTTCTCGGCGTCGGTCGACTATTTCAAGATCAAGGTGAAGGACGCGATCGGATCGTCCAGCCCGCAGGAGATCGTGGACCGCTGCTTCGAAGGCCGACAGGACTTCTGCGACGCGATCCAGCGCAACGTGCCGGGAAGCGACCGCGAACTGCTCATCCGCAACAGCCCGTTCAACTTCAGCCGCATCACGGTGAAAGGCGTCGACTTCGACGCGAGCTACCGCTTACGCACCGACGGCCTGCTCGGACCCGGCAGCAGCTTTACGCTGCGCGGCCTCGCGACGCGCTACATCGACAACATCATCGATACGGGCGTGCCGAACGTCGTGCCGGTCGATGGGGTCGGCTCGCTCGGCGGCAGCGGACCGCCCGAGTGGATCTACCGGTTTTCGGTGACGATCGACACGCCCGACTTCTCGATCACGGGCGTCGGCCGCGGGGTGAATTCTGGCACCTACTTCAACAACATCATCGAGTGCGAGACCACCTGCCCCACGTCGACCCCGCAAAGGCCAACCTACGACAGCAACCGCATCTCCGGCGTGTTCTACGCGGACCTCAACTTTACCGCGAAGTTCGACGTGACGGGCCGCGGCGACGGGCAGTTCTTCGTCAACGTCACCAACCTGTTCGACAAGGACCCGATCCTGCTGCCGGAGGGCGGCTTGTCGGCGAACAGCACTTACTCCGACCTGCTCGGCCGTGCCTATCGCGTCGGGGTGCGCCTCAGGACGCGCTGATCGCCTAGCGCACCTCGGTGTAGCGATATTCGTGCTGGCTGTCGCGGATGGTGAGCGTGCGTGCGCCGTCCCGCGTGCCGACCAGCGCCTCTACCCCGATCGCGCCGGGACCGGCCGTGACGAGCGAGACGGTGCCGTCGGGATTGGTCCGCGTGGCGACCGGCGCGTCGATGACGCCCGCCTTGATCCACTTGGTCCCGCCCTGGTCGCGGATCGTCAGCGCGCCGATGTCCGGCGTGGTGTAGCGCGTGGCGAGGCCGGCGAGGACGGTCGGATCGCCGGGAACCTTTAGCGTCGCGCGGCGCGCGGCGTTCTGTGCCTTGGCCCGCGCCGCGGCGGACGTGATCTCGGCGGCGGCTTCGGGCTTGCCGTCGTAGACGACCTCGAGCAGGCGGCGGAAGAACGGATCGAGCATGGTCGCGCCCGAATCCGAATTGGTCAGGACGACCGCGCCGATGCCCGCCTCGGGCAAGGCCCAGAAGTTGCTGCGGTAACCCTGCAGCGTCCCGCCGTGCGTGACGACGGGAACGCCGTATCTCGTCTGGTCGAACAGGCCCATTCCGTACCAGCTGTTCTCGCCGACGGGCACGCCGCGCTTGCGCCGTTCGACGATGTTCGCTTCGCTGACGAGCCGTCGCCCTTCGGGGGTGACGCCCTTGGCCAGTTCGAGCTGGACGTACCGCGCCATGTCCGCCGCGGTCGACCAAGCCCCGCCCGCGGGGCGATGCGGACGCACGGTGAAGTTGAAGTCGTTGGAGATCACGGTGGTCCGCCCATCGACAGTGGTGCCGTGCGGTCGCGCCCAGTTTCCGCGCATCCCCTCGGCATAGTCGAAGGTCGTGTTTGGCATGCCGAGCGGCTGAAAGATCCGATCCTCCATTGCCTTGTCGAATGCCGCGCCGACCTCCAGCTTCGGATAGGCGAGCATGCCGCCGAGATAGCCCGCAGCCGAGGCCATCAGATTGTTGTACTGGAACAGTTCGCCGAACTTGCTCGTCGGTTGGGTTCCGGCAAGACCCCGGAAGGTCTCGCTCGCGGGCGCGTTGGCGTTGCCGAGCACGAACGCATAGTCCTTGCGCGGCAGGCCGGTGCACGCGCACACGAGATGCCGCACGAACGTGGCCCGCGTGGTCGCGTCGTCGCCCAGGCGGAACGCGGGGTAGAGTTCGGTGACCGGCTGATCCCAGCGCAACTTGCCTTCGTCGGCGAGTACGGACAGCAGCAGCGTCGCCATGCCTTTGGTGTTGGACGCGATCATGAACTTGGTGTCGGCGGTGACGGGCGCGGGCGATCCCAGCGTGCGCACGCCGACGCCGCCCTGCCACACGACCTTTCCCCCATCGATCAGCGCCATGCCGACGCCGGGAACTTCGAGCGTGCGCGCCGCGTCCGCGACGAACGCGCGCAATGCGGCGATCCGCGCGGGGGTGAGACGATGCGCGGCCTTCCCGGCGAAACTTTCGGGCGTGTAGCCGGCGGGCCGCAGGCTCTGCTGGACGAGCGCTGCGGCGGCTAGGCGCTTGCTGAACGTCGCATCCGCGCCGTCGGCGATCATGACGGTCCAGCTCGTCCCCTTTCGCAATGCCAACGCCGAGACCGAGGCGCGCTCGTTTGGCGAGGTCACGTAGGCGATGCCGACGCGCTGGTCCCAGCCTTCGCCGGGCGTTCCGGGCGTCACCAGCCTGATCTTGCGGTTGGCGGCGGGCTTGTAGATGGTCCAAGCTTTCGCCGCTGCGCTGCTTACGTCCGGCGCGGCCCCGACGTCGATTACCGCGATGTCGAGGTCGGCTTCGGGCGCGGCGAGCACCGTCGCCGCGCCCTGGGTCGCGACCGTCCAGTCCTTGGGCTGCGTGTAGGTGACGCCGGTGGACGTCCTGCCCTCGGTGTCCGCCACCACGGGGGTCTGCGCGTGCAGCGCGACCGGCAGGCTGAGGAGCGCGAGGGCGAACAAGGATTTCTTCATGACACGCCTCATGGTTGGAACGAGATTGTGGGTCGGGATCACCGTGCAACCGCGACCTGGTAAAGGAAATCCACGAACGCCATCGCCGCGTCGTCTAGGCCGGCGACCTTGGGGTTGCTGCTTTCGATGACGAAGAACTCGTCTGGCGCGTGCGCGCCGCCGCCGGTGCCGAGCCCGAATTGTCCCGCGGGCAGCCGCAGCGGCGCGCCCGTGAAGACGATGCCGGGCCACGATCCCGCGCTACGCGGAGTCAGCGTGTACGTCACCCCGGCGCGCGTGAGCACCGCCTGTTCGGCGCGGATGAGCGCGCTGTCCTCGGGCGTCTGCGTGGGTCCGTAGCCTCCGCTGACGTTGACTTCGATGTCGCCGAACCCGCGCTTGACGAGGTGCGCCTTGAGCTTCGCGATGCAATCGTCCTTGCTCATGTCGGGCACGAGACGCAGGTCGATCTTGGCGACCGCGCGGCTCGGCAGGATCGTCTTGCCGCCCGGGCCGGTGTAGCCGCCGACCAGGCCCTGGATGTTGATCGTCGGTTGCGAGGCGAGCCGTTCAAGGCTGGTGCGCCAGTCCTCGTCGGCGATCCACGCCTTGACCCCCAGCGCGCGCTTGGCGTCCGCCTCGCTGGACAGCCTGGCGTTCTCCGCGATCAGCGCTTTCTGCCGCGGAGTCAGCGGTTCGACGTGTTCGAACCAGCCCTCGACCGCGGGCGTGTAGCCGTCAGCCTGCACAAGGCTGTTCAGCGCCTGGACGAGGTGCCAGGCGGGGCTGTCGACCCGCGCCATCAGGCTCGAATGGACATCCTTGGTGGGTCCGCGGCCCCACTTCTCGCCGCTCGACACCAGCTCGAGTTCGATCGCGCCCTTGGCCCCGAGCGAGATGGTCGCCGCCCCGTTCTGCCCCTGCCCCGCCGACGGGATGATGACCCCCGTGCACCGGCGCATCGCCGCGAGCACTTGCGGGTCGGCGATGATCTGGTGGAAATGAGGCGATGCGATCTCCTCCTCGCCTTCCGCCACGAGCGCAAGGTTGACGGGCAGCTTGCGGCCCGACGCGCGGAAGGCGTGCAGCGCGGCGAGGAACGCGGCCTGCGGGCCCTTCTGGTTGACCGCGCCGCGGCCCATGACGACCTTGCCGTAGCCGGGCTTGTCGACAAGCGCGCCGCCCAGCGGCGGAGACGACCACTCCGCCGGGTCGTACTGCTTTACGTCATACATGAAGTAGATGCCGAGCCACGTCTTCGCGCCCGCATCGAGCGTCGCGAACACCCCCGGCACGCCGTCCGTCGGCACTTTCCGGACGCTTTGAAAGCCGGCTTCGCGCGCCAGCCGCATCATGTACTCGGCGCCGCCGTCGACGTTGAGCTTCTCGGCCGCGATCGTCGGGTTGGCGATCCAGTCCTGGATGCGCTTGACGGAGGCGGCATGGCCCGCGACGACCGCCGCGCGGATCGCGTCGGTGTCGTTCGTCCGCTGCGCAAGCGCGGCGGCCGGTGTCAGCAACGCCGCAATCGCCGCGCCGCCCGTCATGACCCCACGTCGATCCGCGTCCATCAGCTCTTCTCCGCGCCTTCGCGTGCCTTGTCGAG
Organism: uncultured Sphingomonadaceae bacterium; assembly: GCA_964251385.1. Classification (GTDB taxonomy): domain Bacteria; phylum Pseudomonadota; class Alphaproteobacteria; order Sphingomonadales; family Sphingomonadaceae; genus CADCVW01. Next base: position 661,949 of record CAXUJK010000002.1, on the reverse strand, counting down.
CAATCGCAGCACGTTGCCGCTCCACATCTTGGCGAGGTCCGCGTCGGAATAGCCCGCCGCCTTGAGCCGCGCGGTCACTTTTGGAAGTGCGGCGATGTCTTCCAGTCCGGCGAGCCCCCCGCCCCCGTCCCAATCCGCCCCGAAGCAGGTATGATCGACACCCGCGACCTTGATGACGTGCAGCGCCGCGGCCATGAAACGCTCGAAGTCGTCGGCCCACAGCCGTTCGCGCGTATCCAGCGCGATCCACTGCGCGGTCAGTTCCGCCTGCTGGGCGGGCGACAGGCTGCCGATCTCCTCCAGCTTCGCGAACGCGGCGGCGCGTTCCGGCCCCAGCCGCATCGGCGACAGGTACACGCTGGTGACGCAGATCGCGCCGCCCGCCGCCGCGAGCCTGCGGATGCGTGCGTCGTCGAGGTTGCGCGGATGGTCGAACATCGTGCGAGACCCCGAATGCGACAGGATCATCGGGGTCTTGGACAAGGCAAGCATCCGGTCGAACGCGGCGTCCGACGAATGGCTGGCGTCGATCACCATCCCGAGCCGGTTCATCTCGCCGACCCAGCGTTCGCCGAGCGGGCTCAACCCGTTCCAGCGCGGCTTGTCCGTGGCCGAGTCGGCGAACTGGTTGTTGGCCGAATGCACGGGGCCCGCCATGCGCACACCGCGGCGGTGGAACTCGGCGAGCAGCCCGAGGTCCTCGCCCAGCGGATAACTGTTCTCCATGCTCTTAAACGCGAGCAGCTTGCCCGCGGCGGTCGCGCGGCGCGCATCGGCGACGGTGCGAGCGGGAGCGATGCGGGCGGAGTGCTGGGCGATTGTCCGGTCGATCTCGTCCGAACGCCGCAGGCCGAACGCGCGCGCCGCGGCATAGCCCTCCGGCGTGAGCGGCCCCTGCGCGGTGTAGATGACGAAGAAGCCGCCATCCAGGTTGCCGTCCGCCATGCGCGGCAAGTCGAGCTGGGCAATGTCGTTGCTCGGATCATGCCGGTCGCCGAAGCTCCACCCCGCGCGGGTGAAGTGCAGCGGTGTGTCCAGATGCGTGTCGAGCGTCAGCAGGCGGCTATGCAGGTCACCGCTCCCCGCGTCACGGGACGCGGGATCCGCCACCGGCGCGCAGCCCGCCAGCAGAAGCAGCGCCGCCAATGTCTTCTTCATTTCGCTTCCTCCCGCACCGGCGTGAACAGCAGATCGTGGTAATCGTACGAAAAGTCGGCGAGCGGCGACACCGCCTTCATCGTCACGCGTTCGACCTTGCCGTCGGCGTCGAGGCCGAAGGTGACGTAGGCCGGCTCGATCGCCTTGTCCGCGAAGCGGGTAACGAAGCTGTCATACTGCCAGTGCTCGAGTGTTCCCGCCATGCGCGGCGTCGACTTGAAGTCGATCGTCAGCTTGCCGCCAACCGGCCGCACCGCGATGCGGCCATACCAGGGATCGACATAGTCGCCCGCATAGCGCGCTAGCGCCAGCGAGGGACCGACCTTGGCGGGCGTCGCGCGCGACGCGGCGAGTGCCTTGAGCCCCGCATCGACCCGCGTCTTGGCGAACGCGGCCCAGGTCTCCGGCCAGCGGGCATCGGCGGTGCGCGCGGGCGCGTCCAGATAATGGTCGAGCAGTTCGTAGGTCAGCCCGCGGATGAGGTGGCCGTCCTCCGAGTTGATCAGGATCGAGAAGCCGACTTGTCTTTCCGGGATCATCACGACCGTCGACAGGAAGCCGAATACCGCGCCGCCGTGCGACACGATGCGCGCGCCGCGATAATCCTGAACGTCCCAGCCAAGCGCGTAGGTATCGAACAAAGGCTGCGTCGCCCGGAGCGGCTCGGGCAGCGGGCTGTTGGGTTGCAGCACCACAGGCGTCCACATCTCCGCCGATCGCGCCTCGCTGAACAACCGGCCACCGCCGGGCAGCTTGCCCCGGGCGAGCTGGATCGACAGCCAACGCGCCAGGTCGATGGCGCTGCTCGCCATGCCGCCCGCGGGCGCGGCGTTGCGGCCCAGCTCGTCGCGCTCGTCGAGCCGCTCGACATCGCCCGCGCCGCGCAGGCCCCCGTTCAGCCGCGCGTGTGGAAACGCCCGATTGGCGGTGGCGAAGCGGGGCGCCGCGTCGCTGGTCGTGACGGTCATCCCGGCGGGCTTCAGCACATTGTCGCGCGTGAAAGCTTCCCAGGTCTGGCCCGTGACTTCCTCGATCAGCTGGCCCGCGACCATGTAGAGGATATTGTCATACGCGTAGCCGCTGCGGAAACTCGTCGCGGGCTTGATGAACGCCAGGCGCTTGACGGTTTCGCGGCGCGACAAATTGGTGCGCGGCACGAACAGCAGGTCGCCCGCGCCCAGCCCGAGCCCGCTGCGGTGGACGAGCAGATCGCGCACCGTCATCTCGCGCGTGACGTACGGGTCGTACATGCGGAACCACGGCAGGTGGTCGATGACCCGGTCGTCCCACTTGATACGCCCTTGGTCGACGAGCAGCGCGAGGCCCGCGCTCGTAAACGCCTTGCCCGTCGATCCCGTGGGAAAGATCGTCGCCGCATCGACCGGAGCCGCCGCGCCCAGCTGCCGGACGCCGAAGCCACGCGCGAGCGTCGTCTTGCCATCCTCGACGATCGTCACCGCCATTCCGGGCACGCCCGCGCGTTTGCGCAGAGTCTCGACACGCGCGTCGAAGTTTTCGGGCGGTGCCGCGGCCGCCGGCAGGGGTGCCGTCAGCAGCAGCCCGCACAGGACCAGCTTCAATGTTTCAGGATACGAGAACATCGCGATCTCCTCCAACGCGTCGACTTGCGAGAATGCGCGCTACGCCTACCGTGCACAGCGGCACGACGAAGACCGCGAGCAGCACGTAGGCGAAGAAGCGGTAGCCCGAGCCGATCAGGGCGACGAGCCCGAAGCGCTCCGCCAGGAACATGCAGCCGCCGAGGAGGACCAGCGAAATAAGCAGACGCGCGCGCGATCCCAGCGGTACGCCCCGGCTGCGTCGCCAGGCAGCGTCGATCCGCTCGTTGAAGGCGTGCACCGCGCTCACCCCGCTTTGCAGGAGCGCCGAGAAGACCATGATCTGGAAGAGCGACTGGAACCAGGGCCGGCCCATGCGCTCCAGAAGGAAGTCGGACGGCAGTTCCGCGTCGATTATGGTCGGATAGAAAGCGACCGTCGCCACGAAGAAGAGCAAGGCGGGCAGCATGGCGAGCGGTCCGCAGATCGCGCCGGCGATGACCGCGTCCCGGCTGCTGGTCAGATGGTGCAGGACGGGCAGGACGACGATCGCGCCCAGAATGTTGTAGCTGAAATAGGTCGCCCCGTTCAGCGCCCAGTTCTGCGTAACCGTCGCCTGCGGTGCCGCGAAGCCGTCCGCGATCTGGCCGCCGAAATCGGAAAACGCGAAGACGAAGAACAAGGCATAGACGCCGTAGAGCAGATAGGCCGCCCATTCGAAAAGCCGCTCCACCGCGTGCGTGCCATAGGTCGTGAACAGGATGATCCCCGCCATCAGCGCCGCGGTCCCGGCGAGCGCCGGCCACCCCAGCGCCGCCGTGCCGATCGCGCCCGCGGCCGCGCCGTAAACGGCAAGAATCAGGATCACGAACAGGATGTACGCGACTTCCCACACCACCCAGCCGGGACCGAGCAGTGCGGCGAAGAAACTCTTGTAGTCGAAGGCCGCCGCCGCGCGCGCGAACAGGAAGGTCAGGATGCATGCGCCGCTGAACAAGGCGGTGGCGAGCAGGATCGCATAGACGCCGCCCCACGGTCCGTTCGGCAGGAAGAACTCGGCCACTTCGCGACCGGTCGCGTAGCCACCGCCGATGACGAGCGCCTTGAACGCAAGGCCGGGCAACAGGAACCGCTGGAACCGGGTCGGCGGCGCTGCGTCGATCCCGGGCGCGCTCATGCCAGACACGCATCCACCAGCGCGTCGAACGGCGCGCCGCCCCGGATCGGGTCGGCGGCCGGCATCCCGAGCCGCTCGGTTTCGCGCGCGATCAGGTCCGCCGCTGCCGCAGGATCGAGCGCCGATGTATTGAGCGACACGCCCGCGCATCGAATCGCGGGATTGGTGCGGCGGCCAAGGCGGATGGTAAGGTCGATCGCCTCCTCGATCGACGGCATCGGCAAGTGGGGCAGTCCCAGCACGTGCGTCCGGCTTAAATCGTGGCAAACGACGATCACGTCGGGCTGGCTGCCATGCAGCAATCCCAGCGAGACGGCCGCAAAACCCGGGTGCAGCAGCGAGCCCTGACCTTCGATCACATCCCAGTGATCGGGAGCCGCGTCGGGGCTTAAAATCTCCGCCGCGCCCGCCTCGAAGTCGGACACGACCGCGTCCATCGGAATGCCGCCGCCCGCGATCATGATGCCCGTCTGCCCGGTCGCGCGGAAATCCGCGTCGAGCCCCCGCGCAGTAAATGCGCGGGCAAGCGCGAGCGCTGTGTACTTCTTGCCGAGCGCGCAATCGGTGCCGACGGTGAGCAGCCGCTTGCCGCTGCGTTTGACCCCCGTGCCGATCGGGATCTTGGGCGGAGGCACTCGGATGTCGATCAGCCGCCGCCCGCCTCTCGCCGCCGCCTGCGCCAAGGCGGGAACGTCGCCCAGCCGCGCATGCATACCGCTGACGATATCGAGCCCGGCGTCGAGCGCCTCGATCAGCGGGGTGATCCACGTCGCGGAAATCACCCCGCCTTCGTTGGCGACGCCGATCACAACCGACCGCGCGCCCTGTGCGACCGCCTGCGCGGGCGTCAGCCGGGGCAGCCCGGCACTAACGGTGCCGCCCGGGCTCGCGAACTCGCCGATGCACAGATCGGGTGCCCAGTCGCGCAAGCCGAGCGCGGTCTTGGCGTAGCTTCGTTCCGTCGTGTCACCCAGGAACAGCAGGTAGGGAGACGGAAGCGTTTGGAGCTTTGCCTCCTCGCGCACCGGCGGCACGATCGCGGTCGCCAACGTCCTAGAACCCCGCGCCGAGCGTCAGGCCGAACGTACGCGGACGGATGACTCCGGTGCCGATCGCGCCGTTCGGAAACCCGCCGAGCGCGGTGGTCGACGTGCGCCCCGCGCTGTTCGTAAGATTTCTGGCGAACGCTTCGACGGAGAATTTCCCGAGATCGACGCCCGCGCGTAGATCGACGACGTCGTACGCCGGGATCTGGCGCTGCCGCCCGTTGGCCGACCGGAACGCGAAGTCGAAGGCGCCGTTCTGCTTGGACACGGTGCGGAGCGATCCGCCGACGAACGCGGTCGCGTCGCCCCCAAGAGCCCATTCGTAATCCGCGTTCAGTCCGAGCGTGGCTTCGGGGTTGAACGGCAGCCGGTCGCCCGCCCGCCCGCCGACGATCGGACTCGTGTCGTCACGGAGCTTGGCGATCGTGAAGGCACCGTTCAACGACAAATTGAGGCCGCTCAACGGCCGCATGGTCGCGGTGAATTCGGCCCCCGTGCTCCGGGCGCTCGCGCCGTTCACGTTGATGCCGAAATTGTTGACGACCGCGAACAGCTGGATGTCCTTCCAGTCGATGTAGAAGGCGGACAGGTCGATCCCCAGCACGCGGTCGTCCGTCTCGGCCTTGAAGCCGACTTCGTACGAGATCAGCGAGTCCGAATCATAGGTCGTCGGCGTGTTGGCGGGAGCGCCCGGCGGCAGGATGTTGGGCCCGCCCGGGCGAAATCCCTTCGCGACGCGGGCATAGAGCGACGCGTTCTCCCCCAGCTTGAACTTGGGCGCGACCGAATAGGTGATCACGTCTTCCGACGAGCGTGCCTCCGGCAGGTTGCCGCCACCTAGGACACCCGCGCCGTTCTGCGTAGCGCGCTGTTTGTTGTAGCTGTAGCGGCCGCCGAAGGTGAGGTCGAAGCGATCGCCGAAGTGGATCGTGGCATTGGCGAAGCCCGCATATTCCTTGTACACCGAAGGCAGCGTGACGTCGGCGATCTGCGGCAAGCCGGTCAGCGGCGTCAGCGTCCCTGGAGCGACGGCAACGAGGCCCTGTTCGATCAGGCCTTTTTCGCGCGTGTAATAGCCGCCCAACAGCCATTCGAAACGGTCGTTCGCGGGCGAGGCGAGACGCACTTCCTGCGTGAACTTGCGCACGTCGGTCTGCTGATTCTGCAACAGCTCGTTGGCAGGGAAGCCCAGAGCCGCCACGAGAAGCGGGCTGAACTGCGTCGTCAGATCGATGCGAAACGTCTGATCGAGCGTGCTGTAACTTGTCGCGGACGTAACGGTGGCGAAGCCGAGATCGTAGTCGAGCGTGCCGTTGTAGACGCGGTAGGCGACGTTGGTGAACGTCGGGACGAACTGCGACTGCGACAGGCGGCCGTATCGCGTCGCAAGCGTCGTCGGATCGCTCTCGACGATACTCGACGCGTCCGTCGCCAGGTTCTGGAGATAGGCGCTCAGGCGCACCGACAGGGCGTCGGTGGGCTCGAACAGCGCCGAAACGCGTCCGCCGTAGCTGCGTGTATCGTTGATGTCCTCCTGGACGTCGGAACCGGCGGTGCCGATCGAGTCGATGAACCCGCCGATCTTGCGGTAGTAACCCGAACCGCGGATCGCGAGCGTGTCGGAGATGGGAATGTTGAGCATCGCGGTGCCGCCGTAGCCGAAATCGCCGCCCTTGACGGTTTCGATCGTGCCGCGGGCGCGTGCCGAGAAGGCGTCCGTTTCGGGTTCGTTCGTGACGAACTTGAGAACGCCGCCCAGCGAGCTTGCGCCGTACAACGTGCCTTGCGGACCGCGGAGGACTTCAATGCGCGCGACGTCGAACGTGTCGAAGTCGCCGGCGAGGATCGCGCCGTTGACCAGACCGCTGCTCGACCCGAACGGCACTTCGTCGACGTAGACCGCGACGGTGGACGCGACTCCGCCCGTGTTGATGCCGCGCAGCACGAGACGCCCCACGCCCGGAGTGCTCTGGTTGAGCTGCAGCCCGGGAACGAGCTTGAGGTAATCCTGGAAGTTCGTGGCCTGCTGGCGTTCGAGCGCCGCGCCGCCGACGACCGTTACCGACTGAGGAACGTCGATCAGGTTCTGCGTGCGCTTCTGCGCGGTCACGACGATCTCTTCCTCGGCGATGTCCGCGTTCTGCGCGGCCGCTCCCTGAACTCCGGAGTTCGGAGGCACCCGGTCGTCGACCTGCGCGGCCGCGGGCGAGCAGGCCGCCGCGAGCGACAGGCACAGCGCGGTACGCGTGCAGAGTTCCCGTTTGATCATGGTCGTTCTCCCCCAAATGTCGGACCGATGCCGACTGTCATTTCCACGTCGCGCCCAAAAGTCGGCGGAAATTGCCGCCGAGCACCAGCTTGATATTGTCGTCCGAATAGCGCCGCCGGATCAGCTCCTCCGTCAGGTCGAAGACTTTCCGCGGATGATCGAACCCGTCGACGTCGATCTTGTCGCGAAAAGCGTAGCTCGATTTGTACGCGCCCTTGAGCTTGGCGTACTGGTCGGGCCGCATGTCGTCGTAGCCGTTGAGGTCGGCGTCCGAACCGATGCCGACATGCTCGATCCCGGCGAGCTTCACGACGTGGTCGATATGGTCGACGATGTTGCCGACGTTCGTCGGATCGGTCTTGCTGACGAACTGGCGCACGCCCGTGATGCCCATCACGCCGCCCTTCTTGCCCAGCGCGCGGATCGCCTCGTCCGTCTTGGTGCGCGGGTGGCCGGCGATGGAGCGGCAGTTGCTGTGCGTGTAGGCGATCGGCACCGCCGACGTCGCGACCGCGTCGAGCGTCGTGCGGTCGCCGCTGTGCGACACGTCGACGAGCATGCCGACGTCGTTCATCGCCTTGATGATCCCCGCGCCGAAATCGCTCACGCCGCCGTCGATCCGGTCGGTGCTGCCCCCGCCGATCAGGTTCTGGCTGTTGTAGGTCAGTTGCGAACAGCGCTGGCCAAGCTGGTAGAACTCGGCGACGTCGGTGGCCGAGCGGAAGTGCTCGGCGTTCTGCACGCCCATGATGACGCCCGCGCGGCCGCTCGCCTTGGCGCGATCAAGGTCGGCGGCAGTGCCGATCAAGGCAAAAGTTTCGGGGTTGCGGCCGGCGAAGCCGGACCAGCCCGCCATGAAGGTCAGCACCTGCGCGTACGCGTCCGGGCCGCCGATGCCGTATGCGTTGTGGAAGCCGGTGATCCCCGAGGCGCGGAACTCGGCCGCGGCCTTGGAGCTGAGCGGCTTGGCCCAGGCGCCCAGATCGATGTCGATGACAAGCGGCGCGAGCATGTCGATGACCAGGGTTTGCCGGACGAGGTCGATCGCGCGCTTCGAGTAAACGCGCGGAGCCTGCGCACCTAGCGTGTAGTAGCTGCGGTTGATCATCGGGAACGCCAGTGCGGAACCGGCACCCGCGATCAGGCTTCGGCGTGTCCAAACCGCTCCGCTCATCGGGCCCGCTCCTGTCTTACACAGGATCGTATGGTCCTGTTTGGAGAAGTCAACGCGCTTCTCATGCGGCGTGGCCCCACACCGCGTTCGGGCAATGGACATCACCGTCGCGGTAGGCGACGCCCGGCGTGCGGTCGGCCGCGAGGAAGGTCGGGCCGTCGAGATCGACGATGTCGCACAGCTGGCCGAGCACGAAGGACGGGGCCATCGACAGGCTCGTCCCCATCATGTTGCCGACCATGACGCCGAGGCCGAGCTGCTTGGCGCGCGCAGCGATGGCGAGGCCTTCGGTGAGACCGCCGCACTTGTCGAGCTTGATATTTACGCCGTCGAAGCGGCCGACGAGACCCTCGGTGTCGGGCAGCGACAGCGCACTTTCGTCCGCGGCAATTGGCATGCGACGGTCGAAACCGTCGAGGTCCGCCTCGCGTCCGCGCGCGAGCGGCTGTTCGAGCAACGCGATGTCGTGAGCGAGCAACATGGCGACGAGCGCGGGCAAGCCATCCACCTTATAGCCCTGGTTCGCGTCCACTCCGATCCAGCAGTCGGGCCGCGCGGCGCGGACGGCGGCGACCCGCTCCGCGTCGACCCCCGCCTCGCCCGTCAGCTTGAGCTTGAGCGCCCTTGCATCCGTCAGCCCCGTCGCCGACGCGGCCATTGCCTCCGGAGCCTCCGCGCCGAGCGTGATCGTCGTGCGCAGCGGTCGGGGTCGGGGCAAGCCCGCGAGCTCCCACACGGGCACGCCCGTCGCTTTGGCCTCCAGTTCCCAGAACGCGCAGTCGAGCGCGTTGCGGCCGCCGTTCGGGGGCAGCAGTTCCTGCAGGTCCGCGCGCGTCGCGCCCGCTTCTATCGCAGACCGCACGGACTCGATCGCGGCCTCCATCGTGTCGGCGTCGTCGCCGAGATAATAGGCCCCCGCTCCTTCGCCGCGCCCGATGTGCGTTCCGTCCGACAGTTCGGTGACGACGACCACCGTTTCCGTGAAGACGTGACCGGCTATCCGGAACGGCTTGGCGTAGGCGAAACTCTCGCGCCGGACGTTCAGCCTGGGCATCAGTAGAGCGTGCCGAACCCGATGAGCTGGAACCCGACCGCCACCCACACGAGCATCAGCGCGCTCAGCAGAAGCAGCACGCCCCAAAGCTTGGAAGACCAGCCCCGCTTGCCGCGCCACGTCAGCAGCAGATTGTACGCGGCAAGCCCCAGCAAGCCGAACAAGGCGATCGGCGTCAGGATCTGCGACAGATACAACAGCCAGTCGAGCAGGCCGCCGAGTTTCGGCAGATCGGCGAAGGCCACGCTGATGAACGTCGCCCACAGGCCGAGCGCGATCAGCGCGGCCCAAGCGAAAGCGTGCAGCAGCCGCTGCACGTCGCGCCCGCGTCCGGTCAGCGGATGATCGCTCTTGTAGCGCCGACGCGCGATCGCCCCCGCGGGCCACGCCAGCGCCGTCAACAACACCACGAGCAGGCTGGCGCCCGCGACGGGGAGCATCCAGCTGCTGTCCAGATACCAAGGCGTGCGGTCGAAGACGGTGAACGGGGAGACCGTGTCGAAGCTCCAGCGCACCACGCGGCCGTTCTCGAGCTTGGCCGCCAGCCGTTCGCCGCTGTTCACGTCGCGCCACACGTAGGGCGCGATCTCGACCCATTTTCGGGGTTGGCTCGCCAGACCCGTCACCGCGGGGATGACGAGAGCGCCTTTGTCGTCGACGCCAATCTTGGCCTGACCGAACAGGTCGAGGATACGGACGAAATTGGTGAATGCGCCGCGGCTGCTGGTGTAGCTGCCGACCATCGCCTGCGCGTGCTGCTTGGCGGTCGCGGCGTCCACGCGCGGCTCGGCGCGGGGGGCGGGGAAGTAGCGGTCCGCGAACCCTTCGAACAAAGCGGCGCGCAAAGGACCCGTCGCCCCGTTCACGCCGCCGCTGTTGACGGACACGTACAGCCCAACCCCTTCGTCGAGGAAGAGCGACAGGTTGGAGTGGAAGAACTGCGTGTCGCCGCCATGCCCCACGACGCGGCGGCCGTTGATGTCTTCCTCGTAGAAGCCGAGCGCCATGCGGTTGAGCGGCAGCAGCAGCGTCAGCTTGGTCCCGTGCATGACGGCCGCTGTGCGCGGGCTCATCAACCCGCGGCCCTGGCTCAGATGCGCGATCATGAACTTGCCCATGTCCGCGCCGCTCGCCGCCAGGCTGCCGGCGGGCGCCGGGGTCACGATCTCGTACGGCTTGGGTTCGCCCGACGCGGTGTCGTACCCCTGCGACATGCGGGCGAGCAGCGGCGCGGGCAGAGGCTGGCGAAAGCTCGCGCCCGTCATCCCGATCGGGCGAAAGACGTTGCGGTCGACATAGTCGTCGAACGACATCCCGCTCGCTCGCCCGACGATGTAGCCCGCGAGCGAAGTCGCGTAGTTGGAATAGGCCGGGGTCGTGCCGGGCGCAAAGACGCGTGCAGGCAGCGCACGCTTGACGAACTCGCCGAGCGGCATGACGTTCTTGGGGTCGTCGCCGATCAGGTAGCGGACGGACTCCTCGAACCCTGCCGTGTGCGTCATGATGTTGCGCAGCGTGACGGGCTTGCCCGCGTAGGCCGGGATGACGAAATCGAGATACGCGTTGACGTCGCGGTCGAGGTCGAGCTTGCCCCCTTCGACGAGCTGCATAACCGCGGTCCACGTGACGAGCTTCGACACCGATCCCGGCCGGAACAGCGTCCGCTCCGGATCGACGCGCCGGCGCTTGGCGACGTCGGAGAAACCATAGCCTTTCTGCAGCAGGACCTGCCCCTCCTTGACGACGACGACCACCCCGCCCGCGATGTTCCCGCGCGCGAGCGCATAAGGCATGTAGCCGTCGAGCCAAGTCTCGACATCGGCGCGGGTCAACGCGACACCGCCGGGCGCGACGGCCGGTGCCACCGGAGGCGGCGCGGCGCGCGCGGCGTCGGGCGAAGCATCGGGCTGGGCTAGGGGCGGCGCAAGGGCGGCGGGGTTCTGCGCCGCGGTGGCGGAGCCGAGCGCGAACGCGAGCAACGCGGCTGCGACGATCTTGACCTTGCGCAAAGCTCGCTCTCCCCCTGCGACCGCGGGAACGGCGCTAGCGGTCGCATCTGAGCGCGATCCGCGTGTCTGCCGAAGCCACCCTCGATACATCCTGAACAGGATGTGTTGTCCTGATTAGAGAAGTCATGTCGTCTGTTGTCAATGGCGCAATTGCACGGTCCGGCAGGCGCGTGTAGGGTTCGCCCCAGGCCTCCTTCATCGGCGACTTCGTGATTTCGTCACCCAAGCGATCGATCAATCCTGTTCGGCAAAGCAGCGTCCTTGGAGACACCGGCATTCGCGCGCCGGTTAAGGCGAGTGCGAACCGCCCGACGCTGGGCACGCTCCTGCGGGGCCTGCGCAACCGCCACGGCTGGACTTTGAAGGAAATGAGCGCCCGCAGCGGCATTCCGCTGTCGACGCTGTCCAAGGTCGAGCACGACCGGCTGACGCTGACCTACGACAAGCTTTTGCAGGTCAGCCAGAGGCTCAACCTGCGCATGTCCGAACTGTTCGCCGAGGATGCGGGAGGCACGACGCACGTCACCGCGCGGCGCTCCATCGGCGACGTCGGACGCGCGGTGCGCGTGACGACCGCGAATTACGATTATTTCTACCTCTGCACCGAACTGCGGCGCAAGCGCATGATCCCGCTCGTGACCCGCATTCGGGCGAAGTCGCTGGAGGAGTTCGGCGACCTCATCCGCCATCCGGGCGAGGAATTCGTCTACGTCGTCAGCGGACGCATGGTCGTGCACACCGAGTTCTACGATCCGGTGACGCTCGAGCAGGGTCAGTCGATCTATATCGATTCGATGATGGGGCACGCTTATCTGACGGCCGATGATTGCGATGAGGCCGTGACCCTGGGGGTATGTTCGAGCGCCGAGGACGACCTCATGAACTCTCTCATGGACGTGCATGGCGAGGACGCCGAACGCGAGATCGCCGCGCTTTAAGCCCAGAGGAAACGCCGTGACAATTTCCAGAAGCGTGGCCATCGTTATCGCGGCGCTCGCCCTCCCCGGACACGCGCAGGACGTGTCGAAATACAGCGAGGACGCGGTGCGGCTGGAACTCGCCGACAAGGCCCTGTCCGAAACGGTGGTCATGATCCCGATGCGCGACGGCGTGTCGCTCGCGGCCAACGTCTACCGGCCCAAGGGGGCGGACGGACCGCTGCCGACGATCCTGTCGAAGACGCCGTACAACGAAGTCGGCGATTTCGCGCGCACCAACCGCGAGGCGTTGAAAGCCGTCAGCCGCGGCTACGCCTATGTCGTGCAGAGCGAGCGCGGGCGCTACTTCTCCGAAGGCACGTACGAGATTTTGGGAAAGCCGCAGACCGACGGCTACGATACGCTGAGCTGGATCGCGAAACAGCCGTGGTCGAACGGCAAGGTCGGGACGCTCGGCTGTTCGTCGACCGCCGAATGGCAGCTCGCGCTGGCCGCGCTCAACCACCCGGCGCACGCGGCGATGGTGCCGATGGCGGCGGGCGCGGGCATCGGCAAGGTCGGGCGGTTCCAGGAACAGGGGAACTGGTACACGGGCGGCGTGCCGCGCAGCCTGTTCTTCGTGTGGCTGTACGGGGTGGACAACCCGCTGCGCGCGCAGTTGCCCGCCGGGCTGGACACGGCGACGCGGTCGCGGATCGCGCGCTACAATGACCTCGACGCCAAGAAGCCGGCGGTGACCTGGACGAAGCAGATCAGGCATCTGCCGGTGAGCCAGATGCTGTCGAACCTGGGCGAGCCGCCCGCGACGTTCGAGAAGCTGATCGCACGCACGCCGGCCGATCCGGCGTGGCGGCAGGGCGGGCTGTACCATGACGACGCGGGATGGGGCGTGCCGGCCTTGTGGTTCAACAGCTGGTACGACGTGTCCATCGGGCCGAACATGGAGCTGTTCAATCGAGCGAGGACCGCAGGCACGGACGCGCAAGCGAGCGACAACCAGTACGTCGTCGTCGCGCCCAACAACCACTGCGCGTTCTCGGCGCTGAAGCCCGGCTTCATCTCGGGCGACCGCGCGCTCGGCGATCCCAGCTTCGACATGGACAAGGCGGTGTACGGCTGGTTCGACCGCTGGCTGAAGGGCGACGCCAGGGCTTTTCCCACGTCGACGCCGCGCGTCCGCTACTACACGATGGGCGAGAATGCGTGGAAAGCGGGCGCGCAGTGGCCGCCCGCCGCCGCGAAAACGGTGCGCATGTACCTGCGCAGCGGCGGCGATGCGAACAGCCTGTACGGCAATGGCAGGTTGCTGGCATCCGCGCCTCCGCGGGGCGAGGCGGCGGACAGCTATGTCTACGATCCCGGCAGCCCGGTGCAGACGATCGGCGGCGGCGACTGCTGCAACGGCGGGCTCGTCACGGCGGGCGCGTTCGATCAGCGACCGATCGAGGCACGACGCGACGTGCTCGTCTACACGACCGAGCCGCTGACCGCGCCGATGGAGGTGAGCGGCTTCGTCGACGCGGTGTTGAAAGTGTCTTCGGACGCGAAGGACACCGACTTCGCGGTCAAGCTGGTCGACGTCGCGCCGGACGGCACCGCGTACATTCTTGGCGATACGATCTTCCGAGCGCGCTACCGCAACGGGTACGATCGACCGGAGATGATGCGGCCGGGCGCCGTCTACACGATCAAGCCGACGCCGATGACGACGAGCAACACGTTCGCCAAAGGTCACCGCATCCGCGTGGAGGTGACGTCGTCCAACTTCCCAAGTTCGTGCGCAACCTCAACACGGGCGGGCGCAACGAAAGCGAGACGACGGGCGTGGTCGCGCGCAACACGATCCACCACGACGCGGACAATGCGTCCTACGTCGAGCTGCCGGTCGTGCGGTAGGAGGTACGCGGTCGCGAACCTCTCGACTTACTGCCCGAACTTGCCCGCGAACGCGGCCGCCGCGCCGAACAGGCCGGGCTGTGGGTAGGTGATGATCTTGACCGGGATTGCGGCCATGCGCCGCTCGAACCGGCCCTTGGCGATGAAGCGGTCGCGAAAGCCCGACGCGGGCAGATGTCTTGCGAGGCGCAGCCCGAGGCCGCCCGCGATCACGACCGCGTCCGCGCCTTGCGCCAGCGCGATGTCGCCCGCGACCGAACCCAGCGTCAGGCAGAAGCGGTCCAGCGCGGCGACCGCCAGGCTGTCCTCGCCCGCGAGCGCCGCGGTCCACAGCGCGCGTTCATCACGAAAATCGACATTGTGGTCCTCGATGTCGGTCAGGGCTTCGTAGATGTTGGTCAGGCCCATGCCGGACAGCACGCGCTCGACGGACACGCGGACGTGACGCTTGCGCAGGCGGCCCAGGATCTGGTCTTCCAACGAGTCGAGCGGCGCGAAGTCGATATGGCCGCCTTCGGTTTCCAGCACTTCGTAGCCGCCGGGGCGACGAATAAGCTGTGCCACGCCAAGCCCGGTCCCCGGCCCGATGATGCTGACGACCCCGCTTTCCGGCAGTGGCCGGTCCGCGCCGCACAGATGCAGAAACTGCGCGCCGTCGATCTGCGCCACGGCGTGCGCGACCGCGCCGAAATCGTTGACGAGCGCGTAGCGCGTCGCGCCGAGCTTGGCCGGGATCTGCGCCGGACGGATGATCCAGGGATTGTTGGTGAGCTTGAGCACCTCGCCCTGCACGGGACCCGCGACCGTGATGCCCGCAGCGTTGGGCAGCGGCCGGCCTATGCGGCCTCCGAAATCCTCCCACGCTGTCTGCAGGCTGGCATGTTCGGCCGTCTTGAGCGTGCACGCCTCGCCCAGGGTCGCGACGCGGCCGTCCGCGACATCCGCGATCGCGAAGCGCGCATGCGTGCCGCCGATGTCGACCGCGACGATCTCCGTCATGTTCTCCCCTTTCCGCGTCCGCTTTTTAGCGGATCGTTTCGGCTGTCGTCTTCCCCGCCAACGACCGTCTTGATTTCGGACAGCGTTGTCAAATAGGATGGGCGGAACGTGAGACGACCCGCATCAAGACGGGACGCTCGGACAGAGAGGATTCTCGGATGACGGCAACCGGCAAGGCGTGTGTGTTGGCGCTGATGTTCGCCACGGCGGCGTGCGCGACGGGGGACATGGCCGCGCCGCCGACCGTGGGCGCGGGAGCCTCCGTGTGGCCGTCCGTGCGCAGCCGCGTCGTGCTCGATCCCCGCATCGAGGCGCGCATCGACGGCCTGCTCGCGCGTATGTCGGTCGAGGACAAGGTCGCGCAGATGATGCAGCCCGAGACCCCGAAGATCACGCCGGCCGAACTCGGCCGGTTCCGCTTCGGATCGATCCTCAACGGAGGCAATGGCGGGCCCGGGCCAGGGTCGAACGAGCGCGCGCCCGCCGCCGAATGGTTGCGAATGGCGGACGCATACTGGGAAGCGTCGCGCGCCGGGTCCGAGGGGCGCGACTGGATCCCGCCGATCTGGGGCATCGACGCGGTGCACGGCCACGCCAACATCGTCGGCGCGACGATCTTTCCGCACAACATCGGCCTGGGCGCGATGCGCAATCCCGACCTCATCCGCCGCATCGGCGAAGTGACGGCGCGCGAAATCGCGGTGACGGGGATCGACTGGGACTTCTCGCCGACGCTCGCGGTCGTGCGGGACGATCGCTGGGGGCGGACGTACGAAGGCTTTTCGGAAGATCCGGAAGTGGTCGCGGCTTACGCGGGCGCGATGGTCGAGGGTCTGCAGGGGCGGCCCGGTTCCGCTGAGTTCATGGGCCCCGGCAGGGTCATCGCCACCGCCAAGCATTTCGTCGGCGACGGCGGCACGGCGGGCGGCAAGGACCAGGGCGACAATCCATCGAAGCCGGCCGACCTCGCGCGCATCCACGGCGCGGGATATCCGCCCGCGATCCGGTCGGGGGCGCAGTCGGTGATGATCTCCTTCTCCTCCGTCGGCGGGGTCAAGACGACGGGCGACCGCGCGCTGATCACCGATGCACTGAAAGGCCGGATGAACTTCGACGGGCTCGTCGTCGGCGACTGGAACGCGCATGCGCAGGTGCCGGGCTGCACGCTCGTATCGTGCGCGGCGGCGGTCAACGCGGGGCTCGACATGTTCATGGTGCCTGACGACTGGCGCGCGCTCCACGCGAACACGGTCCTGCAGGCGCGATCCGGAGAAATCCCGCAGGCGCGGCTGGATGACGCGGTGCGACGCATCCTGCGCGTCAAGATGCGCGCGGGATTGTTCGAAAAGCCGCGTCCGTCGCGGCGGGCGCTCGCGGGGCAGGTCGCGCTGCTCGGCGCGCCCGAACATCGCGCGGTGGCGCGGCAGGCGGTGCGCGAATCGCTGGTGCTGCTCAAGAACGTAGGGCGGCTCCTCCCCCTGCGCGCAAACGCCAACGTGCTGGTCGCGGGCGACGGCGCGGACAACATCGCCAAGCAGTCCGGCGGCTGGACGATCACGTGGCAGGGCACCGAAAATACGCCCGCCGATTTTCCCAACGCGCAGTCGATCTTCGAGGGCATTCGCGAGGCGGTGTCGGCGGCGGGCGGCACCGCGACGCTCAGCGCGGACGGACGATATTCGACCAAGCCCGACGTCGCGATCGTGGTCTTCGGCGAGAACCCCTACGCCGAGTTCGTCGGCGACCGCCCGACGCTCGAATACGGCAACGCGGACAATAAGGACCTGGCGTTGCTCCGCCGGTTGAAGGCGGCGGGCATTCCGGTCGTGTCCGTGTTCCTGTCCGGGCGGCCGATGTGGGTCAACCCGGAGCTGAACGCGTCGGACGCGTTCGTCGCGGCGTTCCTTCCGGGCAGCGAAGGCGGCGGGGTCGCCGACGTCCTGTTCCGCGGCGGGCGCGATTTCAAGGGCAAGCTATCCTACTCGTGGCCGAAGCGGGCCGACCAGGGCCCGATCAATCGCGGCGATGCGAGCTACGACCCGTTGTTCGCCTACGGCCATGGCCTGACCTACGCGTCGGCGGGCGACGTGCCGGTCCTGTCCGAGGACCGCCCGGCGGGCGTCGCGGCGGGCGCGGACGGCGTTTTGTTCGGACGCGGCACCTCGCCCGCGGGGCTCGCGCTCGTCGCCAGCGGCGGCGCGACTCTACGAAATGTAGACCGGCGCGCGCAGGAGGATGCGCGCGGCGTCGTCTTCTCCGGCGCGGGCGAACAGTCGGTCGCGCTGCGCGCCGCGCAGCCGATCGACCTGTCGCGCGAGTCCAACGGGGACATCAGCCTCGTCGTCGAATACCGCATCGACACGGCACCGACCGCCGCCGTCGACCTGGCGGTCGGCGGACGGCGCTTGGCGGTTGCGGGCGCGCTGCGGGACGCAGGCGTCGGCCGCTGGACCGAGTTCGCGGTGCCGTTGAAATGTTTCGCCAACGCGGGTGCCGACATGACGCGCGTCGCCGCTCCCTTTGCGCTGAGTACGACCGGTCGGCTCGCGCTGACGGTATCGAATATCCGGCTCGGCTATGTCGGGTCGGCCAAAGACTGCGCACGTCCGTAAGCAAGTTTGGCATAGCGGACTTCTGAGGGAACACGACATGGCACTCGCACCGACCGCAACCGCCGCGCCCTCCGGCACCGGTGCCGACGCGCCCGCCGACCTGCGCTACTTCGTGTTCGCCCTGTTCTTCATCTTCGGCGGCATCACCAGCCTCAACGACGTCATCATCCCGAAACTGAAAGAGCTGTTCACGCTCAGCTACTTTCAGGCGATGCTCGTCCAGTCCGCCTTCTTCGCGGCCTATTTCTTCGTCTCGCTCCCGGCCGCGGGCATCGTGCGGCGGTTGGGCTACATGCGCACCGCGGCGATCGGGCTCGTCACGATGACGGCGGGGTGCCTGCTCTTCATCCCGGCCGCATCGTCCGCGACGTTCGGGCTTTTCCTGTTCGCGTTGTTCGTGCTCGCGTCGGGCGTGACGATCGTGCAGGTCGTCGCCAACCCGTTGATCTCGCTGCTCGGCACCCCCGCGACCGCGCACAGCCGCCTCACCTTCGCGCAGGCGTTCAACTCGCTCGGCACGACCGTCTTCCCCTATCTCGGCGCGATCATCATTTTGGGGAGCCTCGCCACCGTGAGCGCCGCGTCGCTGTCCGGGCCGGAGCTCGACGCGTACCGCACGCAATCGTCGCAGGTCATCGTCAACACCTATCTCGGGCTCGCGGTTGCGCTCGTGATCGTCGCCGCCGTGGTCTGGTCGCGCCGCAACCGGCTGGTCGAACCGCGCGCGGAGCACGCGAGCATCCTGCGGTCGTTCGACCTGCTCCGCCGCAAGCGCTTCGGGCTCGGCGCGCTTTGCATCTTCCTTTATGTCGGCGGCGAGGTCGCGATCGGGTCGATCATCGTCAACTATCTGGCGGAAAGCCGCGTGTGGGGTATCGCCGAAGCCGACGCGGGCAAGTACGTGCCGCTCTACTGGGGCGGGGCGCTGGTAGGCCGCTTCATAGGTGCCGCCGTGCTGCGTGTCGTATCGCCGGGAAAGGTCTTGGCCACCGTCGCGGCGGGCGTGCTGACACTTCTTCTGATCTCCGCCAACACGAGCGGGGACGTTGCCGGCTGGGCGCTGCTCGCGATCGGGCTGTGCAATTCGATCATGTTCCCGACGATCTTCAGCCTGGCGAGCGAAGGCCTCGGCCGCCGCGCCGCCGAAGGATCGGGGCTGATCTGCGTCGCGATCGTCGGCGGCGCGGTGGTGCCGCCCTTGCTCGGGACCGTTGCCGACGGCAGCGGCCTCGCGGTCGCGCTCGCCGTCCCGGCGCTCTGCTACGCGGTCATCTTCGCCTACGGCCTGTACGCGCGCCGACCCGCCGCGTCCGACGATCCAGCAGATGAGCGCGCGACCGAGCTGACCGAAGGCACCATCTCCCCCGCGCAGGGTTGAGCGCGCGGGGAAGACGGTAGCACGTTGAACATGGCAAGCGGTTCGCGCACCCGGATCCAGGACGTCGCCGCCGCCGCGGGCGTGTCGATCAAGACGGTGTCGCGCGTCATGAACGACGAGCCCGGCGTGCGCACCGAGACGGGCGTGCGCGTGCGCGCCGCGATGGCGAACCTGGACTACCAGCCGTCGCTGCACGCGCGCAGCCTGGCGGGCAAACGCTCGCGGCTGCTCGGGCTCGTCTACGAAAATCCGAGCGCCAACTACGTGTTCGACATCCAGAGCGGCGCGATGGCCAAATGCCGCGAGGCCGGGCTCAGGCTCATCCTGCAATCGTGCAACGATCTCGGCGATACGCTGATCGCCGAAGTCCTGGCCATGGCCGAACAGACGCATGTCGACGGGCTGATCGTGACGCCGCCGCTGTCGGGCAACCGCGCGCTGATCGCGGCGCTCGACGCGCGCGGGCTGCCGTTCGTGCGCATCGCGCCCGACGGAATGGCGCATGCCACGCCTTTCGTCGAGATGGACGACGAGGCGGCGGCGCGCGAAATGACGGCCTACCTCCTGGGTCTCGGCCATCGGCGCATCGGCTTCATCGCCGGCCACCCCGACCACCATTCGAGCCGGCTGCGCGCGGCGGGGTATCGCGCCGAGCTTGCGAGCCGCGGCATCGACCCGGCGGGCCAGCCGCTCGAACAAGGTTTCAACGATTACGCGTCGGGACGCGAGGCGGCGCGGCGCATGCTGTCCAAGGCGGACCGGCCCACCGCTGTTTTCGCATCCAACGACGACATGGCCGCGGGCCTTATCCTGGCCGCGCACGAACTCGGCATCGACGTGCCGCGTGAACTGTCGGTCGCGGGGTTCGACGATACGCAGCTGGCGGGAATCGTATGGCCGACGCTGACCACCATCCATCAGCCGACGCGCGAGATGTCGTACGCGGCGACGGGCTTGCTGATCGAGATGATCACGGGCGGCGACCCGCCGCCGGCGACCCGGCTCGACTATCGCATGATGACGCGCGGATCGACCGCGCCGCTCACGGGGTGAAACCATGACCATCGCGCTTGGACGTCGTGAGATCCTGGGCGGGCTGGTCGTCGCCGCCGCGACGACCGCGTTCGGCGGCGCAGCCGAGGCCGCCGAGCAGGCCCAGGCCGCGCAACCAGGCGGGTCGCGCGATCCCGATCTCGGGCCCAACGTCTTCATCTTCGATCCCGCAATGCCCGCCGCCGCGATGCAGGCGCAACTGAAGACGATCTTCCGCGAACAGGAACGCGCGCACTTCACCGACCGGCGCTACGCGGTGCTGTTCAAGCCCGGGCGCTACAAGCTCGACGTCAATGTCGGCTTCTTCACGCAGGTCGCCGGGCTCGGGCTGCTGCCGGGCTACGTCTCCATTGACGGCCACGTCCATGCGGAGGCCGACTGGAACGGCGGCAAGGCCCTCGTCAATTTCTGGCGCGCCGTAGAAAACATGACCGTGCGCCCGCCCGACCGCACCGATCGCTGGGCGGTGTCGCAGGCGGCGCCCTATCGGCGGATGCATCTGGCGGGCGACCTCGCGCTCGACGACGGCGGCTATTCGAGCGGCGGGTTCATGGCGGACTCCCGTGTCGATGGCGTGATCCGGTCGGGATCGCAGCAGCAATGGTATACCCGCAACACGGCGATGCGCGGGTGGGAAGGCGCGAACTGGAACATGATGTTCATGGGCGTCGACAACGCGCCGACATCGACCTTCCCCGAGCCCGCGTTCACGACCTTGCCCGCTGTGCCGCTGATCCGCGAGAAGCCTTTTCTCCTCGTCGACGGGGCCGGGGCTTGGCACGTGTTCGTTCCCGCGCTGCGCCGCGACGCGCGGGGCACGAGCTGGGGCGCGGGCCTACCCGAGGGCGGGTTGATCGCGCTCGACCGCTTCTTCATCGCGCGCGAAGGCATGACGGCGGCGCAGATCAACGCCGAACTCGATCGCGGCCGGCATCTGCTGCTGACCCCGGGCATATACAGACTGACCGAGCCCCTGCGCGTTCGACGGGCGGACACTGTCGTGCTGGGGTTGGGACTGGCGACGCTGCTCGCCGACGGCGGCACGAAAGCGTTGACCGTCGCCGACGTCCCCGGCGTCACGATCGCCGGGTTGTTCATCGACGCCGGACCCGTCAACTCGCCCGTGCTCGTCGAAATCGGCCCGCGCGGATCGTCGGCCGATCATGCCCGAAATCCGACCTTGCTCAGCGACGTGTTCTTCCGCCTCGGAGGCGCCGCCGTGGGCAATGCGGAAACGTGCCTCGAGATCAACAGCCGCCACGTCATCGGCGACCATCTGTGGATCTGGCGTGGCGACCACGGAGACCGCAAGACCGGCCGCGTCCATGTCGGCTGGCACGAGAGCCGGGGCGCACAGGGGCTCGTCGTCAACGGCGACGACGTCACGATGTACGGCCTGTTCGTCGAACATTTCCAGAAGTACCAGACGGTCTGGAACGGCGAGCGCGGCCGGACCTTCTTCTATCAGAACGAATTGCCGTACGATCCGCCGTCGCAGGCCGCGTACATGGCAGGAACGACGCGCGGCTGGGCGGCGTACAAGGTCGCCGACAACGTCCAGGTGCACGAGGCGACGGGAATGGGCATCTACTCGAACTTCACGGCGGACCCGTCGATCGTGCTCGAGAACGCGATCGAGGCTCCGCGTCGCCCGGGCGTGCGGTTCGCCAACCTCACCACGATCTCGCTGGGCGGCGTCGGCACGATCCGGCATCTCGTCAACGGCGAAGGCGCGGCCGCGCGGCGCGGCGCGGTCCGGCAGACGCTCGTCCGCTATCCTCCGGACCCGAAACCCTGAGCCATGATCTTGCTGCGCCTGATCGTGCAAGCCGCATCCTTGGGTGCCACCAACACCACGGTGGACGTGCCGATGGCCGTTCCGAGGACCGCTCCCGCGTTCGCGGACGAGTTCGACGGCAAGGCGATCGACGGTACGAAATGGAAGTTCGACACGTCGCGCAACGCGGTCGGATGGCACAACAACGAGAGGCAATATTACGGCGATGCGCGGTTGAAGAATGCCCGGATCGAGAACGGCGCGCTGATCATCGAAGCGCGCAAGCAGACTTTATCGCGCGAACGTTTCTCCGATTGGGGCGGTCAGAGCTACACCTCCGCCAAGCTCGTATCCCGGAAACCGTACGGTTACGGCTTCTACGAAATCCGCGCGAAACTGCCGTGCGGGCGCGGGATCTGGCCCGCGATCTGGATGCTGCCGGGGTCGGGAAAATGGCCTGACAACGGCGAGATCGACGTCATGGAAATGGTGGGATGGGACGCCGATGTCGTCCATGCGACGTTGCACACGGGCGCGTTCAACCACGCCAAGGGAACGCAGCGCGGCGCGCAGAAGCGCGTATCGACGAGCTGCACCGCGTTTCATCGCTACCAGCTCGATTGGGGTCCGAACGCGATCACGATCGGCATCGACGGCCGCGCGCACATGCGGGTCGCCAACGACCAGCCCGGCGGCGCGGGGGCGTGGCCGTTCACCAGGCCGTACGATCTGATCCTCAACGTCGCGGTCGGCGGCGATTGGGGCGGGCAGAAGGGCGTCGACGACGCCGCGTTTCCGCAGGCGATGACGGTGGATTACGTCAGGTACTGGACGCCCGCGACGTAGCTCACGGCTTCATCGTCGCCGGGTCGACCGTCGCGCCGGCACGCTCGTCCGGCCGGTCGCGTTGCGCGCCAGAGCGACACGGTAACGTCCACGCGCGATTCGCCATCATACTGGGTTCGGCGGTGAGCGTGACGCGGCGGGACACTCTGGGGCGCAGGACAACCTGCGCAAAAGCGGCGAGCCGCATCGGCGTTTCGTTCCCTCTCGCGCGACGTACATCTGCGGCACGACTCGGCCCGTGTTGATGGACGGGTCCGATTTTCTCGTCGAGTGTCATTCGTGCAACAAACGCTCGGCCCGCGTTCGTGCGACGCCTGCGGTGACGAATCGGATGGCTGTGCGTCGCGGCTGACGGGCAAGTTAAGCGCTCTCTTCCGCCGGCATCCCGATCCGGCCATCGACGACGCGGCGAGAAGCGCTGCGAAAAGTCTCCGCATCCCGATCTCCGTTGCCGGCAGCCCATGCACTGCCCGCACCCGATCCTGCATCAGGCAAGGTGTCTTGACAACGCTATCATATTTCTGAAATCTGACATCCGACAAGGGCGCGAAAACAGCGTCCGGGCTTTTGGGGGAGATGATCATGCGTGGCTTCAACGCTCGTTCTGTAAGTCGGTTTGTGTTGGGGGCATCGGTGCTCGCGCTCGTCGCGGTTCCGGGCGCGGCGCTGGCGCAGGCCGGCACCGTCGCGGCCGAACCGGTGGACGACCCGGTCGTCCCCGTCGTCCCGCCGTCCGACCTGCCCGCCGACGAGGCGGTGGCGGAAGACGAGATCGTCGTCACCGCCGAACGGCGTCCCCAGACGCTCCAGAACTACGCCGGCACCGCGGCGGTGCTGTCGCCCGATCAGTTGTCCAAGGTCGGCATCGTCAACATCGAAAACCTAAACGACGTGCTGCCGGGCTTGCGGGTCCAGAATTTCGGCGGCGCGGTCGACATAGCGCTGCGCGGCATCGGCACGAACCAGAATACCGAGCTCGGCGATCCCAACGTCGCGACGCATTTCGACGACGTCTACGTGCCGCGCGTCCAGGGGCTCGCCAACTCATTCTTCGACCTACGCTCGGTCGAGGTGAACTTCGGTCCGCAGGGCACGCTGCGCGGGCGCAACGCGTCGGGCGGATCGCTCAACTTCATCGCGAACACGCCCGAGCTCGGCAAATTCAGCGGCATGCTCGAGGGCGGATACGGCAATTTCGAGCAGGTTAGCGTGCGCGGGATCCTCAACGTCCCCATCATCGGCGATGTCATGGCGCTGCGCATCTCCGCGAGCTTCGACAAGCACGGTGCGTATTACAACAATGTCGGCCGCTTTCCCGAGATCGAGGCACCCTACGCGGACGACAACCGCGGCGTACGCGCGCAGCTTCTATACGAGCCTTCGCAATATTTCAGCGTCCTGATCGCGGGCGACTATAACGATCAGGATTCGACCGGGTTCAACGGGACCAACTTTTCGTCGTTCCTCGATGAGGAAGGCGATTTCGCCGAGAGCGTCGCCGCGGTCGAGAACCCGCGCGACATCCTCACGGGTCCATTGGGCGAGCAGTACTTCACCAAACATGGCGGAGTCCGCGGCCGCGTCACTTACCGGACCGACGGATTGTTCAACATCCAGTATATCGGCAGCTACCGTGACCTGCGTTTCGGAGGCGACGGTGCCGGACCTGGGGGCGTCGCGTTTCCGGGCTTCGAAGATGCATTCTTCAACGGGCCCACGGGGCCCGAAAACCTCGACAACTTCGGGCGGGGTACCAACCGCAGCAGTTCGCGGTCCGACTTCCACGAACTCCGGTTGTTCAGCGACAAGGAGCCTTTCAAATATTCGCTGGGAGGCAACTACTTCAACGAACGTCAGCGGACAATCTCCCTTGGCGTCGACGACTTCAACTCGTTCTTCCAAGGCCAAGAATTCAACACGCGGACGAAGAGCGAGGCCTATGCCTTCTATGGCGACGGAACATTTTCAGTCAGCGATAAGCTGCGCCTGACCGCCGGGCTTCGCTACACGAACGATCGCAAGGCGCGTACCGGCGTCATCGCGCGCAACTTCTTCGGCGGCGGCGCGGCGGACTTCGGCTGCTGCGGGTTCTTCCGGTTGGGAACTCCCGGGTTCGAGTTCAACCGCGACCGCACGATCTTCAATCCCGACCGCAACAACGACAACGTCATCACGCCGGGCGAGCAACTGCTGTTCTTCCTCGACGGCGTGACGTCCTTCGGCGCGCGGGACACGATTCCGGTCGCTTTCGGCAGCGCGATCGCCCGGCTTACGGCCAATCCCGCGCTTGCTTCCGATCCGAATTTCCCGCTTACCTTGCCGGGAGAGACGATCCCGGGCTGCATCAATTCAGCAACAGACGACAGCGTGCGTCCGGACGGGACAATCAACCCCGGTTTCGTATGCCGCGCCGACGGCACCTTCAGCTACAATTTCGTGGCCAACACGATCAACAATCAGGCCTCGTCGATCAAGACCGACTTTTTCGACTTCCGCGGACGGATCGAGTATGACCTGACGGAACGGAACCTGGTCTACGGCATCGTCTCGCGCGGGCACAAGGCGGCGAGCTTCAACGACAATCTGGGTCCGCTGGGGCCCGCGCCGTTCTTCCGCCCCGAAGAGGTCACGCTCTACGAAGTCGGCACCAAGAACGAATTCGACGTGTTCGGCAGGCGGGCCGTGCTCAACCTGTCCGCTTTCTACAACGACTACAAGGATCAGCAGCTGACGGCGCTGCTCGGCGTGCAATCGATCATCCGGCAAATCACCCGTCCCGACGGCACGCTGATCGACGTGGCGGGGCCGCAGGGCTTCCCCACCGGCTTCGACCAGAACCAGGTCATCGCCTTCACCTACAACGCGGCCAACAGCGAGACCTACGGCATCCAGGGTAGCGGATCGATCATCTTGCCCGCCAACTTCAAGTTCGGGGCCGACTTCCTGTACCTGGAGGCCAAGGTCAAGGACGCCGAGCCGGTCCAGGATTTCCGTTTCCAGGCCGATGTCGAAGGCCTCGACTCGGTGGCGCGGCCGATATCCGACGCGCGGCTCCCCTACGCGCCGCGCTTCCAGCTCAACGCCTCGCTCGCCCAGGTCATTCCGGCGGAGCGCTTGGGCGGCATCTTCGACTATCTCGTCAGCGTGTCGTACCGTTCGTCGAGTTTCGCGACGATCTTCAACTCCCAGGACTTCGCCTTCATCAACCAGGAACGCTTCCCCGATGGCCCGAACGCAGGGCAACTCCGCGTCACCGAACCGCGCGCCTCGCTGTTCGACCGCATCCCGTCCTACGCGCTGGTCAATCTCGCGTTCGGCTTTACGCGCGACCAGTTCCGGATCGAGGGTTACGTGAACAACCTGTTCGACAAGACGGTCGCGGCCGGGCTTCTGGTCAACCAGTTCAACAACACGCGCTTCTTCACCAATCCACGCCTCTTCGGCGGGCGTGTCCGCATAAAGTTCTAACCTGGGACGTGCGCCGCGGCGGGTTCAGCGCCAAGCCATGAGCCGCCGCACGTGACCTTCCGCGCGGCTCGCATCGGCGAAACTCGTCGGGCGGCCATGTGCCAACTCGTTGCGCATCCGGCGCAGCAGGTCGGCGCAGGCCGCCAACTCGCGGTCCCGTGCCCGCATGGCAAAAGCGATGTGCCCCCATTCGTAGTCGGCGACATCGAGGGGTTCGCCCGTTTCCCGATCGATCACGCCGGGCGGCAGGCGGGTGCCGTGCCGTCCGAGGAAGGACCGGAGCATTTCGGCGAGCCACGGAAACAGCACGGACACCTGCCCGCGCCAAACGAAATGCTTCAGCCTCGCGGGATCGGCGTGCGCGAGCCATCGGGCGCAGGGTTCCTCCCCGCCCCGCCACTGCAGGGCCCCCGGGTCGGCTACGCGCGCCTGCCGTGTCAGCCACGTGCAGGGATCGAACCGCTCCGCTTCGGGCAGATCGAGAAGCCGGTCCAGATCAGCCAGGTCGCCGCGCGTCACTTCGATCGCCGCGGCGTCCGCGCATTCCCCCAGCAGCGACGACCCCGATCGCCTGCCGCGCACGTAAACCGCGGCTTCGGCGGGCCCGATCAGGTCGCCGTCATCGAACCATTGGCACAGCTTGGGCGCGCGGCCTTCCGCGAGGGCGATCGCGAGCGCCGGTCCCTCTCCGCCGACGCGCGCCCTTGCCGTCGCGAAGGTGCCGGCAAGCGTGATCCAGCGGTCCGTCGTCTCCTTCGACGCATCGGCGACCATCAGGGCGTAACGCAATCGCGGCGCGGCCGCCAAAGCCTCCAGGCTGTCGACGTTCACGCCGAACGCGACTGCGGAGTCGAGCAACGGATTTCGCGATGTCGGCGCGACCGAGACGTCGATGATCTCCAAGGCCGACGGTCCCGTTCTTGCCCTGTCGATCAGCCGAGCCACTGTTTCCGGCCGGCGCGCGCGCATGAGCAGTGGCGCGCCCTGCAACGCGCGATCGAGCATGTCATCGAACCGCGCGTTCAGTAGCCCGTCCAGGAACGCCCGGCTCACGCGAGCATGCGCGCCGCCAGCGGGTTGAACGCGTACGAAACCGCGGACTGGCCGGTCGCCACGGCCTCCACGATGCCGAGCGCACGAAGCAGGGCGAGCAGCGCGGCGCCGCGTTCCGGGTCGACCGCCTGAGCCCAATCGCGCAGGTCTTCCTCGTCGATCGGATCGACTCCCGCAGCGTTCGCCAGCTCGCGCCCGAAAGCCTCAGTCGGACCCGACAGGCCGAGATCCGCCGGGCTCAGCTTGGCGGAAGATGCCGCGGCGCGCGCGATCAACCGGTCGGGCTCGCCACGCTCAGGCTGCGGCAGGACGATCGCCTCCAGCGCCTGCAGAAACCCGCCCGTCGCGGACCGGAGCCGCCGCTGCACGTCCTCGTCGTCCGCGAAGGGAAGCTGTTCGCGGCTGAGCCAGTGGAACATCGTCTCGACGGGCAGCGGTCCCAGCAGAAGCCGCAACCAGTCGGGTTCGTCGGGCAACGCGAGCATGTCTGCGTCCGGCGAGCCGCAATAGACGAGCCGGACCGGATGCTGCCCATCGCGAAGCGCGCGGTGCCGGCGCAGCACGTGCAGCGCATCGGCGTCCGGCCACGCGCCGTCGATCAGGATCAGCTTGGGCGCGCCGGACCGTGCGTCCTTGCGCTCACGCCCCGCGACTTCGAGCACCACCTCCGTCGATTGCGGGGTCAGGCGGCGTGGGGTCGGCCAACGCAGATCCTGCGCGAGCGTGTCGAGCACGTCCATCAGGTCGTCGCGTCCGCTCGCGGGCGTCGCGCCCACGAGCAGGAGACGCGCGCCGTCGTTCGCGCGAAGCCGCTCGGACAGAGTCGCTTCCTGCCGGATCGACAGCGGCGACCAGCTGCCGCCGATCCGGCGATGGCTCGTCATCGGGTCGGGGCGTCGCTTGGGCGCGCGCTCGCTGAAGCTGATCAGGCGATCCTCGATTTCGCGCTCGTCGCCCAGCATGGCCGCGATCCGCTGCGACCTGAGCGCGTAGCGCTCGCCCTCCCGCGCCAGCACGCCCATTTCGTTCATCTCGTCGAGGATCGCGGCGAAGCCGTCGGGCGAGGCCGTGTCGCGAAAACCCGCGGGCCACCACTCGGTCGCCATCTGGCGAATGGCCGACGCGGGATAGCCGCGCGCGGTCGACCGCCCCGCCCGGCTGTCCTGCTGCGTCCGCTCCCACACCGCATAGGTGATGAGCTCGTAACGCTCGTCGAGCTGAAGCGTCTTCTGGAAGCGCTCCACGACGCCGTCGCGAAACTCCTGCTGCCCGAAGCATTCGTCGATCAGCTTGCGGCTTACCTTGACGGGCGTGGTCGGCATCTCGCCCGGCCGCTTCAGCTGCTCGTTGACCGACTGGACGACCGCCTTGCCGAAGCTCTGCATCAGCGAGGGGTAGAAGCCGACCAGCGAGAGCATGTGATACGCGTCCGTCGGCCGATCGAAGGCGATGCCGAGCGCGCCCATCGGTTCGAACGCCATCTGCCGCGCCGCCTCGCGGTCGCTGCCGAGCAGGGGTCCGACGTTGATCGAGCTCCCCAGGTGCAGGAGCGGACTGTTGGGCGCGCGATGGAAGCGCTGGACGTTGTGCAGCCCCGCGAACACGAATTTCACCGCCCGCCCCGTGTCCTCCATCAACCCCTTCATGCGTCCGATCACGGGGAAGTCGGCGGCCATCTCGGCTTCCAGGAACGCGTCGGCCTCGTCGAGCAGGATGAGGAGGTAGCGCCCCGGCTTGGCGGTCGCCCAGGCGGCGAGCCGTTCGGGCACGCCCGCGCCGTCGCCGGGCATCGCGACCTTGCGCGCGCGCAACTCGACTTCGATTCGGCGCCAGACGTCGGCGGCGGGCACGCTTTCGCCGACGGATCGAATTTCGCAGTAGATCGCGACGCGATCCGCGCCTCCGTTCTCCTTGAGTTCGATCTGTTTCAACAATGCCGTCTTGCCGAGCTGGCGACCGCCGTAGACGAGGCATGCTCCCTGGGGATCGACCAGGCGCTTCAGCTCCTTTTCGCGTCCGAAGAACATTTCGATCGAGGTCTGCGATCCTGTGTCGACATAAGGCTGCGCCGACCCGTACGGGATCGACACGTCGAAGAACGCGCGCGTGCCGGCATCGGCGGTACGCGCCAGCGCCACGATCGTCATTGCGTCGGCCAGAGCCACCGATCGCGTTCCCGCGCGGGCCTTGCGCTGGAAATCGCGACGCTGCCGTGCCGTCAGCGGTTCGGTGACGAACAGCAGCACGCGATCCGGAAGCGTGTCGAAAAGGCTGAGGCAGGACGCGATGTCCGCCGCCGCCACCACGCAGACGGCATAGCGTCCGGCGCTTTCCCCGCGACGAACCGCCTCGCTGCCGAAGGCGGGGGTCAGGCACAGATCGCGCGAGCGCAGCGGATCGACCGCGACGTTCAACCGGAACCACGCCTTTTCGCGCGCCGCCGATTCGACCTTGGTGCCGGTGAACCCGAGCGCGGCCATGAGCTCGCCGAGCGCCTCGCGGAGCCTGGCCAGCGGATCGCCGCCGCGCGACTGCGGCCCGACCGCGCGGCGCAACGCGTTCCACGCCAGCAACAGCGCGTCGGCGCGCAGTCGTTCGCGATCCGGCAGCGCGCCGAAGTCGATATTTCCGGCGACCCCGCCCGTCCGCGCGGCGCGGGGCAGGTCGCCCAGCGGCAGCGATGCCTTGTCCCCGACGGTATCGATCCAGCGCGCGAACGCTTCGATCTGCGCGATCGGCGACCCCTCGCGCGGCCGGACGATGCCGTGCCGCTCGACCTGCCCGATCTCCTCGGTCAGCGTGCCCAGGTCGCCGTCGCGCAGGAGCGAACGACACTCGGCGAGGTCGCGGCCCAGGCGTTCCTGTTCGACGATGCGCGCTTCCAGACGAACGGCGACGGGAGCGCGCGCGATCTCCAGTCCGCGATCAATGTCGTCCAGCCGCCGCTGCGCCGCCGGAAAGTCGCCCAGGTCGCCGGGCTCGGCGCTGTCCAGGGGCAGCCGCTCGATGCCGGCCTGTTCGAACGCGGTCATCCGCCGTTCGAGGTCCTCGGGCAGCTCATCCGCTTCGGTCAACGCGATCTGCAGATCGTCGAGGCGCTGCCTGAGCGCGCGGGCCCTGTCGGCGAGCCGTTCCCGCGCCTGTCGCACGCCATGCTCCAGCGCCGCGCCGGCTCCCTCCCGCCGTTCGACGGGCAGGAGCGCAAGCAATCGATCGGCGTTGCTGGCGGCGTCGAGCGCGAGCGCGGCGTCGAACGCGGCGGCGGGTTCGGGGACGCCCGTCTCCAGCAGCTCCGCCGCGGCCGACAGATCGGCCACATCGTCCGGCTGCATGCGGATCGCGCGCCGCGCGTTCAGCGGGAACGCCGGCAGGAGCGCCAACTCCCCATCGAGCGCCTCCGCGAACGAAGGCGCGAATGAAGACGCGGATCGATCCGCGCCCTCGATCTGCGCGATGAGATCGCCGACGACCGCGTCGAACATGTGGGCGGCGGCGCGCGCGATCCCCTCGTCTTCCGCATTCGGCGGAACGGCTTGGCGCGCGGCATGCAGGGCACGCAGCAACTCGCCGCGCCTTGCCTGATGGCGATCGCCCTGCCCTGCATGGACATCCTCCTGCGCACGCAGCCATGTGCCGAGCAGGTCCGCCGCGCCCGAGATGAAGTAGCGCAGCTGCTTGCGCGCGCCGCCGACCAGCGGGTCGTTGCGCGCCCGGCCGGACAGCGCGTCGTGGACCTGGTCGATGACCGCATCCTTGTCGGCGAGCCGGGACACGAGCTCCCCGACATGCGCGCGCGCGTCGGGGGAGCGGGCCAGCACGAGTTCGACCCCGCGTCCGATGAGCCCATCCTCCTCGACGAGCTGGGTCCATACGAGCGTCGCGCGTTGAAAACTGGTCGTGCGCTTGCGCGCGACCGTCTTCCACTCACCGATCTCGCGGCGCAGTTCGGCGTCGCGGGCACGGCGGACCTCCGCGCCGGGCGGCGCGGCGATTTCCGCGATGCTGCCGATCCCCGCGTTGACCAGGGCGCCGAGCGTGCGCACGAGCGGGTTCAAGCGCGCGGCGAGCTGTCCCTCGATGTCCTGCAGGATCTGCCATGCGCGTTGCGACTGGAGCAGCGCCGGACGCAATCCGCCCGCGAACAGGAGCAGCTTGGTCGCGCGCCCCGCAGGTCCCCCGGGGTGAGAGGAGGCCGCGATCAGCACGTCGTCGGCAAGCGCGTCGTATTCGCTCCAGGCACCGTCGTAAGCGGCCTGGGTCGCGCGGCCGTGCAGCAGCGCCTCGATGACCACGGCGGCGACACCGTTCCCGACATCGGCTCCCGCGATCGTGCGCGCGTCGGCCAAGTGCAGCGCAAGCCCGGCCTTGCCCGCCACCAGCGCGGTCAGGATCCAACCGTTCCACTTCGTCTCCGCCGCCCGCGGTGCCGGATTCCCGCTCGGGTCGGGTGCGAACGGTTCCTCGGCCGGCATCGGCTCGTCCGTCGCGAGCGCAGCCGCATCGAACGTCTCCGACGTCGCCTGCAGCTGCTCCCCGTCGTCGGGTGAAGACGTCTCCGCCTCGGCATGGCGCATCGCACCGGGCGCCTCGTCGAGGCTGCCTGCTTCGTCGTTCCCGTCGATGCCGATTGGAGCCGGCAGGACGGACGGCGGAGCATGGAGGGTCGGCGCGGCCGGTGCGGTCGGCTCCTCTTGCGCCGGCTCGTTTTCGTATACGGTGATCTCGGGGTCGACGCTCCGCCCACCCGACGGGTCGGCCACGCGCGGCGCGCCACCTTCGGGCGGCATCATCGCCGCCGCCGCTTCCGCAAGCCTCGCGCGTGTCTCCTCGAGTCGTTCTTCGGCCTCGTCGAGCGCACGCTGCGCCGCCTGCCGGGTCGCGCGCGGCGCGCTGATGACGCGGGCCAGGGAGGCGCGCGCGTCCGCGTCCGTGTTCAGCGCCGCCTCGACCGCATCGAGGCTCGCGAGCACCTCGGCGAGAACTTGGGAACTGCCGCTCGGCGAGTCCAGCGCCGGGCTCAACGCGCGCTCCTCCGGATCGAGGCGGTCGCGCCCGGCGGCGATGCGGGCGATCAGATCCTCGATGCGCCGGCGATCGCCCAAGGCCCCGACATGCCGCTCGATCGCGTCGGCCAGGCCGGACGCCTGAACAAGAAGATCAGTCTGCGGCGCCTCGCGCAGAAGGTCGAGTGCGGCCTGCAGCCTGTCGATCGCCGCGTCGACGGCACCCGGCGACGCGGGAGCGTCGCTCGCGTCGTCTCTCCCGATCGTCCCGTCCGCGTCCGAGAGATGATCGGCGACCTCGTCCGACCCGATCATCGCTTCCAGCCAGTCGTAGTTCGGAGCCAGCGCCGCGAGGATGATCGCGGTGTCGTCGGTCAGGTCCAAGGCGGCCCCGATCAGCTCGCCGATCGCTTCCAGGGAATTCCCGTGCGGCTTGAGCGGCCGACCCGTGCGGTCGACCAGCCAGCGCAGCAGCATGCGGTGGCTCGTTCGTTCGTCGGCCTTGGACGAGCAACGCTTGAGCGCGTCGTCGACGGTGGCGATCTCGCCGGTTCGGTACCGTTCGGCCAGCCAGTCGTAGAACTGCAGGTCGTCGCGATAGTCGACCGAAGGAACCTTGAGCTCGGCAAGCAAAAGACGGCGATCCCGCACCGGAAGGGGATGAAAGGCCCCGACGAATTCAACGGTCAGCGGAGTCGCCATGCGCGACGATGACCCGGCACGCGCGCGAAATCCAGCCCCGAACGCGGGCTCAGGCGGCGATCGCGGCGATCTCGCTCGGCTTGCCGGTCAGGCACATTGAAGTTTCCATCAACGCGGTCGCGGCAGCAGCGTCGAGCGGACGCGCGAAGTAGAAGCCTTGCGCGTGCGAACAACTCATCGAGGCGAGCAGCTCGGCCTGCTCCTCCGTCTCGACCCCTTCCGCGACGACGTCGACGTGGAGCGTTTTCGCCAGCTGGATGATCAGCAGCACGATCGCGAGCGTGCGGTCGTCGGTGCACAGGCTGTCGACGAAGGATTTGTCGATCTTGATCGTGTCGGTGAGGTAGCGGTTGAGGTAGCTGAGCGATGAATAGCCCGTGCCGAAATCGTCGAGGCCGATGCGCACCCCGTGATCGCGGATCTCGCCGATCAGGACGTTGATGCGCGGGTCGGGGTTGAGGAAGATGCTTTCGGTGATCTCGAGCTCGAGCGCGCGCGGGGGCAGGCCGTTTTCCTCCAGCGTAGCCTTCAGGTCGGCAACGAAGTTGGGGTCGTCGAACTCGGACGCGGACGTGTTGATGTTCATGCCGAGGTCGGCGTCCGGAAACTGCGCGCGCCAGTCGCTAAGCTGCGCGCACGCCATGCGCATGACCCAGCGGTCGATCTGGCGGATCACCCCCATTTCCTCCGCCACGGGAACGAACTCAACCGGCTGCACCATGCCGCGCGTCGGGTGACGCCAGCGGATCAGCGCCTCGAAATGCTTGATCACGCCGGTCTGCGGATCGACGATCGGCTGGTACGCCAATTCGAACTCGTCACGCTCGATGGCCAGCTGCAGGTCGGCCTGCAGGCTGAGCACGGCGGTGGCCTCCGCCACCATCGACGCGTCGAACACCGCGTAGTCGCCGAACCCCGCGCGCTTGGCGACGTACATGGCGACGTCCGCGTCGCGCAGCATCGCTTCCGGGTGCGTGGTGCGGGCGGACGACTGCACGATGCCGATGCTGCACGACGGGAACACTTCCTGGCGGCCAATGCGGACGGGCGCGCGCATCGCCTCGATGATGCGTTCCGCGATGCCGACCGCGATGCCGAGGTCGCCCGCGTCGTCGATCAGCAGCGCGAACTCGTCGCCGCCGAAACGGGCGAGCGTGTCCTGCGGCCGCGCGCACGATTTGAGACGCTTCGATACTTCCTTGAGCAGCACGTCGCCCGCCTGGTGGCCAAGGCTGTCGTTGACGACCTTGAACCGGTCGAGATCGAGGAAGAGCACGGCGCATACCGAGCCCGGCTCGCGCGCACCCTTGTCGAGCACGGTTTTCAGGCGATCCATGAAGAACGCGCGATTACGAAGCCGCGTCAGGTTGTCGTGGAACGCGGTGTAGAGCAGCTCCGCCTCGACACGCTTGCGTTCGATGATCTCGCCGGTGAGCACTTCGTTGTGCGACTCCGCGAGCCGCATGCGCTGCGCCAGCTCCTCCGCGCGCTTGCGTTCGGTGATGTCGCGCTGGACGGACACCCAGTGCGTATACCAGCCCTTGTCGTTGGCGACGGGAACGATGGACAGTTCGACCCAGAATTCGGTCCCATCCTTGCGGTAGTTCATGAGCTCGAGCTCGATCGGCTCCCACTTCGCGAACGCCGCCCGCAGCTTCGCGCGCGCTTCGGGGCTCGTCCCCGGACCCTGCAGGATTCGCGGCGTTTGGCCGATCACTTCGTCCGATGAATAGCCGGTCGTGTCGGTGAACGCCTTGTTGCAGTACAGGATGCGGGGGCCGGGCAGATCGACGGGTTCGGCCTCCGTGATGATGATCGAATCGCGCGCGTGCACCGCGACCGATTCGAACAGGCGCAGACGTTCGAGCTTCGCCAGATTGTCCGACCCCGCGACCACCGCCTGTTCGCGCACTTCGTCCAGCTCGAACAAGGCCGCGATCTGCCCTGAGTAGGCGCGCAGCACGTAGCTTTGTGCCGGGCTGACCGGGTCGTGCGGCCCTTCGTTGTAGACGATGAGGACGCCGTGATACTTGTCGTCGTGCCAGATCTGCGTCGCGGCCGCGAAACGCGCGGCGGGCGCGTCGCGAAGGCCCATACGCAGCAGCGCGTTCTCGCCGTCCTCGAATTGCACGAAATCGTTGGCGACGAAGTCCTCGGACTCGCCGAACGCGGACTGGATGGCGGGCGTGCTCAGCCGCTCCGGACCGTTGCCCGCGGCGAGCACATGGCCCGACTTGGTCTGGCGATAGATGAGCGCCGCATCGCAGCCGGTCGCCTTGGCCGCGCCCGCGACGATCTTCGCCAGCCCGCTGCCCGCAGCGCGCACGACGTCGAGCGGAGGCGCGGTGGGGCCACGGGTCCAGAGATCGGGATTGTCG
Organism: uncultured Sphingomonadaceae bacterium; assembly: GCA_964251385.1. GTDB lineage: Bacteria > Pseudomonadota > Alphaproteobacteria > Sphingomonadales > Sphingomonadaceae > CADCVW01. Next base: position 626,400 of record CAXUJK010000002.1, on the reverse strand, counting down.
CTACGCAAGGATGCGCGTCCTTATGACGATCGAAGACTAGGTTGCCCTAAGCGACGTAATCCGGCCCGCTTAAAGTCGGGTGAAGATCATGCCTCGGCGTCGGCGTTGTCGCGTGATCAGAAGTCTTCGAGAGTCCGGTCGATGGACGCGCAGTCCGCGCGGATGCGGCTTTCCGCGTCGCCGCCCAGCAGATGCTCCGCCAGGTCCTCGATCTCCGCGGACATGGGGCGGTCTTCGTCGAGATACGGGCTCCGCGCACGCACGGCCGCGCGCACGGCGCGCGCCGCCGCGCCGAACGGTCGCGGGTCCTCCCGCTCGCGCAAGTCGATCGCCTGCGCGACGCACAAGGCCTGGATCGCCAGGATGCGTGATACGTCCATGACCGTGTCGCGTGCACGCCGGGCCGCGATCGTGCCCATGGTGACGACGTCCTGATTGTTGGCGTTGGTCGGCACGGACTGGATCGAGGCGGGCGCGGATTTGGTGCGGAGTTCGGCGACGAGCGCCGATGCCGTGACCTGCGCGCCCATGAAGCCGCTGTTGAGGCCGGTGGCGTTGCCCTGCAGGAAGGGCGGAAGCCCGCGGCTGAGCGACGCGTCCGTCAGCCGCGCGATCTGACGCTCGCTCCACACACCGACCATGGCGACGGCGGTGGCGAGGCTGTCCGACGCGAAGGACACGTGCTGGCCGAAGAAATTGCCCGCGTGGAGGATCGTGTCTTCGTGGGCGAACACGAGCGGATTGTCGGTCACCGCCGTAAGCTCGATCGCGACGATGCCGTCGTGGTGGACGAGCATGTCGTCGACCGCGCCGAGAAGCTGCGGGGCGCAACGGATGCTGTACGCGTCCTGCGGCATATCCTGCGCATGCGCGACGCTGTCGCCTGGGGCGAGTTGCGGGGGCCGCGGGTCGAACGGGACCAGCCGCTCCGCATCTTCGGTCAAAGCCCACAACAGCGTGCAGGCCCGCCTTTGCCCGGGATGCGGGCGCGCCACCGCGGTCAGCGGATGCCAGGCGCCGCGATGACCGCCGAGGACTTCGGCGTAGGCGATCGTCAGCAGGGCGGACATGCGCAGCAGCCGGCGCGCGCGCGACCCGTTCAATGCGGCGATCCCCGCCATCGCCGACGTCCCGTTGACCAGCGCCAGACCTTCCTTGTGATGCAGCGTGATCGGCTCCAGCCCGGCACGCGCCAGAACGGCCGCGGCGGGCGCGGGCGCGCCGTCGTGCCAGAACTCACCCTCGCCCATGAAGGCTAACGCCATGTGCGCCAGCGGCGTCAGGTCGCCGCTCGCGCCGACGGTTCCTTTTTCCGGAATGATCGGGGCGAGGCCGCGGTTGAGGCAATCGCACAGCCAGGTCAGCAGCTCGGGGCGCACGGCCGAGAGTCCCTGCGCCAGCGTCGCCAGCCGCGCCACCACGATCGCGCGCGCCTCGACGGGCGGCAGCGGCGCGCCGACGCCGGTGGCCAGATGGTAGACGAGCTTACGCTGCAAAGCGCTGCCGAGCCGGGGATCGACATGGTTGTCGGCTAGGGGGCCGTAGCCCGTCGTCACGCCGTAGATGACGCGCCGCTCGTCGACCAAACGCGCGATCAGCGCCTCGGATTTCGCCGCCCGGTCCATCGCGCCCGGATGGAGCACTACATTCGATTGGCCGCGCGCGATCGCCTCCACCTGCCCGAGGTCGAGCGGGTGGTCCGCGTCGCCGACGACGATCGTCGTTCGCGCGGAATGGACTACGGAGCAGGGCGGTACGGGCGTCACGAAGTTCATGAAGACGCCTCTGCGCCCGCGTGGTTAACAGCCTCTTACCCCCTCCGCTCGGTACGTCGTCAGACGTGCGTGGTTAGCCGGATGTTAGGGTCTGGATGGCAATGAACGGGCAATCGGGCCTCAACCCGGCACGCATATCGAACCCCAGGCAGGGACACGTACGACAATGGAAATGATCAAGTTCGGTGCCGACGACCTCGAGAACAGGCTCGCGATGGACCCGTCGCGTGTCGAGATGCTTCCGTTCGGCGCGATCATGGTGGATCAGCAGGGCAACGTACTGCGCTTCAATCATGTCGAATCCGGGATCAGCGGGCGTGCCGTGTCCGACGTGGTGGGCCGCAACTTCTTCAACGACATCGCGCCCTGCGCCAAGGGCCAGATCTTCTACAACCATTTCTTCCGGGCCGTCGCGGACGGGCAGGTCAACACGATGTTCGACTACAAGTTCGACTACAAGATGGAGACGACGAACGTCCGCATCCACATGAAGTCCGCGGATGCCAGGCAGGGCATCTGGATCTTCATCAAGCGCGTCTGAGCGGTTCGTTCTTCGGAGATCGTCATGAAGCAGACAAGAGTGGATGGGGAGGCACGGATCGATGCCGACCTGTTCTCGCCCGAGGAGCTGGCGATGATGCAAGGCGCCAACGGCAACAGCGTGCCCGCCGTCCCCGCCGACGCGGACGAGCTGCAGGCGCAGATCGAGGCGGTGGCGCGGCTCGTCGCCGAGGGCGGCGAGCGCGAGCGGCAGCTGCGCGCGCTGATCAACGACCTGAACGTGCTCGCCCGCACGAGCGAGGCGCAGCAACGGTCGATCTACGAACAGTCGCAAACGCTCGCGCGTATGCTGATGTCGAGCAGCGAGCGCGAAGTGAAGTTGCAGGAAAGCCTCGAAACCCTGCGCGACGTGGCCATGACGCGCGCCAGGAACGTTTTCTAAGAAGCGCGGGACGACAGGACAGACGATGCCACAACAAAACTCCGCCGCTGCCACGCAAGGCCTGCGCCACCTCGACGAGCTGACACAGGAACGCATGCGCGAGCTGGAGGCCGCGATGCAACCGGCGCTGTCGGCGCCCGCGCAGTTGCTGGCCAACCAGTCTCTTCGGCGCACGGGCAAGCGGTCGTTCGCGTTCGACGGCACGCTGGTCGCGATGACGTGCGGCGTCACACCCGCTTTGCCCTTCTGGTACGAGATCAACGTGTACCGCGCCGCGGCCGGCGGATGGGTGTCGGACATCCGGTTGTTCAACAAGGCGGAAGGATCGAGCGACGTGTTCCGCGTTGCCGAACATGCGGACCTCGACGGCGTGCTCGACCATCTGGAGCACTACGATCCCACGGGCGACCTCACGCCCGAACGCGCGCTGACCGACCCGACGACGTCGAACGCGGCGCTCGCGCTGCTCACCGCGCGGCTGCAGATGCAGGTCAACCAGATCGGCGATCATTATCGCGGGTTGTTGGCCGAACTGCTGCACCGGCTGGAGAGCGTGGCGGCCTAGGTCACCAGTCGGCGAGTTTGCCCATCGCGTTGCGGGGAAGTGCACCGCCATACGCGAAGCGGCGCGGGCGTTCATGACTCGCCATGTGCGCGCCGCACCATGCGTCCAAATCCTCGATCGACACGTCCTCGCTCGCGGGAACGATGAAGGCCTTGAGCCGCCCGGTCGCGGGTTCGAGCCGCACCGCCGCGTCGGCCACGCCCGCATGTTCGAGCAGACGTTCGCGCACGCGTGTCGGAAACACGTTTCGCCCCCCGATCTGCACCGCGCCGTCGCGGCGGCCGGACAGAGCGAAATGCCGGTCGTCGAGCCACTCCGCGCCGTCGGGCATGTCGAGCGTATCCGACGCATCGCGGGCGAGCGCGTGCTCCCCGAACCGTCGCCAGTGGGGAAGCAGCGTGAAGGGTGCTTGCGGATCGGTCCGCGCCGCGACCCCGCCCGTTTCGCTCGATCCGTAGATCTCGGTCAGGCGTTCGAGCCGCTGGCCGCGCAGGCGGTGCGCGAGCTGACCCGGGAGCGGGGCGGTGGATGTCGTGCCCGTCACGCCCGGCGGGAAGGCGAGCAGCGAGCGCGACAGATAGGCCCAATGCGTCGGCGTGCCGACGACGAGCGTGCCCGGTGCCGCACGCGAGATCAAGCCGGCTCCGGAACCGGTGACGCACTCCACACCGAGGCGATCGGGAAGCAGGCATGAAAAGATCGTGCCGTAGATGTGGTGGCTGGGAACGAGGCTGACGATCGAAGCGATGGGCCCGAGCGTCGCGGCCCAGTGATCCGCTTCGACCGCAAGATCGTCAAAGGCGTGCGTGCAGCGCTTGGGCTCGCCGGTCGAGCCGGACGTACGGAACGTCAGATGCATTCCGCAGGCGGCAAGCGACTGTTCGACGAGATCGCACCATTCGCCGATCGTCGGCAGCGCGAGCAGATAATCTTCCGCGCCATATTCGTGCAGGTGGAAGAACTCGTTGAGCGCGGCACTGGCGTCGAGCCGCTCCAGGCTGTCGAGATCGGCGCCTTTCGCGTCGAGCCGCGTCGCCTCGTTCCATCCGGCGGCATGGGGCCGCCCACGCGACGTCCCGGTCTCGTGCGCGACGAGGTCGCACACGATGCGAACGATCGACGCGCGGGACAAGAGTTGGGACATGGATACGGGTTCCTGGCGATGTCCCGCATCTAGGGCCCGGCTGGGTTAACGGATCGTAAAAGCGTCAGGCGACGGCGCGCCCGAACGCGGCGTTTCGCGCGATCTCGTCGGCGAACTGGCACAGCGCCTCGTCCAGCGGCGGCAGGAGCGCGCCGTGCACACTGTCCAATGCCGCGAACGCCGGGCGCGGTGCGGCCCAGCCCATGTCGGCTGCCGGGACAGAGTCGATCATTGCCTCGTCGAGCCCGCACGCCCCCGCGACCGCCCTGGCGAAATCGGCCCAGGACAGCGGCGTGCCGTTGGTCAGATGCCGGATGCCCGCCACGCCGTCGATGACGAGGTCGAGCACCGCCGACACGAGATGAGGAACGTAGCTCAGAGACACCACCGCGTCCGATGCGGCACGAAAACGTCGTCCCGCCGACAGTTCGCGCACGACCCCGACCGCGAAATTGTGCGCGTCGAAGGGGGAAAAGAACGCGGCGGTGCGCACGACGAGGTGCGTGCCGCCGAGCCGGGTCAAGCCGGCCTCGGCCTCCGCTTTGCTCGCGCCGTAGACGCCGAGCGGCGACGGCGCGTCGGTTTCGAGATAGGCGCGTCCGGCTTGGCCGTCGAAGACGAGGTCGCTCGAAAAGCTGGCGGTCGCGATCCCGCGTGTCGCGCAGGCGGAGGCGAGAAGGATGGCACCCGTGGCGTTTGCTGCGAAGCAGGCGTCGCGGTCGGCCTCTGCGTCGTCGACGCGCACCCAGCCCGCCGCGTTGACGACCGCCCAGGGTTGATGCGCGTCCAGCGCCGCCGCGACCGAAACGGCGTCGGTTAGCTCCATGTCCCCGCGCGCGGTGAGCACGTGCGCAAGCCCGCGATGCGCGCAAGCCGCTGCCAGCGCTTGGCCGAGCGTGCCCGTCGCACCGCAGATCAGGATGGGGCTCGGTTCGTCGTTCGTCATGCGGACACGCTCCTGCGGATGAGAGTGGGACACGGGCGGGTGCAGCAGCCGGATCGGCCGCCGCCACCAGCCCTGTCCCGCCAGCACCGGATGGCGCGGTGCATCGTGCGGCAGACCCTTGAGCAGTTCGACCATCGCGGTCGGGCGCGGCGTTCGGGACGCGAGGCAGTACGCACCCGTCTCCGTCAGGCCCGGCCCGGTCAGCAAGCGGTTCCAGCCGCTGCTTCCCATCAATGCCCAGCACGTCACGGCCTCGATGCCGACGCCCTCCCCACGGAACGCGACCGCGACGTCCCAGGCTTCGGCCATCCATCGCATCTGCTCCTCGCGCGTGCAGCCGTTGTGGACTTCGGTCAGCGCGAGCGGGATGCCGTACCGATCCCACGCCTCGCGCAACGCGATCTCAAGTCCGGGCACGCGCGGCTCCAGCACGCGCACCGCCTCCACGTCGACCCAGGGCGAGGCCGACCGACCGGGATAATTGCCTGGGCGGTGATCCAGAAAGCGGTCGCTGGTCAGATAATGGTTGATGCCGATCACGTCGGGCGGGCACGGATCGTCGGCGATCGCGCGCAGGCGGTCGCCGAGGCCATGGTACGCGATGCGGTCCCAGAGCAAATGACCGGGCGTCAGCCGCCCGCACAGCATGTCCCAGCCCGCCCAGCGGCGATCGTTGTGGAACGCGGCCTCGCCCGCGAGCGCCGGGGTCGAATAGGTGCGGCCGAGATCGTCCGTCTGGATCAGCCGCGCGCCCGGGTTGACCACCCGCACCGCGCGCATGGCGAGGCGTGTGGCGTCGACCTGATTGACGAGCGCGCGCCAGAACGATCCTTCGTCGCGTCGGTGCGGATACCAGTGGCCGTATAGGGCGGAGAAGCGCGCGGTCGTCACCGGTTCGTTGACAGGCGTCCAGTCGGCGATCCACGGGTAGCGCTCCGCGACGTTTCTCGCGTGGCGGGCGAGCCCGGTTGCGAAGTCGTCGTCGAGCAGATCGGTGTAGCGCGGGCCGCTGCCGTGATGGACGAGCCCGGCGATGACGTCGATCCCTGCGGCGCGCAGCTGCGACAAGCGGGTATCGCTCGCGCGCCAGTCGCAACTGCCGGGATCATCGGGCGACACGCTTTCCCAAAGCACCGGGTATCGCATCGCGGACAGGCCGAGCTTAGCGAGGATCGCCACGTCGTCGTGCCGCAGGTGGTGCCCCGTCAGGTGGAACTGGTCGGCGAACGCGTCGCCGACGCGATTGACCGTGCATTCCAGGCCGCCCCATAATGGCAAGTCGCGCATATCGGCTTTTCGCACTCTTGCCGCGACGAGGTGTCGCGCATTCCACGGTAACAGACAAGCCGCATTATGGATGCAGGAAAACGCACCGGATCCGGTCCTGGTCAGGAAATGCGCTACTTGGAACGACTTGCGACGAGCTGCATGCGACGCAGGCGCTCCTTTACGGTCTGGTATGATAATTGATCCGTCCGGCCTGTTACTCGGTCAAAGCGCCTGCGCCGCCGCCCAGCCGCTCGCCCAGGCCCATTGGAAGTTGTAGCCGCCGAGCCAGCCCGTCACGTCGACCGCCTCGCCGATCGCGTACAGGCCCGGCAGGCTTCTCGCCGCCATCGTGCGCGACGACAACCCGTCGGTCGCGATGCCGCCCACGGTGACTTCGGCTTTCGCGAACCCTTCGGAGCCGATGGGCACAAAGGTCCAATCGGACAGGCGGCGTTCGATGTCGGAAAGAACCACATCCCGCTGCGCCCCCATTTCGCCGTCGATCGCGATGCGCGTCCCCAGCGCTTCGGCAAGGCGGTTGGGCAGCGCGGTCGCGAGTGCGGTTGGCAGGGAGGCGCGTGGTTTCGCGCGCTTGGCCGCCAGCAGCCACCCGGGCGCGGCCTCCGGAACGAAATCGATGCGCACGGCCTGCCCGTGCCGCCAATAGGACGAGGTCTGCAGGATCGCAGGGCCCGACAGGCCGCGGTGCGTAAACAGAGCGGCCTCGGCGAACGCCGCTGTGCCGCAGCGCGCGATCACGGGCGCGGACACGCCGGACAAGGACCGGAACAAGGCTTCGTCGCCGGATAAGGTCAGCGGCACGAGCGCGGGGCGCGGCTCGACGACCTTCAACCCGAAGCGCCGCGCGAGATCGTACGCGAACCCCGTCGCGCCGAGCTTGGGGATCGACGGCCCGCCCGTCGCGATCACCAGCGCGGGCGCGGACGCGGTGCGGTCGCCGTAAGTGACCCGGAATACGCCGTCCGCGTGGGCTACGTCGCTTACCGCATGATTGTAGGAGAACGACACATCGCCGCCTGCGCACTCATCCAGCAGCATGGCAACGATCTGCTTGGCCGATCCGTCGCAGAATAATTGCCCCAGCGTCTTTTCGTGCCAGTCGATGCCGTGCCGATCAACCAACCCGACGAAGTCTTCGGCGGTGTAGCGTCCGAGCGCCGATTTGGAGAAATGCGGGTTGGCGGAGAGATATCGGTCGGGCGCGGCCCCTGTGTTGGTGAAGTTGCAGCGCCCGCCGCCCGAAATCAGGATCTTCTTGCCGGGTGCATCGGCATGGTCGATCACGAGCACGCGCTTGCCGCGCCCGCCCGCGACCGCCGCGCACATTAGCCCCGCACCGCCCGCGCCGAGCACGATCGCGTCGTAGGAGGGGGGAATGCTCATGCTCCTACCTAGTCGCTTACAGCTCGTTGTCATCAGTTTGGGACCCTTCCCTTCTCCGAGTTGGCTGAGCTTGTCGAAGCCTTGCCTGCTCTTCTTTCTGAACAAGGAAGGGGCTTCGACAAGCTCAGCCAAGTCGGTCGGGGCGGGGTGAAGCTCTCCCTACCCGGGTTCCAAGCACCCGGGCCGGAACCGGCAACGGTAACCACTCGTCTTTGCCGGACATGGACGACATCACGCATCTTGGGCTGCTCGACGACGACGAGATCGAACTCGACATCGCGGCGCTCGAGCTTGCCGCGCTCGATCATCCGGACGCTTCGGTCGCCGACTATGTCGATCGCCTTGGCGAGATCGGCGAGGACATCGCCGTCAAGGGCGGGTCGGCGCGCCACGCTTTCGAGCGCGCCGCCGTGCTCGCGGGGGTGATCGCGGGGGACCACGGCTTCGTCGGCGACCGCGACACGTACGACGATCCGGCCAACACCGACATGATGCGGGTGGTAGACCGCAAGCGCGGCCTGCCCGTCAGCCTGTCGATCCTCTACGTCGCCGCCGCCCGGCGCGCGGGATGGACGGCGAACGCGTTGAACACGCCGGGCCACGTGATCGTCAGCATTTCCGCAAGGGAAAGCGGGGGCGGCGGTGATGCGCCCGTGCTGATCGACCCGTTCAATGGCGGCGCGGCGGTCGACGCGCGTCAGTTGACGTCGCTGCTCGCCGGGATGCTCGGCCGCGACGTGGTGCCCGCGCCCGAGCACCTCGCCCCCATGACGAACCGCGCGGTGCTCGTCCGCCTGCTTACCAACGGCGCGACGCGGGCGGAAGGCGCGGGCAAGATCGGTCGCGCGCGCGTCCTGTACGAGCGGATCACGGCGGTCGACCCCGCGTACCCGCACGGCTGGTGGGAACGCGCGCGAACCGAGCTGACGAGCGGCGACCTCCCCGCCGCCCGCGCGAGCCTGACCGCGATGCTGGAGACGACACGCGACGCTGACCTGCGCGCGCAGGTCAGCGCGGCGCTGGACGCGCTTGCGGGAACCGTCGGCTAGCCTCTGGAAACTCGCCCGCGATCCCGGCTACAAGGGTTCGGGGGTCGGCGGTGCTGGAAGTCGTAGCGGCAAGTGAAAGCATCGTGTTCGTCGTCGCGTTGGGCGTGATGCTTCTCATCGGTGTGCTCGAACTCGTGGGGTTCGGCGCCGGCGGCGCGGATCTCGATGTCGACGCGCCCGACATGCTCGGCTGGCTGGGCGTCGGCCGGTTGCCTTTCCTCATGCTGCTCGTCGTATTCCTCAGCTGCTTCGGGATCATCGGCCTCGTCGCGCAACAGGCGAGCTTCGACTTGCGGGGTGCTCTCATCGACCCGCTGCTCGCGGTACCAGGTGCGGCGTTGCTCGCGCTGCCCACCACAGGTGTCGTCGCCAACCTCTTGGCCAAGGTCATGCCGCGCGATCACACGACAGCCATCGATCTCGACGTCCTCGTGGGTCGCCGCGGACGCGTCGTGACGGGCACCGCAACCGCGGGCAACGCGGCGCGTGCGCGGGTGGAGGATCAGCACGGCCAGGCGCACTACGTAATGGTCGAGCCCAACACGGCCGACGCGCCCTTGCGGGAGGGCGACACGATCCTGCTCGTGCGCCGCGAGGGCGACATGTTCCGCGCGATCGATCCCGAACAGCTCACGCTTCGACCTTAGGAGACGACCATGCTCCCCTACCTCATCTACGCCGGGCTCGGGCTGCTCACGCTGATCGTCATCGGGCTGATCCTGGGCAAATTGTACAAGCGCGCGTCCAAGGAACTCGGCTTCGTGCGCACGGGCCTTGGCGGCGAGAAGGTGGTCATGAACGGCGGCGCGCTCGTGCTTCCGATCTTTCACGAAACGATGCGGGTCAACATGAACACGGTGCGTCTGGCCGTAGCCCGCCGCAACACGGACGCGCTGATCACGCTCGACCGGCTGCGCATCGACGTCACCGCCGAGTTTTACGTCCGCGTCCGTCCCGACGCGCAATCGATCGCGACCGCCGCGCAGACGCTCGGCATGCGCACGCTGCACCCCGATGCGTTGAAGGAGCTCGTCGAAGGCAAGTTCGTCGACGCGCTCCGCTCCGTAGCTGCTGGCATGACGATGGCGCAGCTCCACGAACAACGGTCCGACTTCGTCCAGAAAGTGCAGCAGGCCTCGTCGGTCGACCTCGCGATGAACGGGCTGGAATTGGAAAGCGTGTCGCTGACCGGGCTCGACCAGACCTCGATCGAGCACTTCAACGCCAACAATGCTTTCGATGCCGAGGGACTGACCAAGCTCACCGAGCAGATCGAGCTGCGCAAAAAGGCGCGCAACGACATCGAACAGGACACGCGCGTCCAGATCGAGACCAAGAACCTGGAAGCGCAGCGGCAGTCGTTCCTGATCGGCCGCGACAACGAGTTCGCCCGCCTGGAACAGGAGCGCGAGGTCGAGATGCGCCGCGCCGAGCAGACATCCGAGATCGCGCGCGAGCAGGCGGGGCGGCAGCGCGAGGCCGACCAAGCCCGGATCGAGGCCAAGAAGCAGGTCGACAGCTCGCAGATCGAGGCGGACCGCGCGGTCAAGGAAGCGCGGATCGCGCAGGAACAGGCGCTTGAGCTCGCGCGCCAGGGCCAGCAGATCGCGGTCCAGAACAAGAGCCGCGAGGAGTCGCAGGCCAAGGCCGAAGCCGACGACGCTCGCGCGGCGGCGGTCGTCGCCGAGGAGCGGATCGGGACGGCGCGCGAAGCCGAAGTCGCCGAGCGTCAAAAGCGCATCGAGCTGATCGACGCGTCGCGCGAGGCGGAGCGCGCCGCGATCGGCGTGCGCGTCCAAGCCGATGCGGAGAAGCAGGCGGCGGCGGACCGCGCTGCGTCCGTACGCTTCGTCGCGGAGGGCGAGGCCGAAGCGGTCAAGCTCAAGGCGGACGCCGACCGGGTTCGGTTCGAAGTCGAGGCGGCGGGGCAGTCCGCGGTCAACCAGGCGGCGAACCTGCTGTCGTCCGACCAGGTGACGCTCGCGACCAAGCTCGCGCTGCTTCGCGTGCTGCCCGAGATCATCCGCGAGGCGGCCAAGCCGATGGAGGCGATCGACAGCATTAAGATCGTGCAGGTCGATGGCCTGACGGGCCGCGGCGGTGGGAACGGGGGTGACAACGGCAGCGGCGGCGGCGACAACAGCCTCGCCGGCTCCGCGGTGCAGGCGGCGCTCCGCTACCGCGCGCAGGCACCCGTGGTCGACGGATTGATGAAGGAACTGGGCTTTTCGGGTGGCTCGCTCGACGCGCTGGTGGCAGGCGCCACGGCGGACGCGCCCGCACCCCCCGAAGCTCAGGGTTCGGGAATCTAAGGAGCCCGACGGGGGTTGTGGCACCACGCGGCAAAGCGCGTTAACGGGGTGGGCATGGCGAGCCCCGAACCACCCACGACCCCGACCAACGCTCCCGCCTCCACGCCCTTCGCGGCGGCCACCCCCGTCAACGTTCCCCCGGCCGAAGCCCCCGAGCTGAAGACGCTGCTCGGCATCGTCATGGGCGTGGTCGTCATCGCGGCGCTGTATCTCGGCCGCGACGTGCTCGTTCCGATCATGCTCGCGGTGCTTTTGTCATTCCTGCTGACCCCGCTCGCTAACCTGCTGCGTCGGCTTCGGCTCGGGCGCGTGCCGTCCGTGATCGTCGCGGTCATGGTGGCGCTGGGCGTCATCGTGTCTTTGGGCACGGTCATCGGCACACAGGTCGCGAGCCTGGCGGGCGACGTGCCCCGCTACGTTTCCGCGATCCAAAGCAAGGTGGAGCGGCTGGGGGACTCAACGGTCGGGCGCTTGCCGCAGGTGCTCGGCCGGCTCGAACGGCAGATCGAGGGCGCGACCAAGGCCAAGGCCGCGGCCCCGCCGCCCTCGGAGACCAGCAACGTCAAGCGCGTCGAAGTGGAGATTCACGAACCACCCGCATCCGCGCTCGCCACGGCCGGAGCGGTGCTGGGACCGATCCTGAAACCGATAGAGACGACGATCATCGTGCTGATCGTCGCGATATTCTTCCTGTTGCAGCGCGAAGACCTGCGCGACCGCGTGATCCGTCTGTTCGGGTCGAACGACCTGCACAAGACCACGGTGGCGATGGACGACGCCGCGGCGCGCCTGTCGCGCTACTTCATCACGCAGCTCGCGCTCAACAGCGCGTTCGGCTTCGTCATCGGGCTGGGATTGTGGCTGATCGGCGTGCCCTCCGCTCCACTGTGGGGCGTGCTCGCCGCCCTCATGCGGTTCATCCCCTACATCGGCGCGTTCCTTGCAGCCGCCGCGCCGCTGGTGCTCGCCGCCGCGGTCGATCCGGGCTGGACGATGGTGCTGTACGTCACTGCGTTGTTCGTCGTCGGCGAGTCGTTGATGGGGTATCTCGTCGAGCCGATGATCTACGGTCATTCGACCGGATTGTCGCCGGTATCGGTGGTCGTGGCCGCGATCTTCTGGACCTGGTTGTGGGGCCCGATCGGCCTCATTCTGTCCACGCCGCTGACCTTGTGTCTCGTGGTGCTCGGACGCCACGTTCAGCGGCTGGAATTTCTCGACGTCCTGCTCGGCGACCGGCCGGCGCTCACGCCCGTCGAAAGTTTCTATCAACGCATGCTGGCGGGCGACGAGGACGAGGCGATGGAACAGGCGGAAGACCTGCTCAAGGCGCGATCACTGTCGTCCTACTACGACGAGATCGCGGTGCCAGGGCTGCAGCTCGCGGCGGCGGATGCGGGGCGCGGGGTCATGAGTCCCGACGCGCTGGAGCGCGTGCGCAACACGATCGCCAATCTCGTCGCCGACCTTGCCGATCATCGCGACGAGGACCCGCCGCAAGCCGACGACGACCAAGCATCGGCGCTCTCGCTTGCGGAACGGGCGGTCCCTGCGGTTCCCGCGCCCGTGCAACCCGCCGCCTTATTGCCGGAGGCGTGGCGACGCGAAGGCGCGGTGCTGTGCCTGTCGGGCCGGGGTCCGCTCGACGGCGCGGCGAATGCGATGCTGGCACAGTTGCTGACGGATCATGGCGTGGGCACGCGGCAAGCGTCCGTGGACGCGGCATCGCGTCAGAGGTTGGCGACGTTCGATGCCACCGGCGTGACGATGGTTTGCATCACGTATTTGGAGATCAGCGGCAGCCCGTCGCACCTGCGATATCTGCTGCGTCGTCTGCGTCAGAAACTTCCGGGCGTGCCGATCCTGGTCGGCTTATGGCCGGAGGAGGATCGCACGATGACGGACGCGCAGGTGCAGTCGCTCGTCGGGGCGGACGTGCATGTGTCGAAGTTGAAGGACGCGGTCGCCGCGTGCCTCGCCGCCGCGAACGGCGAGGACTTGCAGACGCTCGCGGTGGCGGCCTAGGCCTTGATCGTTCAGGCCATCGGCCTGGAACGTGAATCAAGGCCTCAGCGAACGCCTATTCGTCCTTGGCGTCGATGTTCACGGACGTCTCGGCGAGCTTGGTCGCGTACTGGTCGCCTCCATAGATTTCCTTGACGATCTTCTTGAGCTGCGTCGCGCCGTCCTTGTTGCCGAGCGCGGTGGCGTAAGCGGCGGCGGTGCCGAACCCGGCCAGCCCGTAGTGGCTCATGCGCTGATACTGCGCGATGATGACCGCATCCATGACCGGGCCCTTCTCCGGTGCTTCCTCCGTCGTGTGCTTGGTGGCTTCGGCGACGAGCCCTTCCATGCCCTTGCAATGCTCTTTCGACACCTTGCCTTCTTCGGCCTGGATCAACGACTTGAGCGTCTCTGTATGCGTGTTGATGCCTTCGACCGACTTGGTCAGCATCTCCTTGAGCGCCGCGTCGCTGGCCTTGGAGATCAGCTTCTTGACGACGCGCGCCATCTGGTCGTTGGCTGAGTATAGGTCCTGCATTTCGTGGCTGTAGAGGTCTTTCAGATCTTCCGGAGCGGACATGCGCGTGTTCCTTCGTTTGGTGGAGCGAAGCCGAAGCTTCCGCCCATGCGAGCGAACGGAAGCCGCAACGGTTCCCGCGTCTGGTTTCAGGCCGCAGCCGACCGGCTCGCCTTCTTCCTTTCGTGCGGATCGAGGTGGCGCTTCCTCAACCGAATGGACTTTGGAGTGACCTCGACCAGCTCGTCGTCGCCGATGTAGGCGATCGCCTGTTCCAGCGTCAGGCGCTTGGGCGGCGTCAGTCGGATCGCGTCGTCCTTGCCGCCCGATGCGCGGAAGTTGGTGAGCTGCTTGGTCTTCATCGGGTTGACTTCGAGATCGTCGGGCTTGGCGTTTTCGCCGATGATCATGCCTTCGTAGACGGGCTCCTGTGGACCCACCATGAGGATGCCGCGCTCCTCCAAGGGACCGAGCGCGTACGTGACCGTCTCACCCGAGCCATTGGAGATGAGCACGCCGTTCTGGCGCCCTTCGATCTTGCCCTTGTACGGGCCGTATTTGTCGTAGAGCCGGTTCATGATCCCCGTGCCGCGCGTGTCGGACAGGAATTCGCCATGATAGCCGATGAGGCCGCGGCTGGGACCTGAAAAAGTGATGCGCGTCTTGCCGCCGCCGGACGGGCGCATGTCGGTCATCTCGGCTTTGCGCTGCGCCATCTTCTCGACGACCGTGCCCGAATATTCCTCGTCGACGTCGATAACGACCTGTTCGTACGGCTCCTCGCGGCCGCCGGACTCGCTGTCGACGCCGTCGCGGAACAGCACGCGGGGGCGGCTGATGGTCAACTCGAAGCCTTCGCGGCGCATCGTCTCGATGAGTACGCCGAGCTGCAGCTCCCCGCGGCCAGCGACCTCGAACGCGTCCTTGTCGGCGGACTCGGTGATCTTGAACGACACGTTGCCCTCGGCCTCGCGCTCCAGCCGGTCGCGGATCATGCGGCTGGTGACCTTGCTGCCTTCGCGGCCGGCCATCGGGGAGTCGTTGACGGTGAACGTCATCGCCAGCGTCGGCGGATCGATCTTCTGCGCGTGCAGGGGCTCGGTCACCGAAGGCTCGACGATCGAGTTGGACACGGTGGCCTTGGTCAGCCCCGCTATGGCGACGATGTCCCCTGCCCCCGCGCTCTCGACGGGTACGCGCTCGAGCCCGCGGAACGCCATGATCTTGGTCGCGCGGCCTTCCTCGACGACGCGGCCTTCATCGTCGATCGCCTTGATGGGCATGTTGACGGTGAGCTTTCCGGACGCGATGCGCCCCGTCAGCACGCGTCCGACGAAGTTGTCGCGGTCGAGCAGCGTGGCGAGCATCTTGAAGGGACCGTTGGGGTCGGCATCCGGCGCGCGGACGTTGGCGACGATCGCGGCGAAGAGAGGATCGAGCGTGCCCGAGCGGACGTCGTCGGTGAGGCCTGCGTAGCCGTTGCGGCCGCTGGCATAGAGCGTCGGGAAATCGAGCTGCTCGTCGTTGGCGTCCAGGCTGAGGAACAGCTCGAAGCATTCGTCGAGCACTTCGGCGGGCCGCGCGTCGGGCCGGTCGATCTTGTTGACCACGACGATCGGCTTGAGGCCCAGCGCAAGCGCCTTGCCGGTGACGAATTTCGTTTGTGGCATCGGACCTTCGGCGGCGTCGACAAGCAGGATGACGCCGTCGACCATGGACAGGATGCGCTCGACCTCGGCACCGAAGTCGGCGTGGCCCGGCGTGTCGACGATGTTGATGTGAGTCGACGTCCCGTCGGGAGCGGCCCATTCGACCGACGTGCACTTCGCCAGGATCGTGATGCCGCGCTCTTTCTCCAGATCGTTGGAGTCCATCGCGCGCTCTTCGATGCGCTGGTTGTCCCGAAACGTGCCGGACTGGCGGAAAAGCTGGTCGACGAGCGTCGTCTTGCCGTGATCGACGTGCGCGATGATGGCCACATTGCGGAGAGGCATGAGGGAGAGCAGTCCTGTCAGGAGGTTTGACGCTGCTGTAGGTCAGATGCTGCGATGCGGCAAGGACGGGAGGGCAAACCCGCCCCGTTCACATGTTGTTGGCGATGTTTCCAACCGTGCTCGACAGGCCTTGGTGCAGCACATAGGCGAGCCCGCCCGCCGCGCACACGATCGCCGCGACCATCGTCGCGAACTGCATCGCATTGGCCGCGTATCGGCTGTTCTCGTGGTTGTACGCCGCGTTCACCGTGGGCCGGAACGTCTCCGCCTTGCGCACCTCGAGCTTGCGCGGCGTGCCCGGCTGCCCGTCGTCCTCGAGCGCCTGGATGTCGATCACGTCGCGCGTGGAAATGCCGAACTTGCGATCCTTCATCCACACGACCTGGCCGACCACGGGCAGCGCGCCCTGCACGATTTCGACGTAGGTGCCGCGCTGGGGCGGCGCGCTCGATTGCAGCAACATGCCGCGCGGCGACACGTCGCGGATGCAGACGTCGACCTTGGGACCGCCGCACCGCATCTGCGCGCGGATCAGCACTTTTCGGCGCGGCGTGCGCGCGATCGGGCCGCCATGGCCCGGCATCAAGCTGTTCCGGTCCTGAACACCCGCCTGACGTGACAGGTCGAGGTTGAGGAAAGCTTAGCGGGCGCGCAACGCGACGACGGCGACGCCGATCCAGCCGGCGATCAGCGACGCGCCGCCGACGGGTGCGACCGCACCGAGCCATCGCATGTCGGTCAGCGCGAGCAGGTACAGCGCGCCGGAGAAGAGCAGCACGCCGACGACGAGCAGCATCGCCGGGACGCGTATACCGGGCACGCCCGCGAGCGCGACGAGCACGACCGCGTGCCACATCTGGTACTGGACGCCCGTGTTCCACCATTCGAGGTGCTTGGCATCGAGCGTCGCGCGTAGTGCGTGCGCACCGAAGGCTCCGAAGGCGATGCCGATACCCCCAAGGACCGCGCCCGCAAGTAAAATGCGCGTGTCGATCAAGCGAACACGGACCAGCCCGTGCGATCGACGAGTTTTTCGAGCGCGACCGCGCCCGCGAGCGACGTGCCCGCGGCGTTGAGGCCGGGGGACCAGACGCACACCGCGCCATGTCCCGGCGAGACAGCGATGATGCCGCCGCCGACCCCGCTCTTGCCGGGCAGTCCGACGCGGAACGCGAAGTCGCCCGAATTGTCGTAATGCCCGCAGGTCAGCATGATCGCGTTGATGCGGCGGCTGCGGCTGGCGGCGACGATCACGTCGCCCGTCACCGGGTCGGTGCCGTCGAACGCCAGGTATAGCGCGGCGCGCGCGAGCTGTCGGCAGCTCATCGCGATCGCGCATTGTCGAAAATACACGGACAGGACGGTCTCGACCGGATTGTCCATGTTGCCGTGCGCGGCGACGAAGTGGGCGAGGCTGCGGTTGAGCGCGCCCGCCTGCGATTCCGAGATCGCGACGGTGTCGTCGATCGCGATCGCCTCCGCGCCCGATCGTTCCTGCAGGAATTCAAGCAGCCGCGCGACCGTGTTGTCGGCCGCGTTTTCGCCGTCATCGCTTTCGATCAATTGATCGGTGACGACGAACGCGCCCGCGTTGATGAGCGGGTTGCGGGGTTTGCCGCGTTCCTCCTCCAGTTGTACGATCGAGTTGAAAGGAGATCCTGACGGCTCCCGCCCGACGCGGTTCCAGAGCAGCGGGCCGACGCGCTGCAATGCCATGGAAAGCGTGAAGACCTTGGAGATGCTCTGAATCGAGAACGCCTCGTCGGCGTTACCCGCGACGTAGCTGCTGCCGTCGCCGAGCACGACCGCGATCCCCAGCTTGCGCGAGTCCACCTGCTTGAGCGCGGGGATGTACGCCGCGGGCGTCCCATGTCCGCGATACACGTCCGCGTCGCTCAGGACTCCGTCGACGATTTCCTGAAAGTCCAAGACACACCTTCCGCAATGGCGACGAAGGCGTCCCGGCCAGGCGAAAGGTCCGCTCTCGCTTTTGGTCTGGATGCCCCGCGTGGATTCGAACCACGATTAACAGATTCAGAGTCTGCGGTCCTACCGTTGGACGACGGGGCAGCGGAAGTTTTCGCGTACGGGAGGGCGGGCGTTGCTGTCAACGTCGGCTTGCCGTGCGGCACCCGCGCGGATAGGCTGAATCCAAGTCACGACCGTGCTCCGGTCGGAAGAGAACAGGACGCATGATGGTGGCAGGCGATGCCGTACGCGCCCGGGAGGTGATGGTGCGAAGCGCACCCCCGCCCCGCCACACCTATGCCGCGCTGGACCTGGGCACGAACAACTGCCGGCTGCTGGTCGCGCGACCGGGGGCGCAAGGGTTTACCGTCGTGGACGCGTTCTCCCGCATCGTCCGCCTGGGCGAGGGGCTGGCCGCGAGCGGTAGGTTGAGCGACGCGGCGATGGACCGCGCGGTCGCCGCGCTCGGCGTGTGCGCGGACAAGCTGATGCGGCGCAACGTGTCGCTGTCGCGGGCGGTCGCGACCGAGGCTTGCCGACGCGCAGTCAACGGGCGGGAGTTCGTGTCGCGCGTGCACGCGGAGACGGGAATCGCGCTCGACATCATTCCTCCCCGCGAGGAAGCGCGGCTGGCGGTGCTGGGGTGCCATACGTTGCTCGAACCCGGCGAGGGCCCCGCGCTGATCTTCGACATCGGCGGCGGGTCGACGGAGCTCGTTCTCGTCGAGCCTGGGGATGATGACGGCGATGACGGGCCGCGGATCGTCAGCTGGTGGAGCGCACCGTGGGGCGTCGTCTCGTTAACGGAGTCCGAGCGCGGCGGCACTGACGAGGACGAGGCGGAACGGCTCGCCGCCTACGCACGCATGAAGGGCCGGGTTCGCGATGCGTTCGCCTCCTTCGCCGAGCGCCTACCCGCGAACGTCGGTCCGCCGCGATTACTCGGCACGTCGGGGACGGTGACGACACTCGCGTCCGTGCATCTCGGGCTGGCGAGCTACGACCGGCGGCTGGTCGACGGGCTGATCATGCCCGCCCAGGCGATGCGGACGATCAGCACGATGCTGTCGGGGATGAGCCTTGAGGCGCGGACCGAACTGCCGTGCATCGGGCACGAACGCGCCGACCTGGTGGTCGCGGGCTGCGCGATCCTGGAGGCGATCATGGACATCTGGCCAACCGAGCGGCTGGGCATCGCGGACCGCGGCATCCGGGAGGGGATCTTAAGGTCGATGATGGCGCGCGATGGGTATCGAGTGTGAGCGCGGATGGCGGCGGCCTGCGCGTCCGGGTCAAGACAGCGCGTGGGCGCAAGGTCGGGTCGACCAAGTGGCTCGAGCGGCAGCTGAACGATCCGTACGTGCGGCGCGCGCAAGCGGACGGGTATCGGAGCCGGGCGGCGTACAAGCTGATCGAGCTGGACGAACGGTTCGGCTTTTTGCGCGGAACGCAGCGCATCGTCGACCTGGGGATCGCGCCGGGCGGGTGGGCGCAGGTCGTGCGGCATCGATTGCCGAGCGCGACTTTGGTCGGGATCGACCTGCTCGACACGGAGCCGCTGGACGGGGTCACGATCCTCAAGATGGATTTTATGAGTGACGCCGCGCCGGGCGTGCTGGCCGAGGCTTTGGGCGGGGCGGCCGATCTGGTGCTGTCGGACATGGCGGCGAACACGGTCGGGCATCCGCGGACGGATCACCTGCGCACGATGGGGCTGGTCGAGGCGGCGCTCGATTTCGCGTGCACCGTGCTGCGACCGGGGGGCGCGTTCGTGTCGAAGGTGCTCGCGGGGGGCGCGGACAGCGGGCTGGTCGCCGAACTCAAGCGCAATTTCTCCGGCGTGAAGCACGCCAAACCGCCCGCGAGCCGCAAGGGGTCGAGCGAGTGGTACGTCGTGGCTCAGGGCTTCAAGGGTCGCGCCGACTAGCGCCGCGCGGCGCGCGCGTCCGCGATGGCTTTCTTGAGCGTTTCGTAGCCGACCGCGCCGCCGAACACGCGGTCGCCGACGATGAAGCCGGGCGTGCCGGTCACACCGATCGCGTCGGCGAGCTGGCGGTTGCGGTCGATTTCGGCCTGGTCGGCGGGCACCGCTGCGCTGGAGATGCCCGTTGCGCCCGCTACCCGAGCGAGAGTCGCGGGTTCCGGGCGGCCCGCGGCGAACAACGCACGGTGGAACGTGCCGTACTTGCCGGCGCGCGCGGCGGCGAGGCTGACGCGGGCGGCGGCTTCGCTGTTCGGTCCGAGCACGGGAAGCTCGCGGTAGACGACGCGCAAACCCTTGTCCTCGGCGACGAGCCGATCGAGGATCGGCACACTCGTCCGGCAGTAACCGCAGGAGTAATCGAAGAATTCGACAAGCGTCACATCGCCGTTCGCGTTGCCCGAGAACGCGCCCGCGTACGGCGTTTCGAAAGCAACCCGGTTGGCGGCGACGACCTTGCCGACCTCGCGCGACTGCAACTCGCGGATCGCGTCGGTGATGATTTCCGGGTTCGCCAGGATATATTCGCGGACGACCGTCTCGATTTTCGCGCGTTCGGGTGCGGGCACGACGGCGGGCGCCGCGAGCAACATGGCACCGCCACCGGCCAGCGCCCCCAGGAGTCCTACAGCCAATCCACCACTCCAATTCACTTCTTGCTTTCCGCGCACGAGTCGAAGCCGCGGCGCGGGCGGTCGGAACGGCGCTTGCCGTTGGCATCGCGAAAGATGTCGCTGCACGAGACGATCGAGATGTCCTGCGCGCGGATCCAGTCGGGCGTGCCGGTCGGGATGCCCGCCATCGCCATCTCGGCGCTGCGGTGCGCCAAGCGGGGTTCTCCCTGCAGATTATAGCGTTCGGCCGTCGCTAACGCGGCGCGCGGTTCGTCGCCTTCGCGCGCGTAGACGATGCCGAGCTGATACCAGGCGAAGGGGTTGCTGTTGTCGCGGTTGACCGCGGTGCGGAGCAGCTGCTTGGCCTCGCCGAAATACTGCGCGTCCTCGGTCGAGATCAGCGCGTGGCCGAGCGTCGCAGCGATCAGCGGCTGATCCGGCGCTTCGCCGACTGCCTTGCGCAACGGGGCGAGCGCTTCGCGTGGCTTGCCCGTCTCGAGCAGGATCTGGCCCTGCAGCTCGAGGTAATACGGGTCGCGCGGCGCGCGAGCGACGAGCTTGGCGACCTCGAACGCGGACTTGTCCGGGTAGCCCGCGCGGTGCCAGCCATAGGCGCGCGCGTACAGAGCGGGCTCGGACTGGTCGGACTCCGGATAAAGGGTAAGCACCCGGTTGTTGTGCTCGGTGAAGCCGACGAGCTTGGCCTTCACGCGCTTGAACCTCGCTTCGAGCTTGGCGTCGTACGGCTTCTTCCACGCAGGCGACTTGGCGAACACGTCTTCGAGCGCGGCGATGCGCTCGCCATTGAGCGGATGCGTGCGCGCGTAGCCGTTGTCCTGCGGGACCGCGTAGCGGAACTCCATGTTCTGAAGCTTCTTGAAGAAGGCGAGCGTGCCTTCGCCGCTGATCCCGGCGGCTTCCATATACTTGGCGCCCGCCTGATCCGTGCTCGCTTCCTGGTTGCGGCTGAACGACAGGAACGTGCCCATCGCGGCCTGCTGACCCATCTGCATGATCGCCGCGCCCGCCTCGCCCGCGCCCGCCGCCATCGCCGCCGCGCCCAGGATCAGGGAGAGGAGCGAAACGCCGGTAGCGACCTTGGCCCCTTCGCCGATGCGGATGACGTGCCCGCCGGCGACGTGGCCGAGCTCGTGCGCGATCACGCCCTGGAGCTCGCCGACGTTGCCGGCCTCGGCGATGAGCCCGCTGTGCACGTAGACGCGCTGGCCACCCGCCACGAACGCATT
Source organism: uncultured Sphingomonadaceae bacterium (assembly GCA_964251385.1). Taxonomy (GTDB): domain Bacteria; phylum Pseudomonadota; class Alphaproteobacteria; order Sphingomonadales; family Sphingomonadaceae; genus CADCVW01. The sequence continues at coordinate 604,668 of CAXUJK010000002.1, read as the reverse complement.
GATCGACTTATCCTGCAGAAGCACGATGTCGACCGATTTCGGGTCAAGCCCGGACGCGATGATCAGCGGTCTAGAGGCATCGCGGAAGAAGGCTTCGGTTTCCGCATCGCGCAGCAGCGACTGCGCGGCGGCGGGACGCGCGGTCGCGGTCCACAGGATGGCGAACGCCATGATGATGCGGGTCAGCGCGTGCATGGGGACGCGATGATGACGTGCGGGTGAACGGGGAGTGAGCGAGCACTCCCCGTCCCGACGAGATGGCGGACGCGAGGTCAGCCGAACGTCCGCTGCCACCAGCCGCTGCGCGACTTGGCGGGTTCGCCGTCGGTCGGTGCGTCGGCCTCAGCCGAGTCCGAAGGTTCGCGCACGGCGACGGAGGCTTCGACCGCCTTGCCCGCCTGCAATGCCGGCGCGGGTGCGGCGTCGCCGTCGAGCGCGGCGGCGGCGAGCTTCGCGGCGGTCGGCTGGTCGGGCGCGGCGTCGGCCGCGGCGGGCGCTTCGAGCACGTCGGCGGCGACCTTGCGGCGGCTGCGCTTGGGCTTGGCGGGAGCTTCGGCATCAGCCGACACGGGAGCCGTCTCGGGCGCGTCGCCTTCCGTCACCGGCTTCTTCGCGCGGGGGCGGCGGCGCGTCTTGGGCCGTTCCTCCTCCCCGAGCGCCTCGGTCGCGTCGTGCACCTCGGCCTGCGGGAGCAGCGCGTCGGGGGCGTCATCGCCTGCGGGCGCGATCGCCGCGATGCCGATGTCCGCGCCCGCCGGGAGCAGCGCTTGCGCGGGCACGTCCGCGTCGGCGTCGAAGGACGGGTTCATCTCGCCCCCCGCCTCGTCGCCGAACGAGGCTGTCTCGGGATTGCGCCCGCGTCCACCACGACGACCCCTACGGCCGCGACGGGGTCGTGCGCCGTCCACGGTCTCGCGCAGTTCGCCCTCGACGGGAGCCGCGTCGGCTTCGAACTCCGAGTCGAGCACGTCGCCGTCCTCCGAGGGTTCGCCTTCGAGCTGAGACGCCGCGGCCTCGCCGTTCGCGGGAGCCTCGTCGCGCCGTCCGCCGCGCGAACGGCGGCGGCGGCGGCGCTTGCCGCCGGTCGCGTCCTCATCACGGGATGCGCGACCGGATCCTTCGCGTGCGGGTCGCTCGGCACGTTCGGTGTCGGGGCCGTCTTCCTGTGCGTCGTCCCCGGCGAAGACCTCCTCGTCTTCCTCCTCCTCGAGCGGGAGCAGGTCATCCTCGTCGTCCTCGTACAGCACCGGCGCGGGGAGAGGGGCGCGGGGAATCGGGCGGTTGCCCGCGCTTTCCACCGTCATGCGCGCGCCTTCGAGGTTCGGGTCGATCAAGACTTCGATCGACACGCCATAGCGGGCTTCGACCTCGGCCAGCTCGCCGCGCTTCTTGTTGAGGACGTAGATCGCGGCTTCGCGGCCGGCGCGTAAGGCGATGCGGTCGCCGCGGCCCCTCGCCGCCTCGTCCTCGAGCATGCGCAGCGCGGACAGCCCGGCGGACGATGCGGTGCGCATCAGGCCGGTGCCTTCGCAATGTTCGCAAACGCGGGTCGAGGCCTCGAGCACGCCCGTGCGCAGACGCTGGCGGCTCATTTCCATCAGGCCGAAGCCGGAAATGCGGCCGACCTGGATGCGCGCACGGTCGTTGCGGAGCGCGTCCTTCATCGCCTTTTCGACGCGGCGGATGTTGCCGGACGATTCCATGTCGATGAAGTCGATCACGACGAGCCCGGCCATGTCGCGCAGGCGAAGCTGGCGCGCGATCTCGTGCGCGGCCTCGATGTTGGTCGCGTAGGCGGTCTGCTCGATATTATGCTCGCGCGTCGAACGGCCGGAGTTGATGTCGATCGACACGAGCGCCTCGGTCGGATTGATGACCAGGTAGCCGCCGGACTTGAGCTGCACCGTCGGCTGGTACATCGCGGACAGCTGGTCCTCGACGCCGTAACGCTGGAACAAAGGCACCGTGTCCTGGTACGCCGCGATCTTGCGCGCGTGTGTCGGCATGAGAAGCTTCATGAAAGTGCGCGCGGCGCGGAAGCCGCCCTCGCCCTCGACGATGACTTCGTCGATCTCCTTGTTGTAGATGTCGCGGATCGCGCGCTTCACCAAATCGCTGTCGCCGTAGATCAAGGCGGGCGCGGACGAACTCAGCGTCTTCTCGCGGATTTCGTCCCACATGCGCGCGAGGTAATCGAAGTCGCGCTTGATCTCGGTCCGCGTGCGCTGGAGCCCGGCGGTGCGGACGATGCAGCCCATCGACTTGGGAAGCTGCAGGTCCGCCATGATCGACTTCAGCCGCTTGCGGTCCGCGCCGTTGCTGATTTTCCGCGATATCCCGCCGCCCGACGAGGTGTTGGGCATGAGCACGCAATAGCGGCCGGCGAGCGAGAGGTAGGTGGTGAGCGCCGCGCCTTTGTTGCCGCGCTCTTCCTTGACGACCTGGACAAGCAGCACCTGGCGGCGATGGATGACGTCCTGGATCTTGTAGCGGCGGCGCAGCGCCTGGCGCTTCTTGCGCAGTTCGTCGGCGGGGTTGCTGGCGCGCTGGCCGTTCTCTTCGGGGTGCGAAGGTTCAATCTCGTCGAAATGGTCGTCGTCGAGGCCGACCTCACCGACGGGCTCGACCGCGTCGATGGCGTCTTCCGCCATGTCATCGTCGTCGGGATAGGGAGCGGATACCTGCTCGACCGATCCGTCGTCGACCGCGGCGGCTTCGTAGCTCTCGCTCTCATCGCCATGCTCGAAATCGTCGTCGGGATCGTCGTGCCGCGCGTCTTCCTCGGCGCGCAGACGCTCTTCCTCCGCTGCGTGCTCAGCCTCTTCTTGAAGAAGCGCGTCGCGGTCGGCCTTTGGAATCTGATAGTAGTCGGGGTGGATTTCGCTGAAGGCGAGAAAGCCGTGGCGATTGCCGCCGTAGTCGATGAAGGCGGCTTGGAGAGAGGGCTCTACTCGCGTCACCTTCGCGAGGAAGATGTTTCCCTTGATCTGCTTGTGTTCGGCGGATTCAAAGTCGAATTCCTCGATCCGGTTGCCTTGCACGACCGCGACCCGGGTTTCCTCCTGGTGGCGCGCGTCGATGAGCATGCGGGTTGTCATTGGGTAGTCTCCATGGGCGCGCCTGCCATGAGGGCATCGCGCCGAAAGCCGGGCCGGAGCGCGCGTATCGTATCGCGGCGGCACCTGACGGTTGCGGGGATGATCGTGTCTGCTGCGTGCCGCGGCCGGTGGTTCCGGCAACCCCAAACTCGCCCGCCGGCGGAAAGCCGGTTGCGGGCGACGAGAGGGGTGAATGCGTCATGCAGCGTCAACCTAGAACGTCCGCGCGACGATAGGGCGCGGGACGGACCGACGGGTTGGAACCGCGTCGGAAGCGCAAGTGCTAGCACCGCAAATCACGCGCGGCAACATGGCCGTAAAGAGATGGTTAATGAGTGAGATTGTGAACATATCGCGTGTAGGCGTAGTGGTACGTGACGGTGGGTGGGTAGCGTAGCTTGAGCTTGCGAGCATTGAAGACGATCGTGACGGGCGTGGCGCTCGCGGGCATGCTGGGCACGGCGGCGGCCGTCGCGCAACGCGGACGTGCCGACGACACGGCGCGCCCGGTCGTCGAGGCCCGGGGAAGCGGGCGTCCGCTCGTCGTCATCGACGCGGGCCATGGCGGCAAGGATCCCGGGGCCTATTCCGCCGCCACCGGATTTTACGAAAAGGACGTCAACCTCGCCGTGTCGCGCGCGATCCGGGACGAACTGGTCGCGTCCGGACGCGTGCGCGTGGCGATGACGCGCGACGACGACGTGTTCGTGTCGCTGCCCGGCCGCGTCGCTCTGGCGCGCAGGCTTGGCGCGGACCTGTTCGTGGCGGTTCACGCGGACAGCGCCCCCAACCCCAGCGCGCGCGGCGCGACGATCTACACGCTGTCGGAGGTCGCGTCGGATATCGAGGCCGCACGGCTGGCGACGGCGGAAAACAACCGGGCGGGCACGCGCGACATCGTCCTGCCGACGCGCGATCCGGGCGTGCGCGCGATCCTGGCCGATCTGACGCAGCGCGAGACGATGACCAACTCGGCCGAATTCGCCGGGTTGCTGCAGCGCGAGGCGTCCGGGCGCGGCGTGCCGTTCCGCCAGAAGTACCACCGTTTCGCCAGTTTCGTTGTACTGAAAGCCGCGGATACGGCGGCGGTGCTGCTCGAATCCGGCTATCTGACCAACGACGGCGACGCGCGCTTCCTGGTGTCGTCCGAAGGTCAGGCACGCATCGCCACCGGAATGGCGCGCGCGATCGAGACGCATTTCGCGCGCGAAAAGGCCGAGCGGGACCGGCGGTCGGCAAGCTAGACCTTCGTTTTCAATCGCGTCGCAATCTTCTAGAAGCCGCACCCTATGGCCTCCGCTCCCCCCAATCGCTTCGTCCTGTACCGCAAGACGGGCGCGCTCGGCCGCCTGTGGATGCGGCGCTGGGTGCGGTGGCTTGCCTACCTGGCGATCCTAGGCATCATCGGGCTGATCTCGATCTGGGCGCTGTTCGCGCGCGACCTGCCGTCCGCCCGCTCGTTGCTGCGCTACGAGCCGCCGCTGCCGTCGAACGTGCGCGGGATCGACGGCAACCCGGTGCAGACGTTCGCGCGCGAACGTCGGGTTCAGCTGAGCTTCGACGAGTATCCGCCGCTGCTCATACAGGCTTTCCTGTCGGCGGAGGACAAGACGTTCTTCACGCACCACGGCATCGATTATGCCGGCATCGTCGCGGCGATCGTCGCCAACGCGCGCAGCGGCGGGCGGCCGGTCGGCGCATCGACGATCACGCAGCAGGTGGCCAAGAACCTGCTGCTCACCAACGAGGTCAGCTACACGCGCAAGATCCGCGAGGCGCTGCTCGCGCGCAAGATCGAAGATGTTCTATCCAAGCAGCAGATCCTTGAACTCTATCTCAATCAGATTTTCCTCGGCCGCAACGCGTACGGCGTGCAGTCCGCTGCGCGCGCCTATTTCGACAAGGACGTCGACGGTCTGACGCTGCACGAGATGGCGTATCTCGCCGTGCTGCCGAAGGCGCCGTCGGGGTACAGCCCGGAACGCAACGCGCAAAAGGCGATCACGCGCCGCAACTATGTGTTGAAGGAGATGGAGGAGAACGGCTTCATCACCGCCTCCTTCCGGCAACGCGCGGCGGCCGAGCCGATCGGTGCGGTGCCCGCGGGGCGTGTGAGCGGGTTCGCCAATGTCGGCGGCTACTTCATGGAGGAAGTGCGCCGCTCGCTCGTCGATAAATATGGCGAGACGGACAAGGACGGGGTGCAGCCGCACAGCGTCTACTCCGGCGGTCTGTGGGTGCGGACATCGTACGATCCGGTGCTGCAGAAGGCGGCGGGCCAGGCGTTGCGCGACGGACTCGCCCGGTTCGAAGGCGGCGGGCGCTGGCGCGATCCGGGGCTGTCGATCGATATCGACGGAGATTGGGCGAACCGGCTCGCCATCGCGAAATTCGGCGCGGGCTACGACGACTGGCGCAGCGCCGTGGTGCTGTCGAAGATCGGCACCGTCGCCAAGCTCGGCTTTTCCGATGGGACGACGGGCACGATGCCGTCCTGGGCCGCGTCCATGCCCAAACGCGGGGTCGGCGGGTCCGCGTTTTCGTTCCTGCGGCCGGGAATGGTCATCGCGGTCAAGAAGGACGGGGAAAACTACGCGCTGCGTTCGGTTCCCGAAATCTCGGGCGGGTTCGTCGCCGAGCAGGTGCGCACGGGCCGGATCGTCGCGATGCAGGGCGGCTGGGACATCCGCGGCAAGGATTTCAACCGGGCCACTCAAGCGTATCGGCAGCCGGGGAGTACGTTCAAGCCGTTCGTGTACGCGACCGCGCTCGACAACGGGATGACGCCCGCGTCGATCATCGTCGACGGGCCGTTCTCCGTCTACCAGGGTGCCGGCCTCGGCTGGAAGACCTTTCGCAATTTCGGCAATTCGGGCGGCGCGGGGCCGCAGACGATGCGCTGGGGCCTCGAACAGTCGCGCAACCTGATGACCGTGCGCACCGCGAGCCAGATCGGCATGCCCAAGATCGTGCGCACCGCCGAGCGCATGGGGATCAGCCCGCCCGGCAAGCCGTACGCGCCGTTCCTGGGCAACAGCCTGGGCGCGGGCGATACGACGGTGTTGCAGCTGACCAACGCCTATGCGATGCTCGCCAACAACGGCAAGGCGCTGACGCCGACGTTGATCGATTACGTGCAGGACCGCCGCGGCAAGGTCATCGCGCGCGCCGATAATCGCGAGTGCGTGCCGTGCAAGGCGACGTACCGGCAGTGGGACGGCAAGCCGATGCCGCGGCCGCCGGTGCGGACCAAGCAGCTGATGGACCCCATGACCGCGTACCAGATGGTCCATATCCTGGAGGGCGTGGTCGAGCGCGGGACGGCGACCAGCCTGCGCGATCTCAAGCGCCCGCTCTTCGGCAAGACGGGCACGACGACGGGTCCCAAGGACGTGTGGTTCGTCGGCGGGTCGCCCGACATCGTCGCGGGGCTTTACGTCGGCTACGACCAGCCGCGCGACCTGGGGCACGGCGCGCAGGGCGGACGCATCGCCGCGCCGATCTTCAAGCAATGGGCGCAGGTCGCGTACAAGGACATGCCCGTCGTGCCGTTCGCGGCACCCGCGGGCGTGCGCATGGTGCGGATCGACCGGCGGTCCGGGCGGCGCGTGTATGCGGGCTGGCCTTCGGGCGAGGACCCCAAGTCGGGCGTGATCTGGGAAGCGTTCAAGCCCGAATCCGAACCGCGCCGCACGATCCAACGCAACCTGTTGGCGCAGCCCGCGGTGATCCGGGTGGTCAAGAAGAAGGGGGTCGTGCAGCGTCGCGAGGTGGTCGCGCGTCGCGAGGAGCCCGAGGAGGACGCGCCCGACGACTTCCTGACGAAGGCCGGCGGGATTTACTAACGAGACGCCGGCGCTAACGGTGTTCCCCGGCAAAGGCCGGGGCCTAGCCTCGGCAGCTACGAAAGGCTGAGCCCCGGCCTTCGCCGGGGAACTACCCCCTTCAAAGGACTACCATGCGCGCAGAAGCGCAAGCCTCCATCGACCAGATCAATGCCGCCTTGGCCCTGCTGCGCCGTTTCCTCGACTGGGACCGCGCGCTGGCCCGGCTGGACGAGCTCAATGCGCGCGTCGAGGACCCGGCCTTGTGGAACAACGCAAAGGCGGCGCAGGACGTGATGCGCGAGCGGCGGCGGCTGGACGAGGCGATCGGGGCGACGCGCGCGATCGAGACCGAGCTTGCGGACACGGTCGAGCTGATGGAAATGGCCGACGCGGAAGGCGACGCGGCGCTCGCCGACGAGGCGGTCAAGGCGCTCGATACACTGGCGATCCGCTCCGAGCGCGACAAGGTCGCGGCGCTGCTCGCGGGCGAGGCGGACGCGAACAACACCTATATCGAAGTCAATTCGGGCGCGGGCGGGACCGAGTCGCAGGATTGGGCCGAAATGCTGAGCCGCATGTATACGCGGTGGGCCGAACGCCACGGAATGACCGTCGAACTGATCGACTATCACGGCGGCGAACAGGCGGGGATCAAGTCCGCGACCTATCTGCTCAAGGGCGAGAACGCCTACGGGTACGCCAAGACGGAGTCGGGCGTGCACCGCCTCGTCCGCATCAGCCCCTACGACAGCTCCGCCCGCCGCCACACGAGTTTCGCCAGCGTCTGGGTGTACCCGGAAATCGACGACACGATCGCGATCGAGGTCGCGGACAGCGACCTGCGGATAGACACGTATCGCGCGTCGGGCGCCGGTGGCCAGCACATCAACACGACGGACAGCGCGGTGCGGATCACGCATCTGCCGACCAACATCGTCGTGTCGTGTCAGAATCAGCGGTCGCAGCACAAGAACAAGGCCGAAGCGATGAAGCAGCTGCGCGCGCGGCTGTACGAGGCCGAACTGCAGCGCCGCGAAGCCGAGGCGAGCGCGACCAACGCCGCGAAAACCGACATCGGCTGGGGGCACCAGATCCGGTCGTACGTGTTGCAGCCGTACCAACTCGTGAAAGATCTGCGCACGGGGGTCACGTCGACCGCGCCGGGCGAGGTGCTCGACGGGGACCTCGACCGCTTCATGGCGGCCGCGCTATCGCAGCGCGTGACGGGCGAGACGGTGGAGGTCGACGATGTGGATTAAGGCGGTTATCGCGTCGGCGCTGCTGGCTGGATGCGGGCGCGAACCTTCGGCACCCGCGACATCCGGCTTCCCGCCGCCTTACCGCCCCGTCGCCAGCATCGTGTCGCCGCGCTTTTCGAACGAGGATGCACGCGACAAGTTGGGCGAGGCGGAGACGGTGATGCGGCTGGCCGGGATCACGCGCGGCATGTCGGTCGCGGACATCGGCGCGGGCGAGGGCTATTACACGATCCGCCTGTCCCCGCTGGTCGGGCCGACCGGCCGCGTGCTCGCGCAGGACATCATCGCGGACACGCGCGACAAGCTGGCGCAGCGCGTCGAGCGCGAGCGGCTCGACAATGTCGCGGTGCGGCTGGGCATGCCCAACAACCCGCAACTGCCCGCCGCCTCGTTCGACCGCGTTCTGATGATCCACATGTATCACGAGATCGAACAGCCCGCCGAGTTCCTGTGGCACCTGCGGGAAAGCATCAAGGCCGGAGGCAGCGTCGTGGTCGTGGACGCCGACCGCCCGACCGCCAGCCACGGCACCCCGCCCGATCTGCTTCGCTGCGAGTTTCGGGCGCTCGGCTATACGCAGATCAAGTTCGAGAAGCTGGCGGACGGCGAGAGCTACTTCGCACAGTTCGCGCCGACGCTGCCCCGGCCGCAGCCGTCGGCGATCCCGCGTTGCGGGGCCGCGAAAACGTAAGGTGCGCGCCTATCTGGACCTAATGGGGCGCATCCTGGACGAAGGTACGCGCCAGGAGGATCGCACGGGAACGGGTACCTTGTCCGTTTTCGGACACCAGATGCGGTTCGACTTGTCGGCCGGCTTTCCGCTCGTGACCACCAAGAAGCTGCATCTGCGTTCGATCATCATCGAGCTGCTGTGGTTTTTGCGTGGCGAGACCAACGTCGCGTGGCTGCGCGAAAACCGCGTTGGCATCTGGGACGAATGGGCGGACGCGGACGGCGAGCTGGGCCCCGTCTACGGCAAGCAGTGGCGCGACTGGCAGACGGCGGACGGAGGACATGTCGACCAGATCGCCGACCTCATCGCGCAGATCAAAGAACAGCCCGCCTCCCGGCGCCAGATCGTGTCCGCGTGGAACCCGGGCGACTTGGGCGCCATGGCGCTCGCCCGATGCCATTGCCTCTTCCAGACACGCGTAGCGAACGGGCGGCTCGACCTGCAGCTCTACCAGCGCAGCGCCGACGTGTTTTTGGGGCTGCCGTTCTTTTGTGCCGTCCCGGCGCTAGGGTTGAGGAGATTTTGTCATCGTCCGCAGCGTCAATCAGCGACCCAAGCGCTTTGCAAAACGGGACACTCACAGGGAAGTCGTTCTTGTTCGGTTCTTCAGAATAGGATAAGGTCGGCCTCGTCAGGGGGTTCAGCTTGCGATGTCAGCGTCCGCATTTCGAAGACCAGTATCTCGACCTCGTGCGCAGGACATGGGAGCTTGGCGACGAACGGCGTGACCGCACCGGCGTCGGGACGCGATCGCTCTTTGGGCAAACGCTGCGTTTCTCGCTAGCTGACGACGCCGTGCCACTACTGACCACGAAGCGCGTAGCGTGGAAGGTAGCCGCGCGCGAACTGCTATGGTTCTTGAGCGGCGATACCAGCATCCGACCGCTCGTGGAGCAGAAGGTTCATATCTGGACCGATTGGCCGCTCGCACGTTTTCGCGCCGCAACGGGAGAGAACCTCACCCGCGACGAGTTCGAGGGCCGGATCATCGAGGATGACGCGTTCGCCGCGAAGTGGGGCGATCTCGGCCCGGTGTACGGAAAGCAGTGGGTCGATTGGCCTTGCTACGAAAAGGCGGACGAACAAGCGGGGTTGTACCGCAAGGTGGAGCCCGGCATTAACCAGATCGCGGTCCTCGTCGACGGCCTGCGCAGGAACCCCGCGTCCCGTCGACACATCTTCACGGGCTGGAACGTCGCCGAACTCGATCAAATGGCGCTGCCGCCGTGTCATATGACCTATCAATACCATGTCGCGGACGGTCGCCTGTCGGGCATGCTTTGGCAGAGATCCTGCGACCTCGGGCTCGGTTTCGCATTCAATGCGTTTTCGGCGGCGCTCCTCCTCCGCATGCTGGCGCAGCAGTGCGATCTGGAGCCGGGGGAGCTCGTCTGGAGCGGGGGCGACGTCCACGTCTACCTCAACCACGAGCATCTCGTCACCGAGCAGCTCGCCCGCGAACCGCGCGGGGCACCGAAGCTTCGGATCACGCGACGCCCGGCCTCGATCTTCGATTACGCGATCGACGATTTCATGGTCGAGGATTATGATCCGCACGCTCCCATCGCCGCGCCGGTGGCCGTGTGATCGATCTCGGCCAGCGGCCCGAACGCAGGTTCCTGCGCACGGCGATAGAAATGAAGCCGCTCCGGCCCGACCTGGATAGTTGGATCGGCAACCGTCTGGATTGGATGGCGTCCGTTGACATCGTGCCGATCCGTCGGGGGCGGGTTGACCGCAAGCACGTCTACGAAGCGCGCAGGCTGGACTATCGCGCCGCCCGAAACCTGAAGATCGGCGAGGATCATTTCCGGCGTCACGACCGGATGCTCGCAGCTGCCGGAGTCACCGAGAAGGCGCACGACGGCCTGCATCTTCGGATGTCCGCATTCCTGGAGGAGCATTTCTCCGCGGGAACGCTCGTATTTGGTCCCGAGGGTGTGAATCGGAAGTGGCTGGTCGCCGAGCTGGGCGTCCACACGCCCGTCTTCGTCCGTTATCCGGAAACGAAGAAGGTCGTCGACGGATTCGACGACCGCATCCGCGATCAAGTCCCGACGAGCGGTGCACATCCTCGACTTGCCGCGGATCTGGAGTCGTTGCTCGCCGGTATGCGCCGAACGGGGACATGTCCGGTGTTCAAGGATCGGTTGAACGTCACCGAGGTCGCGCGCCTACTGAGGATCACACCCTCGGCGTTCGAGCTGGTGCCTGAATGCGCGAAGATGCTCGCGGCCGAGAACCGCAGGATACGCCACGAGGATCCGGTTCGCCCATACCATGACGCGCACGGACGCAACTATTCCTTCCACGATCTCGTCAGCCCGTACGGCACGGTCGGCGCCGCAAAGCTCGCCGCCAGGTTCATAGCCGGCATCGACAGCGTCTCGGGCGCCACCGCCAAGTCGACCTATGCACTGACGCTTGAAATCCTAATTCATGTCGCCGAAACGCTCCCGGGACGTCTCGTAGCGGAACTCGCCGCAGACAGGCCGGTCGACGGCAAGCTCGTCGAAAAAGCCCTTCTTTCGTGGCGCTCCAAGGTGCTCAAAGGCAAAGCGCAGCCGAGAGGCCTTTCGGATCGGATCGTCAACGGCCGAGCCGCCTTGGACAAGCTCCAACTCTTGGGAGACGCGACTGACGTACTGGTCGGTCTTCAGAATGCCGGAGCGTCGAGACCCAAATCCTCACTCGCGGAGGCGCCGGTGCGTTGCCGCGAGCGCATCGCCGACATGGTCCAGAGCTTCGCGGCGACCAAGGAGCTCGACTACGATCCCAAGGAAGTCGACGCGTTCCTCGCCAATCTCGCGATATCGCGCGAACTGGCGGGCATCAGCGTGGACCAGCTGCCCGAGGCAATACGCAAGCTCAACCGCGAGCGGCTGGACGCGATCGAGCGTCCTGCTCGACGCCGCGCTTTTGCACGATGGAAACATCAACGTCGCCAACGCGATCGCGAACCATTCGAACGAAGAACTGACGTCGCACTACGTCCTTAAGATGCCGCTTCGCATCATCTACGAGCGGAAGATCCGCGAGTTCATGGACGCGTTCGAGGCGATAGCCCTGGTCGGCGTCGAGAACGCCGCGCTGCGGCTCGGAATGGATGTTGAGCGCGTTCGCGAGATCGCGGCGAAAGCAATGCGGACGGGGCTGGGTCGCCTGTGCCTTGACAACAAGGCCGGCATCCAGCCCGAAACCGCACCGGGAGAGGCTTGCACGAAGGTCAAGTCGTGCCATTCCTGCGCCGCCGCCGTGATCGTCGCCGAACCCGAGCTGATCGCGGATCTGGTCATCTGGCACGGCAGCCTGGTCGAGGCGGCGGAGACGTGGGAGCCCGAGCGTGAGGAGCGCTTCGCGTCGGAGTGGCTCGACGAGCTGGCGTTCTGCGAAGTCGCGATCGAGGCGCTTGGACGCGGTCCCCATGTCCGGGTTTTACGCCAGGGGCGCATCCTCGCCGAGCGTCGGCTCGCAGATCCGACTTACGAAAGGCCTCGTCCATGGTAGCGACGAACGTCGTTCAGTTTCCGGCGCAGAGAAGGGACCGCGAGCCCGTCTACCCGTGGCTGAAATCATCCTACCCGGCGATGAAGTGGGTGGTGACGGCCGGGCCCGCATCGCGGATCGGCTCCAATGAAGAACCGCGCTCGCGCACGATCGACTTCGGCTTTCAACTGCCGGACGGCAGCAAGCTCAGCGATCCGAGGAACGCATCCTGGCTGGCCCTGGCCAAGCGCTACGCGGTGCTGCTCCGCGAGCATGAGCACGCCTCGCTCGGGTCGGCGGCGCTGCACGCCCTCCAGGTTCAATGCCTGTTCCTCGTCTTGGCCTGGATGCAGATGGAGGGAATCCATTATTTCGAGGATCTCCGGCACGAGGACATCGCGCGCTACACGTTGGCGGCGAAGTTCGGCACGCCCTCGGTTCTCAAGGTCGCGGAACGGGCGGCAGCGCTGCGCCAACCGGGAGCCGAAGCCTTGCGCGCGGCGGATGTACGCAAGGCCCTCGGCCTTTCCAAAATGCTCAACATCACCGAAGAAGTGGCCATCGCCAACGGCAGTTCCAATGGCAGCCCACGCATAGCCGTCGTGCACAACACCCTCTTCCGGATGCTCCTGGTGTTCGAGGACCTGTGGAGGCTGCGGCGCGACATCGAGGGCGACAACATCCGCATCGAGCCGTTCGAGACGAGCGCATCGGCGACGGCCGCGAAGCATTGTTCCGACACCAACCGAACACCAACCATCCCGCATCGTCAGGCGATGACGCTGGTCGACGGGTGCATCCGTATCCTGATCGAGGTGGGTCACCGACCTGCTCGACATCCTCGAACCCCTGCTACGCGACGCGTCGTTCCTGCGGATTGCGATGACGAGCCTCGTCGTGGAGATCGGCGATGACGATGGAGAGGCCTTCGTCAACCTCTTCCGCACGCTTAGCAGCGGCCACAAGGTCGTCCTCAAGATCATGACCGAAATCACCGCGCACATCGACGGCAATGCGCCCAGCCTCGTCCTCGTCGACGAGCCCGAAACCCACCTTCATCCACCCCTCCTCGCCGCTCTGCTCAGGAGCCTGCGGCTCTGCCTCGCGCGCTTCGACGGCTATGCAGTGGTCGCGACACACTCGCCCGTCGTCCTGCAGGAAACGCCGTCCCGCCACGTCCGCGTCATCCGCCGCATGGACGACAGCACCACGGCGGCGCGACCGGTCATCGAGACGTTCGGCGAGAGCATCGGGCTGATCACCGAGGACGTCTTCAACCTGGACGATGGCGCCACCGGTTGGCACGAAGCGCTTCGCCTTCTCGCCGATGAGCACGATTTGGAAAGCATCGAGGTGCTGCTGGGCGGAAGACTCGGCTTCGCCGCGCGCTCCTATCTCGCCAGTCTCGGCGCGATCGAGAGCTGAGCGCTTGAGGCACGTACCGCCGCCGGACGTTGACGACGAATCAGTGTTCGACGCGATCGTGACGGCCAAGCGGGGCGCTAACAAGACAAGGCTTAGTGCCGTTCGAACGCGTGTCCTGAGCGCCTACGCCGACTACCTAGCCGCAGCGCCCGACGTCCAGGCGCTACCCGGGCTAGTCGCGACGTCGATGCAAAAGGCGGCCTTAAGGCACGCCTACGAAGGCGAGACGGTGCCGATGAAGGCCTTGCGAACGACGCTGAAGGCCCGGGTGTCTGTCGTCATGTGCCTGTTCTGCGGCATTAGCGAAGCCGGGACGCTCGATCATTACCTACCCAAGGAAGACCATCCCCAGTTTTCCGTGTTCTCGCTCAACCTCGTTCCGGCGTGCGGCGGGTGCAACACCCTCAAGCGGCGCCTGGTCGTCGATGAGGCCACCGCCGTGCGCCTGTTCTTTCATCCTTACTATGACCCGGTGCCGGACGAGACGATCATGACCCTGTCTATTACGCTCCGACCGGACGCGCTGGCGCTCATTTACGGCGTCGCGCGGCCTCCCGGGATGAACGCCAGCACGTACAGCCGGCTGCGATCCCATTTCCGGCTGCTGAATCTGGCCAACCGATATACCCGCATGTCGCTCTTCGAATTGCGCGGCTACGACACGCCGCTTGACCGCTTCCATGCCGCAGGCGGCACTGCGTTGGTCTCGCGGGAACTCGCGAGAAAGGCCGAACGCGAAGCCGAGCGGCGCGGTCCCAACGATTGGCGGGTTATCCTCTTCCGCGCCCTGTCGGAACACGCCGCCTTCTGCGACCTAGGCTTCCGGGTTCTTAGCCGCATCCAGTAGGCGCACCGAAGCCGCCCGACGCGCGTTGCCGCGCTCTTGGAAGAAAAGTAGGCAAGCGCCTCATCGCCGCAGCCCCGCACGTTGCCGAACCGCAAGCGTTCAGTGCGCCCGTGGAAGGGTCTGCGCGACCAAGACGGCCAGTACGTCCTCAAGGTGCCGCCCCAAGGTTCTGGCCGACCGATGACGCGCGAAGGACGATCGCAGCACATCCCTTGCCCGCTGACGATCGTCTTGGGCGCTCCGCGCGCAGCGATCAGACCGCCCAGATCGCGCACGACACGACGGCCGGAGATCGACGTATCCACTCCCGCCGCCAGGCACTCACGCGTCACGTCGTCGTCGACGTTGAGGACGCGGAACCGTCTGCCGGTGGCGAGCTGGTCGTGGACGAAGTCCAGGCTCCAACGCTGGTTCGGCAGCGCCAGCACAGGCGCAGGTGCCCGCGCGCCGACCGCACGCTTGCGACCCCGCCTGCGCCTGACCGTCAGCCCTTCCTCACGATACAGGCGCTGCGTCTTCTTGCGGTTGATCGTGATCCCGTCGCGGCGGAGCAGGATGTGCAGCCGTCGATAGCCAAACCGCCGGGCTGCTGCGCCAGCTCGCGCAGGCGACCGCAAGTCGCCGTCATCGGCCCGGCACGAGCGATACCGCATGCTCTTGCGATCCGCTCCGATGACAGCGCACGCCCGCCGCTCGCTCATCCCCAACGCCGCCTGAAGATGCGCGACCGCTTCCCGCTTCGCGGCGGCGCTACCTTTTTTTGACAGCAGGTCCTTCAGACCCGCGTTGTCGAGCATCGTGTCGGCGAGCAGCCTCTTTAGCCTCCTGTTCTCCTCCTCGAGCGCCCGCAGCCGCTTCGCATCGGAGACCTCCGGCCCGCCAAACTTGGCCTTCCAGGCATAGTAAGTCGCGCTCGACATACCGTGTCTGCGGCACAAATCCGTCACCACCGCACCGGCCTCAGCCTCCTTCAAAATGCCGATGATCGATCGGCCGAACTCTAGCTCCAACTGGAAGGAAAAAACGGGGGTCAGGTCAATCCGGGTGTGACAGATGCCGCAAACCTTCTGGATGCACGTGTGATCGGCCGCACCGTCGTGCTCTTGCACGTTTAATATGACCAGCCTGGTGACTGATATCACGGGCTTGGCGAACAGGGCGCGCAGCCCGAAAGCGGTCCCGCTCCAGATCTGAAAATCCAGGCAATGGCAGGCATCGGTCGGAGATGAAATTCTATAGCCAATTCGTACCTGACCGCAGGGCAGCGGCGTGCCCCTGAGATGGTCATATGAGTCCGCGATCGGCACGCGATCCTAACACTCGGCGCGTGTCACCGGCAAGGTCAAGAAGTCGATGAGCGCCTGCAAGATCGCGGAGCGCTGCGGACTCGGGGGAAGTACAGGAAAAGCCTGAGATCGGGGGACACCAGTCGGTCAGCACCCTGATCAACGTCCCCGCAGTAAGATGACCTTCGACGTCGGCCTCGTTCAGCATAGCCAGACCCACGCCGTCGATGGCCGCAGAAAGCATCAGGTCGTCGGCATCCAAGGTCAGCGGTCCATCCACGGTGACGCTCAGTTGTTCGTCGCCCTTCGCAAACGTCCAGCGGAACAGAGCTCCGCTATCGTTCACGCGCTGGTTGATGCACAGGTGCCGCTGGAGGTCGCGAGGCGTCGCCGGTGGCCGGCAACGGGTGAAATGGCTGGCGACCCGACGACCGCCGCGCGCAGACTTCCGGTAAGACGCACGTCCGTCATGTCCTTTTCGACGTCTTCTCCTAGGCGGATACCCGCATCGAAGCCCGAGCGGACTATGTCCACGAAGAGGTCTTCGATGATCACCTCGAGCGTTACGTCCGGGAACAAATTTGCAAAGTCGGCAAAGTACGGCGCTAGCACCATCGTGGCGGCTGATCGCGGAACGCTGAGCCGTATTGTTCCGGGGGTCGCATTGAAACCGTTCACCGCCTCTACGGCTGCGTCCATTTTGGCGAAAGCAGGTGCGAATTCGGCCAACAGCGCCGCGCCCGCTTGCGTCGGCGCCACTGATCGGGTCGTGCGACGAAGGAGCTGAACGCCGAGCCGATCCTCAAGAGAGGGCAGAGAATGGCTGAGGGTAGAAGGCGTGAGGCTCAAAACGAGCTCCGGCTGGACGAAAGCTGCGCTCTTGCGCGATTGCCAAGAACACCTGGGTTTCCGCGTACTGTGCCGGTCGCATACTGCTGAACCATACTCATGAACCTGGTGGACATAACGCCGCTTATTAACAGCGGTGCCAGCGCTTAGATGGATCGTGCGCCAGCTTGGTGCCTCAGAAAACCGCCATGTCACCACCTTTGGTGCGAACGATCAGTCGCCCAAGACCCTCTCTTTTAACCTGCAGGCTCGATGCCCGTCGGTGCGCCTTGAGTCAGGTCGCGTCGATCTGACGGTCGTCGGCTCCGCGCTTGCGGCAGCCAGCCCCTCCAGCATCTAAGCCCTGTTAGGGTTTGAGCACTGCTCCCATTTTCCTGCGTGTGTTGCGTTGGGAGCGTTGTGGTAACGGACGAGCAGTGGGCGATGCTAGAGCCGCTAGTTGAGGCGGTGCGGCCAAAGGGCAAGGTGCGCCCGCGTGATCTTAGGCGTACGATCGAGGCGATCTTCTGGCGGCACCGGAACGGTGCGACGTGGCGGGCGGTGCCGGCAGAGCTCGGTTCGTGGTGGACGGCGGCTCAGCTTTTCATCCGCTGGGCAAGCCTTGGCGTCTGGCAGCGACTGCTCGACCTCGTACAGGAGCGCCGCGTGCAGCTTGGCATGCGTTCGTCGACGCACCAGCATCTGGGCATACCACAAAGCAGCAGGCGCAGGCAAAAAGGGGGTCTGCGCGACAGCGAGATCGCCGTGAAGCGCTTGGCCGATCTCGTGGAGGCTACGGGACCAAGGCCTGCGTCGGCGCCGACGGCTCGGGCCGGGCAGTTGCCTTCAGCATAGCGCCCGGTCAGGCGCATGAGCTGCCGCTCGCACCAGCGCTCCTCGGCCGCCTACCACGCGTCTCGCTCTGGAACATCGCTGACCGCGGCTACAGCTCGAACCGCTTCCGGCAGCTCGTCTGGGACAGAGGCGCACGACCTGCGATCCCG
Organism: uncultured Sphingomonadaceae bacterium; assembly: GCA_964251385.1. GTDB lineage: Bacteria > Pseudomonadota > Alphaproteobacteria > Sphingomonadales > Sphingomonadaceae > CADCVW01. The sequence continues at coordinate 586,875 of CAXUJK010000002.1, read as the reverse complement.
ACGAAGATCAACGAAGCGCCGGTCGCCTGTCCCGAGCCGATCTACCACAACCGCAACATGGTCGAGCGCCTCTGGGCTCGCCTGAAAGAGTGGCGAGCCGTCGCCACCCGCTACGAGAAAACCGGCACCAGCTTCATGGGCGTCCTCTGCATGGCCGCCACAGCGAATTGGCTCAAACCCTAACAGGGCCTAGAGGAAAATGCCCTCCTCTCCCCAACGCTTCCAACGGTTGTACAGCGTCTTGTAAGGACCATAGTCCGTAGGCGCATCCCGCCATCGCAACCCGTTGCGATTGAAGATAACAATGCCGCTCAGCACCCGCCGGTCATCAACCCGCGGCGTGCCATGGCTCTTGGGAAAGTACGGCTGAAGCCGCACCATCTGCTCGTCTGTCAGCCAATATAGGTCGCTCATGCGCGGTCTCCTGACGGAGCCTGAGTCAGATCACGACGCTCACATCAATGGGTCCTGACCCTAGATTAGGTGGACCAAACCCCCAATCTATACCGACCAGAGCGTTAAGAGAAGCAGGTGGTTGCGGCACTGACACGAATCTTGTCGATCCGCGGTGCGCCGACACAAGAATCAGAGGCAACTCTCGGCCAAGCCAAGGATCGTGTACGTGCGCGCCGGGCGGTCGCGCTATCTATTCCGCAAGCAGGACAAGCATCTTTTCCTTGATTCTTAGAAGTACGCTCATCGTGATTTGCAGATGCTCTTTGGAGATCCCCTCCGCGATCTCGTCGCCGCGCTTCATGCCGACCGCGTCCACCTCCCCGACGACCTTGAGACCCTCTTTGGTGATAAAGACCCGGTTGACCCGGCGATCGGCTTTATCTCCGGCCCGCTTGATAAAACCTGCACGCTCAAGCCGATCGCACAAACCGCCAATTGAGACCTTGCCGATGTTGAGGAGCTTGCCCAATTCCGCTTGCATCATGCCGACGCCATCAAGCTCGACGAGGTACACGAGCAACGACCATTGCGCCTGCGTCAGCGCGAATGGCCTCACCGCCTCGTCGTTGATGTTCCGCATCGCGCGGGCGACATCATAGATGAGGAACGCCAGGCGATGCTGACGCGGAACTCGCAGGCCGTGATCGTCCTTCGAATCGGCGGCCGCAGCATTCGTCTTCCGGTGCGAGGAGGAATCGTCGCGAACGGTCCTGCGTCCTAGCTTGGGGTTTTTGCTCATAGATGTCGTCCGCAGAACATCGGCAGAGCCTTGAGATGACGGTGCCATAAGTCAAGGTTCGGCGACGTGCGTCACCTGCCGCGCCGACACTGCAGGAGGGATGGGGAGATGACGCCGGATCAGTAGCGCGATGCTATTGGGATCGAGCGGATACCGACTGGATTGAGGTGATGCAGCCGATCATCGATCGCTTCGCGGAAGCCGCGGGTGACCGCCGGTCCATCCATGTCGATTGGGAACGTGCCCAGCAGCCCCCGTCAAGGGCACGATCAGGCAAAGAGTTCTAACGTTGTTGCGGACGTCGCAGATGCGGCTGAAGACACTGCGGCTGGCCAAGTTGGACGGCGTGACGATCGCCGTGAACAAGGGCGGAACAAGATCTGCTCCTGGACCCCGTGCTGGCCGGTTGCCGAACCTGAGGACATTCGCGGCTGACAGCTTCTGACGAACACAGGTCGGCGGTCTTCCGCTACACGATCGAGACGACGGTAGAAGTGGAGGGAAGCCACAAGCCCGCAATGATCGCGGAGTGGATCACTCAGGTCGCGGTTGACTCAGGCCCACCACGGTGTCGACGGCGATCGCCTCGCCGTTGCCGCATAGCAGGATCGGATTGATCTCGATCAGCTCGATCGATCCACGATTTGCCATTGCGATCTGCGAGAGCGTTGCCACCGCCTCGGCAGCGCGCGGCGTCGCCCTGTGCGACACCAGATCGGTTGCTTGCGCAATCATGTTCAGGGCGGTGCCGATGCTGACCGGCGCCAGCCGTCGCGAGAAGCGTCGGCCGCTTTCGACGTTACCGCCGCCCAGGCCAAGCGTTACCATCGGGCGCCTGCCTCCTTCCGACACGCAACTGACGTAGAGTTCCGCTTCCGAATTGGTCGCCATCTCCTGCACGATCCATCCCTCGACATAGATGCCGGACGCAGCCGCCGCCGCGGCCATGCGGCCGATCTCGGCAACAACCGCTTCGCGATCGGGAATGCCTAGCGCCACCAGCCCCGCCGCCACCTTGTGGACGATCCCCGCGGCCACACCCTTCACCGCAAACGGCGGCCGAAGTGTCCAAGCCGCCTCCGCAGCATCGTCGGTCTCCGTCAAGAAAATCTCGCGCGGGCCGGGGAAACCGGTGCGGGCGAACAGCGCGCGCCATTCGAGCTCGTTCAGCGGCGCCGAGCCTTCCGCCAACGGCGGAGGAATGCTGAACGTGCCCGGCAGCGTCGCATCGATCGCCGCGGGCAGCCACCAGCTCGCCGGCTGCGTGAGCACCGATTGCCGCGCGCGGTGCTGCCGCACTGCCGCGGCGATGCCGTGAACCGCCGCCCGCGCGCCGCGCAACATGGGGAGGCCGAGCTGGCCAGCCTTCGCCACCGCATCCGGCCCGGCGATCGTGAGGCCGTCGGTCGAGGAGGTCAGCAGCACGGGCGTGCCGTGTTCTTGCGCCACATCAGCCAGATCGGCGACATGTGAGGCGTCGTTCTCATGCAGATCTGCCACCAGCACCGCGTCGAAGTCGCCGCTGGCCGCCATGGCGGCGATCGCACCGTTCCAAATGGCGCGATCGCCGCCGCGGACCTGGGCAGGAATATCGACGGGGTTGTCGATGCGCAGTCGAGCTGGGACGGTTGCCTCGATTGCGGCACGTGCTTCGGCGCCGAGCGGAGGAATATTCAGCCCCGCACGTGTCGCGAGATCAGCCAGCAGCGTGCCCGTGCCGCCAGAGACCGTGACGATCGCCAGCCGGTCGCCGGTCGGTTGCGCAGCGGCGGCCGCCTGCGCCAACACCGCGATGCCGTCCAGCATGTCTTCGACGCTGAAGCAACGCGCCACCCCACCGGCATCGAACAGCGCCTCAAAATAATCATCGGCGCCCGTGATCGCGCCGGTATGGCCGAGCGCCGCGCGTTGGCCCGGTTCGCTCTGGCCGATCTTGATGCATGACAGCGCGATGTCGCGCTCGGCCGCGCGGCGGCACAGCGTCAGGAAGCGATCGGGATCGCGCAGGTCCTCCAAGAACAGGCAAACGGCGCGCGTTTCCGGCGTTTCGAGAATGTAATCGAGGTAGTCGCAGCAATCCAGGCACGCCTCGCCGCCCGACGATACGATCTGGCTGAAGCCCAGATTGCGCGCCGTGGCGGAGCGGATCAGGCCCGACAGCGTGCCCCCGCTTTGCGAGATCAGCGCAATCCTGCCCGCCGGTATGCGGCCCGGCGTACCCGTTGCGAAGAGATCGCGCTGCTCGACGACGTTTGCGAAACCGAGGCACGACGGTCCGCAGATCGCCATGTCGCTGTCGCGCGAGAAAGCCCGGAGCGCATCCAAGTGGTGCTGCCCCTCCGCGCTCCGGCTTTCGCCGAAGCCGGCCGACACCACAATGGCTGCGCCCACGCTGCGCCGCTGAGCCGCGCGCAGCACGTCGAGCACACTGTCGCCCGGGACCGCGACGAAGGCCAGGTCGACCTCCGCCTCGATCTCCTCGATCGTAGCGTGGCAGGGCACGCCGTCGAGTTCCTGCCGGCCCGGGTTTACGAGATGGACCTGCATGTCCCTGCTCGCTCGAATTCGCGGGATGACGTTGCAAGTGTAGACGTTGTTCGGCGATGCGCCGACCACCGCGATGGAGCGCGCGGCGAACAGCCGCGCGACTAGGGCGCGTCGATCGGAACCGATCACGACTTCTGATACCGTTCGTTGCGTTGCTTCAGCGCGCCGGTCACGCCCTTTTCCTTCACGCTCTTGTAGAACGCCTCGTCCACCGAGCGGTTCTCGACCTGCCACTGGAAGTCGAGCCCGTAATTGATGTCGTCGAGCAGCGTGCGGCTGATGTCACGGTACGACCAGTTGAGCCGCCGCTTGTTGGCCACCGCGGCGCCCGGCGGCATGGAGGCGAAATCCCTCGCGAGCGAGGCAATCTCGGCGTCAAGCCGATCGGGCTCGAATACTTGGTTGATGAGACGGACCCGCTTTGCCTCCACGGCGGACATAATGCGGCCGGAAGAGAGATATTCCTTTGCCGCCTTCGGCCCCGCAAGCCACGGCCACACCGTCGGGGTCACAAGCCCGAACGCCATCTCGGGATGGCCGAACGACGCGTCCGGCGTCGCATAGGTCACGTCGGCAAGCAGCGCGAGCTCGCAGCCCACGCCCAGCGCCGGGCCGCGGACCGCGGAGAGTACCATCTTGGGCAGGTGCCATGTCACCTGCACGAAGCCGCGATAGGTACGCCGCCATTCGGCAAGACCACCGTTGCGGGCGAGCGCCTCCATATCCTCCCCGACCGAGAAACAGTCGGCGGAGCCTTGCAGGACGACTACGTCGACGTCCGAAGACTCGCCGGCGCGCTGCAATCCGTCGTGCAGCTCGCGGTACATTCCCGTGTCGATCGCGTTATCGCGTTCCGGACGGTTGAGGGTGAAGGTCGCGATCCTGTCGGCGACGGCAACATCCACTCGCTTATCGGGCACCGGAGACTCCATTGTTAGATTTCGGGGACATCGTAGCGCCCGCGCGGAGCGTTGCCGCGAGCGTTTCCTCCGCATTGGCCATCCACAGCGAGGGGACGACGCCGGCGGCGTCCCACTCGGCGGTGTCGACGTCGTAGCGGCGGTGATCGAGCACGTCGCGGACCATCTCGCGGCTGGCGTAGTTCGTCATGCGTTTGATGATCTCGGGCACGCCCGCCGGCATCGCGGCGATTTCGCGCGCCAGCTTCCATCCCTCCTCCTCCAGCCTGTCGGCGGGAACGACGCGGTTTACGAGGTTCATGTCGAGCGCCTCGTCGACGAGGATCGACCGCCCGCTGGCCACGATCTCCTTCGCGACCTTCGGCCCGAATGCCCACGACCAGATCATCACCTTGCCCGCGGTGCCATGTCGCGTCTCGGGATAGCCGAACTTGGTTCCTTCTGCGGCGAGCGTCACGTCGGCGCTCCAGGCCAAGGTGCCGCCGCCGCCCAGCGCATAGCCTTGCACTAGCGCGACGATCATCTTGTTGTTGTCGAGCGTCCACGGCGTCCACAGCTTGTACTCGCGTCGCCAGGCGTCGCGGCCGACGTCCTCCTGGATCTGCGAACTGAAGCTGAAATCCCGCCCGGCACAGAACGCCCTGCCCGCGCCGCGCAGCAGGATCACGCGGACGGCGTCGTCCGCCTGCGCGCGCTCGAACGCGTTACACGTCTCGTGATACATCGGCAGGTGGAAGGCGTTGAGCTTGTCAGGACGATTGAGCACCAGTTCGGCAACCCCGTCGGTCACCGCATAGGTGATGTACTGATAGTCGGTGGAACCCGTCATCTGCGGCTGCGCCTCCATGACGTTGCGATAAAGACGGTGCGGCTCAGAGCCGGGTGGCCTGCACGAGATCGTCGGCGCTGACCTCCGGCTCGTCAAAGATGATGCCGTGGCGGCGCGCCATCTCGATATATTCGGGATGGGTATCGTCCTTGCGGCCAAGGCGGTTGATCGATTCCACGATTTCCTCAAGAAACGCCTCGTCACCGCCCGGTGTGCTCACCGCGATCATCCTCGCCCCTTCCGGCGACAGCAGCTCGATCGCATGCGGCACCCCGTGCGGCATGAAGACGTACATGCCGGGCGTCACGTTTTCGACGCGCACCCCCTCCGCGCCGAAATGCACGTTCAGCTCGCCTTCGAGCATGAAGAAGCTTTCATCGACGCGGATGTGAGTATGCCGACGGATGCTCTTGCGAACGTGGGTCATCCGCAGGGTGAACGCGCCATTTGTGTCGGCCGCAGTCGCCTTCACGTAATAATACGGCCGCAGTTCCAGCCTGGTCTCACGCACGTCTTCACGACCGAGAACGATGATCCTGTCGAACGACATCAGCCCCTCCAATTCATGATCGCCGGAACCGCGACGAAAGTTCGTATGCGTACCGTATGTACGCGGTCTTTCGCGGCAGTGTCAATCGCCCGCGGTATCGATGCGCAGCCCAAACACAGCGCCTGAGCGCGCAGGGCGGGATGCCCGGTCGGGCAGGCGGGGCGCCGCGCAGAGGAACAGCGTGCGACCGTCGTTACCCCCCACCGCCACGGCATACACCGCCCGTCCGGGCACCTCCACTCGCCCAGTGACCGATCCCCTTTGATCAACCCGCAACACGCCCGATCCGTTCGCGTCCGCGACCCACAGCGTGCCGTCGGGGCCCCGCGCGATGCCGTCCGGCATCACCGCGCCGCATGCAACTGCCTCTGCCACGCTGGCCGAAGGCGCGGCAGCGAAGGACACGAAGGTGGCGCAGCCGGCGATGCCGCCGACGCGGTCGAGGCGAAGCCGCGCAATGCGATGACCGTAGGTCTCCGCGACGAACAGGTGCCGGCCGTCGGGGTCGAACGCCATGCCGTTTGGGAAGACGAGCTCGTCCGTGGCGACGCAGGCGGTCCCGTCTGGGCGGACGAGGAACAGCGGCGCCGGTCCGATCGACGCCGTCTGGCTCGCCGTGTCGGGCAGATTAGCGGCCGCGACGTCGCCCCATGGATCGAACCCAAGGCTCCCAACGTAGCACACACCACGCCGATCCACGACCATGTCGTTGATTGGGAAGGGCGCAAGGGCGGACAGGTCGGCGAAAAGGCCGAGCCGCCCATCCTCCCAACGCATGATCCGGCGAGACTGCATTAGACACACCAACAGACGTCCGGATCGATCGAAGCCGAGACCCGATGGCTTGTCGTTCACCGAGAACTGGGGGTGCAGCCGTCCCTCCGCGTCCGTGGCCAAGACGCGGCCATCGTGCATGTCGGAAATCCACAGGCGCCCATCGCGCCACCGTGGCGCCTCCGGGAAGACGAGGCCGTCGGCGATTAGCTCGGGCTGGGACCGCAACCACGGCTCTTCCGTCTTCGTCATCGTCGCACGCACCATAGCTGGACAGCAAGTTCGTGCTGTGTCACACGGTACGCATGTTTACTAGATTTTTCGTTTTGGTCTCGCGAGGTGGGCGGTGAAGGCTGCTGTACTGTTCGCGGCGAAGACGCCGCTGTCGATCGAGGAGGTGGCGATCGACTCCCCGGCGCCGCGCGAGATCCTGGTGCGCGTTGCGGCGAGCGGGCTGTGCCACAGCGACTACAATTACGTGAGCGGGATGCGCGACGTCGTCACTCCGGTCGTGCTGGGGCACGAGATCGCGGGCATTGTGGAGGAGGTGGGCGCGGACGTCACGGGGGTTCGGGTCGGCGATCATGTCGTCACCTGCGCAGCGCAGTTCTGCGGCCATTGCGCTACATGCCTCTCAGGCAAGAGCCAGCTATGCGCGGATCGCCCGGCGCGGCACGACGGCCGCCCGCGACTCACGCTGCGCGGCACCACCGTCACCCAGTTCAGCCAGCTCGCCGGCTTCGCCGAGCAGGTGCTCGTCCATGAGCATGCCGTAGTGACGATCCCGCGCCAGATGCCGCTTGATCGCGCCGCGCTGCTCGGCTGCGGCGTGCTAACGGGGCTGGGCGCGGTGTTCAACGCCGCGCGCGTGCATCCGGGCAGCAGCGTGGTCGTTATTGGCTGCGGAGGTGTCGGGCTGAACATCGTGCAGGGTGCGCGCATCGCCGGCGCGGAGCGTATCGTCGCGGTTGACCGCGCGGCGGAAAAGCGCGCGCTCGCCTTGGAGATGGGCGCGACCGACGCCTTCCCGGGCGGGCGGGAGGCCGTGTCCGAGGTGCGCGAACTGACGCGCGGCGGCGCCGATTACACGTTCGAGGCGATCGGCCTGCCCGGAACGATGACCCAGGCGGTGGAGATGCTCGCGCCGGGCGGGCTGATGACGATCGTGGGCGCCATGCCAGACGACGGCATCGTCGCGCTTCCGGGCATCGCTATGTTGCGCAATGAGTGGCGGGTGCAGGGATCGTTCCTGGGCTCGTCCGCCTTCGTGCGCGACATCCCGCGCTATGCCGCGATGTACTTGGAAGGCAAGCTCGATCTCGACAGGCTGATCGCCGAGCGGATCGCGCTTGGCGAGATCAACCACGGGTTCGACGCGATGCACGGCGGCGCGCAGGCGCGCAGCGTCATTGTCTTCGACGACGTGATCAATACGGTGAGAGCGCAATGACGGTAGGAGAGACGGTGCCGGCATCAAAGCTGCTGATCGGAGGCGAGTGGGTCGCCGCCGCATCCGGCGCGGAGCTGGCGATAGAGAACCCGGCGAACGGGCAACGGATCGGCGGACTGGCCGCGGGCGACCGGGTGGACGTCGACCGTGCGGTGGCCGCCGCCGCCGCCAGCTTCGCCGAGCGCGTCTGGCGCGGACGGCCGGCGGCGGAGCGCGCGGCGGTGCTGTGGCGGCTGTCGGACCTCGTGCTCGCGGAGATCGCAGAGCTCGCGCGGCTGGAGGTGCTCGACAACGGCATGCCGATCGCATTTGCGGAGCTGACGATCCGGCTTGGCGCGGAGGCGTTGCGCTATTATGCCGGAATGTGCACCAAGATTCACGGCCGCACCGCCCGGATCGGCGCGGACCTGGAGTTCCACGCCTTCTCCGAGCGGGAGCCGGTCGGCGTCGCGGCGCTGATCCTGCCGTGGAACGGTCCGCTCATCACCGCGTGCAACAAGCTTGCGCCGGCGCTCGCGGCGGGGTGCAGCGTGGTGATGAAGCCCGCCGAGCAGACTTCGCTCACGGCGCTGCGGCTCGGCGCCCTGGCACTGGAGGCGGGGGTGCCGCCGGGTGTATTCAACATCGTCACCGGCACCGGCGATGCGGTGGGTCGCGCGCTGGTGGAGCATCCGCGCGTTGACAAGGTATCGTTTACTGGATCCACCGCGGTCGGCAAGTCGATCGTCGCGGCGGCGGCGCACGACCTGAAGCGCGTCACGCTGGAGCTCGGCGGGAAGTCCCCGGTGTTTCTGTTCGACGATGCCGATCTCGATCTCGCAATCCCCGCGGCCGCGACCGGCATCTTCGCCAACAGCGGGCAGGTTTGCACCGCTGGATCGCGGCTCTACGTCCAGTCGCGCGTCTACGATCGCGTGGTCGCGGGATTGCAGGCGGAGGCGGAAAAGCTCGTGCTCGGCAGCGGGCTAGAGCCGTTGACCCAGCTTGGCCCGCTGATCTCGCAGCGCCAGCGCGAGCGGGTGATGGGCTATGTTGCGGACGGCGTGGAGAGCGGCGCGGAACTGGTGACGGGCGGCGTCGCGCCGTCGGGTGACGGCTATTTCGTGCGGCCGACGATTTTCGCCTGTGCCACGCCGGACATGCGGATCGTGCAGGAGGAGATCTTCGGCCCGGTTCTCACCGTTATGCGCTTCGACGACATGGACGACGTGCCGCGGCTGGGCAATGCGAGCGCCTACGGCCTCGGCGCCAGCGTCTACACCAGCGACGTCGGGCAGGCGCATCGCGCAGCGCGGCTGCTCGACAGCGGCATGGTGTGGGTAAACTGCCACGGCCTCACCGACATGGCGCTACCGTTCGGCGGGGTGAAGCAATCCGGCTGGGGGCGGGAGAACGGCTTCGAGGGGATTGACGCCTACCTGGAGTCAAAGGCCGTCTACGTCCGGCTTGACAAATAGGGGGACGCGGGGATGCTCAAGACACGGTTCACCGAGTTGTTCGGGGTGGACTATCCGATCGCACAGGGCGGCATGCAGTGGGTGGGCAAGGCGCAGCTCGTCGCCGCGGTGGCCAATGCCGGTGCCCTCGGCTTCATCACCGCGCTGACGCAGCCCTCGCCCCAGGCGCTGGCCGACGAGATCCGGCGCACGCGCGACCTCACCGACAAGCCGTTCGGCGTGAACCTGACGGTGTTCCCGACGATCAACGCGCCCGACTACAACGCCTATGCGCAGGCGATCATCGACAGCGGGGTCAAGGTGGTGGAGACCGCCGGCACTCCCGCGGTGGCCGAGCAATGGGCGATGCTTAAGGCCGCGGGTGTCAAGATCATTCACAAGTGCACCAGCGTGCGCCACGCGCTCGCGGCCGAGCGCAAGGGCGTGGACGCGATCTCGATCGACGGCTTCGAATGTGCCGGCCATCCGGGCGAGGACGATATCCCGGGGCTGATCCTGATCCCCGTCGCGGCGGACAAGCTGAGGATCCCGATATTAGCCTCGGGCGGGTTCGCCGATGGGCGCGGCCTCGTAGCGGCGCTGGCGCTGGGCGCGGACGGCATCAACATGGGCACGCGCTTCTGCGTCACCGAGGAAGCGCAAATCTCCGACAGTTTCAAGCAGCGGATGGTCGCCAACGACGAGCGCGAGACCAACCTCGTCTTCCGCACATTACACAACACCGCGCGCGTGATGAAGAACGCGGTCAGCGACGAGGTGGTCGCGATCGAGCGCCGCGGCGGCGCCGAGTTCAAGGACATCCAGCACCTCGTCGCCGGCACGCGCGGCGTCGCGGCGATGGAGGCGGGCGACACCGACGGCGGCATCTGGTCCGCCGGGATGGTGCAGGGCCTGATCAACGACGTGCCGAGCGTGAAGAAGCTGGTCGATCGCATCATCGCCGAGGCCGAGGAGATCATCGATCGCCGGCTCGCCGTCATGATCCGCCGGCAAGCTGTCGCAGCAGAATGAAGCATAGTTCAGGAGAGCAGGCGGTGAACGATCAGGCGACAATCCAGCAGGGCGACGACCCCGGACACGGCGCCCGCGAACCTTGGAATTATGCCGAGGCCTGGGAAGCCATTGCCGTGGTACAGCCCGATCGGCGTGCGCTGATGCAGGGTGAGCGCGAGATCAGCTGGAAGGAGTTCGACGATCTTGCGAACGGCCTTGCCCTGAGCCTGCTGTGCGGCGGCCCGCGGCGCAACGCGAAGATCGCCATTCACCTCTACAATTGTCCGGAATACATGATCGCGATGTTCGCGGCGTTCAAGCTCGCGATGGCACCCGTCAATGTCAATTTCCGCTACGGCGCCGAAGAACTTCTGTTTCTCTTTGACAATTCCGATGCCGAGGCGGTGATCTTCGATGCCGAGTTTGCGCCACTCATCGACGCGATTCGCGATCGGCTTCCGCAGGTTGGCCAGTGGATCTGCGTCTGCCGTGCCGGCCAGGCGGCGCCTGACTGGGCACACGACTGGGCCGACGCTACGGCGAACCCGCGGGCGCGCGCGGCGATCACCCCATGGGGTCGATCCGACAACGACCAGTTGATCCTCTACACCGGGGGGACGACCGGCATGCCGAAGGGCGTAGTGTGGCGCCAGGCCGATCTATGGGGCGTATCGGATTACGGCGCCAACCCGATGCTGGGTCAGGCTGCATTGTCGCACCCGCGCGAGGCAGCCGAGCGGGTGGAGGCGGCCGGTCGGCCCGTCGCGCTGATCGCATGCCCCCTGATGCACGGCACCGGCCTGTTTTCCGCTATCGGCACGCTGACGCTCGGCGGGGCGGCCGCCTTCCTGCCGTCCGTCCAGTTTCGCGCCGAGGAGATGCTGGACGAGTTGGAGCGCCTTCGCGCGGACCGGACGGCGCTGGTCGGCATGGCGTTCGGCGGCCCGTTGCTCGAAGCTCTGGATGCGGAGCCGGGGCGGTGGGACCTGTCGTCGCTCCGGATGGTCATCTCGTCGGGCGCGATGTGGCCGCAGGAGAACAAGCAGGGATTGCTGCGCCATCTGCCCCAGGCGATGCTGATGGACGCCTTCTCGTCGTCCGAGGCAATCGGCATGGGATTATCTGTCTTGACCTCAGGGGGCGAGGCGAAGACCGCGAAGTTCGCGCTGGGCGAGAGTTGCGCCGTGTTCAGCGAGGACGGAAGACGCGTGGTCCCCGGATCGGGCGAGATCGGGCGCGTGGCGGTCGGCGGCTACCTGCCACTGGGGTACTACAAGGACGCGGCGAAGACAGCAGCCACCTTCCCCACCTATGAAGGGCGGCGCTGGTCGATCCCCGGCGACTGGGCCACCGTGCAGGCGAACGGCGAGGTGACGCTGCTCGGCCGCGGCAGCGAGTGCATCAACACCGGAGGCGAGAAGGTCTTCCCCGAAGAGGTAGAGGAGGTGCTGAAGCGCCATGCCACGGTGCGCGACGCCGCCGTGCTCGGCCTGCCCGATACCCGCTTTGGCGAACGAATATGCGCCCTAGTCGAGCTGAACGCCAATGCTGCGGCACCGTCCGCCGCCGAGCTCGCAAGCCACGTCTGCGATCAGCTCGCCAAGTACAAGCAGCCGCGGGCGATCTTCTTCGTCGATAGCGTAGCGCGCGGGCCGAATGGCAAGCTCGACTATCCGAGGCTGAAAGCGCTCGCGGCAGCGATGGCGGAAGCGCCCGCGGCAGCATGAGCGCGTCCGCGCCACGAATGGGCGCGCAGTGCGTCGCGGTGAGGAAGGATGACGCGATGACCGCTCGCGTACCAAGCGTAGCTAGCACCCGATCGATCCCGAGCTCCTGGCGATCGGCCACGCTACCGCCGTTGAGCGAGCCAACGCCGCCGAAGAGAACAGCCCAGGGATGGTGGCGAACACCGCCACGGGTTGCGAGAAGAACCCGAGCGGTGTCGCAAGCGTGGTGAACGGATCCGCCTGCCGAGTGGGGGATTCCACCATCCGCGCGGAGATTAGGACGAAGGGCCTCGATGTCCGCTGCTCCGTGTGATCGGCCCGCAACGTAGCGGTGAGCCCCTGCTCGGGCTTCAAATCGGCGCAGCCCACGCGCTGAGGACGTCGAGATTGTCTTTCTTGATGCCAAGGCGAGGTTGCGGGGATATCCGTCGCGCCGCCCGTCGTGCACTGACGCCCGTCCTGCCACCAAATCCCCCCGGATCGGCCCCGTGAGCCCGATATGGACGCGAAGGCGCTCCTAATCGCCCGCGATGATCGAGATGTTCGCCTCGTGGGTGAACGAGGGCGCCTTGGTGATGTCGTTGATGACACCGCCACTATCCGTCGCGACCGACGGCTCGGACGCCGTCCCCACTGCGTCGGTACAGATCCGCGCAGTCACTACGTCAGCACAGATCCCGCCGAGTCTGGTGAAATTGTAGCCGCTGGGACCGACCGAAAGTCAGCGACAGGACATAGACTTCAGCTTCTCGATAGCGCGATCGGTGATCACCGACGCGGTGACGGCGGTAATCGCGGACGGCGCCTTCCGCAGCGTCGTCTCGCACTTTCCGCGGTTACTACGACGTCGCCGATTGCTTACTACGCGGCACTGACAATGCCGCCAACGGCCATCTGACTGGCGTACTTCGACGATTCCAGCTTGAACAAGCGCGCCGCGTTTTCGCCGAGCAGCTTGCCGCGCGTGGCGTCACTCAGATGCCCCATCTGGCGCTCGACCGCCTGCGCGGAATGCGGCCACGACCCCTCATGGTGGGGGTAGTCGTTGCCCCAGATACAGTTCTCGACGAAGCCGAGATCCTCGACAAACTTGAGCCCGGCGGTGTCCTCCTGGAAACTTGAGAAGCAGTTCCGGCGGAAGTAGAAGGACGGCATTTCCTTCAGCTTCGGACGCACCCAGAAGTGGTGCGCCTTGGCCGCCATGTCGGCCGCTTCCATCAGCCACGGGATGAAGCTGACCCCGCTCTCCACCATGCCCGCATGAAGCCGGGGATGGCGCTCAAACACGCCGGAGGCGATCATTTGCACGATCGGCTCGATCGTGGTCTCCATGGAATGGCAGACGTAGTTGATGATCGCGCCGCCATTGCCGCCTACCGCGCGCGGATCGCGCCCGGTGGAGACGTGGAAGGCGATCACCATTCCGGTCTCCTCGATCAGCGACCAGAGCGGCTCGAAGGCGGGATCATTATATTCGAGCTGGCCGTGGCGCTTCGCCCCGTAGACCGCAGAATTGCCGAGCGCGATCGCGCGGAAGCCGTTGCGTGCGGCCCATGCGACCTCTTTCATCGCCCCGTCGAGATCGCCCGCGGCGATCAGCGCGCCCGGCAGGATGCGCGGCGCGTCGCCTTGCATGTGTGCGCCGCAAAAGGCATGAGCCCAACGGTTCCAGCGCCGGCACATCGCCATCGAAAACACCGGATCCGGCGTGGCGAAACACAGCAGGCCGCGGTTCGGGAACATCAGCTCAGCATCCACCCCATCCATCTCGCAATCGCGCAGGCGCTGCTCCACCGTGCGGCCCGACGCATTGCGAAGCTTGTCCTCCTCGTCCAGTGGGGCGAGCGCGGCGATGCCATGCTGCTCCATGAAGCCCGTGTCGACGTTCGTTGCGGTCGGCGCCTTCACCCGTTGCGGCCGATTGCCTTCCGTGATCAGCCACTGTGACCCGTCCGCATGGTTTTCCACCCGCGGGGCGCGATTGACATAGTCGGACTCCAGCCCGTCGAGGAAGCTCGCCGGCTCGTTGACGTGGCAATCGACCGAAAACATGAAATACTTGTTCGGAGCGCCGGGTCGCGCAGTGCGCGCCCACCCTTCGGATCCCGGCGTTTGCCGGCGCCACAGGTTGAACTCGGTCGATCCGGGGTTGTCCCGCACGGCCTGCATAGCATCACTCATCGCCTGTCTCCGAAATCGTCAAATGCCGACCTCTGTTAGTACGTTGGTTGACCGTTATCAAGCGTACTGATTCGTGGCTGCTTGCGCATTGGTAGGCGTGAAATCACGAGGGTCTATAACCGGCTGCCGTGATTGTAGGCGTCAATCAAGAGAGGTGCAGAGGCAGTCGTCGAGGTGCCGCAGGATGTGGCGCCGAAAGGCGACGACCAACGCCTCTTCCTTAGTCGTCAAAGGCTCTTTGACTCTCCGAAGTTTTCGATGAGAACAATTGGTTCGAAAGACGGCGATCTGCCTCGCCTCAGGACGGCTCGGGGTGATGGCGCGGAGCTGAAATGGACGGCAAAAAAAATGTCAGAGAACATGTTCTGTCGGCGGATCGCTTTTCGCAATTGGCCTGTGCCCACAACGAGTCAGGGTTACGCGCTGACGGCCGTGACCCGGAAGCCGCGGTAGCCTTCGGAGGCTACCTTCGCGCACTCGCCGCGGTATCGGTGGGCACCGCCCAGGTACGCGCTGAAAACGCGCGGCTTACCCGGGATATTGGCGCCCGTGTACCAAGAGGCGGCATTACCAAGCAGTGTCATCTCTGCCAATTTGGCAAGACGTTGCGTCCAGCGTTCTTCTGCTTCATCTTCAGCTTCGATCCGCGTCGCCCCCATCGCACGAACCGTTCTGATGCACTCGGCTATCCAGTCGACATGCATCTCGATCGACATGACCATGTTGGAAAGAACGGACGGGCTCCCCGGGCCGGCGACAATGAACATATTGGGGAACGAGCCGATCGCGAGACCGAGATAGGTCTTGGGTCCGTCCGACCACTTCTCGCCAAGCGAGATGCTGTTCACGCCGCGAATATCGATATTCATTAGGCTGCCCGTCATTGCATCAAACCCAGTCGCGAACACCATTGTATCTAACGTGTACTGCTTGCATGAAGTCAGAGGACCGTCGGCGGTAAACTCTTGGATCGGCTCGGCGCGAAGATCGACAAGAGTCACATTGGGAAGATTGAAGGTCTTATAGTAATCCGTATCCACGCACAGACGCTTCGCTCCAATATGATAATCCTTTGGTGTCAGAACTGAAGCGATCGCCGGGTCCTCAACCAGGGACGCGATTTTATTCCGGACGAAGCTTGCGGCCGTTTCGTTGGCCTTTGCATCCAGCAGCAGGTCGCTGAACAGCGAAAGCATCCCACCCCCGCCCTTCGTCCAAGCTGCCTCGTACATATCTGCTCGTTCGTCCTCGCTGAACTCTAGCGCCCGCTTGCCCGATTCGTAATGAAGCGAACCGGTAGGCGTGCTCCGAGCAGCCTCTCGACGTTGCCGATAACCCGCCTTCACCTTTGCCTGGAAGTCAGGAGTCAGGGGCGCATTCTGGGCGGGCACAGTATAGCTCGGCGTGCGCTGAAAGACGGTAAGATGCTTCACCTGCGAGGCCAGTCGTGGGATCAGCTGGATGCCGCTCGATCCCGTGCCCATCACGCCGACGCTGGCGCGAGCCAAGTCGGGCGACTGTGCCGGCCAAGCCTGGGTGTGCAGCACCTGACCCGCGAATGTCTCGATACCAGCATAATTGGGCAATTGAGGCGTGGAGAGACAGCCGGTCGCGAATATGCAAAACTGCGCCGTTATCTGACCGCGGTCTGTTCCAACGACCCAGCAATCGCTGCCCTCGTCGAACCTGGCGGACTGGACTGTGGTCGCCAGCGCGAAATGGCGCCGCAGATCAAGTCGGTCGGCGACGAAGTTCAGATATGCGAGTATTTCGCTTTGTGTCGAGAAACGCTCGCTCCACTGCCATTCCTGCTCGATCTCGGGCGAGAAGGAATAGGAGTAATCGAGACTGTCGACATCGCACCGCGCACCGGGATAGCGGTTCATGAACCAGGTACCGCCGATCCCCTCGTTGCGTTCGATCCCCCGCACGGAGAGACCGAGCTTGCTTAGCTGGTGAACCGCGTAAAGGCCGCCGAAGCCCGCTCCGACAACCACGACATCAACGCTCTCCATGGAATTGCCTGACGCTTGTTTGGCCACTTTCTCGTTATCCTCCGAAGCTCGTTGACGTCGCCGCTCGCAAAGTCAGTGCGCTAGCGCACGATGCGTGTACATACGGATGTTGCGAAGCTCAGGCAACTCTCGAATGCCGGCCGAGAAGCGCTTGACCCGCCTCCGACAGGTAATATAGTACGCTGTACTACGATTGGTGGAGATCGATCTTGCTGGCAGCCACTGAAGCGACGTTTGCGGAGCTGGAGCGAATCCGCCTCACTGACGACATTGCGGAAAAGCGGACGATGTTCGACGACCTGGGCGCAGCCTCAGGCGTCCCCGACACCGTATCGACCGAAGCCGTTCTCATCGACGCGCTGGCGGCTGAGTGGATACGGGGTCCGTCGAAAAACGACCACGTCATCCTTTATCTACATGGCGGCGGATTCTTTACCGGATCGATCCGCGGCTTCCGGCCGGTCGCCGCGCGAATGGCGCTGGCGTCGCAGGCTACGCTTCTGCTCCCGGAATATCGCCTCGCTCCCGAACATCTCTTCCCCGCCGCACTCGACGATGCGCTCGCGGCGTATCGCTACCTGCTCGAAGTTACGAAGGTCGCGCCGACCAAGATCGCGATCGTCGGCGACAGCGCGGGGGCGACGCTAGCGATGCAACTCGTGCTCCAAGCCAAAGCGGGCAAGCTCCCGCTCCCAGGGTGCGTCGTCTGCCTCTCCCCTTTCGCCGACTTCCGGGCGGAAGGGGCGTCGGTGGCCCTGAAGGCTGCTGTCGATCCGATGATCGGCCGCGACGGCATTCTAGGATTATCCCACTTCTATTTCCAAGGGTCCGACCTCGACAGCGCGCCAGCGACGATCCTTGGCGCGGACCTCACCGACCTTCCGCCACTACTGGTACTGGCGGGCTCGCACGAAACACTCCTGGACGACGCCGTCCGGCTTGCGACTCGGGCCGCACATCACGACGTCAGGACAGTGCTTGATGTGGCGGCAGGCATGCCGCATGTCTATCCGTTCTTCTTTCCGAGCCTACCAGAATCCGAGCGGGCAATTTCGCTGATCGGTGAGTTCGTACGAGCCAACACCGCCAGCTGATCGTCGATTGAGGGAGTGAAGGCATGATCCAGAATTTTGTCGGCAAGACGGCCTTTATCACCGGCGGCGCTTCGGGCCTTGGTCTCTCGATGGGGCGAGCGTTCGGCGAGAAGAAGATGAAGGTCATGCTGGCCGACATCGACGAGCCCAAATTGACAGCCGCGCAAAGCGACCTCGAAGAGCATGGGATCGAGGCGGATTACGTCGTCTGCGACGTGACCAGCCGCCAGTCGGTGATTGATGCGGCCCGGCGCACGGTTGAGCGGTTCGGCAAGGTCCACATCGTCTGCAACAATGCTGGCGTAAGCCTGGGGGGGGCTGTCGGAGCCATCAAGCCGGCGGATTGGGACTGGATCATCGACGTAAACATGAAGGGTCCGGTTTATGGGGTGGAGACCTTTGTTCCGTTGATCCTTTCGCATGGCGAGGGAGGCCACATCGTGAACACGGCTTCAATGGCCGCCTTCGTCGCTCCTCCCACGATGGAGCCGTATTGCGGCACCAAAGCGGCCGTCGTTATGATGAGCGAATGCTGGGCGGCCCAGTTGACGCCGCAAGGCATAGGGGTTTCCATTCTCTGCCCCGGTGCGGTGCGGACATCGATTCACGAGAGCTGGCGGCATAAGCCTCAGCAATATGGCGGGCCGCAAGTCTCGGTCACGGGAGGCGCCACTCCCGAAGAGGCCGCGGCGATCATCATGGGTGGGATCGATCCCGACATTGTCGGCAGGCGTGTTGTAGAAGCGATCGGCGCAGGGGAGCTGTTCATCTTCACGCACCCCGAGACGCGCGAGATGACCAGACACCGACTTGACCGGATCATGACCGCCTATGATGCCGCCGACCGAAGCACCTTTGTCGTGAAGGAATGAGGGGCAAGTCAGCGCGGTTCGATCACGTCCGGCGCGCAGCTGCTCGGTCAGATGGCGGTTGGGTTGATGTCGGCAGTGGATTGCTCACCGTCAAAGCCGCCGAAGGGGCGATGTTGGCGAGGCTGCATAACGACTTTCTGAACAGGCGCCGCGCGGTGCTTGGCGGAAGCCGGCTGTCGAAGTCGGTGTTGCTGCCCAGGCCCATCCAGAGGGCGCTTGCGAGTTGTGCCGCCTCTGATGGGGTGAGATCGGGCCGCCGAGGAACCTTCGAGAACAGGTCCTCGAGATAAGACGATGTCTTTTCGCTGAACTCGCGCATGAGCGCATTCAGTTCCGGCAAATGGGTCGATAGGGCGATGAGATCGCGTATAAGGCTTACGTCAGACTGACCCTCGCGGCTCGCAAACATGTGGTCAGCGAGAATGTGGATCCGCTCTTCTGGCGGCTCTTCGATGTTGGCGATCATATCGTTGATGATCTTCTCAGAGACGCCCCGATAAAGATCGAGCAGTATCGATTCCTTCGTTGGATAATAGTAGAGAAGATGACTCACGGACATGTGAGCGTCCTTGGCGATTGCCGTCAGACTTGTCTTCGAATACCCCTTGCTTTGCATGCATCGACGCAGAGCGGAAACAATGATCGATTTCCGCTCCTTGCCGTTGGCTCCCTTCGGCTCCGTCCGCTTTTTAGGCTCATGTGGCGAAGACTTTCTGGGCACGGCCGAGCGGGTCAATTCTTTAATGAGGCGTCCATCTGGTCAGGTGTTGGATATGGAAAGGGCGTTCGACTTTCAAGCGGCGCGAGCGCGCACGTCCGTGACGAGGCGAGCGCACGGGAACGGTATTATTGGCCTCTAAAGGTGGCCTTTCGCTTTTCCATGAATGCCGCGACGCCCTCAGACGCATCCTCGCTGGCGACTGCAAGGCGCTGCGTCGACGCTTCCCGCTCGAGCGCGTCGGCAAGGCTCCCCTGAAAACCAGCGCCAATATTGCGACGCGCGAGACCGAGCGCCACCGTCGGACCAGCCGCCAGGCGCAGCGTTAGCGCGAACGCAAAATCCAAGACGGCATCATCGTCGACCATTTTGTAGATCAAGCCCCAGCCCTCCGCCTTTTCGGCAGGGATTCGCTCACCCAGCAGCATCATCTCGGTCGCGCGGGCTTTTCCGATCATCCGCGTGAGCGTCCACGACGCTCCCCCATCGGGCACCAAACCGATGTTGACGAACGCCTGCAGAAAGCTCGCCGAACGTCCCGCCACCACGAAATCGCCCGCGAGCGCAAGAGAGCAACCGATCCCCGCGGCTGCGCCCTGGACCGCCGTCACCGTCGGGACCGGCATCTCGGCCAATCGCAGCAACAACGGGTTGAAATGGCGACACATGATCGAATAGGTCGAGTCGGGAACCGGCACCTCCAGCTCGGCCGACAAGTCGGCACCGGAGCAGAATGCCTTGCCTTTGGAGGTGAGCAGGACCGCCCGAGCGCCCTGCAGATCTGCAAGTGCATCGGCCAGCCTGTCGGCCAGACCGAAGGAGAGCGCGTTCAAGCGCTCCGGTTGGTTAAGCGTAATGATCAGGACGTCGCCGCGTCGTTCCGTCAGAATTGCGTCGGTAATCGTCATGCCAGCTGCCCTCTTTCAATCAGGAGGCCTCAACCCCGGACGTTGGTGAACGTCTTGCCGCTCTCCGCAAGCTCCACCAGCAGCTTGGCGGGCGTAAACCTCGCGCCATGAATCCGCTCGAAGTCGCTGAGCCGCGCGACGACCCTGGCCAGGCCGATCATGTCCGCATAGGCCATGGGTCCGCCCTTGTGGCTCGGCCAGCCGTAGCCATTCACCCAGACTACATCGACGTCCGAAGCACGGATCGCCTTACCTTCTTCCAGGATCTTGGCGGCTTCGTTGATCATCGGATAGAGGCAGCGCTCCAAGATCTCAGTATCGGAGCTTGGCCGGAGGACCTTCCCTGCTCTTCCCATGAAGTCACCGATAATCCCCTCGGTCACCTTGCTCGGCGTGGCAGCCCGCTTCTCGTCATAGTCATAATAGCCGGCACCGGTCTTCTGCCCACGTCGGCCACCCTCGCAAAGCACGTCCCGAATGGCGTCCCCGCGCGACTCGCTTTCGACCCATCCGATGTCCAGGCCCGCCATGTCCATCATCGCGAACGGGCCCATGGGGAAGCCGAAATTGACGAGGGCGCGATCGATATCCCAGGGCATGGTGCCTTCGAGCAGCAACTGCTCCGCTTCGTCCTGTCGTACGATCAGCATGCGATTGCCGACGAAGCCGAAAGTGACCCCCACAAGCACGGCTACCTTGCCAAGCCGCTTAGCTAGCTTCATCGAGGTGGCGATGACGTCCTTCGCGGTCTTTTCGCCGCGTACTACCTCCAGCAATTTCATAATGTGCGCCGGCGAGAAGAAGTGCAGCCCGATTACGTCTTGGGGCCGACTGGTCACGGCCGCCATCTCATTGATGTCGAGCGTCGATGTGTTGCTGGCCAGGATCGCGCCGGGCTTACAGACCCTGTCCAGGGTACGGAACAGGTCCTTCTTAATGTCCATTCGCTCGAAGACTGCCTCGACGACAAGGTCGACGTCGCCAAGGTCTTCGTAGCTGAGCGAGCCGGTGATCGCAGCCTTGCGCTCCGCGACCTGTGCGCCCGTCAGACCGCCACGCTGGAGCGTTCGCTCATAATTCTTGTGGATTGTCGCCAAGCCAAGGTCGAGAGCTTCTCGCTTTTGCTCCACGAGATGGATCGAGAAGCCGGCGTTGGCGAACGCCATGGCGATACCGCCCCCCATCGTGCCGGCACCGACGATCCCCACCCGCGCGATGGGACGAACGGCGACCGTGTCCGGAACGTCGGGGATCTTGGCGGCCTGACGTTCTGCAAAAAAATAGTAACGCTGCGCAGCCGACTGGTCACCTCCCAGCAACTCCATGAACAGCGTCTGCTCGGTGGCGAGCCCCTCCTCGAAGCTCTGATTGACGGCGGCCTCGATGCAGCGGATATTATATTCAGGCGCGATGGCGCCGCGAAAGCGCCGTTGATTAGCTTCGCGGAAGGTGGTGAAAAGGTTCTGGTCGCCCTTTGCCTCGGCGAGCAGATTATCCTTGTCGCGCATGCGGATCAACGGGAGCTGCTGCGCGACGACGTTGCGTGCGAAGGTCACAGCATGGCCCCGTAGCTGTTCATAATCATCGACAATGGCGTCAAGCAGGCCGGCTTTAAGCGCGTCTCGGGCCGTCATCGGCTGCCCGCTCGAAACCATCTCGAGTGCTCTCTGGACACCCACGATCCTCGGCAGCCTTTGCGTGCCGCCCGCGGCCGGCAACAGTCCTAGTTTAACCTCAGGTAGCCCGAGCTGCGCCGACATCACGGCAATGCGATAGTGCGCACAAAGTGCGACCTCCAGTCCGCCTCCCAGCACGGTGCCGTGAAGTGCCATTACGACCGGCTTGCTCGCTCCTTCTATGACTGCTTGCACGTCATAGATCGTCGCGCCGCTCTTGCGGCCGCCGAACTCAGTAATGTCCGCGCCGGCGATGAAGGTGCGCCCCTTGCAGAGCAGCACGACGGCGGAGGCGTCGGAGGTTAGCGCTTCCTCAAAGGCGGCGACGAGCCCGTCGCAAACCTGCACCGAAAGCGCGTTGACCGGCGGCGAGTCCAGAAGGATAACCGCGACGTCGCCATCGCGCTCGAGCGTGGTCACGGGATCTTTGGCAGTCATGTCTGGTCTCCGACGCATCGCGGCTGAGGTGCTCGCAGAGCGGTTTTGATCGATGAGGACGGCAAATCGGCCACGGGAGGCGCTAGCGGATTTCCAGTCCCCGGAGCGCACCCTCCTCGCGCCATTGCCTGAGCACTTCGTTGAAGGCGCTGACGCCTGGTGCGTAGAAATCTCCGCCGAAGTGACCGGCCCCTTCATCATCGGCGAAGCGGCCCTCATTGTTGAAATAGCCCGGCGTACAATCGGCCAGAAAATCATCATTGCGGGCGGCGAGGCTGCGGATCGTGTGAACCCAATCGCCGACCGCTTCCTCGGTCGCTTCCACCAGCTCGCCACGTCGCGCGTGGACCTGTTCAATGATGTAGGCGATGTGGCGCGCCTGCTCGCCGATCCACGAGCTGAAGTTCACCGAGACGCCATTCTGCCCTGGTCCGACGAAGAACCAGTTCGGAAATCCTCGTGTGGAATGGCCATGGAAGGTGCGCATGCCCTTTGCCCAATAATCGTACAGAGATTGCCCGCCGCGCCCGATGATGTCGAAGCCAATGCGACGCCGGAAGGACGTGCTGATCTCGAAGCCCGTCGCGTAGATGATACAGTCGACCTTATACTCAGTTCCGTTCGCGACCACGCCATCCTCGGTGATGCACTCGACGCCCTGGCAGCCACTGGTGTCGACAAGCGTCACATTCGGGCGGTTGAAGGTCGGCAGATATTCATCATTGAACGTCGGTCGCTTGCAGAACTGGCGATACCAGGCCTTGAGCTTCTCAGCGGTCTCCGGGTCCTCGACAAGCGCGTCCACCCGGGCACGCAACTCGTCCATTTTTTCGAAATCGGCCAGTTCGGCCTGCTTGAGGATCTCGTCCATCGTCATATCGGAGCCGGCGCCCGCGAGCGTTTTCTGCAAGCGGCCGAAAAGGTCGGTCCAACCGTCGTTAACCAGATCTTCGCTGAACGGTCGACCGGACAGAATATCGTTGAAATTGTTTTGGCGCCTGAGCTGCCAGCCCGGCTCGAGCGTTTTAACCCATTCGGCGTCGGTCGGCTTGTTGCCGCGGACGGACACCGACGAAGGCGTTCGCTGGAACACGTTGAGGTGCTCGGCATATTTTCCGACGTAAGGCACACATTGAATGGCGGTAGCGCCGGTGCCGATAATGGCGACCCTCTTGTCGGCGAGCTTCGTCAGTCCACCAAACGTGTCGCCACCGGTGTAGTCATAGTCCCATCGGCTCGTATGAAAATACTTGCCCTTGAAGTCGAGCATGCCAGGAATGTTGGGCAATTTCGGCATGTTGACAGGGCCGGTCGCGAGCACGACAAAACGCGCTCTCAACTTGTCATTGAAATTGGTCGAGACATGCCATCGTCTCGCATCGTCGTCCCAGCGCAGGCCTGCGACGCGTGTCCGCAGGATTGCGCCGGAATAGAGGTCGAAATGTCGCGCGATGCGCTGTGTCTGCTCGTAGATCTCCGACGCGTAGGAGTATTTCTCCTTTGGCATGTAGCCCGTCTCCTCCAGCAAGGGGAGATAGCAGTAAGAATCGATGTCGCATTGCGCGCCGGGATACCGGTTCCAGTACCAGGTCCCGCCGAAATCCGAGCCGGCTTCGATGATGCGAACATCTTCGAGACCTTCCTGCCGCATCCGTGCGGCCGCGATGAGTCCGGAGAAACCGCCGCCTATGATGGCGACTTCAATGTCTGCGACGATCGGCTCGCGGGCGTAATCGGCCTTCGCATGCGGGTCCCGATGGACCATGTCCGCAAGCGGCCCCGTGAGTTCGGCATATTGTGCCTCGCCATCGGCGCGCATGCGCTTGTCGCGTTCCACGCGATATTTCGCGCGAAGCGCCTCGGCATCGATCCCCGGGCTCAACCCCACGACGCTCTCAGCCATGCTCTCTCCCTCACTCGCGATATTTAAGTATTCTACAAACTCTACAAATATGCTGAGTAGCCGTCAAGATGAAGTGCGGTCCGGTTCAGCCTTGAACGGAGCACATGCACCGTCAGCAGTCCGAGTACTAACATGCTGCGGAGAGAAGCCCGACTGGCGGGATTGAGCAATTTGTTTGCTTGACGACGAAGCGGCTCGACGCACATTAAAGCTTGAGTAGCACTCAAGGTGTTGTAACAGGAGGGTCGTGCTTGTAGGTCGGCGAGAGACTCGGCCCAGCGTAAGAGGATGACGATGTCGAGGCTTTCGGCCGACCCCCGGATCGATCCCCGTATCAAGACGATGTTCGGTGCCCTCCCCGACGCGCGTCTGGACGATGTTGCTGATCGCGCGGCGTTGCTCGCCGAACAGGCCGGCGCGCCGGCTCTCGCGGTTCAAGCCCGGATGCGGGCGTTTCTTGACACGATGGACTGCGATGCCGTCGCTCCCGCCGCAGGCCTGGAGACGTCGGTGTTGACGATCATTTCCGCGCCCGATGGCAACGTCATTCCCGTACACGTGGTGCGCCCGGCCGATGCCGCCGGACTGCCGGGCATCGTCTTCCTGCACGGCGGCGCAATGCAGTCGGGTTCCTGTGCGAGCGGAAATTATCGAGCTTGGGCACGCATGATCGCGGCGCAGGGCGCGGTGGTCGCGATGATCGACTTTCGCAATGCCGTGCATCCGTCCTCGGTACCAGAAGTCGCGCCATTCCCGGCAGGGCTCAACGACTGCGTTTCCGGCCTTCGCTGGGTCAGCACGCATGCGGCTGAACTCGGGGCCGATCCTTCGAGGATCGTTCTCAGCGGTGATAGCGGCGGTGCCAACCTCGCATTTGCGACGGCGCTTTGCCTGCAGCGAGCCGGCGATCTCGACCGCGTGGCTGGTCTCTACGCCTTCTGCCCGTTCATCGCGGGCAGCTGGCCGCAGGCGGACTGCCCTTCCTCGGTTGACAATAACGGCATCATTCTTGAGCTACATAGTAATCGCTACGCCATCGCCTACGGCATCGACGAGCTGGAGCGAAAGAACCCGCTCGCCTGGCCGTATTCTGCGTCTGCCGAGGATCTGGCCGGCCTACCGCCGACCATGATCAGCGTGAATGAATGCGATCCGCTGCGCGACGAAGGCGTGAACTTCTACCGCCGCTTGCGGGACGCCGGCGTTTCCGCCCGCTGCCAGCAGGTGATGGGGACGGTGCACGACATCGAGGTGCTGGTGACATGCTGCCCCGAGATTAGCCTTGCCGGTGCTCGAAGTCTCGCGGCCTTTGCCGCGTCGGAAGGCATAGATCCTGCTAAGAAGTCGGTGAGGAAACTGGCATGAATTTCGATTTCTCAGGAGACGCTACCGAATTGCGGGAGGTGGTCCGGCGCGTCCTCGACGAACGCGCGGGGCCCGCAAGCGCTCGCGTCCTGATGAACTCGGAGGCGCCGTATGATCAGGCGCTCTGGCAGGAGGTCCGGGATCTCGGCTGGACCAGCGCCTGTATTCCCGAGGCGTTCGGCGGCCTTGGCATGGGGCCTGAGGAGGCGTGCGTGCTCGCCGAAGAGATCGGGCGCAGCCAAGCCCCCATCCCCTTCATGTCGGCTCTTATCGCCACGTACGCGCTTCTGATGGCGCCCGGCGATGAACGTGCCGGCGACCTGCTCAAAGGCATTGCGGCAGGCCAAAAATCGGTTTGCATAGGTTGGGGCGAGGATCGGCCGACGACGCCGGACATGCCGTCGGCGATCTTCGCTGGCGGGCGTATACGCGGGGTCAAGACACCGCTTGCCGATCTGATGATCGCCGACGCTGCCATCGTGACCGCACAGGGTCCGGACGGCGCGCAGCTCTACCTCCTCGATATGACCGCGGCTGGCGTTGCGCGTGCGCCGCAGCCGACGGTCGACCTGGTGCGGCGGTTCGGTCGGCTGGTCCTCGACGACGCCCCCGCCTACCCTCTGGGGACGCCCGAAAGCTTTCGAGCCTGGCTGAACCAGGCCGCGATCCTCACGACCTTCGAAGCGCTGGGCACCGCCGAGGCGGCCTTGGCGATGGTCACTGCCTATGCCCGCGAACGGGTCGCTTTCGGCCAGGCAATTGGCCGCTTCCAAGCGGTCAAGCACAAATGTGCGGACATGTATATCGCGCTTCAAATTGCCCGGGCCCACGGCTTCCACGGCATTTGGGCGATGCAGGCCGATGCGCCCGAACTGCCTCAGGCGGCCGCTGCGGCGCGGGTCGCCAGCCTCGACGCCTTGCGCCTGTGCGCCGAAGAAAATGTCGAGCTGCACGGCGGTATCGGCTTCACCTGGGAAAGCGACTGCCAGCTTTACTATCGCCGCAACCGGGCGATCGCCGCGGCCCTCGGATCGCGATCCTGGTGGGCGGATCGACTGGTCAACGCACTCGAACAGCGCAACGAACTAGCGGCTTGAAAGGGTCATCGACCATGGACTTCAACGACACACCGGACGAGGCGGCGTACCGCGGGCAGGTCGCTGTCTGGCTTGACGCAAATGTCGGTGAGTACCGCAACCCGCCAGCGACCCCGTGGGACGACGCCGAGTTTGTTGCGCGCGCCAAGGCGTGGCAGGCGAAGAAGTTTGCCGCCGGTTATGTGGCGATCAGCTGGGACGAGGCGGTGAGCGGCCAGGGTCTAAGTCCGATGCACCAGATCATCTACCATCAGGAGGAAGCGCGCTTCCACGCGCCGACCACGCTCTACACCATTGGCTTTGGCATGTGCCTGCCGACGGTGACGACTCATGGCTCGGCGGGCGTGGTCGGCCGCTATCTGCCGCCGGCGCTGCGTGGCGATGAGGTGTGGTGCCAGCTCTTCTCCGAGCCTGGCGCCGGCTCTGATCTGGCCGGCGTTCGAACTCGTGCGGTACGCGATGGCGACGAGTGGGTCGTAGACGGCCAAAAGGTCTGGAGCACGCACGCTCATCTCGCCGACTTCGGCATCCTGCTCTGTCGCACAGACCCGTCGCAGCCCAAACATCAGGGGCTCACGATGTTTATCGTCGACATGCGTGCACAAGGGGTCGATGTGCGACCGCTCCGGCAGATGTCGGGTCAAGCTGACTTCAACGAAGTCTTTCTGAGCGGCGTCCGGATCCCCGATAGCCATCGGCTTGGAGCGGAGGGCAATGGTTGGAAGGTCGCGCTAACGACGCTTATGAACGAGCGGCTGGCAGTCGGCGGCAAGCCGAGCCACTCGCCAGGCTATGTTGACCTCATCGCGCTCGCTCGCTCGATCAGTACGGGCAAGGGAGCTGCAATCGCGCAAACGCACGTACG
The DNA here is from genome assembly GCA_964251385.1 of uncultured Sphingomonadaceae bacterium. GTDB lineage: Bacteria > Pseudomonadota > Alphaproteobacteria > Sphingomonadales > Sphingomonadaceae > CADCVW01. Next base: position 559,301 of record CAXUJK010000002.1, on the reverse strand, counting down.
CGAGCGGATCGCCGCAACCTATATCGCGGACGAGGGGACTCGGCTGACGCAGCTCCGTGCCCTTTCAGCGCTTTCCCGTGGCGAGGCGCCGGGCGCGGAGTCGTCGATTTCGAAGGTCGTCGTTGCCAAGACCATGCAGGATACCGCCGCCTTTGCGCTCGATCTCCTGCAGAACGAGGGCTTCATCGTCGATCCGGATGATAGCGCGTTGAGCCGATGGCAGGAGAGCTATGTGTGGTCGGCAGGTTTTCGGATCGCCGGCGGCACCGACGAGATCCTGCGCAACATCATCGCCGAGCGCGTTCTGGGCCTGCCTGGTGACATGCGTCCGGACAAGAACCTGCCATTCTCCGCCGCGCAGAATAACTGAGCATCAAACCGCGCGCGACCGGCGCTGCACCTCAAGAGGATTGACTATGGCCGAAGCGCTTATCATCGATGCAGTTCGCACCCCCCGCGGAATAGGAAAGGCGGACAAGGGTGCGCTGGCCAAACTGCACCCGCAGCATCTTGCCGCGACTGTGCTGAAGGCGCTCGCCGAGCGAAACAGTTTGACGACCGCCGACGTCGACGACATCATTTGGTCGACGTCGATGCAGAAGGGCAAGCAAGGGGGTGACCTGGGGCGCATGGCCGCGCTCGACGCGGGGTATGACGTAAAGGCGTCCGGGACGACGCTCGATCGCTTCTGTGGCGGTGGCGTAACGGCTGTGAACCTGGCCGCAGCGCAGGTTATGAGCGGAATGGAAGATCTCGTGATCGCCGGAGGCACCGAGATGATGTCGCTCACCAACGCGATGATGGCCGAGGAACGCGCCGCGGGGCTGACCGTCTTCGACATCGGCAGCGGTAATGAGCGGCTCGACGCGCGCCACCCGCAGTCGAACCAGGGCATTTGTGGCGACGCCATTGCTAGCCTTGAGGGCATCACACGCGAGGAACTCGACGCCTTTGGTCTTGAAAGCCAGCGCCGCGCCCAGGTCGCCATCAGCGAGGGTCGTTTCGACAAGTCGATCGTGCCGGTGGTGGATGACGATGGCCAGACCGTGCTGAAGCATGACGAATATCCCCGCCCGGAAACGACGGCGGAAGGCCTTGCCGGCCTGAAGCTCTCCTTCGACAAGCTGGCGGACTACCCGCTCGACGCCAAGGGAACGACCTATCGCAAGCAGATCAGCCGGCGTTATCCCGACCTCAAGATTACGCATGTCCATCATGCCGGCAACTCCTCCGGAGTGGTCGACGGCGCCGCCGCAGTGCTGCTTGCGTCGCGTGAGTATGCGGAACGAAACGGGCTTAAGCCGCGTGCGCGGGTCGTCGCAATGGCCAATATGGGTGACGATCCTACTTTGATGCTCAACGCCCCCGTACCGGCTGCAAAGAAGGTTCTGGCGAAGGCAGGATTGACCAAGGAAGATATCGATCTCTGGGAGATCAACGAAGCGTTCGCCGTCGTCGCCGAAAAATTCATCCGCGATCTCGAGCTCGATCGAGCCAAGGTCAACGTAAATGGCGGCGCCATTGCGCTCGGCCATCCGATCGGCGCGACCGGCGCGATTCTGGTCGGTACCGTGCTCGACGAGCTGGAGCGGACCGGCGGCCGCTACGGTCTGGTCACGATGTGCGCGGGCGGAGGTATGGCCCCGGCGATCATCATCGAACGGTTGCCATAATTGGCGGGAAACCGCCGCACAGGTCTGTTTGGGATGAAGATGATGAAGTTGGATGACTCGATCTCGGCGGTGATCACGGGAGGGGCCTCGGGCCTCGGTGAAGCCACTGCACGTGCGCTGGGAGCGCAAGGCGTCAAGGTGGCGCTGTTCGACCTGCAGCAGGACAAGGGTGAGGCGCTCGCGCGCGAACTGGGCGGCGTCTACTGCAAGGTGGACGTGAGCTCGGACGAGTCGGTTGACGCTGGCTTTGCGGCAGCGCGCGCCGCCAATGGTCAGGAACGGATCTTGGTGAACTGCGCCGGCACCGGCAACGCCTTCAAAACGGCGAACCGTGCCAAGGACGGCACGATCCAGCATTTCCAGGCGGATGCGTTTAACTGGGTGGTCCAAATCAACCTTGTCGGGACTTTCCGTTGCATCGCCAAGTCGGCCGCCGGGATGCTGACGCTGGAACCCATCGATGACGAGCGCGGCGCGATCGTCAACACGGCATCGGTCGCCGCGGAGGATGGGCAGATCGGTCAAGCCGCCTATTCGGCTTCGAAGGCCGGCATCGTTGGCATGACGCTGCCGATCGCGCGCGACCTCTCCGTTGTGGGCATTCGCGTCAACACCATCCTTCCTGGCATTTTTGACACGCCGATGATGGCCGCTGCGAGCCAGCCTGTTCGTGATGCGCTTTCGGCCGCAGTCCCGTTTCCCAAACGGCTCGGGCGAGCAGAGGAATATGCCAAGCTCGCATTGCAGATGATTGAAAACAGCTATCTGAACGGCGAGGATGTGCGGCTCGATGGCGGGATCCGGATGGGACCGCGCTGAGACAATGGCAGCCCCCCTTGCCGGCATCCGGATCATTGAGATGGCCGGCATCGGTCCCGGCCCGTTCGCGGGCATGATGCTGGCGGACCATGGCTGCGACGTGGTCAGGGTCGAACGGATCGGCTCCCCCCATGACCTCTCTAAGGACCCGCTGTCGCGTTCGCGCAGGGCGATAGCCGTCGATCTGAAGAATCCCGACGGCCTGACCGTCGTGCGCGACCTAGCGCGGGCGGCGGACGGACTGATCGACGTTTACCGGCCGGGCGTATTGGAAAGGCTTGGGCTTGGTCCGGCCGTGCTTCTCAATGCCAACCCCGCTTTGGTCTACGGCCGCATGACCGGTTGGGGCCAGCATGGCCCGCTCGCCCAGTCAGCAGGCCACGACATCAACTATGCCGCGCTCTCGGGTACGCTTCACGCGTGCGGGCGCGAAGGCGAGAAGCCAACGCCGCCAGTCAATCTTCTCGCCGATTTCGGAGGCGGCGGCATGATGCTTGCCTTCGGCATGGTTAGTGCGATCCTGCACGCGCGAGCGACCGGTGAAGGCCAGGTCGTCGATTGCGCCATGGTCGATGGCGCTGCGCTCTTGATGAGCATGTTCTGGGGCTGGTCGGCTCAGGGAATGTGGCGGGACGAGCGCGGGGTCAACATGCTCGACACCGGCGCCCATTTCTACGACACCTATGTGTGTGCCGATGGCAAGTTCGTCGCGGTGGGAGCGGTCGAACCGCAATTCTATACCGAGTTGCTCGCCCGCGCCGGCTTGTCGGATGAACCGGCGTTCGACGCGCAGATGGATCGGCGCGCGTGGAAACCGCTGAAGGCGCGTCTTGCGTCCATTTTCCGGACGAAGAGCCGCGATGACTGGTGCGAGCTGATGACGGGGGACGCGTGTGTCACGCCCGTTCTCTCGATGCAGGAAGCGCCGCGGCATGCGCATAACGTCGCGCGCGGCACCTTTGTGGAGGCAGGCGGCGTCATCCAGCCAGCACCGGCACCGCGCTACTCGCGCAGCACCTGCATGCTGCCGGCGATGTCACTTGGCGAGACCGACACCGATGCGCTGCTCGCGTCGCTAAGCTATTCCGACGAGCGGATCACCGCGCTGCGAGCGTCTGGCGCCGTCGCCTGAGGCTCGAGCCGGTTTATGGGTGCTCTGGCGCAGACGTTTGTCTTACCACGCGCCTCGACGCGCAGGCGCGAGCGAACCGGCCCCTGTGCGTCTTTCTTTCATCCGGTCTTCACCCAGACGGCCTTGACGTTCATAAACTCCTCGACATGCTGCACGCCGGATTCCCGACCATAGCCGCTCATCTTGTACCCGCCGAACGGCATTGCGGGATCGAACATGTTGTAGCAGTTGACCCAGACCGATCCGGTCCGCAGCCCCTTGGCGACTCTGTGTGCGTTTGTGACATTCCGCGTCCACACGCCGCCGCCTAGACCATAAGTCGTGGCATTCCCGCGCCGGATGACTTCGTCGAGATCGTCGAATGGGAGGGCAGCGATAACGGGTCCAAAAATTTCTTCCTGCGCGATGCGCATTTCATCTCTAACGCCGGTGAAGATCGTCGGCTCGATGAAATTGCCGCTCGCATAGGCACCTTCGGTTAGCCGACTGCCGCCAGACAGCGCAACCGCGCCCTCCTCGCGACCAATATCGAGATAGCTGGAGACCCGCTCGAGCTGCTTGGGCGAGACAAGCGGTCCGATTTGGGTGCTCGGGTCAATTCCGGGGCCGACTTTCAGCGTGCGGCTGAAGTCAGCGACGCGCTCAGTGAATTCATCATAGATCTCGCGCTGCACGAACAGGCGCGTGCCAGCGCAGCAGATCTGACCGCTGTTCGAGTACACCGCCATTGCGGCGCCGGGTACTGCCGCGTCGAGATCGGCATCGGCGAAAACAATGTTCGCAGATTTGCCACCCAGCTCGAGCGACAGCCGTTTGAGATTGCCGGCCGACGCCTGGACAATTTTCTGCCCGGTGAAGTGCGAGCCGGTGAAGGAAATCTTGTCGACATCGGGGTGCGCGGCCAGCGCAGAACCGGCTGGGTCGCCATAGCCCGTTACCACGTTCACGACCCCATCGGGAACGCCGGCCTGCTGACAGAGTTCAGCCAACCGTAAGGGCGTGAGTGGCGCATCCTCGGCCGGCTTGAGAACGACGGTGCAGCCAGTAGCGAGCACCGGCCCCAGTTTCCAGATCGTCGCGCCGATCGGTCCGTTCCAAGGCGTGATCGCGCCAACCACGCCGACCGGCTCCTTTAGCGTGTAACAGAGATACTCGCCCGGTACCGACGGCTCCACGGTTTCGCCATGGAGTCCGATCGCTTGCCCGGCATAATAACGCAACAGTCCGACTGCGCGCGCGCGATTGCCCATGGTGCGCTGAATGGGCGCGCCCATGTCGAGGGTGTCGAGCATGGCCAGCTGTTCGATGTCGGCTTCAACCAGCTCGGCCAGCCGCAGCAGCATGGCCTGCCGCTCCGCCGGCTTGCACTTGCTCCACGGGCCCTCAAACGCCTTTCGGGCGGCATTCACGGCGCGGTCGATATCGGCGGCAGCGCCTTCGGCTACGTGCGCGAGGACCTCGCCGGTCGCCGGGTTAATCGTTGCGAAGGTTTTCCCCGACAGTGCGTCGACCCACTCGCCGCCAATGAACAGCTGCTTGGGCTTCCCGTCTAGGAAGGCCGGATTTGCCTTGATCTGGGTCGGCGCGTTCATGCTTGCTCCTTCACATCTGGGTATCGCCTTCGCTTCCACTTGTACGCGCAAAGGCGTCGGCTTCTGCGCGGACACGTGCCCTCATGGGCGGAGAGCAGCGTTGCCCCGCAACAACGAAGGAGAGGGCGACTCTTCCCGCCACCTAGCAGCTGGAAACGTTTCCACAGCTATCCGAGAGTCGACCAGCCGATGCAAGCGGATTATGGTAGCACATGCAGAAAAGAGCGGGTTCTCGCGTCTCGATCCGGAACGTAGCCGCCGCGGCGGGGGTATCGCTTGGTAGCGTCTCGCGTGTGCTCAACAAGAGCGGCTATACGAGTCCGGAACTGAAGCAGCAGGTTCTTACCGCGGTTGAGGCGCTCGGCTATGAGCCCGATCTAAATGCGAAGTATATGCGCACGGGGAGCAGCAAAACGATTGGTTACCTGCTGCAAGACATCGCCAATCCGTTTCTTGGTCTGCACTTGAGCGCTGTCGAGACCATCATCCAGGCAAGCGGTTACTCGCTTCTGATCGGAACCTCGGAGCAGGAGGCGATCGACCGCCGCCACATCAGCTTCTTCAGAAATCGCCGTCTCGACGGCATCATCGCCTCGCCGGGTCGAGAATATGACGATCCCGCCACGTGCCCTTTCGTTGCGTCCGCGCTGCCTGTCGTCATCGTCGATCGTGACATGGCCGGCGACTTCGACTTCGTGAAGATCGATCACGCGCACGGTATGCGCAGCGCGATGGACTATCTGTTCGCGCTCGGACATCGCAGGATCGCATTGCTCGTCTCAAGCGCGCGATTGCGCCCGGGCCGGGAGAAGCTGGTCGGATATCGGTTGGCGCTCGAAGCAGCCGGTCTGCCGTTCGATCCGCAACTCCTGTACATGCCCGATTCCTGGATCGCCTCGTCGAGCAACGCGATGCGGTCCATGCTGACGCTTGCCGACCCGCCCACTGCGGTGATCGCTGTCGGTACCCCGCTCCTCTCGGGCGCGGTCCGCGTGATCCGCGACGCGGGTATGGAGATCCCAGGGAACATATCGGTGATCGGCATCGGCGCGGTCGAAACACTTGAACTCATGTATCCGCCGGCGACAGCGGTCCGTTACAATGTGAAGCAGAGCGCCGAACTCGTCGTCGGCCTGATGATGGACCGGCTCCTCGGAACGGCGGCTCCGCATACGCGGGTGCGCTTTGTGCAACCCGAACTGGTCATGGGCGGATCATGCGGGCCGCGGCGGCGTTCGCGCAAGACGATGCGCGACAAGTCCGGCAGCTGAAGACTTGCGGCTCGCGTCACTTATGCCAGACGCTGTTCTTCCCACTGCCTGACGAGTTCGGCGGCGCGCTCGAAAACGGGGAGATCGATCATTCTCCCCTCTAGGGCGGTGACCGCCAAGCCTTTCCGCTGCGCGTCTTCCCATTTGTGGCAAACGGCCCGCGCCTCGCTGAGCGCCTCCGGGCACGGACTGAAGATCTTGTTGCAGATCGCAACCTGCCGAGGGTGAATACACAGGCCGCCGCTATTGCCGGCGGCATAAGCGTTTCGCGCTGCACTCTCCCAAGCCGCCATGTCGCGAAATTCTGCGATCGAGATCGGCATCGACAGTGCCATCAGTCCGCGCGTGGCTGCTGCCAGCGCAATCATCTGCGACGGCAACTGCAGGGTTGACGGTGTCGGCGGCCGACCGAGCGCACGGGCGAAATCCTCGGTGCCAAGCGCGACAGCGGCCAGCTGTGCGGCTCGGACGATGGAAGCCAACTTCAAGAGCCCGGCCGGTGTCTCGATCAGCGCAATGAGGGCCGGCTTGACACAGTCCGGCCTCGCGCGTGGCTCGCGCTCGATGATGTACGTCACGCGATGGAGTTCGCGAACGGTCTCGACCTTGGGTAGCATGATGGCATCTGCGCCGGCAGCCACGGCGGCGCAAATATCTCCGATCGAGCGTTCGCCGCTATTGACTCGGACCACAAAGCCGCTGCTGCTGTTGCGGGCCAGACGCGAGCCGCGCAGCAAATTATCCCGAGCAACATTCTTGGCGTGCGGCCCCACGCCGTCCTCGAGATCGATGATGACTGCGTCGGCATCACCGCGCCACGCCTTTTCCAGCTTGTCAACAGCATCTCCGGGCACGAACAAAAGCGATCGCCAGCGTCGGGGTATCGAGGGTTCAGACGGCTTGCCGCCGGACGCGTTACGCCCGTCGCCGGAGCCCCCAGCCGCCGTCCCGGTGCTCACCGGCACGCTTGCCGGCTGAGAAACAGCCTTCGGGCCTGCGCCTGCGCTACCATCACATTGCGCTCATCCACAAGGTTTAAACCCGCCTGTCGTGGTCAACCCAGAAGCGCTCGCGTATCTCGCGCTTGAGGATCTTGCCGACCGCACTGCGTGGCAGGCTATCCCAGATTTCGATGCTTTTCGGTGTCTTCATCGCTCCAAGTTGCTCCCTGCACAGAGCCAGCACGGCGTCCGTGTCGAGCTCGCACCCGGATTTGAGCTCGACGACTGCCTTGACCGCCTCGCCCCACAGCGGGTCCGGCACGCCGATCACCGCACAGTCGCCGATGGCCTCGACCGTCCAGAGGATTTGTTCGATTTCCCCCGGGCTGATATTGAAGCCGCCAGAGACGATTAGATCCTTGAGGCGGTCGACGATGTAGCAGAAGCCGTCGGCATCGAAATAGCCGACGTCTCCGGTATGCAGCCACCCGTCGCGAAGCGCGTCGCCTGTTTTCACGGGATCGTTGAAGTACCCCTTCATCACAAGCTCGCTCCGGACGACGATCTCGCCGCGCTCACCCGCGGCCAGCAGCGTGCCGATCTCGTCCATGATGCCCATGCGTACGAAGGGCGACGGACGCCCGCAGCTTGCCAGGCGGTGGCTCAGGGTTGGATCCTCGAGGATGTCAGCGTGATCCTGTGCTGTCAGGCAGGCGCAGACGAAGGGCGCCTCGGCCTGCCCGAAACACTGGACCATGACGGGCCCGAATACGTCGAGCGCTTCGCGCAGCCTGCTCGTGGACATCGGCGCGGCCGAGTAGACGAACGAACGAAGTGAGCTGAAGTCGAACCTTCTGACCTGAGGGTGATCAAGCAACTTGTAGATCAGCGTTGGCGGCAGAAAAATCTGTGTCACGCGATAACGTTCAATCGCGCCGAGGATCGTCTCCGCATCGGTCGTTGAGAGAATGATGTTGCGCCCGCCATAAGCGAGCGCGGTAAAGGCAACATAACTCGCGGCGTGCGACAGCGGTGCCACGACCAGATGCACCGGTCGTTCGCTGACTGGCATCGCCGCAAACCAGTTCGCCATTACCGCCAGCGCGTTGCGATGCGTGATCATCACTCCCTTGGGCAAGCCGGTAGTGCCGCCGGTGCCGCGGATCGCCACCACGGCGTCGGCCCCATCCGATCGCTCGACGCGCTCGGCGGATTGCGCCGCGGCCCAATCTGCAAGCGCGGGGATGCCTTCGAGTTCGCGGTCGATACAGACGATGCCCTTTAGAAGCGGCATCGCGCCACGCACAGCCTCAATCTGCCCTGCATAGGCGCTGTGAATGAAGAGGAATATGCAGTCGGTACGGGCAAGAATGTTGGCGGTTTCCGCTGCGCTGTTCCGCGCGTTGACTGGCAGCCATACGCCTGCCGAGCGCACGATGCCAAGGATGGCGAGGAGCGTCATGACATGATTGTCGGCCAGCAGGCCGACCTTCTCCCCCGGCGCTACTCCCGCGGCCTCGAGCCCGTTCGCGATCTGATGACTGAGCACGTCGACTTCACGGTACGTAAAGGTCAAGCCGTCGGATGCGGTCTGCACACAGGTCTCGTCCGCACCATAGCCGACGCCGCGCTCGAACAGGTCGATGAGCTGCATCGCTGGTCAATCTCCGGAGAGTGAGTATCGAGGCACCGATACGTCGTCTCCATCGTTGTGGAAACGTTTTTCTGTGCTAGCACAGGCCCAAGAGCCGAGGAAGTGGCGAGGAAAGCTTCTCACCCTGGATCTTGCCACGGTGCCCGCCGCGGGAATGGGAGTGCGGGCGACCGCCTCAGAGCTTTTCGAAGAGGATCCGAGACATGGCGTCGGAGCGATTTGATTATGTGATCGTCGGTGGCGGCACCGCCGGTTGCGTGCTCGCTCACCGGCTGAGTGAACGAGGGCACCGCGTCTGCGTTTTGGAAGCAGGGCCGCCGGACCGGAACCTCTGGTTTCAAATTCCCGCAGGATTCACCCGCCTGCTGCGCGACGAGCGCTTCAGCTGGCAACTCTCGATGGAAGGAAGTCCAGGCACTAACGGCCGACAAATCCCGCTCGTACAAGGTCGCACATTGGGCGGCTCAAGCGCAGTCAATGGCGCCATCTACAGTCGCGGACAAGCGCTCGACTTCGACAGTTGGGCCCAACTGGGCAATCCCGGCTGGGGGTTCGAGGACCTGCTGCCTTATTTCAAGAGAGCCGAACACTACGGGTCGGGCGACAGTTCGTACCGTGGTCGGCTCGGCCCGATCGGCGTAACAGAAACGGCTTGGCGAGACGAGCTTTGCGAAGCCTTCATCCGCGCAGCGGGGGCCGCCCATGTTCCTTTCAATGCCGACTATAACGGCGCCTCGCAAGCAGGCGTCGGCTATTGTCAAAGCGCGGTTGAGCGCGGCCTGCGCTGGAGCACCGCGCGCGGCTACCTCAAACCCGCACTGCGCAGCGGAAAGGTGCGGGTCGTGACACATGCGCTGGTGCACCAAATCGTCGTCAACGAGGGACGGGCACGCAGTGTGCGCTTCACCCGAAGCGGCGGAACGGAGTCCGTCGAGATCAGCGCAGATCAGGAAATCTTATTGTGCTCGGGCGCGATCCACAGCCCGAGGCTGCTACAGCTGTCAGGCATTGGACCTGCGCCCCTGCTCCGCGAACATGGCATACCAATCGTGCACCACCTGCCCGGAGTTGGCGAGAACCTCCGGGACCATTATGTTGCACGCGTGGTGGCCCGTTGCCGGCCCGGCGTCGACAGCATAAATGAGAAGGTGCGCGGCCTGCCGCTCTTCAGGCAGGTGATGGCTTGGCTGGCAGGCCGCCCGAGCGTGCTCTCGATCAGTCCTAACCTCGTCTATGCGTTCTGCAAAAGCCATCCGGACCTCGACGTGCCCGACTTCACGCTCTCGTTCATCTCCGCAAGCTACGATCAGGGGGTGATCGGCCACCTCGACAGCGAGGCGGGATTGACCTGCGGCGCATGGCAGCTCCGTCCGGAGAGCCGCGGCTATGTGCGCCTGCGCAGCGCCGACATGCGCGAACAGCCGGCTATTCAGCCGAACTACCTCGACGACGAGATCGATCAACGTGCGATGATCGCTGGCCTCAAGTGCGCCAGGACCATCTATGGCGAGGAGCCGCTCTCCGGCCTCATTTCATCAGAACGGCTGCCTGGCCCCGATGTCAGGTCCAACGATGAACTGCTGCATTACGCCCGCCAATACGGGAGCACTGCCTATCATGTCTGCGGTTCGTGCAAGATGGGACCCGATAGTGATCCAATGGCCGTCGTCGACGCCGAACTCAAGATTCGCGGAATCGCGGGCCTCAGGGTTGTCGACGCATCGATCATGCCCACCGTGCCTTCGGCGAACACCTGCGCGGCGACTACGGCGATTGCCGAAAAAGCTTCGGACCTGATCCTGGGGCGGTGAGCGCCGACGCCGCAGCGGCTAAGCGGAGCGTTGATCCGAGCCTGCCTCGCTGAGTACCCGCCATTGCAGGAGCGTGTAGGGTGCCTCGGCTTCGTGTCTCTCGAAAACACCTGCGACAGGTTGACCAGGCGTGACCTGTTGCATTGGGTCGCCGACGAGGTTGCCGAGCATCCTCAAGCCAGGCGCGATGTGGAGCTCCACGACCACGATGATGTATGGGCCGAACCCGACAAGCGCAGGATGGACGGGGTGCCAAACGCGCGACCAGCTGTAGATCGATCCTTGTGCCGGTACCTCCGTCCATTCAAGGTCAAAGGTGAGCGTATCATGAGCGATGATCTGGGCCGGCCACTGGTACACGCCCGTCTGCGAATTGCGCTGAATCAGCAGCCGGTCGGCCAGTAGGCCCTTCCAGTAAGGCGCGTACAGATCCCCTTCCCCCCAGACCGGCCTCGGCATGTCGCGCGGAAGGCAATATGTCTTTGTCACAGGATCTCTCGGAGTCCAAAAAGGGCCGTGCTGACCGGGATGACCATCGGGCCGGAAGTCGCAAGCGCCACTTTGGCGCTGGGCACCTGATTGGGCGACTGTCCACGGAGCTGACGCACGGCCTCAACCTGCAACTCCAGCCCGTGCATGTAGCACTCGGCCAGGTTGCCGCCGCTCGTATTCAACGGGAGCTTGCCGCTCGGAGCGATAAGATTCTCAAGCCGCAGCACCTCCCCGGCTTCTTCCGGTTTGAACAGGCCGTGCTCGACCAGCGCCATCAGCACGCCCCCCGTGAAGTTTTCATAACATTGTACGACATCGACATCGGCAGGACAGACACCGGCCATCTCATAGAGGTTCTGGGCCACCGTCCGGAAGTGAGAGCTCGCATATTCGCGCGTGGCGAAGCTCGTATTGATGTCGTGCGTACCTCCCGGGGCGCCCATCGCTGCGCCAAGGAGGTAAACGGGTATCTGCCTGAAGTCGTACGCGGCTTCACCGGCGACCACGATCATAGCGGCGGCGCCGTCATTTTCCTGACAACAATCGAATAAATGAAAGGGCTCGGCGATCCAGCGAGACGCGTCATACTGCGCCTCGCTGAGCGGGCGTCCATACATGACGGCACGCGGGTTGTTCTGGGCATGGTGGTAGCAGGCCAGCGAAATGGCGCGAAGCGCGTCCTGGCCAATCCCGTGATCATGCATGAAGCGCATGACCTTGGGCGCGAAGTACTGGGCCGGGCTCATCTGCCCATAAGGAAGATGGAGAGCGGATGCTCCCGGCGCGGTCTGGGTCCCGGCGCTGTTTCCGAACCGTCCGAACTCACCTTGTGCGAGAGCGCGGTAGACGACGACGCAGGTCGCGAGCCCCGTCGCAACCGCAGCCGCTGCATTGGCGATAGCCGCAGCACCCCCGCCTCCACCCCCGCCCCAATGCATGTTGGAGAACCGCATCTCGCGGACGTCGAGCGCCGCAGCAATCGCCGCAGGTTCATTCCGGTCATTGCTGTAGGAGGCGAAGCCATCAATGGATCGGGGGTCGACGCCCGCGTCGGCGCATGCTGCCAGAATCGCCTTCAAACAGAGCGTGAACTCTCCATCGGGCGACTGTCCATGCCGGTAATAAGCGGTTTCGCCTACGCCGACAATGGCCGCTCTGCCCCTTAGAGATCGACGTGTTCCGTCAAGTCCGCTCATTTAGCCGCCTCGCCCTCCATACAGCCAGGTCGCCCCGACGGGCAGAGCCCGTGCATCATATCTGATATCGGCGCGACCTCCTCACTCCGATCCACACTGGGTCGACCGTTCTTCTCGAGTACGGAATGCCCGCGAATGTGCGCCATCGAAGCGCATAGGCCATCCCTAAACCGGTTCAGATGTCCGTTCAATAGGGTTCGCGAGATTACGATATGCTTACGTATCATGCTTTGGGCGAAGACTCGCCTGACGGAAAACACGTCCTTTCCGCGTTGGATTGACTGAGTCGCTGCGAACTCCGGTAGGCCGGATTGCCATCGCACAAGCCGTGGAGCTGAGCACCGGCGTCCGTCCCGACAAACCCTCGACGCGCTTTACGGCACCGCCCCGAGCACAACTGCTTACCTTGGGCATTCAAGTTCGCTTGATCATGGTGCGCATCCGCACTATGAGGGCGTCAATGACGCTGTGCAACGATGCAGCACTCTAGGGGAGGATAGGATGAAGTCGGACTTTAACTCGCAGATTAGCTTTGTTCCTTTGCTGGCGCTTGCGGCGCTTGGTACTGCAGGCCCGGCCGCGGCCCAGACGGCGCCTTCTCAAACCACCGCGCCCAGTACGGATGGTGTTGCCGCCGAGCAGACGGGCATCCCCGACATCGTCGTGACGGCGGAGAAGCGATCGACCAGGCTGCAGAAGACCCCAATTGCCATCACGGCGGTCACAGCCGACAAGATCGCGAATCTGGGCCTCAACAACGTCGAGCAGCTGCAGAGAATCGTCCCCTCCCTTACTTATGGCCAGAACGCGGGCTACACCTATATCACCGTTCGCGGCATCGGGACCGACATCAGCGGGCTGACGTCCGAATCCTCCATCGCGACCTACGAGGACGGGGTCTACACCGGAGCGCTGTTCGTGCAGAGCGTGCCAAGTTTCGACCTGCAGCGTATTGAAGTTCTGCGTGGTCCACAGGGCACCCTCTACGGGCGCAACACCACAGGCGGCGTGATCAACTACATCACTAAAGATCCCGAGTTCGAGACTTCGGGGAACGCGTCCGTCGTGGTCGGTAGTTATGATCGGATCGGAGTCGATGCGGGTTTCACCGGCTCGCTCGTTCCTGATACGCTCGCGGTTCGCGCAAGCGGCCATTTCGAGAAGCGGGGGGGGTATCGCCGCAATCTTACGCTGGGGATCAAAGAGGACGACCTGAATGTCGCCAGTGGACGAGGTTCGCTACTCTGGACCCCCGACAGCGACATCAGCTTTATCGTGCGCGGAGATTATACGCGGCAGCGCACCTCAATGCCCTTCCAGCTCATCTCGGCGCAGGGGATCAGTTCAGTCGATAAATCCCCTGATCCCTTCACCACGCCCACGACCCCGCTCGGACTCTTTTCACAGCCGGCCGCGGTACTGGCCGCGATTCCAGGCTTGTTCTCGCCCGCCGACATTGCGTCTCTGAATGGTGGGAGCATCGCGCAGAAGTTCGGCCTGACGCAGGCCACGGGACCTGCACCGCCGGATCCGACGCGAACGCTGAACTTCACCAACGGCTATCCCACACGTTATCTTGTGAAGGCAGGAGGCGTGAGTGGTACGCTCGACTGGCAATTGGGCGCGGTTTCGGTGAGATCGATCAGTGCATACCGCCGCTCAAGCTTCAACCAGATCAACAATACGTCGGGCACATCCGTGCTTGGCCCCTTGATCCTTCCGCTCGTCCAGACGTCGAGCCAGATTACGCAGGAAATCAACCTTTCGGGAAAAGCCTTCGACAACAGGCTGACCTGGCTGGTCGGCGGCTTCTACTTCCATGACAAAGCCCGGCAGGGATCGACCGTGCTTCTGCCGAACTTCGGCGACTCTCTCCGGGCGGGACTGAGCTTCCAGAATCAGGACCCCACCTACCCCTTTGTCTTCAACTTGTCTCAGCCTCTGCTTCCACTTTTTCAGGTTCCCGCGCTCGAGAGCACGGTGACGATCAATGGGCCTCTGCTCGGCGGCGGTACGGCGGTCGCCAACCAGACGATCCCGACATCGGCGTTCGTCGGCTTCAACATCCGCCAGAAGAGCCAGTCGATCGCCGGTTTTGGGCAGGCGACATATGAGGTGACCGATCACCTTCGCGTGACCGGTGGCCTTCGCTACACAATCGACAAGAAAGACGTGACCCGCAGCTTACACTCGAATCTCGTGACCCAGTTCAACGCGCTATTCGGTGCGCCGCTTAGTACGGGTCTGTGTACCGACGCGCCCGAGGACAAGAGCTGGCATGCGTTGACGGGCACGGCCGGTGTCGATGTTGACCTCTCAAATCGTAGCCTCGCATATGCCAAGTATTCGAGAGGGTACAAGTCGGGCGGCTTCAACGCGGGCGAATGCAGCGGGAGCTTCAATCCCGAGAAGCTCAATGCTTATGAGGCTGGTATCAAGACCGCCTTTGCGAGCGGTCACTACGTCGTGAACGCCGCAGCATTCTACTATGACTATTCGGACATCCAGTTCACGACGTATATCAACAACAGCGCTTCAGTTCGCAACGCCGGGGCGGCCACCCTCTACGGTGCCGAGCTTGAATTTACCGGCCGGCCCGAGTTCGCGCCCGGTTTGCTGGTGGAGGGCTCCGGGTCTTACATTCGATCGAAGTATAAAAATGGTGTGTTCTCGGACATATCGGGGATCTATAGCGCCAACATCGGCGGAAATGAACTGATCCGGTCGCCCAAATGGCGGCTCTCGGTTGCTGGCGAGTACGGCCTTGGCCTCGGCGGCACTTCGGGAACCGTCACCCTCCGCGGGGAGGCGTCATGGACTGACACGATCTACAACGACATCTTCAACGGAAAGGCGCCCTATCAAGCGGGGACGACCCAGCCGTCCTACTGGCTCGTCAATGCACGACTTCGCTGGGATAGCGACGACAACCGGCATCAGGTGCAGCTATTTGGAGAGAATCTCACCAACGAGCTGTATGCGACAAATCGATTGGCGTTCAACACCCCGGCGACTTTCGTCAACACGGGCGGCCAGTTCGCCGCGCCACGGACCTTTGGCGTACGCCTGTCTACAAAATTCGGAGCTGGCTCGCGCTGAGTGATGAGGGTGACGGGACGACTGTCCGTCCTGTCACCTCGCTGGCCGCCCCTGTCGCTTGGCCCTTATCGCGGTAGGCTGTCTTGCGCGCGCGGGCGCCGCGCTTCCGCTTTCTCGAGAACTGGCTCGGACCCATGTATGACGCAAGAGCTTGACATCGATTATCTTCGGCAATGGATTGGCCGCGAGCAAACCGCGCGGGACGTGGTCACGCCCGGTCTCGTGGATCGTTTTCAGGCGGTGCTGGCGAGGCCCGATGAGACCGCGCTGCCGGTGGGTGTCGCCCCGCGCATGATCCATTATTGTCTTTGTCAGTCAGCACCTTCGATGGCTGCTCTTGGAAGCGATGGCCATCCCGCAGGTGGCGATTTCCTCCCCCCGGTGTCGTTCCCCCGCCGAATGTGGGCAGCCAGCGAGATCCGCTTCTCGGGTGAACTGGAGATTGGCAGCGCAATTGAACGTCGCTCGCGCATCCATGATGTTACGGCCAAGGAAGGCAAGAGCGGGCGCTTGTGCTTCGTCGAGGTCGATCACGAATTCTCTCAAGGGGGCGAGCCAAGGATCCAGGAACGCCAAACAATTGTCTACCGCGACGGCACCTCGACCCTTCCGAGCAAGGTAGTCATGGCGGCCCAGGGGGGCGGAGGTATCAGTCTTTCGGTCGAGGCAACGACGCCGTTGCTGTTTCGCTACTCGGCGCTGACATTTAACAGCCATCGCATCCATTATGACGAGCGTTATGCCGTCGACCAAGAAGGCTATGCCGGCTTGGTTGTTCACGGCCCGCTGCAGGCGACGCTCCTATTCAGGCTCGCGACGATCGTGCACACGGCCAAGCTCGCGCCAGACCTGTTTGATTTCCGTGGGGTCGCACCGCTCATAGCTCCCACGCAGATCGTGACTCATGCCTCCCCCCAAGTCGATGATACGATTCAGCTCTGGACGGCGAGCGGCGACGGGGCAGTGGCGATGAAGGCAGAAGCACGCTGGAGGAGATAGGCCGTTTCGCCGCGTGCTCGTCGTCCTGCGAGCGATGCGACACCTGACGACTGTGGTTCTGGGTTCGAGCGCGCAAACGAGTGTCCGACCAGGTGCGGGCCGGGTCGCTTCCTTGTCACGGCGACTGCACGACTGCAGACCGGCAGACGCTCTTCGATGTCATCGGTGGACGCTCCGCAAGCCACGATTGGGATTGCTTGTGTCTCCGAAAGCCCAAACGCCGCAGCATGCTTCCGCCGTCGAACCTGCCGGAGGCGAGGCGGTAGCTAAGCTGCTCGTGTGCGGCTCTCGGCGGCGCTATTGTTGGTGAAGCGACGCAGCCTGCCGTCCATGATCGCGAGCGCATCGGACATGATCCGATGGACGAGCCCTGCGAGCGTGTGTCATCGTTGACAAGGCCTTGCTAATGCTCACCGACCAGATGCCGCCGTGGGTGCCGCCGCGATCCTGAGTAGCCCGCGCCTGCACGCCTCAGACAAGTTCCCGAAGATCCTCAAATCGTGCACCGCCGCGCCGCTCGACCCCGACGACCTGCTGGCTTACGGCGTTGAGCATGACGCGCGCGGTGTTTCGCAACGTGCGGAAGATGAGTTCTGTCTGACGCTCATCACTCGCCACCATCCTCTCTTTGGACGCAAGCGGGGCTCGGCGCCTCCTTCGTGACGCCGAAGCGGGTGCGCGTGTTGACACCGTCGGCCCCGAGAGCGAACGCCGCAAAGAGGCTTCGGCCATGTGCGAAAGCGCCTGAGGCGATCACCGGTATCTGCGGCTTGTCCGCTGCGGCGGGAGATCAGGATCAATCCGGGTACGTCGTCATCAGCCGGATCACCACCGCAACCGAACCCGT
Organism: uncultured Sphingomonadaceae bacterium; assembly: GCA_964251385.1. Classification (GTDB taxonomy): domain Bacteria; phylum Pseudomonadota; class Alphaproteobacteria; order Sphingomonadales; family Sphingomonadaceae; genus CADCVW01. The sequence continues at coordinate 541,775 of CAXUJK010000002.1, read as the reverse complement.
CAATCAAAGATGCGTCAAGGCTGAGCGCTGTTCGTCACCAAACTTCCCTTTTCCAGTGTTACGATAGCGTATGATATGATAACGACCAGTCTGAGATGCTGTGTGCATTTGGCGGAGAAAAGTTCGTACTGCGAAGCTGCGCGCCGTGGTGGTGGATCGACGCGCTGTCATAATACCTGGAGAGACGGACGCGTGAGAACAGCAATCCTATGTAGCTCAGGCGAGCCACCCCGGATCGCGGATGTAGCGCTCGACCGCCCCCGGGGGAATGAGTTCTTGGTCCGGGTAGCGGCGAGCGGGCTCTGCCACAGCGACTACGATTATGTGAGTGGCGCGCGAGCAATACTGCCGCCAGCCGTGCTCGGCCATGAGGTCGCCGCAATCGTGGAGGCCCTTGGTCCGGACCTGTCGATGAGCACGTGTGCGCCTTGGTTGAGACTGTCGAGGCGGCCGCGCAGCCAAGTGAAGAGGAGCTGCGGCAGCATGTCCGCGGCTAGTTGGCCGTTATGAGGCCCCGAAGACCATATGGTTTATCGACTCCGTGAGGCGGGCACCCAACGGCAAGCTGCAGTATGGGTCGCTCGAGGCGACAACGGAAGAGCGGCGTTCCGCGCTCGAGCGTGAACGCGACAAGATGGCGGTCAAATGAGCGGAGTGAGCATCGTTGGGATCGGGATGACGCCTCTGGGCAAGCATCTCGACACGTCGGTCAGGGCGTTGACCGCGCAGGCGGTCACCGCCGCCCTAGCCGATGCCGGTATGTCTCTCGCAGCCATTGAAGCGGCTTGGTTCTGCAACACGCGCCAAGGCGCGCTCGAGGGTCAGCACGGCGTTCGCGGCCAAGCCTCGCTGCGCGCCTATGGCTTCCAGAACATACCAATCTTCAACACGGATAATGCCTGCGCCAGTTCGAGTTCCGGCGTCTTTCAGGCCTATGCTGCAGTCCGGGCCGGCATTTATGACGTCGTGCTTGTCGTCGGCGCCGAGAAGATGAACTTTCCAAGCAATCGGATCGGCATGTTCGAGGCGTTCAAGGGAAGCTGGGACCGCGAGTTAGCGGACGAGCACCTGCGCGCCACGCTGGAAATGGGTTCTGGCCTTGCGCTGCCCGTGGGCATCGACGAGTCGGTCGAGCATTCGGTGTTCATGGACATCTATGCAGCGCAAGCCCGCTTCCACATGCAGCGTTTTGGCACGACACAGCGCCAGATCGCAGCAGTGGCGGCGAAGAACCACACGCACTCGGCACGCAACCCGCTCGCCCAATATCGCTTCGCCATGACCGTTGACGAGGTACTGGCGGATCGAGTGATCGTATGGCCGATCACAAGAGCCATGTGCGCGCCGATGAGCGACGGTGCTTGCGCGCTTGTCCTGGCATCGAGCCGGGCGCTTGCGCGCGGAGGTGCAGACCGAGCCATCTCTATCCGCGGCATAGGCGTCTCGAGCAGTAGCGATCGGCTCGCCAATGAGGTTGAGCGCCATCTCACTAAGGTAGCGGCTGATCGCTGTTATGAGATGGCCGGTGTGGCGCCACAGGATATTTCAGTTGCTGAGTTGCACGACGCCTCCGCAATTGCCGAGATCCTGCATTCCGAAAATGTCGGCTTTTGCGCGTACGGTGAGGGTGGTGAGCTGGTCGAGAGTGGCGCGACCACATTAGGCGGCCGGTTGCCGATTAACGTCTCTGGCGGCCTGCTCTCCAAAGGGCACCCGATCGGGGCGACCGGTGCAATTCAGCTGCACGAACTAGTGATGCAGCTCAGGGGAGAAGCCGGCGACCGGCAGGTGGAAGGCGCTCGGATGGGCCTTGCGGAGAACGGCGGCGGCTTCCATGGCATCGAGGAGGCAGCTTGTGTCGTTACGATCTTGGAAGCTTAGAGCCTCTGAGCCGAGCGCGGCGCGTCTCACTAGCGCGCCGCAAATAACCTCTGCGCTGATGGTGCGGTCACCGCCCGTGGTTGCGTTCACTAGCTCAAGATCTTAAATCTTCAGCTGCTCGGCGGTTGTCCCTTGAGGATTCAAGGATCGGTCCAAACTCGCCGACCCGAAGGTAGGTGTTGCTGTATCAGGTCTTACAAGGCCGGACGTTGCATTGAGTCGAAGCGGGCTTGGCAGCCTATCTCAAAACCCTTCGCAGATCCTCCGTCCCCACTGTCCCTTGCGGAACACCGCCCTGGGGTCAGTTGGAGAGGATCACCGCTGGCGAACAGATACTACCTCATCTCAGGCCTCGAACAAGGTCCGGTCGCGCAGCATGGCGTGCATGATGACATCAAGCGGCCGGCGAGCGTGAGCCGGGCCTTCCGCAAGCCCGGACGCTTCGCGATCTTGAGCGCCTAGCTCTTCGGCGCGAAGCTCTGGCTCTGGCGCGTGCGCGCTAGGATGCGCTACGCGTCCACTCGCCGCTCCAGATTGACGTTGAGTTCGATCGGCAGTCCTTCGCCGGGCCAGTCTCGGCGCGTGCGAGCAGCAGGACGATGCCGGGGGTCAGCAAGACGTGCGTGGGGTCGAACCCCATCCGGATCTCGGCTTTGGCAGCCATCTCCGCCCCGAAGCGGACAAGCACGCGGTCCATGATCTCCGATGCCTCCGTCGCGACGGAAGCGTGGAACGCGAGAAGGTCGGTCCCTCCCGCGCCGTAGGCGATAGTGGCCGAATACAAGCGGCGGCGGTCCGCACCTTTGATGGTCCCGCAGACCGCCGCATCCGAGGCGACTGCTACCTGTGAGCAACGGTTCGGCGCATCAGACCGCCCGCCACGATGGCCTGCGACGTCCAAGGGCTTCGACGCGGCCACGAACCCGTCGTCCGGCGCATGCTCGTCCGGCGGGCCGTCGCTCGCGCCTGCCGGAAAGGCCGCGCGCTCCCGCTCGTTTTCGCTCGGGACTTTGATCGACATGCAATATCGTCCTGCTCAACGTCACCACTTCCAAGCGGCGCGACTTCCGCAGCGTCGGCCCGGGAACGGTTCCGCTCCTGAGAAGATGATGCATGACGACATAGCAGTCTCGTCTGACATTTCAATGTTTCATGAAATGTTGAAACCTCGTTCCATGTGGCCACTTGTCCCGAAACGGGTTAGCGGCCTGTCGTGGAGGAGCATGAACTCGTGGCGACGCTGCAGTCGCTTGCACAGACGACGAGGCTGGAAGCCGTGACCGCGCTTACGCGGGCGGGCGACGCAGGCATGACCGCCGGTGACCTTTCGGAACTTCTAGGGGTCGCGCGCAGCAACCTCTTCAATCATCTCGCCATCCTTGAACGCGCCAACCTCGTCTCGAGCAAGCGATCCGGGCGTTCAGTGATCTACGCCATAAGGCGTGATCGGCTCGATGCATTCGTAAGCGCCGTGCAACGGTTGATTGCAGCATCCGCCAACAATTGATCCCAACCGCCGCCGGTTGAAATTATCCGAAGGATCATGCGGAACGGACAAGCGTCGAGGGCAAATCCAAGCTTCGTTGGAGTGAGTTCAACGAAGGAGTGGAAAATGATTCAAGCACATATCGAGAAGAACCTGCATCACGAGTTCCAGCTGGACGACAAGTACGGCCTGCACATGATCTTCGTCAGCCAGGACATGCTGGGCACCGGTAAGGTCTTCAACCCGCATTGGGCCCGCGAGTTCGCCAACCGCGCTTCGCGGGAAGCCGTGTGCCGTTGGACCTCGCATCGCCGCGACCAGTGGCAGGCTTGGGGCGAACTCGCCGAGGCGATCGGACGCGACGCCTTCTACAAGCACATGGAGCAGATGATGGCGGCCGAGCCGCCCGAGCTCGTAGCTGGGAACGTCGTGCACCGATGCGACGACGACACGGACGTCATCCTGGGCGAGATGCTGCACGGCCGGCAGGGCGGCACGCGCATCGAGGGCCTGCACCGCCACCGGTTCGCGGACGCCGCGACGCGTGACCGGTTCTACGACTGGCTGTACGCCGGTGACATTCAGCTGCTGAGCAAGTGCCTCATCAACATGATCTATGCGGAAGGCACAGCCGCCGTGTCCGAGGCGATCGACGGCGCCCTTGCGAACTGGAAGCCGAAGCGCAGTGGCCGCGGCCGCGGCGGCAAAACCGGTAGAAGCAATGGCAACAGGCCGCTCGGAAGTTCGCTACCGACGCAAGTCTTTGTGCGTGTGCCAGCCGCGGCCTGACATTTCTCCTGACTCGAGGCCTCCGCCACCACGGGCGGCGGAGGCGATCGTCTGCAAAGCTGATTCTTCATAATTAGATTAAACGATTGGAATGGCCTGGTGCCGGTCGAACCCCGTTCGACAGCACGAGGTCAGCTTGCCGCGCGGGGCTTATAAACTCGAGGCTAGCAGGACATGCAAGCGGCAGACTTTCTGATCAACACGCGTTCGCATCCGGCGTTGACCGATCCTATAACGAAGGTCGCAGAGCAGGCGAGGCCGCACACTTGGCCGCTTTGAAATCTGTAAGGGTCTGGTGATCTACCGTTTGTGCCTTGTAGATTGGAGCAGCTGATGCGTCTCAGAATGCCGATTGATGGCGACAATTATGGGGGGAGCCGAACCCTAGCGTTCGGGCAGATTGGCAGCGACCATACAAAACCGTTCAACATCGCGAGCTACGCGTTGCTGACGCACATGCTGGCGCAGCAATGCGGGCTGGAGGCGGGAACGTTGGTTTGGACGGGGGGCGATTGCCACTTGTACATGAACCACCTCGACCAGGCGCGCGAGCAGCTTGCGCGGGAACCGCGGGCTCTGCCGAAGCTGACGATCGCGCGAATGCCGGATGCGATCGACGCGTACCGCTACGAGGATTTTTCCTTCGAAGAGTACGACCCGCATCCGCACATCAAGGCGGAGGTGTCGGTGTGAAGCGTCGACGTCATCCCGGCGCAGGCCGGGATCTCAGGGGATCTCGCCTGCCGCATCCTCATACCCTTGAGATCCCAGCATGCGCTGGGATGACGGTGTGTGCGTGAGCGTGGAAATCGTTCTCGTCGTCGCTCGTGCGACAAACGGCGTGATCGGCCGCGACGGCACTTTGCCCTGGCGCATCTCCGCCGACCTCAAGCGCTTCAAGGCGATCACCATGGGCACGCCGATGATCATGGGGCGGCGGACGTTCGACAGCCTGCCCGGCCTCCTCCCCGGCCGCCGGCACATCGTGCTGACCCGCGACGCGGCGTGGCGCGCGGACCGAGCCGAGCCCGCGCGTTCGGCGGAGGAGGCTTTCGCATTGGCGGGGGACGCCCGCGTCGTGTCGATCATCGGCGGCGCGCAAGTGTTCGCGATGTTCATGAACGTCGCGACACGCATCGAATTGACCGAGGTTCACGCCGAGGTCGAAGGCGACACAGTCGTGCCTGACCCGCGCGGCCCGGACTGGAGCGAGGTCGCGCGCGAAGACCACCCTGCGGCGGACGGCGTGCCCGCGTACAGCTTCGTGACGCTCGACCGGACCGTTGGCATCGGGGCGGCCGCCGCCTAAGGCGACCGGATGCAGCGGCTCGACGGCAATCTGGCGGTTCCGTCCTCCTTGCGCGGCGCGATCATCGCGCTCGGCAATTTCGACGGGTTTCATCTGGGGCATCAGGCGGTCGTCGGGCGCGCGGTCGCCAAGGCGCGCGCGGAAGGCCGCCCCGCGCTCGTCGCGACGTTCGACCCGCATCCCGTGCGCCATTTCCGCCCCGACACGCCGCCTTTTGGGCTCACCACGCTGGCGCAACGCGAGCGCCTGTTCGCGGAGGCGGGCGCGGACGGGACGATCGTGTACCAGTTCGACCGGCAGCTCGCCGAATTGACCGCGGACGCGTTCGTCGCCGAACGGCTGGGCGCACTGGGCGGCGCGGCGGGCGTGGTGACGGGCGAGGATTTTACGTTTGGGCGCGGCCGGGGCGGCACGGCGGCGGTGCTGCGCGCGCTGGGGGCGGCGCACGGCATCGCCGCGGAGACGGTGCCCGCGGTGATGCTGGACGGCGCGCCCGTTTCGTCCAGCCGCATCCGGAGCGCGTTGCAGGCCGGAGACCCGCAGGCCGCCGCCCGCCTGCTCACGCGCGCGTTCGCGATCGAAGGGGTGGTGCAGCACGGCGAGAAGCGCGGGCGCGAACTGGGGTATCCGACGGCGAACCTGTCGCTCGGCGACTATCTGCGTCCGCGCTACGGCATCTACGCGGTGCGCGGGCATTTGGGCGGCGGTGCGGTCGTGGCTGGCGTCGCCAACCTCGGCCTGCGCCCGCAGTTCGACCCGATCGAATTGTTGGAACCGTTCTTCTTCGATTTCCGCGGCGATCTTTACGGGCAAACTATCTCGGTCGAGCTGGTGTCGTTCATAAGGGCGGAGGCGAAGTTCGACAGCCTGCCCTCGCTGATCGCTCAGATGGACGCGGACAGTGCGAAGGCCAAGGCGGTCCTCCAAAACCGTTCGGGCTGAGCTTGTCGAAGCCCTTTCCTTCTTTTGGCTGAAAGGGAAGAAGGAAGGTCCTTCGACAAGCTCAGGATGAACGGAGTTGGGGTGGCAGGCGTGTCTTTGCGTATCCTCGCACCTCCGCTAAGCCCCGCACGCACATGACCGACTACAAAGACACCGTCTTCCTGCCGCGCACCGACTTTCCGATGAAGGCGGGGCTCGCCCAAAAAGAGCCGCAGATCCTGGCCAAATGGATCGCGGACGGGCTGTACCAGCAGACCCGCGCCGCGCGCGCGGGGGCCGAGCGGTTCATCCTCCACGACGGCCCGCCCTACGCCAACGGCGACCTGCACATGGGCCACGCCATGAACAAGGTCCTGAAGGACATTATCGTCCGCTCGCAGACTTTGTTGGGCAAGGACGCGCCATACGTGCCCGGCTGGGATTGCCACGGACTGCCGATCGAATGGAAGGTCGAGGAAGCCTACCGCAAGAAGAAGCTCGACAAGGACGACGTGCCCCGCGACCAATTCCGCGCCGAATGCCGGGATTACGCGGCCAAGTGGGTGGATATTCAGCGCACGCAGTTCGAGCGGCTGGGCGTGCTCGGCGACTGGAACGACCCGTATCTGACGATGAATTTTGCCAGTGAGGCTGCGATCGTCGCCGAGTTGTTGAAGTTCGCGATGACCGGGCAGGTGTACCGCGGCGCCAAGCCGGTGATGTGGAGCCCCGTCGAAAAGACCGCGCTCGCCGAGGCCGAGGTCGAGTACGAGGACATCGTGTCCACGCAGATCGACGTTGCGTTCGAGATCGTCCAAAGCCCGATCCCCGAACTCGTCGGCGCGCACGCGGTGGTGTGGACGACGACGCCGTGGACGATCCCCGTCAACCAGGCGATCGCGTATGGGCCGGAGGTCGAGTACGTTCTGGTCCTGCCCATGCAGATGTTTCAGCGCAAAGACTTGCCTGAAGCTCAGCTAGTCCTTGACGAAATTGAGCAAGCTTTCCCTTCGATCGCGAAGAAGCTCCTAGTTGCTAAGGAGCTTGTTCCAGCCCTTGAGAACCGTCGAAATGCAATGCTCAAAGTGCTCGGTGAGAGGCTGGGGACTTTTTGGAAGCTGCTCGGACCGGAAGAGGCTTCGGCGCAATTAGGCTTGGGAAATGTCATCCGCGGTTCCGACCTGGCCGGCACCATCGCCCGCCACCCGATGCACCATCTCGGCGGGTTCTTCGCCAAGCCGCGCCCGTTCCTTTCAGGAAAATTCGTCACCACGGATCAGGGCACCGGCCTCGTCCACATGGCGCCCGACCATGGCGAGGACGATTTCGACCTGTGCAAGGCGAACGGCATCGACCCCGTGTTCGCGGTCGAGGGGGACGGCAAGTATCGCGCGGACTGGGCGTGGCTCGGCGGACAGGGTTCGGTCATCAACAAGAAGTTCGTCGCGCCGGACGGGCCGATCTGCTCCGACCTGCGCGAGGCGGGGGCGTTGCTGGCGGCTTCCGAGGATTACGCGCACAGCTACCCGCACAGCTGGCGGTCCAAGGCCAAGGTCATCTTTCGGGCAACGCCGCAATGGTTCATCGGGATGGATCAGGGCTTGCGCCCCTCGTTTTCACTCGGGACGAACGAGGAAGATACCCGAGAGACTAAGGCGTTCGTCCCGAGTGAAAACGAGGGGCGCTCGCTAAGACAAACCGCGCTCGCCGCGATCGCCGACACGCGCTGGATCCCCGCCAAGGCGCAGAACCGGATCACCGCGATGGTGGAGGGCCGCCCCGACTGGGTGATCTCACGCCAGCGCGCCTGGGGGGTGCCGATCGCGCTGTACGTCGACCGGCGCACGGGCGACTACCTGCGCGACGAAGCGGTCAATGCGCGCATCCTGGCCGCGTTCGCGGCGGGCGGCGCGGATGCGTGGTTCTCCGCCGACCACCAGGCGATCCTCGGCAACGAACATGCGTTGGCCGACTTCGAGATCGTCACCGACATCCTCGACGTGTGGTTCGACAGCGGATCGACGCACGCCTACGTCGTCGAGGCGCGTTACGGGGTCGGCACGCGCGCCGACCTGTATATCGAAGGGTCGGACCAGCATCGCGGGTGGTTCCAGTCGTCGCTGCTCGAAAGCTGCGGCACGCGCGGGCGTGCGCCGTACGAGGCGGTGCTGACCCACGGCTTCGCGCTCGACGGCACCGGGCGAAAGATGTCGAAATCGATCGGCAACGTCGTCGATCCTCTCAAGATCATCGAGGAGTCGGGCGCGGACATCCTGCGCATGTGGGTCGCCTCGACCGACTATTTCGAGGACGTGCGCATCGGCAAGGAAGTGCTGTCCGGCACGTCGGACGCGTACCGCAAATTGCGTAACTCGTTCCGGTATTTACTGGGTGCTCTTGACGGCTTCACCGAAGAGGAGGCGCTCGAGGCCGACCAGATGCCCGAGCTCGAGCAATATGTCCTGCATCTGCTCGCCAAGCTCGATGCCGAACTGCGCTCGGCCGTGCAAGCGTTTGAATTCAACCGCTACATCCGCGCGTTGACAGACTTTGCGAACGACGATTTGTCCGCCTTTTTCTTCGATATCCGCAAGGACAGCCTGTATTGCGACGCGCCGACCGACGCGAAGCGCCGTGCGTACCGCACCGTGCTCGACCATCTGTTCGAGGCGCTCGTCCGCTACGCCGCGCCGATCATCCCGTTCACGGCGGAAGAAGTCTGGGGTTCGCGCGAAGGCTCGGAAGGATCGATCCACCTCGCCACTTGGCCGGACATCGACCCCGACTGGCAGGACGATGCGCTTGCCGAACGCTGGGCCACCTTGCGCGCCCTGCGGCTGCAGGTGACGGGCGAGATCGAGCCCAGGCGCCGGGCCAAGGAGCTGGGGTCGAGCCTGGAGGCCGCGGTGACGATCGGGTATCCGGACGATGTCGACCGGCCGAACCTGACCAGCGCGGAATTGGCCGAACTGTTCATCGTGTCCGACGTCGGCATGGCGCAGACGCTGCACGGGCCGACCGTGATCGTGCACCGGACCGAGTTCGCCAAGTGCGGCCGCTGCTGGCGGCATCTGGAAGAGGTCAAGAATGAGGGCCTGTGCGCCAGGTGCGAGGAGGTGGTGAATGACTGATCGCGTCATCCCCGATCACCGCAAGCTTGCCTTTGGGTTAGCCGCGCTCGTGTTCGCCGCAGACCAGTTCGTCAAATGGCTCGTCGTCTCGCCATTGAACCTGAAAGCCGTGCGGCAGATCGAGATCTTGCCCATCTTCAACCTGACATGGGTCGAGAATTACGGCGTTTCGCTCGGATTGCTGACCGCTAATAACGACACGTCGCGCTGGCTGCTCGTCGCGCTCACGGCGGCGATTTCAGCGGGCGTCGCCGTGTGGATTTGGCGCGAACACTTGCGCGCGGACGCGCTGGCGCTCAGCCTCGTGCTCGGCGGCGCGTTGGGAAACATCGTCGATCGGGTGCGGTTCGGCTACGTCGTCGACTATGCCGACCTGCATTTCGGGTCGTTCCAGCCGTTTCTGGTCTTCAATGTCGCGGATGCTGCCATTACGATCGGCGTTCTGCTATTGCTGGTCCGCGCGCTGCTGACGCGCGACAAGAGTTCGACAAACAAGGCGAGTGAACATGCGTAGGATGATTTCGGGAGTTGCCGCTTTGAGCGCCGCGTTGCTGCTCGGCGGGTGCGAATCTCTGTTCGGCGGCGGCGAAACGCGGCCCGACGAGTTCGCCGTTGCGCGCAATGCGCCGCTGGTGATCCCGCCCGACTATACGCTGGTACCCCCCAAACCCGGCGACCCGCGCCCGCAGGCGGCGGACGCGCAGGCGCAGGCGTTGGAGGCGCTGTTCGGCGGCGTCGCGGGGCGCAGCGCGTCGGAGAACACCGTGCTGGGCGCCGCGGGCCGCGATGTCGCGGTAGACGGCGCGCGATCGGTCGCGGGCGATCCGGGCACGACGGTGGTCGAGAAAGGCCCGTTGACGCGCGACATCCTGGTGGCGCCCGAAGGCGATGGTCGCGACGCGTCGGTCGCGCGGCCGGGTACGGCCACGACGACCCCGTCTCCTGCGAGCACCCCGTCTCCTGCGAGCACCCCATCTCCTGCGAGCACCTCCGCGCAGCCGACGACTCCGACGCCGCCGACCCCGCAATAAGCTAAACGCGAGTTTAACCGGCGTACGCTAGCGTGCGCAGGATGAGCCTTCCCTCTCATTCACCCAGCGAACGCCTGGCTAAGCTCGGCGACGTCGCGGCGCTCGTGGCGAGGCTCTCGGGTGCTCGGGTGCGTGTCGCCGGTGATCCGTCGCGCATCGACGAGGCATACGACACGGCTCCGACACTTGCCCGGGCGCGGTTCGATGATCTGGCGACGAGCGCCACGGCTTCGGCGAGCGCCGGCATCGAAGCGGTGCTCGGCTGCGGCGACGTCGCTCCGGCCGCGCTCGCGACCCTCGCGGAGGCGATAGATATCGAAATCGCGCGTTTGGAAGTGCTGCTCGCCACCTGACACGTCATCCCGGCGCATGGCTTTCCTGAGCGAAGTCGAAGGGCCGGGATCTCAGGGGTATGAAGTTGCGGTCGTCGAGACTCGCCGAGATCCCGGCATGCGCCGGGATGACGTGCTGTTCTAGGCCGCGCCCACCACCTTAGGCGTATGGGCATCCGCGCCCCACTCCGCCCAGCTGCCGTCGTACAGGCGCACGTCGGTCTTGCCGAGCAGATGCGCCCCGAAACTCAGCACCGCGGCGGTGACGCCCGACCCGCAGGTCGTTATCATCGGCTTGTCCAGATCCACCCCGGCGACGACGAAGGCCGCGCGCAAGGCCTCGTCCCGCTTCCACGTTCCGTCGGCGGCGAACAGCTGGCCTTGGGGCAGGTTGCGCGCGCCGGGCATGTGGCCGGGCGCGATGCCGGCGCGCGGTTCGGGTTCGTCGCCGGTGAAACGCGCCGCGCTGCGGGCGTCGACGATCTGCGCATCGTCGGGGGTTCGGACGTCGGCCATGCGCGCCAGATGGCTCTCGTCGGCCTGCGCCGCGAAGTCGCCCTCGCGCGGAGTCGCGGCTTCGTTCCGCAATGCGCGGCCTTCGGCGTTCCACTTGGCAAGTCCGCCGTCGAGCAACTTGACCTGTTCCGCGCCGAACATGCGCAGCAGCCACCATGCGCGCGTCGCGCTGTGCAAGGGCGAATGGTCGTAGACGACGATGAGATCCGACCGGTTCAGGCCGAGCGCGCGCATTCGCGTCGCGAACGCGTCCGCGCCGGGCACGTCCGCGAACTCGGCGAGATCGAGGAACACCGCGCCCGGTATGTGTCCAGCCTCATGCTCCGCCCGCGCGTCGCGCCCCGCGTCCGGCAGGAACGCGGTCGCATCGACGACGCGGACGTCGTCAAGCGCTGCCTGCAACTGCTCCGTCGAGATCAGGTCTTCCATGTTCCGGTCCTTCGTAGCCGCCGGGTTGCGCGTCCAGCTTCGCCAGGAACGCATGAGCCTGCGCCCTCGTCGCATCCTTGGTCTCGTCGCCGAAGCGGTCCCACGTCCGGTACTGATTGCGCAAGCGGGGGTTCTCGTCGAGCCTGTTCCGGTTGCGATCGAGGAAGTCCCAATACAGCGCGTTGAACGGGCACGCGTCCGGGCCGACACGCAGGGTCGGGTCGTAGCGGCACGGCGCGCAGTAGTCGGACATGCGGTTGATGTACGCGCCGCTCGCCGCGTACGGTTTGGTGCCGACGAGCCCGCCGTCGCCGAACTGGCTCATGCCCAGCGTGTTGGGCAGCGTCACCCATTCGTATGCGTCGAGATACACCTCCATGTACCACAGGTGGACCGCGTGCGGGTCCGCGCCGATCAGAAGCGCGAAGTTGCCCAGCACCATGAGGCGCTGGATGTGGTGCGCGTAGGCCGCCGTCCAGGTCTGGCCGAGCGACTGACGGAGGCAATTCATGTCGGTTTCCGCGGTCCAGTAGAAGCGCGGCAGCTGCCTCGTGTTGCCGAAAAAGTTTTTCTCTTTGTAGTCGGGCCCGGCGAGCCAGTAGACCCCGCGCATGTACTCGCGCCAACCGATAATCTGGCGGATGAACCCTTCCGCGCCGTTGAGTGCGACGCGGCCCGCGCGATACTCCGCCTCCACCGCGCGACACAGTTCGAGCGGGTCGAGCAGCCCGGAATTGATGTAGGGCGACAGATGCGCGTGCCACATGCGGTCGTGGCCCGTAATCATCGCATCCTGGTAATCACCGAAGCTGGGCAGCGACGTCGTCAGGAAGAAGTCCTGCGCGCGCAATGCGTCCTCGTGCGTGACCGCCAGGTCCCAATCGTCGAGGCTGCCGATCAGTTCGGGGAACCGTGTCTCGACGAGCGCGATGACCTCCGCCGTGATGGCGTCGGGCGCGAAGTCGGGGTGGACGGGCATGAACAGGTCCGCGTTCGCCGGCTTGCGGTTTTCCTTGTCGAAGTTCCAACGGTTGCCTTCGGGCGTGTCGCCGTTCATCAGCAGCCCCGTCTTGCGGCGCTGTTCGCGGTAGAAGAACTCCATGACGGGGTCCTTCCTGCCGTGCGCGAACGCCTCGAAGTCGGCATGGCTGGCGATGAAGCGCGTATCGCTGCGGATGTCGACGGGCACGCCGAACAGCGTTTCCCACGCGTCGAGCATGCCTTGGACGCGCCACTCGCCCGCTTCGGTGACGACGATGCGCTCGACGTCGTGTCGCTCCAATGCGCGCGCGACCTCCCCGGTGAAGCTGTGCGAATTGTCCGGGTCGTCCAGCTTGACGTACTCGACCGTCCAGCCGCGCCCCCGCAGCGCCTCCGCATGGTGGCGCATCGCGGACAATATGTAGGCGAGCTTGCGGCGGTGGTGGCGGACGTAGGTCGTCTCGTCGTCCGCCTCCGCCATTAGGATGACGCTCGTCGCCGGGTCCGCGTCGCGCAGCGACGACAGGTCGTAGGACAGCTGGTCGCCCAGAACCGGGATCAGCGTCGTCCGCACATCGTCCTCAACATTTCGTAAACCTCTTCCCGCAAGCTCCGGTAAGGACCCTGTCGCCATTCTGTCCCCAGGCGACGAGCGGGGGGACTGCAATGACGAAACGCACGCATCGCATCGCCGCGACGCTCGCGCTCGCGACCGCGTCGCTGCTGCTACAGGGCAACACGGGCTTGCGCAGCAACATGGATGCACGCCTGCTCGCCTCGCACAACCGCGAGCGCACCGCGATGGGGATCGCGCCGCTCGCCTGGGATGCGCGGCTCGCCGCCGACGCACGCGAATTCGGGGCTGAGCTCGCCGCCACCAACAGCTTCGGCCATTCCGAACAGGACGAGGACAACCCCGTAGGCGAAAACCTGTTCGCGGGCACGGTCGGCCACTACGCACCCGAAGCGATGGTCGCTGCATGGGTCGAGGAAAAGAAGAACTTTCGACAAGGCGTCTTCCCGAACAACAGCAAGACGGGAAATCTCGAGGATGTCGGCCACTACACGCAGCTGATGTGGCGCGAGACGGGCTCGGTCGGGTGCGCGGTGGTGCCGGGCGACGAGCTGGACTTCCTCGTGTGTCGCTACGCACAGGTAGGGAACGTGGAGGGCGAGCGGCCTTTCTGAACGTGTAGAGGATCAGGTTTGTTCTTGGTTCCTCGCGGGGGAACGAGGAAGTTCGTGTCGTACTGGCGCAGATGCCTTAGATGGTATCGATGACCCCAACCCAGCTCGGTAAAGCCACTCCCCTGCCCGCCTCGCCCCAAGACGCGGCGCTCGACTATCTTCCCAACCCGCGGCCGGGACGTCCGTACCTCGTCCGCTTCACCGCGCCCGAGTTCACGTCGCTGTGCCCCGTCACCGCGCAGCCCGATTTCGCGCATCTCGTGATCGACTACGCGCCTTCGGGAAGCATCGTCGAATCCAAGTCGCTCAAGCTGTTCCTGGGAAGTTTCCGCAATCACCAGGCATTTCACGAGGACTGCACCGTCGGGATTGCCGAGCGGCTGACGGCGGAGATGCGGCCGTTATGGCTGCGCATCGGCGGCTACTGGTACCCGCGTGGAGGAATTCCCATCGACGTATTCTGGCAATCGGGCGATGCACCCGCGGGCTTGTGGGTTCCACAGCAGGATGTCCCCGGCTATCGTGGGCGTGGTTAACGCCCGGAGATGTTCATGAAGAAGCTGCTGCTCTCGACCGCCCTCGTTGCGCTGGGAGCAAGCAGCGCGCCCGCGCAGGTCGGGCGGCAGCCTGAGCCAAGCACGATCACCTCGCAACTTCCCCGGCACAGCCGTCCGACCAAGTACACGATCGAGATCGCGCCCGATCCGGCCACCTTACGCTTTTCCGGGCGGACGACGATCGACGTTCGCGTGAACGCGGCGACGAGCAGCCTGACGGTCAACGCGGCCGAACTCGCCATCGCCTCCGGGTCGATCGCCGGCCCCGGCGGCAGCCAGACGGCGCGCGTCGCCACCGACATGGCGAGGCAGACCGCGACCTTCACCTTCGCGCGTCGGCTCGCTCCCGGCGATTACAGGCTCGACGTCGTCTACACCGGCAAGATCAACCAGCAGGCGACGGGCCTTTTCGCGCTCGACTACCAGGCCGGAGGCGCGTCCAAGCGCGCGCTCTATACGCAGTTCGAAGCGCCGGACGCGCGGCGCATGTTTCCGTCGTGGGACGAGCCGCAGTTCCGCACGCCGTACGACCTGAGCGTGATCGTCCCCGCGGGCCAGACCGCGGTCAGCAACATGCCCGTTCGGGCGCGGACGCCGGGACCGGGCGGCACGACCCGCGTCAGCTTCGGCACCACGCCTTCCATGTCGTCCTATCTGCTCTTCCTCGGCATGGGCGAGTTCGACCGCATCTCCATGCCGACCACGGACGGTACCGAAGTCGGCGTCGTGACCAAGCGCGGCGACGGCGAAAAGGGGCGCTACGCGCTGCAGGCCCAGGCGCAGCTGTTGCCGTACTACAATGACTATTTTGGGCAGAAATTCCCAATGCCCAAGCTCGACAACGTCGCGGGGCCGGGCTCCTCGCAATTCTTCGGCGCGATGGAGAATTGGGGCGCAATCTTCTCTTTCGAGAGCATCCTGCTCGTCGATCCCGCGATCACGACCGATGCGCGCCGCCAGAGCATCTACGAAGTCGACGCGCACGAAATGGCGCACCAGTGGTTCGGCAACCTCGTCACGATGGCGTGGTGGGACGACCTGTGGCTGAACGAGGGTTTCGCGAGCTGGATGGCGTCGAAAGCCACCGACAACTTCCATCCCGAATGGCAGGTCCTGCTTGGCCGCATCGACGGGCGCGAGGCGGCGATGTCGCTGGACGCGGTCAAGACGACGCACCCCGTGGTGCAGAAAATCAACGCGGTGGACGAGATCAACCAGGCGTTCGACGCGATCACCTACCAAAAAGGTGAGGCGGTGATCACGATGCTGGAGGATTATGTCGGCGCGGACGCGTGGCGGCGCGGCGTGCGCGACTACATGGCGACGTACAAATACGGCAACACGGTCACGGACGACCTCTGGCGCAAGGTGGAGACCGCGGCCGGCAAGCCGATCACCGCGATCGCGCACGATTTTACGCTGAAGCCGGGTGTTCCCTTGATCCGCGTGGAGAGCGCGACCTGCGTCGGCGGCTCCACCCGTGCGACACTCGCGCAAGGCGAGTTCAGCCGGGACAACCGGGCGAAGAACGCGTTGACGTGGCGCGTTCCGGTGATCGCGGGTGCGGGCGCTGCCGATACGCGCGTGCTGGTGGCGAATGGCCGCGCGAACGTCACCGTGCCCGGGTGCGGCGCGCTGATCGTTAACAAGGGGCAGACGGGATATTACCGCACGCTCTACGCGCCCGCTTTGTTCGACAAGGTCGCGTCCAGCTACGCGCAGCTCGCGCCCGCGGACCAGATCGGGTTGCTCGCCGACAACTGGGGGCTCGGCCTCGCGGGCTATCAGTCCGCGGCGCTCGCGCTCGATCTCGTCGACCGCGTGCCCGCGAATGCGAATACGCAACTCGTCGCGCGGGCCGCGAGCGTCCTGGCGGGCGTGCATGGAATGTACGACGGCAACCAGGCAGGCCAGGCGCGTGTCGCCCGCTACACGTCCGCCAAGTTGGGCCCCGTGCTTGCGCGGCTGGGCATGAGCGCACGCGATGGCGAAAGCAGCAATGATGCGATCCTGCGCGCGGAGCTGATCTCGACGCTCGGCGGGCTGGGCGATGCCACCGTCGCCGCCGAGGCGAACCGCCGTTTCGCCGCGTTGGCGACCGACCCCAAGGCGCTCGATGGCCCCTTGCGCGCGCCATATCTGGGCGTGGTCGCCCACAACGCGGACGCCGCGACCTGGGACCGGCTGCGCGCAATGGCACGCGCGGAGCAGGTGCCGCTGATCCGTGACCAGATGTACCGCCTGCTCGCCTCGACCCGCGACGAAGCGCTCGCCCGCCGCGCGCTTTATCTGGCGTTGACCGCGGAGCCCGGTGCGACGAACAGCAGCGCGATGGTCAGTGCGGTGTCGTACGAGCATCCGGACCTGGCGTTCGACTTCGCGATCGCGAACCGGGCGAAGATCGCGACGTTCGTCGATGCCGCCTCCGCAACGCGCTTCATCCCGGGACTGGCGAATGGTTCTGCCAAGGCCGCGACGGCCGCGAAGGTCGCGGACTATGCGACCCGCTACATGACGCCGCAATCGCGCCGCCCCGCGGACATCGCGATCGGCCGCATCAACGACCGGCTGCGCACGCGCCGCGACGCGCTGCCCGCGATAACCGCATGGTTCGCGCGGCGGAGCGCGTAGGGGGACTGGAATTGTTCATGATTTCGGCCACATGAGCAAAGACATGACCGCGAACAGCTACCCTGTGGGCATCAAACCCGCCGACATCGACTTCATGGGTCACGTCAACAACTCGGTGTACCTGCGCTGGGTGCAGGACGCGGTGGTCAGCCACTGGCGCAGCCTCGCGCCTGCCGAAGCCGTGGCATCAAAGCTGTGGGTCGCACTGCGCCACGACATCACCTACCGCAAGCCGACGTTCCTCGACGACGACGTGGTCGCGTCGGTGATGGTCGAAAGCGTCGAAGGGGCGAAGGCGTTCTTCAACACGGTCATCAAGCGCGGCGAGGAAGTCTTGGCGGAGGTGCGGTCCAGCTGGTGCTGTCTCGACGCGCGGACGCTTCGGCCGTCCCGCATCGCCAAGGATGTGGTCGCGCGCTTTCTCTAGCGCGGGCACGGGAGGCGGCTCCCGCCGAAAGCCGCCTCGTTAACGTCTAGCGCCGGGTAAGCTCCACGCCCACGAAGCGAGGCGGCGTACCCGGGCGCTGCACGAAGAGCCGCACGGCACCGCGACCCGCGCGGCGCGCCTCGTCGACGACCGCGGCTGCATCTTCCGGCGTAAGCGTTGTCCGGTTGTTGATCGACAGGATGACGTCGCCGCGCTGAATGCCGCGCGCCGCCGCATCGCTCGACGCATCCACGTTCGACACCACGACGCCCCGTACCGTCGCCGGCACCCGTATGCCTTGCGCGATCTGCGGGGTCAGGGTCAGCACCGTCAGCCCGATGCTTTCGCGCGTCGACACCTGTCCGCGCGATTGCTGGACCGGGCTGTCCGCCGCGGGCAGTTCCTCGATCGTTCCCGTGACACGCGCCAGTTCCTCGTCGGACGGGCGTTCGCCGACCACCGCGGTCACGGTGCGACGCTGGCCGTTGCGGATGAGTTCGATCGGCACGCGCGACCCGATCGACTGGTTGGAAACGATGTACGACAACGTCTCGTCCGGCGTCACATCGCGTCCACCGATGCGCACGACCACGTCACCCGGCTGCAGGCCCGCGCGCGCGCCGGCATAGCCCGGCTGCACTGAATTGATCAGCTCGCCGCGGTTCTTGGGCAGGCCATAGGATTCGGCGAGCGCTTCATCGAGCGGTTGCGGACCGACGCCCAGATAGCCCCGCCGCACGCGCTGCCCGGTGCGCAGCTGGTCGATGACGGTCGACGCCTGCGACGACGGAATAGCGAAACCGATGCCGATATTGCCGCCGGTCTGCGAGTAAAGCGCGGTGTTAATGCCGATGACGTTGCCGGACAGGTCGAACATCGGTCCGCCCGAATTGCCCTGGTTGATCGCCGCGTCGGTCTGGATGAAGCGGTCGTAGTTGGTCGCGCCGATGTTGCGGCCGAGCGCGGACACGATGCCCGCGGTGACGGAGCCGCCCAGGCCCAGCGGATTGCCGATCGCGACCACCCAGTCGCCAACACGCGTGCGCGTCGAGTCGCCGAAGCGGACGAAGGGCAAGTTCTGCCCGTCGATCTTGAGCAGGGCCAGGTCCGTCGCCGGATCACGGCCCACGATGCGCGCCTTGTACTCCTTGCGGTCGGTCAGGATGACGGTGACCTCGTCCACCGTGCCCGAACCGCCTTCGGCCTGGACCAGATGGTTGTTGGTCACGACGTAGCCGTCGGCCGAAATGATGAACCCCGAACCCAGCGCGCTGCGCGGACGCGTCGTGGGCGCGCCGCCCTGCGGCGACGGTCCGCCGGGATTGCCGAACTGCCGGAACATCTCTTCCAGCGGATTGCGTGCCTGCGCGACCGCGACGCGCTGTTCGGTCGAGATGTTGACGACCGCTGGCTGCAGACGGGCGGCTAGATCCGCGAAGCTCATCGGTGCGCCGGCGCGAGGCGCGGCGGCCGAAATCGTGCCGGGTTCGTTCTGCGCGACCTGCGCGCCGACTCCGGTGCTCAGCGTGAGCGCGGTGCCGCCGAGCAGCAGGGCGGTCGTGATGCCATAAGCGTAACGCACTATAATCGGCTCCTTGGGTTGGAACGCGCGGGCCGTCCTGACTGACGGTCCGCAGCGTCGATTAACAAGCTAGGTCGGGCGCGTGAACGCGCATTGAACGATCAGCGAGCCCGTCCCCTGAACTCGCGCAGGTACTCGTTGTCGGGCGACAGCACGATGTTGGACGATCCCATGCGACCGCCCTGCCCGTTGTTGACGAACGTGATCTGGTACGACTGCATCGCGCGGTAGAAGTCGTAGAAGTCCGCGTCCTTGCCGAAGCTGTTGGCGTAGGTCGCGGACGCTTCGGCATCGGCGTCGGCGCGGATGATCTGCGCGGATTTGGCGCCCTGCGCCCGGATCGAACGCGCTTCCTGCTCGCGCGCGGACCGCATGCGGGCATAGGTCGCCTGCAGCGGATCGCCTTCGGGCAGATCGGCGCGCTTGATGCGCACGTCGATGATCTGCGCGCCATACTGGTCGGCGACGCGATCCAGGCTGGTGCGGATGTTCTGCATCACCTGCCCACGCTCCGGACTGAGCAGCGCGGCGAACGGCCGCTTGCCGAGCTCGTTGCGCAACGCCGAACCCAGGATGGGGCGCAGCGCCTCGGATACGCGCTCCTGACTTCCCGCCGCCTTGTACATTTTCAACGCATCGACGATGCGGTAGCGCGCGAACGCGTCGATTTCGAGCCGCAGCTGATCGGTCGATAAGACGAGCTGGCGCTCCATGTCGATCGACTGCACACGCTTGTCGACCCACTCGATCTTGTCGATGAAGGGCACACGGGCAATGATCCCCGCCCCGGTATTGCCGAAGTCCTGGCGCGCCTGGTAGCGGTTAACCACCGTCTGCGCCTCGCCGAAGCGGACGATGAGCGCGGTCCGGGTTTCCGGCACGACCGCGAACGTCGCCGACAACAGGATGAGTAACAGGATCGCCGCGAACGCCAGCGCGATGGGGTTCTTCCACAACCGAGCGGTCATCGTGCCGCTCCCGTCGTCGTCTCGTTCGTTGTCGAAGTTGACGGTTGTGGCGACGAACGTCGGGCAACTTCGGGCAACGCCAAATACGGCGTGACGTTGCCCGTCTCCACGATCGTCTTGTCGACCTTGCTCAGCACCTGCTCCATCGTCTCGTAATACATGCGGCGGCGCGTCACCTCGGGGGCGAGGCGGTACTGTTCGTAGACCTTGTCGAACTGCGCGGCCTCACCCTGCGCCTTGGCGGTGAGCTGCAGCGCGTAGGCGCGCGCCTGGTTCATGTAGGATTGCGCGTCCTGCTGCGCCGCGGACACTTCCTTGAAGGCGCGGTTGACCGCCTCGGGCGGATCGGCCTGGCGGATCGCGATGCCCTGGATCGCGACGCCCGCGCGATAACCGTTGAGGATGTCTTGCATGCGCTGCTGTACGTTCAGTTCGATCTGGCTGCGCTGCGCACCGATCGCGTCGTCGAGCGACACGTTGGCGACGACCGCGCGCATCGCGCTTTCCGCGATTTCGCGGATCGTCGTGTCGGGGTCGTTCAACTGGAAAAGATAGAGTTCGGGGTCGGCGATGTTCCATCGGATCGAATAGGCCAGGTCGATGATGTTCTGGTCACCCGTAAGCATCAGGTTTTCCGCCGCGCCCGCGGACGTGCCGCCGACATCGATCGACCGGATGCCCGCGACGTCGACGATCTGCACTTGGCTGATGGGAGCCGGCAGCGTGATCTGCATGCCGGGATCGAGCGTGTCCGAATAGGAGCCGAGCGTCGTCACCACGCCGCGTTCCTGCGGGCCGATGCGGTGGATCGACGTGAACGCGAGCCAGAGCAACACGGCCGCGCCCGCGACATAGGCCCAAATCGGACGGCCGCCAAAGTTGGGCATGCCCGTGCCGCTACCACCCCCACCGGACAGCTTGTCGCGGCTCTTCTTGAGGAAGTCGTCGAGGGATGTGACGTTGCCCGATCCGGTCGGGCGCTTGCGCGGCGGCTGGCTCCACGGGTTGCGCGGGCCGTCTCCGCCACCGCCGCCGTTTCCGCCGCCCGCGCCGCGGCCCGGACCCCAGGGTCCGCCTTTGTCTTCGTTGGCCAGCGCGCCGGTGGGGAGGGTCCACCACAGAAATTTACTCATGGAACATTTATAGGGAGACGCCCGAACGAATAACAGTGGCGTCCGGACGTGGACGCCCTAATCCGCGAGCATGCCCGCGACCCGTCTGTCCGCCGCGATTTCCGCGCATCCGCAAGGTGCCCGCGTGTCGGCGCAACGCGTCGAGGGCACGCGCGCGAGCCTCGTCGTCGATGCCACCGGGTTGGACGCTTCCGCGCGTGCCGCGCTGGAAAGCGAGCTGCGCGGCATCGCCACCGGCGTCGCAGGGATCGACGACGTCCGCATCGCTATGACGACCGAGAAGCGCGAACGCATCCTGATCGCTGTCGGGTCGGGCAAGGGCGGGGTCGGCAAGTCGACGCTGTCGGCCAACCTCGCCGTGGCGCTGGCACGAACGGGGCGCAACGTGGGACTGGTCGATGCCGACATATACGGCCCGTCGCAACCGCGCCTGATGGGCGTGTCCGGCAAACCCGATGCGGTCGACAACCGCATGGTCCCCGTCGTCGCGCATGGCGTGCGCATGCTGTCGATCGGCCAGATCGTGGAGCCCGGCGCGGCGCTCGCGTGGCGCGGGCCGATGGTGTCGACCGCGCTCGGGCAACTGCTCGACGCGCACTGGGACGGTGTCGAGATCGTCGTCGTCGACCTGCCACCGGGCACGGGCGACGTGCAATTGTCGTTGATGCAGAAGTACAGGCCGGCGGGCGCGGTGATCGTGTCGACGCCGCAGGATTTGGCCTTGATGGACACGGCGCGCGCGATCGACCTGTTCGGCAAGCTAGGCGTGCCCGTGCTCGGGCTGATCGAGAACATGGCGGGCTACGCGTGCCCGCATTGCGGCGAGATGTCAGACCCGTTCGGTTCCGGAGGCGCGGAGGCGGAAGCCGCGCGACTCGGGATCACGTTCCTGGGGCGCGTGCCGTTGCGGATCGGCATCCGCAAAAGTTCGGACGCGGGCGTGCCGATGGCAGCGAGTGACGGTGAGGAAGCGAAGCTGTTCGCGCAACTCGCGGAGCGCGTGCTTTCGCAGCTGAACCAAGTAGCGCGGTGACGGTTCACCCGGGCAAGGAGACCGCCATGCCGCTGACCACCGACGACGAAATTGCCGACCTGCTGAGCCACACGCGCACGATCGCGCTGGTCGGCGCGTCCGACCGCCCCGAGCGCGCGTCCAACCAGGTAATGAAGTTTCTGGGGACGCACGGCTACCGCGTGTTCCCCGTCAATCCGCAGATCACGGGCGAACACATCCACGGCGAATATGTCTGGCGCGAACTGTCGCAGATCGGCGAGCCGATCGACATGGTCGACATCTTCCGCAAGTCCGCGGACGCGGGCGAAGTGGTGGACCAGGCGATCGCGGCGGGAGCGCGGTCGGTGTGGATGCAGCTGGGGGTGATCGACGAGTCCGCGGCCGCGCGCGCTGAGGCGGCGGGGTTGAAGGTGGTCATGGACCGCTGCCCGAAGATCGAGATCGCGCGGCTCAACGTGGCGCCGATCGGCGGGTACTAATCAGGTCGGTTCCCGGGCGAACCGCTCGGCCGCTTGCGCCGCGATGCGCGGCGCGGACACGATCATGCCGAAAGCTTGCGCGGACCTGGTGTTGAACGTCATCGGAGCACCGACCGCGTCCGTCATCACCGCGCCCGCCTCGCGCGCGATCAGGACCGCCGCCGCGACATCCCATTCGTGGCCCCAGCGATGCGTGACCAGCAGGTCGGCCGCCCCCGCGGCCACCGTTGCGATGCGGAGCGCGATCGAATTGGGCTTGGCGACAGCGATCAGATCGCGATGCGCACGCGGCAGTTCGTCCGTGGGAAAACGCGCGCCGGCGAGTTCGGTCCTGTCGCTGGCACGTAGCGTCACTCCGTTGCACGTCGCGCCCTGCCCCGCGCGCGCCAGCCAGACCTCGCCCCGCGACGGTGCGTCCAGCACGGCCAAGATCGGCTGCCCGGCCTCGACGAGCGCGACGGACACGCACCAGCCCGGGCGGTTCCGCAGATAGTCGCGCGTGCCGTCGATCGGGTCGACGATCCACACGCGGCGACAGGCGAGCCGCGCCTCGTCGTCGATCGCCTCCTCCGACAACCAGGCGGCTTCCGGATCGAGCCGGTGCAACCGCTCGCGCAGGAACGCGTCGACCGCGATGTCGACGTCGCAAACCGGGTGCCCGGGCGACTTCTCCCAGCGCCGGTAGTCGCCGCCGATGCGGGCAAGCGCGAGCGCGCCTGCCTCGGCCGCGATCGCGGCCAGATCGTCAAGCACTCGCTGCGGTCATCCCGTCGATGCGCAGCGTCGGCGCGTCGACACCCGTGCGGAAGCGCAGGTCGTTCGCGGGGCGCAGGCTCGCGAACATGTCGAGCAGATTGCCCGCGATCGTGATCTCGGCGGCGGGCGCGCCGATCCTGCCGTCGACGATGTGGAAGCCCGACGCGCCTCGGCTGTAGTCGCCCGTGACCGGATTGACCCCCATCCCGATCAACTCGGTGATATACAATCCCTCGCCGATGTCGGCCATCAGCGCGTCCGGCGACACGTGCCCTGCGCACATGAACAGGTTGGTCGTCGACGCGCCGGGCGGTCCGCCGACGCCTCGGCTGGCGTGGCCCGTCGGCTCCAGCCCGAGCTGCCGCGCGGAGGCGCTGTCGAGCAGCCAGCCGGTGAGGACGCCGTCGGCGACGATATCGCGCGGCACCGTCGGGAGGCCTTCCCCGTCGAACGGTTTGGAACGGGACCCGCGCGGACGCAACGGATCGTCGCTGATCGTGACGCCAGGCGCGAACAGCCTTTCGCCGAGCTTGTCCTTCAAGAAACTCGTGCCGCGCGTGATCGCGCTGCCCGTAATCGCGCCCACCAGGTGGCTCAGCATCCCCGATGACACGCGCGGGTCGAAGACGATCGGCATGACGCCGCTGCGCACCCCCGTTGGGTTCAGCCGCGCGACTGCACGCGTGCCCGCGCGGTGGCCGATTTCGTCCGGCCTTTCCATGTCGGCCTCGTGGCGTGCCGAGTGGTACGCGTAGTCGCGCTGCATCGTGTCGCCCGCCCCCGCGATCACGCTGGCCGAAGTCGAATATCCGCTGCTCGTGTACGCGCCCGCAAACCCGTGGCTCGTGGCCAGAGCGATGACGCTGCGCCCCGCGCTCGCGCTGCCGCCTTCGCTGTTGGTGACGCCCTCGATGCTGCGCGCGGCATCCTCCGCTTCTTCCGCGCGCTTCCGCAGCGCGGTTGGGAGCGGGTCGCCGCCGTCGTCGCTGTCGAGGTCGGGCTGCTCGCCCCGGAACAGCCGATCGGCGGGCGCGAGCCCCGCGTACACGTCCTCGCTCGCCTCCCGCGCCATCGCGGACGCGCGTTCGACCAGCGCGGTCAGCGCGGTGTCGGACAGGTCGGACGAGGACACGCTCGCGACCCGGCGGCCCACGAAGAAGCGGAGCCCGATCTCCTCGCCTTCGGACCGGCCGACATCCTCGAGCTTGCCGAGCCGGGTCTGCACTTCGGTGGATGCGTCCGCGACGTAGATCGCGTCGGCGGCGTCGGCTCCGGCGCGCGTCGCGCGTTCGACGAGAGCGGCGGCGCGCTCGGCGGCTTGTGAGGATGTCAGCATACACCGCGACGTAAGCTCGGGCACGCGCGAAAGCTAGTTCGCGCCGACCACGAAGCAGGCGAGGAACATGAGCAGCCCCGCGAAACGGTTGCTGCGAAACTTCGTCAATGCGTTCGCGCCGTCTTGTGGCCGAAGCGTCGCGATCTGCCACGCCAGATGAAGCGCGACGGGGAGTAAACCCAGCAACGGGAGCCGTTGCGGCCAGACGATCCAGAACGCCCCCGCCCAGCACGCGAGCGCGCCGGCGTAGAAGAGCGAGACCCCGCCCCGCGCGTGTCTTCCCAGCGCGCGGGCGGAGGAACGCACCCCGACGAGCGCGTCGTCTTCGACATCCTGAAGCGCGTAGATCGTGTCGTAGCCGACAACCCAGAAGACGCTCCCGGCGTAGAGCAGCAGCGCCGCGACCGGCAGCGCGTCGGCGACCGCCGCCCAGCCGACGAGCGCGCCCCACGAAAAGACGAGCCCGAGCCACGCCTGCGGCCACCAGGTCAGACGCTTCATGTACGGATAGGCGACGACGAGAAGGAGGCTGGCGACCGCGATACCGGCGGCGAGCGGCGAAAGCTGCACAAGCACGACCAGCCCGATCAGGCAGAGCGCGCCGAGCAGGACCCACGCGCTGCGCAAGGTCGCGCGCCCGCTCGCCAGCGGACGCAGCCGGGTGCGCTCAATTTGCCTGTCGAGGTCGCGGTCGACGATGTCGTTGTAGACGCACCCCGCCCCGCGCATCGCCCACGCGCCGAGCGCGAACCACGCGAGCAGGTCCCACCGTGCGATCGCTCCGCCGCTCAACGCGACGCTCCACGCGCACGGCCAGAACAGCAGCCACGCGCCGATCGGCCGATCGAGCCGCATCAGCGACGCGTACGGGCGCGCCGCGGCGGGAAGCGCGCCGATCAGCCCGACGCGTTCGCTGTCCGGAACGGTGTCGTTGGTCGCGCTCATTGTCGCACCCGTGCCGTTCGCCTGGATCGAAGTCGAGAACTTACCGGCTCCGGCTGAGGCTTGCAGCGCCCCTCGACTTCCTCCGGAAGCGATGGTCAGAAGCTTCATGCCCGCAACGCCTGCCTCGCCGCCGCACAGCCTGCCTCGCCTCTATGTCGATACCGAACTCGCCCCCGACGCGTCGCTCACGCTCGACCCCGCGCAGTCCAACTACCTCGTCAACGTCCTCCGCCTCGTCGAGGGCGCGCAACTGAAGCTGTTCGACGACCGCACGGGTGAGTGGCTCGGCGAAATCGCGCACGCGCACCGAAAGGCCGCGCAGGTCCGCGTCGTGCGCCACCTGCGTCCGCGCGAACCCGTGCCGGACCTGTGGCTGTGCTTCGCGCCCATCAAGCACGGGCGTCTGGAGTGGATCGTCGAGCGCGCCACCGAGCTTGGCGTCGCGCGCATCGTGCCCGTCGTCACCGCACGCACGATCGTGCGCACGGTCAAGCACGATAAGCTGCATGCGCATGTCATCGAGGCCGCCGAACAATGCGAGCGCACCGCGCTGCCCGCGCTGTCGGATGCGGTGACCCTGGATGCGCTGTTGGCAACTTGGCCGACCGATCGCACGCTGCTCTTCGCCGACGAGCGCGGCGACGGAGTCGCCATTGCCCACCCCGGCGCGTGCGCGATTCTGATCGGCCCGGAAGGCGGGTTCACCGACGACGAGATCGCCGCCATCTCGGCGCACCCGTCCGCGCGGGCCGTCTCGCTCGGTCCCCGCATCCTGCGCGCGGACACCGCCGCGGTCGCCGCCGTCGCCGCGTGGATGGCGGCATGCGGGGATTGGCCGCTGGCGTCCGCGCAAACCCGTAGCTAAGCGCCACGCATGACGACGCGCATCGACTCCGACCCCGACGATCCGCGCATAGAGAGCCGCGCCGACCTGCTTGCCGTCTTCTCCGGCGGCGAAAAACCTGTCGATCAATGGCGCATCGGCACGGAGCACGAGAAATTCGTCTACCGCACCGCCGACCACCGCGCGCCGTCCTACGACGAGCCCGGCGGTATCCGCGACCTGCTGATGGCGATGACCGAGTTCGGCTGGCACCCGGTGGAGGAGGACGGCAAGGTCATCGCACTGTCCGGCCCCGACGGCAGCGTCAGCCTCGAGCCCGCGGGCCAGTTCGAACTGTCGGGCGCGCCATTGGAAAACCTGCATCTGACGTGCGCCGAGGCGGGGCGGCACCTGAACCAGGTCAAGGCGGTCGGCGATAAGCTCGGCTTGGGCTTCTTGGGCCTTGGCATGTGGCCGGACAAGGCGCGTGCGGACCTGCCCGTCATGCCCAAAGGCCGGTACAAGATCATGCTGAACCACATGCCGCGTGTCGGCACTCTGGGGCTCGACATGATGCTTCGCACCTGCACGATCCAGGTCAATCTGGACTATGCGTCCGAGGCGGACATGGCGAGGAAGTTCCGGGTTGGCCTCGCCCTCCAGCCGCTGGCGACGGCGTTGTTCGCCAACTCGCCGTTCACCGAAGGCCGCCCCAACGGCTTCCTGTCGTTCCGCTCGCACATCTGGTCCGACACCGACCCGCACCGCACGGGCATGCTCCCCTTCGTGTTCGAAGACGGCTTTGGTTATGAACGCTACTGCGACTACGCGCTCAATGTTCCCATGTACTTCGTCTTCCGCGACGGAAAATACCTGGACGCGGCAGGGCTCTCTTTCCGCGATTTCCTCGACGGCAAGTTGTCCATCCTCCCGGGCGAGAAGCCGCGCATCGGCGACTGGGTCGACCATCTGTCCACCGCCTTTCCCGAGGTGCGCCTCAAAAGCTTCCTCGAAATGCGCGGCGCGGACGGTGGGCGGTGGAGCAAGATCTGCGCGCTGCCCGCTTTGTGGGTCGGACTGCTCTACGACCAGACCGCGCTGGACGCCGCGTGGGACGAAGTCGCCGGCTGGTCGATCGAACAACGGCAGACCTTGCGCGACGCGGTTCCGGAACAAGGCTTGGCCGCGTCCGTCCCCGGAGGCGGGACCCTGCGCGACCTGGGCGCGCGCGTGCTGGACATCGCGGCCGCCGGCCTCACCGCCCGCGCGCGGCTCAACGCCTCAGGGGACAATGAAGGCGGCTTCCTCGACCCGCTACGCGAGACGATCGCATCGGGGAAGACGCCGGCCGAACGCCTTCTCGAACGCTTCGCCGGCGATTGGAACGGCGACATCTCCCGGGTATACGACGAGATGAGTTTCTGACGCTTAACCAAAGCCTAAGCTCCGGTCCTTATGCTTCTCGTCAAAGGGGCATGCACATGGCGACCGATCCGAAACCCGTCTACGTCCAGCGCCCGCCGCGGCATCCGGTGAACGTCGAGACCACCGCCGTCGACGGCGTCGGCCGCCTGCTGAGCACGCGCATCTGGAACATGTCGGACGGCGGCTTCATGGCCGAATGCGAGGAGCGGCTTCCGATCGGCGCGCATCTCGACATCGAAATTCCCGGCCGTGGTCCCGTCAAGGTCGAAGTGCGCTGGGTCCTAGGTTGGCGCTTCGGGGCGATGATCCTGGACTAAACCGTGCCGATGACGAGACCGACCAGGATCGCCGCCTGAAACGTTACGATCGTGACGAGCCGGTTCGAAAACGGCTGCTTGAGTGTCTTGTGACGGAAGACCTGCCGCGCGAGGAGAGCACCGGGCGATCCGCCGATTAGCGCAAGCATCAGCAAGTCTAACTCGGGGATGCGCCTGCTGCCTTCTCGCGCGCGGACTTTGTCCTGCCAGAAACGGACATATGTCCAGAGGTTTATGAGGAACAACGCCGCGCAGACGGCAACAACGACCAGCATCATCATTCAGCGGGAGCGATTGCCGCTTGCGATGCTTTCCTGCCTGTAAGCCAGCCGAACAGACGCGGTAATGGCCCGTTGCGCTCCATCCACGCGGCATAGAGCCGGTAGTGCGGGTCGATCCCCAGATGCCGCTCCTCGGTCCGTGCGCGCCAGTAATAGACGCCTGTCACGATGGCCAGGATCGCGCTGTTGCGCGCCGCCTCGATCAGGCTGCCGTTGACGCTGAGGAACGGGAGCGAGGCCACCCACCAGAAGGTCGTCTTCGACAGATAAGCTGGGTGCTTGGTGATTGCGTACGGCCCGTGCGTCAGGATTCCCCGGTGCGTGAGGTTCGAAAAGCGTAGCCCGAACGCCACCGTGGCCCAGGCGTAGAACGCGGTCAGGCCGACCAGCACAAAGCCGAGCAGTCCGAGCAGAACCGGCTGGCCCTGCAGCCACCAGCTCCAGTCCGCGGTGCCGCGCTGATAATCGAAAGGGCTGCCCGGCCCCATCAGGATGAACGGCGGGTAGCAGACCAGCGCCGCCGCCCACCCGGACGCGAACGGACTCGCGCTCCGGATGTGCGCGTCCAGCGTACGCATCGTCAGCATGTAGCCGACGGTCGCGAACGTCACGTCGATCATGAACATCGCGCCGATCAGGTAGCGCGCGAGATTGACCGGACTTTGGACGATTTCCCAGTTCGGCCAGCGCACCGCGTCTGCCCAGTTGCCGGGCAGGATCGACAGCATGAACGCGAGGAAAAAGCCTTTGACGAACCACTGACGCAAATGCTCGTGGATGCGCGCCGTGTCGGCCTCTCCGCCGACGAGCATCTGACCGAAGTGCCAGGCATTGTCGCGAGGTTCGACGAGCCTGCGGTCGAGCCAGACGACGTAGGGAATCGCGGCGACCGCGACGGGCACGATGCCCCAGCTGAGGATCTGCATCGCGAACAGGTAGTTGCCCTGCCAGTACCAGCGCCCGATCGCGTATACCACCGCGATCGCGCCCCAGGTCGCGAACAGTCCGCCGAGCTTGACGAGACTGAGGTCGAGCGTTTCGCGGATCGGGCGAGGCGGAGCGTCCCAGTCGATGCCGGTGCTCGGGTTGCGGTGGACGCAATCGACGAGGATCGACCACAACACCATCGGCACCCCGCACGCGAGCAGCGCGGCGAGCGCGGCGTGGGGGCCGGACATGCCATAGGTGCGGGCCGCGACGACCCAAATGCCGAGGCCGACGAGCCCGGCGATGCCGGTGCCGTCGCTGACCGCCGAAGGCGGGCGTGGGTCGATGGAGGTGGTCACGGGGTCGTTCTAGCCGGGAAAGGTAAGCTTTGAACTAAGCAGTACCACCAGGTTCGTTCGTCCCGAGTGTAAACGAGGGGCGTTGAAGCGCACGGGCGCCCCTCGTTTGCACTCGGGACGAACGTCCTGTTTCAATGAGCTTTTTGTTGAGCAGCTCCTGCTGCGACATGAAGGTGCCGTCGCCACTTCTAAAAGCTTGGCAAAGCCTGCTTCGCCTCGCCCCAGCCCCGCATCTCCTTGGCGCCCGCGCGCTCCAGCAACGTGTCGATGTCGCCGATGCTGAAGTCACCACCTTTGTACCGCTCAAGCTCGTCCCACCAGATCGGCGCGGACACCGTCGCGCCCGGACGCGCGCGCGCCGAATACGGCATGATCGCCGTCGATCCGCGCTGGTTGCGCAGCCAGTCGAGGAAGATGCGACCCTTGCGCTCCACCTTGCGGATGTTGGCGGTGAAATATTCGGGCTCGGCCTGCGCCAGCGCGCGCGAAAAGCGGCTGGCGAAGTCCTTGACCGCGTCCCACTCGGACGTCGCGTCCAAAGGCGCCACGACGTGCAGGCCCTTGCCGCCCGACAGCAGCGGGAACGTCACGAGCCCCATGTCCCCCAACAGCCCGCGCAGCTTGATCGCCGCCGCCTTGACCGCGTCGAAACCCAAACCTTCGTCCGGGTCGAGGTCGAAGACGAGCCGGTCCGGCTTCTCGAGAGCCTCGACCTTCGAGCCCCAGCCGTGGAATTCGATCGTCCCCATCTGCACGCACGCGACGAGGCCCGCGGCATCCTCGACGTACAGATAGTTCTCGGTGCCTCCGTCCTTCTCGGGGATCGGCACCTGCTTGACGAGGTCGCCGAACGATCCCGCATCGTGCTTCTGGAAAAAGCAGTGTTTCGCCCGGCCTTGCGGGCAGCGCACGAGGCTGATCGGGCGCGACCCCGACCATTCGAGCATCGGCCCCGCGATCGCCGCGTAATAGTCGGCGAGCTGCCCCTTGGTGATGCCGTCCTCGGGAAAGATGACGCGGTCGGTGCTGGTCAGCTTGACTCCGAGCGCCGCCGCGCCGCCGGTGCTCGGCTTGGCTTCGACATGTGTCTCGCGCTCGCGGACGACCTCTTTGGCCGGCTTGTCCTCGCGCATGGCGACGAAGCTGGGGTGGCGCAGCACGCCGTCGCCCGTGAACTCGGTGAACGCGATTTCCGCGACTAGCTTGGGCTCGATCCACCTGGCCCCGCGCACCGCGACGCGAGGTGCCTTGACGGTGGGCTCGGCGCGTTCGAGCGGGGTCATCTTGCCCAGCAGTTCGTCGATCTTGGCGGCGTCGAACCCGGTCCCCGCCTTGCCCGCGTAGCGCAAGGTCCCGTTCTCGTGCAGTCCGAGCAGCAGCGACTTGAACCCCCTGCTCTTGTCGCTCGGCAGCCAGCCGACGACGACGAACTCCTGGCGGCGGATGCACTTGACCTTGAGCCAGGACGCGGTGCGCTTGCCGCGATAGGCTGCACTCGCGAGCTTGGAGATGACCCCTTCGTAGCCGCCGGCGCACATCGCCTGAAACATCGCTTCGCCGCTGCCGACCACGTGTTCGGCATAGTGGATCGGCGGCTGCGCGGTCGCGAGCAGCGCGGCGAGGCGGCCCTTGCGTTCGATATTGGGGAGGTCGACCAGGCTTTCGCCATCCTGTTCGAGGATGTCGAACGCGAAGAAGGCGAGCTGGCCCCCTCTCGAGTCCTTGGCGCCTTCCTTGAGGCTTGCCTGCAGCGCCTGGAAGTTTGGTCGGCCTTCCGCGTCGAGCGCCACGACCTCGCCGTCGATCAGCGCCGATCCGGGGAGCTTGGATCCTGCCTCGGCAACGACGGCGAAACGGTCGGACCAGTCCTGCCCCGTGCGGGTAAATGTCTTCGCCTCGCCGCCGCCGACCGCGAGCAGGACGCGGTAGCCGTCATATTTGGTCTCGTGGAGGTACTCGCCGCCGAACGGCACATGGTCGGCGAGCGTGGCGAGCTGCGGCGGCTGAAACGCGGGGAGTTTGAGAGCTTTAGCTTTGACCTTGCCAGCGACCTTCTTCTTCACCGGGGTACTTGGCGGCGCGACTTGCCCGTGCGCCCCAGCCGCGATCTCCGCCATCGCGCGCCCGGTTGCGATGCTCGTCAGCTCGCGCGTCACCAGCACGTCTCCCGTCGCGACGAATTCGTCGGCGACCTTGCGCAGCAGCCAGTTCTCGCCGCGTTCGTTACCGCGCGGCTTCAGGCGGATCATGATCCATTCGCCCTTCATGCGCTCGCCCTCGAGCGTGAAGTGCAGATGCCCCTCGACCAGCGTCTTGCGCGGGTCCTTGCCCGGGTGCGGGATCCACGTGCCGCGATCCCATAGCATGACCGTGCCGCCGCCATACTCGCCCTTCGGGATCGTCCCCTCGAACGTCGCGTAGGACAAAGGATGATCCTCGGTCCGCACCGCGAGGCGTTTGTCGTCCGGATCGAGGCTCGGCCCCCGCGTCACCGCCCAGCTCTTCAGCACCCCGTCGAGCTCGATGCGGAAGTCGTAATGCAGTCGCGTCGCGTCGTGTTTCTGGACCATGAACACCGAGCCCCCAAGCGCCTTGGCTCGCGCGGCCGCAACGCCCGCGGGTTCCTTCGTCTTGGTGAAGTCTCGCTTTGCGTTGTACGCGTCGAGGGAGAGGTCGCGCGCCACCTAGGCCCGCTTGCGCGTAGCAGTCGCGGCGCGTGCCGCCGTCTTCGCGGCAGGCGCGCGCGGCTTGGGCGGAGCTTTTGGCGCGATCGAACCGCCCGCCGGCTTGGCCGCAGCCTTCGCCGGCGCGGGCTTGGTCGCGGGCTCGCCTTTCTCCAGGCTCTGCTTCAGCGCAGCCATCAGGTCGATCACGTTCGACCCGCCCCGCGGCGCGTCCTCCGCCTCCGGGGTCACTTTCTTGCCCTTGTTCTTGAGCTTCTCGTCGATCAGCGCCTTGACCGCGTCGATGTAGCGGTCGTGGTAATTGGCCGCGTCGAACGGGGACGCCTTCTTCTCGATCAGCGTGGTTGCAAGATCGAGCAGGTCGGCGTCGGGCGCCGCGTCCGCGATCTCGCGAAAGAAGCCCTGCGCCTTGTTGACCTCGTCCGCGTAGCGCAGCGTTTCCAGCACCATGCCGCGGCCGCAAGCCTTGAGGCTGACGACATACTCGCGTCCGCGCAATGCTAGCTGACCCAGCCCCACTTTTTTCGTCTTCTTCAACGCCTCGCGCAGCACCACGAACGCTTCTTCGGCCAGATCGTCGGCGGGAACGACGTAGTATGGCTTTTCGTAATAGACCTGATCGATCTCGTGCAGGTCGACGAACTGCGTCAGCTCCAGCGTCTTCTTGGACTCCAGCTTGACCGCGTCCAATTCGCCGTCGTCGACGAGAACGTAGCTGCCCTTCTCGTATTCGTAGCCCTTGACGATCTCGTCGGGATCGACGGGACCGATGCCCTGCACCGATTTTTCGTACTTGATCGGTTTGCCCGACGGTTCGTGGATCTGGCGAAACGACACGCTCGCGCCCGACTTGGTCGCGGAAAAGATTTCCACGGGGATCGACACCAGCGCGAGCCGTATCTGCCCCGACCAATATGCCCGTGCCGCCATGTCGATCGTCCCCGCGTCCTATTCGAGGCGACTCGATGCCGACTCGTTCGAAGACAGGGTTGTAACCGGACGAAGCTTTCGAGTCCGTCATCGCAAACGAAGCGGTCAGACTCTGGAGCGGGTAGCGGGAATCGAACCCGCGTCACAAGCTTGGAAGGCTAGTGCTCTACCATTGAGCTATACCCGCGCGCGCCGTCCGGCTTTGCCACTCGCCGGGGCGCTGCGTCAACTCGCGGGCGAAGCAGGTAGTCGAGCGGCAGGTCCAGGCGACGGCATGCCTGCGCCGCGGGACTGGTGGGGAACACCGCGCCGTCGGCGGCGCGGGCGAGCGTGCGCAGAAACAGGCGTTCGGGCGTCGACAGCCGGGGCCAGTCCGCCAGCCCGAGCCGAGCGCGCAGGTCCGGCGGCAGCAGGTCCACCGCCGCGCGCACCACCGTGCCTTGTGTGGGGCGGAACGGCAGCGGCAGGATGGCCGCGCCCGCGACGAGGTCGAGCAGCTCGTGCAGGATCGGCGAGGCTTCGAGCCGCGGACGCATGGCGGCGATCATGGCGTGGATCGCCGCCTGGGACGCGGGCACGTCGGTCGCGCCGTACAATCCGCCGCCGTCAGAGCCTTCGGCGTAGTAGCGATCGCGGTCGGCGGGCGCGACCGGGTGGACGTAGCGCCGATACGCTTCCATGAAGGCGAACGCCGCGGTGGACTGCACCCAGCGCAGCAGCTCGGGATCGTCCGCGCGGTACGACGTTCCGTCCGGCGTCTCGCCGCCGATGCGCGCGTGCATGGCGCGCACGCGAGCGGTCAGCGCCTCCACGCTGCTGCGTGCGCCGTACACGGTCACCATCGCGGCCATTCCCGTGCGCCGCAGTCGCGCGGCGGGATCGCGCCGAAAACTGGATTGCGTCCACACGGCGGTGCGCACGCGCGGTTCGCCCAGTTCGAGCAGTACCGCGGCGACGCCGCCGATGAACATGGTGACGGGATTGCGGAACACGCGCCAGGACAGCGAGTCGGGACCCACGATCCCGGGCTCGCCGCGCGGCTGTGAGAAGTCGATCGTCCCGTCGGCGGCGATGAGTTTCGCCGAGATCAACTCCATCGGGTAGGCGAGCGCGGAGAGAAGCATCAGGCGCGCAAGGCCGATGCCGCGCGCGCCGCGGCCTCGATCGCGGGGAGATCGGGCGCGCCCGGCGGCACGATCCAGCTTCCGCCGACGCACAGCACGGACGGGTTTACCAGCCATTCGGGCGCGTTCGCCGGCGTGATGCCGCCGGTCGGGCAGAAGCGCACCGCGCCGAACGGCCCGCCCAAGGCTTTGAGCGCTTTCAGCCCGCCCGACGCCTCGGCCGGAAAGAACTTGAAGCGATCGAGCCCCAGATCGAGCCCGCGCATGATGTCGCTGGCGTTTGCGACGCCGGGGAGAAACGGGATTTCGGCTTCGGACGCGGCCCACGCCAGGCCGTCCGTCAATCCCGGAGATACGATGAAACGCGCGCCCGCATCGAGCGCCGCATCGAGGTCGCGCGCGTTCAGAACCGTGCCCGCGCCCACGATCGCCCCCGGGACAGTGGCCATCTCGCGTATGACGTCCAGCGCGGCCGGCGTACGCAGCGTGACTTCGAGGACGGTCAGGCCGCCCGCGACCAGAGCGCGCGCAATTCCGACCGCATGGCCCGCGTCCTCGACGACGAGCACCGGAACGACAGGCGCGGCGCGCATGACATCGTCGATCGTCGCGCCCAAATCGATCATGCAACGTCCTCCATCGCGCTCAGCATCGCGGACGCGCCCAGTTCCGCGCCGTCGCAGTGGTGGCGCATGAACGCGAACAGTTCGCGTCCCGTGCCGACGGGCGGGGGCGGCGGCGCGGCGGGCTCGCGCGCGGCGAGTTCGGCTTCGTCGACCAGGGCCGCGAGAACGCCCGTGTCCGCGCATACGCGAAGCATGTCGCCGTCGCGCAACCTCGCCAGCGCCCCGCCGCCCAGCGCTTCGGGCGTCACATGGATCGCCGCGGGTACCTTGCCGGATGCGCCCGACATGCGGCCGTCCGTCACGAGCGCGACGCGGAACCCGCGGTCCTGCAGCACGCCCAGCGGCGGGGTCAGCTTGTGGAGCTCGGGCATGCCGTTGGCGCGCGGCCCCTGGAAGCGCACGACAACGACGACGTCGCGCTCGAGCTCGCCCGCCCTGAACGCGGCGAGCACCGAATCCTGATCGGCGAAGATCCGCGCAGGGGCCTCGATCGTCCAGCGCGAGCGATCGACCGCACTGGTCTTCATCGTCGCGCGGCCCAGATTGCCCGCCATCAGCCGCATTCCGCCGTCGGGCGCGAAGGGGTCGGTGAAGGGGCGCAGCATGGCGGGGTCGCGCGGTGCCGCGACTTCCGTCCAGGTCAGGCTCGCGTCGTCGTCGAGAACGGGGTCCCGGGCGTAGTCGGCCAGGCCATCGCCCCACACCGTCAGGATGTCGGCGTGCAGGTACCCGCCCTCCAACAGCGTGCGGATGACGAACGCCATCCCGCCCGCATCCCTAAAGTCGTTCACGTCGCCCGATCCGTTGGGGTAGACGCGCGCGATCAGCGGCACCGCGGCGGACAGGCGGTCGAGATCCTCCCAATCGATCGTGATCCCGGCCGCGCGCGCGATCGCGGGGATGTGGAGCGCGTGGTTGGTCGACCCGCCCGTGGCGAGCAGGCCGACCGCCGCGTTGACGATCGCGCGCTCGTCGACGCACAGGCCGAGCGGACGATAGTCGTTCCCGCCTGACCCGATCGCCGCCAGCCGATGCACCGCCGCCCGGGTCAATTCCTGACGCAGCTTGGTTCCGGGGTTCACGAACGCGGCATTGGGAACGTGGAGGCCCATCACCTCCATCATCATCTGGTTCGAGTTCGCTGTCCCGTAGAAGGTGCAGGTGCCGGGCGAATGGTAGCTGGCGCTTTCCGCTTCGAGCAGTTCGGGCTTGCCGACCTTGCCCTCGGCCGCGAGCTGCCTCACCCGCACTTTTTCCTTGTTGGGCAGACCCGACGGCATCGGCCCGCCGGGAACGAGGATCGCGGGGAGGTGGCCGAAGCGCAGCGCGCCGATGAGCAGCCCCGGCACGATCTTGTCGCAGATGCCGAGCAGCGCCGCGCCCTCGAACATGCCGTGCGACAGCGCGACGGCGGTCGACAGCGCGATCGTGTCGCGGCTGAACAGCGACAGGTCCATCCCCGGCTGCCCTTGCGTCACCCCGTCGCACATTGCGGGAACGCCGCCCGCGACCTGCGCGGTGGCACCGACCTCGCGTGCGAAAAGCTTCATCTGTTCGGGGTAGCGGCCGTAGGGTTGGTGCGCGGACAGCATGTCGTTGTACGCGGTGACGATGCCGAGGTTGGGCGCGCGGCCACCACGGATGACGGGCTTGTCGCCCTCGGCGGCGGCGAAGCCGTGCGCGAAGTTTCCGCAGGACAGGCGAGGGCGGCCGATCCCCGTCTCCCGCTCGCGCGCGATCAGGTCGAGATAGCGGGCGCGGCGCGGCGCGGCGCGCTCGACGATGCGCGCGGTGACCGCTTCGACGACGGGGTGCAGGGTCATGCCTCGTTCCAGTAGATCGTCAGCGGTGCCGAAAGCTTGGCGACGAAGCGGGATATGGGGAGGTCCGTCTGCCCTGCCAACGCGGCGTCGAGCACGCGCTTCTTGTCCGCGCCCGCGATGACCAGGATAGCGGCGTCCGTGTCGGCGAGCGAGGCGATCGTCAGCGCCAGTCGCTCGAACGGCGCCTCGGGCGGCAGCGGCTCGGGCCGAGTGCGGACCACGTCGCGGCCCGCTAACAACTCGTCCATCGCATTGGGAAATATCGAAGCGACATGTCCGTCCGCGCCCTTCCCGATCCACACGAGATCGAAGCGCGGCGCGCGTGCGCCTTCATGCAGCGGGATGACGTTCAGCTCCGGAAGCGCGCGCGACAGCATCCCGACGTTGCTCGCCGGATGATCGGGCGGAACGATGCGGTCGTCCGTCGGCCACACCGTTCCCGAAACGTCGCGCGCGGCCAGCACCTTCAGGATCGGCAGCGGCGTCCGCCCGCCCGGCATCGCGACGACCGCGTCGGACCGGGTCAGGACGCCTGCGAGCCGGTCCGCAATGGCGTCGGCATCGGCGGGTCGCCAGTCGATCATTCGTGCCAACTCACCCCGTCGCGCTCCGCGAGCCCGATCGCCGCCGACGGCCCCCAAGTCCCCGCCGCGTACATCTTCGGCGTTACTCCCGCCACCGCCCAGCCGTCGCGGATCGCGTCGATCCACTCCCACTGCGCTTCGACCTCGTCGCGGCGCACGAACAAGGTCGGGTCGCCTTCGACCAGATCGAGCAGCAGCCGTTCGTACGCGATGCGCCGCCGCGTGTCCGCGAACGCATTCGTCAGCCCCAGGTCGAGCGGCACTTCGCGCAGGCGGATGCCGTCGCGGTCGAGGCCCGGCTGCTTTGCCATGACGAGCAGGCTGATCGTCTCCTCCGGCTGCAAGCGGATCACCAGCTTGTTCGGCTGCACCACCGCGCCGCGGCTCGCGAAGATGGAGTGTGGCACGGGCTTGAACTGGACGAGGATTTCCGAACGGCGCGTCGGCATGCGCTTGCCCGTGCGCAGGTAGAAGGGGACGCCTTTCCAGCGCCAGTTGTCGACATGGGCTTTCAGCGCGACGAACGTTTCGGTGTCGGACGCATGGCCGAGTTCGTCCGCGTAGCCCGGCACCGCGGTGCTCCCGATCGCGCCCGCCTCGTACTGGCCCGTGACGCAGCACCCCGTGATCGACTGCGCGTCGACGCGACGCAGCGATCGCAGCACCTTGACCTTTTCGTCGCGTACGGCCGCGCTCGTGAACTGCGACGGCGGCTCCATCGCCACGAGGCTGAGGAGCTGCAGCATGTGATTTTGCACCATATCGCGCAGCGCGCCCGACCCGTCATAATAGCCGCCGCGGCCCTCCAGCCCGACCGTCTCGGCGATCGTGATTTGCACGTGGTCAATCCCGCCGGCGTTCCACGACGGTTCGAACAGCGCGTTGCCGAACCGCAGCGCGAGCAGATTCTGGACCGTTTCCTTGCCGAGATAATGGTCGATGCGGAACGTGCGGTCTTCGGGGAAGAAGCGCGCCACCGCATCGTTGATGTCGCGGCTGGACGCCAGGTCGGTCCCAAGCGGTTTCTCCAGCGCGAGCCGGACGTCCGGGCCGGTCAGGCCGGCGGATGCAAGGCCGCCGATCGTCGCGGAAAACAGCGACGGCGCGGTCGACAGGAAGATGGACAGGCCGTGCTCGGTCGATCCGACCGCGTCGGCGAGCGCACCAAATCCCGCGTCGTCGTTCGCATCGAGCGACACGTAATCGAACCGCCCCACGAACCGCGCGACCGCGTCGGGCGTGCGGCGCTCCGCATCGACCGCCTCCAACGCCGCGACGACCTGTTCGCGATATTCCGCCGTGTCGTGGACGCTGCGCGCTGTGGCGACGATGCGCAGGTCGGCGGGCAGCAGACCGTCTGCGTCCAGCCCGAACAGCGAGGGCAGCAACATGCGCCGCGCGAGATCGCCCGTCGCGCCGAACAGGAGCAGGGTGTGCGCCGCATCGCTCATGCGCGCGCCTTTGGCGGATCGGCGCGCGCGTGAACAGTCTGGTTCATGCGACTTCTGCCAACGCCTGCGCCACGTCGGCGATCAGATCGCCTTCATCCTCCAGCCCGATGGACAGCCGCAGCAGCCCCGGCGCGATCCCCGCCGCCGCCTGCGCTTGCGGCGGCATGCCGCGATGCGTCATCGTCGCGGGCAGGCAGATCAGCGATGCGAAGCCGCCGAGCGAGGAAGCCAGGGTGATCAAGCGCAGCTTGTTTGTGAACAATGCCGCCGCGTCCGCTCCGCCGCGCAATTCGAACGCGATCATGAAGCCGGGTCCGTCCTGCTGACGCAGAGCCAGCGCGTGATCCGGGTGCTCGGCAAGACCGGGGAAGTACACGCGTGCCACCGCAGGCTGGTCGACAAGCCACGCGGCGATGGCGTGCGCGGTTCCTTCCTGCCGATCGACACGCAAAGTCAGCGTTCGCAAGCCCCGCAGCGTCTGATGCGCGTCGTGCGCCGCGCCGGTAAGGCCCGCCGCGTTCGCCCACCACATAATGCGCTCGACCAGCTCCGCATCGCGCGCGAGCAACGCACCGCCGATCACGTCGCCATGGCCGTTCAGCGCCTTGGTCGTGGAATGCATGACGAGGTCGCAACCCGCCTCCAACGGCCGCTGCCGGACGGGAGTGAGCAATGTATTGTCCGCCGCAACGATGGCACCCGCCGCTCGCCCTTGCGCAGCCCTCGCGGAAATATCGACAACGCGCAGCAGGGGGTTGCTCGGCGTTTCGATCCACAGCAGCGCGGGTCCTTGCGCCATCGCGGCCGCGAACGCGGCGTCATCCTGCTGGTCGATGAACAACGCGCGCAGCTTGCCCGCGTCGGCCAGTCCCTGGATGAGCCGGTACGTGCCGCCGTAGCAATCGTGCGGAGCCACCACGAGCCCGCTTGGCGGTACGAGCAGCAGCGCGAGCAGCGTCGCGGCCTGCCCGCTGTTGGTGACCACGCCCCCCGCCGCGCCTTCCAGTTCGCACAGGGCGGCGCACAGCATGTCGCGGTTGGGGTTGACCGTGCGCGCGTAATCGTATCCGGGCTTGGTGTGCGGATCGGGCCATTCGTAGGTGTCCGACGGCCACAAGGGCGGCGCCACGGAGCCGAGGGCGGGCGGCGCGGCGACGCCCGCGGATGCTGCTACAGTGGCCGCTGATCGGCGTGGCGGAATCACGCCTCCCCTCGCAGGAACGGCGCGACCAACGCGTTCATCGCGGCCGTCTCCTTCAGAAACATGTCATGCCCGTACCGCGAGGCCAGAATACGCAGTTCGGCGGGACCACCCAATGCTCCCGCCAACGCCTGCATCTGCGACGGGGGCACGAGCTGGTCGCTTTCCGCCCCGATCAGCAGCGCGGGCGCGGTGATCCGCGCCGGGTCGACGCGGTGGCGGTCGATCGAGGCGGACAGGCTGAGGAAGCGTCCCGGCGACATGCGATTCACGAAGTCGTCGCCCCGCGCGCGCAGGTACGCACCCGGCTCCGAACCCCCAAGGGGATCGGACGAGGCGATGCCGCCTTCGAAACGCTCGCCGAACTCTTGAGCTGTCCGGTAACT
Source organism: uncultured Sphingomonadaceae bacterium (assembly GCA_964251385.1). Lineage (GTDB taxonomy): Bacteria > Pseudomonadota > Alphaproteobacteria > Sphingomonadales > Sphingomonadaceae > CADCVW01. The sequence goes on along the minus strand of CAXUJK010000002.1, from coordinate 501,011 downwards.
CACCATGGCAAGGCCGCGCGCAATCGCGAGCGCGTCCGCCCCGCGTCCCGTCTCCATTCCCAGCGAGACGATGCGCCGCTGCAGCGAGCGAATCGCGGTCGCCATCGGATGCGGCGCCGGTCCCGCCGAAATGACGACGATCCGCGCGACCCGCTCCGGGGCCATGGCGGCAAGGCTGAGCGCAACCATGCCCCCGTAGGACGCGCCCAGGAAGCCGGCACGATCGATCCCCGCGGAATCCATCGCCGCGAGCACGACGCACGCCTGCTCAGCGGTCGTCGGTGCCGCCGCGCCGCTCTCGTCCGCCGCGAAATCGACGCCTAGGATCGTCGATGCGGCCGGGTCGATCGCATCGCCCGCGCCGACCACGCCCGGCCACCACCCGCCGCGTCCGTACACGTCGGGGCACACGAGATGCGTCGCCGAAATCCCGCCGAGCACGACCACCGCCGATCCCGTCCCCACGGCGCGCGCACGGACGCTCGTACCGTAGTTCGCCAAGCCGGACGGCAAGGCGACGTCATAGTCGCGCGGCGGGGCAAGCGGGATGCGGTGACTCGCGACGTTCAACATGGGGGCTTGCATAATCTCGCCTCGACTTGGACGACGATGCGCAGGTCCCGCTTGATTGCCGGTCCGGCCGCATCGTTCCGTTAACGGAACCGCCACCTTGCCCGGGCGGGCAGGTTGGCGTGGGCGACAAGCCCACTCTTGATGCTTGAACGACGCTCTCGCGCCGATCGCAGCCGTACTAGCGCGGCGGCTCGCGCATGACAATCGAGCTCGCAATTGCCCGCGCCTGCCTGCAAAGCGCGCCATGCACTGGCGATCCAAACTCATCCACACCGAAGCTCTGGCCCCACCGGATTTTCGATGTCTAGCGCCCGCGACGCACCGCGCGTCCACCGTCGTGTTCGGCGACCTCGCGTCCGCGCTGCGCGATCCGGCGGGGGTCGGCGGGGCGTACAGCTACGGCATCCACGGCACGCCCACCGTCCTCGAACTGGGGGCACGCATCGCTGAGATCGAGGGGGCCAGGCACAGCTTCATCGTACCGAGCGGTCTCGGTGCGATCAGCCTCGTCTACCTCGCCTTGTGCAGGGCGGGATCGCACGTCCTCATCCCCGACAGCGTCTACAAGCCGAACCGCGAGCTCGGCGTCGGCACGATGGCCCGCTTCGGTGTCACGATCGAAAACTACGATCCCATGATCGGCGAAGGGATCGCCGACCTGATCCGCGACGAGACCGCGCTGATCTGGTGCGAGAGCCCGGGATCGGTGACGATGGAAGTCCAGGACGTACCCGCCATCTGCGCCGCCGCCAAAGCCCGCGGCGTTCCCGTCGCGCTCGACAACACCTATGCGGCCGGAGTCCTGTTCGACGCGTTCGCGCACGGCGTGGACATCTCGATCCAGGCTCTCACCAAATATGTCGGCGGGCATAGCGACCTGCTGCTTGGATCGATCAGCTGCATGTCCGACGCGCACGTCGCCGCGGTCGACCGCGCGCGCCGCGAGCTCGGCATCGGCGTGTCCCCCGACGAGTGCACGCTGGCCTTGCGTGGCCTGCTGACGATGGGCGTACGGCTCGAAAAGCTCGAACGCTCGACGATCGAAGTCGCCACATGGCTCGCCGCGCGGCCCGAAGTCACGACCATGCTCCACCCCGCTTTTCCCGACTGCCCCGGCCACGATCTGTGGCAACGCGACTTTTCGGGGTCGGCGAGCATCTTCTCCTTCGTCTTCGCCGAACAGGTCCACGAAGCCTCGGTTGCGCGGTTCGTCGACGCATTGCGCCTGTTCAAGATCGGCTACAGCTGGGGCGGCGTGAACAGCCTCGTCATGGCCTACCCGCCCATTCGCCGCCGATCGCGCGATTACGGTCGCCGACTCGTCCGCCTCAACATCGGTTTGGAAGAACCGAAGGATCTGATCGCCGACCTGGAGAGCGCGTTGGGCGAGATCGCCTAGGCCAGCAAATCCTTGGCCGCGCTCTTCCAGCCCTGGAAGTCGCGGTAGCGGCCGCTCGCCAGGTTGCGCGCGATCGCGACCGGGCGGACGAGCCGCCCCTGGTCCAGCGCCGCGATGCGCGCCTCGTAATCGCCGCGCTTGTCGGCCAGCGTGCGCAACGCGCGACGCCCCGCCTCGCCCAGGCCCATCGCCTCCAGCTCCGCTTCTCGCGCGCGCAACCGCTCGGCCTCGATGTCCAGCTCGACGATCTTTTCCGCATAGGAGGGCCGTGCGTCCGCACTCGACGATTTGACCAACTTGGCCACGTCCGCCTTGTCGTCGGCGAGCAGCGAGGCGGTCATGTTGTTGGCGTGCCGCCGGTACATCTGCAGCGGCGTTTCGATCAGCCGCCGCACGCCCAATATGTACGGCATGTGGTTGGTCCAGTGGTCGTACGGGATGCCGGGCGACGGAAACGGCAGCAGCACGTCGAGCAGCGACCGCCGCATCGCGGTGCACGCGCCCGTTCCGTAATGCTCGTCGCCGTACCCTAGTTTGCGGACGTTCTGGAGCACGGTGCGGTCGGTCAGCGTGCCGTCGGCGTCCGCGATGACCTGGTCGTTGACGATCGCAAGCGCTCCCGCATCCGCATCGAACGCGGCCACCACCGTTGCCAGCTTCTCCGGAAACCACGCGTCGTCGTCGTCGCTCATGAACACGATGTCGCCCGTCGCCAGCGACACCGTGCGCCCGAAATTGGCGTGCATGCCCAGGTTCACCGGATTGCGGACGTACCGGACCTCGAACGGCACTTCGCGCGAGAACGCATCGACGATCTCCGCCGTGGCGTCGGTCGACCCGTCGTCGGTGATGACGAGCTCGTCGGGCAACCGCGTCTGTTCGGCGAAGCTCCGCAGCTGCTCGCCGATGTAGCGGCTCGCATTATAGCTCGTCATCGCGATCGAAATCTTCGTCATGGCGCTTCCTGTTGGCTTAAGTGAACCGTCCGCGGACAAGTTGGTTTCCGCCGCAATGGACTTCGCGGGCCGCCGCCCATAAGGGCACGCCTTTCGCGCGACGGCGGCCGCCGCGTCCGCGCACCCAGGAGTGTCCGTGTTGCAACCGCAAAAGATCTTCATCACCGGCGTCGCCGGCTTTCTCGGCAGTCATCTGGCCGACGCGTTCCTCGCCGACGGGCATCAGGTCGTCGGCATCGACAACATGATCGGCGGCTACCTCGACAACGTCCCCGAAGGCGTCAGCTTCCACCAATACGACTGCAACGACTTCAGCAAGGTCAAGGAGCTGATGGTCGGTTGCGACATCGTCTATCATTGCGCGGCGACCGCGTACGAGGGCCTGTCCGTCTTCTCGCCGCACATGATCACGCAGAACATCGTGGGCGCGTCCACAGGCGTGATCTCGGCCGCGGTCGCCAACAAGGTGCGGCGCTTCGTCATGTGCTCGTCCATGGCGCGTTACGGCACCAACCAAGTCCCGTTCCGCGAGGACATGCAGCCCAAGCCGCAGGATCCGTACGGCATCGGCAAGTGGACGTCCGAGCTCATGCTGCAGAACCTGGCGGAGGTGCACGGCATGGAATGGGTGGTCGCGGTGCCCCACAACATCGTCGGCCCACGCCAGAAGTACGACGATCCCTACCGCAACGTCGCGTCGATCTTCATCAACCTGATGCTGCAGGGCCGCCAGCCGTACATCTACGGCGACGGCAACCAGATGCGCTGTTTTTCGTTTGTTTCCGACGACATCGACCCGCTCAAGCAGATGGCGTTCAGCCCCGAGGTCGTGGGTCAGGTCATCAACATCGGTCCGGACGACGAGTTCGTGACGATCAACGAACTGGCCGAGATCACCGCCCGGCTGCTGCAATTCCCGCTGGAGATCACTTATACGCGCGGGCGTCCGCAGGAAGTGCTGCTCGCCAATTGTTCGGCGGACAAGGCGCGCAAATTGCTTGGCTACCAGCCCAAGATCAAGCTGGAGGAAGGCATGCAGCAGATGATCGACTGGATCAGCCACCGCGGCGTGCGCCCGTTCAAGTACCATCTGGACCTTGAGATCATCAACGAGAAGACGCCGGAGACATGGGCCAAGCGCCTGTTCTGATTCTTTGGCGGTGACCACGCCGCTGCTCGCGTTGCTCGGCGGGCTCGCCGGGCTGATCGCGGGCAGTTTCGTGGGTGCGCTGGCGACGCGCTGGCCCCGGGGGCGATCGGTTGCCGACGGGCGCTCGCGATGCGATGCATGCGGGTACGTGCTGAAGGTCCCAGACCTGATCCCCGTGGCAAGCTTCGCATTGCTGCATGGCAAGTGCCGCGCGTGCGGGGCGGCCATCTCACCCGTCCACCTCGCCGCCGAACTCGCCTGTGCGATCGTCGGCGCGACCGCGTTCGGAGTCGCGCCGCCTGCCGTCGCGTTCGCCGGCGCGCTGTTGGGTTGGGCGCTCGTGGCGCTCGCATTGCTCGACCTGTCGCATATGTGGTTGCCCGACCGCCTGACGCTCCCGCTCGCCGCGTTTGGCTTGGCCGTGTCGGCGGCAGGCGGCGGCGTGCTGTTACGAGACAGCCTTATCGGAGTCGTAGCGGGGTACGTGTCGCTCGCGCTGATCGCGGTCGCTTATCGCGCGTACCGGGGACGCGTCGGCATGGGCGGGGGGGACCCCAAATTGTTCATGGCGCTGGGCGCGTGGCTCGGCTGGGCGATGCTGCCGCCCGTGCTCCTGCTCGCAAGCGTGCTCGGGCTGGCGTCGGTCGCGCTACGCCGCGTTCGAGGCGAAACGGTCCGCGGCGATGCGCGCCTGCCTCTGGGAACGCTGCTCGCGGTCGCCGCCTGGCCCGTATGGCTCGTACAGGCGGGATCGCTCTAAAACCGCACGCCACAAAAGCGTCGCGCGAGTGTCACGCGATTGTCGCGAGCGTCGCGCCGGGGAGTCACGGGCGATTTCTACAGCCGCGCCAAGGGCACGGAACGGCGAACACCGCCGTCGGGCCTGTTCCGGCACCGGCCAAAGGGGACCGACATGATTGCGTTCAAGCGTCAAGCGACTTTGCTTTTGATGAGCTCCACCCTGGCACTGGCCGCGTGCGGCGGCGCGGACGACGTCGCCTCGCCGGGCGAGAACCAGCTGGTCGTGGTCAACCCGCCTGCCGTGATCGTCTCCCCGCCCCCGCCTCCTCCGCCGCCCCCGCCCGCCGCGGGCGGTGCGTTCACGGGCGCGACCCCGGCCGGGTTCATCGATCGCGGCGTCGTCAACAACCGGCGCGTGTTCGAGATGCCGTCCCGCTTCACGTCGGACACGACGCTGCAGAACCTGCCCGGCGCGGTTTACCTGATCGCGGGGCCGGTCAACGTCGGCACGGACGTGGGCGGCGACGGCGCGGCCGCGGGCGGGCAGCAGGCGACGCTGACGATCCAGCCCGGCGTGATCGTGATCGCGAACCGCGGCGCATCGTACCTGGTCGTCAACCGGGGGTCCCGCATCAGCGCGGCCGGCACCGCGACGCAGCCGATCATCTTCACCGCGGCCGTCAGTCTCGACGGCACGCCGACCGACGCGACGCAGGGTCAGTGGGGCGGCATCATCCTGCTCGGCCGCGCGCCGATCTCCGATTGCGAGGCGACCGTCGCGGGCGGGTCGGTCGGATGCCAGCAGGTCATCGAAGGCACCACCAGCTCGCGCTACGGCGGTGCCACGATCGGCGACAATTCGGGCACGCTGCGCTTCGTCCAGATCCGCTTTTCGGGCGTCGTCATCTCCGCCAACAACGAGTTGCAGGGCCTCACCATGGGCGGCGTCGGCAACAACACGACGATCGACCACGTCCAGGTGCACAACAGCTCAGACGACGGGATCGAGATCTTCGGCGGCCGGGTCAACGCCCGCTATCTGGCGATCACGGGGGCCGACGACGATTCGCTCGATACCGATCTCGGCTACAAGGGCTTCATCCAGTTCGTCGTCGGCGTGCAGCGCGACGCCGCCAACGGCGATTCGATGATCGAGGCGGACACGGCGCTCAACGAGGATGCGCAGCCGCGCCAGAACACGCGCGTCGCCAACGCGACGTTCGTGCAGCGCAGCACGGTGCAGGGCGGAAACACGATCCTGCTTCGCGGCGGCACCGACTACGCGCTGTACAACAGCGCGGTCGTCGGCACGCAGAACTGCCTCGACGTCGACGCGACGGGCGGAACGACGATCCGCGCCGCCGACACGAACCTCGACGATGTCGGCCCGCCCGTCTTCCGTTCGGTGGTGCTGTCCTGCCCCACCCCGTTCCGCAACGACGGCGACGTCACGACCGATCAGATCGCGACCATCTTCGGCACGGGTGCGAACAACAACAACCAGGCGTTCGTCTCGACGCTGACGGACGTGTTCGTCAACGGCGCGAACGAGACGGCGGTGCCCGTGACCGCGCTGCCCGCATCGACGGGGGTCAACGGGTTCTCCGCGACGACCTTCATCGGCGCGGTGCAGAACGCAGGCGACACCAACTTCGCCGGATGGACCTGCAATGCGGGCTACGTCAGCTTCGGCACGACCAGCGGATCGTGCAACGTCCTGCCCGCCTCGACCTGACACGCGTCGCGCTTCGGGGCGGCCTCGAACGGTCGCCCCGTCACATGCAGAGTCGCGATGTCGGCACGGCGTCGCGATCACCGTGACAGGGAACACGTCATGACGAACCGATACAAGCTCGGCAGCCTGCTGCTTCTCTCCACCGCCCTGATCGCGCCCGGGGCATGGGCCCAGGGCACCGCGCCCGCGCCGAGCAGCGCGCCCTCGTCCGCGCCCGCGCAGACCGCGACGCCCGTCGACGGCGACCCGCAGAAAGGCGTCGAACCCGAGGTCGAGATCTCGACTCCCGGTGCGGACGCGACCGAGCCGGGCGAGATCGTCGTCACGGGAACCCGGACTCCCAACGTCGTCCGCCGCACGCCGCAGGTCGTATCCATCCTGTCGTCGGAAGACATCGCGCGCACGGGCGAAGGCGACATCGCGGGGGCGCTGCAGCGCGTCACCGGACTGTCCGTGGTCGGCAACGGGTTCGTCTTCGTCCGCGGCCTGGGCGACCGCTACTCGCTGGCGCTGCTGAACGGGTCGCCTCTGCCGTCCCCCGAACCGCTGCGCCGCGTCGTTCCGCTCGACATCTTTCCGACCAGCGTCATCGCGTCGGCGCTCGTTCAGAAGAGCTATTCGGTCAACTACCCCGGCGAGTTCGGCGGCGGCGTCATCAACCTGACGACGCGCGCCATCCCGCGCGAACCGTTCCTGACGATCGGCGTGTCGGGTTCGGTCGACACCGAGACCACGGCCAAGCTCGGCTACACCTATTACGGCAGCGGGCTCGATCCGCTCGGCTTCGACGACGGTGCGCGCGACTTCCCGATGGCGCTGCGCGATGCCGTGACGAGCGGCAACTTCAACGCGACCAGCGCCGCGGACCGCCGCGGGTTCGCGTCCTCGCTGCTCAACGGCCGCACCACCGTGCTGCAGCGCAACTTCGACATCCCCGCCAACTTCGGCGCGGACATAAGCGGCGGCACGTCGTTTGACGTCGGCGGCAACCGCTTCGGCGTGATTGCGGGCGCGGGTTACAGCAACACGTGGCGCACGCGCGACGCGGTCCAGCAGGCCACGCTCGATCCGAACCTCGCGGGCATCCCCACGCGAAACTTCCGCGCGGTGATCACGGACAACCGCATCATCGTAAACGGCCTGCTCGGCTTCGGCGCGGAGATCGGCCCGCATCAGCTGCGCCTGACCAATCTCTACATCCGCGACACGTTGAAGCAGGGCCGCCTCGCCGCCGGGTCCAACACGCTGACCCGCGACCAGGATCTGAACGGACCCCCGACGTTCATCGAACAGAACACCTACTTCTTCGAACGCCAGCTCATCGACACGCAGTTCGTGGGCGAATTCAAGTTCGGCGGGCTCAGCCTCGACGTGCGCGGCACCTACGCCAACACGCAGCGCGAATCACCCTACGAACGCGACTTCAACTACAGTTTCCTCGGCGACAACAACCCGGCCACCCTCGGCACGGGCGATGTCGACGATTACATCAACACGCTCGAGGGCGGGAACAGCGCGACGATTGCGTTCAGCGACCTCAACGAGGATCTGTACGCAGGCTCCGCCGATCTCGCCTACCGCATCGACCTATCGGTACCCGTGACGCTGTCGGCGGGTTACGGCTACAGCAAGAGCGATCGCACGTCCTCGCGCTACCAGTTCCAGTACCGGCGCCAGGACGGCAGCCCGCTCCCGCTCGAAGTCGCGCAGCAACGGCCCGACTTCCTGCTGTCGCCGTTCAACATCGAACGCTTCGGCATCGGCCTGGTCGACGTGTCTGGGGATCTGGGCTCCGCCGCCTATGACGCCGACCTCGAAATCCACGGCGGCTACGTCCAGGCCGACGTCAACGCGGAAGATATCGGCCTGCGCGGGACGTTCGGCGTGCGCTACGAGACGGCGAAGCAGAACGTGCTGCCGTCGGGCGTCGGCGCGATCGGGTCGAGCCTCGACAACGATTACTTCCTGCCCGCCGTCACCATCACCTACAATCTGGCGCGCGACATGCAGATCCGCGTCAATGCGTCCAAGACGATCGCGCGCCCGCAGTTCCGCGAGCTCGCGCCGCAGATCTTCCAGGATTTCGAGTCCGACCGCGAGTTCACGGGCAATCCGTTCCTGACGGACAGCGAGCTCCTCAACGCCGAAGCGCGCTACGAATGGTATTTCGCGCGCAACCAGCGGCTGTCGCTCGCCGGCTTCTACAAGAAGATCGACAACCCAATCGAGGCCGCGGCGTTTTTCGCGGGCGGCGGGCAGCTGCGCACCGGTTTCGCGAATGCGCCCGAAGCGACATTGTACGGCGGCGAGATCGAAGCACAGGTCTACGTGCCGCTGACGGGTCTCGGCGGCTTTTTCGCCGACCGCCGCCTGCTGCTGATCGGCAACTACACCTACACGCAATCCGAGCTCAAGATCGACGACTCGACGATCTTCGGACCGACGCTGCAGCCGATCGCCGCCAACCTGCTGTTCCGCGACGGCGCGCCGCTGACGGGCCAGTCGGACCACCTCGCCAACGTCCAGATCGGCATCGAAAACACGGGCCCGCGCGTGTCGCAGGCGACGCTGCTGCTCAGCTACGCCAGTGAACGGGTGACGAACCGCGGCCCGATCCAGGGCCAGGCGCGCCAGCCGGACATCGTCGAGGAGCCGGGCTTCCGGCTCGACGTCGTGCTGCGCCAGGAGTTCGACTTCCTGGGCACGCTGTTCGAAATAAAGGCCGAGGGCCGCAACCTCACCGCGCAGAACTACGAGGAGTTCCAGCAGGCGGGCGACAACCGCATCGACGTCAACCGCTACGACCTCGGCCGCGTCTTCTCGCTCGGGGTGTCGGCCAAGTTCTAATCCCCATGTCATCCCAGCGTATGCTGGGATCTCAGGGAGCTTGATCGGCCGGCCGCTTCGCACCCTGAGATCCCAGCATCGCTGGGATGACGTCCTGCTCGGCGCTTGACTTAATTCCGTCACGGCGGCTTCATCCGACTGTCACGGGCGGCACCTAGCCCTCGCATCCAGAGGGAACCCAATGCGACTGTCGCTCGATACCCGCGCCCGGCGGCTGCTGCGGCGGTTGCCGCAAGTCAACGTCTACTCGGCGCTGGAGATTGCGCTGATCAGCCTGCTCGCGCTGCAATGCGCGCGGCTGGTCTGGGCGACCGTAACCCCCGTCGGGCCGATCGGCGACTGGAAGGTTCCCTCGACTCTGGCCGGACAACCCGCCGCGACGCTCGCGCTCGGCGACTTCGACCCGTTCTTTCGTCTTGGGGGTCCCGCGACCGCCGCCACGGTGGTCGTCACGTCGCTCGCGATCGGCCTGTTCGGGGTTCGCGTCGACCGCGCGACGGGACGGGATTCGGCGATCCTGTCCACGCCCGACGGCGTGCAATCGAGCTTCGGCGTGGGCGAGGAGATCATGCCGGGCGTGCGGCTCGCGATCGTACGCGAGGACGGCGTGACGATCGAGCGCAACGGCCAGCGCGAGCAGATCTTTCTCGATCAGTCCGTGCCCGCCGCCAACGCGACTCCCGCCGCGACGAGTGCCTCAGCTACTGGCGCGGGCTTCGCGCCTCGCCTCGTCAACGGACAAGTCAGCGGCTTCACCGTTTCCGCCCCGCCGCCGGCGTTGCAGGCTGCGGGCGTGCAGGCGGGGGACGTCGTCGTCTCCGTCAACGGCGCGGGGCTGACCAGCGTCGCGGACGCGCAGGCGCTCGCGACAGGGTTGACGCCGGGCACGACCGTTCAAATTCAGGTCGAACGCACGGGCAGGCTCGTCCCGATCACCGTAACGGTGCCCGCGCGATGAGAAGTTTCGTTCTCGGGCTGGCCGCGTTCGCGCTCGCCACCACTGGCCTGACCGCGCCCGCGCCCGCGCAACAGGTGCTCAACTTCCGCGATGCCGACATCCGCGCCTTCATCCGCGACGCGGTGCGCGTCACCGGGCGGCCGATGACGATCGACAGCCGCGTGCAGGGCAAGGTGTCCGTCTTCACCGAACGCCCGGTCAGCCGTTCGGAATATTTTGAGCTGTTCCTGTCGACGCTGCGCGCCAACGGCTACATCGCCGTGCCGACCGCAGGCAACGGCTATCGCATCCAGCCGATCGCCAATGCCGCCTCCCAACCGACGCGCATCGGCACGCGCCGCGCGGCCAACAACAGCGTCGTCACCGAAGTCTTTCGCCTGCGCAACATCGAGGCGCAGCAGGCGATCGAAACGTTGCGCCCGCTGGTCAGCCCCGAAGGCGCGGTCACCGCCAACCGCAACGGCAACAGTTTGGTGGTTGTCGACTTCGCCGACAACCTGCGCCGCATCCGCGCGCTCATCGCCGAGATCGACCGGCGCGGCGCGGACGCGAGTTCCAGCCGAGTAATCCCGCTGCGCAACGCGGGCGCGCGCGAGATCGCTGAGGCTCTGACCGCGCTCAACTCGGGCGTCGACCCGCGCAATGCGGTCACCGTCGTGCCCATCGACGGCAGCAACTCGGTCGCGTTGCGCGGCAACGCGGAAGGGATCGCGCGCTTCGCGTCGATCATCGCCGACCTGGACGCGCGCGCCGCGAGCAGCGCGGAGATCCGCGTCCTGTTCCTCGAACACGCGGACGCCGAAAAACTCGTCCCCGTGCTGCAGGAACTCGTGGGGCAAGCGCGCACGACCACCGTGTCGAGCCAGCCCGAGGCCCCCGCCTCCAACCCCGGCCGCAACAGCCGCATCGTCGCACCGCAGGCCACCGTGTCCGCGCCCACGCAGGTCACGACCAACGCGCCGGGCGGTGGCGGGGGACGCGGCGAGACGATCGTCACCCGCTACGAAGGCGCGAACGCGGTCATCATTTCCGGGCCCGTCGAGGTGCAGCGCACGCTCGGCGAAGTCGTCCGCCAGCTCGATACCCGGACAGCGCAAGTGCTGATCGAGGCGATCATCATCGAGATCAGCGACACCGCGGCGCAGCGGCTCGGCGTCCAGCTGTTGTTGGGTGGCCTCAACGGCTCCACGCCGATCCTGGCGACCAACTATTCGAACGCGTCGCCCAACATCCTGACGATCGGCGGCGCGATCGCCGCGCGCCAGCTCGACCGCACGACCACCGTGATCAACGGCAACACCGTGACGCAATCGACCGGATCGGGCGTGTCCGACCAGCTCGCCCAGGCCGCGGTCGGCTCGCTGCTGTCGGCGACGGGCGGCATCGCGGGTTTTGCCTTGGACATCGGCAAGGACGCGATCTTCGGCGCGATCATCAACGCGGTCAAATCGGACAACAAGTCGAATATCCTGCAATCGCCCTATTTGGTCACGCTCGACAACAAGCCGGCCAGGTTCCTGGTCGGTCAGGAAATCCCGATCACGACGGGCGAGGCATTGTCGCCCAACCTCGACAATACGTTTCGGACCGTCCAACGCCAGAACGTCGGCATTACGCTTGAAGTCACGCCGCAGATCAATGCGGGCGGGCAGGTCAAGCTGACGCTGCGGCAGGAAATCTCATCCATCGCGGGCGCGGTCGGCGGCACGAACAACGACTTCATCCTGAACAAGCGCGAGGTCGAGACGACCTCGATCGTCGACAGCGGCGAGATCGCGGCGATCGGCGGCCTGCTCGACGACAACGAGCGCAATACCATCGAAAAAATCCCGTTTCTGGGCGACCTGCCCATCCTCGGCAATCTGTTCCGCTCCAAGGCGAAGAACCGCTCCAAGACCAACCTCATGATCTTCATCCGCCCGACCATCCTGCGCTCGGCGGCGGACGCGCGGCGGCTGGCGCAGCAGCGCTACGGCTACATCCGCGAGGCGCAGTGGAACCAGGACCCGGGTGTCGAGCCCTCGCTAGACGAGCTGGTGCGCGACTATATGGGCACGGTGCCGCCGATCGCGGCTCAGCTTCTGCCCGGCGACGTCGTGATCCAGCCGACCGCCCTTCCCCCCAGCCAGGTCCCCCCACAATGATCAGACGCGGCACGGAAGCGGACGCGGTCGCGGACATCGCCGACATCGTCGAGGTCGGCGGGGGCGTGCCGATCATCCCGACGGAAATCGCATCGCTGCCGCTCGCGATCCCGTACGGTTTTGCGCGCAAGTTCGGCGTCGCGATCCTGCGCGCCGACGATGGCCATCTCGCGGTGGGCCTGCGCGAAGGCGAGGACCCGCGCATCCTCATCGAAGTGCGCCGCTTCATGGCAAAACCGTTCGATGTCGAATGGGTCGCGCCCGATGCGTTCGACCGGCTGCTCTCCGAGCGCTACGCGATGGACGGCGACGCGGCGGCGGCGGCGGCGGGCTCGCTCGGTCTAGGAGACGATCTGGACCTGATCGCGGGCAACATCCCCACCGCCGACGACCTGCTGGACAGCGCCGACGACGCGCCCGCGATCCGCCTCATTAACGGCATCATCGCCGACGCCGCGCGTCAGGGCGTTTCGGACATCCACATCGAACCGTACGAGACCGGCCTCGTCATCCGCATGCGCGTCGATGGCGTGCTGCGCGAGACGCTCCGCATGCCCGCGCACGTCGCACCGGTCGTCGTGTCCCGCATCAAGGTCATGGCGAGGCTCGACATCGCCGAACGCCGCGTTCCTCAGGACGGCCGCATCGGTTTGACGCTGGGCGGCAAGCTGATCGACGTCCGCGTCTCCACGCTGCCCAGCCGCGCGGGCGAGCGCGTCGTGCTGCGTATCTTGGACAAGGACAAGGCGGGTATCGAACTCGACGTCTTGGGAATGCCGCCCGAGATCGAGACCGTATTCCGCGATGTCCTCAAGGAACCCAATGGGATCATCCTCGTCACCGGCCCGACCGGTTCGGGCAAGACGACCACGCTCTACGCCGCGTTGCGCCTGCTCAACGACGGCAGCCGCAACATCCTGACGGTAGAAGACCCGGTCGAATACGCGGTCGACGGCGTCGGGCAGACGCAGGTCAATCCCAAGGTCGGGCTGACCTTCGCGGCGGGCCTGCGCGCGATCCTGCGCCAGGACCCGGACACCGTCATGGTCGGCGAAATTCGCGACCGGGAGACCGCCGACGTCGCGGTGCAGGCGTCGCTTACCGGCCATCTTGTCCTGTCCACCGTCCACACCAACGACGCCATCGGCGCGATCACGCGCATGCGCGACATGAAGATCGAACCGTTTTTGCTGGCCTCCTCGCTGCGAGCGGTCATCGCCCAGCGGCTGGTGCGAAAACTGTGCCCCGTGTGCCGCGAGGCGGTGCAGGCATCCAACGCGGTCTCCGCACTGCTCGGCTTCGACAGCGGCACCATCATCTACGAAGCCAAGGGCTGCCGCGAATGCGGAAATTCCGGCTTCAAGGGCCGCATCGGCGTGTTCGAGGCGATCCGCATCGACGAGACGGTGCGCCAGCTCATCTACGCGGGCGGCGACGAAGCGGTCATCGCGGGCCATGCCTACCGCGGATCGCGCAACCTTGCGTCTGCCGCGCGCCAGCTTGTCCGCGACGGGCAGACGACGGTGGAAGAAGCGGTCCGCATCAGCCGAACCGAGGTCAGCACCGAACCTCTGGCCGAGCCGCAGCTTGCCTAGCTACGACTACCTCGCGCTCGACACGGGCGGCCGCGAACGCCGGGGCTCGATCGTCGCGGCAGGCGTCGAGGACGCGCGGGCGAAACTCGACGCGCGCAAGTTCTACGTCGTGCGGATCGAGAGCGGACCCGACGTCGGCGTCACCGCGGTCCCTTCGCTCATCCAGCGACGCATCTCGTTCCGCAAACATCTGACATCCAAGCAGCTCACTCTGTTCACGCGCCAGATCGCGACGCTCGTCTCCGTCTCGCCGCTGGAAGAGTCACTCCGCACCGTGTCGCATCAGACCGAGCAGGAGCATGTCCGCTCGGTGCTGAAGTCGGTTCACAAGGGCGTTCTCGAAGGTCGTCGCTTTTCCGAAGCGATGGCGATCTCGCCCAAGAGCTTCCCGCCGCTCTACCGCGCGATGGTCGCGGCGGGCGAAGGTTCGGGCACCTTGCCGCTCATCCTCGACCGCCTCGCCGATCTGCTCGAACGCCAGGCGCAGGTCCGCGGCAAAGTGCTGACTGCCTTGGCCTACCCGATCGTCCTCGCGCTCGTCGCGACTATGGTCGTGCTGGCGCTGATGGTGTTCGTCGTCCCCAAGGTCGTCGAGCAGTTCGACAGCGTCGGCCAGCAGCTTCCTTTGCTCACTCGCATCGTCATCGGCCTGTCCGAATTCCTGCAGAACTGGTGGTGGGCACTCGCGCTCGGGCTGATCGCGACCATCCTGATTCTCGCGCGTGTCCTGCGCGACGGTCCGGCTCGCTACGCCTTCGACCGCGCGGCGCTCGGGCTCCCCATCATCGGCCGCCTCGCCCGCGACCTCCACGCCGCGCGCATGGCCCGCACGCTCGCCACCATGGTCGCCAGCCGTCTGCCGCTGCTCGAAGGGCTGCAGCTGACCGCGCGCACCGTCCACAACCGGGTGCTCAAGAAAGCCTCCGAGGACATCGTCGAGGCGATCCGCGGCGGCGGCTCCCTGTCCGCCGCGTTCAAGCGCGCGGGCGTGTTCCCGCCGCTGCTCGTCTACATGACCGCGTCGGGCGAGGCGTCGGGCCAGCTCGACACGATGATGGAGCGCGCCGCCGACTATCTGGAACGCGAGTTCGACACCTTCACGGCGACCGCGCTCTCGCTGCTCGAACCTGCTATCATCGTCATCATGGGCGCGGTGGTCGCGCTGATCGTGTTGTCGATCCTGCTGCCGATCCTGCAGCTGGACACGCTGGCCGGAGTTTGAAGATGTTGCGTCGCCTCGTTCAACGTTTCCTTGGCAAGCGGCTCCGAAAATCGTCCAACGAGGACGGCTTCACGCTCGTCGAGCTCATGGTCGTCATCGTGATCATCGGGCTTCTGGCGACGATCGTCGCGATCAACGTGCTCCCCAATCTCGGCAAGGCGAACACGGGCAAGGCGCGCACGGACATCGCGACGCTCGAACAGGCGCTCGAATATTACCGGCTCGACAACATGTCCTATCCCCGCACCGAACAGGGATTAAGCGCGCTCGTCTCCGCACCCTCGGGTTTGGCGCAGCCCGGTCGCTACAATTCCGCCGGCTACATCAAGAAGCTCCCCAACGACCCATGGGGCAAGCCATACGAATATGCGATGCCCGGAACGCACGGCGGCCCCTTCGATATCCTGTCGCTCGGCGCGGACGGACAGCCGGGCGGCGAGGGCGAAAATGCCGACATCGGCAGCTGGCAGTAAGCGCGAGGAACCGGAGCGCGGCTTCACGCTCGTCGAACTGATGGTCGTCGTCGCCATCATCGCGACGATGAGCACGGCAGTGATGGTCGCCTGGCCCGACCCCCGCGGCGACCTGCGCCACGAGGCCGAACGCCTCGCCGCGCGTGCGGGCGCGGCGCGGGACATGGCGGTGATCGAGTCCAAGCCGACCGCGCTTATCTTCGGCCCCGCGGGCTACGGCTTTTCGCGGCGTGAGCGAGGAGCCTGGGTGCCGATCGTCGAACGCCCGCTAAACCAGCGCGCATGGGGCGAAGGGGTGACGGTCCTGTCCAGCACCACGGGCGAGGCGCGCGTCAACTTCGACAGCACGGGCCTCGCCGACCCCGCCACCGTGACTTTGGTGCGCGACGACATGCGGGTCAGCGTGGTCGTGGAACCGGACGGGTCGATCGATGTGCGCTGATCGCGAACGCGGTTTTACCCTCATCGAGCTCCTCGTCGCGCTCGCCATCTTCTCGCTCGCCGCGCTTGCGTTGCTGCGCCTGCAGGGCGGCACGCTGAGCAGCACAGCGCGGCTGCAGAGCGGCATCGTCGCGGGCATCGTCGCGCGCAACCTGGTCGTCGAAGCCTTGACCGACGCCGCCGCGCCCACGCTCGGCCGATCGAGCGGTCAGGAACAGAATGCCGGCCGGACCTGGGCCTGGACGCGCGTCGTCGGCCGCACGGGCGAGGCGCGGCTGCAGACCGTCACCGTCACCGTCGCCGACGAGACGGGCCGCCAGGTCGCGTCGCTGACCGCATTCCGGAGCACCACGTGAAAAACAGCGAGACGGGCTTCACGCTCGTCGAACTCATGGTGTCGCTCGTCATCTTCGCGATGCTGTCCGCAGCCGGCGTCGCGCTGCTTGCCTTCTCCGTGCGCGCGCAGGGTGCGGCGAGCACACGGCTCGGCGAAGTCGCGCAGCTGCGCCGCGTCAACGCGATCCTGACATCCGACCTCGCTCAGGCCGTCCCCCGCCCCTACCGCGATCGCGCGGGCGCGCTGCAGCCCGCCTTCACAGGCAACGCCGGAGAGAGCACCGTCGCGCTCGGCCTCGTACGCGGCGGCTGGTCCAACCCCGACGGCCTGCCGCGTGCGTCGCTGCAACGCGTCGAATATCGCCTTGCCGCCAACCGGTTCGAACGCCTCGCCTGGCCGCATGTCGACGGCGCCGAACCCCTGCCGCCCGCAGTCCTGCTGACCGGCGTCACGGCGCTCCGCATGCGCTACCGCGTTGCGGGCGCGTGGGCCGACCGCTGGGACATCGACCTTGCAACCGCGCTTCCGCAAGCCGTCGAGATCGTCCTCGAGGTCGACCGCATCGGCTCGGTCCGCCAGCTCTTCCTCGTCGGCACGGGCACGCTGCCGCGTCCGCCGACGCCGCCGACCCCGCCCGCCATCGTCCCCCCGCTTGTCCCGGCGGCGACATGACCCCCAAGCCGTCGGAAACAGGCGCGGCCCTGCTCGCCGTCCTCCTCCTCGTCGCAGTCATGGCCTCGCTCTCGGCGGTCGCGCTGGAGAAGATGACGCTCGCCGCGCGCACCGCGAGCAACGCCGCCGCGCTTGAACAGGCGCGCGCGTTCACGCTGGGGGCGGAAAGCTACGCGCTGCTCCGCGTCGGCGACCTGACCGGCCTGACCCCCGATCGCACGACCCTGCGCGGCGGGTGGCACGGCAATCCGATCCGCATCCCGCTCCCCGGCGGGTCCGCATCCGCGACGGTGGTCGATGGCGGCAACTGCTTCAACCTCAACTCGGTCGTGCAGAAGACGAACACGCTCGATGCCGACAACGCGTCGCCTGTCTACGCATCGAGCAGCCGCGGCATGGGCCAGCTCGCCGGCCTGCTGCGCACGCTCGGCACCGCCCCAAACGAGGCAGAGCAGGTCGCGCAGTCGCTCGGCGACTGGATCGACACCGACAACACGCCCAACAGCGCGGGTGCGGAGGACAGCGCCTACGCCAACCTGCCCGTCCCCTACCGCACGCCCAACGGCCTCGTCGTCGACCCGTCCGAACTGCGCGCGGTCGCGGGCGTCACGCCGGTCATCTTCGAGGCGGTTCGCCCGTGGCTATGCGCGCTGCCCGAAGCCACCCCCTCCCCCATCAACGTCAACACGCTGCAGATCGACCAGGCCCCGCTGCTCGCCATGCTGTTGCCGGGGCAGCTGACGCTCGACAACGCGCGCGCCCTGATCGCACGCCGCCCCGCGGATGGATGGACGAACACGTCCGCCTTCTGGGCCGAACCGATCGTCGAACCGCTCAACAGTGCGGCGGAGGTCAAGGCGCAGACGGTGATGAAAACGCGCTGGTTTCGGCTCGCGCTTGACGTCGAACTGACCGGCGCGCAGATGTCCGAAGTGGCGCTGATCGACGCGGGATCGATGCCGGCGCGGCTCGTTTCAAGAACATGGGGGCAGGATTGAGCGGCGGGCGCTTTCTGCTGCTCTATCTGGGCGCGGGCGGACATGCGCCCTGGCTGCGCCTCGCCGAGGGCCAAGTCGTCGCGCGCGGCGTCGATTTCGCCGCGATCCCCGCGCGGGCGGAAGATCCGGACGGCGACGAGACGATCGTCGGTATCGTGCCCGGCGCGGACGTCGCGATCCATTGGGTGGATTTGCCCGATTTGGCGGGCCCGCAGGCCTTGGCGGCCGCCAAGCTGATGGCGTCCGAAGTCAGCGCCGAACGGCTCGACAACCTGCATGTTGCCTTGTCGGGGCACAACGACACCGGCGACGAGCGCATCATGGGGGTCGTCGGCGCGGACCGCATGACCGCGTGGATCGCGCAGGCCCAGGCCGCCGGCTTCGATCCGGACGCAATGGTGCCCGAGACGCTGCTCCTCATCCCACCCGAGGACGGCCTCGTCACGACCGAAGCCGGCGACATGATCCTCGCGAGGGGCAAGCGCCAAGCCTTCGCCACCGAACCCGAACTCCTGCCCGTGCTCGCGGGCGATTTGCCGCTGCTGCCGGTATCCGCCGACGAGATCGAATCCCGCCTCGGCGACGTCCTATCCACATGGCCGCTCGACCTGCGCGTCGGCATCTTCAAGAAACGCCGCCGCTGGCGCATCGACTGGCCGCTCGTCCGCCGCCTCGCGTTGCTGGGCGCGCTCTGCTTTGCGGTCAACGCGCTCATCCAGCTGACGCTCATCGCCCAGTACAATGCCGCCGCCGACCGGGCGGACGCGCGCACCGCCGCGATCGCCCGCGCGACCCTGCCCCGCACCACCCGCGTCACCGACCCGCGAGGTCAGCTCGCCGCGCGCCTGTCCGAATTGCGCGGCGGCGGGGTCGGGCTGTCAGCTACTTTGGGCGGCGTGTTCGAGGCGCTTCGGTCCGCCCCGACGGTCGAGGTCCAGGCGCTGCAGTTCGACCCGTCCGGCACGCTGCGCGTCACGCTGTCGGGCACCGGCCCCGGCGACTTCACGCCCGTACGCACCGCGCTCGACGCGCGCGGGCTCGTCACCGAGGCGGGCGACCCCCGAGCATCGGGCGCGCGGCAGGTCGTCGAGTACAGGATCACGGGATCATGACCGTACGCACCGAAACCGCCGTGACCCGGACTGGGCGCGTCCGGCGCACCCGCGCGCTCAGCTGGTGGGCCGGACGCACGACCCGCGAACAGCGGCTGCTGCTCGCCATGGCCGCGATCTTGGGCGCGACGCTGATCTGGTACGGCATCATCCGTCCATTGGACGACGCGCTTGCCGACGCCCGCGCCCGCCACACGCGCGCGATCACCGCCGAGGCCGAGGCGCGCGGGATCGCGGATGCGATCGCGGACCTGCGCCGGACGCGCCCCGCCGGACTCGACCTTCCCGTCCGCGTGTTCGTGCCCGGCAACGCGACCGCCGCCGGTTTTACCGTCACCCGCGCCGACCCGTTCGAACCCGACGGGGTGAGCATCGTCATGGCCTCCGTCCGCCCCGCCACATTTTTCACCTGGCTGTCGGGGCTGCAGGCACGCGGACTCGTCGTCGAGGCGCTGTCCGCCTCGCCCAACCCGGACCGCACGCTGTCCGTACAGTTCACCGTCAGATCGGGGACACGCTGATGCGAATTCGTCTTCCTTTCCTGCAGTTCCCCGGCGAAGGCCGGGGAACAGTGTAGATGAGCGTTCGCCTTCCTCTCGGCCGCGGGCTCTTCTTCCTGTGCGCGTTCCTGTTTTCGCTGCTTGCGCTGCTCCCGCTGCGCCTCGCGTCCGACTGGCTCAACCTCGGCGCGAACGGCGTTGCCGCACGCGATGCCGTGGGCAGCGTCTGGGGCGGCGTCCTCCACCAGGCGCAGTATCGCGACACGCAGCTCGGCGATCTGCTCGCCGAATTGAAAGCCCTGCCGCTCGTCGGGGGCCGCGCGCGCATCCAGCTCGGCCGCAACGACGGCGCGCCTTTTCTCAGCGATGGGGCCACCGCCACCGCACAAGCCGACCGCTTCGAAGGCGCGATCACCGTCACGCGCAACAGCTACACGGTGGGCAACGTCACCGCGCGGCTTCCCGTGGCGCAGCAGTTCGCCCCGCTCCCGATCACCGCGATCGACCTGTCGGACGTCAGCGCGCGCTTCGTGTCGGGCCAGTGCGCGGCGGCCGAAGGCGCGGTCACGGTGACGACGTCGGGCAGCATCGGCGGATTGCCCATTCCGGCGACGCTGACGGGAACCGCGCGTTGCGACGGCGGCGCGCTCCTGCTGGCGCTGGCGGGCGCGAGCGGGCTCGACCAGCTCGCTCTGCGGTTCACCGGGAGCGACACCTACCGCGCGACGTTGTCCGTGCGTCCGACCGATCCGCTGCTCCAGCAACGCCTCGCCGCCTCCGGCTTCGCCGCCGCGAACGGGGTTTACAGCCTCAACGTCGACGGACGCTTGCAGTAGCTCGACGGGTCCCGACGATTGGCGGCGCATTGGTGCGCACGACGGATCAACCCATATGGGTTGCGTGACACAGCTCACGGTCTGGTTCGATGGCGGCTGCCCGCTGTGCATCCGCGAAATCGCGGCGATGCGTCGGCTGGATCGGCGCGGCGCGATCGACTTCGTCGACGTGGCATCCTTCCACAGCGTCTGCCCGGTGGATCGCGCAACCCTGCTGGCGCGCTTTCATGCGCGCGAGGACGGAGTCATGCTGTCGGGCGCCGCCGCGTTCGCCGCGATGTGGCGCGCGATCCCGCTGCTGCGCCCGTTCGGCCTCGCCGCACGCAACCGCCACGTGCTCGGCCTTCTCGAACGCCTCTACGTCCGTTTCCTGCGTGTGCGACCGAAACTGCAAGCTTGGGTTCGGACGAAGGCGTTGAACTAGGCTTCGGCAAGCACCCTGCGGTATAAAGCGAGGTACGCGTCCGCCATTCGATCGACCGAGAAGCGCGCGGCGACGTCGGCACGGCACGCGCGGCGGTCAATCTCTCCGATGCGCCCGACCGCCGCCGCCGCTTCCTCGACCGTATCGACCACGAAGCCCGTTGCGCCGTCGCGTACGATCGCCGGCATCGATCCCCGGCGGTAAGCGATCACGGGCGTCCCGCACGCCAGGGCCTCGACCACGGAAAGACCGAACGGCTCGTCGAAGCCGATCAGGTGCAGCAGCGCCGCCGCCGACCCCAGCGCGTCCAGCCGCGCCTGCCCGCCCAGCTCACCATCGTACACGACGCGTTCGCCATCGATGTGCGGCGCGACCTCGCGTTCGAAATACTCCTGGTCCTGAACGATCCCCGCGATGCGCAGCCGCCGCCCGGCCATCCGCGCCGCCGCGATCGCGTGCGCCGTCCCCTTGTCGGGATGGATGCGCCCGAAGAACAGCAGGTCCGGACCAGCGGACGCGCGAAAGGGGAAGTCGGCGACGTCGATCCCGTGGTGGATCGTCGCCGCGTAGCGCAGGTCCGCATGACGATCGCTGTCGCTGATCGCGACGTAATGCACGTGATCGTCGTACTCTCGCAACATCGGCAGGATGCGGTCCGAAGGCTTGCCGTGGATCGTCATTACCATCGGCGTGTCGACCAGCCGGCTGAACGCGAGCGGCACGAAATCGGCCTGATTGTGGATCAGATCGAATTCGTTCGCGCGCTCGGCGACATGCGCGACGTGCCGCATCTCCCACACCTTCGCGTCGATCGACGGGTCCTCGTTGTACGAAGCCGGAACGGGCCCGCCCAGTCTCGCCGACGTGATGCTGTCCCTCGTCGCGAACAGGGTCACGTCGACCCCGCGCGCGACCAGCGCTTCGGTCAGCACGCTCGTGATCAGCTCCCATGGTCCATAGGCGCGCGGCGGCGTTCGCCACGCGATCGGCGCGATCATGGCTACCCGCACGCTCGTCTCGATTTAATCTCGCTGTCGCGCAGCGTTGGTGGACAGGGCTGGATTCGAACCAGCGTACGCTTGCGCGGGCGGATTTACAGTCCGCTGCCTTTAACCACTCGACCACCTGTCCATCGGCGTCGCCTTGCGGGGGAAGCGGCGTGCAATGGCGAGCCGCGACTTGCCTGTCAACGTGACTTGCTTGAGAGCGAGGCGCCCGCCAAGACACGGCATGCGCCGCAAAGCCCGTTCCGCCTCCGCCCCCGGCAGCCGCCCGCGCTTCTGGGGCCGCCACCCCGTCTCCGCCGCGCTCGCCAACCCCGAACGGGTCATCAGAAAGGTGTGGGTGACCCACGAGGCCAAGTCCGCGTTCGATTTTCCGGCCGGCCTGCAGGTCGATTTCGCCGAAGTCGCGGACCTCGGCCGGCTCGTCCCCAACGACGCCCCGCATCAGGGGATCGTCGTCGAAGTCGATCCCCTGGATGACCTGTTCCTGGGAGACATCCTCATGCGCGCGCCCGATGACGGCGAGCGTGCGACGCTGGTCCTGCTCGACCAGGTCACCGACCCGCACAACGTCGGCGCGATCCTGCGTTCGGCGGCCGCGTTCGGCGCGCTGGCGATCGTCACGCAGGACCGGCACTCGCCGCCCGAATCGGGCGCGCTCGCCCGGGCCGCGTCGGGGGCGCTGGAGATCGTGCCCTGGGTCCGCGTCGTCAACCTGTCCCGCGCGCTGGACGAGATCGGCGAAGCCGGTTTCTGGCGAGTCGGCCTGGAAGGCGACGCCCCGCTGCTTCTGGGGGCCGCGCTCGGCCCGCCCCGCGTGTCGCTCGTGCTGGGCGCGGAAGGCGAAGGCATGCGCCAGAACACCGCCGCGCACTGCGACGCGCTCGCCCGCCTCCCGATCGGAGACGCGATCGAAAGCTTGAACGTCTCCAACGCCGCCGCGATCGCGCTTTACGCGGCGCAGGAAGCGGACGCGTCTTAGAAGCTATTCGGGCGCGATCGTCACGCGGAGCCCGTCCAGCCCCGCTTCGAACGGCACCTGGCACGACAATCGCGAATTCGCTTGCCGAAAGTCCGACGTGTCCAGCAGATCGTCCTCGTCCGCCCCCATCGCCGGCATGCGATCCATCCAGGCCTCGTCGACATGGACGTGACACGTCGCGCACGCGCACGCGCCCCCGCACAGCGCCAGCAGCTCGTCGAACCCGTTGTCGCGAATCACTTCCATGACCGAAAGACCCGCTTCACCTTCGACGGCACGCTCCGCGCCATCGCGGGTCACGACGATCAGTTGCGGCATGGGGACACTCCGGGACAAGTTGGACGCGCCGCGCTAAGCGCGCGACGACCGCTAATCAACAGGGGACGCGCGCGTGGGCCTGAACAAGACCGACCTCCACGCCGCGCTGGCGGACCTCGCACGACGCGAACCCGCCTTCGCCGCCGCGATCGCCCGCGCGGGCCTCCCGGAACCCCGCATGTCGGAGCGCGGCTACAGGACGCTGCTGCGCACGATCGTCGGCCAGCAGGTCAGCGTCGCGTCGGCTGACGCGATGTGGCGGAAACTCGGCGGACTAGTCGGCACCGACTACGCCCCCGCCGCGCTCCTTGCCGCCACCGACGAGTCGTTGCGCGCGGGCGGCTTGTCGCGTCAGAAAGCAGCCTACGCCCGCAGCCTGGGTGCGCTCGTCGCGAGCGGCGAACTCGACCTCGCCGCCCTGCCCGAAAACGACGAGGACGCCATTCAGATGCTGACCCGCGTGAAAGGCATCGGTCGCTGGTCCGCCGAGATCTACCTGTTGTTCGCCGAAGGGCGACCCGACATCTGGCCCGCCGGCGATCTCGCCGTCCAGATCGAGGTCGGCCGCATCCTCGGCCACGAAGAGCGCCCCTCCGAGAAGCTGACGCGCGAACTCGCCGAGCCTTGGCGCCCCCACCGAGGCGCGGCGGCCGTGTTCGCCTGGCACCATTACGGCTGGCGCATCGCGGGCGATAAGCCTGTCCCGAGCCTGCCCAGGCGGGCGGCGAAGATGCCGGTGTGAACGCTTCCCCCTATTGCGGCGATCGCATCGGCGTGAACTGCGCCGCCGAAAGCCGCCACTCGCGACCCGTTCGCCGTGCGGCGTAGGAAGCGCGCATGTTCACCAACCGTACCGCGCCACCTGGGGCGGGCACGCTCATGGTGAGCTTCGCGAGCATCAAGGCTTCGTTGCCGCGGACCCGTACGGTGCGCTCGCTCAACGCGATCGGCGGGGCAGGCTGTTTCTTCTCGGGCGCATAGAAACTCAGCATCTCCGCGCGCGTGTCCACATCTCCGACCGGCGACACCTCGACATAGTCGGCGGTGGTCAGCGCCGACAGCACGCGTGGATCGTACCTGCGCTGCGCGTCGACGAAGCCGTCGACAAGTTTCGAGACAGCGGCTTCCGCGTCGACGGTTGCCGAAAATGCAGGTGCGCCGACCGCCGCGCCAGCCAGAGAAACCGCCAATAATCCCGACATCCGCACCAACATCGATACCCCCAACTTTTCCAGACCGTCTACGTCAGGCTTCCGATTTGCGGAAAAGCCGGAACTCCAACGCCACCCGCGTTGTATCGTCCTGATCGTTGTGCGCGATGCCGTGGATCATGTGGCAGGAGAAGATCAGCAGCTGCCCCTCGTCGATCACGACGCGATCGAGATCGGAGCGCCCGTCCCAGCTCGCGATGCTGCGCACCCGGTACGTCTTGCCCGCCACCACCCCGCCGTCCATCGTGCGCAGGATCTTGTCCTCGGGCAGCAGGTGGCTTCCGGGCGCGATCGGCAAGGACGACTTGTCGTTGACGCCGCAGATCGGGATCCAGACGTTGAGGAAGCGGGCCTTGTCGGGATCCTCGTACGAATCCTTGTGCGGCGGGTTGAAGTCGGTCGACCGCGGACGGTTGACCCGGACGATGATGTGCATGCGCCCGCCGCTCGATGGATCGATGTCGGTCAACGGGAAACCCGTCACCGCGCCGATCTTGTCGATCACCTTTTGCATCGGCAGGCTGAAATCCTCGGGGAACAGATCGCGGGTGCGGCCGACCACCGCCAGATGCGTCGCGTCGTCCGTCACGAACCGGTGGTATCCGTCCATGCGGAACCCGGCGGTATCGACGCCTTGCGCCTCCACGATCTTCCTGATGACATCCTCGATGTCGGCGCGCAGCGTCTCGAACTCGTCGTCGGCCAGAAACGGCATGACCTTGTAGCCGTCCTCGTACCAGGGCGCCCCGAAGACGAGGTCGGTCTCGGCGTTCGACATGAACTCGTGCCGCCCGTAGACATATTCGGGGGAGCCGGTGACGTCGACCGGGTAGGTCTCGCCATTCACCGTATATTCGATGACGTCGCGGCTGATTACGTCGTGGCCCGAAAGGTCCGCCATTTCCGTCAGTTCCGATCCGTCGTTCGCGCCTCGCATCGGCCGCCGCCATTCGATGGACCCGCCCGAAGTGTCAAGCCCGCGGACACGCCGCCGGGCTGCTAGCGCGCCTCGGATCGGCTCAGGTTGACGAGCATCGCGGCCCCGGCGACAAGTCCGCCCGCGAAGCCGAAGACGATCGCGGTGCCGCCACGTTCGGCATCCTTGGCCAGCGCACTGACCGGGATCAGCCATGGAAACCACGCCCCCTGCTTGGCCGCGGTCGCCGCCACCGCCACGAACGTCCCGCCGATCCCCAGCACCAAGGGCGGCACGAAACTTCGGAACCGCAGCGCCGTCCAAAGCTGGATCGCGATCAGCAGCAGCGAGCCTGCGAACATCTTCGCCAGCAGGCGCGCCGCGTCCCCAGGCCGGGGAACGCCCGTCAACTTGTCGCCTGCCTTTGCAGCTTCCAGGACGAAGCCGGCGAGGAATATCAGCGCAAACACGGCGATCGTCATCGCCGCCACGAGCGCGACGACGACAAGCGCCTTTGCAGCGAAGATGCGTGATCGCGGTACAGGCAGCGCGAGCACCGCGTTCCACGCCTTCGCCCCATGCTCGATCTGCGCGACGAGCACGGTCAGCGCGGTCACCGACATCGGCAGCATGAAGTACGCCCACATCGCCGCCCCGCTCGTCGTGAACATGGGCCACGGCACCGGCTTGTCGCCGTCCAGCCCGATCAGCAGCGCGAGCAGCGCCACGAATATCGGCGCGGCGACGCACAGCAGCAGCGCCAGCGACCGCTTCAGCTTGGCGAACTCGACCCGAACCGTCGTCAGCATGTCAGGCTCCTTGGGATGAGGACGCGCGGCGGGCGTCGATCATGCCCAGATACACGTCCTCCAACGTCCGTTCGGCGAGCCCCAGGCGCGACACGCCGAAACCCCGCTCCACCAGCCTGGCGTTGACCGCGGCCGCGAACGACGCGCCGTCCTCGCCTTGCGGCACCGTCACCTGCAGGTCGCCGTCACCCGTCGCTCGCGCGCTCAAGCCTATATCCGACAAAGCCGCCGCCGCCCGCTCGGCCTCCCCAACCGCGGCATGAAGCGACCGCACCCCTGCCTTGATTTCCGCGAGCGTGCTCTGCGCCAGCAACCGGCCTTCGTGCATCAACCCGACATGGGTCGCGATCTGCTCGACTTCACCCAGCATATGGCTCGATACGAACACGGTCGCCCCGTCGCGATCGGGCAGCGCGCGGATCAGCGCGCGCATGTCGCGCATGCCGTCGGGATCGAGGCCGTTGGACGGCTCGTCGAGGATCAGCAGCCGCGGTCGCCCGAGCAGCGCGCGCGCCAGCCCGAGCCGCTGACGCATCCCGAGCGAGTAGCCGCCGGCCAAGCGCCCGCCCGCGCCCGCCAAGTCGACGACGTCCAGCACGCGATCGATCTCCGACGCCGACACACCCAGCATCCTGCGCGTCAGGTCGAGGTTCTCGCGTCCCGTCAGGCGGTCGTAGAGCGCGGGCGTTTCGACCAGCGACCCGACGCCCCGCGCCGCCCGCAGCCGGTCGGACGCGACATCGTGCCCCCACACGCGCACGCTGCCCCCCGTCGGCCGCAGTAATCCCAGGATCAGGCGGATCGCGGTCGTCTTGCCGGCGCCGTTCTGCCCCAGGAACGCGTAGATGCTCGACGTCGGCACATGCAGGTCGATCCCCGCGACCGCGTCGCGCCGGCCGAAGCGCTTCGCCAAACCCTCGCTCTCGATCGCCGCGGTCACGTGACGCCCCTGCTTGTTCCGAGTCCCGTATTTAGGTTAGACTTAAACCCGCAGTCCAGGATTATTTAACTGGGAGTTAAAGAATGATGACGAACGACCTGCCCTACCTCCAGGGGCGAAGCCGCTGGCTGCGCCGTGCCGTCTCCGGCCTCGTCGCGGGCCTCCTCCTTGCCGCCGCGATCAGCTTGGCGGCCGGCCTGCAAAGCAACCCCGATGTGCGCGACCATGGAGACGTTGCAGGTCGCGCGGCAAGCTGGCTCGTGTTCTGGGCTCCGGGCGTCTTCTACCTGTACGCCCTATGGGCAATCCGGCGTGCGCTGGGCGCGGTCGCCGCGGGACGGCACTTCCACCCGGCCCTGGCGCGAGCTTTGCGCGACGTCGGCATCGGCCTGGGCGCGGGGGGCGCGATGAGCGCGATCGTCCAGCCCAATCTGATGCGGATCATGAGCGATGCCGGATGGGGCCCGCAGGTGTTCGCGAGCTACGGCCATTTCGACGTCGCCTACGCGGCGGTCGGCGCGGTCGGACTGGCGCTGGTCCTGTTGTCGCGCGTCCTGGGCCGCGCCGCGGAAATCCAGGCCGAACTCGACGCATTCTTTTAAATGCCTGTCCGTATCACGCTCGACGCGGTGCTGGCGCGCCGCGGCATGCGCGCCAAGGACTTGGCCGCCGCCATCAGCCTGAGCGAAACGCAATTGTCCCTGTTCAGATCGGGCAAGGTGCGGGGCATCCGTTTCGGCACGCTTGCCCGCCTCTGCGCCGCCTTGGAGTGCAAACCGGCCGACCTGCTCGACTATGCCTTTGACGCCGGCGACCTCGCGGACGCCGAGTAAGCACTTTTTACTCCAGCCGGTCCCCGCTGCGGCTCGTGCGCCTGCGCTGCGTCGAGAAGTAGGACGGCTCGCCCGGCTTGAGGACGCAGTGCCGGATGTCGACGACCGCGTCGAACAGCCCGCCGATCAGGCCGTCGCGGCACCACGCGATCCTGGCCGGGACGAGCCCGAACGGCGGCAGGTCGATCGACACGCGGTCGCCCTTGGCGAACTCCACCGCGCACGTCGCGCGAAAGCCGGTAAATGCGAGGTCGTGCACGGTCACGTCGGCGGACTGCATGCCGCGGTACGTGACGCGCGAAGGAAGCGCCACGGCCACGCGCCTGGCCTTGCGGTCGACGACGTCCTTGCGATCGACGATGGACACGCGGGCACTCCTTGGACGTCCCGCATCGTAACCGTCTGTTGTGAACAAGCTCTTTCCGGGGCTACGCTTGCAGCATGACCGAGGACTTCTACCGCATCCGCCGCCTGCCGCCCTACGTGTTCGCCGAAGTGAACGCGATGAAGGCGGCGGCGCGGGCGCGGGGCGAGGACGTCGTCGATCTCGGCATGGGCAACCCCGACACCCCGCCCCCCGCGCACGTCCTCGACAAGCTTGCCGAAGTCTCGCGCAAGCCCGACGCGCACGGCTACTCCGCGTCGAAAGGAATCGCGGGCCTGCGCCGCGCCCAGGCCGCCTACTACGCGCGCCGCTTCGGGGTGGATCTAGACCCGGACACGCAGGTCGTCGTGACGTTGGGATCGAAGGAGGGCCTCGCCAATCTCGCGCAGGCGATCACCGCGCCCGGCGACGTCGTGCTCGCGCCCAACCCGTCCTACCCCATACACACGTTCGGGTTCATCATCGCGGGCGCGACCATCCGCTCGATCCCCGCCGCGCCCGGCCCCGATTTCTTCGTGCGGCTCGCAAACGCGATGAAGTACACCGTGCCCCGCCCGACCGTGCTCGTCATGGGGTATCCGAGCAACCCGACCGCTGAGGTCGTAGACCTCGCTTTCTACGCCGAAGTCGTGGCCTTCGCCCGCGCGCATGGCCTGTGGGTGATCAGCGACCTGGCCTATGCCGAAATCTATTTCGGGGATGAACCGACGCCGTCGATCCTGCAGGTGCCGGGCGCGCAGGACGTCGCGATCGAGTTCACCAGCATGTCGAAAACGTACAGCATGGCCGGCTGGCGCATCGGGTTCGCGGTCGGAAACAAGCGGCTGATCGAGGCGCTGACCCGCGTCAAAAGCTACCTCGACTACGGCGCGTTCACGCCGATCCAGGCGGCCGCCGTCGCCGCGTTGAACGGTCCGCAGGACATCATCGCCACCAACCGGGCATTATACAAAGCCCGCCGCGACGCACTCGTCGACAGTTTTGGCAGAGCGGGCTGGCCGATCCCCGTTCCGCAAGCCTCGATGTTTGCTTGGGTTCCGATCCCCGAACCGTTCCGCACGCTCGGCTCGCTCGAATTCAGCAAGCGCTTGCTGGCGGAAGCCAAGGTCGCGGTCGCGCCCGGCACGGGCTTCGGCGAGGAAGGCGAAGGCTTCGTCCGCATCGCGCTGGTCGAGAACGAACAACGACTGCGGCAGGCCGCGCGCAACGTGAAAACGTTTCTGGCGGCCGCCTAGGCCAGGAACGGATGCGCCCGCGCGCGCGCCTCGTTGGCGGCCAGCGTCGGGTCGGCGATCATGCGCGCGCCGGGGACGGTGCGGTAGTGCGCGACGACTGTGTCGATGCGGCCGAAGCGCGCGCCGGCCGCGGCCAGGCGGGTGAAGAAGTCCCAGTCCTCGCACGTGCGGAACGTCGGATCGAAACCGCCGACCGCCTCGACGCCCGTTCGGCGGACCAGCGACCAGCTCGTCCCGACGACCCCGCCGCCGCGCAACGCGGCGCGGATGTCGCCGCCGTCCCACCCGCATTCGGCGGGACCGGGTGCCGCGCCTTGCGCGACGCGCGCGAAATGGCCGACGACCACGTCGTACGCGCCCGTCGCCGCCGCGCTCAGCATCGCCGCCGCCGCGCCGGGAAGCCAGATGTCGTCGTCGTCGACGAACCCGATCCAGGCGGCCGTGCCCGCCGCGATCCCGACATTGCGCGCGGCGGACACGCCGCCGTTGCGGGGCAGCAGCAGCGGCAGCACCGTCGGGTATCGCGACGCCAGCGCGCGGAGGACAGCGGCGCTGCCGTCGCTCGACGCGTCGTCCACCACAGTCACGCCGACCGGCGCGGGGCTCTGCGCGAGCACGCTCGCCACCGCGTCCGCGACCGCCCGCGAACGGTTGAAGCAGGGGATCACGACGTCGTAGGTCGGCAGGCCGGTCAGCGCGCGTCCACCAGCACAAGCTCCGCCTCGGCGGATGCCGCGATGGTCACCTGCGTCTCGCCCGTGATCGCGACGCCGTCACGGGCGTCGACATCCACGCCGTTGACCGCGATTTGCCCGGTTGCGGCGACGAGATAGGCGTGGCGCTCGGGATCCAGGTCGATCGTGACACGCTCGCCGGCGGGTATGGTGGCCCCCAGCACGCGGGCGTCCGCGTTGATGTGGAGCGTGCCGTCCGCACCGTCGCCGCTTGCCAGCGTGACGAACCGGCCCGAACGCTCGCCCTTGGGGAACGGCTTCATGCCCCAGCTCGGCGGCGCGCCCGGCCTGTCCGTCTCCACCCAGATCTGGAACAAGGTCGTCTGCTCATCTTCGAGGTTCATCTCGGCGTGGCGCACCCCCGTACCCGCCGACATGACCTGCACGTCGCCGGCTTCCGTACGGCCTTCATTGCCGAGCGAATCCTTGTGCGTGATCGCGCCGCTGCGGACATAGGTGATGATTTCCATGTCGCGGTGCGGGTGCGCGGGGAAGCCGGAGTGCGCGGCGATCTCGTCGTCGTTCCACACCCGGATCGCGCCCCACCCCATCCGGCGCGGGTCGTGATAGCTTGCGAAGCTGAAATGATGACGGGCGTTGAGCCAGCCATGGTCGGCGCCGCCCAGCGAGGCGAAGGGTCTGACGTCGATCATGCCGCGAGCTTCAGGTCGGGGCCGCGCACCGTATCCAGCGCCGCCGCGATGGAGGCGGCGCGCGCCTCGGGGCCGATCGCGAGCTGTTCGGCGCGCACGAACGTCACGTCCGTGATGCCGATGAAGCCCAGCATGGTGCGCAGATGCGGCTCCTGATTGTCGAAGCCGGCCGCCGGGCCCTCGCTGTAGAGACCTCCCCGCGACTCGACCACGATCGCGCGCTTGCCGGTCATCAGCCCGACCGGACCTTCGGCGGTGTAGCGGAACGTGACGCCCGCGCGCAGCACGTGGTCGAACCAGGCCTTCAGCGTCGACGTGATCCCGAAATTGTACATGGGCGACCCGATCACGAGCAGATCGGCGGCGGACAGTTCCTCCACGAGCGCGTGGGCGAGCGCGGCGGTCTCCTGCATCGCAGGGGTGTCCGTCCTGCCCGCGATACCGCCGAGGCTGTCGGGCGTCAGGTGAGGCACGGGATTTGTGCCGAGATCGCGCGAGACGACGATCATCCCCGGCTCCCGCGCGCGCAGCGTTTCGAGCAGCGCGGCCACGATCTCGCCGGAAACGGACGCCGCGCCCGCGGCGCTGCTGGTGAGAACGAGTGCTTTTGTCATGATCGATGCTCCTGCTGAACGGCGGAGATGGGACCGGCCACGCGTTGCGTCTAGACGCCGCATACGCAATCTGCTGTTGCGGGATATGGAACGACGCGCGACCGATCTGCTCGACGTCATCGCCTTCGTCCGCGTCGCCGAGACCGGATCGTTCGCGCGCGCCGCAACCCGCACCGGCATGTCCAAGTCGGGCCTCAGCCGACGCGTCGCGCGGCTGGAGGAGGAGCTGGGTGCCAAGCTCCTGACCCGCACCGCGGCGGGCGCGGTCCGCACCGGCGCGGGCGAGGCCTACTACCTCCGCGCCGCCGCCATCCTCGCCGATCTGGAGTCCGCGCGCGAGGCGGTGGCGGACGCGGTGACGCAGCTCGCCGGCCCCATCCGCCTGACCGCGCCCTTGTCCTTCGGCACGATGCACCTGGCCCCCGCGCTCGCCGACTTCGCGGCGGCGCACCCTCGGGTGGAGCTGGACGCGACGTTCGACGACCGCCCCGTGGACCTGGTCGGCGACGGCTACGACCTGGCCGTGCGCATCGGGAATTTGGGCGACAGCAGTCTGGTCGCGCGCCGCATTGCGCCCGTGCGCCGCGTGCTGCTGGGTGCCCCCGCCTATCTCGACGCGCACGGCGCGCCAGCGCACCCGCGCGACATCGCGGGGCACGACGTCCTTGCCTACGCCAACGCCGATCGCTGGCGTTTCCGCGTCGGCGACGGTTGGGAAACCGTGCGCGGGCGTGCTCGGATGCGAGCGAACAACGGAGACGTCCTGCGCGCCGCCGCCGCCGCCGGGCTGGGCCTCGTCATCCTGCCGAGCTTCATCGCGTCGCCCGCGATCGCCGACGGGAGCCTGCGCGTCGTGATGCCGGGCTTCCCGCTGGAGGAGGCGGGCCTGTTCGCGCTGATGCCGCCCGGCCGCGCCGCCACCGCCCGGGTCCGCGCCCTGGTCGACCACCTCGCCGCCTGCTTCGGGCCCGAACCGTCGTGGGATCCTTGCTGGCGGTCGGGCAATCCCGCGCCCGATTGACAAAAGGTAACGACGCGGGCGCGCGGGGCGGGCATGGCGCGTTCATGCGACCGCGGGCACGCGGTGGTATCCGTTTCGTCGAGAGTCCCGTCGCATCTCCACCCAGCCCGCTCCCCTGCCGCTGCTCTCCAACGCGCCCGCCCGGCGGTCGCTGGGCGAACGGATCATCCGCATGGAACGCGGATGGTTCACGGACTTCGCATGGGAGAACGGCCGCGTCGTGGTGCGCAAGACGGGCGCGACCACCCCGCTGAACACGGAGGTCCTGGGACATGTCGCGACGTGGCTGCGCTATTTCCTCGTGACGCGCGCGGCGGGCGCGGCGCGGCGGCTGACGCGGCGCGGCGGCCCCGCGATCTGGTTCAGCCCCGACGCGCCCCGCCCGTGGTACATGATCCGTTCGGTCGCGGCGTTTGCGGGGATGCGCGTCGTGTCCGATCCCGGGCGCGCCGACATCGCCTTCCATTTCGACGACAGCACCTGGAGCCCGCCGGGAGCCGCGTTCGCCGGGCGCACGATCAACTACGCCTGCCGCGACATATCGAAGGGGCACGTCAACCAGGTGTTTCGCGACGTGTTCGGCTACCGGCTCGGCATCGAGCCGATGTCGTGGAGCGGCGAGGCGGTGGAAAAGGCTGAGGCCAATTCGATGCACGACGGCCGGGTCGTCACGTGCCCGACGCGCGCCCGGGACGGCCGCTGCTACCAGCGGCTGGTGCGCACGTCCGACCGGGACGAGGTCCAGGACCTGCGCACCGCGTGCGTCGGCGGGCGACCGGTGGCGGTCTCGGTCAAGACGCGCCGGTTACGCGACCGCTTCGCGTCCGGCGCGAATCTGCGCGTCGAGGCACGCGCGCCCGACGAGGTTTTCAGCCCGCGGGAGATCGACCGCATCGTCGCGTTCAACGCGGCGATGGGGCTCGAATGGGGTACGCTCGACGTGCTCCGCGATGTCGACGACGGTCGCATCTACATCGTGGACGTCAACAAGACGGATGTCGGTCCCGTGCTGCAACTCCCCATGCGCGACAAGATTGCCGTGACGCGGAATCTGGCGCGCGCGTTGTCCGACCTGATCGCGGCGCGAGCCTCCTAGGGGAGCCTCGACGCTCGCCGAAGGTTCATGGATCGTGACAAGTGCAGCGTACATCAATGCGATCGCGACCGCGGTGCCCGGACACGACGTCCACGACGCCTTCATCGGCTGGGCCGAGGGGCAGGTCGCCGACCCGCGCCGGCGCGCGCTGTTCCGCCGCATGGCGGCGCGGGCCGGGATCGAACACCGCTGGTCCGTGCTGCCCGCGACGCTAGGCGGCGGTTCGCCCGTCGCGCCCGGCGGCTTCTACGGTGCCGGCTCCCCGCCGACCTCCGCGCGGATGCGGGTCTACGCCGACGCCGCCCCCGCGCTGGCGCTGGAGGCGATCCGCAAGCTCGATGTCGGCACCGTCACCCACCTCGTCGTTGCCAGCTGCACGGGCTTCATCGCGCCCGGTCTCGATCAGCTCATCGCGACCGACCTGAAGCTAGACGCGGGTGTCGAGCGCACCTTGGTGGGCTTCATGGGATGCTACGCCGCGGTCGCCGCGCTGCGCACCGCGTACCATATCACCCGCTCCGAGCCGGGCGCGCGCGTCCTGGTCGTCACCGTCGAGCTGTCGACGCTGCACCTTCAGTTCGACACCGCGCTCGAACCGCTGCTCGCCATGCTCCAGTTCGGCGACGGGGCCGCGGCCGCGATCGTGTCCGCGGAGCCGGTCGGTTTCGCGATCCACCACCCTTTCGCTGCCGCGCTCGCGGACACCGGAGAAATGATCCGCTGGACGATCGGCGACACCGGGTTCGCCATGCACCTCGACGGCGAAGTGCCCGCGCGGTTCGCAGCCGCGCTCGGCGACGAAGCGGTGTGCGCGCGCATGTTCGAAGGCCGTGCCCGGCAAGACGTCGACTGCTGGGCGGTGCACGCGGGCGGGCGTTCGATCCTGGACGCGGTCGAACGCACGCTCGCGCTTCCGCCGTCCGCGCTGGCGGCGTCGCGCGACGTGCTGCTGCGCTACGGCAACATGTCGTCGTCGACGCTGATGTTCGTGCTCGCCCAGTTGCTGGGCGAGCAGGATCACCGCGACGGCATCGCGCTCGCCTTCGGCCCCGGCCTCGCCGCCGAAGGCTTTCACTTTTCGCGCGCGCCATGACTCTCGCCGTCCGGTCGCTGCAAGACGAGCAGATGGACGACGCCGCGCTAGACCCGGCGATCTACGACATTGTGCTCGCCGACCTGTCCCTCATCAACCGGCTGACGCTCGCCGCCCGCCCGACGATCGATTTTTGCGCGCGGGCCGTGGGCAAGTCGAAGCGATTCCGGCTGCTCGACGTCGGCTTCGGCCAGGGCGACATGCTGCGAAGCATCGCGCGCTGGGCGCGCTCGCGCGGCGTCGTGGCCGATCTGGTCGGCGTCGACCTCAACGCCAAGAGCGCCGCGAGCGCGCGAACCGCGACCCCCGCCGATGTCGCGATCGACTACCGCACGGGCGACTATCGCGACGTCCCCGGCCCGTTCGACCTGATCGTCAGCAGCCTCGTCGCCCACCACATGACGCCCGCGCAACTCGTCGCCTTCGTCGCGCACATGGAGGCGCATTCGACCAAGGGCTGGTTCGTCAACGACCTGCACCGGCACGGCTTCGCGCATGCGGGCTATCCGCTGCTCGCGCGCGCGGCCCGCGTGCATCGGATCGTGCGCGAGGACGGGACGCTGTCGATCGCGCGGTCGTTTCGTCCGGCCGAGTGGCGACCCATCCTCCAAGAGGCGGGCATTCCCGCGGGCGCCGCGAAAGTCGTGCGCCGTTTTCCGTTCCGGTTGTGCGTCGAACGGCTGCGCTGATCGTCGGCGGCGGCCCGGCGGGGTCGGCCGCGGCGATCACGCTGGGCGGAGGAGGCGTCGCCGCCGAGCTCGTCGAGCGCACGACGGGTCCGCACGATGTCGTGTGCGGCGGATTTCTGGGCTGGGACGCGCTCGACGCGCTGAACAGGTTGGGCGTCGACGTACACGCGTTGGGCGCGCACCCGATCCACCGCCTGCGCCTCATAGCGGGTGGCATGCAGGTTGAGGTCGACCTCCCCCAACCCGCCGTCGGCCTATCGCGGCGCACGCTCGACGAAGCATTGCTCGGTGCCGCCGTCGAAGCCGGGGCGAACGTCACGCGCGGGCGCACCGTGCGCAATGCGACGGCCGATCGGCTCGTGCGCTTCGCCGATGACGAACGGGTGACCCCGGACGCACTCTTGCTGGCCACCGGCAAGCACGAGTTGCGAGGCGTGGGGCGCAACCTCGCCTCTCGCACCGAGCCGCCCTCGATCGGTCTGCGCGCGAGTCTTCCGGCCTCGGCAGCACTTCGCGCCGCACTCGATGGAACCATCGAACTCCACTTCTTCGACGGCGGTTACGCTGGACTGCTGCTCCAGGAGGACGGCACCGCCAACCTTGCCATCTCCGCAGGTCGAGACCGTCTAGCCGACGCTGGCGGTGCAGAAGCTCTTGTGTCCCGCATCGAAGATCAGGTGCCCGCGTTGGCGACGCGCATCGCAGGCTATCGTCCCCCAACCTGGACCGCGATCGCAGGCGTTCCCTACGGCTGGCGCGCTCCGGAAACCTCCGCTGGCATCTTCCGGCTTGGCGATCAAAGCGCGGTCATCTCATCGCTCGCGGGCGACGGCGTGGCGATCGCGCTACGTAGCGGCATCGCGGCAGGGCAGACATTGCTCCAGGATGGACCAGCCGGGGCGTTCGGCTACCAAGCCGCCTTCGCCCGTCGCTCGCGCCGGCCTTTGGCCGTCGCCGAAACACTGCGCTGGGCCGCCGAGCGGTCCGGCCCGCGCACCGCGCTGATGCGGCTCGCGCGCGTGCCGGGACTTACCCGGCTAGCAGCGAGACTGACCCGCATTGGATGACCCGAAAATATTAGTGGTTTAGGTGAATAGCACACTAGGCGCGCGAGAAATTCGCGGGCACAAGGCGGCTCATGGCCTCTCTCCCCCGCGCTCTCGGCTGGTTCCGCCGTCATCCGATCTGGTCCGCGCTGATCGCGCTGGTCCTCGCCGCTATCGCATATTCGGTTCTGACGCCCAGCAAGCCGGACTACGTCTACGTTGCAACGCCTGCGGCGCGCGGTGACGTGACGCGTGTCGTGTCGGCATCCGGAAAGGTGCGCGCGCTCAACACCATCAAGGTCGGGTCCGAAGTGTCGGGTCAGGTCTCGCAGGTCTTCGTCGACTTCAACACGCAGGTGTTCGCGGGGCAACCGCTCGCGCAGATCGATCCGACGCGGCTGCAGGCCCGCGTGATCCAGGCGCAATCGCAGGTGCAGCTGGCGCGCGCGGGCCTGCTGCAGGCCGAAGCGACGCTAGCCCGCGCGCGAACCGATATCGGGTTGCAGCAACGCGACTTCGGACGCCGCGAGGAGCTGGCGGAACGCGGGTTCGTGTCGAGAACGGGACTCGACCAGGCGAGCGGCACGCTGGCCGCCGCGCGATCGGGGCTCGCCGTCGCGCAAGCCGGGATCGCGTCGGCGCGCGCCCAGATCCGTCAGCAGGAGGCCGAGCTTTCGTCGGCCCAGCTCGACCTGCGCCGCACGCGCATCCTCGCGCCCGCGAGCGGCACCGTCATCAACAAGCTCGTCGAACCCGGCGCCACCGTCGCCGCCAGCTTCCAGACACCCAATTTGTTCGAAATCGCCGCCGACATGAGCGTCATGCAGGTCGAGGCGTCCGTCGACGAAGCCGACATCGGCGAGGTCCGCCAGGGTCAGACGGTGCGCTTCACCGTCGACGCCTATCCCGACCGCACGTTCGAGGCGGTGGTGCGCCAGATCCGCACCTCCGCGACCGAAGCGCAGAACGTCGTCAGCTACTTCGTCATTCTGCTGGTCCAGAACCCGGACGGCAAGCTCCTGCCAGGGATGACGGCGAACGTCGAGATCGTCACCGGCGGTGTGAAGAACGTGCTGCGCGTGCCCTCCGCCGCATTGCGCTTCCGCCCGCGTCCCGCCGACCGTCCCAAGGAGGCACCGGTCGCGGGCAAGCGCCCGGCAACGGTGTGGGTCGCGTCCGCCGATCCGTACAAGCCAGTCGCGCGCAAGGTCACGGTCGGCCTGCGCGGAGAGACGCATGCGGAGATCACAAGCGGGCTGAAGGCCGGCGACAAGGTCCTCGTCCGGTCGCGTTCGCTCAAGCCCGCCGCGGAGGAGAAGGTCGAAGACGAGGAAGAACAGACGCAGTGACGCCTCTCGTCGAGATGCGCGACCTGACGAAGGAGTACCGCATGGGCGAGGAAGTCGTGCGCGCGCTGCGCGGGGTCAGCCTGTCGATCGGGCACGGCGAATTCGTCGCGATCATGGGCGCGAGCGGATCGGGTAAATCGACGTTCATGAACATGGTCGGGTGCCTCGACGTGCCGACCGCGGGCACGGTGCGCATCGACGGCGTGTCGACCGCGACGATGGACGGCGACGCGCTCGCCACCCTGCGCAACCGCACGGTCGGGTTCGTCTTCCAGCAGTTCAACCTGCTCGCCCGCACCAGCGCGCTCGACAACGTCGCGGTGCCGCTGATCTACGCGGGCGTGCCCGCCGCCACCCGGCGCACCCGCGCACGCGCCAAGCTGGAGGCAATGGGCCTGGGCGACCGCCTCGACCACTCGCCCGCGAAATTGTCGGGCGGGCAGCAGCAACGCGTCGCCATCGCCCGCGCGCTCGTCACCGAACCGCTGATCCTGCTCGCGGACGAGCCGACGGGCGCGCTCGACAGCGCCACGTCGGAGGAGATCATGCGCATTTTCCAGGAGCGCAACGACGAGGGCATCACCGTCGTCCTCGTCACGCACGAGGCCGACATCGCCCGCTACGCCAAGCGCCGCATCCTCTTTCGGGACGGCGCGATCATCGCGGACGAGGCGGTGAGCGACCGCGTGATGGCGGGATGAGGCGGCTTTTCCTTCGTTCCCCGGCGAAGGCCGGGGCCCAGCCTTTCGCGGCGGCCGAGGCTGGGCCCCGGCCTACGCCGGGGAACAAGAAGTTGGCGCTTCCGGATGCGTAGATTCGAAACCTGGTCGATCAACATCGGCATCGCGCTGACGGCGCTGCGCACAAACCTCATGCGCTCGATCCTGACCACGCTGGGCGTCATGATCGGGGTGCTCGCCGTCACGCTCGCGGTGGCCGTCGGGTCCGGCGCGCAGGTGTCGGTGATGGAATCGATCAGTGCGTTGGGTTCGAACATGGCGCTCGTGTTCCCGCAGGCGGACACCGACGGCGGGCGGTCATCGTTCGATCGCGGCCGTCTGACGATGCGCGACGCGCGCGCGATCGAACGATCGGTGGCGGGCGTCAGCGCGATCGCGCCGCAGCTTCGCGCCAGCGTGCAGCTGCAAAGCCAGGGGAGACGCGCCGCGACCAGCGCGATCGGCGCGACGCCGGGCTACGCCACGGCCGCCGCGATCGGCGCGGAGTCCGGACGCTTCATCTCCGACGCGGACGTGCGCGCGGGCGCGCGCGTCGCGGTGCTGGGGGCGACCGTCGCGCGCAAACTGTTCGGGACCTTCGATTCGGTGGGCGAGACGTTCCGCATCAATCGCGTGCCGTTCACCGTCGTCGGGCTTCTCGAGTCCAAGGGCGCGAGCTTCGGCACGGACAACGACGACATCATCATCGTGCCGATCTCAACGGCCCGCGCGCGCTTCTCCAACACGCTGCCCGGCCCCGACGACCTCCATATCCTGTTCGTCGGGTTCGAAGACGGGGTCGATCTGGGCGAAGCCAAGACCGACATGACCCGCCTCCTGCGCGACCGCTACAGCGTGCGCGGGCGCGATATCTCCCCGTTCACGATCCGCACGACGGCCGAGTTCATCGAGGAGTCGTCAAAAGTGACGGGTGTGTTCCAGGCGGTGCTGGTCGCGATCGCGTCGATCTCGCTGCTCGTGGGCGGTATCGGCATCATGAACATCATGCTCGTGTCCGTCACCGAACGGACGCGCGAGATCGGGCTGCGCATGGCCCTGGGTGCCAAACGCCGCGACATCCGCAACCAGTTCCTGGTCGAGGCCGCGACGCTGTGCGTCATCGGCGGCGTCATCGGGCTCGTGCTGGCCATAGCGGCGGCCAAGGCGTTTTCGGTGTACGGCGGGTTTCCGGCGGAGATCGGCCCGGGCGTGGCCGGTGGTGCGATCCTGTTTTCCGCCGTCATCGGCCTCGTCTTCGGCGGCTACCCCGCGCTCCGCGCCTCGCGGCTGTCGCCGATCGAGGCCCTTCGCAGCGAATAGGTTCTAGCGCGCGGCGACGCGGATGGGCTTGGATATCGCAAGCGAAGACGTGCGGTTGGCGCAGGTCGCCTCGAGGATCGACACGCGGGGCCCGAACATGGAGTAGGCGCGGCCCAATTCCGCGCGCGGCGACGTCGCCGTGGAGCTTGCGTCGCACAGGTCGGCGGTCGCGACTCGGCTGGCACGCGGCGACGCCGCCTTGATCGGACGGGGACGTTTATCCTGCGCCGCCTCGCGCTTGGCGAGCGTGCGGAGGACGGACCGGTCTATGAACGGCAATGGCTGATGCGCTACGATCAGGGCGGCGAGAAAAATCGACATACGAAAATTCCTTTGTAATCCGTGGCTTGCCCTAACGCGCCAATGGTAAACAAAGCGTTAGCGATATATCCGAACCGTTGCGGAACGCGCTTTAGTTGCGTCCGACCACCGCGACGAGCGGGTCGCTTCGCGCTCCGTCCGCCAGCACCTGCGCCTGGACCGCGCGGAACCCCGCCCGTTCCATGTACAGGCGAACGAGCGCCGCGTGGCCGCTCGTGTCGAGCGCGCGCCAGATCGCGACGGCTTTCGTCGGAAAGCACCGGTTGGAAAAGCTGACGACGAACGGCGCGCCCGGACGCAACGCGCGTGCGACTTCGGCGAAGACGGCCACCGGGTCCTGCAGATACTGAACCCCGACGCAGCACAGGACCGCATCTAGGCTCGCCTCCTCCAGCGGCAGGACCGGGTCGCGGTTCAGATCCTGGACGAACCGGCGCGACAGCCACGGGTTGGCTGCGAGCTCCTCCGCATTCATGCCATGCCCGATCGCCTCGCCTGCGAAATCCCCGGGCAAGTGGCTGACCCAGCTCGACATCAGGTCGAGCACCGTGCCGCCCGTGGGCACGTGTTCGGCGTAGAACGCGGTCAGCGCCGCCACCGCGCCTTCGTCGATATGCGTGACGAGCCTTGCCGGTGCGTAGAAGTCGAGGTCGTCGCCCGTGTCCTGCTTGTCAAAGGCGCCGGGCGGGAGTTCGTTCAGCATTGTCGAAAATCCGGGGTTTGTTGGCGGGCGACCGTGCCTAGATAGGGTCATGCCCGGCACATTCATCCGCGTGATCGATCTGGAGACGACCGGCTCCGCCCCGCCCGCGCACGGCGTGTGCGAGGTCGGGTGGCAGGACGTCGTGCAAGGTTCCGACGGATGGTCCGTGACGGACAGCCGCGGGCAGCATCTGGTCGATCCCGAACGCCCCATCCCGCCCGTGACGCAGGCGGTGCACCACATCATAGATGAAGACGTGGTCGGCGCGCCCAAGTGGCGGGACGTGGCGCCGACGATCCTGCGTTCGGGCGCGGTCGCATTGGCCGCGCACCGTGCCGCGTTCGAACAGCGGTTCTGTACGCCCGCGCTGTCGGGCGGCGCGCAATGGATCTGCACGTGGAAATGCGCGCTGCGGCTGTGGCCGGACAGCCCGTCATTCTCGAACCAGGTGCTGCGCTACTGGCGCAAGCCTGTCGGCCTCGACCGCGAACTCGGCCTACCCGTCCACCGCGCGCTGCCCGACGCTTATGTGACGGCGCACCACCTGCGCGACATGCTTGGACATGCGAGCGTCGACCAGCTGCTCGCATGGAGCGCGCTGCCCGGGCTCCTTCCGCGCGTGCCGCACGGGCCCGACCGCGGGCGCTACTGGTCCGAACTCGACTTGGCGGCGCTCGAAAGCCACGCCCGCGGCGGCCGCGACGAGGACCTGCGCTATTCCGCGCAGAACGAAATCGACGCGCGCCGGCGCGCGCCCGCGACCACCGCCGTCGCCGCGCAGGGAAGCCTGCTCTGAAAATCTACTTCGACGGCGGCGCGCGGCCCAATCCCGGCCCGATCACCGTCGCGGCCGTGGCGCGCGGCGTCGTCCGTCACCGATACGTCGGGCATGGCGCGAGCCACGAGGCGGAATGGGCGGCGCTGCTCCACGCGCTCGATGTCGCAAGCTCGCTGGGCGCGCGCGACGTCGTGCTGGTCGGCGATGCCGCGAACGTCGTGGCGCAGGCGAACGGAGCCAGATGCCGCAGCCCGCACCTCCTCGCCGCGTTTCAGGAGCGTGCGCAAAGATTCGACCGCGTCCGGGTCCGGCACGTGCGGCGTGGACAGAACCTCGCCGGGATCGCATTGGCCACGCTGGCGCTCGGGCCCACGGAGACACAAGCATGAAGACCAGAGCCGCCGTCGCGTTCGCGCCCAAGCAGCCGCTCGAGATCGTCGAACTCGACCTCGACGGTCCACGCACCGGCGAAGTGCTGGTCGAGATCATGGCGACCGGCATCTGTCACACGGACGCGTACACGCTGGACGGGCTCGACAGCGAAGGCCTGTTCCCGTCCATCCTGGGACACGAAGGCGCGGGGGTCGTGCGCGAAACCGGCGCGGGCGTGACGAGCGTCGCGGTCGGCGACCACGTCATCCCGCTCTACACGCCCGAATGCCGCCAATGTAAGTCGTGCCTGTCGGGCAAGACCAATCTTTGTACGGCCATCCGCGCGACGCAGGGCAAGGGGGTCATGCCGGACGGCACGAGCCGCTTCTCGTACAAGGGCGCGCCCATCTTCCACTATATGGGCTGCTCGACTTTCTCGAACTTCACCGTGCTTCCCGAGATCGCATTGGCAAAGATCCGGGCCGATGCGCCGTTCGACAAATGTTGCTATATCGGCTGCGGCGTTACCACCGGCGTCGGCGCGGTGATCCACACCGCAGAGGTCGAACCCGGTGCCAACGTCGTCGTGTTCGGGCTCGGCGGGATCGGTCTCAACGTCATCCAAGGCGCGCGGCTGGTCGGCGCGGACCGCATCGTCGGCGTCGACATCAACCCGGCCAAGGAGGAATGGGGCCGCCGCTTCGGCATGACCGACTTCGTGAACCCTGCGACCATTGAAGCCGACGTCGTCGCGCACCTCGTCGCGCTGCTCGACGGCGGCGCGGACTATACGTTCGACTGCACGGGCAACACGACGGTAATGCGGCAGGCGCTGGAGGCGTGCCACCGCGGCTGGGGCGTATCCGTCGTCATCGGCGTCGCGGAGGCCGGCCGTGAAATCTCTACCCGCCCGTTCCAGCTCGTCACGGGGCGCACCTGGAGAGGCTCCGCGTTCGGCGGCGCGCGCGGACGCACGGACGTGCCGCGCATCGTGGACTGGTACATGAACGGCAAGATCGAGATCGACCCCATGATTACGCACGTCCTGACGCTGGACGAGATCAATCGCGGGTTCGACTTGATGCATGCGGGTGAAAGCATCCGCTCGGTCGTGGTCTACTAGGCGCAGCCCATGCATACCTTCGAGATTCTCCTGGCGCTGCTCGCCGCCTGCATCGCGCTCGCCGCCGCCGCGCAGCGCCTGAAAGTCCCGCTCGCGGTGGCGCTGGTGCTCGGCGGAATGGCGTTGGCGCTCATCCCCGGACTGCCGGTAGTCGAACTCGAACCCGAACTCGCGCTCGCCTTGTTCCTGCCGCCGCTGCTTCAGGTCAGCGCGTACCGGACCGATTGGCCCGCGTTCAAATCCAACCTGCGTCCCATCCTGCTGCTCGCGGTGGGCGCGGTGTTCTTCACCGCGCTCGTCATCGCCGCCGTCACGAAGCTGTTCATCCCCGACCTGCCCTGGTGGGCCGCGATCACGCTGGGCGCGATCGTCGCGCCGCCCGACGCGGTCGCCGCCGCCGCCGTGCTCAAGCAGGTCAAGCTGCCACGCCGCATGGTCACGATCCTAGAAGGCGAAAGCCTGATCAACGACGCGTCCTCGCTCGTCCTTTACCGCTTCGCCGTCGCCGCGACGATCGCCGGCAGCGTCAGCTACGGCGACGGCGCGCTCGACTTCGCGAAAGGCGCAGTCGGCGGTGCCGCCATCGGCCTCATCGTCGCCTATCTGGCGATGCGCGTGTTCGCGATGCTGGAGGACACGCTGCTCGACATCACGGTCAGCATCCTGGCGGGCTACGCCGCCTATCTCGCCGCCGAAGCCTTTCATGTTTCCGGCGTGCTCGCCGCGGTCGCGTGCGGGTTGATCCTGGGCCGCAAGCAGCACGCCGAGTTCACCGCCAAGACCCGCCTCGAAATGACGGCCGTCTGGGGTTTCATCGAATTCGTGCTGACCGCGATGGTGTTCATGCTGATCGGGCTGCAGCTGCGCGGGATCGTCGAACGGCTGGCGCGCTACGACGCGGGTGATCTGGCGCTGCTGGGTGCGATCGTGTCGCTGACGCTGATCGTCAGCCGCTTCCTGTGGGTGTTCCCCTCGACCTGGCTGCCGCGCGCGCTGTTCCCCAAGCTCCGCGCGCGCGACCCGATGCCGCCGGTCAGCCACATCGTCGTGATCTCCTGGGCGGGGATGCGCGGGGTGGTCAGCATGGCCGCCGCGCTCGCCTTGCCCGCGCAGTTCCCCGGGCGCGACATCATCCTGTTTCTGTCGTTCTGCGCGATCCTGGCGACGCTTGTGCTGCAGGGCACGACGTTGGGCTGGCTGATCCGGCGGCTGGACGTGACCGAAAAGGACACGGCGGAAGCGGACGCCAACGTGGCCGCGGTACGCGCCGAAGTCAGCGCCGCCGCGCTCGACGCGGTCAA
This sequence comes from uncultured Sphingomonadaceae bacterium, assembly GCA_964251385.1. Lineage (GTDB taxonomy): Bacteria > Pseudomonadota > Alphaproteobacteria > Sphingomonadales > Sphingomonadaceae > CADCVW01. The sequence continues at coordinate 456,333 of CAXUJK010000002.1, read as the reverse complement.
GGGTCATGTCGGATCGCAGGGCCTGGACGAACACACGGATGCCGCGGCCGAACTGATCGAAGAATATGAAGCGCGCGCCGATCTCGCCAGCGTGATCGAAGAGGAAGGGCCCGACGCCAAATCCGAACAGATCGAGGCGCAGCAGCGACTGCGCCTGGTTGCGATCGAGGGTGCCCGGGGCCGGTTGAACGAACACACGGACGCGATCGACATCGAGGCGCACCGCACGCTCGCCGAGGAACTCGACCTGGAGGAAGCGCAGATCCGCCGCCGCCTGGGCGAGGACGCCTGACCTTTTCGCGACAGCGTCCTTGTGCGGCACGCGCGCTTCATGTTCTGTATGGGGGTCATCATCGGGGGACATCGACCATGCGCAAGATCATCGGGGGTACGCTTGCCTTGCTTCTGACCACCGCCGCGCCTGCGCAGATGCCTCAGGCGAGCATGGGCGGATACCGCACGCCTCCGGCGCCGATCGCGCAGATCCTCGACACCGCGCCGACCCCGGTCGCGAGCGTCAGCCCGAAGCGCGACGTGATCGCGCTGCTCGGCCGCGCCAACCTGCCGCCGATCGCGGAGCTTGCCGAGCCCGACCTGAAGCTCGCCGGGTACCGCATAAACCCGCGCAACAACGGGCAGGCGAACAGCCGCGTCGGCTGGCTCAACGCGCTGTCGTTCCAGGCGGTCGCGGGCGGCCCCGTCCGCGCGGTCGCAATGACGCCGGGCACGCGTTTTATCAGTCCCGTCTGGTCGCCCGACGGCGCGCGCGTCGCGTATCTGGTCGACCGTCCGACCGGCCTCGAGCTGTGGATCGCGGACGTCGCCACCGCGAAGACCCGCCGCCTGACCGGGCCGGTGGTCAATGCGACGTTCGGCACGGGCTACGATTGTCTTCCCGACAGTTCGGGGTTGATCGTGCGCCAGGTGTTGAGCAACCGCGGCCCCGCCCCGCGTTCGGGACTCGCGCCCACGGGACCGATCGTGCAGGCGAGCGCGGGCCGCACCGCGCCCGTGCGCACCTACCAGGATTTGCTCGGCGACAGCGGCGACGAAGCGCAGTTCGAGCATTACTTCACCTCGCAGCTGACGATGGTGCCGCTTGTCGGACCCGCGAAAGCGATCGGCGCGCCCGGCCTGATCTGGGGATCGAGCGTCTCTCCCGACGGCCGCTACCTGCTCGTCACACGGGCCAAGCGCCCCTTCTCCTACGTCGTCCCCGCCGCGTTGTTCCCGACGGAAATCACCGTCACGGACATGTCGGGCCGCATCGTGAAGACGCTCGCCAACCTCCCTTTACGCGACGACATCCCGAGCGCGTTCGACGCGGTCGCGCCCGGACCCAGATCCGCGCAGTGGCGCGCCGACAAGCCGGCCACCTTGGCCTGGGTCGAGGCGCTGGACGGCGGCGACACGCGCAAGCAGGTCCCCTTGCGCGACCGCGTCCTGACGCTGGATGCCCCGTTCTCGGGTGCCCCCGTGCCGCTCGTCGACCTCAAGGACCGCTACGCAGGGATGCTGTGGGGCCGCGACGACCACGCGATGGTCGTCACCCAATGGTTCAACACGCGCGCCGAAACGCGGATCGCGGTCGACCCGTCCAGGCCCGGCGGCACGGGCCGCGTCGTGCTGACGCGCAATTACCAGGATCGGTACAACGATCCCGGTTTCCCGCTGACCAAGCCGAACAAGTACGGGCGTCAGGTCATGCACTACACGACCGACGGCCGCGGCGTTTTCACCTCCGCCCCCGGCGCGTCGCGCGAAGGCGAGTTCCCGGTCCTGTCCCGCATGGACGTAGCGGACGGCACGACGACCAGGATCTGGCAGGCGAAGACCCCGCACTACGAATCGATCGTCGCGCTGCTCGACGACAACGGCACCCGCCTGCTGACCCGGCGCGAAAGCCGCATCGACGCGCCCAACCTGTATGTCCGCGAAACAGCAGCAGCCGCGCCGCGGCAGTTGACGAACTTCGCCGATCCCGCGCCGCAACTCGCGGGCGTCACCCAGCGCCTCGTCACCTACAAGCGCGCCGACGGTGTCGAGCTGTCGGGCACCTTGTATCTTCCCGCCGGCTACGACCAGGCGCGCGACGGTCCGCTGCCGCTGCTCATGTGGGCCTACCCGACCGAGTTCACCGACGCCGCGGTCGCGGGCCAGGTCGTCGACACGAACAACCGTTTCACAAGGCCCGGCGGGATCAGCCACCTGTTCCTGCTGACGCAGGGCTACGCCATCCTCGACAACCCGACGATGCCGATCGTCGGCGTCGCGGGCAAGGAGGCGAACGACACGTACATCTCGCAGCTCGTCTCGTCCGCGCAGGCCGCGGTCGACGCGGTGGTTGCGATGGGCGTCGCCGACAAGGATCGCATCGCGGTCGGCGGGCACAGCTACGGCGCGTTCATGACCGCCAACCTGCTCGCGCATTCGGACCTGTTCCGCGCCGGCATCGCCCGATCGGGCGCGTACAACCGCACGCTCACCCCGTTCGGGTTCCAGGCCGAACAGCGGACGTACTGGGAAGCCGTCGACACCTACACGCAGATGAGCCCGTTCACGCACGTCGCCAAGATCAAGGCGCCGATCCTGCTGATGCACGGCGAGCAGGACGACAACAGCGGCACCTTCCCCGTGCAGAGCGAACGTTTTTACGCGGCGCTCAAAGGCCAGGGCGCGACCGTGCGCTACGTCGTCCTGCCGCTCGAGGCGCACGGCTATCGCGCGCGCGAGTCCGTCATGCACACGCTGTGGGAAATGACGAACTGGCTCGACACGCATGTAGGGCGCAAGGCCGCCCCGCCCCGCGTCGCAGCCGGTGGCGAGTAGCTAGCGCGGCGGCGTCGCCTCCGTCCAAGCCGCGGCGATCGCGGCTTGCGCATCCGGAACATCGCGGTCGTGCGACACGAACACGCGTCGCCCGCCCGACCACGCCAGCCGGAACGCCGCGTCGACGTCGACCAGGCGGACGCGCGCGAGATAATCGTCGTTGCCCGATGTCGCGGGCGGTTCCGTGAACAGGATGCCGCGCCCGACCGCGTCGACGATGGCGTCCGCCTGGGCCTCGGCGGTGCGCGCCGCAGCGACCAGGGGACGCCGCGCGATCGCGATCTGCGCGTCCAGTTCGGCCTGCGTGAACCCGGTCGTCAGTGCGCGGTCGAGCGCGGCGCCCCCCCGCCGGACCGCCGCGCGCCAGTCCCGGTCGGGCGCGTCGATCTCGATCAACGCCAGCCGCGCGGTCGAGAAATGGTCGTACACCGCCGCCGTCGCGCGCGCGCCTCCCGCCGCCAGCCGGCGCGCCAGCATCTCGCTCGCCAGATATTGCAGGAACGCCGCGTCGCGTGCCGTCCGCGCGTCCGTCCCGCCGAGCGGTTGAACCGCGGCCACCGTAACGGTCGTGGGCGCGGCGCGATCGACGAACAGCCGGGTGGCAAGACCGCGGCTCGCGGCGACGGCCGGTGGCGCCGGATCGGGGCTCGGTGCCGCCGCGCGCCAACCCCCGAAACTGCGCGCGATCTCCGCTTCCGCCGCGTCGACATCAAAATCGCCGACCATGACCAGCGTCGTCCGCGCGGGCACGTAATTGCGGGCGTACAGCCGCTGCAGCGCACCGCCGGACGCGCGCGCGACGCTTCGTTCCGTCCCCGCCACCGGCCCGCGCGCGATCGCGCTGCCGGGCACGAAGAATTCGTTCTGCGCGGTCGCGATCCGGTCCGCCACCGCATCGCGCGCGCGTATCTCCTCGCGCACCTTGGCCCTGGCCCCGCGCACCGCGGCGCGCCCGAAACGGAGGTTGCCGCAGATCTCCCGCATCACCGTCAGCGCGCCTGCCCGCGCGCGGGCGTCGGCCCGGCCGAGTTCGAGCGAGAAAACCGTCTCGTCGTAGCTGGTGGTCGCGCCGAAGTCGGACCAGCGTGCCAGCCCGGCGTGGGGCAGCAGCGTCAGCAGCGCGCCCTGCGGCAGGTTGGCCGACCCGTGGAAGATCATGTGTTCGATCAGGTGCATGAACCCGTTCTGCCCGGGCGCTTCGGCGGACGCCCCCGCGTCGACATGCAACCGCACGGACAGCCGCGCCCCCGCCTGCCGCATCAGCGCATACCGCATGCCGTTCGGCAGCACCCCGAACCGGACGCCAGGGTGCGGCGCGAGGTCGCTGCGATCGAACCCCCACGCCGCCGCGACCGCAGGCGTAGGCGCAGTCCGAGGCGCGACAACGACCGGCTGCGGGACGGACAGCAGGGCGGCGGCGGCAACGGCAAAGGCGTTCATGGCCGGATCCTATGGTCGGATGGCTTTAGATAGATCCGTTTATACTGAGTAGCCGTTGAGCTTGTCGAAACGGCGTATCGAAGGATCAACAGGGTGCTTCGATACGCGTCCCTTCGACGCCGCCTGCGGCGTTGCTCAGGACAGGCCTCGACAGGCTCAGCCGCTACTCAGCACGAACGGATTGGAGTTGCCCGAAGCCGGCCCGCCCGACCGCGCCTACCCGTCGATCGCCGCGTCCGGATTCCCGGCCAGCAGCGCGTTGGTCCACGCGAGGCACAGGTCGCGGCTGCGGTAGCGGCCCCAGCGCGCCGTCTCCTCGCGCTCGACGATGGGAAAGGTCGAATAGATGTAGCGCATGTCGTCGCGGCTCCGCGCCGGATCGGCGGCGTCCGCGATGCCGTAGAGGATGAAGTACAACGCATCGAGCTTTGCGCGAAGCCGCAGCCGGCGGTCCTCGTCCCACGCGAACGGCGGCAGCACCGCGCCGTCCGCATCGACATGCCCCATGTCCCGCGCGAACGGGGCGAGATCGTGCGCGGTGTAGCTGAGCTCGAGCACGGCCTCGCGGACGATGTCGGCGGCTGATTTGGGGCCGAAGGCGCGGGCGTAGGCGGCGGGCGGAACGACGGGGAGTTGTTCGACGATGAACCAATTAAGATGATTGCCTTGGATCTTTTGGCGAGCAATGAAGTCGTAGATCGTAGCGTTCAGGTTTGCGACTAGCAGCGCCAACCGCGCAGCATCCGGCTTGCCGACCTCGGGATCGACCTCGATCAAGGGAAGCGTGTTGCCCGCAACTCCGCTCGGCACGATTGCGGCTATCATAGACCGAACATTGGTCGGCGCGGTCACGTCTTTGAAGCCAAGCGTATAGGCGTGCTGACCTGGTCCCAGCGGCACCTGAGTCCAAAACTGCGGGTCGGCGATCCAAGCCGGGTCGCTATGCTGCGCCAAAGTGGCGGGCAGAGGCTGCGCGGGCCGATTGGCGTTAGCGGCGTTGACGAAGATGCTTGCCGCGCGATGGTCGAACGCTTGCACCATCTTGCCTTCGTACAGCGGCACCCACTCTCCCGTTCGGGAATGAAAACGATTGCCGCCGATGTGCCATGCTCCCTCGCGCTCCTCCAATTCCGCACGGGTGCGGAACAGGTGGCTATCTGAGGTCATGTTGATCATCTGCCAGTAGCGAACCGGCCACGCCTCCACGGGCGTCGAAACAGACCGATCAACGAGGACTGGAAGCCGCCCGTAAATGTCTGTCGTTAACGCCATGTCGCGACGCGAGCGGAAGATTGGTGCGGTGCCGGTGTTGGGATTCACGATCGCGAACTGCTGCGCCGTGATCGGAAACGCACGGTCTGGATCAGCGATCTCACTCGTTGCCTGCAGAAAGAAGCCGCAAGAAGCAGCTTTGAATGTTCGTTGAGGACTGGCGATTAAAGAAGAAAACTTGAACCGGGTGTCTACGTCAGGAAAAAAAGGTTGAAGTCCATAGCGTGATCGGCGATTTTCGAAGTCGTAGAATGCTTTCAAATGACCTCTTGTAGATATCGAGCGAAAGAACCCACTTGATGAGTGATCGCCAGCGATCCCGCTCGGCATAAGCATCCCCACTATGCCAGTGGGCTTTACCAACTGAAATGCTCGTTCAACGAAAAGCTTAAAAAGATTTAGTTTTCCGACATTTAGCCGTGAATAGATGTTTCCCGCTCTTACGATCCTCGTCGCAGTAAGCAAACGTTCAGCAGCGTGCCGGTACTCGGCCCATAAAGGATTATCAGCAGCCTGCAGTGCCTTGATCCGTTCCTTGCGCTTCGCTCCACTGGGTTCAAGCGCGATAGTTCGATCTCGCGCCTCGAACCAAGGCACCTCCTCGAACTCGAAACGGTCCCACGGCGGATTGCCCACCACCGCGTCGAACCCCCCTTCCCGCTCCGCGCTCGCCCAATTGTCCCACACGCCCGGGAAGCTGATCTGCCAATTCAGAAACCGCTCCTCCGCGATCAGCGCGCGGGCGCGGGTGACGAGGTCGGCGAAGGCTTCGGCCTCGGCCGGCTTGGCGCGCACCGCGAAGGGCTGCGCCTTGCCGCGCGCGATGGCAAGCGGGTCGCCGAACTGGCCGTCGAGCCACAGCCGCACCAGCCCGATCTCCGCCGCCAACGGGCGCAGCCAGTCGAGCGCGTGCATGAACGACACGAACGCGTCGAGCGGCCCGGTCTGGAACTCGACGTCCGTCCACATCTCGGCCGACCGGTGCGCTTCGGCGATCTCCGCGTCCGTGGCGAGCTCGATCGTCTTCATCGCGCGCGCCTGGCGCTGGGCGTCCTTCAGCGCCTCGTTCCACAACAGCTCGCCGCCAAGCTTGGCCGCCTTGTCGATCGCGTCCCGCACCCACAGCCCGAACAGGCTGTCCCCGGCGCGCAGGTGATGGTCGATGAACGACAACGGCGCGCCGACGGTGAAGGTGTGCAGCCACAGCGCCACCTTGGCGAGCTCCACCGCCATCGGGTTCTTGTCGACGCCGTACACGCAGCGCTTCAACACCATGCGCCGCACGATGTGGCGGTCGTCGAGCTGCGCTTCGTCGATCGTCCAGCTGGCGGCGCGCGCGTTGCGAAGGATGGTTGCGCGGATGTTTTCTATGGTGTCGGCCAGAGGCGAGACATACGCCAGATCGGCGGCGAGCACCGCGGCCTCCGCCATCGCGTCCAGCACATGATCGGCGAGCGTGTCGACCAGCCCGACGAGAAAATGGCCCGACCCCATGGCGGGATCGCACACGCGCAAGGCCAGGATCGCGCTCGCGGGATCGGCGTCGCGCAAGGCCCGCCGCCGGTAGTCCTCGGCATCGCGAGGGTTTAAACCCTCGAGAGCGGACCGGAACCCGCCGAGCCGTTCGGCGATCAGCGGTTCGAGCGTTTCGTCGAGAATCAGCCGCACCAGCGCGTCGGGCGTGTAGTAGCTTCCGCTGTTCTTGCGCGCGAACAGGTTGGGACGGACGACGAGCGTGCCCGCCTCGCCCCGCACAAGCTCGAATTCGAGCAGGCGTTCGTAGATCGATCCGAGCTGCTGCACCGACAGGTCGCGGTAGTTGATGTAGCGCCGCGACCCCGTGGACCGCTCGAACGACAGCGCGTCCAGCGCGGGGGCCATGACGCTGTCGGGAACGCGCACCGCGTCCAGCAGCGCCGCGCCGCCTCCTGCCACCAAGTCGCCCGAAAACAGCCCGCCATTGTACGGCGGGATGCCGATCGACGGGTCGCCCCGGTCGATGATCCGCGACAGGTCCGCGACGTGCCCCCAGATGCGGGATGCGGACGCGGACAGCGCGTCGCCCCGCGTCACGCGTTCGCCGACGTCGATGCGCAAGGGCCGAAGCGCGTAGTCGTCGTACCGCCTGTCGCCGACGGGCAGCAGGTTCCTGTCCTCCGCGTAGAGCAGGAACAGCAGGCGGTAGAGCAGCACGAGCGATGCGTCGCGCACGGCGGACAGCGGGGCGTCGGGTGCCGCGCCGGCGATCGCGGTCGCGAGGTCGGGAAAGACCTGTTCGAACACCAGCCTGGACAGGCTGGCGGCGACGCGTTCCTCGTAGAAGGCCGCCGCCGCGCGCGCCCGTTCGTGGAACGATTTGTCGTCGGCGCCGTCCCGGACGAACGCGTCGCGTCCGAACATGACGGCGAAGACGCGAAGCCAGTGGTCGCGCGCGGCGGCGTTCGCGAACAGGTCGGTGCCGTCCAGCCCCAGCACGCGCCCGAGATCGATCTCGAGGAATTCCTCCGACACCGACCCCGCGCCCGCCCAGTACAGCCGCCATTTCGTCCCGTTGGTCAGGATGCCCCAGCGCAGCCGGCCGCCCGTCAGATCGTCGATGCGGCGCAGGTAGCGCAGCATCTGCGTGGACGGCGCGGTCGCCTCCTCGCGCCCGGACGCGCGATCGAGCGGCCGCGCCCAGCGCTTGCTTTCGACCACGGCCAGGCCGTGCGCGTAACGCCGCCACTGGTCGCCGTGGAGGTTCGCGGCGGCCTTGGCGGGAGCATCGGCGAACAGCAGGCCGTCGGGAACGTCGTCGCGGCCGGACACGGTCAGGTTCTGCTGGCGCAGCGAGTCCGACCACCCGAGCGCGGCCAACACCGGCCAGATGAAATCGTCCTCGGTCTGGCTTTCGATCGTGCGGTCGGTCCGCGGAAGGGCCGAAGCGATCCCCTCCAGCCGCGCCCGCAACGCGGCGACATCGACGGCGAGGTAGGCGGGCGTGGCGGCGATCGCCTCCACGAGATAGTCGGTCGTGAAAAGCGAACCGGACGTGAACAGGGTGGAGTGAGACAAGCAGGCACCTTCGTTCCGGCGTTCGTACATGGGATCGCGCGAACCGCGAAACCGGGCTTTCCTCAGGCGGCGATCCCCAGCCTCGCCATCAGCGCCGCCAGGCCGGATCGCGGCGCGCCGTGCGACGCAACGTCGACGGACGCAACCGTCAGCCGGTCATCGCACCCCGCGACCGTATAGCGCGCGATCGACGGCGCGTCGCCCAGCCCCGCGTGGTGCGGGTAGAGCAGCACGTCGGACAGCGGCAAGAGGTAGCTCGATTTAAGGCACCCTCCACCGGTGAAGATGTCGTAGTTTACGCTCATACGGCGTACGACGTTGCTACTTTGTCCCTTCGCAAGTTCGACGAGCGGGAGGATGAGATAATGAAGCAGTATATTGCCGAGCTTCCGTTGATCTTTCGCGGCACAAGCATTCAAAAGTAAACGAGTTTCAAAACAGGATTATCAGCTACTGTAACGATGGCCTCTACTCGTCCGATAATCTCGTCTCACGCGGTAAACGCGTCGGACAAACGACTACCGCTTACTTTTGGTCGAGACAAGCTTGCGTCTGGCTTTCTGAAATTGCGAGTGATGTAGAAGGTAGGTTAGTCCGTACCTGCAAGTTATCTGACTTCTGGCCGCACTCCGACATACTTAAGGCCAACTTGGCGAACGAGGGTAGTGTCGACTTCCGCCGTGGGAAGAAGCCCGCCGGCGCGAGCGACACCTCGAAAAACCGGACAGGTCGGGTTCCCTAACGCCTTTAGCGTTGCGTCCGGGCGCCGAGGGCCCTGATCGCTACCGAGTCGTTCAGGGACGCGGTTCCCGGCGCCTGGAGCTCGAGCACCGCGAACCACGGCCGGGCGCCGGCGCCTTCGGCGGCGGTGAACACGCGCTGGCGATCGCCCTCCTTCTTGATGCCAACTAGTGTAAGCGACACGGAGTTCACTACGTTGCCGCCGATCACCGCAACGTAGCCGGAGGACGGCTTGACTGCGACGACGAGGTCGCAGTGCATCGCCCGGCCGCCGCCCATGTCGGGGCGCCTGTCCGCGATTGAGCGGTAGAAGGCCGCCGTCTCCGCGCGGTCGGCGCACAGGAGGTCACCGGGCTTGGGCAGACCGGCCGCCACATCGCGCGCGCGGAAGACCGCCCCTGGTGCCAACCCGTCCGCAGCGGCAATTGCCTGGTCGACGTAGGTGCGGTGCCCGTCGGCACGCTGGAACTGCTGCAGGTCCGACAGTCCGCCCATGCAGATCACGTAGGAGATGAACGCCGCCGACCATGGGCGGGCCCAGCCCGCGTCACCGAATGCCCTGAAGATCCGGGACTGCTCGGAGTAGCCGTCCCAGTTCGGCACGGCGCTCCAGTAGCCGCCGATCGCGCGGCGCACCTTCTGCTCGTCCTCCATTAGACCGAGACGCAGCGCCCTGCGCGTGACGTCGCTGCCCATCGGATTGTGGCGTTCGTCGACCAGGTCACCGCCCTGCGGCTCGACGATCAAGCGCAGCCGCCGGTCGGGACGCGCACGGTGATCGATCACCTGGAAGCCGAACCGCTGCCACTCGCCAGCCGCGACGTCGACGAGCCTCTGGCGCAGTCCGGCGTCGACTGGAAGGGTGGGACACGACTGGTCCAGGGCCCGCCACTCGCCGGCCTCAACCACCACTCTGGCCTCCGGTCCGACGAGCGGCAGCGTTTGCGCCGCGGCCGCGGCGGTGGCCAGCACGCCGGCAAGCATCGCAGCCGTCCCGATTTTCCTCATCATCCTGTCCCCCTTGTGGTTTGCTTAGGCCGCTTTGCTCGTCAGCTGGCCGGTGAGGTCCAGCATGGCCGCAGGGCCTTGGTCGCCGCGACGATCGGGTCGCGGGTCTCCCGGCCTCGTCCACCCGGCTTCTGGGCGACGACCCTCAAAGTCGACCAGTAGCGCGCCGCGCCCACCTTGCCGTGCGCAGCGTCGCCGCCAATTCGACCCGCCGACCCTGTCCTGGGCGCAACGAGCGCCTCCATACGCCGGACGGCGCAAGCGATGTTCTTCGCGGGATCCACCAAATCCCGTTCGTCGGAGACGCAGCCGTTGCTAAGGGACATCTGCAGAAGCCCCACGCGGTACTCCGTGCCCTCCCAGTACATCGTGGCCGGCTTATAGTCGCTCTCCGGCCCCATCATCCGGAACAGCAGTTCACGCCAGAAGAAGGCGCGATTACCGGGCGTCTGGTCCCAATAGCGCGGACAGAATGCACCGACGTCGACCGGCTGGCTTGCCGGCAGGCGCGCAGAGTCCGGGATAGCGGCCGCGATCAGCGGCATCAGTTCCGCCCTGGTCATCGCGCGAGGGGCGGGCTGTCCCGCCAAGATGCAGGCCTGGCCGAAGCCGTTCGGAGTCCGGCCACCGGGGTGCCGGGCCATTTGCTTCCACTGCTCGGTGCAGCTTGCGGCCGCCGGCCCGCCTCCGGGCAGCCGCAACATCGTCGCGGACGATACCGTGCCTGAGAGGATCAGCGCCAAGCAGATCGCAGCCTTGCGCATGCCGGTCTACTCCAGAAGAGGACGGAAAACGCTTACGGGTCTCGATGACCAGACCAGCCTAGCCGGGACGACGGTTTTGGCAAGCTGCAAGAATCCCATCGACGAGCCGCGGCTTCGGGAGCGGGCGTGCGAGCGTCGCCGATCTACACTAACACCGGCCTCGCAAAACGCATGATCCCCGCGTCGCGAGGTTGGGATCGTAGTAGGTCGAGGCGCCGAAGGAGCAGACCCGGTTGATGGGGATTCCTGACCGGTTACGAGGACGAACGCTGCTGCTGAACTCGTGGCCTAATCAGGCTCGCCTGAAGCTTGCCGTTGAAGCGACATGAACGAAGGTCCGGAAATAGGGAGCGAGAGGGTTGAGCTAAGCGTCTGCAATTGGGTCAACCTCAGACCTCAGTGCGCTCTGCGAGTTCCAGTCGCCTTGTAGATGATGGACGCCTTGGTCCGTCGCAGCGAGTGGGTGCCATACTCCTGAGGCTGAAGGCCGATGCCAACGACCCAATCGTGCACCAGTCGGGCGTACTGCCGCGTGCTCATGAAGCGGGATTGATAATCAACCGTTAGCAGGGATGGATGGGATGAACTTCCACCTAGCATCGAACGCGCAAGCAGCTTCTCAAGGCGCGCGCTTGCCTGGGTATGCTGAACGAGGGATTTCAGGCCTTGCGACCGACCTGCCGTGCGTTGACGGGAGAGAGAGCGTCGCCCGTAATCCAACCGGCGATCGGTTCGAAAGTAAGATGTCGCCGCCCTGATCGCGAACGATCGCGCGTGCAAGCGCCAGTCCCAGCCCGGCTCCGCCCGTCTGGCGGTTGCGCGAGTTCTCAAGGCGAATGAAGCTCTCGAACACCCGCGCGAGATCTTGCGGCGGAAGTCCCGGACCCACGTCGTCGATCTCGACAAGCGCCGTGTCTACGTTGAGCCGGACGCGAACCACGACTTTGATGCCGTATTTCAGCCCGTTTTCGATCAGGTTGCGGATCGCACGTCGCGTCGAGATCGGGCGCAGCGCGATCGCTAGGCGCGGCGACGGTTCGAACGTGACGTCGCCGCCAAGGTCGCGCAGATCCTCGACGATCGCGTCCACCATTGCCGAGAGGTCGACCTGCGCGGCGGCTTCGCGCGACCTGCCGACTTGCGCCAGTGACAGGATGTCGTCGAGGGTCTGGCTCATCTCGGAGATCGTGTCGGCCATGCGCGCGCGCTCCGCGGGATCGTCGTGCGTCTCTACGCGAAGCCGCAGGGAGGCGAGCGGCGTGCGCAGGTCATGCCCGATCGCGCCCAGCATCCGGTCCTTCTCGGCAAGCGTGGTCATCAGCCGCTCTCGCATTGCATTGAACGCCGCGATAAGGACCCGAATGTCGGCGGGTCCTTGCTCGATCACCGGCCCCGGTTGGCCCGTTCCGCCGAACGCGGCGGCGGCGGTCGCGAGCTCGCGCAACGGGCGCGCGGCCCGGCGACCCATCCACAGCACGCCCAGCAGCAGCACGCCGAACAGTATCGCGGTCTGCCCGAGCAGCCGCGCGATCAGCGCCCGGTCGCTGTTCCGGGCGGGCGTGCGCAGCGTCAGCCAGGTGTCGGCGTCCATCTGCACCGACAGGAGCAGCATGCGGCCGACACGTTCCCGCGCGGCGCGGCGCGGCTGACGCATCCTCGCGTCGACGTCGGTCTCCGCAGCGCGAACCTGCAGGGCGGCGACGCCCGCCTCCGCCAGCGCACGTTCGACACGCTCTTCCAAATCGGGCTGGCGTGTCATGGCGGGCGTGACGCCGCTCCGCTCGCTCACCCGCACGCGACGCGGACCGCCTCCGCGGGCCGGCGTCCTCAGCGCGCCACGCTCGAAACGATCGGCGGCGCGGACGAGGCGCAGGACGGCCGGCACGACGAGCTGGTTGACGCGCCGTTCGCGCCGCTCGCTCAGCAACATTGCAAAATTGATCGCCTGCGCCACGAACAAGGCGATCCCGACGAGCAAAGCGAACTGGCCCGCGAGGCTGCGGGGTCTCAGCCTGCGTATGGGGCGCGAGATCAAAGCCGGGTGACTTCCGCCGCGAGCGTGTAGCCGCCGCCCCACACGGTCTTGAGAAGCTGCGGGTCCTTGGGATCGTCCTCGATCTTGCGGCGCAGGCGGCTGACCTGGTTGTCGATGGAGCGATCGAACGCCTGCGCCTCCCGCCCTTGCGTCAGGTCGAGGAGCTGGTCGCGGGTCAGCACCGCACGCGGATGCGTGACGAGCGTCAGCAGCAGGTTGAACTCGCCGGTCGAAAGCGGGACAGAGACGCCGTCGGAGCCCACGAGCGCGCGCTCGCCTGCTTTGAGGACCCACGAGCCGAAGGCGTAGCTTTCGCTCTCCGGCGCGCGCTGGCGAACCGCGCCGCCGCCCGCGCGGCGGAGGATCGCCTTGATGCGGGCGACGAGCTCGCGCGGGTTGAAGGGTTTGACCACATAGTCGTCAGCGCCCATTTCCAGACCGACGATACGGTCGGTGTCGTCGGTGCGCGCGGTCAGCAGGATCACGGGGAGCTCGCCCGTTGCGCGAATGTGGCGGCACAGGCTGAACCCGTCTTCGCCCGGCATCATGATGTCGAGCACGACAAGGTCGATCGCATAAGCCGTCAGCGCGGTTCGCGCGATGTCCGCGGCCGCCGCCTGTGTGACGCGATAGCCTTCCTTGGTGAGGTAGGCGGCGAGCGGCTCGCGGATCGAACGCTCGTCATCGACGATCAGGAGGTGTGGTCGTGCGTCGGACATCGAGGAACCTCGTGCGCGAAAGGACGGCCGCTGGCGAGGGGACGCCAGCGACCGCTCTTATCGGCCTAGCGCGCGCGCCGGTCCTGGCGAGCCGCCCGCGCGTTCTGCCGTTCGGCCCGTGTCACCGCGCCATCGCTGTTGACGTCGAGCCGGGCGAACCGGGTGAGGCCGCGCGTCTGGAACTCGGCGCGGCTGACCGCGCCGTCGCGATTGGCGTCCATGCGTCCGATGCCGCGTCCCGCTTGCGCAGCGCCGTCACGGCGCTCACCGCGTCGGCCTGCGCGCTCACCACGCCGATCATCGACGGCCTGCATTTCCGCAAGCGTGATCGCGCCGTCGCGGTTGGCGTCCATGCGGGCGAAGCGTTCGGCGACGCTGGCGCGTCCGCCCGGACGTCCTGCGCGGTTCGCCCGGGCACCGCGTGCGCCCGGCTTGCGGGCGGAGAGTTCGGCGGCCGAGGCGACGCCGTCGCGGTTCGTATCGAGCCGTGCGAAGCGCCGGTCGAGCTGCGCCGCGAATTCCGCGCGGGACAGGCTGCCGTTCGCATTGGCATCTGCGCGGCCCACCGGCTGCGCCGAGGCGGTGCCCGCGAGAAGGAGGCCGGCGAGGGCAGTAGCAATAATGGTCGTCTTCATGATGGTGTCTCCATTGATGATGGTCACCATGTCGGCCCGACCTGTCGCTTCCTTATGTCGGGCGGCGTCGAACTTGTCGCAACTTGTCGCAACGATGCACCCGCGACGTTTTGCGACATTTTTGCGGTCCGGCGGGCACATCCCTGTGACACGCGGGTCGCAGAAGCATTGGCGCGCCGCCTCGGCGTGATCGAGTCATAGGAGTTCAGATCATGCGTAAGATCCTGCTTTCCGTCGCGCTGGCGTCCAGTGCCGTTGCCGCGGTGCCGGCTTCGGCCCAGGCCTGGCGGATCCAGCCTACCGTGCAGCGCCAGATCCAGTCGGACATCAACCAGCTGACCAACCAGATCGGGCGCGCCGCACAGCGTCGGACGATCACCCAGCGCGAGGCGACCGGCCTGAACCGGGAGACGGTTCAGCTGCAGCGGCTGCACAATCGCTATGCGCGCAATGGACTGACGCGCGCCGAAGTCTCGCAGCTGGAGCTTCAGGTGAATCAGCTTCGCCAGCGGCTGCGCCTTGAACGGCGCGACTGGGACGGCCGTCGCGGCTGATGCGTACCGGCGGGCGTTGTCGAGAGGCGACGCCCGCTCAGATCTATTCGGTCAGGTCAGGCCGCCGCCTAGCGCAGTGTAGAGGGAGACGGCGTTGGACAATTCGGCGCGGCGCGTCTGGACCAGCTGCTGTTCGGCGGCGAAAATCTCGCGGCGCGCGTCGAGGACATCGATGATCGCCGAGAAGCCCTCGGTGAAGCGCAGCTCGATCAGCCGCAGCCTCGACCGCAGCGCGGCGAGGCGCGCTTCCTGGGCACGGCGCTGGTCCGCCAGGTAGCGGCGCCCCGCGAGCGCGTCGGCGACCTCGCGGAACGCGACCTGCACCGTGCGCTCGTACTGCGCGACCGCGACGTTCGCTCGGGCGCGTGCGAGGTCGAGATTTCCCCGGTTGGCTCCGCCGTCGAAGATTGGCTGGACGAGGCTCGGCACGAAGCTCCAGATCGGACCGCCGCTGAACAGGCCGGTGAGGCTGTCGCTCGACAGGCCGAGCGATCCGGTCAGCGCAATGCGCGGAAAGAAGGCGGCGCGGGCGGCGCCCACGTCGGCGGTTGCGGCGCGCAGGGCCTGTTCGGACGCGATAATATCGGGGCGGTTGTTGAGCAGATCGGACGGCAGCCCAGCAGGGATGGCAGTCACGATGCCCTGGCCAGCCAGAGGCCGCGGCTGCGGCAGATCGGCGTCCAGCGGACGGCCGACAAGCAACGCCAGCAAGTTCCGGTTCTGCAGTTCGAGCCGCTGCAGGTCGGCGCGCTGGCCTTGCGCGTCGGTCAGCAGCGAGCGTTCCTGTTCGATCTCCAGCCGCGAGCCTTCGCCTTCCTCGAACAGACGGGTCGCGATGCGCAGCGACTGTTCGCGGCTGCGCACCGCCACCGTCGCCAGCGCGATGCGTTCGGCGAGCTCGCGGTCGACCAGATGCGCTTCGGCGACGTCGGCGATCAGCGTCAGCCGAAACGCGCGCTGCGCCTCCACCGTCTGAAAGTACAGCGCGCGCGCGGCCCGGCTCAGCGAGCGGACGCGGCCCCAGAAGTCGAGCTCGTACGATGCGACCGCGGACACCTGGTAGCGGCCGCCACCGCTGCTCGTGCCGCCCCCGGTCGATCCCGGGTCCGTGCCGCCGGGTGTCGTCGGCGTCGTGGGGTTGGTCGGATCGGTGGGCGTGGTCGGCGTCGTTCCGCCCCCGGTCGTACCGCCGCCGCTGCCCCTGCCGCCGCCGATCGTCCCGCCGTACCGTGCGCTCGCCCGCGCATCGACGGTGGGCAGCAGGTCGGCGCGCACGATGCGGTACTGCGCGCGCGCTTCGTCGATGCGCGCGGTGGCGACGACGAGATCGCGGTTGCTCTCCAGCGCCTGCGCGATCAGCACCCGCAGCCGCGGGTCGGCGAAGAAGTCGCGCCACGGGATCTCGACCGCCGCACGCCCGACACCGTCTCCGCGTAACTCGGCTGGATATGTCGGACCATTTATTTCCGCGACCGAGCCGGGGCGCTCGTACGTCACGGCCTGACTGCACCCCGCGAGGAGCGCCAGCATCGAAAGCGTGCGTAACCTCATGCGGGCTGCGGCTCGGGACCGCGTCGGCCGGGCTTCGGCGTCGCGCCCTCGTCGCCGATGCTCTCGTCGTCCGGGTTCTCCTCCGCCTGCTTCGCAACCTCCTTCACCAATGCATCGGGCGCGGATGTGTACTTGCCGAGCATGATGTAGGCGACGGGGACGAGGAACAGAGTGAGCAACGTTCCCACGGTGAGCCCGCCCAGGGTCACGAGCCCGATGGTGAAGCGCGCTTCCGCGCCCGCGCCCGTTTCGAGCATCAGCGGCACCGCGCCGATGATCGTCGCGACGCTGGTCATCAGGATCGGCCGCAGCCGCAGCCCCGCAGCGTCGAGCGCGGCCTCGCGAGGCTCCTTGCCCCCCGACCGCAGCTGATTGGCGAACTCGACGAGCAGGATCGCGTTTTTGGCGACCAGCCCAACGAGCAGGATCAGCGCGATCTGGGTGTAGATGTTGAGGGTGAGGCCCGCGAGCCACATCGTGCCCAACCCGCCCGCGAGCGCCATCGGCACCGAGGTCAGGATGATGAGCGGGTGGATGAAGCTTTCGAACTGCCCCGCCAGCACGAAGAACATCAGCACGAGCACAAGGACGAGGATCAGGTACAGCGACCCGCCGGTCTCCTGCAGCTCCAGAGCCTCGCCCTTGTACCCGATCTGCGCTTCGCCGGGCAGCGTGTCGGCGGCGATCTCTTCCAGCTGCGCGAGCGCGTCGCCGAGCGAAACGCCGGGCGACAGGCCCGCCTCCAGCGTGATCGCGGCTAGGCGATCGAGGCGGCCGAACTCGCGGACGGTGCCTTCCTCGTCGAGCTGGACCACCGACGACAGCGGGATCAGCTCGCCTCCCCCCTCTTCGCCGGAACGCGTGCGCACGAAGACGTTGCGCAGATCGTCGGCGGTGCGGCGGTCCTCGGTCAGCCCCTGAAGGATGACATCGTATTCCTCGCCGCGATCGACGTAGCGGGTGACCTGAAGCGAGCCGAACATGACCTGCAACGCGTCTCCGATCGCCTGCGCATCGACACCCAGCGTCGCCGCCCGCGCGCGGTCGATCGTGATCGACAGCTGCGGCAGCGTGTCCTTGTAATCGAGTTCGGGGTTGGTCAGGCCGTCGACGCCGCCCGCGTCTTCCAGCAGCCCTTCCGCCCAGCCGCGCACTTCGGTGCGGTCGACCGCGCTCAGCACGAACTGCAGCTGCTGACCTCGTCGGCGCTGGCCGAGCGTCGCGGCCCCCGTGGCGACCGCGCGCACGCCCGTCACGCGGCGCAGCTGCCGGGTGAGCGTCTGCTGGAACTCCTGCTGGGCGACCGCGCGTTCACCCCAGGGCGTCAGGCGGACGATGATGAAGGCGCTGTTCGCGCTGCTCGCGCCGCCGAAGCCCGGCGATACGATCGACAGGATGCTCGCGATCGGCTTGGTCTCGGACCCTTCGGGTCGCTTGCCGTCCTCGCCGGGCGGGGGCGCGATATAAGGCTGCAGGATCTTCTCGATCTCGACCACCTTTTCGCGCGTATATTCGAACGACGTGCCTTCCGGACCCGTGACGCGGACACGCAGGGACCCACGGTCCTCCTCGGGCGCGACCTCGGACGACGTGCCGATGAAGGCCAGCGCTCCCAACGCGATCAGCAGCAGCGCCGCAACGAGCGGGACCCACGGCCGCGACGCCGCGCCTTCAAGGACGCCGCGATAGCCCTTGGCCAGGCGGTCGAGATGATCCTGCACCCAATGATTGATCCGGCTCGGCTTCTCCTCCTTTGCGAACAGCTTGCTGGCCAGCATCGGCGACAGGCTGAGCGCGGAGAAGGTCGAAAAGGCGACGATCGCGGCGAGCACGACCGCGAACTCCTGGAACAGCCGGCCGACATTGCCCGAAATGAAGCCAAGCGGCAGGATCACCGCGATCAGCACCGCGGCGCTGGCGAAGGTGGCGAGCCCGACCTGCTGCGTCGCGCGCGCGGACGCGATCAGCACCGGCTCGCCCGCCGCCTGCCGACGCTTGATGTTCTCGACGATGACGACCGCGTCGTCCGTGCACAGGCTGATCGCGAGGATGACGGCGAGGATCACGAGCACGTTCAGCGAAAAGCCGAGCGCGAGCGCGATCAGGAAGGCGGGGATGATCGACGCGGGGATGGTGACGGCCGGGATCAGCGTCGCGCGCCAGCTGCCCAGGAACAGATAGATGACGACCACCACGACCGCGATGACCTGCGCCAACGTCGTGCCCACGTTGATCAGCGTTTCGCGGATGAACTCGGACTCGTCGTAGTCGACGGACATCGTGACGCTGTTCGGAAGCGAGCCACGCACCCGGTCGATCTCCGCGCGCACGCCGGACGCGACGGACAAGGTGTTGGCGTTCGACTGACGGATGATCCCCAGTGCGATCGCGTCCTGTCCGTTCGAGCGCAGCCCGCTGCGATACTCGGCGAGGCCCACCTCGACGCGCGCGACATCGCCCAGCTGGACGCGCGTGCCGCCGACGTTGCGGATCGTCAGCGCCGCGAACTCTTCGGCGGACGTGAACCGCGTTTCCGCACGCAGGCCGATCTCCTGCCGTCCGGTCTCCAGCCGCCCGGCGGGGATTTCGACGTTTTCCGCGCGCAGCCGGGTGACCACATCCGTCGGCGTGACGTTGCGCGCCGCCATCGCGCGCCGGTCCAGCCAGACGCGCATCGCGTAGCGTTTCTGCCCGCCGACCTGGATGCGCGCGACGCCGTCGACGACTCCGATGGCATCGACGATCAGCCGGTCGGCCAGATCGGTCAGCTCGGGCGGCTTGAGTTCGTCCGACCGCATCGTGATCCACATCATCGGCTGGTCGTCGGCGTTCGCCTTTTCGATCACCGGCTCCTCGACATCGTCGGGCAGGCGGCCGCGCACGGACGACACCTTGTCGCGCACGTCGGACGCGGCGTCGTTGATGTCGACGCCCGCATTGAATTCGATGTTGATCGACGAGGCTTCGTTGCGGCTCGTCGACGAGATCTGCCGAATGCCCGCGATGCCCGACAGGTTCTCCTCGATCAGCTTGGTGATCTCGCGCTCGACGATCTCGGCCGACGCCCCGACATAGCTCGTGCGCACGGACACGGTCGGCGGATCGATGTCGGGATACTCCCGGATCGGCAGGGTGAAGATCGCGGCCAGCCCCAACGCGATCAGCAGCAGGTTGATCGATGCCGCCAGGATCGGGCGTTCGACCGCCAGCGAAAAGATGGAGCGCGCGTCAGCGGCCACGGGGTGCATTTCCACCGCCGCCAGGCCCACTGGCGCCGCCGGCCTGATCGGCGACCTGGCGGCATCGTGCCTTCAGCTCGTCCTCGCGCTGCTTGTCCTCGTCGCTTTTCTCCGCGCCTTTGCCCTTCTCGCCTCCTTTCGCGCCCTTCTCGTCGGATCGCCCGCGGGCGCGCTGCATCGCGATCCGCTTGTCGATCACGGGCGTGCCGCTGGACAGATTGTCGAAGCCTTCGGTCGCGACCAGGTCGCCTGCGTTCAGGCCGCGGAGGATCTCGATCCCGTCCGGCTCGCGCTGGCCGATCGAAACTTCGGCGCGCACCGCGCAGCCGGACACGATGCGGTAGACGAACTGGGTCGGCCCGCGCACCTGCAACGCGATCGCCGGGATCACCACCGCCTGCACCGTTTCCGCCGATACGGTGACGTTGCCCAGCATGCCCGGCCGCAGCCGCCGCCCGGGATTGGGAAGCCGTGCCTCGGCCGTCAACGTGCGCAGCGCGGGATCCAGGCGGGAAGCGAACGCCGTGATGCGCCCGCGGAGCACGTCGTCCGGGAACGCCGGACTGCGCACTTCGACCGACGATCCGACCTGGACCCGCCCGAGCGCGCTTTCGGGTACCGCGAAACGCAGCTTGACACTGTCGAGCCGGTCGAGCGTGACCAGTTCCGCCCCCGGCTGGACGAATGCGCCGACGCTGACCTGCCGCAGGCCCAGCGTGCCGGAGAAAGGCGCGCGGATCACCGTGTCCGCCACGACGGTGCGCGCCGAAGCGATGCGTGCGTTCGCCGCCTCGACATTGCGGCCGAGGTCGGCGACATCGCCCCGCGGGATCGCGCCCTCGCCGACGAGACGCTGCAACCGCCCGAGCCGGCCCTTGAGCTCCGCGGCCTCGGCGGTGCGCGTCGCGACCTCGGCATTCTCCTGTTCGGCATCGAGCCGCACCAGCACGGCGCCCTGCGCCACGTTCGCGCCTTCGGCGAAAGTGATCGCCGCGACCCGCCCCGCGGCTTCCGCGGTCACGGTCACGGCCTCGGCGGCGAGCACGTCGCCCACACCTTCGATCGTCCGCGTCAGCGTGATGCCGCGCGCCGGGGCCGTCGCCACAGTGACTTCGACGGGCCGCCCACCACCGCCTCCGCCGTTCTCCTCGGCCATCGCGCGGATGTAAATCAGGTAGGCCAGGCCCAGCGACAGGACGGCGACGACGCTCATCCAGACGATCTTGCTGCGACGGGTCAAGGGGGAACGCTCCTCAGGATCGGGCAGCAAACATCGCCAAACGTCCTAGGGCCCACCGCGTCCCGAACGTCAATCGGTCCGGGTAACCTGTGAGTACCCGTCCCTCGACGAAGGCGCTTGGAACGACGGGCCGCGATATTCCATCGGAAAGCCTTTCCGCATCAGCCATTCCAAGGCTATTTTCGAGTAAACAGACGGTTCTGACGCTGAGATCGGCGACGCCGCGGACTATTGAACGGACGTTTTGAAGAGATCTTGTCGACGAGCCGTTCCTCTACCTTCGGCCGAAGCGGAACAGACGGAGTGGATGAACGAATGTCCAACATGGTGGGCACGCACTCAGACCACCTCCAGTACCATCTCAAGCCAAGCGCTAGTCCTAGATGGCCAGCTTCAATAACGCTTCCCGAAGTTGCCCGTCAGGATTTTCGCAGCCGATCGAAGAGTATCGCGACGAAGGGCAAGATTGATGGTGTTCTCGCACATTGGACGGTCCCGTTTTCCTTGCGCGGGGAACACGTATTTCTGTCCCTCCGTCAGAGGCCGAAGCCCTTCGAGGATCGCTAGGGCGCGCGAAGACGTGGGCTGCGAGGCGTAGCGCCGCGCGCGTGACCGGGTAGCAGGTAAATTCCTCGTTCTTGCGAAGCAGCGCTCCTGCCTCCGCCGGTTCGATGATCGCGGCCCTGCGCGTCACGCGCGGGACGGTCAGCGCGCCACGCAGATCGGCGGACACGTCGCGATCGGCACGTCCGGTTGCGATACCGTAGCGGAACACCTGGTCGCAGGTGCTGCGTAGCCGGCGCGCGGTTTCGTAGTGCCCTCGCTGCTCGACCTGCCGCAGAACCGTAAGCAGCTCGATCGCCTTGATGTCGCGGATGTTGCGGAGGCCGAGGATCGGATGCGCGAAGTCGAGGAGCCGAGCTAGCTTGCCCAGCGTCACCTCAGCGCGCCCCTCGCGACGCGCCTTGTCCAGCCACTCGTCGGCAACCGCTTTGAACGTGTTGGCGTTCGCAAGCGGCCCGGTGATCTTGTCCATCTTGCGTTGAGCCGCGGGGCTGAGGCCATCGGCGATCTGCTTCTTGATCTCAGCCCGCTTCGATCGCGCTTCGGCCATCTTGTAAGCCGCGGCCCTGCCTACGGCTTTCCGAACCGCCATATCGGATAGCATCAAAGCCCCCGCAAACGCCGAAAATGTACCGTCATAAGTACCGTCAAATCCCGTGAATTGGAATGAATTCGTGCGGACCACGGCGAACGATCGAGCTCAGTTTTTGGCGGATTTCTGCGACGTAGACGGACGTCCACAGACGTGCGGATCCTGTGTTGGCGGAAGAGGACCCCCGATTGACATGCAACGTATTGTTAATGCGCACAAGTTTGTGTTGGCTTTGGAGAAGGGCCCCCAGAAAGGCCCCCAAGCTCCCTGTGCTTCTGACCGAACTGGTTCAATCTAGCCGGTTGGCCGCTTTGCATCTACCCGGCCCCTGCGCCTCCGCAAGCGTTGGCCGACCGGCAGGTCAACGAAGCTGGATGACTACCCTTCGTCCATCGCAGTCTCAGACTGGATGGACCCACATCCGGACGTCCCGGCGATCTTGGCGCTCTCCAACGTCCGCCACTTGTTCAGCTCGGTGCTACGACCACTTCTGAGGCGCTCGACCGTACGTACAAACGGCACGAGATGTCGGATCGCCAATGGGTAGGTAGTGATTTGGATCTGCCGCCACGCGCATTATTGCCGTCCAAAAGCTGTTAAGCCTCTAATTCCGACCAATCGATAAGCCCGAGCGGACCGTAATTCCGACCCGCGAGTCAGTTCCTGCGAACGGTGTATGCAGCCGGAAGATAGAGAAACACCTCCAGCGGCCCGGCCCGCGTCCATTCGACGGGGCGATCGAGGCCGGACACGTCGACACCATAGTCCGGCCCGAACTTGGCTGCCGAAAGCGCCGCGTCTGCGGCAATCAGCTCGATGATTCGGCCGCGATACTGATCTGGGCGGATCATCGAAAGTGTGGGCCCGAAGCTTATCGTGGCGACCGATCGGCCAACCGGCTCGACCGCCGCAACGAACTTCTCGACCCGCGTTCTCGCCGACGTCAGATCCATGCTCGCTGTAATCCGCACTTTGGCCAGAAGATTCAGCTGGTCGGTATCGGGTCTGCCATCACTGGTGAAAGGTAGATTGCCGAGGCCGTCCGGGGCCAGCGGCTCCAGGACATATTGCCCGGTCGCCAGTTCCACCTCCGACCTGCCCGCAACTCCTATCGCGCCTCGGATCGTCGCCAGCAGATCGGAGCGGCGTTGCTTCAGATCACGCGTGTCACCCGCTACTCGAATCCCGAATACAATATAATCCGCCGGGCGCGTCAGCGTGATCACTGGACGTGACGGGAGGATGATGCCCACATACCCGGACGGGGCGTTGGCGAAATCGCCGCGCGAGGCAGTTACGATCACTTCTTGCGCGATCGCGGCCCGACCAGCGCCAACGTCACAGCTGCACAAAAAGCGGAAAGCCTCGCCACGGTCTGCTTCCGTGTCAATTGCGCGGCCTCACGGTTGCGGCCACCGGCAGAAACAGAAGAACCTCCGTCGTGCTCGCCTGTTTCCATTGCACCGGCCGGTCCAGCCCGGAGACTTCCGCACCATAGTCCGGGCCAAACCTGCCGCTCGTCGTGCTCGTATCCTTTGCCACCAAGTCGATGATCCGTCCGCGATACTGCTCAGGGTTGACAACACTCAGCGTCAGATCGCTGTACGCTTTCATCTCCGCGCGGCCGACCGCGGGGACCGCCTTGATGAACTTCTCGATCCGCGACAAAGCGGCTTTGGTGTCGATCCCGGGCGAAAGTGGGACCTTGACCAAAAACTTGATCATTTCGCCGCCGTCGTCGTCGTTTTCCTCCGGTATCAGGTCCTTGTAGTTGGCCAGCGTCAACGGCTCGACCACGACCTCGCCAGTCGCGACCTGCACACCGGTGTTGCCGGCCGCCTCGATGGCCTTGCGGGTCATCGCGTAGATTTCCTCGCGGCGCTTGTCCTCTTCGGTCGTGTCGCCTGTCACTATGACCTGCTGCACGGCGAAATCGGCGGTTCGGCGCAGCATCTGGACAGCTGCCGGCGTGGCGAGTTCGGTACTTCGTACACGATTGCGTTCGTCATCGTCGGGGTTCAGGCGCCGCATGGCTGTCACGATGATCTCGCCGCTGCCGTCTTCCTGGGCGGACACAGACGTCGAGCCCATGACCATCCAACAAGCACCCAAGCCGACCACAAGCCTACGCATCGAACCACCCCGCTTAGCCACAGCTTGCGCGGATTGCTCATTTGCGTCAACGGGAGGCCAGACTGGTCCGAAGCGACATACGCTGACTGCCGCTTGCGATGACGCACTCGCCAGCGTCGGAGTAGCGCCATTTCAAGCGATCGGCCGGGAGATGAACAAGCGGCCATTTTGGGAAGCGGCTGAGCGGTCTTGGGTGTCCGGATAGGCTCGTTAGCAGCCGTAACATCGCTTCGCGCAAACGACGGTTTGTCTGAGATGCTGGGACCCACGAAGGCCTGGTTATGACGTCAGGGCGCGGGAGCCCGCAACGGGTGGTAAAGCGCGTGTTCGCGCCCCTAGTGTCGAGCGACCCGCCACAATGTCCAGAAGATTAAGCACCATTCGCCGATGCACCTGCTCTTACTGTCGGATGCGCGGTGCCGTGGCCGTTTCCGTCGAGCTGGGCGGCATTCGTTTCATCCAGGGTGACAACGTGCTGACCAGCTACCGCTTCAACACGGGCGCGGCGCAGCACTTCTTCTGCTCGCGTTGCGGCATCTACACGCATCACCAGCGACGCTCCAACCAGGCGCAATACGGCGTCAACGTTGCCTGCCTCGATGGGGTCAGCCCATTCGACTTCTCAGAAGTGCCAGTGCTGGACGGAGTGCGGCACCCGAATGACACGGGCGGTGCGGTCAGGCGAGCGGGGACGCTTCGCTACGAAGCCGAGACCTAACGATCACCCCTAGTCTTCGCGAAGCGATGACTCGTCCGTTCGTAGCCGAGATGCTCGTAAAAGCGGTGTGCTTCCGTCAGGCGCAGGTTGCTGGTGACTTCGATCCCGTCGCAACCGCACTCTAGGAGACGTTCCTCGGCAGCGGCAACAAGCGCCTTTCCGACGCCTTGGCCCCTGGCGCGGGCGGTGACGATGAGCATGGTGACGCGCCCTACGGGTGCGGGTCGATGAAGCACGGGCGTCAGGTGCCAAGTCACGCATCCGAGGATGTCGCCGTCGTCGTCCGCAACAAGGGGTGGCTCACCCGAGTCCCGTAAACGGGGCAGCGTCGCTTCGATGTCGCCAGACGTCAGCGGAAACCCCAACTCCGTCGCCAGCGCGGCGATGGCGGCGCCATCGCCCGGAGTCGCTTCACGAACGATCAGCATCGAGCGGTTCCTGCGGGCTCCGCTCGCATTGTCATCAGCGATCGACCAACCGAAAGGCATAAGGCCGATTGGGGCGGATGGACACGACGGCGACCGGCATCACGGGCGGTCCGTCGGCTGGCAGCAACCGGTAGCGGCGCAGCAAGGCGGCAAGCACGACGCTCGCCTCCGTCAGCGCGAAGCCCGCGCCGATGCAAACCCGCGGTCCCTTGCTGAATGGCAAGAACGCGTCGTCGGTGAGATACGCGTTCGGCTTTTCCGCGAAACGTTCCGGCTTGAAGGCGTTGGGGTCGTCCCAAAACCGTCGGTGGCGGTGGACAAGCCAGGGCGAGATCGTCACCCGGTCGCCCGCCCGGACGCGCTCGCCCGCGACCTCGTCGTCGGCGAGCGCCAGGCGGGTGATAATCGGCGCGGTCGGGTAGAGCCTGAGCGTTTCCTGGAGTAGGCAGCGCATGGCAGGGACGCGCGAGCCGTCTTCATCCGATGTCGCTGGTCCCAGCGCCTCGCGGACGCGGTCCTGTTCGGCCGGGTCGAGCGCCAGTAGATAAGCCGCCCAGAACAACAGCCGCGCGGTGGTCTCGAAGCCGGCGGCGATGAAGGTGGCGACCTGGCTGCGGATTTCCTGCGCGGCCAGCGGCTGTCCGGTGTCGGCATCTCGCGCGCCCAGCAGCCCGTCGAGCAGATCGGCGGTGCCGGAGGGACTTCGTTGACGCTGCGCTACGACCGCGTCCATCTCCGCGAACCAGTCTGCCTGGAAGCGCCGTCGGCCGCGAAGCAGGAAGGCGAAGTCGCCGGGCCTCCCGGCGAGCAGGTCGTGCAGACCGAGCCGCCCGGGGCCCCGTCGATCCGTCAGGTAGCGGCGCGTCAATCGCTGCAGGCGCGACCGGCGATCAGTGGCGACGTCGGAGAACAAGGCGCGGAGCACCGCGTCCAACGCGACCGCCTCGAACGCCTCTGGGTTGAGCGGGGCGCCGCCTTCAAGCGTGCGGACGAGGTCGTCCGCGGCGTGAGCGAATGCCGGAACAAGCGCGCGGACATGGCCGGGCGTGAAGGCATGGGCCACTCTGCGGCGCTGGCCGCGCCATTCGTCTCCTTCCGTCAGCAGCAGCCCCTCGCCGGTGAACGGGCCGATGACGCGGGCCGTCGACGCGGGCTTCACGTAGTTGAAGGCGTTGTCGACGAGGACGCGGCGGATGCCGACCGGATCGTTGACGAGCAGGAACACGCGGCCGAAGAAGTCGCCTCGGATCGTCAGGCGCTCGTAATTATCCTCGGTGAAGGTCCCGAGCACGTCCGTACGGAGCGAGCGGATGAAGCGCCAAGTGCTAGGCTTCCGCGGCGGAACGGGCGCGGGCGGGACCAAGGGCGCGCCGACGCGGACGACCGAAAAATTCGCGGATTTATTGGTCAAGGTTCCCGCTTTCACCGATCAGGCCCCCATCGTGGGAGCTTGTCTGATCCGCACCGTGTAAACAAGCCCGTGTGGGGGATAGGTCTGCAACGCAATGCAAGGGTGGCAAGCCTTCGCCTACTCCTAAGCAACTGATTACTACACCCCTCAGCCGGATCCTAGTTGCGCCGACGACCTCGACCCAATCCCGGTCATTCAGCGGCACCTAGCCCCTCCACGAAAGCGGCCGCTCGTGAGTCGCGATTGGCGACGCGAACGGTGGACGGGATGTTGTCTGGGGCGACGCTCGTCTGTTACGCTGGGGCATGGCAACGCAGCAATGCACGATCGATTACCTGATCGAACAGGCGACCGGCGCGGGCACCGTGTCGACCAAACCGATGTTCGGGGAGTACGGCGTGTACGTCGACGGCAAGATGATTGGGTCGGTCTGCGACGATCAGCTCTTCGTGAAGCCGACGGCATCGGGCCGCGTCCATGCCGAACCGGTGTCGGACGCGCCGCCGTATCCGGGTGGCAAACCGCAGATGCTAATCGAGGCCGATCGATGGGACGATGCCGAGTGGCTCGGCGAGCTGCTGCGCGTCACGGCGACCGAGCTGCCGACACCCAAGCCGCGGAAACCGAAGCGGGCACGTAAGCACCCGCGGCGGAAGGGACTCACTTCCGGTCATTCCCGGCCGCTTTGCCGTTCCCCGAAACCAGACATCCGTTCATCATCAAAGCCGGTGCCAATCGCGTCGGGGTGCCGCTGCGGCGTCGGAACTTTGACGGCCGAACGGCACTGTTGGTGGGGCCATTCGTGCTAGCTCGGCCACAGCCTCTCAATCGCGTGGAACTCGCGCGATCACGGCCTGAGCTAAACGTAGGCGGGCCTTCCATGTTTTCACCGATGGGTGCCCGGCGGCTAGGCCGGCAAGACGTCGTTCGATCTGGGCAGTCTCTCGCTTAGCCGCTTCAAGCTCGGCGGCTGTTGGCGGGGGTTGGATCCTAGCGCGCGCATGTGCGCCGGTGCGTCCCTTGCTCTTAGTCATGGATAGCCAGATGGTCTTGGATGCTGGCTGTGGTCAAGGAGGGACGGCATCGAAGAGGCCGACCTTTGCCGCATGAAAACCAATAGCGGACGCTTAAGGCAATTTGCCGCTCCGCGTTCAACCTTTTCCGCAGGCTGAACATGCGTGAGCGCCGTCTACAGGCAGCCGTTACGTGTGGACATTTGGCTCCTGCCTCCTTCTATCAGAACACTGTATCGTCGGAGGAAGCTGCCTTGAGGAACCTTCTGCTCGCGAGTTCAGCTTTTGTTGCAGCCTTTTCGATCGCCGGATGCGCAACCGATATCGCTCGCGGCCGTCCGGGGTACCCGCGGCTCACAGTGGAGACGAAGTCATCGGCTGGGGCCATGAGTCCAACCCAGCGGGCACTCCGCTTCGACAAAGCCGATCTTGCCTTTGAAGTGTTCCCCGTTGAAAGAACCATTTCCGGCTTGGCGAAGCTCGATTTCACCATTCAATCGCCACTCACACAGGTCAGCCTCGACCTCGACCGTAACTTCATAGTGACTGCTCTCAACGTGAACGGCGTTGCGTTGAAGCCTAGCGATTGGAGCAATCCAAAAGGCCGCTTGCAGTTCATGCTGCCCGGCGCGATGCAAATAGGGGCACAACTCACCATTGCCATCGCCTATCGTGGCACCCCGCATGTAGCGGTACGTGCGCCCTGGGACGGTGGCATCGTCTGGGCTAAAACTCCGGGTGGAGCGCCTTTCATTGCAACTGCGCATCAGATGCAAGGGTGCGATCTCCTGTGGCCATGTATCGACCATCCGCAGGCTGAGCCGGCCGTAGCGGAGCTTCACATCACGGTCCCGAAAGGCCTTTCGGCACCCGCCAACGGTGTGCTCCAAGGCATCACCGAACATCCGGACGGTCGCCGGACATTCAACTGGCGGGCGCTACGGCCAAACACCTATGCGATCGCTCTCAATGTGGCTCCGTACGAAGTGCTGAGGAGCAGCTACAAAAGCCGCTACGGTAACATCATCCCAATGGAGTTCTGGCACCTCCCCGGCAAGCCCGAGCAGGCCAGTTCGCTTTTTGCTGAATTTCCCCAAGCCCTCGATTTCTTCGAAACGGTAATCGGCCCCTATCCATTCGGCGACGAGAAGGTCGGCGTCGCAGAAACTCCGCACAAGGGCATGGAGCACCAGACGATGAACGCGTACGGCAACTCGTACGCGAAGACGGCCTTCGGCTTCGACGACCTATTCCATCACGAATTCGCCCACGAATGGTTCGCAAACCAGCTGACCAATTCGGATGCTGACGATTTTTGGCTTCAGGAAGGCTTTGGCAGCTACATGCAACCGCTATATGCCAAGTGGCGTGGCGGCGATTTCGCCTATATCGCCCGCCTGCACGCCGCACGATCGGGCATCAGAAACTGCTTTCCGATCATCAGCGGAACGTCCCGCACAGTAGATCAGGTGTATCTCCCCGCGACTGGACCTGCCGGAGACATTTACTCCAAGGGCTCCTGGGTGCTGCACACGCTGCGCGGCCTGATCGGAGACAAAGCATTCTTCAGAGCGACCAGACGGCTCGTCTATGGGCGCGCTGACCCCGCACCCGGCAACTTCAAGCCTCGCTTCGGATCCAGCGCGGAGTTCATGGCGCTGGTCAACGAAGAGACGGGCCAAGACTATGACTGGTTCTTCGATGTTTATCTTCGTCAGGCCCTGCTGCCCGAGCTTCTCAGCGAAACCAGAGGCGGCGAGTTGCACCTCCAGTGGAAAGTCCCCGGGGGCGGAAGCTTCCCGCTTCCTGTGGAAGTTCAGGTTGGCGAGAAAGTGACGAGGGTCCGGATGATGGGCGGCTCCGGAAGCATTGCGCTGCCTCCTGGCGCGCATGTCGTGTTAGACCCGAACGGAAATGTCCTGAAGCGTTCACGCGACATCGAAGCGCTTCAAAGATGGCAGTATGAGCAGGCGAAAGCTTCGCCAAAAATGGGCGAGGCTCCTCCTATGGCTCCCTGCCCAGGCAAATAGATTCTCCTTGGACTTGGTGGAAGAACAATCCCGCGCTGGCTCATCCGCGACCTATGGGCGCTCGACGGCAAGGTGCTACGGTGGCGCCGAACCGAGACGGGCTGGTCGTCGGCTCGGCAGGGTTTTGGAGAATGGGGCTATCGCCACAACCTATATAGCGATCGACTCAAGCCTATTTGGCTTTGCTCGATTGCGGGTTGAAGCCACTCCCGCGCCCAATGCAGCTTCGAGATTGTCGCAGGCACGCGCCCCTCGCGTTCGGCCTTGATAGTATACTCCAGAGCGACCGCACCGAACGTCGTTCCAGCCGCGAGCTTTGCCGCCACCCGCTCGCGACGCTTGGCGGCGGCTGGGTCGTCCCCCGCCCCCGCCTTGACCCGGGCATCGTCGCGAGCCTTGCGCGCCGCGCTTAAAGTCACGTCGGGATACCGGCCAAGGGCCAGTTTCCGCTCAACCCCATGCGCCCGGTATTTTAGCCGCCAGAGTTTACCGCCAGCCGCAGTCACCAGCAGATAAAGCCCTCCACCGTCGGCGAGCTTATACTCGCGATCCCTCGGCTTTGCTGTTCTAACGGCTGTGTCGGTAAGCGCCATGAAAAGCCCTTCCAAAAAAAGGCCCCCATTTTGATCCCGCCGTGGGCGAACAAAGGCGAACGTCCGCAACCGTGTTGAGGGCGAAAGTGGCAGAAAACCAGGAGTTTGTCGAGCTTTGGCGGACGCTCGTGAACAGGTAAATGGTGCCCGGAAGAGGACTCGAACCTCCACGCCCTTGCGAGCGCCAGCACCTGAAGCTGGTGCGTCTACCAATTCCGCCATCCGGGCACGGAGCTCGCTTGCGAACTCTTGGGGTAGGCGGCGCGCTTTGGGGCAGAGCGGGGATGCTTGTCAACGAAGAGCACGCGGGCCAAGGGAACGCGATGCGGATCGGCGGACACACCATGGAGCAACCGGGAACGCAAAAGCTCGTCACGCTGTTCGGCGGCGACGGCTTCCTCGGGCGCTACGTCGTGGGCGCGATGGCGAAGTCGGGCGTGCGCGTGCGCGTCGCCAGCCGCGATCCCAAATCCGACTTCTTCCTGCGTCCCTCGACCGCGATCGGGCAGATGCAGTCGGTGCGCGCGGACATCCTGAACCGGGACGCGGTCGCGCGCGCGGTCGAGGGCGCGGACATCGTCGTCAACTTCGTCGGCGTCCTGAAAGGCGCGTTCGACGCGCTGCACGTCGACGGCGCGCGGCACGTGGCGCAAGCCGCCGCCGCGGCGGGCGCCACGGCTTTCGTTCACGTCAGCGCGATCGGGGCGGACCCGGCATCCGAATCCAACTACGGCCGAAGCAAGGGCGAAGGCGAAGCCGCGGTTCGCGCCGCGTTCCCGGCCGCCACCATTATTCGCCCGTCGATCCTGTTCGGCCGCGAGGACCAGTTCCTCAACCGATTCGCCAAGCTCGCGCGGCTCGCCCCCGTGCTGCCCGTCGTGCGCGGCACCGCCAAGTTCCAGCCGGCTTACGTCGCCGACGTCGCGCGCGCGATCGCCGCCGCGGCGACCGACCCGGCGACGCATGGCGGCAATACTTACGAACTGGGCGGCCCGCAGGTCTTCACGATGCGCGAGATCAACGAATATGTGACCGCCGCGACCAATCGCCCGCGATCGCTGGTCGACGTTCCCGATTTCGCCTCCCGGCTGCTGGCCAAATTCGGCGGCTGGGCGCCCGGCGCGCCGATCACGATGGACCAGTGGCTGATGCTGGGCACCGACAACGTCGTCGCGCCGGACGCGCTCGGGTTCGAAGCGTTCGGCATTCAGCCCACCCCGCTCGCCGCGGTCGCGGAAGGCTGGCTGGTCCCGTACCGGCGGCACGGACGCTTCGCCAAGGCGCCCGCGGCCTAACCGATGACCGCCGAGCTCCTGACCGCCATCCTCCTCGGCATCGTCGAGGGGTTGACCGAATTCCTACCCGTGTCCTCGACCGGGCACCTCATCCTAGCGGCCGAGCTTCTGGGCTACGACGCCGCGCAATGGGCGACGTTCAACGTCGTCATCCAGCTCGGCGCGATCCTGGCGGTCATCGTCCTCTACTGGCGCACCTTCTGGGACGTGATCACGGGCATGTTCGCGCGTGAGCCCGGCGCGTGGCGGTTCGTGCGCAACGTCGCGATCGCGTTCGTGCCATCGGCGGTGCTCGGCATCCTGTTCATCGACAATATCGAGGCGCTGCTCGAAAACGCGGTCGTCGTCTGCATCGCGCTCATCGTCGGCGGGCTGGCCATCCTGCTCATCGAAAGCCGCATCAAGCCGTCGCGCATCGAACCCGGCGTCGCCGCGCTTCCCGTGCGCGCGGCCCTGGGCGTCGGCCTCGTCCAGTGCCTGTCGATGATTCCGGGCGTGTCGCGATCCGGAGCCACGATCATGGGCGCGCTCGCGCTCGGCGTCGAACGGCGCACCGCGGCCGAGTTCAGCTTCTTCCTCGCCGTCCCCACGATGGTCGGCGCGACGAGCCTGTCGCTGCTGCGCCACGGCGAGGACATCGCGCGTGCAGGTGTCGACTGGGGGCTGATCGCGGTCGGGTTCGGCGTGTCCTTCGTCGTTGCGCTGGTCGTGATCCGCTGGTTCGTCGGCATCGTGTCGCGCTACGGTTTCGCCCCATTTGCCTGGTACCGCATCGTCGCGGGTTCGATCGCCCTGGTCTGGCTGCTCGCACGCTAGGCAGCTTGGTCCCGGCCGGTTATGTCCGCTCGCAGACTGGAGGGACCACGACATGAACATGCTCGCAATGGCCGCCGCAATGCTTGCCGCGCCCGTTCAAGCGCAGACGCCCGCGCCGGCGCAACCCGCCTCGGCCATGGCGGCTCCAGTTGACCCGGCGCGCCTTGCCCTCGCGACCACGACCATTGATCGTGTGTGGCCGTTGGGTACCTACGCACGCATGATGAACGGCACGATGGAGCAGATGATGGACGGCATCATGGCATCCATGTTCGAGATGAAGCCGGGAGACCTGGTGCCGGGTGCGGACGGAGCCGACGCGCGCAAGGAGCTCGGAAACAAGACCATGCGCCAGTTGATGATGGGGTCCGACCCGCATTTCGAGGAACGGACGCGGTTGTCGAACCGTGTGATGATGAACGAACTGGTTCCATTGATGTCGCGAATGGAGCCGCAGATCCGCGTCGGCCTGTCTCGCGCCTACGCGCGCAAGTTCGACGCGGCGCAGTTGGGGGACATGAACGCGTTCTTCGCGACGCCGAGTGGCGCGGCGTACGCTCGGGAATCGCTGTTGCTGATGGTGGATCCCGAATTCATCAAGGTCATGTCCGACTTCATGCCGGTCATGATCAGGGAAATGCCCGCCATCGTAAAGAAGATGTCGGCCGCGACGGCGCATCTGCCGTTGCCCAGCAAGAAGGCCGCCGGTGCGAAAACGCGTCGCTGACGTGCGTTCACGGCGGGTCAATGCCGTTGTTGTAGAACAATCTTCCGTTTTCGAAGGGATGGTTCATGCGTAATCTGCTGTTCGTGGCGCTCGTCGCCACGCTCGCCGCTCCCGTGTCGGCCCAGTCCGCGCGCGCGCAGGATATCGGCGAAGACATCGTGCGTAGCCTGCCGCACCCCTACGATGTCGAGGACGCGGGTGGAAAATTGGGCGCTGCGGTCGGTGCCATCCTCGACGTGCCGATCGGCGGCGTCGTGGGGGCGATCGATCCAGCTGCGCGCGTCGACCCGCGCCAGACGATCGGCGACGTCGCCCGCCGCGACGATCCCGACTTCGAGGGTCGCTTGCAGGACCAGATGTCGGGTCTGTCGTTGAAGGCTGCCGACATGGTGCGCGGGTTGGCCGCGGCCGCACCCGCGCTTGGGCGTTCGATCGCGCAGATGGAACGTGACCTGGGGCAGGTGTTGGGCGGGCTCGGCCGCTAATCTCCAACTAATTGCCGCCGCCCGTCCGCACGCGATGGACGCGGGCGCGCGCGGGCCATAGTCCGGGCGGCATGTGGCAGCTCTACCAATTTCCGTTATGTCCGTTCTCGCGCAAAGTCCGGCTGCAGCTCGGCGAGAAGAACGTCGCCTACGACCTCGTCCGGGAAAGCCCTTGGGAGCGTCGAGACGAGTTCATGGATCTCAATCCGGCGGGACAGACTCCCGTCATGGTCGACAGCGCCAAGGGCGTGGTGCTGATCGATTCGGGCGCGATCGTCGAATATTTCGAGGAGACGGTCGAAACGGCACCGATGATTCCAGGCACCGCGTTGAACCGGGCCGAGATCCGCAGGCTCACATCGTGGCTCGATGAGCGCTTCTACGGCGAGGTCGTGGGTCCGCTCACCGAAGAACGCATGATCAAGCGCCTCGTCCATCGCGCCGCGCCCGACACCCAGATGCTACGCCACGCGATGAAGACCGCGAACACGCATCTAGATTATCTCGACTATCTGCTCGACCATCGCCGCTGGCTGGGCGGCGCGGCGCTGAGCCTCGCTGACCTTACCGCCGCCGCGCATCTGTCGGTGGCGGATTATCTTGGAGGGATCGATTGGCGCGGACACAAGCAGACGCTCGACTGGTACCGCGGCATGAAGTCGCGCCCGAGCTTCCGGCCGATGCTGGCGGAGCGCATGGAGGTGATCCAGCCACCCGCGCATTACGACAAGGTCGATTTCTAAGGCGCTGCTTCTGCTTGGGTAGTCCTTGGTCCCCCGCGGAGAGCGAGCAGGCACAGCTCCGCACCGACCACCTTTCCCGGACATGCAAAGGGCCACGGGAGCTTGTCGCTCCCGTGGCCCTCTTTTCGAACCCGGCACGGACACCCGCACCGACGCTCTTTGCATGGTCAGCGGCCGGACGTTCCAGCCCGGGAGACCTGCCTAGAAACTAGGCGACATTCCCCCGAACGAACCGAACCGACCTCTTAACTGAACCATGAGACATCGGATCACCTCCTTTCGCTATGTTGATAACAGCTGGGAATATGCGCGAACCGAACCCCAGCTTCAAGACCTGATTTTCAAGACGCCATCTTGCGGCAATCCTCGATCACGCGCGCGGGCTCGGCCCAGGCGGGCATGACGAGGGTCGGCGTTCCCGCGACCTCGACCGACACACGGCCGCGCGAGAACGCGACATCGTCGAGGAACGGGTCGCGCGCGGTCAGCGTCGCGGTGCCCAGCTGCGGCGTCGGTTCGGGCGCGAAGGCAAGGCTGCGCGCGCCGAACGACGTCCGGATCGACATGGTCCGACCCGTGTACGCGCCGTAACGCTGCAGGAACACGCTGCGCGTCGGGCCTTCGCAATAGATGCGGAACTGGGGCGCGCCGGGGGTGCCGAACGTCGCCGAGCTCGTCGATCCCGGACCCTCGTACGTCCACGAGCCCGGCGTCAGCGGCAGGTCCGCCCACCCGACCGGCGCGGGACTCGGCGCAGGCGGCGGCGCGGGAGCGGGCCGCGCCTGCGGCCGCGGCGCGGGCTGCGGCGGCGGCTCGCGCTCGGTCGAACAGGCGGCGAGCGCCATGGGCAGGAGGAGCAGGGCACGCTTGGTCATGGCCGCGGACCATAAGGACCCCGCCGGACGTGGCAACACGGCTGGGCTTGCCGACAGGTGGGCCGGACGCATACGCATACGTGGTCCCGGCCTCCGCCAGGATGACGAAAGTTGAAATGCCCTCACGCATCGAACGCCGGAAGATCGAGACATGGCGGTTGCGCGCGATCATCGGCGGCTCCGCGGGCAATCTCGTCGAATGGTACGACTGGTTCGCCTACGCTTCGTTCGCGATCTACTTCGCACCGCGCTTCTTCCCGGAAGGCGACCGCACCGCGCAGCTCCTGTCCACCGCCGCCATCTTCGCGGTCGGCTTCTTGATGAGGCCGCTGGGCGCGTGGGCGATGGGGATCTACGGCGATCGCCACGGCCGCAAGGCGGGGCTCGCCGTGTCCGTCGGGCTGATGTTCGCGGGGTCGGCGGTGATCGCGGTCACGCCGACATACGAGACGATCGGGGCCGCCGCCCCCGCCCTGCTTCTGCTCGCCCGAATGATGCAGGGCCTGTCGGTCGGCGGCGAGTACGGGGCATCGGCAACCTATCTGTCGGAAATGGCGACCCCGGATCGCCGCGGCTTCTACTCGAGCTTTCAATATGTCACGCTCATCGCCGGGCAGCTGACCGCGCTCGGCGTCCTGCTGATCCTGCAAGCCACGATCCCCGAAGCCGCGATCGAGGCCTGGGCCTGGCGCATCCCGTTCGCCATCGGTGCCCTGCTTGCGCTCGCCGTATACCTGCTGCGCCGCAAGCTCGCCGAAACGTCCGCGTTCGAGGCGATCGACCGCACCGCGCATCCCGCGTCGAGCGTCCGCGAGCTGTGGAGGTCGCACAAGCGGCAGGTCATCCTGATGGCGATGATGACCGCGGGCGGTTCGGCCGCGTTCTACGCCTACACGACCTACCTGCAGAAATTCCTCGTCAACTCGGCAGGGTTCGACCGTCAGGACGCGACGCTCGTCACCGCCGCCGCCCTGTTCGTCTTCGCCGCGATCCAGCCGCTGTTCGGGCTGTTGTCGGACCGGGTCGGCCGCAAGCCGCTGGCGCTCGCCTTCGGCATCGGCGGCATGATCGTCACCGTTCCCGTCTTCACCGCATTGAGAACCGCCGACAGCAACGGGCAAGCGTTCGTGCTGGCGCTGATCCCGCTGCTCGTGCTGGCTCCCTACACGTCGGTCGGCGCCATCATAAAGGCCGAGCTTTTCCCCGCCCACATCCGCACGCTCGGCGTTGCCCTCCCCTACGCGGTCGGCAACGCCGCGTTCGGCGGGACGAGCGAGTACGTGGCGCTGTGGTTCAAGCAGGCGGGCGCGGAAAGCGGCTACTACTGGTACATCACCGCGCTCATCGGGATGGCGACGATCGCGTTCGTGCTCGTTCCGGAAAGCAAGTCGGCGGGCCTCATCCGGGACGAGTGACGCTGGCGTACCAAGTGCGGACGATGTAGCGCGAACCGCATGCCGTCGACCGCCGCCACGTCCGCACGGGAAATCCTGACCGGCCTCCACTCGGTCATGGCCAAGCGCACCAACGCGCAGGCCAAGCTCAACACCGTCGTCGACCTGATCGGCGAGGCAATGGCGTCCGAAGTCTGCTCGATCTACCTGTTGCGCGAGGGCTGCCTCGAACTGTTCGCGACGCGCGGGCTGAAGCAGGAAGCGGTGCACGTGACGAAGCTCGCGCTCGGCGAAGGCCTGGTCGGCACGATCGCGGCCAGGATCCAGGTCCTCAACCTGGCCGAAGCCGCGAGCCATCCGGACTTCGCCTACAAGCCTGAAACGGGCGAGGAGCTTTTCCACAGCTTCGCAGGGGTCCCCATCGTGCGCCGCGAACGGGCGATCGGGGTCCTGTGCGTCCAGCACGCCGATCCGCGGGGCTATGCCGACATCGAGATCGAAGCGTTGCAGACGGTCGCCATGGTGCTCGCCGAACTGTTGGCGGGCGCGAAACTCGTCGACGCGGGCAAGGGAACGCAGGCGCAGCGCGACTCCACGCCCGCGCGGCTCACGGGGCAGAAACTCGTCGCGGGCATGGCGCGCGGCGTCGCGGTGTACCACCAGCCCCGCGTCACGATCGAACACACGGTGGCGGAGGACACCGAGGCCGAACGGGCGCGGGTCTACTCCGCGTTTCGGCGCATGCGCGAGGGCATCGACACGATGACGCGCGACGCCGAGTTCGGCACGCAGAGCGAGCTCCACGACGTTCTCGCTACGTACAAGATGTTCGCCTACGACGAAGGCTGGTCGCGGCGCATCAACGAGGCGATCGACAGCGGCCTCACCGCCGAGGCCGCGATCGAGCGCGTCCAGCAGCGCACCCGCATGCGGATGCGCGAGATCGACGACCCGCTGCTCGCCGAACGCATGCACGACTTGGACGACCTCGCGAACCGGCTGCAGCGCATCGTGTCGGGCCAGGTCGGCACCGCCGCGCAGGGTGGGCTCAAGCGCGACGCGATCCTCATCGCCAAGAACCTGGGCCCCGCCGAACTGCTCGAATACGACCGCCGCCGCCTCAAGGGGGTGGTGCTGGAGGAAGGGTCTCTCACCGCGCACGTCATCATCGTCGCGCGCGCGATGGGCGTGCCCGTGCTCGGCCGCGTCAAGGACGTGCGCGTCGCCATCGCGGAAGGCGATCCGCTCCTCCTCGACGTCGACGAAGGCGTTCTTTTCGTGCGTCCCGCCGCGTCGATCGAGACCGCGTTCGACGCCAAGCGGCAGTTGGGCCACAAGCGCCGCGCCGCGCTCGCCCGCATGCGCGACCTGCCCGCCGTCACGACCGACGGGCAGCGCATCGCCGTCATGGTCAACGCGGGCCTTCGCGACGACGTGGAGGCGCTCAACGTCACGGGTGCGGACGGCATCGGGCTGTTCCGCACCGAATTCCAGTTCCTCGTCTCCGCCACCCTCCCCCGCCGCGAAAGCCAGCAGCGCCTCTACAGATCCGTGCTCGACGCCGCGGGCGACAAGCCCGTCATCTTCCGCACCGTCGACATCGGCGGCGACAAGGCGCTGCCGTACCTCACGGGCGAGCTGGAAGAGGAAAACCCGGCGATGGGCTGGCGCGCGCTGCGCCTCTCGCTCGACCGCACCGCGCTCATGAAGGCGCAGGCGCGCGCGCTGATCGAGGCGGCGGCGGGGCGGACGCTGCAGGTCATGTTCCCGATGGTGTCCGAACCGTGGGAGTATGACGAGGCGAAAGCCTTGTTCGAGGCGCAGCACGTCTGGCTACGCGACCGCGGCCACTCGCTCCCTAATCGCATCCATTACGGCGCGATGCTCGAGGTTCCCGCGCTCGCCGAAACGCTGGACATCCTGCTCCCCAACGTCGACTTCCTGTCGATCGGCACCAACGACCTGACCCAGTTCCTGTTCGCGGCCGACCGCGCGCACCCGCGGCTGGCCGAGCGCTACGACTGGCTCAGCCCCGCGATCCTGCGTTTCCTAAGCCGCGTCGTGATCGCGTGCGACGCGGCGAACGTGCCCGTCGGCGTGTGCGGCGAGATGGGCGGCCGACCGCTGGAGGCGATGGCGCTGATCGGGCTCGGCATCGAGCGCCTGTCGATCACGCCCGCCGCGGTCGCGCCCTTGAAGGCGATGATCCGCTCGCTCGACGGGGGCGCGATCCGGGCCGAGATGAAGACGCTGCTCGCCCGTCCGCCCGCCGACATGCGCGGCGCGCTGCAGGGCTGGGCCGACACGCGGCGCGTGTCCCTGACATGACCGACGCCGGCCCCGTTGACACGAGTCCACCCGACGACGAACATGGATCAAGTGATCGTCATGCGCTAGACGGGGAGCGGGCACAGGGGATGGACTTGGGCGACGGCAGGGCTGATTTTCCGATGCCGGTGGGCGACCGGCTGCACGCCGCGCGGATCGCGCAAGGCCTGTCGCTCGACGACATCGCGACGCGCACGCGCGTGCCGCTCCGCCACCTGGAGGCGATCGAGCGCAGCGCGTGGGACGACCTGCCCGCGCCCACCTACAGCATCGGGTTCGCCAAGGCGTACGCGGAGGTCGTCGGGCTCGATCGCAAGGAGATCGGCGACGAGCTGCGCGTCGAACTGGGCGGCGGACGCGCGGCGACGACGGTTACGGAAACGTTCGAACCCGCCGACCCGGCCCGCGTGCCGCCGCGCACGCTGGCGTTCGCAACCGTGCTCGTCGGCGCGGCGCTGCTTGCCGGGTTCGGCTACTACCGCACCGTCGCGCTGGGCGACGTCCAGCCGCGGATCGTCGAGACGGTGCAGACGCCGCCGCCGGGCATGGCACCGGCAAGCGCCGCCACCGTCACGCGGGGGCCGCGCGCGCCCGTTCCGGTCGTGATCACGGCAACCGAACCCGTGTGGATCAAGATCTACGAGCGCGACGGCAAGAGCCTGTACGAAAACACGCTGACCGCAGGCCAGAGCTTCACCGTGCCCGCCGACGCGGTCGATCCGCTCCTGCGCACGGGCCGCGCCGACCTCCTGCGCATCGCCGTCGGAAACGAAACCGCGCCGCCGGTCGGCCCGGCCAGCTCGCTCGTCAAGGACGTCAGCCTCAAGGCGGCGATGCTGATGACGGCCCCAACCGCACCTTAGCGCCGGCACCGTGACGGGCTTAATCGCGCGGTAAGCTAGCGCGACGTAACCTCCGCGCAAGTTCACCGGAGCCGAGTTCATGCGTGTCACCGCCATCGCCGCGTCCCTCCTCGTCATCGCCGCGCCCCCTGTCGCGGCGCAGCAGCGTACCGCGGTGGAAACGCGCGTCGGCACGCTCGAGGCGCAGATGCGCTCGGTCCAGCGCCGCGTGTTCCAGCCGGGGGCGCCCCAGCTCGCGCAGGCCGACGTGCAGGTCCCCGTCGCCGCTGCCGCGCCGAGCGGCGGCGCGATGTCCGATTTGGCCGCCCGCGTCGACGCGCTCGAACGTCAGCTCCAGCAGATTACCGGGCAGGTCGAGGAGAACAGCAACGCGATCCGCGTGCTCGACACCCGCCTCGACCGCATGGCGGCCGCCTCGGCCGCGCCCGTCGCGCTGCCGCCCGTGCCTGCTCCGACTCCCGCCGTCGCGGCCGAACAGCCGCCCCCCGAAACCCAGCCCACAGCGCCCGTCAACGAACCCGACCCGCCCTCCACCGACCCGGCGGAGAACGCGTATCTCGCCGGCTTTCGCCTGTGGGAGGCCAAGCGTTACGACGAGGCGGCCACGACGCTGCAATCGACCGCGAAGACCTACGCCAAGCACCGCCGCGCGAGCTGGGCCCGCAACCTTCTGGGCCGCACCTATCTCGACGACAACAAGCCCGCGACCGCCGCCGAAGCCTTTCTGGCCAACTACCAGGAACTGCCCCAGGGCGAGCGCGCCGCCGACAGCCTCTATTATCTCGGTCAGGCGCTGATGAAGCTCAACAAGCCCGAACAGGCGTGCAAGGTCTACGACGAACTCAACGACGTCTACGGCAGCTCGATGCGCGATTTCCTGAAGACGAACCTGCCCGCGGCGCGCAAGACGGCCAAGTGTCGGGCGTGACCCCACGTCGTCCCGGCGCATGGCTCTCCTGAGCGAAGTCGAAGGGCCGGAATCTCAGAGAGGTTCGACGACCGGCCGCTCGGCACCCCTGAGATCCGGCCTCCGCCGGGATGACGGCGGCTCCCAAATCGCGTTAAACGGGTTCGTGCCCGCCACCGATCTTGTTGCTAGCTTCCGTCGCGACATGGACGCGCTGGTCGGGCGGCCACTCGACACCGACCGGCTTCTCGTCGCCGTCTCGGGAGGCCCCGACAGCCTCGCCCTCCTGCTGCTCGCCCACGCCGCTTACGGTGCCCAGGTCCGCGCCGCCACCGTGAATCACGGTCTGCGCATCGCTGCCAGGGACGAAGCCCGCTTCGTCGCCGAACTCTGCGCCGCCCGATGCATCCCCCACCAAACGCTGACGGGCGCTGATGCTCCGCGCACCGGCAGCCTTCAGGCACAAGCCCGCACCCTGCGTTACCGGCTGCTCGCCGACCACGCGGCCGCGACCGACTGCCGCTGGCTCGCGACCGGGCACCACCGCGACGATCAGGCCGAAACGCTGCTCATGCGGATCGCGCGCGGGTCCGGCCTGCCCGGCCTCGCATCGATCCGCGCGCGCCGAAGCGAAGCCGCGATCGAGATCATCCGCCCCGTGCTCGGCTGGACGCGCGCGACGCTCCGCACGATCGTCGATGAAGCCGGCATCGTTCCAGTCGATGATCCGTCGAACCGGTCGCCCGATCACGATCGCACGCACTTCCGGGATGTTCTGGCACGCACAGCTTTGCTCGACCCGGCCCGGCTCGCCGAGTCGGCGTCGCATTTGGCGCAATGCGAGGACTCGCTTGGCTGGGCTGCTGCGTCCGAATGGGACATGCGCAGCCGAGACCGGGTGCACGGGACCCGTTCGCTCGACGTCGCCGATCTGCCACGCGAACTGCGCCGCCGCCTCGTCCTGCGCGCGATCGACGAAGTCCGTCGCGAACATGGCCTTGTCGCCGATTGGCGCCGCGGCGGCGCAGGCCGCCTGCTCGATCTGCTGGACGCAGGTCGGACCGCGACGCTCGCGCGCGTCAAATGCGTCGGCGGCCGTGTGTGGCGTTTCGAAGCCGCACGGCCGCGACGCGCCCCGTCGTGAGCAGACCGCGCCTCCCGCTCGGCTGCGCGATCGTCGCCACGGCCGCGGTCATGTTTCCCGCCGGTCTCTGGGTCGCGGGCACCCTTCGCTCCGACCCTGCGGCGAAGGCCGCGCCGACACGCGCGCCTGCGCCCCGCACGCCGATGCGCAACCCCTACTCCGCCACGATCCGCACCGACCCGCACGTCCTAGAGGCGCAGCGCGTCGTCGTCGAAGCCATGGAGCGCGCTTGCCGTGCCGATCGCCGGCAATGTGCCGAGGCCGCGGCCGCCCGGCGCTATCTCGAGGCACGCGCAGGCGAGTAGGGCGACGCCGCTCAAGCGTTTTCCTACACGGGTCGCCATATGCTATCCGGCGGCCATGTAACATGCCCCGCCCCACCGCTGCCCGGACGCATCCGCCGCCTTGCCGCGCTATTCTCACGGAAACTGACTAAACTGACCGGATGCCCGGCGCGAACGCCGCAACATCGTCAGTTTCCGCGATCGTCACGCGTCAAGGTTCGGTATTGGCCGACCGCGCAAACTCCCAAGCGCTCACCTGATATTCACGCCTTCGGGACGATTGTGTCCGCGCGACGAACGCTTATCTTGTTTGGGACGAAAGCGAGACCCGAATGCCCGACGACAAGACGCCCAACACCGGTGGCCCAAAGCAACAGGCTCCCTGGATGAAAAGCCTGCTCATCTGGGCCGGTATCCTGTTCGGCCTGCTCCTGTTCGCGCAGGTCATCGGCGGCAACACGCGCGATCGCGGCGCGACGACGATCGGCTATTCGGATTTCCTCGGTAAGGTCGACGAAGGCAGCGTGCAGGAAGTCGTCCTGCCGATGGGCGGCAGCGGCGTCATCCGCGGGAAATTGTCCAACGACACGGCATTCAAGGTCAACAGCGCGGGCGACCAGCGTTTGTCCGAACGCCTGCTCGAAAAAGGCGTCAAGTTCGACGTCGCGCCCGAAGAGCAGCCGTCCTTCTGGCTGATCCTGCTCTACCAGTCTCTCCCCTTTCTCCTCATCCTCGGCATCGCCTTCTTCGTGCTGCGCCAGATGCAGAAGAACGCGGGCTCCGGCGCGATGGGGTTCGGCAAGTCCAAGGCCAAGCTGCTGACGGAAAAGTCCGGCAAGGTCACGTTCGCCGATGTCGCGGGCATCGACGAGGCGCGCGAGGATCTGGAAGAAATCGTCGAGTTCCTAAAAGACCCGACGCGCTTCTCCAAGCTCGGCGGCAAGATCCCCAAGGGGGCGCTGCTCGTCGGCTCGCCCGGCACCGGCAAGACGTTGTTGGCGCGCGCCATCGCGGGCGAGGCCAACGTGCCCTTCTTCACCATTTCGGGTTCGGACTTCGTCGAGATGTTCGTGGGCGTCGGCGCGAGCCGGGTGCGCGACATGTTCGAACAGGCCAAGAAGAACGCGCCGTGCATCGTCTTCATCGACGAGATCGACGCGGTCGGCCGCCATCGCGGCGCGGGCCTGGGCAACGGCAACGACGAACGCGAGCAGACCTTGAACCAGCTGCTCGTCGAGATGGACGGCTTCGAGGCAAACGAAGGCATCATCATCATCGCGGCCACCAACCGGCCCGACGTGCTCGACCCCGCGCTGTTGCGGCCAGGCCGTTTCGACCGCCAGGTCGTCGTCCCCCGCCCCGACATCGAAGGCCGCGAGAAGATCCTCGACGTGCACATGAAGAAGGTGCCGCTCGC
The DNA here is from genome assembly GCA_964251385.1 of uncultured Sphingomonadaceae bacterium. Taxonomy (GTDB): domain Bacteria; phylum Pseudomonadota; class Alphaproteobacteria; order Sphingomonadales; family Sphingomonadaceae; genus CADCVW01. Next base: position 412,492 of record CAXUJK010000002.1, on the reverse strand, counting down.
CCCCGACGTCGTCGGCCGCACGATCGCGCGCGGAACGCCCGGCTTCTCGGGCGCGGACTTGGCCAACCTCGTCAACGAAGCCGCGTTGCTCGCCGCGCGGAAGGGCAAGCGCCTTGTCGCGATGTCCGAGTTCGAGGAAGCCAAGGACAAGGTCATGATGGGTGCCGAACGCCGGTCGATGGTCATGACCGAGGACGAGAAGAAGATGACCGCGTACCACGAGGCCGGTCACGCGGTCATCGCGCTGCACGAGCCCGCCTCCGATCCGATCCACAAGGCGACTATCATTCCGCGCGGCCGCGCGCTCGGCATGGTCATGCGCCTGCCCGAACGCGACAACTACTCGTACCATCGCGACAAGATGTACGCGAACCTCGCCGTATCGATGGGCGGCCGCGTCGCAGAGGAAGTCATCTTCGGGTACGACAAGGTGTCGTCGGGGGCGTCTTCGGACATCCAGTACGCGACGGGCCTCGCCCGCGACATGGTCACGCGTTGGGGCATGTCCGACGAACTCGGCCCTCTGCAATATGCCGAGGCCGACGAGGAAGTCTTCCTCGGCTACAACGTCAACCGCGCCCGCGTCATGTCGAACGAGACGGCGCAGCTGATCGACAAGGAAATCCGCCGCATCGTCGAGGACGGGCACACCCGGGCCAAGCAGGTCCTGACCGAACATGTCGACCAGCTCCACCGTGTCGCCGAGGCGCTGCTCGAGTACGAGACGCTCAACGGCGAGGAGCTGAAGACCATCATGGAAGGCGGCGACATCGACCGTGAGGGCGACGCCGCGCGCAAGCCGAGCCTGGCCGCGACCGGATCGTCGATCCCCAAGAGCCGTCGCCCGACCGGCTTCGGCGGACCCGCTCCCGCAGGCGCGTAAGCTTCGGTTCATGCACGAAAAGCGACCCCCGGGTTGATGAGACCTGGAGTCGTTTTCGTTTGTGTGGAGCCTTTCATGATCAAATCTGGCCTGGCTTTCATCTTGATCGCCGCTCCAGCTCTCGCCTCGGCGATGCCCGTCTCCACCTTCCTGACCAAGGCGAACGCCCTGGAAAAGAAGGGCCCGATGGCGCTGTTCTCGAGCGACCTGAAGCTCCTGACGGGCGAGATCAGGCAGTCGGCTCAGGCGCTCCGCGTCGAGCGCGCCGCGGCGGAAAGGGCCGGGCGCAAGCCCGAAACCTGCATCCCGCCCAAGATCTCGATGGGCAATGCCGAGGTGCTCGCCCATTTCCGCGGCATCGCGCCCGCCCGCCGTAACATGACCGTCAAGGACGGGTTCGCGGAGCTGGTGCGCAAGAAGTACCCCTGCCCGGCCGGCTGATCAGCGCATCAGCCCCGCCGCCCGCAGCGCGTCCTCGATGACCTTCTGCGGCCCGGACACCGCGGATCGCGCCGGCTTCGTCTTGGTTTCCGGACGCGCTCTCGCTACGACCGGTGCCGGCTCCGCCGCTACGCGTCCGATCTGCTTCGCCGAACCCGCAATCCCGAAGAAGGCGGCGATGTGGTCGGTCGAGCTGATCCCGACGTCCAGCATGTACGCGCGCGCCGCCCCCGAACGGCCCTCGCCACGCCCCGGCTTCAACGGCGTGCCGTGCCCCATCCCCGTGATCGCATGTTGCTCCACGAGCACCGTGCCGTCACCCGACGTCCACGCCTTGCGCGGAAAGCCGTCGACGCTGTCGCTCACGTCCGCCGTGCCGACCCCGTGCACATCCGCCCACTGCGCGGCGACCGCGTCCGCGTTGACGCTCGCCACCGTCTGATCGGCGGTGCCGTGCCACACCGACACGCGCGGCCAGCGCGGCGGAAGGGGTGCCGCGGCGCGGACCTTGTCGCCGAGAGTTGCGGGATCGGTCTCGAGTGCTTGCCCGTTCATCGCGGCGAACGCCTCGCCAACGCCCGACGCCGCGCCGTAGGGTAGCCCCGCGATGATCGCGCCGCCGGCGAACGTTTCGGGGTAGGTCGCGAGCATCGCCCCCGCCATCGCGCCGCCCGCCGAGAGCCCGGTTACGAAGATGCGTGTCTCGTCGATCGCATGATCCGCGCGCACCGCGTCGATCATAGCATGGATCGACGCCGCCTCACCCCGGCCTCGCGTGACATCGGCCGTTTGGAACCAGTTGAAGCACCCGTTCGGATTGTTCCGCCGCACCTGCTGCGGGAACAGCAGCGCGAAACCGTGCGCATCGGCCAGGTCCGACCAGCCCGACCCCACGTCGTACCCCGCCGCGTCCTGCGTGCACCCGTGCAGCACCACCACGAGCGGCATCGGCTCCGCCGCGTCGGCGGGAACATGGATGAACGCGTCGAGCCCGCCGGGATTATCCGCGAGCGCCTTCAGCGGCCGCAGGCGCGACGCACCCGCATGCGCCAGGCCCGTGACGATGTCCGGCACCTTAGCCAGCCGCTTGGTGATGTTGCGCAAACGCATGATGTAACTCCTTGGCGGCTCGCTTTTACCCGGACCGGGCCCGCAATCCGACCGGAGCATCATCCGTAGACCGCCTCTTGCTGCAGTGCAGCATCTTTTATTGCAAACGGCTTACGTGCCGTGCAATCGAAGGACGAGCGTTCCTATCGTCTGTTATTGGCCAACGGCGCACCGATCCGCTACACAGCCGTAATGAATAGGGAACAGGGTACATTGGAACGCGCGTTCGCGCTGGCGCGGTCGGGCGAGTGCGTTTCGGTCGGCGAAATACGGATGCGGTTGAAGAAGGAACGGTGCGACTCGGTTGAAGCGCATCTGTCCGGACCGTCGATCAGCCGCCAGCTGCGCGCCCTTTGCGACGCGGCCCGCAAGAACGGTGCGCCCGCAGCCGAACCCGGCGAGGTCATGTCCGGCGAAGCGGCTTAGCGTCAGCTTTTCGTCTTGGTTGAGGGAACGACCGCATCCGCGAGTTCGCGGCATGCCGGCAGCTTGAGTTCGGCCGTCTGCATGCACGGACGCACCTGCACGTCTCCCGTCGCGGCCAGGAACACGGCGTAGCTGGTCGACTGGCACTTGGCCGTCCACATCTTTAGGTTCTCGTAGTCCTGCTGGAAGCCGGACGCCTCGACCCGGTCGCAGCTTTCGCCGCTCGCGCGGATCGCGCGGCGCAGCGCGGCTCCGCGTTGCAGATCATCGAGCGCGCTTATGCGTTCGTGATATTCGTTGCGGATCGTGGTCGCCTCCGCCGCCATGTTCACGGGCGGCGGTTCCGCCGCGCCGCCGCATCCGCCCAGCGCGCCAATCATCGCCAACGCCGTTACCGTCTTCATGTCCGCGTCTCCCCACCTATTCTGCGCCACCGCACGCGCCCGCTCAAGCCGTCGGCGACATACACGAACACAGCGATCCAGATCGCGGCGAAGCAGACGACGTGCGCCCAGGTCAGCGGCTCGCCGTACACGAAGACGGCGAGCAGGAAGACGAGCGAGGGCGCGATGAACTGGAGGATGCCGACGGTGGCGTAGCGCAGGCGCTTGCCCGCCGCGGAGAAAAGCAGCAGCGGCACCGCCGTCATCACGCCCGACGCCAGCAGCAGCAGGTCGGTCGTCCGGTCGGTTCCGAAGATGGCGTCGCCACGCGCGCCGATCCAGAGCAGGTACGCGCCCGCGGCCGGCACCAGGAACGCGCATTCGATCGCCAGCCCGCTCAACGGATCGACCGGAGCCATCTTGCGCAGTAACCCGTAGATCGCGAAGCTGAACGCGAGCGTCAGGCTGATCCACAATGCACCGCCCGCGTTGAACCCCAGCACTGCGATTCCCGCGAGGGCCAGCACGAGCGCACCCGCCTGCGCGCGGCTAAGTCTTTCCTTGAGGACGACGACGCCCAGCATGACGCTGACCAGCGGGTTGAGATAGTAGCCGAGGCTTCCGGCAAGCATCTGCCCGCTTGCCACCGCGTGGATGTAGACGAGCCAGTTGACCGTGATGAACATCGCGGTCGCGAACAGCAGCGCGAGCAGACGGGGTTTGCGCAACACGTCGCGGATCGCCGCCCACCGCCGCGTGACCGCGATCAGGCACGCGGTGAGCACGAGCGACCAGACGATCCGCTGCGCGAGGATCTCGCCCGCGCCGACCGGCCCCAGCGCCTTGAGGTAGATCGGGAACAAACCCCAGATCACGTAGGCGGCGACGCCGTAGACGAGCCCGTCGCGGGTTTCCCGCGCCTGCGCTGTGCCGCTATGATCCCCCTCCATGCCCGCCCGCCTAGGCCGGACGGTGCCCGAACGAAAGCCCGATGCAGGACGAACCCGAACATGTAGGCGCACTCGCGGACCCGGACGTCGTTCGCGACCTGCTCGTCGCCGCCGCGCGCGCGGGCGTCGCGCTGACCTACTCGGAGATGCTCGGGCATCTGGGCCACGCCTTTTCGCGGCCCAAGATGCGCAGCCTGTGCCGCGTGCTCGACCGCGTCGACGAGGATTGCCTCGCCCGGGGCGAGCCCGAACTCGCGGTGCTGGTTGTGCGCCAATCGGACGGGCTGCCCGGGCAAGGCTGGTGGGTGAACGGCGGCGCGCGCGAACATGGGCACGAAGGCGCATGGGAAGGTCCGGAGGCCGCGGCGCTGATCGCGCGCGTGCAGCGAAACGCGTTCGATTACTGGCGGGCGCAGGGTGGCTAACGCGCTGTTGACTGATTGCTGTCATAGCGTGCTGCGATGACCCGGCTGCTTCTCCCGCTTCTGGCTGCCGCCACGCTCGGCGCATGCGACAACACGCCGTCTCCCGATGAGCGCGCCGCCGCGCGTCGCACGGCGCTCGCCGAGACCGACCCCGCCGTCATCGAAGCGCTCGCCGACCCCATCATGAGCGACCGCGACCTGAGCGCCGCCGACGACAGCCTGCGCGTCCGCCATATCGGCGGCCCCGCCGTGGTCAGCGTGCCTCCGCGATCGAAGGCCAATGCCAAAATGCTGGCCGCGCTCGACGGCCTCCTCCCCGAGCCCGCGTGCGAAACCGGCTTTAAGTCGGGCGCGGTGTGGCTGGGCGAGATCCCGGCCGCGTTCGCGGTATACCCGGGCGCGACGAACGTCAGCGCCGAAGGACTCGACAAAGGTTCTTGCCGCGTTCGCGTCGCCGGTTTCGAAGCCGCCGCGACGCCGTGGACCATTCTGAGCCATTACCGCCGCCGGGCGACGGAAGCAGGCTACGCGAGCGACCTGAAACGCCGCGGCGCCGACCACGTGCTGACGGGATCGCGCGCCAGCGACCGTGCATCCTTCTACATGATCGTCTCCCCGCGCGCGAAAACGAGTTCCGTTGCGCTGCTGACCTCCGGCGGGCCCTAGGGTCCGGACCCTAACTAGTCGCGGACGCGCGAGGCGGCTAAAGCCGATGCGTGCCCAACCTCCTTCTCGTCATGTCCGGCGGCGCATTAGGCGCAGGCGCGCGTTTTGCCGTCGGGCAGATCGTGCAGCGGCCCGGCTTCCCCTGGGCCACGCTGACCGTCAATCTGGCAGGTGCGCTGCTGATGGGCCTGTTGGCGGGTTTGCTGCAGCGGCAGGGCGGACCGCTTGGATCGACTTGGCTGTTTCTGGGGGTCGGCGTGTTGGGGGGTTTCACCACGTTCTCCGCGTTCAGCTTGGACGCGGTCGATCTGTTCGGGCGCGGCGCGTACGGCCTGGGCACGGCTTACGTCGCAGCTTCCGTGACTGGCGCGCTCGCTTTGTTTGCAGGTGGGCTTCTTCTCACCAGAGGGTCGGCATGAGCCATTCGCCGACGACAAGCGAGAATGTCCGCCAGTTCACCGTCGATGCGGAAGACGACGGCATTCGCCTCGACCGCTGGTTCAAGCGGCATCTGCCCGACGCCAGCTTCAACATCGTCTCGCGCTGGGCGCGCACCGGCCAGCTGCGCGTCGACGGCCAGCGCGCGACGCCCGGCGACCGGATCGAGGCGGGCCAGGCGATCCGCGTTCCCCCCGCCGAGCCGGCCAGCGACGAACCACGCCGCGACAAGCCGGCCCCGCAAGAACTCACCGCCGAGGAGATCGCCTACGTCCGCGAGATGGTCGTGCACAGCGACCCGGCGGCGATCGTCGTCAACAAGCCGCCCGGCCTCGCAACGCAGGGCGGTACCAAGACAAACGTCCATCTCGACCGGCTGCTCGGCGGGCTCGTCGAGCCGGACGCGCTGCGGCCCAAGCTCGTCCACCGCCTCGACAAGGACACCAGTGGCGTGTTGCTGGTCGCCCGCACCCCCCGCGCCGCCGCCTATTTCTCGCGCGAGTTCTCAGGGCGATCGGCGCGCAAAGTCTACTGGGCGCTGGTCATCGGCCTGCCCGAAGTGCGCGACGGCGTCATCGACCTGCCGCTCGCCAAGCAGCCGGGCACGGGCGGCGAGAAGATGCATGTCGACGAGGAAGGCGGAGCGTTGGCGAAAACCCGTTACAGGGTCATCGACCGCGCGGGCGCTCGCGCCTCGTGGGTCGAACTGCAGCCGCTGACCGGCCGCACGCACCAACTGCGCGCGCACATGGCCGCGATCGGCCACCCGATCGTGGGCGACGGCAAGTACGGTGGCGCGGAATCGTTCCTGACGGGCGGAATCAGCCGCAAGATGCACCTGCACGCCCGCCGCCTGCGCATTGCCCACCCCGACGGCGGCAAGATCGAGGTCTTCGCCGACCCGCCGCCGCATTTTGCCGAAGGCCTGTCCCTGCTCGGGTTCGATATCAAGGCGGGCGACCTGCCGCTCGACGAGGTGAAGTTCGGCGAAACGCCCGAAGGCAAGCGCGTCGCGATCGGCAAGGCCGCCAAAGCGGCACGCAAATCTCGCAAAGGCGAGCGGCGGAGCCGCGGAGGCTGATGCATCCCGGCACCGTCTTCGCCTGGGACGATGCACCCGCGATGCTCGCGTTCGTGGGCGCGGCCGCGTTCGCACGCATCATCGCTGCGACGCCCGACGGCTTATGCGTCGCGCACGCCCCGGTGATCGTCACGGCGGACGGCGCACTGCGTTTCCATGTGGCCAACGCGAATGCGCTCACCCCCCATCTGGACAGCCATGACGTACTCGCCCTGATCGAAGGTCCGAACGCCTATATCAGTGCCAACTGGTACAGCGACGTTCGCGGAGCGGTACCGACCTGGAACTATGTTTCCGTCGAATGCGAGGGACGCACCACTCGCCTCGACCGCGATGCGCTCGTCGCGCAGCTCGATGCACTCGCGGAGGTCCTCGAACCTCGTGTCGGCGGGAATTGGACCCGCGCGAAGATGGATCCGCGCCGGTTCGACGCCATGCTCGACACCATCACCGGCTTCGAACTGCGGATCGGATCGCTTCGGGGTACGCGCAAGCTCAGCCAGAACAAGTCGGAGATGGAGTTTGCGCGCGTGCTGAAAGGCGTGGAAGCTACAGCCGGACCGCAAATGGCGGCGGCGATGCGCGCGTCGCGCTCATGAAGTGAGTTTTCGTAAGGAGCCTGTGTCATCGATCTCTTTCTTCTCGCCGGCGCGATGCTCGTGGCGACGCCCGCGTCTGCCGCGCCGGAACCTGCGGCCGCGGGCTTCGACAGTCTTAAGGCGCTCGTCGGAACGTGGCGGGCACGACGTCCCGGCGGGCGCGTGGTCGACGTCGCGTACCGATTGACCGCGGGCAACAGCGTATTGACCGAGACGTGGACGCTGAGCCCGACGCGCGAGTCGGTGACGGTTTTCCACCGCGACGGGCGAGACCTGCTCGCCACGCACTATTGCCCGATCGGCAACCAGCCGCGGCTGCGGCTTGCGAGCCGCGATCCGCGTGCCTTACGCTTCCGCTTCAAGGATGCGACGGACGTCGGCGCGGGGGAGTCGCACCTGCACGCGTTCGCGATGGACCTTGTGGGCTCCGACCGGGTCGTGCGGACCGAAACCTATCGGGAGAATGGCAAGCCCGAGACCGACACGCTCGTGTTCGACCGCATCAAGCCGTGACCCGCCGAACCGTCCCTGATCCGCAGGCGGTGGCGCGAACACCCGCTAGCCTGCTTGGCTTTCTGGAGACGAAAACGTGGAGTTGAGCGACGAAGACCGGATCGCGCGCGGCCGTTTTTTCGTGCTGATCCTGGCGCGGCTCGGCGGCGTCGTTCTCGTCATGCTCGGCATCGCCATCTGGCAGGCCGATCTGGTGGTGGACGGTGGGTCGGCACCAATCGGCGTTCCCGTGTTCCTGCTCGGCCTCGCCGAAAGCGTGTTCCTGCCCAAGATGCTCGCGTCGAAGTGGCGGACGCCAGGCGAGCGATGAAGCGCTTCTACAAGATCGCAACCGCGGTCGCCACGGCGGACGGCACCGCGATCCTGCTCGACGACAAACCGGTCAAGACGCCCGCGCGCCGTGCGCTCGCCGTGCCCACGCCTGCGCTAGGCGAGGCGATCGCGGCGGAGTGGGCGGAGCAAGGCGACACGATCGACCCGCGCACGATGAAGCTGACGGGTCTGGCCAACGCAGCGATCGACCGCGTCGCGCCCGATCCCGCGGCCTTCGCGCGCGAGCTTGCCCGCTACGCCGACAGCGACCTGCTCTGCTACCGCGCCGACCGCCCCGCCGACCTCGTCGCGCGGCAGGCGGCGGAGTGGGACCCGCTGCTGGCCTGGGCGCGGCGGCGCTACGACATCGACTTCGTCGTCGTCACCGGGATCGTCCACCACGCGCAGCCGAGCGCCACGATCGCGCGGCTGACCGCGGCCATTGCCGCGCCCGACGCGTTCCGGCTGGCCGCGATGAACCCCCTCGTCACGATCGGCGGCTCGCTCGTCGCCGCGCTCGCGCTGCTCGAAGGAGAGCTGGACGCGCAAACCGCGTTTGCCGTGACGCATCTCGACGAATTGTGGCAGGCCGAACAGTGGGGGGACGATTACGAGGCCATCGCGGCCAGGGAGAGCCGGCTCGCGGACTGGACGGCGGCCGCTACGTTTTTGCACCTGCTGTAAACGCGCTGAGCACGCCCCTCGTTTTACACTCGGGACGAACGTTGGTTGTCTGAGACCACGATTTCTTCGTTCGTCCCGAGTGCAAACGAGGGGCGCTAGCCCTTCCCCATAAGCTTGCGGACGAACCCGATCAGCCCGGTCTGCCGGCTGCGCTTCAGCCGTTCCGCCGCCAGGATGTGCTGCACCTCGGCAAAACAGCGCTCCACGTCGTCGTTGACGAGCACGTAGTCGTACCCGTCCCAATGGCTGATCTCGCTTTCCGCGCGCGCCATGCGGGCGGCGACGACGTCCGGCTCGTCCGTCCCCCGCGCGGTCAGGCGGCGGCCGAGTTCGTCCATCGACGGAGGCAGGACGAACACGCGCACGACGTCGCCGCCCGCCTGCTGGTACAATTGCTGCGCGCCCTGCCAGTCGATGTCGAACAGCACGTCGCGCCCGCTCGCAAGGATCGCGTCGACGGGCGCGCGCGGCGTGCCGTAGCGGTGGCCGAACACGTGCGCCCACTCCAGAAACTCGCCGTCGCCCACCATGTCCTTGAACCGCGGCAGGCCGACGAAATGATAGTCGACGCCGTCCGCCTCGCCCGGACGCATCGGCCGCGTCGTCGCGGACACGCTCATCTGCAGCCCCGCGTCCGCGTCGAGCAGCAGCCTCGCGATCGTCGACTTGCCCGCGCCCGACGGCGAGGACAACACGAACAGCATGCCGCGGCGACCAAGGTTTATCGGATGGCTCATGCGCGCTCTTGCGTTGCGCGCGGCACACTCGTCAACGTTTCGCGCGTATGCGGGCCGCGCATCGAAAAGGCTGGGGGGCCGAAGACACCATGACCAGGATCACGCCGCGACACGCGGCGATCGCGATCGGCCTCGCCGCCATGGCGGTCGTCGTCCTGCTGTGGATGGGACGCCCGCCGATCTGCGAATGCGGGACCGTCAAGTTCTGGACGGGCGCGGTGCAGAGCGCGGACAACAGCCAGCACATCGCGGACTTCTACACGCCCAGCCACATCATCCACGGCTTCCTGTTCTACGGGCTCGGCTGGCTCGTCCTTCGCAACCGTCCGGTCGGCGAACGCGTCATCCTCGCGGTCGCGATCGAGGCGGCGTGGGAGCTGGTTGAAAATTCGCCGGCCGTGATCGAACGCTACCGCGCCGCGACGGCCGCGTTCGGCTACAACGGCGACAGCGTGCTGAACTCGGTCGCCGACATCGGCTGGATGACGGTCGGCTTCATGGCCGCGCGGCGGTTGCCCGTGTGGGTCACGGTGACGGCCGCCGTCGTCTTCGAGCTCGCGACCCTGTACCTGATCCGCGACAACCTGACGCTCAACGTGCTGATGCTCGTCTCGCCCGTCGACGCGATCAAGGTCTGGCAGGCGGGGGCCTAGGTCCGGCGCACGTCGTGAGCGAAGCGATCCACGAAGCCCGCCACCGCGCCGCCCGTTCCCGTCAGCGCGGACGCCGCGGCGATCATGCGCGCCACTGTGGCATGGACGTGCTCGGTCGTGGTGCGGATCGTCGCCATGCTCGCCGCACTCTGCCGCGTGCGCTCGGCCGCGCGGTCGGCGTTCTTGCTGATTTGGCCCGTCGCGCTCGCCTGCTGCTCGACCGCAGTCCCGATCATGCGGCTGATTTCCCGTGATTCGGCGATGCTGAACGCGATGTCGTCGACCATGAGCACCGTCTGGTAGCTCGCCGCGCGAACGGCCTCCAGCTGATCGGAGATCTCGCCCGCCGCCTCCGCCGTCTGCCGCGCGAGCGATTTGACCTCGGCGGCGACGACGGCGAAACCGCGCCCCGCCGGTCCCGCATGCGCCGCCTCGATCGTCGCGTTGATCGCCAGGCGGTTGGTCTTGGTCGCGATCCGCCCGATCAGCGTCACGATTCCTTGAATACGCTCGCTGTTCAGCCGCAGCGCGTCCACGGTCGCGCCCGTCTCCCGCACCGCTTCGACCGCGCGGTCGGCGGACGCGATCGACTTGCCCGTCTGGACCTCGATCTCGCCCGTCGCGCGCGCAAGCTGCCGGCACGTGGCCGCGACCGTGTCGACATGCGCCGCGGTGTCGCGACCGCCCTGCTCGACCTCCTCGACCCGGCGTTCGGTTCCGTGCGCCACCAGCGTCATCGTCTGCGCGCATTCGTTGAGCTCGGCCGACGCGTCGTGCACCGCCGCCATGGCGCGCACCAGTTCGTCGGTGAAGCCATGGACGAGCGTTTCCACCGCTTCGGACCGCGCGTTGCGCGCCGCTGCGTCGCGGAGAGCGCGCGCGTGCCCCGCCGCGTCCTCGTCCCGGCGGCGGGCGGCAACATGTTCGGCACCATGCAGCCTGTCGCGCTCGTCCATCGCGGCGCGAAACGCCTGCAGCGCGTAGGCCATGCGCCCGATCTCGTCCCGCCGGTCGGTATAAGGGATCGGTTGATCGTCGTCGTCGCGCGCCATCCGCGTCATGACCGCGCTGAGGCGGCTGAGCGGGCGGACGACGCGCACGACCAGCATCCACGACAACCCGAGCGCGACCGCTCCGGCGAGGCACAGCGTCGCCAGAAACAGGTTCGTCCAATCGGCCGCGCTGCGTTGCGCCGCCACCACCGCGCTGTCCGAACGGTTTTCCACGTTCTGGAGGAGCGTGTCGAGCGGCTTCATGACCGCGGCGTTCGCGGTCGCGTGCCGCGGGGAGAACAGGATTTCCTCGGCCGTTGCCGACGGTCCCCGCATCGCGTCCTGCTCCACGAGGATCATCGCATCGCCCGCTGCCTCCGCCTGTTCGAACAGGGCCATGTGGCGTGGCATGAATCCGGCTTCGCGGCCGAGTTGCACGACGGACACCGTGCGTCCGTTCCCCCGCTGCGGACGACCGGCGATGACCAGGTCCCAGTAGGTACGGTCGTAAGGGTCAGGCCTGGCCTTGCGGCCGTCGCGGATGGCGACGATGTCGTCGTAATAGCCTCGGTAGCGCGCCTCGCCCGTGACCGCGAACGCACGGGCGACGCGGCTCAGCTGGGTCGTCGTGCGTCCGAGCTCGTTGACGATCTCCAACCGATCCGCCCGGGCGCGCAACGCGCCTTCGGCAGCCGTGTCCGCGGCGCGCACAGTGAAGAAAAGCAGGCACACGACGAGCAGCAGCGCCAGGTTGACCGTGAGCAGTATCGCGGTTCCCGTGACGATCTGCATGCCGCCGACGGACCGGCGAACCTTCGCGATCAGAAACGACGTGACGCTCTGATTGCGCCGGTCACCGAAGCGTTCCGCGCGCCGGTCGACTGATCCCTGGAAGTTGGTGGCCATGTGCAGATCGTCCCGGTGAGCCCGGGTTCATCGGCGGCGAATGGTTACCGCCCTGCTTACCATATGTCCGCAACGGACCGGGTCAGCGCCCCAGCATCGCCTCCGGCACGACGACGCGGTCGAAGGTGTCCGCGTCGACGAGGCCCAATGCGAGCCCCGCATCCTTGAGCGTCATGCCGTTCTTGTGCGCGTGCTTGGCGATCGTTGCGGCGTTGTCGTAGCCGATCTCCGGCGCCAGGCTGGTGACGAGCATCAGCGACCGGTTCATCAGCTCGGTGATCCGCGCCTCGTCGGGCTTGAGCCCGTCGAGCGCGCGCGCCGTAAAACTCTCCATGCCCGTGCTCAGCAGGTCGATCGAGCGCAGCACGTTGGCCCCGATCAGCGGCTTGAACACGTTCAGTTCCATGTGCCCCTGCAGCCCGCCGATCGTGACCGCGACATGGTTCCCCATCACCTGCGCCGCGACCATCGTCAGCATCTCGGCCTGCGTCGGGTTGACCTTGCCCGGCATGATCGACGAGCCCGGCTCGTTCTCGGGCAGCGACAACTCGCCCAGGCCGCAACGCGGACCCGATGCGAGCAGCCGGATGTCGTTAGCGATCTTGGTCAGAGACACGGCGACCGTGTTGAGCACGCCCGACAGCTCGACCAGCGTGTCGTGGCTGGCCAGCGCCTCGAACTTGTTGGGCGCGGTCACGAAGGGCACGCGCGTCAGGTTGGCGATCTCCGTCGCGAATGCCTCGCCGAAACCTTTCGGCGCGTTGAGGCCGGTGCCGACCGCGGTGCCGCCCTGCGCCAGGCGGTGGAGCCTGGGCAGCACGCCCTCGACCCGGTCGATCCCGTCCGCGATCTGCGCCGCGTAGCCTGAAAACTCCTGACCCAGCGTCAGCGGTGTCGCGTCCTGCAGATGCGTGCGGCCGATCTTGACAATGCGGTCCCAGTTCCGCGCATGCGCGTCCAATCTCGCGTAAATCGTGCGCATCGCGGGCAGCAGCCGTTCGTGCATCGCGATGGCGGCGGCGACGTGGAGCGCGGTCGGAAAACTGTCGTTGGACGACTGGCCCATGTTGACGTGGTCGTTAGGATGGACGGGCGTCTTGCCGCCGCGCGCGCCGGTCAGCGCCTCGTTGGCGCGGCCCGCGATCACTTCGTTGGCGTTCATGTTGGACTGCGTGCCCGACCCCGTCTGCCAGATGACGAGCGGAAACTGGTCGTCGAACGCGCCGCCCGCGACTTCCGCCGCCGCCTGCCCGACCGCTTCGGCGATTTGGGGATCGAGCCCGCCGATGCGCGCGTTGACCCGCGCCGCCGCCTGCTTGACGTAGCCCAGCGCGCGGACGATCTCGACCGGCATCGCCTCGCGCATCCCGAACGGAAAATTCTCCACGGACCGCGCGGTCTGTGCGCCCCAGTAGCGGTCGGCGGGAACTTCGATGGGACCGAAGCTGTCGGTCTCGGTGCGGGTATCGGTCATTGCGGCTCCGGGTCGTTACACAACCCCAACACCGTTCGGGCTGAGCTTGTCGAAGCCCTCTACTGCCTTCGGGCCCGGGAAGAAGAAAGGTCCTTCGACAGGCTCAGGACGAACGGCGCGGTAAGCCTATTTCTTTCGCTTGAAATCCACCGCGACGACGTTCGAGCCATCCTCCTGGCTCGCCGCCAATGGCGTGTCGTTTTCCGCGTCGGCATGCTCGGGCGGCGGCTCCGCCTCGCCGCCCTGCGCGGAAAACTGCAGCGCGAAGTCGACCGCAGGATCATGAAAACCCGTGATCGCCGCGAACGGCACGACCAGCTTGGACGGAACCGAATTGAAGCTCAGCCCCACCTCGAACCCGTCCGCGCCGACCTTGAGGTCCCAAAAACGGTTCTGGATGACGATCGTCATCTCGTCGGGAAAGCGTTCGGCCAGATGCCGAGGGATCGACACGCCCGCCGCGCGGGTGTGGAACGTGATGTAGAAATGGTGTGCGCCCGGCAGCGTCCCCGTCGCCTCGACCTCGCCCAGCACGCGGCCGACCACGGCGCGCAACGCTTCCTGCACGATCTCGTCGTACGGAATCAGGCTTTCGGGGGCGTCGGCGCTCATCGTCCGCACAAGTGGACGGATGCGATGGGAGGGTCAAGCGGGACCGAACCGGATCGGCCCCGCGACCGTCCTGCTACTTGGGCTCGCTTGTCGTCGAACCGGCCGGACGGAGGCCCTGCTCCTCCAAGCCCTTGTTGACGTCGACGGCGACCTTGGCGTTGTAGTCCGCGACGGTGGAGACGACCGCGCCCTTCTTGTCGAGCAGCACGGCCGCCTGATCCGAACCCACCGGAACCAGCCGGATGGAAACGGGATTCGGATAAAGCTTGTTGGACGCGCCGTTGCTGCCGTCGACGATGCCGCCGACGATGCCGCCCGCGAGGATGTTGCCGAACGCCGATCCGCCGAGGCGACTCTGAATATATACGGTTTCGGGCTTGTAGCCGTCCTTCGTGAACGTGACCGTGGAATCCTTGCCGCGCTTCATGCTGTACCGGCACGGCGTCTCGCACTTCAGACCCGTCGCCAGCTCGACCGCGGCACCGGTCGGATCCGACTGGAATTCGACGGGCTGGCTCGTCCCGTTCAGCACGGTGGCGCAACCGCCCAATCCCAGACACGACGCGCTCAACGCGACGACGCAAGACAATCTAAGCATGTGATATTCCCCCTCTTTTTAGCCCCGCTGGTTGGTTAGACACGGAAATCGCGCGCCGCAAGCCACCGGAAGTGTTTTGGCCGTAGCCGCTTCCCGCGTGCCGGCTTACACGCGCCGCATGACGGTCGACCCCACGCTCCCCTACGATCCCGCCAACATCTTCGCCCGCATCCTGCGCGGCGAGGTCCCGTGCGAACGCGTGTTCGAGGACGACCACGCGCTCGCGTTCCGCGACATCGCGCCGCAAGCGCCGACGCACATCCTCGTCATTCCCAAGGGCGCGTACGTCTCCTGGGACGATTTCTCCGCGCGCGCGACCGATGCCGAGATCGCCGGCTTCGTGCGTGCGGTCGGGCTGGTCGCGCGCGCCGCCGGGCTGGTGGAACCGGGATACCGTCTGCTCGCCAACATCGGGGCGCACGGCGGTCAGGAAGTGCCGCACCTGCACGTTCACCTGTTCGGCGGGCGGAGCCTGGGGCCGATGCTCGCCTGACGTTTATCGGTTGCGCACGCGCGTTTAGCGGTTAGGTTCCCGCCAAAGGCTGAAAAAGCCGCCGACCAAGGGGATCCGCATGCAATTCGAACGCGTCAAGCCGCTCGACGCCATTCTGGCGAGCGCCAGGAAAAAGGCGCTGACCCGCACCATGGGTCCGCTGCAGCTGACCCTGTTCGGCATCGGATGCGTCATCGGCACGGGCATCTTCGTCCTGACCGCGGCGGGCGCGCAGAAAGCCGGTCCCGGCCTGATGCTCGCGTTCATGATCGCGGGCGCGGTCTGCATCGTCGCGGCGCTCTGCTATGCCGAGATCGCCTCGATGATCCCCGTCGCGGGATCGGCCTACACCTACACCTACGCCGTCATGGGCGAGGTGCTCGCCTGGACGGTCGGCTGGGCGCTCGTCCTCGAGTACGCGGTCGCGGCATCGGCGGTCTGCGTCGGCTGGTCCGGCTATTTCGTCGACACGATCCTGGCGGGCAGTTTCGGCATCGTGCTGCCGCCCGCGATCACCGCCGGGCCACTCGCCTTGGGCGGCGCGCCCGGCGGGTTCATCAACCTTCCCGCCGTCATCATCGCGCTGCTCGTCACCGGGCTGCTGATGGTCGGCACCAAGGAGAGCGCGCGCTTCAATGCGATCCTGGTCATGATCAAGGTCGTCGCGCTCACCGTCTTCATCGCGCTCACCTTGCCGCGCGTCGACACCGGCAATTTCAACCCCTTCCTTCCCGCGGGCGTGTTCGGCGGCTTCGGTTCGGGCGTCGGTGCCGTCGGCGCCGCGGCTACGATCTTCTTCGCCTATGTCGGGTTCGACGCGGTCTCGACCGCGGCCGAGGAGACCAAGGACCCGCAGCGCAACGTCCCCATCGGGCTTATCGGATCGTTGCTGTTCTGCACGATCTTCTACATCCTGGTCGCGGCTGGCGCGGTCGGAACGATCGGCGGACAGCCGATCATGGGTCCGGGCGGCATCCCCTTCCCCGCCGGTTCCGAGGAGCTGGCCCGCCAGTGCGCCCTGCCGCAATATAGCGAGGCTTTGGTCTGTTCGCGTGAAGCCTTGGCGCACGTATTACGACAAATCGGATTCGGCACGGTCGGCAACCTGCTCGGGATCGCCGCCTTCATCGCGTTGCCGTCGGTGATCCTGGTCCTGCTGTTCGGTCAGACGCGCATCTTCTTCGTCATGTCGCGCGACGGGCTGCTTCCCGACGTGCTCTCCCGCGTCCACCCCAAGTGGAAGACGCCGCACATCGTGACCGCGATCACGGGCATCGCGGTCGCGTTCGCCGCGGCGTTCCTCCCCGTCGGGCAGCTCGCGGACATCGCCAATGCGGGAACGCTCTACGCGTTCATGATGGTCGCGATTGCCGTGTGGCTGCTGCGCAAGCGCGAGCCCAACCGCGAACGCTCGTTCCGCGTTCCCGCGCTTCCGCTGGTCGCGCTGCTGACGATCGGGGGCTGCCTGTTCCTGTTCTTCAACCTGCCGTTCGAGGCGATGCTCGTCCTGCCCATCTGGGGCGCGGTCGGCTTCGTGATCTACTTCCTGTACAGCCGCAGCCACAGCCATCTCGGCAGGGGCGTCGTGGAAGTACCCGACACGGAGATGCTGGAGCCAGATACGCCGGGGACGAGCAACTAACCCCGGCGTCATCCCGGCGGAGGCCGGGATCTCAAGGGAATGCAGCTGACGGCTGCTCAACCCCACTGAGATCCCGGCTGCGCCGGAATGACGTCACGCTAGTGCTTTCGCCACCAACGCCTTCAAGTCGGCTTCCGGCCGCGCCCCGAAGTGCGTGATGACTTCCGCCGCTGCGACGGCTCCCATGCGCAGACAATCCTCGACCGGACGCCCGCCCGCGTGCCCCGCCAAAAACCCCGCCGCGAACAGGTCGCCCGCGCCCGTCGTGTCGACCACCTTGGCCACCGGCTCGGCCGCGACCGTGAACCGCTCGCCGCCACGCAGCGCGACGGCGCCCTCCGCCCCCATCGTCACGACGAGCAGCGGCACCTGGCGCGCCACCTCGGCGATCGCCTCCTCCAGATCGTCGATCCGCGGCAGGCACCGCACTTCCTCGTCGTTGACGAACAGGATGTCGATCAGCCCGTCGTCGAGCAGCGCCTGCAGGTCCGACCGATGCAACTCGATGATGAAGTTGACGGACAGCGTCATCGCCACCGTCACGCCCGCCGCGCGCGCCACCCGGATCGCCTCGCGCATCACGCGCCGCGGTTCCTCCGGGTCCCACATATATCCCTCCAGATAGAGGATCTTCGCCGATCGCACGAGATCCGCGTCCAGGCTTTCCATCGGCAGATAATGCGACGCGCCCAGATAGGTGTTCATCGTGCGCTCGCCGTCCGGCGTCACCAGGATGAGGACTCGCCCGCTCGGCGGCTCGCCGGCGCGTGGTGGCGTGTCGAAGCGTACGCCGTTGGCGCGGATGTCGTGCGAAAACACCGCGCCGAGCTGGTCGTCCGCGACCTGCCCGACAAACGCGCACCGCATGCCCAGCGCCGCCGCCCCCGCCAGCGTGTTCGCCGCCGATCCGCCGCTGATCTCGCGCCCGGGACCCATTTTCGCGTACAACGCACGCGCGGCATCCGCGTCGATCAGCTGCATTCCGCCTTTGGTCAAACCCTGTTCCGCCAGGAACGCGTCGTCGGCGGTGGCGATGATGTCGACGATGGCGTTGCCGATCGCGACGATGTCGAGGCTTTGGTCGGTCGAGGTCACGATGGCTCCGGTTTGGTGAAGGGCGCGGGGTAGCTGGGCGCGCGCCGGGGAGCAATCCGGGCGTCCGGCGGTTGAAGCAGGCATGAGACCATATGCCACCTGCGCGCTCCTGCTCTCCTTGAGCGCATGCGCCACGACTCCGACCCCGAAGGCGCGCATCGCCGCTCCCGCTCCGCTTGCCACGCCTGGCGCGATCCGCGACGGCGTCATCGGCCAGAGCGCGGGGGGACTGCAGGCGCTGTTCGGAACCCCTTCGGCGCAATTGTCCGAAGGCCCCGCGCGCAAACTGCAATTCGCGGGGACCGCGTGCGTGTTGGACGCCTATCTGTACGCGCCCAGCCGAGGCGGCGAGCCCGCGGTCGTCCACGTCGACACGCGCCGACCCTCGGGCGAGGACATGGACCGCGCCACATGCGTCGCGGCATTGCGGGGCACCGCCACACGCTTGTAAAACGCCGTTCGTCCCGAGTGTAATCCTGTCCTGAGCCTGTCGAAGGGCGAGGGGCGCTAGACGGTTCGGGTGGCACGCCCCTCGTTTACACTCGGGACGAACGGGGAAGTTGGCGAAGTTTTTCGAGTGCCCACTCCGCCGTTTCCGCGACCACCGGGTCCCCATCGTCCATCAACCCCGCGACGATCGGCACCAGCCCCGCCTCGCCACTATTACCCGCCGCGATCAGGCAGTTGCGGACGAAGCGGTCGCGCCCGATGCGCTTGATCGGCGACCCTGAGAAGCGCGCCCGGAAACCGGCGTCGTCGAGCGCCAGCAAATCCGCCAGCCTTGGCGCCCGCATTCCTTCCCGCGCCGCGAACGCGATGTTCGCGCGGCCGGCATCGGCGAACCGGTTCCACGGACACACCGCCAGGCAATCGTCGCACCCGTAGATGCGGTTGCCGATCGCATTCCTGAACTCGTGCGGAATGGGTCCGCGATGTTCGATCGTCAGGTACGATATGCACCGCCGCGCATCGAGTCGGTAGGGCGCGGGAAACGCGTTCGTCGGGCACGCGCGCTGGCACCGGTCGCACGATCCGCAACGGTCGATCGCGGGCGCGTCGGGCTCCAGTTCCAGCGTCGTGAACACCGCGCCCAGGAACAGCCACGATCCGTCGACCCGGTTGAGCAGGTTCGTGTGCTTGCCCTGCCACCCGATGCCCGCGGCGGCGGCGAGCGGCTTTTCCATGACCGGCGCGGTGTCCACGAAGACTTTCAGCTCGCAGCCAGCCTCCGCGACAAGCCACCGGGCGAGCGCCTTGAGCCGCTTCTTGACGACGTCGTGATAGTCTCCGCCCTGCGCATACACGGACACGCGTCCGATCTCCCCACGGCCCGCATGCTCGAGTGGATCGTGCGGGGGCGCGTAGCTCATCCCCAACGCGACGACGCTACGCACCGCGGGCCATAGACCCTCCGGATGCGCGCGCCGGTCCGCGTTCGCCTCCATCCAGAGCATGTCGCCGTGGCATCCCGCGTCGAGCCAGGCGCGCAGCCGCGCCGATCCGTCCGGCACGTCCGCCGCGCGCACGAACCCGCACGCCGAAAAGCCCAGCGACAGCGCATGTTGGCGTATGCGTTCCTTCACGATCGCGCTTTACACCACCACGTCATCCCGGCGAATGCCGGGATCTCAGGGGAACACGGCAACCGGACTCGCTGAGATCCCGGCCTCCGCCGGGATGACGGAAGCGCGCAACATGACCAATGCCATCGAGGCGCACGGCCTCGTCAAGATGTTCGGGAACACGCGCGCGGTTGACGGCGTGTCGCTGGGTGTGCCCGAAGGCAGCATCTACGGCATCCTCGGCCCCAACGGCGCGGGCAAGACGACCACTCTGCGCATGCTGCTCGGCATCATCGATCCCGACGGCGGCACGCGCAAATTGTTGGGATGCGATCGCCCGCTGGAGGCGGCGTCGGACGTCGGCTACCTGCCCGAGGAGCGCGGCCTCTACCCCGCCATGACCGCGCGCGACGCGATCGCGTTCATGGGCGCGCTGCGCGGGCTCCCCTTGTCCGAAGGTCGCCGCCGCGCCGGCGAACTGCTCGCCGCCAACAATCTGGGCGACAAGGCCGATGCCCGCATCAGCACATTGTCGAAGGGCATGGCGCAGACCGTTCAGCTGCTCGGCACGATCGTCCATCGCCCGCGCCTCATCATTCTCGACGAACCCTTTTCGGGGCTGGACGCGCTCAACCAAGGCCGGCTCGAAGCGCTGATCCGGCGCGAGGCAGCGACCGGCGTGACGGTAATCTTCTCGACCCACGTCATCGCGCACGCCGAACGCCTGTGCGAGCGCGTCGCGATCATCGCGCGCGGCCGCGTGCGCTTTGACGGAACGG
Source organism: uncultured Sphingomonadaceae bacterium (assembly GCA_964251385.1). Lineage (GTDB taxonomy): Bacteria > Pseudomonadota > Alphaproteobacteria > Sphingomonadales > Sphingomonadaceae > CADCVW01. The sequence continues at coordinate 392,038 of CAXUJK010000002.1, read as the reverse complement.
TCTCCGAGGCGCGCGACCGCCTGCAGCCGCAGGTGCGCGTCGAATTGCGTGAGCCCGACGGACCCTGGCGCGCCGCGCTCCCCGCCGACGCGCACCGCGAAGGGCGCGCCTGGGCGTTCGAACTGCCGCGCACCGGCATCGAACCCTTGCTGCGCGCGCTGATCGACGGGGCGGCGGGCATCGAGACGTTGTCGATCGAGCGACCCGGCCTGCACGACGCGTTCGTGTCGATCGCCGGAGAGGACGCAGCGCGCGAGCTGGAAGAAAGCGCCTTGAAGGTGGCCGCATGAACCTGTTCCAATCCTCAATGGTCATCGCGCGCCGCGATTTCACCGCGACCGTCATGTCCAAGACGTTTCTGCTGTTCCTGCTCGGGCCCGTGCTCGCCCTGTTCTTCGCGGGCCTACTGGGAATGGCGGGCGGCCGCGCGGATCAGGCCGCGCTCAAGCCGACCGTCACCGTCGTGGGTGCCACGGCGGACATCGAACCCGTGCGGCGTGCCTATGCCCGCTTGCGCGAACGCATCAGCGCGCGCGCCATGCCGGAGCTGACGTTCACGCCTTCCGTCGGCGAACCCGCGGCGCAGGCCACCAGACTGCTCGCCGCGCCCGACAAGAGCCCGTCGGCGGTGCTGACCGGATGGCCCGACGCGCCCCGGCTGCAGGGCCCGCGCTCCGGGCTCGCGAGCGTCGAGGAATCGGTGCAGCTCATTCTCGACGAGGTCCGCACCAACGCGGCGTTCGCCGCTGCGGGCGTCGCGCGGCCGGACGTTTCCGTGGAACGCGCGGTGCTCGATCCCGCGGGCGGCGGATCGTCGACCAACCGCCACCTCATCGCACGGCTCGGCCAGTTCCTGCTGCTGTTCGTCACCATGCTGCTCGCGGGCATGCTGCTGTCGCAGCTCGTCGAGGAGAAATCGAACAAGGTCATCGAAGTGCTCGCCGCCGCCGTGCCCGTCGACGCGATCTTCTTCGGCAAGCTCGTCGCGATGCTCGGCGTGTCGCTCGTCGGCATCGCGTTCTGGGCGACGCTTGCGACCACCGCCTTGCTCGTGCTGCTCCCCAACGGCGTGCCCCTCCCCGTTCCGGCGAGCGGCTGGCCGGTGTTCGGTCTTCTGGGCATGATCTACTACGTCACCAACTACACGCTGCTCGGCGCGGTGTTCCTGGGGGTCGGCGGCCAGGCGAACAGCGCGCGCGAAGTGCAGACGCTCTCGCTCCCCGTCACGATGGCGCAGCTTATTGTGTTCGGCCTCGCCAGCCACGTCGTCACGCGCGCGACCGAGCCCGTCGGCGTCGCCGCGGCGATCTTCCCCTTGTCGTCCCCGCTGACGATGCTGTCCTACGCGGCGCAGCGTGACGACGTGTGGCCGCATCTGCTCGCCATCGCGTGGCAGGCCCTGTGGGTCTACATCATCATCCGCGTCGGCGCGGCCCGGTTCCGCGCGACCGTGCTCAAGTCCGGGCCATCGGTACGGGGCAAGCGGCGCTTCGGCTTCGGGAAGCGCGTAACTTCCGGTTCAGTCGCCGCGAACTAGAGCCATGACCATGAAAAACAAACATTTAGCGAGGCGCACCGTCCTCGGCGGAGGCGCTGCGGCGATGCTGTTCGGACTGTTCGGCGGCGGATCGAACGCCAAGCCATCCGGCAAGTTCGAGATCACCCTGACCGAGGCGCAGTGGAAGCAGCGCCTCAACCCCGCCCAGTTCGCCACCTTGCGCCAGGAAGCGACCGAACGTCCCGGATCGAGCCCGCTCAACGCCGAACACCGTGCCGGCACCTTCACCTGCGCCGGTTGCGCGCTCCCGCTGTTCGCGTCCGCGACCAAGTTCGAGTCCGGCACCGGCTGGCCGAGTTTCTGGCGCCCGCTTGCCAACTCAGTCGGCACCAAGGTCGACGGCGCGCTCATCTTCAAGCGCACCGAAGTCCACTGCCGCCGCTGCGGCGGGCATCTGGGCCATGTCTTCGACGATGGTCCCAAGCCGACGGGCAAACGCTATTGCATGAACGGGGTCGCGATGAAGTTCACGCCAAGTCGAACTTAGGCGCTGCAGCTCATTGCTTGAGCGGGTCGCGCACAAGCACGACCCACGCGAAGGCAAGCGCCAAGCTTCCAAACGCGATGGCCGCAATGGCGACCGCGGCTTGCAAGCGACCCGCAAACGCTTCGCGTCCAAGTGACATGGCTGCGACCGCAAAAAGCAGAAGATTTCCCATTCCGAGTGCGCGATTGTAAATACCGCCAAAACGAGTCCCTCGGGACATCCAGTTGATGACCGAGAACCCCAGCAGAGCCGCAGCACCGACTTGGGAAAAAGCACGAACACCTGCTGACGAAGTGCCGCCTAGCGCACTGACGAGTTCATCAGGCACGAAAAGTCCAATTCCCCCACAGAGGAAAAGCAGCAGCGCGCTTAGAGACAGTATGATCTTGGAAGCCACGAAGCATCCTTACACGAAGGCTAGACGCAAATCTTTGACGCGCCGCTACGCTTCAGTGCACGAACCGCGCCACCACGTCGCGGTAACTCCGCGAAACCTTCACCTGCGCGCCTGAATCCAGCACCAGGAAGCACTCGCCGTTTGTGTGCGGCTTGACCTGCTTGACCAGGTCCAGGTTGACGATCGTCGAGCGGTGCACACGCTGGAACCGGCGGGGATCGAGCCGCTTCTCCAGATCCTTCATCGTCTCGCGCAGGATGAGCGTGTTGCCCGCGGTCTGGATGCACATGTAGTCGCCCGCCGCGTCGATGCGTTCGATCGTGTCCACGTCGACCCGAAATATCTGGCCCTGATCCTTGATGTTGATGAGCTTTTCGAAGCGGTTGGACGCGTGCGGCTCGCTTGTTCCGCCTTCGTCCTCGAAATCGGTCGCGGCTTGCGGCGCGTGTTCGGCCAGCACTTCCTTGAGGCGCCCGACCTCCTCGACCCCGCGTTTTTCCGACAAGCGCATGCGCACGCGGTCGAGCGAGTCGGCGAGCCGCTCCTCCTCCACCGGCTTCATCAGGTAATCCGCCGCCTGCGCCTCGAACGCGCGGATCGCGTGGTCCTGATATGCCGTGACGAACACGAACAAAGGCGGTTCGACCTCCATCAACCCCTGGATGACCGAAAACCCGTCAAACCCCGGCATTTGGATGTCGAGAAAGACGAGGTCCGGCTTGTGCGTCTTGATCGACCGGATCGCCTCGCGCCCGTTGGTGCACGTGTCGATGATCTCGACGTCGTCATGCGCCTGCAGCCGCAGCTGCATGCCCTGGATCGCGAGCGTCTCGTCGTCGACCAATATCGTACGGATCGTCATTTCGGGTCCTTCATGGCGCGGTCTTCAGCGTCTGGGCATCGTAGGGAAACTCGACCGTGACCGCGAACCCCCCTTCCGGCCTGTCAGCCGCATCTATTGCATGATCCGCCCCATACGCTTGCGTTAACCGGTCGCGGATATTCGCCAGTCCGACGCCCGTGGACGGCGAACCGCCGACCTGCGGCCCCGTCGTGCCCGGCCCGGTGTCCGATACGGTGATGCGCACGCGGTTGCCGAAGCGCGCGGCCTCGATCGCGATGTCAGCCCCGCCTTCCTGCGGTGTCACCGCGTATTTGATCGCGTTCTCGACGAGTGGCTGGAGCAGCAGCGAAGGCAGGCGCGCATGCATCGCCGCGGCGTCGATGACGAAACTGGTTCGCAACCGCTCCTCGAACCGCATCTTCTCGATCTCGAGATACAGCTTGAGCGTCTCGATCTCCTGGCTGAGCGACACCTGCGCCGCGGCCTCGTTGACCAGGGTATAGCGCAGGAACGACGCGAGCCTGGACAGCATTGCGTTCGCGCGCTCGGTCTGCTTGAGCAGCACCAGCGTCGAGATCGAATTGAGCGTGTTGAACAGGAAATGCGGGTTCAACTGATACCGCAGCATCGCCAGTTGTGCCGCGCTCGCCTGATGCTCCAGCCGCAGCATGCGGTCGGCTTGTTCCTCGAGTTGCAGGTAGAAGTTTATCGAGTAGTAAAGCGCGGACCAGGCGGCCAAATAGCCGAAATCGGGAAGGAACGCGCCGAAGAACTCGAAGCCTTTGGGATTCGCCGCCGGGTTGATGAAGGTCGCGTGGCTCCACACCTCGATCGCGGAAAAGGCCGCGCCGGCCACCAGCACGATCGCCACCGTCAGCGGCCAGGTGATCACCGCGCGCTGCCGGATCAACCGCTTGAACGCCGACCCCATGAGCAGGCTCAACGAATAGCCCGTCGCGGTCAGCAGCAGCGCATGGACGATGAACGTCGCGCTCTGCGCGTTGGCGTAGCCGGTCAGCGTCCGGAGCATGAAATAGCCCGTCCACCCCGCCGACTGCAGCACCCAGAACGCCTGGTTCTTGTCCGCGAAGAAGGGTTGCGAGCGCAGCTTGCGCAAAGCTCCGGCGGACTCCGCTTCGGGTGCCGTGGTGTCGCTCACCAGTCCCGTCAGTCGCGCACTATCTGTCGCCATGGGGCGCTAACATAAGCGTGTGCCGTGGCGATGGGTAGCCGTCCGGCCGTTAAGCCGACTTCCGCCGTGCCTGCCCCATGACCAGCTCGTTCGCACGCGCGTACGGCATCGGGCGGCCGAACAGATAGCCCTGCATCGTGTTGCAGCCGAGGTCGCGCATGCGCTCGAAATCCTCGACCGTCTCGATGCCTTCGGCGGTCACATTCAACCGGAACGAGCGCGCGAGCTGGACGATCGACTTGATGATCTCGACCGTCTCGGGCCGCGTGCCCGCCTCGCGGACGAAACTGCCGTCGATCTTCAACTTGTGGAACACGGCTTTGTTGAGATAGCCGAGCGACGAATAGCCCGTACCGAAATCGTCGAGCGCGATGCCGACGCCCAGCGTTCGCAGCCGCTTCAGCACGTCAAGCGATCCGTCCGACCCGTCCATGAAGACGGATTCGGTGACTTCGAGCTCGATCCGGTTGCCGGGCAGCTTGTGCCGGCCAAGCGCTTCGCCGACCACATTGGGCAATGCGTGAATGACGAGCTGACGCGGAGACAAATTCATCGCCACCGTGATGTGCTCGGGCCACGTCGCGGCCGCGCGGCACGCCTCGTTGATCACCCACTCGCCGATCGCGACGATCAGGTTGCTCTCCTCCGCGATCGGGATGAAGATGAACGGCGGCACGACGCCCCGCTCCGGATGGTTCCAGCGCAATAGGGCTTCGAACCCGATCAGGCTCTGCGTCTGCGCGTCGATCAGCGGCTGGTAGAGAAGATGGAACTGATCCCCCGCCAAAGCCGCGCGCAGGTCCTGTTCGAGCTTGACGCGGTCCTCCGCCTCGTTCTGCAGATTGGCCGAGAAATAGCACACGCGCCCACGGCCGTTGCCCTTGGCTTCGTACAACGCCAGATCGGCTTTCAGGATCAGATCATCGACAGACTGCCCGTCGATCGGGCCGTAGGCGCAACCCGCGGAAATGCCGATGCGGATTTCCATCTTGTCGAAGCGGTACGGCTTGCCGACTTCCTCGATGATGCGTTCGGCGAGGTTCTCGACCGACTTGCGGCTCTGCGCGTCGCGGATGACGATCGCGAACTCGTCGCCGCCCATGCGACCCACCGTGCCGAAATCGTCCGTCTCCTTGACCAGCCGCTGCGCGACCGATTTCAGGACCGCATCGCCTGCGGGGTGGCCGTACGTGTCGTTGACCGGCTTGAACCCGTCCAGATCGAGGAACAGGATCGCGCACGGGATCTGCGATTTCTGCGCGGTCGACAGCGCCTCGCCGAGCAATTGGCGCACGCGGCCGCGGTTGGGCAGACCGGACAGTACGTCGACGTTCGCCAGGTTGGTCAAACGCTCCTGCGTGCGGCGCACATCGGTGATGTCCGATCCCACACCGCGAAATCCCTCGAAGCGCCCGTCCGGCCCGACGATCGGATCGCCCGCCACCGTGATCCAGCGCGGGCCGCTCGGCGTGCGGATTTCCATCTCCAGGTTGCTGAACGGCAGACGCGCGAGCAGCACCTGACCCAGATTGCTCATGCCGCCGAGCGAGGCGGGAAGCGAATGGCCCGCGAGCTGCCCCGTCGACTTGCCGATCATCGCGGTCATGCGCGACGAGATATATGTGACCCGGTTTTCGGCGTCGACCTGCCACAACCAGCCCGCGCCACGCTGTTCGTATTCCTTGAGCAGCAAGGAGGCTTCCTCGCTCTTGCTGCCGACCTTGGCGTTCGATTCGATCTGCTTGAGCGCCCAGCGCGAAATCCGGACCACGCTGCCGATGCCCAAACCCGCGATCAGCACGATCGCGCCTTTCTGGGCGAGCCCCAGCACGCCGTGGCTCAAGTACAAGGCGGAGCACAGCCCGACGCAGATCGTCGCCAGCCAAGCGGTCGCGGCGACTGGAAGCGATGCGTAGGCGAAGGCGGCGACCGTCATCGCGGCCATGACCGCGCCGATCACCATCTGCGTGTCCGCGCCCTGCGCGCCGAACACCCACACGGGAAACGCGCAGAAGAGGATGCCGCGGCCGACCACGTCGACGATCGTGCCCGTGTCGTCCGACTTGCGCCGCAGACGGCTGAGGCCCACGATCGCCTGCGATTGCGCGGCGCGCATCAGCAGGACGTTGACGACCACCACGAACGCCGACCAGGCACCGATCATCCAGGCGGGCACGGCCGACACGGTCGGGGGCGCGGTGAAGATCGCGTAGCCGATCGCGACCGCGCCGAGCACGTTGGCGGCGGCGAAGAAAGCGGCCAGCTCGCCGCGCGACAGGATCTGCGCGTTGCGGACGTCCGGCCCTTCGCGCAAATGCCCGCCTTCCACGACATTGTTGTCGGCGGTATCGCTATCGCGGGCGTCGGCGTTCGCGACGACCAGCTCGGTCGACGCGTCTTTCCGGAATCGTTTGGGGGCCTCGTACATTGATACTCGCTGGCAACGGTTCGACGTCGCCCGAGATAGGCCAAGAGCTTTGATGCTTCGTTAAGTACGTGAATTTTCTGGCGAGATTTCCATCACGCCCAATCGCGTCACGTCATTCCAGCATAGGCTGGGATCTCAGGGAACACGGCTCCCGTCGTCCAACCTCTCCGAGATCCCGGCCTGCGCCGGGATGACGGCTAGAAGCCCGCGATCGAAACCCGTCGCCCCGCGATTTTGGCGCCATCGTTGCCGAAAGCCTTAACACACCGCGCTCTGGGAAGCGGATCGTTCAACGTCGTGTGGAACGCCGCAACGCATCGCGCCGGTCCGCCGCGCTAATGCGTACGCGGACAGAAGCAGCGCCGGTCTAGCGGCCAGTGCCGCTCCCTGCACGATCAGAACCCGAAGCGCACTGTCGCCTGGTACGTGCGCGGCGCACCGACCGAGAAGCGCGGGTTCGCAGCGAAGGTGTTGGCGGTGTTGATGTTGGCGAGGTAGTATTTGTCCGTCACGTTGATGACGTTGAGGCTCAAATAGCTATTCTCCAGCCCCAGCGACGCGAGCGTCACCCGCGCGTCGAGATCGATCGTCGTGTAAGCGTCCGTCCGCCCGCGAGAGTCGATCAGCGACTGGTTGGTCGGGATGGTGGTCCCGACCGTGCGCCCGTTATCGTCCGTCGAGAAGCGCTTGCCGACATATTTTACCTGCGCTGCGAACGACGCCGGCCCGAAATTGACCTGCGCGCGCCCGCCGAACTGGTATTTGGGCGTCTCGACGAACTGCGCACCCTTGGTCAGCAGGAAGTTCTGCGTCACGATCGGCGGCCCACCGGGAGTCGGATTTGGCGTCGTCGTCACCGTACCGGGCGCATTCTCCTTTAGCTCTGTGTCGATGTACGATCCGAATGCGTAAAGCGTCAGCAGCGGGGCTGGCGTCCACGCGATCTGCGCGTCGATGCCCTTGGCGGTCGCGTCGCCGACGTTGCGGTCCTGCGTCGTGCCGAACGTCTGGCTCGCCGGGTCCTGGTCGGTCGCGGTCACGATGCGGTTCTTGTAATCGGTGTAGTAGGCCGCGACCTGCCCCTGCACCTGTCTGCCGGCAAAGCGGTAGCCGATGTCGAATGCGTCGGTCGTCTCGGGCGTGAGGTCGAGGTTGACCGCGCGGTACAGGCTGTCCGTTGAGGGCGACGAGAAGTTGCGACCGTAGCTCGCGTACACCGACATGTCAGGGGCAAACTCAAACGATGCGCCAACGGACGGCAGGATCGGACTGTACTTCACGGTCCGCTTGAACGGCGCGTACACGGCACCCGTGACCAAGGCGACGGAGCGCGGAACGGACGGGTCCACGATCAAGGTCGAATTGAACGTCCCGCTGATGCAAGTCGGATTGCCCGTCGCGATCACGGTGAAACAGCGCTGATCGAGCTGGCGCTCGAAGAACGGAGCGCGGACGCCGGCGGTGAACGTCACTTTGTCGTCCAGGAAGCGGCCAAAATACTCGCCCGAGATTTGATTCAGCAGGGCCACCGAATTGCGGTCGCGGTTCTGGAACGGTGTGCCGTCGGCGGTCAGGATGCGTGCGTCTTCATTGTACTTGCCGCCGAAGACGCTGATCGGATTGCCTGTCGCCTCGACACGTCCGAATTCGCCGGTCTGACGGTGTTCGCCGCGATCGTAGCTGTAGGCGACCCGCAGGCGATGCTGCTCCGTCACTTCCCAGATCAACGATGCCAACGCGGTATAACGGTTCGTTCGCGTGTTGCTCGGCTGGTACACGCGCACGCCGCCAAGCGTGACGTTGTTTCCGGTTGCCGTGTTCCGGACGGTGAAGGTGTTATCGATCACGTCGCCATCGCCGTTCAGATCGACGCCTGCGACCGCGGTCGTGCCGCGTAGGCGCACGTCGTTCTCTGAAATCGTCGTCGTACCGCCCCCGTTTGCGAGCGTGTATTGGTACCCGGGATCGATCGTCAGAAGCAGGCCGTCCGCGAGAGTGAAGCGTCCCTGGCCGCGAATGTTGCCCGTGTTCGAAGGGTTGATGCGAAGATTGTAGAAGTTCGTGCAGCTGGCGGTGTCGACAGCGTTGGGGTTGCCTGGGAACAAGGAATTGTTGTCGTTGTCTCGCACACCCGCAGTCGGCTCGTCGCGAAGGCAGGTGCCGATATTGTCGAAGTTCCGATCGCGTACGTAGTCGGCGAGCGTTCCGTTATTGTAGCTGTTGTTGCGATTCTCGTTATAGTGGCCCGAGACCGACACGAAATCGCCGTTGCCGCCAAGCGGCTGATAGAGGCGCGCATTGTACTGCGTGCGGTCGATCTTGCCCGGCCCCTTGAACTTGTCGTAGCGCGTGGTCGAACCCGACACGAACGCGCGCAGGCCACCGGATGTCAGCTCGCCCGAATCGAGCACGCCGAAGAAGCGATTATAGTCGAACGTACCGCGCGAATACTGCACGACAGAGCTCAGGTCCTTCGTCGGAAGGCGCGTGCGGTACGACACCACGCCGCCTGCCGCGGATGGCGTCGGGCTGTCGACATCCGTCGTACCAAGGTTGACGGACACCTGGTCGATCAGTTCGGGGTCGAACTGCTGGTTGCCGAAAATCGCGTAATTGCCCGTATCGTTAAGCGGCAGGCCATCCCACAACAAGGCGACGCGGTTGCCGGGGAAACCGCGGATGCGCAGATTTCCCCCCGAACCGCCATACGGATCGTTGTTCGTATAGTTGACGGACGGGATGAGGTTGATCGTCTGCAGGATCGACTGGCCCGCGACCTGCCTGTTGATGATCTCCTGCTCCAGAACCGCGCGCGTCTTGGGGACATCGGGGACAATGAAGCCGTCGACGCCGTTCGTAATGCGCGAACCCGTAACGACGATCTCCTGTTCGTCGTCCTCGACCGTTTGCGAACCCGTCGACTGCGCCCACACGACCGAGGGGGCAAAGGCGGCGATTGCCAGAGCAATGGGCGCACAGGCGGTGGCGAAGCGAATCATGATGTCCCCTGAGACGTAAGGAAAGTCGGTACCGTCAGGCTCTAGGCCACGACGCGTTGCCCTCATGCGCAGGGCACGTGACAGCTTGGCTCAACTTTTATGACAAACGCGAGACTCGACCGAGTGCGGCATTCGTGCAACGCAGCATGAGCCTCATTTCAGGATCGCGTCCACCGAGCCGCTCGTCACCGGATGGTATCCCGACCGCGCCCGCGCATACACCCGCGTCGCGATCGGGCGGCCCCATGCGCCCTGATCGACCAGCGCCTGGTACAAAGGCGCCACGAACTTGCGGCGGCCTTGGACGGTGAGGAAGCGCTCAAGCGCAGGCACCGCGGGATCGTGGCGGTTGGGGACCGCCAGGCGCAGCCACGCGAACAGCACTTCGCTATTGGTGACGGCGGACAGCCCGAGCGCACCATCAAGCGCGGCGAGGCGCGCCCGCGTCTGCTTGCGCGGCAAGGCATTGAGGAAGCGCAGACGCTCGGCCGTGGTCCAACCTGCCCACGACGCGTCGTCGTTCAACCAACCGCGCGTGCCGTACCGCGCCGCCGCGCTGTCGACCGCGGCGAACGCCCCCGCGTTCGGGGCGACCGCGTTGGCGGGCAGTCCGGGCTCGTAAACCCACCGGTCGAGCAGCAGCCGCGCTTCCAGCACCCGATCCCCCGCGATCAGGTTGCGGCGCAGGTCGCTCAGGAACGCGTCCGCCGTGATCGGCTGGAACGCGTTGCGATCGAAATAAGATCGTAGATACGCGTCCCAACGCGGCCGTCCGACCGCCGCCTCGATCGTGCGCAGGAACGCCGCGCCTTTCTCGTACGCGATGTCGTTGAGGCCGTCGTCGGGATCCTTGCCCGCGAGGTCGAGGTGCAGCCGGGTCTTGGGCGAGGTCGGCCCGCCTTCCGTGACGATCGTCGCCTGCAGATCGTCCCATCCGAGCGCGATCTGCTGCTCCGCGATCTTGGGCCCGTACAACGCTTCCATGATGCGCGACTGGAAGTAGGTCGTGAACCCCTCGTTGAGCCAGAAGTCACCCCACGCCGCGTTGGTCACCAGGTTGCCCGACCAGCTGTGCGCCAATTCGTGCGCGATCAGGCTGACCAGGCTGCGGTCCCCCGCCAGCATCGTCGGCGTCAGGAACGTCAGCCGCGGGTTTTCCATGCCGCCGAACGGAAACGACGGCGGCAGCACGATCATGTCGTACCGGCCCCAGCGGTACGGCCCGTACAGGCCCTCCGCCGCGGCGACCATCTTCTCCGTGTCGGCCAGCTCGTACGCGGCGCGGTCCAGAACCGACGGCTCGCTCCACACGCCCGTGCGCGGCCCCAGCGACCGGAACCGCAGGTCGCCGACCGCCAGCGCGATCAGGTACGGCGCGACCGGCTTGTCCATCCGGAACCGGAACGCGCGCATGCCCCCGGTTGCCGCCACGGGCGCGCCAACGCTTTCGGCGCTCATGACGGCAGTCAGGCCGGCGGGCACGACGATCCGCGCTTCCCACGTCTGCCGGATCCCCGGCGAATCCTGCGTCGGGATCCACGTCCGGTTGAGGATCGCCTGCCCCTGGCTGAACAGGAACGGGGATTTGCCCCCCGCGGTCTGCTGCGGCGTCAGCCATTGCAGCGCCGCTGCGTCCGGCCCGCTGCGGTAATGCACGACGATGCGCTTCGCCTTGCCGGTCGTGACGGTCAGCGATCTGCCCAGGATCGCGTCCGCCGTGCCGAGCGCGAAAGGCAACGGTGCGCCACCGGCGGTCGTCACCCGCGCAATCTCCAACCCCTTGGTGTCGAGCACGACTTGCCCCGCGTCCGTCGAGGCCGCGACATCGAGCGTCGCGGTTCCGGTCACCCGGCGCGCGACGAAATCCGCGACAAGGTCGAGCGCGACGTGGATCACGCGCGCCTCTGCCGGCCGGGCGTAGCTGTGAACGTCGCGCGCCTGCGGGCTGGCGAGCAGGGCGACGGGGCTCGCGGGCGCCGTCGCATCCGTGGTCGTGCATGCGCTCAGCGCAAGGAGGATCGCGGCGAACGGCAACCGGGAACAGGACATGAAGACTCCTCGAGACGCGAACCTCCGAAGCTACGCCGCGCCTCCCGACGCCGCAAGGATCTCAGGCGCTCAGCCGCATCTCCGTGCCCGTGGCGATGGCCCGCACGACACCGGGCGCGGGCGGCGCGTCGGCCAGATGGAGGTAGGCCGGATCGAACCCGCTCTCCCGCCGCAACGCCGCCCAGTCGGCGATCGTCAGCCGCTGTTCGCGCAGGTGAATGAGCCCGTCGCCGCGCAACGCCTGCAGCGTGCGGTTGACGTGCACCGCGGTCAGGCCGAGCACGTCCGCGATCTCCTCCTGCGTCAGCGGAAAGGCGCAGGCCCGGTCCCTGGCGAGCCCCGCGGCTTCGAGACGCAGGCACATCTCGCACAACAGATGCGCCAGCCGCTCGCGCGCGGACCGGCGGCCCAGACACACCGTCCACTGCATCGCGCCCGCCAGCTCGGTCGCGACCATGCGCGCGAACGCGTCGCGCAAGGCCCGGTGCCGGTCGAGAAGCTCCAGCAAGGGCTCGCGCGGCAGCAACGCGGCGGTGCAGCGCGTCAGCGCAATCACGCCGCAGTGGCCGCGCCCGAACTGCAGCGCGTCGAGGTCGCACACGTCCCCGGGGATGAACAAAGCAGGGATCTGCCGCGATCCGTTCTCCAGGATTTTCGCGCGCGCCGCCCAGCCGTCGAGCAGGACGTGGATGCGCTCAACACGCTGACCTTCGACGGCCAGTCCTGCGTGCGGCGCGAACGCGCGTATCTCGACGGGCAGCGCGGCCAGCGCGGCCAGCTCGATCGGCCCGACCGCGGGCGAACGTCGCAGCCGTGCGAAGAACGGTGTTGCCATCGGGCGTTGCGACCAGTTCATCCGAAGCCCTTCGCGCGAACCTCCGCGGGAAGCGCGGGCGGACCCGGTTAGCACGACTTACAATTGTTAAGCTCAGCGTCCGCGAGCGTACCGTCAGCCCGTTCCGGTCGCTGCCAGCGCCAACGGATGCGCCGGAACCGCGGGCAACTCGTACCGCCCCTGCCGCCAGCGCGGCATCATCACTCCCTCGAAATCGAGGTGCAGGTAATTGGGTTCGAACGCGCATAATTCCATCAGCTTCCTGGGGTCGTGCACGGTCAGCTGCTTGCGGTGCAGCGTGATCAGCCCGTCGGCGCGCAGCCGCTGCAGCGTGCGGTTGACGTGCACGGGGGTCAGCCCCAGCGCGTCGCCCAGATCGGTCTGCGTCAGCGGCAGCGACAGCATGTCGTCGGGGGCCAGCCCGATCGACCGCATGCGCAGCCACAATTCAACGAGCAGATGCGCGATGCGCGGAAACGCGTCCCGCTGCCCCATGCTGGTCAGCCATTCGCGCAGGATTGCCTCGTCGACCAGCGTTGCCCACCACAAGGCGCGCTCGATGCGCGGATGGTCGGTCATCAGGTCGAGCATGTCCTGCGCGGGCACCGCGACGACCTTGGCGTCGTTGAGCAGCGCGATGCTGTGATCCATCGTCTTCAACACGAAGATGTGGATGTCGCAGAAATCGCCCGGCAGCAAATAGGCCAGGATCTGGCGCGCGCCCGACGGCAGGATCTTGTAGCGTTGCGCCCACCCTTGCATCAGCAGGAAGACGTGGTCCGGCCGATCGCCTTCGCGGATCAGGTCCTGACCGGACCGGTAGCTGCGCGGATGCGCGGTCAGCGCGCGCAACACCGCCTTGTCGTCGTCCTCGAGTTCGGAAAACGTCTCAAGCTTGCGGATGAGCGGATTGCCCTCGGAAAGTGCTTTGAGCGCCATCCGAGTTGCTGTAGTTTAGTTTTAGCCATTGTACTAATTAAGTTTTTTCGGCCGATCGGGCGCGACCATGCGCGTGATCCCACCCTCGCGGCCAACCAGATGCAGGTACGCCGGCGTGAACGCGCTCGCCGCGATCAGCCGTTCGGGGTCGAGGATCGTCAGCGTGCGCCGCTTGAGCACGATCAGCCCCTCGGCGCGCATGCGTTGCAGCGTCCGGTTCACGTAGACCGGCGTCAGCCCCATCGTGTCCGCCAGATCGGTCTGCGTGCACGGCATACCGAAGCAATCGTCCGTCACCAGCCCGATCGCCCCCATGCGCAGCAGCAGTTCGCTGAACAGATGCGCGGTCCGCGAGAACCCGTCGCGCTGGCCGATGTTGAGCAGCCATTCGCGCGACGTCGACCCGTCCACGATCGTGGTACGGTACAGTGCGTGCGCGATGGTCGGGAAGCGCGCGATCGCCTCCATCATGTCGGCCTGCGGCACGGACACCGCCTTGCACGGCCCCATCGCGCCGATCGAATGGTCCATGCGGTCGATCGAATGGTTGAAGATGTCGCACGTGTCGCCGGGCAGCATGTACGCCAGGATCTGCCGCTGGCCGTCGGGCAGCATCTTGTACCGGCACGCCCATCCTTCGGTCAGCAGGAACACGCATTCGGGCCTCTCGCCTTCCTGCACCAGATCCTCGCCCGCGCGATAACTGCGCGCGCCCGCCGACAAGGCGGCGAGCGCCTCGCGATCGGCATCGTCGAGTACGGTGAAACTTTCCAGCTTCTGGATCAGGGCTTGGGACACTAATCTGGTTTAGCCCAAGCGTCGGCTGCTGCTTTATACCAGTATAGAGGTTGACCCTAACCCTGTATAATGAAACATTTTATAGTGGATCAGGAACACAAAAGTTAGTGATGCCTTGCTGGACGCCCGGGCGTCCATGTGGTTAGTCGACGGCGATCGGTTCTGCTCTCCCCCGTCAGCGACGCGCCCCGCGTTCGTACGAAAGCGCCCGCATGCACGGTTCCGTCCTGTCCACCGTTCGCAACATCCTGCTCTCCTCGCTCCCTCTTGCCGACTTCGCGCTGCTGTCTCCGCATCTGGAGGCGGTGGAACTTCTCCGCGGTGCCGTTCTCGTCGAGCCGAAGGTGCCGTTCGACCACGTCTGGTTTTTCGAAACCGGTGTCGCATCGATCATCGCGGTTTCACCCGAGGGTCACCGCGTCGAGGCGGGACTGTTCGGACGCGATGGCCTGGCCCCCGCATCGGCGATGCTCGGCGTCGACGCGGCTCCGTACCAGTTCATCGTCCAGATCGCGGGCTCGGGATACCGCATGCCCGTGCCCGCCTTTCGCGCCGCGTTCGATGCCAGCCCCTCAATGCGAACCCTGTTCGGTTACTACCTGCAGACGCTGACTACGCAGACCGCTTACACCGCTTTGTCGAACGCGATCCACCAGGTCGACGAACGCTGCGCGCGCTGGTTGCTGATGGTCCATGACCGCGTGGACGGCAACGATATCCAGCTGACGCACGAATTCCTGTCGCTGATGCTCGCGGTGCGCAGGCCCAGCGTCACCACCGCGCTGCACGTTCTGGAGGGCAATCGCCTGATCCGCGCGGACCGCGGCTGGCTGACGATCCGCGACCGCGCGGGGCTGGAGGAGTTTGCGGGCGACGCATACGGCCGGTCCGAAGAAGAGTATGCTCGGCTCATCGGCCCGCTCAAATAACTCCAATTCGGTTTCGCATCGAAATTAAACCAGTTTGCTTAACTTAAATAATGGTTTAAGACGTTTTGCGGGTTCAAAGAGCTTGAAGGAGGGTCGCTACTCGATCTTCAACGACTTGACGAATAGCGGACTGCCATTCCCCCTCCTCCGGCAGGACGCTCAGGCCCCCGCGTTCACGGCGTTCCCCCCAACGTCCAGTGATCACGGCGCGGGGGCCGCTCCCTCATTCCGATCTTCAATGTACTTGGCGGCGACGTCGGTCGCCGCGTTCACGCCCGCCGCGGCGACCAGTCCCACCACCGCACCCGCCGCCACGTCGCTCGCATAATGCGTGCAGCGCGGGATCTGCAGCAACGCGACCGCCGCCGCCGCCGCATAGGCCGCGGGACCTGCCTCCGGATACTCCCGCGCCACCGCCGCCGCGACCGCGACCGCCCCCGCCGTGTGCCCGGACGGAAAGCTCGACTCGTCGTGCTCGCGGCTTGTTCCCTGCGCCATCGCGTAGCGCCCTTCCTCGACCAGCACCGTCGGGCGCGTGCGGTCGACGCGGTGCTTGATCAGGCTCTTCAGCTCGGTCGCGACGCTGTGCGCCACGAGCATCCGCACTCCGGTCCGCGTCAGCCGCGCGTCGCCCCGGACCAGCCCCCACGCGATCACGCCCGCGCACAGCACCCGCATCTGCGGCTGGTCGCCGACCTCGCTCAACGTGCCGAGCGCGCGCATGACGGGGGTGCGGCTGACGGGCGCGACCGCCCGCGCGACCGCCACGTCCGCCTTTTCCACGACCGTCGCGTCGTCCGGCGCGGGCGGAATGTCGTCCAGAATATCGCTCATACCCGCCTCAACGAGCCGCCCGGCCTTGCGCTCCTACTTGACCAAGTCTTTTTACTTGAAGAGCCCCGTGCCGTAATTCTTCTTGGCCGATTTCTTGGGTTCCGGCCGCGCGGCGGCTCTTGCAGCGGCTTCCGCGTCGTGCGTCGACAGCTTGAGGTACACGCCGTGCGCGCGCTTCAACCGCACGCGCTCGGCTTCCGTCTTGGCCTCCCCGATCGCGACCAATGTTTCGGCCGCCTTGGCCTGATAGTCTTCCGAATTGCTCATGCGAGGGGTCCTCAAGGTCCGGCGCGAGCGGCCTGCACGGGACGCTCGGCGCAAGATGAAGGGAGTGGGCGCATCCGGCGCGCACTGCAAACGGATTCGCTTGGCGTCGGGCGGGCCGGCTAGATGAACAGCCCCGGGTCGATCACGCTCGCCGGCGGCGACTGCAGCTCGATCACGGTGTCCGCGCCCGCCTGGTACCCCGCCTCCCCGTTGCCGTCCGCGATCAGGAACACGCGGCCCGCGAAATCGCCGCCCGTCGCCGTGAACGTCAACGCGTGCCCGGCGCCAAGGCGATCCGCCCCGACCGCGCGCGCCAGATCTCCGTCGAAGGTCGCGGCGGACAGGCTCCCGCTCACGCCCGCGTCGATCGCGGCGATGACGACGGACAGGTCGATACGGTCGGCGCCCGCGTCCAGGTCGAGGATCGTGTCGAACCCGAGCCCCGTCGACTCCGCGGCGGACGCGAACACGAAGACATCCGCTCCCTCGCCCCCGTGCAGCCGGTCCGCGCCCAGGCCGCCGACGATCGTGTCGTTGCCCGCGTCGCCGTACAACGCGTCGCGCCCGTCCGCGCCTTCCAGCCGATCGCTGCCGCTCTCGCCACCCATGACGTCGTCGCCGGCACCGCCATGCAGGAAATCGTTGTCCGCGCCGCCGATGACGAAGTCGCTGCCCTCGCCGCCGCTCAGCGTATCGCGCCCGCCATGGCCTTCGAGGCGGTCGTCGCCGCCATCTCCGCTCACGGCGTCGTCGCCGTCGCCGCCATGCAGGAAATCCTCGTCCGCGCCGCCGCCGATCGTGTCGTTGCCGTCGTCGCCGAAGAGCGCGTCGCGTCCCGCGTCACCGGCTAGCCGATCGTCGCCGGACTCGCCGCCCATGACATCGTCGCCGTCGCCGCCGAACAGGCCGTCGTCATCCGCGCCGCCGACGGCGAAGTCGTTGCCCGCATCGCCGTGAAGCGTGTCGGCCCCCGCATGGCCCTCGAGCCGATCGGCACCCGCGCCGCCCCGCAGCGTGTCGTCGCCGTCGCCGCCGTGCAGGAAGTCGGCGCCTTCGCCGCCCGACAAGGCATCCGCGCCCGCGTCGCCGTACAGCGCGTCATGTCCGTAGCCGCCTTCCAGGCGATCGTTGCCGCTCTCTCCGCCCATCACGTCGTTGCCGTCACCGCCGTGCAGGACGTCGTCGCCCGCGCCGCCGATGGCGAAGTCGTCGCCGGCGTCACCGTACAAAGTATCGGCCCCGCCGTTCCCGTCGAGCCAGTCGTCCCCTGCACCGCCACGCAGCTCGTCATTTCCCTCGCCACCAATTAGCGTGTCGTTCAGGTAAGAACCAAGTAATCTGTCGTTACCACGACCACCCGTCAACGGCCCGCCCCCTGGGGCGACTTGCAAGTGATTGCCGCCAGTGAGGTAGTCGGCCCAGTTGCGCGCTTGGCCAGCGAACGGCTGGCTTGCGAAGTTGAAAGCCGCATTACCGGCCGTGACCGAACGCCCGCCGCCATGGACATAGCCGTCCTGAACGCCGTCGATGACGTCTTGGGCAACTCCTACATAGAAGCGAAAGTTTCCCGCGTCGTCGAGATGCAGGGAGGTCGACGCCGTTTGATAGTGAATGCCTCCTATACTTCTTTCTTCGTCAAAGACCGTAAATCGACTGGTAGAGTCGTCTTCATAACCAATTGCCCGATTTGCCAGATGATCGTTCGAAAACGTTATGCCGGCTTCGCCGTTCAGGAACCCGTTAACAACAACGACGAGCATTTCGTCCGCGCCCGACAAAGGATCGAGCTGCAGTCCGTCTAAACCGGGCGTTACCGGGCGTTCTGTATGGATGCCAGTCGCCGTCCTGGACATGAAGCCGATGAGCCCCGTCCCACTTTCATCGGCGATCGCATACGAGACGTCGCGAACGATGTGTGTTCCGGGAGCATAGGCAATCGACGCAAGAGTATAGGTCAGGCCGTCAAAAACATAATCATTCCACTCGAAGACATCGGTCGGGTAAGCCGTTCCGTAGCTACTGTTTCCGGTCAGCCGGATCGATGTGACGAGATAGTCCAACCACCAGCCGACTTCACCGATCTGCGATGTGACCCGGTTCCCGTTGAAGCGTATGCCGTTCACATACACCTCGTCTTCCGCGCCGATGTTGGTCATGCCGACGCGGTTCGATTTCAGATACTCTACTTGCTCGCCAAGTGTCAGTCCGACAGGCGCGGTGGTTGTAAGTCGGAAAATATCCTTTACGCTTCGTATCCGTACGCATGGTCACCCGCCATTAGGGTGAAGTCGCCTCCCGCAGCGCCTGCCTTGAACACCGCGCCCATGCCCAAGGCCACGCCCGTGCCCGTGCCGATGAAGGTGGTTCTGACATGATCGGAACCGACTACCGCCATGCGGTATCCGACGACTTCGACTAAGCCGCTCCCGCCGCTGCTATCGGTGATGTTGAAGCCCAAATAGGTGGACTTGACTGCGACGGCACTGTTCGATCCCGTCAGATCGAGCGCATCGGCGGTTTGTCCGCCGTTTGGATCGATCTTCAATCGGTATCCGACCGGTATCATGCCGTCGATTTCCACGGTGTCGTGGTGAGCACTCAGCGTAATCTCGTCGATATAACGAAGCGTGTCCGTTCCGGCATCGGTTCCACTTACGACCGCGCCGAATGCCGCTCCGCTACCGGCAAGCCGTACCGTTACGGCACTAGCGCTGTTCGAGTAACTGGCAACGTCGTTTCCGTCGCCCGCGCCCGATGTCGCATCTAACTCACCGCCCCAGATCTGATCGTCGCCTCCTCCACCAATGAGCGTGTCGTCTCCGCTTCCGCCGGCAAGCACGTCGTTGCCGCGGCCACCGCGCAGGTAATCGCTACCAGCCCGTCCCAGAAGCGTGTCTTGCTGGCTCGCTCGGTCGGCTAAGAAAGCAGCGACGTCCGCGGGCGGCTCCCAAGTGTCGTCATCCGAAATGCGCCTGTAATCGGCGGGGCCAGGATCGTGGATGCCTTCTTCCTCATCCCCGTCGGCGTAGAGGACATCGTTTCCCGCGCCCCCTTCCAGCCGATTGCTCAAGGCATTGCCGATGATGAGGTCATTCTCCGGCGTACCGACCGCGTTCTCGATATAGGCGCCGAAAGCGATCGAGATGTTCAAACGACCCGCATCTGTGATCACAGGCGTCGCACCACCCTGAACGTCAACTCTTGCCTGCGGGCCTATTGACGAGAAGAAGCCTGGCCTGAGATCGATGAGTGCAGCCTTTGTCTGGCTGGACGCATCTATGGTATCGGACCCACCGCCGTCCCAGATGGCGAACATGCGATTGCCGCCGGTGTATGCACCTGACGTTTCTGTAAACTGAGTGTAGCTGTCGCGTCCGGATGCAAACGCATCATCTCTTCCATAAAGCCGTTGCAGCGCGGCGATGTCGTAAAGCTGCAACTCTGTCGGTCGACGACGCTCCTCGGGATGCTCCACATAAGCCATCATCGTAAAGCGGCCATTGTCTTGTGCAGGCAGACCATCCTGCGCTTCGGTCGGGAGGCCGGCATCGAACGAGTGCAGCAATCCCAAGGCGTGGCCGAGTTCGTGGATCATGACCCTGTCGGCGGCGTGCTCGACCGCCCCCACTCCGGGGAGGACGACGATGTCGCTGCCTCTCGGGTCGTCGCCGATCGGGTAGGGTGAAAAAGCCTGCACCGGCAGCCGGTCCGCAGGAAGCTCCGCATTCGTCTGCAGTCGCGTGTTCAGCCCGAAGACCACTATTTCAGCGCTATTATTAAACGCAGGCGCGAAGATCAGGTTCGTCGGTCCGCTTACAAGCACCGTAGCCCGTATGAAACTACTGTTCTCGAACAACGTCGTGGCGCGCGCGTCAGCAGTCGAGAACAGGTACGGATCACCCTTGAGGTGAAGAAAATCCACTCGTTCATTGGGTCTCGGCAGCCAGTATGAAGGAAGTCCGGACGAGAAGGTGTAGCTGATCGTGCTTCGCGAACGCCCGTTGTTTTCCACAGCTCCGTTTACTAGGCTCAAGGCCGACCAGATGTTGCCGTGCATCGCAAACCCCTACTTTCTCAACGAATATTCGGTCTCTTGTTCTGGCAATTATGTATTTAACTTAGCAGGTTTCCATGTTACCTAGTCGAGGACAGGGCGGCGCACTAGCTAAGGTTGAATTTAGTCCGGCTGTGATTGAGGCCGGAGTTGATGTCTTACGTGACGCTTTCGGCGGAGAGACCGAGGGCAACAACCGGTTTGTCGATTTTGAGGAAGTGGTCAGGCGTCTTCTGACGGTTCCCCAAGGCGGTCGATCTTCAGGCGGAACTCAGGCGGCATAAATTCGAGCCACGCAGCCTCGGTCGCCTGAAGCAGGGCTGATACGTCGTCCACGATTTCCGCAAGGTCCTTGACCGAAAGCTTTTGATATCTGGCGGGCTTTGTTGATCGCGGCGGCTTCACCTTGGCATGAAGCTTATCGGTATGTGCGTGGACGACGTACTCCGCGTGGATCAGCTCATTGCGACGGTCCGCCACGGTTTTGGTTTTGTCGATGATGAACCGCAATATGCCCACCTGGCGGCCGGTCATCTCGCCTGAATCCAGAGCTAGTGCCAACATATCTCGCTTGGCTTGATGCGTTGGCTGACGGTCCCAAACTGCTTCGGCAAAAGCCTGACTTTTCGCGTCCAAGATCGACACAAAGAGACGTCGAAGAGCAAGATCCTGACGGTTCCACAGGATTGTGATAACGCCGATAAGCTCGGCTTCTTCGGGAAAGAAATCGCGTATCTCGTGGGCGTAGTCGAGCGCGCCTAGTGGCCAGTACCAGTCTCGCTTAGGGGGCTTCACCATGCCGAACACCGACCAAAAAGAGGATGACACTTACTCCGAAGAGGAGACGGTAGCACGTCGAGAGGCGGCGCTAAGCCGGATGCTGGCGACGCCGCACAAGCCGCACAAACCCAAAGGAGAAGCCGATGCGCGTCCGCCGAAGCGGTGACGAGTTCCTTTTGGAACCCGCCACGCACTCCGAAGCCGCAATGCTCTTGGATTTCTTAGGCCGCAGCGTAGCCCTCAGTACGACAGATTGTCGTCAAGCCACTTGTTCACCGCCGGAGGTCCGAAACCGGCATACGGTTGACCAATAGCGAAGACGTAGATGTTGTCGTTGTCGTCAAGGACGGGGCGCAACGCGTTTACGACCGCCTGCTCAGAAACGCTCGTGACAACGGCGTAGCACGAGTCAGCCAGTTTCGCCCAGGTGGGGAAGGTGTCCTTGATCTTCTTCGTGATGTTCGGACGGATGATCTCGCGATTGAGATCGTAGTTGATCAACATGACGGGCATATGCACTTTTCCTTATGTGCGTATGTGCAACCGCCTTGACCCTTCCCGGCAAGTGGAGTTATCCCCCTCTCGTTCACCCGTTATGACCCGCTGGCGATTGCACTATCGTTTGCGGATCGACCGAGCCCGGATGCCGCCAAGCGTCCGGGCTCAATCGTTTCGGTAATTAACCAAACCGATTCGTGTGACGGTTTAGGGACTCTTCGGAGACTCACCCGGGACTCGCCTGTTCCCGCTTCGTTTTATCTGGGGATATAGCGTTTGCGGCGCTCGCCGACAGGCGCGACCGGCGGTGCCATTTTAGGCGGCGAGCTTGTCAGCCCGCCGATAGGTGAGGCGCTTACCCTCGCCACCCTTCAAGATCATCGCGGCGCGCTCCCCGTCCGTGATCTTGCGGGTGTTGTAGCGGAAATCGAATTCCGCCGTGTAGCGGCCAAGGTGCGCCTCGCTCATATGGTGGTAGGTGCCGATGACGCCGCGCTTGAAGATCGAAAAGAAATTCTCGACCGTGTTGCTGTGCTTGAAGCCGCCGGTCGTGACGTACTCGCCGGACGCATGATTGACGCTGCTATGGCCGTTAAACTCGCGACCGACGCGGGTGTAGATCGGGCTTTCGTCCGTCATAAGGTGCGAGGCACGATCGATGTTCATAACGAGCAAGGGGCGAACGTTCGCGGCCGTGACGTTGGCGACGTGGAAGCTACGGACGTGACCGTCACGCTCAACTAGCGCAACAACGGCTTTCTTGGGGGCAGGAGCGCGGGTTGCGCGGTTGCGGGCTTTGCCGCCGACGTAGGTTTCGTCGGCTTCCACAACAGCCTCAGGACCGCCTAGCGGGCCGGTGCCGCTCGCACCGTCCATCGCTTCGCGGATGCGGTGCATAAGGAACCAGGCGGTCTTGTAGGTGACGCCCAACATGCGCTCGATCTGCTTGGCGGACATGCCCTTCTTTGACGCGGCCATAAGGTGCGTCGCTAGGAGCCACTTGTGCAGCGGGACGTGCGACCGCTCCATGATGGAGCCTGTGCGAACGGTGAACTTGTCGCGGCAATCGTTGCACAGGAACATGCCAGCCTGCGTCTTGCCGCCCATCACGCGGACACGAACCGAACCACAATGCGGGCACGTCGGCTCGCCGCCCCAACGCGACGCTTCGATGTGGGCGCGGGCGGCGTCTTCGTTGTGGAAAATGGGGGCGGTGATGTTCGTCATGCACATCATATGCCCGATGACCGGGTGCTAAGTCAAGTATATAATTGCCCTTGTTCTCTCCGACAAAGCTCTCCGCAAATAATCTGCCCTGCCGCCTCACTTCGTCGGTTAACTCGGTGCTCACCGTCATATCCGGCAGCCGACTGTGGATATCCGCCTGCCATTCCGCCTTAGGATCGCGCTCGACGACCGTACTCGTGTTTATCTTGCCTTGGGATATGGAGTAGCTCAACTTGAATGGTTCTCCACGTTCATTTTTTTCCACACGTATCGATACCAAGATATTTTCCGGAGACCGGACACATCTTGAGTCGATGAGAGCGTTACGCGTGAATCGATCGCCGCGAGTATCGTCTAGGACCTTTTGCGACAAGCCGGCATCACGAAATGCTTCTTGGATGGGATCGAGGAATGCACCTGCGATACTTTTACCAAGCTCCGGGCCACGACGTAGCTCGTGCAAATAAGGATCCACTTCCGCCGATGCGCAGATGTACGTTCGTTCCCAAACGGTGAACGTCTCGCCTTTGACGACGATAGCTCCCCTAGGCAGACGGGGCGACGTCGCAGCGTTTTCCCGTTTCACCACGACCTGATCAAGCGCCTTCATTTCGGAAGGAGCGATCGCCGTCTCGCTTGCAGCTTGAACGCGCATCTGGTTTTCGGCCGCGTCGATCGAACATGCGCTCAACAAGCAAAGCGCGGCATAGCGCCTCGTTCTCAGCATTGGACACCCCCGCATCGCCGAAACCGGATGCTAGCAGATGTTCCATGACAGTCCAGCATCGCGGCAACGCCGCGCAAAGGCCCGACAACCCAACCAGAAAACGCTTTCCTACAGCGTTCCTCTTATGTTCTATCCTACCGGATGAGTCGCAAGCCCATCAAGTCGGCGGACCCGTCCGCCGCGCCGACCGCCACCGCCGATGCGGGCCCGGTCGGTTTCGCCCCGCTGCCCGAGGCCGAACGCCCGCCGCTCGGCGCGCTGGTTCCCGAAGACGATCCCGCGCCGCCTCCGGTGCTCGACGCGCCCAACCTCGACGAACACGGCCACGACCGGCCGCCTACGACTGGGTTCCCGTGCTGCGCAAGCGCCGCGCCGACGGCTGGTCGCCGCAAAAGCAGCGCGACTTCGTCGAGGCGCTCGCCGATACCGGACTCGTCGAGGAATCCGCCCGCGTCGTCGGCATGTCCGTCGCCAGCTGCTACCGCCTGCGCCGCGCCCCGGGCGCGGAAAGTTTCGCCCGCGCATGGGACGCCGCGCTCGACTTCGGCGCGCTCCGCCTCAAGGACATCGCCATGGACCGCGCGATGACCGGGCAGCTCGTGCCGCAACGCGAGGCGGCCAAGCTCACCGAACCCAAGGCCCTCCCCGCCTCTGCCTCCGTCGAGCGCGCCCCCGAGCCCGTCATCCACCCCAAGCGCCTACCCGACAAACCCCGCCGCACCACCGGCACCTCCCCCGGACGGGCAGACCGGTCCGCGCCTACAAACCCCGCACCGCCAAACCGCCGTTCGACCCGGACGCAGAGCAAGACGCCCCGACCTGACCTACCCGCCGAATCCGGCAAGCCGGGCCGCGTCATCCGTAGTCGGCGAGCCGCGCCTCCAGCCCCGCCCGCACCCGCGGCCACTCGTCGCGCAGGACCGAGAACACTACGGAGGAGCGCCGATGCCCCGTCCAGGTCAGAAAGTCGCCCCGCGCCACCCCCTCCCGCACCGCGCCCAGCTTGAGCAGCGCCGCCTGGCTCCGCCCATTGCGCTCATCCACCCGAAAGGCGACGCGCTCAATGCCCGCCCCAAACGCCGCCCCCAACATCAAAAGCTTAGCCTCCACGTTCACTACGCCCCCGCGAAACTCCGGCCGAAACCACGTCGCCCCGATCTCGCAAGTGCCATGCCGTTCATCGACGAACAGAAAGCTCGAAGTCCCCGCAAGCCCACCCGAAGCCACATCCCGCACCGCCCAAGCCACCCGCCTCTGCCCTGCGGCCCCATCACCTTGTGCAAGCGTCTCTTGCCCCCGTACCAACGCTTCCCACCACGCGCCCCAATGCTTGCCTTGGGCCGACGCCACCTGGATCGCCCAGTTCTCACGGTCGCAATCGAGCGCATCGCGCAGCTCGTCGTGACGCGCGGGGGTGACGGGCTCAAGGCGAATGTGGGTGCCGGTGAGGGGATGGGGGTTCATCATCAGTGCTTGAAGCAATGGTCCCGATGCCATTCGAGAAGGTGCGGGTGCGGCCGATCACCTGCCCGTAACGGCGCAAGCGCCCGCTTCGTCTTGTTGATCAGTCCGTGAACGCTGTCCGGATCATTCACTTGCCGCGAAACCAGAATGTCGAGATCGTCCGACAGGCCGATCAACCCGCGATCGAACATCCAATGCGCCGTACCCGACAGGGCCAGTCCGTTCCCCACCGCATCCGGCCCGTTCGCCTCCACCGGCTTGATGTGCGCGGCCTCGACTTCCGCTCGCCCGCCGCCGTTTATCAGCTTGAGGCCGGTGATCGCGCAGCGCTCATCGTACGCCTTCAACACGATCCGGCGGAAAACGCGGTCGCGCACCGGCCGCGACGTCAACGCCATCATACGATCCTGCTCCTGTTCGAAAAGGAACGGTGCTTGCTCTTCCCGCACCGACGAGACGGGCAGGTCCTCGTCGACACGCGGCAGAAGGGCGGCGTTCTCGCCGAGCCCGATCGTCACGATTCGGTAGAAGTCACTTCCCGAGATCGGCCGCACAGCCGCCTGCGCTCGCCCGGATATAGCACCACTCGCATTGAGCAGCCCGCGCTCGACCAACCCGTCCGCGCTGCTGAACGGCACGGGATTGGCGAACTCGAGATAGCTGTCCGGTGCGATGATCGCGAGGAACATACCCGGGGCACTCGGATCGGGGATGACCTGCTGCACCTTCGCCACAGCGAAGTACCCGCGCGTTCTCGGTACCTTCGGTTCGTAGTAGATGATCCAGTCGCCGACACAGGCCTGCGTGCGGCCGAGATATTGCGGCGGGAACTGGTAGCGCTCGGCGGGGCTGTCGTCGTAGATCGAGTCGGACCGGTGGATGAAGACGCCGAAGCTCACGACCGGGGTGCAGCGCCCGAAGCTAGCCCGAACACCGCCGACCCTCGGATCTAACGCGGCGGCGTCAGCGGTGCCGTTTCCGCGGCGGCGATCCAGCCGCTGGTCACGCGTCCAGCCGGCGACACATAGTCCACCGCCAGCTGCGTGCCCCGTTGCGCACGAACCCCGACGATGTCGCCCCGCACGACATAGCTTCGCCCGGACACCACGCCGGGCTTCGGGTGCAGCCGCGCGCGCGGCGCGCTGACGATCCGCATCGACGTCCATGGCACGCTCGAAATCTTGCTGTGCGCAAGGCCCTCTTTTATCTGCGGAGGCAATACGAGCCCGCACCCGGGAAAATCCTGCGCGCCGGGCATGGTCAGCTGCACCTCGTCGCCGCGCGCGACCATCCGTCCCCGCAACGCCCGCCCGCCCGCCCAGGCGGTCACCGGACCCGTGCCGCTTGCGTCGAGCCGACCGGCAAGGGCGAACGTGCACGTTTTGGTAGCACCTTGACCCTGTTGGTCGCCGTATTTGCCAGTTATCGACCCGTCGCGCCCGACCGCCAGCGCGAGTTGTTCGTAGCGGCCCGAGGTCGAGCTTGCCGCCGTCGCGGGTACCGGTCCGCAAGCGGCGATCAGAAGGCCGAACATCGGAAGGAGCTTCATGCGTTCGGTCCCTTGTACTTCGCGTAAGCGCGCTTGAACTTGGCGGCGTACACCGCGACGTCGTTTCCGTTATACGCTTGCGCGATCCCGGCGAAGTCTTTCTTCTTCAGCGCGGCAACCATGCCCGGCGTCTTCTTGCAGTAGCTGACGAACGCTTGCAGTTGCCTCTTCTCGCCCATCTTCATCGCGGTGACGAACGCGTTGACGTCGGCGTACCCGCACTTGGCGTAATTGTCGCCATCACCTGGAACATGCCCCATGAACAGGACAGCAAGGCGGCATCGTGGTTCAACACCAGCGCCTTGTTCAACGTCGCCCAGGCGTTGACCTGACCGGCATTGTTCTTCTGCCACTGCCAGCCCGCGTTGGTCACATAAGGGTATGACAGCATCGGATGGGTGCGGTCGTAAATGCCTTTGGTGAGCCTTCGAAAGCGATGCCCCTCGAAGGCGATCACGGGAAGTCCGGCGGCGTTGAACCCGGATTTCCCGCTCGACTCCACATAAGCCACGGCATGGACCAACGCGGCGTCCACGCCCGGCCCCAAGCTTGCGGCGGCGTCGACGAAGTCCTGTTCGGTCAACTTGTTGCCGCTAGCACCGCTCGGCATGCCGACGCGCGGCGTCGCGGCCTGTGCGCGGATTGCCCCGGGAAGTGCCGCGCCCACGGCTCGGTCGGCGTGCCGCGCGGCCCCCGCCCCAACGCCGACGGGCCTGGCCGCCACGAGCGCGGGGGCGGGGGCCGTCGTACTCGCGGCATTTCGAACCGCGGGCTTGGAGGCCGGAGCCGGTGCGCCCCGGCGCTGCATCGCGATGCGCTCCAGCAGGCTACGCAGCGTCCGTCCGCCCGGATCGACCACGCCGTCCGGGTGCGGAAAGTCGAGCACCTTGGCCTGGTATTCGCGTATCCGCCCGATCGTCAGGGGACCGATCCGATCGTCTTCCCTGAGCGCGGGAACGCCGAAGCGGGCGCGATTGATCACGTGCTGCACGAGGACCACCTCGCCCCGCCGATTGGCCCTCGTGCACCGACCGAAGCGGAGATCAACCCAAACCCTGCGCTCAATGCCCGCTCCGACCGCGACCGATCAGTCGGAATACTCTTGTCATGGCACGCTTGTCCAACCCACTCCCCGTATCGGTATGTCGCCGTTGCGGCAAAGCATGTCCTGAGCTTCGCCGAAGGGCAGCGCCGTGACGTCGGACGGGCGGAGCCGCAAGGTTCCGACGATGCGCAGCACCGTTAGAAAGTGGCGAAGGGTCGAGCCGTTGTTGGTCGCCGCCCCCCGTCGGCCGAACGTTCGCGCGCTCTTCGTGTAGGGCCGGCGCCACTCTCGCGTCGGCGGCCCTACACTCGGGCGCTCTCTACGACACCTCGATCTTGTCGATCATCTCCAGATGCTGCCGGACGAAGCCCGTGGTCGCAGCAGCAGCGGTGCGGAGCCGGGCGTTGTCGCCGGCCGTGGCGTAGTTCTCGTGCAGCCGCAGCGCGAGCTGGTGCGACACGACCTGCTGGCGTCGGTATTCCTTGTCGAATTCGGCACCGCGCAGCGGACGCAGCCGGCTCAGCATCTCGGCCTGGTATTCGACCAGCCGAGGCGCCGGCGGACGAAGCCCGGCCGCGCGCGCCGCCGCCATCAGGTCCTGGCTCGTCTTCGTGTGATGCGTGACCATCATCTGCGCAAAGCCGCGCAGGCGCTGGTCCTGCCCTTGCGCGAGCTGCAGCCGCGACGACTGGATCTCGAACATGTCGCTCGACCCTGCCATCGCCACATAAGGGAGCGCGGTTTCGGGCGTCTCGTCGGTGGTGAGCGCCGCTTCCGCAACGTCCGCGGCATCCTTGAGCGCGATCGACGAACAGGCCGCGAGCGAAGTGGCGACCGCCGCGGCGGTGACGAGTCTGGTGATCATGCGTGGGTCCTTCCAAAGCTATGGGCATCGGCGGAATAAACCGGGACGGTGGGGGCGGGTTCCTGCGGGTGGGTGAGAAATCAGCGGCTTAGCTTGAGAGCGCCGCGGCGAAGCATGTCCTGAGCTACGCCGAAGGTCGCGTCGTGACGTCGGACGGGTTCGTGCGGCTCTAGGCCGCACGCCCCGCCGGCCGAGCGTGCGCCGTCTCGGCACCTGCTTCGGCGGCTTTTCAGGCCGGCGGCGCTGGTGCCGTGCGGCTTACTCCTCCCCCATCCTCAGCGCCGCAATAAAGGCCTCCTGCGGGATGCTCACGGACCCATATTCCCGCATCCGCTTCTTGCCCTCCTTCTGCTTGTCGAGCAGCTTCTTCTTGCGGCTGATGTCGCCGCCGTAGCATTTGGCCGTCACGTCCTTCCTCATCGCCGCGATCGTCTCGCGGGCGATCACCTTGCCGCCGATCGCGGCCTGGATCGGGATCTTGAACAGGTGGCGGGGGATCAGGTCCTTCAGCCGCTCCACCATGCCGCGGCCGCGGGCCTCCGCGGTGCCGCGGTGCGTGATCATGCTCAACGCGTCGACGGGCTCGCCATTCACCAAAATGTTCATCTTGACGAGGTCGCCCTCGCGCGTTCCGATCTGCACGTAGTCGAAGCTGGCATAGCCCCGGCTGATCGATTTGAGCCGGTCGTAGAAGTCGAACACGACTTCGTTCAACGGCAGCTCGTACACCAGCTGCGCTCGCCCCGCGACGTACGTCAGGTTCTTCTGGATCCCCCGCCGGTCCTGACACAGCTTCAATATCGCCCCCAGATGCTCGTCAGGGACGTAGATCGTCGCCTGGATCCAGGGTTCTTCCATCGACGCGATGCGCGTCGGGTCGGGCATGTCGGCCGGGTTGTGCAGCTCCATGCCCATGGAACCGGAGGGGTCCGCGTGCGCGTAATGCACCCGGTACACCACCGACGGCGCGGTCGTGATGAGGTCGAGGTCGTATTCGCGAGTCAAGCGCTCCTGGATGATTTCGAGGTGCAGCAACCCCAAAAACCCGCACCGGAACCCAAACCCGAGCGCCGCGGAAGACTCCGTCTCGAACGAGAAGCTCGCATCGTTCAACCGCAGCCGCGATATGCTCTCGCGCAATTTGTCGAAGTCGTTGGCGTCGACGGGAAACAGCCCGCAGAACACGACCGGCTGCACTTCCTTGAACCCCGGCAGAGCCTCCTTGGCCGGGTTCTTCAACTCGGTGATCGTGTCGCCGACGCGGGCCTGCGCGACTTCCTTGATCTGCGCGGTGATGAAGCCGATCTCGCCGGGGGTCAGTTCGGCCAGCGGCTCGATCTTGGGCCGGAACGCGCCGACGCGGTCGATCAGGTGCGTCGAGCCCTGCGCCATGAACTTGATCGTCATGCCCTTGCGGATCGACCCGTCGATGACGCGCACCAGGATGACGACGCCCAGATACGGGTCGTACCAGCTGTCCACCAGCATCGCTTTGAGCGGCGCGGACGCGTCTCCCTTGGGCGGCGGAATGCGCTCCACGATCGCGTCCAGGATGTCGGTGATTCCGATCCCCGCCTTCGCGGACGCCAGGATCGCGGTGTCCCCGGGCAGGCCGATGATGTCCTCGATCTCCTTGCGCACCTTTTCGGGCTCGGCCGCGGGCAGGTCGATCTTGTTGATGACGCTGACGATTTCGTGGTCGTGCTCGATCGACTGGTACACGTTGGCCAGCGTCTGCGCCTCCACCCCCTGCGCCGCATCGACGACCAGCAGCGCCCCCTCGCACGCCGCCAGGCTTCGGCTGACCTCATAAGCGAAGTCGACATGCCCCGGCGTGTCCATCAGGTTGAGGACATGGCCCTTGTAGTCGAGGCGCACCGTCTGCGCCTTGATCGTGATCCCCCGCTCCTTCTCGATGTCCATGTTGTCGAGGACTTGCGAAGACATCTCGCGCTCGGTCAGGCCGCCGGTCGTCTGGATGAGCCGGTCGGCGAGCGTCGACTTGCCATGATCGATGTGGGCTATGATCGAAAAATTTCTGATGAGGCTGATGTCGGTCAATTGGGCATTTCCGATGGAGGTCGCCGCGGCCTAGCATCAGCGGTCCATGCGGCAAAGCGGCGGGCGTCAGGCCGCGGACCGGACTTCCAGGTCGAGGCCGGGCACGTCGGTGAAATCGCCACCGTTCCCGGTGACGAGCGTCAGCCCGTGCGCGAGCGCGGTCGCGGCGATCGACGCGTTAGAGCCCCGGCCGGTCGGGAAACTCGATCGGCTCGCGCACCTCGACCTCGCCGGGCCGACCGATTGCCTGAAGATCGGCGATCAGCGCGGCGAGCTTGCGCTTGGCCTCAGCCGGATCATGGTCATGCACGCGGCGGACGGTGAGCACGTCGCCGTTTTGCTTAATCGTCATCCGCTCGTCAGGGCCGATGGCGAGTGCTTCGGGCAGCCACAGGGCGACGCTGTCGCCGCTCATGAAGGTATTGGTTTCGTGCGCGCCCATGTAGGGTTCCAGGATTTGACGTGTCGATACGCCACTGAGTGGCGCAGCCGCAAGGCAAGCAATGGCACCGACGCGATTGGTCGGGAGCGAACCGACGTCATACAGGCAACTCAGACTGGTAAGCGGACCTGAGCGGACGGTGTTACAACCGTTCGGTTGTGACACCGCGTCGATCATTCACGATGAAGTTGATCTTCTAGGCGGCAGCAACTTCATCTGCGATCCGGGTCGTACGGTCGGCTTGCCGAAGTAGCGACGCGGTCGCGGTAAGCTTGTTCCGTGCCGCTTACGTTGTCCGGCTTGATCGCGCGCGCAAGCGGCATGCCCATCGTCACGAGCGCGGTGTCCCACTCTTGGCCGCGAGACTGCTGTAGCCGCTTATGCTGACCGAATAGCGCCTCGACCTGCGGTAGCGCCGGGGCTGCAACAGGGCCAAGAGCGTGTAGCGCGCGTCTGATCCCGTTGATTGCTGTGTCGGCATCGCCGTTGCCGTATCGACCGGGATCAACGGTTGCATGCTCTTCTAAAAGGCGAA
The DNA here is from genome assembly GCA_964251385.1 of uncultured Sphingomonadaceae bacterium. GTDB lineage: Bacteria > Pseudomonadota > Alphaproteobacteria > Sphingomonadales > Sphingomonadaceae > CADCVW01. The sequence continues at coordinate 360,235 of CAXUJK010000002.1, read as the reverse complement.
CCAGATCGGGCAGCGCGGCGGGTCCGCGGTCGGCTTGGCGAGCTATGATCGTCGGCGCGAACCGGCTGAGTTCGGGATCGGCGAGGATGATGCGCTCTTCGGGTGTCTGCTCGGCAAACGCCCCGACCGGAAGCTCGGACAAAGCACCCTGCCAACCTTGCTTTTGTCGAACCACCGCAGGATCGAGGAGCCGTGCTTCGATCAGGCGACGGAACCTGACGCTTTCGGCTCCCATCATACGAAGCGCGTACGCGACTCCATCCGCTTTTGTGATGCGGGGATCGGCCACGATCCGCTCGAAGAGAGCGATGTCTTGCGCTTTCATAGAGATGTCAGCCGGCGCTAGCGTCTGGACTACTCTGAACGTACCAAGCCACTGGTAAGCGAGGTTCAGTCCCGCATCGCCGGTATCACGCGACGGATCGTCGAGCGCGCGGACCAGCTCCGTGCGGGCTTGTTTCATCATCTCGGCGCGATCGACGCCCCTCGCCAAATTGGTGTGAGCAAGTAGCTGCGCATCGAAATCGATCTGCGAGTATCGTGCGGGTCGCGAGAAGGTGGATGTTGCCCAACCGACTTCGCCTCTCTCTACCGAGCCGCTGAGCGTAGAAAAAAGCGGCGCGATAGGCGCGGCGATCGAAGCGACCTGGCGTCGCAGCAGCACACGTCCTCCGGCGTCGCGAAGCTCGGCCGTCGCAATGCGGCCGGGCTGCGGTTGCAACGACCATACATCGGCTTTGACGTCGTGGATCGGTCGCTCGTCATGCGTGATGGTCATATCGGCGGCAGGAGCATCATCACTGCCGACCAGTTTGAGTCCGCGGGCCAGTCGTAGGTTCCACGCGGCTTCCAGTGCTTGGTTTCCATCGGCGCTCTGTGGAATGGCGGGATCGTCGAACCCGAAACCGACGGCCTTTTCCGGTTTCCCCGGAGCATCGAATGGGACAAGACGCCATGTGCGCCTCCTCCGCGAAGAAGGCTTGCTCATCGGCGTGATCGTCACGCTGGTGACGCTGGGTGTCGTCAGCAGCGCGGCACACAAAGAGTCGCAGCTCGTCTCGGACCGGTGCTCGATGCGGACGTCGCCTGTGAACATGATCCGTCCGGACGGCGTGATCACGGGGAGCATGGCATCGGCTAGCAGCGCGCGCGCGCGCGCCTGGCCCGCCTGAGGCAATGCCCAGAATAAAGCGACGGTTAGCGCCGCGCTCGCAAGATTGAGCACGGCACCGCTGAGGATTGTGCCGAGCACGACGCGGATCGCGGCGAAAGCCACACCGTAGAGGAACGCTGCGGGAGCCAGCGAAAGAAGCAGGCCGGGCAAGACGAGCAGGAAGAGACCCGCTATAACCAACCCAGGAACAACAATGGCGATCAACGCCATAGTACCAGTGACTACAAGGTAGGAGGCGAGCGTGACCTTCACACCTTGATGATGGATGGTCACGGTTAATTTCTCGTGCGAACCAGGTGGCGAGCGGCGCTTTATCACAGCGTTTCTGGTGTCAAAACCGGTCGGTTGTGACACCAGCGTTGCACCACAGCTTTTCAGCGTATTGCGGAACGTCAGAAGCGTGGGTCGGAACGTCTGCTCCTGAGAGCGCTGAAGGTCTCGCCTGCAAATCAAGGTCGGCGCCTAATCGCCCTGGGCTACGCCCAACCCACCACCTCCGCGTCGAAGTCGATCGCCCTCCCCTGCTCGTCCAGGCCGAGCACGAACGGCACCCCCTCCCCCACGCCGTGGCCGGGCGTGCAGACGTAGAAGACGTCGACGCCGCGCGCCTCCAGGATGATCAGCACCGGGTCGCCGTCGGGCGTGAGGTCGCCTACCTCGACCATGACGGGGCAGTCGGGGCGGAGGGACAAAGCGTGGATGCGGCGGCGGGTGGTGGGATGTGGAACTTCATGAGCGGGTTTCCTTTCTCTGCAGAATGTTGGCGCGGCAAAGCCGCGCCGTGACGTCGGACGAGTTCCCGCCGATGGACGGCGGGCCTCGCCGGCCGGCCTGCGCCGACTCCGTGCGCTGCTTGCGGCCGCAGTGCGGTCGCTGCGCTGCGCACGGGCGGCTTGGCTCACGGGCGGCTTAGGCGTTCGCGCCACTGCTCGGCGTCGGCGCGCGCCTTCGTTTCCCAGGCGACCTGCGCGTCGGCGGCGAGCGCGGCCTGTTCGTCCCGGTGGCCGCGCCACGTCGCGTAGTCGACGCCCGCGCGGCCCAAGTTGTAGGACATGGCCGGGCCGGTGCTGAACGCGTCGTCATGTTCGCCCAGATCGCCGAGCGGCGGGCGTTCGGGCTCGCCGCCCTCGGCCCAGTACTCGCGCCGCAGCCCGTCGAGGAGGACGCTCATCGGCGTGGCCGCGACGTGGACCAGCACGTGCTGGGGCGGCGTCAGCAGATCCAGCATGTCCTGCGCCCGGCCGCCGAGATCGAGGATGACCTCGATGAAGGTGAGCTGGCGCACGATGAAGTCCGCCTCCGCGATGCGGCCTGCCAGACGTGCAGCCCGCTCGGCGGCGAGCTTGAGCTTGTAGCGTTCGAACATCTCGGCCAGAAATTCCAGCATGTCCTGCTCGTCGTCCGCGGGTTCGGCCTCGTCTTCGACCGGCGGCGGGGGGTTGGCGAGCAGCTCGCCGCGCGACGGCCGCCCGACGCGCCGGGGCTTGGGGTTGCGGTGGTGCCAGAGCGCAAGCGCACCATCCCATGCAGCCGCGAAGCTTTCCGCGTTTGCCGAAGTCCTGACCTTGTACGCGCCGGCCGACGTGCGGCCGATGGTGTGGGCGGCACGATCGACATTGCCCAGCCGGGCGAGCGCGGCGACGAAGTCGCGTTGGTTTTCGGCCGACCAGCCGTCGCTGCGCCGGGTGTGGCGGTGGACGGGCGCGAAGCCGAGCAGCGGCTCCAGCTCCGGGTCGGTGGCGTCGGCTTCGATGTCGGAGGGTCCGGGTTTGTCGTGCGTGTCCATGCGCGGAACAAAACCGGAACAAATCCAACATTGCAAGCGTCGCGGCAAAGCATGTCCTGAGCTACGCCGAAGGGCCGCGCCGTGACGTCGGACGGGTTCGTGCGGCAGAGGGCCGCCCGCCGCGCCGGGACGTCGGACGTTCGCCGTCTCGCTCGGCTGCTCACGGACGCGTGCCGCGTCCGCGTCGCTGCCTCGGTGCGGCTCAGATCCCCGTCACGCAGGGGCTCGTCGCGCCCTTTCCGTTCGGGCCCCATTTGCGAAACCCCTTGCTGTCGATGTGGAACCGCAGGCCGTTGTAGAAGCCGAGCCCGATGTCGTACCCCTTCCCGCGGAACGCGTGGATCGCGCAGATCGACCGGATCAGCCCCCCGCGCGCGACGTCGCGGACGGGGACCAGGTCGAGCGCGAAGAAGCGGCGGTGCGCGGACTCCTTGGCTCCCCCTGCGCAGGCGTTGAGCTCGGGGTTGCGGTAGCCGGACTTGGCCTCGACGTCGCCGATGACGGGTTCGACGTGGCGCTTGATGAAGCGCAGCGTCGCGGCGATGTGGTGCCATTCCTCGATCGGCGCGACCTCGAACCCTGGACCATCGCACTTTTCGTAGTCGCTCGCGGTGCGCGTCAGCTGCCACGTCGGCAGCACGTCCAGCACGTCCTGGCCCTTGAGAAAACTTTCGAAGCCGCCGACGCGTGCCCGCACCGACGGGTCGCGCGCGAGCCAGTTATCGTAGGCGGCCTTGTCCTGGCCGGGCACGAAGTCCGGCACGGAGGCAGGCAGAGCGACGGGCAGCGGCCGCGGCTCCGCCTGGGCGAGCACCATTTGCGGGGCCTCGCGACGATCGACGACCGGCTCGGGCGTCGCGAGCCGTTGCGGCGCGGGCGCGGCCAGCGACACCGACGCGATCGCGGCACCGATGAGAAGTCGTTTTTTCAAGCCTGATCAACGAGGCGGCGCACGACTTTGCTCCACGCATTGCGTCGGCTAGGCTGGGTGTCGCGGCCAACGGAGACGGTCCACAATGCGCCACTTCGCGATCGTCGGCACCGGCCCGGCGGGATACTACACCGCCGAAGCGCTTCTCAAGAGCGGTTCGGACGTCGCGATCGACATGATCGACCGCCTGCCCACGCCGTACGGGCTCGTCCGATCGGGCGTCGCGCCCGACCACCAGTCGCTCAAGGCCGTGTCCGCGCGCTTCGACAAGGTCGCGCTCGATGGACGCGTGCGATTTCGGGGCAACGTCGCGGTCGGGACCGACGTGACGATCGCGGAGCTGAGCGAGCTCTACGATGCGACGATCCTGGCGACGGGCGCACCGGGCGACCGGCCGCTCGGCATTCCCGGCGCGGACCTGCCGGGCGTGTGGGGATCGGCGGCATTCGTCGGCTGGTACAACGGCCATCCCGATTTCGCGCACGTGACCCCGCCGCTGACGGCCAGGCAAGCGGTCGTGATCGGCAACGGCAACGTCGCGCTCGACGTCGCGCGCATCCTGTCGAAGACGCGCGAAGAATTCGCCGGATCGGATATCACGAAATCAGCCCTCGAAGCACTGGACGGATCCGCGATCGAACGGATCACGATCGTGGGCCGACGCGGGCCTCACCAAATCGCGATGACGCCCAAGGAGCTGGGCGAGCTGGGACACCTGGCCGCGGCGACGCCGGTCGTCGAAGCCGCCGACCTGCCGCCGGAGGCGGAGGACGCCACGCTCGACCCCGGCCAACGCAAATCCGTGGCGCTGCTGCGCGGCTTTTCGGCGACCACGTCCGGGCACGGCAAGACGATCGCGTTCGACTTCTTCGCGCAACCCCTCGCGATCGAAGGTGGCGCGCACGTCGAGTGCCTGATCGTCGAGCGCACGGCGCTCGATCCCGACGGACGCGCGCGGGGCACGGGCGAGACCTACGCGATTCCCTGCGGGCTGGTGGTCAGCGCGATCGGCTATCGCACGCCGCCGATCCCGGGCGTGCCGTTCGACGAGGCGGGCGGGCGTTTCGCCAATGTCGACGGCCGCATCGCCGAGCGGCTGTACGCGGTCGGCTGGGCGCGGCGGGGCCCCAGCGGGACGATTGGCACCAACCGCCCGGACGGCTACGCGATCGCCGATCTGGCCTTGGCGGATGTGGGCCCGAATGGTGGCGAAGGCGGCGCGCGACCCGGCGGCATCGGCCTCGACGCGCTGCTGTCCTCGCGCGGCGTCGACGTCGTCGGTTTCGACGGCTGGCGACGGATCGAAGCCGCCGAAGCGGTTCGCGCCCGCCCCGGCTCGCCGCGCGAGAAGTTCACGCACCGCGAGGAGATGATGGCCGCCCACGGCTTGATGGCCGACGGCTTGATAGCCGACCCCGCCCCCGCTACAGCGCCGCTTCCGGGAGCCGGATGATCCGGACGGTCGGGGAATAGCTCAGCCCGGTAGAGCACTGCCTTCGGGAGGCAGGGGCCGGAGGTTCGAATCCTCTTTCCCCGACCAATATCGGCGCACGGGCTGGCGCGTGTTCATCCCGGGCCGCGAGGGGGGTTCGTGATCCGCAGCGACGCGAGGTCCGGCGCTCCCCATCCGATCATCGTGTTCGATGCGATGTGTGTGCTGTGTTCGGCCAACGCGCGGTTCGTCCTGCGCTACGACCGTCGCGGTCACTTCCGGCTGGCCTCGATGCAAGGCGAGACGGGTGCGCGATTGTACCGAAAATTCGGGATAGATCCGGCGAATCCGGATACGCTGATCGTGGTCGTTGGCGAGACCGCGCTACGCGACAGCGACGCGGTGCTGGCGATATGGGCCAGATTGGGCTGGCCATGGCGCGCGCTGGGCGTCGCGCGGGTCGTGCCGCGGTTGTTGCGCGATCCGCTCTACCGCCTGATCGCGCGCAACCGGTACCGGCTGTTCGGACGACGGGACACGTGCTGGATTCCAACGAAAGCGCAGGCCGCGCGCGTGCTGTGAGCCGCATCCTGGTGCTCGGCGGGTACGGCGGCTTCGGCGCGCGCGTGTCCGCGGCGTTGGCGGCGGACGGCCACGATGTCGTGGTCGCGGGCCGGAGCCTGGACAAGGCCCGCGCCTTTTGCGCGGGCAAGCCGAAGCTTTATCCGGCGGCGGTCGATCGGGAGGCCGTCGCGGCGGCGCTCGGCTTCCACCGCCCCGCCGTCCTGGTCGACGCGACGGGTCCGTTCCAAGGCATGGCGTACGACGTCCCCGCCGCCTGCATCGCCGCGTGCATCCACTATGTCGACATCGCCGATGCGCGGGCCTTCGTGTGCGGGATCGGCGCGTTCGATGCGGCGGCGGCGGCGGCCGGGGTCGTCTTACTGTCGGGCGGATCGAGCGTGCCCGCGCTGTCCGGCGCGGCGGTGCGCGCGCTGGCGGACGGCATGGAGCGCGTCGCCACGATCGATCTGGCGATCAGCGCGTCCGGCCGGGCCGCAGCCGGACCCGCGGTCACGGCCGCGATCCTGGCGCAGGTCGGGCAGCCGATGCGCCTGTGGCGAGGCGGGCGCTGGACGACGGCGTACGGGTGGCGGGACGGGCGCACCGTGCGTTTCGATGTGGCGGGCGTGCCTTCGATCGTCGGCCGACGCGTCGCGGCCGTCGATGTGCCCGACTGCGAACTGCTGCCCGAACGGTATGGCGGGGCCGCCACGACGTTCCGCGCGGGCACGGAGTCGCGGCTGCAGAACGGTTTCCTGTGGCTTGCCGGCTGGGTCGTGCGGTGGCGCTGGATGCGTTCGCTCGAACCGCTGGCGGGCGTGCTGACGCGGATGCAGCGCCTGTTCCTGTGGGCGGGCGGCGACGCGTCCGCCATGTCCGTGGTCATACGCGGAACGGCGGACGGCGCGCGCGTCGAGCGGCGCTGGACGCTGATCGCCAGGCAAAGCGACGGCCCGGACATCCCGGCGATGTCGGTGGCGCCGCTCGTCCGGCGCATCCTGGGCGGAGACGAGGCGCCGGGCGCGCGCGACGCGGGTCGAAGCCTGACGCTCGCCGACTACGAACCCGCGTTCGCCGCGCGCGCGATCGATCACGAGATCGGTTCGCGGCCGCTGCCGCCGCCTTTGTACGCGCGCGTCATGGGCGACCGGTTCGCGCGGCTGCCCGCGTCGGTGCGCGCGATGCACGACATTGTCGGCGATGGTAGCGCGACCGGGGAGGCCAGCGTCACGGGTGCGGCCAACCCGCTGGGGCGTCTGATCGCACGCGTCGTCGGCTTTCCACCGGCGGGCGAGCACGCGCTGCACGTCGCGTTCGCCGAAGACGATGACGGCGAGACGTGGACGCGGCACTTCGGAAACACCCGGCTGCGCAGCCGGATGAGCGCCTGGCGGTCGGGGATCGTCGAACGCTTCGGCCCGCTCTCCTTTTCGTTCGACCTGCCGTCGGACGCGAGGGGGCTGCGCATGGTCATGACGGGCTGGACGCTCTGGAACTTGCCCCTGCCATTGGCCCTGGCTCCACGATCGCCCGCGCGCGAGTGGGAGGAGGACGGACGGTTTCGGTTCGACGTGCCCGTGTCGATCCCGATGGTCGGGCTCATCGTTCATTACCGAGGCTGGCTGGAGCCGGGGGCGCGCTACGCACCCGAGGGCGGTAAGCCCCGGACGTGTCGGAGTGGGACGGAGAGCGTTTCCACAGGATAACCGGGCTCGAACGTGTAACATGCCCGCCGAAAAGGACGTAATCGCGTCGAGACGATGCGTCGCTCGCCGCGACCCACGTGTGGCCAGGAGTAGCGTAGATGAGCTCGGCAGGGCGGCAGGATCGGACCGCGTACGACGATTGGGGGCGAAGCTTCACCTCGCCGCCCGACCTGTGCAGCGCCGCGACCGGCTGGCGCGGGGGGTTGTTGCGGCGGTGGCATGGGACTTCGCCCAGAATGCATCAGCCCCGGATCGACCGGCACTATGCGGTGCTCCATCTAGACGGGGCCAAGCGCATCGCGCGGCGCGGCGGCGGGCCCGCGGTCACGGTCGATGCGTCACCTGCCGCGGTCAGCCTCGTGCCCGTCGGGTCGGCGCACGAGTGGACCACCGTCGGCCCGATCGGCTTCACGCATCTCTACATCGATCCGGCGAGCGTCGGCAGCGTGGTCGAGGACCGCTTCGACCGCGACCCGCGCGGCGTCGAGCTGACCGACTGCGTCGGGGCGGACGCGCCGCTGCTCGCCGCCTTGCTGATCGCCATGACGGACGAAGTCGAAGCGCCCGGGCTCGCAGCCTGCCTGGTCCTCGACACGCTGTTCCAGAATTTCCTGGTACAGCTCGTCAGCCGTCATTCGAGCCTGGGCATCGCCTCTGCCGCCGCGCCGCACAGCCTGGCTCCGCGCAGGTTGCGGCGTGTGCTCGATTTTGTCGAAGCCAATCTCGCCGACGACATCGCGCTGGCCGACCTGGCATCGGTCGCCGGCAGCAGCCGCTTTCATTTCAGCCGCGCGTTCCGCGATGCGACAGGTTTTCCGCCATACCGCTACCTCGTCCAGCGGCGCATCGCGGTCGCCAAGGACCTGCTGCTGGCGGACGTGCTCACGACCGAGGAGATCGCGGCGCAGTGCGGGTTCAGGAGCACGGCGCAGTTCGCGGCAATGTTCAAGCAGGTGTTCGGCACCACGCCCGCCCGCTTCCGCCGCGAACACTAAACATTTGTTTCTTATCGCATCGGTTAAGTTGCTAATAACAAGCTTCCTTGCTCTTCATCACGACAATCAATGAAATGTAAGTAACCCTCTCCTTTCGCCAGCGTAATCGAAAGCAAGGCAGCGGCAAATCGCTACCTAGCTTCTACCGTTGGAGAACCTAATCATGCGAGCCAAATCCTTTTTATTCGCCGCGCTTGCCGCGAGCGCGCTGGTCACCGTTCCCGCAGCCGCGCAGCGTCGCGGCGCCATGGCCGCCGCGTCGTCCGAAGTCTCCGCGATGAGCGCGGTTGCCGCACGCGAATCCGGTCGCCGCGCTTTCTCGCCTGCGTCCGGGGTCAAGTTCACCCGCGCCCAGAACGTGTTCCTCAAGAGCGCGCTCGCGGTCGACTTCACCTACCGCGCCGCGACGGTGACGCTGCCGCTGTTCCGCGGCCTCTCGCCCACCGGCGCGAACGTCTACTACATCGTCACGGACGCGTCCGATTTCGCGGTCGCGCGCGACATGGGGCTGAACTACGCGCCCAAGCTCGCGCACGCCGCGGGAACCGCGGGCGCGCAGAACGTGCGGCTGGAAAACGGCATCATGCGCTTCGCCGGCAACGTCGACTTTTCACCGGAATACCAGGTGACGCCCGGCCCCGCCCCGACCTACTTCCCGCCCGCGTCGTTCAAGCCGGGCGCGGTCGGCGATGCCAACTGGTCGTCGATGGCGGTGCTGCCCAGCGGCACCGTGCTCAACGTCCAGATGGTTCAAAACGCGAGCGGCGCGCATGATCGGCTGAAGGCGATCGACATCGCCCGACGCACCGTGACCATGTCGCTGCTCGACGGCATGCACGACGGCAAGCAGTACTATTACCACCTCGTCACGGACGTTTCCGCCGACCTGCCCGCAGTGCTCGAAAAAGGCGTGTTCACGCCCAAGCTCGCGATGGTGCCCGGCTTCGCCAAGTCGCGGCCGTCGGACAGGTCCGCGCTGCTCGGTTTTTCCCCGGTGCTGAACGGCCGCACGGATAGCGGATCGGGCGAGGACCAGGGCTTTTCGACCTCGCTGCGCAACGGCGGCATCGACCCGATCAACATCTTCCCGCTCGCGCCGACCAACGCCAACGCGTCGAAGTCGAACAATTACAGCCCGCTGTGGGACGCGCATGTCAGCATGTGGAGCCCAGCGGCGGTCGCGGACGGCAAGGTCAAGCGGGTCGACTCGCTGACGCAGCTCGCCGGCCTCGTGCGGTCCGGCCAGATGACCGACGCGATGATCAACCCACCGGGCGCATCCAACAGCTACGTCGCGGGTCTGCGCTCTACGCAAGCCATCATCAATTGCCCGGTCATCGCACAGCCCAATCTGCCTCCCCGCTGAAGGTTGGCGCACTGACCGCAGGCAAGCCGGGCGGCGCCCCCCTTCGTCGTCCGGCACCCTCTTTCTTACAAGGAGTTCACGACATGAAGCTCAATCGACTCATCATCGCCGCCGCGCTTTGCGGCACCGTCGCCACCACCGCCGTCATCGCGCAAGGTAGCAATACCAAGCGCGTACGGATCACCTACCAGAACCTGACCCCCGGCCAGGGCTTCTCCCCGTCCGTGTTCATGGCGCACAACGCCGCCGCGCCCAAGCTATGGGCGATGGGCGGGAAAGCGTCGTTCGGGCTCGCCCAACTCGCCGAGGGCGGCAACGTGGGTCCGATCGCGGGCATGGCGGGAATGGCCAAGGGCAAGACCGCGGGCAACAGCACGATCGGACTGCCCACCATGCCGGGCAAGGCGGGCGTCGTCGTCCTCGACGTCAGCCGCAGTCACCCGATGGTGTCGGGCGCCTGGATGCTCGGCATGACCAATGACGGGTTTTCCGGCGTCAGCGCGGTCAACGCCTACGCGCTGACCAAGCCGATGACGATGATCGTCCCCGCCTACGACGCGGGGTCGGAGAAGAACAACGAGCGCCGCCCCTATCTGGTCGCGCTGATGGGGACGCAGGCCGATCCCGAAGGCGGCACCGTCAAGCGCCACGCGGGCATCCGCGGCGGCGTCGACGCGCCCGCGGGGTGGAAGTTCGACCCATCCAAGCCGGTCGCGCGGGTGACGATCACGCCTTTGTAAAACCCGTGGTTCCCCGGCGAAGGCCGGGACCCAGCCTCAGCAATACGAAAGACTGGGCCCCGGCCTTCGCCGGGGAACAAGGAAAACCATGCTCCACGCCCTTACCACCCATTGGCGCGCATACCTGCTGGAGGCGCTCGGCCTCATGACCTTCATGATCGGCGCGGGTGCGTTCGGGACGTTGTTCATGTTTCCGGGTTCGCCCGTCGCGCAGGCGATGCCGTCCGATCTTGTCGCACGCGCCGGGCTGGGGGCGTGCATGGGGCTGGTGACGTTCGGCATCGTGTCGGCGATCGGCAAGTCCACGGGCGCGCACATCAACCCGGCGGTGACGTGGGCGTTCTTCGCCCAGGGCAAGATCGGCGGATGGGACGCGATCTTCTACACGCTCGCGCAGTTCGTTGGCGCGGTGATCGCACCCGCCTTGCTGCTCGCCGCGATCGGCGATCCGTTCGCGCACGAAAAGGTCATGTACGCGACGTCGCAGCCGGGCCAGGCGGGCGTCGGCGTCGCGTTCGCGGCCGAGTTCGCGATGTCCTTCGCGCTGATGCTCGTCATCCTGGTCGTGCTCGACTCCCCGCGCTGGGCGCCGCGCCTGCCCGCGATCATCGGGGCCATGATCGCTCTCTACATCACGTTCGAAAGCCCGCTGTCGGGAATGAGCCTGAACCCCGCGCGCAGCTTCGGGTCCGCGCTGACCGCGGGCGAGTATAACGGCCTCTGGTTGTACTTCGTCGCGCCGATGTCGGCGACGCTGCTCGCCGTCACGCTGTACCGGCTGCTGCGCGCGTTCGCGAACCCGCTCGACATGCCCGCACCCCATTATCCGACCGAGAAGGAACATGCCCATGGCTGACGAACAGCGCCCGATGGCGAGCGAGATCGAGGGACAGAAGCTTCCCTTTCCGGCCTCGCAATCCGACATGGACCGGCAACCGGACAGCGACTTGTCCAACTACCGACCCGCAGGCAAGCTGACCGGAAAGGTCGCGCTGGTGACGGGCGCGGATTCGGGCATCGGCCGCGCGGTCGCGATCGCCTTCGCGATGGAAGGGGCCAAGGTCGCGGTCCTCTACAACGAGAACACGAACGACGCCGAGACGACCAAGTCGATGATCGAGGGCAAAGGCGGCGAATGCCTGCTGCTCAAGCGCGACCTGCGCGAGACGGCGGACTGCGAAGCCGCGGTGGCGGAGACCGTCGACCGGTTCGGGGCGCTCGACATCCTGGTCAACAACGCCGCGTTCCAGATGGCGGTCAAGCGCTTCGAGGACCTGACCGAGGAACAGTTCCGCCGCACGCTGGAGACCAACATCCTGGGGTGCTTCCGCATGTGCAAGGCGGCGCTGCCCCACCTGAAAGAGGGCGCGTCGATCGTCAACACGGGTTCGATCGTCGGGCTCGTGGGCCATCCGATGCTGGTCGACTATACCGCGTCGAAAGCGGCGATCCACGCCTTCACCAAGAGCCTGGCGATCCAGTTCGGGCCGCGCAAGATCCGGGTCAACGCGGTGCTGCCGGGGCCGGTGTGGACCCCCGCCATTCCCGGCACGATGCCGATCGAGGAGGTGGAAAACTTCGGCCACGAGGTCGCGCTCGAACGTCCCGGGCAACCGGAGGAGCTTGCGCCCGCGTTCGTGTTCTTCGCGTGCGCCGACGGCAGCTTCGCCACCGGCTCCCTGCTCGAAGTCACGGGCGGAAAGCTCGGATGACAGTCCCGCCTTCGTACCCGCCCGGTTCGGTGCGGATGCTGATCGAATCCGACCTCGTCACCCCCGCGACGCGCGATGCGTTGCAGGCGCGGCTGCGGACGCCCGAGGTGATGAGCCCAAGCTTTTTCGACGAACACGCGTTCGCGACCTTGTGCGCTGTGTGCGACCGGCTGATCCCGCAGCCCGAGCGCCCGCGCCCGATCGACCTGTGCGGCATTCTCGACACGCGCCTGGCGGACGGCGAAGGCGACGGCTGGCGTTTCGCGCACATGCCGCCCGACGCGGACATGCACCGCGTGGGCATCGTCGGCGTCGAACAGGCGGCGGCGGGCATGTTCGGCCGTGACTTCGCCAAACTGGCCGACGCCGCTCAGGACGACGTGCTGCGCGCGATCCAGCGCGGCGCGGCTGGAGGATCGGTGTGGGTCGCGATGGACCCGGTGCGCTATTTCGAGGAGCTGCTCGCCGAAGTCGTCGACATCTACTACGCGCACCCGCTCGGGTCCGAGGAGATCGGCTACGCGGGCATGGCCGACGCGCATGGCTGGCAGCATATCGGCCTGGGCGAACACGAAGCGCACGAGCCGATCGCGGCGGATCTGGAGGCGGCGGCATGACCGCGATGTTCCACCCCGAACCCGCGATGCGCCATTACCCGGCGTCGGATATCGTCGACGCGGTCGTGATCGGCACCGGCGCGGGCGGCGCGCCCCTGATGTCGCGGCTGGCGGCGGCGGGGCTGTCCGTCGTGGCGCTGGAAGCGGGACGGCACTGGACGCCCGCTGACGACTTCGCGACCGACGAGGTGGCGCAGAATAAATTGTTCTGGACGGACGAGCGGCTGTCGGCGGGCGGCGACCCGCTCGCGTTCGGCAAGAACAACAGCGGCATCGGCGTCGGCGGATCGACGCTTCACTACACCGCCTACACGCCGCGCGCGCAGCCCGACGACTTCCGCATCCGGACCGAGTTCGGCGTCGGCGCGGACTGGCCGATCGGCTACGAAGAGCTCGCGCCCTATTACGACGCGCTCGAGCGGTTTCTGGGCGTGTCCGGCCCGGCTGCCTACCCCTGGGGACCGCCGCGCGACCCCTACCCGCTCATGCCGCTCCCGCTCAACGCCGCGGCGCAGCTGATGGAGCGCGGCTGCGCAAGCTTGGGCATCCGGACCTCCGCGGCGGCGAATGCGGCATTGTCCGGCTCCTATTATCAGGACGGCGTCGGCTGGCGTCCCGCGTGCACCAACCGCGGCTTCTGCCAGGCCGGGTGCAGCACGGGCGCCAAGGCGAGCATGGACGTGACCTTCATCCCCATGGCCATCGGCGCGGGCGCGGAAGTGCGTTCGGGTTGCTACGTCACCGGGTTCGAGCGCGACCGTTCGGGCGCGATCGCGGCCGTCGTCTACAACGTCGACGGCACCGAGGAACGCCAGCTCTGCCGCCATGTCTTCCTGTGCGCGGGCGCGGTCGAGAGCGCGCGGCTGCTGCTCATCAACGATTTGGCGAACGCCAGCGGCCAGGTCGGGCGCAACTTCATGGCGCATACCGGCATCCAATTGTGGGGCCACTTCGCCGAGGAAGTTCGGCCGTTCAAGGGCATTCCCGGATCGCTGATTTCGGAGGACACGCACCGCCCCGCCGACGCGGATTTCGCGGGCGGCTATCTCCTGCAGAGTATCGGAGTCATGCCCGTCACCTACGCGGGTCAGGTCGCGCGCGGGCGGGGCACGTGGGGGCAGGATCTGCGCGCGCACATGCGCGGCTACAACCACATCGCGGGCATCAACATTTTGGGGGATTGCCTGCCGCACGAAGGCAACCGGCTCACTTTGTCGGACGAGCTCGATAACCGCGGCATCCCGAAACCGCTCATCACGTTCACCGCTGGCGAAAACGAGGTTCGCATGACCGCGCACGCGGAAAAGATCATGCGCGACATCTGGGACGCGGCGGGCGCCCAGGACGCGTGGGCCTTCCCCCGCTACGCGCACACGATCGGCACCTGCCGCATGGGAACCAGCAAAAACGACTCCGTCGTCGACGCGGACTGCCGCGCATGGGACGTGCCCAACCTCACCGTCTGCGACAACTCGGTCTTCCCGAGCGCGCTCGCGGTCAACCCCGCGCTCACCATCATGGCCGTGAGCCTGCGCACCGCCGACCGCCACCTGGAAAACGCATGACCGAGCCGAGCTTCCTCAAGATCGTCAAGAAACACTATGGCGACGGCGGCTATGCGGGCGACGAGCATGGCGGCGGCGCGGGGCACGACGGCAGCGGGTTGCCGACGGGTGCCCCCGGCAACTTCATGTTCGCGACCGGAATCGAATGCTCCAACCCGACGATCGGCAACGGGAAGATCCGCCGCGACCAGCTCGCCGAGTGCGGGCATTACGAACGCTGGGCCGAAGACCTCGCGCTGACCCGCGACTTGGGCCTTCGCGTGCTGCGCTACGGCCTGCCTATCCACCGCGTCTTTCTGGGGCCGGGCAAGTACGACTGGGACTTCGCCGACCTCGTCATGGGCGAGATGCGCCGCCTGGAGATCGTCCCCATCCTCGACCTGCTCCACTTCGGGCTGCCCGACTGGATGGGCACGTTCCAGAACCCGGAGCTGCCCGTGCTGTTCGCGGGCTATTGCGACGCGGTGGCGGAGCGGTATCCGTGGGTGCGCTACTACACGCCCGTCAACGAGATCTACGTCACCGCCAAAATGTCCGCCAAGGACGGGGCGTGGAACGAGCAGCTCAAGACTGATCGCGGGTTCGTCACCGCGATCAAGCACTGTGTCGCCGCGAGCATTTTAGGCACGCAGGCGATCGCCGCGCGCAGGCCCGACTGTGTGATCGTGCAATCCGAGTCCGCCGAATATATCCACGAAGCCAGGGCCTCGCCTTCGTTCGAAACGATCCTGGCGAACAAGCAGCGTTTCATTTCGCTCGACCTGCTCTACGCGCACGCGCCGGACGCGGACATCCTCATCTACCTGATGGACAACGGCCTGACCCGTGCCGAGTACGACTGGTTTATGGCGGGCGAGCCTCCCGGCTACCAGATCATGGGCAACGACTATTACGGCCGCAACGAACATATCCTCAAACCCGACGGGACGATGTGTCCGGCGGAGGACGTGTGGGGCTGGTACCAGATCACCAAGCAATATTACCGCCGCTACAGCAAGCCCGTCATGCACACGGAAACCAACGTGTTCGACGCGGACACCGCGCCCAACTGGCTGTGGAAGCAGTGGATCAACGTGCTGCAGATGCGCGCCGACGGCGTGCCCGTGCTCGGCTTCACGTGGTATTCGCTGATCGACCAGATCGACTGGGACACGGGGTTGGCCGAACAGAACAACACGGTGAACGCGTGCGGTCTGTTCGATCTGGATCGCAAACCGCGGCTCGTGGCGGACGCGTACCGCGCGTTGCTCGCCGAGTTCGGGCAGATCACGATCGTGCCGCACGGCGAGATGTTCGCGGTGACGGGCGAACCGGCGCGGTTGAAGGTCGAGGTGTGACAAGCGTCGTCTTCGTGCATCGCTTCGGGGGCTCGAGACGAAGCTTCGATGGCGTGATCGCACGGCTGGGCGATCGAGCGCGCACGCTCGCGTTCGACCTGCCGGGGTTCGGCGACAAAGCGGGTGCGTCCGGCCCTTACACGGTCGATGCCTACGCCGATTGCGTCGCGGAGAAGATCGCCGGTCTGGGCGACGTCGTCCTCGTCGGTCATTCGATGGGCGGCAAAGTCTCCCTCGCACTCGCGGCGCGGCGACCCGCGGCCTTACGTGCGCTCGTCCTGCTCGCTTCCTCTCCTCCGTGGCCCGAACCGATCGCGGACGACGCGCGCGCCGAGTCGATCGCGGGATGGAGCGTCTACGGCGCGCAGTCGCGAACGCTGGCGGCGATCACGGGACGCGCTTTGCCCGACGACCTGCGCCGCGTCGACGTCGAGGACATGATGCGTTGCGGCAAGGCGGCGTGGAACGCGTGGCTCGAACACGGCAGCCGCGAGGACATCAGCGCACGGATGGGCCGCGTCGCGGTGCCTGTCACCGTCATGTCGGGCACACGCGATCCCGTCGTGCCGCCGACGCTGCAGCGCCGGATCGTCGCCATGCTCCCGGACGCGGAACTGGTTCCGGTCGCCGGGGCCGGCCATCTGCTGCCGATCGAAGACCCGGACGCGGTGACTGCCGCGATCGAGGACGCGCTGGCGACCTGCATCCCGACACGCGAGCTTTCTCGCGCGCGAAACTGACTAAACTGGTTTGGGAACCGCGGAGATGCCGCTACATCGGCCTTTGGGGAGGCTGATCTGGCGAGCGGCGAAGACGGAGCATCCGCGGGCTGGAGCGATGCGCTTGCCGCCGCGCAACGTGGCGACGCGGCCGCGTACGGGCGCCTGCTGACCGACATCCTGCCGTTCGTGCGCGCGGTGGCGCGGCGGCGCTGCTGGGACCCGGAGATGGCGGAGGACGTCGTGCAGGACGCGCTGCTGACGCTGCACCGCGTTCGGCACACCTACGAGCCCGGCCGCCCCGTCAAGCCCTGGCTCGCCTCCATCGTCACGCGGCGCGCGATCGACGCGGCCCGCAGACGCGGGCGGGTGAGCGCGCAGGAAGTGCATAACGACTTGGCGTATGAAACTTTTGTTAGCCCTCAAGCGAACGACGGTGACATGCGCGACGCGGGCCGCACGCTCGCCGCGCTCACGAGCGGGTTGTCCGCGGGCCAGAAGGAAGCGATCGAGTTGGTCAAGATCAAGGAATTGTCGCTCGCCGAGGCCTCGCTCGTGTCGGGTCAGTCGATCGCCTCTCTCAAGGTCAACGTCCACCGCGCGATCAAGAAGATGCGGGCCAATCTGCCGGCGCAGCACGACTGACGGCGGGTGCGGACGGATGACCTGATCGCGCGGCTTGCCGCGGACGCGCGACCCGTCGCGCCGCTGGCCTCGCCGATGCGGCGCGCGCTCGTCACGCTTGGCGCGATCGGGGTCGCCGGCCTCGTCGCGATCGCGTTGTCCGACGTGCGCGTCTTCCTGTCGCGCTACGCGGCGCGCGAAATCTGGATGGTGCTCGAAATGGCGGCGGTGCTCGCGACCGGGCTGCTCGCCGTCACCGCCGCCTTCTTCGCGTCCGTGCCGGGGCGGTCGAACTGGTGGAGCGCGGCCCCGCTGCCGTTCCTTGCCGCTTGGCTCGCGCTCAGTGGCGTGGGCTGCGCGCCGACCATCGGCATGGAATGGCGCATGGGCGACAGCTGGCATTGCCTGCTGTTCATCACGGGAACGAGCCTCGTCCTGGCGGCACCGCTGGCCTGGCTTTTGTCGCGCGCGCGGCCCCTCGATCCGTTGCGCGTCGCGCTGCTCGCGGGGTTGGGAACGGCGGCGCTGTCGACGTTCCTGCTGACGTTCTTCCACAGCTTCGACGTCACGGTTATCGACCTCGGCGTCCATATCGTCGCGATCGCCATCGTGACGGCCACCGTCGCCGCGTTCAACCGCCGCGCGCTGAACCCGGCGTAACTTCGGGCGGGGCATTGCGAACAAGGTGGCAGACTTCACCGGAGCAGCCGCATGACCATCCGTTCCATCTTCGCCGGACTAAGCGCGGCGACCGCCCTCCTCGCCGGAGCCGCCGTCGCCGCCGCACCCGGCAAGGTCACCGTCGTCGAACTGTTCCAGAGCCAGGGTTGTTCGTCCTGCCCGCCGGCCAACGCCATCCTCAACGGGCTCGCCGACCGGTCCGACCTGCTGCCGCTCAACTTCGGCGTCACCTATTGGGACCAGCTCGGCTGGAAGGACAGTTTCGCCGACCCCGCTTTCACCGCGCGCCAGTGGGAGTACGCCAAGTCGGGCGGCCGCGGGAACGTCGCGACGCCGCAGTTCATCGTCGACGGGGTCGGCGTAATCACGGGCAGCAACGGCCGACGGTTGGCCGAGTCGATCCGCATCGAAGGCGGCAAGACTCCGCCGGGCCCGGCGATCGCCGTCGACGGCAGCCGCATCAGCATCGCCGCGGGCAAGGCGGCCAAACCCGCGACCGTGTGGCTCGTCCGCTACGACCCCAGTACGCGCAACGTGAAGATCGGGCGCGGCGAAAACGGTGGCCGCATCCTGCCCCACCGCAACGTCGTGACCGGCCTGCGCGCCCTGGGGACGTGGAACGGGACGGCAAAGACGTTCGACCAGCCCGCCTACAAGAGCGCCGGCGAACGCAGCGCGATCATGATCCAGCAGGGCACGGGCGGCCCGATCATCGCCGCCCGCAAGCTTTAGACCGCCCTACGCCGCCTTCGCCATGTCCGGCTTGAGGACGATCTTGGTGTAAGCGTCCTGTTCGCTGTGCCAGTGCTTGTACATCTCAGGCCCGTCCTCGAGGCTGGCGCGGTGCGAGATCAGATAGGTCGTGTCGATCTTGCCTTCCTGGATCAGCTCGAGAAGCGGCTGGGTGTAGCGCTGCACGTGCGTCTGGCCCGTCTTCATCGTCAGACCCTTTTGCATGAAAGCGCCGATCGGGAACTTGTCCATCATGCCCCCGTACACGCCCGGTACGGACACGCGCCCGCCCTTGCGCGCGGCCAGCAGCGCCTGGCGCAGCGCCGCCGGGCGGTCGGTGCCGAGGAAGGTGTGCGCCTTTACCGTATCGACGAGGTTGTCGATGCCGAGGCCGTGCGCCTCCATGCCGACGCAGTCGATGCACGCGTCCGGGCCTATCCCGCCCGTCATCTCCTGCAACGCGTCGCGTACGTCCACTTCGTTGTAGTTGAGGATCTCAGCCCCCTTCTGCTTGGCGAGTTCGAGCCGGTGCGGATAATGGTCGATCACGATCACCCGATGCGCGCCCAGCACGAACGCGGATTGCAGCGCGAACAGGCCGACCGGCCCCGCGCCCCAGATCGCGACCGTATCCCCTTCCTCGATGTCCGCATTCTCCGCCGCCATCCAACCGGTCGGCAGGATGTCCGACAGGAACAGGACTTCGTCGTCCGCCATGCCGTCGGGAATGACGATCGGGCCGACATCGGAGTACGGAATGCGCAGATACTCGGCTTGCCCGCCCGCATAGCCGCCGGTCAAATGCGAGAATCCGAACGCGGCACCCATGGGATGACCGTACAACGTGTCCGACATATCGGACGTCGTCGCGGGGTTGGCGTTGTCGCACGCCGAAAACTGCGTCTTGGCGCAGAAGAAGCAGCTGCCGCACGCTATCGTGAACGGCACGACGACGCGCTGGCCCTTCTTCAGCGTCGATTTCGCGCCGACCTCGACGACCTCGCCCATGTTCTCGTGGCCGAGAATATCGCCGGGTCGCATCGTCGGAATGTAGCCGTCGTACAGATGCAGGTCGGACCCGCAGATCGCGGTCGACGTGATCTTGATGATCGCGTCGCGCGGGTTGACGATCTCGGGATCGGGAACGGTGTCGACCTGGACCTTGTGGCGGCCCTGCCAGGTGAGTGCGCGCATTTTCGAAAAACTCCTACAAAGCTTGAACGGTGGGGGATTCGGACTTGCGGCCGGACGGGCTGGCCGACGACGTCACTTCGCCCGTTTCCATCAACTGCTTGAACCGGCGGAGGTCGCGGCGCGCCTGGACGTTGGGCTCGCGCTGCAGCACCTTGGCGATCAGTTTTCCGAGCTTGCCGCCCGGCGGATCGTAGACGATCGACACGCGCACGGTGGATCCCCGTCCGGGGGCGGCATCGCCGAACTCGACGCTGCCGCTGTTGACGACGTCGGACTCCGGTTCGGACATCCACGAAATGCGCTTGCCGGGAACGTCGTCGACGACCCGGTTGACGAGCGTCACCTTGGTCCCCGCGGGTGCCTTCATCACGAAGCGGATGCGCGTGTCGTCGAGCACGTCGACGCTGTCGATATTGTCCGCGAACCGGGTCTGGTTCTTGAAATCGCGCCAGAAATCGTAAAGCTCCTGACGCGGCTTGTTGATCGTCACCGTATGGCCGATCGGCGCATCCCCGCCGCGCCGCGCGGACGCGGGCGCGTCGCTCGCCATCTTCTTGTTCTTCGGCGCGCGCATCTTGTTGCCGACGACGTATGCCGCGCCCGCGGCGGCGGCGATCGCGGCCGCGCCGATCAGCGCGGGACCCACATCGTCCATCGTCGGCTTGCCGCGCGTGGGCTTGCCGTACGCCGGCTTGCGCGCGCTGTTCTTGTCCTTGGTCATGCCCGTCTCCGGTAAAAAGTCCTGTGCAGGATCATCGTTCGGGACGGGCCGGGGTTCCAACGCGGTTGGTACGGTCCCGGACGATTTACGACGCCAGCGTTCGCCGCGCGGCTTTCAGGTGGGGCAAGTCGTACATCTTGCCGTCGATGCCGACCGTTCCCGCGTCCGGTTGCGCCGCGAACGCGGCGACAACGGCCTGCGCGTGCGCCACCTCCGCGTCCGAGGGCGCGAAGCCGCGGTTGATGATGTCGACCTGGTCCGGATGGATCGCGAGCCTTCCGGTAAACCCGTCGCGGCGCGCGATGCGGCAGTCGGCGGCGAGACCTTCGCCGTCGCGGTAATCGGCGTACAGCGTGTCGATGGGCGCGACGCCCGCCGCGGCCGCCGCGAACAGCGCGCGCACCCGTGCCAGGCGGTACGGATCGGTCCACGACCCGTCCGCGTCCTTGTTGGCGGTCGCGCCGACGGCCGCCGCCAGGTCCTCCGCACCCCAGGTCAGGCCGGCGAGCCGCGGGTGCGCGGGCGCATAGGACGCAAGATCGAACATCGCCGCGGGTGTTTCGGTGGCGACCACGACGACGCGCGTCGCGCCGACGTCCATGCCCTGTGCCGCTTCGAGCGCGTCGAGATAAAAACCGAGCTTGGCCAGATCGTGCGCGCCGTCCGCCTTGGGCAGCACGATCCCGTGCAGGCCCGGCCGCACGACCGCGACGAGGTCGGCGAGCGTCAGTCCCGTGTCGAACGGGTTGACGCGCACGAAGAAGGCGAACGGCCGCTCGTCTTCACCGCCAAGCAGTTCCGCGACTTGGTGCCGCGCCGCATCCTTCATCGACGGCGCGACCGCATCCTCCAAGTCGAGGATCAGCGCATCCGCCCCGCTCGCCGCCCCACGCGCGAATTTGCGGGCGCTATCGCCCGGCACGAACAGCATCGAGCGGAGTCTCATGCGGGTTTGGCCATCATCAACGCGGCGCGCGTCGTGCGCAGCACGATCTCGTCGCGCTGGTTCAGCCCGACATGCTCGAACGTCACGATACCCTGGCCGGGGCGCGAACCGCTCGGCCGCACCGCCTTGACCTCGGTCTCCGCGCGGATCGTGTCGCCCGCGAACACGGGCTTGGGAAAGATCGTGTCCGTCATGCCGAGATTGGCGACGGTGGTTCCGAACGTCGTGTCCTGCACGGACAAGCCGATCACGAGGCCCAGCGTGAAGATCGAGTTCATCAGCGGCCGTCCGTACTCGGTCGACGCGCTGTAGTGGTGGTCGATGTGGATCGCGGCCGGGTTGTAGGTCAGCGCGGAGAACAATGTATTGTCCATGTCGGTCACCGTGCGCCGCACTTCGTGGACGAAGCGCGCGCCGACGGCGAACTCGTCGAACCATAAACCCGCCAAAGACCGTGCCTCCCTTGCACGGTGGGCGTAGCGTCGCGCTCAGTTCACGGCAACGGGGGGCAGGTCGCCGCCGATCGCGCGAAACAAGGACAGCTCCGCGTCCGCCGCCGCCGCGGCCGCGGCGATCGCCGCGTCCCGGCTGCGGAACAAGGCTTGTTGCGCGATCAGCACGCCCAGGAAGTCGGTCAGGCCTCGCCGGTACTGGATGCGCGCGATCGACGCGGTATCCGCGTCCGCCGCGACCTGCGCTTCGAGCGCGGTCCGCTGCCGCGCGCGGGCGTCGGCGAGCGCGAGGTTGGTCTCGACCTCGCCGAACGCGTCCAGCACCGTGCCCCGGTAGGCCGCGACCGCCTCCGCCGTGCGGGCGCGCGCGCCTTCGACGAGCGCCCGGTTGCGTCCGCCGTCGAACAGCGGCCCGGCGAGGCCGGGCCCGCCCGCGAGGCTGAGCGCGTTGCCGCTGAAGAACCCGCCGATCCCGGTCGCGACGAGCCCGATCGCACCCGTGATCGTCAGGCTCGGGTAGCGCGCGGCGAGCGCGGCCGCGGTGTCCGCGTCGGCGGCGGCGACGCGCCCGATCGCGGCCGCGATGTCCGGGCGGCGCGCGACGATGTCCGAAGGCACGCCCACCGCCGGAACGCCGAAGCGCGGCAGCTGCGCGGGTGCGGCGGCGACGATCGCGCCGATCTCGACCGGAGACAGCGTCGTCAGCGTCGTCAGTGCCGCCACTCGCACCCCGCGCTCGCCCTGCAGCGGCGGTAGCGCGGCGGCGGTCTCGGCGAGGAGCGAGGCTCCCCGCGTCGCGTCGATCCCCGCGACCAACCCCGCGCGGACCCGCACGTCGGTGATCGACACGAGCTGGCGCGCGGCGGCGATGTTTTCGCGCGCGACCCGCGTCCGCGCGTCGGCCGCGATCGCCGCGACGTAGTTGCGCGCCACGTCGGTCACCAATGCGAGCCGCACCGCCGCCGCGTCGGCGGTCGCGGCATCGAGCCTGGACAGCGCCGCGCGCCGGTCCGCGGCGAGCCGTCCGAAGAGGTCGACGTCGTAGCTCGCATCGACGCCCACGCGCCCCGTCACGCGGTCGCGATCGACGGAAATCCCCGGCGGCAGGTTGCCGCTGCCGATCCCTTCCGCGTCCGCCGCGCGCGACGCGGTCAGTCCGGAGGAGGCACCGACGTTGATCGTCCGGTCCGCGCTCCGCGCCCGCACGGTGGCGCGCGCGCTCTCGATGCGCGCGGCGGCCGCGGCGAGATCGGGCGCGTTGGCGAGCGCGGCGTCGATCAGCCGCGCGAGAGCCGGGTCGGACAAACGGGTGCGCCACCATTCGCCGGGAGGCGTGCCGAACGGACCGGCGGTGAAGCCGGTCAGGCCGGCGGGAAGCGGGGCAAGGACGGTCGGCGACTGGCGCGGAGTGGCGCAGCCCGACAGCAGCACCGCGATCAGGCCCGCGGATGCGCGCCGCTTCATCGCGCCACCGGCCTTGTCGACGCGGGCCGCGCGGACGCGGGCGGCGTCGGCTTGGCGGGGATGTAGGCGTCGACCTGCTGACCCACGAAATAGCCGGACGCATCGATCGGCAACGCATATACGAGCTGCAGCACGCGCACGTCGACGCGCTCGGTGCTCGCGTTGGTCAGCGATCGCTTTGGCACGATCAATGGTTCGGTTCGAACGTACCTCGCGGACGTACGCGTCCGGGTGTTGCCGCGCGGGGAGATCGCGGCCGTCTCGCCCAGCGCGGCGCGATCGATCTCCGACTCGTCGATGTCGATGCGGACGTGCAGCGGCTGCGTTTCGCCCAGGATCATCAACGGCTCGGCCGCCCCCGCGCCGGCGGTGGCATACTGGCCCGCCCGCGTGCGCACCTGCAGCACCTGCGCGGACCGCGGCGCGCGCACCTCGAGCAGTCCCGCGCTCGTCCGTGCCGTGCCAAGCCGCGCTTCCGCGCTCGACACCTCCGCCCGCGCCACGGCGAGCCGCGCCCGCGCCTGGTCGCGTTGCGATCGGCGGTCGATGACCTGCTGTTCGGCGACGGCGCGCGGATCCTCTACCGATGTGTACAGATCGAGCTGGCGCTGCGCCGCGTCGACGTCGACCGCCGCCGACTTGACGCGTTCGCGCGCCAGAGCGACGGCGGCGCTCGCCTCCGAAACAGAAGCCTGCGCGTCGCGGCCGTCGATCGTCATCAGCAACTGCCCGCGGCTGACGCGATCGCCAGCCTGCACCGCGACGCGGGTGACGAGCCCGCCTTCCTGCGCGCCGATCTCGATCAGCTCGCTCGACGGTTCGACCACGCCCGACCCGGACACGGTGCCGCGCGCCGCCTGCGCGGGCGGCGCGACGGGCGGCAGCTCGACCGGATCGGTGCGCGCGCGGTCCGGCTGCCCCGCCCACACCATCGCGCCGGCGGCGGCAAGGCCGATCGTGGCGAGCACGGGCAGTCCGATGCGGGTAAAAGATGGCCGTCTCATATCGCCTGCCTCTCGTGTTCCCCGGCGAACAAGGAAGTCATGCCGCCTGCTCCTGATGATCGTAGGTGGTGCCGTCGGCGACGATGCGCCCGTCCTCCATGGACAGGATGCGATCCGCCAGATCGAAGATGCGGTTGTCGTGCGTGACGATGATGACCGCGCGATGTGCGGACAACGCGACCTCGCGCAGCAGGTCCATGACCTTGCGCCCGGATTTCGCGTCGAGCGCGGCGGTCGGCTCGTCGCACACGACGAGCTTCGGCTCGTGCACCAGCGCGCGCGCGATCGCGACGCGCTGCTGCTGCCCGCCCGACAGCTGCCGCTGGAATTTGTCCGCCTGATCCCCGATGCCGAGCTTGTCGAGCAGCACCCGCGCCCGCTCGACCGCCTCGCCGCGATCGACCCCGGCGGCGATCAGCGGCACCGCCGCGTTCTGCGCCGCGGTCAGCGCCGGGAGCAGGTTGTACTGCTGAAAGATGAAGCCGATCGTCTTCAACCGGAAGCGCACGAGCTGGCTGTCGGTCAGCCCGTAGATGTTGGTACCGAACACGGTCACCCCGCCCGACGTCGGAAACAATATGCCCGCGATGATCGAGATGAGCGTCGTCTTGCCCGACCCCGACTCGCCGACCAGGTAGGTCAGCTCGCCCGTCCGCACGGCGACGTCGATGCCGTGCAGAATTCGTATGGAGCTGTTCCCGACCGGGAACTCCTTGACGACATCGCGCACGACGATCGCGTTCTGCGAAGGCGTGGGCGTCACCGGAAAACCTCCGCCGGATCGGTCTTGATGACGGTGCGCAATGACAAGAATCCGGTCATCAGGATCATGATCATGACCACCGCCGCGGTCGCGACGGGGATCTGCCAGGGCGAGTAGAAACCCTTGAACTCGTCCGCGTTCGCCGACCCGACATAGATGAAGGTCGCGGCGAGCACGACGCCGATGCCGTAGCCGATGAACCCGACCAGCCCCGCCTGCGACGCGACCATGGCGCGCAGCTTCCCGTTGGTCACTCCGATCGCTTTCAGCGCGCCGAACTGCTTGATGTTGTCGCGGATGAACAATGAAAAGGTGAGCCCCACGATCGCGACGCCGACGATGAAGCCGAGCGCGACGGTGATCCCGAAGTTGATCGGGATGCCCGTATTCTCGATGATGAAGTCGACGCCGTCGCGCGCGAATTCATCGGAGGTCTGCGCCTTCAACCCCGTGTCGCGCTCGATGCGCAGCGCGAGCGCGACCGGATCGACGCCGTCGCCTGCGCGGACCAGCACGAAGCTCATGCGGTTGCGCGTGCCGGGCACGAAGTTCAGCGCGTTGGCGTAGCGCGTGTAGAGCAGCACGCCGCTCGTGAAGGACGGGTTCGCATCGACCGTTCCGCGCACGATCGCGCGCTGGTCGTTGAGTTCCAGCCGCGTGCCGACCGGATCGGCGATGTCCGGGAACAGCTTTCTCGCGCCGACGCCATCCACGAAAATCGCGTCCGGGCCGGTCAGGTCCTCGCGCGTGCCCGTCAGCATCGTGCGCGGCAGGCCGATCAGCGATTCGTTGTCGACGCCGATGACGCTGACGCCCTCGACCTTGCCTTCGGCGGTGCGCACCACCGCGTTGGCGATGATCAGCGGCACCGCCCAGGACACCCCGGAAATGCCGCGCACGCGATAAAGGTCGGTCGAGGCCATCGGCACGCTGACCTCGGCGGTGCGGCTCGACGGGTCCATGACCCATATATCGGCGGACGGCACGTTGTGCACCTGCGCCGCGCCGCGTTCGAGCAGGTTGACGAAGATCGTCAGCTGCTGCGCGATGAGCAGCGTCGAGAAGGCGACCCCGAACACCAGGCCGAAGAACTTGGCCGTGTCGCCGGTCAGCATGCGGATGGCGATCCAGGTCACCCCGCTCGGTTACGCCGCTTTAAACTGAACGTCAACGTTCAGTTTGTGGACATGCCGGAATGTCATGCTAGGAGCGGTCATGGCTTCGCATTCCGCTCCACCGCCCGCCCGCGCACGTCGCAGGGACGCGGCCAAGCGCGACCTCATCCTCGCCGCGGGAAGGACGCTCTTCTTCACGCGCGGAATCGAGGCGACGACGATCGAGGACATCGCGGCCGCGGCGGGCGTATCGAAGGTCACGGTCTACGGCCATTTCGGCGATAAGACGACCTTGTTCGAAGCCTGCGTCCGCGCCGAGGCGAGCCGCATGGAGCAGGCGTTCCTGCTCGCCAACCCGCGCGGGTGCTCGCTGCCCGAAAGCCTGCACGCGATGGGCGTGCCCCTGCTGCGCTTCCTGTTCTCGGACGAGATCGTCGCGTTCGACCGCGCGCTCGCGGGGGAGGCGGCGCGCCACCCCGCGCTGGTCGATCGCTTCTTCGCCGCCGGGCCCTATTATTGCCGCAACAAGCTTGCCGGCCTGATCGCGGCCGGTCAGGATAGAGGGGAGATCGCGGTCGACGATCCGCATCGCGCCGCCGAGGACCTCGTCGCCTTGTGGCAGGGTTTCTGGCCCAAGGAACTCGGCATGAGCCATCTGCCCGCCCCTACCAACGCCGAGATCGACGCGCGCGTGCGCCGCGGGATCGACCTGTTCATGCGCGCGTACGCGCCGCCGCAGGCCGCAGCAGCCGGATGACGCCCACGATCACGCCGAACCACGCCGCCCTTTTGAACCTGACAACAATCTTGTTCTAGGCCGCTACTCGGCGGCTACTCGGCGGCTACTCGGCGGCGATCGCCAGGCCCTCGTCGACGTCCGGCTCGCTTTCGGCGGCGACTCCTTCCTCCAGCTTGCGCTCGTCGGCGGCGAGCTTAGCCGCGGCCTCCGGAAAGATGCCGAAACGCGCGGCGACGTCAGGTGCGAAGCGGAGCAGGTCGGGGCGGAGCTTCAACAAGCTGATGTCCTTGGACTTGCCCTCCATCATGACGTCGAAGTCGAGCCCGTGCGCCATGCGCATGAACGTCGCGAACTCGAACGGGTTGGTGAAGTCTGAATGCCCGGTCCAGATCGGCGGCAGCAGCACGGTCTTTATGCGGGCCCCCGCCTTCACGGGTGTTTTCAACAGCTCGCCCTTCTTCGGCTTGGCCTTGCCCGCCTTGGCCGCGGCGCGCGCCGCTGGCTTGATCGCGCGCTTGACCTCGCGCAGCTCGGTGCGCGGCGAGGAGAAGTGAATCTTGGGACGGGCCCATCCTCTCGAGCTTGGGTCGCCCCAGCTCGCCAGGAACTTCTCGAGCGTGTCGCGCATGTCCAACCCTTCCGGGTTGAGGCACCAGAAATGCTGGTAGTCGAAGATCAGCCGCACGCCCGTGCGTTCGTGGATCCACAGCACGTCGGCGGCCGAGAAGCGGATGTCGTCGTTTTCGAGCACCAGACGTTTGCGGACGTGCTCCGGGCATTGCGCGTACCCGTCGATCCATCTCGCCCGCGCGGCATCCTTGTCGTCGTACACGCCGCCGACATGCGTCACGAGCACGGCCTCCGGCCCCGCGTCCATGCGGTCGAGGATCTCCGCCTGGTTCGACAGGTCCCAGATGCTCTTGCGCGTCAGCTCCGGGTTGGGGCTGTTGAGCAGCACGTATTGCGAGGGGTGGAACGACACGCGGATGTCGAGCGCGCGCGCCTTGGCCCCGATCGCGCGCAGCTCCGCGTCCGACTCCGCGACCATGTTGTGGAACTGCGGCATGTCGGGGTGCGTCGCGTAGGGCGCGAGGTCCGACGAGAACCGGTACATGTCGAGGCCGACGCTCCGCAAATAGTCGAAGATGGCGTCGACATGCTCGAGCGACGTCTTGAGGTGCGGCCCTTGCTGCCAGCGGCGGGTGTCGCCGCTCTTCATCCCGGGCCGGCCCATGACCTTGACGGGAAAACCCAGGCGAAGCGGGCGTCCGGATGTGGTGGGAGCGTGGTTCATGCGGGTATGCGTTCCTCAGGATAGCCGAGCGTCGTGACGAACGCGTTCCAGTCGCCGGGGCGGAGCGCGCCGCCCGTCGCCTGGATGTGTCCGTTGCCGTAATTCTCGTCTGCACCGGCGGGGCGGCGATCGGCGAGAAACTCGATCAAGTTCGTCCCCGACGCTGTGCGCACGGCGAAGTGGACCCAGCCGGGTCGGTAGCCCGTGTTTGCGGCGAGCACGACCTTGTCGCGGAGCCGCCCGCGCCATTGCTGCGCGATCAGAGGGTGGATCTGGCAAGGCGAATGGAAGCGGATCAGCGCCACGTCGCCGCGCACCTTGGGCCCGATGCGCTTGGCGACGTCAAGAGCGTCCCTGACCTCGGCCTTCGCGGCAAGGAGCTCGGCGGTTTCCGGATGGATGCCGGACGTCACGTCCTTGGGGCTCTCGCCCTTCATCAGCAGCGCCAAAGCGGGAGTCGCATCGGCTGCGGCCGCGCGTCGGGGCGCGTTGATCAGAGACACGGCATTGCGCAACGCCGTCTTACCATGAAGGTTCTGCGCCTCGACCATCTCGGGAAAGCCGGCTTCTTCCGCCATGTCGCCGATCAGGCCCAGTCCCGCGAGCCACAACAGGTCGTCCGCCTCCCCGATCGCCCGCGCGCACCAGAAAGCGAGCAGCGCGGAGGTGGGCTCCGGTACGCACCCGTTGCCGCTGATCACGACCGCGTCGCCGGGCGTGCCCGTGGGGACATGGTGGTCGATCAGCACGGTCGGCGTGCCGGGCAGCAATGCGCCATCGCGCACGCCCAGATCGGTGACGATCAACCCGCCGGGCGCGCGTGCCGCAAGCTCCGCGCGCAGCTCGGCGCTCCACGGGTTCTCGCCCTTGCCCACGAGCCGGATTTCGCACGATTGCCCACTACGTTCGAGCGCGCGTGCCAGGATCGCCAAGGCGGACAGCCCGTCCGCGTCGAAATGGCCCAAGATCAGCACGGGCCGGGTCCGGTCGAACGCCGCCGCCGCTTGCCCGAACAGCCTGCCCGCTTCCGCCCGCGGGTCCGCCGCATTCTCAAGAGTTTCGATCATGCGCGCCCAACGATCATTCCGCGGTCGCGCTCCGTGCGTTGGCGAACAGTGAACCAACACACGCAAAATGGGTTGTTCGGTGCAACTTCATAGCAAGAAGACAAGCTCATGGCAGACGAAATCCCCATCACCCGCAGGCAGGTCGTCGGCGGTGCCGCGATCGGTGCCGCCGCAACGCTCGCTGCACCGGCGATGGCCGCGCAGGGGGCGCCTGCACCCCGCGCACCCGCCCGTAGCGACGTGCGCACCAAGCATCCGCAGCCGCCGTTCCAGCGCCAGCGGCAGGAATGGCCCGGCCTAGCCCGCGACATGGTCCCGCGCCCCGACCACGGCGAGGCGAGCTATCGCGGCTCCGGACGCCTGGCCGGACGCAAGGCGCTGATCACCGGCGGCGACAGCGGCATGGGCCGCGCGGCGGCGATCGCCTATGCCCGCGAAGGCGCGGACGTCGCGATCAACTACTTGCCCGCCGAGGAGCCGGACGCGCGCGAGGTCGTGCAGTTGATCCGCGCCGCCGGCCGCCGGGCCGTCGCCATCCCCGGTGATCTGCGCACCGAACGCTTCTGCAACCAGGCGGTCGCACGCGCCGTGCGCGAGTTGGGCGGGCTCGACATCCTCGTGCTCAACGCCGCGCGCCAGCAGGCGATCGCGCGTCTGGAGGACGTCACGGCCGACGAGTTCGACTTCACGATGAAGGTCAACGTCTACGCGCCGTTCTGGATGGCCAAGGCGGCGCTGCCGTCCATGGGTCCGGGATCGACGATCATCGTCACAGCGTCCGAACAGGCGGAAAACCCGTCCGCCGACCTCGTTCAGTACGCGCTGACCAAGGCGGCCAACGTCAACTTCATCAAATCGCTCGCAAAGCAGTTGGGACCGCGCGGCATCCGGGTCAATGCGGTCGCGCCGGGCCCGATCTGGACGCCGCTGCAGGTGTCAGGCGGCGCGACGCAGGAGAAGCTGCAGAACTTCGGCGGTGACAGCGCGCTGGGTCGTCCGGGCCAGCCCGCGGAACTCGCGTCGATCTACGTGCAATTGGCCGCCGACGACGGAAGCTATGCGAGCGGGGAAGTTTACGGCTCGCACGGGGGCGGCAAGCGGGCTTAGCTTGAAGTGCCCCGGCCTTCGCCGGAGAACTAAAAAGCGTTGTGATCAGCTCACCCAACTCAGCTCGAGAGGTCTTAAGCCGCGAGCGCTTCCTCCAGCCCCTGGCTGGCCTGCATCCACGTCGCCTCCGCCGCTTCAAGCTCCCGCTCCACCACTCCCCTCAGCCGCATCAGGTCCCCCGCCGTGCGCGTCCGGTCTTGCGGGTCCGCGCTCGCCGGATCGAACAACGCGCGATCGATCGTCGACCGCCGGGCGGTCAGCCGGACCACTTCCGCTTCCGCCGCCTTGACCGCCTCGCTCAGTGCCGAACTCGCCCGCCGCGCTTCCGCCGCCGCCTTGCGCGCTTTCTTGTTCCCGCCGCTCCCCGCATCGTTCGCGGCCTTGGGCTGGTTCTTGCCGAGGATCAGATCGGTGTAGTCGTCGAGCGTGCCGACATATTCCTTCGCCGTTCCTTCGTCGACGAGCACAAGGCGGTCGGCGGTCAGTTCGAGCATGTGCCGGTCGTGGCTGACGAGCACCACCGCGCCTTCGTACTCGTTCAACGCCTGCACCAGCGCTTCGCGGGAATCGACGTCGAGATGGTTGGTCGGCTCGTCGAGGATGAGCATGTGCGGCGCCTCGCGCGTGATCAACGCCAAGGCGAGCCGCGCGCGCTCGCCGCCCGACAGTTTGGCGACCTTGGTCAGCGCCTTGGGACCGGAAAAGCCGAACCGCCCCAGCTGCCCGCGCACGGCGGCGGGCGTGGCCCCCTTCATCAACCGGCTCATATGCTCGAACGGCGTGTCGGCGCCGTCCAACTCCTCGACCTGGTACTGCGTGAAATAGCCGACACGCATCTTGCCGCTGACCGCGATCTGCCCGTCCATCGCGGGCAGCTGCGCCGCGAGCAGCCGCGCCAGCGTCGTCTTGCCGTTGCCGTTGCGTCCGAGCAGCGCCACCCGGTCTTGCGGGTCGAGCCGCAGGTTCAATCTGGTCAGGATCGGCGACCCTTCGGTGTACCCGACCGCGGCCATGTCTAGCGTGACGAGCGGGGGCTTCAGCTCCGCAGGCGACGGGAAATCGAACGCGAGGCTCGGGTCTTCCGCCATCGATGCGATCGGCTGCATCTTGGCCAGCGCCTTGGCACGGCTCTGCGCCTGCTTGGCCGTGCTCGCCCGCGCCGAGTTGCGCGCGACGAAATCCTGGAGCTTGGCCCGCTGCGCCGCCTGCGCGGCCTGCGCCGACGCGATCTGCGCGGCGCGCTCCGCCCGCTGCCGCTCGAACGCGTCGTAGCCGCCCGCATACAAGGTTGTCTGCCCGCCCTCCAGGTGCAGGATGTGGTCGACGACGTTGTTGAGCAGGTCGCGCTCGTGACTGATGACGACCATCGTCTTGGCGTAGGCCTTGAGGAAGTTCTCGAGCCACAACGTCGCTTCGAGATCGAGATGGTTGGACGGCTCGTCGAGCAGTAGCAGGTCCGGCTGCGAGAACAGCAGAGCCGCCAACGCGACCCGCATCTTCCACCCGCCCGAAAAGCTGTCGAGCGGACGCCCCTGCGCGTCCTCGTCGAACCCGAGGCCCGCCAGGATGCGCGCGGCGCGTGCCGGCGCGGAGTGCGCGTCGATCGCCTCCAGCCGTTCGTAGATCTCGCCGATGCGATCCATGTCGCCCTCCGGATCGTGCGCGATCACGTCGCTTTCCGCGAGCAGCGCGGCGCGCTCCACGTCCGCCGCGAGCACGGCTTCGATCGGCGTCTGCGTTCCCGTCGGCGCTTCCTGCGCGATGTAGCCGATGCGCGACCCGCGCGGCATCTCGACGCTGCCCTCGTCGGGCTCGCCCATGGCCGCGACGATCTTCATCAGCGTCGACTTGCCCGCGCCGTTGCGCCCGATCAGGCCGACATGCGCGCCCGGCGGCAACGCGGCGGTGGCGCGGTCGAGGATCGTGCGGCCGCCGAGGCGCACGGTGATGCCGGTGAAGTTGAGCATGCGCGGGCGTGTAGCGGAAACCGCGCGCGCGGGCTAGGTCATCGCTTCGGACGAAGCTGCGACGCGAGCAGCAGCCCCGCCCCGACCTGAAGCAGCGCGAACATCCGACGGGTCGCCGGGGTACGCTCCCGGTCCTTCTTTACGAAGGCGTCGATCGCGGGAACGTCCGAAGTCCAGAGGTCCAGATGCCGTTCGGGCTGTACCAGTCCCACGAGCCCGTTGCCGATCATGAAGATCGCGGACAATTCGGCGGTCCGCTTCAACCCGATGTCCACTGCGTCGCTCACCTATTCGTCTCCTCAAGCGGCCGCGCGCATCTCCGCGGCAAAACAGCCCGCCACGATCTCGTACGAGCGCACGCGCGCATCGTGATCGTAGATCTGCGACGTGATCATCAGCTCGTCCGCGCCGGTGCGTGCGACGAACTCCTCCATCCGGCTGCGAACCGTCGCGGGCGATCCGATCGCCGAACAGGACAGCACGCCGTCCAGCATCGCCGCGTGCGCCGCGGGCAGCGTGTCGGCGTAGCCGCGCACCGGAGCTTTGAGCTTGCCCGGTGTTCCCGACCTTAGCGCCACGAACGCCTGCTGCATGGACGTCGCGAGCAACTCGCCTTCCTCGTCGCTGTCGGCCGCGAACGCGTTGAAGCCGAGCATGACGTACGGCCGGGCGAGCCGCGCCGACGGCCGGAACGTCTCGCGATAGACCGCGATCGCGTCCGTCATTTGCACGGGCGCGAAGTGCGAGGCGAACGCGTACGGCAACCCCAGCATGGCGGCGAGTTGCGCGCCGAACGTGCTCGACCCCAGGATCCAGATGGGGATGTGGAGCCCCTCGCCCGGCACCGCGCGCACCCGCCTCCCTCCTTGCGCAGAAGATAGGCCGTCATACGGCTCCAGATAATCCATCAATTCGACGACATCGCGCGGAAACTGGTTCGCGTCCGACTGCAGGTTGCGGCGCATGGCATAGGCCGCGGCCTGGTCCGTTCCCGGCGCACGGCCCAGCCCCAGATCCACTCGCCCCGGATACAGGCTTTCGAGCGTGCCGAACTGTTCGGCGATCTGCAGCGGCGAATGATTGGGAAGCATCACCCCGCCCGCGCCGATGCGGATCGTGGACGTCCCTTCCGCGACGAATCCAAGCGCGACCGATGTCGCCGCGCTGGCGATCCCCGGCATCGAATGATGTTCGGCCATCCAGAAGCGGTTGTAGCCCAGCCGCTCCCCCGCCTGCGCGAGTGCGCGCGCATTGCGCAGCGCGGCGCCCGCGTCCCGCCCTTCGACGATGGGGGCGAGGTCGAGGATGGAGAATGGGATCATCGATCCAAGATGGGTATGCAAATCGCCGCGCCAAGTAACTTGCGTTGCCGGTGATCGGTACTACATCGAAACCGGCGCGCGGTTCCCCCTGCCGCGCGCCACCCCTTTCCTCCACGCTCGCCAACCTTCTTCTTTGCCAAGGAAGCGCCCCCGCCATGACCACGACGCAGGGCTACGCCGCCCATTCGGCCGACGCGCCGCTCGCCCCCTTCAGCTTCGAACGCCGCGACTTGCGCGCGAACGACGTTGCCATCGATATCTCGCATTGCGGCGTCTGCCACTCGGACCTTCATACGGTAAAGTCCGAATGGGGCGGGACGATCTACCCGTGCGTCCCCGGCCACGAGATCGTCGGCCGCGTCCGCGAAACGGGTCCGGACGTGACGAAGTTCAAGATCGGCGACGTCGTCGGCGTCGGCTGCATGGTCGACGCGGACCTGACCTGCCCCAGCTGCGCCGAAGGTCTGGAGCAATATTGCGAAACCGGCTTCGTCGGCACGTATAACGGCAAGGACAAGGTGTCCGGGGAAAACACGTACGGAGGCTATTCGAAAGCCATCGTCGTCCGCGAGGAGTTCGTCCTGCGCATCGATCATTCCGAAGAACAGCTCGCCGCCGTGGCGCCTTTGCTGTGCGCGGGCATCACGACCTATTCGCCGCTGCGCCACTGGAACGTCGGCCCCGGCAAGAAGGTGGGTGTGGTCGGCATCGGAGGGCTCGGCCACATGGGGATCAAGATCGCGCATGCGATGGGCGCGCATGTCGTCGCGTTCACGACTTCCGACGGCAAGCGGGACGATGCGCGCAAACTCGGCGCGGACGAAGTCGTCGTGTCGAAGAACCGCGACGAGATGAAGGCGCATGCCGGATCGTTTGACTTCATCTTGAATTCGGTGTCGGCCAAGCACGACCTCGACGCGTTCCTGAACCTGCTGAAGCGCGACGGCACGATGTGCATGCTCGGCGTCCCCGATCAGCCGCACCCCTCGCCGTCGGTCGGCAACCTGATCTTCAAGCGCCGCCACCTCGCCGGCTCGCTGATCGGCGGCATCGCGGAGACGCAGGAGATGCTCGATTTCTGTGCCGAGCATGGCATCGTGTCGGATATCGAGACGATCCGCATGGACGAGATCGAGACGGCTTACGACCGCATGAAGAAGAGCGACGTCAAATATCGCTTCGTGATCGACATGGCGACGCTTTGAGCGTCGCGTTCCGCCGCGAAAGCGACGAGGAGCACAAGGAGCCTCGCTTCGAGTTGCCTGTTCCGGCAGGGCCGAACCTGGTCACCGCGCGCGGGCTTGGCCTGATCGAAGCACGCGTCGCCGAACTGGAGGCGGAGACGAGCGGAGACGAAGCCGTCGCAGCCGACCGCAAGCGCACGCTCAACTACTGGCGCACCCGCCTCGCCACCGCGCGCGTGACGACATGGCCGGGCGGCGAGGAAGCGGGGTTCGGAACGCGCGTGACCTTCACGTTGAACGGCGAGCCGCGAACGATCGACATCGTCGGCGATGACGAGGCCGAGCCTGCAACCAACCGCATCGGGTTCAACGCGCCGCTTGCGCGCGCGCTGATCGGCGGAGCGGCTGGCGATGTGCTGCCTTTTGGTGGTAAGGCGGATGCAATCGAAATCGTCGGCGTCGACGCGATTGCCTGACCGGCGCGCCTGTGTGCGCGCTCAACCTACTGGATCCACATGCCTTTCTCCCACCTCCCCTCCCTGCTCGCCGAGGCGCTGACCGCCAAGGGATACGAGACCCCGACCCCCGTTCAGGCGGCGGTGATCGCGCCCGATGCGCAGGGCCGCGACCTGCTCGTGTCCGCGCAGACGGGGTCGGGCAAGACGGTCGCCTTCGGGCTCGCGATGGCGGGACAGCTGCTCGAGGAGAACGGCACGCTGCCCTTCGCGCTGCTGCCGCTCGCGCTCGTGGTCGCACCGACACGCGAGCTGGCACTGCAGGTCAGCCGCGAGCTGTCGTGGCTCTACGCCAAGGCGGGCGCGCGCATCGCCACCTGCGTCGGCGGCATGGACGCGTCGAAGGAACGCCGCAGCCTGTCGGGCGGCGCGCACATCGTCGTCGGCACGCCGGGACGCCTGCGCGACCATCTCGAGCGCGGCGCGCTCGATCTGTCCGCGTTGCGCGTCGCCGTGCTCGACGAGGCGGACGAGATGCTCGACATGGGGTTCCGGGAAGACCTCGAACAAATCCTCGACGCGACGCCGAACGAGCGTCGCTCGATGCTGTTTTCGGCCACCATCCCCAAGCCGATCGTCGCGCTCGCCAAACGCTATCAGCGCGACGCGCTGCGCATCTCGACCGTCGGGGAGGACCGCGGCCACGGCGACATCAGCTACCAAGCCGTCACCGTCGCGCCCGCCGATATCGAGAACGCGGTCGTCAACCTGCTGCGCTTCCACGAAGCCGAATCCGCGATGCTGTTCTGCGCGACGCGCGACAATGTGCGCCACCTCCACGCCAGCCTGATCGAACGCGGGTTCGACGCGGTCGCGCTGTCGGGCGAGCATTCGCAGAACGAACGCAACGCCGCGCTTCAGGCATTGCGCGACCGCAGAGCCCGCGTCTGCGTCGCCACCGACGTCGCCGCGCGCGGCCTCGACCTGGCGTCGCTCAGTCTGGTCATCCACGTCGAGCTGCCCCGCGATGCCGACGCGCTCCAACACCGCTCGGGCCGTACCGGGCGTGCGGGCAAGAAGGGCACGGCGGTGCTCATCGTCCCCTACCCCAAGCGCCGCCGCGTCGACATGATGTTGCGCGGCGCCAAGATCGACGTCCAGTGGATCGAGGCCCCGTCGCGCGAGGACATCGCCCGCAACGACCGCGAACGCCTGCTCGCCACGCTGATGGAGCCGCAGGAGATCGACGACGAGGACCGCGAGCTCGCCGCGCGCCTGCTCGCCGAGCGCACGCCCGAGGACATCGCCGCAGCGCTCGTCCGCGTCCACCGGGCACGCATGCCCACGTCGGAAGAGATGCTCGACGCCTCCGCAGTCGCGCCGCGTTCCACCCGCGACGATGGCCCGCGTCCGGGCTTCGAGGACACGATCTGGTTCCGCATGGACGTCGGCCGCAAGGACAATGCCGACGCGCGCTGGCTGCTCCCGCTGCTGTGCAGGCGCGGTCACATCACCAAGAACGAAGTCGGCGCCATCCGCATCGCGCAGACCGAGACGATGTTCGAAATCCCGCGCGCCGTCGCGGGCAAGTTCATGGCCGCGATCAAGCGGACCGTAGGTCCGGATGACGAAGGCGGGGTGCAGTTCCAGCAGGCCGACGGCCCGCCGCGCGACGCCGCGAGGCTGGGTGCGCGGAGACCAAACGCGGGTCCGCAGCAGCGCCGTGACGGCCCGCCGATGCGGCCGAAGCCCAAGCCGAAGTACCAGGCCCGACCCACCAACCCGCGTTGACGCTCTTGCCTGAGAAGTTTGGGCGCATCCTCGTCGACGCCGACGCGTGCCCGGTGAAGGATGAGATCTACAAAGTCGCGTGGCGCCACGAGGTGCCCGTCACGATCGTCAGCAACTCGCCCATCCGCACCCCGGCGCATCCGTTGATCGATCGCGTCGTCGTCGGCGACGCGTTCGACGCCGCTGACGACTGGATCGCGGAGCGAGCGGCTGCGGGTGTGGTC
This sequence comes from uncultured Sphingomonadaceae bacterium, assembly GCA_964251385.1. Classification (GTDB taxonomy): domain Bacteria; phylum Pseudomonadota; class Alphaproteobacteria; order Sphingomonadales; family Sphingomonadaceae; genus CADCVW01. Next base: position 322,745 of record CAXUJK010000002.1, on the reverse strand, counting down.
GTGGTGACCACCGACATCCTGCTCGCCGACCGCTGCCTCAAGGCCGGCGCGAGCGTCATCGCCCCCAACGGCAAGCCGTTCACCACCAGCTCGATCGGCGCGTCCATCGCCACTCGCGCCATCATGGCGGACCTGCGCGCGGGCGGAGACATCGTTGGCGGCCCCGCGCCGTTCGCCAAGACCGATCGCTCGCGCTTTCTCCAGGCACTCGACGCCGCGCTCGTCAAACTCGTTACGGGGACGGCCAAAACTTAGCCGCCAACAGTAGGAACGAAAGCGCGCCGCGTCCGGTTCTAGGGGTTCGGTCGGCCACTCGGGCGGACCTGTCCAAAAGGATCACCGCCCATGTTCATGCGCGTCGACAAGCTGCAGACCGACCTGCCTCTACCCAAACGCGCCGACCCGAACGCCGCGTCCGCCTTGTCCGAATTGCTCGGCGGCAAGTTCGGCGAGATGTCGACGTTGAACAACTACATGTTCCAGAGCTTCAACTTCCGCAACAAACACAAGCTCAAGCCCTTCCACAGCCTCGTGGCCGGCATCACCGCCGAGGAACTGGGGCATGTCGAACTCGTGTCGACCGGCATAGCGATGCTTAACAACGGCCCTGACCCCGAACGGGGTGAGGACGTCTCCAAGGGCCCGTATTCGGACATGAGCGACATGCGCAACGCGGCGGCGTTCCTGCACGCGGGCGGCGGCGCGATCCCCGAGGACAGCAACATGCGCCCGTGGAACGGAACGTTCGTGTTCTCTACTGGAAATCTCGTTCTCGACACGTTGCACAACTTCTTCCTCGAATGCGGCGCGCGCATGCACAAGCTGCGCGTCTACGAAACGCTGACCGAGGACAACAAGACGGGCCGCGAGGTCTGCGGCTATCTGCTCGTGCGCGGCGGCGTCCACGCGCACGCGTACGCGCTGGCGCTCAAGAAGCTGACGGGCGTGTCGATGGAAAAGATGTTGCCCATGCCCAACATTCCGACCGACAAGATCCCCGAGTGTCAGAAATATCTGGACGAAGGCAGCCACCGCCGTTTGTACCGCTGGAGCCCGAACGATTATGCCGAGATGGCGGGGATCTGGGGCAATGGCGAACAGGCCTTGCCCGATGATCCTCCCGGCGAACTCGAGGTCGTCGACGGCATGCCGGACGGGGCCAAGATGCCCGAGCTCGAAGGGGCGGCAAGTGCGTTCACGCCGGACTACAGGCCGGAGGAAATCTTCGAGATGGCGACGCAGCTCTACAAGAAGATGTGACACGCGAGGGTCGGGGCGCAAAGGCTCCGGCCCTTTTACCTAGCGGGAATGCGCGCCCTTAACGAAAGCCACAAGGTGCGGGGTGTCGCGCGTTCGATGATGCTATCTGACGTCATGCCTGCCTTGACCTTGGCGTTGCCGATGTTTTCCGCTCTGGCTTCCAGGCTGAGCCAGTCCGTTGCCGGCAGTTCCGCAGATGCGTCGAACACCAGCGCGTCCATTAACAGCTGGCTGTTCAAGTCGTCTTCGAACTGGTTCCCGACATAGCGTGCGGTCAGCGACGCGCGCGCGCCGTCCCTCGCCGACCAGCCGAGCATAACCGACCCGCTGTGCCGCGGCGTCTGTGCAGGGCGCAATCCATCCAGCGCCGCCGCCACCCCGGACCCGCGCACGCGTGCATCGCTGAACGCGTAGCCGAAGTCGAGCGACCAGCTACGCAGGGTTAATGCCGCATCGAACTCGATCCCGCGCGACGTCACCGCGTCCAGGTTGCGCCGCTGCCGGAACTCGCCCGCCGCCGACACGAACCCGACGCCTGGGAACACGCCCGGTCCGCGTGCGATCGTGACGTTGGCGATCGCGTCGTCGAGGCGGCTGGCGAACAGCGTGACGCTCGCGCGCGCGTTCGACAGCGGGCGGTAGTCGATCCCCGCCTCGATGCCTCGCAGGCGTTCGGGCGCCAACTCCGCGTTGGCCGCGGTCGCGTCGGGGCCAAGCCGGAACGGGCGGTACAGCTCGTTCAACGTCGGCAAGCGCCACCCGAGATAGGCGGCGGACCGCAACGTCACCGCACCTGCCGGACGATAGGCGATCCCCGCGCGGGCCGTCGGACGCCAGCCGCTCCGGTTCGCGAACTCCGTTTGGGTCAGCGATGCGCCCGTCGCGAGCACGTTTTCGTTCAACCGACCGTCGCTGATTCGCCAACGATCAATGCGCGCGCCGCCCGTCAGCGTCAGCGCATCGGACGGCTTGATCGTCCCTTCCGCGAACGCGCCGGCCGTCAGCGTCCTGCCGCCCGCGATCCGCCGCCGGGTCGGCGCGCCCGTGACAAAGGCGAAACGTTCGCGACTTTCGCCCACTGTGCGCCGCACGTCGGCACCGATGCGAACTTCGGCCGCGTCGGATTGCAGCGGCCGGTACTCGACGCTGCCGCCCGTTCCGTTGCTCGGCACGGCGTACTGATCCAGCGTCGCGGTCGTGATCGTCCGCGCGGCGTTGGCGGAGGCGAATTGGTTAGCGAAACGACGGTGTTGGCGGTACGCGAGCAATGACAGATCGGAGCCGACAAGCCGCGCAGACACGTCGCCGCCGACCGTCTCGATGCGGGTGAACGCAAGCCCGCGCTCCCGTTCGTCCGAAAAGCCGGACCCCGACAGCTGCAGCTCGTACGGTCCGACCGGCACGATCGCACGCGCGGCCAGACTTGCCTGCGCATAAGGAGAGCGCCGGTCGGCGGGGCCGCGTTGGGAAGCGATCACGGGGATGAACCCCGCTCCGCGACCGAGATTGCCCGAAAGGCTTACGAAGACTTCGCCGATCGTGCCTGCCCCGTTCAGCCGCATGTCGAGGCTGTCGCGGCTGCCGTATGCCAGGTCCCCGCCGAATCCGGACAGATCGCGGGGGGCGGCACTGAAAAGCTCGATAGTACCGGCCAGCGCGCCCGGCCCGTTCGCGCCCGTGCCGCCGCCGCGCGTGACGCGGACTTGGCCCAGCCGCGCCGGGTCGAACGCGGGCCAGTTGATCCAGCCGCCGAACGGATCGCTCTGCGGCACACCGTCGAGCACCAGAAGCGCGCGCGAAGACGCGTTGCCGCCGAGCGCGCGCAGGGTGGCGCCTTGCGAGGTCGGATTGGCCGAGCGCGCGTCCGACCGGCGGAACAGCTGGAAGCCGGGTATGGATTTGAGGATCTCGTCGAGCCGGCCGGAGGCGGAGTCGGTCAGCCGGTCGCGGTCGATCGTGACGACATCGTACGCTTCGTCGCCGAGCGGCACGGCGAGCGCGCGGCCGGTGACGACGATCTCGTCGGGTTCGGGATTTTGCGCGAGTACGGGCTGAACAGCACCCGCCGCGACACTCTGCAACACCAACGCAAACAACAATGCCGTTCGTCCCGAGTGAAAACGAGGGGCGCTAACCCGTCGAACGCCCCTCGTTTTCACTCGGGACGAACGAAGCTGGGTGGAAGTAGCCGGGCAGAAGCGGAAAGGTTACCCCGCCTGGCTCGCGCGCCGCCGGGCCCGATGCGTGTTCAACGGCCCACGCGGGTGCTGCGGCGGCTTGCGGCGGCGTTGCGCGGTCGCGGGGCGGTTGGCCTCGCGCGCTTCGTCCGCGACCTGTTCGGGCGTGGAGACCCGCGTCGCCTTCACGCGATTGGCTTCCTGCACGAAATTGTCGGGCAGCGGCAGCATGGTCAGATGCTGCCCCGTCAGCCGCTCGATCCCTTTGAGATACGCTTTTTCGTCGTGATCGATGAAGCTCAGCGCGATCCCCGCCGCCCCGGCGCGCGCGGTGCGCCCGATGCGGTGGACATATTGCTCGGGCACGGGCGGCATGTCGAAATTGACGACGTGGCTGACGTTCGACACGTCGATCCCGCGCGCGGCGATGTCCGTCGCGACCAGGATCTTCGCCTTGCCCGCCTTGAACTCGGCGAGCGCGCGTTCGCGTTGCGGCTGGCTCTTGTTGCCGTGGATCGCGTTGGCCGGGATGCCCGACTGTCCGAGCAGCTTCACGATGCGGTCCGCGCCGTGCTTGGTGCGCGAAAAGATCAGCACCCGGTCCATGTCGCGGTCGCCGCGCAGGGTGAGCGTCAGCAGCGCCTGCTTCTCCGTCTGGTTGACGAAGATGCCGCGCTGTTCGACCTTTTCGGCGGTCGACGCGACGGGGGTAACCGCCACCTGCACGGGGTCCTTGAGGAACTTGCCCGCCAGATCCTTGATCGACGACGGCATCGTCGCGGAGAAGAACAAAGTCTGGCGCTGGCGAGGCAGCAGCCCGACAATGCGGCGCAGCGCATGAATGAAGCCAAGATCGAGCATCTGGTCCGCCTCGTCGAGCACCAGGATCTCGACCTTGTCGAGCGTCAGCATGCGGTTTTCGATCAGGTCGATCAGGCGGCCGGGCGTCGCCACCAGGATGTCGACGCCGCCGGCGAGCGCACGCTGCTGCTTGCCGATCGGCACCCCGCCGAACGCGGTCGTGATGTTGATGGGGAGGAAACGGGCGTAGCGCGTCGCATTGTCCGCGATCTGCGACGCGAGCTCGCGCGTCGGCGAGAGCACGAGCATGCGGCACGACCGCGGCCCGGGGCGCTTGTTCGCCTTGGCGAGCGTGTCCAACGAGGGGAGCGTGAACGCGGCGGTCTTGCCCGTTCCCGTCTGCGCGATGCCGAGCAGGTCCTTGCCGGCGAGCACGAGCGGGATCGCCTGCGCCTGGATCGGGGTCGGGGTGTCGTAGTCGGCGGCGGCGAGCGCCTGAAGGATCGGGCCGGAAAGCCCGAGATCGGAAAACTGCGTCATGTGTAAACTCGTCAATATGCGACGCCCGCGCGGCCGGAAAGGCGCACGAAAACGCGGCGGTGAATGACCGCCCCGCGTGAAAAGGGAAGTTTGGATGGACGAAGGAGGCCGGCCCGCGATGCGGGCGTCACGCTGCCTCTCGTGACTTCGTACCGCTCCACTGTGCGATGGCGTCGCCAAAGTCAAGTTTTGAGCGTGGCATCACCATCCACCTTGGCAAAAAAGCGTTGCAAAACACGATGTGTGTTGTGGCGCTCGCGACTCGGCGGTTCGATGAACGAACGTATGGCCTGAGACCCACGCGGCCATCGCTTCGGAGGCGCAAGTGACGAGCTACCGGCTTTTCTTCATCAACACCGCGTCCGGCCGCATCGACCGCGCCAAAGTCGTCGAAGCTTGCGACGATGACGGGGCGGTGCTGACGTCCGAGGGCCGGACGGGATCGCAGGCGATGGAACTCTGGCACCTCGCCCGCAAGGTCCGCGCGTTCGACAAGCATTCCGAAACCGTGCGGTCGGCGATCCCACTCGATCGCTGACGTCCCGCTTCATCCCGGCAGGACCACGGGCACCCCTTTTCTTGCGGTTTGTTAGCGCGGCGCGGTGATGACCATGCGATACTGTCGTCTATAGCGGCGCTCTGACGCATGTCTTTAGGCGGCCCATGACCAACCCCCTAGTCACCAAGCTCAGCCGCTTCATCGAGTTCGACGATCGCGACATCGCCGCCATCGAGCGGCTGACGCGTCACCCGCGCCGCATGAAGTCGGGCGAGGACCTGATCGACGAAGGTACCAAGCCGTCCAACGTCTTCCTGCTGCTGGACGGATGGGGGTATCGTTATTCGATCCTCCAGAACGGCAGTCGCCAGATATTCGGCTATCTGCTGCCCGGCGACCTATGCGACGTCCACGTCTTCATGCTCGACAAGATGGACCACAGCATCGGGCTGTTGTCGGACGCCAGGGTCGTCAAAATCCCGGCCGACGAGATGCTGGACATCATAGGCAAGTATCCGCGCATCGAACGCGCGCTGTGGATCGCGACGCTGGTCGACGAGGGCACGCTTCGGCAGTGGATCGTCAACATCGGCCAGCGCCAGGCATTCGAGCGCATCGGCTATCTGTTCTGCGAATTGTGGTTCCGGATGCGCAGCGTTGGCTTGGTCAGCGACAAGGACCAGTTCGATTTGCCGCTGACGCAGACCGAGCTTGCCGACACGCTCGGGCTGACGTCGGTCCACGTCAACCGCACGCTGTCGCGCCTGCGCGAGCAGGAGCTGATTACGCTCAGCCGGGGCCGGCTAACGATCCTGAACCCCGAACGGCTTGCGGAAGCGTGCGGCTTTACCGGTTCGTATCTCAGGCTCGAACCGACATCCGGCCACGCCACGTTGCGTTCGCGGCTCAGCCTCGTTCGCGGGCAGTCATAGGCGCGCTTCAAGCTCGATCGACACCAACGCGGATCCAAGGAAGATCCATTGTCCGACACCTCCACGATCCGCCTGAACATCCGAACCGGAACCGATGATCGCAACGGGCTGCTCATGCTGCTTGACGGCGAACTCGTGGCGATCCTGATCGAGCTGAGCGACGCGGTCCACGAGGAGGCGTGCGGGCGCTGGGCATTGGAGATGAGTTTCGGCCTGGACGACGGCCGCGCACCCGAAACCTTTGTCAGCATCGAACAGGCCTGGGACTGGGTGAACAGGGTCGCGCATGGACGGCAATGGCGCGTCGTCGAGGGTGCGCACGCGGCCAACTGACGCCGACGTGCGCTCCGCACGTACGCTAACGCAACCACCCCTTGCGCTTGATGTACCACAACGGCAGCAGCGCCGCCGCCAGCGTCAGGCCGATCGTGAACACGAACCCGTACTTCCAGCTGAGCTCGGGCATCACCGCGAAGTTCATTCCGTAGAGCGAGGCGATCAGCGTCGGCGGCAGGAACACGGCGGTGATGATCGTGAACACCTTGACGACCTGGTTCTGCTTGGCGTTGAGGCTCGCGGTCACCGACTGCTGCAGGTAGCGGACCTTGTCGTGTTCGAACCCGGCATGTTCCTTGACCGACTGGATGTCGGAGATCAGCGTGTCGAGCTGTTCGCGAAGCTCCCCGTCCGCGTGGTCGACCTCGAGGCGGAGGTAGCGGGCGGCGCGGGCGAGGAGGAGCTGGCCTTCCTGGATGCGGCTGATCAGCTCCTCCTTCTCGTTGAGGCCGCCGAGCGCCCGCGCAATATCGTCCGTGCCGATCTCGCGCCCGTCCGCGTCGACGCCGCGCGTGACGCTGGCGATCTGCGGGGCCATGGCTTCCAGGGCGGTGGAGGCGAACTCGACGATCTGGTGGCCGGCCGAGTTGGTCGCCTGCAGCAGCGCGTACATGATGCCGTGCGCGCCGCGCCCGATGTCGGGACGGCGGCGCAGGATCGCGGGCGCGCGGTCGAACGGCGCGTAGCCCCCGCGCGGCTCGAGCGTGACCAGCTCGGTCTCGCCCAGGCCGAAGATGATCGATTCCTGCCGGACGTCGTCCTCGCGGCCGCGGATGAGGACGGACACGGGCAAATAGATGAAGTTCTCGTCCTCCTCGAACCCTTCTTCCGCCGGTGGGAAGACGCAGCCGATCTCGGACGCGGCGGACGCGAGCGCGGGGACGTCGTCGTGCTTCAGCCGGCGCCAGCGATCGAGCAGGATGCCGTCGCGCAACGCGCCGCGCGCGGCCGGGTTGGGTTGGGGCGAGACGATCTCGTTGCTCATTGCTGAAATACGCGCGCGGGTTCGGGCGCGGCGACGTTGGCGGCGATCGCGTCGGTCGACGGCGAGGTGGACGAGGTCGCGGCCGCGGGCCCGCCGGGCGCGATGAAGTGCAGCGCGAGCATCACCGCGCAGATCCCCAGATACAGGATGACCACCGCGAGGATGACTTCGCGTTCGAGGCTGGCGGACGGATTGGACGGCTTTTTCATCGCGAGGCGCCGCTGTATCGCCGCGCGGGGCGAGTGGCGAGAGGGTGCGCGCCGAGCAGCGCTTGCCGCGCGACCCTTGCCCGCATGCCGATTGCCCGTAAAGCCGACGGACGATGGACGCTGACGATACGTTGAAGAGCAGGAACGACAAGGCAACGGACGTGCCGGGCGGCGACCCCGCCGCGCTGGCCGCGACCATCGTGCGCTCCGCCACCGATTTCGCCATCGTCACGTCCGATGCGGACGGCATCATCACGAGCTGGAGCCCGGGTGCCGAAAAGACGATGGGGTGGACCGCCGCCGACGCCGTGGGGCGGAGCGTCGACATGTTCTTCACGCCCGAGGACGTCGCGTCCGGCCAGCCGCAGGCCGAAATGGACGGCGCGTGCGCGACCGGGGCCGCCGCCGACGAGCGCTGGCACATGAGGGCGGACGGGTCGCGCTTCTGGGCCAATGGCGAGATGCAGCCCTTGCGCGAAGGCGCCAAAGATGGAACCGGGGAGATCGTCGGCTTCGTCAAAATCCTGCGCGACCGGACCGAGAATCACGAGATGGAGCAGCGCCTGCGCGACGCGCAAGCCGAGGCCGCCGCCGCAGCCGAGCGGCTGTGGGGCGAACAGCAGCGCCTGCAGGAAATGTTCGCATCGACCCCCGGCTTCGTCGCGATCCTGCGCGGGCCGACGCACGTCTACGAAATGGCGAACCCCGCTTATTACGATGTCGTCGGCCGCCGCGACCTCATCGGCAAACCGCTTCGCGAAGCACTGCCCGAGGTCGAGGGCCAGGACTATTTCGAGCGCTTCGACCGGGTGTTCGCGACGGGCGTCCCGATCCGGGGCCACCTGCAGCCCGCGCTGGTCGCGCGCGTCGCGGGCCAGCCGCCCGAAGCCCGGTTCCTGGATTACGTCATCGCGCCGATGAAGGATGCGGACGGTACGATCACGGGCCTGTTCGTGGAAGGCTTCGACACCACGGAGATCGCGCTCGCGCGCGCGGCGTCCGAGAAGACGGCGGCGGAGCAGGCCGCGATCCTGGGTCAGCTGGCCGAGGGCGTGATCGCGACGGACGCGGACGGCCGCATCAGCTTCGTCAATGCCGCCGCCGAACGGCTGCACGGCGTCGCGCGGCTCGATGTCGAGCCGGACGATTACAGCGACACCTACCAGCTGCTGACCGAGGACGGCGCGCCCTACCCGTCCGCCGAACTGCCGCTGGCGCGCGCGGTGACGCGCGGCGAGACCGTGACCGAGGCACGCTGGCGGATCCAGCGGCCGGACGGCACGCAAGTGCTCGCGATCGGCAACGCGCAGCCCGTGATCGCGGAGGGCAAGCAGGTCGGTGCGGTGCTGACCGTGCGCGACGACACGGCGCGGCGTGAGGCGGAAGGCGCGCTGGCCGCGAGCGAGGCGGCGGTGCGCGACGTTTTGGACGGCATGGACGAAGGCTTCATCACCGTCGACCGCACCTTGCGCATCCGGCAGATCAACGCCGAAGGCCTACGCATCGACGGACGCGCGCGCGAGGAGATCGTCGGGCGACAGCTGCAGGACGTCTGGCCCGAAGTCGTGACGCTGCCTACGATGGCCATGTACGAAGAGGTCCTGCGCACGGGCAAGGCGGGGTCGGTCGAGTACCACTACGCGTCCGACGGGCCCGGCGGGCACGAAGTCTGGCTCGAGACGCGCGCCTACGCGATCGAGGACGGGCTTGCGATCTTCTACCGCGACGTGTCCGATCGCAGGCGGGCGACGGACGCGGTGCGCGCCAGCGAAGCGCGGCTCCAGGCGATCACCGACTCCATCGACCAGATGATCTGGTCGACCCGCCCGGACGGGTACCACGACTACTTCAACCGCCGCTGGTACGAATATACCGGCATTCCCGAAGGCTCGACCGACGGCGAGGAATGGCTCGGGCTGTTCCACCCGGACGACCAGGCGCGCACCGACGCGGTCTGGCGGAACTGCCTGCGCACGGGCGAACCGTACAATATCGAGTACCGCCTGCGCCACCACAGCGGCGAGTATCGCTGGGTCGCGGGCCGTGCGCAGCCGATCCGCGACGAGACCGGTGCGATCACGCGCTGGTACGGGACGTGCACCGACATCCACGATGTCCGCCAGGCGCAGGACGCGTTGCGCGAGACGGAGGAACGCTACCGCTACGCCGTGCGCGCCACCACCGACGCGGTGTGGGACTGGGACTTCGCCACCAACGCAGTGCTATGGAACGACGCGCTGCACACCGCCTTTGGCCACGCGCCCGCGGACGTGGAGCCGACGGGCGCGTGGTGGATCGCGCACATCCACCCCGACGATTTCGCGCGCGTGCACGAAAGCATCCATGCCGCGATCGACGGCAAGGGCACCAACTGGACGGACGAGTACCGTTTCCGGCGTGCCGACGGGTCCTACGCCGACGTGCTGGATCGGGGCGCGGTGATACGCGACCCCGACGGCCGGGCGACGCGCATGATCGGCGCGATGCTCGACCTGACCGAACGCAAGGCGGCGAACGCGGCCCTGCGCCAGAGCGAGACGCGTTACCGCACCCTGTTCGAGGCGATCGACGCGGGCTTCTGCGTCATCGAAGTCATGTTCGACGGCGATGCGGCACGGGATTACCGCTTCGTCGAGATCAACCCGGCTTTCCAAAGACAGACCGGCCTGTCGGACGCGATCGGGAAGACGATGCGGCAGCTTGCGCCGGAAACGGATCAGCGCTGGATCGACCTTTACGGGAATATCGCGACGTCGCGCGCGGCCACCCGGGTCGAGGACTTCTTCCCCGGCCTCGACCGCTGGTTCGACGTCCATGCCTACCCGGTAGACGCGCCCGAACTGCGGCGCGTGGCCGTCCTGTTCAACGACGTGACGCAAGGCAAGCTCGCGGAACTGCGCCTGACCGAGCTCAACCGCACTCTCGAAGACCGCGTGACCGCCACCGTGGCCGAACGCGACATGATCTGGCGTACCAGCCAGGACCTGTTCGCCGTCACCGGGATGGACGGGACCTATCGAAGCGTCAATCCGGCGTGGACCAACGTCCTCGGATATGAACCGGCCGAGGTGGTCGGCTCGCTCGCGGGCATGTTCATCCACCCCGACGACGTCGGGGAAGCGCGCAACGTCCTTGCAAGACTGGTGGTGGGCGAGGTCGTCAGCGGGCTCGACCTGCGCATGATGCACAAGGACGGCGGGACGCGCTGGGTCAGCTGGACGTGCGTGCCCGACGGCGACGTCTTCTACTCGTCCGGCCGCGACGTCACCGCGCGCAAGGAGCTGGAGGAGCAGCTTCGCCAGTCGCAGAAGATGGAGGCGGTGGGCCAGCTGACGGGCGGCATCGCGCACGACTTCAACAATCTCCTCACGATCGTGTCGGGCAATATCGACATGGCGAAACGCAGCCTGGGTCCCGACGGCGACGCGCGCGCGCTGCGGTCGCTGGGCAACGCGGCCAAGGGCGCGGACCGGGCGGCGGCGCTCACCCAGCGCCTGCTCGCCTTCTCCCGCCGCCAGCCGCTGCAGCCGCGCGCGACCGACATCAACAAATTGATCACGGGCATGACCGAGCTACTCGACCGCGCGCTGGGCGAAACGGTCGACCTGCAGGTCGTGGCGGGCGCGGGGCTATGGCGTGTCGAGGTCGACCCGAACCAGCTGGAGAACGCGGTCCTGAACCTGGCGGTCAACGCGCGCGATGCGATGGCGGACGTCAAGAAGCCCGGCGGCGGCAAGCTGACGATCGAGACGACCAACGCGCATATCGACGAAGCCTACGCCGCCGCGCAGCGCGAGGTCGCGCCCGGCCAGTACGTGCTCATCTCCGTCACCGACACGGGCGAGGGCATGCCGCCCGACATCGTCGCCAAGGCGTTCGACCCGTTCTTCTCGACCAAGGATGTCGGCAAGGGAACCGGCCTGGGGCTCAGCCAGGTCTACGGGTACGTCAAGCAGTCGGGCGGACACGTGAAGATCTATTCGGAGCCCGGCGAGGGCACGACGATCAAGCTCTATCTGCCGCGCCTGGTGGCCGACATGAACGCGGCCGACGAGGAGGACGTCGTGCTCGAAGCGCCTACGCCGGGGCAGGAGTCGATCCTGGTCGTCGAGGACGACGACGACGTCCGCATCTACACCGTCGATAGCTTGCGCGAGCTCGGCTACCGCGTGCTCGAAGCGCATGACGGCGCGTCCGCGCTGCGCTTGCTGGAACGGCAGGACGCGCCCCCGCGGCTGCTGCTGACCGACGTCGTCATGCCGGGCATGTCGGGCCGCGAGCTCGCCGACCAGGCGCGCCTGCTCTATCCGGACATGCGAATCCTCTACACGACCGGCTACGCGCGCAACGCGATCGTGCACGGCGGGCGGCTCGACCCGGGAGTCGAGCTGCTGCCCAAGCCGTTCACCTTCGAGGCACTCGCGGTAAAGATCCGCCAGGTCATCGAAAAGGTCGCAATGGAACGTGCGCTCGTGATCGACCCGGCGGACGACACGCGCGATGCGCACGCGGCCACGCTGACGGAAATCGGATTCGCGGCCGAGCAGACCGGAACCGTCCGCGAAGCCTTGGGCAAGCTGCGTGCGGCGGACGGCGGCTTCGATGTCGTGGTCCTGAGCGCGACCGTTCCCGTTGGAAACCTCGACGCGGTCGTCGCCGAGCTTCACGCGATCAGGAACGACCTTCCCATTTTGATCGTACGCGAGGACGAGACCGCCGCGCGGTTCACCGAACGCCCGTGCGTCGCCGCCGTCACCGGCACGGCCGATGCGGCCGCGATGCGCGACGCCCTGCGGAACCTGCGCGTGCGCTGCGCGGATGAATAGAAAAGGCTCCCGCCGAGGATCGACGGGAGCCTTTTCTATTCGGTTACGTGCGAAGGCAGGAACGTCAGCCGGGCAGCGACACCGAATCCGTCACGTGGATGACCCCGTTCGACTGGAACACATCGCCCTGCGTCACCGTGGCGCGGCCGCCGCGGGCGTCGGTCAGCACGATGCTGCTTCCGCTCATGCGCGCTGTCAGTACGCCGCCGTTGACCGTGGTCAGCCGCGCGGTGCCGCCGCCCGAGCGGATCGCCGCCATCAGGTCCGCCGCGCTCATCCGGCCGGGCACGACATGGTATGTCAGCACGGATGTCAGCATGGCCTTGTTCTCGGGCCGCAGCGCGGTCTGGACCATCCCGGCAGGGAGCTTGGCGAACGCGTCGTTGGTCGGCGCGAAGACGGTGAACGGACCCGGGCCCGACAGCGTCTCGGCCAGACCGGCGGCCTGCACCGCGGCGACCAGCGTCGTGTGGATGGGCGAATTGGCCGCGTTCTCGACGATGTTGCGGTTGGCGTACATCGCCGCGCCGCCAACGGTGACCGAACCGTCGGCCGACATCGACGCGCTGTCGCCCATGCCGTCGGTCGGTGTCATACACGCGGACAAGGAGGTCGCGGCGGCCAGGAGGACGACGAGGGTGCGAAGCTTTGTCATGCGGAGTCTCCGGTGCGCGGCGCGTCCGATGCGGCCACCGCTGTGCCCGAATGTACGCGCGACGATGCCCAACGGACGCATGCGGGAAAAATTGATGTAATACAGGTTAGCGCCGCGTCCAAAAAGCTCAAACGCCGCGAAGCTTGCCTGTCCCGATCACGGGCCCGACCGGCGCGCCGGTGCGCGACCCGCCGGGCTGTTCCTCCGACACCGCGATCGTGGGCACGCCGGCGAAGCTCGCCGCGAAATCGTCGGCCAGCACCATGCGGCGCGGTGCCGCGCCTTCGATCAGCCCCAGCGACTCGGGGGCACCCCCGGTGGCCGGTATGACCCACAATTCGTACGCGCTGCCCGTGCGCGGCGCGAGCCCGGCGGGGGTTACGATCAGGCTGGCGCTCACCCGGTCGTAGCTGACGACCGCGAGCGCGGCGGTTTTGCCTTCAGGCGTGACCGCGGCCACCGCGAGTTCGCTCGCACGCGGCGCGACGGCCACCGGCGGCGCTTCGTCGCGGAGGCTTTGCAGCCCGACCGTGACGAGCAACGCAGCCGCGATGCCCGACAACGCGAAGCCTGCGTCGCGCAAGGACAAACGCCTGCGGCTGATCGCGACGACGTTCGCGGGGGCGACATGTGGTCCGATCGCCTGCGCGATGCGCGACCACAATGTCGGATCCGGCGACACGGGCGCGATCGCGTCGAGCCATGGCATCAGCCGCGCCTCCCACGCCGCGACCGCATCGGCGAACGCGGGGTCCGCCGCCCGGCGCGCCACGGCTCCGTCCAGCTCGGGCGCGTTCAGCACGCGCAGCGCGAGCTCGGCGGCGAGGACGTCGTCCGCGGGCGGCAGCGTGGGGGTGGCCGGATCGCTCACGCGTCGAGGCACGCCCGCAGCTTGATGAGCGCGCGCCGCACCCAGCTCTTCATCGTGCCGAGGGGCACGCCGTCCTTCGTTGCCAGCTCGGCGTAGGTCGTGCCCTCGAAGAAAGCCTGCCGGATCGCGGCGGCGTGCCGCGGCTCCAGCGTATCGACGCATCCCGCCAGCCGGTCGTGCGCTTCGCGCGTCTCCAGGCTGGCAAACGCGTCGGGTCCGGGATCGCGCACCTGTTCGGCCTCGTCGAGGCCTTCGAACCTGCGATTTCCGCGTGCGCGCGCACGGTCGATCGCGCGGTTGCGCGCGATCGTCGCCAGCCACGTCACCGGGCTGGCGCGCGTTTGGTCGAACGTGCCCGCCCTGTGCCAGATCGTGACGTAGATATCCTGCAACGCGTCCTCGGCCTCTCCCCGGTCGCCCAAGATACGCAGGCAGATGCCGTAAAGCTTCGCGGAGGTGCGCGCGTACACGTCCGCCAGCGCCGCCTCGTCGCCGCCGGCGACGGCCGCCAGCGCCTCTACGAGGTGCCGGCGATCGGCCGCCGCGCCGGCGCCCGCCGTTCCGATTTTGGTGACCCCCGCCATGCCGGAACGATGCTACATCGCCGCGCGGGCACGAACAACCGCAACGCGGGCACATGGCGCTTAGCGAATTTTCAACGCCCGCCACGCTAGACGTCGAAGCGATGTCCCCGTGCGACGAAACCGATCTCGCTTTCTACAGCCGCCGCGCGATGGAGGAGTCGCGCGCCGCCGCACGCACGGGGAGCCGCAGGGCGAGTTCGGCGCACCGCCACATGGCCGTCGCCTACGCCGTCCGCATGCGCGACGAGGAACTAAGCGCCGCCGCGCTGGCCGAAATGCTGGCGCTGGTGGACGCGGCGGATTGCGCCGCGGAGGATGACGGAAGCGACGGCTAGCTGCTAGGCGCGCGGGCGATGTTCATGTCGCCCGACCGCACCGCGCACGCGCCGCCCGACGAGATCCCGGCTCGGGACGCCGCGCGCGCGCTGTCGTGGATCGAGGTTCGTCCCGGCCTCCCCTACTTCGTCGACGGCGCGGGCGCGGCTTGGACCCCGATCGGGCAGAACGACGCGGTGAGCTGGCCCGAACTCGACGGCCTGTTCCGCCGCCGCGATTTGCGCAGTGTCGAGGCACATCTGCATCATCTGCGCGCGTCGGGCGTCACCTGCCTGCGCCTGATGCTCGAATACGCGCAAGGCGAGCACCGCTACATCGAAAAGCCGGTGGGCCGCTTCGTCCCTAACATGGTGCGCCTGTGGGACGACCTTTTCGCCCTGTGCGCACGCACGGGCATGCGCATCCTGCTGACCCCGTTCGACACGTTCTTCACGTGGACGCGCTGGGGAAGCCATCCGTACAATCGCGCGAACGGCGGACCGTGCGCCAGCCGCCGCCGCCTTCTGACCTGTCCCGCCACGCGTGCGGCGATCAAGGCGCGGCTGGAGTTCGCCACGCGACGCTGGGGGTCGAGCGGCGTGCTGTTCGGCTGGGACCTGTGGAACGAGGCGCACCCCGCGCACGGCGGCGACGATCCGGCGGTGATCGCCCGGTTCATCGACGATGTCGGTCCCTGGCTCCGCGCGCTGGAAACGCAGGTCCACGGCCGCGCGCACCCGCAGACGGTTTCCATATTCGGGCCCGAACTGTTGAAGCATCCGGAACTCGCCGACGCTATCTTCCGCCACCCCGCGCTCGATTTCGCCAACACGCACCTTTACGAGAGCGCGACGATCGACAATCCGCGGGACACAGTCGCGCCCGCGCTCGCGACCGCGCGGCTGATGCGCGACGCGGTGCGACACGCCGTGGATGGCCGCCCGGTGTTCGACAGCGAGCACGGGCCCATCCACGCGTTCAAGGACCGCAAGCGGACGCTGCCCGAAGCGTTCGACGACGAGTATTTCCGCCACATGCAATGGGCCCATCTCGCATCCGGCGGAGCGGGCGGGGGGATGCGCTGGCCCAATCGGCACCCGCATGTGCTGACGGCAGGGATGCGCGCGGCGCAGGCGGCGATGTCTCGGTTCCTGCCGCTGATCGACTGGACGCGGTTCCGGCGCACCAACCTCAACGATGAGGTTGCCGTGTCCGATCCTCGGGTCGCGGCAGTCGCGTGCGGCGACGCGGATCAGGCGATCGTCTGGCTGCTGCGCACCGACACGAGCAAACGCGGACGCGTGATCCCGACGGGAGCCCGGCCGCTGACGGTGCGGGTGGTCGTGCCCGGCTTAGCGCCCGGCCTCCATGCCGTGCGGACCTTCGACACGCGGCTGGGCGTGGTCGGCGACGATCGGCTGATCAGCTCCGAAGCATCGGGGCTGATCATCGAGGCCACGATTCCCACTGATCTCGCCTTCGCGATACAAGCAAAAGGCGGTCCCGCCGAATAGCAGGACCGCCCCTCAGTTTCGGTTAAGTGTCGAAAGCGTCAGCCGCGGCCGTCGCGCTCGTCGAGGTGGATCGCACCCTTCTTGGGGCGGAACAGGAAGCCGGCGAGACCGAGCAGTCCAAGCAGACCCCAGCGGCCGTTGCCCGTGCCTTCCTGCGTCGACGCCATCGACGTGGTGGTCGTGTTGGTCACCACCATGTTGTCGTCCATCATCGGATCGGTCGCCATCATGTTGGCGTCGTCGACCGCGAGATTGCCGTCCGCCGTGTTGCCGAGGCTGGGATCGGTCGTGACATCGATGTCGACTGCGTTGTCCGCCGCGGTCGCGACGCTGTTGGCTCCCGTGGCGATGCTGTTGCCGACCGCGTCCGCCGCGTTGCCGACCTCGCCGATCGCGTTGTCGACCGCGACTTCGGTGTTCTGCGCGACGGCGGGGGTGGCGAGCAACGCCAACGCCGCCATCGTGGCCAATCCGCTGTTCGAAATTTTCATGATGATCTCCCTGTTTTCGCAAGGGCGAACCCATGCGCTTCGCGGTTAACGAGAGTTCGTGCCGCTTGTTCCTACCCCGTAACGCATCGGCGTCACGGCGTCTCCCCAACCGTGTCCGCCATCTCGGCGCCGCGCGCGCCTTCCGGCTCGGGCGCGCCGTCCGTCGTATCGGCGCGCGTCTGGTGCTCGATCTCGGCGTTGAGCTCGGCCCCGAACAGCAGGATGTAGGCGGACAGGTTGAGCCACGTCAGCAGCACGATCACCGCACCAAGCGATCCGTAGGTCGCGTTGTAGCTGCCGAAATTGCTGACATAAAAGCCAAAACCGATCGTCGCGGCCAGGATCAGCAGCGTCGCCAGCAGCGACCCCGCCGACAGCCAGCTCCATCGCGCCTTCTCGCGTGCGGGCGCGTAGCGGTACACGGCGGCGATCGCGCCGGCCATGACTAGCGCGGTCACGATCCACGTCGCGATCTTGATCAGGCCGTGCACGAGGCCAGAAGCATCCGGTATAAACCGTTCGACTGCGCTCATCGCAGAGACCGCGACGATCGCCGTGATCGCCACGGCCACTGCGCCGACCGCCATGATCAGCGTCAGCAGGCTGGTGCGGACGAAGCCGCGCGTTTCCTCCTCGTCGTACACGATGTTGAGCGCGGTCACGATCGCGCCCATGCCCTTCATCGCGCCGTACAAGGCGATGGCGAGCGCGACGAGCAGCCCGAACCCTTTCTGCGATCCCGCCGTCTCGACGACGGTCATCAGCTGCTCGCCGACCAGTTTGGCGGCGTCGGCGGGCATGACGGACGTCAGCCCCTGCATGTTGGCGAGTACGGTTTCGGGAGTCGCGATCAGGCCGTAGGCGAGCACCATCACGCCCAGCATCGGCACGATGGTCAGGAACGCGTAGAACGTCACGCCCGCAGCGATCAGCGACAGGTTGTCGGCGGTCGCCTCGCGCCATGTCCGGATCAGGATGTCGCGCCAACCCGCAAACGGGATCTCCATCGGCGTAGTGGCACTGCGGCCGCGGTCTTCGGACTGTTTATCGTTGCTCATCGGAATGCCCAGCAGCCTCGATAGGCTAAACGCAATCGATCTCTTCTGTTCCCGGCGAAGGCCGGGGAACAAGGCTATTCGAACTCCAGGATGACCGCGTCCACCGCCAAGCTCTCGCCCGCCGCCGCCGCGACCCGGCTGACGGTCGCCGTCTTGGGCGCGCGCAGGATGTTCTCCATCTTCATCGCCTCGACCACCGCGAGCGGCTGCCCCGCCTCGACCTTATCGCCGAGCTTTACGTGCAGTTGGGTCAGCAACCCCGGCATGGGCGACAACAGATGCCGGCTGTGGTCCGGCGGCACCTTGTCGAGCATGTGCCGCGCAAGGTCCGCGATCGATCGCGGCAGGCTGCGGATATCGTGCTGCGCGCCCCGCGTCACGAGCCGCCACCCGCCGCGCGTGCGCGTCACGCCGCCTGCGATGACCTCGCCATCGATGATCGCCGACACGCGCCGGTCGCCCGGCGACCAGTCGAGGTCGAGCGACAGGTCCGTCCCGTCCACCGTCGCGCTCTCGTGCGCCACCGCGACCGCGTGATCGACGCCGCCGATGCGCACGACCCAGTTTTCCGGCGGCTCGAGCGGATCGCCCAGCTGGCCGTCGACGCCGCGTGCGCGCGACACTTCGTAGACCGACATGGTCGCGGCCAGCGCCGCGAGTTTCCGGGTGAGTTCGGGCGGCGGCGGCGCGCCGACGAACCCGTCCGGATATTCTTCGGCGATGAACCCGGTCGTCAGTGCGCCCGCGCGGAACCGCGGATGCTGCATCAGCGCCGACAGGAAATCGATGTTGTGGCCGATCCCGGTCAGCTCGAAATCGTCGAGTGCGCCGATCTGCAGATCGATCGCCTCCTCGCGCGTCTCGCCCCAGGTGATCAGCTTGGCGATCATGGGGTCGTAGAACATCGACACCTCACCGCCCTCGCGCACTCCGTCGTCGATGCGCACGACCCCGGCACCAAGTTCGTTCGTCCCGAGTGAAAACGAGGGGCGCTCGCCACCCGCATCAGCGCCCCTCGTTTCCACTCGGGACGAACGGGAGGGTTCGACACCAGTGGACCGAGGCGGGCGGTAGCGGACGAGACGGCCGGTGGAAGGAAGAAACCCGCGATACGGATCCTCCGCGTACACCCGCGTCTCCACCGCCCAGCCGTTCAGCTTCACGTCCCCTTGCGTGAACCCGAGCGGCTCGCCCGCCGCGACCCGGATCATCTGTTCGACCAGATCAAGCCCGGTGACGCACTCGGTTACCGGATGCTCGACCTGCAGCCGCGTGTTCATTTCGAGGAAGTAGAAGGAGCGGTCCGCGCCGGCGATGAACTCGACCGTACCCGCCGACGTGTACCCGACCGCAGCGGCAAGCGCGACCGACTGCTCCCCCATCGCGCGCCGCATCTCGGGCGTGACGAAGGGCGAAGGCGCTTCCTCGACCACCTTTTGGTGCCGCCGCTGCACAGAACATTCGCGTTCGCCCAGGTAGACCAGGTTGCCGTGCTGATCCCCCAGCAACTGGATCTCGATGTGCCGCGGATCGGTCACGAATTTTTCGATGAACACGCGATCGTCGCCGAAGCTGGCGAGCCCCTCGCGCCTGGTCGCCTCGAACCCTTCGCGCACGTCCGTCTCGGAAAAGGCGAGCCGCATCCCCTTGCCCCCGCCGCCCGCCGACGCCTTCATCATCACCGGATAGCCGATGCCGCCCGCGATCTCGACCGCATGGTCCGTGTCGCGGATCTCGCCGATGAACCCCGGCACCACCGACACGCCCGCGGCTTGGGCCAACTTCTTGGACTCGATCTTGTCCCCCATCGCCGCGATCGCGCCCGGCGGCGGGCCGATGAAGGCGATGTCGTTCTCCGCCAGCGCGCGCGCGAAACTCTCGCGCTCGGACAGGAACCCGTAACCCGGATGCACCGCCTCCGCGCCCGTCTCCTTGCAAGCCAGGATGATTTTCTCGGCGACCAGATAACTTTCCGAAGCCGCCGCCGGCCCGATCCGCACGCTCTCGTCGGCCATGGTCACGTGAGGCGCGCGCGCATCCGCGTCCGAATAGACCGCGACGGTGGCGATCCCCAAGCGCCGCGCGGTGCGGATGACGCGACATGCGATCTCGCCGCGGTTGGCGATCAGGATTTTAGAGAACATGCGAAATTACGCCGCCTTTGCCGCTGGAGCACCGCGCAACAGACCTTCGGTGCTCAAATCCTCATCCAGGTCTGGCCAATGAATGCCGTAGCCGCCGCCTGCCGGCTCCCATCGTGCACGAGCTTCGGGGGACGCGTGCAGCAGCCGGGGGTACCAGGCCAACGGCACCGAGATCGTCCGGCCGTCCATCAAATCGACGATTAGGCTGTGCACATCGCATCGTACGTCCAGCACGCGCTCGTCCGTGATCTTAGCCGAAATGTTCATGCCAGCTCTCCAGAAACGTCGAACGGTGTTCCTCGACCATCGAGACGATGCCACCGATTTCGTGCGCACGGAAGCCGCGGCTTTTCGCGACCTCGAGCGTGTCGAGCCAAACCTTTATCGTCACCCCACCACGATCGACGTGGACGTGCGGCGGTTCGTTTGGTTCGTGGCTGTAGAAGTAGAAACGGAACGCCCCAACACGGAGCAGCGTCGGCACTACTCCGCCGCCACCCGCATGGGCTCCGCCGCCTCCATCGGCACCAACCCCAGCTTGGCGAACAGCGCCGCGTCCGCGTTTCCGCCCGCGTTGCCCGTGGTCAGCAGCTTGTCCCCCGTGAAGATCGAGTTCGCGCCCGCGAGGAAGCACAAAGCCTGCGTCTCGTCGCTCATGCTTTCCCGACCCGCCGATAGCCGTACCATGGATCGCGGCATGGTGACGCGGGCGACGGCGACGGTGCGGACGAACTCGATCCCGTCGATTTTCGCTAAAGGCGTATCCGCGAGCATATCACCCAAAACCGTCCCGCGCACGGGGACGAGCGCGTTGACGGGAACGCTTTCGGGATGCCGCGGCAGCGTCGCCAGCGCGTGGAGGAACCCGACGCGGTCGGATCGGCTCTCCCCCATGCCGACGATCCCGCCCGAACACACGGCCATCCCCGCGCGTCGAACTTCGCCTAACGTATGGAGCCGGTCCTCGAAGGTCCGCGTGGTAATGACGTTGCCGTAGTTCTCCGGCGAAGTGTCGATGTTGTGGTTGTAGTAATCGAGCCCGGCCGCCGCCAAGCGGTCGGCTTGGTCGGGCGTCAGCATGCCGAGCGTCATGCACGTCTCCAAACCCATTGCGCGAACCCCCGACACCATCTGCACGATCGCATCCATGTCGCGATCCTTGGGTGAGCGCCACGCCGCGCCCATGCAGAAACGCTGCGACCCCGCCGCCTTGGCTTCCTGCGCCGCCACCAGCACGGACGCGACGTCCATCAACTTGTCCGCCTTCAATCCGCTGTCGGCGGTGGCGGACTGGCTGCAGTAACCGCAATCCTCGGGGCAGCCGCCGGTCTTGACGGACAACAACGTGCAGAGCTGGACCTCGCCGACGGCGTGATGCGCGCGGTGAACGGACTGCGCGCGCCAGAGGAGGTCGTGGAAGGGGAGATCGAAGAGCGCGGCGACGTCTTCGCGAGTCCAATCGGTCCTCCCGTCCCCCGGCGAGGGCCGGGGTCCAGCCTCGGCAGCTGCAAAAGGCTGGGCCCCGGCCTTCGCCGGGGGACTACCGAGCAGCGTCTCCAACATACTCATTCCGCCGCTTGCTCCATCTCGTCGCCGGCAGGCGGCATGTTGTGGCCCAGCAATCGCAACACTTCGCCCGCCGCGTCGACCAGGTTGGTTCCTGGCCCGAAGATCGCGGCGACGCCAGCCTCGCGCAACATCTCGTAGTCCTGCGCCGGGATCACGCCGCCCGCGACGACGCGGATGTCCGCGCGGCCCATGTCGCGCAACGCCCCGATCAGTTCGGGGATCAGCGTCTTGTGCCCCGCCGCGAGCGAGGATGCGCCGACGACGTCCACGTCCCGCGCCACGGCCAGCTCGGCGCTTTCGCGGGGGGACTGGAACAGCGGTCCGGGAACGATCTCGAATCCCAGGTCCGCGAACGCCGACGACACGAGGTTCGCCCCCCGATCGTGCCCGTCTTGACCCATCTTGGCGACGAGCATGCGCGGGCGGCGGCCCAGGCGGCGGCCGACGGCGGCGACTCCGTCCTTGTTCTGCGCCCATTTCGCGTCGAATTCGAACGCGCCGCCGTACACGCCGCTGACCGGCGTCGGCGTGGTGCCGTAGCGGCCGAACACGTCCTCCATCGCCGCGCTGATCTCGCCCAGAGTTGCACGGGCGCGCGCGGCAGCGACCGCGAGCGCGAGCAGGTTGCCGTCGCCAGCGGCGCCCACCCGCAACGCGTCCAAGGCCGCCGTGCACGCCGCCTCGTTCCGCCCCGCCCGGTTCGCCTCCAGCCGCGCGATCTGCCCGGACCGCACGCGTGCATTGTCGATCGTCAGGATGTCGAGCGCGTCCTCCGCCTCCAGCCGGTACTTGTTGACGCCGACGACCGTCGCCTCGCCGCGGTCCACGGCGGCGGCACGCGCGGCGCTCGCCTCCTCGATCATCGCCTTGGGCCAGCCCGCGGCAACGGCTTTCGTCATGCCGCCTTCCGCCTCGACGCGCTCGATGATCGCCCAGGCCGCGTCCGCGATCTCCTTGGTCAGCGCCTCGACATAGTAAGACCCGCCGAGCGGATCGACGACGTTGGTGATCCCGGTCTCCTCCGCCAGGATCAGCTGCGTGTTGCGCGCGATCCGTGCTGAAAAATCGGTCGGAAGCGCGATCGCCTCATCGAAACTGTTGGTGTGGAGCGACTGCGTCCCCCCGAACGCCGCCGCCATCGCTTCGTACGCGGTGCGCACGATGTTGTTGTACGGGTCCTGCTCGGTCAGCGACACGCCCGACGTCTGGCAATGCGTGCGCAGCATCTTGCTCCGTTCGTCCCGCGCCCCGAGCCCGGTCATGATGCGATGCCAGAGCATTCGCGCCGCGCGCAGCTTGGCGACTTCCATGAAGAAGTTCATGCCGATCGCGAAGAAGAACGACAGGCGCGGCGCGAATGCGTCCACCGCCATGCCGCGCGCCGCAGCGGTGCGCACGTACTCCGCCCCGTCCGCCAGCGTGAACGCCAGCTCCTGCACCTGCGTCGCGCCGGCTTCCTGCATGTGGTAGCCGCTGATCGATATGCTGTTGAACTTGGGCATGTGCGCCGACGTGTAGGCGATGATGTCCGCGACGATCCGCATCGAGGCTTCCGGCGGGTAGATGTACGTGTTGCGGACCATGAACTCCTTCAGGATGTCGTTCTGGATCGTGCCTTCCAATTTGGCCTGCGGCACGCCGGCCTCTTCGGCGGCGACGATGAAGAAGGCGAGCACGGGAAGCACCGCACCGTTCATCGTCATGGACACGGACATCTTGTCGAGCGGAATGTCCGAAAACAGGATCCGCATGTCCTCGAGCGTGTCGATCGCCACCCCCGCCTTTCCGACATCGCCCGCCACACGCGGATGGTCCGAGTCGTACCCCCGGTGCGTCGCGAGGTCGAAGGCGACCGACAGCCCCTTCTGCCCCGCGGCGAGGTTGCGGCGGTAGAAGGCGTTCGACTCCTCGGCGGTCGAGAACCCCGCATATTGCCGGATCGTCCACGGCCGCCCCGCATACATCGACGCCCGCACGCCCCGGGTGAACGGCGCGAAGCCGGGTAGGCCGGGGTCGGGCGCGTCGGCGGCGGTGTAGAGCGGCTTGACCGCGATCCCCTCCGGCGTGTCCCAGGCTAGCGCCTTGCCGCGAACTTCCTTGGCGGCGAGCTTCTCCCAATCGGGGAAGGTCGGCGTGGCCGTGTTCGGCGACTCAGCCAGTTCGCGCGGAGGGACGGAGCCCGCGTCCTCGCCGGTGTTCAGCTCGATCTTGGGCGCGTCGCTCATTTTGTCGCCTCGCGGGTACTGCGTACGCCGATGATGCGTACCTCCTCATCCTCTACGCGATAGGTGACGACATACTGCACGTCGACCAGCGACAGCACGCGTTGGTTCGTTCCCGCGACCAGGCGGCCTCGCAGGGGCAGGCTCGCGAGACTGTCGCCGCCTTCCGCCAGCCGTCGATCGATACGCCGTGCCCACTCCTCGTTGCGAGTAAGGTTGAACTCGTAGATGCGAGCGGCATCGGCCGCGGCCCGACGCGTCCAGACGACCTGCAGTATTCGGCGCTGCACTACTCGGCGGCGTCCGCGCTGTAACGGCGATGCCGCTCCTCTATGTCGCGTACGACCTGCGCGTGCGGGACCACGCGGCCTTCGCGAAGGTCCTCCAGGCTCAGCTTGATGCCTTCCAGATATTCGCGCGCGTCATCGTCCGTGGACAGAAAGTCCAGTTCCTCCCGCCACTCGCTACGGCCCAGGTCGGGGGCCGCGAGCCAGCGCGCGAACGTCTGGATGTCCGCGTCGAGGGAAGATGTCTTCTCGGCCATGCCGTTCTCTACCACGATCAGTGCCCGTTCGCGACTCCGGGCGTCTCCATCAGCTCGACCAGCACCCCGCCCATGTCCTTGGGATGGAGGAACTGGATCAGGGTCCCATGCGCCCCGATCCGCGGCTCGCCAAGCGTACGCGCGCCGCGCGCGACCATCTCCGCCGCCGCCGCGCGCACGTCCGTGACCTCGAAGCAGACATGATGCTGCCCCCCCGCCGGGTTCTTTTCCAGAAACCCGTGGATCGGCGAGCCCTCCCCCAGCGGCTCGATCAGCTCGATCTGCGTGTTGGGCAGGTCGACGAAGCACACCCGCACCCCTTGGGCGGGAAGGTCGAACGGCTCGCCGATAGAAGTCGCGCCGAGCAGGTCGCGGTAGAGCGCGATGCTCCCATCGATCGAAAGCGTCGCGACGCCGACGTGGTTGAGGCGGCCGATTATCGTCAATCAGCGAGCCCCATGCGCTGCGCGTAAGAAGTCAAGACGCTCTCCATATAGGCCGTCTCAGATGCTCGGCCGCCCACATCGCGTACATTGGAGAGACTGGCGTCGTAATCTTCGGAGTACTCGAAGTCAGGACTTCCCGGCAGCAAACTTCCTTGATTCGAAAAAGCTTGCCCATCCACCGATATAAAGCGAGTTAGCACGTCTGCGTAGCCAATCGCGCCGACTTCTATAAGCGCGTCGGCGTATTGCTGCCATTCTTGGGGGGAGCTCTCGTAAACTAGACTCGTAAAATCCTGTTCGCGGACATGATCATCAAATCCATAAGCAAGTTGAAAGGCGCGCTCCGACTTTGAGAGCTTATCCTCATCCCTTCCGGGCCCAACTAGTTTATCGTCGATCGCATCAATAATATCGCTCACTTCCATTAAACTCTCCTAAAATAATAGACGCGCGTCGTCAGGCAAAAAAGTATGATTAAAGCGGAATGTTGTCATGCTTCTTCCACGGGTTCTCCAGCTGCTTGTCCCGCAGCTTGCGTAGCCCCAGCGCCACCCGCCGCCGGGTCGAGTGCGGCATGATGACTTCGTCGATGAACCCCTTGCTCGCCGCGACGAACGGGTTGGCGAAGCGCGCCTCGTACTCGGCGGTGCGCTCGGCAATCTCTTCCGCCGTCTTCCCACGGAAGATGATCTCGACCGCGCCCTTGGCCCCCATCACAGCGATCTCCGCGCTCGGCCAAGCGTAGTTGAGGTCACCCCTCAAATGCTTGGACGCCATCACGTCGTACGCGCCGCCATAGGCTTTCCGCGTGATCACGGTGATCTTGGGAACCGTCGCCTCGGCATAGGCGAAGAGCAGTTTGGCGCCGTGCTTGATGATGCCCGAATGCTCCTGCGCGACGCCGGGGAGGAAGCCGGGGACGTCCACGAAGGTCACGATCGGGATGTCGAACGCGTCGCAGAAGCGCACGAAGCGCGCGGCTTTCTTGGACGAATTGATGTCGAGCACGCCGGCCAGAACCGCCGGCTGGTTGGCGACGAAGCCGACCGTGCGACCTTCGATCCGCCCGAAGCCCGTGATGATGTTAGCCGCGTGCGTCGGCTGGACTTCGAAGAAGTCACCCTCGTCGATCGTCTTCTGGATCAGTTCATGCATGTCGTACGGCTTGTTGGCGCTGTCGGGAACGAGCGTGTCGAGGCTGTCCTCGATGCGGTCCCACGGATCGTCGGTCGGCCGGATCGGCCCCGCGTGGCGGTTACTCAGCGGCAGAAAATCAAAGAAGTCCCTGGCCGCAAGCAAAGCCTCGATGTCGTTCTCGAACGCGACGTCGGCGACGCCGGACTTGGTCGTGTGCGTGACAGCGCCGCCCAACTCTTCCTGCGTCACGACTTCGTTGGTGACGGTCTTGACGACCTCCGGGCCGGTCACGAACATGTAGGACGAATCCTTCACCATGAAGATGAAGTCGGTCATCGCGGGCGAGTACACCGCGCCGCCCGCGCACGGCCCCATGATGAGGCTGATCTGCGGGACCACGCCGGACGCCAAGACGTTGCGCTGGAACACTTCGGCATAACCGCCAAGGCTCGCCACGCCTTCCTGGATGCGCGCGCCGCCTGAATCGTTCAATCCAATGACGGGTGCGCCGACCTTGAGCGCCATGTCCATCACCTTGCAGATTTTCTGCGCATGGCGCTCTGACAAGGACCCGCCGAAAACCGTGAAATCCTGCGCGAAGAGGAAGGTCAGCCGGCCGTTGATCGTGCCAGATCCGGTCACCACCCCGTCGCCGTAGAAGACCTGGTCCGCCATGCCGAAGTCGACGGCGTTGTGTTCGACGAACGTGTCGAGTTCCTCGAAACTGCCTTCGTCCAGCAGCACCTCGACGCGTTCGCGCGCGGTCAGGCGGCCCTTGGCGTGCTGCGCCGCGATCCGCTTCTCGCCGCCGCCCAGCTTGGCCAGGGCGCGGCGTTTCTCGAGCTCTTCGATCATCGTGGTCATGGGTGGGGTAAAGACGGCGGGCCCGGATTCGTCAACAATGACCGCCTGCAAAACCGAGCGGGAAAGCTAGCGCCCCGTGAATACCGGCTTGGTCTTACCCAGGAACGCGGTCACGCCGGTGCGAAAATCCTCGGTCTGGCCCGCCTCCTTCTGCGCGATCCGCTCCATGCCCAGCGCCGTCGTCAGCGAGTGCGACGCGGTGTCGCGCGCCAGCCGCCGGATCAGGCCGAGCGCGACCGTCGGCATCGCCGCCAGCCGCGTGGCCATCGCGGTCGCGTCGCGCAGGAGGTCCGCGTCGTCGACGACCCGGTTGACCAGTCCCCATTCCAGCGCGGTCTCGGCCGGCACGCGCTCGCCCAGCATCATCATCTCCATCGCCCGCGCACGCCCCACCGCGCGCGGCAGCAGCCAGTTCGCGCCCGCGTCCGGGACCAGCCCGATATTGACAAACGCCTGCAGGAAATACGCGGAGCGGCCTGCCAGGATGATATCGCCGGCGAGCGCCAGGCTGCACCCCGCCCCCGCCGCCGCGCCGTTGACGGCGGTCACGATCGGGATCCGCAACGTCGACAGCGTCTCGATCATCGGATTGAAGTGCCGCTCGAGCCTCAGCCCCAAATCTTCCGGCACGCCGCCCGCGTCGCCGTGCGACGCGAGTTCCGCGCCGCTCGAGAACGCGCGCCCCTCGCCCGTCAGCAACAGGCATCTGGCTCCGTCGGCCTCGGCATGCGCGGCGGCGAGGCGCACGCCGTCGAGCATGTGCGCGTCCAGCGCGTTGAGCGTCGCGGGCCGCGCGAGCGTGACGACGACGACGTCGCCCGCGCGCTCGACCCGGAACCCCTCCGCGACCGGGGCGGGCGTACTCAGATCAGCCCCTCGACGCGCATCGCTTCCTGCACCGCCGGACGCTGCTTCACACGATCGTGGAACGCGACCAGGTTCGGCACGCGCGACAGATCCACCCCCTTGGGTCCGGCCCAGGTCAGCATCACGAACAGATACGCGTCGGCGGGCGTGAACGCCTCGCCGGTCAGATACGGACCCTCGCCGAGCCGCGTCTGCAGATAGTCATACTTCTTGGCGATGAGTTCGCGCGCGGCGGTCCTGGCGTCGTCGGTCGCGGTCGGATTGAACAAGGGTGCGTGGCTCTTGTGGACCTCGCTCGTGATGTACGACAGCAGTTCCATGACGCGGTAATGCGCCATGCCGTCCGTCGGGATCATAGCCTTGTCCGGCACTTGGTCGGAAATATAGTCCATAATGGCGACGTTCTGCGTCAGCACTTCGCCGTTATCGAGGCCGAGCGCCGGGACCGCGCCCTGCGGATTGACGTCGAGATAGGAGCTGCCGTCGGGCAGGGTCTTGTTGCGGATGTCCGCTTGAACGGGTTCGAATTCGATCCCGGCCTCGCGCAGCGCGATATGCGGGGCAAGGCTGCAGGCACCCGGCGCATAATAAAGCTTCATGGAGCGGTCCTTATGCAAGAACCGGTGCCGCTTAGGTGACTCGAACACCTGACCCCATCATTACGAATGATGTGCTCTACCGGCTGAGCTAAAGCGGCTTAGGTCCAGAAGCTGCGCGCTCTAGCATCGCACGGACGGTGGACACAAGCGCCGCGCGCTCGTCCAAACTTAACGGTTCCTCAACCATGCAGGCCGCATTGCTTGCCTCCGAATTGGGGAATGGCGAGGACGCCCGCACGATGGACGGCTTGAGCAGGTTTGAAGACGACTACGCCTCGCCGCTTGATGCGGACGAGCCCGTCTACGAACGCCCCCCGGAAATCGGCACCGACGAGCGCCGCATGCAGGTGCGCGCATACAACCACTGGGTCTCGCTGCTCGGCGGGCGCGACTATCCGTCCATAGAAGACCTCGACGTCGAGAATGTCGGCGACTTTTCCCCGCACGGCGTGCTGCTCGACTTCACGAGCGGCGCGGACAATCCCGGAACGCCGTTCATCGGCGCCAAGCTCGCCGCCGAATGCGGGCTGACCGACGCGATCAAGGAAATCAGCCAGGTCCCCAAGCGCAGCCTGCTGTCTCGCCTCACCGACCATTATCTGCAGATCATCGCCAACCGCGCGCCCATCGGCTTCGAGGCCGAGTTCGTGTCGCAGCGCGGCTGCTCGACGATGTACCGCGGCATCCTGATGCCCTTGTCGTCCGACGGGGACACGATCGACTTCATCTACGGCGTGATCAACTGGAAAGAGCTTGCGGACGTCGCCACGACCGCCACGATCGCCGCGACGCTCGCGGTGCAGGTCGAACGCGCGGTCAAGCACACGCCCGCCGCGCTGCACGTGCCGGTGTGGGCCGACGGCCCGAGCGCCGCGCATGAAGTCGACGTTGCCCATCACACCGACGCGCTGGCGATCGGACACTATGACCAGCTGCCTGAAGAGGACGAGGACGAGACCTCCGCCCT
This sequence comes from uncultured Sphingomonadaceae bacterium, assembly GCA_964251385.1. Lineage (GTDB taxonomy): Bacteria > Pseudomonadota > Alphaproteobacteria > Sphingomonadales > Sphingomonadaceae > CADCVW01. The sequence continues at coordinate 293,333 of CAXUJK010000002.1, read as the reverse complement.
TCCCGATGACGCGGGCCTCGCCGACCGCTTGTGCCTGGCGCGCGAAAGCGCCGAAAGCGTCAAGTCCGCGGACACGCGCAGCCGCGCCGCGCTTTATCGCGCGTTGGGCCAAGCCTACGACTTCGCGCTCGCGGCCGCCAATGCGCGCGAAGATTATGCCGAAATCCTGGAGGACGCGGGCCTGAAGGCGCAGGACCGCGCGCCGATGACGCCGATCGCCAAGCTCATCTTCGGCGTCGACTACGACAAGACGCGTCTGACCGAATTCGCGGCCGCGCTCGGCCATGGCAAGCGGCTGGGCGTCGAGCCGGGCGCGTTCACGTCCTATCTCGAAAATTTTGGGGGCGGCCTCAAGGGCATCGTCGCGGTCGAGCGTACACAGCGCCGTCCCGCCTCGAAACCCGCTCCCACGGACGGCCGAGACGCGCTGCGCACCGCGCCCGCGCTCGCACATGTCGACGGACTGCCCGGATCGGACGAATTCGTCCTGCTCGTCGCCCGCCGGGAAGCGGACGGATCGCTCGGCATCGTCGCGGAAGTCACGGGCGACGAAGCCCTCCTCGACCGCGCAATCAAGCGGGCGTCCGTAGCCCTCTGATCCTCCCACACGGGAGGACCACCTTGTCCCCCCTGCCCCCGCCGACCTATAGACCCGCGCACCGATGACCCCCGTTCGGGTCGCGCTGTAACGGGACGTGTAGACGACATGGCGACCATCGCACCGGCGACCGCTCCTCAAGACCCGGAGCTGGTGACGGCGCTCTGTGCCGCACTCTCGCGAAGCGCGCTGCCGGGCGAGTCGGACGGCTTCGACCCGGGCGCCTGCCGCGAGGCGGCAGGATTCGTCGCCGCCGCGGCCGCCGTGCGGAAAGAACTGGCCGCGACCGTGCATCTGGAATCGGCGGGCGGGGCGGCGGGCAACCAGCGGCGCATGCGGCTCGTGCTCGTCAACGACGACATGCCGTTCCTGGTCGACAGCGTCGCCGCCGCGATCGCCGCGCACGGCCTCACCATTCACCGCCTGCTCCACCCCGTCCTCACCGCGAAGCGCGACGCGGACGGTCGGCTGCTGGCGCTGGAAGGCGAAGCGCTCGAATCGATCATCTACATCGAACTCGACAGGGCGGACGCCCGCGAACGACGCGAGTTGGTCGCCGAACTGGAGGCGGTGCTGGCGGACGTGCGCGCCGCGGTCGTCGACTGGCCCGAGATGAAGACCCGGCTGGAGGCGGACGCGGTACGCCTCGGCCGGATGGGATCGGGCGTGGGCGAGCACGCCGACCTGCTGCGCTGGTTTTCCGACCACAAGCTGACGCTGCTCGGCTCCGCGCGCGTCGCCGCCGACGGCGGCGTCCACGACGCGATCGGCATTCTGGGCTCGAACGCACGCTTCGCCTCGGGGGCACCGCTGAGCGCGGTCCTGGGAGGCGGTCGCATCGCATCGGACCTGCCGCTTATCGGCAAGGCAGATCGCGCCTCCACCGTCCACCGCCGCGTGCCGCTCGACCTCGTCATCGTGCCGTCGGGCGACGGTACGCTGTCCGTCCACGCCGCGCTCTGGACCAGCGCGGCCTTGCGCGAGCCGCCCGAAACCGTCCCCGTGCTACGCGAACGCCTCCACGGCATGGAAGCCAAGTTCGGCTTTTCCCCTCACGGCCACGCGGCGAAAGCGCTGCGCCACGCGGTGGCCTCGCTGCCCCACGACCTGCTCGTCGCGCTCGACGCGGACAGCGTGGAGACCGTGTCGCTGACCGCGATGTCGCTCGCCGATCGCCCGCGCCCGACGCTGCTCGTGCTGCCGGGGGCGCTCGGCCTCAAGCTGTTCGCGTTCGTGTGGCTGCCGCGCGACGACATGTCGACCACACGGCGGCTGGCGATCGGCGCAATGCTGCAGGAGGCGGCGCATGCCAGCGAGATCTCGAACTGGACGGTCGAATTGGGCGATGGCGAACTGGCCCTGCTCCGCTTCACGCTCGACGTGCCGCCGGGCACGTCCGTGCCCGACTCCGCCGCGCTCGACCGCAGGCTCGACATCATGGTCCGCGGCTGGGCACCCGGGGTGGAAGCCGAGCTCGTCGAACAGGTGGGCTCCAGTCGCGCGACCCGCCTGTCGCTGACCTACGAAAATGCGTTCCCCGAAAGCTATCGCGCGCGATCGTCCGCACGCGACGGCGCGACCGACATCCTGCGCCTGTGCAGCCTCGAAGGCGGCAACGATCGCGGCGCACGGCTTTACCGCGGCGAGGACGGAACGTGCGAACTGCGCCTCAAGGCGTACCGCTCCAGCGGTCTCATCGCATTGTCCGACGCGGTTCCCGTGCTCGAGAATTTCGGCTTTCGCGTTCTCGAGGAAGTCGCGACCGAGATCGGCGGCGGCAGGCTCGGCCACATCAGCGAATTCTTGCTTGAAGTCCCCGATGCGACGGACGTCACGGCATTGCTGGCGCGCGCGGACATCGTGGAGAACGCGATCGCGTCGGTGCTTGAGGGCACCGCCGAGAACGACGAATTCAACATGCTGATCATGCTGTCGGGGCTGGAGCCCTCGGCCGCCCTGCTGTTCCGCGCCTGGTTCCGTTATTTGCGTCAGACGGGGCTTTCCTACGGCCTGCTCACCGTCGTCGACGCGCTCCGCCGCGCGCCCGCGGTGACGAGCGCTTTGGTCGCCTTGTTCGAGGCGCGCCACCGCGCCAATTCTGAAAGCGGGGGAGCGGACGGCACGGCCGAAGAACGCGCGATCGAGGCCGGGCTCGCCTCCGTCAAGGCGATCGACGACGACCGCATCCTGCGCCTGTTCCGCTCGGTCGTGCTTGCCACGCTGCGCACCAACGCGTTCGTCCCCGCAGCGAGCGAGGCGCTCGCGTTCAAGCTCGACAGCGCGGGCATCCCCGGCCTTCCCGCCCCCGTGCCGTGGCGCGAGATCTGGGTCTATTCGCCGCGCGTCGAAGGCATCCACCTCCGCTCCGGTCCCGTCGCGCGCGGAGGCCTGCGCTGGTCCGACCGCCGCGACGACTTCCGGACGGAAATTTTGGGGTTGATGAAGGCGCAGGTCGTCAAGAACGCGGTCATCGTACCGACCGGAGCGAAGGGCGGCTTCTACCCCAAGCAGCTGCCGCCCGTCGCGACGAACCGCGACGCCTGGCTCGCGGAAGGCACCGAAACCTACCGCATCTTCATCCGCTCGTTGCTTTCCGTCACCGACAACATTTCCGGCGACGACATCGTCCACCCCGACGGCGTGAAGGTCCGCGACGGCGACGACCCTTATTTCGTCGTCGCCGCCGACAAGGGCACGGCCAGCTTCTCCGACGTCGCCAACGCGATCGCGCTCGAGCGCGGCTTCTGGCTCGGCGACGCGTTCGCGAGCGGCGGCAGCCAGGGCTACGACCACAAGGCGATGGCGATCACGGCAAGAGGCGCATGGATCTCCGTCCAGCGCCACTTCGCCGAAACCGGCATCGACGTGCAGACGCAGCCGATCCGCATGGTCGGGTGCGGCGACATGTCGGGCGACGTATTCGGCAACGGCCTGCTGCTGTCCAAGGCGGTCAAGCTCGTCGCCGCGTTCGATCATCGCCACATCTTCATCGATCCCGATCCCAACCCGGCCGCCAGCTTCGCCGAGCGCCAGCGCCTGTTCGACCTGCCGCGTTCCTCCTGGGACGACTATGACAAGACGCTGCTATCCGCGGGCGGCGGTGTCTTCCCGCGTTCGCAGAAGGAGATCGTGCTTTCGCCGGAAGCAACCGCGGCGCTTGGGCTTGCCGACGCCGCGATCGACCCGACCACGTTGATCTCCACGATCCTGAAGGCCTCGGTTGACCTCATCTGGTTCGGCGGCATCGGCACGTACGTCAAAGCGTCGGACGAAAACCACGTCGAGGTCGGCGACCCTGCCAACGACTCCCTGCGCGTCGACGCGTCCGACCTCCGCGCGACCGCGATCGGCGAAGGCGCGAACCTCGCCATCACCATGGCGGCGCGGATTGAGTTCGCGAGCGCCGGCGGCCGCATCAACACCGACTTCATCGACAATTCGGCCGGCGTCGATTGTTCGGACAACGAGGTCAACATCAAGATCGCGTTGAACAGCCTGATGACGAGCGGGCGGCTGAGTTTCGACGATCGCAACACGCTGCTGTCGTCGATGACGGACGAGGTCGCCGAACTCGTGCTCGACGACAACCGCATGCAGACGCTCGCTTTGTCCATTGCCGAGCGCGCGGGCGCCGCCGGCCTGCCCGCGCTGATGCGCGCCGCGGAACTGTTGGAGGCCGAAGGCTCGCTCGACCGCGAGGTCGAAGGCCTGGCCGCCAACGAGGAACTGCAGCGCCGCGCGGGCGACAACCGGGGATTGACGCGTCCCGAACTCGCCGTCCTTCTGTCCACCGCCAAGATGGCGCTGCAAAAGGCGATCGAGGCGGGCGACCTGTCGTCCGACCCGACGCTGGACGACGAGCTGTTGCGGGCGTTTCCCAAGGCGCTGCAGGCGGCGCACCCGGACGCCCTCCTGCGCCACCGCCTGCGCCGCCAGATCGTCGCGACCAAAGTCGCCAACCGGTTCGTCAATCGACTCGGCATCACCACCCCGCTCGACCTGACGGAAGAGGAAGGCACGACGCTCGAACACGCGGCGACCGCGTTCGTCGCGGCCGAACGCTTGCTCGACCTGCAGTCGATCTGGGACGAGATCGACGGCTTGGGCATCGCGGAAGGCTCGCGGCTCGACCTCTACGCGCAGGTCGCGCTGGGCGCGCGGCTGCACGTCTCGGACCTCGTCCGCGCGGTGCCGCAGGGCCTATCCATCGGTGACATCGTCGCATTGCTGAAACCCGGGTTCGAACGGCTGAGCGCCGCCGCCGAACGCCTGCTCCGCGCCGAGGCGCGCGCGCAGGCGGCGGGGCATCGCCAGCGCCTCAACGCGCTGGGCGCGCCGCGTGCGCTTGTCGAACGCATCGTTCGCTTGTTCGAACTCGACGGCGTGATCGGCATCGCCGGCCTCGCGCAGACCAACGGCATCGACGAAATCGCGCTCGCCGAATGCTACACGAAGCTCGGCGAAACGCTGGGCCTCGACTGGGCCCAATCCGCCGCTGCGCGGTTCGCCCCCGCCGACGGTTGGGAACGCTTGTTGACGGCCGGCTTGGCCCGCGACTTCGAACAGCTCCGGCTGGACTTCCTGGCGGGCGTCGCGCCCGCGAGCCCCGGCGGCGACATAGACCGCTGGGCAACCGCGAAAGCCCCTCGCATCGACCAGTTCCGCCGCCTCGTCGACCGGGCAAGGACCGCACCCATCCCCACGAGCGCGATGCTCGCGCAGATCGCCAGCCAGGCGCGAGCGCTACTCGCGCGCTAGGCTCTGCGCCAGCAGCCACAGCCGGATCGCGCTGGCGAGGTTGGGCGGATCGCTCACGCCGATCCGTTCGGCATCGATGCGGGCGACCAGCGCGGACAACGGCACCGCCTCCGCCGCCGCCGCAGCCTTGAGCGCGTCCCAGAACAGCGGCTCCAGGCTGATCGACGTCGCATGCCCCGCGATCATCACCGATCGTTTGCGCGGTCCCTCGTACACCCGCGCCTCGACCTCAATACATATGCTGTCCGCCGTTGATCGACAGCGTCGACCCCGTCACGAACCCCGCATCCTCTCCCGTCAGGAACACGACCCCGCGCGCGATCTCGTCCGCGCGGCCCAGTCGTCCGACGGGCACGCGCGCGACGATCTTGGCCAGCACGTCCGCGGGCACCGCCGCCACCATGTCCGTGTCGATGTACCCGGGCGCGATCGCGTTGACGGTGATCCCCGCCTTTGCGCCTTCCTGCGCCAGTGCTTTCGTAAACCCGTGAATGCCGGACTTGGCGGCGGCGTAGTTGACCTGGCCGTATTGGCCCGCCTGGCCGTTGATCGAACCGATGTTGACGATGCGCCCGTATTTGCGCTCGCGCATGCCGGTGAACACGGCTTTCGCCATGTTGAAGCACCCGCCCAGATTAGTGTCGACGACCGCCTTCCAGTCGTCGTAGCTCATTTTCAACAACGTCCCGTCGCGCGTGATGCCCGCGTTGTTGACGAGCACGTCGACGGGCCCGACCGCGCCTTCGATCTCCTTCACGCCCGCCTGGCACGCCTCGTAGTCGGACACGTCGAACCGGAACGCCTTGATCCCCGTCCGGTCGGTGAACGCGCGGGCCTTGTCATCATTGCCCGCGTAAGTCGCGGCGACCGTCATGCCTTCCGCCTGCAAGGCCAGGCTGACCGCCTCCCCGATCCCGCGGGTTCCACCGGTGACGATCGCTACGCGTGCCATTTGAAGTCCTCTCCCAAGGTTCGGCCGAGGCTTTGCGCCTTCGTACCCGTGCAACCGGCTTAGGCCCGCGCCACCCAGCCTTCAAGCTCACGCGCGACGATCGCCTCCAGCATCGCCATGCCTGGCGCGGAGTCGTTCAGGCACGGCAGGTACGCGAAGTCCGTCCCGCCCGCCTCGACGAAAGTCTCGCGACCGCGGATATTCAATTCTTCCAATGTTTCGAGGCAGTCCGCCGAAAAACCCGGCGACACGATCGCAACCTTCCTTACCCCCTGCGCGGGCAATGCGCCCAGCGTCAGATCGGTCGCGGGCTCGAGCCATTTGGCGGGTCCGAACCGCGACTGGAACGTGACCATCAAAGGCCGCCCGAGCTTTTCGGACAGCAGCCGCGCGGTCTTCTGGCAGTGGCAATGATACGGATCGCCGAGCTCCAGCGTACGCTTGGGCATGCCATGGAAGCTGGTCAGGATCGCATCCGGCGAGAAGTCGAGCTTCGCCAAACTCGCCGTCACCGACGCGGCAAGCGCATCGATGTAGAGCGGATCGTCGTGGTACGGCGGCAACGTACGCAGCGCGGGCTGCCAACGCATCGCGATAAGGCTCGCGAACGCCTCGTCGTTGGCGGTCGCCGTCGTCGCGGCGCAGAACTGCGGATACAGCGGGGCTATCAGGATGCGCTCGCACCCGGTCCGCTTCAGCTCCGCCAGCGCGGTGGATATCGCGGGATTGCCGTACCGCATCGCCCAATCGACAACGACGCCGTCGCCGAACCGCCCCTTGAGCTTCTCCGTCTGCGCCTTCGTGATCGCGGCAAGGGGCGATCCGTCCTCGCTCCAAACCTGTTTGTAGGCGTGCGCGGATTTCTTCGGCCGCGTGTTCAGGATGATCCCTCGCAGGATCGGCTGCCACAGCAACCGCGGGATTTCCACCACCCGCCGGTCGGACAGGAACTGCTTGAGGTAACGCCGCACCGCAGGCGCATCGGGCGCGTCCGGCGTTCCGAGGTTGACGATCAGCACGCCGACTTTTCGGGGTGCGACCCCCGGATGGTCGTTCGGCAGAGTCATCGCCCGCCGAGCCTCAGCGGCAGTTCGCGCAACCGCTGGCCGGTCGCCGCGAAAACGGCATTCGCGATCGCGGGGGCGACGGGGGGCACGGCGATTTCTTCCGCGCCGCCTGCCGGTTCCAGGCTGGGCAAGATCTCGATCCTCATCTCGGGCGTGTCGGTCAGCCTCGGCAGACCCAGTTCAGATAGGGTGCGCGCGGTCGGTAAACCACCGGCGAAGGCGATCGGCGACCCGGTGGCCGCCGCGATCCCCCACATGATGCCGCCCTCGACCTGCTGACGCACCAGGTCCGGATTGATCACGCGCCCGACGTCGACCGCCGCCGACACGCGCGTGACGCGCAGGCGCTGCCCGGCATCGACGCGGACCTCGACCACCATGGCCGCGATCGATCCGGCCATGCCATGCGCCGCCAGCCCCATGGCGCTCCCCGTCCCGCCCCCGTCCCAGACGCCGAGCGCGGCGGCGGCGCTCAGCACGCGCGCGAACCGCGGGTTGTTGCCGAGCATCCCCATGCGGAACGAGAACGGCTCCGCTCCCGTCAATCTTGCAAGTTCATCCACAAAGCTTTCGGTGAGGAACGCGGTGTGACCGTTCGCCCGCCCTCGCCACATGCCGCTGGGCACGCCCGTGTCGGCGGGCACATGGTCGACCGCCACGGCGGCGATCGCGTAGGGTGGAACCGCTCCTTCGACCGCCGCCGCCTCGCCCGCCGCGGCGCGAACCTCGTCGCCCGTCGCCCGCGCGTACGTCTCCGCCACCGTCGCGGGCGCGGCGATGCGCGCGTTCCACCCCGATATTCCCCCGGTCGCGACGCGCGCGGTCAGCCGCGCGTGCACGACCGGCCGCATCGCGTCGTGCGTCAGATCCTGCGCGCGCGACCAGACCAGCTGCACGGGCCGCCGCACCGCCTTGGCGATCGCCACCACCTGTTCGACCACCGCGATCTCGAACCCCCGTCCGAACCCGCCGCCCAGCAGCATCGGGTAGAGCGTCACGCGGGCGCGCCCGACCCCGCCCGCCCGCGCCGCCGCATCTATCGCGAACGTGCGCGCCTGCGTCCCCGCCCACACCTCCAGCCGGTCGCCCGTGAACCGCGCGGTCGCGGTCGGCGTCTCCACCGCCGCATGCGGGGCAGCGCCGACATGGTAGTTGGCCGCGAACACGCTCCCTTCCGACAACACGGCCTCGCTGTCCCCCGCCTCGTACGTGCGCGTCGCCTCGCCCGTCGCGAGCGCACCCGCGAGCCGCTCCTCGATCGTCCGATCGGAAGCGGAACCTCCCGCGAACCGCGCCTTGAGCGCCTCCGCGCCCCGTTCCGCCGCCCACCAACTTGCCGCCACGACCGCGATCCAGCCCGGCCGCTCGACGATGTCGATCACGCCCGCCACCCGCCTGGCCGCGACCCGGTCCGCCCCCGCGAGCGTTCCCTGCCGGATCGACGCGTACACCAGCCCCGGCACGCGCACGTCCCCCGCGAACCGCGCCGACCCGTCGAGCTTGGCGGGCGTGTCGATGCGCGGCACCGATTGCCCCGTCAGCGTGCCCGTCCCCGGCGCGCGACGCGGCACGATATCCGGCAGCTCCAGCCCCGCCGCCGCATCGGCCAGCTCGGCGAAGCGCAACCGCTTGCCGCGTGCGGACACGAACCCGTCCGCCGCCTCGCATTCCTCCCACGGCACGTCCCAACGCGCCGCCGCCGCCTTGCTCAGCAGCACGCGCGCGCCCGCGCCCGCGCCGCGCAAGGGCTCGGCGAACATGCGCACCGAACTCGACCCGCCCGTCAGCATCAGCCCCGTCCGCCGCGCATACTCGGCGGTGATCGGCGTCGGCCGAAGCTCCTCCGCCCACAAGATGTTCGCATAAAGCGGCCCGCCGGCTGCGGGCTCCACCCCCACCGTACGCCAGTCCGCGCCCAGCTCGTCCGCGACGATCTGCGGCAGCGCGGTGTAAACCCCCTGCCCCATCTCCGCCTGCGGCACCACGACGGTCACCCGCCCGTCCGTCCCGATCTTGAGGAACGCGTCGAACACCGTCTCGCCGGGGTTGGCGCGCAGGCCATGCTCGTACGACCGCGGCCACAATGCATAGGCGACGAGCAGTCCAGCCCCCGCCCCGCCCCCGATCAGAAGGCCGCGGCGCGTCAGCATGAAGTGGTGGGCGGCATGGACCGGCAGCTAGGCAGGATGTCGCGGCGACACAACCGCGCGCTAAGCCGTCACCCGGTACCGGTCCCGCAACCCCACCTTGTCGATCTTCCCCGTCCCCAGCTTGGGCAACGGATCGTGATGAAACCACATCGCCACCGGCTGCTTGAACGCGGCCAGCTTGTCGCTCAGGAACGCGCGCAGCTCCGCCTCGTCCAGCGTCTCGTCCGGCTCCAGGTGCACCGCCGCGCCCGGCACTTCGCCCAGCCGTTCGTCGGTCAGCCCGAACACGCTCGCCTCCGCGACCGCGGGGTGAGCGTAGATCGCGGCCTCGACTTCCTGGCAGGAAATATTCTCGCCGCCGCGGATGATGATGTCCTTCTTGCGGTCGACGATGAAGAGGTAGCCCTCGTCGTCCAGGGTCCCGATGTCCCCCGTCAGGAACCACCCGTCGTCGGTGAACGCGGCCCGCGTCGCGGCCTCGTTGCGCCAATAGCCGCGGCAATTGGCGGCGGACCGGATCGCGATCTCGCCGCGTTCGCCGGTGGGGACGGGCTTTCCGTCATCATCGAGGATCGCGACCTCGACCATGCGCTGCGCGCGCCCCGTCGATTCGGGCTTGTCGGCATAGTTTTGCCAGAAACTGCTGCACCCGACCGCGTTGGTCTCGGTCAGTCCGTACCCCAATGCGGGCTGCGCCGCGCCCATCTCCGCACGCATGCGCTCGACATGCGCCACCGGTCGGGGAGCGCCCCCCGCGCCAAGATCGGTCAGCGTCGACAGATCGAACCTTTCGCGGTCCGGGTGCACCAGCAACTCCAGGCTCATCGTCGGAACGCCCAGGAAATACGTGACCTTGTGCTTCTCGATCAGCCGCAGCGCCTCGCCCGCGTCCCATTTGGGCATCAGCACCATGCCGCGCGCGATGATGAAGGAGCCGAGCAGCAGCGGCACCTGCCCCGTTACGTGGAAGAACGGCACGGAGATCAACGCCACGGGAACGATCGACTCCGGATCCTCCCCGTTCTCGATCCGCAGCCCCTTCATCGATGCGAACGTCGCGGCGAAATTGTAGATCGCGGTGGTCAGCGCCCGGTGCGTCGACACCGCGCCCTTGGCCTCGCCCGTCGACCCCGACGTGAACAGGATCGTCGCGTCGTCGTCCGCGTGCACTGTCGGCAAGGCCACGTCCTCGTGACCGGGAACGGTCAGCGGCGCCATGGCCTCGGCGATCGGCTTCTCGATGGGCAGCGTCAGCACCGCGCCCGGAAAACCCGCCTCGCCCAGCCGCGTGGCCCTTGGCGCGTCCGCGATGACCAGCGTGGGTTCGGTCAGCCGCAGCCCGTGCGCCAGCTCGTGCCGCTGCCACCAGCCATTTATGAGAGTCGCTATCCCCCCCGCCTTCAGGATCGCCATGTACGCGACGATCCAGGCGGGCGCGTTGCGCATCGCGATGCCGACGCGGTCGCCGGGTTTGACGCCGTGCGCCCCGACCAGCGCCCGCGCCGCCGCGTTGGCGAGCGCGTTAAGCTCGGCGTAGGTCAGATGTTCCTCGCCCGCGATCACCGCGGTGACGTGCCCGTTGACCGCGCAGAACAGGTCGAAATAGCCGGGAACCGCCGCGGGCAGGCCGGGCACGATCAGACGGCCGTGCGCGTCGGGCGCGGTCGCGAGCAGCCCGCCCGGACCCGTGAACGTGTCGGCCATCGCATCGAACCGACGGTCGAGTTCGCTCGGCATCGTGTCTCCTTTGTTTTTGTCGTTGCCGCCTTTATGAGGGCGGCGAGCCCTGGGGGAAAGCCTTGATCCTGACGACCCTGGCGGCGGCCGCCGTCTCGCTGCAAGCCGCGTCCGCCGCGCTGCCGGATGCCGCCTCCGCCGTCCAGACCGTCGCCGCCGGCCCGATCCGCTTCGACGATCTGGGCCTGTCGCCGATCGCGCTGGAGATCCCGCTGGACTTCGTCCGCGACGGGCTGAGCTTCAAGCTGCGCTGGTACAGCCTGGGCTACCTGGTCGGTATTCTCGGCGGCTGGTGGTATCTGTCCCGCCTGCTGAACGAGCCGGGCGCCCCCATGGCCAAGCGCCATGCCGACGACATGATCTTCTATTCGACGATCGGCATCATCCTCGGCGGCCGGATCGCGTACATCCTCTTCTACCAACCTTCGATCCTGCAGAACCCGCTCGACGTCTTCAAATTGTGGGAGGGCGGGATGTCGCTCCACGGCGGGCTGGCGGGCGTGCTTATCGGCATCTGGTGGCTGGCGCGCAAGAACGGCCTCAGCTTCCTGCGCATCTGCGATTACGTCGCGTGCGTCGCCATGTTCGGGCTGTTCTTCGTGCGGCTGGCGAACTTCGTCAACGGCGAGCTCTGGGGCCGCGCCACCGACGTTGCGTGGGGCGTGATCTTTCCCACGGGCGGCGAAGTCGTGCGCCATCCCAGCCAATTGTACGAAGCCGGGCTCGAGGGGCTGCTGCTGGGGCTCGTTCTCAACGTCATGTTCTGGCGCACGGACGCGCGCTATCTGCCTGGCCGACTGTTCGGCACCGGCCTGATCATCTACGGGCTCAGCCGCTTCTTCGTCGAATTCTATCGGCAGCCGGACGCGGGCCTGGAAAACCTAAGCTGGGGTTTGACGATGGGCCAGACGCTCACCGTTCCATTGATCGTTGCGGGCGCATACTTCGTGGCGACGGCCAGCGCCCGCCGCCAACGGGTCGAACCGATCGCGGGCGCGGCCAGCGTCGCCTGAGCCGCAGCTTTCAAAAACAGCTTTCCTACATGCCGCCGTTCCGCTCACATCGGGTTCGTGATCATCAGCTCGCCCGCCACGTCGCATCCCGAAGCTTCGGCCGACCCCGAACAAAGCGCGGGGAACCATCAACATCGTCAACTTAACTCCCGAAACGGGACAGATTCGGGCGATGCGGCGGCCCGACTCGCCGCGCGCCTCCTCGCCGAAAGTCCGGTATCCGTCGCCCGGTACATGGAGGCGGCCAACGCGCAATATTACGCGACGCGCGATCCGCTCGGGGCCGCGGGCGATTTCACGACCGCGCCCGAAATCAGCCAGATGTTCGGAGAACTCGTCGGCGCGTGGATTGCCGACCTGGTCGCACGGTCCGGATCCGCGACCTTCCACTATGCCGAACTCGGCCCCGGCCGCGGCACGCTCGCCCGCGACGCGCTGCGCGTGCTGGTCAAGGCCGGCATGTCGCCGCCGGTGCACTTCGTCGAAACGAGCCCGACCCTGCGCGCAGCGCAAGCGACGGCGGTTCCGCAAGCGACCTGGCACGACGCGGTCGAGACGCTGCCGACCGACGCCCCGCTGCTGATCGTCGCCAACGAATTCTTCGACGCGCTCCCCGTGCATCAATACGTCCGCGCCCCTGAAGGCTGGCACGAACGCCTCTTGGATGTGTCGCCGACCGGCCATACCCCCGTGCTCGGCCGTGCCGACGTCGAAAACCGCGTGCCCCTCCACCTCCGCGCCGCGCCCCCCGGCAGCCTGTTCGAAGCGTCGCCGGCATCCGCCGCGATCGTGAAACCCCTGTCCGCCCGCCTCGCCCGGCAAGGCGGCGCACTGCTCGTCATCGACTACGGCCATGCCCGCAGCGCGATCGGCGAAACGTTGCAGGCGGTTCGAAACCACGCCCCCGCCCCCGTCTTCGAAGCGCCCGGATCCCGCGACCTCACCGCCCATGTCGATTTCCAAGCGCTGGCCGCCGCCGCACCCGACCTGTCCGCGCATGGCCCCGTCGGCCAGGGCGCATGGCTGACCGCACTCGGCCTGGGTCACCGTGCCGCCGCGCTCGCCCGCGCGGACCCGGCGCGCGCCGCCGACGTCCAAGCCGCCCGCGACCGCCTCTCCGCCCCGGAGCAGATGGGAACTTTGTTCAAGGTCATGGCCCTGGTCGCCCCCGATTGGCCGCACCCGGAGGGCTTTGCATGACGGTCGAGATCATCACCAGCCCCGCGCTCGCCGGAACTTGCCACGGCTTCCTCGGACGTCGCGGCGGCGTCTCCAACGGCATCCATGCCAGCCTCAACGTCGGCCTCGGCTCCGAAGACGACGCCCAAGCCGTCGCCGCCAACCGCTGCCTCGCTACGGATGCGGTGGCTCCGGGAGCCGCGCTCGCCACGGTCTATCAGGTGCACGGCGCGGACGTCGTTTTGGTGTCAACTTCGTGTGACCTTTGGACCGATGACGTACGTCCTCGCGCCGACGCGCTCGTCACCGACCAGCCCGGCGTGGCGCTCGGCATCCTCACCGCCGACTGCGCGCCCATCCTCTTCGCCGACACGCAGGCGGGCGTGATCGGCGCGGCGCACGCGGGATGGAAAGGCGCGCTCGGCGGCGTCGCCGAAGCCACCGTCGCGGCCATGGAAAAGCTGGGTGCGGACCGCTCCCGCATCGCCGCCGCGATCGGACCATGCATCGCGCGCCGCTCCTACGAAGTCGACGCGGCCTTCTTCGACCGCTTCGTCGCGTCCGACCCGAGCTACGAAAGCTTCTTCGCCGACGGCACCCCCGGCCACCACCAGTTCGATCTCGAAGGCTTCGTCGCCTCCCGCCTCGCCGCCGCCGGCATCGGGCAGGTTCACGCCACCGGCATGGACACTTACGCGGACCCGGACCGTTTCTTCAGCTTCCGGCGCGCGACGCACGCGCGCGAACCCGATTACGGCCGGCAGCTTTCGTTGATCGCCCTCCCGGAGTAGAGCGCGGCAACCTCGATACGAAAGACCATCATGGTAGACGAATCAGAATATTCGGGCGTGCCCGCCCGCCGCCGCCCCAAGACCGACGTGCGCGAAGTCGGAGGACGCAAGCTCAAGGCGTCCACCTTGATGATGGGCCACGGCTTCGACCCGGCTCTGTCCGAAGGCGCGCTGAAGCCGCCGATCTTTTTGACCTCGACCTTCGTGTTCGAGAACGCGGCCGCCGGAAAACGCCACTTCGAAGGAGTGACGGGAAAGCGCCCCGGCGGCTCCGAAGGATTGGTTTACTCGCGCTTCAACGGCCCCAACCAGGAAATTCTCGAGGACCGCCTGTCGCTATGGGAAGACGCGGAGGAAGCGCTCACCTTTTCATCCGGCATGTCCGCGATTGCCACCCTGTTCCTGACCTTCGTCCAGCCGGGAGACGTCATCGTCCACTCGGGCCCGCTCTACGCCGCCACCGAGACCATGATCGCGCGCATCCTCGGCAAGTTCGGCGTGTCCTGGCTCGATTTTCCCGCGGGCGCGACGCAGGACCAGATCGAAAGCGTGCTCGAACAGGCCAAGGCCAAAGGCCGCGTGTCGCTCATCTACCTGGAGTCGCCCGCCAACCCGACCAACGCGCTCGTCGACGTCGAAGCGGTCCACGCCGCCCGCGCCAAGCTTTTCGTGGAAGACCAGCCCCCGATCGCGATCGACAACACGTTCCTGGGTCCGCTCTGGGCACGACCGATCGATCACGGCGCGGACATGTCGATCTACAGCCTCACCAAATATGCGGGCGGCCACAGCGACTTGGTCGCGGGCGGCGTCGTGGGGGCCAAGAAGTTCCTCGATCCGATGCGCGCGATGCGCAACACGATCGGCACCATCACCGACCCGCACACCGCGTGGATGCTGTTGCGCAGCCTCGAGACGCTCGAGCTGCGCATGACCCGCGCCGGCGAAAACGCCGCGAAAGTCTGCGCCTTCTTCCGCGACCATCCCAAGGTCGAGACCGTCGGCTACCTCGGCTTCCTGACCGAAGGACGCCAAGCCGACATCTACCGCCGCAATTGCCTGGGCGCGGGATCGACGTTTTCGCTGTACCTCAAGGGCGGCGAGCGCGAGGCATTCGCGTTCCTCGACACGCTCGTCATCGCCAAGCTCGCGGTCAGCCTGGGCGGCACCGAAACCCTCGCCAGCGCCCCCGCCGCGATGACCCATCTGTCCGTGCCGCCGGAACGCCGCACCGCGATGGGGATCACCGACAATCTGGTGCGCATCTCGATCGGGGTGGAAGACGCGGACGACCTGATCGCGGACTTCGACAACGCGCTAGCCGCGGTCTAGGCCCGCCCCTCGAACACCGCGACCGCAAGCTCCAGGTCGGCTGGCTTGTCGACGTCCACCGCCGCCAGCGGGTCGCGCAACTGCACCGCCCGCACGCGCGCGCCGAGCTTCGCCCCGGCCTCGCTCAGCGCGCCCTGCAGCGTCACGCGCCGCAACATCGCGCGCAGCAACAGCCATGGCCCGAGCCGCGCCACCATGCGCCATCCCTTCTTGCGGTCGCGCTCCACGCCCGCCCACAACGCCAGCGCCGCCGACGCGGACGGCCCGGTCAGCGCGAACAGATTGGCTCCCGTAAAATCCCCGTCGCCCATGCGGATCCAGGTGCGTGCGCTGCCCGGGAACCGCGTCGCCAGGACCGCCTTCGACACGACGCCGACCGCCACGTCGTCCCGGTCGCCGACTCCATCCAGGAACGCGGCCACCGTGTCCGGCGTCAGCAATGCATGGTCGGCGGTCGTGACGAGCAGCGGCCACGGCGCGGCCTCGTCCGCGATGAACCGGGACAAGGCCTCGGCGATGCTTCCGCGCGACGCACGCAGGCTGATCCGGTCCGACGCGGGCAGCAGGTCGCGTACGTCGTCCGGCGCCTGCGTCAGCACCACGACCCGGGCGACGGACGGGCAGGCGAGCAACGTGTCGGCGACCCGGCGCACCATGGGCACCCCCGCCACCGCGATCTGCGCTTTCGATGTGACGCCGTGTTCGCGCGCGAATGCGTCGGCACCCGGGCGGGACCCGGCGAGCAGGATCGCGGTCCAGGAGTTGCGTGCGGTCATTCCCGAGGCCTAGCGTGTCGAGGCCCAACGGCAAACAGAAGCCGTCCCGCTTGCCCCGTGCCCTGAATTGCCGCAAACGTGCGCCCGATGTCCGCGACCGCCGATTTTCGTCAGAGCAACGCGGACACGCTCAACTTCACCGGCGCGCTGACGCTCGCCCGCGTCGGCGGCCTGTCGCGCCGCCTCGACGCGGTGACGCGCGACGGCGTGGTGCTCGACCTGTCCAAGGTTGAGCGCATGGACACGGTCGGCGCATGGCTGATCCACCGCATGGTGCGCGACCGGCGCGCGGTGGTGCGCGGCGCGGACGAGGACATGGCGCGGCTGCTCGAACAGGTGGCGGGCGCGGACGAGACGATCCAGGTACGCCCCGATCGCCGGCCCCCGTATATTCGCGTGCTCGGCGAGATCGGCGATGCGGTCGCGCTCGCGGGCCGCAACTTCATCGGGCTGGTCGGCTTCTTCGGCGCGGCGATGATCGCGTTGGCGAGCGTGATCCGCAGCCCGCGCCGCTTCCGCCTCAACGCCGTGGTGCAGCAGTTCGAGAACGTAGGCCTGAAGGCCCTGGGCATCATCGGCCTGATGAGCTTCCTCATCGGGCTAGTGATCGCACAGCAGGGCGCGGTGCAGCTCGCCCAGTTCGGCGCGGAAGTCTTCACCGTCAACCTCATCGGGCGAAGCGCGTTTCGCGAACTCGGCGTGCTGATGACCGCGATCATGGTCGCGGGCCGGTCGGGATCGGCGTTCGCCGCGCAGCTGGGCACGATGAAGCTGACCGAGGAAGTCGACGCGATGCGCACGATCGGCGTGTCTCCACAGGAAGCCTTGGTCCTGCCACGATTGCTCGCGACGATCCTCATGATGCCTCTCCTCGGCTTCTATTCGGCGGTGATCGCGACCGCGGGCGGCGGCGTGTTCTGCTACATCGCGCTCGACATCCCGCCCGCGACCTACGTGCAGCGCATCCGCGAGGTCGTGCCGATGACCGACTTCTACGTCGGACTCATAAAAGCCCCCGTGTTCGGCGCGCTGGTCGCGATCGCGGGCTGTTTTCAGGGGATGCAGGTCGAAGGCGACGCGGAGCAGGTCGGGCTACGCACGACGGCGGCGGTGGTGCAGGCGATCTTCCTGGTGTTCGTCCTGGATGCGGTGTTCGCGGTGTTCTTCTCGTCGATCGGGTGGATATGACCGTCGAACGCCATGCCCGCAACGACAACGTCATCGAAGTGCGCGGCCTGCGCAACGCGTTCGGCGAGCAGGTGGTGCACGAAGGCCTTGAACTCGACGTGCGTCGCGGCGAGATCCTGGGCGTCGTCGGCGGGTCGGGCACCGGCAAGTCGGTGCTGATGCGCGCGATCATCGGACTGCAGCATCCGGACGCGGGCGAGATCCACGTGTTCGGCGAATCGATGGTCGGGCGCGAGGACACCGAAGCCAAGACGATCCGCCGCAAATGGGGCATCCTCTTTCAGGGCGGCGCTCTGTTTTCTACGTTGACGGTCGCCGAGAACGTCCAAGTCCCGCTGCGCGAATTCTACCCGCATCTGGGTCAGCAGTTGTTGAACGAGATCGCGGGCTACAAGATCGTCATGTCGGGCCTGCCCGCCAACGCCGCGCCCAAGTACCCGGCGGAACTGTCGGGCGGGATGGTCAAGCGCGCGGGGCTGGCGCGCGCGCTGTCGCTCGATCCCGAATTGCTGTTCCTCGACGAGCCGACGGCGGGGCTCGACCCGATCGGCGCGGCCGCGTTCGACCAGCTCATCCTCGATCTGCAGCGCCGGCTCGGGCTGACCGTGTTCCTCATCACGCACGATCTCGACACGCTGTACGCGATCTGCGACCGGGTCGCGGTGCTGGCGGACCGGCGGGTCATCGGCATCGGCACGATCGACGAGCTGCTCGCGATGGACCATCCGTGGATTCAAAGCTATTTCAACGGACCCCGGGGGCGCGCCGCCGCAACCTCGCCTGCCTCGGAAGCCGCATAGATGGAAACCCGCTCCAACCACGTGCTCGTCGGCGGCGTCGTGCTTGCGATGATCGCCGCGGTGCTGCTGTTCACCGTGTGGCTGTCGTCCATCTCGGGCGGCGAGGACAATCGCTACGACATCTTCTTCTCGCAGGCCGTGGATGGCTTGGCGAAGGGATCGCCCGTCGCCTATGCGGGCTTCCCCGTGGGGCAGATCGAACAGATCGCGCTCGTGCCCAACCGGCCCGACCGCATCCGCGTGCGCATCGCGGTCGATCCCGAAACGCCGATCCTGCAGGGCATGGCCGCGACGATTCAGGGCATCGGGTTCACGGGCGTCAGCCAGGTCCAGCTCGACGGTGCCGTCGTGGGCGCGGCGCCGATCACCGCGATCGGGCCCAACGGCGTGCCCGTTATTCCGGCCAAGGCAGGCGGGTTCGCCGCCATCCTGAACACCGCGCCCGAACTGCTCGACCGCGTCAGCACGCTGACCGAGCGGCTTGCGGTCACGCTCAACGACCGCAACCAGGAGTCGCTGACCGGCATCCTCGAGAATTTCGACGACATCAGCCGCTCGCTCGCCGCGCGCTCGCCCGAGATTGCGGCGACGCTCGCCGAGACGCGCGACGCGGTGCGGCAGAGCGCGCTGGCAGCGCAGCGTATCGGCGAACTCGCGAACTCCACGAACGGTCTCGTCCAGCGTGACGGCCGCGCGCTGACGGGGGACGCGCGCGCCGCGATCGCCAATCTGCGCCAGACTTCGGCGGCCGCGCAGACCAGCGTCGCCAACCTCAACGAGGCGATCGGCGACGCGCGGCCGGGGCTGCAGGCCCTGTCGAAGCAAACGATCCCCGAGGTCGGCCTGCTCGTCAGCGACCTGCGCGAGACGGCGAGTTCGCTCAGCTCGGTCTCGCAGCGCCTCGATCAAGGGGGCATCACGTCGATCCTGAGCGCACCCAAACTCCCCGACTACAAGGCACCCAAGCAATGAAGGCTTTTTCATCGGCGGTCCTGTTGCTTGCGCTGTCGGGGTGCGGATTGCTGGGAGGCAAGGTTCCGCCGAGCCTGATGACGCTGCAGTCTGCGGCGGTCGTGCCCGTGCAGACGAACCGCAGCGCCGCGTCCGGCGACACGATCACTGTCATCAAGCCCGCCACCGTGCAGGAGATCAACACCAACCGCGTTCCCGTGCGCTCGGGCGGGGTCGCGGTCGCGTATGTCGCCGACGCGCAGTGGGTCGACACGCCGAGCACGCTGTTCAGGGACCTGCTGAGCGAGACGATCGCCGCGCGGACGGGCCGCGTCGTGCTTTCCGATGCGCAACGCACGCTCGACCCCGGAGCTCGGCTTACCGGTCAGTTGCTCGCGTTCAGCGTCGATGCTGATCGCAACGAAGTCGTCGTCACCTATGATGCGGCTCTCCTTCGTTCGCAGGGAACGCGGGTGGAGACGCGACGGTCCGAGGCGCGCGTGCCCGTGACCGCGATCGAGCGGGCGGCGGTGGCGGCGGCGATGAACCAGGCGGCGAACCAGGTCGCGGGCGACATCGCGACGTGGATCGGAAGCTAAGCCCGGCATCCCCCTTACCCTTCGGGCGCTATGCGCCTCCCCCCTCTCCCGCTTGGAGAGGGTTCATCCCAGGCTCTTCGACGCCTGTTCGAATACGTCTTTCGACAAGCCCGGCGTGCCGGCAATCCGCTCCAGTTCAGCGCGCATGAGGCCGCCCCGCGCCTCGCCGTAGCGCTTCCAGCGGCCGAGCGGCGGGACGAGCTTGGCCGCGGTCTGCGGGTTCAATGCGTCGACCGCCAGGATCATCTTCGACAGGAACCGGTAGCCGCGCCCGTCGGCCGCGTGGAACGCGCGCGGGTTGCCGGAAAAGGCGCCGACGAGCGAGCGGATGCGGTTCGGATTGGCCAGCGTGAAGTCGGGATGGTCGGCGAGCGCCTCGACCGCCGCGCCCGTGTCGTCGCGCGTCGACAGGGCCTGAACGGTGAACCACTTGTCGATCACCAACGCGTCGGCGCGGTAGCGATGGTGGAAGTCGGCGAGCGCGGTTTCGCGCATCGGACCGTCTCCGTTGGCGAGAACGGTCAGCGCGCCCATGCGGTCGGTCATGTTGTCCGCCGCATCGTGCTGGGCGCGTGCGAGCGCCATTCCCCGCGCCGGGTCCGCGAGCGCGATGTATCCGAGTGCGACGTTGCGCAAGCGGCGCAGACCCTTGTCCTTTGGCGTGTAGGCGAACGCGCGTCCGCCGTGGAGCGCATAAGCGGCGTTCCAGTTCAGCAGCACCGCCAGCGCGGACCGCAGCGCCTCGCGCGCATCGTGCACCGCGTCGGGGTCGATGACGGGCAGGCGTTCGCCGACGAAAGCTTCGGACGGCAGAAGCACGGCCTCGGCGACGAACGCCGGGTCCGCGCCCGCATTGTCCAACGTGCGCCGGGTCGCATCGATCAACGCGGTGGCATCGGCCGTATCCTGTCCGGTCAGCGGCGTCAGCATCGTCTCGAGCATCAGCGTCTGCAGCGCTTCGTAGCGCGCGAACGGGTCGGTTTCGTTCGCGGACAGAAAGGCCAAGGCTTCGTGCCCGCGCGGGGCGTCGATCACGACCGGCGCGGAGAAGCCGCGGTTGATCGAGAGGGTCGGGACTTTTGTTATGTTGATGAAGTTGATGGCTTGTTCGCCTTGCGAAAGCAGCGCCAGTTGCTGAGCGAGCATCTCACCCTCTTGTCCGAACAGCGCGACGTCGAGCGGGATCAGCATCGCAGCCTTGTCCGGCTGCCCCGGCGTCGCCGCGAGGCTTTGCGTCAGGGTCAACCGCGCGGTGTGCGTTTCGGCATCGTAGGCGAGCCGCGCACCGACGTGCGGCGTGCCAGCCTGCGAGTACCACAATCGGAACTGCGACAGGTCGACCCCGCTCGCCTGCTCCATTGCACCGACAAAATCCTCGCACGTCGCGGCGGTGCCGTCGTGCTGAGCAAAATACAGGTCGGAGCCATTGCGAAAAGCATCCGCGCCCAGGATGCGGTGCATCATGCGGATGACCTCCGCGCCCTTGTTGTAGATCGTCGACGTGTAGAAGTTGGAGATCTCGAGGTAGCTTTCGGGCCGGATCGGGTGCGCGAGGGGCCCCGCGTCTTCCGGAAACTGCGCCGCGCGCAAGGCGCGCACGCCCTCGATCCGCGCGACGGCGGGGGAGCCGTGGTCGGCAGTGAATTGCTGGTCGCGGAAGACCGTGAAGCCTTCCTTGAGGCTCAACTGGAACCAGTCGCGGCAGGTGACGCGATTGCCGGACCAATTGTGGAAATATTCGTGCGCGACGACGGTCGCGACCGCGTCGAAGTCCGCGTCGGTCGCGGTCTCCGGGTCCGCCAGAATGTAGCGCGAGTTGAAGATGTTGAGGCCCTTGTTCTCCATTGCCCCAAAATTGAAGTCGGCGACCGCGACGATGTTGAACACGCCCAGGTCGTACTCGCGCCCGTACGCGCGTTCGTCCCATGCCATCGCGGCCTTGAGCGCGGCCATGGCGTGCGCGGTCTTGGGCAGATCCGCCTCGCGCACCCAGATGCCGAGCTCGACGCGGCGGCCCGACATCGTCGTGAAGCTGTCGCGGTTGCACGCCAGGTCGCCCGCGACGAGCGCGAACAGATAGGATGGTTTGGGGAACGGGTCGTGCCATTCGGCCCAGTGGCGGTCTCCGTCCGATCCCTCGCCGACGAGGTCGCCGTTCGCGAGCAGGATCGGATATTTCGTCGCGTCCGCGCGCAACGTCACGCGGTAGCGACTGAGCACGTCGGGGCGGTCGGGAAAAAAGGTGATGCGGCGAAAACCCTCGGCCTCGCATTGCGTGCACAGCAGCCCGCCGGATGCGTACAGGCCCATGAGCTGGCTGTTCGCCTCGGGCGAGATCGCGACCTCGGTCTCGACGACGTGGGTGTCGCCTTCAAGAAGAATGACGAGCGCGTCGCCGTCGAGGCTCCACGCATTGTCCCCGGCCGCTTCGCCGTCGATGCGCACGGTCGGCCGAGGGAGCCCGTCTCCATCGAGCCGCAGCGCCCGATCGTGACCCCCGTTGCGGGTGACGGTGAGCCGCGCGCGGACGGTCGTGCGGGCGGGATCGAGGTCAAAGGCGAGCGCGATTTCCGGCACGAGCCAGTCGGGCGGGCGATAGTCGGCGCGCCGCACTTCCGAATGGGCGATCAATGGAGCGGACGCGGCGACATCTAGCATGAGGAGGCTTTCGAAGAGGCGCAAAAGTCAGGGAAAGGTCAGGCCTAGAACGCTCCGGGGCATGGAATGTCCGGACAATCGCATGGCCCGAACGCTAGCCGAGACGCGGGGCTGTAGGAAAGCGTCCGTTCGTCGCCTGGCCCACGCGCACGAAGGCGCAAGCCGCCCGCTTTTGGACACAATGCGTTCGGACAAGCGGCGCATGAACCAGCGTCTCTCCCGCACCGGCGTCGCCGCGCTCGTCTGCGCCGCCCTGATCTTTCCGGCCGCCACGCCCGTCTGGGCGCAGCTTGCGCCCGCGGCCGCCGATGCGCAGGCGGAGGAGATCGTCGTCACCGCGCAACGCAGCGGCATCCCTGTGTGGCGCGTCAAGGGGCCAAAGGGAACGGCGGTCTTGGTCGGATCGATAGGCTACGTCACGGCGGGAACCAAGTGGGACCCGGTGCCCCTGGAAGCCGCGTTGACGAAGGCGGATCGCGTCATGTTTCCCGAGGCTATGGGCGTCACCGGTGGCGTGTTCACGCTGATCGGCGCGCTCGGGAAGTGGCGCAAGCAGGCGACTCTTCCCAAGGGCCAGACGCTGCAATCGATGACGACGCCCGCGCAATGGGCGCGGCTCGTCGCCTTGCGCGACAAGGGAATTCTTAAGCCCGGATTCGAGCGCAAGCATCCGATCCATCTCGCCATGACCCTGGACGGCACGATCAAGGACGGACGCAAGGACGGTCCGGGCGCGAGCACGTACGTCCGCCGCTTCCTCAAGAAGAACAAGGCCAAGCGCGTGCCGCTGAGTCAGGCGAGCGGCAAGACGGTCATGGCCGACTTCTTCGGATCGGCGCCGCGCACGCACGTGCCGTGCCTGATGGAGTCGGTCAGGCGGGTGGAGGCCGGACGGGCGGGCGTCGATGCGCGCTACCGCGCGCGCGCCGCGCGTTCGGCCGCGTGGGCGGCGCGGCGCGTCCCCGAGGCGCTCGCCGCCGACGTGGAGGAACGGTCGTGTTGGCCCTACGGCAGCAAGTTCGACCAGATCCGCGAGGCGACGCTGAGCCCGACCGTGCGCGGGCTGCTCGGCCGGCCGCAGGTGACGCTCGCGGTGGTGTCGCTGGACTCGCTGGCCAAGCGCGGCGGCGTGCTCGACGATCTGGCTTCCGCCGGGTTCGACGTCAAAGGTCCGCGCTGGCGCTAGCTTTCGATCCGCCACCTGATCGTGCTCGTGATCACGCTTCGAACCGGCTTTCCGCCCGCATCCAGCGCCGGTCTGAACCTGGCACGTTCGATCAGAACACCGCAACTCATGGCGTCGAGCGTCGCGAACCCGCTCGTCTGCTCCACCATGCAATCCTTCAACTTGCCCGTCTGATCGATCATCAGCATGAAGCGGGTGCTGCCGCTCGCCTCCTCCCGCACGGCCTGCGCCGGGTAATCGTCTTCCGAGAAGTAGCTGGGCAGCGACTTGAGCGCGACGGCTGTCTTCGTCAGGCTAGCGGCCGCGGCTTCCTCGACATTCCAGAAGGTCCGCAGACCCGCATTGCAGCGATCGAGCGCCTTGACGACGGCTGCGATGCCGGGAAGCGCGAAGCGCTCGTCCAACGCACCGCCCTTGATGGCGATTTCGCCCGCGCCGCCCAGTCGATCGATCGCCGCGCGGTCGAAGTTGATCCAGACGATGCTCGTCTTCTTGTCCCTGGATGCGAAACGCAGCCCCGTCACCTTGGCCGGGGCCGGTGTTATCGAAGCCACGACCGGGAACTGCTTCGCTTCCGGAACCCAGCCTCGCCGCACGACGAGCAGCCGCACGACGCTTCCGGTGGGCGAGGGACGGAAGGCGATCGTCACCGGAGCTTCGGGCGTGCCGTAGGTCCGCAACGCCGTGCATGACGTGTCTCCGTGATCCACGACCCATTTCGCCGTCGGCTGGAGAAGCGGCGCGGCGGACGCGGCCTGCGCCAGCCCGGTCATGACGGCCAAGGGAAGGACGATGGAAATCCCGCGCATGCGGGTTTGTGACACGACGACCCCGCGCCTTCAAGTCGAGATGGACGCGGCCGTCGCTCGCGGAGCAGTGCGAAATCTCACTCGGGTGCGCGAGAACGCAGCGCCACGATCAGCCCGCCGAGCACCAGCACCCCGCCCGCCGCTGCCAGCGTCGTCCAGCGGTAGGCCTCGAAGACGGTCGACAGCCCCATGGCGATGATCGGCACGAGCACGCTCGAATAGGCGGCGCGGGCGGGGCCGATCGTGCGCAGGATGCGGTAGTAGAGCGTGAAGGCGAGCGCGGAGGCGGCGAGCCCCAGATAGAGCAGCCCCGCGATGTAGCCGATCCGCGCCTCGAACGCGGGCGGGCCGGACATCCCCCAGGCGAGCGCGGCATTGATCGCCGCGCCCGCCAGCATCGACCAGGCGAGCAGCACCGCGACGGGAATTCGGCCCGCGCGGGTGCTCGCCTGCAGCACGTTGGCCGCGGACGCGCCGAGTACGGCGACGAGCGTCAGCCCGATGCCGAGCAGAACGCGGCGCGGGCCGTTCGGGTCGACGCGCAGTTCGTGGACGAAAAGCAGGGTGACGCCCGCGATCGCGATGGCCGATCCGATCAGGAACCGGCGCGTGATCGCGTGGCCGAGGAAGACGCGCGCGAACAGCGTGTTGGGGACGATCAGCAGCGCGAACACGACCGACACCAGGCCGGACGTAATGTAGCCTTCGGCGGCGTAGACGAAGTTGAAGTTGATCACGAACTGGAGCGTGCCGACGCCGGCCACGAACAGCGCGTCGGTCCGCGACAGGCGGAGCGCTGCGCCCTCGTACCGCGCCCACGCGAACATCGCCGCGCTGGCGATCAGGAAGCGGTAGGTGACCGACCAGCCCGCGGGCACGGGGCCGAGCTGATCGCGGATGACGATCCATGTCGATCCCCAGATAAGGGTCACGATCAGGAAGGGGACGAGGACGCCCCGGAACGCCGCGGTCTGCGGCGTCACAACGCCGCGATCGCGTCCGCGAGTTTGGAAATGTCTTGCGGCCGCTGATCCCACGACACGACCAGCCGCGCCTCGTCCGGGCCCCAGTCGTAGAAATCAAATTTTTGTGCGCGCAAGGCAGCCGCCTCGTCCGCGGTCACGCGCAGGAACAGCTCGTTGGCCTGCACCGGATGGATCAGCCGAGCGCCCGCGGCCGCCGCGAGCCGCGCCGCGCCAGCATTGGCGGCACGCGCGTTGTGGAGCCACACGTCGCCGTCGAGCATGGCCAGCATCTGCGCGGCCATGTAGCGGCCCTTCGACAGCAGGTGCCCCGACCGCTTGCGGCGGTAGAGCGTCGCGTCGGCAAGGGCGGTGTCGAAGAAGATGAGGGCTTCGGCGGACAGCCCGCCGTTCTTGACGAAGCCGAAGCTGAGCGCGTCCACGCCCGCGCGCCAGGTGATGTCGGCCGGCGTGCAGCCGAGGCTGACGACCGCGTTGGCGAACCTGGCCCCGTCCATGTGGAGGGACAGTTTCCGGGTCGCGCAGATTTCGTGGAGCGCGGCGACGTCGTCGGGCGAGTAGACGAGCCCGTATTCGGTCGCGTTGGTGATCGACATGGCGGCGGGCTGCACGCCGTGGACGTCGTTCCGGACGGTGGACAGGAGCCGCGTCACGCTGTCCGGCGTGAGCTTCGCGCCATCGCCGCCGGCGAGCAGCAGCTTGGCTCCGCCCGTGTAGAATTCCGGCGCGCCGCATTCGTCGTTCTGGATGTGCGAATCGTGATGGCAGATCACCGCGCCGTGCGCGGGCGCCATGGCGGCGAGCGCGAGGCCGTTCGCCGCGGTGCCGGTCGCCACCCATAGGGCCCGCACCGGGCATCCGAACAGGTCGGAGAACGCGCCGTCGAGACGCTTGGACCATTCGTCGCCGTCATAGGCGGTCGTCTGACGGTTGGCGGCGGCCATGGCCGCCATGACGGGGTCGCACGCGGCGGCGGCATTGTCGGAGAAGAAGCGCATACGCCGCGCTCTTGCGAGGCGGCGGGGGTCAGGTCAACGCGTCAGGTCGTGCGCGTCGCTTCGGCGATCCCCGAGCGGCAGAGGTCGAGATCGATCGGCTGCATGAAGCGGCCGCCGATGCGCCCGCCCATGCCCCAGCGGACACGCGCGTGCGTCGGGCCGAGGCCCGGCAGGTCGATCGACACGGTTCCGCCGAGCGGCACGGGTTCGTTGCATTCGGCCATGAAGCCGCGTTCGGAGATGTCGCACAAGCGGATGCCGACGTTGCGGACCCCGTCCGTGCGGACGTGCGACATGTAGGAGCAGCTGAGGCGCTGGACGCCGCGCGGCGTCACGCCGTCGAGATCGAAATTGCCCGTGAAGCCGTCCATCTACGCGCCCGTCTGAAGTCCCGCAGCGGACCTAGCCCGGATAAGGTAAATTCGCGGTGAAGCCTTGTCTGTTCTTAATGGCCTGTGGTCTACGCGAACGCGGCACCAGGGGGGAAGCCGATGTCCGCACCGCAATTCGCACTGCTCGGCCGCCGACGCTTCGCGCCCTTGTTCGTCACGCAGTTTCTGGGGGCGTTCAACGACAACCTGTTCAAGTCGGCGATGCTGTTCCTGATCGCGTTCCGGTTGATGGCGGACGATCCCGAAGGCGCGGTGCAGGCGGTCACGATCGCGGGCGCGGTGTTCATTCTGCCGTATCTGCTGTTCTCCAGCCTGGCGGGGCAATTGGCCGACCGGGTCGACAAGGCGAGGCTCGCGCGGGGCGTCAAGATCGCGGAGGTCGCGATCATGGCGGTCGGCGCGGGGGCGCTGGTGTACGAGTCGGTGCCGCTGCTTTTCGGCGTGCTGTTCGCGATGGGAGTCCATTCGGCGTTCTTCGGGCCGATCAAATATTCGATCCTGCCGCAGCACCTGCGCGAGACCGAGCTGATGGGCGGCACGGGGCTCGTCGAATCCGGAACGTTTCTGGCGATCCTGACGGGGCAGTTGGCGGGCGGACTGCTCCCCGCGCAGCATGCGGCGGTCGCCGTGCTCGCCGTCGCGGCGTTGGGGCTGGCCGCGAGCCTGTTCATCCCCGCCGCGCCGCCGGCCGCCGACCGCCCAGCGCTCGACTACAACCTGTTCCGCGCGACGTCCGCGATCGTGCGGCGAGCACGGGGGACGCGGTGGCTGTACCTGACGATTCTGGGGATCAGCTGGTTCTTTGCCCTGGGCGCGGTGCTGACGCAGCAGTTCGTGCCGCTGGTCGAGCAGTTGAACGGGGACAAATGGGTGGCGTCGCTGTTCCTGGGGCTGTTCTCGGTAGGCGTCGCGGTCGGTTCGCTGACGGTCAACCGCTTGCTGGGCGGCGAGATTTCCGCGCGCTACGTCCCGGTCGCGGCGCTGATCCTGGCGGTGGCGGTGATCGACCTTTCGTTCACCGCCGCCGGCATGTCGCCCGCGGCGGCGCAGGTAGGGATCGCGGGCTTCCTGCAGCTCGATGGAAGTTGGCACCTCGTCGCCGACCTGCTCGTCATCGCGGTCGCGGGCGGCGTGTTCATCGTGCCGCTGTACGCGTTCCTGCAGACGCTGGGCGAACCCGACAACCGGTCGCGCGACGTCGCGGCCAACAATGTTCTCAACGCGGCCGCAATGGTGGGGATTTCGGTGGTCGTGTCGCTGATGCTGGCGGCGGGCGCGGACATCGACGGGGTGTTCCTCGTGCTCGGGCTGTTCGGACTCGTGGTCGCGCTCGTCGCGTGCGCCTTGCTGCCGGAAACCGTGATCAAGTCGCTCGTCCGAGGAGCGCTGAAGCTCGCCTACGGAGTCGAGGTCGTGGGCGCGCAGAACATGCCGGCGGCCGGCACCCGCGCCGTCGTCGTCGTCAACCACGTGTCGTTCCTCGACGGGCTGCTGCTCGCCGCGTTTCTGCCCGGAAAGCCCACCTTCGCCATTCATTCGCGGATCGCCAAGGCTTGGTGGGTCAAGCCGTTCCTGCGGCTGTTCGACGCGTTTCCGGTCGATCCGACCAACCCGATGGCGGCGAAAGCCATGGTCAAGGCGGTGCGCGAGGGCCGCACGTTGGTCATCTTTCCCGAAGGCCGCATCACGGTCACGGGCGCGCTGATGAAGATCTTCGACGGGCCGGGGATGGTCGCGGACAAGGCGGACGCGCCGATCGTTCCCGTGCGCATCGACGGGGCGCAGTTCACGCCGTTTTCCAGGTTGCGCGGCAAGGTGCGCCTGCGCTGGTTCCCACGCATCCGGCTGACGGTGCTGCCGCCCCGCCGCTTCGCGATCGAAGGGGGGAGCGCACGCGAACGCCGCGCGATCGCGGGGCGACGTTTGTACGACCAGATGAGCGAGATGATCTTCGCCACGTCGAACATCGACCGGACGCTGTTCTCAGGCCTGCTCGACGCGGCGGAGATCCACGGCATGGGCGCGCCGGTAGTCGAGGACGTGAACCGGGAGCCGCTCACCTATCGCAAGCTGATCGTCGGTTCGCTGGCGCTCGGCCGCGCGCTCGAGCCGTACGCGGCGCGGGGCGAGGCGGTCGGGGTGCTGCTGCCCAACGTCAACGGCGTGGTGGCGACCTTCTTCGGCCTGCAGGCGACCGGGCGGGTTCCCGCGATGCTCAACTATTCCGCCGGGCTGGCCGCGCTGCAGGCCGCTTGCACGGCGGCGCAGGTGCGCACGATCGTGTCGTCGCGGGTGTTCGTGGAAAAAGCGAAGCTGGAAGAGGTCGTAGCGGCCCTGGGCGCGGACAAGCGCATCGTGTGGCTGGAGGATGTTCGGGCGGCGATCGGTACGGGGGCACGACTGCGCGCGCTGATCGCGTCATACCTCGCCCGCGGCAGCCACGCCAAACTGCGCATCGACCCCGCCTCCCCTGCCGTCGTGCTGTTCACCAGCGGCTCCGAAGGCGTTCCCAAGGGGGTCGCGCTCAGCCACCGCAACCTCAACGCCAACCTGGCGCAGCTGGCCGCGCGGCTCGACTTCAACTCCACCGACATCGTGCTGAACGCGCTGCCCGTGTTCCACAGCTTCGGGCTTACGGGAGGCACGCTGCTCCCCGTCCTCAACGGCATCAAGACCGTGCTGTACCCGAGCCCGCTCCACTACCGCATCGTGCCCGCCTTGGCGTACGACGCGAACGCGACCGTGCTGTTCGGCACCGACACGTTCCTGAGCGGCTACGCGCGCATGGCCGCCCCGTACGATTTCTATGCGCTGCGCTACATCTTCGCGGGGGCGGAAAAGGTGCGGGACAGCACGCGCGCGGTCTACGCCGAGCGGTTCGGGTTGCGCATCATGGAAGGCTATGGCGCGACCGAAGCCGCACCGGCGATTACGATCAACACGCCCATGCACTTTCGCGCGGGCAGCGTCGGGCGCCTGCTGCCGGGGATCGAGGCGAAGCTCGACCCCGTTCCCGGCATCGACGCGGAGGGCGGGACAGTCGGCCGCCTCGCGATCCGCGGACCCAACATCATGGCCGGCTACTACAAGGTCGACGCGCCCGGCGTGCTCCAGCCGCCCGAAGGCGGCTGGCACGACAGCGGCGACATCGTGCGGATCGACGAGACGGGGTACGTCGAGATCCGCGGCCGCGCCAAGCGCTTCGCAAAGATCGGCGGCGAGATGGTGTCGCTGCCCGCGGTCGAGGCGTCCGCCGCGACGGCGTTCCCCGGCTTCGACCATGCGGTCGTGACGCGCCCGGACGCGCGCAAGGGCGAGCAGCTCGTCCTGTTCACCACCGATCCGGGCGCGACGGGATCCGGCTTGTCGGCATGGGCCAAGGTCAACGGGGTGGCCGAACTCGCGGTGCCTCGCGACGTGCGGCATGTGGCCGCGCTGCCCGTGCTCGGGACGGGGAAACTGGACTACGTACGCATGGGCGAGATGGCGCTCACCTGACGGGGCAATCGGATCGCGAAGGTCGCTCCCGCCTCCGACGCGCGCAGCTCGATCTCGCCGCCGCTTGCCTTCAAGAGCGATCGCGCGATCGGCAGGCCCAGGCCGGTCCCGCCCGTCTCGCGGCGGCTGGTGAAGAAAGCGTCGAACAGGCGCGGCGCGTCGCCGGGCGGGACGCCGGGGCCGTCGTCGGCGACGAACAGGGTCAAATGCGACCGGTTCGCCTTCGCGGTCACATCGACACGCGCGGCCCCCGCCTGGCGCGCGTTTTCGAACAGGGTGGTGAGCGCGGCTTCAAGCGTGGCTTGCGGAACCGCCACGGGGGACGCGTTCGAGAAGCCGATGCCGACGTCAAACCCCGGCCCGCGAAATGCGTCGGCGATGCGGCGGGCGGCCGCCAAGGGGTCGCTCGATGCGCCTGCCTGCGGTTCGGCCATGTCGGCGCGGGCAAGGTCGAGCAGGCGGGTGACGAGCTGGGTGAGGCGATCGGCGTCCGCCGCGATGTTCGCCAGGAAGCGGCGGCGGTCCGCTTCGCCCATGTGGTGGTCCTGCAGCAGCTCGATCCCGCCCGTGATGCCGGCGAGCGGGGTCTTGAACTCGTGGCTGACCGCGGCGGCGAAGTCGGACAGATAGCGCGATCGGCGGGATACCGCGTCGGCCATCGCCGAGAAGTCCTGGTAGAGCGCGCGGATCTCAATCGCGGCGGTGGCGGGCGCGTCGGGGATGTCGCCGTCGCCCGCGGCGAGGCGACGGGTGGCTTCGCCCAATTGTTCGATCGGACGCGCGATGCCGCGGGACAGGAGCGCGGTGATCCCGAGCAGCGCGACGAAGATCGCGGCGACGCCGAGCCCGATCTTGGCGCGGTCCTGGTACAGGCCCTTGAACAGCGCGCGGGGGCTGCGGGACAGCATCAGCACGGCGACGGGTCGGCCGGCGACGGTGACCGGACGGACATGGTGGATGCGCAGCGCGGACGCGCGGCTCAGCCATTCGAATGAATAACGTGCAGAGTAGTTATCGTTGCGTCGGAAGACCGTAACGGGCATCCCCGACAAGGCGCGACGAAACTCGGGCAGGCTCGCGTGGCTGCGGCCGAGTTCGTGGCCCATGACGACGGTGCCGCGGGCGTCGATCAGCTGGATGGAGGCCAGCGTCGTCTCCGCCGTGACCCGTGCGATGGAAGACAACGACGCACCGACGGCGAGCGCTTCGGCAACGGCGGGGGTACGCGTGGGAACGGCACGCGGTCGCTCCGGGAGCATCGGCGACGCGCTGAGGTCCATCGCGGCGAGCTCGGGCCGGAACACCGGACGCGCGGTGATCGGGCGCGGCGGCGCGCCCGGCCACAGCGCCTCCGCCGTCGCGGCGAGCGCTGCGCCCTGCGCGATCAGCTCCGCCTCCGTCTGCCGCACCAGGCTGTTCTCGTAGACGCGCAGCGAGATCGCGCCGACACCCGGCAGCCCCGCGACGAGCAGCAGCGTCAGCATCAGGATCGTGCGCAGGCGCAGCCGGGGCCAGTGCGCCCTGGCCCAAGCCTTTGCGGCCTCGATCATGCGCCGCTGCACGCCCCCAGCCGGTAGCCGACGCCTGCCCGCGTCTCGATCACGTCCGTGCCGCCGATCGCGGAGAATTTGGCGCGCAGGTTGCGGATGTGGCTGTCGATCGTGCGGTCGGTGATCGCGAAGTCGGGTCCGTGCAGCCGGTCGATGATCGCATCGCGCGAAAACACCTTTTGGGGTGCGGCGGCGAGCGTCTTCAACAACCCGAACTCGGTCACGGTAAGCGTCACCGCGGCCCCGTTCCAGGTCGCGGCCCAGGCGTCCGTGTCGAGCCGCAACTGCCCCTGCGATACCACCGCATCCGCGGGAGCGGACGGGTGCGCGCCCGTCCGCCTGAGGATGGCGAGCGACCGCGCGACCACTTCGCGAGGCGAAAACGGCTTGGTCACATAGTCGTCGCCGCCAAGCTCGATGCCGAGCACGCGGTCGATCTCGTCATCCCGGGAAGACAGGAACAGGACGGGAAGGCCTTCCGATCCCGGCGTTCGCAATCGGCGGCACACTTCCAAGCCGTCCATGCGCGGCATGTTGATGTCGAGCACGAGAAGGTCGGGCTTGCTCGCGTCGACCGCAGCCAGCGCCGCCTCCCCATCCGCCGCCTCGATCGTCTCCACCCCCGCCTTGGCGAAGGCGAAGACAAGCAGCGCGCGGATGTGCGGGTCGTCGTCGGCGATGAGGATGCGCGGCATGGCGGGCACCATCACCGTGCGGGCGCTTTCGTCAACGGGGGAGGCGGCGGTGGCGGTGGCGGTGCCGGTGGCGGGGGCGGCGCGGGCGGCGTCATGACCATGGGCGCGGAGGGCCTCCGCTCGGGGCAGCCGTGGAAATGCAGCAAGCGCGGGCCGCCGATCTCCGCCGCGCGGGTCAGGCGGCGTGCGTTGCGGCGGATCCCGCGGTTGCCCGACAGGTCCCGGTGCGCCTCGCAGCGGGCGAGCGCGACGCGGCGGCGGAAGTCGGCGGGGAGCTTGCGGCGTTCGAGCTCGACCAGCGACACGAAGGCCGAAGCGCCCAGCCGTTCGAGGTAGGGCAGATCGAGCGCGGCGCCCCTGCCCCCGACTTCCTTGGCGTGACGCACGTTCCAGGCGGCGGCGACGCTGCCCAGGTCGACGGCGGTGCCGACGCTGAGCACGATCCCCGCCGCGAGCGTGTTGGCGTTGAGCAGCCAGCCCGCGCTCCGCGCCCGCAGCATCCGCCACAAGATCAGGGCGAGCCCGACCGCGACCAGCGCCATCCAAGCCAGCGCCGCGATGCGCAGGCGGGTCAGCGAGTAGGCTTCGATATAGTCGAACGTCCGCAGCATGGAGGAGAACACCAGAAAGATGTTCTGCGCGACCCACAGGGTGACCAGCCGCCGGATGAGCGGCGCGTCCGCGGTGGCCGAGCCCGGGCGCAGCGCCACCAGGACGAACAGCCCGGCGAGCAGCGCGGTCGCGATCAGCGGATAGGCTCCACGATGGACGTACTCCGCCAGCGACACCCCGTCCGGCATTCCCGCCCCGCTCCACAGAAAGGCGATGTCGAGCGCGTTCTGCAGCGCGAACAGCGCGTTGAAGACGACCAGCGACAGCGTGACGGACGCGACGGACACGCCCGGGAGAAGCGTCGCGACGTCGTCCGTTCCGGCGAAGCTCGCCAGCCAGCGCGGGCGGCGCGGGCGCAGCGTGCTCCACACGAGCACGAGCAGCACGGACCAGAGCATCGCGCGCACGACCGTCTCGAAATCGAGCGACGGCAGCGACACGGAGCCAAGTGCGGAGCCGATCAGCGGGTTGGCCAGAGCGAACAACGCCAGAAACACGCCGCCGCCGATCACGGGCAGCGCAAGCGTCGCGTATGGCAGCCGACGCTTCGGACGGTCGCCTCGTGTCGCGCGGCGAAGCTTACGGCTGTCGGCCACCGGTCCGGCCAGGCTCAACACGACCTGCACGATCAGCCTGAGCGCCCAGTGCCAGGCATCGTCGAAGCGGGCGGAGCGCGGAAGCAGCACGGCGGCAAGGATCGCGGCGCTGAACAGGGACCAGGCGAGCAGGCTCGGATCATCGTACAGCGCGAGGGCGTACAAGGCGGCGGCACCGGCGGCGACATGGGCGCGCCGATCGCGGCGGAGCGCGGGATGGACGAGCACGGTGGCGACGAGCCAGGCGGCCGCGAACGGGCCGATGCCGCCGCCGAGCGACCCTGAGAAAAAGAACAGGTGATCGCCCAGCGCGACGAGCGCGAGCGCCGCGCCTGCCTTGATGCGGAAGCTCGCGCGCCGCGGTTTTGATGATGCCATGACGAATCCCCTTGTTCGATGGGGTCGATGATGGCGGGGGCAAGTGTGGCCCCGAGCGGTCGAGCCGTGCACGGGGATCGTCGATGCCGTGCAGATCGCGTGCAGGCGGGGCTTGTCCTGCGCACGGCCCGCCTTGGTCAAATCACTCCCATCCCGTTCGTGTCGAGCGAAGTCGAGACATCCTCCCGAGCGAAGTCGAGGGCTCGCGCTGATGAAAAATTGTTCTCGGCTACGCTCGAGTGGGTGTCTCGACTTCGCTCGACACGAACGGCGTGAAAAAGATCGGGCTTAGGAAAGACTGCCTCAGGCCAAGCGTACCAGATCCTGCCGGACCGGCTCGCACGCGATCGGATCGCGCGCTTCCTGCAAGCCGTGTGTCTTGAACGCGATCAGTTCGTCCAACTCCATGGGCGTGCCGAAATAATAACCCTGCAGATAATCGCAGTTGAGCATGGTGAGCAGGCGCGCCTGCCACGCATTTTCAATGCCTTCCGCGACGACCTTCAGGTCGAGGCTGTGCCCCAGCTCGATGATCGAGCGCAGGACCTTGGTCGCCAGCTGGCGGCGGCCGACATCCCGCAGGAAGGATTTGTCGATCTTCATGCAGTCGAAATCGAGATTCTGGAGGTAGCTGAGCGACGAATAACCCGTGCCGAAATCGTCGAGCGCGACCGCGACGCCGATGTTGCGCAGCTGCCGGATCGTGCTCTTGGCCGCGTCCATGTGGCTGATCAGAACGCCTTCGGTGATCTCGAGCCGCAATAGGCCGGGCGCGACGCCGCTTGCGTATAATTTGTCGCCGACGATGGTGGCGAAGCCGTGGTGGCGGAACTGGATCGGCGACACGTTGACCGCGACCGGCACGTCCTCGAACTCGCGCGCGGCGAGCAGCGCCTTTTCGAGGATCCAGGAGCCGAGCGCCATGATCTGCCCCGACTCTTCGGCCAATGGAATGAGGTCGGTCGGCGAGATTTCGCCCTGGCTCGAATGGGGCCAGCGCAGCAGCGCCTCGACGCTCGACAGCTTGCCCGTGTGCGCGTCGACGATCGGCTGGTACTTGAGCAGCAGCCCGTCGTTTGCGATCGCGGACTCGAGCTCGGAGCGCATGTTGGAGCGGAGAGCGATCATGCTGCTCATGCGCTCGTCGAAGATGCGGAAGCTGTCCGTCTTCGAAAACTTGGCGTCGTACATCGCGATATCGGCCTGACGCAGCAGGTCGTCGGCGGATGTCGCCGTGTCCATGCGCTTGGACACGCCGACCGATGCGCCGACATGGACGAGGTGCCCGTCAATGAGAAAAGGTTCGTAGATCGCCTCCACGATCGCGATGGCGAGCTCGTCGACCGGATGCGCCGGATCGAGGCACACGATCGCGGCGAACTCGTCGCCGCCGATGCGCGCCAGCGTGTCGTTGGCGGAGATGAGCGTGCTCAATCGCTGCGCCACGCCCTTCAACAACTCGTCGCCGATCTTGTGGCCGAGCGTGTCGTTGACTTCCTTGAACTTGTCGAGATCGAGGAACAGGACGTTGACGTCCTCGCTGCCGCCGCGCGCGATCAGCTTTTCCAAATTGCGGCTGAACGCGAGCCGGTTGCGCAGGCCCGTGACCGCGTCCGTCAGCACCGCTTCCTCGAGCGCCGCCTCGCGCGCCGCCATCTCGACGAGCCTGCGGTCGAGCGACGCGCCGCTGAGCATCTGACGTCCGAGCACGGCCGCCGCCACGCCGCACACGGCGGCGATGGCGTAGCCGGCGTGCGGACCCGACGCGACCGCGGCGGACGAGGACAGCAGCGAGCCGAGCACGCCCTAGTCCCCGTCCCGCGCGTTTTCGTCGGTGCGCGCGTCGGAGCCGCGCGCGTGTTCGTCGTCGCGCGCGTCGGAGCCGCGCGCGTGTTCGTCATCGCGCGCGTCGGAGCCGCGCGCGTTGCGGTCGAAGAGCTGGTTGGTGCGCTTGGCCAAGGTCGCCTCCAGTTCCTCGTTGACGTCGGACAGCGCGTCGATCGTCGCCTTGCGCGCCAGCAGCGTGTTTATGCGCGCGAGCAGCACGGGCATGCGGATAGGCTTTTGCACGTAATCGTTCGCGCCCGCGTCCATCGCGATCGCGATGGAACTCTCCTCGTCGCGCGCGGTGCACATGATGACGGGAAGGCGATCGACGTCCAGATGGTCGCGGATCCCGCGAAGCGTGTCGAGCCCCGACAGGCCCGGCATCATCCAGTCGAGAACGACGAGGTCGGGCGGGTCGGCGGACACCTGGCCCAGCGCCGATATCCCGCCCTCGCACACGATCGTGACGAACCCCGCGCGCTCCAGCTGGCGCTGCAGGACGACGCGGTTGTCGTCGACGTCGTCGACGATCAGGATGCGGTGCTTGGGCCGCCGGGTTCCCTGCACGCTCATGCCGCCAGCGCCGGCTTGTTGAGCAGCGATTTGAGCGTCTGCGCGACCTGTCGCGGCGAGAACTCGCCCTTGGTGAAGAACGGGTGTCCCGACGCGGTCACCATGTCGCGCTCGCGATCGGTCAGCGCGCGGCCGGACACGATCACGATCGGGATCGCTGCCTGGTCCTCGCGCAGTTTCTCGAGCAGCGCGAACCCGCTCAGGCCCGGCATCGTCAGGTCCATCACGATCGCGGACGGGGCGTGGTCGCGGATCATCGCCAGCGCCTGTCGGCCGTCGAACGCGCGTCGCGACGCAAGCCCGACTTCGGTCGCGGTGCGCGCGATCAGATCGCCTGCATCGGGATCGTCGTCAACAATCAAAATCTCGCCGTCGACGCGGTCGCGGTAGAGGTTGAGGACGTCCGTCAGCTGCTCACGCCCGACGGGCTTGGCGAGGTAATCGGACGCGCCCGAACGCAGCACGCGCCCGCGGTCGTCGTCCACCGTCGCGACGACCACGGGAATAGCGCGGATCGCCTCGTCCGCGCGGATCGCTTCCAGCACCTGGTAGCCGTTCATGACGGGCATGTGGATGTCGAGCACGATGAGGTCGGGCTTCTCCGAGCGCGCGAGCGCGAGCCCCGCCGCGCCGTCATGCGCGGCGATCACGCCGTAGCCGTGCGGGGCGAGCCGCCGCCGCATCAGCGCCACGGCGGTATGGTCGTCGTCGATCACGAGCGCGATCTTGTCGAAGGCGAGCGCGTCGGCGGGCGCGGCCTCGACATAGTCCGGGATCGCGCTGCTCGGCAGTCCGCGCGCGACCTTGCGGGGCAGCACGATGCGGAAGCTCGTTCCCTCGCCCGGAACGCTGGTCGCGGTGACGTCGCCGCCCATGACGCGCACGAGGCGCCGCGTGACGGCGAGCCCGAGGCCCGAGCCGCCGCCGTTCGAACCCGTGGCGAAGGGGTCGAAGGCGAGCGCGATCTGTTCGACCGTCATCCCGGGACCCGTGTCCGACACGGAAAAGCAGATGTGGTCGACTCCGCCGACGTCGCAACCGGCGACGATGAGGTCGATGTCGCCGTTGCGCGTGTAGCGGAACGCGTTGGCGACGACGTTGCGCAGCGCGCGCCGGAGCTTGGCCTCGTCGCCGACCATGATGCCGATGTCGGCGGGCACGTCGACGCACAGGCGGTTGCCGTTCCGGACCGGATCGACGTGCGCGGCGACGCCCGTGACGAGCGCTGCGACGTCCAGGATACCCGGCTGGAACGCGAGCTTGCCCGTCTCGATGTTGGACAGGTCGAGCACGTCGCTGATCATTTCGATCAGGCGGCGGCTCGCCTCCAGGATGCGTTGCAAGTCGGCGTCGTGGGCGGCGCGCCCTTCGGCGACCGCGTCTTCCTGCAGCAGCGTCGCGTAGCCGACGATCGCGTTCAAGGGCGTGCGCAGGTCGTGGCCGATATTGGCGAGGAACTGCGATTTGGCGAGGTTGGCGGCCTGCGCATGTTCCTTGATGCGCACCAGCTCGGCGACCGTCTGCGCCGATGCGCGCGCGCGGGTTCCGAGGCCTGCCGACAAGGCTTCGAGATCGTTCCGCAGCGTCGGCAGGGCCGCGTCGGGCAAGGCGCGGGGCGTCGCGTCGGTCGCGCCGTCGCGCGCGGCGTCGTCGAGCAGCGCCTGCGCCGGAGCCGACACCGCGTCGGCGATCCGCGCGGACAGGCGGCGCGCGACGGCGAACACCGCGGCCCAGAGCCCGA
The DNA here is from genome assembly GCA_964251385.1 of uncultured Sphingomonadaceae bacterium. GTDB lineage: Bacteria > Pseudomonadota > Alphaproteobacteria > Sphingomonadales > Sphingomonadaceae > CADCVW01. The sequence goes on along the minus strand of CAXUJK010000002.1, from coordinate 254,946 downwards.
GCGCGGCCACCATGAAGACGGGAACGGGCGGCGCGGCCAGCACGAGAGCCGACCCCACCGCGAGCGTCCCCACGGACATTGTGGCCAACGCGACGAAAAGCGCGCGCGACACCGACCCGCGGATCGCGAGTGCGTAATGTCCACCGGCGGTCGCGTGGCTCGTCGTCTCTTCCGGCGTCAGGGGTTCGGTCTTGGCCAAGTTCGCTCCTCTTCGCGGGATCGTCAGGCGATCAGGTGGCTGCGCGCTCTATGCGCGAAAAAAGGTTAACAGGTCAGGCAGCGAGAACGACGTCGTCCGGCTTCGTCGACGAAGCCGACTTGGCGGCGGTGCCTTTGCGCGGTTCGGCCGGGATTTCGATGCGGAAGCTGGATCCCGCGCCGAGTTGGGAGTCGACATCCACCGATCCCCCCATCGACTGGCAGAAGCGTCGCGTCAGCGCGAGGCCCAGGCCCGTGCCGCCGAAGCGCGACGCGGTGTTCGCCTCCGCCTGGCTGAAGTTGCGGAACAGGCGCTGCAGGCCTTCGGGCGAAATGCCGATCCCCGTGTCGCGCACCTCTATCAGGATCATGTCGCCCGACGCGGTGTGCCTGCGCATCACGGTCAGCGTGATGAGGCCGTTGATCGTGAACTTGGCCGCGTTGCTCAGCAGGTTGAGGATGGATTGACGCAGCTTGAGCGGATCGGACACGATCATGCCGGGATTTGGGCAGATCTGCAGGTCGAGCCGGTTGTCCTGGACCTTCATCATCGGCGCCACCGTCGCGATCACGTCCTCGATCAGCGTCTCCAGGTCGAAGGACACGTTGGCGACGGTCAGGTCCTCCTTCTCGATCTTGGACAGATCGAGCACGTCGTTGACCAGGGCCATGAGGTGTCGCCCTGCCGAGTTGATGCGGTCGAGGTCGGCGGCCTTCTGCGACGTGCCCGGCTCATCCTCCAGATCGTCGCGCAGCATCTCGCTGTACCCGATCACCGCGTTCAGCGGCGTGCGCAGCTCGTGGCTCATCTTGGCGACGAAGATCGATTTCTCGTGGCTCGCCTGCTCGGCGCGCAACATCGCGGCGCGCAGCTTGTCCGCGCGGTCGCGCTGGACCTTGGCGTCCTCCTCCAGCGCGGTGCTCACCCGCATGACCTTTTCGTAGTAGAGCGCGACGGTGGTGATGTAGATGAGCGCGGACACGATCGAAATGAGGTTGACGATCCACAGGCTCTCGAGCGGAACCAGCATGGGGAAGTCGCCCTTGACGAGCCGCGCGACCGTGAACACGGCCAGCTGCACCGCGACACCGTATATGACGAGGCGCGGACGATCCGCGAGATAGAAGAAGCCGAGCAGCAACGCGATCAGGAGCCACGGCAGGAACGGCGAGCTGATGCCGCCGTAGAAGAACGATCCGAACAGGCTGAGCGTCACCAGAGCCTGCACAGACAGGGTGGCGGGCCACATCAGGCTGCCCGTGCGGCGGACCAGCCACGGCATCAGCCAGAAGAAGCAGAGCGTCGCCTCGATCGTCCAGAACACCGGCCCGATCGATGAAGACGCGCGGTACAGGAAGACCGTGACCGATTGCCCGAGCAGCGGCCCGAACAAATGGAGGAAGACGAACGTCCTCACCATCATTGTGTCGGATTCCTTCGCCCGCATTCGCGGCGGCACAAAGAAATCGATGACCTTGTTCGAAAAACTCGCCACGCGCGCCTTCTGCCTCCCCGCCGATCCCCATCCGGCCTGATCCAGTTAAGTCTGTCCCGCTAATTTGGCGTAAACGGCACTTTCCTCCACGAACGGAACGGCTTTACGTAGCGGTAAGGATGACGCGGCTAGACGGCGACGACAAAGGATCGCCCGCACGATGCCGTGTGCGTAAGGTCGCCCGAGGAACTCGTCATGACCGCCAAGGCTGCCGCCAAGCCCGCGACGCAGAAGCGCCGCCTCAACGAACGGCTGGACGATTTCCTCGACTATTTCATCCCGCTGAACCTGCGCGTCCGTTCGGACTCGCACCGGCGCGCGCGCATGTTCATGATGAGCCACGTGTTCGGGCCGTTCCTGGGCAATGTCATTCCGCTGTACCTGTTCGTCATCGGGTTGGAGCAGGATTACCGCTTCTGGGTGTTCGCGGGCTCGATCACCGCGTTCTGGCTTTATCCGTTCCTGCTCAAGTACACCCGGGCCTACACGCTGCTGGCCTTCCTGTCGGTGCAGAACCTGCTCTTCTGCATCCTGTGGGCGTGCTACGCTTATGGCGGCATCTATTCGCCGTTCCTGCCGTGGCTGCTGATCACGCCGATCTTGGCCTTCTTCTATCTTCCCACGACCGGTCATGTCCGCAACGGCCTGCTCGTGCTGATCGCGGGCAACGTCGTCGGCTTCGCAGCGCTGGTGCTGAGCGGCTATCCATTCCCCGCGGTCGACCTGGAACTGTTCCAGATCATCGGGATCGTCTCGACGGTCAGCGCGTCCGCATACGTCGCCATGATGTCGCTTTATTTCGCCAGCGTGCTGAAGGACCAGCAGCGTTTCGAGACCGAGGTCGGCGACCTCATCGCCACCACCGACAATTTGCAGAGCGTCACCGCGGCCGCCGAACAGGCGAGCGTCGCCAAGGCCGACTTCGTCGCCAGCATGAGCCACGAACTGCGCACGCCGTTGAACGCGGTCATCGGCTACAGCCAGCTTCTGCTCGACGATGCAACCGACGAAGGGGACCTCGAGGGCGCGCGCGACCTGGAGAACATCCGCGGCGCGGGCACGCATCTGCTCAAGCTCGTCGACGACATCCTCGATTATTCCAAGATCGACGCGGGCAAGTTTGACGTCCACGTCACGCGAGACCGGATGGGCGAACGCCTGAGCGAAGTCGCGCGACTGATCGAACCGTACCTCACCGAACGCGGCTACACGATGGAAAGCGATCTCGTGGACGCGGATTTCCTGTACGAGATCGACTGGAATGCCTTGTCCAAGGCGGTGCGCCACATCCTGATGGGCGCGGCGACGTCGCCGAACGGAGGCGCGCTGCGCCTGTCGGCGGGCATGTGGGGCGCGAACCGCGTCAACATCATGATCGTCGATGCGCAGGGCGCGCAGGACAAGAGATCGATCGAATCGGTGTTCGACATCTTCTCCGACGACCGGGACTCGAGCCCGACCAAATACGGCGGCGCGGGCATCGGCCTTGCGCTCGGTCTCAAGTTCGTCCGGCTGATCGGCGGCGAGATCGGCGTGTCGCATGACGAGGGCGGGGCGCGCCGCTTCGTGATCGCGCTTCCGCCGGCCTCGCCGTCCGTGATCGAGCGTCCTATAGCGCGGGCCGCCGCATGAACGGCGGGGAGAGAGCGGGCGTGACCAAGGTTCTGATCGTCGAGGACAACGAAATGAACCGCGACATGCTGACGCGCCGCCTGACGCGCAAGGGCTACGAAGTCGTGTGCGCGGTCGACGGGCCCGAAGGCATCCGCATGGCCGACACGGAGCAGCCGCACGTGATCCTGATGGACGTCGCGCTGGGCGAGATGGACGGTTGGGAAGCCACCAAGCACATCCTGGGCAACCCGGCGACGAGCCACCTGCCGATCATCGCGCTGACCGCGCACGCGCTCGACAGCGACCGGCGCAAGAGCGTCGAGGCGGGCTGCGTCGACTTCGAGACCAAGCCGATCTCGCTGCCCGACCTGCTCGAAAAGATCGAAAGGCACGCCGTTAAGTAATCTCCTTCACCAAAGCTTCGGCTTCCGCGCCTAACGCGCACCTCGGGGTTCTGGAATATCTCGGGGGTTTGGTGAAATGAGTGAAGTCAACGATCGGCTGCTGGACGCACTTGGCGGAAGCATGCGCGATTTCCGGTATCTGCCGGGTTCGAACCTGATGGACCGCGTTGGCGCGTTCTACGACTGGCAGCAGCTTCGCCGCGAGACGGGCCTGTGGCCGCTCGGACGCTCGACCGATTCGGCCCCCCGCAACCAGGTCGTGGCAAAAACCGACGAAGGCACGCGGTTCGAAGGCATCAACTTCGCGTCGCAGGACTATCTCAGCCTGTCATCGCACGACGCGGTGCGCGACGTCGCGATCGCCACCATCGCCGAGTACGGCGTGCACAGCGCGGGCAGCCCGGCGCTGATCGGCAACACGTCCGTGTCGTTGAAGCTCGAACGGCGCATCGCCGAGTTCCTCGACATGGAACAGGTCATCCTGTTCCCGACCGGCTGGGCCGCCGGTTTCGGCGTCGTCAAGGGACTGGTGCGCCCGTCCGACCACATCGTCATGGACGCGTTGTCCCACGCCTGCCTTCAGGAAGGCGCGCAGGCGTCGACGCGCAACATCCATCTGTTCCGCCACAATTCGATCGAAGGCGCGCGAGAAAAGCTCGCCGCGATCCGTGCCAAGGACACGACCAACGGCATCCTGGTGGTGACCGAAAGCCTGTTCTCGATGGATTCGGATACGCCCGACATCAAGGCGCTGCAGGACGTCGCGCACGAGTACGGGGCGATCCTCGTGGTCGACTGCGCGCACGATCTGGGATCGCTCGGCCCCATGGGCCGCGGGCACCTGGGCGCGCAGGGGATGATCGGCAAGGTCGACGTCGTCATGGGCTCCTTCTCCAAGACGTTCGCGTCCAACGGCGGCTTCGTCGCGTGCAACCGGCGGAGCGTGAAGGAGTATCTGCGCTACTACAGCTCGCCCAACACCTTCTCCAACGCGCTGTCGCCGTCACAGGCGGCGATCGCGCACAAGGCGTTCGACATCGTCGACTCGGCCGAGGGCGAACAGTTGCGCGGCGCGCTGATGACCAACATCCGCCTGCTGCGCGAGCTGCTGCACGGAACGACGTTCGAGACGTACGGCGACCCATCGCCGATCGTTTGCGTCAAGATGGGGATCGAGGGTCTGGGCCGCCTGACGTCGCGCCGCCTGCCCGACGTCGGGCTGCTCGCCAACCTCGTCGAGTTTCCGGCCGTGCCGAAAGGACAAGCCCGGTTCCGCATGCAGGTCATGGCCAAGCATACGAGCCGCGACGTTATCGACGCGGTGCATAAGCTGGGCGTCGCGCGCGAGGACGCGATCAAGCAGCACGACGCGCTGCTGGACGGAAGCGCGAGCTTCGCGACGATCGATGCGCTCGTCGCACGGCCCGAGGCAGGCGCGCGCGCCACGGTCGCGGCTATGCGTCGCCGCAAGCCGGCCGTGACGGAAGCCGCACCGGTAACGGTCAAGATCGCCGCCAACGGCTGACGCCCGGAAAACCGAAACGGTCCAAACGGCTTTAACCGGCCATTTACCCAAACCGGCTAGTTCCGTTTTGACACATGAGAGAACCCGTGATGACGAGATTGGTGAAGACGGCATTGCTGCTTGCTTCGTTCAGCGCGACGCCCGCGATCGCGCAGGACGTGGCGCAGCCGAACGCCTTCGTTCGCGCCGGCGTGACCCACATCGACCTCGTCGACAAGGGCCGCATCTTCGTCGACGGCGTGCGTGACCCACAGGCGGGTTACAGGACGCCCAAGAGGGTCACCGCGAGCCTCGACGTCGGCTACTTCGTGTTGCCCAAGGTTGCGGTCCAGCTGAGCGCGACCGCGCCCGCCACGACGTCGAACCTTCCCGCGGGCTCGCTGACCGGCATCCCCAATCTCGGCAACGACGAATTCAGCATCTTCACGGCGACCGCGACCTTCCACCCCTTACGCGGTCGCACGGTCTCGCCCTACGTCGGAGCCGGTCTCGGCCTGCAGCATGTGTGGAAGAACACCGACCGCTTCGCCACCGACCTGAACATCCGCGATGCCTACGGCTTCACGGTGCAGGGCGGCGTGGAGATCAACGTCGACAGGCGTTTCGCGGTCTTCGCCGATGCCAAGAAGGGTTTCTGGGACGCAAACGCGTCGGGAAATCTCGGCCCGTCGCGTGTCACCGCCGTCGCTCAGCTCGATCCGGTCATCCTGACCGCCGGCGCAATGTTCAGGTTCTAGGAATTTTCAGATGCGCAAACCGATCTCGATAACGGCGGCGATCCTGCTCGCCGCGACCTGCGCGACGCCGGCCGTGGCACAGGACGATACCGCGCGCTGGTTCGTGCGCGGCGGCATCACGCAGCTGACGCTCGCCGACGAGATCAAGCTCAGCGTGGCCGGAACGCCCGTTCCCAACGCGGGCATATCGACCAAGTCGCATTACACGCCGACGATCCAGGCGGGCCGTTTCATCGGCCGCAATTTCGCGGTCGCGCTGACCGTCGGCCTGCCTCCCCACATCGATGTCAACGGGTCGGATGCGCTCGCCCCGTTCGGCAAGCTGATGGAGACGACCTACGGACCCGCCACGCTGACCGCGCAGTATCGCCCGCTGCGTCAGGGCACGTTCCAGCCCTATGTCGGCGTGGGCGCGGCGTACATGATCGTGTTCAGCACCAAGGACGGCGCGTTCCGCGACGTCGAGCTCGACAACGACCTGTCCCCCGCGATCGAAGCCGGTGCCGACATCATGCTGACGCCGCGCTTCGGGATCTTTGTCGACGCGAAGAAGGCGTTCCTGCGCACGCAGGCGCGCGGCACGTTCGGCGGCGCACCTGTCGTGGGCAACGTCCGGCTCGACCCATGGGCCCTGACTGCGGGCGCGACCGTCCGCTTCTAAGCGCGCTCCGCTCGCGGGGCTAGAACTTGATCGTCGCGTCGACGCCGTAAGTGCGCGGCGTGCCCGGCGTCAGCAACACGGTGCCGAACGCACCGGCCGTGTCGTACCCGAACGGGTAATACTCCTTGTCGAAAACGTTCTTGGCGAACGCCCCGATCGCGAAGCGCGGGTGGACGTAACTCAGGCGCGCGTTGACGAGCGCGTAACCGTCGGACCCGACCAGATCCGTTCTGTCGTCGGCCCCGTAGAGTCCAGTGGGATCGGGACGCTGGTTGTCGTTGAAGACATCATAGAAAAACTTGCTCTTGTACGCGACTTCGCCGCTCGCGACGATGTTGCCGCCGCCGACTTCGCCGACGGTCAGGTCGCCGCCGAAGCTCAGCGTGAACTTGGACGCGAACGGAAGGTCGTTGCCCGACACGTCGACCCCGCTGAGGACGGCGCTGTCGCCCACATATTTGGTGTCGAGGTAGCCGAGCGATCCGCGCAGGGTGAGCGCGCGGACCGGCTTGGCGAGCAGTTCGAGTTCGGCGCCGTTGACCTTGGCATCGAGGCTGCGCAGGAACGCGACGCCGCCGACGACTTCCTGGATCTGCTGGTTGCCGTAGTCGTAGCGGAACAGCGCGCCGTTGAGCTGCAGCCGATCGTTGGCGAACCGCGTCTTGAAGCCGAATTCGAGCGAGTCGAGCTTTTCGGGCTCGACGAAGTAGACCGCCTCGGGGCTGATGAAGCCGAAGCCGTTATACGTCGCGGAGCGGAAGCCGCGGCTGAAGCTGATGTAGGTCTTGATGTCGTCGTTGATCGCGTAGTTGAGGATCGCGCGGCCGGACAGGTTGTCATAGTTGTTGCGCAGGTTGAAATCGCGGTAGAGATCGAACAGCGCCGTGCCGGGAAAATCCGTGAACGGCGTCGAGAACGCGTCGAGGAACTTCAATTTGTCCTTGGTGTAGCGCGCGCCGAGCGTCAGATCGAGCTGTTCGGTGATCCCGAACGTGCCTTCCCCGTAGACCGCGAACGTCTCGCGCTTCTGCTCGTAGCCGAAGGCGACGTTGAGCGACGACGCGACGCCGGGATTGAACGTCGCCGGACTCGTCGCATCGGGAAGCACGTTGTACGCGCGGACCTGGTTGTCGGACAGGATGCTGTCCTTGCCGTAGTAGAAGCCGATCAGGCCCTTGAAGCGCTCGCTGTCGTAGCCGAAGCGGAGGTCCTGGCTGAAATCCTTGCCTTCGGAATCGTACTGGATCGCGTAGACGTCGAGCTGCGTGCCGTCGTTGTCGAGCGTCAGCTTGTAGATCGAGTCGGTGTAGCCCGTGACGGACGTCACCGAGATGTTCTCGTTGATGTCGTACCGGATGTTGAGCGAGCCGCCGTAGGATTCGGTGATGAACTCGCCGCCGCGGTCGAGCGAGACTTCCTTGAAGCTCAGCCCGTCCCGCGTGCTGCCGAAGGCGTCGGTGCCGCCCTCGCCGCCGACCAGCCCGACATATTGCAGCGGATACCCGATCGGCTCGTCGCGCGAGTAGAAAGCGCGGATCGAGACGTCGAGCTTGTCGTTGGCCTTGACGCGCAGGATCGCACGCGCGCCGAAGTCGTCCAATTCGCCGTAGCTCTTGGCGTTGTTCAACGACCCCGCGCGATTGGGCTCGCGGAAATAGCCGTCGCCCTTGCCGCGCGTGAATGCGACGCGGAGGCCGACCGTGTCGGCGACCGGCGTGACCTCGAACGCGCCCGCCAGCTTGTAGCGGTCGAAATTTGCGTAGCCCACGGTCACGTAGCCGTTGGCCTCTCCCAATCGGGGCTGGCGCGTGAAGATGCTGACCGCGCCGCCCGTCGTGTTGCGGCCGAACAAGGTCCCCTGCGGCCCGCGCACGACCTCGACCCGGTCGAGATCGTAGAGCTGAAGGCCGTGCGTGTAGCGGAACGTCTGGCTGACCTCGTCGACATACACCCCGATCGGCGATGCGGTGTTGGCGGCGAACTCGTTGGCGACGCCGACGCCGCGCAGCGAGAAGTTGGGTTGCGTTTCGCCGTATTGCGAGCTGACCTGGAGGTTGGGGACGACCGCGCCCAGATCGTTGGTCGCCGCGACGCCGCGCGAGGCGAGCTGTTCGGACCCGATCGCGGAGATGCTGATCGGCACGTCCTGCAGGTTTTCGGAACGGCGCGTCGCGGTGACGATGATGTCGCCAAGGCCGCTGTCGTCGACCTCGGGCGGTGCCGGCGAGGCGTTCACCACCTGGGGCGCGGTCTCGACCCGCGGCTGGGGTGCCGCGTTCGGGTCCTCGAGCTGCGCCGGAGGCGGGGTGCCCGACTGCGCGAGCACGGGCTGGGCACAGATCGTCGCGCTCCCCGCCAGCAACAGCGCCGTCAACCGACCGATCCGCGACCCTTGTGCCTGCTCCGACATATGCATCTCCCCACGAACGTTTGTTTGTTTTCCACAAACTATCCGGAATTCGCGCGCTGTCAACGAGTCCGTGGAAAGCACGCAAGAACATCGGCTTACGGCCTCGCCGCCTGCGACGCGGCTAGGCTTCGGTAACGACGATGCGCACGGATCCTTCGGCCGCGCCTTCGTCGACGACGGTGATGGCGCGTTCGGGACAGGCCTTGAGACCCATCGTCGCCTCGCGCTCGGCGCCTTCGGGCACGACGATCATGGTACCGCGGTCGAGGTTGTAGCCGTCGACCTCGTCCAGCCGGTACACGTTCTGCCCGTATTTGGCGCAGCGGCCATGGCCCGTGCACGTCTCGCCGTCGATCATCACTCGCATCGCAAATCCTCCAAAATCCTAGCGCGCGTCCTTCATGCGGCCCTCGCTCGGCAACTGATCGATCGCGGCCAACGCTTCGAGCGCCAAGCCTACGTCCAGCCCTTCGGCGAGCAGCCGCTTCCAGCGCTGCGTCAGCGCGACGCGCGAATAGCGCCGCGTGAGCGCGGGCTTGGCCGCGAACATGCGCGCGATTTCCATGGCGCGCGGCAGCAGCGCGTCGGGTGACAGCACCTCGCCGATCACTCCAGTCGCCAAGGCCGCTTGGGCGTCCAGCTCCTGGCCCATCAGCAGAAAATAGCGGCCGCGATTGGGCCCTAATATGTGCGGCCACACGACATGCGCGCCGTCGCCGGGGACGATGCCCGACATGAAATGCGGCGCGTCCTGGAACAGCGCGGTGTCCGCGGCGATCACGATGTCCGCCATGACCGGGATTTCGGGATGGATTCGCGCCGGGCCGTTGACCGCGGCGATCACCGGAACCTCGATGTCGAGCAGGTTGCGCAGCAGCCGCCGTCCGTCGAAGAAGATGTGGTCCCAGTCCGTCGGGTTGCTCAGCGTAAAGCTGCCGGCGTTGATCTGGTCGCACCAAGCATCGCCGCTGCCCGTCATGACGACGACCGTGTTCCCGCGATCGCAGGCGATATCCGAAAAGCAGTAGCCGAGTTCGTCGTGGGCAAGCGCGCTCCACACGAACGGGCCGCCGTCCGTGCCCAACGTCATTAACAGCACGCCGTCGTCGTCGCGCGACAAGCCGATATTGGCGTAGCGATCGCGGTAGCGGTCGAAAGTCGGCGCGGGTCCGCTCATGCTACCATTCCAGATGGAGCGTGCGCATCGAGCGCAGGAAGCCGGTGACGTAGGTCGGCTCGGTGCCCGGCTTGACGCGGTAGCTGGGGATGCGTTTCAGCCACTCCTCGAGCGTCGTGAGCAGTTCGAGGCGGGCCAGGTTCGAGCCGATGCAGCGGTGCGGGCCGACCCCGAAGGTCGAATGCATGATCGCCTCGCGCTTCAGGTCGACCGTGTCGGGATCGTCGAGCGCGAGCGGATCGCGCGACGCGCCCGAGTAAGCGAGCATGACGAAATCGCCTTCCTTCATCGGCGTTCCCGCGACCTCGACATCGCGGGTGCAGGTGCGACCCAGCGCGACGATCGGCGGGTAGAAGCGCGAAAATTCTTCTATGGCGTTCTCGATCAGCTCGGGCTGCTCGATGAGCATCTTGAGATCGTCGGGGTGCTCGGCGAGATGGTGGATCGCGGACGCCATGACGTAGGTGGTGGTCGCGATACCACCAAAGGTTAGGTCGACGAGGATGGAGACCTTGTGCTTCCATGGCGACGGGGTCCCGTCCTCGTAGGTCACTCCCGCCAGGATCGTGTCGATGAGGTCGCCGCGCGGAGGCTGCGTCTCGCGCCATTTCAGGTGCGAGTCGAGATAGCCGAACACCCGCGCGAAATGGTCGCCGCGTTCGTCGGGCGGGCCGAACGTGCCTTCCTCGACCCCTTCGACGAGCATCGCCAGGTCGTCGATCGGCAGCCCCAATATGTTCTTGAAGAACGCCCAGCCGGGCAGCAGCGCACCGAATTCGGAAATGAACTCGCACTCGCCTTTCCCAATGAACCCGTCGATCAGCGCGTTGACGTCGTCGCGGATCGGCTGTTCGTAGGTGGCGACGATCTTGGGCCCCAGATGCGGGTTCAGCTTGTGCCGCCACGCGGTGTGCATCGGCGGGTCAGATTCCTCGGGCATCAGGTACGGCAGGCCGTCGGGGCGGTTGGGCATGTAGCCCTTGGCCGACGAGAACGTGCGCCAGTCCTGCGCGGTCCTGCGCACGTCCTCCTGCCGGTTGATCATGTAGTATCCGCTACCGATCTGGCTGTGCACGACCGGGCATTTGCGGACCATGAAGCCCATCATCTCGTCGAACTGCGTGTTGAACGTAGGCGCGTCGAGATCGAAATTCCGGAGCACGTCGAGCCCGAACCGCGCGGTCAGCGCGTCGGGCGACAGCTCGGGATCGTCGGAGGTCTCTTCTTCGGCTGGCAAGCTACGCATCGTGTCGGTCATGACATCCCCGGCTCAAACAATCGTTTGTTTCCACCGATGAGTATGGCTAAGGGTTTGGCCGTGTCAACCGGAACGCAGTGCGCCGATCGGCGACGGGCGCGCCGGACGCTTGGGAGGATGACGGCATGGGGAAGCTGGACGGCAAGGTCGCGCTGATCACGGGCGCGGCGCAGGGCATGGGCGCGGCGCACGCACGCGTGCTCGCGGCCGAGGGCGCGAAGGTCTTTCTGACGGACGTGCAGGCCGATGCGGGCCAGGCGCTCGCCGACGAGATCGGCGAAGCCGCCGCCTTCATGACCCACGACGTCGCCGACCCGGACGCATGGACGCGGGTGGTCGAGGCGGCCGTGCAAAAATTCGGGCCGGTGACCGTGCTCGTCAACAATGCAGGCATCATCGGCCAGATCGCGCCCACCGTCGACATCGACCACAGCGAATACGACAAGGTCATCGCGATCAACCAGCACGGCGTGTTCTACGGCATGCGGAGCGTCATCCCCGGCATGATCGCGGCCGGCGGCGGCGCGATAGTCAACATCTCGTCGATCGCGGGGCTGATGGCGTGCTTCGGCTTCCCCAACCTCGCCTACGTCGCGAGCAAGTTCGCCGTGCGCGGCATGACCAAGGCGACCGCCGCCGAATACGGCAAGCACGGGATCCGCGTGAACTCGATCCACCCCGGCTTCATCCTGACCCCGATGATGGTCGCGGCGACCGACGAGAACGGCGGCGGCGCGGCCGAAATGACGATGCTCAAGCGCATGGGGCAATCGGAGGAAGTGTCGAAGCTGGTGGTCTTCCTGGCGTCGGAGGACAGCGCGTTCATCACGGGCATGGAGCATGTCATCGATGGGGGGATGACGGCGCAGTAGGGATCACCTACTCGTCCGACATCGGTGGCGGGCGTTCCTGTGCGGCTTGCTGACGCCAAGCGAACGTGGGTGATCCGCGAAAAGCGGACATCGCAACGTGACTGAGCGAGCTTAGCTCTTGGCAAACTGCGACCTTCAAGCCGAAGTCATCCAATTCGTTGCAGACGAACGTGGCCTTTCCGTTGATAAGGTCCGCCTTCGGTCACGGCTTCTCGAAGACCTTGGTATGGACGGCGACGATGCCGTGGACTTCTTCAAACGTCTGGAGGAGCGGTATAAGACCGACTTGGGTCAGCTTTACGAGCAATGGGATCGACACTTCGGTCCGGAGGGTTTCTCCTGCTTGAACGGGCTGGTGATTGTACCCGCCGCAGTTGTCGGTGGGCTAGTCGCGGGGCTGGGTAACCTTTCGATAATCTGGGGCTTAGCCGTAACGGTGGCTTTGCTCGCAGCTTGGGCGTGGGCGATGCGGCGACGAAATCCATCCGAGCCAACGATCCCTATTACGGTCGTGGACGTGCTTTCCGCTGTTGAAGCTGGCGCTTGGCCCCGTCCGCCTCAAGACTAAGGACGTGACGGCCGGAACGCAGCATCAAGCTTTCATCTGGCAAGTTGAGCGGCGAAGCATGATTAACTGACCCTCACCCCAGCGCCGCGACCCGCTCCGCGACCTCCTTGTGAAACGCCGTCAGCCGGCTTTCCGCCGTGTTGAACATGTAGCGCTTGGCCCCCAACGACTTCGATACCGTGCCCCAGTCGTTGAGGACTTCGGCGTCCTCCGCCGTCACCGCGCAGAAATGGTCCCAGTCCTGCTGGTTCTGCGCCTGCCAGCGGTCCTCGCTCACCCCTTCGGGCGCGGGGCCGACGACGCCCCAGGCGGTCAGCAGCGTGCGGCCGACGTCGATGGGCCAGACGTTCCATGTCTGCAGGTGCGTAGGGAAGCAGCTGAAGATCGTGTTGGGGAAGGCGAGATAGTGGCAGATCGTCTTGAGGCGGTGGTCGACGTCGCCCTTGCGGTCCGTGTAGCCCTTGAGCGGCAGCGTCATCCAACTGTGCGGCGGGTCGACGCGGATGTGCGCGTCGCGCCACAGGACGAGTTTTCCCAGCGTCGCCGAGTGCGTGAAGGGGACGTGCCACGTCTCGTTGAACGCGTCGACGACCATCTTCCAATTGGCGTTCAATTCGATCTCGAAGCGGAAGCGCGTGTCGAACGCGTCGAGGCCGTAGAACGCGAGCTCCTCGCCGATGACGCCGAGAAACGGGAGCAGGTCGGGGACGTCGTCCGACAGGCACAGCCAGACGAAGCTGCCCCACTCCTTCACGCGCACGGGCGGCGCGCGCAGGTCCTCGAGCTCGGCCGGGTCGAACGCCTGCTTGAGCGGCACGAGGCGGACCTTGCCTTCGAGGTCGTACTGGAAGCCATGCCATGGGCATGAGAAGCGGGCGCGGCCGCACGTGCCCGAGGCTTTGACGAGCCGCGCGCCGCGGTGCTGGCAGACATTGTGCCACGCGGTGACCGAGCCGTCGTCGAGCCGGGCTACGACGATCGACTGGTCCAGCCGGTCCCATACGACATAGTCGCGGGGGTTCTTCAAATCGACCGACGGGCAGACGGGAAACCAGCTGCGGTGGAAGACGGCTTTGACCTCTCGCTCGAACAAAGCGTGGTCGGTGTAGTCGCTCGCGTTCACCAGGCTTGGCGGCAGCGGGTACTGCTCTTCGGCGCGTGTCGGGTAGACGCGCGCGGCCTCCGCGTCGAGGTGCGCGATCTGCTCGTCGGGCACGTCGGCCACGATGTCTTTTTCGAAGTCGGTCATCGGTTTCCTTCCGCGATCCGCCGCGCCGCGATCTCGACGAGCCGCACTTTCTGCGGACGCCCGGTCGAGGTCATGGGCACTTCGTCCGCGCTGAGAAAGAGGACGTGGCGCGGCACCTTGAAGCCCGCAAGCCCGGCCGCGCACATCGCGAGGAGCTCGCCCGCGTCCGGCCGACCTTCCGGGCCGGCGACGATGCACAGGCAGCCGATCTCGCCCATGCGCGGGTCGGGCACGCCGACCGCGAGCGCCAAAGCGACGCGCGGGTGTTGCTCGACCAGCGCCTCGATCTCGCGCGGGCTGACCATCTCCCCGCCGCAGCGATACGCCTCTTTCAGGCGGCCGGTCAGGGTCAGGTAGCCGTCGGCGTTGAGCGTCCCGAGATCGCCCGTGCGGAACCAGCCGTCGGCGAAACTTGCCGCGGTCTCGTCGGGCTTGTTGTAGTATCCGGTGGTGACGACGGGCCCGCGCACGCGCAGCTCGCCCGTCTCGCCGAACGGCAGGTCCAGGCCGGTCGCCGCGTCGACGACCTTGTACTGCGCGGTCAGGCCGTCGATGGCGGGATCGCCCGCGACGCCCGCCATCTTGTAGCGGCCGTTCGACGTCGCCAGGAACGCGTCGTCTCCTTCGGGAAGCGTGCACACGGTGGACGCGGCGGTTTCGCTCATGCCGTAGGCGGTGGTGATCTCGGCGGGGCGCAGAAGCGCGCGGATGTCGGCCCAGATGCCCGGCGGATTGGCACCGCCGCTATTGTACACCGACGTCAGCGCCGCGTCGTCGAAGCCGCGCGTGCGCGCCAAATCGAGCAGCTTGATCGTCATGTTGGGCAGGCACGCGAGGTCGCTCGCCCGATGCGCCTCGGCCAGGTCGAGGAACGAGGCTGCGTCGAACACGAGCTGCGAGACGATGTGCCCGCCGACGAACGCCGCCGCGACGAGGCATTCGCTGTAGCCGAACACGTGGTACATGGGCAGCGCGTGGACGATCGTCCGCCCGTCCTCGAACCCGCGGTGGAGCGCGCAGGCGTACCCCGCGCGCAGGACCATGTCGTGGCTCAGCATGACCCCCTTGGGGCGCCCGGTCGTGCCCGACGTGTAGAGGATGTCGCATACGGCATGCGGATCGACATCCGGCAGGGCGGCGTCATGGGCGTCGCCGATCGCCGACAGATCCTCGATCGTGCGCACGCCGAGCGGTTCGGGGCCGCCGGTGGGCAGGACGAAGACGTCGCGCAGCGACGCGGGTCCGCTCAACTCGCCGACCCGCCAGCCGGGCGCGAACGCGTCGAGGTCGGCGAGGTAGTCGTTGCTGCGGAAACGGTCCATCGTCAGCAGCATGACCGCGTCCGACTGCGCGACGACATAGGCGAGCTCGTCCCCGCGCAGGTTGAAGTTGATGGGGATCGTCACCGCGCCAACGCGCGAAATCGCGATCTTGAGCGCGACGAACTCGGCGTAGTTGGCCATGAGCAGCGCGACATGCTCGCCGGAGCGCACGCCGGTGGCGACGATCCCGCGCGCGAGGCGGAGCGACCAGTCGCGCATGGCCGCGTGCGACCACGCCCCCTGTTCGTTGGTGAACATCGGCCGGTCGGGAAAGCGCGCGGCCGCATCGTCGAACAAAGCGTGCAGCGGCCGCGGCGTCCACACGGGCACGGTCGCAGCCAACGCTGCCCGCCGTTCCGCGATGGCTACCACCTTGTCCAACATTGTCTCCCTAGACACGAACAAACATTCGTTTCAATGGTAGCACCACCCTGCCCGAACGCAAATCGGGCGCACGCAATTCTATCGAGGCGGTTTCCATGGATTTCGCGTTCACCAGCGAACAGCAGATGTGGCACGACATGATGCACAGCTTCATGGAGAACGAAGTCGGCCGCGAATACACCCGCGAACACGACCAGAGCCGCGAATTTCCCGAAGAACTGTTTCAGAAAGCCGCGGAGAATGGCTGGCTGGGGCTGCTGATCCCGGAGGATCAGGGCGGGATGGAAACCGACCCGGTCATGTTCTCGATTTTTTGCGAAGCCCTCGGCAAGTACAGCCTCGACACCGCCGCGTGCCTGATGACGTCGATGTTCACCGCGACCAACTTCGCTAAGCATGGCACGCGCGAGCAGCAGGACATGTACCTCAAGCCGTATCTGCGCGGCGAGATGAAGTTTTCGATCTCGATCAGCGAACCGCAGTCGGGATCGGACGCTGCGGGCGCGCGCTCGACCGCAAAGCCCGACGGCAACGGGTGGGTGCTCAACGGGAACAAGGTCTGGTGCTCGGGCGCGCAGCTGCCGGGCGCGGTGATCGTCGTGATGGCGCGCACCAGCGACGACCGGTACGGCGGGTTCAGCCTGTTCCTCGTCCCCAACACGACGCCCGGGCTGCACATCAAGAAGATGGACACGATCGTGCGGCGGAGCCTGGGCACGACCGAATTCTTCATGGACGACATGCGCCTGCCCGGTGACGCGCTGCTGGGCGAGGTCGGGCAGGGGTGGAAGTATATCGGCGAGCATCTGGACCTCGAACGGCTTTCGATCGCCGCGTCGCAGGTCGGCAACGCGCGCACCGCGCTCGACGATTCGATCCGCTACACGCGCGACCGGCAGGCGTTCGGGCGCAGCCTGTCGTCGTTCCAGGTGCTGAAACACCGCATGGCGGACGACGAGACGCAGATTTCGGCTGCGCGGCTGCTCGTCTACGCCGCCGCGACCAAGCTCGCGCGCGGGGAAAAGGCGACCAAGGAGGTGTCGATGGCGAAAGTCTTCTGCTCCGACACTTTGTTCAAGACCGCGTTCAACGGGATGCAGGCGCTGGGCGGCTATGCGCAGCTGCCCGAATACGACATGGAGCGGTATTTCCGGGAGGCCAAGCACGGCATGGTCGGCGGCGGCACCAACGAGATCCAGCGCGGCATCATCGCCAAGGAAATCGGGCTCTAATCCATGGCAGCTACGAAGAAGGCCGACGCCGCGCCCGCCGAGGCGCGCAAGCCGCGGTCGTCGATCCTCGACGTGTCCGTCCGCCTGTTCGGGCAGCAGGGCTACAGCGGCACGTCGATGCGCGACATCGCCAAGGCGGTGGGGGTCCTCCCCGGCAGCCTGTACGCGCACATCAGCAGCAAGGAGATGCTGCTGCTCGAAATCGTGGACGAGGGGATCGACGCGTTCCTGGCGGCGGTCGAACCGATCGTCGACTTGGGCGTGCCCGCCGCCGAACGGCTGCGCCGCGCGATCCGCGCGCATGTCGCGGTGGTCGCGGACAATCCCGAATGGGCGCTGGTCGTGTTCCACCAGTGGCGCTTTCTGGTGGAACCGGCTTTGGGCAAGGCGATCGCCAAGCGCCGCCGCTACGAGACCGCGTTCATCCGCATCTTCGAGGCGGGGATCGCGGAGGGCACCTTCGACAAGACGCTCAACAAGCGGATTGCGGTGCTGACGATCCTAGGCGCGCTCAACTGGACCCCCGAATGGTACTCGGCGCAAGGGACTGCGAGCCCGGACGAGCTCGGCGACATGATGGCGGACGCGCTATTGTCCGGAATGACGGAGCGGGCTTGACGAATACAATCGCGTGTGACAGCTAAAACGAACGATTGTTTGGGGATCGGCGTGGGGGCGAGAAATTTCGAGGATCCGCAATCCAAGGTTTTCGAGGATTTTGCGCCGGGCGACGTGATGACGACCCGTGGCCGCACGATCGACATCGGCGATGTCAGCCTGTTCGCGGGGCTGACCGGCGACCATTATCCTCTTCACATCGATGAGGAATATGCCCGCGGCACCCGGTTCGGAACGCGCATCGCGCACGGCCCCTTCACGTTCTGCGTGGCCGTCGGGCTGGTCGGCATGAGCGGCTTCTACGGCGATGCGATCACCGCGCTGCTCGAAGTGCGGAGCATGCGCGCGACCAAGCCGGTGATGGCGGGCGACACGTTGCGGGTGCGCGCGGAGGTCGTGGAGGTGAACGCGGGCGAAAACCCGAAATACGGCACGATCGCGGTCGCATACTCCGTGCGCAACCAGCGAGACGAGGAGGTCATGATCTTCAACCAGCACATGCTCGCGAAGCGTCGCGCACCGGAGGCAGTCCATGGCTGACGCGCAGGCGGCAGGCCCACCGCTCTTCGTCGATGCGAGCGCGCCTAACGACCCGGTGTTCGTCGGCACCGGCGAGATCCCGTCGGGCCGCTATCCCGACCGCAGCTTCATCGGCGACCTGACTAAGGTCGCAATTTTGGCGCTGCGCGACGCGGGCATGAGCCCGCGCGACGTCGACACGATCCTGCTCATCCCCAACCTGCACGGCGGCGCCGACCAGGCCGACCTCATCTTCTCGCGCATGGTCGAGGAGCTCGGTCTCAACCGCCACGCCAAGGCCAGCTTCATGCTCCATTCGGGCGGCTCGACGAGCGACAACGCGGTCCGCGCGGCGTCGGGGCTCATCGCGGCGGGCCATGCGCGCACCGTACTGGTGCTGCACTGCGAACGATGGGGATCGGGCGACCTGGCCGAAATGGTCACCGCGCTCAGCAAGAACGGCATTCCGTCCGAATGGGAGCAGGTGACGGGGCTGCAGTTCAACGCGATCGGCGCGCTGATCACGCGGCGCTACATGCACGATACGGGATCGACGCCGGAAGACATGGCCGCCATCTGCGTGACGCTGCGCAAATGGGCGGCGCTCAACCCGAACGCGATGTTCCGCGACAAGCCGCTGACCGTCGAACAGGTGCTGGCGTCGAAGATGGTGTCGGACCCGCTGCACGCGCTGGAGTGCCCGCCGCTCGCCGACGGCGCGGTCGCGTTCGTGATGACGAGCGCGGAGAATGCGCGCGCCCGGGGCGTCGACGCCAGCGTGCGCGTCGCCGGATCGGGCGGGTGCGTCAGCCATTACAGCATCGGCCAGGAAACCGAGCTGTCCGTGCTCGGCTGGCCGATTGCCGCGCGCCGCGCCTACGAGCAGTCGGGTTGGGGGCCGGAGGACGCGGACCTCGCCCAGGTTTATGACAGCTACGCCGCGATCACCGCGATTGGGATCGAGGGTTTGGGATTGTGCCCGCCGGGCGAAGGCGCGCGCTGGATCGCGGCGGGGAACGGCGATCCGGGCGGCACCCTGCCGCTCAACACCAATGGCGGGCTGTTGTCCGCCGGACATACCGGGGTCGGCGGCGGGACCGCGCTTCTCGTCGAGGGGGTTCGCCAGCTCCTCCACCGCGCCGACGCACCGCGTCAGATCGAGGGGTGCAGGCGCGCGATCATCGGCGGCACCGGCGGCAGCTACATGGACGCGCAGGTGCTGCTGCTCGAACGGGTCGAGGGAGGCGCACGATGACCCAGGCGATCGTCAACGGTTTTCGCGAGGGTCTGGCGCAGGACGAACTGCGCGTCCAGCGCTGCAATGCATGCGGCAAGCCCAACATGTACCCGCGCCACGCCTGCCCGCATTGCCAGTCGGACGATCTCGGCTGGCAGGCGGCGGACGGCACGGGCCGACTCATGAGCTTTACTGTTTTGCGCGCCGGTGCCCCCGAAGGTTTTGCCGACGAGCTGCCCTACGCGCTCGCGGTCGTCCGGCTAGAGGAAGGCGTGCAGCTGCTCGGCCGCTTGGCTCCGGACGCGGACGGGGATTGGTCGGGCTATGCCTGCGATCAGCCGGTGGCGTTCGTCGGCGGCGACGACACCGGCAAGGGTTACGCCGTGTTCGGCCATGCCGGCGATGCCGCCGCGTGAACAGCTTCGCATTCCTCGCCAAGGCCGCGCGCCAGCGCGGAGACGCCCCGGCGCTGATGCATGGCGATGACACGATCGGCTACCGTGAGTTCCACGCCCGCGCGCTCGCCATCGCGGGGAACCTGCACCGGCTGGGGTGCAAGCCCGGCGACCGGGTCGCGTTCTGCCTCGCCAACAGCCCGCGCATCCTCGAAATCGTCTTCGCCTGCTTCGCGGCCGGGCTGATCGTCGTGCCGATCAACGCCCGCCTGCACGCGCGCGAGATCGCGTATATCGTCGAGAACAGCGAGGCTGCGATCCTGATCCACGGCGCGGAATTCGCGGACGGGATCGACGCCTGCGCCGACGAGTTTGCCACGTCGCTGACCCGTATCTGCACCGGAGATGCGAACGGCACCCTGCCCTTCGCGATCCTGCTGGACGCGGCGCACGCGCTCGCCGAGGCTGTCGATGTCGAGGCTACCGATCCGTGCTGGCTGTTCTACACGTCCGGCACGACGGGGCGGCCGAAGGGCGCGATCTGGACGCATCGCATGGTCCGGGTCGTGATCATGAACTACCTCGCCGACCTCCATTCGATCCAGCCGGGCGAGGTCGTCCTCCACGCCGCGCCCCTGTCGCACGGCAGCGGCATCGTCGCGCTGCCCGCCGTCGCGCGCGGGGCGGTCAACGTCGTGCTCGAACCCGCGAGCTTCGAGCCCAAAGCCCTGTTCGCGACGATCGAGCGGCTGCGCGTCGGCCATGTCGCGTTCCTCGCGCCGACGCAGATCATCAAGATGCTCGACGAGTACGAAGCTGGCGCGTTCGATCTGTCGTCGCTCAAAGCCATAAGTTATGGCGGCGCGCCGCTCCACGTCCACCACCTGCGCCGCGCCATGGCCGCGTTCGGGCCCGTATTCGTCCAACTGTTCGGCCAGGGCGAGGCCCCGATCACGATCACGGGAATGACCGCCGCGCGCCATGCCGAGCTGCTCGCGGCTGACGACCCGCGCATCGGGTCGGCGGGGCAGATCCGCACAGATGTCGAGGCGCGGTGCGTCGACGAGAACGATTGTCCGCTTGCCGCCGGGGAGGCGGGCGAGGTGGTGGTGCGCGGCGACGTCGTCATGCCCGGCTACTGGCGAAACCCGCAGGCCAGCGCGGAGGCTTTGCGCGGCGGCTGGCTGCATACGGGCGACATCGGCATGTTCGACGAACAAGGCTACCTGTTCCTGCTCGACCGCGCCAAGGACATGATCATCACCGGCGGCAACAACGTCTACCCGCGCGAGGTCGAGGAGGTCATCGTCGCCCACCCCGCCGTCGCCGACGTGTGCGTCGTCGGCATCCCCGATCCGTACTGGGGCGAGGCGGTCCACGCGGTGGTGGTGACGAACCCTGGCTCGACGGTCGCCGCGGCCGAGATCATCGCCCACTGCGCCGACCACCTGGCCGGCTACAAAAAACCCAAGGCGGTCGACTTCGTCGATGCGCTGCCCGTCAGCGGCTACGGCAAAGTGCTGCGCCGGGAGGTGCGCGAACGTTATTGGGCCGGTCACGACGTCCGCATCGGCGGCGGCGCGCCCGTGGCCGAGATCGCCGCATGAACCGGGTGATGATCGCCGGTGCGGGAATGACCCACTTCGGAAAGCATCTCGGGCGCGGGGTTCGCAGCCTGGCGGTGGAGGCGATCGACGAGGCGATGGCGGACGCGGGCGCGGACGCCCGCGACGTGTCCCGTGTCTATTTCGGCAACGCGGTCGCGGGCATCGTCACGCAGCAGGAGATGATCCGCGGCCAGGTCGCGCTGCGCCGCCATCCGCTCGCGCACGCGGCGCTGATCAACGTCGAGAACGCTTGCGCGTCGGGCGGCTCGGCTCTCAGCGTCGGCTACGAGGCGATCGCCAGCGGCGCGGTCGAGGCGGTTATGGTGGTGGGGGCGGAGCAGCTGAACCACCACGACAAGTCGCGCCCGTTCAACGCGCTGCGCGGGTCGACCGACATCGACGACATCGGCGAGGCGGAGCCCGGGCAGGTAAGCGCCAATTCCCTGCTCATGGAATTCTACGCGGGCGTCGCGCAGGCGTATCTCGACGATCACGGCGCGACCGCCGAGGATTTCGCGCGCGTGGCCGTGAAGAACCGGGCTAACGCCACGCATAATCCCAAGGCGCATCTGCGCAGCGCGCAGACGCTGGACGAAGTGCTCTCCGCGCGCACGATCGTGTCACCGCTGACGCTGCCTATGTGCTCGCCGACGACCGATGGCGGGGCGGCGCTGCTGCTCTGCTCGGAAGCTTACGCGCGGTCCAAGGGTGCCGACGCGGTGGAACTCGTCGCGTGCCGGCTCGCCTCCGGTTCGCGCGGCGAGCCCGTCGCGGCGGCCGCGCGCGCGGCCTACGAGAGCGCGGGCATCGGACCGGACGATTGCGACCTGATGGAGCTGCACGATGCTGCCGCCCCGGCCGAACTCATCCAGTATGCCGAGGTCGGGCTGTGCGCGCACGGCGAAGGCCATGCCCTCGTGCGCGAGGGCGCGACCGATATCGGCGGGCGCATGCCCGTCAACACCAGCGGCGGCCTGCTCAGCCGCGGGCATCCGCTGGGCGCGACGGGGTGCGCGCAGGTCGTCGAGCTCGTGACGCAGTTGCGCGGCCGCGCGAACGGGCGGCAGGTCGAAGGCGCGCGAACCGCGCTCGCGATCAACGGCGGCGGCTGGCTCGACGGCTCCTACGCGCTCGCCGTCGCCTCCATCCTGCGCAAGGTCTGACGTTGGCGTACGAGACGATCCTGCTCGACCGCCCGGCGGACGGCGTCGCGTGCGTCACGCTCAATCGGCCCGAACGCGGCAACGGCGTCGTTCCGGAACTGGCGCGCGACCTGATGCACGCGCTCGACGCGTTGGAAGCCGACATGTCGGTGCGCGTGCTGGTTCTGACGGGCGCGGGAAAGCAGTTCTGCGCCGGAGCCGATCTCGTCGCGTTCGCCGACTATCTGGAGCACGAACAGGCGGCGACCGGGGAGCCGTACAACGCCCGCGTGCTGTGGCCGGTGACGCAGCGGCTGGTCACGAGCCGGCTGCCCGTGATCGCCGCGATCAACGGCGGCGCGACGGCGGGGGGTTTGGACCTGGCGCTCGCCTGCGACATCCGCATCGCGTCGACCGCCGCCAAGCTGGGCGAGACATACATCAAGCTTGGCCTCAACCCAGGCAACGGCGGCACGTACTTCCTGCCGCGGCTCGTCGGGTCGGGGTTGGCGGCGGAAATGGCGTTGACGGGCGACCTGTTCGACGCCGCGCAGGCGCTGGCGATGGGCCTCGTCAACCGGGTGGTGGAGCCCGACGCTCTGATGCCCGAGGCGGTCGCGCTCGCCGCGCGCATCGCCCAACGCCCGCGGCTGGCGATCGAGGCGACCAAGCAGCAGCTGCGGCAAAGCTGGCACATGGACCTGGTGGGATCGATGAACGCGAGTTTCTGGGCGGTCGCCGCGCTCAGCCATTCCGACGACCTGCGCGAAGGGGTTGCCGCGGCTCGCGAGCGCCGGGTGCCGCGGTACAACCGGGCTCCCGAATGATCGGTAGCCAGGTCGTCGTCGACGCGGTGTTCCACCCGTGGAACCTGTCCCCCGCCAACCAGAATGCGCGCGCGCGCGCCCAGCTCGACGCGGTTCACGCCTCCCACCGGCTTTCGCTCGACGACGCCAACCGCCGCTACGAGCTGACCGACGCGGAGATCTTCAGCGACATCGACCACGACGCGCTGGCCTGGGCCGAGTTCGTCGAAAGCCCCGTCGATCTGGCCGTCATCCACGCCTTGCCGAACCTTGGTTTCACGAACGGCAACGTCACCGACCCGGACCGCGCCGCGCAACTTCGGGACCGTCATCCGGACCGGTTCCGCCTGTACGGCACAGTCGGCACACCGATTGGGCGCGGCGCAATCGCCGAGCTCGAACGGCAGGTCGGCGAACTCGGCATCGACGGGGTGAAACTCTACCCCGCTTTGTACTACGACGACCAGGCGACCGGCTGGCGGCTGGACGGCGAGGACTTCGCGACGCCGCTGCTCGAGGCCGCGCGACGCCTCGGCATCCGCCGTATCGCCATCCATAAAGCCCTGTGGCTCGAGCCCGCGCCGCGCGAAGCGTTCGACATCAACGACATGGCCGCGCCGCTCGACCGCTTTGGGGACATGAGCTTCGAGATCGTGCACGGCGGGGCCGCGTTCCTCGAAGAGACGATCGCGCTCATGCGTCGCCACCGCAATCTGTATCTGACGCTGGAGACGACGTTTTCCTATCTGCTCGTCAAGCCGCGCGTGTTCGCGAAGGTGCTCGGGCGGATCATCGCGGCGGTGGGATCGGACCGGTTGTTGTTCGCCAGCGGCAACAACCTGGCGCATCCCGCGCCGCTCCTCTCCGCGTTCGAGGGTTTCCAGTTCGACGACGCGCACATCGACGAGTTCGGCATCGCGCCGCTGACCGACACTGATCGCGCCAACATTTTGGGTGATAACGCGCTGCGCCTGCACGGCTTGACCAGTGCCGATGTCGTGTCCGCGACCGAAGGCGATGCTTTCGCGAAGGCACGTGGCCAAGCGACGCCGGAGCCATGGTCGGGGCTGCGCGATCGAGCGCGCGCGGCGTGACCCCCGCCGAACAGATCAGGGCCCGCATCGCGGACATCCCCGAACCCTGCGCGCTGTCGATGCGCAAGACGACGACCATCGGGCAGATGGGCCTGATCGAGTCCGTCGACCTGACGAACGGACACGCCACCATCACCCTGTGCCTGACCGACACCGCCTGCGTGCATTTCGCCTCGATGCAGGCCTTCATCGCGGACGTGCTTTGCGACATGCCCGAGGTGACGAGCGTCGCCGTCGTGCAGACGACGACCGAACTCTGGACCCCCGACCGCATGGCGGCCGCATGATCGCGGCCGAAACCTACCGCGACTTGCGCGTCCTCGACCTCGGCACCAACATTGCCGGTCCTTACGCCGCGCTGATCCTTGCCGATCTCGGCGCGGACGTCATCAAGGTGGAGCGCGCGCCGGGGGGCGACGACACGCGCGCGCTGCCCCCGCGCCACGGCGAGGACGCGACCGTGTTCCTCGCGATGAACCGCAACAAGCGCGGCGGCGTCGTGGACCTCAAGGACCCTGCGGGACGCGACCGATTGCTCGATCTCGCGGCCGAAGCCGACGTCGTGATCGAAAGCTTTCCGCCCGGCGTCGCCGAAAAACTCGCGCTGACGCACGCCGCGTTCGCCGCGCGCAACGCGCAGGTCGTCACCTGCACGATCTCCGCGTTCGGCGACGGGCCGATCGGCGCGGCGATGCCCGGCTACGACGCGCTGGTACAGGCGGTTTCCGGCCTCATGAGTTTGACGGGCCATCCCGGCGACGATCCGGTGCGGGTCGGCCCGTCGATCCTCGACGTCACCACCGGGCTGTGGGCGGTGATCGCGATCCAGGCGGCGCTTGCCCGGCGCGCGGCGGGCGACGGCGGCACGCACGTCCATGTGTCGCTGCTAGAGTCCGCGTTCTCGCTGGCCGCGCACCAGATCCAGGGTTTACTAGCGACGGGTGAGCAACCACCGAAACTCGGATCGGGCGCACCCAGCGCCGCTCCGTACCGAGTCTACCGTGCGCGCGACGGCTTCGTCATGATCGCCACCGCCAGCGAGCCGCAATTTCCGCGGTTGTGCGCGGCGCTCGGGCTCGACGGACTGGCGATCGATCCGCGCTTCGCGACGATGGCTGACAGGCTGGCCAACCGGGACGCGCTCGACGCGGCGATCGGGATGGCGACCGCGCGGTACGATGTCGACGCGCTGCTGTCGCCGATGTCTGCCGCCGGCGTGTCGGCGGGACGGGTCAACGATCTTGCAGAGGCGTTGGCCACACCCGTCGGGGCGGAGCTCGACCTGTTCGTCGATCCGTCGAAGGTCGGTTGGGCCGGCGGCCTGCCCATGCAGCGGCTCCCCGTCGACCCCGAAGGTTTGGGACCCCGCCTGCCCCCGCCCAAGCTCGGCGAGCACGACGATGCGATATGGAGCGGCATTGCCCGCTGGCGACCACGAACGGGAGACGAACAATGACGGACAAGGTCGGGATCTACATCACCTTCTGGGCGGCTCCCGGAAAGATCGACGCGCTCGTCGCCGCGTTGGGCGAGATGAAGGCGACCGCGGCGGAGGAGGCGGGAACGCTCGTCTACGCCTTCCACCGTGTGTCGGGGACGCTCGAGGGCGTGTCGGCGTACGAGATCTATGCCGATGCCGCCGCGCAAGCGATCCATCTCGAATCGCCCGCGGTCGCGCGGTTGATGGGCGCGCTGCCCGACCTGCTCGGCGCGCCGCCGGAGCGCCACGATTTCACGCCGCTGCCGGGTGCCAAGGGGCTTCCCTTCTAGGCCGCCTGCGTCTCGGCCATGCGCGGCTCCGACAATGTCTGGCCGAAGCAGTTCGCACTGAGCTGGCCCGGGTCCATGAATTCGGTCATCGCGGCGACGTGCTCGCCTTCGATGCGGAAGACGAAGGCATAGTGCGCCTGCCGGTAGTGCCCGAACTTGGCGGGCCCCTGTCCGTGCCCCAGCGCGACGCCGCGGTCGCCTTCGACGATGATCTCCGTACATTCCACGATGGGGGCGGACTCGAACGTGTCGGCTAGAAGGCCGAGGAGCTCGGTCTTGATGTGCTCCGGACCCGTGTAGGTGCCCGACACGGGCGTGTCGCCGATGATCGTGTAGGTGCCGTCGGGCGCGTACATCTCGAACGCGGCGACGAAATCGCCTTCGCGCATCTTGTCCATGTAGGTCTGGATTACGGATCGGGTCGACATGGGTTTGTCCTTTCCTGACGAAGTTCAAGCTAGTCGGCCACGGCGGCCAGTTCCTCCTTCGACGGCGATGCGAGCGAGGTGTCGCCCGCCGTCATGCCGCCGTCGACCGCGATCACCTGGCCGGTCACGTACGCGGCCGCGTCCGACAGCAGGAAGTGAATGACGCGCGCGATATCGAGCGGCGAACCGAAGCGCCCCATCGGAATGCGGGCGCGCACCGCGTCGGCGAAGCGGGCAACGCGGAAAACCTTGTCGGTCATGCCTGATTCGACGTAACCGGGACTGACCGCGTTCACGCGGACGTTGCGTTCGGCAAGCTCGACCGCGAGCGCGCGGGTCAGCATCGCCACGCCGCCTTTCGACGACACGTAGGGCAGGAGGTTGGGGGCCGCGAAATGCGCCATGACCGACGCGACGTTGACGATTGCGCCCGACCTGTCGCCGAGCTGGCGCACGAGGTGTTGCGACATCAGCATCGTTCCGGTCAGGTTGGTGTCGAGGACCTTGCGCCAGGCGGCGAGGTCGAGATCGACGAACGCGGAACGGGTGGTGATGCCGGCGCAGTTGACCAGCCCCGTCGCGACGCGGCCGGCCAATCCCCCGAACAGCGCCGCGCACGAAGCCGGATCGCCGACGTCCAGATGCACGGCCTCCGCCGATCCGCCGGCCGCGCGGACCTGATCGGCGACCGCCCGCGCCGCGTCCGGCCGGTTGTCGGCGACGACGACGTGATCGCCGTGTTCGGCGACATGGAACGCGGTCGCCGCGCCGATGCCCGACCCCGCGCCGGTGACGACGGTCGTCGCCGCGCTCAAGCCGCCCGGCCGACATGCTTGCGGACGAAGTCGCCGATCGTCGTCAAGGCCTCGCGCGCCTCGGGCAGGCGGTCGGCGTAGAGCGTCCAGATGTGCGCCATGCCCTCGCCTTCGAGGTAGGTCGCATCGACGCCCGCGCGCTTCGCCGCCTCCACGCACAATTTGCCGTCGTCGCGCAGCATCTCGATCTCGCCGGCCAGGACGAGCAAGGGCGGCAGCCCGCTCCAGTCGCCGTACAAGGGCGACAGGCCCGGATGCTTCGGATCCATGTCGCCGCAAAAGGCCGCACCCAGCGCGCCGATGAAGTCCGTGGTGACGAGCGGGTCGATACCTTCGTTGATCCGCCGCGACTCGCCGGAATGGGCGAAGTCGGCAAGCGGTGAGACGGCGACGCCGCATGCGGGACGCGGCAGCCCCGCGTCGCGGATCGCCTGCAGCGCGGCCAGAGCCAGTCCGCCGCCCGCCGAATCCCCGCAAACGACGATGTTCGACGGCGCGAGCCCCTGCTCCAGCGTCCAGCGGTAAACGGCCAGCGCGTCCTCGGTCGCGGACGGAAAAGGATGCTCGGGAGCGAGCCGGTAATCGACCATGAGCACGCGGCATCCGCATGCGGCCGACAAGAAGCTTCCGAACGACCTGTAGCCGTGCGCCGAACCCAGCAGGTAACCGCCGGAATGGAAGTGCACGACCACGCGATCGGCGGCCGCGCCCGGCGCGTCGATCCACAGGCAGGGCACGCCGTCGCAATCGACCGGCGCGATCTTCGTGTCCGGCACGATCTCGAACTGGCTGAGGAACTCCTCGAAGATGCGTCGAAGATCGTCAAACGTGTAGTTCGGGTCCGCCAACCACGCATCGCGAAGTTCCGAATTGAGCGCGAGGACCGCTTGCGATTCCGGGCTGGGCATCGAACCTCCTTGCAGGTCTTCGGACAATCGAAAATGCTCCTCGCGCGGTCGCCGGCTGCGAAAAACGGTAAATCCGTATGGTTCCGCGACGGGCGGGATCAAAAGCTACGCCCGCCCCCAGGGAGTCGCAAGTCTTTTCAACACTAGTATTGACGCGGACCTGCTACCGCGTATCATCGGCCCTGGAAGTAAGCCGCGAAGAGCGGCCAAGCTCGGCGGAAGTTCGGGCATCGAACCACGAACCCCATGGAGTGGATCAGATGGAAATCGGCTTTCTGAACGTGATGCAGAACTGGCATCCGGACCTCGACGACTTTCAGATGTACCGGGGCGAGATCGATCTCGCGATCGCGGCGGACCAGACCGGGTTCGACTCGATCTGGTGCGTCGAACATCATTTCGAGGATTACGGGCTATGCCCGGACAACATCCAGTATCTGTCCTACCTCGCGACGCAGACCAAACATGCGAAACTCGTGCCCGGCGCGGTCATCCTGCCGTGGAACGACCCGCTGCGCATCGCCGAGAAGATGGCGATGCTCGAATATTTCGCGCCCGGACGCACCGCGCTGGGGATCGGCCGCGGATTGGCGCGCCGCGAGTACAAGGGCCTGCGCATCGATATGGCCGAAGCGCGCGATCGCTTCGACGAGGCGGCCCGCATGGTGCTCGAAGGCCTCAAGAATGGTTACGTCGAAGGCGACGGCAAGCACTACAAGCAGCCGCGCGTCGAATTGCGCCCGCGCCCGCGCCGCAGCTACTACGACGATCTGTACTGCGTCGCCATGTCCACGGATTCGGCGATGGCCGCGGCCGACCTCGGCGGGCGCATGATGACGTTCATCCAGTGGGCGTTCGAACGCCACCTTCCCATGCTGGAGACGTACAACGCGCGCTTCCGCGAGGTCCATCCGGGCAAGCCGATCCCCTCGCCCGTGCTGACGGACGTGACCGTCTGCCACGAGGATGCGGAGGAGGCCAAGCGGCTCGCCTACGAGCATATCGGCAACCACTATGTCGCGGTGACGCAGCATTACGAATTCGCCGGCGATCACTTCAAGGACATCAAGGGCTACGAAGGCTACCAAGTCGGAGCGGACCTCATCAAGAGCGCGGGGATGGAGCAGTCGCAGAAGACCTATATCGAGGCGCAGAACTACGGCACCCCCAAGCAGATCATCGAGAAGTACCGCGAACGCGTCGAGATGATCGGCGAGTTCAATGCGCTGGGCGTCTTCTCCTACGGCGGGATTCCGTTCGACACCGCGCAGAGTAGCCTGCGGCTGTTCGCGGACAAGGTGATGCCGGAACTGCGCAAGATGCAGCCGACGGCGATGCGCAAGGCCGCTTGATCCCGGGCGGACGCGCGTCGGGTCGGGTGCGATGAGCCGAGCGCGCGAAGTGCGGCTTCGTCGTCGCCCCGAAGGCCATGTGCGCGAAGACGATTTCGAGATCGCCGAGGTCGCGCTCGCGCCGCTGCAACCGGGCGAGGTTCGGGTTCGCAACACGTGGATGTCGCTCGACCCGTACATGCGGCTGGGGCTGACGAGCCAAACCGGATACCTGGCTTCGACGCAGCCCGGCGACACCATGGGCGGTGCCGCCGTCGGCATCGTTGATGCGTCGCGCGAGCCCAGCTTGGCGGTCGGCGCTAGCGTCTTGAGCCAACTGGGCTGGCGCTCGCACTTCAACGCCCCGGCTTCCGCGTTGTCGTTGGTGGACCCCGATGTTCCCCCGAGTTGGCATCTCGGTTTCCTCGGCCTGACGGGCATCACCGCCTGGATCGGGATCGAGCGGGTCCTGAAACCGCTCGCCGGCGAGACGATCTTCGTGTCGGGTGCGGCGGGCGCGGTCGGCTCGGTAGCATGCCAGCTCGCCAGGCTCCGCGGCGCGCGCGTTCTGGGATCGACCAAGTCGCCCGCGAAGGCCACCTGGCTGCTGGGCAAGGTCGGGGTCGACGCGGTCGCCGATTACGAACGCGAACCCTTGGCCGAATTCCTCGCGCGGGAAGCGCCCGATGGCGTCGACTGCTACTTCGACAATGTCGGCGGCGAGATGCTCGAAACGATGCTTGGGACCATGAACCCGCACGGACGGATCGGCGCGTGCGGGGCCATGTCGCAATATGAAAGCGGCGACTATCGCGTCGGTCCGGCCAACTTCTTCGCGATCATCGAAAAGTCGCTATGCGTCCACGGCTTCAACGCGTTCCTGGCATCCGCGGAGGAGACGCGCGACGCCGTAAGTCTGTTGAGCAGCCACGCCGCGGCCGGACGGATCGATCCGTGCGAGACGATCGTCAACGGCCTCGACAGCGTCCCCGCCGCCTTCGCCGGTCTCTTCGATCGCGGTTACCTGGGAAAGCTGGTCGTTGAACTCTGATCGAACCGCGAAACGGCACGCGCAGCCGGTTCAACGAGAAGACGGGTCTTCCACAAAACCGAAAAATGCTGGTGCTGCCGGGGAGGATTGAACTCCCGACCTCAGCCTTACCAAGCCACTTTCTAGCCTCCGCCACGCTATCCGTTTCTACGATTACCGTTGTTTTACATTGACTTAGCTTGTCGCCCGTACGATCCTCTATCCATTAATTTGCTTCCAACTGCTTCCTATACGCTTCCAAGTTTGAACAAGCGAAGCAGGTCCGGGCGGCATGTGGAGGACGTATGGCAGCCGAGCGTCAGCGCATAAGCAAGCGGTTCGTCGACGGCCTTGCGGCCGACGGCAAGGACCGCATCTTCTGGGACAGCGACATACTCGGCTTTGGGCTGCGCGTCTCTGCCATCGGGCGCATCACCTACATTCTCCAGTACCGCATCGAAGGTCGGCAGCGCCGTTTCAAGATCGGCAGCCACGGCTCGCCATGGACGCCCGAGCTGGCGCGCCAGGAGGCGAAGCGTCTGCTCGGCTGCGTCGCCACCGGCGATGACCCTCAACGCGTCAAGTTCGACGAGCGCGCCGAGTTGTCGGTCGCGCAGGTCTGCGATCTCTACCTTGCCGAAGGCTTGCTGACTCGAAAGCAGACATCGATCGCATCCGCCCGCGCGGACATCGAGCATCACATCAAGCCGCTTCTCGGCATGCATCGCGTCTCATCGCTGACACGTGCCGACCTTGAGGGCCTGCTGCGCGATGTCGCGGCAGGCAAAACGGTTCGAACGGTAAAGCAGGGGCCGCGGCGGCTGGCGCGCGTGCGCGGCGGCAAGGGCGCCGCGAACAGCACGTTGACGACGATGAGCGCAGCACTCGGCTTTGCGGTTACGCGTAAGCTGCGGGCCGACAACCCGGCGATCGGCATCCGCAAATTTCCGAGCAGGAAGATCGAGCGCTTCCTATCGCCGGTGGAACTGGCGCGGCTCGGCCAAGTGCTGGCCGGCGCGGCGTCGCTCGGCGTCGAAAGCCCCTTCGCGCTTGCCGCGATCCGATTGCTGATGCTGACCGGGTGCCGCAAGAACGAGATCCTCACGCTGAAGCGAATCCATGTCGATCATTACCACCGCTGCCTGAGGCTTCCCGACAGCAAGACGGGATCGAAGATCGTGCATATGGGCATGGCCGCGATGCGCGTGATCGCGGCGGTCCCGGTGGTCGCGGGTAATCCTTACCTGCTCCCGGGAAGGAGCGATGGAACCCATGTCACTGACCTGCAGGCCTGCTGGGAGCGGGTCCGCGCCGCAGCCGGGCTTGAGGATGTACGCATCCACGACCTGCGCCACAGCTTCGCGTCGGTCGGAGCGGCTTCCGGCGACAGCATGCTGATCATCGGCGCGCTCCTGGGACACAGCAGCCCGAAGACAACTGCGCGTTACACCCATTTGTCGGATCACCCGCTGAAATCGGCCGCTGACCGGATCTCGGAGGAGATCGCCCGCTTCCTTGATCCTCACGCCGACGGCGACAGGGCAGCCGCGCCGGAGCCGACCTCTATGATGGAGTTCCCCAGTGCCGCACTTGATCCTGTTCTTGGTGCAGTGATTCAAGCCAAGTGGCTGGACACCCGCGCAGCTGCCGCGCGGCTCGGCTTCACCGTCGGTACGATGCAAACTTATCGCTGGATGGGCACCGGACCCGGGTTCAGGAAAATCGGAAGGCGTGTCGTTTATGCGAGTGAAGTCGTCGATGCTTGGGCCGCCGCGCAAGCATCCGCCATCTCGGTGCGGTTAGCGGCCTGATCTCACCTCAATGCCTGTCGCGCGGTGTGGAGGTTGACACTTTCTATACCCATATGGATATAGGACGCTGATGAATGACTTTGAAGCCAATCCGGTGGGTGGGCAGCAGCTACGAAGATCTGCTGGAGCTGCCCGACGACGTCAGACGGGAAGTGGGATACGCGCTCTACGTTGCCCAGAACGGCGACAAGGCGGACAATGCCAAGCCGCTTAAAGGCTTAGGCAGCGGCGTGCTGGAGGTCGTGGAGAACTATGACGGCGATACATATCGAGCGGTTTACACGGTGAGGTTCGCCACGGCGGTTTACGTGCTGCACGCATTCCAGAAGAAAGCGAAGAAGGGCATCGCAACGCCGCCCAGAGACATGATGTTGATAGAAACACGGCTCAAAGCTGCGCAGCGAGCGGAAAAAGGAGCATGACCATGGACATTGCGATTTCAGAAGGCGGACCGAACGTCTTTTCCGACCTCGGCCTTCCCGATGCCGATGAGCTCTTGATCAAGGCGAAGCTCGCTCGCCAGATTGCCATTGCTATCAAGGAACGCGGCTTGAGTCAGAGCGAGGCAGCCCTGCTGATCGGCATGCCACAACCCAAGCTGTCGAACATGCTTCGAGGACAACTCAGAGGGATTAGCGAAGACAAGATGATGCGTTGCTTGGCAGCGCTCGGACATAACGTAACAATTGTTTTGTCGCGCCGGGAGAACGCTCAAGGCGTTGTACAAGTCGAGTACGCCTGAGTTGGCCACCGCCAATGTATGACCGTCTAGCTTGAGCGAGTAGCGCGTAGCTGCTTTTCATCCATCTCACGGTAAGTGCCCAAAGACCGGACCCGGCAGGTCGAACCCGTATGACGTTCATCGCATAGTGCGGGACTTCGGTTTGGGAGGTGCGCACATCGGACCCAAGCGGCGGGGCTCCTACGATGTGAACTTCGAAGCCTTCACGGATGTCGAAGACATGATCGCCGGGACTTAGCCGAGGCAGAAGCTTCAGCCGCGAAGGCTCTCCTTGGGGAGCGACGGGTCATGCTCCTCCCGCCGGCGCCAATATGCTTCGCATGCTTGCGCGCACCCGCGCCAGGTGCCGCCGAGTGGCACGCAGGGCTACGCGTGGATCATGTGGCGGTTGCATGCCGATCGCCGTTCTGGCCTTAACATCAGGATAGGCAATTGCCTGACTCGGGGGCGGGATGTTCAGCGAACTTCAAAATCTTCATCGAGCTTTGAGCGCCTACATCGAGGCGACCTACCATATTTCTAATCCAAGTCTCGTCGACCTGCGGCGTTCGCTACTCGATCTGCCAGGCACAATATCGCAACGGGCCTATATCGAAAGCACGCCCATCTATCAGGGCGAGAAGAAGTTTGCCGACCTTGCCATACCACGCGAGGCACGTGACTTTTTAACACACCTTGGTACGAAGGCCGGCGGTCGCCTCGTGTTCGATCCACCCTATCCGCACCAAGCAGAAGCGCTCGAGATCATCGCGGACCCGATCGGCCGCTGCCTCTTAGCGACCACTGGCACGGGATCGGGCAAGACGGAGGCCTTCCTCCTTCCGATCCTTATGAAGCTCGCCGATGAAGCGGCAACGCGGCCCGCCCGATTTGAGCAGCGCGCGGTTCGCTCAATAATCCTTTACCCGATGAACGCGCTGGTGAATGATCAACTTGGCCGTCTGCGGCGCCTGCTGGGCGCGCCATCGGTCCGAGACTGGTTTACCGAGCGTGCTGGACGGCCCGCGAAATTCGCGCGCTATACCGGCCGCTCGCTTTATCCCGGGCAGCGAACCGAAGACCGCAACAAGCGGCGCCTCAAAAGCCTCAACTTCTACCGCGATCTGGAGCGCGACGCGCAGACAGATGAAGGTGTCGCCTCCCAGATCGAGCAATTGCGTTCGCTCGGTCGATGGCCCGCCAAGCCGGGTGATGCCGATGGCGAGAATGGCATGACCAAATGGTTGGGCAGCGGCAGACGCTGGCTCGGCCCCGATCAGAAGTTTCAGCGGGCGATTGAGCGGGCCGAAGATCCCGAACTGCTGCTGCGCCATGAGGTGCAAGACCAACCGCCCGACCTACTCATCACCAACTACTCGATGCTCGAATATATGCTGCTGCGGCCGATCGAGCGATCAATCTTCGAGCGGACACGCGCATTTTTCGAAGCCAATCCGCACGAGCGGCTTCTATTCGTACTCGATGAGGCCCATCTTTATCGCGGTGCCAGCGGGACCGAAGTCGCGCTGTTGATCCGTCGCCTACGCAACCGGCTTGGCCTCACGCCTGACCGCATGCAGGTCATTGCGACCAGCGCCTCGTTTTCAGACGGCGAGGCTGCGCAGCGTTTCATTAGCGGCCTCGTGGGTCGCGACGTCGAGATGATCGAGGTGCTGCGTGGCAAAAAGCATGCGCGGCTTCCATCTGCCGGCGGCGATCTGGCGCTTGCCATTGCACTTGCCGCTTGCCGCACCGAGCAATTGAAGGACGTCAGTCCCGCCCACCGGATCGAGGCTCTCGCACCGTTGCTAACGTTCCGGCGTGAGGCATTGATGGCGCAGCCCTTTGTGATCGCATCATCGACGCCAAAGACTGTCGAGGTGACAGCGACAGGGGTTGATGCAACTCTGCGACCGGTTAGCGAGACGGTAACGGTCAAGCCCCATGGCTCAGTCGAAACCAGCCAGGCCTTTCTGGCTTTGACAAGTCTGGCGGGCGCGGACGGCATCAGCGCCGGGCGAACAGCAGAGCGGCCAGACATCACCATCGCCGAAGGTCGGTTGCTGGTCGTTCGAGACGGACTCCAGCGGGCTATTCACGCGGCACTGGAGGAACTTCCGGTACTCGGACGCCTCGTCAATCTTACAGGCGGTGCCACAACCGACAGCGATGCTGTCACCACCGAGCCCAGGGCACCTATCGCGCTTGATGCGATCGGCGAGCTATTATTCGACGGTAAAATGACGTCCGAGGTCCGCGCCGACGCCACCGACGCGCTGCTTGAACTCGCCTCCTACGCCAAGGCCGAGCCTGACGGTCAACCGCTGCTCGCCGCGCGAGTCCATGCCTTGTTTCGAGGGCTTCCCGGCCTGTGGGGCTGCGCCGACGAGAACTGCACGGAGCTCCCTGAGGGCGTAGCGCCCGGCCCGACCGGAATGCTCTATTCGCAATCGACCCGCGAATGCGGCTGCCGGGCGCGGGTCTTCGAAGTTCACACCTGCCGTGATTGCGGCGTCGCCTATTTCAATGCCTACGCACTCAATCCGAGTCAGCCCGAGTATCTCTGGGCGGAGGATGTTGGGGACATCGAGGACGTCGATGGTGTGGTGAGGAAGGTGCAGATCCTGCTCCAAGACCCCGGCTTCGATGCGGACAAATATTGCACCAGCAAGTTTCTCGACCCGCTGACGGGACGGGTTGATTCCAGATCAAACAACGCGCGTGAAATCTGGTTGCCGCGGCCAGCCAAGGACGTTGAGCCTGGCAGTTTTGAGAAATGCCCGCACTGCGGTGCCAACGGCTCGCAGATCATGGATCATCAGACCAAGGGCGACGAGCCGTTCCAGGAATTGATCAGCGTCCAACTCCTCGACCAGCCGGCGCGGGTTGAGGCGACGTCGCCGCTCAAAGGGCGCAAGTCACTGATCTTCTCCGATGGCCGTCAAGCGGCGTCGCGGCTGTCCGGCAAGCTCAAGAACTTCTCCTTGCAGGATAGCATCCGCCCTTTGCTGCTGGCCGGGCTACGGATGCTCGAAAAGCGGTTCGGCGAGCCCGTGCCGCTCGGCTACGCCTACTCAGCAATCCTCTACGCCTGCGCGACCTTTGACGTGAAGTTCCGCCTGCCGGGCGCCGAGCATGAGGAGTTCGCTCGCGACCTGCGCAAGCTACACGGCTTCATCCGCGACGATGGCGATTTTATCGAGTTCCGCGATCTCGCGGCGACTCTCAACAAGACCCATTTGAAATCGGTCCGCGCGCCCCTTGCTCGGGTACTGGCCCACCGCCACACCGGACTACTGCCGCTTGCGCTCGCTGCGCCGGAAGCGGTGCTGACCGACAACCAGCGCAAGCGCTTGAACGCACTGCCCGCGCCGCCTGTTGGTAGGGGAACCGACGACGAAAAGCGGAGCGCTCTGCTAGACCTGTGGCTGAGCCTGTCGCTCGCAGCCGGCTCGATCCTCGTGGAGGGAACGCCGAGCGAATGGATCGACTCTCTGGACGGACCGCCACTCAAGCGGAGCACCGGACGCCACACTAGCGTGCTCGAGAAAGTGCTCACCGGGAAGTGGCATCGGGCACAGTTTGGCGCCAACGCGAAGCCCGATGCCAGTTGGATCGACTTTCTCGCCACCACCTTTGCGCAAAATCACAATGCGCAGGGTTTCTTCGTCAACGCGGCCAAGGTTCGGTTGAAGCCGGAGGAGCAAGTCGATTGGCGGCGCTGCGGTCATTGTACGCTCGCTCAGCCCGCCAACGCAGTAATGGGCGTCACCTGCGTGAAATGCGGCAAGGATGCTGATAGCCTCGATCCGAGACAGGATACGGTCTTCCGGACACGCAAATATCTCTACCGCAAGCTTGTCGAGCGGCTGGAGGCCGAGGGCGACCAGGGGTATGTCCCCCATCCCTTCGTCGCCGAGGAACATACCGCTCAGCTCAACGACGCGGGCCAAGACCAGGCCTTCTCTCGCGCCGAATGGTATGAGATGCGTTTTCAGGACCTCGATGTCTCCGGACCGCGCGGCGAGCGTGCCGGTGCTGTCGATGTGCTCAGTTGCACCACGACGATGGAAGTCGGCATCGACATTGGCAGCTTAACCGCCGTTGCGCTCAGAAATGTGCCGCCCGGTCGCGCCAACTATCAGCAGCGTGCCGGCCGCGCCGGCCGCCGCGGATCATCGCTGTCGACGGTCCTCACATTCGCCGGATCGGATAGCCACGACCAGCGCTTCTTCGCCGACCCCCAGGCCATGGTCGGCGGGCCGGTTCCTGATCCCGTGCTCAACCTCGACAATCGCGAGATCGTCCAACGCCATGCCTTCGCGCTTATTCTGTCGCTGTTCCAGCAAGAGCGGATCGAAACGCCGCAAACCGACGGCGACGCGCAGGCCTCCAATATCTTCGAATCCCTCGGCAAACTCGCCGCGTTTCGTAATCCTGACCCTGCCGGCTTCACCTTTGCCGGCCTAAAGGCTTGGCTCTCATCCAACGCCGGCCAAGTCGATACAGCACTGCGGGATGTGATCCCCGTTGCTGCCATCAAAGGCGAGCCGGACGCGTTTTTTGCAAGCGTGCCGCAAAAGCTCCTGGATGCACTGGAAACGGTCGGAGCCGGTGCCGGCGATGTCGCGCTGGCTCCGGTCGATCCAGTAATCGCTGCGGAGGAAGGACCGACGTTCGACTTCGGTATCGAAGACTATGGTGGCGATTCCGACATGTTCGACACGCCAGCGGAGGAGACACCGGCCGAAGAGGCTCATGAAGCAGGCGAGGTCAATCCCGAAGCGCCGCTTAAGCCGCAGAACCTGCTCGACCGTCTGTTCACCAAGGCGGTCCTGCCGCGCTACGCATTTCCGACCGATGTCGTGTCGTTCGCCGTTTTTGATCCGTCGAGCACGGCCTATCGTGCCGAGATTGCCTATTCACCGCAGGCCGGACTGACGCAGGCGCTTAGTCAATACGCGCCGGGCCGAGAAGTATGGGTCGACGGGCGCAAGTTCCGCTCGATGGCGATCTACTCCGGTTTCCATAAGGACCGGATCAACGCCTATCGCGCGCAACGCCTCTATTTTGAATGTGGTCGTTGTGGATACGCCAAGCTCGAGGACGCCGATGACAATCATCGTCGCGGCGACACTGAGGATTGCCCGGCGTGCAAGAAGAAGGCCGGCATGGGTCCGGCGGAACGCTGGATCGTCCCGGTTGGATTTGCCCATCCTTATGACGAAGCTGTCGAGCTCGCCGGCGACGAAAACCCGCTGCCAACGCGGCCGACGCGGGCCAAGCTGAGCGCTCCCCAGTTCGAGCAACAGCATGAACTGGGCAAACTCGATCGTCCGGACGGCAGCGGCTTTGCTGCCTGGGCGTCCAAGCAAACGCTCATGGTGACCAATCTCGGGGTGCGCAAACCAGGTAGCGCGGAGACCGGCTTTCTCTATTGTCCGGCGTGCGGCAGGACCGAGCCGACCGGATGGTCGGAGGGTAAACTTGCCGGCAGCAAGCCGCACCGGCGGCCTTATCCTGACCACGGCAAGCAACCGGAGCTGTGCGAAGGACGCGGCCGAGCGATCGTGCTGGGCCACGAGTTCCTGACAGACATCGCGCTGTTTTCATTCCGGCTATCGCCAGAACTTCAGGTTCCGGCGGGATCGACCGCTGGTCGGATCGTGCTCACAACGATCGCCGAGGCGCTCAGCATCGCGGCGGCGGGGCTGCTCGACATCGATGCGGCCGACATTGGCGGCGGTCATCGCGCGGCGCTCAACGAAGGCGGCGCGCGCGGCAGCGAGGTCGAAGTCTTCCTCTATGATACCGCGCCGGGCGGCGCGGGTTTCGTACGCGCTGCGGCGCGAAATCCGAAGGCGCTGCTCGAGAACGCCCTGGCCTTGCTGGAGAGCTGCAAATGCTCCTCTTCCTGCTATAATTGCCTTCGTTCGCACAAGAACCGTTGGGACCATCCCGATTTGGATCGGCACCTTGGGGCGACCTTCCTGCGGCATGTCCTCGATGGCGAACGGCCCTGGGTGCCCGACTCGGTCGAAGACCGATTGCTCGACCTTCTTGCGACCGATCTCGTCGATAAGGGCGAGACGGTCGATCGGGAGGCGGATGGCGTCCTGCGCCTGCCCGACTATGGCGGCAGAACGCTGGTCGTCAGCCACCCGCTGATCCGCGAACAACCGGGCTCGAAGCGGGCTCATGCGCGCGGGAGGGGCACGAACGATAGCTATCTCGATCAGTTGCTCGTCGATCGCGCTTTACCGGCGGCCGTGCTGCGGGCGCTCGATGCGTCATCAGCGGCCGAGAGCGAAGAGCCTCCCTTCGGCTATTCCGACAGCGGCGTGCCAGTCTATCGCTCACTCGCAGCGCTAAGCGGATCAGGCGATGATTTGCCGGAGGCAAGCTATTTCGCCGATATAGGTGCCGCGCCCGAGGGCAGCTTCATCGTGCGTCTCGACGTGGAGACGATGGAGAACACCAAATTTGGCGAGACCCGGCCGTTCGTGCGTGGCAGTTGGCACCTCTTCACGCGCGCATCCGAGCCGGGCAAGGCCCCGATGCTGATCCGTCGAACCGATGACAAGGCCTTCCAGGCTTCGTCTTGCAGCGTGACCTTCGGGCGGGTCGGTGCCAGCACCAGGGACAGCGGAATAGAGCGCTACCGCATCCTCTACGGATCGCTGCGACCGACTGCGCGCGCTGAACAGATCAACGCCGATGCGCTCGAATTTCTCGGCGTGTTCCACAAAGTGCTGGGGGCCTGAGCCATGGCGATCATGATACCCGACGTTGCGCCGGATCAGATCATCCATGGCTCCGAACGCGACGTCTACGTCGCATTACGCGATCAATTGCCGGACAGCTACCGCGTGGTCCATTCGCTGCCATGGTTGCGTCCCAATCGCGGCGACGCCGATGCGCCGCTTCGCGAGGGCGAAGCGGACTTCGTGATTTTCCACCCCAATTTCGGCCTGCTCGTTCTCGAGGTGAAGGGCGGCGAGGAAATGTTCGCCCGCGGCCACCAATGGTTTCGCAAGCTTCCTAGGCGCGACAAGCCGATCACCAATCCATTCGAGCAGGCGAAGCGCAACATGCATGCGCTTACCGACGCGATCGAGGAGCGCACCGGCGGCAGGCTCAAGTCGAACCGGTATGTCTACGGCTTTGCGGTGGTGTTTCCCCATGGCCGGGCCAGTGGACCGCTGCCGCTCGACGTCGCAGACCAAATCCTCATCGACGTCGACCGCATGCCGGAACTGGAGCGGATGATCGACAAGGCGTTTAATGCCTTTCCGCAAAAGGTCGGGAAGGTTCAGCGCGCCGAGTTCATCGAAATGCTCGATGTGCTGCTGCCGCGGTTCCAGATCATGCGGCCGCTTTCACCGCAAATTGAGGCGGGTCGCGAGAAGTTGCTTGAGCTGACCGATAATCAGGCGCTCGCCTTCCGCGGATTATTCGCGAATCGGCAACTGCTCATCGAAGGCGTCGCCGGGTCGGGCAAGACGTTGCTGGCTGTCGAACGCGCCTTGGCCTTCGCACGCGAGGGCATTCGCTGCCTGTTCGTTTGCTATAATAAGGAATTGGCAAAATGGATCCGCGAGCAACTCGCCGCCGACTCTGACCGCGCCGAGGTCGTCAAGTTGGTCGACGTCTATCACTTCCACGCGCTCGCTGACGAACTGGCGAGAGAAGCCGGTCTACCGTTCGAAATTCCATCGAGCCCAGCCGAGCAGCGCCAGTTCTGGGATGAGGAGGCCGCATCGATCCTCGAAGCAGCCAGCACCAGCCTCTTTGCCATGGACGAACCGCGTTACGGCGCGCTCGTCGTTGATGAGGCACAGGATTTCGATGAACTGTGGTGGTACGCGCTGTTCCCGCTGATCGAGAATGGCAATAAGGGTCACATCTTCGTGTTCATGGATCTCGCGCAGAGCCTGCGCGAGCGCGCCAGTCCGCCACCCTTCGATTTTCCGGCGCGCTTCACGCTCAACGTCAACTGCCGTAACACCAAGCGCATTGCCAGGATGAGCGCCACTCTTGTGCCATTGGAGGCATTTTCGCCGACCGGTGCGCCAACCGGCGTCGACGTCCGTATGCTCCGTGCTGCCGCGCCTTCTCAGCAGGCAGGGCTCGTTGCGAACGAGTTGCGCCGGCTGCTCGAATCGGAGAAACTCTCTCCGCGACAGATCGTATTGATCGGCCCGGCGGGCAAGGATCGCGGCAGTTTGAGAGGACTGACCGAAGTTGCCGGCACCCGGATCGTGGCCTCGGCGGGGGACTGGCGAGTGGGCAAGGGCGTGCTGTGCTCGACCGCGCGCTCATTTAAGGGGCTCGAGGCCGATGTGGTCATCCTCTACGATCTGGCTGCGCTGAGCCCAGGGTTCACGCCCGCCGATCTGTATGTCGCCTGCAGCCGCGCACGCCACGTCCTGATCCTAGTAACGCACGATGAGCGCATCCGCGGGCTTCTCGAAGCAGCCGAGGCGGCAAGCCGAGTCGATGCTTGAGGCGCTGACCCCGGAAACGTTGCGCGAGAGGCTGCGGTTCGCGGCCGATCCCGAAGGCGCGCCCGCGATCGGCTCGGTCGCCGATGCGGCACGGGCCTGCGTGCGGTCCTGGCGGTCTCCCGCGCGTGCGCGCGTGACCGCCTATCTCCATCGCCAGTTCATGGCCGCGGGCTTTGCGGAAGACGCGGTGCGGGCGCGCGTC
Organism: uncultured Sphingomonadaceae bacterium; assembly: GCA_964251385.1. Lineage (GTDB taxonomy): Bacteria > Pseudomonadota > Alphaproteobacteria > Sphingomonadales > Sphingomonadaceae > CADCVW01. The sequence continues at coordinate 212,898 of CAXUJK010000002.1, read as the reverse complement.
GGCGACGTGGTCGATGCGCTGATCGATATTGGCGACGTCACACCAGTTCGCCTCAGCGGCAAAGCCAGTCTCGTGCAGTCGCGGCCGCAATGGGTGCGGATTGGCGATGCCGAACACGCGTTTCTCGGCCAGGAGGATGTGGAGACGGCGCTCGTCGGCGCCGCCCAGCGTTACGCGCGTTCGGCCGCATTGCCGCCAACAAGCAGCGCGCCGACCGATTTTGATATGTGGGTGGGACCGGCGGGATTCCACGGGCACCTCGCACGCCGTACCGGCGGGACAGGCGACAGCGCCCTGAGCGAGCTATGGGCAGTGCTCAGCGCGGCGGTCCGCCATGACGGTCAGCCGCTTGATGCCAGCCAATTGCGGGCGGTGGTCGATCCGCCGGGCGCGCATCACGGGCGGTTCGGCCGTCATAACCTCCCGACCGTGTCCGGCCGCTGGAAGACCGAGGTGCCCGATGGGACATGGTGCGCGGTGCGGCCTGGCCGCAACGCGAACGAATGGCACCCAATCCTCGTCCGCATGATCGGAACCGAGGTCCGGTCGCTCGATCTCTATGACTGGGATGAGTGGAACTGGGCGCTGCTGGCGCGTGGCGTCGCAATTGGCGCTCCCGAGCGTATGACCTGGGCCGACGGTCGATTGTCGTTCGAGCATCCCGTTCCTGCACAATTCAAGCGAGCGCTGCGCTTGCTAGGCGGCCCCGGTACTTGGGCGTGGACTTGGTCGGTGAGCGAAGGCGCCCATGCTGCATTTCTGCGTTGGCGCGATGCGCTCTGACGACTCAATCAAGCGTCAATACCATGAACTTATACTCGTCATAGGCCGGCGTGGCGAGCGCCTCCAGCAGCCCGTCGAGCCGGGAAAGCCTGATATCGCGCGCCTGAAACGATAGATCGCGCGCGTTGCGGATGGCGCGAAAACGGCTGCGGGCAAACCCCTGTTCACTCGTCTCCATCCCCTGCGCAGTGGCGTCGTCGAGCAGCGCTTGCCGCCACGCAATCAAGTCCTCGGCCTCGGCGGCGACGAGATACCGGCGGCTCGCAATCCGCTGCCTGATGTCGGGGCACTCGCCCAGCAAACGCTGGTGACGCTTGCCATATTCCTGGAGCAAGAGGCCGCCACCTGCATTCTGCGCGGCCTTGATTTCAGGCGAAAGCGTTGCCCTTTGCCCAGTCGCAAGCACGATCGTCTCGCCACGAGCAGTAATGTCCCATGGGGTGAAGAGCGCGTCGGCAATATGCTGTTCGGCGAGGCTCCACGCTCCCTCCTCGAAGCGTGCCGCAAGCAGGTCGAGGCGCGCGTTGAACAGGCTGTTGAGCCAACGCCGATCAGCGCGCAAATCCTCTTCCATCTGCTGAATCGCGTCCCAGAAGGGCTTTTGCTCCTGGCGTGTGCGGGCTTCCTGCAGCTGCTGGATGATCGGGCTTCGATCGAGATCGGTGAAGTGCCGATCGCCTGGCACCCAATTGAGGATCGCGACCAGATAGGTGCCGCGCCCCACGTCGCTGGCTAGCGGATGGCCGGCGGGCAAACGGATTTTGAGACAGGATGGCACTGCTTTGCCGATCCGCATCCATTCGTTGACCATCGTGTCATGGACCGGGTCGCCATGATCGAGAAAGTTGAGCGGCGTTGCCGGATTCTCGTGGAGAAACACGGTCGGCAGCGGCGGCGACTCCAACGCTTGCCGGCTGTCGAGATAGGCATGGCGCTGGCCATCGCGGGGATCGAGACCAGGCAAGGCGAAGCGCGGTTCGATCGGGCCGACGGCAAAGGGCGAGCGATAGTAATGCAGCAGCCGGAACGTCCGCGCCGGCTCATCAGGGTCTTTGCCCTTCCACAGCCGCAGCCCATCGGCGCGCCCGATCAGACGCATCCAGCCACGAAGGCCAGTCTCGATCCGAACGATTGCGCGCTTGGCGGTCGATCGCTCCAGCAAAGGGCCGAGCGCACCAGCCTCATCGAACCGCTCCGCGAGCGCGCGTGCATGCTCGGTCGTCCAGGGCAGAGCGCCCGAGAGCGGTGTCGCCAGCGCATCACCGTTGTCGTTGGCGATGGTGCGTGCCTCCTGCGACAACGCCTGCCAATTGACCGTATGCGGGGTGAGCGCGGCATCTACGATATGCTGGCTGACGACGTTGATCTCGTCCCCGTCTAGCCGGATGCTGCGCTCGAAAATGGCAAAGTCGTCGAGCACCGAGACTACGCGCTCATCGACCTGGCCGCGCTGGTAGATGGCGTAAATGTCGATCGTGCGTTCGCCCGGCTGATCGGCGAGCGCCGCGCTGCCGAGGCGATCGAGACGGCCGATCCATTGTTCGACCGCGACCGGCGACCACGGCATGCTGAAGAAGATGAGCTTGCGCGCATGCTGGAGATTTAGGCCCACCTGCGCTACGTCCGCTACGATCAGCAACTGGTCGTCGCCATCGACGAAGCCGCCAATGCCCTCCTCGTACTCGTCGAACAGATCGACGAGATCCGCGGTCGCAGCTGCGTCTCGGTTGCGGTTGACCGCAAGTGAGAGCGCGCGGCGCTTTCCTCGTGGTCCGATGTTGGGCAGGAATTGCGGGATCAAGCGCTCGAGATAATCAACCGTCGGGTTGTCCTCGGCGACGACGAGCACGGCTTCCTCGGAATCATTATTCCAGATTTCGACCAACAGGTCGATCAGCGCCTCGACGCGGCTATCGCCATTCGCAGCGTCAAGATGCTTGATCGCGGCTGCCAGATAGCCTTGCGGGTCGCGCTGGTCGCGGCCGCGCAAGATGTTGATGCGTTCGCTCAGTGCTCTCGGCGAACGCAGCGCGACCTGACCAAGGCGGGCCAAATCCGTCGAGGCGGCATTGCGGCCGGCATGGCCGATGAAATGCCAGACCTGCTCCTGCCGCGTGACTTCATCCCCTGTCGGCTCGATCGCGATGCGGTAAAGCACGCGCTGGGGCAGCAGGTCGGGATAGTCGCGGCGGTTTGTGTGGGTCACCCGGCGCAGGACACTGTGTGTCGTCGCTACCGTTGCCGCCTGAGCTCGCTCAGGCGGCGGCGAAAGTCCGATTGCCGTCCAGGCCGCGGGCACCGCAGCGCCGAGCAGCGACGCCGCCGCGGCTTCGCGCGCGCGCAGTTCGGCTTCGGGCGTATCGGAGGTGCGCGCCGCAAGCGCCGTGCGTTCAGGCTCGAGGATCGTGAGCAACTGCCGGAAGGCCTCGACATCCTCGAGCTTGGGAGTTGCCGACAAAAGTAGCAACTGTCGGAAGTCGCCGGCGACGTCGGCGATGCGCTGCCGGGCATCGGCCTGGAGCCGCTGCATCTCATCCACGATCAGAAGATCATAGATGTTGGCATCGATCTCGGTGATCGAGCCTAGTTGCTCATAATAAGCGAGCCGGACATGCGCCCCGCTTTCCTCTTCTTCCGGCGCGCGATCGAGCGGGGTGAAGTGGCCGCGGGTCTGGCATTCCAGCAGCCACTGCGGGGCGATGTTCTCCGGCACTAAGATCAATGCGCGATGCCGCGGGTTTTGCAGCCGCAGCGCGTTCAATACCATCAAGGTCTGAACCGTTTTTCCCAGGCCCACTTCATCGGCGAGCAGATGGCGAATGCGGCTATCAGAGAGGATGCGCTGCACATTGGCGAGCTGGTGTGGGTACGGCGCGGCCGCGACACCGGTCGCGCCGCCAAGGCCAACCACCTCGCGCTCCACCCGACGGCGGACGGCCTGAACGCCGAGGCACAGATCGATATAGGGGTCGCTCATTCGGCCCTCGTCGTGGCGCCGGCGCGCAATGCAGCATAGCGAATGGCGCGCGCGGAGAAGCTGTCGGCGAGCAGGCGCTCGGTCGCCGCGCGCCATGACAGACGCGAGGCGACGCTGGGCCTCGCGAACAGCCAATAGCCAGCTTCGACCAGATCACGGTTCCAGGCGCGAGCATGATGTGCAGGCCGGCTCTTGGCGATCCAGTCGTGGAGCAGGTCAACCACATCATCGGGAAGCATCGTCTCGAAGTCAGCGAGGCTGAGTGCATCGCCGGCATCAAGCGGTCGGAGCAGATCGACGAGTTCAATAAGCGCCGCCTCGCTCGCCGCGGCGCGCAAGGCGCGATCCCAATTCTCGCTTACCTCACCGACGTCGATGTCATCGTCGGGGCTGAATGGGCAATGGTCGCCGACGGACTCGATCTCGTCGCACAATTTGGCATAGGCTTCGTTGAAGAGTTCATCGAGCGCAATCCCGAGGTCTTCCTCGATCGGATCGCGGCTGGTCTCAAGTTCGATCGGCAGACCGTGCACCTCGATCAGCCGGGTGAGGATACGGTCGAGCAGCGCGCGCTGTCCGCGCGACAGCTCCACGGCGCAATAGCCGACTGCCAGTCTCGCACAGGCGGCAAGGAAGGCGCTCACGAAGCTGCCGCCGCGCCGCCGCGCCAGCGCCGCTTCCCGGCGCGCCCAGGCTTCGCCGCATAATTGTTCGACCATCCAGCCTTCTAGCTGGCGAACAATCTGCCCGCGCCGGAACTGGGTGACCGGGTGATCGACGCCGGCTGCGGACCAGGCAATGAGCGCATCGACGACGCCCCGTCCGTCCGCCGCGTTCCCGGCCGCGCCTTCGAACTGGCGCAAAAGGCGGTCCGGCTTGCGCGCCACCCGCGCCTTGTCCGCACGCCAGATGCGCGGGCCAACGCACATGCCGCCGGCTTGCTGCGGGCGATCATTACCGGCGCGCAGCAGCACAATGTCTTCACTACCCGAGCTGCCGCTTGCCGCGGCGAGCGCGAGCGGTTGAGCTGGAACTGCGCAGTAGATGGCAAGATCGCCACTCTCGTCGCTCGCGCCCAAAGTACCGTTCGCCTGTTTCGTCCAGGCAAAAGGCGCGGTCACTTGCTCGAACGCGAAGCGCGCTTCGAGAAGGCCAATCACACCGACATGAAGCTCCGCGCGCCGCGCGCCGAGCAGTCGTTCGACTGCATCGGCCTCGAGCAATTTGTCCCAAATGAGATGGTCGCCGCCCAGCCGGCACGGCGTGTCGGGCAGGACGTCCCGCACGCGCTGAACCAGCCGCCCATCGCAATAGAGCGCGAGTTCAAGGTCCGCTTCCTGCACAGTCGCGACGCTGTCGAAGCGCAAGGTCACTTGCCGGTCGGCGAGATCCGCGGTCGCGCCGGTCCCAACATCGATATCAACCGCGATCAGACCGGGATGCTCTTCGACGCCCGCCACTTCAAACGCCTGTTCCTCGCCTGCTCCGTATCGCAGGCGGTACACGCCCAAGTCATGTGCGATGAAGCCGGCGAGCAGCGTATGATGACCGGTAAGCACCGACTGCTTGCCATCGGGCCCGGTCAGGCGGACCTCGCAGGCACCGCTAGCCCCACTCACTTCAAAGGCGACGAAGCTGCCGGCACGGAACCGGCGGACCGGGCGATGCTGCTCGATCTCGACATCGCCGATCCAGTTGAAGCGGCTGGTCTGGCGTACGGCGAAGCCCAGTTGCGCAAGCCACGCCTGATTTTGGGCATCGGCAACATCGATGCGGTACCCGCGCAAGCCTGCTGCGCGCCCGAGATGCTCAGCCTTCGGCGGAGCGGTCTGCTCCGACCCCGCCAGTATGATGCAATGTCCGCTGTCGGCGATCGCGGTGGAACCCCGTTGCAGTGCATCGCCGTCTTCTTCGAAGTCCGAAAACAGCAGTGGCGGCGCCGTCGCGCCTCGCAGGCTCCCGAGGAAATCCTTGGCTTCCTGCGTGACCGGCAGTGCGGCAGTGTCGCCTAGAAGCGGGGTGTCGGAAGGCGGGAGCACCTCAACTGCCAGCGGCAGCGGAAAATCGCTGAACAGGTTGCGGCCTGGCACCGGGCGGCCGTCGCCCCATAGGGTCGCGCGCCAGCGCATCGCGTCGAGCACGCTGCGGGTCTGGTCGCGCATCGCTGCCTCCATCTGCGGCACCTTGAGCGCCAGCGCGAGGCGCTGCTCCACCATGCGCAGGACCAGTGGTGCAACGCGCAGTTCAACCTCGGCGCGACGCCGCGGCCGATGCCTGGGCTTCGCTTCGAGTGCTTTTTGCCGCTTGCGTGCTTCGCGCAGCGCAGCGTGCGCGGTGTCGTCGCGGGCAAGGTCGGCGGCGATCCGCTTAAGCGCCGAACTGGCTATGCTCTGCTCACCCAGCGGATTGATGAACTGTCGGATGACGGCGGCGGCGGTGTAATGATCTTCGAGCCACCCAATCAGCCTTATGCCGCCGGCAAGCTGGGCGCGATTGCGGATCGGCGCGATCAGCGCCGCGTCGCTGGCTGTGAGATCGAGGGGTGCGCGGAGATCGCGCAAGGCCTGCGCCAGAGGCTGGTGCAATTCGATCGGCAGTATCGCATGAAGCACCGGCCAAGCGATGTGGCAGAAGGCCAGATTCCAAGGAGATTTAGGGGGCTGCGCCAATCCCAGCCGGCTGGCGGAGGTACGGAACAGCGCCGATAGCGCCGGCCGATCGCCGGACGAAGCTTCGCCAAGTCGTTCGGCGAAGATCGGCCAAAAATCGGTGCCGGTGCCCCGATAGACATAGCCTATCTCGGTTGCGGCGACGAGCAGCGGCAGCGCATGTGGCATCCACCACCCGCCTTCAATGCGATGACGCAAAAGCGACGACCGCACAGCGCGTAGCAAAAAATCAAGCTCGCCGCTCTCTAGGCCATGTTCGAGAAGATACAGCGGCGCGTCAGAACGGGCCGCGCGCATTTGTAAGAAATGCGCTGTCAGCGATCCGTGCAGTCGGTCAATCTCGGCGTCGCTGTCGATTGCTGCCCCCATCCCGCTCAGAAGAACGCTCGACCCCGCCGAGAATGTTGCCCCGGATCGCGTCCCGTGAAAACCGAAACTTCGTTTATCTGCAAACCTCAGCGCACATTGGCAGCGGCAAAGTCCTCGGTTGTCGAGTCCGGCGAGCTAACTCGTGCAAGCTCGCAAGAATCGTACCTACGGAAGGCGGCTGGTCCGCCCTCCTCGAACGGGCACATGGTTCCGGTTTGGTGCCATGGCGCCTGATCGTCTATCGACATGTCGGTTAAACGGTAAGTGGGCTCTTGCGAGGCGACACCGTCAGTTGAACCATCGTCCGGTTCCGCACGGGCCTCGTTCGCTCATGAGACCGCCAGGTCATCGTCATCGAGCGCCAACACCGGGACTGGTCTGGCACGGCAGTAGAGGCATAGCGGACCCTCGAATGTCTCGACCGGCGAAGTCCCGTACCGCGACAGGATGTTTGATGAGGCAGACTCCAGCCTCATGATGTCGTCGGCCTCAAGGCCAATCGCGACTAAGTCGGCGACGAGCGCTCCCGCTGACGTGCCGGCTACCCCGACGATCTCCAATCCATTGTCTCGCTCCGCTTGCAACGCGCCGACATGTGCAATGCCTTTTGCGCCACCGCCTTCGAAGATCGCGAAATCGGGCGAACTGGTTTCGAAGCCGCTGCAGACAGTTCCTCACTCACGCTCGGATGTCGCCATAGAAAGTTCAGCCCCACCGCACATCGAGCGCGCAGCCTGGCCTTAGCAGGATGTCACCAGACGGTCAGGAGCCGTGAACAAGGAGGATGACATGATGACCATCGACGCCAGCACAAGCGACCGCCTTCTCACCGAAGTGGAGCGCCAGCAGAAGTATCTCGACAAGCTACCGGACGACTTCGACTTCCCGCTTTTCAATGCCGCGCAAGCGCTCGAGTCCCAGCGACGCAGCGGCTACCGCAATACCGCCGCGGCAGCGCGCGAGATCGTCGATAACGCGATGGAGGCTGGCGCGAGCCGCATCGACGTCTGCATCACAAAGCCCAAACAGTTGGACAAGTACCAGCGCTCGGAGTCGATCGGCGCGATCGCTTTCATCGACAACGGTTCGGGCATGTTGCCCAAGATGGCGCAGTATGCACTCTCTTGGGGCTCGGGCACGCACTTCGACGATCCCGCCTTCATCGGGAAGTTCGGCTTCGGTTTGCCGAACGCCTCGATCAATCAGACACGGCTCGTCGAGGTCTACACCCGCGTCAAGGGCGAGGCCGCGATCACGATGGCCAAGCTCGACGTGCGGGAAGTGATGCAGCACGGGTTGCAGAAGATCGGCGAGCCGATACAGGCGACGCTCCCTGACTTCGTCCAAACCTACCTCGACAAACATGGGTTGCCGTTCAATCACGGCACGATCGTAGTTTGGGTCGAGCCCGATCGACTCAGCTACCGGACAGCATCGACGATGCGCGAGCACCTCCTCGATGACTTCGGCGTGACCTACCGATACCTGCAAGACCGAGCCAGCATCTACGTCGATGGCAAGAAGGTCGAGCCTGTGGATCCGTTGTTCCTTACCAAGGGCGCGCGCTACTTCCTCGATGATGACAAGGGCGGGGCCAAGATGGAGGCCGACTGGAACATCCCGGTCAAGTACGCCTTCGACCCCGAGAGCGGGCAAACGATGCTGACAAGAATCGCGGATGAAACCGAACTCGATCCGAACGACGCCAACGTGGTGGCAGTAGGTGCCATCTACGTGCGGGTGAGCCGCTTCCCTTACGGCTTCTCCGAATACAAGGACGGCAAAGCGGAGACGGACGCGAACCGCCGCTTCGAGATCCGCAAGACGCGGCGGGGCATGTCCTTCGTCCGAGCCGGCCGCGAGATCGAGACGGTAGACGTCTTCCCCAAATCGCTGCGTGACCAAGCAAAAGGCTTAGGCAACTGGCCTCTGCTCCAGTCCTATGCGTATCATTGGGGTGTCGAGGTGCGTTTCGAGCCTGCGCTTGACGAGGTCTTCGGGATCACCAACGACAAGCAGACCGTGCGTCCGATGGAAGACCTTTGGCGCCTGCTCGCCAGCAAGGAGGTCGGCCTCGATACTCAACTCGGGCGCGAGCAAACCTACCAGCGAAAGGTGCGCAAAGCGGAGAACGACAAGCGCAAGGCCGCCGACGCTCGGCGGTCCGACACGCCGACGTTGGCGGAGGCCGCCGCGGCAAGCGCCGACAGCGTAGCTGGCCAGCGCCCTCGCGTTACGGACCGCGGCAAGGTTGCAGCTCGCGAGGCGTTCGAAGACGAGGCTAAGCGCAGGTCCAAAGTCGATAAGGTGTCGGTTGATGCAGCGCGGAAGGCGCTTGAGGATGAGGCTAAGAAGCGACCCTATATCATCGACTTCTACGATGAGGCGCGCGGGCCCTTCTACAAGCCTGACTGGCGTCACGGCGCGCAGGTGGCGGTGCAGATCAATCGCCAGCACGCCTTCTTCCAGACGCTCTACGGTCCGCTCCTGCGCATGCCGCACGTTGCCCAGGCCAAGCAGGCGCTCGACGTGCTGTTGATCGCCCTTGCTCGCGCCGAGCTCACCATCGACGACGAGCAGGCGGCGCTCTGGTACGAGACGCAGCGGGAGCGGCATTGGAGCAGCTTCCTCAGCGACGCGTATCGCTCACTCCAGCAGACCATGGCGCCGGTTGACGAGGAAACCGCGGAGAACGACGCTAGCGATAACGAAGAGAACGACGGCGAGGACGATCTTCGCGCCGCAGCCTAGTCGGCACTTACGTTTCGCGGCATCGTCGAAGTAAAACCAGCCTAGCAGGCCGCACCTCAGCCTGCTAGGCTGGCCATAGTAAGAGTACAGCTCGAGACCAGTGTCGGCAGCGGTCATGTACCGCGATTCACCTAACGCTGCATCGGCCTTCTAGCTGATTTGAAGGCCAACGCAGCGAAAGGAGCACTCCGTGAAGAACGGCGTCAAAATCACAACTCTGTCCGCCATGATTGAGGCGGCTCTCACCCAGACGTTCAACCGCAACCACACGCGTTTCGGCGACGCGGTGCGCGCCTATGCGAAAACCATGTGCATGGCTCGCGCACCTGATCTGGCCGAACGCTTGCTCGACGATGTCGCACACGAGGCGATCGTCAACTTGTTCGTCGCCGGCCCCAAGATGCTCGAAACGACCAAGCCGCTGAAAATGCTCCGCCACGCCGTGCTCGGCGCAATCCGCAAGGTTCGCGCCGACCACGCGCCTCCGGGCCAGCGCACCCGTCGCTACCGCGACGAACCACGCGATCGGATCGCCGCCGGAGATACGGACCGCATTCCCGGCGCGGCGGCCCTTGAAGCCGCCACGACGCGCGTTGGCGATTACGCAATGATCGAGGTAGACAGCTTCGCTTGCCCTGCCGCGCGTCTCGCGACGATCGAGGCCGAGCAGCGGGTCGAGATCGCCACCGTGCTGGCCAAGGCTCCTCCCAACATCGCCGAGGCACTCCGGCTGGTCCACCTGGACGCGTGGACCATGAACGAGGCGGCGGCGTCGATGAACCTCAGCCGATTCGCGCTGCATCGGCGCGTCGAGAGCTTCTGCACAACGGTGCGTTTGGCGGCCTAGCTGATGGCCTTTGCCGTCAGAACGCTGCGAGGTGCGGCTTTCGCGCCCGCCCTTGCGGCCCAGCGCGCCTATGTCGAACGAGGCGGAGGCCGCGCCAAGCTGGGCTTGGTCGTGCCGGAGGCTTTCGTCCGCGGCATTCGGGACCTGGGCTACCGGACCAACGGAGACGCGCTCGCGGAACTGATCGACAACGCAGTTCAGGCTTTCGCCGAGCGGGTCGAAGTTGTGTTCGGCTTCGCGGAGGGCGGTTCGTTGAAGAAACCCGCGCAGATCGCCGTCGTCGACAACGGCCACGGCATGGAGCCCGACATGATCCGCATGGCGGTGATGTGGGGCGGCACGCACCGCGAAAATGACCGCAAGGGGCTTGGTCGCTACGGTTATGGTCTGCCTTGTGCGTCGGTCAGCCTCGGCCGCCGTTTCACCGTGTACTCGATGACCGACGGTGGACGATTGCACGCCGTTAGTGTTGATCTCGATCGGCTGACCTCGGGCGACTATACGGATCGTACCGGAGAGATCGTCGTTCCAACGGCCGAGCCGGCCGCGTTGCCAGACTTCTTGGTCGATACCGTCGCCCTCGCCTTCCCGGATGGCTGGCGATCGGGAACAGTCATTCTGATCGACAAGCTTGATCGGCTAGAGTGGACCACCGCGCAGGGCTTACGCGAGAACCTCTGCCGCCAGTTTGGTGTCACCTATCACAAGCTGCGCGGCGACGCCGCGATCTACGTCGATGGCCAGTATGTCGAGCCGATCGATCCTCTTTTCCTCACGCCCGAGTTTAGGTTCCACAACATTGACGATGATCGCGCCCTCGCTCTGGATCCTGTCCGAGTCGAGGCCCGCGATTTGCACGGCGGCTATCTCGGTGCGGTGACGCTCCGCTACGCTTGGCTGCCGCCGAGCTTCGGCTCGATCGACAAGGCGCGCGACGCCGTCGGGGTGAACGCGAACAGCCGCTTCGCGATCATGAAGGATTATCACGGCGTCATCTTCAGCCGAAACGGCCGGCTGATCGATGTGCAGACCCGCACGCCTTGGACGAGCTTCATCAACAACGACCGCTACATCAAGGTCGAAGTCGAGTTCTCCGCCACGCTTGACGAGGCGTTCGGCGTCACGACGTCCAAGCAGCAGGTCACGGTCTCGCCGTTCGCCTGGGAACTGCTGTTGCAAGCAGGGCTGCCGAAAGCAATCGAGCAGCTTAGGACCAAGGTGAAGGAGGCCAAGCTCGCTCGACGCGCTCGCGCGTTGACCCCAACGAACGGCGAAACCCGACTTTCGGTCCGCGCGATGAGCGCGCAACCGGGGTCTTCGTGGGTTCAGGGTCAGCTCGACCTGCGACCACCGCGGTATCGAACTAAGTTCGAGAATCTCCCCAAGGAGCCCTTTTTCAAGGTCGATCGAAGCGGCGGTGCGCGCACCCTGCGCCTCAACATGGCCCACCGCTTCTTCACCGACATCTACGACGCACCGACCGCGACCTTGGAGCTCAGAGCAGCGCTGGAGGTGATGCTCTTTGCGTTTGGCGACGTGGTGCTCAACGCCGAAGGCGGTGGTGCGCAGCTCGTCGAGACCAGTCTCGCGCCTTGGTCGCGGCGGCTCGACCAAGCGCTCGACATGCTCGCCACCCACTTAGCCGCCGGAGATGACGAGGACGTTGGAGCGGGAACCTGGGACGATGTTGGCTAGCCGTTCGACGCTTGATCAGCCATAGGCTCGCCGGGCCGCTGTCGGCCCAGGTGCGGTTTTGGGAGGCGGAGTGTCGGCGGATAAGGACCTGTACGGACCGGGGCGTCAGCGGGACTTCTCGCCTTATCTGGCGCCGGGTGAGCGCGACCGCCTGAACGACGTTCTCGATCTCGGCGCGGCCATGCCGCCCAGCTTCGCTTCCGAGTTGCGTTCGCTCTCGCGACGCTTTGTCGATGACGGCGATAGCCTCAAGCTGCGTGCCATCTGCCTCCTCATAGCCGACCTCCATGAGCAGGGATGGAAGATCGACTTCGGGCGCGGTCGGATTACATTCGCGCCGCCCGGGATCGGTCGCGATGACCTGCAGACCGTCGACGACATTAAGGAGCGGGTTCGCGCGACGTTGCAGATGGCGCGGCAGCGCCAGCTTGCCGAACCGTCCGTCCGGCACTTCATCAGCCGCATGGAGCGGCGCACCCCGCGACCGCAGGGGCGTTACTCCATCCTCGACCTCGTCGATGACGGCGCTGATCTCGCTCGCGAGCTTCGTGCGACGGCGGGCTCGAGTGGCCTTGATCGGGAGGCGGCACTCGCCCTCTTGATCGACCCAGTGGTCGAGGTTTGCGAAGCCGGCGCTAAGTGCCCGGATACCGGGCTCGCGCTCAATGACATCTGGCGCTATTTCCGACACACTTGGGCGCACGAATACCGCGCCATCCCGGGCCGGCAGATGCTGGTCCTCGTGCGTAACGCCGCTCGACCAAAGCGACCTGTTATGGGCATCGCCATGCTGGCGAGCCCGGTTATGCGTCTGGCTTGTCGCGACAACTGGATCGGGTGGCTTCGAGGCGCCGCTCTCGATCGGGTTGAAACCGGTGTATGGAACGCGGCGACCTTCGGCGACGCCCTGATCCGCCGAATAGACGAGTCCATCACCGCATTGCGCTGGGAAGACTTGGCCAGCGCGGACGAGATTGCCTACCCAACCGAGACGGTGGGGCTCCGGCTTGAGCAGCGCGCAGCCGGTGCCGCGCGCGCGCGCGACGCACAACTCCGCGCGCACTTCGAGGCACATCGGGATGAGCACGGCCGCGTCAAGCCACATCGCGGCGACGTTAGAGGCAGCAATGCAGAAACCGACTGGCAACGCGCGTCAGACGATCTACTGTTCGTGCGCAAACGCGCTGAATTGCTGGCACAACTCCTGCTGGCAAAGCGGACCTTCGCCGCCGCTCAATCCGGTTCCGATCCCGACGCTGCTGTAGCCGGACTGTTCGCCTCGCCGACCGGGCAACGAGCGCTGGACATCGCACTCACCGAGTTCCGCAAGGCCGGCCTATCCAGTCAGGTCGCTGACGTCAGCATCTGTGGAGCGATTCAACCCTATAATCAGCTTCTTGGCGGCAAGCTCGTTGCGCTTCTGCTGACCTCGCGCGAGGTCAGGGAGGCTTACGTCCGCCGCTATGGCGGACAGGTTAGCGTCATCGCCTCGCAGATGGCCGGGCGACCGATCACCAAACCGGCAAACCTTCGCATCCTGACGACGACGTCGCTCTACGGCGTGGGTTCAAGCCAATATAATCGGCTCGCCTTGACCGGAGCAGATTATCCAGAACTCACCCACGACGTCCGATGGGGCGCGATCGGGAAAAGCCTTACCGGCGGCTTCGGCACGCTACATTTAGGAGCGGAAACCGCAAACGCCTTGCGTAATATGGCATTGTTTCGACACGATGCGAGGCGGGTCAATAATCGGTTTGGAGAAGGCACTAGTCCCCGGCTGCGACAGATTCGCGAAGGCCTCGACGCCCTAGGCCTTAAGAGCGATTCCATCCTTCATCACGCGACGCCTCGCCTATTCTACGGCTGCGAGCTCGATCCAGCAGCGCGCGATGCGCTTGTTGGCTTGGCGACCATCGACGCGGAAGGGCAAGACGCGCGCGCGATCGCGGCGGCATGGAGACGCAGATGGTTGTTCGAGCGCGTCTTACGGGACGAGACACTTACGAAGCTGGAACAGCTTGGCCCGAAAAGCGTCTGGGCTGCCCTGAACGCCGACGCCGATGGACAACTGAGTCTGCCCATCGACAGTTAGTGACCCACGCGCGAGTTCGACGCTTACTTGCACCAGCAATCATGGCGATCGTCGGCACTATAGAAGGAGCTCAGAGACCGCTTGTTCTTCAACTTGCCGATACGATCGGCCAAGCGCGCTAAGTCGTCGGATGCTCCAGCAGCCCAGCCGATCGGCTATCAATTACCGAGACGATGCCCGCGCTTGACACGGCTTGATGGGCATCGGCGCGACACTGGTGGACTGACCGCAGGCCAACAGGAACACCTCGGCGCCCTGCCGCTCCAAAGCAGTCGTTCCGCTGTCCACCATGTGCTGACCCGGACGGAACCACGCCCGCCTACCGCGCGCCAACTCGCGGCACGTCCGTCAATTGAGTTGTCCACGCGGGAGACTTCATGTCTGCACGCATCTTCCACTCGCGCTTAACGCCTTGAACGCCGGGCACTGCTGTGAAGCGCCCGAACCTCCCGTTAATTTCGTCAAGTGCACCCATCAAGCGTACCCGCTTTTCGCCGTCTTCTTCGAACAGGGTGCGCGGTCGGCAATCAGCAGCGACGAGGTCGTCTAACATAATGCCCGCCTTTGTGTACGCATAACCATCGCGCCACGCGCGCTCGGCACCTCGGCGAGCCGCGCCGACGAGCTCAAGGCTGTCGTTCGTCATCGGATGAAGCGCCAGCGTGCGGGAGCCCGCATATTGTGGCCTGTTTGGCTTGTGGCGGTTGGTGTGGAAGAACACGGTCAGGCGCGCCGCGACTAAGCCGTGCTCGCGTAGCTTCTCGCCTCCGCGCATCGCGTACTGCGCGATGGCACCCATGAGCGTATCGAACTCGGTTACCGGCACGCCGAACGAGCGCGTCACCGCCATGCCCTTGCGCTGGGGTTCGACGCTTTCGACCGCCGCAGAAGGCACGCCGCGGAGTTCGGCGACGAGGCGCTCCAGCACCACGGTGCCGACTGCCCTCGCCTGCTTCATCGGCATATCTCGTAACTTGCCAGCCGTGAGGATGCCGAGTTCGGCGAGCTTGCACGCCGTCGCGCCGCCGACCCCCCAGACATCCGAGACGGGGAAGCGATCGAGGACTCACCCGCGCATGACGTCGTCGCGCAGGTCGGCGACGCCGTCGAACAGCGGGTTCTTCTTGGCGGCCGCGTTCGCCAGCTTGGCGAGCGTCTTGGTGTTCCCGATGCCGACGCACGTCGGGATCGTCGTCCAGCGCCGCACCTGATCGCGCATCGCGTTGACGTGGGCAGTGAGGTCGCGATCCTCGAAGCCGGCGAGATCCAGGAACGTCTCGTCGATCGAGTAGATTTCGCAATCGCGCGCGAACTCGTCGACCGCGGCGACTACGCGGCGCTGCATGTCCCCGTATAGCGTGTAGTTTGACGACAGCACGCGGATGCCGTGACGCTCAATCTTGTCGCGGATCAGGTGCGCGGGCGCACCCATCGTGATGCCAAGCGCCTTGGCTTCCGCCGACCTCGCGACGGCGCAGCCGTCGTTGTTGGAAAGCACGATGACCGGCACGCCCACCAGGCTACTGTCGAACGCGCGCTCGCAGCTGACATAGTAGTTGTTGCAGTCGATAAGTGCGATCGGCGTCGTCACCGGTAGCGGCGCGCCAGTCCGACGACCACGCCCCAGATCTCGATGCTCTCATCGACGATGGTGTGCGGGTAGCCTTCGGCCTCGGGCACCAGCCAGAAGCGGCCGTCGATACGCCTCAAGCGTTTCAGCGTCCGATCGCCGTGAACGAGCGCGACGACGATGTGCCCGGAACACGGCTTCTTCGCTCGGTTGACGACGATCAGGTCCCCGTCGCCGATCCCGGCGTCCACCATCGAGTGGCCATCAACCCGCATGATGTAGCTGGCCGCCGGATGCTCCATGAGCCAGCCGCCTAGGTCGATCGGCTCCTCCATGTCGTCCTGGGCCGGAGATGGAAATCCGGCGGGCGTGCTGCACAGCAGCAGCTTAGCCTCGAAAGGCACCAGCTCGAACGGCACAGGATGGAGGCGAAGGGGCCGCATGGACGCATGAACAACCTTGTTCGAGGACGCGGCTCTTGTAACGCTGCTCAGAACGAAAAGGGAACACGCTAATTTGCGTCCTCGGCTTTGCGTCTGCTGGAACTGCTTGCAGCGCAACATGGGTTCGCTCGGTATCGTCACGGCAGCGGTCAGGCGCTACCGGTTAGGCCGCCAAAGGAGAGAATGGCCAGTCGGCGCGCGGATGTTCGCAGACGTTGTAAGATGATGCGGCTGACGAGGATTGGAGATCAAATTGATGTCAGGCTTGGCACTCGTTGCGCTTCTCATTGCGTTATTTGTCGTGTGGCATTTCATCCCCGAAGCTAAATCCCCGCGTCCGTCGCCAAAATTTCGGCGGGACCTGAGAGTAGATGCGAGAGACCCGCGTTGGCGGGATTTTATTGAGGAACACTGCGAGTCTCCAGCAGAGACTGCGTTTCTCAAGGCTATGATCGATGCGAACGACTTCGTTCCAGAACTTGGATCGCTACGAACCGATGGCTTGAAGCTCGATCTGCAAGTTCAGGAAGGTGGGTACCGCGTCGACTTTTTGGCCAATGAGTGGCTTGTAATTGAGATCGATGGGGCGGCTTACCATTCGTCCGAGGAAGCAAGAGCACGTGACCGGCAGCGGGACGACTATTTTGAGGGTCTTGGTTACAGCGTTCTACGCATTCCTGCAAAAGTCGTGTTCACCGATCCCGATGAGGCGGTCAGGAGAGTTGGGTCGGCGCTGAATGCCGGAAAGCGGAAAGTCGCTGCGCCTGTACAGGCGAACGGGTTTGAGCGGCTTGGCAAGACTATGTCGGGTCTCAACCAGGCAATGGGAGAGATCGGTGACAACATCTCGCGACGACAGAAGATCGATGCTGCATTAAGCCGTCCTCGACTGGAATTTGCTGAAGAAAAAGAGATAATCGATAGCGTTATTGCAGGCGCAATGACAGAGATAAAGGTTCAAACGTATCTGGGTAACTCGGAGGAGAAAAGAAAATCGTTCGATGAATTTAATACTAAGCTTATCGATGCTTACGAGCGACACGACCAGAAGTCTAAGACATCGACTTCAAAAGAAAGTCAGCTATTTACCCGGGTTTCTCGATTCACTGCCCCGTCGTACTGCGGTGAGGCAGAGATTGATCTTCTTATAATGGCTTCCTACTCCAGAATGGAACAGGAGCGAGACGATTATCTCAAAGATGTTCGCCAAAGGATCCGCGCTGATGCTCGCATGAGTCCGCTGGTCAAAAGCATGCTAGCGAAGATGGATTGTTCTGAGATATGGGTGAGTATCTGCTGAAGCAGAGCCTACCCCCAACGCGTTGATTGAGTTCCCACCCCGTGTGATTGATGAGTCTGCAAGTGAATAGCTGTACGTGGCGGAAAGTTCTCCCAACCTTGCCTAACCGCAAGCTTACATCCGCTAAACATTAAAATCGGTCATTCTTCTCGTGGTTCAGGGCTCGGTTGCGCCTGCTCAAGCCCCACGCATCAGCTGGGAAGGGTAAGGCGACGCTAGCGCCAAGGCGTCTTCGACTTCGGCCCTCAGCCACCGATCATGATCCTCCTCGTGGAGGATGACAGGCATAGCCTTGGGGTGGATCGGCGCGACGAGCGGGTTCGGCTCGCTCGTCAGGAACGCGAACACCTTTCCCCCGCCGAGCGGCCGCCAGATGCCGGCGAAGGTGAACACGGGCCGGCTTGGCACGTCGAACCAGTGCAACGGCATCTTCCCGTCCGCGCCGCGCTCCTGGCCGTACTCGCTGAACGACGTGACCGGAACCAGGCAGCGGCGCGACGGCTCCTTCAAAGCGGAACGCCAGAACGGACTCGCCAGATTACGGACGTTCGTGACCGACTTGTCGATCATACCGCCCTTGGCTCCGGGTACGCGATGCGGGAAGCCCCAGTTCATAACATCGAGGACGCGCCGGTCTTCTTCCTGCCGGACGACCCATGCCGACTTCTTGGGAAACAGCTCAGGCGGCGGGAGCGTCACGTCCTGATCGAACGTACCCTCAATCCCGTACGTGCGTGCAAGCTCCGCCTCGCTCGCCGACATCCTGTAGCGGTTGCACATGCCGGAGCCTGTTGCGCGTCGCTGCACGTGTGTCGAGCCCGGCAGGGCTGAGGGGAAAGCCTTCCCCTGCGGTCAAGCCCGATGGTCTCGCCCGACCCTTTCTGCGGGGACACCCCGCAACGCCCCGATGCGCTCGCTCTTTAACGAGCGATGCTCGGGACGCGTCTCTGGTCCAGACCTTCGAGAGTGAGAGGGCTGCGGCTTTCGCCGTGACGGTTTGGAGGTCGAGAGTAGGTCCCGGTCGCACCGTCGGGAGATAAGTCATGTTGGATACCCAGGCTTTGGATCGGCAATCGGCGATGGGAAACGGCTACAAGGTGGACGTCAGCCGCGGCCAGCGAATCGAGCGCGTGTCGTCGGAGTGGTTCTCGCGTCCGGACGATGAGCGTTACCTGTCCCTGTCCGATCTGTTCGCGTCGGTGAAGGGCCGGTCGGATCGCAGCCGTACCCGCACCGTCGAGAGCGCGGCCGTGCGGGTCGAAGCAAGCCGCGACAATCCCGAAGCCTTGTCGCTGGTGCTGCCAGGCTCCGCCGAACCAGTCGCGCCGACGAACTGGAGTTTCGGCCAACTTGCGAGCTTGGTCGGCGCGCCGGCCGCGTACCTTCGCCAGCTGCCCGCTGCGCTTGCGGGCATCAACCTGCAATACGGGCTGAGTTCGCATCGGGCCGAGCAGGTGAAGACGCTCGAGTCCGACGAAGGCAGGATCGAGTTGCGCGCCGTCACCGGACCTGACTACGGCCGCATCTACGATCACGAGCTGGTAGCGGCCGTGCAGAAGATCGCCGGCAACGGCACCGGCGACACCCGCTGGAAGGTGCCGGGCGTGCTTGATTGGTCGACGGGGATCTACAACCCGCGCGTCGACATCACGACCGACACCACGACGCTCTACGCCAGCGACCGCGACGTCTTCCTCTTCCTGGTCGACGACCTCAACCCGATCGAGGCCGGACGGCTGCCGGATGGCTCGCCCGACCTCTACTTCCGCGGCTTCTACTGCTGGAACTCGGAGGTGGGTGCCAAGACGCTCGGCATGGCTAGCTTCTACCTCCGCGCCGTTTGCCAGAACCGCAATCTCTGGGGCGTGGAGGACTTCGAAGAGATCAGCATCCGGCACTCGAAGTACGCGGCCAACCGCTTCGCGCACGAGGCTGCCCCGGCGCTGACCCGCTTCGCGGACAGCTCGCCGCAGCCGTTCCTCAACGGCATCCGTGCCGCGCGCGAACGCATCGTCGCCCGCACGGACGAGGACCGCTCCGACTTCCTGCGCAAGCGCGGGTTCGGCAAGGCGGAGACTGCGAAGATCATCGAAACGGTCCTCGTCGAGGAGGGTCGCCCTCCCGAGAGCGTGTTCGACTTCGTCCAGGGCATCACTGCGGTGGCACGCGGCAAGGCACACCAGGACGCCCGCCTCGACTATGAGGGTCGCGCCAAGAAGCTGCTCGACCGGGCGGCCTGATCGGCGCCGTTCTCCCAAGTTCCGTTCCTGCGGCTCACCCCTTCAGAGGAAGAGGTGGGCCGTAGGCTTCGTGACGGGTCGAGGGTCGAGAGAGAGTCTTTCGGCCAACCCGTCATGGAGACCTACCATGGCCAAGTCGCAACCCAAGATCGCGCTCAGCGAGTCCCGTGACATCCCGCTCGACAAGCTCATCCTGTCCCAGTCCAACGTCCGCCGGATCAAGGCAGGCGTCGCGATCGAGGAGCTCGCCGAGGACATCGCCCGGCGTACCCTGCTCCAGAGCCTGACCGTGCGTGCGGTGTGTGACGCCGACGGCGTCGAGACCGGCATGTTCGAGGTTCCGGCCGGCGGCCGCCGGTTCCGCGCGCTCGAACTTCTCGCCAAGCAGAAGCGCTTGGCGAAGAACGCGCCTATCCCGTGCATCATCCGCACGGAAGGCATCGCCGAGGAGGACAGCCTCGCCGAGAACGTCCAGCGCGCGCCGCTCCACCCGCTCGATCAGTTCCGGGCGTTCCTGACGCTTCGCGAGAAGGGCCAGTCCGAGGAGGAGATCGCGGCCGTGTTCTTCGTGTCGGTCGCGGTCGTGAAGCAGCGGCTGCGGCTCGCGTCCGTCGCGCCTGCGCTGCTCGACGTCTACGCCGCGGACGGCATAACGCTTGACCAGCTGATGGCGTTCACCGTCAACGGCGACCATGCGCGGCAGGAGCAGGTGTTCGAGCTTCTCGGCACGTCCCACTCCAAGGAGCCTTACGTCATCCGCCGCATGCTGACCGAGGGTGCTGTTCGCGTCGCGGACAAGCGCGCGCAGTTCATCGGGCTGGCGGCGTACGAGGAAGCGGGCGGCGTCATCATGCGCGACCTGTTCCTCGGCGACGATGGCGGCTGGCTGCAGGATGTCGGGCTCGTCGACATGATGGTCTCGGAGAAGCTTCGGGAAGAGGCCGGGGTGATCGGCTCGGAAGGCTGGAAGTGGGTCGAGGTCGCACTCGACTTTCCGTACGGTCACACGTTCGGCCAGCGTCAGCTGCGCGGCGAGGAGGTCGACTTGACGGCCGAGGAGCAAGCGGCTCGCGACGCGCTGCAGGCGGAGCTCGACGGTCTGGAGGTCGAGTATGGCGACGGCGGCGATCTGCCGGACGAGGTGGATCAGCGTCTCGGCGAAATCGAGACCGCGCTGGCGACGTTCGACGAGCGGCCGATGGCGTTCGATCCCGCCGAGGTGGCGCGTGCCGGCGCGTTCGTGAGCATCGACGGGTCGGGACAGCTCCGTGTCCAGCGCGGGTTCGTCCGGCCCGAGGACGAGCTGCCGATCGAGCCGGAGGTTCGGGCGGATGCGGAACCCGTCTCGCAGAGTGGCGAGCAGTCAACCAGCACTTTGCAGGCCGGAGGCGACAACGGCTCTTCGTCCGTTCAGCCCGAGCCTGTCGTCGAGCCGGAGGAGGACGAGGGCATGAAGCCGATCCCCGATCGGTTGATGACCGAGATGACCGCGCACCGCACGCTGACGTTGCGTTACGCGCTCGGCGACCGGCCCGAGGTTGCGTTCCTGGCGGCCCTGCATGCCATCTGCCTGCAGGTCTTCTACCCCTACACGCTCGACACCTGCCTGGAGCTTGCAGTTCGAAGCGCAAGCTTCGGTGCGCAGGCGCCCGGGCTGGCCGACAGCCCGTCGGCAACGGCGATCGCGACGCGACAGCAGCGGTTCGCGTCCATGCTGCCCAAGGAGGCTGGCGACCTGTGGGACGTGCTGGCGGCGTCCGACGGCGACACGCGGCAGGCGCTGTTCGCGCACTGCGTCGCCTCGTCGGTCAACGCCGTGTTCGAGGCGTACAACCGCAAGCCCAAGGCGCTGGCGCATGCGGACCGGCTCGCTCAGGCGGTCGATCTCGACATGGTGTCCGCAGGCTGGGCTCCGACCGTGGATAACTTCTTGGGTCGGGTGACCAAGGCGCGGATCGTCGCCGCCGTCGGTGAGGCCAGGGGCGCAGAGCCGGCGCAGTCCATCGAGCACCTCAAGAAGGCGGAGATGGCGGACCAGGCGCAGGAATTGCTCGCCGGTTCGGGATGGTTGCCCGAACCGCTGCGCACGCCGGGGCGGCCGTCTTTGCGGCTGGTGGATGCGGCCGAGCAGGACGCACCTCCCGCCATCGAGCCGGAGAGCGAGGACACGGCGGCGAACGACGGCGAAACGGCCGTGGACGAAGGCGAGCCCTCCTACGAAGATGAGCACGTCGACTTCGAGCCGCACGCGATCGCGGCCGAATAATCGCGAATACCGCTGAACTACCTTGGGGCTCGTCGGCGACGGCGAGCCCTTCTTGTTTGGGAGCTTGTCATGCAGGAACACGCATCCGATCTGGCGCGCCGCCTTGCCCGACAGGCGGAGGTCGTCTGCCGCCACTATCTCTCGAACGGTCGGCGCGAGGGCCGCTACTGGCTCGTAGGCGACGTCGAGAACTCGCACGGTCGAAGCCTATACGTACGGCTCACCGGAGCCGACAACGGCAAGGGCGCAGCGGGCAAATGGACCGACGCCGCGACGGGCGCACATGGCGATCTGCTTGATCTCATCGCCGCCAACCGTCACCTCGACAGCCTCCGCGATGTCCTCGACGAAGCACGAACCTTCCTCTCCGTGCCAAGATCGGAACCGCCGCCACGCGACCTTCCGGCACCGACCGGATCACCCGAAGCTGCGCGCCGACTCTTTGCTATGTCGAAGCCGATCGGCGGAACGCTGTCCGAAGCTTATCTGAGCGCCCGCGACATCACTGGCATCCGCAGCCTCTCGGCGCTACGTCACCACCCACACTGCTACTACCGTCCTGAGGACGATGAACCCGACGCCACCCCCAAAGCATGGCCGGCGATCATTGCCTCCGTCACCGACTCGTCCGGAACGCTGACCGGGGTTCACCGTACTTGGCTCGACCCGTCGGGCCGCGAGAAAGCACCTGTCTCGACACCGCGGCGGGCGATGGGTCATCTTCTCGGCAATGGCGTGCGGTTCGGTGCAGCCACGGACATCATGGCGGCCGGCGAAGGCATCGAGACGATGCTGTCGTTGCGATGCGTCATGCCCGACATGCCGATGGTCGCTGCGCTTTCGGCCAACCACCTGGCAGCGCTCGAACTCCCAGCAACGCTTCGCCGGCTCTATATCGCGCGAGAAGACGATCCCGCAGGACGGCACGCGACGGAGACGTTGGCCAACCGGGCGAACGAGCTCGGGATCGAGACGCTGCCGCTGGACTCTGCGCTGGGCGACTTCAACGAAGACCTGCGCCGGATTGGTCGAGACGATCTGGCGAGCGGCGTTCGGGTTCAGCTGGCCCCGGAAGACGCAGAACGCTTTTGCGTCATGGTGAGCACCGGCAGGAAGGCAGCATAGGCGGAGCCTGTACGGGTACTTCGCTGGTCTGGCCGAGTTCGCCTCTACCAACTGAGAGGGCCGCGCCCACGGCCTTCTGAGAGGGCGATCGGACCGGAAGCGGTCCGGGCCGGCAACGGCTACGCCGCGCTATTTTCCGCCGCCGGGCTCCGCCCGACTTTGCATCGCGAGGCAAAATAGCGCGACTTCGCCGTCCTCCGCTGCGCTTCGGCCGCTCGGTGCTGCGCCTCGGCGGTGCAAGCCCGGTCCGCTCCCGCTCTTCGGCGCCTGCGAAGGCCGCGATGGGCGCGGCCGCCAGCATAAGGCGAAATTCAATGGCCGACCACGACACTTACGAACAGGAACCCCACCACGCCGAGTCCTCGACCGCATCCGTCCTCACCGAACTTCAACTCTACGGCTACCGCCCCTTTCAGGACGAACCCGACCCCCGCCCGCTTCCCGAAGAACCCATCCTTCGCGGCGCACTCGCCGACATCTTCGACGCCCTCGTCTCCAGCCTGTCGGACACGCGTCTCGAACCCGATCTCGAAGACCTCCTCTGGTCCACCGTCAACGTCTACCATCGCGCGGCCGAGCGGATCGAACGCGAACTCGATGACAACGAGCAGGCGCAGAAGCGCGGACAGCGCGAGCAGGACGGTTCTGAGGTTCGGTCGGTCGAACTCGAGACGCTCATCGCCGAGGGCATAACGCTGATCGAACGCCGCAACGCTTTCGAGCTCATGCGCGATCAGGCCGCCGCTCTGTTCGAGGTCCACACCCGCGCCGTCTGGCGTCCCCGCGCGGGATCGATGGTCAACCGCAAGATGCTCACCGCGGCGATGATCGACAGCCGCGACTTCCTCATGGCCCGACGTCGGGCCGAGACCGAGGTGATGCTCCCGGCAGGACCGAAGATCGCGTTCGCCGGAGGCATGGAGTGCAACGACATCAACGGTATCTGGAACGTGCTGGACAAGGTCCACGCCAAGCACCCGAGCATGGTCCTACTGCACGGCGGCAGCCCGAAGGGAGCCGAGCGGATCGCTGCTTGCTGGGCCGACAACCGCAAGGTCGCACAGGTCGCCTTCAAGCCCGACTGGACGCGGCACGCCAAGGCAGCACCGTTCAAGCGCAACGATCAACTGCTGGACGTCCTGCCGATCGGCGTTGTCGTGTTCCCCGGCTCCGGCATTTCCGACAATCTCGCCGACAAGGCGCGGAAGCTCGGCGTCCCGCTCTTCGACTTCCGGAAAGGAGGCGGCGCGTGAGCGCTGCTCTTACCTTCGGCTAATACTCAATTCTGACCCACAGTTCTGAGCCAAGGTGACCGGCGGAAAACTGCGACCGTGCTAATGGTGTCGAAACCGACTGGTTGTGACACCGAAAAATCCCACCTGGATCACTTCCGAGCCGAGAGATGCAATACAAAAAATGCGCATCGCAAAACGCTGATGCGCATGGTCCCGGTTAGAAGCTACCTGTAACAGATAGCGCCAAGTTCGTGCTCTTGTGATGCCCAGCGTCGACGCTCAGCTTCATAGCTTTGATGTCCGCCAGCGCTTTGGCGGAGAGTTTGAGGCTCTGCTCCAACTCCACGGTGAGCGTAAATTCTTTTCGGCTGCCTTTTATGCGAGCCTCCGCCAAAGCCTGCCAAGAAGGCTCACGATGAAACCACACCAAGTTGTCTGGCAGGGCGGGCACTCCGCCATCGGACGTCCCGCTCCGCTCAAAACGCCGCTTGCGAGCCCTCGTCACCTCAGCTTCGAGGTTCACGGTCGCAACACGTTTAGCGTTGGCGGATAGGCTGCTTTGCGAGCTATCGCTATCTTCATAGCTGACCCGGTAGTGCTTCGCTCCGAGCGAGTTAAGCAAGCGCTCCAATTCGCTTAGTTTATGGTCCACCACATCATCGTTGTAGGAACCAATCTGGTAATAGACTACATCATTGACCGGATTGGCAGCATAAACCTGCCCAATCTCCGCAGAACCACCGCGAAACATCAATTCAGTTGTTTGCCGCATCGTAACCGGGATTACTGAGTCTGATATGGGCTGTGGCTTGCTTCCACGACGCGCAGTGTAGATGCCGACAGCAAGTGACGTTACTGCTAGTCCCGCTCTTAAGATGAGTCCTCCAGGTATAAAAGCCGACGCGATCATGCCGGCCACTGGCCATACCGATCCGGCGCTTCCGTCCGGCTCCACAGCCGTTGTCTGTTCCTTGAAATCTTCGTCGCTGACAACAGCAATGTACCGCCGCTCCTCAAACGGCAGCTCGATAAGGGTTTTCGGCTCAGCGCTAGTCATACCTGTTTCCCTTTGCTCGCCTTAGTGACGCGCTACACCTGCACCGACTATCAAGCGGCCGCTAAATGCTTGCAGCCGCGATGTCTGTGCTCGTTCGGCATGCACTCTGACCTGCGTCCCACGAGCTGGCAATCTGCAATTGGGTAAAACCTCCGTCTCGCCACCAGTGTCACATCCGAACGGTTGTGACACCTGTTCGCGAGATCGCTTGTTCGAAGCCTTCGCTGCGTGAGAATGGTCGATCGGCGGCATGGCTCAGTCTAGGTTGGAGCATCTTCATGATCGTTGGCCAAGGCATGCTCGACGATCAGCGGGTAATCTTCCTAGCGTTCGAGGCACTCTGACGTTATCGATAAATCAAATGCGCCGCTTGCTGCCCTTCCTGAGCTTTCTCGCTCTGCTCCTCGTGACCTGGACGGGCGCTGCGGCGCACGCCGCCGAAGCGCTTGGCTGTGCATCGACGTCCGTGACCGAAGCGTCGGTGCACTTTGAAGGCGACCGCGACGAAGTTCCTGCGGATTCCGACACGCCGGTGCCGCATCACCATGGTGGGTGTCACGGGCATCATGCCAGCATCCCGCCTGCAACAGCCTCGTCTCTGGTCATCGTTGCCGGTGACGCGATGGTTGGGCGAGCCTCCATGCGTGGCCTAGCCGGAACCGAGCCGGGTACGGCGCTGAGACCGCCGATAGCCTGACGAAAACGTGCGGCGTGCCGGGCTGAGCCCGTGCGCGCTCCGTCATTTCGTCAGGAGTCTTCATTCATGCATGCTCAAAAGGCTGCGGCGTTCGCCGTAGCCGCCGCGCCCGTAAGGGCAGCGCCGTTCCGGCGTGCGCGTCCGCACACCACTTCGTGCGTCACGTTCGCGCTCGTGCTCGTTTCCGGTGCCGCGTCCGCGCAAATCTCCACGACGGCTAACCCGCAGGTGGGGTCGCCGACCGTGCAGGCCGGACCGGCTCAGCCAGCCTTGGCACTGCCGCGTAGCGACCTGCCGAACCTCGTGCCACGCAGCGGGCCGCTACCGGCCAACCTGACGCTGGAGCAAGCAATCGCGGAGGCGGAAGCGCGTTCGCCCGCGATCGCGGCGGCCCAGGCCGGCGTAGCGGCGAGCCGCGCGCGCCTTGTTCAGGCGGGATTTCGCCCGAACCCGGAACTCAGCGTCGAGGTCGAAAACTTCCTCGGCACCGGCGACGTGTCGGGGCTGAGCGGCGCTGAGCTAACGGTGTCCGTCAGCCAACGGCTCGATTTCGGCGGCCGACGATCGTCGCGCCGCGCCGCCGCCGAGGCGGCGGTCGCGGTCAGCGAGCTGCGGCTGGCGATCGCGCGTGCGGAGCTTGGGTTCGGGGTGCGAGGGCAATTCGCGTCCGCGCTCGCGGCGCGTGACCGGCTGCGGCTGACGATCGAGAACGAGGCGCGAGCGCAGGAACTGGCTCGTATTGCGAGCATCCTCGTCGATGCCGGGCGCGAGCCCCCGCTCCGCGCGCTTCGAGCACGGACGGCGGCGACGCAGGCGACGACGGCGCGGCGCGTGGCCGAAGTTGAGGAAGCGAGCTCGCGCCGCATGCTCGCATCGCTGTTCGGCGTCGAGACCCCATCCGCGTTCCTGGCGGGCAGCTTGGCGGTGGTGCCGACCACGGTTGCTCTGCCCGCTCAAACGCTCGAAGTTCGGCTCGCCGAGGCGGAGCTCGCCCTGGCATGCGCGTCGTTGACGCAAGAGCAGGCAGCGCGTCGTCTCGATCCCGCCGTCGGTCTCGGCATCCGGCGGCTGCAGGCGACGCAGGATCAGGCGTTCGTCGCCGGCTTCTCGATGCCCCTGCCGTTTCGCGACCGGAACCAGGGGAACATCGCCGCTGCCCAGGCCAACATCCTGGCGGCCGAAGCGCAGCGGGCAGGCGCGCTCGCCACCGCGGGCGTCCGGATCAACAACGCGCAAGCCGGTCTGGAGGCCTCCGACGCACGGCTGCGCGCGGTGGAGCAGGCTTCGACCCCCTTGGCATCCGAAGCGCTGAGGCTGGCGCAGCTCTCCTATCAGGCTGGCAAGATCGAGTTGATCGAACTTCTCGACGCGCAGAACGCGCTCGCCACCGTTCAGAACGAGCTGGTGGAGGCGCGCGCTGCACGCGCACGCGCCGTCGCCGAACTCGTCCGCGCGACCGCACAATGAGGACGCAGGACATGACGACGATTGTGGCGGGCGATGACCGCAAGAAGCTTTTGGCCATCGTCGCGGGCGTGGCTCTGGCCGCAGGCTTCGGCGGGTGGGCGCTTGGTCGCAGCGGTGACGAGGCTGCGCCTGTCGCCGTCGCGGCAGAGGCCGACGAGCACGGCGAGGCGGGGGAGGAAGGCGAGGAGAAGCATGGCCCTGAAGGGTTCGTGGAACTCACTTCCGCAGCGGCCACAGCGTCCGGGATCGCGACGGAGGTCGCGTCCGCGGGCACGCTGGCATCCGAAATCATCGCCCAGGCGAGCGTGACCGCGCCACCCGAGGGGCGATCTTCTCTAACCGCGCGCGCAGATGGTGCGGTAACGCGCATCACCAAGCGCTTGGGTGATCCAGTCGCCACAGGCGAGACGGTCGCGCTGATCGAAAGCCGCGACGCGTCCGCCATCGTAGCCGAGCGCGCCGCTGCCGCCGCACGCGCCACTGCTGCCAACGCCGCGCTTACTCGCGAGCGTCGTCTCTTCGCGGAGAAGATCACCGCACGGCAAGACCTGGAAGCCGCGCAGTCCCTGGCCGCGCAGGCCAGTGCCGAACTCCGACGCACGCAGTCCGCGCTCACGGCGGCGGGCGTGACGGCCGACGGCCGCCATGTAGCGGTCCGCAGCCTCATCGGCGGGCGCATCACCAAGGTCGACGCAGAACTTGGTGCGTACGTGTCGGCCGGAATCGAGCTGTTCGAGGTAGCCAACCCGCGCAGCGTTCAGATCGAGGCAGCCGTGTCTGCGGCGGAAGCGCAGCGCGTCCGGCCTGGCGACGCCGCGATCGTCGAGTTGCCTGGCGGGGCAACGCTGGCGGCGAACGTACGCTCGACGACGCCTTCGCTCAATGCGGAAAGCCGCACGGCGACGGTCGTGCTTACGCCTGCGGGCGTTCCGGCGGGTCTGGCGCAGGGCCAAGGCGTGCGCGTCCGGATCACGCCGCGCGGGTCCGCCACGAACGGCCGCATCGTTCTGCCGGAGGCCGCAGTGCAGACCGTAGAGGGCCGCGACGTTGTGTTCGTGCGCACGGGCGAGGGCTTCCAAGCGACGCCTGTTACCGTCGGAACGCGCGGCGGGGGCCGCGTCGAGATTCTGAGCGGGCTGCCGCCGGGAACGGTGGTGGCGACCGCCGGTGCCTTCGCCCTGAAGTCGCAGTTGGGCGCCGGCGAGGCGGAGCATTGATATGATGATCGAACGCCTGCTCCAACTCTCGATCCGCTTCCGCTGGGCTGTCGTCGCGCTGACGCTGCTCGTCGCCGCGTTTGGCGTCACGCAGCTACTCAAGGTGCCGATCGACGCCGTCCCGGACATCACCAACAAGCAGGTGCAGATCAATACCACCGCGCCCGCGCTTGGGCCGCTCGACATGGAGCGGCTGGTCACCTTCCCGGTCGAGACAGCGATGGCGGGCATCCCCGGCCTGGAAAGCACGCGATCGATCTCGCGCAACGGGTTCAGCCAGGTCACCGCGATATTCGAGGAAAACGTCGACCTCTACTTCGCGCGCCAGCAAGTCGCCGAGCGGCTGAACGGCGCATCGGAAAGCCTGCCCGCAGGCGTCGAGCCCGGCATGGGTCCGGTCACGACAGGCCTCGGCGAAGTGTTCATGTACGTCGTCGAGTATCGGCCGGCTGCGACGAGCAATGCGCCCCGCATCGCAGGTCGTCCCGGCCCGCAGCCTGACGGCAGCTACCTGACGCCCGAGGGCGAGCGGCTGACCGACGACACCGCCAAGCTCGCTTACTTGCGCACGGTGCAGGACTGGGTCCTGCGGCCCCAGCTCACGTCTGTGCAAGGCGTGGCGGGGATCGACTCCATCGGCGGTTACGAGAAGCAATATGTCGTCGAGCCCGACCCATCGCGCATGGCGTCGCTTGGCGTATCGTTCACCGAGCTGGCCGAGGCGCTCGAAAGCGCCAACGTCTCGGTCGGCGCCAACTTCGTCGAGCGCGGGGGCGAGGCCTTCCTCGTGCGCGCGGACGGACGCATCCGCACGCTGGACGAGATCGCGCGGGCAACCGTAGGCACGCGCGGCGGCGTGCCGATCGCCGTGCGCGACCTCGCGACCGTTCGCATCGGGGGCGACCTGCGCACCGGCACCGCGTCCGAGGACGGCGAGGAGGTCGTAGTCGGCACCGCGCTGATGCTCGCGGGCGGCAACAGCCGGACGGTGGCGGCAGCGGTCGGCGAACGTCTCGACGAGCTCAAGCGCTCGTTGCCGCCCGGCATCGTGGTTCACCCGGTGCTGGACCGCTCGGACCTCGTCAACTCGACGATCTCGACCGTCGAGGAGAACTTGGCGATCGGCGCGCTGCTGGTCATTGCGGTGCTGTTCTGGCTACTCGGCAACTTCCGCGCGGCGATCGTCGCGACGCTCGTTATCCCGCTGTCGTTCCTGCTGATGGCGATCGGCATGAACGCGACCGACACGTCGGGCAACCTGATGAGCCTGGGCGCGCTCGACTTTGGGCTGATCGTCGACGGCTCGATCATCATCATCGAGAACGCGCTGCGCAGGCTCGCCGAACGCCAGCATGCCGAAGGTCGGCTGCTGGCTCTTAGTGAACGACTCCACGAGGTGTTCGAGGCTTCCCGCGAGATGATCCGGCCGACGATCTACGGTCAAGCGATCATCTTCCTCGTGTTCGCGCCGCTGCTCACCTTCACCGGGGTCGAGGGCAAGATGTTCGGACCGATGGCGACGACCGTGATGCTGGCGCTCGCGGGCGCGTTCGTTCTGTCGCTGACGTTCGTGCCCGCAATGGTGGCGCTGCTTATTCGCGGCCGCGTGGCTGAGAAGGATGTGCGGGCGATCGCTTGGACGAAGCGCCGTTACGCTCCGTTGCTCGATCGCGTCCTCGCCCGGCCGTGGCCGGTGATCGGCGTGGGGCTTGGCATTGTGGCGGCGGCGGGGGTGCTGTTCACTCAACTCGGGCGCGAGTTCATCCCGCAGCTCGACGAAGGCGACGTCGCCATCCTCGCCGCGCGCATACCATCGACCTCGCTCGGGCAATCTCTCGATATCCAGCGCCGCGTCGAGCGGGCGATCGCCAGCCTTTCGGAAGTCGAGCACATGTTCTCCAAGACAGGCACAGCGGAGGCCGCGCTCGACCCGATGCCGCAGAACATCTCGGACTCCTTCGTCATCCTCAAGCCCAAGAAGCAGTGGCCTGAGGGCGTGACCACAAAGGAGCAGGTAATCGAGCGCATCGAGGCCAAGATCGCGCCGCTCGTCGGCAGCGCCTACGAGATGAGCCAGCCGATCGAGCTCCGGTTCAACGAGTTGATCGCGGGCGTGCGCAGCGACATCGCGATCAAGGTCTATGGCGACGACCTGGAGGAGATGGGACAGATCGGTGGGCGCATCGCGTCCGTGCTCCGCACGGTGCCGGGCGCGGCCGACGTGAAGGTCGAGCAGACCGAAGGCTTTCCAACGCTCGACGTCCAGTTCGATCGCGATGCGATCGCCCGCTACGGCCTGACCTTGCGAGAGGTGTCGGACACGGTCGCGGCCGCGCTCGGCGGGCGTGAGGCGGGGATCGTCTTCGAGGGTGACCGGCGCTTCGATGTCGTGGTGCGTATGTCTAACGTCGTGCGCGACGATCTGGAAGCGGTCGGAGCACTACCGGTGATCGTCAGCGGCCAAGGCAACGGCTTCGCCGTGCCGTTGCGCGAGCTGGCGCGGTTCGGCTTCTCGGAAGGGCTGAACCAAGTCGGCCGTGAGAACGGCAAGCGCCGGGTGATCGTTCAGGCGAACGTGCGCGGCAACGACCTCGGCTCGTTCGTGACGGAGGCGCAAGACAAGATCGCCGACGAGGTGAAGCTTCCCTCGGGCACGTTTATCGAGTGGGGCGGGCAGTACGAAAACCTGCAGGCCGCTTCGCGCCGCTTGGCGATCATCGTGCCCGCGATCTTCGGACTGATCTTCCTCCTGCTCTACTTGGCATTGGGCCGGGTGCGTCCCGCGCTCGCGATCTACTCGGCCATACCGCTGGCGCTTGCCGGCGGCGTGTTCGCACTAGCACTGACCGGCCTGTCGTTTTCGATCTCGGCGGCAGTGGGGTTCATCGCGCTGTCCGGCATCGCCGTCCTCAACGGGCTAGTTTTGATGAGTTCGGTCGAGGACCTAAGCCGAGCGGGCGTGCCGCCGGAAGACGCGATCCGTCAAAGCGCGCTGACGCGCCTCCGGCCCGTGCTGATGACGGCGCTGGTCGCCTCGCTCGGGTTCGTGCCCATGGCGCTTGCCACGGGCCAAGGCGCGGAGGTGCAAAAGCCGCTCGCGACCGTGGTCATCGGCGGCCTTATCACCTCCACGGTGCTGACGCTGCTGGTGCTTCCAGCGATTGCCAAGCTGCTCCTGCACGGGCGGAGCACGCCGGCGGCAGAGCCAGCTCCCAGCTCCGGGTTCCAGCCCGTCCCTGCAGAATAGGAAGCTCCATGGCGCACGATCATAGCGGCCACGCGCATGGCGCGGGCGGACACGACCACACGGCCGGCGCGAATGCGACCATGCTGAAGTACGCGCTCGCGCTGACTGCCGCCTTCCTCGTCGCGGAGGTCGTCGGTGCCTACTGGTTCAACAGCCTGGCCTTGCTGTCTGACGCGGCGCACATGCTGACCGACGTAGCCGCGCTCGCCATCGCGCTCGTCGCGATCAAAATCGGCGGCCGCCCCGCCGACGACAAGCGCACCTTCGGCTACAAACGATTCGAGATCTTAGCCGCCGCGTTCAACGCCCTGCTGCTGTTTGCTGTAGCGATTTATATCGCGATCGAAGCCGTCGGCCGGTTCCGCAGCCCCGAGCCCGTCGAATCCACTGGGATGCTGATCGTCGCAGGTCTCGGCCTGATCGTGAACCTCATTTCCATGCGGCTGCTAACCGCGGGCAAGGACGCCAGCCTCAACGTCAGGGGCGCTTACCTCGAAGTGTGGGCTGACATGTTGGGCTCGGTCGGCGTGATCATCGGCGGCCTGGCAATCCGCTTCACGGGTTGGACGTGGATCGACCCGGCCGTCGCCGTCGCGATTGGACTATGGGTGCTGCCGCGCACCTGGACGCTGCTCCGCGACACCACCAACATCCTGCTCCAAGGCGTTCCGCGCGGGCTCAGCATGCCCGATCTGCGGGCAGCCATCTCGCAAGTGCCAGGTGTCGGCGGCGTTCACGACCTTCACGTCTGGTCGCTCTCGAGCAACGACATCACCTGCACCGCACATGTCGAGCTGGCTGATGACGGCCGCGCCGAACAAGTCCGAAAGGATGTCGAGGGCGTACTCCGCACCCGCTTCGCCATCGAGCACTCGACGATCCAGATCGAGGAGCGCGCGTGCGGCGAAGAGTCGGCGCATCCTTGAACCGTTACGAGCACACGCCATGCTCAATTCGCTGATGAGCAGGTTGCCATGAGGAGGCTGGTGCTCCGGCGGAGTTCCCCAGGCTTGGACACTCGTAGCGTCGGGACGATGTCTCAGTTCCTTCGCGAGATGTTCGCCAACACCGACCGCGGTTTCACGAGAAGTGAGATCAAAGACCTCCTTTCACTCCAACCTCAGTTCCGCGACAGAATTGAGGGCAACAAGCGAGCGTATCAAAACGCGATCGCTAACTTGCTCTTTCGAGGCGACATCGAACGGCGTGAGGAGATGCTGTACGCAACCCCGGTCCTGCGAGTGCAGCGGCGAGGATTGCCATAGATGGCTGGAGCCTCCGTTTTGCGAGAGAGCGACCGCAACGAAGCAGACAACGATCATGCGGTTTGCCAGTATTCCACACGCGACCATCTCTCAGACTGCCCGAGGCACGCTATCTTGAGAACTGGTTCCAGGCCGTCTTAGCCGCTCGATCCGACACTTACTTCCCTCCTACTCGCGCGGACCACCCCGCTCTTTGAGGCGCGATCCTTGGTCCGGTTCAGGGCCTGACGCCATCAACCCGCAAGGGGTCCGCTAAGCAGAGCTAGCGGCCGCGTCGGTCTGCGCCGTCGCGGTGACTGCTGCCCTGCGCCGGACACTTCGGGCGCCTGTCGAGCGGGGATGGTCCTCGCTCCGCACAGGAGCTCGAAGCGATGTCGGAGAACCTCAACGAAGCCCAGCGGCGCGCATGGAACCTCGCCACTACCCTCATGGTCTGTGTGATCCTTTTCCAGGTCGAAGGAGGCTTTTGCATCCTGCCCACGGACGAGTTCGACGGCGACGTTGAGACCATCGTTCGCGAGTATGACCCGTTCGCATCCTGATCGGGATCACCTTATCGCGGCGGCTCGGACATCCGAAAACGGGTGCCGGGCGCGCCGTGTTCTGCTATGCCGGACGCACGTAGAGCGCTTTGAAGGTTACAAGGCGCGCTTAGCCACCCTTGCGCTTAGGAGCATCCCATGTTCCTCTCCGTGTTCCTGATGATCGCCGTGTTCGGCTTCCTCTGCTGGCTCCTGTTCAACCTTGCCGTATACGCCCTACCCTTCTTCGCCGCCGTGGCAGCCGGCATGCTCGCCTACGATACGGGTTCCGGGTCGATCCTGGTCGGTGTTGTCGGCGTAATCGCGGGCACAGTCACGTTCGTCGTTGGTCAGACGTTGTTCGCGACGACGAGATCGCCAGCGCTGCGCACCATCCTTGCCATCATCTTTGCAGCACCCGCAGCAATCGCAGGCTACTATTCAATGAACGGCGTAAGTGAGTTGGGCGTGCCCTCGGACGATTGGCGTCAGGTCGTCAGCGTCATCGCGGGAGCACTCACCGGCTTCGTCGCATGGTCTAAATTGGGCGCGCTAACCCCAACTCCGACGTCGCAGAGCGTAAACTCAGCTGCACCGAAAGCGCGGTAGAGCACGAACGGGATCGACTCCGCGTCTGCTGCCTCGGTCTAGATCAGCGTAGAGGACGTGTGCCGGAAGCTCGCCTTCACCGACGCAGGCAATCGTGAGCGCTGTCGGCGACTCGCGATCGAGGGCCGTTGTCCCTAACCCAGCGAACCCGGTACGTTGCCGCAGCTCGAAGAAGCAGTCTCCCTTCCAAGCGCTATAGCCTCTCTTCGCACGAAGTCGCCTGCAGCCCTTGTCAGGCGTCCGAGGAATTCGCCACGTTTCCCGCCGAGACGTTGTCCGTCCGCGGTCCACCCGTCCTCTCTTTGGCTTGATCTAGCTGGGGTCGGCTTCGCCTCGATCGCCTAGCCGCAACGGAGCCGTCGAACTTTCTTCCCCTGACCTGCGGTCATTCCTCGCGAGGCAAGAAAGCCCGTCTCTTCCGTCCTACGCTCTGCTTCGGGCCCAAGGGCTGCGTCGTCGATCGTCCCCGGCCTTGCGATCGCCATCGAGGCCGCGATGGGCGCGGGTTCGAGACAACGAAGACAGGAATTTTACCATGGCGACCATCGGCACCTTCAAGAAGTCCGGCAACGACTACACCGGCGAAATCGTCACTCTCAGCGTCCAGGCGAAGGGCGTCCGCATCGTCCCCGAAGCCAACCGCGCCAACGACAATGCTCCTTCGCACCGGGTTATGGTGGGCAAGGCCGAGATCGGCGCCGCCTGGACGAAGCGCTCCAACGAAGGCCGGGAGTACCTCGGTTTGAAGCTCGACGATCCCAGCTTCAACTCTCCCATCTACGCCAACCTCTTCGACGACGAGGGCACGGACACCTTCAGCCTCATCTGGTCGCGCTCCCCCAAGCGCAACGGCGACTAAGCCGACCGGACGCCCCGCCCGGATAACCGGGCGGGGCTCTTCTTCAATCGCTTTCCTGCTTCCGCCGCGAGCGGGTGCCCCGCTTCCGGCTTTCTTCCCCGGCCTGCTCGTCAGGCGCGACGAGAGCCATGTGCTCGACGCCGAGCGCCTGCGCGAGCTCGAACAGCGACAGGATCGTCGGATTGCGACGGCCGTTTTCCAGGCCGCTGATATACTGCTGTGTAAAGCCCGACGCTTCGGCGAACTGCTCCTGCGTGATGCCGCGATCGAGCCGGGCCTTCTTCACGTTCCGACCGACCAATCTCCGCATGTCCATGCGCGCACGCTGGGCGGAGGCATGGTTCGGGGTTTATCCACTTTAGTATGTACGCTATTAAGGCCAGGCAGCTTGCCTCGTATTTCGAGCGACCCGACGATTGGCTCTTCACGTCGTGCGCGAAACAGACGAAGCGGCTGCCGAACTGTTCAATGATGCTCTAGGTCGCCTCCATGCCTCAGCGCTTGCTCAGTCCCGCGGTTGCCGATCGAGCGCCTGTCGACGCGTCGATTACGGCTTACGATCGCGCTCATCTAATCACATATCTTCGACTGCTCGACGCAACTGCCGATGACGCGGACTGGTGCGAGATAGCTAGGATCGTCCTCCATCTCGACCCCGAGAAGGAACCGGAACGAGCTCAGGAAATCTTCTCCAGCCATCTCGAACGCGCGCGATGGATGTCTGCCAGCGGCTACCGTCATCTCCTAAGCGACTGCCTGAAATAGTTCTTTGTCCCGCATCGGCACCCGCTAACTATAAGATTACGCGAGGTTATATTGCATCCGAGCGCAAACAGGTTAGCCTTTGCAACCAACCTGTTGAGAGCATGCCATGGCGAAGCTCGATTGGAGATCACCCGAAGCTTACGAGCCGATCAGGCACGTGAACGCCGCAGGCTTTGCTTGGGAGTTCCTGAGACGTAACCCGGACTACCAACGCGACGCTCGGCGATCCAAAAAACTGCCCGGCACCACCCTGAACTCGGCAGACGATCCCGTCCGCCACTGGGGGTTATCCTTTCGCGGCAGACCCAGAACTTACCGCGGTCGAGACAAGGGTTCACTGGCTCCCGACGGCCACGCCGTACGTCGTACCGATCGCCCCTGCGCCGCCTGAGTTCGACACTGCGCTCATCGCTAACGCGCTCGTCACCGGTAAACTTCCAGGGGACATATCCGGTCGTTATCTCGGTCTCGGCCCTCCCGGCTCCGACATTCAACTAACGCTCCTCGATGCGAGCGCGGAGGCGCCGCTAGCCCTGCTGCTCCCTCTCGACGCGGATCTGCCCGCCCGTCTCGAAATGGCCGCCGCGTTGTGGCGCTGGATCAGCTCCGGTGCATCCAGTCCGCCCCCCACCTTGTCGCCGCAGCGCCGCGCGCGGTTGATCGACACGTTACGGGCGCTGGACGGTCGGTTGGCCGAGGCGAGCACGCGCGACATCGCCGCTGCCCTCTTCGGAGCCGATCGGCTTCCCGCCGGACGCGAATGGAAGTCGCATGACTTGCGAAGTCGGACGCGGCGTCTCGTCGACTCCGGGGTCGAACTGATGCAGGACGGCTACCGCGATCTGCTTCGCACGAAGGCTCGCCGGCTGCAGCGCTGACGCCTTTCGACAGCCTCTCGGGGGGCCGTTTTCGCGCTTCTCCAATCCGACCTCCCCCGGCTCAGCGCTACTGCTCCATCGTGACCGTCATCGGCACCCCGACACGCGGCGGTGCTCGCAAACGTCACGGAGGTACGCTCAGTGTCTGTCGTCGCTGCCAACATCCCACCACGGTATCTAAGGACGCCGGAGGCCGCTCGTTTCCTCGGCTTGTCCGGTCGGACGCTCGAAAAGCATCGGACTTATGGAACGGGTCCGCGCTACTCGAAGCTCGGCGGACGCGTCGTCTATCGTATCGACGACTTGCAGGCGTGGGTCGACCGTGGTGCCAAGCGATCGACCAGCGACGACACCGGCGAGACCGTGTTGCCGGCGAAGCGGCATGCGGCGCTGGCCCCGGCCTACGTCACCCAAACGAGCCGCTGAGCGCGAGGTTCGATCATGTTTGGGCACTCGCTACAAGCACGCTCGCGGCCGCTTACGGAAGTCGAGCTGCTGCACCTGGACGGCAGGGACGAACGCTGGATCAGGTTCGGTCGAGTTGCCGCCGAACGGCTGCTCGACCGTCGCCGGCGCGTGCTTTGCTTCGCGCCGGGCAGCATCTTCGCTTTCGTGCGCTGGGCGTCCGGCGACTACGGCACCGCCTCGTCCCGGATCGACATCCTGCGCGCTTGCAGGCCGGGCGAGATCATGACGACGATGCCCGGCGTCACGCCCGGCGCCGACGTCCTGCTTCGGCTTTCCGGCTGGCCGAGAGTCGAGCGGGCGCTTCAGGCGATTGATCAGGTCGAGGCGGTCGAGATCGATCCCGTCGACGTCTGCCCCGACCATTGGCGGCACGTCCACAACCGCATCACGGCCGCTGAAACGACGCGACCCTATACGCGCACACGACACAACGCCTGGCTTCTCCGAAGAAAGGTCGAAGGATGATCCGACGCAATCGACTGTCAAGAAGATCGATGATTGCCGGTCAACTGGCCGTGGCAGGAATGATGCTGACGGCGGTTTTTCAAGCGCCGACGCGGATCGTCTGGAACGCCACAGCGAGCGTACCGATCGGCCTCTACTCAGTAGGTCCAGTAGCGCAGCCGAAGCTCGGGCAACTCGTCCTCGTGCGCCCTCCCGCAGTGCTCGCCTCGTTCCTGGCGGAGCGCCGATACATCGGCCTTGGCACGCCGCTACTGAAGACTGTCGCGGCGCTGCCCGGTCAGACGGTTTGCCGCCGTAGGCTCGTGATCACCGTCGACGGTTTCACGATCGGAAAGGCGCGTGAGCGCGACCGTTTCGGTCGGCAGTTGCCGCGATGGGACGGCTGCCGCGAGCTGAAAAGCGATCAGGTTTTCCTGATGAACTCTGCCGCCCTTGACTCGGTGGATGGCCGATATTTCGGGCCGCTTCCGAGCGCTTCGATCGTAGCTCAAGCGACACCTATTTGGACGCGGACGTGACGCCGGTGCGGCGGATCGCCTCCCCTTCACGGTCGCCTTCTCGCGCGTGCTTGATCGCGGTCACTGCGGTCTGTTCCACGCTAACTTACGTGCCCGTCGCGGCCGCTCAAGGCCACACGCGAACGCTCGCTGCGCCAACTTCGCCTTCGGACCCGGTCTCCTCGGCGGTGAGCGAAGCGTCGCACAGGTTCGGCGTGCCCGAGCATTGGATCCGATCGGTGATGCGCGTCGAGAGCGCAGGCAATCGGCGCGCGGTGTCGCACGCGGGCGCGATGGGGCTCATGCAAGTCATGCCCGGCACCTACGCCGAGCTGCGCCGGCGCTACGGTCTCGGTCCCGATCCGTTCGCGATCCGAGACAACATCCATGCCGGCACGGCGTACCTACGGGAGATGTACGACCGCTACGGCGCGCCCGGCTTTCTGGGCGCTTACAATGCTGGTCCAGACCGCTGGGAGAAGCATCTGACTGGCGCTCGCTCGCTTCCCGGAGAAACGGTCGGCTACTTGGCGCGACTAGGTCCGATGTTAGGTCTGACGGTCAGATCGCGAGCAGCAACGCGTCCTCAGACTTCGATCGTTGTGCCGCGCCAACCTCCCATTTTCATCGGTTTAGATGACGACAAAAATGTAATCGCACCTTCGGTCATCGAAGCATCGACCGAGCAAAGTATCGTTCGCGAAGGTGCTTCTGTTCCGCTACGAAATGAACTGTTCGTTCCTACAAGGTCGGTGCCAACGGCGGCGTTTTCGACGCAGCCAAATGCCTCGACGCACGTCGGGAAGTCCGAGCTTTTCGCTCCCGTCGAGAGCGAGCGAGGGCGCCGATAACGTACATCTGGCCAGATCGAGCTCTAGCGAACGACTGCGTACGTTCGGGTGGAAGCACCTCGGAGAAGGCAGGAAGCGAATGCAGAGGGCTAGATAAAAGCCGTGCCAGCTTTGCGGCTCTTTGCGGTTGGCATTCTTCTCGTTTTCAACGACTTAGCCGCTGCGCGAAAGCCAGCCATCCGAACACGCCAGCTGGCACAATCAGCAATTTTCTTTTCAAATTCAGTGACTTGGCTGCCAGCCGCCACCTAACCCAGCTCGAAGGTAAGGCGTGAGCACGCTGGATGACGAGTTCGTCGTCCGGCCCGGCCGCATCCGTAACGGCGGCCGCAATGCGCGGGCCAAGAGTTTCGTCGACCAAGTCACTCGGGCTGCTCAAAGCGCTACTCAGGGACGCCGGTCTTTCACGCGAGGATCGGCTGGATCTCGCTCGACCTTTGGACGCGGCCGCACGGCCGTTGCCGCTGCATCCCTCCGATCTTCGAGCCGCCGGGTCGTCATCAAGGCGCGGGTCGTCCGCCATCGCGGGCAACGCTTCCACTCCGCGTCGTTGGCGACCCATGTCGACTACCTCAAGAGGGACGGCGTTTCTCGCGACGGCGAACCCGCGCAACTTTTCGACGCGCAGTCCGACGACGTGGATGGACGTGCCTTCGCCGAGAGCTGCGAGCCCGATCGCCACCATTTCCGCTTCATCGTCTCGCCGGAAGACGGCGCGGAACTCAGCGACCTGCGCGCGTTCACGCGCGACCTCCTTGGGCAAGCCTCCACGGATCTCGGCTGCCAACTGGAATGGGCAGCCGTGCCTCACTGGAATACCGACAATCCCCATGTGCATGTCCTCGTCCGCGGGCGAGCGGACGGTGCGGACCTGGTCATCAGTCGCGATTACATCTCGCGTGGGCTGCGTGGGCGAGCGGAAGAGCTCGTTGGCTTGGAGTTGGGTCCGAGAAGCGAGCAGGCGATCGCGCGCGCTTTACAGAACGATGTCGAAGCTGAGCGCTGGACCGGGCTCGACCGCGCGCTCCAGGCAGCGGCGGATGAAAATGGTGGAACGATCGACCTACGCCTGGGCGGCAGCGAAGCTTACGACACCAAGCTGAAGCGCCTGATGATCGGGCGCGCGATGAAACTGGAACGATTGGGCTTGGCCGAAGGCGCGGGTTCCGCGCGCTGGCTGCTGAGAGCCGGAGCGGAGGCAACCCTTCGCGAGCTGTCGATACGAGGCGACATCATTAAGACGATGCACAGCGCGCTTGCCCGCGGTGGGCGTGATCCATCGACGGCCGACTTCGCGATCCACGGGGACGAGGCGCCGAACGTCATCGGACGCCTCGCCGACCGTGGACTTTATGACGAGCTTACCGGCTCCGCCTACGTCGTCATCGAGGGGTTGGACGGACGCTCACACTATCTGACGTTTGCCGATCTCAACGCGACCAGCGATGCCGCGACAGGGGCTATAGTCGAGGCGCGGCCTTTCGTCGGCGGCGACGGCAAGCGCCGACTAACGCTGAGCGTTCGCTCGGACTTCAGTCTTGCCGATCAGGTCGGCGCGACCGGAGCAACTTGGCTCGACGGCCAACTGGTCGCACGCGAGCCGAACGCGACTGCAAGCCAAGGGTACGGTGCTGAGGTTCGCGAGGCTTTGATACGAAGAACGGACCATCTCGCGTCATCCGGACTGGCGACACGACAAGGGCAGCGAAGCGTGTTCGCGCGCAACTTGCTCGACACGTTGCGCCGAAGCGAACTCGACGAAGCTACCAGGCGGTTATCGATCAGCAGCGGCTTGCCGCACCGCCCCGGCGGCGAAGGGGGCCAGCTCGGCGGCGTGTACCGCCAACGGGTCGACCTCGCATCCGGTCGTTTTGCGATGCTCGACAATGGGCTCGGCTTCGAGCTCGTACCGTGGAAGCCGTCACTCGAAAGTCACCTTGGTCGTCAGGTTCGCGGCGTCCGCCTCGCAAGCGGCGGGATCGACTGGAGCATGGGTCGTTCACGGGGCCCTAGCATCGGCTGACCGGCCGATCTGCGCGCCACCGTCGCCGAAGCTCCTACTCCTGCGGCGACGCGCTTGCGTGACCGTCGGATCGATGTGTCGAACGTCGCTGCTCATCGCTAAAGGAGGAACGCTTGTCCGCCACCCGCATCCTTTGGGGATCGCTGCTCGTCGTCGGCACCATCGCGCTCATGGCGGTGTGGGGTGCGACGCAATGGACGGCGTGGCAACTCGGCTACCAAGCTCAGCTCGGGACGCCACTGACCGAGATCGCCGGGCACTCCATCTACCCGCCGCCAGCTTTTTTCTGGTGGTGGTACTCGTACGAAGCCTACGCGCCGGAGATCTTCGACAAGGGCGCGATCATCGCCGCGTCGGGCGGCTTCCTCTCGATCATCGTGGCGATCGGCATGTCGGTGTGGCGCGCGCGGGAGGTTCGCGACGTGACCACCTACGGGTCGGCGCGCTGGGCGACCGCCAAGGAGATCGAGAAGGCTGGTCTGCTCGGTCGCGACGGCGTTGTCTTGGGCAAGCACGATCGCGACTACCTCCGGCATGACGGACCCGAGCACGTTCTCTGCTTCGCGCCGACGCGATCGGGTAAGGGCGTCGGCCTAGTCGTCCCGACGCTGCTGACCTGGCCGGGATCGTGCATCGTCCACGACATCAAGGGCGAGAACTGGAACCTGACTGCGGGA
Source organism: uncultured Sphingomonadaceae bacterium (assembly GCA_964251385.1). Lineage (GTDB taxonomy): Bacteria > Pseudomonadota > Alphaproteobacteria > Sphingomonadales > Sphingomonadaceae > CADCVW01. The sequence continues at coordinate 170,970 of CAXUJK010000002.1, read as the reverse complement.
TGGCGAGCCCGGTTCGGGACCGTGCTGCTGTTCGATCCGACCAACGTCCTCAGCCAGGCCTATAACCCGCTGCTCGAAGTGCGGCGGGGGTCGTGGGAGGTCCGCGACGTCCAGAACATCGCCGACATCCTGGTCGATCCCGAAGGCGCGCTCGACAAGCGCAATCATTGGGAGAAGACGAGCCATGCGCTCCTCGTCGGCGCCATCCTGCATGTCCTTTACGCTGAGACGGACAAGACGCTCGCTGGCGTCGCCAACTTCCTGTCCGATCCCAAGCAGCCGATCGACGACACGCTGCAGACGATGATGACGACGGCGCATCTCGGCAGCGCCCCGCACCCAGTGGTGGCGAGCGCCGCCCGCGAGCTGCTCAACAAGAGCGAGAACGAACGCTCCGGCGTGCTGTCGACCGCCATGTCGTTCCTCGGCCTCTACCGCGATCCCGTCGTCGCGGCGGTAACGTCCCGCTGCGACTGGCGCATCGCCGACCTCGTGGAGGGCCGATCGCCGGCGACGCTGTATCTGGTCGTTCCGCCGTCTGACATCAGCCGCACCAAGCCACTGGTTCGGCTCATCCTCAACCAGATCGGCCGTCGCCTCACGGAGGACCTTGAAGCGAAGGGACGGCGTCACCGCCTCCTCTTGATGCTCGACGAGTTCCCCGCGCTTGGCCGCCTCGACTTCTTCGAGAGCGCGTTGGCGTTCATGGCCGGGTATGGGCTGAAAAGCTTCCTGATCGCGCAGTCGCTCAACCAGATCGAGCGAAGCTACGGACCCAACAACGCGATCCTCGACAACTGCCATGTGCGGGTAAGCTTCGCGACAAACGACGAGCGCACCGCCAAGCGAGTGAGCGACGCGCTCGGCACCGCGACGGAAACCCGGGACTCGCGGAACTACGCCGGCCACCGGCTCTCGCCATGGCTCGGCCATCTCATGGTGTCGCGCCAGGAAACCGCACGTCCTCTGCTGACGCCCGGCGAGGTGATGCAGCTTCCGCCTGCCGACGAGCTGGTGCTCGTCTCGGGCACGCACCCGATCCGCGCGAAGAAGGCCCGCTTCTACGCCGACCGGCAGCTCCAAGCGCGCGTGCTGCCTCCGCCTGACCTAGGGCGCTCTTCCGAACGCGCCGATGCCCTCCGCGGCAAGTCGGGAAGCTCCGATGATTGGAGCGGGCTGCTGACGCCTGCTCGGCCGGTCAACGCGGCAGGCAAGCCTGCCGAAATAGCAGATGACAACACCAACGCTGGCATCCGCCGCGAGCCGATGCTTCCGGAGCATGAGACGATCGTTCCCGAAGAGCCGACGACGGCACGCGAGTTCGACATGCTAGACGACGAGCCGCATGAGGCGGTGATCCGTGCTCGCGTCCTCCAGCGGCGCGCCAGCGGCATCGCGCGCCAAGTCGCCCTCGATCCAGATGAGGAGATGCTCTGATGAAAGAGCCCGTACGCGCCAAGCAGACCTTTCGCGTGTCGATCGAGATCAGCCGTCAGCTCGCTGACTACGCCAGGCGCAAGCGCGTTTCGCAAGCGAGCATCGTCGAGGCCGCGCTTGCGTCGCACTTGTCGCCCGACGGAGCCGATCGCCTGGAGGCCGCGCTCGCGCGCAGGCTCGATCGGCTCACCCGTCAAAGCGAACGGCTGGAGCGGCACGTCGCGATTTCAAACGAGACGTTGGCGTTGTTCGTGCGCTTCTGGCTGACGGCGACCCCGCCTTTGCCCGACACGGCCCAGGCCGCCGCGCAGGCTAAGGGCCGGGAGCGCTTCGAGGGCTTCGTCGAAGCGCTGGGACGGCGACTCGCGAAGGGCCGCGCCTTCGCCGACGAAATCACGCAGGAGATCGAAGCTTTGGCTGCCGCCGAAAGCGAGCATCAACCAGCCGCTTCACCTGCCTCTCCACGCCAGCACCCTACTACGCCCTCGTAGTTGTTGATCGGCGTCGTTTCCGCCGCTCATTAGCAACCCCGTTGAGCCGTACAATTTCGTGGATCGGCGAACGCAACGAGGTCCGCCGACGTGAATGCCGTCGCTTTTCGATCAGAATCCTTCGCGCGCGGCGCCCGGATGCTCCGCACGGCGCTCGGCTCCGACATCGCCGCCTTCCTCGACGATCCCAGCGTCGTCGAGGTCATGCTCAACCCCGACGGGCGCATCTGGCTCGATCGCCTTTCCGGTGGCCTGGAGGACACGGGAGCGCGGCTGTCGTTCGCGGACGCGGAACGCATCGTGCGGCTCGTCGCCCACCATGTCGGTGCCGAAGTGCATGAAACGAGCCCGCGAGTATCGGCCGAGCTGCCCGATACGGGCGAGCGGTTCGAAGGGCTTCTCCCGCCCGTCGTGGCCGCACCAAGCTTCGCGATCCGTAAGCCCGCGGTCGCGGTCTTCACGCTCGGCGACTACGTCGACGCCGGCATCATGACGATGGCGCAGGCGGAGCTTCTCTACTCGGCCGTTCATGCACGCACGAACATCCTGGTCGTCGGCGGCACCTCGACGGGCAAGACGACGCTCGTCAACGCCCTCCTGGCGGAAGTCGCGAAGACGGGCGATCGTGTCGTGCTGATCGAAGACACGCGCGAGCTGCAGTGCGCCGCGCCCAACTTGGTCGCGCTGCGGACGAAGGACGGCGCGGCGACGCTGACCGACCTCGTCCGCTCGGCGCTCCGGCTCCGCCCGGATCGCATCCCGATCGGCGAAGTCCGCGGGGGCGAAGCGCTCGATCTCATCAAAGCCTGGGGCACCGGACATCCGGGCGGCATCGGCACGCTCCACGCGGGCAGCGCGCTTGGCGCGCTGCGGCGGCTGGAGCAGCTCGTCCAAGAAGCGGTGGTCACTGTACCCCGCGCGCTCATCGCCGAGACGATCGGCCTCGTCGCGGTTCTCACCGGCCGCGGGGCCGCGCGCCGGCTGTCCGAACTCGCCCGCCCCGACGGTCTGACGATCGCGGGCGACTACCAACTCACACCAGCAGGAGACATTGCGTGACCAAGTTCCGTTCGCGTCTAACAGGCGCCGCCTCTCTGATTGCGCTGACCATCATGACCGCTCCAGCCTACGCGGCCGGATCGAACATGCCGTGGGAAGCGCCGCTCCAGAAGATCCTGGAGTCGATCCAGGGTCCCGTCGCCAAGATCATGGCGGTCATGATCATCATCATCACCGGCCTGACGCTCGCCTTTGGCGACACGTCGGGCGGCGCGCGCAAGATGATCCAGATCGTCTTCGGACTGTCGATCGCGTTCGCCGCCAGCTCCTTCTTCCTGTCGTTCTTCTCGTTCGGCGGCGGGGCGCTCGTCTGATGCTCGGCGGCGAGGAACCAGCTGTCGGCTTCTACGCGCCCGTCCGGCGGTCGCTAACGGAGCCGATCCTGCTCGGCGGCGCGCCGCGATCGCTGGCCATCATCAACGGCACGCTCGCGGCCGCGCTCGGCCTTGGCCTGCGCCTCTGGGCCGTCGGGCTGCTCGTCTGGCTGATCGGCCACATCGCCGCCGTATGGGCGGCGAAGCGCGATCCGTCCTTCGTCGACGTCGTCCGGCGCCACCTGCGCTACCCTACGCATCTGGGCGCCTGACCATGCTGAACCTCGCTGAATACCGCAGCAAGCCGCAGAGCCTCGCCGACTTCCTGCCCTGGGCAGCGTTGGTCGGCGAAGGCGTGATTCTCAACAAGGACGGCTCGTTCCAGCGTACAGCCCGCTTCCGTGGCCCTGACCTGGACAGCGCCACGCCCGCCGAACTCGTCGCGACGACCTCGCGGCTCAACAACGCGCTCCGTCGCCTTGGCTCGGGCTGGGCGATCTTCGTCGAGGCGCAACGGCATGCCGCCGGTGCCTACCCCAACAGCCTGTTTCCAGACGGGGTATCGACCCTCGTCGACTCCGAACGACGCGCGCAGTTCGAGGAAGCGGATGCGCGCTTCGAGTCCTCGTACTTCTTGACCTTCTGCTGGCTGCCGCCCGCCGAGGACGCTGCTCGCGCCGAAGCTTGGCTCTACGAAGGGCGGAACGGCCGTAATGCTCAGGGCCGCGAGCATGTCGACGGTTTCATCGACCGCACCAACCGCGTGCTCGGTCTCGTCGAGGGCTTCATGCCCGAAGCTTCCTGGCTGTCCGACACGGACACGCTAACCTACCTCCACGCGACCGTCAGCACGAACGATCGGCGGGTGCGGGTGCCGGACACGCCGATGTACCTCGACGCCTTCCTCGTCGACGAGCCGCTGACCGGCGGGCTCGAGCCGCGGTTGGGCCGGGCGCACCTTCGGACGCTCACCGTGATGGGCTTTCCCAGCCAGACGTGGCCCGGGCTGCTGGACGACCTCAACCGCCTCGCCTTTCCCTACCGCTGGATGACGCGTGCCGTCTGTCTCGACAAGACCGATGCCGCGAAAGTGCTCGGCCGCATTCGCCGCCAGTGGTTCGCCAAGCGCAAGTCGGTGGTCGCGATCCTCAAGGAGGTGATGACCAACGAAGCCTCTACCCTCCTGGACTCCGACGCCTCGAACAAGGCGGCGGACGCCGACATGGCGTTGCAGGAGCTCGGTTCGGACCTCGTCGGTGCCGCTTACGTCACGGCCACCGTGACGGTTTGGGATGAGGACGCGCGGCTCGCGGACGAGAAGCTGCGCTTCGTCGAGAAGGTCATACAAGGCCGCGACTTCACCTGCATGGTCGAGCGCCTCAACGCCATTGAAGCGTGGCTCGGCAGCTTGCCGGGGCAGGTCTACGCTAACGTCCGCCAGCCGCCCGTCTCGACGTTGAACCTGGCGCATATGATGCCGCTTTCGGCCGTCTGGGCCGGGCCGGAGCGCGACGAGCACTTCGACGCGCCGCCGCTCTTCGTCGCGAAGACGGAAGGGTCGACGCCGTTCCGCTTCAGCCTCCACGTCGGCGATGTCGGCCACACGCTGGTTGTCGGCCCGACCGGCGCGGGCAAGTCCGTCCTGCTGGCGCTCATGGCGCTGCAGTTCCGCAGGTACGAGAACAGCCAAGTCTTCGCGTTCGACTTCGGCGGTTCGATCCGCGCCGCCGCGCTCGCCATGGGCGGCGACTGGCACGACCTCGGCGGCTCGCTCAGCGATGATGCCGACAAGCCCGTGGCGCTGCAGCCGCTGCACGCGATCGATACCTCGGAGGAGCGCGCATGGGCGGGCGAATGGATCGCCGCAATCCTCGCGCGCGAGAACGTGGCCGTGACGCCCGAGGTGAAGGATCATGTCTGGTCGGCGCTCCAGAACCTGTCGTCCGCGCCGCCGCAGGAGAGGACGCTGACCGGCCTCTCCGTGCTGCTCCAGAGCCAAGCCCTGAAGCAGGCGCTGAAGCCGTACTGCGTCGGCGGACCCTGGGGTCGCCTTCTCGACGCCGAGACGGAGAAGCTCGGCGGAGCGGACGTCCAAGTCTTCGAGACCGAAGGACTGATCGGAACCGGCGCGGCCGCGGCCGTTCTCGCCTACCTCTTCCACCGCATCGAGGGACGGCTCGACGGCCGCCCGACGCTGCTCATCGTCGACGAGGGCTGGCTTGCGCTCGACGACGAAGGCTTCGCCGGTCAGCTGCGCGAATGGCTGAAGACGCTGCGCAAGAAAAACGCGAGCGTCATCTTCGCCACCCAGAGCCTCGCCGACATCGACGGCTCGACGATCGCGCCGGCCATCGTCGAGAGCTGCCCGACGCGACTGTTCCTGCCGAACGAGCGTGCGCTGGAGCCGCAGATCTCCGCGATCTACCGACGCTTCGGGCTCAACGATCGGCAGATCGAGATCCTTAGCCGCTCGACGCCCAAGCGCGACTACTACTGCCAGAGCCGTCGCGGGAACCGGCTGTTCGAGCTCGGCCTCGGCCAGGTCGCCCTCGCCTTTACCGCTGCCTCGTCGAAGACCGACCAGTCGCTGATCTCGAAGCTCATGGCGCGCCACGGTCGCAAGGGCTTTGCCCGCGCATGGCTCGAAGCCCGCGGCATCGGCTGGGCCATCGACCTCATCACCACCCCCCAACCTGAACTGGAGACCGTACCATGAAGCTCTTTGCCCCCCTCGTGGCCGGCGTTGCCGCGGTGGCGCTGCTCGCGTCCTCCGCGCCCGCCGCGGCCCAGCTCACCGTGTGGGATCCGACCAACCACGCGCAGAACGTGCTGCAGGCCGCCCGCGCGCTCAACCAGGTCAACAACCAGATCAAGAGCATCCAGAACGAAGCGCAGATGCTGATCAACCAGGGTCGCAACCTCGCGAGCCTGCCCTACTCGTCGCTCCAGAAGCTGCAGCAGTCGGTTGCGCGAACCCAGCAACTGCTCGGGCAGGCGAAACGGATCGCCTACGACGTTCGTCAGATCGACCGCGCCTTCTCGACGACCTACGCACCCGCGACTGCCAGCACCTCGACACGTTCGCTGCTCGCTTCCGCCCGCGAGCGGTGGGAGACGTCGGTGGACGCGCTCCAGGATTCTCTCAAGGTCCAGGCTGGCGTGGTGGGCAATATTGGCACCACTCGCGCTGAGCTTCAGGCGCTGGTCACGTCCAGCCAGTCCGCCGCCGGGGCGCTTCAGGTTGCACAGGCAGGCAACCAGATCCTCGCGCTTCAGGCGCAGCAGCTGACGGACCTGACGGCGGTTCTCGCGGCGCAAGGTCGCGCGAGCAATCTGGAGTCGGCTCAGCGTGCCGCCGCGCAAGATCAGGGTCGCGAACGGCTTCGGCGGTTCCTGGCACCGGGCAGCCGTCGGCAGACCACCGCCGTCACCATGTTCCACGATCGCTAGGCCGGAACGATGGAAGGCACCGGCGTCGTCGATCGCTATTTGGAGGTCTTCACCCGCTATATCGATAGCGGGTTCGGGCTCCTGCAGGGCGAGGTCGCATGGCTGGCCTCGACCCTGATCGTCATCGACGTGACGCTCGCCGCCCTGTTCTGGGCGTGGGGCACCGACGAGAACATCCTGGCGCGGCTGGTCAAGAAGACGCTGTTCGTCGGCACCTTCGCCTTCATCATCGGCAACTGGAACACGCTTTCGCGCGTCGTTTTCGAAAGCTTCGCAGGCCTCGGCCTCAAGGCCTCCGGCACGAGCCTCAGCCCAGGCGAGTTCCTGCGGCCCGGCCGCGTCGCGCAAGTCGGGCTCGACGCCGGCCGCCCGATCCTGGAGTCCATCTCGGAGTTGATGGGTTACATCAGCTTCTTCGAGAACTTCATCCAGATTGCCGTCCTGCTGTTCGCATGGGCGATCGTCCTGCTCTCCTTCTTCATCCTCTCGATCCAGCTTTTCATCAGCCTCATCGAGTTCAAGCTCGCTACGCTCTGCGGCTTCGTGCTCGTGCCGTTCGGGCTGTTCAACAAGACCGCGTTCATGGCCGAACGCGTGCTCGGCCTCGTCGTGAGCTCGGGCGTGAAGGTGCTCGTGCTCGCCGTCATCGTCGGCATCGGCTCCACGCTTTTCGGCGAGTTCACCGAAGGCTTCAGCGCCGAACCCACGATCGACGACGCGATGACGCTCGTTCTCGCGTCCTTGTCGCTGCTTGCGATGGGCATCTTCGGGCCGTCGATCGCCAACGGCATCGTCTCGGGTGGCCCGCAGCTCGGCGCAGGCGCAGCGGTCGGTACGGGTCTCGCGGCCGGCGGCATGGTCGTCGCCGGCGCGGCCGGTGCGAAGATGGTCGCCGGTGCGGCAGGCGCGGCCGTAAGCACCGGTGCCAGCGTCGCCGGCGGTGCCTCGACCGCATACTCGCTTGGAAGCGCAGCCAAGGGCGGCAGTGTCGCCGGCGGCCTCTCCGCCGTCGCGCAAGCCGGCTCCGCTGCCGCGTCTAGCCCACTTCGCAGCGCGGCCGCGAACCTCGGCAAGCAGTTCCAGAGCGGCGGTCGCGCCGCCATGGAGACGAACGGCGGCAAGTTTGTCGGCAGTCCGGCCGCGAACGATAGCGCCGCGCCGTCGGGCGAGCCGCAGTGGGCGCGCACAATGCGCCGCCGCCAGTCCGCGACGAGCGGCATCCAGACCACCGCTCACGCGCTCCGCGCAGGTGACGGCGGCGGCTCTGGAACTTCAGTCAGCATCCGGGAAGGGGAATGATGTTCTTCAAGCGCTCCTCCGTTCGATATGGCCGGACCCCCGAGCCCGAAACTCCGTACCAGCGCGCCGCGCAGGTCTGGGACGACCGCATCGGCTCCTCCCGCGTCCAGGCCAGGAACTGGCGCTTGATGGCGTTCGGCTCGCTGTTCGTCTCGGCCGGGCTTGCCGCCGGCCTCGTCTGGCAGTCGGCTTCGGGCACCATCGTCCCTTGGGTGGTGCAGGTCGACAAGCTCGGCCAGGCGCAGACGATCGCGCCTGCGTCGGTCGAGTACAAGCCGACCGATCCGCAGATCGCATGGCACCTCGCGCGCTTTACCGAACAGACCCGCTCCGTTCCGGCCGACCCGATCGTGCTGCGTCAGAACTGGCTCGCTGCGTACGACTACACGACGGACCAAGGCGCACTCGCGCTAAACGACTATGCCCGGATCAATGACCCGTTCGCCAAGCTGGGGGAGACCCAGGTCGCTGTCGACGTGTCGAGCGTCATCCGCGCTTCTCCGACATCGTTCCGCGTAGCTTGGGTCGAGCGCAGCTACGCCGATGGCGCGCTCGCTTCCACCGAACGGTGGACAGCGATCCTCACTATCACGATCCAGACACCGCGAGATGTCGAGCGCCTGCGTAAGAACCCGCTCGGCGTCTACGTCCACGCCCTCAACTGGTCGAAGGAGCTCGGCTGATGCGCCGCGTGAACACGTCCGTCGTTCTTTTGGCATCCGTCGCGCTGAGCGCCTGCTCCAGCAAGTGGAAGCCCCCGCAGATCACCTACGACGAGCCGGCGACACCCTCGGTATCCGCCCCCGTCGAGCTTGCGCAGCCGACCGATATCGCGGAGCTGCTAGCGCCTTTGCCGAAGGTCGAAGAAGTCGAGAAGCGGCGCTCGCCAAAGTCGGAGTCCAATGATCCGGCGGCCCGGGTCGAGGCTGCGAATGAAGCGGCGCGCGTGAAGCCGAGCCGTGCCGGCTACGTCAATGCCGTTCAAATCTACCCGTTCAGCGAGGGCTCGCTCTACCAAGTCTACACCGCGCCTTCGCAGATCACCGACATCGCGCTCGAGCCCGGTGAACAGTTCGTGGGATCGGGTCCGGTCGCCGCGGGCGACACCGTGCGGTGGATCATCGGCGACACGGAAAGCGGGACCGGCGCGACGCGTCGCATCCACATTCTGGTCAAACCTACGCGAAGCGACCTTCGAACCAATCTCGTCATCAACACCGATCGTCGGACCTATCATGTCGAACTGCGCTCCGCGGAGCGCACCTACATGGCGTCCGTCTCCTGGTCCTACCCGCCGGACGAACGCGTGGTGCTTCAGGAGAAGAACGATGTGACAGCGGCGTCAGCAGCCACCGAGCAGGTTCTGCCGAGTCTGGAGACGCTCAACTTCCGCTATCGCATCGCGGGCGACGATCCCCCGTGGAAGCCGATCCGAGCCGTCGACGATGGGCGGCAGGTCTTCATCGAGTTTCCCGCTGGCATCGCGCAGGGCGAGATGCCGCCCATTTGGATCATCGGCTCCGACGGCGGTGCCGAGCTCGTCAACTACCGCGTCCGCGGTCGCTACATGGTCGTCGACCGCCTCTTCGCGGGCGCCGAGCTTCGCCTCGGCGGCAAGCGCCAGAAGCGCGTCCGCATCGTCCGCACCGATGGGAAGAAGTCGTGAACGTCGAACGCCCCATCGACCATGTCGTCGACGAGCCGGAGCCCTGGCCCGCTCAGGACATCGCGTCCGAACTACGGCTACGGCCAGAACGCCCGAAGGTCGTTCGGCTCTCCCGAAAAGCCTTGGGGTTGATCGCGGGCGTGTCCGCGTTGGCACTAGGCGGCGCGCTCATCTTCGCGCTTCAGACCGCAGAAACCGTGCAGCGATCCGAACTCTTCAACACGGCCAACCGAACCACTGCGGCCGGCTTGGACAAGCTGCCGCAGGATTACACGGCGCTGCCGCGTAAGGTGCCTCAGCTCGGTCCGCCGCTGCCTGGAGACCTTGGACGTCCGATGCTCGAAGCCGGTGTCAAGCCGATGCCGATGGTCGGACCACCCGTTCCGGAGCAGGTGCAGTACGAACCGCAACCCGCCTACCAGCCGCAGCCGCTCCCGCCTGTCGATCCGAACACGGAACGCTTATCGCAACAGCGTCAGCTACTGGCGCAAGAACGGGAAGCCGCCCGGCTTAGTCGATTGTTCGCGGCGGATACACGCAGCCAAGCGCCTGAAGCGGTCCCGACCGAGGCGATGGCCGATGGCGAGCCCGATTCGCGAAGTTCCGGCAGCTCGTCGAACGTGTTCGGCGATCGCCGCACGCTCAGCTCGGATCGCGTCCAAGCCCCGGCCAGTCCCTACGTTCTCCAGAGCGGCGCCGTAATATCCGCTGCACTCATCACGGGCATACGCTCGGACCTTCCCGGTCAGGTGACCGCTCAGGTCACCGAGAACATCTATGACGGCCCGACCGGGCGCACCTTGCTGATCCCGCAAGGTTCGCGGCTCGTCGGCCAGTACGATGCGCGCATCGCCTTCGGTCAAAGCCGAGCGCTTCTCGCATGGACGCGGCTCATCATGCCGAACGGACGATCAATCGTCCTGGAACGGCAGCCGGGCGCGGACGCGGCCGGGCGTTCCGGCCTTGAAGACGGCGTCGACAACCACTGGGGTCAGCTCTTGCGCGCCGCGCTGGTGTCCACCGTACTCAGCGTCGGCGCGGAAGCTGGCGCGGGCAGCGACGAGAGCGACCTCGTCCGTGCGATCCGCCGCGGCACCTCCGATAGCGTCGGCCAGACCGGGCGGCAGCTCGTCGGTCGATCGCTCGACGTACAGCCGACCCTGACGATCCGACCCGGCTTCCCGATTCGCGTGATCGTCACCCAGGATCTTGTTTTAGAACCATACCGAGGCTGAGCGAACGATGTCGAAACTGAAGCTTGGAGCGCTCCTCGAGGACAAGCCGGTGCGGCTTACCATCGAGCTGCCAGCCGGAACGCACCGCGATCTGGTCGCCTACGCGGAGGCGCTTTCGTCCGAAACCAGCAAGTCCGTTCCACCGGCCAAGCTGATCGTCCCTATGCTCGAACGCTTCATGTCGACCGATCGCGCTTTTGCGAAGACCCGGCGACAGTCCAAGAACGCCTCATCGTAGCCGACCGATGATCGAGCGTGCGTCGTAGGAACTCACGCCAGCTGACTCGGCTGAGCGGATGCCGCTTCATACAATCTCGAAGGACGCCAAACGCGTGCTGGCTGTGCGACGGTGTCGTGGAGCAACCACAACCACTGCAGTTGCTCCGGTGGACACCATGTGGCCACCATTCAAACAGGGCGGCAAAAGCCAGCCGATAAGCCGAAGCTAAGTTGTTGATCTGAAATAAAGATCTGGAGCGGGCGAAGGGATTCGAACCCTCGACCCCAACCTTGGCAACGCTCCTGAGCGGTGTACTCCGCGCTTTTCCGCCGCACGTCTTTGTTCGCTAAACTACTACGCGAGTTGACATTTTTCTCCTGTCTGGCATCGTAGCGCTATCCGGCGAGCACCCATTCATACGCTCCCGCCTGCTTACACGGTGCTTACACGGAGACTAAAAAAGGCTCGTGTAAGCAGAAGCGAGATGGAACGGTATGGCGAAGCTGACAAAGCGAGCGGTCGATGCATTGGGCCCACCTGTGAGGGGGCAGGCTTTCCTTTGGGACGGCGAGATGCGCGGATTCGGCGTGCGCGTTACAGCCACAGGGCTCAAGACGTTCATCCTACAGTATAGAACGAGTACCGAGCGTAGCCGCCGCATCGTGCTTGGCCGCTACGGTGTTTTCACGGTCGAGCAGGCCCGCAATAACGCCCGGGAAAAGCTCGTCGCGATCGCCCAGGGACAGGACCCGGCAGACGCAAGCGCGACCTCACGCAAAGCTAAATCTGTAGCAGATATTTGCGACTGGTATCTGGCAGCCGCCGAGGCTGGCCGCATACTCGGGCGCAACCGCCGGCCCATCAAAGCGTCGACGCTGGCAATGGATCGGAGCCGCATCGCCCAACACATCAAGCCGCTTTTGGGCAAGCGCCAAGTCCGCTCGCTAAAGCTGGCAGACATCGAGGGTGCCCAGGCGGATATAGCAGCTGGCAAGACTGCCAAGGCACGCTGCGGCAGCAGGGGTGGCGCCACCACCGGGGGACCAGGCGTGGCTTCGCGGGCCATGTCCACACTTCACAGTCTATTCGAGCATGGCGTTCGGCTCGGCGAGCTGGAGAGCAATCCCGCCAAGGGAGTTCGCCGTTTGGCGGGCACGCCGCGCGAGCGGCGGCTTAGCTCAGCGGAGATTGTCAGGCTCGGACAGGTCATGCGCGAGACTTCGACGCGCGGCGAGCATCCGACTGGGTTGGCGGTGGTCCGGCTACTCCTGCTCACCGGATTCCGCCGACAGGAGGCCCTTGGCTTGCACCAAGACTGGGTCAATCACGAGCAGGGCTATGTGCGCTTTCCTGACACGAAAACTGGAGCGCAAGTGCGCGTGATCGGTCAGACGGCCTCCGATTTCATAGCCGCGCAGGCCAAACAAGACGGCTCTCCCTATGTTTTTCCGGCGGACTGGGGCGACGGTCACTTCACAGCCGTGGTTGCCACTCTGGATCGCCTCTCGGCCGACGCTCGGCTCCAAGGCGTCACTCCGCATACGCTCAGACACACGTTCGCGAGCGTTGCCGGCGAGCTAGGCTTCTCGGAGCTCACGATTAAATCACTGCTCGGGCACGCGGCACGAGGGGTAACCCAGCGCTATGTTCATATCGACGAAGCAGTACGGATGGCTGCTGATCGGGTTGCTGACGAGATCGCTGCGTTACTTGATGGCGAAAAGAGCAAGCTGCGTACCCATACAAGCTGCGCTTCGCTCAACTCTAAATAGCCGTTATGCGCCCAATCTTAGACGTACAGCGACGCGAAATTCGTTTCCAAAACTCGTCCTTCGTCCATTCAGCGGGAGAGGTTTTACATCTTACATCGCATTATTGGTGGAAAGCGGAACGACCGCTTTCGGCTCCGATCCGGCGTTTTCGGCCGTCCATTCAGCTTCAGCGAGACGGCAGCTAAGCGCCTCAATCACGTTATCAAGTCAGGCTGCCGACGATCCGAAACCGTCGTTCGGCCAACGTGTTACTCAAGATGATACGAGAATCGACGTCGCAAGCGCCTATCAAACGATTGCACCTTATTCGGTGCGGAGCGGGCTCAGGGATCGCGAGACCAGGACGCAGTCAAGATCAACGCGAACCTTGGCCGGTGAGCTTGTCCGATGCCGTCTAGATCGATCCGCAAGCGACCACCAATTCACTTCCCTGTCGAGCGGAACTCATCCAGTGCAGCCATCAGGACCGAACGTGCCGGTTCCGGATAAGTGCGGAGACCGCTTTCGATACGGCGGAAGTACGCCTTTCCTCCGGCCCTGCCGACGAGGTATCCGAGTATCTTCCGAGGAATCTGCGCATCAACGCCTGCCCGCAGGAGCTCGACGGGGTCCCACTTCGACCGCAGAAACTCGTCCACGATCCCGTGCCGGGCCGTCTTAGCCTTGTCCCAATCGGTGAAAAGCGACAGCGGAAGCATGATCATCGCGGTGATGAGGTTCATCGGGACATCTGACAGGCTGTCCCTCTTCAGGCGCGCATAAACCAGCGGGAACGCAGCCGCCACTACGCCGCCTGTTGGCTCGTCGGGTCGCGCGAGGGCGTAGTCTAGGGAGGCGTCGACGCTCCTCACTAGAGCCTCCGGGTGAGACTGTCTCGCCAGACGCAGGAGACGCGCCCAGCCGTCGTAGCCCGCCTGGCCGTATCCACCTGTCCGGCGATCGGTCAGGCGACGTGTAATCTGATCGACGATCGGCACAAAGCGCGCGACCGACTCAGATCGCGCAATCGCCGCGACGTTGCGTCCGACCTGCGCGCCGTCGAGAGCCGTGGAGAAGGCATTCGACACGAAGCGTGACGGATCGGCGCTGGAAAGCAGCGGGTGCAGCAGGTCCGCATGGCTGGCGGGATCAAGGGACAGCAGTTGATCGAGGACCTGTAGGGATGCGTCGTGGTACTCGCTCTGCGACAGCGTTGGCCGGGCGTGCCGGAGGAGCGCCGCGGCCGCCGGCGCGCCGACTGGAAGCAGGCGTAGAAGCCGAACGAAGGCTTTTCCGCTTCCCGGCAGGCCTGAGAGCGATGCTTCCATGAATGCGTCCTTGATCCTTCCCTCTCGTAGCATCTCGCGCATGTCGGGATCGGACCAACCTGACATCATCTTGAGTAGAAGCGGCGACAGTCGGCAAGCGTCACCGAGGAGCGCATCCACAAGCCAGATGATCGAGTCCCGGTCGCGGGCGAGTTCGACGATAATCTGGTCGGCCTCGCTCGCGATCGGCGCAACTAGCGCTTCCCTCAGGAGCACGTCCTTCTGAAGCATCTCGCGCGACGCATCGACAAGGGTGTCGATGATCGCCGTCCGCGATCCGCCGCCGGCGCCCAGCACAGTCCTGGCCAGAAGTCCGAAATTAGCCGCAGGGGCACCTCGTATCGCAGCTCGCAGGAGCGGAGCCAGAGCCGAGGCGGTAGCGCCCTTTGCCAATCCGCCGACGGTCCGTTTGGCCGCCAACGGATCGCTGGCGACCACCTGCGCGATCTGCTGCACCAGACCTGCGTCGACGTCGCTGTTCAGGCTTTTCGCAACCGCGGTGGAGAACCACGGACTCTCCTTCATAAGCGACACGGTGAGGTCCGGATGGCTAGAGCGAAGGGCCGATGAGAGTTCGGCTGCTTCCAGGTCAGCCAGTCCCCGCGCGACCGGTGGTCGGAGGAGATGCGGGAGCGTGGTCGTCGAGACGTCGTCGCCGTTCGCGATGATCAAACCGGGGAGAGATCCCGCGACGCGCCGGCCAGCCTTGAACATTGATCGAATGACGCTGAGCGGTATTTCTTCTCCCAATTTGCGTGTCAGCAGCACGAGGAAACGCCAGTCGTCCGGCGTCGGCGGAGTGGGTAAATCCGAGAGTGAGCGAATTATCAGCCCCGGTATCTCGGGCACGCTCCAAGGCTGCCGGCCAAGCGAGCTAAGGATGTCCAGCATCCCCAGCAGCGAGGTTGGTGAGGAATGAGCCTTGCTTCGCAGGTCCGACCAGAGCAGCGAGAGGCGCAGCGCTGAACCGTCGTTGCGGTCACTTCCGTCGAGTGCGCCAATGTCGTCCAGCTCGCGTAGGCTTGGGTTCGGATCGTTGAAGATCCGGGCTTGCAGCTGGGCGGTCCATTCGTGACGGGGGACGGCAGCTTCAAGAGACGCGCTCACCTTCCTACCGGCCCACTTCGTGAACCTAGAGCGCGCGCTGTCCGGCGCGAAGACGAGGTCGAAGTCGCGGTCCGGCAACAACCGGGGACTGAGCGCGAAGGTGCAGATGGCCATCGACGCGCGGCGCGATGGCCACAGGCTCTGCAGCAGGCGGCCGCTCATCTCCTCCACTGGGCCAAACCCGAACGCGGCGACTGCGGCAGCCCGCTCAAGGAAAAGAGCCTCCACGAGCTCCGCCAGTCCCGGATCGCTGAGTGGTTCCCACGGGCCGTCTGCGTGCACGATCCACGCGCGCTCGCTCGTAATGTCCCGGTCGCTCAGCGCTTCGATGAACGGCCGAACCGAGGGCGCCTTCGCCCATGCCTCGATTGGTACGAGAAGGCTCCGGGTGAAGACGGTTCCGGACCTAGTTGCTTTCAGATCCTGCCACGTGCGAGCGACGACACTGAAACGTCCACTCGGAAGCGGATAAACACTCAGGTAGGGCGCGAACGTCTCACCCGGACGCGGTGACCCGCTCGCGTCCGACAGCTTATCGATCAGATCTTGGTCGCGTGACCCCAGCTCGATCGTCGAGGCAAGAAGCTGGTGGCCCCGCCTGTAGCCGTGCCACTGTTGGTCGACTTGCATCAAGGGGAGTTATGGAATCGCAGCACCCACGACACCGGTCGCGAGACGTCGCCAACCTGCTCCATTGGTGTTCTGGTGTCGTCCACGACGTAGCCACTCTCCACGAGGTCGCCCGCAAGATAGCCGCTCTTGAACTCCGCGTCAGCAAACTCGCCTCCCACGACGCTGGCGCCGAACACGCCGATCTCGATGTCCTCCATGTTGTCGATCATGCCGGCGAACAGGGGATAAGTGTCCCGCAGGAAGGCTGCCGGTCCCTGGCCTCGTGTTTCCGCATCCAGCAGGTCATACGCGGTCACGACGATCCCCACGCGTGGTTTCGTGCTCGAGCTGGTGCCGAGGTTCTCGTCCAGGAGGCGGAGGAGTTGGCACAGCAGGACCTGAGTCGGTGTCGCATAGTCCGGATTGGGCCCAACCAACTCGAGAAGGGGAGCGGTGTTCACCCAGTCTAGCGGAGTGACGTTCAGCTCAGATAGCACCCGCACGAAAAGGAGCGCCCCGTCCGCCTCCTGGACCCGGTCGAGCCACTCGCGCGAAATCTCGGCTGTGCGGGCGACCTCGTCCCAGGTCTCTCCCGAGACGTCGGGGACGCTGATCGTCGCGGTCGCGTCCGTGTCAACGTCGCGTAGATCGAGCGTGATGTTGCCGCTGAGTTCATCGGTCGTGTTGTGAGACCGGGGAGCGAACTCTCCTTTCATCAAGAAGGCGAGCGCCTCCTCCACGTATTGGATGTCATCGGGCAGGTCGGGGGCGCGCAGCTTTCCGTCGCCGTCCCGCAGGTGTGCGACCAGCCTCGCAAGGAAATTGGTCTTTCCGCTGTCGGGGCCGCCGACCATGATGAGGGTCCGGTTGGTCACCGTTTTCTTTCAACGTAGCGGTTCATGAACCTTCCGGTTGTGTCCCCAGCAGTGTCTGGCCACTCGATCCCCGCCGCCGGGGTTGTTGGGATCGACTTCACGATCAGATCGGAGATCCCGCTGCCTGCCGGTACCTGCTCGTTTCCGGAGAACGACGCGATCTCGACGATCTCGGCCGACAAGCCCAGCTCGTCCGTCATCTTTTCCAGACGGTCCGAGGTAGCCTTGGTCAAAGGGCCCGCGTCCGAATGCGTGACGACGATCTTCACCGGCGGACACCCTTGCCCGAGCATGGCCGCGACTCGTCGGAGCAGCTGCTTCGTGCGGCTGAGTGTGTGCATCCTTGTGGCGTCGTCGCGTACGTCGGCGCCGTTCACGAACACCCAGATTACCTGGGCCGAATTAAGAAAGCCGAGGCCTTCGGTCCTGTTGGAATCAATAAGGGTGTCGCTCCATTCGCCCGGCAGGTCGGGGATCAGCAGGTCTAGCAGGCGGTCGCCCTCTAGCATCTTGAGCCGCAGGTGCAGGAAGCCGGCCAGACGCCGACCACTCGCGATCGTTCGTGCGGTCATTGCATCCGGTGCCGGCGAGCCCCAGACTCGGGCTCCCTGGCTAATCTCCTCGAATGCGATCAGGCGCGTGCTCTCGGCGAACTGAAAACCCTCGAGCCTACCATGTCCAAGGCGAAGATACATGCTGACGAGCGCCGCGGTTTTGCCGGCCGCAGGCGTTCCGACAATCCCCACAAGGAGACATCGACGGGACGCAAGATACTCTCCGAGCTCTCCGACCTCGAGCGGGAGGTTGTCCCATAAGACCGGCTTGTCCTCCGGTGCCTCCAGCACGGGCGGAACGACGAGTTCTCCGTCCGAACGGGCGCTGCTCTCGAGTGTGATCGTGTCGTTATTGATCCTGAACTCGCATTTTTGGGGATCGTTGTTGAGGAGGCAAACCCCGGTCTCCCCGACGGTGCAGCCGGCTGTTTGGCAGGCGTCGGCCATCCTACAGCTTCGGGTCCGGCGTTTCGCACAGCCTCGCCAGCCCTGTCTCCAGCAGGGCGCGTCCGACCCATTCGTCACCCTTCTTGGAGATGGCCGGCGTCGCAGTGGTGCCGTCGAGCACCGCCGTTAGCAGCGGGAAAGCGATGGGGTTGGATCGGATCGTGTCCTGAGCGGGCACCTTCTCCGCGAGGTGCTCGCGAATGTTCCCGACGGCGGCGAGAAGATCGCCAAAGGAGATGTCGCCGAGTGCCGGGACACCGGAAAGCGCGAGGCGGCGCATGGCCTTCGACGGTAGGCGGCGCATCAGGACGCCGAGCTCGATGGCCCGCAGCAGGCCGCGCGCTGGCGGTTCGACGTCCTCGTACGCCCCAGAGGTGATTGGGCTCCGGCCGCTGACCGCCCACCAGAGTACGTCAATCTCTTCGCGGTCGAGTGCCGCGTTGTTGGTGAGAGCCGTCATGCTCGTCCTGGCGACATTGAGGCTCTTTGTGATCTGGGCGGTGTCGCCGTCTGCAAATTCTGGCACCTCGCGCGGTGCCGTCCGCTTGCGGCTGACCTCGCCGCGGTTCAGCACGCGGTCGCGGGCCGCAACCAGAATCTCCTGCCGGAGCTGCTCGTGCTTCACGTTTTCGACCGGCTTCTGAAACGAGAGCGCCGACCAGAGCGTGGCGGCGATGATGTCCTTGATGGTCACGATGCTGGCCGTCTCGGCGACGTCGAGCATCCCAGCCACCGTTAACGCCGAGATGACGGATACCTCCATTTCGCGCTCTTCGCGCACAAACGAAGGAGCCTTCACCTTGATGGCCGTCGCGACGGCGGAGCCGAGGGGGTCGGGCGTGGTGTCGTCGGAGAACGACCTGGCCGCGGCTGACGCTAGCTCGATGAGACCCGGGGCGGTCGTCGTCTTCTTTAGCGCGGTGATCGCGTCCTTAATTGCGGTTTCCCTCTTCCCGACCATGTCGTCGTCGGGGGCCGCGTCGTAGATCCTGATGTAGGTCGCAAGGTCAGCCATTTGGTCGTTGTCCCTCCCCATTCTTTCCTTCAGTCAGCTCGTCGAGCTTCGCGCGGATATCGGCGGCGCGACCTGACTGGATGGCCCGATCGATTAGGGCCTTCTCGATGCCGTGCGACAGCTTGTCATTCCAGCTCTCCGGGACCGCTCCAAGTTCAACGAGCAATCTCAGTCTCTGGCCAGGTGTTAGGTCCCTAAAGAAGCGCAGGATTATGTCGGGATATTCGGCGGGCATGAGATCCGTTCCGTTTTCCCCGTTAGACGATTCCTGCTGGATTACAGGTGACTCGACGCCCTCAACGAGTGCGGCGGCCTGCTCCTTCGGCACGCGCGGCGCTTCCCGGTAGCGCGGCGACGCGAGTACGCATGACCTGGCTCCCGGATCAATCCTCACCTTGTCCTCCACGAACTCCTTGCGTTGCTCTGACCAGCATCGCGGATGGATCGTCACAGCTAGTGAGTCTGTTTCCTCGGCCCATGCGAACTCGAGGAAATTGTACGCATAGGTGAACTCGTCGTCCAACCCTGGGGGCGTCGTTGCACCTGCCTCGATGGTGAGGAGGTCGGCGTCGTCGAGGACGCGTTCGACGCGCCCTGACGGCTTGTGCTCGTGGCCGGTGACCAGCACCCGGGCACGTGCCCTGATGTAGCCGTTGGCGTCCTCGCCATCGACCATCCAGCTCATCGGATGGTGGCAGAGGACGACCAGTTCCTCGCCTGAGTTGCGCTGGAGGACCCTCTGGCGCTCACCCAGCACGAGCTTTCCCTGCGTGTCATACTTCGCGCAGGCGAGGGCGCTGTTCAGGCCCGAAAACCTCAGCCGCCGTCCGGGCGCCAGCTCCACGACGCGGTCGCCGGCGCCCCCGCCTGCCTTGTCGAGTGGGCAGTTGTAGGCGTCGGCGAACCTCTCGTAGGCGTTGAACCGGCGGTACAGCATCTCTCGATCGTTCGTGGCGTTCAGGAACTCGTTGAGCTTGTCCTCACCGTGCGTCTCGATCTCCTTGAGCAGATAGGCGACGCCTGCGGAGATCTCGTCCCAATCGATGTCGTGGTTGCCGGGCACGACTTGTACGTCGGATCGCGAGCATCCGATGAGCTTCGTTAGCCGGTCGAGCCAGAGGCCAGCCTCCTCGTATTCTCTCGGTTTTCCGCCATAGGCGACGTCGCCGGTGACGACGACGCCCGAAATACGCTTAGGGGCAATCTCTCCGGCGAACTTCCTGACGTCGTCCAGAAGGCGCTCCCGAGCGTCTTTGTGCACCTCGACCAACTTGTTCGACCGCTCCTGCCCGAAGTGGACGTCGGAGAGATGCACCAAGATCAGGGCCATGCAGGGGGTTCCGTAGAGGGTTGGGGCAGAGTGACGCGGTCTGGGCGAAGGCGCGATGCAGGCGACCAAGGCATACGTGTACCGGAGGATAGCCAACCCCCGTACACTTGCAATCTCTCGGACAGCCCGCCCCTCGATTGCCAAGAGCAAAGGTCCGGAATGGTTAAGAATGCTTCTGTTATCTATCGCTCAACCCATGGAGCTCCCGCTCTGCCCCTTCTTATGCAGAGCCTTAAACCTCCGTTTTGGATTTACGATGTCAGGCTAAAAAACATAACTTAGCCCCGATGCGACTAGGCGGCGACCAGCTCGGCGATCTTGCTCGCGACTTCGGCCATCGACTCTTCAGCAGTGCTCAGCCCGGCTCGGGAGGCGAGCAGGAGGCTGACCTGCTCAAGCTCTTCATAGGTCGCTCCGTGAACAACCGGGACGAGTCGCTCACGCCGGAGCAGGGCCGAAAGCTCTTTGTCCGCGATGCCTTCTGCCGGAAGGCGGCGCAACATAGCGGGGGTCACCAACACAATACCGACGCGCGAATTGACCAATCCCTTGTCGATCGCCCGCATCATCGGCACCCCAAGGCCAAGGTCCTTCTCGCTGAACCACACGCGAACACCGCGCGCTTCGAGCAGATCATGCAGCTCCTTAGCGGAGCCCTGTCTGTCATCCCACGCGTGACAGAGAAACACGTCTCGAAGGTCAGGCTGCGAGGCCGCTAGGTTCTCGACGTTCTCGCGGATCGGCGTGAGCGCCTGCACTTGTTCAGGCGTGTACCACACAGCTGAACCCGATCCCGACCAACGGGGCTTTGTGGTGCGGCGTCCCGACCCGCCGCCGGTGCTCCGACCCCCGCTGCTTCCCGAAGAGGAGTATGAAGGGGGCGCGTGTGATTCATAACTGCTGTAGCCGCCGCCGAAACCGCCGTAGCGGCTAGAGCGGCTCCCGCATGCAGGACAGTCGGCTGCGGCGGCCGACGAGCGATGGCCCCTTACTGGTGCAGTGCATCTAGCCATGGCTTGTCTCAAGTTGCAAAGCGGTGAGAAGGGGCTCCCAACCGGCTTCCCGGATTACTTCTTCTTGTCGGGGCGCTGCGACAAGGCTGAACCTGCGGCGGTTTTCGAGTCTTTGCCGGTCCGCCCATCCTTCAGAACCTTTGAGGCAGCCTTACCGGCCTTTGCACTCGTATGCTCGTTCTTCGCCATCCCGTGCCTCCTAGCTACACACCATATTGTGGTGCAGCCAGTTAAATGCTCTATTAGTAGTTAAGTTCCTGACCTGTTCCGCAGTTTCGATGCTGGAGGTGCCGCCACCCTGAGAGGCGATTATCATCCAAACTGGGCATCAGAGCAGATGCGAGCGCTCGGCCCGGTTCTGCGCGACACTCCCTGAGAGATGAACGCATGACTGGAGGTGGGGAACGGAAAACCAATCGCGAATAACCGGTCTTGGGTCTCGCCCGATCTGAGAGCAAGCGCCAAGAATCGCCGTTCCAGGTGCCGAGCGCCAGTCGCAAAAACATCCTGATCCTTCGATCGCGATCTGTGCACACGATGTCGCCGAGTGTGACTAAACCGCCGTTGGCGATCGCCCGCAGACAGCCGCCCGCACGAGCCGCGTACATATAGCTTAGGGTTGTATTCCAAGAAGGAATATGCTACCTCAAGCTGACTGCGAAATGGTTCGCGGCACACAAGCAAGGAGAATGACCATGGCTAGGAATCTAAGCCGCGCTCCGCGGTTAGTTTTGGGAACAGCTACAGATGGTTACATCATATAAGGTCGGACTGACCCCTTCGCTTCGTAAGTCGGTTGAGCAATGGACCGATGAAGATCAGGACGTGCTCCTGGGCCTCATCGCAGCGCTCGCCGAGTTCGGCTTCGACGTGATCTGCGGTGCGCGCACCGCCACGGTAGAGGGACTCGCAGTCGAGTTCGTCGAGCCGGGTGAAACACCCGAAATGGTTTGGGCGCGCGTGTTCATAGATCTGGTGACGCAATGCATAGCCCTTCGCGTGCACCAGCGCGGCGACGCCATCCTCCTCGAAGTGGGCTAGGTCTGCTTGAAGGTTTAGATATGAGCAAAGATATTTTTAAGGACGCGGTGACGTGGCAGCCTGAGCTGTCGCCCGAGCGTAAGGCCCGTGTGGCAGCGCATCATGATCGGTTCGCGAGCGCTGCCACCATGTTCAGAAAGGCACGGCAAGAGCTCGGTCTGTCACAGGTCGAGGCCGCAACGCGGCTCGGCACGACGCAGGCCAATATCTCGAAGATCGAAAAGCGGCCCACCGCCGAAATCGGCCAGCTCGAGAAGCTCGCCGCCGATACCGACTTTGAAATAGTCGTGTTGCTAAGGCGCAAGGACCGCACGCGGGAAGTCGCGCTGACGGCCTGACTGGGCAAGGTCACGCCTCTGCCCGTGCGGCGATGGCCAGTCCATCAGATGATCGTCGCGTCGCGCCTCAGGAACGCCTGCATCGCTTCGGCCAAGGGCCCCTCGACGGAGAAGCGCTCGCGGAACATCGGTCAATGCTGCGACAGCACGCCCGTGCGCCGCACGTCGGGCTGCACCTACACCAATTGCAATCCCGAGAAACCGGCGCGGATCGATCCTCGATCCTCGCGCCAGCGAAACGCGATTGCGCCTTGAATACGGGATTCGGCACATGAATGTGCGTCTGAAGTTGAGGAGCGGCGAAGCAACCGCGAATGGTGGATTGTGGGTCTTTTGCGAATGCTCCGCCTGCGGCCGATGCCGCCAGAATGAACGAACCACGCATACCACCTTCTCAGTTAGTGCGAATCGTACTGTCTTCGGGGCGCACCAGCAGCATGATTTCGGTACATCCCAGGATCACCGCTTCTACGCCGTTCTCGACCATGCGGGCGATGATCGCACGGTAAGCGTCACGCGATGCTGGCAAGACCTTACCTGCGACCAGCTCTTCATAGATGATCCGGTGGACGGTAGCACGGTCCTTGTCGTTCGGAACGATGACATCGAGGCCGTGCTGGTCGGCGAGCCGCCCTTTGTAGAAAGCATGTTCCATCGTGAACGCGGTGCCGAGCAGTCCGACCTTGCTGAAGCCGGCCGCCTTGATGCGCTCTGCCGTAGGATCGGCGATATGAAGCAGCGGCACGTCCACCGCCGCCTGAACGTCGGCGGCCATGCGGTGCATGGTATTGGTGCAGATAAGCAGCACGTCCGCACCGCCCGCTTCGAGGCGTCTTGCCGCATCGACCATGTGCGTCGTCAGGCGCTGCCAGTCTCCGCTGTGCTGCAATTCCTCGATTTCCGCGAAGTTGAACGACCACAGGAGGCAGCGGGCCGACGCGGTAGGGCCAAGCCTGTCCCGCACCCCCTCATTGAGGATGCGGTAATATTCGGCGGAACTCTCCCAGCTCATGCCGCCGATCAGGCCGATCATTTTCATGCTTTGCGATCCTCTCCGGTCTCGACGAAGCGCATGGCGACGTCGCACCTGGCATAGCGCGCGCCATAATCGGCCATGATGCCGGCATCGTGTTGGAAGCCCAACTTCTCGTACAGGTGTATCGCAGCCGCACAGCGGCTGTTCGTCAGCAGATAAAGCGGATCGGCACCCAGCCTCGCTGCCTTGTCGATGACGGCTTCCAACAAGAACTCTCCGGCCTTGAGCCCCCGAGCGGCCTTGCGGACCCCCATCTTGGTCAGCTCGAAGCCGGTCGCGCCGGTCTTCTGTAGCGCGCACGTCCCTATTATTCCCACGCCTCTCGCCTCCACGAAAAGGACGGCACCGCCGGCATCGATGACGCTGGCGCGGGGGTTCTCCAGCGTCTTCCGGTCCGTCTCCTCCATGCGGAACATGTCGGAGATCCATTCGGCGTTAATGTCGTAAAACTCGCGCGCGAGATCGTCGGAATAGTCGCGGATGGACAGCACCTCTAGATCGGCTTGCGCCGCCAGATGCTCGAGCGGGGTTGCCGCGAGCGCATCTTCCACGTCGGCAATGATCGCCAGAAGCTCGCCGGAGCGGCCGGCCAGTAGCCGATCGACGGCCTCCGTGACTTGCGGCCAGACAAACAGCTTGGCGCGGGCGATCGCCGCGGCGCCATCGTCGGTAAGCGATATGGTCCGGTGTCGCTGATCGCTGCCGGTTTCGGCACGCACCAGACCCATATCGACGAGTTGGCCGACGCCCCGCGTCACGCCAGGCTGGCTGATGCCCACCGTTTGCACGAGCTGACCGATTGTCAGCGCCTGACCATCGAGCGCTACGAGAAGGGGCATGTGGGCAGGCTGTACCTTCAGTCCGGCACCGGTGATGATCCGCGCCGCGCCGACCTGCATCCGCTCACCCAAACGCTTGAGACGACTGCCGAGAAAGCCTGCGCCCATGTCACGAAGCACATCACTCATATAAACCTCATTACATGATATATATCACGCTATACACCAAGCTGGCAGCAGATGAAAATGGCTAGATGACGGAGGTTTTGCGCGGCGATCAGCCATAGTGAGTGGCTTTCGAGAAGGCTGCCGCATTCTCTTTTATCAATCGTTTTCGGGAAAGGCAGCTAACGCCCCATGCCTTCCCGAAAGTCGCCGGTCCGCGTTCCACCAGGTCACTCCGTTCATCTGCGAAACTGGTCTGCCCGAAACCGGCCGTTTGGCCGAGATGAACGAATGGCGGAAATTGAGGAGCGCAAAGGGCGGCGTGAACGTCCGGCGTTGGGTCCGTCTGCCCGCTTCGACGGGCGTGGACGAGGGGTAGATGTCGCACTTAACTCACTCCAAAACTGGCGGTTGACTAATCGTCCGACGTTGTAGGAGGAGCTTGGGTCTAAGGCAGTTCATTGGAAATCTTGCAGATACTCCGAAGCGGGAGCGACGCCGGTGAGCAACAGGTGCTCTCTCGCTCGCGTGCATGCGACATACAGCAGTCGCCGTTCCGTTTCGTAGATGTCGTCGAGTTCCGCCTCGTCCGCCGCGTCGGCGACACGCTCATCAAGCGGTAAGACGCCTTCATCGCAGGCCATGACGGCAACCGCGCGGAACTCGAGGCCTTTGGCTAGGCTCATCGTCGCCGTTGTCATATCGGCGGCGCCTTCAAGCAGCCGAACCGCGGAGCGTGCGCGAGCCACCAGATCGGGCGTGCGCACGAAAAGCCCGATTTCGTGCGGGGCAATGCCTTCGGCGAGCCAGCCGGCCACTGCCGCGCCGACCGCCTCCGCTTCGGCCTCGGGACTTGCGAATGTCTCGACCTGAGGCGGTGGGCCGTCGAACACCGAAACGATACCGCGCCGTTCGTCTTCGGTGCCGTCGACGTCACGCAAGGTGGCCGGCAGCAACCGATCAGCCGCCTGCCGGATCTGTTGCGACGTTCGATAGCAGACCTTGAGCGTGTGCGACCGACCGCGCACGTCAACGCCAAGGCTGGCCCACGAGAACGGGTGCTGGAAGATGCGCTGGCCTATGTCGCCGGCGAGAAACAGCGCGTCCGGGCCGCCCGGTGCAAGCGCGGCGAAGAAGCCCAGCTCCGCGGGCGCCAGGTCCTGCGCTTCGTCCAGGACGATGTGGTCGAACGGTTTTCGGCCCCGACCCCCAAGCGCGGTCGCAAGTCCGGTGAATACGTTGGCCCAGGTCGTGTAGCGCTCGGCGGCCAAGGCTGAGCGGACAGCGTCGAAGACCGGCCACAACCGCTCGCGCTGGTTGGGGCCGAGCCGGCTCTTGCGCCCCATGCGTTGGACGGTAGCGTATGCGTCGAACGAGGAAATGCCCCAGGCATCGATCACGTTGTTCCATTCGGACAACAGAAACCGGTCCGAGAAACCCTTGAGCGCCGCGGCCTCCGCTGCCTCGCTCAACCGCTCGCGCAGCACGACATCGGATGCGATACGAGGCCGTACGCCATATTCGAGCTGGTGCATCTGCTCGGCGATGCCATGGAACGAGGCGGTGGTGATGCGGGGGACGATGCCGCCGGTCTCGGGCGCCAGGACCAGAAGCTTCCTCCCCATGGCGTCGGCCAGTGGTTGCGAGAAGCTGGCGAGCAGGATTCGCGCGTCCGGATGTTCCCGCGCCAGCCGCACGGCGCGATGGATCGCGACGATGGTCTTGCCCGTGCCCGCGGAGCCGGCGACACGCGCCGGGCCGCCGAAGCTTCGATCGACCAGATCGCGCTGCGAGGGGTGCAGGAAGACGCCCCATTTCTCCCACGGAAAGGCGAGCGCCTGTTCAAGTTCTTCCTGGTCGGCGATCGGCCGGATGCGGCGCAGCGCGTCGGGGTGAGTGAAAGGGTCGATCGTCGTCGGGGCCGGCGCAGGCGTCGAAAGCGTGCCGGTCGCGGCATATTCGAGCAAAGCTTCGGACGCTTCGGCCGGCAGATGCTCGGCAAGCGCGAAGAAACGCTCCTCTGTCGCCGCGCGCACGTCGGCGAGCCAGTCGGCAGGAACGCCGACCGACAGCAGTGCATCATCGTCGAGCGTCGCGAAGATGTGCGGTTCGGGCGCGGCCAGAACAGCGGGCGCCTGCGGCACGACGAAGTCGAACGCGTCGGGCGGTGTGACCTCTTCGACGCGCTCGCGCACTTCGACGATCTGAACCGCGCCGGTGCGGGGATGCGCCTCGATACGGCGGCGTGTCGCCCAGGCGTATGCGTCATCGTGGTGATCGACATATGCGACGAGCATCGACTCGCCGGTCTTGTGGACGACTAGCCGAACATCGCGGTTGACGCGCGCCGACCAGAAGTTCGGGTCCTTGCTCTTGTCGATGCGGTGGAGCTGGAGGCCGTTGCCACCTGGGTCCATTTGCAGGTCGAACACGCTCGCCTTCACTGCCTTCTGGTCTTGACCGGACAGACGGTTGAAGGATGCGGTGAAGGTGTCGGCGATGAGGAAGTTCACGTCAGCTTCCGTCGACCCGGTCGCGTCTAAGCTTGTTGAGCGCATCGATGTTCTTGATGTCGTTTTCGTAGCGCTGCTGTGCCTTACTAAGTCTCGCTTCGGCGAAGTTGTCCGTCGCCGTTGCCTCTGCGAAGTAGCTCAACGCCGACCGGGCGGTATCGACAATTGCGCCACCCTGCGCACGCGCCTCATCTAGGCAGACCAATTGAGCGACTGCTGCCGCCAAAACTCGTTCAGCAGGCAAATCTTCGCCGTAGATGCGCAGGTTGGTTCGAATAGTGGAACTGAGCCGGGCAATCGCCGGCGATGGATCTTTTGCTGCAAGCGCGCGGAGTAGATCGCGGATCGCTTCGGCAAGATCTTGTGCGACAAGATCGAGATTGGCCTCGTCGCTGACGAAGGCCTTTCGGCGCGCTTGCTCGTCCATGTCCACACTTAAACTCCGAACACCTTCATCACTTCGTCCCCGAAATGATTGATGACCTTCACCGCGATCCGCCCGCCGACCGGTCGCTCGAACGGCCGCGATGTGTCGGAGTAGAGCGTTGCCCACGCGTCCTCGTCGATCTCGGCATGAAGCGCGGTCTTGAGGTTCTTGTAAGGGTCGTTCGCGCCGAGGAAATAGGCGTGGCGGACGAAGAAGCTTTCCTCGTTGTAGTCGGTGTCGATGAACCAGGCGGCGATCCCGGCGGTGTCGCTGGCGCGGATGTCGCCGGTGTTGGGATCGAACACGTCGATGCCGTTGACCTTGACGCGCATCGTCGTGCCGCCGTCGTCCAGAACGTCGACATCGGGCTCGCCGAACACGACGAACATGTTGCCGCGGCCGGTGTTCTTAAGCTCGGCCGACATATGCATGTCGGGGTTGATCCGGGCTTTCAAAATGGTGAGCCCGCCCAGGCTGCCGAGTTCGGAGGAATGCGCGTCGAAGTTGAAGGCGCAGGCGATCAGCACGTCGAATCTGTTGTCCACTGCTTCGCGCGCGGCGGCGACAAGGTCCTGCCGGCCGACGGTGCCATATTCCGGGCCGATGAGGATGGCCGCGCGACGTTCAGGACCGTTCTCGCCCTCGATGAAGGTCGCCGTCGCGCCGATGAAATCGCCCGGCCACGGCCCGATGCTTTCGAAGGTGATGCGATCGCCCTTCGCCTGGCTCTTGACGCCTTCGCCCTTGAGATAGTCAATGACGATCCCGGCGAAGTCGGCGCCCGCGAGGTCGGCGTCCGCGGCGGAGCGCTTGCCGTCGGCGGCGTCGATCGTGTCGATCAGCTCCTCCTCGCTGGCGGGGAGGACGCGGTGCGGCGACAGGCTTTCGACCGTGAACGGTCCGGCGACGCGGACGCGGGCGGGATCGGAATACGGCTTGTCGTAGAGATACTCGGGCGTGGCCCGCGCGGCGATGCTGGCGTCGATCTCGCGCTGGCGGGCAATGCGCGCTTCCCACCATCGGGCATGCGGCTCGGCGGCGGCCGGCGGCGCGTCCGCGGGAAGTTCGCGGGGGACCTGCCATTCCTCGTAGACCGCGCCGGTGGCCGCGTTAAGCGCATCGCGCAGCGGTTTTAGCACCGCCTGCCACTTGTCCCAGATGTCGTCGATCAGCGGATTGTTGGCGATCGACTTCAATGTGATGTGCGGCACGCGCTCGTAAACGAAGCCCTGGCGGAGGTCGCCGTGGACGAGCGTCTCAGGCGGCACCGTCCGGGTGAGCGCGGCCTCCTTGGCGCGGCCTTCGCGACTGTCAGCGAGCAGATACCAGGGATAGCGCGCGGACATCAGCCGGGTGCGGGCAAGCGCCAGTGCGACGCGGCTCGTGTCGATCGTGATCCAGCGCCGACCCCAATGCTCGGCGACATAGGCCGTGGTGCCGGAGCCGCAGGTGGGGTCGAGGACGAGGTCCCCGGGATCGGTGGCCATGAGGATGCAGCGTTGAACCACGCTTATACCAGTCTGTACGACATAGAACTTGTCTGAGCCAAGGCTACTGCCAACGTCCGTCCAAACATTGCGAAGGGGCATCGCAGGATAATCGTCGATGAAGCGGACGTAGTTCAGCGTGTTCTTTCCTGCTTGAAGCCGATGGGCTCGTTGAAGTCGGCACATACCGGCTTCGTTAGTCTTCCAACGGACGCGCTCGCTCGGCCTGATATCTCGCCCGTCGATGCGAACTGGAAACCAAGATGCCGCACCCTCGCCCTTCGTTCGCCCAACGCTTTGCGAGGTCATGTCGCTTAGACGAAAGAAGCGATGCTCAAGCTCAGTCTCGAGGTCGGACTTAGTTGCGCGGCGGCGCAGGCCGTCCTGCGTCTCTAAGAAGGCGTATGCATCGCCGCCTTCACCACCTGCTATCTTCCGGGTCAAATATGGCCGGAACTTTGCGGCTTCGCGATCCTTGGCGAACCAGATGATGTAGTCGCTGACGTTCGAGATCAGGCTTTCCGTAGAACCCGATGTCTTCTCTACGGTGATGAGCGAGACGATATTGGCTGCACCAAACACCTCATCCATCACTGCGCGAACGCGATGCACGTTCTCGTCGCCGATCTGCACGAAGATCGACCCGCTTTCCGTCAGCAGGTCGCGCATCGCGGTCAGGCGGTCGCGAAGGTAGGTGAGGTAGGAGTGTATCCCGTCCTTCCAGGTGTCGCGGAACGCCTTCACCTGTTCGGGCTCTCGGCTGATGTCGGTCTGCTTGCCGTCTTTGACGTCGCGCGACTGTGTCGAGACTTGCCAGTTCGAGTTGAACTTGATGCCGTAGGGCGGGTCGAAATAGATGCACTGGACCTTGCCGCGTAAGGACTCGCGCTCGGACAGGCTCGCCATCACCTGCAGGCTGTCGCCCAGGATCATGCGGTTCGACCAATGCTGGTCGTGTTGGTAGAATTCGGCGCGCTGGTCGGGTTCGATGCCGTTGAAGTCGGCGAACAGGTTGGGCGCGGCGGCCGCGGCTTCGCGTGTCTCGGCGCTTTGGCGCTTCAGGTCGTCGATGATCGCCTTGGGGTGGATCTTCTCTTGGATGTAGAGCGGCGGCACGTTGACGACGAGGTCGGACCAGTCCTGCCGATCCTTGCCGCGCCATACCAGCTGCGCGTCGGACAAAGTGAGCGTGCCAGTCTCCGCCAGCTCGGCGGCCTGGGCGTCGGTGATCGTGATTCGCGCGCCGTTCCAGATAATCTCGGGCACGCTTGGTTCCTCGTCGGTTCGTGTGCCGCCCGGCGTCAACGGCCGCGCGCGCGGATAGTGTTTGGGCGGCAGCGGCGCCGAGTCCTCCTCGCGCCGGAAGAAGCTCTCCATCTCCGCCGTGGGGATGTTGCGACGCGTGGCGGCGTCATGCTTGAGCGCATCGACGGCTTTGGGGGATTTGGGGGAGCGCGCCATCACGCCCGACCCCCGGCAGGGGATGATGACACCCCGTCGATCAGCTTGGTGACCAATGCCCCGAACTCCTCCTCGGTCAGGTATGGATCGGTGAACTCGGCGAAGGCCCAGCGGCCGTAGCCGCCGAGCGCGTTGACGCCGGGCACCCACAGATCGCGCGCAGTCTGCGCCTTGGCCTTGTCGCTCTCGTCGCGCTGGCCTTTCATCTCCAGCACGAGGTGGAGCTGCTCGGCGCCGGTGTCGAGACGGACGAGGAAGTCGGGCACGTAGCGCCGCATCGCGCCGCCATCGAGATAGGGGATCTCGAAGCCGAGCGCCTGGTTCTTGGCATAAGCGAGCACGCGGTCGTGCCCCTCCAGCGCCTGGGCGAGCGCGATCTCCCAACTCGAATCCTTGACCACATGGCTGATCTGCGACTTCGGCGGGCGGGCGCCGGTCGGCCAGCATTCCTTGGACGTGATGAAGTTAACGTGCCGCGTCGACCCGCTCGGGTTGTAAGGGTCGAGCACCGCGACGACGTGACCGCCGCCGCCGCGCGTGCACGCGATGTCGATCTTCTCGGCGGCACGGGCGAGCTGCTCCTGATACAGGATCGCGCCGATCGGCACGCCCTTGGTAACGAGATAGCCTTCGTCGATCCAGCGCCGCGCCAGCCGCTGGATTTGCGGGAACAGATGCTGTTTGGGGAACCCGTCCTCGTCGCGGAAATGCGTGTAGAGCAGGTGCTTGGCGAGGTTGAAGCTGATCTCCGACGGGCGCAGCTGCGCCAGCACCTCGGGCGTGATGGTGACGCCGGCGCCGACGATCCCCTCCATCGTCACCGAGGTCGGGCCGATGTCCTCGGGCGTGATGACGAGGCGGCTGTCCTCGTCAAACTGCGCCTCCAGCCGCTCGGACGGCAGCTCGCGGCGGTAGCCGCTGACGCGCGGGAAGCGGATTTCGAGGTCGGCGCGCTCGGCGATGGCGTGGACGCGCGTCACCGGCTTGGGCGGCTTGGGATCGACTTTCTGCGGCGAGCGGGCGAAGTCGAACGGGATGCCCATGATGTCGGCATATTCGACGTCAAACAGCCCGTCCTTGTTGAGCTCGTAGGACTGGCGGCGCAGCCCGCGGCCGACGACCTGCTCGCACAACAGCTGCGTACCGAACGCGCGGACGCCGAGGATGTGGGTGACGGTGTTGGTGTCCCAGCCCTCGGTCAGCATCGAGACCGAGACGACGCAGCGGATCTGCTCGCCGAGCCGGCCGGGGCGGCCGACTGTGTTCATCACCTCGCGCAGCAGGTCGCTCTCATTGACCTCGCCCTTGACGCTGCCCGCGCCCTCGCGCGCGGCAAGCTCGCGCTTGAACTGCTCGATTTCGATCGACGCCGCTTCCTTGAAGTTCTTGTCGAGCGCCAAGCCCGCTTCCAACTGGCGCGAGTCGATCAGCAGCGTCCTTGGTCGGGAGAGGCGGCCGCCATGCTCATCATAGTTGCGGAATAGTTCGAGATGGCCGGCGTGGAACGCAGCGCGCTCGCCTGCCTCGGCGTCGCCGCGCTCGAACCCGGCGATCCACTCGAACACCAGCTTCGAGATGGCGGTGTTCTGGCAGACCACGATGAACACCGGCGGCACGCCGATACCCGCCTTCTGCCACCGCTCGAACTCGCCCTGATAGTGGCTATAGAGCGCATACATCGCAGTCTGTAGGAGTTCGGGCAGATCGAACGGGCTGAGCTTGCCTGCGGCCGAGGTGCTCTTGGGAAGCTGTTTCGGCCCCTTCTTCAAGCTAGCCCACAGATCACGATACACGACAGTGTCGGTCTGGACGAGATTGTCGGTGACGGGCACGCGCGGCAGCTTGACGATGCCGCTCTCGATCGCATCCATCAGGCTGAAATCAGACACGACCCAGGGGAAAAGCGTACCCTCCTGATAACCGGAGCCGCGCAGGAAGAAGGGCGTCGCCGACAGATCATAGACGGCCCGGACGCCGCCGCTGCGCGTTCCCTTCTTCAGCTGCCGATCAAGCGCCTCGATGCCGTTGATCCAGAGGCGGGCGGCCTTTTCGTTCTCCTCGGCTTCCTTCTTCTCGTCGCCGGTCAGCGCCCCCTCGGCGTCGCCGCCGACCTTGTGGCGGTAGCAATGGTGCGCCTCGTCGTTGATGACGTTCACGCGCTCGAACCGCAGCAGCTTGTCGCACGCGCGCTCTAGCATCTGGGCGTCGGTCTCGGTCGTCCTAACCGGCTCGGGATCGTTGCCCTGCAGGAAGCTACGCGCCGCCTTCGGCATCGCCAGCGTCTCGCGGTGCTGGAACGCGTGATAGTTGGTGATGACGATCTCGGCGCGGCGTATCTCGGGCAGCATCTCGGGCGGCACGATCTCGCGGGTGTCGTAGTAATTGCCCGGCTCGCTCGGCAGGAGGACGCGGAGCCGGTCCTTGATCGTGATGCCCGGCGCCACGATCAGGAAGGCGCGCGAGAAATCCTTGGTTTCCTTGCGCGCAGCGTTGATCGCCTGCCAAGCGATGAGCATTGCCATCACGGTCGTCTTGCCGCTACCCGTCGCCATCTTCATCGCCAAGCGGAAGAGCGCCGGGTTCGCTTCCTCATTGTCCTTGGCAATCTGGTCGAGGAGACCACGCGTCGCCGCACGTCGCGGCGCGACCTCGGTCAGCCAGATCATCGTCTCGACCGCCTCGATCTGGCAGAAGAAGGGATGGGGACCGGCCCATTGCTCTCCCGGTCGGCGCCAGTGTTCAAGCAGCCGCTGCGTAGCAGGCGTCACGCCCCAGTCCGCAGGATTTGGAATGGCCCGCCACGTGTCCACATAGCCGCGAATCGCATTGATCTTGGCGTTCTCGGAGTAGGTCTCGAGGTCGAGCGACGCCTGCGCCGCGGCCGCTCTTTTCCGCGAAGCAGGCACCGGCACGATGAACTTCGACGGGCGACGCCCCTTGATCGGCTCGCCCTCGATCGGCTGGCCGGTATCGTCGAGCAGATGGTAGAGCGACGGCGGTTCATAGGGCGAGTTTAGAATCGGCCGTTCGTAGAAACTGTTAGCCACTGACCCCGCCCTCGTGCCGCCGTCATGCTCAACTGCGTCGGGCCTTGTCAAAGCAGATCGACCCTTCACTCCATCCGACCCACCGCGGCCCCATCTGGAGCCCAAGTTCCCATTCCGCTGCCAGCCAGAGGTGCTCTCCCAATTGTTGCCACGTGTTCGGAACGGCTCGAGAAGAGGAAAAGTGGCCTCAGCCCTCATGGAACCACGCAATCTTGAAGAGCCGGCCTAGTCACTGAGGCCAAGCCGCTAGGCAGCGACAACGGAAATGCGGCCACCGGGCCGCGACCGCGGCTTGTTGCGGATCACGATCTCCACGTCCTGATCGAGCGCCGTGAGAAACGTCATTAGCCGTTCGACCGAAAACCCATCCAGCTTGTAATTTGCAAGCGCCGACACCTTCGGCTGGTTGACGGTGAGCTTCTCCGCCGCGGCGGCTTGGGTCAGCCTCCGGCGGGCGATCACCCCGTTTATGGCATCTGCCAGACGCAGCTTGGTCTGCCGCTCTTCGGCATCCGGGTAACCGAGATCGGCGAATACGTTGCCAGTGCCCCGAGTTATTGTCTCGTCGGTCATCGTCTCATCTTTTTGGCTTACCATAGCGGGCCTCATAATCCTGTTGCGCGACCTTTAAGCGCCTCTCGACCAGGTCGACGTCGACCTGCGCCGTCCTGATCCCCTTTGGCGACTTCTTCTGGAATGCGTGCAGCACGTACACCACCTCCTTGAAGCGCACCGTGTAGACCGCCCGATACGTGTCCCCGTCATGATCCTGGACCACTTCAAAGACACCCGAGCCCTGCCCCTTCCAAGGCTTGGCCGACGGGTGCTTGCTCCCGAACTGCGCAAGCCCAAGCGCGTTTCCCATCTCATCCTTCACCGGCTCGGGAAAGCCGATGAAGTCCTTCTTCGAGGAGCCCACCCAGTCGAGCGGCTTTTCGCCTTTCGACAAAGTACGAGCCATTTGCCCTTATCCCATTTATGGGATGGCCTTTCAAGGTCCGCGTGGAATTTGACGCGTCGCGGCTGCGCGAGCCCCTACCATCACGTGGCAAACGCGTGGTTCATGATCCTGCCGTCTGACTGATCTCGCAACCGCGGACACGCCCCACTGGAACGATGTGCCCGCCGAGCCCTATAGTTTGGCCTCCGATGTTCCGGGAGCAGAGTCCTAGGAGGGGAAAGCCTTCCCCTGCGACCGAGCCTCGTCTCGACCGACCCCTTCGGCGGGGCCGCGCCCCGCAACGCCCCGCGTGAGAGTAAGAGGACTGCGGCTGTCGCCGTGACGGGTTGAGGGTCGAGAGAGGGCTCCCGGCCAGCCTGTCGCGGAGACGAGCTATGAGCAATGTAGAGGTTCTGGACGCACGCCGTGATCAGAGCGGCGGCTATAAGGTGGATGTCGGTCGGGGACAGCGGATCGGGCGGGTGTCGTCCGAATGGTTCTCCCGGCCAGCCGACGAGCGTTACCTGTCCCTGTCCGAATTGATGGCCTCGGTGAAGGGCCGTGCCGACCGGAGCCGCACCCAAACGGTCGAGAGCGCGGCCGTGCGCGTCGAGGCGACCCGCGACAACGCTGAGGCGCTGACGCTTGTTCTACCGGGCTCTGACGCGCCGATCGCGCCGACCCACTGGAGCTTCGGCCAGCTCGCCGGCCTGGTCGGCGCGCCTGCCGCCTACCTGCGTCAGCTCCCGGCGGCGCTCGCCGGCATCAACCTTCAGTACGGGCTCACCTCGCACCGCGCGGAGCAGGTCAAGACCCTCGAGACCGACGACGGTCGGATTGAGCTTCGCGCAGTCACCGGCCCCGACTATGGCCGCATCTACGACCACGAGCTGGTCGCGGCCGTGCAGCGCATCGCGGGCAACGGCACCGGCGACACGCGCTGGAAGGTCCCGGGCGTGCTCGACTGGTCGACAGGCATCTACAATCCGCGCATCGACATAACCGCCGATACGACCACGCTCTACGCCAGTGACCGCGACGTCTTCCTGTTTCTGGTCGACGACCTCAACCCGATCGAGGCTGGACGCCTGCCCGACGGTTCGCCCGACCTCTACTTCCGTGGCTTCTACTGCTGGAACTCGGAGGTGGGCGCCAAGACGCTCGGCATGGCGAGCTTCTACCTTCGCGCCGTCTGCCAAAACCGAAATCTCTGGGGCGTGGAGGAGTTTGAGGAGATCAGCATCCGGCACTCCAAGTACGCGGCCAGCCGCTTCGCGCACGAGGCCGCGCCCGCGCTGACCCGCTTCGCGGACAGCTCGCCCATGCCGTTCGTGAACGGCATCAAGGCGGCGCGCGCGCAGATCGTCGCCCGCACCGACGAGGACCGGACCGAGTTCCTGCGCAAGCGCGGCTTCGGCAAGGCGGAGACGGCCAAGATCATCGAGACGGTGCTCGCCGAGGAAGGCCGCGCGCCCGAGAGCGTGTTCGACTTCGTCCAGGGCATCACCGCGTTCGCCCGGAACAAGCCGCAGCAGGACGCCCGTCTCGACCTGGAGGGTCGGGCCAAGAAGCTCCTCGACAGGGCAGCCTGACCCGCGCGGCCTATCCTCGACCGAACTTGCGGCGTCGTCCTCTCCAGAGTGAGAGGGCGGCGCTGCGCTTCGCGACGGGTTTGAGGGTCGGGAGAGGTTCTCGGCCGGCCCGTCACGGAGAACCGTCATGGCCAAGGCCCAACCGAAGATCAGCTTGAGCGAGCAGCGTGCGATCCCGCTCGACAAGCTCGTGCTGTCCCAGTCCAATGTCCGTCAGGTGAAGGCTGGCGTCGCCATCGAGCAACTCGCCGAGGACATCGCTCGGCGCACCCTGCTCCAGTCCCTCACCGTTCGGCCCGTGCTCGACGAAATGGGCGCCGAGACCGGCATCTACGAGGTGCCCGCCGGCGGCCGGCGCTTCCGCGCGTTGGAGTTGCTCGCCAAGCAGAAGCGCCTGGCGAAAAACGCACCCATTCCGTGCATCGTCCGCACGGAAGGGCTGGCCGAGGAAGACAGTCTCGCCGAGAACGTCCAGCGCGCGCCGCTGCATCCGCTGGACCAGTTTCGTGCCTTCCAGGCCATGCGAGAGAAGGGCATGGGCGAGGAGGAGATCGCGGCCGCCTTCTTCGTGTCGGTGGCGGTCGTGAAGCAGCGGCTGCGTCTGGCGGCGGTCAGCCCTGCGCTGCTCGAAGTCTATGCCGAGGACGGCATCACGCTCGACCAGCTGATGGCGTTCACGGTCAACGCCGACCACCAGCGCCAGGAGCAGGTCTGGGAGGCGCTGCAGCGGCACCACTCCAAGCAGCCCTACGAGATCCGGCGCATGTTGACCGAAGGCGCCGTGCGCGCCTCCGACCGGCGGGCGCAGTTCGTGAGCATCGACGCCTATGTGGAGGCCGGGGGCGAGGTGCTGAACGACCTCTTCCAGTCCGACGATGGGGGTTGGCTGCAGGACGCAGGTCTGCTCGACATGCTCATGGCCGAGAAGCTGCGCGAGGAGGCCGACGTGGTCGCGGCGGAAGGGTTCAAGTGGGTCGAGACGTTCGTCGACCTGCCGTACGCCCACCTCCACGGTCTGCGCCGGCTGACCGGCGACCAGCCCCCACTCACCTCCGAGCAGGAGGCCGCGCGCGACGCGCTCATCGCCGAGCAGGAGCGGATCGAGGCTGAGTTCGAGGCTTCCGAGGAGCTCTCCGATGAGGCGGACCAGCGCCTGGGCGAGATCGAGACGGCGCTTGAGGCGCTCGACGACCGTCCCGTCGTGTTTGACCCTGCCGAGGTCGCGACCGCGGGCGCGTTCGTCAGCATCGGCAGCGACGGGCGGCTGCGGATCGACCGCGGTTATGTCCGGACCGAGGACGAGCCTCCCGTTCTCGAGCCGGAGGCCGCACCGGCGGATGGCGCTTACGCCCGCGCGGTCGAGCACATCGCCGCACGGATCGAAGAGGCCGACTCCACGACCGAGACCGTCAGCATCGAGCCAACCGTCGCGCCCGAGCCGGAAGAAGATGAGGGCATGCGCCCCATTCCTGACCGGCTGCTCGCCGAGTTGACCGCGCACCGCACGGTCGCACTCCGGGACGCACTGGGCAACGACCCGCACGTGGCGTTCCTGGCCGCGCTGCACGCGCTCGCGCTACGGCTGTTCTACCGCTACGCGCTGGACAGCTGCCTGGAGCTCGACGCCAAGAGCATCGGTTTCGCGCACCAGGCACCAGGGTTCGCCGACACCGCTTCAGCCAAATCGGTCGACGCGCGGCACGAGGCCTGGGCGATCACCCTGCCCAAGGAGCCGGAGGCGCTGTGGGACAAGCTCGCGGCCTTCGACACCGAGACCCGCCAGCACCTGTTCGCGCACTGCGTCGCGTGCACGGTGAACGCCACTTACGACGCGTACAACCGGCGGCCCCGCGCGCTCGCGCACGCCGACCGGCTGGCGGCCGCGATCGACCTCGACATGGCGGGCGTGGGTTGGACGCCAACGGTCGACAACTTCCTCGGCCGGGTCACCAAGGCGCGCATCGTCGCCGCGGTGCGTGAAGCACGAGGCGAACGGCAGGCGCAGCTCATCGACCACCTCAAGAAGGGCGAAATGGCCGAGCGGGCGCAAGGCCTGCTCGGCGGCACCGGCTGGGTGCCCGAGCCGTTGCGCACGCCCGGCCGCGATCTGCCGCGCCCGGTCGAGACCGCAGCCGAGCCGATCGTCGTGTCGGCTGACGCCATTGACGTCGTGCTCAACGAGGCCGGCGAAGAGACGGCGGCGGAAGGCGGCGAACCGGCCATGGTCAAGGATACCGAGCCGAGCGAGGATGCCGAGGTCGTGGAGGATGACGCCCCCTACGCCCACGCGGCCGAGTAGGTCTTCCCCCACCTGCTCGCACCTGGAGGGCCTGTCGGAAACGGCAGGCCCTCTTTTGTCCAGGAGGACACCGATGCGCGATGACGCTTCCGACCTGGCGCGCCGCCTGGCTCAAAACGCCGAGCCGGTGTGCCGCCACTACCTCTCCAATGGCCGTCGGCAAGGCCGCTACTGGCTTGTCGGCGATGTCGACAACTCCGCAGGCCGCAGCCTCTACGTCCGACTGACCGGCCCGGAGTCGGGCCAAGGTGCCGCAGGCAAATGGACCGATGCCGCCACGGGCGAGCATGGCGACTTGCTCGATCTGATCGCCGCCAACCAGCGCCTGACCGAGCTGCCCGAGGTGCTCGACGAGGCCCGTCGCTTCCTGTCCTTGCCCTGTCCGGAGTGGATCAGCCGCGAGCCGCTGCCGCCCGTGCCGACCGGCTCACCTGAAGCCGCGCGACGATTGTTCGGCATGTCGAAGCCGATCCGGGGCACTTTGGCTGAGACCTACCTGCACCATCGTTGCCTGACCAATCTCAGCGGCACTGGAGCGCTTCGCTTCCACCCGCACTGCTTTTACCGTCCCGAGGACGACGAAGCGCCCGGCCGCGAGGCCTGGCCGGCGCTCATCGCTGCAGTCACCGACCATTACGGCACCATCACCGGCGCACATCGAACGTGGCTCGCTCCCACGACCGCCGACAAAGCCCCTGTCGCTTCACCACGACGCGCCATGGGTCAGCTTCTCGGGCACGGAGTCCGCTTCGGCGTCGCCGCCGACGTGTCAGCGGCCGGCGAAGGCGTCGAGACCATGTTGTCGTTGCGGCAGGTTCTGACCACGCTCCCTGCCATCGCTGCGCTCTCGGCCGCACACCTCGCCGCCCTGCAGCTCCAGCCGACGCTGCGCAGGCTCTACATCGCTCGCGAACCAGACGACGCCGGACGACGCGCGGCGGACACGTTGGCCACCAGAGCACGCGAGGCCGGGATTGAGCCGGTGATGCTGGAGGCGCGTGGAGGCGACCTCAACGACGACCTGCGGCAGCTTGGGACGGATGCGCTTTCGGCTGACTTGCGGGTGCAGCTCACTCCCGAGGACGTCAAACGCTTCCTGTTCCCGGCGAACCATAAGCGCAGGGCGTCGGCTTAGCGGTTCGGATCAGCATTGGGCCGGGCACACGGTCACGGGAAAGCCGCGCCTTCGGCCTTCCAAGAGGGCGATCGGACCGGAGCCGGTCCGGGCAGGCAACGGCTACACCGCACTATCTTCCGCCGGCCCGCAAGCGGGCCTTTGCATCGCGAAGCAAGATAGCGCGCCTTCGCCGTCCTCCGCTGCGCTTCAGCCGCGCGCGAGAGCGCCCGCGGTGCAGGCCCGTCCCGCCCCCGCTCTTCGTCGCCCGTGAAGGCCGCGAGAGGCGCGGCCCCGAACCGGAGCACTTCACCATGACCGAACAGGAAGAACCGCACGCCGAGTCCCCGACCGCCGCCATCCTCGCCGAACTCCAACTCTACGGCTTCCGTCCCTTCCAGGACGAGCCCGACCCCCGCCCGCTTCCCGAGGGCGACCGCGTCGCCAGTGCCATCGCCGACATTTTCGACGCCCTGGTCTCCATGCTGGAAGACACGCGGCTCGAACCCGACCTCGCCGACTTGCTCTGGGGCACGGTCAACCTGTTCCATCGCGCCGCCGAACGGGTTGAACGCGAGCTGGACGACAATGAGCAGGCGCAGCGTCGCAGCCAGCGTGAGCAGGACGGCTCGGAGGTGGCCTCCGTCGAACTAGAGCAGCTTCTCGCCCAAGGACTGTCGCTCATCGAACGCCGCAACGCGCACGAACTGATGCGCGACACCGCCGCCGACCTCTACCGCACACACACCGGCTCCGGCTGGCAACCCCGGCACGGTTCGCTCGTCAACCGCAAGGCGCTCACCTCCGCGGTGATCGACAGCCGGGACTTCATCGCCGCCCGACGCCGGGCAGAGACCGAGGTCATGCTCCCCGCCGGAGCCAAGATCGCCTTCACGGGAGGCCGGGAGTGCAACGACACCACCGCGATCTGGGCCGCGCTCGACCGGGTGCACGCCAAGCACCCCGGCATGGTCCTGCTGCACGGCGGATCGCCGACCGGAGCCGAGCGCATCGCCGCTTGCTGGGCCGACAACCGCAAGGTCGCTCAGGTCGCCTTCAAGCCCGATTGGGCCAAGCACGCCAAGGCCGCTCCCTTCAAGCGCAACGACGCCATGCTGGACGTGCTACCGATCGGGGTCATCGTGTTCCCCGGGAACGGCATCAACGACAACCTGGCCGACAAGGCCCGCAAGCTCGGCATCCCGCTGTTCGACTTCAGGAAGGGCGGCGCATGAGCGCCGCTTTCCGCCTGAGGGCGCCAGCCGAACGTGCCACAACCCTTCGGCTGTGACGCACCACGCGAATGTACGCCATGGATTGAGAGCGGACAATTCGCAGGTGTCAAAACCGGTCGGTCTGACACCAACGAGCCGGTCGCAATTACTGCGGGTTGCGGACTGGTCATCGACGGCCAATGAGGCGGGAGAGTGGCTACTTTTTGCCGCCACTTTCGTCAAATGGGTCCACGGCAGCGCTATCATACTTGCGGCGGGCGCACTGAATCATTTCTGGGAACGCTTTAGCTGAACCACGTAGTGATAAGACGCCGAGTACCACGTCACCATATTTGATTGTAATCTCGGGAGCAGCGACAACTTCCGACCCGAAATCCTTCGTAAAGCCAGATTCGAGAGTGGGTACGGTCGGATCGTCATCACTTAGTTCAGCGTCTTTGTCTTCAAAATAAGTTTCTGCAAACTCGTATCTGATGCTGTACTTCTTGTTCTGTGTTAAAGACTTCCAGTTACGGTTGCCAACATTAATAAAGAATCCTCCGTCGCTAGGATCGAGTGCAAAGGCAAGAGAAGTGCCCCCAGCGAAAACAGCACGCATTCGGCATGTATGTTCAGCACCACGTTCACTTACCACCCATCCACCCGACTGGCTGGCAGGGACCCGCGCGATGAACGGTTTTCGCGGGACCGGTTTGATTTGCGTCTGCCGCCTCGTAGGCGTCGAACGTGCGCGAGCGTTCGCTTCGTCGATTTCTTTTATAAGTTCCCTAGTCTCGCGTTTCGCTCTGTCCCAACTGTCTTCCACCCGGACAACAACCGTCGACTGCACTAATGCCATTCCGAGCGAGAACATAGTCGATAGAACCACGAGATACTCTCCAACAGGATCGCGGGTCACATTGAATCGGGCCACCGCCTCAAGTGAGCGGCGCCGCTACATCCAGGCTGACGCTAGTTCTGCTTGTTGCGACAATAGAGGTATCCACCGCCCGCGCCAACGGCAGCCACAGCGGCACCGGCAATGACAGCAGGCGAGCTGACAACGGCAAGAGCGCTCGCAGCGAGCCCACCGAGCGTTCCCGCCACATAACCGGTGCCGCCGACCCCTACGGACGTAAGGATAGCCGCTCCGCTGCTATGGGCGACAGCTGAAACCCCCGCGGCGCTGGCAATGGAGCCTACACTAGCCACCGCGGTACTAACTGCGGCCGTTCCGACGGCCACTTTCTTGCAGGCCGTTGCGGACACGGTGGGTAGGCCTTGACCCTTCTTCGACTGGGCTGCGAGTGGAGATGTTACCAGCAGACCACCTGCAATTATCGCAAGCCGACCGACCTGTAACTTGCGCATTACCCGCCTCCTTCGTGATGAGCCATATACGCCGATATCGTCGAAGTTACCAACGATGAGCGCGATCGTCATCCGGGGGAACATCCCCTTCATTGGTAAGCAGCATGTCTCTAGCCCGTTCGGCCGAACGCATGACGGCGGCACTGCCCGGATCGTCCACCTCTACGACCCGTACGAAGGATGACGCCTTTCGCCCCCGACGACAGGTTCGCGCCGGAACGCATCATCGTTCCGGCCGACGCCTGTTCGTGCTATGCCTCACATGCGTCGTGGAGGTGGTGGAGGCGCGTCCAAACCCGTTTGCCCGGAGGACGCCCATGTTGATCGTCTCGCTCATCGCCGTTGTCGGCACGCTGTGCTGGCTCGTCTTCACCTTCGCCATCTACGTCGTCCCGGCCTTTGTCGGCCTGTCCGCGGCCATGTTTGCCCACCAGACCGGCGCGGGGGCGCTCGGGGCCGTGGTGGTCGGGTTGCTGTCTGGCGCTGCCACCCTCCTCGTCGGCCAACGCCTGATCGCCTCGGTCCGCTCGCCCGCGCTCCGTTCCTTCGTCACGGTGCTCTTCGCTGCGCCTGCAGCCTTCGCGGGCTACCACGCAGTGCATGGCTTGGCGTCGATGAGCTCGCCCTCTCCAGTTTGGCACGAGCTGCTGTCGAT
This sequence comes from uncultured Sphingomonadaceae bacterium, assembly GCA_964251385.1. Lineage (GTDB taxonomy): Bacteria > Pseudomonadota > Alphaproteobacteria > Sphingomonadales > Sphingomonadaceae > CADCVW01. Next base: position 128,288 of record CAXUJK010000002.1, on the reverse strand, counting down.
CACCGGCGCACTCGTGATCGGTCTCGTCGCTTGGAATCGAATGAACGCACTCGCCAGCGACGACTCGGACGGTGCATCGCAGGAGCACAACTACGAAGCGGACGTCCGGATGCGCCCAAACGGCTGATCAGCGTTGGCCCTCGTCGCAGGTCTGCACATCTGACGGATGGGCGAGTGGGTCAGCGGCGTGCCGAGTCGCAGTTTTCGTTCAAGCGTTGATGGGGCGTGTTCCTACGGCGACATCGAACGTGAACGGAACGGTTGTCGCGTCTGTCCTGGTCGGTATGTCCGGCCTTTCCGCGCGGCGGGACTTGTCTCTGTTCGACACGTAAGCTCGGTCTCTTGCCGGCGCTGATCGGCGGTCGCCATGTCTCCCCAGAGGCGCAGTCACCCCGCGTCCCGCACGGCCCCTCATTGGCTTGATCTGGCCGAGGTCGGCTTCGCCTCGACCGCCTAGCCGCAACGGAGACTGCCAACTTTCTTCCCCTGCGCTGAAGCGCATTCCTCGCGAGGCAAGAAAGCCGCCTGTCTCCGTCCTCCGCTACGCTGCGTCCCTTCGGGTGCGGCGTCGGTCGCCCCCGGCCGGGCGATCGCCATCGAGGCCGCGATGGGCGCGGGCTCGACAACCTGAGGAGACTACCAATGGCGACCATCGGCACCTTCAAGAAGTCCGGCAACGACTACACCGGCGACATCGTCACCCTCTCGGTTCAGGCCAAGGGCGTCCGCATCACGGCCCAGGACAAGAACGGCAACGACAACGCCCCGACCCACCGGGTCTTCGTCGGCAAGGCGGAGATCGGCGCCGCCTGGACCAAGCGCTCGAACGAGAACCGCGACTACCTCTCGGTCAAGCTCGACGACCCCAGCTTCACCGCCCCGATCTACGCCAACCTCTTCGACGACGAGAGTGCGGATACCTTCAGCCTCGTCTGGTCGCGCCCGAACGGCCGACGCGGCGACTGAACCCGCGACGCTCCGCCCGGGTCGCTCCGGGCGGGGCGCACTGCGTCAAACGACTTCGGATTGGGCTTCGTCTGCCGCCGGCTTCAGCAATTCAAACGTGGGCACTTCCAGGACGCCTGCGAGCCGCTCGACGACATCGATCGTGGCGCCATATTGTAGTCGCTCTAGTGAACTGATGTAGGTGCGGTCGACGTCGGCGCGGTGCGCCAACTCCTCTTGGCTCAATCCTCGCAAAGCTCGATAGCGCCTCAGGTTTCGCGCCAGCACCTCTCGTATCGACATGCACGAGAGAGCATCGGCTTGTCGAGTATTTCACCACGGAGTATCCTCTACAGATGCGTGATGAGACCGTCCGAGCACGAGCGAAGCCGCGTCCTTGGCGATCACGCTTTTCACCTCGATTGCCGCACGGATCGCGTCTCCGTCGTTGCGCCGGCGAACCCGTTGGGGCAGTCGCTCGAACCATTGCACCGCGGGGAACGATGCGATGACAAGCAATGTTGCTGTGGCCGAGGAAGCACCGAACGCCGCGACTCTCACCGGGTACGACGAAGCCCACGCGGTCACCTATCTGCGCTTGCTCGATGCCGAAGCTGACGGCGCTGACTGGCGTGAGGTGGCTCGCATCGTGCTTGGCTGCGATCCTGATTTGGATCCCGAGTGCGCTAGGCGAACCTACGAAACGCATCTCGCAAGGGCGCAATGGATGACTACGAGCGGCTATCGCCACCTACTTCGAGGCGGCGCTCCGCACTAGACGTCGGTGCACCTTTGCGTCGCCAGCAAAGGTCGTTGCGAAAACAACCACTTCTCAACGAGTTAGGTGTCGGCAATTCTAATGACAGCGCCTCGGCGTCCCGCCGGTGCGGTTGCCGAGTATCCAGTGATGTCGCGTCCCCATTGGCGTGATTACGCCGACTACGAGTCGCTCCGCTTCGCCGATGCCGTCGAGCTCGCGGGCGAGTTCCTGAAACGCAATCCCGACTATGAACGCGACCGTGAGCGCCTTACGCGGCTGGTCATCGATGGGCAGTTGAGTGCGGCGGAGCGCGATGCGTTCGCGCTAGCTTGGGGGGTGCGATTTCGCCGCCCGCGACGCGCTCCTAACGTGGACGCCGCAGGCCCTTCCCAGCGTCGTCGGCGTGGTCGCGGCACCACCGACCCTGGCTGGACCGTCGCGTCGCGCTGACGCGCGGGCGCTCCTTTCCGCAGCCGAGCTGCGCGTCGAGCTGCCACCGGATGGCGTCGCCGATGCGGCACTGCTGCCGTTCGACGAACACTTCCCAACCCGTGTAGCCGCCGCACTGCGCGTTTGGCGCGCGCTCGCCGGCCGCAAGCCGGGACGCAATCCGCAAGCGTTGACAGTGCAGCGGCGGATGCGCCTCGTGCTCGCGCTGCGCGCGCTCGACGGTCGGCGCGCACATGCCAGCTACCGGCAGCTTGCAGAAGCGCTGTTCGGTCCGCTGCAAATTCGCGGTGACGCGGACTGGAATAGCCACGATCTGCGCGATCGCACCATTCGTCTGTCCCGGCTAGGCATCGAACTAAGCCGCGGCGGCTACCGTCGCCTGCTGCTCTACCCGAACCGCCGCCTGCGCTGACGCGCAGCGCGATTTCCCGTCCCGGCCGACCCAGCGACGACCAGGCCAGGGGTGGCGATCTCGCGCGCCCTCGGCTTCGCCATAGGACGGCGCAAGTCCGCTTCGCCATGACCTGCCCCGACGGCGCTGCGCATCCCGCGAGCGCCGGAGAAGAGCCGGAGGCGCTACCCACCATGTCCAATCAACCCAATCTGCCACCACGCTACCTGCGCACGCCCGAGGCGGCGCGATTTCTCGGCCTATCCGGCCGCACTCTCGAGAAGCACCGGACCTACGGCACCGGCCCCAAATACTCGAAGATCGGCGGGCGCGTCGTCTACCGGCTGGAGGACCTTCAAGCCTGGGTCAGCCGCGGCGACAAGATGTCGACCAGCGACGACACGGGCGACGTCGTGCTGCCCGCCAAGCGGCATGCGGCCGTGTCGCCGGCTTACGCCGGCCGGTTCACGCGCTGAGCCGCGGCCGTGCCGCCCGACAACTTCACACACGTCGAACTCGTGCACGTGGAAGAGCAAGTGCAGCGCTGGATCCGCTTCGGCCGCCACGCGGCCGAGCGAATTGTGGACCGCCAATCGCGCGTACTGTCCTTTGCGCCAGACGCGGTGTTCGCCTTTGTGCGGTGGCGTCGCGGCGAGCACGGCACGGTCGAGAGTCGGCTCGACATCCTGCGCGCCGTTCACGCCGGTGAGCCCTTCACGACCGTGCCGTTCGTGACGCCCGGAGGCGAGACCCTGCTGCGCGTCGCCGGCTGGCCCAAGGTCGCCCGCGCGTTGGAGGCGATCGACGCTGTCGAGGCGGTCGGCGTCGATCCGGCCGACGTCGCGCCCGAGCATTGGCGGCACGTCGGTCACTGCCTCGCGGGCGGGCTCGCGCCTCGCCCTTACGCCGCCGCGCGTCATTGCGCCTGGCTGCTCCGCAAAGGACTTATGACATGATTATCGCCCTCGACTTCGCGCGCCCGCTGCCGCTTCGCGGCGCCGCGCTGGCGCTCGCCGGACTGGCACTGCTCGGCCTTTCGGCCGTTGCCGACCTACCGACCCGGCTCGTCTGGAACGTGTCCGCCAGTGTGCCGACCGGGCTTTACGCCGTACGGCCCGACGCGCCGCTCCGACCCGGCGTGCTTGCCGCCGTAATGCCGCCAGAACCGCTTGCGGGCTGGCTCGTGGAGGGCGGCTATCTCGGCCGAGGCGTGCCGTTGCTCAAGCGCGTAGAGGCGCTGCCGGGCACGCGTGTGTGCCGCCTTGGCAACGTCGTCACCGTCGCCGGGCGATCGCGCGCCATCGCTCAGGATCGTGATCGCCGCGGCCGTTTTCTTCCACGCTGGAGCGGCTGCATTATCATCGGCGAAGGTCAGCTCTTCCTGCTCAACGCCGACCATCCCGGCTCGCTTGACGGGCGCTACTTCGGGCCACTTCCGCGTTCCACCGTGCTAGGCCGTGCGACGCCGCTGTTTGTTGAGGACAAGCGGTGAAATCACCAGCCTTTAACACCTACGGCGGCGGCTCGGGCGTGCTCGCTCCGCCTCGCGCCTGCTCGCGCCGACACGCTTTTGTCCCGTTTGCGGTCGCGGCTGCACTGCTACTCGGCATGGCTTTGCCCGCCGTCGCGCAGGTTGAAGCCACGCCGGTTGGCTCGCCTTCGGCCTCGCCACCGGCTGCCCCGGTCAACACTCACCCGTACGCCGTCCACGTTGCCGAGGCGTCGCGTCGGTTCGGCATACCGGAGGCATGGATTTGGTCGGTGATGCGCGTCGAGAGCGCGGGCAATCCGGCCGCCACGTCGCACGCGGGTGCTATGGGTTTGATGCAGGTCATGCCCGGCACCTACGCGGAGCTTCGCTCGCGCCACGGGCTCGGGCCGGACGCTTACGGCCGCCGAGACAACATCCTGGCTGGCGCGGCGTACCTTCGCGAGTTGCACGATCGCTACGGAACGGCGGGGTTCCTGGCTGCATACAACGCGGGGCCGGGTCGCTGGGAAGACTACGTCTCCCGCAGGCGTCCGCTTCCACGCGAGACGGTCGCTTACATGGCGCGGCTCGCACCCTTGGTCGGCGGTTCGGCTGTGTCTCAGCCGACGGTGGTGGTGCAGGTGGACCGCGTCGCATGGCGTCGCGCATCGCTCTTCGCGGCGCTGTCGGACGATGCTCCCGAAGCAGCTTCAGGCCAGGCGAATGGACAACTCACGGCAGGTTGGCTGCAAGGTGAGATCACGCCGACGAGCGACACCGCTGCAGCCTCATCAGGTGCTCAGGATAGCCTCTTCGCTGTGCGGAGGCCGGAGTGACCCGCATCATCTTTCATCGCGTCGGAGCTTGCACTCGCGAAGTCTTGGGCAGGTCGTGGGGATGCTGGGGCCGAAGCAACAGACGAGGGCAGGATACAAGCCGCAATGTGCGGCCGGTCGGTCGGGAGAATACCAGCAACGACAACAGCGACTTAGGCCACATTGCCTGTAATGCCTGCACATTGTCGTTGCGGCGAAGTCGGCGGTTTAGCTCGGGTTTCCGCACATTGCGGCCTTCGCTATGACCGACAACGACGATCTTCGTATTCGTCCCGGCCGCATCCGCTCGACCCCGCAGCCCAGGGCCAGGTCGTTCCTGCAACAGGCGCTCAGGGCGGCCCAGAAAGCGGGAGGCCACCGCCCGACCGGAGGCAGTCGCCGCGCTACTTGGGGCCGAGGCCGCTCGGCCAGCCTTGGCGCTTCGCGGGCACTGCTCGCACGATCGCGCGGCGCGGTCATCAAGGCGCGTGTTGTCCGCCAAGCTGGTCGCCCGGGCGGGCTCACCGCGCACGTTGCCTATCTTCAGCGCGACGGCGTCACCCGCGACGGAGCGCCGGGCCAGCTCTTCGACGCCGGCCATGACGGCGTGGACGGCGCCGACTTCGCGGGCCGCTGCGAGGGCGACCGTCATCACTTCCGCTTCATCGTCTCGCCGGACGACGCCGGAGAACTCGCTGACCTTCGCGGGCTCACGCGCGACCTCATGGCCCAGGCAAGCCAAGACCTCGGGACGAAACTCGACTGGGTTGCCGTCGATCACTGGAATACGGAGCACCCGCACGTCCATTTGCTGGTCCGCGGCAGGACGGATCGAGGCGACGACCTCGTCATCAGTCGCGACTACATCAGCTCCGGCATGCGCGACCGGGCGGCCGCGCTCATCACTCAGGAGCTCGGCCCGCGCACCGATCGAGAGGTCCGACGCGAGCTTGCGCGTCAGGTGGACGCCGAACGATGGACCAAGCTCGACCGCGCACTAGCGCGCGAGGCGGCTGGCCGGGAAGGAGTGGTGGACCTGCGGCGGGTTCCGGGAAGCGTCCCCGACCCGCTTCATGACGAGAAGATCGGGCGCATGCGGAAGCTGGCGCGGCTCGGGTTGGCCGAGGATATCGGCGGAGGGCGCTTCATGCTCGCCGAAGACGCCGAGCCGAAGCTGCGCGCGCTCGGCGAGCGCGGGGACGTCATCAAGCGTCTACACCGCGCCATGACGCGAACCGGACTCGAGGCGGACGCGTCGACGTTTGTCCTCGAAGGCGAACGCGCCGGGCCGGTGCTTGGCCGGCTCGCCGGACGTGGGCTCGACGACGAGTTGAAGGGAACGGCCTACGCCGTGGTCGAGGGCGTCGACGGGCACACGCACCACGTCAAGCTGCCCGACCTGGACGCCGCCAGCGACGGACGGATCGGGTCGGTCGTCGAGCTACGCCGCTATGAAGACGCGCGCGGCCGCGAACGGGTAGCGCTCGCCGTCCGCTCGGACCTCGCGATCGAAGCGCAGGTGACAGCTCCGGGTGCCACCTGGCTCGACCGGCAGGCGATCGCGCGCGAGCCCGCCGCGCTCGGCTCGGGCGGGTTCGGGGCGGAGGTCCGCGACGCGCTCGACCGCCGCGCCGAACATCTGGCGGGCGAGGGTCTGGCGCGTCGTCAGGGGCAGCGCGTGGTGTTCGCGCGCGACCTGCTCGACACGCTGCGCCAGCGCGAACTCGACGGCGTTGCCGCACGGCTTTCTGCCGAAACAGGTCTGGCGCACCGACCCGCCACGACGGGCGACCATGTCGGTGGCGTGTACCGCCAGCGGCTTCAGCTCGCCTCCGGTCGTTTCGCCATGCTCGACGACGGGCTCGGCTTCCAGCTCGTGCCGTGGTCCCCGTCGCTCGAGAAGCGACTCGGGCAGCAGGTCGGCGGCGTGGCGATATCGGGCGGCGGCATCGACTGGAGCTTCGGACGCAAGCGTGGCCTGGGGCTCTGACCCGAAGCCCACGCGTCTCTGCGCGCGGGGGCTCGCTCACTTTCCGAAGAGCCTTGATCCAGCGCGCCGACGCGCGTCGGCATGATCTCCATGTCCGGAACCCGCATCCTCTGGGGCCAGCTGCTCCTTGTCGCCGCCATCGTGCTCCTGTTCGTCTGGGGAGCGACCGAGTGGGTGGCGTGGAGGCTCGGCTTCCAGCCGCAGCTCGGAACGCCAATGGGCGAGTTGCTCGGGCTGCCGCTCTACCCGCCGCCCGCCTTCTTCGTCTGGTGGTACTGGTACGACGCCTATGCGCCGCGAGTATTCATGGAAGGCGCGTACATCGCGTCGGCGGGCGGCTTCGTATCTATTGCCGTCGCGATTTCGCTCTCGGTGTGGCGCGCCCGCGAGGCCAAGTCGGTCTCGACCTACGGCTCGGCGCGCTGGGCGACCCGCGACGAGATGACGAAGGCGGGGCTGCTCGGGGCCGACGGCGTCGTGCTCGGCAAGCACCTCAACGCCTACCTCCGACACGACGGACCCGAGCACGTCCTCTGTTTCGCGCCGACCCGCTCGGGCAAAGGCGTCGGCTTGGTCGTGCCGACGCTGCTGACTTGGCCCGGCTCGTGCGTCGTGCACGACATCAAGGGCGAGAACTGGACGTTGACTGCGGGCTGGCGCCAGCGGTTCGGACGCGTGGCGCTGTTCGATCCGACCAACCCGGCGAGTTCGGCCTACAACCCGCTGCTGGAGGTTCGCCGAGGCCCGAGCGAGGTCCGCGACGTCCAGAACATCGCGGACATCCTGGTCGATCCCGAAGGCGCGCTGGAGCGCCGGAACCACTGGGAGAAGACCAGCCACGCGCTACTCGTCGGCGCCATCCTCCACGTCCTCTACGCCGAACCCGACAAGACGCTAGCCGGCGTCGCCGCCTTCCTCTCCGATCCAAAGCGCACCATCGAAGCCACGCTCGACGCCATGATGAAGACGCCGCACCTGGGCGAGGCTGGCGTTCACCCCGTCGTGGCCAGTGCCGGACGCGAGCTCCTCAATAAATCCGATAACGAGCGCTCGGGTGTGCTGTCCACGGCGATGTCGTTCTTGGGGCTCTACCGTGATCCCGTCGTCGCCGAGGTGACCCGCCGCTGCGACTGGCGCATCGCCGACCTCGTTCAGGGCGCGTCGCCGATGACGCTCTACCTCGTCGTGCCGCCGTCCGACATCAGCCGCACCAAGCCGCTGATCCGGCTGCTGCTCAACCAGATCGGCCGCCGGCTGACCGAAGAGCTGCAGTCCAAGCACAGGCGTCACCGCCTGTTGCTCATGCTTGATGAGTTCCCCGCACTCGGCCGGCTGGATTTTTTCGAGTCCGCGCTCGCCTTCATGGCTGGATACGGCGTGCGGTCGTTCCTCATCGCTCAGAGCCTCAACCAGATCGAGAAGGCCTACGGCCAGAACAACGCCATCCTGGACAACTGTCACGTCCGGGTCGCCTTCTCAACCAACGACGAGCGCACCGCCAAGCGCGTGTCGGACAGCCTCGGCACCGCGACCGAGATCCGCGACAGCCGCAACTACGCCGGTCATCGGCTCTCGCCGTGGCTCGGCCACCTTATGGTGAGCCGCCAAGAGACCGCACGACCGCTGCTGACGCCGGGCGAGATTATGCAACTCCCATCTGACGAGCAGGTGGTGCTCGTCTCGGGCGTGGCTCCGATCCGGGCGCGGAAGGCCCGCTACTACGAGGATCCGCAGCTCCAACGCCGCGTACTTGCCCCGCCCGGACCGACGACGGGACCACGGCCGGTCACGGCACGGGCGGGCGCCGACGATTGGACGGGTCGCATCGTCACACGTCAGGACGAGGAGCCGGACGCGTCCGATGGCGGTCTTCGGCGCGAGCCCGAGATCGCTGCTCCTGACGTGGTCGAGACGCAACCCGCCGAGCCGGCGCGCAACGAGTTCGATGACGACGAGGCCGAGCTGGACGACGAAGCCGTACGTCTGCGCGCGCTTGCGCGGCAAGCGCGGATCGCCGCCCGGCAGGTCGCCCTGGACCCGCGCGACGACATGGAGCTGTAACGCCGTGCCTCGCAAGACCCCACTCAGCGTCTACTTGGAAGCCTCGCTGCTCCGCGACCTCAACGCGTTCGCCGCCGAGCGTCACAAGCCGCGTTCGCTCGTGATCGAAGCGGCAATCCGGTCGTTCCTGACGCCCGATGGTGCCGACCGGCGCGAGGCGGCGCTCGCCAAACGTCTCGACCGGATCGTGCGCGTGCTCGAACGGCTGGAGCGCAACGACGGCGTGGCCTTGGAGGCGCTCGCTATGTTCGTGCGATTCTGGCTAACCGCAACCCCGAGCCTGCCCGAGCAGACCAACGTTGCCGCGCGGCAGAAGGGTGGTGAACGCTACGATCGCTTCATGGAAGCACTCGGCCGACGACTGGCGAACGGACCGTCCGTGCTGAAGGAGATTGCTTTGGACATCGAAATCGGACGCTGAAACCTTGAAGATCCTCTGCAGCGAATGATCGAGTCAGCTCTGCGACAAGTCGGACGTGCTGAGCCCTTTTCCGAACTCCCCCAGAGTAAACGTTCAAACAACGCTGAGCCATGTTCCATTAGCACCGTGCTCGGCATGTTTCATCAAGCCGATGCGCGCTTACCTGCGACAACACTGGCCTTGTTAAGGAAGCTGCGCTAGTGGCGCGGAATGGGTGCCGGTTCTACATCGTTGACGAAAAGGGCTCTTCGTGTCCTCGCCGCGCTGTTGATGCTCCTTGCCGGCACTATGCCCGCCTTCGCTGAAATAGGGTGCGATGACAGCGGCACGACCGTCACCAGCAACTTCGTGCAGGATGCTGAGCACGTAGCCGCCGCCCCTACTGACGATCGCGGCGAGCCAGCTCGCGGCGAGGGAGCGTGCCACGTCAACCATTGCGCGCACAGCCTTGCGGTTCGCACTCCCGCCGTCGCGGACGCCAAGATCGTCGCCCCGGATGTGCGTTATTGGTCCCCCTCATCCGAAAGTCTTGCCTCCTTGTGGAGCAACGGCCCGGAGCGCCCTCCCCGGTCCTAGAACACGGCCACGCCGCCCGCTGATGCGTGGCGGCTCCCATGTTCAGGATCGAGGACGATCATGCATTCACTATTGGCGCGTGCCTGCGCGGTCGGCTTTGCCGTCGCGGCGGGAGCGCAATCGACTTCTTCGGCGGCGCAGCTGTCGACGCCTGCGGGACCTCGTATAGGTTCGCCCGTCCGGCCATCTTCGGGCGTGCAGGCCTTGCCGCCGCTTCCTGGCGACCTGCCGAACCTTATTCCGCGCGGCGGACCTCTTCCGGTCAATCTGACGCTTGAGCAGGCTATCGCCGAGGCGGAGGCGCGCTCACCCGCGATCACGGCGGCTGAGGCAGGTGTAGCCGCGAGCCGCGCCCGGTTGGTGCAGGCGGGATTTCGACCCAATCCCGAGCTTAGCGTCGAAGTAGAAAACTTCCTTGGAACGGGCGAAGTCTCGGGGTTCCATGGTGCGGAGCTGACCGTAGGGGTCAGCCAGCGGCTCGATTTAGGCGGTCGGCGAGCCTCCCGGCGCGCAGCCGCGCAGGCTGCGATTACGGTCAGCGAGCTGCGTCTGGCGATCGCGCGCGCCGACCTGGGCCTTGGCGTGCGCGGACAATTTGCGACAGCGCTCGCAGCGCGTGACCGGCTTCGCCTGACGATCGAGAACGAGGAGCGCGCGCGGGAGTTGGCGCGGATCGCAAGCATCCTCGTGGATGCAGGGCGCGAGCCGCCGCTGCGTGCGCTCCGCGCGAGAACCGCGCTGACGCAGGCGACCACCGCCCGGCGCGTGGCCGAGGTCGAGGAAGCGGCGGCGCGGCGGACCTTGGCTTCATTGTTCGGCGTCGACACGCCGCCCGCGTCGGTGGCCGGCAGCCTTGCCGCCGTGCCACCCGCCGACGCCGCGCCCGCGCAGAGCCTCGAGGTTCGGCTCGCCGAGGCTGAGCTGGTGCTGGCGCAGGCGAACCTTTCGCAGGAAATGGCTGCGCGTCGACTCGATCCGGCGGTAGGTCTCGGCATTCGCCGGCTGCAAGCGACGCAAGACCAAGCCTTCGTCGCCGGCTTCTCGATGCCGCTGCCTTTTCGCGACCGCAATCAGGGCAACGTAGCGGCCGCGCAGGCCAACATCATCGCGGCCGAAGCGCAGCGGGCCGGTGCGCTCGCCTTCGCGTCGGTGCGGATCAACAACGCGCGCGCCAATTTGCAAGCGGCCGATGCGCGGCTCGTGACCGTGGAGCAGGCATCGATTCCCGAAGCTTCCGAGGCCCTGCGGCTGGCGCAACTCTCGTACCAGGCGGGCAAGATCGAGCTGCTCGAGCTGCTCGACGCGCAGAACGCGCTTGCCGCCGTCCAGAACGAAGCCGTCGAAGCGCGCGCCACCCGAGCTCAGGCCGTGGCCGAGCTTGTCCGCGCGACCGCGCAATGAGGATCGATGAGATGAACACGACGACCACCACCTCCACCACAATCGTCGCACCCGAGGAACGTCGAAAGACGATCGGTATCATCGCGGGTGTCGCGCTGGCGACCGGCATCGGCGGGCTGCTTATCGGACGCGGCATGGTCGATGATCCAGCACCCGTAGCCGCGACAACTGCGCCGGCCTCAGGCGAGGAACAGGCGCAGAGCGGTGAAGAGGAGCATGCTGAGGGGCTGGTCGAAATGACCCCGGCCCGCATTGCTACCGCCGGCGTCCAGACAGAGGTCGTCGCTGCTGGCTCACTTGGCTCCGAAATCCTTGCCCAGGCGACGGTAAGCGCGCCTCCAGAAGGCCGCGCAGCGCTGACAGCGCGCGCCGACGGAGCCATTACGCGCATCTTCAAGCGGCTAGGCGACGCGGTCGGCGTCGGCGAGACGGTGGCCATAATCGAGAGCCGCGACGCCTCGGCAATCGTGGCGGAGCGCGCGTCAGCGCAAGCACAGGCGACCGCCGCCAACGCCGCGCTTGCCCGCGAACGCCGGCTCTACGCCGAGCGGATTACCGCGCGGCAGGATCTGGAGGCGGCGCAATCGCTCGCGGCCCAAGCCCAGGCCGAGGTCCGGCGCACCCAAGCCGCTGCGGCTGCGGCGGGCGTCACCGCCGACGGCCGCAGCGTCGCGGTGCGCAGCCTGATTGGCGGACGGATCACCAAGATGGATGCCGAGCTCGGCGCGTTCGTAGCCGCCGGTACGGAGCTGATGGAAGTCTCGAACCCGCGGCTCGTGCAGATCGAAGCCGCGGTGTCGGCAGCCGACGCCAACCGCGTCCGGGCAGGCGACCAGGCCGTGATTGAGCTGCCCGGTGGCGGCACGCTGGCGGCGACGGTGCGCTCGTCGACGCCAGCGGTGAGCCTGGAAAGCCGCGCGGCGACGGTGGTGCTGATCCCCGCGGGCGTCCCCGCCGGGCTGGTGCAGGGCCAGAGCGTACGCGCGCGCATCGTGCCGCGAGGCTCGGCCACGGCGGGCCAGATCGTCGTCCCGGAGGCCGCGGTGCAATCGGTCGAGGGGCGCGACGTGGTATTCGTACGCGTTGCTAACGGCTTCCAAGCGACGCGGGTCACCGTGGGCTCGCGAAGCGGCGGACGCGTCGAGATCGTCTCCGGGCTGCGTCCCGGCAGCACGATCGTCACGACGGGCGCCTTTGTTATGAAGTCGGAACTGGGCGCCAGCGAGGCCGAGCATTGATGCGCGCCGCCGCCGCCCCGACCGCCGTTCCTCAGGATCGCTGAATCATGATCGATCGCCTAATTGACTTTGCCATCCGCTTTCGCTGGGCGGTGGTGGCGTTCACGCTTCTCGCTGCCGCTTATGGCGCGTTTCAGCTTTTGCGCCTGCCGATCGACGCGGTGCCCGACATCACCAACAAGCAGGTACAGATCAACACGGAGGCCCAGCAGTTCGGGCCGCTGGACATGGAACGGCTCGTCACCTTCCCGGTCGAAACTGCGATGGCGGGCATCCCCGGGCTGGAATCGACGCGTTCGATCTTGCGCAACGGCTTCAGCCAGGTGACGGTGGTGTTCGACGATAATGTCGACGTCTACTTCGCGCGCCAGCAGGTCGCTGAGCGGCTGAACGCCGCCGGCGAGAGCCTGCCCGAGAACGTCCAGCCGCAGATGGGCCCACTATCGACGGGCTTGGGCGAAGTGCTGATGTACAGCGTCGACTATGAGCGCACTGCGACGACGCGCTCGCCCAAGATTGCCGGTCGACCAGGCTTCCAGCCGGACGGGTCGTTCCTGACACCGCAAGGCGAGCGGCTGACCGACGACGTCGCCAAGGCGGGATATCTGCGCACTATCCAGGACTGGGTGATCAGGCCGCAGCTACGCTCGGTTGAGGGTCTCGCCGGGGTCGACTCGATCGGCGGCTACGAAAAGCAGTTCGTCGTCGAGCCCGATCCTGGCCGGCTGGCTGCGCTCGGCGTCTCCTTTTCCGAACTCGCCGAAGCGTTGGAGCGCGGCAATATCTCGGTCGGTGCCAGCTTCGTCCAGCGGGCTGGCGAGGCCTTCCTCGTCCGCGCTGACGCCCGCGTCCGAAGCCTCGACGAGATCGCGCGCACCTCGGTGGGCATTCGCAACGGCGTGTCGATTTCAGTCGGTGACGTCGCCAACGTCCGCATCGGCGGCGACCTGCGCACCGGCGCAGCGTCCATGAATGGACGCGAAGTCGTGATCGGCACCGCGCTGATGCTCGTCGGCGAGAATAGCCGCATCGTCTCCCAAATGGTCGGCGAGCGGCTCGAACAGGTGTCCAAATCGATGCCGCCAGGCGTCGTCGTACGCGTCATCTACGACCGCTCGAAGCTCGTCGACGCCACGATCGGCACTGTCGAGAAGAACCTGATCGAAGGCGCGCTTCTGGTCGCCGCCGCTCTGTTCTGGCTGCTCGGCAACATCCGCGCCGCGATCATCGCCACGCTGATCATCCCGCTGTCGTTCCTGCTGATGGCGATCGGCATGAACCGCTTCGGCGTGTCGGGAAACCTGATGAGCCTCGGCGCGCTCGACTTCGGGCTGATCGTCGACGGTTCGATCATCATCATTGAGAACTGCCTGCGCCGGCTCGCCGAGAGGCAGCATCGCGAGGGCCGGCTACTGAACCTTTCCGAGCGGCTGAGCGAAGTCTTTGTCGCCACCAAGGAAATGATACGGCCGACGATCTTTGGTCAGGCGATCATCCTGCTCGTCTTCGCGCCCCTGCTGACCTTCACGGGCGTCGAGGGCAAGACCTTCTCGCCGATGGCGATCACGGTGATGTTGGCGCTGGTCGGCGCCTTCGTGCTGTCGCTTACGTTCGTTCCGGCGATGGTCGCGATCATGATCCGCGGGCGCGTCGCGGAGAAGGAAGTTCCCGCCGTCGCATGGTACAAGCGGGGCTACGAGCCGACACTGCGGCGTCTCGTCGCGCGGCCAGGGCCGTGGATCGGCGGGGGCGTCGTCACTTTCGTCGCGGCGGGGCTGATCTTCACAACGCTCGGCCGCGAGTTCATCCCGACACTCGACGAGGGTGACCTCGCGATGCAGTCGCTGCGCATCCCGTCGACCTCGCTCGAAACCTCGAAAGACCTGCAGCTCAAGGTCGAAAGCGCGGTGTCGTCGCTTCCGGAGGTCGCTTATGTCTATTCCAAGACAGGTACCGCCGAAGTGGCGAGCGATCCCATGCCGTCGAACGCTTCCGACTCGTTCATCATCCTCAAGCCCAGCGAAGATTGGCCCGATGACGTCGATACCAAGGACGAGATCGTCGAGCGCGTCCAGGAGAAGCTCAAGGGCCTCATCGGCAACGCTTACGAGATCAGCCAGCCGATCGAACTGCGGTTCAACGAGCTGATCGCTGGCGTCCGCGGCGACATCGCCGTCAAGGTGTTCGGCGAGGACCTCGATCAGCTCGGCGCGGTCGCGGCACAGGTGTCGCAGGCGATGAGCGGGGTGCAAGGCACCGCCGACCTCAGGGTCGAGCAAACCGCGGGCTTCCCGACGCTCGAGGTTCAGTTCAACCGGGACGCGATCGCGCGCTACGGGCTTTCGGTCGAGGACGTGACCGACACCGTCGCCGCCGCGCTTGGGGGGCGCGAGGCGGGGCTGGTGTTCGAGGGAGACCGTCGTTTCGACATCGTCGTGCGGCTGGCTGCCGCGACACGCGACGACCTTGACGCTGTTGGCGCATTGCCCGTGCTGCTGCCGGAAAGCGGCGGCGGGGTGCGAACCTCGGTGCCGCTGCGCGAATTCGCCAGCTTCGGGTTCTCCGAAGGCCTGAACCAGGTCAGCCGCGAGAACGGCCAGCGCCGCGTCGTCGTCCAGGCCAATGTCCGGGGCCGCGATCTTGGGTCCTATGTCGGCGAGGCGCAGGAGAAAGTCGCCGCGATCAAGTTGCCGCCGGGCGTGACGATCACGTGGGGCGGGCAGTTCGAAAACCTACAGGCGGCGTCGGCACGCATCACGCTTATAGTGCCGATCGTGTTCGCGCTGATCTTCGGGTTGCTGTTCCTGGCGCTCGGGAGCGTTCGTGCTTCGCTCGCGGTTTATTCGGCCGTGCCGCTTGGCATCGCGGGCGGCGCGTTCGGTCTGGCGCTCGCGGGGCTGCCTTTTTCCATCTCGGCGGCCGTCGGTTTCATCGTGTTGTCTGGCGTCACGGTGCTCAATGGACTGGTTGTCATGACCAGTGTGCGTCAACGGATCGAAGCCGGGCTCTCGGTCGATCAGGCGGTGGTCGAGGGAACGCTCGAACGCGTCCGCGCGGTGTTGATGACGGGCATCGTGCCCGCGATCGGTTTTGTGCCGATGGCGCTCGCCACCGGGCGCGGCGCGGAAGTGCAGAAGCCACTCGCTATCGTGGTGATCGGCGGCCTCATCGTCGCCACCGTCATGACATTGTACGTCCTCCCCGCGATCAGCCATCTGCTTCTACGCGGGCAGCGAGCGCGCGTGGCGAAACCAGCTCAAAGCTCTGGGCTCCAGCCCGTCCCCGCAGAATAGGAGGCTCCATTGGCGCACGATCACAGCGGCCACGCGCACGGCGCGGGCGGGCACGACCACACGGCCGGTGCAAACGCGACCATGCTGAAATACGCGCTCGCACTGACCGCCACGTTCCTCGTCGCCGAGGTCGTCGGCGCCTATTGGTTCAACAGTCTGGCCTTGTTGTCGGACGCGGCGCACATGCTGACCGACGTCGCCGCGCTCGCCATCGCGCTGGTCGCGATCAAGATCGGTGTCCGCCCCGCCGACGACAAGCGCACGTTCGGCTACAAACGATTTGAAATTCTTGCCGCCGCGTTCAACGCGCTGCTGCTGTTCGCGGTGGCGATCTACATCGCGATCGAGGCGGTGGGTCGGTTCCGCAGTCCGGAGCCCGTCGAGTCAACCGGGATGCTGATCGTCGCGGGGCTCGGGCTCATCGTGAACCTAATCTCGATGCGGTTGCTGACCGCGGGCAAGGATGCGAGCCTTAACGTCAAGGGCGCATATCTCGAGGTCTGGGCCGACATGCTGGGCTCGATTGGTGTGATAATCGGTGCTTTGGCGATCCGCTTTACCGGCTGGACATGGATCGACCCGGCCGTTGCCGTCGCGATCGGACTCTGGGTGTTGCCGCGAACTTGGACGCTGCTGCGCGACACGACCAACATCCTGCTGCAGGGTGTGCCGCGTGGCCTCAGCCTGCCCGATCTGCGGGCGGCCGTCTCCGAAGTGCCGGGTGTCAGCGGTGTTCACGACCTCCATGTCTGGTCTCTGTCGAGCAACGACATTACCTGCACCGCGCATGTCGAGCTGCGCGATGACGGGCGCGCTGAGCAGGTTCGCAAGGATGTCGAAAGTGTGCTGCGGACTCGCTTCGACATCGAGCACTCGACGATCCAAATCGAGGAGAGAGCGTGTGATGAAGACTCGACGCACCCCTGAACGGTCACAAGGACACGCCCCGCTCTTTCTGCCGATCATAGCCGCCTTGCCTGGTATCATCATCGTGCTCGTCTCTGAAGTTTATCGCCGCAGGCCGGACGACGCATGAGGATGAGTAGGTAGCGATGAGGAGACTTGTGCTCCGGCGAAGCTGCGCCGGCTTGGACACTCGCAGCGTGGGAACGATGTCGCAGTTTTTGCGCGAGATGTTCGCGAGCAGTCACCGCGGCTTCACGCGAAGTGAGATCAAAAGTCTCCTGCAGGCGCAGCCCCAATTCCGCGCGAAGATCGAGGGCAACAAGCGCGCGCATCATAATGCGATCGCCAATCTGCTCTTTCGAGGCGACGTCGAGAGACGCGAGGGAAAGCTTCACGCGACCCAGTTTCTGACGGTGCAACGGCGAGGATTGCCGTAGGCTTGTAATGATCGCCCAGGTCGGCTCAGTCCGACGAGAGCCCCGGGCTGCCCTTGATGGTATCACGATGCTTCATGCGCTCAGTCCTCGGGCGCCTGCTTTCCGGCAATCTTTACAGAAGCCGACAGACGGCATTCGGCCATTCGTCGTGCCTCAGAGGATAAGCCACTTTGTCGCGTCGGCGGTCGAGCTCTCGCGACACCTTGCCTCAAACACCTGCCTTCGCGCGCCACGCCCCTACTACGCCCTCGAGCTTGTTGATCCGGCCCCATTAGCCGTCATTGAACTCGACCCCGTTGCTCAAGTCCGGGGTCGCCAATGTCTGTTGCTCACCTCCCGTCCGAACGCCAGGCCCGTAGCCGGCGCATGCTCACGACCGCGCTCGGCCCCGGCATCGCGGCCTGGCTCGACGAAGCGGCAGTCGTCGAGGTCATGCTCAACCCCGACGGCCGACTCTGGGTCGATCGGCTCGGCTCGGGCCTCGCCGACACCGGCGAGCGGCTGTCGCCCTCAGACGGGGAGCGCATCGTCCGTCTCGTGGCGCACCACGTTGGCGCCGAGGTTCACGCGGCCGCGCCGCGCGTCTCGGCCGAGTTGCCCGGGACGGGGGAGCGCTTCGAGGGCTTGCTACCGCCCGTCGTCGCCGCGCCCTGCTTCGCGATCCGCAAGCCCGCCGTCGCGGTGTTTACGCTCGACGACTACGTCGCGGCCGGGATCATGCCCGCGGTCGCGGCGGCTGCGCTTGCTGGAGCGGTCCACGCCCGCGACAACATCCTGGTCGCAGGCGGCACCTCGACCGGCAAGACCACGCTCACCAACGCGCTCCTCGCCGAGGTCGCGAAGACCTCCGACCGCATAGTCCTGATCGAGGACACTCGCGAGCTCCAGTGCCTGACCCCCAACCTGGTCGCGCTGCGCACCAAGGACGGGGTCGCCTCGCTTTCCGACCTGGTCCGATCTTCGCTGCGGTTGCGTCCCGACCGCATCCCGATCGGCGAGGTTCGCGGGGCTGAGGCGCTCGACCTGTTGAAGGCCTGGGGCACCGGCCACCCCGGCGGGATCGGCACCATCCACGCGGGCAGCGCTATCGGCGCGCTCCGCCGCCTCGAACAGCTTATCCAGGAGGCGGTGGTCACCGTGCCGCGCGCCCTCATCGCCGAGACGATCGGCGTGGTCGCCGTGCTCGCCGGCCGTGGCAGCGAGCGCCGCCTCTCCGAACTCGCCCGCGTCCAGGGGCTCGACGCGACCGGGGACTACGCCCTGAGCCCGCTCACTCCCCTTACCTTCGGAGACCAAGCATGACCCGTGTCCGCCAGGCGCTCGCGGCCTCGACCGCGCTCACCACCTCGCTCCTCTTCTCGGCCTCGGCGCACGCCGCCGGGTCCAACATGCCCTGGGAGGCCCCGCTCCAGAGCATCCTCGAGTCGATCGAGGGCCCCGTCGCCAAGATCATCGCCGTGATGATCATCATCATTACCGGCCTGACGCTCGCCTTCGGTGACACGTCGGGCGGCGCGCGCAAGCTCATCCAGATCGTGTTCGGCCTGTCGATCGCGTTCGCGGCGTCAAGTTTCTTCCTGTCGTTCTTCTCGTTCGGCGGCGGGGCGCTGGTCTGATGCCCATCGGCGACGATCAAGTCCCGGGCTTTACCGCGCCCGTCCACCGCGCGCTCGCCGAGCCGATCCTGCTCGGTGGCGCGCCGCGCGCGGTGGCGATCGCCAACGGCACGCTCGCCGCCGCGATCGGGCTGGGCTTGCGGCTCTGGCTCGCCGGGCTCGCGATCTGGCTCATCGGCCACCTGCTCGCGGTCTGGGCGGCGAAGCGCGACCCGCAGTTCGTGGACGTGGTCCGCCGCCACCTCCGCTACCCCTCGCACCTCGGGGTCTGACGCCGATGTTCAACCTCGCAGAGTATCGCAAGAAGCCGCAGGCGCTCGCCGATTTCCTGCCCTGGGCGGCGCTGGTCGGCAACGGCGTCGTCCTCAACAAGGACGGCTCGCTCCAGCGCTCCGCCCGCTTCCGCGGCCCCGACCTGGACAGCGCTACCGGGTCCGAGCTGGTCGGGGCCTCGGCCCGGCTCAACAGCGCGATCCGGCGACTTGGCTCGGGCTGGACGCTGTTCGTCGAGGCGAGCCGCAGCCCGTCGAACCGCTATCCCGACAGCGTCTTTCCCGATGCGGCGTCAGAGTTGGTCGACGCCGAGCGCCGTGCCAAGTTCGAGGCGGAAGGCGCGCACTTCGAGAGCGCCTACACGCTGACGCTGGTCTGGATGCCGCCCGCCGATGACGCCGCGCGCGCCGAGGGCTGGCTCTACGAGAACCGCGCCGACAAGGGCGCGTCCGCGCGCGACCACCTCGACCAGTTCGTCGACCGCACCGATCGGCTTCTCGCGCTCGTGTCGGGGTTCGTGCCCGAGTCCGCCTGGCTATCCGACGCCGAGACGCTGACCTACCTGCATTCGTGCGTCTCGACCAAGCGCCACCGCGTGCGCGTCCCCGAAACGCCGATGCACCTCGACGCGCTGCTCGCCGACCAGCCGCTGGCCGGGGGACTCGAACCGCGGCTCGGCAACGCGCACCTGCGCACGCTTTCCGTGGTCGGCTTCCCGTCCTCGACCTTCCCCGGCATCCTCGACGAGCTTAACCGGCTCGCCTTCCCCTACCGCTGGGTCACGCGCGCGATCTGTCTCGACAAGACCGAGGCCACCAAGCTGCTGAGCCGCATCCGCCGCCAGTGGTTCGCCAAGCGCAAGAACGCGATGGCGATCCTGAAGGAGGTGCTCACCAACGAGGCGTCCACGCTCGTCGACACTGACGCCGCGAACAAGGCGGCCGACGCCGACGAGGCGCTTCAGGAGCTCGGCGCCGACATGGTCGGCCACGCCTACGTCACAGCCACAGTCACGGTCGCACACGAGGAAGCGCGCATCGCCTCCGACCGGATCCGGCTTGTCGAGAAGGTGATCGAAGGCCGCGACTTTACCTGCGTCCACGAAGGCGTGAACGCGGTGGAGGCCTGGCTCGGGTCCTTACCCGGTCACCTCTACGCCAACGTGCGCCAACCGCCGATTTCGACAATCAACCTCGCCCACATGATCCCGCTTTCGGCGGTGTGGGCCGGACCCGAACGCAACGCGCACCTAGACGGCCCGCCGCTGTTCCACGCGGCGACTGACGGCTCAACCCCGTTCCGCTTCTCGCTGCATGTTGGAGACGTCGGGCACACACTCGTGGTGGGGCCGACCGGCGCGGGCAAGTCGGTGCTGCTCGCTTTGATGGCGCTGCAGTTCCGGCGCTACCCCGCCGCGCAGGTGTTCGCGTTCGACTTCGGCGGCTCGATCCGCGCGGCTGCGCTCGCCATGGGCGGCGACTGGCACGACCTCGGCGGTGCGCTCAGCGAGGACGCGGCCGCACCGGTCGCGCTCCAGCCGCTGTCCGACATCGACCTACCCGAGCAGCGCGCCTGGGCGGCCGAGTGGCTCGCCGGCGTGCTCGGCCGCGAAGGCGTGCCGGTTACGCCCGAGGTCAAGGACCACCTCTGGTCCGCGCTGTCCTCGCTCTCCTCGGCACCGCCCGCCGAGCGCACGCTTACGGGCCTGTCGGTGCTGCTCCAGTCCAACACGCTCAAGCGTGCGCTCCAGCCATTTTGCCTGGAAGGATCGTGGGGAAGGCTGCTCGACGGCGACCACGAGCGGCTGGGCACTTCGACCGTGCAGGCGTTCGAGACCGAGGGACTGATCGGCACTGCCGCCGCGCCGGCAGTGCTCGCCTACCTCTTCCATCGGCTCGAGGCGCGGCTGGACGGCTCGCCGACGCTCGTCATCGTCGATGAAGGCTGGCTGGCGCTCGACGACCCCACCTTCGGCGCGCAGCTCCGAGAGTGGCTGAAGACACTCCGCAAGAAGAACGCGAGCGTCGTATTCGCGACCCAGAGCCTCGCCGATATCGACGGCTCAGCAATCGCGCCCGCCATCGTCGAGAGCTGCCTCACCCGCGTGTTCCTCGCCAACGAGCGCGCGCTCGAGCCGCAGATCGCCCGCATCTACGAGAAGTTCGGGCTCAACGATCGCCAAATCGAGATCGTCGCGCGGGCCACGCCCAAGCGCGACTACTACGCCCAGAGCCGCGTCGGGAACCGGGTCTTCGAGCTCGGCCTTGGCCCCGTCGCGCTCGCCTTCACCGCCGCCAGCGGCAAGGCCGACCAAGCCGCCATCGCCGAAGTCTACGCAGCGAGCTGGCCGCACGGCTTCGCCGCCGGCTGGCTCCGTCGCGGCGGCCTCGCCTGGGCCGCCGACCTCGTCACCGCGGACCGGATCCCAACCACCCAGCAGGAGAAGTCGTCATGAAGTCCAAGCCTCGTTTGCGCGCCGCAATCGCCGCGCTTGCTATCGTGGCAGTCACCGGCGGTTCGGCGCTGACCTTCGCCACGCCCGCTCGGGCGCAGCTGATCGTCAAGGACCCGACCAACTACGTCCAGAACGTGATCCAGGCGGCGCGCGCGCTCGACCAGATCAACAACCAGATTCAGAGCCTCACCAACGAAGCGCAGATGCTGGTCAACCAGGCACGTAACCTCGCGTCGCTGCCCTACAGCTCGCTTCGGTCGCTCCAGCGCTCGGTCGCCCGCACTCAGTCGCTGCTCGGCCAGGCGCAGCGGGTCGCCTACGACGTCCGTGACATCGACCGCGCCTTCACCACCAGCTACGGCGCGGCGGGCGGCCAGTCGAACGAGGCCATGATCCGCAATGCTCAGGATCGGTGGGCCACCTCAGTCGGCGCGCTGCAGGATGCACTCCGTGTCCAAGCCGGCGTGGTCGGCAACATCGACACCAACCGCGCCGAGATGCAGGCGCTCGTCACCTCGAGCCAGTCGGCGACCGGCGCACTCCAGGCGACGCAGGCGGGCAACCAGCTTCTCGCCCTGCAAGCGCAACAGCTCGCCGACCTAACTGCGGTCGTCGCGGCGCAGGGCCGTGCGCAGGCGCTGGAAGCGGCGCAGGCGCAGGCGGCGTCGGACGCGGCGCGCGAACGCTACCGCCGCTTCATCGCGCGCGGTCGCGGCTACCAGCCCGGCGATGTCCGGATGTTCGGGCAATGAGCCGGGTCGACTCCCCCGTCCTGATCCGTTTCGGCGCGCTCGCCTTCGCGGTGCTGGCGATCGTGCTGGCGGCCGTTCAGCTCGATCGCGGCTCCGGCCGGGACGGGAGCGCGAAGCAAGTTATGACGATCGCGCCCGACGCGGATGCGGTTGATCCGCTTGCGGTCGAGCTCGCGCGCTGCCGCGCGCTCACTGACCCGGCGGCGATTGACGAGGCCTGCCGCCGCGCATGGGCGGATCGCCGGGCGCGGTTCTTCGGAGCGGAGGTCCGGCCGTGAACGAAGTCGGCGTCATCGACCGCTTCCTGGCGGTCTTCACGCAGTACATCGACAGCGGGTTCGGCCTGTTGTCGGGCGAGGTCGCGTTCCTGGCGACCACCCTGATCGTCATCGACGTGACGCTCGCCGCGCTGTTCTGGACGTGGGCGGCCGACGACGACGTGCTCGCCCGGTTAGTCAAGAAGACGCTCTTCGTCGGCGTGTTCGCCTACATCATCGGAAACTGGAACGGTCTCGCCCAGATCGTCTTTGAAAGCTTTGCAGGGCTCGGCCTGCAAGCCTCAGGTGGCAGCGTCAGCGCCGCCGACTTCGTGCGACCCGGCCGCATCGCCCAAGTCGGCATCGACGCCGGTCGGCCGCTGCTCGACTCTATCTCCGAGCTGATGGGGTTCGTGTCGTTCTTCGAGAACGCCGTCCAGATCGTCGTCATCCTGTTTGCCTGGGTGCTGGTAATCCTCTCCTTCTTCATCCTGGCGATCCAGCTCTTCGTCACGCTGATCGAGTTCAAGCTGACGACCCTCGCCGGGTTCGTGCTCATCCCGTTCGGACTGTTCGGCAAAACCGCCTTCCTCGCCGAGCGCGTGCTCGGCAACGTCATCTCCTCGGGCGTAAAGGTGCTCGTGCTCGCGGTCATCGTCGGCATCGGCTCGACGCTCTTCTCCGAGTTCACCGCTAACTTCGCCGGCGAGCAGCCGACCATCGAGGAAGCGATGGCGATCGTGCTCGCCTCGCTGTCGCTGCTCGGCCTCGGGATCTTCGGCCCCGGCATCGCCAACGGCATCGTCTCGGGCGGGCCGCAGCTCTCCGCAGGCGCGGCGATCGGCACCAGCCTTGCCGCAGGTGGCGTGGTCGCCGCAGGCGTCGGCGCCGCGCGGATGGGTGCGGGCGCTGTCGCCGGCATGGCGGGCGGCGGGCGCACCGCCGCCGCAACGACCGTCCCGCCGACGCGCGGGCCGTCGGGCGGTGCGGCTGGCCCTGGAGGGAGCGCGCCTTCGGGCGGCGGCCCCGCTCCGAGCGGCCCGGCCCCGGCCGGAGGCGGCACGAGCGCTTCGGTCACGCCGATTTCCGTGCCCGAGCGCGGACCTTCGTCCAAGCTCTCCGACGCGCCTGGCGCGAGCGCGCCGCCGTCGGCCGGGACGGAGAAGGGCGAGGCCGACGCTCCATCAGGCTCAAGCGAGTCGGCGAGCGCGTCCTCGTCGCGCAGCTCCGAGCCCGACTGGGCCAAGCGCATGCGCCGCGGCCAGGCGCTCAAGTCCGGCGTATCCGCCGTCACCCACGCCGTCCGCTCGGGCGACCGCGGCGGCTCAGGCACCTCCGTCTCCGTCAGTGAGGACCGATGATGTTCAAGCGACCTTCCACGCGCTACGGGCGCACCCCCGATCCAGTCACCCCTTACCAACGGGCCCAACAAGCTTGGGACGACCGCATCGGCTCCGCCCGCGTCCAAGCCCGCAACTGGCGGCTTATGGCCATGGGCGAGCTGGCGCTCGTCGGCGGCCTCTCCGCCGCCCTTGTCTGGCAGTCCGCCAACGGCTCGATCGTGCCTTGGGTGGTGCAGGTTGATCGCCTTGGCCAAGCGCAAGCGGTCGAGCCCGCCATCGCCGGCTACCGCGCGAGCGACCCCGAGATCGCATGGCACCTCGCCCGGTGGATCGAGCAGGTGCGCGGCGTCCCCGCCGATCCGATAGTGCTGCGGCAGTCATGGCTCCGCGCATACGACTACACCACCGACCGCGGAGCGGCGGCGCTCAACGATTATGCCCGGATCAACGACCCGTTCGCCCGCGTCGGCCAGAGCCAAGTGTCGGTCGAAGTGTCGAGCGTGATCCGCGCCTCCGGTGACAGCTTCCGCGTCGCCTGGGTCGAGCGCCGCTACGAGCAGGGCCAGCAGGCGAGCGTCGAGCGCTGGAGCGCGATCGTCACGCTCGTCGTCCAGCCGCCACGCGACGCGGAGCGCCTGCGCAAGAACCCGCTCGGCATCTTCGTCCACGCCATCAACTGGTCTCGGGAGTCCGCCGGATGACACACGCACGCCTGCTCACACCCTTGCTGCTCGGCGCGACCGCGCTGTCCGGCTGCGCCCTCTTCGACAAGCGCGAGGTCGCCAGCGTCGCCACGGCGACGGCTCCGCTTGCCGAGCCGCCCGCCCCCGCCGCGGCCGTACAAACGCCCGAGCCGCCCGCACCGATCATCGTAGCAGTCCCCGAACCGCTGCCGCTTACCGGCCAACTCAAGCCCGTCGAACAGCCCGGCCGGCCCGAGCCGCGCGACCCGACCTCACGGGTGGTCGCCGCCAACGCCGCCGCCCGGATCGAGCCGGCACGGGACGGCTTCGTCAACGCCGTCCAGAGCTACCCCTACACCGAGGGCGCGCTCTACCAAGTCTACACCGCGCCCGGCCACGTCACCGATATCGTCCTGCAAGAAGGCGAGCGCCTCACCGGCACGGGTCCGGTAGCGGCGGGCGACACCGCGCGCTGGATCATCGGCGACACGACAAGCGGCGCTGGCGCCGGCACCCGCGTCCACGTCCTCGTCAAGCCGACGCGATCCGACCTCTCGACCAACCTCGTCATCAACACCGACCGCCGCACCTACCTCCTGGAGCTGCGCGCCACGCGGGCGACCTGGATGGCGTCGGTCAGCTGGTCCTACCCCGCCGACGCTCTCATCGCGCTTCGGCAGCGCCAGCAAGCTGTGGCCGAGGCTGCGCCCGTCGCGGGCGGAGTTGCGCTCGACCGGCTTCGGTTCGACTACCGCATCACCGGAGACCGCCCGGCATGGCGGCCGGTTCGCGTTTACGACGACGGAAAACAAGTCTTCATCGAGTTCCCGGCCGGCATAGCCCAAGGCGAGATGCCGCCGCTGTTCGCGGTGTCGCCGAAGGGTGACGCGGAGCTCGTGAACTACCGCGTTCGCGGTCACCACATGGTCGTCGACCGGCTGTTCTCCGCCGCCGAGCTGCGGCTCGGGACTGGACGCCGGCAGCAGCGGGTACGCATCGAACGCACCGGGAGCGACCGTCGTGACTGACCGCCCGATCGACGATGACATTGCGCCAGAGGGCGAGATCCGGCCGGACGGGCCCGGAACGGAGGAGCATGTCAGGAGCGAGCAGGAGATCGCCCGTGAGCTGCGGCTGCGCCCGACAGCACCCACAGTCACCCGGCTCTCTCGCAAGGCCCTGATAGGGCTCGGCGCGGTGGCCAGCCTCGGCATCGGCGGCGCACTTATGGTAGCGCTGCAAGGGGGCGGCGGCGACGATCGCCCGTCCGAGCTTTACAATACCGACCGGGTTGCTCAGGCCGAAGCATTGCAGCGCCTGCCGCGAGACTACGCGGGCCTTTCGCGTCCAAGCGAGCCCGTTCCGCAGCTTGGCCCGCCGCTCCCCGGCGACATGGGTCGGCCGATTCTGTCAGCCCAGGAACGCGGGCAAGCGATCCCGCTCCCGCCACTGGGCGGAGCGCCGGGTGTGCCGCCACAAGCGACACACACGGTTGATCCTGCGCTTCAACAAGCGCGACAGGAGCGCGAGGCCGCCCGCACGAGCCGCCTGTTCCTGAGCAATGCTGGCGGCGGCGCGAACACCGATGCTGCGATAATCATGCCTGCGGCTGCCCCGCCACTCTCGCTTCCTGGCGAGACCGCTCCAACCGCCCCCGCTTCCGGCCGCGGCGAGACGTTCCTCGATCGCGATGTCGACCGGCGTACGGCCAGCTCCGATCGGCTGCGGGCGCCCGCGAGCCCCTATGTCCTCCAAGCCGGCTCGACGATCCCAGCCGCGCTCGTCACGGGCCTCCGCTCCGACCTGCCCGGCCAGGTCGTCGCGCAAGTGACCGAGCCGGTCTACGACAGCCCGACCGGCAGACACTTGCTGGTCCTCCAAGGCGCTCGGTTGATCGGTCAGTACGACGCCGAGGTCGTCTACGGCCAGGAGCGCGTCCTGCTCGTCTGGAACCGGCTGATCCTTCCGGACGGTCGCTCAATCGTGCTTGAACGCCAGCCGGGCGCCGATGCTTCCGGCTTTGCAGGTCTGCAGGACCGAGTCGACAATCACTGGGGCCGCCTGTTCCGTGCAGGCGTGCTCTCCACGTTGCTCGGGGTCGGCGCGCAGCTCGGCAACGGTAGCGACAGCGACATCGCGCGCGCCATTCGCGACGGCGCGCAGGAGAGCGTCGGCGACGCCGGGCAAGAGGTCGTGCGCCGCCAGCTCGAGATCCGGCCGACGCTTACCGTTCGCCCCGGTCATCCGGTGCGCGTCATCGTCACGCGTGACCTCGTCCTCGAGCCATTTGGAACACAGCCATGAGCAAGCTGAAGCTAGGACCCCTAGCGGACGACAAGCCGGTCCGGCTTACGGTCGAGCTGCCGGCTACGACCCACCGGGACCTGGTCGCCTACGCCGAGGTGCTCGGCCGGGAGGGCGGCCAAGCGGTCGAACCCGGCAGGCTGATCGCGCCGATGCTGGCGCGGTTCATGGCGACCGATCGGGCGTTCGCGAAAGCCCGTCGGAGTGGACGCCTCGACACAAATCGAGGAACCGGCCCAGCGCGGGGTTAGTCGCGACAGGTCGCCAGACGGCCTGAATGTCCAACTCCGCACCGGGTGCCGCCAGCGGCACGAAACGCGCCTTTGCGAAATCGGGCGGAGGCAGGCTTCCTGGGACTATTGACCAACCTAAACCCGCGCCGACCAGCGCGAGCAGGCCTTCCTCGCTGACATCCTGCTCCATGAACTGCAACGTGGGTCCACCCAGCCGCTCGACATGCGCCACGAAACGTCGCCAATCGTCCTGTGGCCGACATAGCAGGGGTCGACCGGTCAGATCCGTCCAGCCAAAAGCATCCACTGCTTCGGCCTCGGGTACGGCCACGACGAGGCGCTCGCGCCAGAGCGTCACAGTCTCCAAGTCGTTGTGCGTCCTCAAAGATGGAGGGGCAGATGGATCGGCAGCGATCAGCGCGACGTGCAATTCACCGGACCTGACCCGGGCGAGCAGCGCTTCCTGGCCATCCTCGACCAACGTGAGAAGTGTCCGCGGGTTCGCCGACACGAAGCGCCTAAGCAGGTCGACCTTTGGCGCGCAGGAGAATGACCAGACACAGCCCATGGTGAGCGCACCCGCGCCCTGGACGGCCGCGGAGCGCGCCTCAAGTTCCGCACGCCCAATTCGCGCGATTATGTCCCGCGCGGCTGCGACATACGTTTCACCGGATCGAGTCAGCCGCACGCCGCGGGGAAGACGCTCGAAGACTGCGGCGCCGAGCGTGTCCTCAATCTCGCGCACGGCACGGCTCACAGCCGAGATGTCCATGTTCAGCTGCAAAGCGGCCGAGCTGAAGCTGCCGCAGTCTGCCGCCGCAACGATCACTCGCAAGTGCTTAAGCTCGGTTGCCATACGCCATCAACGCAGCGTCGCTTGAAAGTAGCCGCGGTAGCAACGGTTCGGTTGATCCAAGTCCGATCATCGCGGCCTCGAGCGGGAGCGGCGGGCTTCATTCGAAGCCTGTCGAATCCGGTCGAAACTTCAGTTGCCGGGCGTTGTCCCAAACAACGCCAATGTCCGCCTCGTCGAAGCCGGCCTCCTTCTCGGCCTCAATTTCGCCGGTGATCGGGCTTGCCGGAGATGCTGCAAACCTCTTCGAACTGGCTCCTCATCGCCGCATGCTTCGGGGCCGACTGCTTAACGCAATCGGCACGCCGTGACGCAGATGGTGCCGTGTGACTGATAGGTTAGATGGTTGGCGCTCCACGTTGGCCGGAAGTAACAACTACACTTTCGCTACCTCACTCGCCTAGCGCGGATGCAACGGCGGCAAAATCGGTCCAAGCCGTTGCGCGCCTGCCTCTGCACTACGATCGAGTCACTCAGCCACTTATCCCTTTCAGCCTGTACCCGACGCCTAGTTCGTTGACGATCAGCTTCGGGCTGGCGGGATCGTCCTCAAGCTTTTGGCGGACGTTGCGGACGACGACGCGGACATATTCGATGTGCTGCTCGTAGACCGTTCCCCAAACCACGCGCAGCAGCTGGGCGTGGGTGGCGACGCGTCCAGGGTGCCTTGCCAGTTCGGCGATGAAGCCATACTCTTTAGGAGTCAGGTGGACTTCGGCCCCGGCCTTTCGGACCAGCCGGTTGACCAGGTCGATCTCAACGTCGCCGGCGCGCACGATCTCGGTTTCCGAACTCGTCTGCACACGGCGACGAAGGCTGCTGCGCAGCCGAGCGAGCAGCTCGTCCGTGTCGAACGGCTTGGTGACATAGTCGTCGGCCCCAAGGTCAAGCGCCGCTACCTTCTCGTCGGTGGCCTCGCGCGCGGAGACGACGAGCACGGTCGCGTCCGACTGCTTCTTGATCAGCGGCAGCAGCTCAAGTCCGTCGCGATCAGGAAGCCCCAGGTCCAGCAGCACGGCATCCGGCTTTTCGATGTCGAGCAGGTTCATCGCCTCGCGCGCGTCGGCGGCCTCGGCGATGCTGTAGCCAGCGCGTGTGAGGGTGGTCCGGAGCAGCCGCCGGATATGCCCTTCGTCGTCGACAATGAGAACCTTGTGCGCGAGGGTCGTCACGGTGCCTCCTGCACGGGCGAGCGGATCAGGAGCGCTTCCGGGAAGTGAAGCGCGAAAACGGCGCCTAGGCCGTCGTTTCGGTTTGCGGCTGTCACCTTTATTCCCATAGCTTCAGAAAAGCCTCTGACGATCGCCAACCCGAGTCCGGTTCCCCCCTTGCGGTCGGAGCCTTCGAGCCGCGTGAAGGTCTCGAACACCTGCGCCTCCCGGCCGGCCGGCAGGCCGGGACCCTCGTCGAGAATGCTGAGCGTCAGTTCGCCGGGTGTGCGATCCGCGCGGATCGTGATCGGGCCACCCTCGTGAGCGTATTTTCCGGCGTTATCGAGCAGGTTGATGAGGCAGTGATGGAAGAGCTGCGGATCGACGCGGACCAGCGGCAGATCGGGGGAAACTTCGAGACGGATGGGGTGCTGGTCGAGGCTGCGGCGTAGGTCGTGAACGGCGCCCGTTGTCGCGTCGGTTAGATCGACCGGCTCGATCGCCAGCCGGAGCGCGCCAGCCTCAACCCGCGCCATGTCGAGCAGATTGGCGACGAAGCGGTTGAGGCGCTCGGCCTCGTCGACAAGCCCGTCGACAATTAGCGGGTCCAACCCTTCGCATTGCGCCGCCCGGATTTGCGCGGCCGAGGCGAGGATGGTGGTGAGCGGCGTGCGCAGATCGTGGCTGACCGACGATAGCAAAGCGGCGCGCAGGCGATCGCGTTCCTTCAACTGGGATACCGCAGACATCTCGACGTCCAAGTTGATGCGCTCGAACGCGAGCGCCGCCTGCTCGATGACGTTGAGCAGTAAGGGCAATTGATCTGATCGAACCGGATCGCCTTTTTCGCGCGAGACCCCCAGCACGCCGAGCGCTGGCCCTCCTCTAGTGAGGGGCTGAAACAGCCAGTCCGATGCGGTCAGCGTATCGGAACCGCGGCCCGCGGCCTGCTTGTGGTCCAGTGCCCAAGTGGCTGCCGCCATCTCGATGCTGCCCAGCCGGTCTTCGGGCGGGTAGGCGGCTACGAGGCGGAGACCGGCTTCGCCGGGCTGCAGCAGGACGGTGTTCACGTTCAAAAGCCGCGACACCTCGGCGCAAAGCGTTTGGCCAAGCTCCTGCGGGTTGGATAGTCCGGTCAAAGAGCGCGCGAACCCCGCCAGCGCGGCGTTCTGGCCGGAGCTTCTCTGGGCTAGGTCCGCCTGAACGCGAACACGCGCGGCGAGCTGGCTTGTCACCACCGCGACGCCGATCAGGACGCACACGGTCACGATATTGCCAGGATCAGCGATCGTGAAAGTGTAGAGCGGCGGGATGAAGAAGAAGTTGTAGGCCAGCGACGACAGGATGCCGGTCACGATACCCGTGCGAAGACCATAGATGGTCGCCGCAGCCATCACGGGCAGCATGTAGAGTAAAGCGACGTTGGTGATATCGCCGACCAGGTTGAGGCTGACCCCGACGATGGTCACCAGCGCCACCAGCGCCGCAGCGACGATGTAGCCGGTCGGCGCTCCCCAAGCCTTCGCGAGACGGGCTGGCGCGACTGCGAAGCGTGTCCCGGAGGGTTGCTCGTCGAACGGAAGCACGTGAACGGCGACACCCGGAGTTTCGCGCACGAGGCGATCGACAACCGACCCGTGGCGAAGCTCGAACCAACGCGAGCGCGCGGACTTGCCAACGACGAGCTGCGTCGCCCGCGCTTCGCTCGTGAAGGCGATCAGGCCCTCGATGACCTTGGCGGCGGGAACGGATGCGACGGCGCCGCCAAGCTGGGTTGCCAGTTGCATCACCGTCGCAAGGCGCTGGCGATCCCCGTCGGTAAACTCTGCCGAGCGGGCCGTCTCGATGTGAACTGCGGTCCAAGGCGCGCGCAGAGCATCCGCAAGCCGCTTCGTGGCCCGGACAAGGCTTCCGGAACCCGGAAGCTCGCTAACGGCGACAACGATGCGCTCTCCGGCCGCCCATGTACCCGCCAAAGCGTGCTGGCGCAGATAGTCGAGCATCTGGCTATCGACCGCCTGCGCCGCCCGGCGGAGCGCAAGTTCGCGGAGCGCACTGAGGTTCGATTTGGAGAAGAAGTGCGCAAGCGCGCGGCTCGCCTCGTGAGGCACATAGACCTTGCCCTCTTTGAGCCGCTCGATCAGTTCGTCGGGCGGGATATCGACCACCTCGATCTCCGCATTTTCGAGAATGCGGTCGGGAACGGTTTCGCGGACGCGGACGCGTGTGAAGGAAGCGACGACATCGTTTAGAGATTCGATGTGCTGGATGTTGACCGTCGAATAGACGTCGATGCCCGCGGCGAGCAGCTCCTCGACATCCTGGTAGCGCTTCGGGTGGCGACTGCCGGGCGCATTGGTGTGCGCGAGTTCGTCGACGAGCGCCAATCCGGGCCGGCGCGCGAGGATGGAATCGAGGTCCATCTCGGTGAGACTGCGGCCTTCGTAGGGCACGTCGCGGCGCGGCACAATCTCGTAACCATGAGTCAGCGCCTCCGTCTCGGCGCGCCCGTGCGTCTCGACGATGCCCACCACCACGTCGACGCCGGCGCGGCGGCGTGCGGCACCGTCGGTCAGCATCTCATAAGTTTTGCCGACCCCCGGTGCGGCCCCGAGGAAGACCTTCAGCTGGCCCCTGCCTTCGAGCGCGGCATCCCGCAGAAAAGCCTCCGGAGCAGGGCGATCAGGGTCGACTGGAGGCACCGGCTCGGTCTGCCGTCATCCGGTCCAGTTGTCGATTGAGCGCGAGCAGGTTGACGCGCGGCTCTCCAATAATGCCCAACGCAGGCTGTTGGATCGATCGGTTGACGAGCGCGCTCACCGCTGCCGTGGAAAGCCCGCGCGCGCTTGCCACTCGTGACACCTGCGACAAGGCCGCAGCGGACGACAAATGCGGGTCCAGGCCCGAGCCTGACGTGGTTACGAGATCGGCGGGAATGTTCTCTGTCAGGCCGGTTGCCGGCACGGCTTCCTTCACCCGATCGACTAGCACCTGGCTGTTTGGGCCGAGGTTCGATCCGGCCGACGCGCTGGCATTGTACCCGTCGCCAGCTGCGGACGGGCGGCTGTTGAAGTAGTCGGGAGTTGTGAAGCTCTGCCCGATGAGGTCGGAGCCGATTACTCGATTACCGTCTCGGATGAGACTCCCGTTTGACTGGTACGGCATGATCGCCTGCCCGATCCCCAAGATCGCGAGCGGATAGAGAAGGCCGAGCAGCGCTGTCATCAGCAACAGGATGACGATAGCGGGGCGGATGGCTTGGCGCAGTTCGGAACCCATGTCGGTCACCTTAGGCAAGGTTGAGGCCGCTGACGGCCAAGTCGATGAGCTTGATGCCCACGAACGGCGCGACGAGGCCGCCCAGGCCATAAATGGCCAGATTGCGGCGCAGCAGGTCGCCGGCGGGGGCTGGGCGGTACTTCACGCCGCGCAGCGCGAGCGGGACCAGCAGCGGGATGATGAGCGCATTGAAGATGATCGCGGACAGGATGGCGCTTTCCGGGCTGCCGAGCCGCATGACATTAAGCGCAGAGAGACCAGGGTAAAGGACGACGAAGATCGCTGGGATGATCGCGAAATACTTCGCGACATCGTTGGCGACTGAAAAGGTGGTCAGCGACCCGCGCGTCATAAGGAGCTGCTTGCCGAGCCCCACCACCTCGATGAGCTTGGTCGGATCGCTGTCGAGATCGACCATGTTGCCCGCTTCGCGCGCGGCCTGCGTTCCCGTATTCATGGCGATGCCAACATCGGACTGCGCCAGAGCGGGGGCGTCATTGGTGCCGTCGCCGCACATCGCCACCAGCTTGCCGCCGGTCTGCTCCTTTCGGATCAGCGCCAGCTTGTCCTCAGGTGTCGCTTCCGCGAGAAAATCGTCCACCCCCGCTTCAGCGGCTATGGCGGCAGCCGTGAGGGGATTGTCACCGGTAATCATCACCGTACGGATGCCCATTCGGCGAAGCTCGGTGAAGCGCTCGCGCATGCCAGCCTTGATGATGTCCTTGAGCGCGATGGCACCCAGTAGGCGGCCATCCTTGGCGACGGCGAGCGGCGTCATACCCGCGCGGGCGATCTCGTCGGCTATGCGGCGCAGCTCCGTTGCCGCGGGCGTCGCACCCGCACCACGATTGGCCCTGAGTACGGCGTCCACGGCGCCCTTCTGGATCAGATGGCCTTCGGTCCGCACGGCAGAGATCCGAGTTTGCGCAGTAAACGGGATGACTTCGGCGTCACTCGGCAGTGCCGGGTCTGCGAGCCCAAAACGCTCACGCGAATAGGCTACGATCGACCTGCCCTCGGGTGTCTCGTCCGCGAGGCTCGAAAGGAATGCTGCGTCGGCTAGCTCCTCCACGCGTGTTCCAGCCACCGGTCGGAAGTCGCTCGCCTGGCGGTCACCAATCGTGATCGTGCCCGTCTTGTCGAGCAGCAGCACATCGACATCGCCCGCCGCCTCGACCGCGCGTCCCGACTTGGCGAGCACGTTGAACCGGACCAGCCTGTCCATTCCCGCGATCCCGATCGCCGACAGCAAAGCCGCGATGGTGGTCGGGATGAGCGTGATGAGCAAAGCCGCGAGCAGCGGCACGGGAACGTCACCGCCGGCGTAGCGCGCGAAGGCGGGGATCGTCGCGACGGCGATCAGGAAGATGATCGTCAGCCCGACTAGCAGGATCGTCAGCGCGATCTCGTTGGGCGTTTTCTGCCGGCTCGCGCCTTCGACCAGAGCAATCATGCGGTCGAGAAAGCCCTGGCCGGGCTCGGCGGTCACGCGCACCTTGATGCTGTCGGATATGACGCGCGTACCGGCGGTCACGGCAGAACGGTCGCCACCGGCCTCCCGGATCACAGGCGCGGACTCGCCGGTGATTGCGGCCTCGTTGACCGACGCAACGCCTTCGACGACCTCGCCATCGGCTGGGATCAGGTCGCCTGTTTCGACCAGCACTAGGTCGCCAGCGGCGAGCCGGGTCGCCGAGACCTTCTCCCACACGTCGCCGACCTTGATCAACCGCTTGGCCTGCAGGTCGGACTTGGTCGCGCGAAGGCTCGCCGCCTGAGCCTTGCCGCGGCCTTCCGCCAGTGCTTCGGCGAAGTTGCCGAATAGCACGGTCAACCACAACCAGAAGACGAGCTGGATCTGAAAGCCCGCGCCGCCCGACCCGTTCCCGGTAAGCAGAAGGACGGTGAGCAGGATCGCGACCACCGCAGTGGTGAACATCACCGGGTTGCGGATCAGTGCGCGCGGATCAAGCTTCTTGAACGCCTCGCCGACGGCGGGGCCGACAAGCGCGGCGGAAAAGATCGAGCCGGGAGCGGCCTGGGAAGACTTGGTGGCTGTGGTCATGGTCGATGCGCCTTAGGAGAGCCGGCCGCTGATCATCTGGAGATGATCCGCGCCGGGCCCGAGCACGAGGGAGGGCAGGAAGGTTAGCCCGCCGACGATGAGGATGATGCCGACGAGCAGCCCGATCCAAAGCCCGCCTGTGGTCGGGAACGAGCCCGAGCCCTCCGGCGTGAACCGCTTAGCGGCGAGCGAGCCGGCGATGGCGAGCATCGGGATGATGATGAAGAACCGCCCGACGAACATCGCGACGCCCAGCAACCCGTTATAGAAAGGCGTGTTGACCGTCAGACCCGCGAACGCCGACCCATTGTTCCCCGCCGCGCTCGAGAAGGCGTAGAGGATTTCCGAAAAGCCGTGCGGACCCTTGTTAAGTGGTCCCGCCAGTCCGGCCTCGGTGACCGCCGCGATCGCGCTGAAGCCCAGGATCATCAGCGGCAGGACGGCAATGGCGAGTACCGCGAGCTTGACCTCGCGCCCCTCAATCTTCTTGCCGACATATTCGGGGCTGCGCCCGACCATCAGTCCGGCCACGAAGATGGCGAGGATGGCGAACAGCAGGAAGCCGTAAAGCCCCGCGCCGACGCCGCCGATGATCACCTCGCCGAGCTGGATGTTCAGCAACGGGATCGCGCCGCCGATCGCGGTAAAGCTGTCGTGCATGGCGTTGACCGCGCCGCAACTGGCGGCGGTGGTGACGACTGAGAACAAGGCGGAGGCGGCGATGCCGAAGCGGACCTCCTTGCCTTCCATGTTGCCGCCCGCGATGCCCAGCGCATGGAGGTTCGGGTTGCCCGCCGCTTCCGCCGCATAGGTGACGCCGACGCCCACGACGAACAGGATCAGCATGGCGGTAAGGATCGCCCAGCCCTGCTTGGTGTTGCCGACCGCCTTGCCGAACGTCCAGGTAAGCCCGGCGCCGATCGCGAAGATCGACAGCATCTGGATGAGGTTGGTGAACGCGTTCGGGTTCTCGAACGGGTGTGCCGAATTGCCGTTGAAGAAGCCTCCACCGTTGGTGCCGAACATCTTGATCGCTTCCTGGCTCGCCACCGGCCCCAGCGCGATCGTCTGCGTCGCGCCTTCGAGCGTCGTCGCGTTCGCCGATCCGGCGAGCGTCTGCGGCACGCCGTTGGCGAGCAGGACCAGCGCGTAGACGATGCATACGGGCAGCAGCAGATAAAGTGTGATGCGGACGAGATCGGCCCAGAAGTTACCCAAGCCCGCTGCTTCGCGCCGCGCGAAGCCGCGGATTAGCGCGAAGGCGAGCGCGATGCCGGTCGCAGCTGAGAGAAAGTTCTGCACCGTCAGGCCGAGCATCTGGACGAGGTGCGACATCGTCGTCTCGCCACTGTAGTTTTGCCAATTCGTGTTGGTGACGAAGCTGACCGCGACGTTGAACGCATTGTGGGGCTCGACGGCGGCGAAACCCGCCGGATTGAGCGGCAATGCGCCCTGCAGCCGCTGCAGCGCGTAGAGCAGGAGGATGCCGAGCGTGTTGAACAGCAGCATCGCCACGGCGTAGCCGCGCCAACTCTGGTCGTGCGCCGGGTTGATGCCGCCGAGCTTGTAGAAGCCGCTCTCGATTGGACGCAAGAAGCCGAACAGGCCCGGACGGCCCTCCATGAGGCCGTAGAGCCACGCGCCCATCGGCTTGGTGATCAGGACCACCAGCCCGGTGAACAAAATGATGAGCAGCCATCCCTCGAAGGTCATGGGCGCGATCCTAGAAGCGCTCGGGGCGCAGCAGCGCGACGAGCAGATAGAGGAGGAGGCCGACCGCAGTGATCGCGCCCAGGGTTTCCGCGAGGGCCATTAGGCGCGCTCCGCCAAGCCGATGTAGAGGAAGCCCAGCAGGACGAGGCCCAGCGCGACGCCAAGCCAGATGAGGTCCTGCATCAGAACGCCGCCGTCAGGGAGAACACGACCGCGCTGCCGACAATGTCCTTGGTCGCGCCGCCTAGCGCGGCTTCGCGGCCACTAAGGTTTGTGTCCACATATGCCGCGCCGAGCGTCAAGTTCTTGTACGTGAAGTCGGCGCCGATCAGCCAGTCGAGATAGTCGCCGCTCGGCGTCAGCGGCGTGTCGCCCTTGGAGTAGCCGAGATGAGCCTTCAGCGTCACCGGCGTGTTCGGGATTGCTGAGGCAAGGTCTCCGAAGACGTAGACGTTGCTGTTGTCGGTGAGCGCGTCCTGATCCCAAGCGTAAGCCACGCCGATCTTCGCGGTTGCCGGCCCGATTGTCCCCGACACGTTGGTGTAAGGTTCGAAGAACTCGAAGTCGCCGCCCTTTGAGCCGGGATAGGCATAGTAGAGCAGCCCCGCGTCGACGCTCAGCCCGGAACCGATCGCCTTTTTGTAGCCGCCATACAGGTCGAGCTCGACGTTCGACCCGCCGAGTTCCCCGAAGCCGTCGAGTGAGGACGCCCAAGCTCCGACATAGAAGCCGCTCTCGTGATTGAGGTTGATCGTGCCCTGCACGGCGATCTGCTCGTCCGACAGCGAAATGCCACGGAAGCGGTATTGCGACACCAGAGCGGCCGAACCGGTGATCGTGAATGGACTCGTGGGCGGCGCGACCTCCGTCGCGACAGTCGTCGGGGTCGCGTCCTTCCCAGAGTCCGTGTCTTGGGCGACCGCCACGGCGGGCGCGAACAGGACGATAGCCGCGATCACGGCCGAAACAACGCGCATTCTGTTCACTCCCTGAGGCAACCCACGCGCCACGATTGCTGGACGTGGTTTAGTCATCGTTAGGAGGCGGATAGGAGCGGACCGCGTTGACTATCCATATTCAATGACGCGGCGCGGCATAAGGATTGCATAAGGTGAAACCGGGCCGTTGGCGGTCCGACGGTGCTTCCAAGCCCGCCTTTACGGAAATCTTACGTCGGTGCCGACCATTGCGGCTGGAACGCAAACGCGCGGGGCCGCTATCGCTCGGACGCGCATGGTCCCGATGATGAGGCATGCGGCGGGAAGGGTGAGATGCACGACGTTCCGATTGCCGTGAGCGCTCTTCTTTTCTTCCTCGCTGCGACGAACCTGCTCATCCTGTGGCGCCTGAGCAGGAGGTGGTTGCGAAAGTGACGGAGGATCGGACGACGCCGGTTGGCACGAACGAAGATGCGGGCGTTGAGGACTTACAGACCGGCAGCCCGCGCCTGAAGGGCAAGCTCACGATGCGTGCGTTCTGGAACGCGGTCGATCCCCCTCGGTCACCCTCTGCGCGCGGGCCAACGACGGGCCGGAACCGACGAGCCAAATCGGAGAAGCCGGAATGATCGCGCGGATCATTGTCTTCCCAAAGCTCGGCGAGCGGGAGGACTGGGGCGAGTACGAGTTCGTCGCGCTTCCGACCACCGGCGAGCGTCTGAGCGCGACCCGCGAAGGTGCCCTTCACCATCTCCGGATCCTGGAGATATTTCACATTTCCCACAACCCGCAGGCTGGCGATCCGGCAGCGGAGGTCAGGATCATCGCCGCTCCGAGACGCCCCTGATCCATACGTGATCTTTATGCTAATACCCGCTTTCACCTATGGAAAACCAACGGCTCCAGAGACTAAGCGGCACTGGCAAGTAGCCCTCGCATCGGGCTCGGGAGAAGTCCGATCGCTGAGTCAGCAGACCCTACCGCCCACGCCGCGGAGATTCCCGCTCGCACCGAAGCTGGCCGAACCGCTTGGCTGACGCTCGGTGCAATTGGCGTCGTGTTCGGCGATATCGGCACCAGCCCGCTCTATGCGCTCAAGGAAAGCTTCGTCGGCCATCATCCACTGACGACCGACGCGCTGCACATCTTCGGAGTGATCAGCATCATCTTCTGGACGATGCTGCTGATAGTCACGGTCAAATACGTCGCGATTATGATGCGCGCGGACAACAAGGGCGAAGGCGGTAGCCTGTCGCTACTGGCACTGATCTCACGCGCGGCCGGGCCCGGCCGCTGGACGAGGGGGCTCACGATGCTGGGCGTCTTCGCGACCGCTCTGTTCTTCGGCGACGCGATGATCACGCCAGCGATCTCCGTACTCTCGGCAGTCGAGGGCCTGCAGGTCATCAACCCCGCCTTCGCGCGCTTCGTCCTACCGATTTCAGTCGTCATCATGGTAGCCCTGTTCGCGGTGCAGCGGCGCGGTACGGAGAAGATGGGCCTCGTCTTCGGCCCGATCGTACTCGTGTACTTCGTGGTGCTCGTCGTGCTCGGCGCGCGATCGGTCGTCCAGAACCCCGAAATCTTTCAGGCCCTGCTTCCCGTCTGGGGCTTTCGCTTCTTCGCGGCGGAGCCAGGCCTGGCCTTCCTAGCTCTGGGCTCGATCGTGCTGGCGGTGACCGGCGCGGAGACGCTCTACGCGGACATGGGCCATTTCGGGCGGCGGCCGATCCGCATCGCTTGGCTTCTCATCGTCTTTCCCGCACTCATGACCAATTATCTGGGACAAGGCGCGCTGTTGCTTCGGAGTGGCGGCACTGCGGCGCAAAACCCCTTTTACCTGCTGGCGCCCGAAAGCTGGCGCTTCGCGCTCGTTATCTTGGCGACGATGGCGACTATCATCGCCAGCCAGGCCGTGATCACCGGCGCGTTCTCGGTCACTCGCCAGGCCGTCCAACTCGGCCTCCTGCCCCGACTTCGCGTCCTCCACACCAGCCACGAGGCGCAAGGGCAAATCTACCTGCCGCTGGTCAACTGGGCGCTGCTTGGCGCGGTGCTGCTGCTGATCTTCATGTTCGGCACCTCGACAAACTTGGCTTCCGCCTACGGCATAGCCGTGACGGGGACGATGTTCATAACCACCATCATGCTCGCCGTCCTCGCGACCCGCGTTTGGAAGTGGCCGCCGCTCCTAGTGATCGCAGCCGTCGGCCTGTTCGCGATCATTGACGGTGCTTATTTCGCGTCGAACCTCACAAAGGTAGCTGACGGCGGCTGGTTCCCGCTCGCAATCGGCGTGATCGCCTTCACGCTGCTCACCACCTGGGCACGGGGGAGGGCATTGATCCACCAGCGGCTCGGCGAGAACAGCCTGCCGGTTGACGTGTTCGCCAAGTCAGTTGTCGCCTCGGTCCACCGCATTCCCGGCACCGCCGTCTACCTCACCGCGTCGGCCACCGGCGTGCCCTCATCGCTTCTTCACAATCTCAAGCACAATCAGGTGCTCCACGAACAAGTCTTGCTGCTGACCGTCGAGGTGCAGGACGTGCCGGTCGTTTCCGACGAGAAGCGCGGTCAGATCGAAGAGATCGGCTGTGGCATGTCGCGCGTCATCCTGCGCTACGGCTTCACCGAAAACCCTGATATTCCAGCGGCGCTAGTAGCCATGAAGGATAAGCTCGGCGAGCTCCCGCCGCTCAAGACCAGCTACTTCATCTCGCGCCAGACGGTGATCGCTTCCAATTACCCGGGAATGGCGCTCTGGCGCGAACGCCTTTTCGCTTGGATGATCCGCAACTCAGCGACAGCAATGGAGTTCTTCAAGCTGCCGCCGAATCGTGTCGTGGAGCTAGGCAGTCAGGTAGAAATCTGAGCTACCGGCGCACTCAGGGCAAATAGAGAACGCTCATGAGTACCGCGCGATCGTAACAGCGCTATGAGCCGGCACCCTACAGGATACAGCGATTAAACCGCGAAGCCAGATCGCGATAGACGAGATCGTCGGCGTTGGCGTACAATGACAGGTGAAAGTGTTAGCGCACCTGACAGGATATGAACCTGTGACCTACGCCTTCGGAGGGCAACAATTCGCTCAACGGACGGCGTGAGTCCCATGGGAGCGGCCTTCGCGGCGGCGGCCGGACTGGTGCTGCGGGGGGTGGTGGCGCTCCTGCTCTGGCCCCTTGGATGACCCGAACGCTGTGAAACATCATCATGATAATGTACCCGGGGACCATCCACATGTTCGAGAGGGACACTAGGAAGGGCAAGCCGAGCACACTTTCGTGCTAGACGAGCTTCATCCATCGTGGCCGCGCTAACCCGGCATCGCATTTTTAAGCGATCGTGAGGGCCCCTAGGCAGTCAGAACTGCTGCCGCACTGAGAGGAAGCGCGGTAGAACGGCACCGCCGATGTTGCGAGGGAATGTCCGAAAGCGCACCTCCCGCTGCTTACAAAGTGCTTACACTGAAACAAGGCCGACCTCCTGTAAGCAGAGCCGGCCCCGTCCGGTGGCCTTAAGCCCTTGCAAACACTAGAGAATTTGGAGCGGGCGAAGGGATTCGAACCCTCGACCCCAACCTTGGCAAGGTTGGAAGGCAAGGTCGATGCGGTTCGCGCGTCGAACCGATGTCCTGTCATCGAGGATCAGGACTAAGGTCAACCGCGACACATCACGTGCGAGCTGCCACTCCGTTCGTCGCAAATCTAGCAGCGCCAACTGCTTCCTATACGCTTCCAACTCGCTAGCCGGAGCCGTCCGCTGCACTCACGACAAGTAAAAATCGTTTCAAATCAACGGGATGATGGTGCTGCCGGGGAGGATTGAACTCCCGACCTCAGCCTTACCAAGGATGCGCTCTACCACTGAGCTACGGCAGCATGCGTGCGGCCTTGGGGGCGCGGGCGGATGGTTGTCAAGGCGCGTGCGGTGCGCCAAGCGGGCGCTATGGGCGCGAAGGAGGAACGGGAGGAGCGGCTGGCCGCGGCGCTTCGCGACAATCTGCGGCGGCGCAAGGAAGCGGGTTCAGCGCAGCCAGCCCAGCGCGACCGCGACGCCCAGGAAGACCGCGGTCAACGCAAGGA
Organism: uncultured Sphingomonadaceae bacterium; assembly: GCA_964251385.1. Taxonomy (GTDB): domain Bacteria; phylum Pseudomonadota; class Alphaproteobacteria; order Sphingomonadales; family Sphingomonadaceae; genus CADCVW01. Next base: position 87,133 of record CAXUJK010000002.1, on the reverse strand, counting down.
TGATGGTTCGCGGGGGAACGCGACGTTTCATGAGCCCTCCAGAGGCGCGCAGACAATCTCGAGCCAGCCGCGATCGTCATCGTCAAGTTGAGGACCGATGCGCGCGCTGACCTGGGCGTGGTAGGTATCGATCCAGTCGCGCTCGGCCGCGCTCAGCAACGGCGCGTGGATCAGCGTCCGGTCGATGGGCGCGAAGGTCAGCGTCTCGAACCCCAGCATCGGCCCTTCCGCGCCCGCGAGGTCGCGGGACTCGACCAACACCAAGTTTTCGAGGCGGATGCCGTACGCGCCGGGTTTGTAGTAGCCGGGCTCGTTGGACAGGATCATGCCTGCGCGCAGCGGTTCCTCGGTCCCCGCCTGCCCACCCGACGATTTCGCGATCCTTTGCGGACCTTCGTGCACCGACAGGAACGATCCGACGCCGTGACCCGTGCCGTGCGCGTAATCAAGCCCCGCTTCCCACAACGAGGCGCGCGCGAACGCGTCCAGCTGGCTGCCGCGGGTGCCGTCGGGAAAAATTGCACGCGCGATCGCGATGTGACCTTTCAGGACCCGCGTGAAGCGGTCGCGCATCTCGTCGGTCGGTTCGCCGACCGCGACGGTGCGCGTCACGTCCGTGGTGCCGTCGCGATACTGCGCGCCTGAATCGATCAGGAACAGGCCGGGCGCGATCGGCCGATTGGTGTCGGCGCTGACGCGGTAGTGCATGATCGCGCCGTTCGGACCCGCGCCGGAGATCGTGTCGAAGCTCAGGTCGGCGAGCAGGCCGGTATCGCGGCGCAGGTCGTGAAGCTTGGTGGCGGCGGACAGTTCGTCCAGGCCGCCGCGGGGCGCCTCGACCGACAGCCAGCGGAGGAAGCGGGCGAGCGCCGCGCCGTCGCGGAGCTGCGCGGCGCGCTGGCCCGCGATCTCGACGTGGTTCTTGATCGCCTTGGGCAGAACCGCCGGGTCCCGCCGCTCGACGACATGCGCACCGGCCGCACCCAGCGCTTCGAAGATCGCGGCGACGCTCCGTTCGGGGTCGGCGATGACGGTTTTGCCGGCGAGATCGCGTAAGCCGCCGACGAACGCCTCCTTCGCGTGCAGGCGGACCCCGTTGCCCAAGTGGCGGCGGACGTCCTCGTCGACCTTCTCGTGCTCAACGAACAGGTCCGCGGTTCCGTCCGCGTGGACCAGCGCGAAGGCGAGCGCGACGGGCGTGTGGTCGACGTCGCGCCCACGGATGTTGAACGTCCACGCGATCGAGTCGAGCGCGGACAGGACCGCGCTGTCCGCGCCTGCGTCGCGCAGCCCTTCCGCCATATCCTGGCGCTTTTGAGCCGACGAACAGCCGGCGTGCTCGTCGCGGTGCGGCACGAGTTTTGCGAGAGACGGCGCGGGCCGATCGGTCCAGATCGCGTCGATCGGATTGGCCGCAACGGGGACGAGCGTGCCGCCGCGGGGCTCCAGCGCAGCGCGCGCTTCGGCGACCCAGCGCGTCGTGTGAAGCCACGGATCGTAGCCGATGCGCGCGCCGTCGGGCGCGTGCGCGCCGAGCCAGGCCGCGGGGCTGGTCTCCGGAACGCCTTCGTAGCTCCAATGGGCCGCATCAACCTGATCGCGCACCTGCAACGTGTAACGGCCGTCGGTGAAGATCGCGGCCTCATTCGCGAGGACGACGGCGGAGCCGGCCGAGCCCAGGAAGCCGGACAGCCAGGCGAGGCGGCCGGCGTACGCGCCGATATATTCGGACAGATGCTCGTCGGTCAGGGGCACGACGAAGCCGTCGAGGCCGTCGCGGACAAGCTGTTCGCGCAAGGCGGCGAGGCGAAGGTCATGAGACATCTTCATGTGCCTCCCATACCGTTCGCACCGAGCCTGTGTAAGCCTGCCCTGAGCGACGCCGCATGCGGCGTCGAATGGGTGCTTTCCTTCCTTCTTCAAGCAAGGTTAGAACAGGGCTTCGACAAGCTCAGCCCGAACGGGGTTCATAATGAAGCTGCTTATTTCAACGATCATGTTTTCCGCCGCCGCGTCCGCTCCCGCCGCACCCGCTCTCTCGCAAAAGGCCCCGATGACCCGTACCGCCGATCTCCCCGCGCCGCCCGTCGCGGCGCAGCGCCCGCATTCTTACGAGCGTCACGGCGTGACCGTGCAGGACCCGTATTTCTGGCTCAAGGACCAGGGATATCCCAAGGTCGACGACGCGGACGTGCTCGCCTACCTGAAGGCGGAGAACGCCTACACCGAGGCGGCGATGAAGCCGCACGCCGCGCTCGTCGACACGCTGTTCGCGGAGATGAAGGGGCGCATCAAGGAAGACGACGCGTCCGTGCCGGTTCGCGACGGCGACTGGTTGACGCGCTGGGCGTTCAAGACGGGGGCGCAGTACAAGCAGTGGTACAGAAGACCCGTCGCGGGCGGGCCCGAGCAGCTCATGTTCGACGAAGCCGCCGAGGCAGCCGGAAAAGCGTATTTCCGGCTGGGCGCGATCGAGATGAGTCCGGACGGCAAGTACGCGGCGACGCTGGTGGACGACGACGGGTCCGAGCGCTTCAAGCTGCGCATCCGCGATCTGGCGTCGGGCAAGGACGTCGAGACGGTGACGACCGTCGGTATCGGCACGCCCGTGTGGAGCGCGGACAGCCGCGCCGTTCTGTTCACCGAGGTCAACGACAATTGGCGCAGCTACCGCGCGCGGCTGCACCGGCTGGGAACGCCGGTCGCGGGCGACAGGACCCTGTATGAGGAGACGCTCGACAAGGGGTTCGCGGTCGGCCTGTCCAAGTCGCAGGACGAGGGGCTCATATTCATCACGACGGCGGATAACACGACGAGCGAAGTGCGTTTCGTTCCGGCAAGCAATCCGGAGGCGCCGCCGACGCTGATCGCGGCGCGCAGGAAGGATCGCATCTACGACGCCGACGCGGCGCACGGAAAATTGTGGATCCACACCAACGCGGACCACGTGAACTTCGGCATCGCGTCCGCCGACCCGGCGCGGCCGGGCGAGTGGACGACGGTCATTCCCGGATCGGACGGGACGTACATCAACGGCCTGTCGTCCTTCCGCGACCACCTCGTGATCTCGGAGCGCGTCGGCGGGCTCGATCAGATCCGCCTGCGCGGGTATGACGGGACCGAGCACCGGGTCGCGTTTCCGGAGGCGAGCTACAACGCGGTCGTGTCGGGCAATCCCGAGTACGCACCCGCCGCGTACCGGTTCAACTATTCGTCGATGGTGACGCCGTCGACGACGTACGACTATCATCCAGACAAGCGGCGGCTCGAGAGCCTCAAGGTCGCGCAGATCCCATCAGGCTACGATCCGGAAAGATATACGACCGAGCGGCTGACCATGCGTGCGCGCGACGGCAAGCAGATCCCGGTGTCGATCGTCTACAAGGACGGGTTCAAGAAGGACGGGTCCGGCAAGCTTTTCCTATACGCGTACGGTGCGTACGGCTACGCGATCCCGCCGCGGTTCGCGTCCGACCGATTGAGCCTGCTCGACCGCGGCTACGCCTATGCGATTGCGCATATCCGCGGCGGCGACGACCTGGGCTACCAGTGGTTCCTCGACGGCAAGCTGACCAAGCGGACGAACACGTTCAACGATTTTGTCGATGTCGCCAAAGGTTTGGTCGCGGCGGGCTACACCCGGCCCGGCCGGATCGCGGCGCAAGGCGGGTCGGCGGGCGGCGAGCTGATGGGGGCTGTCGTCAACTCCGATCCGGAGCTTTGGGGAGCGGTCGTCGCCGACGTGCCGTTCGTCGACGTGCTCAACACGATGCAGGACGAATCGCTGCCGCTGACGCCGGGCGAGTGGGGCGAGTGGGGCAACCCGATCACCGACAAGGCCGCGTTCGAGTACATTCGAAGCTATTCGCCATACGACCAGGTCAAGGCACAGAAATATCCGCCGCTGCTGATCACGGGCGGCCTCAACGATCCGCGCGTCACATACTGGGAGCCGGCCAAATGGGCGGCCAAGCTACGCGCGACCAAGACGGACGACAACCTGCTGTTGTTGAAGATCAACATGGGCGCGGGACACGGCGGCAAGTCGGGACGGTTCGAGGCGCTGCGGGAGGACGCGGAAGCCTATGCGTTCGTGCTGACGCAGATTAAATGAGCGTGGCTTAGCGCTTGAGGAAAGCGACGACCGCGGCGATCGCGCTTGGATCCGTGGCGAAGCCGATGTGCGTGCAGTCGAACTCGACCGCTTCGTCGGCCTCTCCCGCCTGCCCGCGCGCGCTCGCCGGGGCGACGATGCCGTCGCGGCGCGACCACAAGGCGTAGGTCGGCACCGGCGGCTTTTCATGCAGCCGCACGTCGATCGGCGGCGCGTCGACCTTGTGGCCGTTGACAAGCTCATACAGCTTCCACGCGTGATTGGCGCGCAGGTCGCCCGAAAACGGCGAGCCCATGGTGACGACGCGCGCGACGTTTTCGGGCACCCGCTTGGCGAGTTCGCGCGCGTAGATGCCGCCGAGGCTCCAGCCGAGTACCGTCACCGGCGCGTCGTTCTTGGCGAACACACGTCGCAGCCGCGCTTCGAGCCGGTCGAGCGTGTCGGCGCGCGTGCCCCAGTTCATGCCCATGTGCCAGCCGTGGGTGCGAAAACCCGCGTCGGCCAGCGCGCGCCTCAGCAACGCGGTCGAACGGTCGGACGACAAGAACCCTGGGATGACCATGACCGGCGGACCGTCCACGGTCGCGGGCATCGGGGGGATGTTGATCATCCGCAACGGCCAAGCGGCGAGCGACCGCGCCTCGTTCAGCAAATGCGAAAGCGCGGGCGCGCGTGAGTCGAGAAGGTCGGGCGCGTACACTCGCTCAACATATTACAGACCGGTTACGAAACCAACTCGCTACAGGTACGCGCCGCCCATCAGTCCCTGCAGCGCGGCCGGCAGCCGCACGCGGCCGTCCGCCTCCTGATGGTTTTCGAGCAGCGGCACGAGGATGCGTGGGGACGCCAAGGCCGTGTTGTTGAGCGTGTGCACGAACCGCACCTTTCCGGATGCGTCGCGCCAGCGCAGGTTGGCGCGGCGGGCCTGCCAGTCGTGCAAGGTCGAACAGCTGTGCGTTTCGCGGTACTTGCCGAGCGAGGGCACCCAACTCTCGATGTCGTTCATGCGGTACTTGCCGAGGCCCATGTCGCCCGTGGACGTCTCGACGACCTGGTAGGGTATCTCCAGCGCAGCCAACAAGCCTTCCGCGTTGGCGAGCAGGCGCGCGTGCCACATCGCGGAGACTTCCGGATCGTCCTCGCAGATGACGTATTGCTCGACCTTGAGAAACTGGTGGACGCGCAGCAGCCCGCGCACGTCCCTGCCCGCGCTTCCCGCCTCGCGCCGGAAGCATGGCGACGCCCCCGCGTACAGGATGGGCAGGCGGTCAGCCTCGACGATCTCCCCAGAGTGCAGCGACGTCAGCGCGATCTCGCCCGTGCCCGCGAGATACAGCTCGTCCTTGGGAACGGCGTAGGCGTCCTCAATTCCGCCGGGAAAGTGCCCCGTCGCGACGAACGCGCTTTCCCGCGCGATCGCGGGGACCGTCATCAGCGTGAACCCGTCCGCCGCCAGCCGCTGCTGCGCCCACAACATCAGCGCGGATTCGAGCAGGGCCAGCCGCCCCTTGAGGCAGTAGGTGCGCGCACCGGACACTTTGGTGATGCGCGCCAGGTCCGCCCAATCGTTAAGTTCGCACAACGCGACATGGTCGCGTGGTTCGAAGTCGAAAGCCGGGACCGTGCCTTCGGTGCGGATGACGACGTTGCTGTCCTCATCGGGTCCGACCGGCGCTCCGTCCCACGGGATGCCCGGCAGGCGCAGCATGAGGTCGCGCAACGCCGCCTCGTCCTCCCCGAGCGGAGTTTCGGCAGCCGCGATCTCCGCCCCAATTGCCTTGGAACGCGCGCCCAGAACCGCCTTGTCGGCAGGCGCGGCGCTCTTGAAGCCGTCCGATATCTTCTTTCGCTCGGCGCGCAGATCGTCGAGCGAGGTACGCGCGCGGCGCACCCGCTCATCCAGTGACAGGAGCGCGTCGAGGTCGAGATCGACGCGCTTGTTCGTCAACGCGGCCTGCACGACTTCGCGCTGATCGCGGACGAATGACATTGGAAGCATGGAAACCGCTTCAGGCGAGCGGGGGCAATTTGTCCAGCAGCTTGTCGAGCGTGATCGGATATTCGCGGACGCGGATGCCGGTGGCGTTGTAGACCGCGTTGGCGACCGCCGCGCCCGCGCCGCAGATGCCGAGCTCGCCCACGCCCTTGGCCTTCATCGGCGAGGCGAGATCGTCCAGTTCCTCGACGAAGAACACGTCCTGGTTCGGGATGTCCGCGTGCGCGGGGACATGGTACTCGGCCAAGTCGTGGTTGACGAAATAGCCGAAGCGTTTGTCGACGACGAGATCCTCCATCAGCGCCGAGCCCACCCCCATTGCCATGCCGCCGATGATCTGGTTGCGCGCCGCCTTGGGGTTGAGGATGCGCCCGGCGGCGAATGCCCCGCCCATGCGGCGGACGCGGATCTCCCCGGTCATCGCGTCGACGCCGACTTCGGCGAAATGCGCGCCGAACGAGGCATGCGCGAATTTCTTTTGAAGATCGCCGAACTCGATCTTGTCCTCGACGGTCGTGCCGCTCGGGCCGGCGGCTTCGGCCAGCGTGACGCTGCGGTTACCTGAGACGACACGACCGCCTTCGAACACCGCGTCGGCGTTGAACCCGGCTTTTTGCGCGAGCGTGGTGCGCAGCTTGGTGCACGCCGCAAACAGGCCGGCGGTGGAGCTGTTGGCGCCCCACTGCCCACCCGATCCCGACGATACCGGAAAGCTGCTGTCGCCGAGTTTTACGGACACCCGGTCCAAGGACACGCCCAGCATCTCGGCCGCGGTCTGCGCCATGATCGTGTAGGTGCCCGTGCCGATGTCCGTCATGTCGGTCTCGACGGTCACGAACCCGCGCGCATCGACGCCGACGCGCGCGGCGGAGTCCATCACGGGCGAACCGCGCAGCGCGGACGACATGCCCATGCCGACCATCCAGCGCCCGTCGCGTACTTGGCCCGGTTCGGGGTTGCGCTTGCTCCAACCGAACCGCTCCGCGCCGACGTTGAGGCATTCGACCAGCTTGCGGCTGGAGAACGGGCGGCTCGGGCCTTTCTCGGGATCGTACTGAACGTCGTTGATCATGCGGAGACGCACCGGGTCCATGCCCAGCTTCTCCGCGAGCTCGTCCATCGCGACTTCGAGCGCGAGGAAGCCGACCGCCTCGCCCGGCGCGCGCATCGCGTTGCCTTCGGGCAGGTCGAGCGTCGCCAGGAAATGCGCGGTCATGCGGTTTGCGCCGCGGTAGAGCAGCCGCGTCTGTTGCGCCGAGTTTTCCGGTCCGCCGCCGGGCAGGTCGCCCGACCAGGACTCGTGTGCGATCGCGTCGATCAACCCGTTGCGGTCGGCACCGATGCGCAGCCGCTGAATCGTCGCGGGGCGGTGCGTCGTGTTGTTGGCGATCTGCGGCCGCGCCAGCGCCACCTTGACGGGGCGTTTGGCGGCCCGCGCGCCCAGCGCCGCCATGACGGCATCCGCGCGCACCCACAGTTTCGATCCGAACCCGCCGCCGACATAAGGCGAACTGACATGGATGTTCGCTGGGGGGATGAGCAGTGTTTCCGCCATGTCGCGCACGGCCCAGGCGATCATCTGGTTGGACGTCCACAGGTTCAACCTGTCGCCGTCCCACGCCGCGATCGTTGCGTGCGGTTCCATCATCTGGTGGCTGTGGTCGGGCGTGGTGTAGGTCTGATCGACCGTGACCGCGGCCCGCGCGAACGCGCCTTCGAAGTCGCCGACCTTTGTCGCCGACTGCGCGGACGGGTCGTCGCTCTTGGGCGGGGCGACCGCGCCGGACTTGTTGGACGCGAGGTCGAACTGCCCCTTGCGCGGTACATAGTCGACCCGGACGAGCTTGGCGGCGTCGCGCGCCTGTTCGAACGTTTCCGCGACGACGAGCGCGACGGCTTGGTCGTAATGCTCGACCTTGGGTCCGGCGAGCAGGTGCGCGGTGTGCGCCTTGGCCTTGGCGATCTTGCCCGCGTTCTCGTACGTCACGACCGCGAGCACGCCCGGCGCGCGGTCCGCGTCCTTCGTGTCGATGCGCGCGATGCGGCCGGTCGCGATCGCGGAGCCGACGATGACGCCGTATGCGGCGTCCGGCGCGACGTCGTTGCGTTCGTACGCATAAGGCGCGGTGCCCGTGACCTTGACCGGGCCATCGATGCGGTCGTGCGGACGGCCGACGACCTTTTCGCGGTCGATCGGGTTGATGGTGGCGGGGGCGTCGAACTTCATGATTTACGCTTTCGCTTGAACGAACACGGCCGCGAGCGTTCTCGCGATCAGCGGCACCTTGAACGCGTTCTGCTCGGTCGTGCGCGCGCCTGCGGTCACGGCTGCGGCGACCGCGGCTGGACCTTCGCGCTGTTCGGCAGCCTCCACGCGCCACGGCTTGTGCGCCAGCCCACCGAATGTGAAGCGATTGCCGTCCGGCCGCATCACGGCGGCGACGGACACGACCGCGAACGCGTACGACGCCCTGTCCCGCACCTTTTGGTAGATGTGCGTGCCGCCGAGCGGACGCGGCAAGGTGACCGCCGTGATCAGCTCGCCGGCGTGCAGGTTCGTGTCGATGTGCGGGGTTGTGCCCGGCAGGCGATGGAAGTCGGCGATCGGGATCTTCCGTGCCGTCCCGTCGGGCGCCACCGTTTCGACGACCGCATCGAGCGCGCGCATCGCGATGGCCATGTCCGACGGGTAGGTCGCGATGCAGGATTCGCTGGTGCCCATGATCGCCAGGTTCCGATTGAAGCCGCCGATCGCGGAGCAGCCGGTGCCGGGCGCGCGTTTGTTGCACGGCTTGGTCGTGTCGTAGAAATACGGACAGCGGGTGCGTTGCAGCAGATTGCCCGCGGTGGTCGCCTTGTTGCGCAACTGGCCGGACGCGCCCGCCAGCGTCGCGCGCGCCAACACAGCATAGTCGCGGCGGACGCGGGGGTCCGCCGCCATGTCGGTGTTGCGCACGGACGCGCCGATGCGCAGCCCGCCGTCCGCGGTCGGCTCGATCCTGTCCAACCCGAGATGGTTGACGTCCACCAGGTGCCCGGGCGTTTCGATCTGAAGCTTCATCAGGTCGAGCAGATTGGTCCCGCCCGCGATGAACTTGGCACCAGGCCGCGCCGCCGCGGTCGCCGCGGCCGCCGGGTTCGCCGCGCGCTCGTAGGTGAAGGCCTTCATGCCTGGTTCTCCGCGACGTCGCGAACGGCGGCGACGATGTTGGCGTAGGCGGCGCAACGACAGATGTTGCCGCTCATGCGCTCGCGGATCTCTTCTTCGGACGCCTCCATCCTGCCGGTCAGGCTCGCGCTGACATGGCTCGGCACGCCGTCCGCGATTTCGCGAAGCGTCGCGGTGGCCGACACGATCTGGCCGGGGGTGCAGTAGCCGCACTGATAGCCGTCGTGCTTGACGAACGCGGCCTGCATCGGGTGCAGGTCGCCGGGCGTTCCCAGCCCTTCGATCGTCGTGATCGCATCGCCGTCGTGCATGACGGCGAGCGACAGGCAGCTGTTGATGCGGCGTCCGCCCGCGATGACGGTGCACGCGCCGCACTGGCCGTGGTCGCAGCCCTTCTTGGATCCGTTGAGGTCGAGATGCTCTCGCAACGCGTCGAGCAGGGTGACGCGGGGATCGACGCGCAACGTGCGGGGGCGTCCGTTGACGGTCATCGTCACGGGCATCGTCGCGGCGGCGGGGGCGGATCGCGCCGGAGCCTGCGCCTCCGCTTCGCCGACGAGCGGCCCCGCCCCGGTGGCGACGACGCCCGCCGCGCCCGACGCGATCACCGCGCGTCGCGTCATGCCCGCGGGCTCTTCATCAGATTTCATGGATGCTCCAATGGCAGGGCGGCTTCGCGGCCCAACCTGTGTCACTTAACGGATGCCTCGCCGCGCAGGTTCCCGCGCCACGCGGATAACTCAGCGGGTCTCCGCCTCCGCGCCGAGCCCGCGCACCGCCAAGATCGCGGCCACGATGCCCAGCGCGGACAACGCCGTCATCGCGTAAGTGACGGGCCGCGCGGTGCCGTCTGACGCGACGCCGACGGCCTGCGTCGCCGCCGCGGTCGCGAACGTCGCGATGAAGCCGGACAGGCCCGAAGCGGTGCCGCTCAAGCTCGGCACGGCGCCCAGCGCGCCCGCCTGCGATGCGGGCATCGTGATCCCCGTCGCGAACGCCAGCACGACGGCAGGTCCGATCAGCGCCGCCGTCGGCCAATCGCTACCCGCTGTCAGCAACAGCGCACTAAGCGCGGCGGCGAAGGCGAGCACGCTTCCACCCAGCACGCGGGGCACGGGCCCGACGCGCAGCGGCAGGCGCGACGCGGTCAGGCTGCCCGCCGCGAACCCAAGCGAGACGATGACGAAATAGGTGCCGACCGCGGTTGCGCTGAGGCCGCGTCCCACGATCAGGACGTAGGGCGTCGCGGTGGTGAAGCTGATGAAGGCGCTCATCGCGAACGCACCCTGCGCGGTGAACCCGGCGAACGCGCGCGATCGCAGCAGCGTGGCGTAGTCGGAGAACAGCGTGGACCAGCTCGAACTCGGCGCGGTTGCATCGGGATCGCGCGCCGGTCGCGTTTCGGGCAGGCGCAACCATACCATCGCGACCGTCGCCGCCCCGACAATCGCGATGACCAGGAAATTCGCTCGCCAGCCCACCGTGTCGTTCAACAATCCGCCGAGCGGCGTCGCCAGCATCGGCGCGATCATCATGACCGCGAACAGCCCGGCGAGGACCTGTCCGCTGCGTTCCTGCCCGTAGCGGTCGAGCACGATCGCCCGCCCGACCACCATCCCGGATGCGCCGCCCGCCGCCTGGACGATGCGGCCGACGATCAGCATCTCGATCCCGGGCGCGGCGGCGCAGATCAGGCTTCCGACGACGAGCAGCGCAAGTCCGGCCAGCAGCACCGAGCGTCGCCCGAACCGGTCAGCGAGACGGCCATAAGCCAAGGTCGCGAACGCGATGCCGACCATGGACAGTGACAGCGCCAATTGGGCGACGCCCGCCGCGACGCCGAAATTCGCCTGGATCGCGGGCAGCGACGGCAGAAAAATCTGGAACGACGCGGGACCGATCGCGGTCAGCACGAGCAGCATGCCGTGCAGGCCGTCCTTTTCGCCGGCGGGCGCGGACTTCGCGGCGTCGCCGAAACGACCGAGCAGTTCTACATGCGGCATGCGTGCTTCAAGACGGCATCGCCGACACGGAATCGGCGGTCATGATCTTGTCCAGCGTGATCGGCAGGTCGCGCACGCGGCGCCCGCAGGCGTTGTAGACCGCGTTGGCGACCGCCGCGCCGACGCCCGTGATGCCGATCTCGCCGACGCCGTGCATGCCCATCGGAGCGTGCGGATCGGGGATGTCGGTCCACAGGACGTCGATGGCCGGCACATCGAGGTGCACGGGGACGTGATATTCGGCGAGCGAGGGGTTCATGATGCGGCCCGTGCGCTCGTCGAACAACGTTTCTTCGGTAAGCGCCAAACCCAGTCCCATGATGATGCCGCCGCGGAACTGGCTGGACGCGGTCTTGGGGTTCATGATGCGTCCCGTGTCGAACGATCCGACGAAGCGCGAAATGCGCGTCTCGCCCGTCACGTCGTTGACGCGGGCCTCGCAAAACTGCGCGCCGTACGAGAACATCGAATATTGCAGCATTTCGAGCGGCGGTCCGCCCGACCCTTCGCATTCGAGATGGTCGCGGCCCGCGCGGCGCAGGATCGACACGTAGCTTTCGTGCTGGTCGGGGGCGTCGATGCGCCGCAAACCGCCGTCGTGGACCTCGACGTCTTCGGCCTTCAGCCCGGCCAGCGGAGAGTCGTTGCCGGCGAGCTTGAGCAGCTGCTTGACCAATTCGTCGGCGGCGGCGGTGACGTTGGCGATCGTCGACACGGTCTGCGAAGACCCGCCCGCCATCGTTCCCGCGGGCATGTCGCTGTCGCCATATTCGAACGCGACATGCTCGATCGGTAAGCCGAGGCGCTCGGCGAGGTGCTGCGCCTGAACGGTGGCGGTGCCCATCCCCATCTCGTGCATCGCGGAACGTGCCACGGCGCGGCCGTCGGCGGTCAGGCGGATGCTCGCGGACCCGCCGGGCAGGCGGTAATACGGGTACAGCGCGGTCGCGACGCCCTGCCCGATCAGCCATTCGCCCTCGCGACGACTGCGCGGTGCCGGACGGTTCGCGTCCCAGCCGAACCGCTCCGCGCCCGCGCGATACGCCTCGAGAATGTTGCGCGACGCGAACGGTCGCTTAGTGGTCGGGTCCTGCTCGGGTTCGATGCGGCGGCGCAGCTCGATCGGGTCGAGACCGAGCTTCTCGGCAAGTTCGTCGATCGCGGTTTCCAGCGCGAACGTTCCGATCGATTCGCCCGGCGCGCGCATGGCCGCATTGGCGACCATGTCGAGCTCGACCACGTCCTGCCCGATCAGCATCGTGTCGGCGGCGTAGAGATGGCGCGCGGGGAAGGTGAACTGCTCGGGCCACAGGTTGTTGCGGCTCATCGCCGCTGTGCCCGTGTGGATCAGCGCGGCAAGCGTGCCGTCGGCATTGGCACCCAAGGCGACGCGCTGTTTGGTCGTCGTCCGGCCGCCGGTGGCGCGGAACACGCCTTCGCGCGACAGGTTCAGCCGCACCGGCCGCCCCGCCAGCTTGGCCGCGGCCACCGCCAAAAGATGGTGGCTCCAGATCGCCTTGTTGCCGAACCCGCCGCCGACATAAGGCGACAAGATACGGATCTTGTCCTCGGACATGCCCAGCGCGCCCGCGAAAGTCGAGCGCGTCAGGTGCAGCATCTGCGTCGTGTCGTGCACGGTCAACGTGTCGCCCGTCCACGCGACGGTGACCGCGTGCGGTTCGATCGCGGCATGGTTGTGGCGCGGCGTGCGGAACGTCAGATCCACCGACACCGCCGCCTTCGCGAGTGCCGCTTCCGCGTCGCCGACCTTGATTTCGGCCGGTTCGCCCAGGACATTGGCGGGAGCACTGGCCTGCGCATCGTCGAGCGAGAATTCGCCTTCCTCTTCCTCGTACGCGACGCGGATCAGCGAGGCGGCGTGGTCCGCCTCCTCCTGCGTTTCGGCGAGCACGAGCGCGACGGGTTCGCCGTTCCAGCTGATCGTCGCGTCCTGCATGATGGGCAGCTTGCTCATCGCCGCCCCCGACGGATCGATCATCATCTGCGGCGGCGGCTTCATGCGCGGCGTGTTTTCGTGCGTCATGACGAGAACGACGCCGGGAGCGGCCTTCGCCGCCGCCGTGTCGATCGACGCGATGCGTCCGCGCGCGATGCGGCTGTAGACGAGCGACGCGTAGGTCATGTTCGCCAGCGGCACCTCGGCCGCGAAGCGCGCCTTTCCGCCGACCTTCGTCGGCCCGTCGACGCGTGACAGCGACGAGCCGACCGCGCCGTGCTTGAACAGCATCGGGTCGGCGGGCTTTTGGGGGAGGATCGGCGCGACGGTCTTCATGACCGTGTCGAGGATGCTCATGCCCGTGTCTCCATCAGGTCGCTCAAGGTGGCGACGATCGTGCGTTTGGCCAGCTCGATCTTGAACGCATTGTCGCGCAAGGGCGCCGCGTCGGCGAGCTCGGCCTCCGCTGCGTCGCGAAAGTTCGCTTCGGTCGCGGGCGCGCCGTTGAGCGCGGCTTCAGCGGCTCGCGCGCGCCACGGCTTATGCGCCACCCCGCCGAGCGCCAGCCGGATGTCGCGGACGCGGCCGTCATCGCCGACATCGATCGCGGCGGCGACCGACACCAGCGCAAATGCGTAGCTCGCCCGGTCGCGCACCTTGCGGTAGTCGGACCGCGCGGCGAACGGCAGCGGCGGCAGCTCGACCGCGACGATCAGCTCGCCGGAGCGCAGCGTCGTCTCGATGTCGGGCGAGTCGCCGGGCAGCCGGTGGAGATCCACCATGTCGATCGTGCGCTTTCCCTCCGGACCTTCGACGTGCACGACCGCGTCCAGCGCGGCCATCGCGACGCACATGTCCGACGGGTGCGTCGCGACGCAGGCGGGCGATGCGCCCAGGATCGCGTGGATGCGGTTGAAGCCGCCGATCGCGTCGCACCCGGCCCCCGGCTCGCGCTTGTTGCAAGCCGCCGCCTCGTCGTAGAAGTAGTAGCAGCGGGTCCGTTGCAGGACGTTGCCGCCGACCGTCGCCATGTTGCGGATCTGCGCGCTGGCCCCGGCCAGGATCGACCGCGACAGCAACGGGAACCGCGCGCGCACCGCCGGGTGCGCGGCGAGCGCGGTGTTGCGGACCCCTGCCCCAATGACGATGCTCCCGTCGTCGCGCGCGTCGATGTTCGTCGACAATCCGGTCACGTCGACGAGCGCGGCTGGAGCCTCGATGCCTTCGCGCATCAGGTCGACCAAGTTGGTCCCGCCCCCCAAGAACTTGCCGCCGGTGCGGGCAAGCCCGACCGCCTGCCCCGCGCTCTCGGTCCGCGCGTAGCTGAATTCGATCATGCGCTCGCTCCCGCCGCGACCACGGTGCGGATCGCATCGACGATGCCGTTGTACGCGCCGCAGCGGCACAGATTGCCGCTCATGCGCTCGCGCAATTCGTCATGCGACAGGTCGTCCGCGCCTTCCGCCAGGTCGGCGGTGAGTACGCTCGGCACGCCGCGTTCGAACTCGGCGATCATGCCGACCGCGGAACAGATCTGGCCCGGCGTGCAGTAGCCGCACTGGAACCCGTCATGTTCGACGAACGCGGCCTGCAGGGGGTGGAGCGCGTCGGGCGTCCCCAATCCTTCGACCGTAACGATGCTGCGGCCCTGATACTGCACCGCAAGCGCGAGGCAGGCGTTGATGCGCTCGCCGTCGACGAGCACGGTGCATGCGCCGCACGCGCCTTGATTGCACCCCTTCTTGGTGCCGAACAAATGCAGATGCTCGCGGAGCATGTCGAGGAGCGAGGTACGGACGTCGCAGGCGATATCGACCGGACCTCCGTTGATCGTGAAGTGCATGGGGGCCTCCGGTCGGAAGCGACGCGCTTAAACCAGATCAGTGGCCATGTCGCACCTAATCGGACGGTGCCGCGCGGTTCTTGCTATCCGGTGCCCAGCATGGCATCCACGACGGCCGAGGCCTGGCGTACGGTGCGTAGAACGCGTCGATCATATCGGGTTCCGCACCGCGCACCACGACGCCGCGCGCATTCGAAAACTCGCGAAATCCTTCGATGCCGTGGTGGCGTCCCATGCCGCTGGCTCCCGACCCGCCGAAGCCGAGCGATGGCAACGCGCCCTGCAGCGCGCAGGTGTTGACCGCCGCGCCGCCCCACGTCGTGCGGTTCAGAACGCCGTCAGTGACGGCCGGGTCGTCGCCGAACACGTACAAGCCCAGCGGCCGCTCGCCCGCGTTGATGGCCGCGACCGCCGCGTCGAGATCGTCGTAGGGGACGACGGGCAGGATCGGCCCGAAAATTTCCTCGGTCATGACGCGCAGGTCGGAGGCGGGGTCGACGACGAGCGACATCGGCATGCGGCGCGTATCGCGGTCGACTGCGCCGTCGTCCTCCAGCGGCACGATGCGGGTTTGGCGATCGGCGGCCTCGGACAGCATTTCGGACAGGCGGTCGAGATGCCGAAGCGAGATGATGCCCGTGACATCGTCCCCGCGCGAATAATCGGGAGCGGCCCTGTCGAAGTACGCGCGCGCATGTCCCACGAACGCGTCGACGTCGGCGCGCGGCACCATCGCGTAGTCGACGGACACGCACATCTGGCCGTTCTTGACGACTTTCGTGCCCATCACCGCCTCGACGTTGCGCGCCGTGACTGATCCCGGCGTCAGCAGCGCGGGGCACTTGCCGCCGAGTTCGAGCGTCACCGGCGTCAGGTTGGCCGCCGCCGCCGCCATGACCTGACGCCCGACGTTCGGGCTGCCCGTGTAGAGCAGATGGTCCCACGGAATCGCGGAAAATGCGTGAGCAAGGTCGAGCCCGCCAACTATGACCGTCATTACCGACGGATCGAACGCGGCCGCCACCATGTCGTGCATCAGCGCGCCGCACGCGGGCGTGAACTCGGACGGTTTCAGCATGATGCGATTGCCCGCCGCGAGCATTTCAATCGCAGGGCCGAGCCCGATGTCGAACGGGAAGTTCCACGGGATTATGTTTCCGATGACCCCTTTGGGCTGGAGGCGCATGTACGCACTGCCCGTACCCAAGAAGGCGGGGTCGGTGTGTCGCGGGCTGGGCGTGATCCATTCCTCGAGCTGGTCGAGCACGTACTGCGCGCGGCCGAGCACCCCCAAAACCTCGATCAGTTCGCTCGCCCCCCTAGGCTGCGTGCCGAAATCCTGCGCGAGCGCGGCGACGATCCTTGCCCGGTTGCCCGCGATCATCTCCATGAGCGCGCCGATGCGGGCACGGCGTTCGTCGAGGCTCGGGTCGCGGTCGGCGGCGAAGGCGACGCGCTGCGCCTCGAATTTCTGGCGCAGGTCGGCAATCGCCGCCTCGTCGTCGGCCGCTACGAAAGGTTGAGGCGCGTCGTTCAGGATCGACATCAGTTTCTCCCTTGGTCGGGTTCGCCGCTTGCGGCCGCAACGTGACGCCCGTCGAGCTCGAGCCCGACGAACTCCCCGGACTCGCGCCATTCGCGCAGGAGATGGACGAACGCGAGCGGCCCCGCGCCGTACGACGCGCTCCGCGCCGCCGCGTCCGACGCACGGCCTTCGTTGTTGTAGTAGCCGGGGGTGCACGCCTCCAGGAACTTGCGACGGCCCTCGCTCTGCGCGACGATCGTGTCGACCCAGTCGGCCTCGGCCTCGGCGGTCGCCTCCATGGTCTTCACGCCCGCCTCCAGGCAATGTTCGACCAAGTGGGCGACGTGCTTCGCCTGCTCGTCGAGCATGTGCGGAAAGTTCGCGGACATGCCCGATTGCGCGTGGCTGAGGACGAAGCAATTCGGAAAGCCGCGGCTGTGCATGCCGTGCAGCGTCGACATGCCGTTCGCCCACTTGTCGGTCAGCGATTGCCCGCCGACGCCGACGACCTCGAACCCCGACCGCTTAGAAAAGTCGGCCGCGACCTCGAACCCGGTCGCGTAGATCAGGCAGTCGAGCGGATGCTCGACGCCCGCGACGACGACGCCGATCGGCGTGATCGCCTCCACGCCGCGGCCTTGGGTGTCGACGAGCGTGACGTTCGGGCGGTTAAAGACGGCCAGATACTCGTCGTGAAAGCAGGGCCGCTTACAGAACAGGCTGAACCAGGGTTTGAGCGCGTCCGCGGTCTTCGGGTCCTCCACGATGCTGTCGATGCGTTCGCGAATCTGAACCATCTTTTCCATGTCGGCCTGTTCGAGCAACACGGCGGGATCGACCGACCCTTGCGTTTCGATCAGTTTGCCGCGCACCGCACGCGCGAGCACGGTCCAGCCGTCGGCGACGAGATCGGGCTGCGCCAGATCCCCCGCGAGCTGCGCGGTGAAGCTCTCGATGCGCTTCTTCTGCCAGCCGGGCTCCAGGCTCGCGACCCACGCCGGATCGGTGGGCGCGTTGTCGCGCGCGTCGACCGAGGACGGCGTGCGCTGGAACACGGACAGATGCTTGGCGGATCGCGCGAGCGGCGGGATGCACTGGATCGCGGTCGCGCCCGTGCCGATGATGCCGACGCGCTTGTCGGCGAGCCCATTGAGCGGTTTGGTCGCCGACCCGCCGGTGTAGTCGTAGTCCCAGCGGCTCGTATGAAAGCTGTGGCCCGCGAAAGTCTCGATGCCCGGTATCGCGGGCAGCTTGGGTTTGTTCAACGGCCCCGTCGTCAGCACGACGAAGCGCGCGCGCATGTGGTCATGGCGGTCGGTGTGCACCGACCAAAGCGCGTCGTCCGCGTTCCAGACGAGCGACGTGACCTGGGTCGAGAAGATCGCATCGTCGTACAACCCGAATTTTTCGGCGATGCGGACGCAGTGCGTCCGGATTTCCGCGGCTTTCGAGTAACGTTCGACGGGCATGTAGCCCGTCTCTTCCAGTAGCGGGAAGTAGATGTACGACTCGATGTCGCACGCCGCGCCGGGATAGCGGTTCCAGTACCAGGTGCCGCCGACATCCGCGCCTGCCTCGACGATGCGGACGCGGGGAACGCCCGCCTCGCGCAGGCGCGCCGCGGTCAGCAGCCCGCCGAAGCCTCCGCCGACGACGAGCACGTCGACCGTGTCGGTCAGCGCTGGCCGTTCGTCGGCGACGGCGGACGGATCGGCCGAGAACCGGGCGAACTCGCCCGCCGTTTCCTGGTAGCGCCGATCGCCCCCGCCCGGCGTGCGGCGATCCCGTTCGACGCGGTAGCGTTCGCGGAGCGCGTCGAAGTCGGTGGACATGCGCGTTCCTAGAACTTGAAGCGGACGGTGCCGCCGTAGGTTCGCGGCTGGTTGGGAAAGCCGCTGACGCTGCCCCCTTGCGCGACCGCGTCGAACACGTCGATCAGGTACTTGTCGTTCAACAGATTGCGTCCGTAGGCGGAGACTTCGAACCCGTTCCGCAGCGCCAGCGTCAGCGACGCGTCGACCTCGTCGACCTGCCTGCGGAACCGCCGTCCGATCGCGCGCGAGGGTCCGAAGTCGATCGTCGGGCCGCTGCGGTTGGCGAAGCCGGGCAGGCCGTCGTTGACCTGCACGTCGTCCTCGTACTTGTAGTCGGCGCGCGATCAGGCGCGTGCCGCCGCCGAAATCGTGCGTGTAGGTCGCACCCATCGACGCCGCGATCGACGGGATGTCCGTCGGGTTTTCACCGGTCAGATCGCCGACCGCCGAGTTGCGGAACGAATTATAGTACGGGTCGAGATAGGTGACGGCGAGAAACAGGGTCAGCGGCCGGACGGGCGTGTACGTGCCGTCGAACTCGATGCCGAAGATCGACTGCTTGCCCGCATTGGCCAGGTTGAAGCCGGTGCCGGTGAAGACGTTGCTTTGAAACCCCTCGATCTCCTGCTGGAACACCGCGACGTTCAACGTCGCGCGGGCGAAGCTGGCCTTGAGGCCGGCTTCGTAGACCGTGGTATTCTCAGGGCCAGCGAAACGCGTGCCCGTCGTCAGGTTGGGCAGTGCCAGCCCCGCGGTGCGGATCGGCGAGGCGGCCGGGTTGGTCACGGGCGATCCGGGCACGAAGTCGGTGGCAAGCGGGCGGCTGTCGCGCGACAGGTTGAAGGAGCTGGCCTTGAAGCCCGTCGCGTAGGTCGCGTAGACGTTCAACTGGTCGGAAACTTCGTACGCGGCGCGCAGCGTATAGGTGAGCTTGTCGTCGTCGGTGCGCCCGTCCTCGACCGCATTCGGAAAATTGAGGAACGGCGGCAGGAACTGCAGCCCGCGCAAGCCCAGCAACGGGTTGGCGGCGGTGTTGGCGAGGTTCGCCGGCACGCCCAGCAGCGTTCCGATCTGAACCAGGTCAAGCGCGGAAAAGCGCTCGGTTGTCAGCACGTTGGCGGACGCGCGCTTGCTGTCGTCGGTGTAGTTGAACCCGGCGGTCAAAGTGAGGCGGCCGCTGACCTCGAAATCGACCGAGCCGAAGACCGAATACGCCTTGTCGGACAACGTGAACCGTTCCTGGTTGCCCGAGCCGCGCGCGAAAAAAGTGTTGGCGGGCAATCCGAAGCCCTGTTCCAGACCGTTCAGCGCACCGCCGGTCAGCACGTTGAAGAACGGACGCGCGCCGACGCCGATGGACAACGAGTTGGTGAAGTCGATGTCTTCATCGAAGTAGAAGCCGCCCAAAAGAAAATTGAACGGGCCGTCGAAGTCGGACGCGACGCGCAGTTCCTGCGTAAGCGTGTCTATCTTCTGCGTCGTCAGTCCCGACGCGATGAGGTCGAGCGCGGTGAAGTCGCCGTCCTGGTCCGCGCGGCTGCGCAGTTCGCGATAGGCAGTGATCGACGTGAAGGTCAGCGGGCCGCGCACAAACCCGATTTCCGCCGATCCGCCGTAATTCTCAATCTTGTTGAACGGGACCGAATTGTTGCGCACGGTGTAGGAAAACGGGTTCTGGGCGACGAGCCCCAAGCCCGGCCCGCCGGACAGCGCATCGACCAGCGCGCCCGTGGGTCCGTTGACGATGTTGGCGACGAAGCAGCAGCGTTCGTCGATGTTCGAATAGTCGCCGATGACGCGCACGGTGAAATCGTCGGACGCCTTGAACAGGATGTCGCCGCGCAGGTCGTAGCGGTTGCGGTTGTTGAGGTCGGTTCCGGTGGTCAGGTCGCGGGCATAACCGTCGCGCTTGTTGTAGTTGCCGGACAGCGCGAATGCGATCCGATGGGTGATCGGACCCGTGACGTCGGCCTTGAACACCATCGTGTCGAAATTGCCGTAGGTCGCGGACGCGGAGCCGCCGAATTCGAACTGCGGACGCTGCGTGACGATCGAGATGACGCCGGCAGACGCGTTCTTGCCGAACAAAGTGGACTGCGGCCCGCGCAAAACCTCGATGCGCCGGACGTTGGGCAGGTCGCTGATCTGCGAGGCGGAGCGCGAGCGGTAGACGCCGTCGATGAACACGCCAACCGAGGGCTCGATGCCCGGGTTGTTCGCCCCGTTGCCGAAGCCGCGGATGATGAAGTTGGTGTTGGCGGGACTGGCGAGCTGCGACACGCGCAGCGAGGGCACGAGAGTCTGCAGGTCGATGAGGTCGCGAATCTGCGCCTGTTCGATCGTCGCGCCCGTGGTGACGGACACCGCGATCGGCGTGTCCTGCAGCGTCGCCTCGCGACGCGACGCGGTGATGACGATCTCGTTGTCGTTGGTTTCCGCGGTATCGGCAACTGCTTCGGTATTTACCGGCTGCGTCTGGTCGTTGCCGCCGGCGGTTCCGGTCGGCTGCTGCGCCGCCGCGCCCTGCGCAAGCGCGGGACCGGCGAGTGTCAGCCCGAAGAGCGACGCGCCGAGAAGAAGTGCCTTTTTCATATCCGTCTCCCTGGAAGCGCCGTCGTTGCGACGTGCGCGGATGCTTGATTTCGCGCTCACAGCAGCGCGCCCGCGACGAGCGCGTCGCGCGCGCCGTCCGGGTCGGTCGTGATGCGGACGTCGACGGCCTGAAGCTCGGGGGGCACGTAGCTGTGCAGTGTGGTACCGCCGTATGCGTCCCACACCGCCTGCGCGACGGCATCGGGCGAGATCAACCGCCAGTGTCCGGTGGCGGGTAGCAGCGGGCGCATCTCGCCCGGCAGCATGGCGGTATCGACAATGCCGGGAAGGACGTCGGCCGCGCGCACGCCGTCGCGCGCGAGTTCGAGCGACAGCGCTTCGGTAAACCCCTTCACGGCGTGCTTGGTCGCCGAGTAGATCGCCAGATCCTCCGACCCGAAGATCGCGGACGCCGACGACGTCGACATGCACAGCGAGCCGGGGCTGCGGCGGAGGAGCGGCAGCCCGGCATGCACGACGGCGAGGCCGCCGATCAGGTTTACGTTGATGACGCCAAAAACTGTTCCCAGGCCATGTCGGCGAACGCGCCCTTTGCGATGATGCCCGCGTTGTTGAAAAGCAGGTCGAGTCGGCCGCCGCTCCAGCCCGAGAACGCGTCGAACGCGGCCAAGATTGCGGACCTGTCGGTGACGTCAAGCGGGCGCAGCAACATGTTCACGTCGCCCAGATCGTTTTCAAGCGCGGCGAGACCCGCCGTGTCCACGTCGAACCCGGCGACCGACCAGCCGGCGCGCGCGAACAGCAAGGCGGTGGCGCGGCCGATCCCGGATGCGGCACCGGTGATGAAGATGAAGCGGGCGACATCATCGCGCGTGGAAGCGTCGTCGGGCGTGATCCTCATCCTCATCCATCGTGTGCGCGCATGTTCCTGCGCTTGCGCCCCAATTTATGGCACACTTGAATTTCTAGCTCAAGCTAGAAAGGATCGACTTGCCGTACTCCGCAGGTTGAGGGATGGCTTTCGATGGTCGCCCCCGACCGGGAGTCTATTGTGCGCGAAGCCGAGCCGAACGTCGTCGCGCCTCCCGAAGGACCGAAATTGTCCACGAGCCGCAAGGCGGCGCGCAAGCGCGAGGAGATCGTCCGCGCTGCGATCCAGATCATCAACGCCAAGAGCTTCGCGTTGGCCACCATGTCCGACATCGCCGCCGCGCTCGACCTGCGCGACGCGGCCCTGTACTATTACTTTCCGAGCAAGCAGGATTTGGTCTACGCCTGCCACCGCCAGTCGCTGCAGCGGTTCGAGAAGATCCTGCAACAGGTTGACGAGAATGAAGCGACCGGCGGCACGAAGCTCAAGCGGTTCGTCCACGACCTCGTGGTGGACGGCGCGCGCAACGGACCGCAGATCTTCTTCGGCGATCATAGCTATCTTGACAACGCGCAACGCGACACGATCGACACGTGGGGCGTGCGGCTACGCGCGACGCTCGAGCGCTTCATCGAAGAAGGCATGGCGGACGGGTCGGTCGCGCCGTGCGAGGCGAAGCTTGTCGTGCAGTTGCTGCTCGGCATGTTGATCTGGATCCCGCGCTGGGTCGGTGCCGACAAGACCATGACGGGCGAGCGGGTGCTGGCTGCGATCGACGCCTTTTGTTTCGAAGGGCTGCGCGTCCGCTGATCGCCTTTTCTAATTGCCACTATAATTCAAGCGGATGCTGATGCACACTCCCGGCGTACAATCGTGGAGTGACCGACTTGACCGCTGTCCTTGAAACGTCCGCGCCCGCGGGTCGCCGCGTGTCCCTGTCCACCAAGCTGGCTTATGGCGTCGGCACGATCGCGTACGGCGTCAAGGACAACGGGTTTTCGACGTTTCTGCTGTTGTTCTACAACCAGGTCGTGGGGTTGCCCGCGCAGGCCGTCGGGCTGGCGATCATGGCCGCGCTCGTGGTCGACGCGTTCGCCGATCCGCTGATCGGGCACTGGTCGGACAACACGCGATCGCGCTGGGGGCGTCGTCACCCCTTCATGTACGCCGCCGCGCTTCCCGTCGGCGCGTTGTACCTGCTGCTGTGGAATCCGCCAGAGGGAAGCGACAATGCGACCCTGATCTACCTCGTCGTGACCGCGATCCTGATCCGCACCGCGATTTCCTGCTACGAAGTCCCCTCGAGCGCGCTCGCGCCCGAACTGACGTCCGATTATAACGAGCGCACCTCTATAGTCAGCTTCCGATACCTGTTCGCCTGGATCGGTGGCATGGCGATGCTGCTGCTCACGTTCGGCGTCTTCCTCGCGCCGAGCGCGGCGTATTCCGTGGGGCAGCTCAACCCGGACGGCTACAAAACCTATGCGATCGTCGCGTCGATCGTAATGGTCGTCGCGATCCTCGTTTCCGCGCTGGGCACGCATCGCGAGATCGCGCGCCTGCCCAAGATGTCGGCCGAGCGCGGGACCTTGCGAGAGACGCTGGGGAGCTTACGCAACCGCAGCTTCCTCGTCCTCATGGTCGCGGGCGTATTCAGCTATGTCGGCCAGTATGTCAGCTTCGCGCTGACGACGTATTTCTATACCTTCATGTGGCGGCTCGCCGCCTCCGCGCTGGTCGTCTATACCGTCGCGACGATGCTTGGCGTCGTGCTCGCGTTGGTCATCGCGCCGCGCGTGTCCAAGCGGCTGGGCAAGCGCAATGCGTCCGTCCTGTTCGTGCTGCTCTACATCCCAGCCGCGACCGCGCCCTATCTCCTGCGGCCGCTGGGGCTGTTCGTCGGCAACGACAGCGCCGCGCTGCTCCCGCTGCTGCTCGTCCTGACCACCGTTGCGACCGCGCTCAGCGTCGGCGTCTTCATCCTGTTCGAATCGATGGTGTCGGATGTGGTCGAGGAGTCGCAGTCCAGATCGGGGAAGCGCAGCGAAGGCGCATTCTTCGCCGGGCTGTTCTTCATGAAGAAGGCGGTCGCCGGGCTCGCCATCGCCATCTCCGGCGCATTGCTGGGAGCGGTCGAATTTCCGGAAGCCGCCAAGCCAGGCACCGTCGCGACAGGCGTGCTCCACGACCTGTCGCTGGGTTTCGCGGGTCTGACGATCCTGTGCGGGATCGCGGCTATTCTCGCGCTGCTGCGCTTTCGGATCACGCAGGCCGACCACGAGGACCGGCTCGCGATGCTCGCGGAAACAGCCGGTATTCCGCCCGGAGTGCCGGTCACGTAAGCGCTGCAGCCTCCATCCTTTCGATAAAGGCCGGCAATGCCCCACTACGGCGATTACCAGAACGAGATCTATCTCGCCGGGCTCCAGGGCCGCATTCCCAAGTTGCCCGTCGACTTCGCGACGCTGCGCGCGCGCGGCCGCGGCGATGCCGCCTTCGGTGCTCACCTATGTCGAGGGTGGGTGCGGCGACGAGTTTACCCAAGACCGCAACCGGTCGGGCTTCGATCGCTGGGGCATGACCCCGCGCATGATGGTCGACTGCACGAACCGCGACCTGTCGATCGAGCTGTTCGGCGTCCGTCATCCGCACCCGCTGTTCATGGCCCCGATCGGCGTCAACGGCATCTGCACCCCCGACGGCCACGGCGACCTGGCGGCCGCGCGGGCGTCCGTTATGGCGGGCGTGCCGTTCATGGCATCGACTTTGTCCAACGACCCGCTCGAGGCAGTGGCGGATGCCATGGGCGAACAGCCCGGCTTCTTCCAGCTGTATACGCCCAAGGACCTGGACCTTGCCGCGAGCCTGGTGTCGCGCGCGGAGGCGGCGGGGTTCAAGGGCATCGTCGTGACGCTCGACACGTGGGTCACGGGCTGGCGGCCGCGCGACCTCAACGTCGCCAATTTCCCGCAATTGCGGGGCGCGGTGCTGGCGAACTACACGTCCGACCCGGTGTTTCGCGCCAAGCTCGACAAGCCGCCGGAAGCGGACATGGCTGGGGTCGTGCGGCAGTGGGCGGCGACGTTCGGAAAAGTGCTGACATGGGCCGACATGCCGTGGCTGCGCTCGCTGACCAAGCTGCCGATCATCCTGAAGGGCATCTGCCACCCGGACGACGCGCGGCGCGCGGTCGACGGCGGCGCGGACGCGATCTACTGCTCCAACCATGGCGGACGGCAGGCGAACGGCGGCATCGCTGCGATCGACCTGCTGGCCGACGTCGTCGCCGCATCCGGCTCCGCGCCCGTGCTGTTCGATTCGGGCGTGCGGTCGGGGTCGGATGTCGTGAAAGCGCTGGCGCTGGGCGCGTGCGCGGTGGGTGTCGGGCGGCCCTACACCTACGGGCTGGCGCTGGACGGCGCGGAGGGCGCCGCGCACGTGCTCAAGTGCATTCTGGCCGAGGCGGACCTGCTGATGGCGGTCAACGGCACCCCGACGATCGCCGACGTGCGCGCGGCCGGTGCGATCAGGCGGTGAGCCCCAGCGCGTCGCGGCGCATCCAGCGGCCGATCATCAGCACGGACACGACGCCGAGCCCGCTCGCCAATCCGATCCAGATGCCGACGCCGTCCCACCCCGCCCAGAAGCCGAGCGCGATTCCGATGCCCAGGCCCACGATCCAGTAGCCGAACGCGGCGTAGATCATCGGCACCGTGGTATCGCCCAGACCCCGCAGCATGCCCGCGGCCACCGCCTGCGCGCCGTCGACGATCTGGAACATCGCCGCAATTCCGAGAAAAGACACGGCGAGCGCGATCACGGGCGCGGTCGCCGGATCGGCCTCGTCGACGAACGCGTGGATCAGCGTGCGCGGGAACGCGACCATGCCGAGCGCCATGAACGCCATGAACCCGACCCCGAACGCGAACGCGGTCCAGCCCGCGCGCGTGATCCCGGCCTTGTCTCCGCGCCCGAACGCGAGGCCGACGCGCACGGTCGCTGCCTGTCCCAGGCCGAGCGGGACCATGAAGGTCAGCGCCGCCAACTGGATGGCGATCGCGTGCGCCGCCACGGACGTCAGGTCGATCAGGCCCATGAGGAAGATCGCGGCGCTGAAGATCGCGACCTCCAGCGTCAGCGTGACGGCGATCGGCAGCCCCAACGCCCACACGCCAAGAAAGCGCCGCCAGTCGCTGCGCCACCAGCGGCCGAACAGGCGGTAGCGGCGGAAGCGCTTATGGGTCACGACGACGAACGCCATCGCGGCGAACATCAACAGGTTGGTGATCGTGCTCGCGACCCCCGCGCCGACCAAGCCGAGCGCGGGCAGGCCGAAGCGCCCGAAGATCAGCCCATAGGCGAGCCCCGCGTTGACCAAGATGCCGCCCGCCGACACGAGGAGCGACCAGATCGGCTTTTCGAGCGCGGCCACGAACGCGCGCAGCACGAGATACCAAAGCGCGGGCAGCAGGCCCCATTGCAGCGCACGCACATACGTGGCCGCGTCGCGGGACAGCGCCGGGTCCTGGCCCATGCCCAGGAAGATCGCCTCGGAATGCCACAGGAGCAGCCACACGGGGACCGCCAGCGCGGCGGTGCTCCACAACGCAGCCCGCACCGTGCGGCGGATGTCGCGCACGCTGTTGAACCGCGCGCCGAGCTCGCGCGCGAGCATCGGCGAGGCGGCGGTCGCCAGACCGAGGCCGAAGACCAGGAACACGGTGTAGAGGTTGACGCCGAGCGCGCCGGCCGCGAGCGGACGCGGGCCCGCCCAGCCGAGCATCACGACGTCCGTCGCCCCGATCCCCGCCTGCGTCAGGTTGGTCAGGATCAGCGGGTAGGCGAGCAACAACGTCGCACGCGCCTCGGCACGCCAAAGACGCTTTGTCGCAAGGGCGGTGGCGATCGGCATGCCCGCTCCGGAATTGATATAATCGGGAGCCGGAGGCTGGCTGTGAACCGATGGCGGAGACGGAGGGATTCGAACCCTCGGTAGGGCTAAACACCCTACGGCGGTTTAGCAAACCGCTGGTTTCAGCCACTCACCCACGTCTCCGGCCGCCGAGGTATAGCGGCGCGCCCGCGCAGGTTCAACACGCGACATGACCGTTCGTCCGCGCGTTCATTGCAGCGCAAGCCCTTTGCGCGTTAGTTCGCGGGCGGGGTACGAGGGCGAGCATCATGAAGCGTTTTATCGGATTGGCGACGGCGATCAGTTTAGGATTGGCCTCGGTCGCATCGGCGCAGAACGCGGATGCGGATCTGGCACCGCCCGGCGGGGTCGAGGACACCAGCGAGGACGGTGAGCCGCTCCCGGCCCAGCCTGCCCCTGTCCAGGGTCCGGTCACGCCCGCGCCGTCGACCGCGCCGCCCAACGACATCACGGTCCGTCAGGCGACCGCCGCCGACAACGAACGCATCGCGAGCGGCGATGTGCTGACCGCCGCCGAAGGCGTGTTCGGCAAGGGCGCGGCGGGGCTCGCCGGCCTGATCGAGGACATCCTGCGCGACCAGGGCGAACCCGCGGGGTACATCACGGGCAAGGAAGCGGGCGGTGCGATCGGCATCGGCGCGAAGTACGGGTCGGGAACGCTGTTCCACAAGATCGAAGGCCAGAGCAAGGTGTTCTGGCGCGGCCCCTCGATCGGCTTCGACGCGGGCGCGGACGCGAACAAGGTCTTCGTGCTCGTCTACAATCTCGACGACGGGGAGGACCTGTACAAGGCGTACCCGGCGGCCGAGGGTAAGGCGTACCTGGTGGGCGGGTTCACCGCGGCGTACCTGAAGCGCAAGGACGTGGTCCTCATCCCCGTGCGGTTGGGCGCGGGCGTGCGGCTGGGCGCGAACGTCGGGTATATGCGCTTTTCGAAGAAGAACAGCTGGTTTCCGTTCTGACCACCCCCCCCCCGCGTCGTCCCGGCGAAGGCCGGGACTTCGGGGGGTTTGAAGCTGCCGCAGTCGCAATCCCCTGAAATCCCGGCATGCGCCGGGATGACGTCATCGAATGCGCCAGGCCAGCGTCTCGCCCGCGTGGAACGGGACAACGGTGGTGGTGCCCGCCGACAAGCTGTCGGGCACGGGATTGACCGCGCGTTCCAGTGTCACCGTGCCCTCGTTTAGCGGCAGGCCGTAGAAGCGCGCGCCGTTTTCGCTGGCAAAGGCTTCGAGCCGGTCAAGCGCGCCCTCTTCATCGAACACCGTCGCATAACTTTCGAGCGCGTGCGGCGCGTTGAAGATACCCGCGCAGCCGCAGGCGCTTTCCTTGGCGTCGACGGCGTGCGGAGCGCTGTCCGTGCCCAGAAAATATTTGGGCGATCCGGATGTCGCGGCGGCGCGCAACGCGAGTCGGTGACGTTCGCGTTTCAGCACGGGCAGGCAGTAAGCGTGCGGCCTGATCCCGCCTGAGAAGATCGCGTTTCGGTTGAGGTGGAGGTGGTGCGGCGTGATCGTCGCGGCCAGGTTCGGACCCGCAGCGCCGACGAACGCCGCGGCGTCGGCGGTGGTGATGTGTTCCATGACCACCCGTAATTTCGAAAAGTCCCGGATCAGCGGGGTCAGGACGCGGTCGATGAAGACGGCTTCGCGATCGAAGATGTCGACGGCGGGATCGGTGACCTCGCCGTGGACGAGCAGCGGCATGCCGATCCGCTGCATCGCCTCCGCGACGCGGTGAATGTTGCGGACGTCGGTGACGCCGCTTGCCGAATTCGTGGTCGCTCCGGCGGGGTAGAGCTTGGCCGCGGTGAACACGCCTTCGCCGAACCCCCGAACGAGTTCAGCCGGATCGGCATCGTCCGTGAGGTAGCAAGTCATCAACGGCGTGAAATCCGCATCGGCGGGCAGAGCGGCCATGATGCGCTCGCGGCACGCCGCCGCCGCCGCGACGCTCGTGACGGGAGGCATCAGGTTGGGCATGACGATCGCGCGCGCGAATTGTCGCGCCGTGTAGGGTGCGACCGCGGCCAGCATGTCGCCGTCGCGCAGGTGGACGTGCCAGTCGTCGGGCCGGCGGATGGTGAGGGTCTGCGGCATCCGGTTCCTTGGGGTTCGGCGTGACCCGCCTTAACTAGGGTCCATGGCCGCCACTACCCCAGCAACGACCTTGGCCGACCGCGCGCTCATCCGCCTGTCGGGAGACGACGTGCGGGGCTTCCTGCAGGGGCTGGTCACGCACGACTTGGCCCTTCTCGCGCCGGACCTGCCGCTTTGGGCGGGGCTGCTGACGCCGCAGGGCAAGGCCCTGTTCGATTTCGTCCTGTGGGCGGATGGCGAGGACGTCCTCATCGACTGCGAGCGGGACGCGGCGGGCGATCTTGCGAAGCGCCTGACCATGTACCGGTTGCGCCGAGCGATCAAGATCGCGCAGGAGCCTGAACTGTGCGTCCACTGGGCACCGAGCGGTCCGCACGGGCGCGATCCGCGGCTGGCGGATCTCGGAACGCGGTGGCTCGCCCCGCAAGCCGAAGATGCCAGTCCCGCTTGGCATCGCCACCGCCTCGCGCTGGGTGTCGCGGAGGGCAGGGAGGAACTGGGTTCCGACAAGACGTTGTGGCTCGAATGCAATGCGGACGAACTAAACGGAGTCAGCTTCACCAAGGGGTGCTATGTGGGCCAGGAGAACACGGCGCGCATGCACTACAAGGCCAAGGTCGCGCGGCGGCTGGTCGTGGTGCCGACGACCGCCGAAGGGCCGCGCACGCGGGTCGTCCATCGCGAACTCGGGTTCGCGGTAGAGCATCGGCGGGTCGACGATCTGGGCGATGCGATCGTGCCCCCATGGCTCGCCGGAACCCGGCAAGCCTAACGCCGGTTCTGCCGACGACGAAGGAGCTGCCCGTGTCCGCTACCGCCCAAAAATCCGACCCGAAGCTCTGGGAGGCCGTCAAGACGGAGATCACCGCCGGCGACAAGGGCGGCAAGCCGGGACAATGGTCGGCGCGCAAGGCGCAGATGGCCAGCCACGAGTACCAGAAGCGCGGCGGCGGGTATTTGGGCGAGCGTGATCCGCACAACCATCTCGTCGAATGGACGGAAGAGAAGTGGGGTACGAAGTCCGGCGGCGAGAGTCTCGAGACGGGCGAGCGCTATCTGCCGGAAGCCGCGCGCGAGGCGATGACCGACGAGGAGTACGCGCGCACGACCGCGGCCAAGAAGAAGGATCTGCGCGCGGGCAAGCAGTTCTCCGCGCAGCCGGAGGATGTAGCGGCCAAGGCGTCGCGGGTGCGACATGGCGAGGAGACGAAAGCCGACTTGCTGAGGCGCGCGAAAGCACGCGGGATCAAGGGGCGGTCGGGGATGAGCAAGGACGCGTTGCGCGACGCGTTGGCGGGCTAGACCTCGGCCCAAGCGCGCACCGGGAAGGTGCCCATCCCCGCGACCTTGGGCGGGACCGCGGAGAAGCGGAAGCCGGCGTCCGGAAGCGCGCCCAGGTTGGTCAGGTGCTCGCCGATGGGGATGTCGGCACCCAGCAGGATCGTGTGAACGGGTCGACCGCGGGTGCGGGTGTCGTCGATGTTGTGGCTGTCGATACCGACGAACGTCGCGCCGTTCTCGACGAGCCAGTTCGCGGCGACCTCCGTCAGGAACGGGTGATCGCTGAAGTAGCTTTCCGTGCGCCAATGCTCATCCCAGCCCGTGTGAACGAGCACGGCCTTGCCGCGCACGTCGAGGTGCGCGAGACGAGCGGCGTCGGTAGCCAGTTCGGCGGCGTGCGGACGGCGGACCACCACCGCGTCAAGCGCGGCAAGCGAGTCCAGCGCCAGCCCGGCCAAGTCGCGGCCGTCGGCGTAACGGTGGAACGGGGCGTCCACGTATGTGCCCGTGTTGGCTACCATGTCGATGCGGCCGATCTGAAAGCTCGATCCATCGTCGTAGTGGTCGGCGGAGCTCTCGCGCGTCCAGAAATCGCAGATGAGCGGGCCGGGCAGACCCTTGAACGTCACCATTCCGGCCTCGATCACGTGGCTGAGGTCGACGAGCCTTTTGCGTGTGCGATCTTCCATAACGCGACGGCTCCGATGCCCATCCAGACGATATTTAGGCCGGCGGACGGGTAGGCTTCGTTCGCCAGTCCGTTGACGATGAAGCCCGCCGCGCCGACGACGTTGAGCCACTGGTAGAGCGGCGACCGCGCGGTGACGCGGCCGGAGGTGAGCAGCGCGTAGCCGGACAGGATGAGCAGCGCGCCGATCCAGCCGACGACTTCGATGAGAATGGTCACGCCGCGAGGTTGCGCAGGACGTAGTGGAGGATGCCGCCGCCGCGGAAGTAATCGAGCTCGTTGACCGTATCGATGCGGCAGCGGGCGACGAAGGTCTCCGTCGTGCCGTCGGCGCGGGTCATGCGAACTTCGACGTCCTGGCGCGGCTTGATGTCGGCAACGCCTGCGATGTCAAAAGTCTCGGTGCCGTCGAGCCCCAACGTCTTGCGGTCCTGGTCGAGCGCGAACTGCAGCGGCAACACGCCCATGCCGACGAGGTTGGAGCGGTGGATGCGCTCGAAACTTTCGGCTATGACGGCGCGGACGCCGAGCAGGTTCGTACCCTTGGCCGCCCAGTCGCGCGACGATCCCGTGCCGTACTCCTTGCCGGCGACGACAATCAGCGACGTGCCTTCGCCCGCGTAGCACATGGCCGCGTCGTAGATCGGCATCGTGCGGCCGTTGCACATCGTCACGCCGCCCTCCACGCCGGGCAGCATCTCATTCTTGATGCGGATGTTGGCGAAGGTGCCGCGCATCATGACCTGGTGGTTGCCGCGCCTCGCGCCGTAGCTGTTGAAGTCGACGCGCAGGACGCCGTTCTCCTGTAGGTACTTTCCGGCGGGGCTGTCCGCCTTGATCGATCCGGCGGGCGAGATGTGGTCGGTCGTGATCGAGTCTCCGAACATCGCGAGCATCCGGGCACCCGAAATATCGCCGGGCGCGGTCGGGGTCATGGACATGCCTTCGAAATAAGGCGGGTTCTGGATGTACGTGGACTCGTCGGGCCACGCGTAGGTGTCGCCGCCCGTCAATTCGATTCCCGCCCAGCGCTTGTCGCCCGCGAACACGTTGGCGTAGCGGGACGCGTACATATCGCTGTCGATGTAGCTGTCGATCGTCTCGCGGACCTCGGCGTTGGTCGGCCACACGTCGCGCAGGTAGACGGGTTTGCCGTCGCTGCCGGTGCCCAGCGGATCGTTGATCATGTCGTCGCGCACCGTGCCTTTAAGCGCATAGGCGACGACGAGCGGCGGGCTCGCCAGATAGTTAGCGCGGCAGTCGGGAGACACGCGGCCCTCGAAGTTGCGGTTGCCCGATAGGACGCTGGCCACGACGAGGTCGTTGGTGTTGATCGCGTCGCTGATCGGCTGCGGCAACGGGCCGGAGTTTCCGATGCACGTCATGCAGCCGTAGCCGGCGAGGTTGAACCCCGCCGCGTCGAGATCGTCCTGCAAACCCGACTTGATGAGATAGTCGGTCACCACCTGCGATCCGGGCGCGAGGCTGGTCTTGACCCACGGTTTCCGGGTTAAGCCGCGCTCGCGCGCCTTGCGGGCGACCAGGCCCGCGGCGACGAGAACCGCCGGGTTGGACGTGTTCGTACAACTCGTGATCGACGCGATGACGACGTCGCCGTGCCCAATGTCGTGGCCCGACGCGCCGATCCAGATGCGGCGGTCGGTCTCGCCCTCCTTTTTGTACGTGTCGTGCAGTTCGGTGTTGAAGCCGTCGTCCAGCCCCTGAAGAAGGACCTTGTCCTGCGGGCGCTTGGGGCCGGCGAGCGAGGTGGCCACCGTCGACATGTCGAGTTCGAGCGTGTCCGTGAAGATGGGATCTTCGACGCCTTCCTCCCACCACATTCCCTGCGCGCGGCAGTAGGCCTCGACGAGCTGCACCCGCTCCTCGCTGCGCGCGGTGAAGCGGAGATATTCGAGCGTGCGCGCATCGACGGGGAAGAAGCCGCACGTCGCCCCGTATTCGGGCGCCATGTTGGCGATCGTGGCGCGGTCGGCGAGCGACAACGCGGCGACGCCCGGCCCGTAGAACTCGACGAAGCGCCCGACCACGCCTTTCGCCCGGAGCATCTGCGTGACAGTGAGCACGAGGTCAGTCGCGGTGATCCCTTCACCGAGCGCGCCCGACAGCTTGAACCCGACGACCTCGGGGATGAGCATGGACACGGGCTGGCCCAGCATCGCCGCCTCCGCCTCGATCCCACCGACGCCCCAACCGAGCACGCCCAGGCCGTTGACCATCGTCGTGTGGCTGTCCGTGCCGACCAACGTGTCCGGATAGGCGACGACTTCTGCCGCGCCCGAAGCGTCGACGGCTCCCGACGCGGTGTCCGCGCTCGTCCATACGGTCTGCGCCAAATATTCTAGGTTTACCTGGTGGCAGATGCCCGTGCCTGGTGGAACAACTCTGAAATTGTCGAAGGCGTCCGAGCCCCATTTGAGGAAGGTGTAGCGTTCAGAGTTGCGCTCGTACTCGAGCTCCTGGTTCTGTTCGAACGCTTGCACGGTTCCGAACTCGTCGACCATCACCGAATGGTCGATGACGAGGTCGACGGGGACGAGCGGATTGATGCGTTCCGGATCGCCGCCGAGCGTCTTCATCGCATCGCGCATCGCGGCGAGATCGACGACGGCGGGGACTCCTGTAAAATCCTGCATCAGGACGCGCGCGGGACGGTACTGGATCTCGCGCGCGATCGTGCGCTCGATCTGCCAGTCGACGATTGCCTGAAGGTCCGCGTGCGTGACGGTCTTGCCGTCCTCGAACCGGAGCAGGTTTTCGAGCAGCACCTTCATCGAATAGGGCAGACGCGAGATGTCGCCGAGCTTGGCCGCCGCTTTTTGGAGGCTGTAGTAAGCGTAGGACGTGCTGCCCACGGTCAGCGTCGAGCGGGTAGAAAGGGAGTCGTGGCCGACTGCGGTCATGGCGCGAACCTTTGGCAAACATGCATGAGATTGCATGTGGCCTTAGCAAGCGGACCTGCAACACGGAAGCGCCGCGCGAACGCGGCGTAAACGTAGGTAAAACGCTCAGGCGAAAGCGGCAGCCATCGCTTCAGCGAGCTGGAATTCATCGAGGGGCGTGTCGAAGCGGCCGCCGACGCGGCGTCCCACGGCCCAACGCACGCAGCCGGCCAAGGGTTCGATGCCGGGAAGTTCGAGAACGATGCGCGATTTAAGCGGTACGCCGCAGCGGCATTCGCCCATGAAGCCGTGGCTCGACAGGTTTATGAGCGTTATCGGACGCGGACGGTTGGCGACGCTGATGCGGGCCTCGAAGTCGACATCGACGCGGTCGACGATGCGCGGCATGAAGCTTTCGACCCGCTGTACCTGGCCCATCGACGAACGCCTCCCGTACCCCGGCTCCGATACTCAACGAGCCTGTGCCCGGCAGCGTACACAGGATTTGGTTAAGAAAAGAACATGGTTGGCTTGGGTTCGATACTCGACCCGTCGTAACGTTAGAACGGTCGACGGATTCTGTTTCACGATAGGACCGGAAAGACACACCGCTTGTCTGTTGTTTTCCGTTCATGCAACCGGGGTGTCAGTGGCCCGTTTCAGCCCCAGGATTAAAAGGACGGACGATGTCGATCACCCAGTTGCAGGCCGGTCAGTTAAAGGCGGGCAAGTTCCAGCCAGCGAACCGCGGCTACCATGTCGCGTACCGCGAGGCGGAAGTGAACCATTGCCCGGGATGCGGCCGCACGCACTGGTATATCGGACGGACCAGCGCGGAATGCGCGTTCTGCGCGACCGCGCTGCCGTTGGCCGAAGCGTCGACGATGTCGGCGTCGGGACCGGTTCTCGTGCGTCATCGCAAGGCGCAGACGGAGCATGCCTGGGCGGCATAGCGTCGAACACGGTCCGACTTTCATCGCGCACCGGTCGGCCCCGCCGTCCGGTGCGTTTTCGTATCAGCGTTTTCGTGTCGGCACGGGCGCGTTGCAGATATCGACCCCGCCAGCGGGCACACCGAAGAAGCTATCCCGGCGGTTGGCGCGCGCGGCGATGTAACGCGCGAACGCGACGCTGTCGGTGTTCAGCACCTCGTACACGGGTCGTTGGCCGACGGGCAGATCGCTCGCTAAGGTGACGCGCGCGATCGGGATGTCGGACGTCCGAGCCTTGTAGAAGCCGAGCGCCTCGGTCCCGCGCGGACGCGCGGACAGGGCATCCATACCGTCAAGCACGCGGCCGACGACGGCGATGTTGCGGTCGAGGTGGCGCGGGGCATGCCCGATGACCGCATAAAGCTCGCCGCCGCTGCCCGTATCGGGTGCCTCGCCGCGACCCACCCCTACGGTGCCGTAGCAGTGGACGAGGTTGGCGCGCGACGTGCGCGGGTTCCACGCGACGGGCCAGCCGGCGAGGTGGCCGACCGCGGGCGCGTACGCGTCGGACGACCCCAGAGGCCGGGGGCGCTGCCCCTCCAGATCGCGGTCGTACTCGGCGGGCGGAAGCGCGACCACGCCCGCGGGCATGCCTTTCGACGTTTCCCCATTGCCCCATTGGGCGACATAATTGTCCTGCACGCGATAGATGCCGCTGCGGTTCCACCAGCCGCCACGCGCAAAGGCGCGTATGTTGGCGATGTGGACGGGCGCGAAGGCGGGCGCGAGTTCGATCGTGACGCGTCGTGCCGGCTGGCCGCTGGCCTCGCGCAGATCCATGAGGAGCAGGTTGGCGGGATCGATCGTGCGCCAGTCGGCGGGCGACGCGGACGCCACCGCCTCGGTCGGGGTCATCGCAGGGCCGGTTTGCACGGCGGGCGTTTCGGCAGCGGGGGGCGGCACGCGGCCGGCGGTCATGCCGTCTTCGGGCGGCAAAGGCCCCAGGATGCTCTCCTCGATGCTGGCGAGCGTTTCGCAGCCAGACAGAAGCAGCGCCAGAACCAGAGGTGCCAGGAACCTGCGCATGCGTTCTCGTCTCCGTGACTAGCGCGCACGCTAACGACGCCCCTCGCTTTTGCAACGCTTTCGGACGCCGACCATTGATCGTCACGCAGACGCCAGGGAGACGAACCGATGAGCGAGGACAAGACGAACGCGACGTTCAAGAAAGGTGACAAGGTAACCTGGGGATCGCACGGCGGCTCCGCGCACGGGACAGTCGAGAAGAAGCTGACGAGCCCGATGGACATTAAGGGCCATCACGTCGCGGCGTCGAAGGACAATCCCGAATATCTGGTGAAGACCGACAAGGGATCGGAGGCCGCGCACAAGCCGGGCGCGCTCAAGAAGGCCTAAGCGATCGGGGAGCCCGCAGCCGCGAGCTCCCCATCCGCTGTCGACTAGACGAAAACGCCCATCGACAGGTCGGTCAGCGGGGCCGCCGGTTGAGTCACCTCGAACACGAAGTCCTGACCCGCCTGATACCCGGCCTGGCCATTACCATCGGCGACGATGAAGGTGCGCCCTGCGAACTCGCCTCCGTCCGGTCGGAACACGACCGCGCGGCTCGCGCCGAGTTGCCCCGCGCCGAGCGCCGCCGACAGATCGCCATCGAAATTAGCCTCGGTGAGCGCGCCGCCATTCACCGCCTGATCGATCGCGACGATTGAACCCGGCAGATCGATGCGATCGTCGCGCGTGTTGAAACCTTCGAGCGTGTCGAAGCCGCGGCCCGTGGACTCGGCCGCGCTGTTGAACACGAAGCGATCGAAGCCGAGCCCTCCGTTGAGGAGATCGGCACCCAAACCCCCGACGAGCGTGTCGTTGCCAGCATCGCCGTAGAGGCGGTCGGCACCGGCATTGCCTTCGAGGTAATCGTCGCCGTTCTCCGCGCCGATCACGTCGTTGCCTTCGCCGCCGCCGAGCACGTCGTTCTCGGAGCCGCCGAGGATGAAGTCGTTGCCGCCGTCGCCGAACAAGCGGTCGGCGCCCGAATTGCCCTCGAGCCGGTCGTCGCCGTCCTCGCCGCCAGCTATATCGTCGCCGAAGCCGCCGCCGATCAGATCGACGCCGGAACCGCCGAGGATGAAGTCGTTGCCCGCATCGCCGAAGAGCTGGTCGTTGCCCGCATTGCCCTCGATCCGATCGTTGCCGTCCTCGCCGCCGATGACATCGTTGCCCTCGCCGCCGCCGACCAGGTCGTCTCCCTGCCGCGCGACGATGAAGTCGTTGCCTGCATCGCCGAACAGCTGGTCGTTGCCGGACCCGCCTTCGATACGGTCGTCGCCGTCCTCGCCGCCGACTATGTTGGTATCGATCTCAGAAAAGAAGTCTGCGAACGGTTGAACGCGCGCAATGATGAAGTCGTTGCCCGCACCGCCCAAGATGAAGTCGTTGCCGTACCCGCCGATGATGAAATCATTGCCGTCTTCACCGTAGATCGCGTCGTTTCCGAAGCCGCCGTCGAGAACGTCGCTGCCGGTGCCGCCGACGATCAGATCGTTGCCGCCGAAACCGTTGATGATGTCGTTGCCCGCATCGCCGAACAGTCGATCCATGCCGAAAGCACCGTCAATGCGATCGTTGCCGTCCTCGCCGCCGACTACGTTTACCTCGTCGGTCCCGGTGAAGCCGTTTGCGAAGCCTGCGGAGATGGTATCGTCGCCCAAGCCTCCCAGAATGAAATCGTTGCCACTGCCGCCATCGATACGATCGTCGCCCTCTTCGCCCAGAAGCCTGTCGTCGTCGCTGTCGCCGAACAGTTGATCGTTCCCGGTGCCGCCTAGAACCAGATCGTTGCCGGCACCGCTCGCCACCACATCGGCTCCGTCGCCGCCTTCGAGGCGATCGTCGCCGCCCTCGTTGTCGATGAGGCGATCGTCACCGTCATTGCCTTCGAGCCGATCGTCGCCGCTGCCGCCGTCGAGAACATCGTTGCCCGCGCCGCCGCCGAGCAAATCGTTGCCCGCATCCCCGCGCAAGCGGTCGGTACCCGCATCGCCGTAAAGCCGGTCGTCGCCACCGCCGCCTTCGATTTCGTCATCGCCATCCTCGCCGCCGATCACGTCGTTTCCTCCGGCCTGTCCAAACCCGAAGTTGTCGCCCAGCAGGAAGTCCGCGCCCACGCCGCCGAGAATGAAATCGTTGCCGTTGCCGCCGGACGCGAAGTCGTCGCCAGCCTCGCCCGACAGGCGATCGTCGCCGTCGCCGCCGCCAAGGCCATCATTGCCCGTTCCGCCGAACAGTTCGTCGTTGCCGGCGCCGCCGTCGAGTTCGTCGTCGCCCGCGCCCCCGAAGATCCGATCGTTGCCGCCGACCGCCTCGTCCGTGTCGCTGTCGCCCAGAAGCCGGTCGTTGCCATCCTGCCCGTCGATGACATCGTCGCCCGCGCCGCCTTCGATGCGGTCGTCGCCCGTGCCGCCGAGGAGGAAGTCCTGACCGGCACCGCCGAAGATGAAGTCGTCGCCGCCATTGCCTTCGATACGATCGTCGCCGCCGTTGCCGCGAAGCTGCTCATCCTCATCCCCGCCGACGATGAAGTCGTTGCCATCGGTGCCGACACGCACAGCGGCGGGATCGAAGCCGCCGATATTCTGCGCGGTGAAGCTGGTCGCGACCGTGTTCTGGAAGCGGATGATAGTGAAGTAGTCCGCACCTCCGTCGACGCCGTCATCGTCAAGCTGCAGCAGCGTGTCCGCGCCTTCTTGGACGAGGCGGAACTCGCCGTTGACGAACGGATTGCTCCCGTCGAGCGAAGAGCCCGACACTGTCGCGAACTCGCTGAAGTCGAGCCGGTCGCCCGCATCGCCGGTCGCGAAGTCGGTGATGACCAGCGGAGCCTGCCCGAGGATGTTGTCGAAGGTGCGCAACGACAGCGTGTCCGACCCCGCGCCGAGCGTGAAGCGGTAGCTGGCCGCCAGCAGGTCGACGATCACGCGGTCCGCTCCCGCGCCCGCGTCGACCACGATGTCGCGGCCTTGCTCCGCTATGATCTGGTCGTCGCCGTCGCCGCCGATCAGCGTCGCATTGTCGTCGAAGTCGCTCGCGAAGAAATCGACGGTATCGTTGCCGGCGCCGCCATCGAGCACCACGGAGGATGCCGTCCGATTGGTCACGAGGTTGAATCGCGTAATCTGCACGAAGTCATCGCCTTCGCCGCCAAACAACTGATCGTTGCCGCCGCCGCTGTCGAACAAGGTGTCGTTGCCCGCCTCGCCCAGCAGCGTGTCGTTGCCGGTCTCGCCGTCGAGGCGGTCATTGCCCTCGCCGCCTTCGAGGCGGTCGTCGCCGCCCGCGCCGCGCAGCTCGTCGTCGCCCGCCAGGCCTTGCATGAGGTCGGCGGCGCTCGTCCCGCCCAGTGTGTCGACGGTGGCGGTCCCGACGATCGTCTGCCCCGCAGGCTGCGAGCCGTCCGATGCGAAACCGCTGAGGTTGCGCGCCGTCAGCGCGCCCGCCGACACGTTCTGGAAGATGACGAGGTCGCGGAACGCGGCTGCACCAGAGCGGCCGTCGCGATCGACCTGCAGGACAGCGTCGGCACCCCGCTGGACGAGCGCCAGGTGGCCGGTCGCGAACGGATTGGAAGTGCCGTCGTAGTTCACCAGCTGCGTGTTCACCAGGTTGAGCAGGCGCAGCGAATCGCCGCCATCGCCCGTCGCGAAGTCGGTGAGGACCGCCGCGCGTAGCGTGGCCAACGCAAGAGTCGCGTTGACGAGCAGCACATCCGATCCGGCGCCGAGCGTGACCGTGTAGGTCAAGCCGCCGAGCGTGATGCCCACGCGATCGGAGCCTTCGCCGCCGTCGATCGCCAGCGCTCCGGTCGTGCCGACGCCGCTGGCGGTGATGCGGTCGTTGCCCGTGCCGCCGCGGAGCGTCGACTGGTTGGTGAAGCCGCTGATATACTGGATGAGGTCGTCGTCCGCGCCGCCATCGACCATGATGTCGTACGCCGGCGTGGCGGCGTTGCGGAAGATGTTGATCGTGTCGTTGCCGGCGTCGCCGAACAGCTGGTCGTTGCCGCCGAGGTCTTCCTGCAGGAGATCATCGCCCGCCCCGCCGCGAACGAAATCGTCGCCGAAGCCGCCTTCCACCCGATCGTTGCCATCGCCGCCATCGAGCCGGTCGTTGCCCGCGCCACCGCGCAGAACGTCGCCGCCGCCGAAGCCTTGCGCGTCGTCGGCGCCCCCAGCGCCGTTAAAGACGTCGTCGGCATCGGTGCCGAGGAACGCGCGCCCAGGCGTTGCCGCCCCGTTCGATGCAAAGCCCAGATTCTGCGCGGTGAGCGTGGACGCGTCGACGTTGCGGAAGACGATCAGCTCGCCGACCCGGCCGTTGGCGGACGCGTTGCCGTCCTCATCGAAGGTCAGCACCGCATCGGCGCCGCGCTGCGTCAGGCGCAGATGACCGCTGGCGAACGGATTGCCGTTGCGGTCGAAATTGCGCACGTTGCTCGCCAGGAATTCGGCGAGATTGAGCACGTCTCCGCCGTCGCCGACCTGGAAATCGTTCACGCTGACCGAAACGCGGCCTGGGATGAAGTCGGATTGCGGGCCGTTGTTGGTGAACAGGAAGACGGTGTTGAGCGACAGGCGATCCGCGCCGTCGCCGAGCGTGACGTTGTAGATCGACGGCCGGCCGTCGAACGAAGTGAGCGACAGCGTGAGGTCGTCGTTGCCGGCACCCGTGAAGATGTTCGCGATCGCGCCGCCGACGATCGTCACCGTGTCGTTGCCTTCGCCGCCGACAACCAGAAGATCGTCGGGATTTGCAGATTGATAGCGAATCGCGTCGTTGCCGGCACCGCCATCGAGCAGGACGTAGCTGCCGTTGCCGTCGAAGACGCGCACGGCCTCGAGCAGATCGTTGCCGTCCTCACCGAACAAGCGATCGTCCGCGCCGACGCTTGCACGAAGGACATCGTCGCCGACATTGCCGTAGATCGCATCGTCGCCGATGCCGCCGTCCAGATCGTCGTTGCCGCCCTCGCCCAGCAGCAGATCGTTTCCGGATCCGCCGATCAGACGGTCGTTGCCCTCACCGCCGTCGATCCGGTCGGCCCCCGCGCCGCCGAACAGCGTGTCATTACCGCCAGTCCCGAAAATGTCCGCCACGTGATTTCCCCTAAAACACCAAAACGAATTTGTTCCCGAGATTTATCGATATTTTGGTAGGTGGCAAGCGCGGGTGCTTGGCGGTTGACCACAACCGGGACGTGACAAGTTCACGCGTCGTTCAATGCTTTGGCGTAACGCGAGGGGATGACACGCCCCATTCCCCTGCTTGCTCTCGTCGCGACCTTTCCGGCGCTGGTCGCCGCCAGCGCGTCGACCGAGGTCCTTACCGTCGATCTGAGCGGATTGCGCAACGCCAGAGGCACGCTGTTCCTGTGCCTGTCCGCGAACCCGAAGCATTTCCCCGATTGCAGCAAGGATCCGGCGGCGCGGACGCTGACGGTCGCGACGGCCAAGGCGGGGCGGCCGGTTTTCCAAGGCGTTGCGGCGGGTACCTACGCGCTGTCGATCATGCACGACGAGAACGGCAACGCGAAGCTCGACACGACCATGGGGCTGCCGCGCGAGGGGTTCGGGTTCTCCCGCAATCCGGTCGTCCGGTTCGGTCCGCCCAAGTTCAAGGACGTTCGCTTTGCAAAACCCGCCGGCGCGCACAGCGTGGCGGTCAAGATGAAGTATTTTCTCTAAGGCGCACGATGCGCTAAGGTCGCGCGCATGGCTTCGCTCCCCTTCCCCGCCGAACGTGAGCGTTCGCGCGCGCGCGCCCGCCAGGCCGCGACGGGACTGGCCCTGGCAACCGGGATCGCGGGCGGGTGGATCGCGCTGCACGTCTACGCGGTGTTCTTTCACGATCTGACCGGCTTGGGCTGGCTGACAGCCCTTCCGATGATCGTGGTGCTGTGCTGGCTCAACGTCGGGCTGTTCATCGTCGCGCATGATTGCATGCACGGATCGCTCGCACCCGGCCGTCCGGGGGTTAACCGGTGGGTCGGGCGCGTCGCCTTGGCCCTGTACGCAGGGTTCTGGTTCGACGGCTTTCTGGCGAAGCACCACGCGCATCACAAGCATGCGGGCACGGCCGACGATCCCGACTTTGCCGAACATCACCCGACGCGGTTCTGGCCCTGGTACTTCAACTTCTTCCGCGAATATTTCGGCGTGCGCGAGTTCGCGGTGCTGTTCGCGATCTTCTGGACGTATCTGCTCGTTCTGGATGCGCCGCCCGTCAACATGATCCTGTTCTGGGGCGTGCCGTCGATCCTGTCGTCGCTGCAGCTGTTCGCGTTCGGCACCTTCCTGCCGCACCG
Organism: uncultured Sphingomonadaceae bacterium; assembly: GCA_964251385.1. Lineage (GTDB taxonomy): Bacteria > Pseudomonadota > Alphaproteobacteria > Sphingomonadales > Sphingomonadaceae > CADCVW01. The sequence continues at coordinate 45,077 of CAXUJK010000002.1, read as the reverse complement.
GCATGAAGCCCCGGATGGGCGGCACGGATTCGGCGACCGCCACATGGCCCGCTCCAACGATTTCCCTAAATGGCTGTCGCTGCTGACGTGCTTCCACTTCGGCTACCACCACGAACATCACCGCGCGCCGCATCAGCCGTGGTGGCGGCTGCCCGCCGAACGGCGCGGCTAGAGCGCGGTTTCCACGATGTCGGCGGCGCGCTCCACGCCCCCGGCTCCGGCGATCTCGGTCGCCAGTTCCCTCGCACGATCGCGGTAGCTCCTGTCGCCGAGGACGGTTTCGACCGCGCGGCGCAGTTGGCGCGGCCCCGCCCCTCTTGGCACGATCTCCGCGACTCCTGCGCGCACCATGCGCGCCGACGTGGCCGGCTGTTCGAAGGCGAGCGGGATCGCGACCAGCGGCACGCCGAAGCTTAGCGCATCGAGGACCGTGTTGAAGCCCGCGTGCGTGATCGCGAGCGCGCATTGCGTCAGCACCGCGCGCTGCGGCACGAAGTCGTAGACGAGCGGGGCGCCGGGCAGGCGCGCCGCGGCACGTGGGTCGAGACGCCCGCCGTGCGCGACGACAAGGCGTAGGCCCAGCGCGTCGCACACGCGCGCGACGTTGCGGAAGATTTCGGCACGCGATCCTTGCAACGTGCCCAGCGAGCAGAAGACGAGCGGGCGTCCATCCGCGTCGGGCGGAGTCCAGATCTTCGTGTCCGGATCGCGAAACGGGCCCAGATAATGGAAACTGTCCGGCAGATGCTCGCGCGGAAAATCGAGCCCGCGCGACGCCTGCGCCAGCTGCGCTTGCGGCGAAAAACCCTGGTCCGCGCGGCGGCGTGCGCGCACGCCAAGCCGCGCCGCGTTGGCTTCGATGACGTCGCCGACGCCTGACATCAGCCAGTCGGACACGCGGTAGCCGCCGCGGTTCTTCCATATGCCGCGTTCGGACGCATCGTGCGGCCAGTCGACATAAGGCGGCGGCACGGCGGGCTCGCGGTTGATCGGCAGACCGGTGGCGGTGGTGACGAACGGGAGGGACAGGTGCTCGGCGACGAGGCCGCCCGCCGGCTCCATCTGGTCCGCGACGACCGCGTCGATCCCGAGCGCGTGCATCGCGTCGGAAGCTTGGCGCGCGATCATGTCCGTCTGCGCCGCCGTTTCCGCGATCATCGCGCGCAGGCCGAACGGGCCGTTCAGGCTCGCCATGCGCGCAATGGACGCGTCGAGCGTCCCAGGCGGATGCGTGTCCGCGCCGATCGCGTGGAAGCCGATACCGGGCCGCGCCACCAGCCTGGCCACATCAGACATGTGCAGGAACGTCGCGCGATGGCCGCGAGCCACCAGCACGCCCGCCAGGCTCAGCAGCGGGTTCAGGTGTCCGGGAAGCGGCGGCGCGATGAAGGCGAAATGCGCCACGGACCCGCTACCAGATGCGGATGCGGTCCTTGGGGCTCAGATAGAGCGCGTCGCCCGGCTTGGGCTTGAACGTCGCGTACCACGGGTCGAAATTGCGCACGACGTTGGGGCGGAAATGGCCGGGCGTGTGGCTGTCCGTCACCAGCTGGTTGAGCAGCTGCGGATCGCGGTACTTGTTGCGCCACACCTGCGCGAAGCCGAGGAAGAAGCGCTGGTCGCCCGTGAACCCGTCGATGACCTTGGCGGGCTTGCCCTTGAGGCTGAGCTTGTACGCATCATAAGCTACGGTCAGCCCGGCCAGGTCCGCGATGTTTTCGCCCAGCGTCAGCTCGCCATTGACCTTGGAACCGGGCAGCGGCTCGTACGCGCCGTATTGCGCCACCACCTTGTCGGTCAGCGCCTTGAACCGCGTCGTGTCCTCGCCCGTCCACCATTCCTGGAAATTGCCCGCCGCGTTGAACTTGCGGCCTTGGTCGTCGAAATGGTGGCTGATCTCGTGGCCGATGACCATGCCGATGCCGCCGTAATTGACCGCATCGTCCGCGTTGGGGTCGAAGAAGGGCGGCTGCAGGATCGCGGCGGGGAACACGATCTCGTTCATTCCGAAATTGGCGTAGGCGTTGACCGTCTGCGGAGTCATTCCCCATTCGGTCCGGTCGACGGGCTTACCGATCTTGGCGAGGTTGCGCTTGTACTCGAAGTCGTACGCGCGGAACGCGTTGCCGACCGCGTCGCCGGGACGGACGTCGAGTGCCGAATAGTCGCGCCACTTCGTCGGATAACCGATCTTGGGCACGAACGCGGCAAGCTTGGCGCGTGCGGCCGTTTTGGTCGCGGGAGCCATCCAGTCAAGATTGGCAAGCCGTACGTCGAACGCCGCTATCAGGTTCTTGACGAGCACGTCCATCTTGGCCTTGGCCTCGGGCGTGAAGTGGCGGGCGACGTACAGCTCGCCGACCGCTTCGCCCATCGAGGCGTTGACGACGTCGGCGCCGCGCTTCCAGCGCTCCTTGAGCTCGGGCGTGCCGGCAAGCGTCTTGCCGTAGAACGCGAAGTTCTCGTCGACGAATGCCCTGGGCAGGTTCTCCGCCGACGCCGACAGCGTGCGGAACGTCAGGTAATCGCGCCACGTCGCGATCGGTTCGCCCGCGATCAGCTTGGCCGTGCCCGCCAGCGCGCTCGGCTGCGACACGATGACCTGCGGCGTGCGGTTGAGGCTGGCGGCGGCGAGATAGCCGGTCCAGTCGAAGCCGGGCATCGCGGTGGCGAGCGTCGCGACGGGCATCGGGTTGTAGCGCTTCTCGACCTGCCGCGATTCCGCGCGCGTCCAGTGGACGGCGGCGAGCTTGGCTTCGAGGTCGTAGATGCGATTCGCCTTGCTGACCGGATCGGACATGCCGGCCAGGCGCAGCATGTTGGCGGCATGCGCCTTGTACGCGGCACGCGCGGCGACGAACTTCGGGTTGGTGTCGGTCAGGTAATAGTCGCGGTCGGGGAGGCCGAGGCCGCCCTGCCCCACATAGACGCCGTAGACGCTGTTGTCCTTGAGGTCCTGGGACACGCGCCCGCCGATCGGGCCACGGACACCCAAGCCGTTCATCTCGCCCAGCACGCGCGCGAGGTCGCCCGTGTTGCGGATCGCGTCGATCTTCGCGAAGTACGGACGCAGCGGCGTCACGCCCGCGCGCTCGATCGCGGCCTCGTCCATGAAGCTGGCGTACAGATCGCCGACCTTTTGCGCGGGAGTGCCGAGTGCCGCCTCGGATCGCGCCGCCTCCTCGATGATAGCGCGCGTACGCACGTCCGACAGGTCGCGCAGCACCCCGAAGCCGCCCCACGACGAGCGGTCGGCGGGGATCGGCGTCGTTCTCTCCCACGTACCGTTGGCGTAGCCGAAGAAGCTGGTTCCCGGCTTTTGCGTGCGATCCATGCCCGCGACGTCGAAGCCCCAGCGCCCGAACATCGGCGCGTTCGCCGAACGGGGCGCGACGGCAGCCGCGCGCGTCGCCGCCCGCGGGGTCTGCGCGACCGCGCTCGTGGCTGCGGCGGCGGCGATGCCGGCCAGGAGCATGTGCTTGATCATGTTGGGTTTCGTCCTCGAAGGAAGCGGTTGTGGCGCAAGCTAGAAGCCGAGGTGAATTTTGCAAGCGGCACAACCGCGTTCGGCGATCGACAATCGCGTGCGCGTTGATCGAAAATGGATCGGGCTAAGACAACGAAGGCGAACCTAAGAAGCCCGCAGGTTAACCTGTGTTCGTTGAAAACTTGCAGGATGCTCACCAACTTTATCGTTCGTTAACATAGCCTAACGCCACCTGTCTCACTGTGGTTCGTTCATCAATCGGACAGGAACGGAGTCTCGAAAAGCGTGTTAACCGGAGTCTAGTTTCGCAACGGATACACAGACATGGCAACGGTTTTCTCGCGCAGCCTTTCCGGCGGCGAGTCGTCTCAGTACCTCAACGACGGGTCTCAGGGCGCCTTGAGCGCGTGGAACCATGATCGGCTGGCTCCCGGCTTCGCGTCGGCCGATTGGCAGTCGCGCTTCGAAGACGATGTGCGGATGCAGCGGCTCGAAGGCAACTTCCTCGAGGAATTGCGCGCCGAAATCGCGGACGAAGCGGCCGCCGCGCCGACTGACGTCGACGGGTTCATCGCATGGTTCGAAGGACTGAAGGGCACGGGCCCGGGGGAGGATGATCCGCTGTTCCCGTGGCTCGCCGCCGAGGCTAGGCGCGAACAGTTCGCCTGGTTTCTCGAACAGGAGGCGGCGGGCGAAGCCGGGTTCGACGACCTCGTCGCCTATACGCAGGTCAAGCTGCCCGCGCAGGCCAAGATGGAGCTGGCGCGCAACTATTGGGATGAAATGGGCCGCGGCAACATGAAGGGCATGCACGGCCCGATGCTCGACGCGCTGATCGAGACGTTGGGATTGCAGCCGCGTATCGAGAGCACGGTTTGGGAAAGCCTGGCGCTGGCCAATGCAATGACCGCGATGGCGACGACGCGGCGCTATGCCTGGCAATCCGTTGGCGCGCTCGGCGTGATCGAGCTGACCGCGCCCGCGCGTGCGGCGGCGACCGGAGCGGGCTTGCGAAGGCTCGGCTTTTCGGGAGTCGAGCGCCGCTATTTCGACCTGCACGCCGTGCTTGACATCAAGCACAGCGAGGACTGGAACCGCGACGCGCTTATCCCGCTCGTGTCCGAGGACCCGCGGCGCGCGACCGCGATCGCCGAAGGTGCGTTGATCCGGCTGAAGGCAGGTGAGCGGTGCTTCGCACGTTACCGAGCGGCGCTGTGGGGTGCGGAGGCGTGACGTTGAGCGTTGCCGAACGCGTCGGCACGTACGACGCGCCGACAGGATCGCGTGCGTTCGGCGTTGACAGCGAGTTCGGGCGGCTGACGCGGGTTCTGCTGTCATCGCCCGATTATCTGTCGATGGTGCCATGCAATTCCGTCACGAAGGAGGCGTTGCGCAGCGGACTGCAGGTTTCCACCGACCTTGCTCTCGCGCAGCATGCCGCGTTGGTTGAGGTGCTGGAACGCGCAGGCGTTCAGACTTTGGTGGCTCGCGCGCTGCCCAGCCTCCCCGACCAGAGCTTCGCGCGCGACACGGCGCTGATGACGCCTTGGGGGCTCGTCGGTCTGCGTCCCGGTGCCTTTCACCGCCGCGCCGAAGTGGCGCATGTCATGGCGCAAGCCGAAGCGGCCGGCGTTCCGATCCTGGAGACGATCGGTCGTGGCACGATCGAAGGCGGTGACGTCTGCATCTTGCGCCCGGGCCTATTGGTCATCGGGGTTTCGGGCGGCCGTACGAACGACGAGGGCGCCGAGGCCTTGGCAGCCATATTTCGGCGGCACGGGTGGCGCGCCATGCTTTACCACTTCGATCCCCACTTTCTCCACCTCGACACGATCTTCGCTGTCGTCGATGACGATCTGGCGCTCGGGTGCCGTGACGTTCTGGACGACGCGTTCATCGCGGAGATGGAGCGCGGCGGAATGGAGATCCTGCCGGTCAGCTACAAGGACGCGCGGCGTCTTGGGTGCAACGTCGTCAGTCTGGGCGATCGGCGCGTGCTGACGTCGCTCGACAACGTCGCGGTCAACGCCCGGCTCGCGACGCGCGGGTACGACCTGATGCCCGTCGACGTGTCGCAGTTCACGCGCTGCGGAGGCGGTCTTCATTGCCTGACGATGCCGCTGGCGCGCGCGTCGGTGTGAGCGGACACGAACGGCTCAACGACGCCGAGCAAGCGGCTCTCGAGATCCTCGCGCTGCTCGAGGCCCAAGACTACCGTTTCACGGCGCCTACGCCCGAAACGCATCGCCGCGTCGTCGCGCGCGCATCGATGCGGGTCGCTCGCGACCTTCGCGGGGTGTTCGGGTGGAGCCTGCCGTTCGACGAGGACGTGGTCGGACCCGATCTCCTCACCCTGATGCGGCGCGCCAGGTTGCTCCGGGAGACCGCGGCGGGGCTCAAGAGCAAGGTGCGCGCGTCGTGCGTGCGCGGGCAGCTGTTCCTCCACTCCGCCTATCCGACGACTTCGGACGAGTCCGTGTTCCTGGGGCCGGACAGCATTCGCTTCGCCGATTTCCTCGTCGCCGAGCTCGCGGAGGCTGATGCGGGGTCGCGGCTGGTCGACATCGGCGCGGGAGCCGGGGTCGGCGGGATCATCGCCGCCAGGGCGCTTAGGGACCCGGCCGTCGAGCTGGTCGACATCAACCCCGTCGCGCTCGGCCTTGCCCGCGTCAATGCGCAGGCTGCGGGGGTTGCCGTGACCACCTACCACAGCGACGGCGTGGCGCAGGTTGCGGACGGGTTCGACATCGCGATCGCCAACCCTCCCTTCATCATCGACGAGGACGGCCCTGCCTACCGCGCGGGCGGGGGCATGCATGGGGCGGAGCTGTCGCGCGATTGGACGCTCGCCGCCGCCGCCAAGCTGGCGGACGGAGGACGCGTGCTGCTCTACACGGGTTCGGCGATCGTCGATGGGCGTGACAGCTTGTTCGAGTCGCTGACCGAGCGGCTTCCCGAACTCGGCTGTACGCTTCGGTATCGCGAACTCGACCCGGACATCTTCGGCGATCAGCTCGACGGCCCCGGCTACGAAGATGTCGAGCGGATCGCGGCGATCGGCGCGGTGGTGAGCAAGACGTAGGAACCAATGCGCGGTCGTGGCGCTTGACCCGCGACAGGAGACCCGCATGCCGCAGAAAGCCGACACCTTCATCCAGGCCTTGTACAAGCTGGAGAACGATCGCGACGTCGGCCCGATCGCCGCGCTTTATGCCCCGGACGCGACCATTTCCAACCCGCTCGTCAAGCATGCGGGCGAAGGAGAGCAAGGCGCGGAGGCCTTTTGGACGCGGTACCGCGCGGCGTTCGAGACGATCCATTCGGAATTCCGCAACATCGTGGAGGACGACAAGGCGGCGATTCTGGAGTGGATCAGCAGCGGCGAGTCTAAAGAAGGCCCGTTCCGATACGGCGGCACGAGCGTCATCGAATATGGCGAAGGCGGGATCACTGCGTTTCGCGCCTATTTCGATCCCGCGCAGGTGCTGCCGCCGGTGAAGCCAGCCTAGAGCGCGACCACCACCGTCTTGAGCTCGGTGTACGCCTCCACGCCGTAGCGACCGCCTTCTCGGCCGATGCCCGATTGCTTGTAGCCGCCGAACGGGAGGGCGAGGTCGACCGCGCTGGGGACGTTACCCCACACCATGCCCGCGCGCAGTTTGGCCGTGAGCTTGTGCATCGCGGAGACGTCGCGGGTCCAGACGCTGGCGGCGAGGCCGTAGGACGTGTCATTGGCCTGCGCGGCGACCTCGTCGAGATCGTCGTAGCGTTGCGCGGTCAAAACCGGGCCGAAAATCTCCTCCCGCACGACGCTCATGTCGGGTTTGACGTCGACCAGGATCGTAGGGTTGACGAAGTAGCCTTCTCCGCCCGGAGTGTCGCCGCCGTGGAAGACCGAAGCTCCTGCCTTCTTGCCCGCCTCGATGTAGGCGGTGACGCGGTCGAACTGTTCGTCGGAAACGAGCGGCCCCATGACGGTATCGGGCGCTAGGGACGGACCGACCTTGAACGCGGACGCGGCGGCCGCCACCCCCTCCAGAAGTTCGTCGAAGATCGAGCGGTGCGCGTAGAGGCGCGAGCCGGCGATGCAGACCTGGCCCGCATTGGCGAAGATCGAGCGTGCCGCGCCTGCGCCGGCCTTCGCGACGTCGACGTCGGGCAGCACGATGACGGGCGACTTGCCGCCGAGTTCGAGCGTCACGCGCTTCAGCGTATCGGTCGCGGCGCGGTTGATGATCTTGCCGACTTCGGTCGAGCCGGTGAACGCGACCTTGTCCACGTCGGGGTGACGGACCATGCGATCGCCCGCGGTCTCGCCCATGCCCGTGACGATGTTGACCACGCCGGCCGGGAACCCGGCTTCCGCGATCAGGTCGCCCAGGCGCAGCACGGTCAGCGAGGTCTGCTCGGCGGGCTTAAGGACGATCGTGCAGCCTGCGGCAAGCGCGGGCGCGATCTTCTGGACCGCCATCATGAGCGGAAAATTCCAGGGGACGATCTGCGCGCAGACGCCGACGGGCTCGCGCCGGACGTAGGCGTGGAAACTCCCCGTTGGCGACATGACGGGCTCGATGTGCTCGCCCGAAATCTTGGACGCCCAGCCCGCGGTGTAGCGCAGCTGAGCGATGCAGCGCGCGATGTCATAGCCGATCGCCTGCGCGACGGGCTTGCCGTTGTCGATCGCTTCCAGCTCGCCGAGCTCGGCCTGGTTCGCCTCCAGCAGGTCGGCGAGCCGGTGCATCAGTTTTTCGCGCGCCATCGCGGGCAGACCCGTCCAGCGGCCATCGTCGAAAGCGATGCGCGCGGCGGCGACAGCGCGGTCGACGTCGGTGTTAGACGCGTCGACCATTTTCGAGATTTCAAGGCCGGTGGACGGATCGTGGATGGGGATCGTCTTGACGTCCGTGGAGGCGACCCAGTCACCGTCGATGAAGAGCGCCGGGGAGCGGCTTAACAGCTTGCCGACCGCCTCGGAATATGCGGGCTGCGCGGCGAGTCGCATCATCTCGTTCATGCTAAGTTTGTTCCAAAACGGGCGTTAAGTTGACGATGTTGATGGTTGCCCGGCTTTTGGGAGATGGCCCGCGAAGCAGGGTACGCACAAGCGAGCAGCCGGAAAACCATGAACGGGATGTACCAGAAGCGCGCGCTGTAGGAAATGCACGGGAGCGTCGCTCGCGTCAGGTCAGGATTGCACGCGCCTTTGCCACCTGCTCCTCGGGATCCTGACGCGGAGGGATGTTCGACCCGGTCCTGACCGCGGGCCGGTCGCCGACCTGCTTCAGCCAGCGCTGCAGATGGGGCAGCCCGTCGACCGACACGCCCGGCCAATCGTGGATGTGCACCCAAGACCAGTTGGCGATGTCCGCGATCGAATAGTCGCCCGCCAGATACTCGTCGTGGGCGAGGTGGCCGTCGAGCACCTCGAACAGGCGCCGGCTTTCGCGCTGGTAGCGGTCTATCACTGCAGGAATCTTGTCCGGGAAATAACGCGTAAAGACGTTGGCCTGCCCCATCATCGGGCCGACGCCGCCCATCTGGAACATGAGCCACTGCGTCACGCGGCTGCGGCCTTTCGCGTCGGTCGGCATGAGCTGGCCCGTCTTCTCGGCGAGGTAGAGCAGGATCGCGCCCGACTCGAAAACGGCGAAATCATCCGCGTCGCGGTCTACGATGGCGGGGATGCGGCCGTTGGGGTTGATGGATACGAAGGGTTCGCGCTTCTGTTCGCCCGATGCCATGTCGATGGCCTGGAGTTCGTAGGGTAGGCCCAGTTCTTCGAGCGCGATCGAGGCTTTCCAGCCGTTGGGAGTGGAGGCGGTGTAGAGGTCGATCATGGGGCGCTCCTGGGGGTCGGTTGCAAATAGGTACTGGTCTTGTCGTAACAACCTCGTCATCCCGGCGCAGGGCACCCATCAAAGTAGTACTTTGATGGGACCCGCAGGCCGGGATCTCAGCGAGGTTCAACTCCCGGCAGCGTCATACCCCTGAGATCCCGGCATGCGCCGGGATGACGTTTATTCGCCGATTCAGAGCGTTCGCAGCGCCTGTGCCGGTCTCGCCGCAAGCGCAGGAAGCGCGCCGAGCAGGCCCAGCGCCAGCGTGACCACCGCGCCCGTCGCCAGCGTCGCGCCGACCACGATCCAGTCCGGAGCCCACACCAGCTCGAACACCTGCACGATGACATACCAGCCTGCCGCACTGCCGATCGCGAGCGCCACCGCGCAGACGATGAGAGCGAGCGTGCCGAATTCTAGCGCCTGCCCACCCAAGATGCGGGCGCGGGTCGCGCCCAGCAGCTTGAGCATGACGCTGTCGTAGGTGCGCGCGCGGCGGGAGGCGGCGAGCGCGCCGACGAGGACCGCGATCCCTGCGAGGATCGCGACGGAGGCGGCGGCGCGGACGGCGGCCGAGAGCTGAGTCAGCGTGTCGGAGACTTTCGCGATCACGTCTTTGACGCGGATGGCGGAGACTTGCGGGAACGAGCGCCCGACCGCGCGCGCGAACGCGGTCTCCTGAGCTTGCGGGAGAGCGATCGTGGCCATGTAGGTGTGCGGCGCGGATTCGAGCGTGCCGGGCGAGAAGACGAGCACGAAGTTGAAGCCCATCGTGTCCCAGTTGATTTCGCGCGTCGATGCGATCGTCGCCTCGATCTCGCGGCCCAGCACCGAAACGGTGATCGTGTCGCCGAGCTCGAGGCCGAGCAGCGTGGCGTCCTCCTGATCGATCGAGACGAGCGGCGGGCCGCGATAATCCGACGGCCACCATTCGCCGGACACGATGCGGCTGCCGCTCGGGAGCGTGGCCGAATAGGTCAGCCCGCGGTCGCCGCGCAGGATCCATGCGGCTTCGGGAATCGACTTCATGTCCGCGACGCGCGTCCCGTCGACCGCGACGATCGGCCCGCGCAGCGAGGGCACGGTGGCGAGCTCGCTTCCCGGCGCGGCGCGTGCCGCGAGCGCACGGAATTGCGGAAGTTCGGCGACGGGAATGTCGAGCATGAAGAACGACGGCGCCCGGGCCGGGATCGTCGAACGGATCTGGCCCGACAAATTGGTTTCGATCACGGCCAGTGTCGTGAACAGAGTCAGCCCGAGCCCAAGCGCGACGACCAGGCGGCCGGTCTGCGCGCCGGGGCGGTGGAGGTTCGCCAATGCCAGGCGGGCGAGCGGGCCTTTGGGGCGCGGCATTTTCGCGGCGGTCCAGCGGATCGCGGCACCGAGCAGAGTCAGCAACAGGAGCAGACCGAGTGCGGCCCCGACAAAGCCGGCCGCGAAGACCGGTTCGCGCGACGTGCCGATCGCGATGGCAGCGATGGTCGCGGCGGACAGGCCGACCAGTGCGAGCACGCGCCGTCCGGGACGGGCGAGGCGCTCGACGCCCCCGCGAAAGAGCGCGGCGGCGGGAACGGCGCGGGCTTGCGCGAGCGGGATCAGCGAGAATGTCAGCGCGATGAGCAGGCCGTAGACGGCGGCGGCGAGCAGCGGCGCGGGGAAGAACCCGCCCGCGGGCGGGATGGGCAGCGCGTCGCCCGCGACCGCCTTTATGAGTGCGGGCGCGGCGGCGCCGATCGCGAGGCCGAGCCCGATGGCGGCAAGCGCGACCGCGCCGATCGTCAGGAAATAGGTGAGAAAGATGGTGCGCGACGTCGCGCCGAGCGCTTTCAGCGTCGCCATACCTCCGCGGCGTTCGTCGAGATAGGAAGCGACGCCGTTGCCGACGCCGATGCCGGCGATGACCAGGGCCGTGAGCCCGACCAAGGTCAGGAACTGGCCGAGCCGATCAACAAAACGGCGCGTGCCGGGCGCGCCGTTCGACCGGTCCTGCACGCGCCAGCCCGCGGCGGCGTAGCGGGTCTTGAACGCATCGGCGACCGCCTTCGGGTCGGCGGTCGCGGGCAGGCGGACGCGCGTGGATGCGCTGTACAGCGAGCCGGGCTGGACCAGATTGGTGGCGGCGAGCCCGGCGGGATCAACGAGCGCGGTGGAGCCGAGGCTGAACCCCTGGCCCAGGCGGTCGGGTTCGTCCGCGATGATGCCCGAAATGGCGAGTGTGGCCTCGCCGATACGGACGGGGTCGCCGATCTTGAGCGACAGGCGGTCGGCAAGTTCCGGGGCGACCGCGACCTGCGCACCCTCAGGTCGGGTGCCGGACGACATGGCAAGCGTGCCGTAGAGCGGGTAGTCGTCATCGACGCCCTTGAGTTCGACGAGCAGGCTTTCCGCCCCTTCGGTGCGCGCGGCCATGGCGCGCATCGTGACGATTTCCGACGTGCGTCCGAGCGCCTTCATTGCCGCGTTTTCGGGAAGGTCGGCGCGGCGCTGCGAGACGGTGAAGGCGACATCGCCGCCGAGGATCGCCTGGCCTTGCGCGGACAGCGCGGCGGCGATCGAGGAGGCGACCGAGCCCACGCCCGCGAGCGCGGACACGCCGAGCAGGAGGCAGACGAAGAGCAGGCGCAGGCCGGACAGTCCGCCGCGCAGTTCCCGGCGGGCGAGGGTCCAGGCCAGTTTCACTTAGCGCCCCTCGTTTTCACTCGGGACGAACGAAATCTTTTCTTTGTTGATGGTCGCTGAAAAATCGGAACTCTACCTCGTTCGTCCCGAGTGACAACGAGGGGCATGACACAAAGCCGGAGCGCGTTCACCCGCCGACGTCGGACACGATGCGCCCGTCCCGCATCGTCAGCACGCGCGCGCATTTGGCGGCGAGCGCCTCGTCGTGCGTGATGATGAACAGCGTCGCGCCCGTCTCGTCCGCGCGGTCGAAGATGAGCTTCATCACCGCTTCGCCCGTGGATGCGTCGAGATTGCCCGTGGGCTCGTCGGCGAAGATGATCGCGGGCCCGGGCGCGGTGGCTCTGGCGATCGCGACGCGTTGCTGCTCGCCGCCCGACAGCTGCGCGGGGTAGTGGGTCAGGCGATCGGCCAGGCCGACGGCGGCGAGTTCCGCGCGGGCCTTGTCGAACGCGTGCCCGTCGCCGGCGAGTTCGAGCGGCACCGCGACATTTTCGAGCGCTGTCATCGTCGGGAGCAGGTGGAACGCCTGCAGGATGATGCCGATGCGGCCGCGGCGGGCTCTCGCCAAATCGTCCTCGTCGAGGTCGCCGAAATGCTCGCCCGCGACTTCGATCGTGCCCCCGCTCGCGCGCTCCAGCCCGGAGAGCAGCGCCATGAGCGAGGATTTGCCCGACCCCGATGCACCCAGCAACGCGACGCGCGCGCCCCGCGCCACGTCGAGATCGACCCCGTGCAGGATTTCGACGCGTGCGTCCCCCGTGCCCAGCGCGAGGGTGGCATTCCGCGCGCTGATGACGATATCGGCCGTGTTAGGGATCAAAGGTGAGGCGATGTTCAAGGTTGCCGTTTCATATGGGGTGCGTCGTCTCCTTGTCTATCTTGGAGCTTTTTTGATGAGTTCATCGCCTGCGTTCGCACAAACTCCCACGGCGGTGCCCGTCGGGCCGCCGGTGCGCGACGTTCATATCCTCGCGTTCGGGGACAGCCTGTTCGCGGGCTACGGGCTGCCCGGTGCCCAAGGTTTCGCGCCGCAGATGCAGGACGTGCTGCGCCGCAACGGGGTGCGCGCGTTCGTGACCAATGCGGGCGTGTCGGGCGACACGTCGTCGGCGGGACGGGCGCGGCTCGGGTGGACGCTCGACGGGTTGAAGACGCGGCCGGACCTGGTGATCGTCGAGCTGGGCGCGAACGACATGCTGCGGGGTGTCGCGCCTTCGCAGACGCGCGCGAACATCGACGCGATCCTGGCGGAGCTGAAGCGGCGCAGGCTGCCGACGCTGGTCGCGGGCATGTACGCCGCGCCCAATCTCGGCGGTGCCTACGTGCGCGACTTCAACGGATTGTACCCGGACCTGGCGCGCAAATACGGCGCGCCCTTGTATCCGTTCATCCTGAACGGAGTGGTGGGCAACCGCGCGCTGGTGCTGCCGGACGGGGTGCATCCCAATGCCGCAGGGGTGCGGACGATGGTGACGGGGATGCTTCCCCAAATCATGAGGGCGCTGCCGACGGGTTAGGGCGCTTCGATCACGAGCGGCACGGCGAAATTGATGCCCAGCCGACCATCGCGGATCCAGCGCACCGCGCCCGGAACGCGCAGGTTCCCGATAAGCCGGAGCACGACCTTCTCGCCGATGCGAAGCGGCAGCGCGGGCGTGATCATCGCGCCGTCGGCGGACACGTTGACGACGCGCACCAGCTGTTCGCGGCCCCTCGCGGTCAGCACCGCGTCGTCGACGAGCCCGCCGTAACGTGTGCTGTCTCGCTGATCGACGACGCGTTTGGCGGTGCGCGGGATCATCGATCCGGCCAAGCCTTCGCGTGCGCTCATGGAAGTTTCCCGCAAACCATGCGGCGACCTTGCCCCCGCACCCGTTACCTTTTCGCTAGCGTCGACGCACTTAATCTCGCGCGCGACAGTCCAACGGGCGAAGCGCGCACGCCGCGCAACGCCAAAAAATTTTGCGTTCAGGCGAGATAGGCTAAAGGCCGTCGATCCGGAGGGTGGGTTTGCGTAAAGCTTTGTTGTTGCTGGGATTGATCTCCTGCGTGCCTCCGACCGGCGCGCGCGGCCAGACCTTGCCCGAGCCCGACCGCGACCCGCTGCGCGTGGATTTCGCTGCCGATCCGATCCTGCGGTTGAGCCGCACGCAATCGCCGCGCGCGCCGTTCCGCAACGCGATCGCCGCCGCCGTGGCGAGCCACCCGCAGACGCTGGAACAGGTCGCGCTGGCGGACGAGGCGCGCGCGGTGCTGGAGGAAGCGGAGGAGCGGACGCGGCCGTCCGTCGACCTGACGCTGACCTCGTACCGGGTCATCGCGCGCGAGTTTTCGAACGACCAGGACAATATCGTCGAACGGTCGCGGTCGAACATGCGCACGGACGCGCTGGCGGCGGTCAACTACACGCTGTTCGATTTCGGCGCGGGAACCCGACGCATCGCGGCGGCGGGGGCGCGGCTGCGCGCGGCGGCGGCGGAAACCGAATCGGCGGCGGACCGGGTGGCGCTCGCCGCGGTGGCGTCTTGGTACGACGTGTTCGCGTACCGCGCGCTGGTCGCGGTCAGCGCGGCGTTCATCGAGGACCAGCAGGACCTGCGCCGCGACGTCGAGGAACGGGTTCGCGCGGGCGCGTCCGCCGAGGGCGACGTCGCGCAGGTCGACAGCTTCATCGCGGGCGCGAACACGCGGCTGGCCGAGTATCGCCGCATCCTGGCGAACGCGGAAGCGCGCTACACCGAGCTGATCGGCACCCCGCCGCCCGCGACGCTGGGCCGCGCGCCGATCCCCGACGTCGGCCCCGCCTCGCGCGATGCCGCCGCGCTGGCCGCGATGACGAGTCCGGACGCACGCGCGGCACAGGCGATCGCGGACGCGACGCGCGAGGAGGCGCGGGCGGCGCGCGCCGACAAGCTGCCGCAGGTCAGCGTCGGCATCGACGCGGGCCGCTACGGGGTGATCGAGACCGAGCGCGACTTCGACATCCGCGGCCGTTTCACGGTTCGCCAACGCTTCTTCGGCGGCGTCGACGCGCGCGCCCGGCAGGTCGCGGCGCGAGCGCGGGCTTCGGATGCACGTGCCACCCGCGTCCGCGACGAGGCGGCGCGCGACGCGGCGATCGCGTGGTCGGACATCCAGGCGCTCGAACAACAGCTCGTGTCGCTGGAGGCGAACTACATCGCCAGCCGGCAATCGCGCGACGTGCTCGTCGAACGCTTTTCGAACTCGCGCGGCACATTGTTCGACGTCGCGTCCGCGCAGAACAGCTATTTCTCGACCGCGGCTTCGTACATACGCACCTTGAGCGAGCTTGACGCCGCGCGCTATGTGCTGCTGTCGCGCACGGGCACTTTGTTGCCCGCGCTCGGCATCGACGGCGCAGGGCTCACGGGGAACGTGCGGAAACGATGAGCGACGGCACGATCATGATCCGCAAGCGCCGGTTCGCGCCGTGGCTGCTCGAACCGATGCGGCGCAATCGCGGCGTCTACACAAAGGTCGTCGTCGCCGCCGTGCTGATCAACATCTTCGGGCTGTTGACGGCGCTGTTCACGATGACGGTGTACGACCGGGTGCTGCCCAACAACGCGACGTCGTCGCTCATCGCGCTGACCGTCGGACTCGCGATCGTCGTCGTGTTCGACTTCCTGCTGAAGACGCTGCGGGCGTATTTCATCGACGTGGCGGGGGCGGACATCGACCGGGATGTCGGCGAGTCCGTCTTCGCGCGGTTGTTGGCCATTCGGATGGAGTTGAAGCGCGGGTCGACGGGGGCGCTGACCGGGCTGATGCGCGAGCTGGAAGCGTTGCGCGATTTCTTCGCGTCCGCAACGCTGACCGCGATCGTCGACGTGCCGTTCATCGTCCTGACGCTGGCGCTGGTGTGGGCGATCGGCGGGCCGGTCGTTTACGTGCCGCTGCTGATGGTGCCGCTGGTGATCCTGGTCGGTTGGCTGACCCACCCCGCAATGGACCGTCTGTCCGCACAGGCGATGGGCGAGGGGTTGCTGAAGCAGTCGGTTCTGGTCGAGACGATCGGCGGGCTCGAAACCGTCAAGGCGGCGGGCGCGGGGCCGTTGCTCAACAAGCGTTGGCTCCAGGCGGTCGAGCAGCAGTCGGATTCGTCGCTCAAGCAGCGGCTGATCTCCACGATCGGGGTCACGACCGCGACGACGGGCGGGACGATCGCCTATGCGGGCGTAGTCGTCGTCGGCGTCGGACTGATCGCCACCAACGACCTCACGATGGGTGGGCTGATCGCATGCTCGATCTTGGCCGGCCGCGCGATGGCGCCGCTCGCCCAGATCGCGCAGCTTCTCTCCCGCATGAGCGCGACGCAGACCGCGTACCGCCAGCTCGACGACATGATGACGCGGCCGCCCGAAGGACCCGCGGGCGAGGCGCTCAAGCTCGGGCGCGTCGTAGGGCGCATCGAGTTTCGGAGCGTCGACTTCCGCTACCCGGGCGCGGCGGAAAAGGCGCTGGACGGCGTGTCGTTCACGATCTCGCCCGGCGAACACGTGGCCATATTGGGCCGCGTCGGCTCCGGAAAATCGACCGTCGCCCGGCTGATCCTGGGGCTGTACCCGCCCGACGACGGGCTGGTGCTCGTCGACGGCACGGACATCCGCCAGCTCGACCCGATCAGCTTGCGCGAGAATATTGGCGCGGCGTTGCAGGAATCGGTGCTGCTGACAGGATCGGTGCGCGACAACATCACCTTGGCGCGGGACGGAATGGACGACGAGGCGATGGTGCGCGCGGCGCAGATTTCGGGCACGCACGAATTCATGGGGCAGCTCGCCAACGGCTACGACCTGCGCCTCGCCGATCGCGGCGAAGGTTTGTCGGGCGGGCAGCGTCAGTCCATCGCGGTGGCGCGCGCGCTCGCGACCAAGCCGCCGATCCTGCTGTTCGACGAGCCGACGAGCGCGATGGACTCGCAGACGGAGACGGCATTGATCTCGCGGCTGCGGCTGGAGCTGAAGGATCGCACGATGGTGCTCATCACGCACCGTCCGCCGCTGCTCGCCTTGTGCGAGCGCATCGTGCTGCTCGACAAGGGCAAGGTGGTGATGGACGGCCCGCGCGACACGGTTCTTAAACGCATCAGCGGCCCGGCGAAGACGGAGCAGGCGGCGTGAACGTGCCCGCGAACATCCCCGGGCGGACGATCGAAAACCGTCCGCGGCGTCGGCCGCGGGCGTCTTCCAACCTGCTTCTGTGGGGCACCGCGTCGTTCTTCGTCGTGTTCATGGTCTGGGCGGCGCTGACCGAACTCGACCGCACGGTGCGCGGCGGCGGGCGGGTCGTCGCCAGTTCGTCGCTGCAGGTCGTGTCCAACCTGGAAGGCGGGATCGTCGAGGCGATCTTCGTGCGCACGGGCCAAGTTGTCGCGCGGGGAGCGGAGCTGATCCGGCTCGATCAGACCGCCACGGGCGCGGATTTCGGGACGGGCCAGACCGCGCTCAACTCGCTGGCCGCCAAGATTGCGCGGTTGTCGGCGGAAGTCGCGGGGCGCGAGCCCGTGTACCCGCGCGCAAGCGACCGGGCTTCGGCGGAAGGCATCGCGATCGAGCGAGCGCTGCATCTGTCGCGCATGGCCGAACTGTCGAGCCTGACGAGCGGCGCGGCCGCGCGCATCGCGGGGGCGGAGCGCGCGGTGGCGGAGGCGGAGGCGGCATATCAGGCCCGGTTGTCGGCTTTGTCGGGGCAGCAGGCGCAGCTCGCCGTGATCCGTCCGCTGGTCGCAAGGGGCATCGAGCCGCGCATGCAGGCGGTGCAGTTGGAATCGGCGGTCGCGGTCGCGCAGAGCGATGTCGCTGCGGCGTCCGCGGCACGGGCACGTGCGCAATCGGCCGTGTTCGAGGCGCGCGCGTCGGCGGCGCAGATCCGGCAAGACTGGCGGGCCAGAGCCGCGGCCGAATTCGCGACCGCGCAAGCGGAGCTTTCGGCCAGGCGCTCCGCCCTTCCCGCGTTGGCCGAGCGCGTCGACCGTACGGTCGTCCGCGCGCCGCTGGCCGGGCGCGTCAACCGCGTGCTTGTCACCACCGTCGGCGGTTCGGTCGCGCCCGGCGCGCCGCTCGTCGAGATCGTGCCGTCCGAGGAAAGCCTGCTGATCGAAGTCCAGGTCCGCCCGCAGGACATCGCCGCCGTCCGTCTCGACCAGCGCGCCAAGGTCGAGGTCACCGCTTACGACCCCGCGATCTACGGTGGGTTGCCCGGGTCCGTCGTCGCGATCTCGCCGGACGCGACGATCGAGGAGCGCACGGGCGATTCGTTCTACACGGTGCAGGTCCGCACCGCGGCCAACGCGCTGGTCGACAAGCGCGGACGGAGGCTACCGATCGGGCCGGGCATGGTTGCCACCGCCAACCTGATCGGGGACAAGCGCACGGTGCTGCAATATATATTGTCGCCGCTCACCCGCCTGCAGGAAACCGCATTCCGCGAATAGCGTGCCGGGGCGGGACGATCGGTCCGCACTGCAACCAATTTTTAACCAAACTGACTTTTGCCGCCATTAGCGTGTAAGGGAATCATCCCTGCGGACCCGCGTCGGCTGCCACCGGCGTGCCGCGCCCATCCCGGAGCTGACGCCATGGCCACGACGTACAAGACCCCCGCACGTTTCGCCGCCTCCGATGCGCGCGAGGCGGCGGACATGCAGATCGCCGAGGTGCACTTCGTCGCGGCGAGGCCGGGCCAGCCCATGCAGGTAACGGACGGCACACCGATGGAAGCGGCACCGACCGCCAACGCGATCTCGTTGACGGCGGGAACGACGTACACGCAGGACTTCAACGGACTGGCGAACTCGGGCACGTCTTCGACATTGCCCCGCGGCTTCACGTTCACGGAAACCAATACCGGCGCCGGCACCGGTGCCAACATGACGTACACGGCAGGAACCGGCAGTTCCAATGCCGGCGACACTTACAGCTTTGGTGCCGCCGGCAGTACCGACCGTTCGCTGGGTAGTCTTCGTAGCGGGACGATCAACACCCGCATCAACGCGGAATTCGCCAACGATACGGGCGCGGTCATCACGTCGCTCGCGATCGGCTTCACCGGAGAGCAGTGGCGCCTGGGCACGGCCGGTCGTGCCGATCGGCTCGACTTCGAATACAGCCTGGACGGCGTAACGTACATGCCGATCGACGCGCTCGACTTCAACTCGCCGGTAACGGCTGGAACGCTTGGTGCGCTCGACGGCAACGCAGCGGCAAATCGAACGGCGATTACGGGTACGATCACCGGCCTGAGCATCCCGGTGGGTCAAGCCTTCTTCATTCGCTTCGTAGATGCCGACGCGACAGGCGCGGACGACGGCCTCGCGATCGACGACTTTACGCTGACCGCGAACCCCGGCGTCGCGCCACCTCCGCCTCCGCCACCACCTCCCCCGCCACCACCTCCGCCACCGCCCGCCGGTCCCGGCGCGATCGCGATCAACGATGTGAGCGCGATGGAAGGCGATGCGGGCAGCACGCCGATCGCGTTCACCGTCGTTCGCAACGGCGGCAGCGCAGGCGTGGTCACGGTCGACTATGTCGTCAACGCGCCGGGCACCCCGGGCCAGGCGGGCAGCGCGGACTTCGCGCCGGGCACGGTATTCACCGGCACGCTGACGTTCGCGGACGGTCAGACGAGCCAGACGCTGACGCTGCCGATCGCGGGCGACACGGCGGTTGAAGGAAACGAGACCTTCACGATCACCTTGTCGAATCCGACCGGCGGTGGGTCGATCGCCGACGCGTCCGGTACGGGCACGATCGTCGACAACGACTTCGTGCTGACGCCCATCTTCACGATCCAGGGCGACGGCCACCGCTCCGCGCTCGCGGGGACGAGCGTCACGACGACCGGCGTCGTGACCGCGATCGGCTCTAACGGGTTCTACATCCAGGACGCGACCGGCGACGGCAACGTCAACACGTCCGATGGCATCTTCGTGTTCACGTCGTCCGCGCCGCCGCCGCTGACCGTCGGCCAGACGGTGCGCGTCGCGGGCGCGGTGGTCGAGTTCCAGCCGGGCGGGGCGACCGCCAACAACCTGACGACCACGCAGATCGACCGCCCGACGAGCGTCACGGTCGTGGGCGCGGGCGCGACCCCGATGGCGGGGACGCTCATCGGCACCGGAGGCCGCACGCCGCCCACCACGAGCTACGGCGACGACGACAACACGACGTTCGATCCGGCGAATGAAGGGTTGGACTTCTTCGAAACGCTCGAAGGCATGCTCGTCACCGTGCAGGCCCCGCGCGTGCTCGCCCAGGGCAACAGCAACGACGAAGTGCAGGTCCTGGCCTCCGGTGGTGCGGGAGCGACGGGGGTGAACGCGCGTGGCGGGATCACGATCCTGCCGCCGAACGACTTCAACCCCGAACGCATCCAGCTCGACGATACGCTGCTGCCCGCGTTCGAGCCCGGCGGCTACACCCAGGGCGATATCCTGGGCGATGTCACCGGCATCGTGTCGTACAATTTCGCGAGTTACGAAGTCCTCGTCACCGCGATCCCGACGGTGACCACCGACGCGCCGCCGCCCCCGCTCGAGACGACCGCGTTGCGCGGGACCGGCGACCGCCTCAGCATCGCGTCGTACAACGTCGAGAATTTGAGCGCGTCCGACGGGCAGGCGCAGTTCACGCAATTAGGGCAGGACATCGCGCAGCGGCTGGGCGCGCCCGACATCGTCGGCCTGTCCGAAATCCAGGACGCCGACGGTGCCGGCATGAACCCCGACACGTCGGGTGCCGCGACCGCGGCAAGACTGATCGCGGCGATCGAGGCCGCGGGCGGGCCGCGTTACCAATATATCGAGGTCGCTCCCGTCGCCAATACGTCGGGCGGCGAGCCGGGCGGGAACATCCGCAACGGCTTCCTCTACAACCCCCTGCGCGTCGCCTATGTCGAAGGCAGCGCGGTCGCGATCCAGGGTTCGGCGTACGACAACACGCGCAAGCCGCTGGTCGCGGATTTCGTCTTCAACGGCGAGACGGTGACCGCGGTCGCGGTGCACTTCACCTCCCGCGGCGGCAGCGACGCGCTGGGCGGCGCGCAGCAACCGCCCAGCAACGAAGGCGACGACCGCCGCGAGGCGCAGGCGGCAACGCTGCGCGCCTATATCGACGGGCGTCAGGCGGCGGACCCGGAAGCCAACGTCGTCGTCGTCGGCGATTTCAACAGCTTCTATTTCGAACGTTCGCTCGGCAACCTTCAGGACGGGCCTGGCGGGCTCAACAACCTCTATTCGCTGCTCGCGCCCGAGGAGCGCTACACGTTCCTGTTCGACGGCAACCTTCAACCGCTCGACAACATCCTTGTGTCATCGAACCTGCTGTTCGGGGCGGAGCTCGACGCGGTGCACCTCAACGCGGAGCAACCGAGTTCGGTGTCGCGACCGTCCGACCACGATCCGCTGGTCGCGACCGTGCGCATCACCGCCGACGACACGGTCGTCGGGACGGCGGGCAACGACAGGCTGCGCAGCGGCGCGGGCGACGATACCCTTCTCGGCGGCGGCGGCAACGACGTGCTGGACGGCGGCACGGGCAACGACCGGCTCGATGGCGGCGAGGGCAACGATGCCGTGGGCGGCAACGACGGCGACGATGCGGTCGGCGGCAACGCGGGCGACGACTTCGTCTATGGCGACGCGGGCAACGATGCGCTGTTCGGCGACGCGGGCACGGACGTGCTCGACGGCGGCGTGGGCGACGATCGAGTGGATGGCGGCACGGGCAACGACCTGGTGGGCGGCAACGACGGCGACGATGCGGTCGGCGGCAACGCGGGCGACGACTTCGTCTATGGCGACGCGGGCAACGATGCGCTGTTCGGCGACGCGGGCGCGGACGTGCTCGACGGCGGCACGGGCGACGACCGGCTGGACGGCGGCACGGACGACGATCTGGTCGGCGGCGGCGCGGGTGCCGACGTCGTCGGCGGCAATGCGGGGAACGACTCCGTCTACGGCGACGCGGGCAACGACGCGCTGTTCGGCGATGCGGGCGACGACCGCCTGTTCGGCGGCGACGACAATGACCGCCTGTTCGGTGGGGCGGACAACGACGCGCTGTTCGGGGACGCAGGCAACGACCTGCTGTTCGGCGAGGACGGCCGGGACGTGCTCGACGGCGGCACGGGCAACGATCTGGTCGACGGCGGCGCGGGGGACGACGCGGTCGGCGGCGGCTCCGGCGACGACATCGTCGGCGGCAACACGGGCAACGACCTGGTCTACGGCGATGCGGGCAACGACTTCCTGCTGGGCGACGAGGGCGACGACCGGCTGTTCGGCGGGGCGGACGCAGACACGCTGACGGGCGGCCTGGGATCGGACCGGCTGGAAGGCGGCGCGGGCGCGGACGTGTTCCGCTTCGGCTCCGCGGCCGAAAGCACGGGCCTCGGCTTCGACACGCTCGCCGACTTCAGCTTTGCGGACGGCGATCGGATAGACCTGCCCAATGCGGTCACGCGAATCGACGACCGCGCGTCGGGCACGCTCAACAGCGCGACGTTCGATGCGGACCTGTCGAACGCGCTGACGGGGCTTGGCGGCGGCGAGGCGGCCTTGTTCGACGCGACGAGCGGCGAGTTTTCCGGGCGCACGTTCCTGATCGTCGACGGCAACGGGACCGCGGGCTACCAGGCGGGCGAGGACTTCGTGTTCCTGCTGGAGACGGTGCCGCCACCCGCGGACCTGACGCCCGCCATGTTCATCTAGAGGCTAAGCTTCGTCGGCGACGTACGGCTGCGGGTTGTTGGGGACGAGGATCAGCGTGCGGCCCTCCACACGCCATGACTTCAGCCGCGACAGGAAGTTCATGCCGAGCACGCTCATGTCGCCGAACGCGGGCGACACGACGACCGGCAGCCCGCGTGCGACGATGTTGCCGAAGCGGAGTTCCTCGACGGTCGCGGTCTGCGCGCGCACCGTGCCGTTGGCGGTGCGCAGCAGCACGGGGACGAGCCCGTTCTCGGGCACGATCCCGGCGCTGGCCGCCGTGCTCGCGGACAAGGCGGTGACGGTCGCGCCGCTGTCCACCAACATGCGGACCGGAGGCGCGTCGCCGATGCGGACGCGCGCCCAGAAATGGCCGTCGGACGCCATGGGGATGCGGACCTCCTCGCCGACGACTTCCTGCTTGTCGATGTTGAGCCGCGCGGCGATCTGACTGAGGTAGGGATCGAACCGGCCGCGCTGGCCGATCACGACCACGAGCAGCCCCGCGAGCACGACCCAGCCGCCGAGCGACACGAGCACGCGCATGAAGGGCACGCGGCGCGCGATGATGCCGGCGACGAGCACCGCGCCGGCGAGAAGGTAGAAGGGGCCGTGAGCTCCCCAGTCGAACGACATGTTCTGACGTATCCATGCCGGGGACGCGGCCGGCTACCGCTTGACCGATATAGTGCGCGTGCGCCTGTATGCACGCTGACCACCATGCACGCTGACCACGCGGATCAGCCCAGGCCGAACTCCAGAAAGCGCTGCGCCAGCGTGCAGTGCATGGCGACGCCGCGCGCCATCACGCCTTCGTCGATCGTCATGCGCGTGTTGTGGAGCGGCGGGTTGGTTGCGGGATCGGACCCGGCGGGTGCCGCGCCGATGAACGCCATCGCGCCGGCGTTCCGTTGCAGCACGTACGAAAAATCCTCCGCGCCCATCATCGGCGCGGGCATTTCGGCCCAGCCGTCCGCGCCTCCCAGCGTTTGGGCGCAGTCGCGCACCAAATCGATTGCGCGCGCGTCGTTGATCGTCACGGGGTAGCCGGGCTCGATCGAGACTTCGGCGGTGCAGCCGTGCGCGGCCGCGACGTTGGTGGCGATGCGCACGAACGCGTCCTTGGATTTGTCGCGCGTCGCCTCCGACAGCGTACGCAGCGTGCCCAGCAGTTCCACCGCGTCGGGTACGATGTTGTGCGCGGAGCCCGCTTCGATCTTCGTGATCGAAAGCACCGCCGGGTCGGCGACGGGAACGCGGCGCGCGACGTAGGTCTGCAGCGCCATCACGATCTCGCACGCGACCGGAACGGGATCGATGCATTCGTGCGGCATCGCGGCGTGCCCGCCCGCGCCGCGGATGGTCGCGCGCAGCGTGTCGGTCGCCGCCATCAGCGGTCCCGCGCGGCCGACCACCGTGCCGGCCGAGATGTTGGGCGAGACGTGGAGCGCGAACGCGGCGTCGGCGGGGGCGATGTCGAGCAGCCCGTCGTCGATCATGTGGCGCGCGCCGTGATACCCCTCCTCGCCCGGCTGGAACATGAAGACGACCGTGCCCGCCAGGTCTTCGCGCCGCGCGGACAGGACCCGCGCCGCGCCGACCAGCATGGCGGAATGCGCGTCGTGGCCGCAGGCATGCATGCGGCCGGGAACGGTGGAGGCGAACGGAACCCCCGTGTCCTCGTGCATGGGAAGCGCGTCCATGTCGCCGCGCAGCAGCACCGTGCGGCCGTTGTGCGCTCCGCGCAGGACCGCGACGAAGCCGCTCGTCGACGGGCCTTCGTGCAATTCGAGCGGCAAGCCTTCGAGCGCGACTTTCAGTTTGGACGTGGTGCGCGCGCAGTCCAGGCCGATCTCCGGATCGGAATGGATTGCGCGGCGCAGGGTCACGAGGTCGGGGAGCGCGTCGGCGCTCGCGGCGGTCCAGTCGGTATCGAGCATGGCGGCACTCCCCGTTGCGTCGGGGAGCCTAGGCGATGTGGAGACCGACGTCGACGTTTCCGCGCGTGGCATTGGAATAGGGGCATGCGGCGTGCGCGGCCTGCACCACCCGCTCCGCCGCCTCGCGTTCGACGCCGGGCAGGCTGATCGTCAGGTCGGCGGTGATGCCGTAGCCGCCTTCGGAGCGCGGACCGAAGCCGATTTCCGCGCTGACGGTCGCGTCGGCGGGGATCGACACGCCCTGCTTGCCCGACACCGCCTTGATGGCACCCAGGAAGCACGCTGAATAGCCCGCGGCGAACAGCTTTTCGGGGTTCGCGCCGGGCGCGCCCGATCCGCCCATTTCCTTGGGCACGGTCAGCTTAACATCGACCGTGCCGTCTTCCGTGCGCGCGGAACCGTCGCGGCCTCCGGTGGCGGTGGCGCTGGTCTTGTAGATGACGTCGACGGGCA
The DNA here is from genome assembly GCA_964251385.1 of uncultured Sphingomonadaceae bacterium. Classification (GTDB taxonomy): domain Bacteria; phylum Pseudomonadota; class Alphaproteobacteria; order Sphingomonadales; family Sphingomonadaceae; genus CADCVW01. The sequence goes on along the minus strand of CAXUJK010000002.1, from coordinate 19,943 downwards.
TGGCGAAGCTCCTGAATGATCCGTTGCAATGCGCTACTATTTAGCGATGATCGGCCCCTCGTCCAGTCCCGCCGCCGCCTTCGCCGGCAAGCTGCGGCGATCGGAGCGGATGGTGGTCGTCAGCCCATGCGCTTGCGGTTAGACGCGCGCCATGTCGTTGCTTGCCGCGCACCGTACCGATCTCCAGACGCTTGGCCGCGACGATCGGCTGCGTGCGCTGATGCCGCGGGCAGGCGTCGATTTCTCGTCAAACGACTATCTGGGGCTGGCCGCGTCGCCGCGCCTTGCGGACGCGGTGCGCGATGCGTTGGCGCGCGGCGTGCCGGTCGGTTCGGGCGGATCGCGGTTGCTGCGCGGCAACCATCCGGAGCACGAGGCGCTGGAGGCCGAGGCAGCGGCCTACTTCGGGGCCGACACGGCCTTGTTCTTCTCGAGCGGCTACGCGGCCAACACGGCCCTGTTCGCGACGCTGCCGGGGCGCGGCGACCTCGTCGTCCACGACGAACTCATCCATGCCAGCGCGCACGAGGGCATGCGGCTCGGGCGCGCCACCTGCGTGGCGGCGGCGCACAACGACGCTGGCGCGTTCGCGGACGCGATCGTCGGTTGGCGGCGGGACGGCGGGACGGGCCGCGCCTGGATCGCGATCGAAAGCCTCTACAGCATGGACGGAGACCGCGCGCCGCTCGCCGATCTGGCCGCGATCGCCGACGCGCACGACGCGTTCCTCATCGTCGACGAGGCGCATGCGACGGGCCTGTTCGGACCGGGGGGACGCGGGCTCGCCCGGAGCGCTCCGAACGTCGTCACCCTGCGCACGTGCGGCAAGGCGCTGGGCTGCGAAGGCGCGCTGGTGCTCTGCGACGCCACGTTGCGCGACGTTCTGGTCAACCGCGGGCGCGGGTTCGTCTTTTCGACGGCACCTTCGCCGTTGATGGCCGCGGCGGTGCGCGAGGCCCTGCGGAACGTCGCCGACGAGCCGGATCGTCGCGACCGTTTGTGGGCGCTGGTGCGGCAGGCGGAGCGCGCGCTCGGGTCCTGCGGGGTCGCGGCGACGGGGTCGCAGATCCTGCCGCTGATGCTTGGCGACGAGGCACGCACCATGCGCGTCGCGGTCGCTGTACGTACCGCCGGGTTCGACGTGCGCGGCATCCGCCCGCCGACCGTCCCACAAGGCACGTCGCGCCTTCGCATCTCGCTGACGCTCGGGGTCACGCCCGCCGACATCGACGGCTTGGCGGACGCGGTCGGGGCGGCGATCCGGTGAAGGGCATCGTCGTCACCGGCACGGACACGGGCATCGGCAAGACGGTATTCGCGGCTGGGCTCGTCCAGGCCTTGCGCGCGACGTACTGGAAGCCCGTGCAGGCGGGGCTGGACGAACCCGACACGCCCGCGGTGGCCGCGTTGACGGGACTGCCGCCAACGCACTTCCTCCCCGAGGCCTATCGGCTGACCACGCCCTGTTCGCCGCATCGCAGCGCGGAGCTGGACGGGGTGACCATCGACCCCGCACGCCTCCATCCGCCCGCCGTGGACGGTTCGCTCGTCGTCGAAGGCGCGGGCGGCGTGCTCGTACCCGTCACCCGCGACCTGTTGTTCGCGGACCTGTTCGCGGGCTGGGCGCTGCCGGTGGTGCTCGTCGCTCGCACCGCGCTGGGGACGATCAACCATAGCCTGCTGTCGATCGAGGCGCTGCGGTCGCGGGACGTGCCGATCCTAGGCGTCGCGTTCGTCGGCGGCGCCCAAGAGGACAGCGAAGCGACGATTTGCGCGATGGGCAGGGTGCGTCGGCTGGGCCGTCTGCCGCATCTGGCGGACCTAAGCGCGGCAACGCTGAAGACCGCGTTCGACACGAACTTCGACGTGGACGACTTCGCGTGACCTCGCCCGTATGGCACCCCTTCACGCAGCACGGGCTGGGCGAGCCGATCCCGCTTGTCACGCATGCCGAGGGTGCGATTCTGCACACCGCAGACGGACGCCGGATCGTGGATGCGATCTCGTCCTGGTGGGTGACGACGCACGGCCACGGGCATCCGGCGATCGTCGCCGCGATCGCGGAGCAGGCGCAAAAGCTCGACCAGATCATCTTTGCCGGATGGACGCACGAGCCCGTGGAGGCGCTGGCTCGGGAATTGACGTGCATCATGCCACCCGCGCTGACCCGCGTCTTCTTTTCCGATAGCGGATCGACCAGCGTCGAGGTCGCGCTCAAGATGGCGCTTGGGTACTGGGGGCGAAGAAACGAGCCGCGACACCGCATCCTCGTTCTCGAGCACAGTTACCACGGCGACACGATCGGCGCGATGTCGGTCGGCGCGCGCGGCATCTTCAACCGTGCGTACGAGGCGCTGTTGTTCGACGTCGGCACGATCCCTTTTCCGGCTGCGGGAGACGAACAGCGAACGCTCGACGCACTGGAGGCGGCGTGTCGAGGGCGCCCGGCCGCGTTCATCGTCGAGCCGCTGATTCTAGGCGCGGGCGGAATGCTGATCTACTCCGCGGCGGTGCTGGCGCAGATGCGCGCGATCTGCGCCGCGCACGGCGTCCTGTTCATCGCCGACGAGGTCATGACCGCGTGGGGCCGCACGGGAACGTTGTTGGCGTGCGAACAAGCGGATGTCGTGCCCGACATCCTGTGCCTGTCCAAGGGCCTTACCGGCGGCTCGCTTCCACTGGCCGTGACGATGGCGACCGAGGCGATCTACGACGCGCATCTGTCGCGCGACCGCGCCGACATGTTCTACCATTCTTCCAGCTATACGGCGAACCCGATTGCCTGCGCCGCGGCGAACGCGAACCTGGGGGTGTGGCGCGACGAGCCGGTCCGGGAGCGCATCGCCGATCTTGCCGACCGGCAGGCGCGGCAGATGGCGGCGCTTGGCGATCTGCGGTTGCGCAATCTGCGCCAGCTGGGAACCATCACGGCTTTCGAGGTCGGCAACGGAGAAGGCGACTATCTGTCCGACCTTGGCCCTATATTGAAGGCGGGTTTCGGCCATCGCGACGTCCTGCTCCGCCCACTCGGCAACACAGTCTACGTAATGCCGCCTTACTGCATCGACGACGTGGATCTGAGCGATGTCTACGTTGCGGTTCGCCAGGTTTGTGAAAAAGTCTAGGCGTTGAAAATACCTCGTGAACAGAAGCGCCCTTTGGTCGGTTCTATTGGAGACGTTTCGGATGCTTCTTCGATCAATTGTTCCCTTAGCCGCGACCATGCTCGCAGCGTGCGATCCGGCGCTGTCCCGCGCAACCGGCGATTTCTTTTGGAAGGCGGATTGCCGGTATGTCTCTCCCGCCGAACTGCCCGCTGGTGCCAGAAGCTGGTATGGGAAATGTACGGCCAAAGCGGCTCATGGACCCGGCGTGCTGCGCGCGGCAAACGCCGCATTTTACGGGACCATGATCAAGGGTCGGCCGTTTTTGGGTGCCTTAGAAGATGGGTCCGGTGTTCGGCTCGGTCGGTTCGTCGGCAGGCGTTTCGTGCAAAGCGACAAGTCGCAAGACAATCTGGACAGCTCCCGCGCGGCCGCGGCCGGAGCGCGAACCGCAGCTGCGCGCTTAGCCCGGGCCAACTATCGCGGACTCGCCAACGAGTACGCCGCCAAAGCGCGCATGTTCGGCAGCTACGATCATTGAGCGGCCAAATCGGCGCTACCCATTCACCTCAATCATTCTCGAGGATGATTTTCAAAAGCCTCCACCCGCTGGGTGTGCGCTGAAACTCCAAGGCATCGACATGATGTTCTTGAGCACTGTTCATTTCACCGGCTGAGATGCTGGGCGTGTCGCGGATGACTTGCCGCAAGCCGGCTTCTCCGAGAGCTTGTCGAAACTTGGCCGGAAAAGCCGCCCGACTGATTTTCACCTCCCGGTCGTCGTCGAGTTGCCCGCGCCCGACGACGGGAAATCTTGTTAGCGCCATGACGGCGGTCATGTCGTTCGCCAACGTCGCCTTCCTGAAAGCCGACCAGAAGGATTGGAACGTCTGGTTCCGAGCGACCGATTTTGCCGCAGGCTTGGCCGGCAACGCCTGCGCATCACAAGCAGCCAGCAGGATAAAGGTCAGGAGAGCAAACGAACGACACGTCTTGTAGAACATGGCTTATCCTTTAGGCCAGCGAGAGGCACGAACAGTGTAGCTTGCAAGCGAAAACCTCGACAACTTGACGCGATTTCCCTGGTTTCCGCCTAGAAGCTCGATGTGAGAGGCACTTTGTCCAACTAGGAACCCTACGTGGTTTCCGCTGGATGAACCGGTGGCCGCGTCTTGACCCCGGCGCGCCCGGTAAATTTGCATGATGCAGCCGAAGCGCGGAGGATCGATCTGCGTACCCCAATCGGCGAAGCTCGCGGCCCGGGCGCTTCGTGTACCCTTGAGGCCCGCCTGCGCAAGACACCAGTTTACGAAAGAGGCGCACCAGGGAACCTCGTCGGTGGTGGCCCGCAACGAAGTCGACGCGTGATACTCGATGATGCGAGCGGTGTTGCCGAGCGACAGCTCGTGAACGCCATGTTCCGCGATGGCTACCTTCATCCAAGGAACGTCGACCGTCTCGAGAATGGTCTCGACGCGGGCGACATCCGCGTTCGACGACGAAGCGCGTCTGGTCGGAGCGGGCCTTATGGGCGTTCGCGGGGGAGCGACCACGCGAGCAGGCCTCACAGCCGGGGAACGGCTGGGCGCTGGACGCGGAAGCGGCTTTTGCTGGGTCGCGGCCCCAGTTCTTCTCGGGACGGCGTGGGAACCGACGCCGAGCGCCGTCCAGGTCTCACGTCCGACGACCCCGTCGACTTCGATCGCCCGCGCGCGCTGAAACCTCAGCACCGCTGCTTCCGTACGCGGGCCGAAGTCTCCATCGAGGTCGAGCATAGGACGCATCCGAAGGGCGTCGCTGACTAGCCTCTGGGCTGTTCGGACCTGAAGGCCGCGCGATCCTCGCTCGAGTTCGACAAGTTGCATGTTCAACCCCCTCCTAACAGTCGCTGATCAGTGTCTTGCTACCGCTTGATTACAGAACCGCGCCAAGCGGACTCGACGTGTCCGAGAACGCGTAATCGAACCCGGTTGACCTCGCCGTGACGTCGATCCGAATTACCTTGTCTCCCCGCATGCCGCGTTCCAGCAGTTCGATCGACAGCTCCGGAAGCATCGTGTTGGTCAGGATCGCGTCGATGACGCGGCCGCCGCTCGCCACTTCGTTGCAGCGGGAGACGATGAGGTCGATAACCCCCTGGTCGTAGGAGAACACGATGCCGTGATTTTCGGCGATGCGGCGGACGATGCGGTCCATTTGGAGCTTCACTATGCCCGCCAGCATTTCCGGTGAAAGGGGATAGTAGGGCAGCACACTGAGGCGGCCGAGCAGCGCGGGCGGGAAGACTTTCAGCAGTTCGGGACGGAGCGCGGTGCCCAAAGCTTCGGCTTCCGGCTTCATCTCCTCGTCGGCGCTGAGCGTCGTGATGAGGTCGGTGCCGACATTGGAGGTTAGCAGTATCAAGGTGTTCTTGAAGTCGATATGGCGACCTTCGCTGTCGTCCATGTACCCCTTGTCGAACACCTGGAAGAACATCTCGTGGACGTCGGGGTGCGCCTTTTCGACCTCGTCTAGCAGCACGACGGAGTAGGGCCGGCGCCGCACGGCTTCCGTCAGCACCCCGCCCTGCCCGAACCCGACATAGCCCGCGGGCGCGCCCTTCAACGTCGAGACGGTGTGCGCTTCCTGGAACTCGCTCATGTTGATCACGATGAGCGAATCGTCGCCCGAGAACAGGAGCTCGGCGAGCGCGTGCGCGGTTTCGGTTTTTCCCACGCCGGACGGGCCGCACAGCATGAACACGCCGACGGGTTTGCCCGGGTTGTCGAGCTTGGCGCGGCTGGTCTGGATCCGCCTGGCGACCGCGTCCATCGCGTGGTCCTGCCCGACGACGCGCGCCTTAAGGCGCTCGGCGAGGCTGAGCACGCTGGCGATCTCGTCCTTGACCATGCGGCCGACGGGAATGCCCGTCCAGTCGCCGACCACGGCGGCGATCGAGTCCGCGTCGACGACGCCGAACACCATGGGTGTGTCGCCGCCCGCCGCGCGCATAGCGGCGAGAGCGGCGTCGAGTGCTTCGACGAGTGCCGGGTCGTCCCCTGCGCCTTCGTCGGCGGCGCGCATGTCGGTCAGGGCTTCGCGTGCGGCGCGGACGCCTTCGAGCGCGGCCTTCTCCGCTTCCCACTTGGCGACGACCGTCTCGACCGCGTCGCGTGCGGCCGCGATCTCGCCGTCGAGTTCGGCCAGCCGGTCGTCGTGCCGGTAGCGATCGACCGTCTCGCGCTCCGCCACGCCGCGTTCGACTACCAGCAATTCGAGCCGACGCTGGCGGTCCTCGACCGGAGCGGGGGTCGACGCCTGCGACACGGCCACGCGCGATGCGGCGGTGTCGAGCAGGCTGACCGCCTTGTCGGGCAGTTGCCGCTCGGGGACGTAGCGCTGCGACAACTTGACCGCGGCCTCGATCGCCTCGTCGAGCACGACGACCTTGTGGTGCGCTTCCATCGCGGGTCCGACCGAACGCAGCATCGAAATGGCACGCGGGGCGTCGGGTTCGGCGACGTCGACCGTCTGGAAGCGGCGGGTCAGGGCCGGGTCCTTTTCGAAATACTGACGGTACTCGGACCAGGTGGTGGCCGCGATCGTACGCAGCGCGCCGCGGGCGAGCGCGGGTTTCAACATGTTGGCGGCGTCGCCGGTCCCCGCCTGCCCGCCAGCGCCGATCAGCGTGTGCGCTTCGTCGATGAACAGGATGATGGGGGTCGGACTCTGTTCGACCGCGTCGATGACGCCGCGCAGCCGCGTTTCGAACTCGCCCTTAACCCCCGCCCCTGCCTGCATCAGCGTCACGTCGAGCGCGCGCAGCGTGACGTTCTGGAGCGCGGGCGGGACATCGCCGTCCACGATGCGCCTGGCGAACCCCTCGACCACCGCGGTCTTGCCCACCCCTGCCTCGCCGACGAGAATGGGATTGTTCTGGCGGCGGCGGAGGAGGATGTCGACGAGTTGGCGAATCTCCGCGTCGCGCCCGACGACGCGGTCGATTTCGCCGGCACGGGCCTTGGCGGTAAGATCGACGGAGAAGCGGGCGAGCGGGTCGCCTTGGCCGTCGCCGGGCTGTGTCGTCGGTACGGAACCCGCCAACGGCGCTACGGCGGCGGCTTCGCTGGTCTCGCTCGAACCCGTGGTCAGATTGGCGAAGTCGCTCGCGATGCGGTCGGGCTGCAGCTTGCGCCATTCGCCGCTGATCGCGAACAGCGCGTTGCGTAGCGTCGGGCTTTTCAGCATTCCGTAGAGCAGATACCCCGTGCGCACGCGGTCGGCACCGAACTGGAGCGAGGCGTACAGCCACCCCTTCTCGATCGTCTCGACGATCGCGGGCGCGAAGTCGGAAATGGCGGTTGCGCCCCGCGGTAGCGCGTCCAGCGCGGCGACTGTGTCGGTGGCGAGCACCGCCTCGTCGATGCCGAACCCGGCGCGGATCCGCGCGATGTCGTTGGCCGCATCCTGCCCCAGGATGTGGAGCCAGTGGACGAGCTCGACATATGGATTGCCGCGCATCTTGCAGAAGCTGGTGGCGGTCTCGATCGCCTTCAGCCCCGTCGGGTTCAGGCGACCGAACAGTGCGGAGCGGCTGATCTCGGTCATTGTTTCCCCTTCGCGGCGTGGCGGCGGCCCGCCTTTGTCAAATGCGTGTCGCGGCGGATGCGGTCGCCGTCGCCGGGTGCGAGCCAGCCCGTCCAGCCGAGCCGCGTGCGGCCGTCGAGTTTTGCCGGTGTCGCGTGGCGTTCCTCGAGCTCGATCGCCAGATCCCATTCGAGATGGCTGGGGGCGAACGCGTCGAGCGCTTCGGCCGCGATCGCGAAGCGCGGGCCGGAGGGCAGCAGCGCCTGGTAGTCACGAAAGCTGCTCGCGCGGATGACGACGCGGAATGCGTCCGATGCCTGGCGGACGCGGCCGCCCAGGACGAGATCGCGGCCGAGCGTGGCGAACGCGGTGCCGAGGCGGCTGCGGTCTTCCTCCTCGATCTCGCGCCAGCGCGGCTGATATTCGAGTACGCGCACGCGCTGGCGGAGCAGATGCGACAGCGCGTCCTCGATCCCCGCCGCGCTGCGCCGCGACGCGAACAAAGCGGCGTAATGCAGCCGCGCTTTTGCGGGGAAAAGCGAGTCGGGCGTCACGCCTTCGGTCGCGCCGGACAACGCCGAAAGGTAGCGCGCAAAACGGTCGTCGCCGGTGCGGTCGGCCAGCGCCGCGGGCTGCGAGTCCGCCCAGGCGCGATAGAAAAGCTGCAGGAAGCGGCCGGCGAGCAGGTCGAGGAAACGGCCGAACGGCTGCGCCTTGGCGTAGCGGCGTTCGTACTGCGCGAACTCGGTCAGGTGCGTGGGCAATGCTCCCATCGGGCCGGTCATCCCCAGCCAGTAGCCGGACACGCGCGCGCGGCCGTTCGCGACCGTGACCGCGTCGAGCGTCGAGTCCGGGTAGGCGAGCGTCGGCACCTGTTCGAGATCGACGATGTTCTGGTCCGGGCGGCGTGACTCGCCGACGCGCGGAAGGTTGGTCCCCCGCGCTTCCGCTCCGCGAACGACGGGGAACAGGCCGTAAGCCCGTGCGCGTGCGCCTGCGCGGGCGAGGAAGGTCAGATGCTCGGGCGTCGTCCGACCCTCGGCGGCCAGCGTGCGAACACGCCCGCTTCCGCGCTTTCGAAGTGCGTTTCGGTGAAAGCGTTGATCGATGCGAATTCCGCCAGAAAGCGTTCGAGCACGGCGGAAAACAGGAACATGCGCGACTTGTCGAACGCGCCGTCGTCCAGACGAACGCGAATGCGGTGGCCGCGCGCGACCGCGAGGCGATCGAGGCCGGGCACGCGCCGCGCCACCATGCGCGATCCGATACCGAGAACGCCGTCGATTTGCCTGCGCATGCCGGGCTCGTCGGGGTGGCCGTACAAGGCCAGATGGTCGCGCAGGATCGTCGGGTCGTCGCCGTCTTCGGGGGCGAGCGTGGCGTAGTTGGGGGTGAGGTGGCCGATCAGCCCCCACGCCGCGTCGCCCAGGCCCATCGGCGGGCGCGGGCGGGAAGGTGCACGCAGGACGCCGATGCTGCGCGCGGGGACGCCGGGAGCGCTGAAGTGGCGGTCGCCCCGGAACGTCAGCAGCTCGGGCAACTCGCGGTTCGTGACGAGCGCGCGGACGGACAATTCGGCGATTTCGTCGAGCCGAGCCGCGTCGCCAGGGGCGGTCAGGCTGATCCAGGTTTCGGTGCCGACATAGGCGTTGCGGCGGCGCACCCGCTGTTCCTTGGTAGACAGGCGACGGGGGCGGAGCTGGGTCGTGTGGAAGAGTGCGTCCTGCCAGTCGTAGAGCAGCGTTCCGAACGCGTAGAGTGGAGCCACGGTGCGGCCTTCCACCCCGTCTCTCGCGAACGCTTCGACTTCGAGGAGGCGGTAGACCTCGAAGTCGAGCGGGCGGGTGCGGTCGGGGATGACGTGGTATTCGTGCTCGTAGGGGGTGACGGGGACGCGGCCGAGCTGCTTGTCGAACAGATTGATCGCGGGGGTGGCGAACAGGCGCAGATTGGCAGGCGCGACCGCGCCGGCGAGCGTCGTGGACGAGCGCGAGAAGAGCAGGACGATGTCGCACGCGCCTTGCGTCCCCGCGAACGCTTTCGCCAAGCCTGCGAGCTCGACGAACAGGAAGCGTTCGGGACAGGCGAAATATTCGGCGAGCAAGCGGTAGCCGCGGAAGGAGCGTTGTTCGGCGGGAAGCAGGGCTTCGTCGTCCGAAAAGCCGAGCTGGGCGGGTAGCGGCAGCTTTGTCCAACCGCCCGCGCCCGCCGCGTCGGCGCTACGGGCGATGACGGCGAGCGTTTCGCCCACGATCTGGCGGTAGAGTTCGCCGGGTACGGCTTCGGTGCCGTCTAGGTAGAGGGGCAGCGTTTCGACGTTGAGCTGGGTCAGCGTTGCGCCGCCTGTTCCGGCGAAGCGCAACCGTAGCCCCGCTTCGGCCTTGACGTCCGCGGCAGCCGCGAACGGGGCGATGGCGGCGCGGCTTGCGAGATACTCGACTTGCGCGATCTCGAGCGGCCATAATGTGACCGGATGGCCGGTGCGGAAGATGACGGGAGCGTTGCCGTGGTCAGTCGCGGTCGCGGTCAGCTCTGTGCCGCGTGCGACGACATTGCCTTTGAGAAGCGCCGGGTCGCCTTCCTGTGGTTGGAAGCCGGCGATGCAGATCGACGGGGTGGGTGCGAGGTAATGCGGCTGGATTGCGTGCAGGAGGGCTTGCGTGAACTCGGGAAAACTGTCCGAAAGCTTCAGCTGAACGCGGGCGGCGAGAAAGGCTGTGCCTTCGAGCAGTCGTTCGACATAGGGGTCGGGATCGGTCGGGGTTTTGAGGCCGAGCCGGCCCGCGACGGTCTCGTGCTCCTCGCCGAACTCGCGGGCGGCCTCGCGCAGGTAGGCGAGTTCGTCGTTGTAGGCGCGCAGCAGGCGGGGGTCCACGGAGCTACTCCGCGACCGTGACCGCGGCGGAGTCGGGCTCGATCTCGGTCCGGATTTTGACGGGCATGCGGTGGACCGCGCCCGTGATGTCGCCGTGGATGAGGAAGCCGACGGTCTTGCTGTTCTCGCCGGGCTCGACGGGTTCGACCATCAGGCTGGCCGGGTCGAGCCTGGGTTCAAACGCGCGGATCGCGCTCCGGATTTCGCGCGCGCGTTGCAGGATCGTGCGGCGTTGGAGCGATTTGCCCGCGAGATCGGGGACGCCGTAGTTGAGGACGGAGGTCGCCACATGAGGGTAGCGGTCGAGCGAGGCGCTGGCACCCAGGCTCGTCGTGTTGAGCAGCCAAGCGAGATCGCGGCGGATGGTGGCGCGCAGCGCGGCTTCGTTGAAGCGTTCGAGGCGGGGAACGGAGTAATAGCGCATCGTTTCGCGGCTGAGGCGGGCCGCGTCGTCCGGGTCGCCGTGGAGGCCGGACAGCTCCGTATCGGCGGTGAGCTTGTCGAACAGAGTGGGGGTGAGCCGGGTCGTCGTGGCCATCAGTCGAAGACGAGCGAGCGGAGCGACAGCAACGGCACGTCCTCGCCGCCGGACAGGGACCAGAGGCGCTGCCCGGTGCCGGCTTCACCCCAAGGCGACGGCGTCCAGGCGGTGGCGCGGGCGAGCCGGTGCGCCGGATCTTCTGCTTTCCCGGTGCCCGGGTAGCGCGCGGGGAGGAAGGCGGCGACGGACTGGCCGGATCGGAGCGCGATCTCGACCGGGTACCAGATGAGATCGCGCAGGTCTGTCACGCCTTCGCTCTTGATGGCGGCGATCGCGTCGAAGGGGATCAGTCCCCAGCGGCCGGCGACGATCGCTTCAATCGTTGGGCCGAAGCGGCTGTCCGCGTCGGCGATCCAGTCGAAGCGCACATCGTCGATCGTGCCGGGGGTGTCGGGTGCGTCGGCGAAAGTGCGGTCGCGGAGTTCGATGGCTTCATCCGCCTGCCCCGCGCCGAAGAGGCGGATCGCTTCGGCAAGGCCGCCTGCCCAGGCCGAGTCGACGAGCAAGGGAGGCGTGGAAGTGCCCGCGAAGGCGGAGGCGCGGTCGGCTTCGGCGGCGATGGCACCGGAGTAGGCGACCTTGAGCATTTCGGCGGCGGGGGAAAGTTGGGCGAGCGCCTCGAGCTGGCTAGTCGCCTTGTCCCACTCGCCTGACAGAGCAAGCAGCTGGAAGAGGAACATGCGCGCCGTCTCGTCGGACGGAGTAGCGCGGACCTGCGCGACGAGAGCGGACCGCGCCTCATCGAGTCTGCCTTCGGAGACGAGCTGATCGGCGTTGGGCAAAGCTCGATTATCCGGCCAAAGGTCAGGCAAAGGTGAGGCCAAGAACACGGCCCGTGCCATTACGCTGCCGCAACGACACGGGCCGAAAGGCTTAGGACGAAGCGGTGCCCTGCTTGATGTCGTAGCCGCCCTTGACCGCGCCGCCGAGTTCGCCGGACGCGAGCTGCTCCTTGTATTCGAAGTCGATGCGTGCCGCGTTGAGCGAGACCATCTCCGTCGGGATGTCGCCCTCGGCCGAACCCGAGTTCTGCAGCGACGAGACGATTACGTCCGTGAACCGCACGCGATAATATTCCTTTTGCGACTTGCCCGAGCTGTCGGCGGACTGGAGCGAACCACCGCCCGCGCGGCGCATGATGAGTTCGGCAGTTTTGATGTGCTCGCCCGTCGCGCACGCCTTGAACAACAGCGGCGAGGACTTGTCGACATTCTTGACGAAGCTCATGTCCTGGAACTGCGCCTTGCCCGATCCGCCGCCCGCGCCGCCGAAGCTATGCGAACCGGCCTGCACGACGCCGAACGAGAAGGAGTGGAGCTCGATCGCGCCTTCGAGGCCGGACTCGCCCTTCTTGGAGTTCTCGCCCTTGATGCCGTCGAGCTTGAGGAAGATATCGGTAGCCATTTCGTACCCCTTTCAGATGTAGACTGGTGATCGGACAATCGTCCGCGTGAAACGCAAGTACTAACTAGTTGGTTGCCTTGGGTAGTCGCGAAACCATGCTCAGCGTCACGTCCATGCCTTCGAGCTGGTAATGCGGCATGAAGGAGAACTTGCCCTTATAGTATCCCGGGTTCTCCTCGTCGGGAACGACGTCGATGTCCGCGCCTTTCAGCGGCAGCTGCGCCTTGGTCTCCTCGCTCGAGGATTCGGGTGCGCCGTCGACATATTGCATGACCCAGCGCTGCAGATCGCGCTTGAGCTGCGGCGCCTCGCGGTAGCCGCCGACCCAGTCGCGCACCATGCATTTGAGGTAATGCGCGAACCGGGTGGACGCGAAGATGTACGGCAGCCGCGCCGACAGATTGGCGTTCGACGTCGCCGCTGGGTCGTCGTAGACTTTCGGCTTGTGCAGCGTCTGGGCGCCGATGAATGTGGCCTGGTCCGTGTTCTTGCGGTGGATCAGCGCCATCATGCCAGCCGCCGACAATTCCGCCTCGCGGCGGTCGGAGATCGCGATTTCGGTCGGGCATTTGAGGTCGATGCCGCCGTCGTCGGTCGGGAAGGTCGAAGTCGGCAGGTCTTCGACCGTGCCGCCGGACTCCACGCCGCGGATGCGCGTGCACCAGCCGTACGTCGCGAACGCTTCGGTGATGCGGCCGCCCATCGCGTAGGCGGCATTGATCCACAAGTGCTTGTCGTGATCGCCTTCGATCGTCTCCTCGAAGTCGAATTCTTCCACCGGCTCGGTCTTGGCGCCGTAGACCTGCCGGCCGAGGAAGCGCGGCATCGTCAGCGCGACGTAGCGGCTGTCCGCGGTGTCGCGGAACGTGCGCCATGCGGCGTAGTCCGTCGCCTCGAACAATTTGGCGAGATCGCGCGGGTTGGACAGTTCCTGCCACCCATCCATCCCGAACAGTTTTGGCGCGGCGGCGGCGATGAAGGGTGCGTGGCTGGCCGCGCCGATCTTGGCCAAACCTTTCAGCACCGCAAGATCGGGGGCGCTGTGGTCGAAGCTGTAGTCGCAGACGAACGCGCCGTAGGGCTGGCCGCCCAGCTGACCGAATTCGCTTTCGTAGATTTTCTTGAACAGCGGGCTCTGGTCCCACGCCGCGTCGCGATACTGCTGGAACATGCGGCGGGCCTCGTCCTTGCCCATGTTCATCACGCGGATTTTGAGATCCTTGCCCGTCGACGTGTTCATGACGAGGTAGTGGACACCGCGCCACGCCGATTCCAGCTTCTGGAATTCGGGATGGTGGATGATGAGGTTGACCTGTTCGGACAGCTTACGGTCGATCGCCGAGCGCATCGCGTCGACGGTCGTGAACACGTCGTCGCCGATGACCGCGCCTTCTTCCAAGGCCTGCGCGGCGAGCGTCTTGACCGCCTGTTCGATGCGCCCCTGGCGCGCGTCGTCGTTGGGACGGAATTCCTTTTGCAGCAGCGCCGAAAAGTCGTCGAGCGCGACCGTCTCGGTCGTCGCGGGCGCGGGTGCCGCCGCTTTGCTCTGATTGGTCGCCATGCCGTTCCTCACCAAATCTCTTTTTGCGTGTCGCGCTTAAGAAGCCGTGCCGTCTTCCGGAGTATCCGTCTTCGGCGCCGGTGCCGCGCTTAGCGCCTTCAACAATGCGGGGTCCTTGAGAACCTTGTCGAGCAGCGTCTGTGCTCCGTCCTTGCCGTCCATGTACAGCATCAGGTCGTTCAATTGCTCGCGCGCTTCAAGCAACTTGGCCAATGCAGGGACCTGCTTGGCGACGCGGCCGGGAGAAAAATCCTCCATGTTCCGAAACGTGATGTCGACCGCGAGCTGGCCTTCGTCGGTCAGATTGTTGTCGACGTTGAACGCGGCGCGCGGGGCGATCGCGTCCATGCGGCTGTCAAAATTGTCGATGTCGAATTCGACGAACTCGCGCTTGTCGAGCGCCTTCTTCTCGACGAGGCTCTTGCCCGACAAATCGGACATGACGCCCATGACGAACGGCAGCTCGACCTTTTGGCGCGCACCATAGGTTTCCACCTCGTATTCGATGTGCACGCGCGGCGCGCGATTTTCCTTGATGAAACGCTGTCCGCTCTTCGACGCCATCGTCCAAACTCCCGTCGCCCGCATATTTGGCCCGCTTTGCGGATGATCTATGACACAAAAGCTACGCAGTACACGGGCGTACTGCAATCGTTCAGAAAAAGGCCAGTCTTTTCAGAAAAGGTTAATCGCCAAAGGAAGAGTCTTCGGACTCCGCCCGGCGGAACGACAGCACGCGCCGCGCCTCGGCTGACGCTTCCGGCGCGATGTCCGCCAGGACCGCCAGAAAGTCGAGGTCGACCCATTCGGCCGCACGGCGCAGCGCCATGGGCACGGGACTGCCGGGTTCGCGCCTGCGGTAATAGTCGCAGATCGCCTCAATGGCGCGCGTCACGTCTTCGCGGGAGTCGATCGTGCCCGCGGCGTTGCGGGTCGGTGCGGGCGCGGTGGTGCTCTCCGCAGGCTCCTGGTTCCCAGCTTCGATCGGATCGGCCTTTGCGTAGGTGGCGAGCCCGCGCCGCATCGCGTCTAGCGTCGCGTAGGTGGCCGCGAAATTGGTCCCAGTGTCGTCGCCCGCCTCTGCGGTCAGCACCGCGTCGACGCGGCCGACATTGGCACGGATGCGGTCGAGCCTTCCAATCTCCTCGCGCAACACGTCGTCGGGCGTTTCGGCGAGCGCGGCGCGGAACATGCCGTAGCCGTCGGCGGCGTCGCCTTCCTCGCGGAAGCGTTCGAAATCATCGGCGGTGTAGCTGCCCAAGCGCGGATGCGCGATCAAGGTCGCACGACGCAGCGGGCCCAGGAACTCGGCCACGCGGGTTAGCGATTCGCACGGACCCTTGCGGCCCTGAAACCCGTAATCATCGAGCGTCGGGTGAACCGTGGCCCACCAGCGTTCGAACAGGCCGGCAAGATAGGCCGACCCCGCCTCCACCGCCATCATGTCGCCGCCGCGCGCGCCGCCGCGCATCATGTAGATGCCGAGCCAGATGTCCTTCGTGCGCGCGGCCTGATCGGCGACCAGCGCAACGACGCGGGGCCAGTCGTTGTCGCCGGTCCCCGCGTCGTCGCTGACGCTGCGTTCAAACGCGTCCTCGATCGCCTGGCGTTCCGGGTCGTAGGACAGGTCCGGGCCGACGCTACCTTCGCCGTCCGTGTCGTCGAAGGGAGCGAGGAGAGCGTCGACGTCGATCGGGGTGGAGTCGGTCATGAGTTTGCCTGCCGATTGAACCGGCTCAGCAAAGATCGCGTGTCCATCCTGGCGTTCCCCGAGGAACTAAGATCTGCTTCGTCCGAAGCCTACGACGTCAGCACCGCTTCCACGCGGCGGTTGTCGGGCGAGTCGGGGGTCTGCCCCGGGCGCGGTGCGTCGAAGGCCATCCCGCGCACCTGGAGGCGGTCGGCCTCGACGCCCTTCGATGCGAGAAACGCGGCGACGGCGCGGGCGCGGCGCTGCGACAGCTTCAGGTTGTACGCGCGGCCGCCCGCCGAGTCGGTGTGGCCCTCGATCGTGAACTTCATCGTGCGCAGTTCGGGCGCGAGCAGCGATTGGGCGAACACCGCGGCCTCCGCCTGCGCCTGCCGGGTCATCCGCGCGGAGTTCTTGTCGAACGTCAGCATCAGGTCGACGCGCGGGGCCATGACGCTGGGCGGCGCGCCCGCGTAGCTGAAGCGCGGCGAAGCCGGTGGTGCCGCCGCGACGACGGCGGCACGCGAACGCGCGGCGATGCGGCGCGGGCGAACCGGGGCCGCGGCCGGAGGCGCGACGCGAGTCGTGACGATACGCTGCATCCCGCGCGGCGGGGTCGGACGCGCCGCCGGCACGGGCGCGACGGCGGTCGGGCGCGCGAGGCTGAACCCGCGCGTTTCCGGCGCGGGCTTGGTCAGCCCGGCCAACGCATCGGCCTCCGGGTCGACGCCGGCATCAGCGACGTCGGCATCAGCGGCAGCTTCGCCCGCAGGCTCCGCTTCGCACTTGCCCGCAAAAGCGCACAGATAGTCGGCGACGCTGCGCGTGGCTCCGGCGGCCTCGGACGCGGCCTGCCGAGGTGCGGCTGCGGCGGACACCGCCATGGCGCCCGCGATCGAAAATCCGGCGACGACCTTGCGCATCTTCATTCCCCTGATCCTGACGGTCTTCATTACAGCATTACACGTACCGCTTGCAACGCGCGAGGGGGCTGCGGAGTCGCACACGGGGACAGATGCCGCATCGTGGCGCGACGGGCATTTGCAGCCCCCCGCCGCTGCTATATGGCCGAGGGCGCATGGGCGGCCGGCCCGGAGGATCGAACTTGACCAGCACCACGCGCCAGACCGTGATGACGATCGACCTGGGCGGCGAACAGGTCCTGTTGAAATCGATCGTCGCGACCGAAGCCCTGGGGCAGTTGTTCGACTTCACCGTCGCGTTCGTCGCGCCGCTGGGCGAGGTCGACCTGCTGCCGCACCTGGGCAAACCCGTGCTCGTCACCGCGCGCGAGGAAGAGGAGCTGCAGCGGTATTTCCACGGGATCCTGACCGAAGGACGTTTTGTCAAAGAGTCGCCGACCGGTTTTCACTACGAGCTGACCGTCAAGCCGTGGGCATACCAGCTTTCCCAAAACAGCGACTTCGCGATCTACCAGGAGCTGGACGCGGTTTCGATCGTCAAGCGCGTGTTCGCCGAGGCCAACATGTCGGACGTCGACTACACGCGGCTTTCGCGGGCGCGGGCGAAGCGGACGTACACCGTGCAGTACCGCGAAAGCGATTTCGCCTTCGTTTCCCGCCTGCTGGAGCAGGAGGGGATCTACTATTTCTTCGAACACAGCGCGGACCGGCACGTCATGGTGCTGTGCGAGGGGCCGAGCTCGCACCGCCCAGGGACGCCGCCTGCGCTGACGTTCAATCCGGACGCGATCAACATCTACAATGTGGGGTCGGTGCAGCGCAGCGAATCCCGCAAGCATTTCGTGCAGCATTGGCACGAGTCCGTCGCCAGCGGGACGCACGCGCGGGTCATGGCGCGCGACTTCGACTTCGAGCGGCCCGAAAAGCCGCTGGAGGCCAAGGCGGAGGGTCGCGGGCACCATCCGGGGGATGCGACCGAGACGTTCGTCTATCCGGGGCGCTGGGTCGACGAAGGCGAAGGCGCGAAACTGGGCCAGGTCGCACTCGATGCGCAGCGGGCCATGAGAAAGCGCTATTCGGGACAGAGCCAGGCGGCGGCGCTGCATTGCGGGTCCACCGTGGCGATCACGGATCATCCGAACGTGCGCATGAATCGGGATTATCTGATCACCAAGGCGGTCCACAGCCTGACCGCCGAGAGCTATCGCACGGGCGACGAGGAAAAGATCGAGGACTACAACGTCGTCATCGATGCGATCCCGTCGGATACGGTGTGGGCGCCGCCGCAGGTCACGCCGCAGCCGGTGGCACGCGGGCTCGATACCGCGATCGTCACGGGTCCGGAGGGCGAGGAGATTTTCACCGACCAGTACGGGCGCGTGAAAGTGCGGTTCCATTGGGATCGCGCGGATACGCCGGGTGAGAAAAGCACGTGCTGGATCCGCGTGTCGCAGACCGGGGGCCTGGGCAACGTCATCCTGCCGCGCGTGGGGCACGAAGTGCTCGTCGACTTCCTCGACGGCGATCCGGACCGGCCACTGGTCGTCGGCCGCGTGTTCAACCGGCGGCACATGCCCGTCTACCCGCTCCCCGAGAACAAGACGCGCGCGGTGTGGAGGACCAAGACGTACGGTCCGACCGGCCAATATGCCGAAGCGGAGGAACTCGATTCGGGTAAGCCGTCTTCCAACGAGATCCGGTTCGAGGACAAAGGCGGTTCGGAGGAGATGTATATCCACGCCGAGCGCGACATGAACACGCGCGTGCGGCTCAACCAGACGCACAACACGGGCCGCAACCACAGCGCGCGCGTGGGCAACGACCGCAGCTGCAGGGTCGGCAACCACGACACCATGGACGTCGTCGGCAAGCAGGTGGTGACCGTGGGCGCGACGCAGACGGTGACCGTCACGGGCGACATGATGCTTGAATCGAAGGCCAAGATCACGCTCAAGGTCGGCGGTTCGACGATCGTGATGGACAGCGCCGGCATCACGATCAAGGCGACCACGATCACGGTCGACGGCACCACGGTGCTGGTCAAGTCGGGCGAAGCGGACGTGGGCGCGAAAGGAACGCTCAAGCTGCACGGCAAGATGACCGAGATCAACACGGGCTGATGGGCGACGCTTCGATGGGCGATCAAGTCACGCCGGGCGCGCTGATCGCGCGGTGGAGCGCCGCGCGGCAGGTCGCGGCCGAGCTCGACTGGCCCGAAAAGGGGTGGCCGGACGAGGCCGTCGGGGTTCTGGATCATTATCGGGGTTTGCGCGGGGGCGGCGATTTCGAGATGGCCGCGACCTTCCTGGCCGCCGCGCTGCCGCGTCATGAATGCTTGGCTTGGGCGACGCATGTTCTGACGCGGGCGGGCGACGCGCTGCCCGACCTGCCCGGACGATCGCGGATCGCGCTGGAGCGGGCGCGGGCCTGGGTCGCCGATCCCGGGGACGAGGCCCGGCGCGCGGCGCGGGGCGCGGGGGATGCGGCAGACGCGGACAGCCCCGAACGCATGCTGGCGGCGGCGATCTTCTATTCGGGCGGTTCGATCGCGCCCGCGGGGATGGACCCGGTGGGCCCGCCCGCGGGGTTGAGCGGGCGCATGGCGGCGGCGGGAATCATCCTGGCGGCGCACCGGTCGGGGAACGCGGCGGCCCTGTTCGCGTCGGCCCTCGACCTGGGCGAGGCGATCGCGGAACGCGGGCTGGCGGCGGTGCCCCCAAGCTCGACGAGGACGCCGTGACGCTGGTCCTCAACCTCCGCAACGTCCAGCGGCTCGACAACGGCGCGCCGACCGAGTTCACGCTGAACGGGCGCGGCGCGATCGTCGGCCGCTCGCCGACCGCGGACTGGAGCCTGCCGGACCCGCGCAACCATTTGTCGTCGCGCCATTTCGAGATCAGTTTTTCCAATGGCGAGTATGTGCTTACCGACCTCAGCACCAACGGCACCTTCATCAATGGCGCCCCCGAACGACCGAGCGGCCCACACCGGTTGCGGTCGGGCGACGTGCTGGGCGTCGGGTCGTTCGAGATCGGCGTGCGGGTGGACACGGGGGTCGCGCCTGCGCCGCCCGCCGCATCCCCGGGGTGGAGCGGGTGGGACGCGCACGGCGGAGGCAGTGCTCCCGCACCGGGCGCGCCGCCCGCGTCCGGCGGCTGGGGACCCGCGCCAAGCCCGGTGGGCGGCGGCGCGATGTCGCATCATTTCGCGCCCCCCGCCGCGCCGGGGCTTGCCAGGCCCGAAGCGCATCGCGCGGCCGCGAGCGCGTCCGGCTGGGAT
>CAXUJK010000001.1:0-1288412 GCA_964251385.1 uncultured Sphingomonadaceae bacterium | reverse complement strand
ATCTCGGCATGCGCAAGACCAAGGAATGGCTGTTCACCGGCGACAACATGACGGGGGTGGAGGCGGCCGAGCTCGGCCTCGTCAACCGGTCGGTGCCTCGCGACGAAGTCGAGGCGGTTGCGCGCGCCTATGCCGAGCGCGTCGCCAACGTGCCGCTCGACGCGATCTATTCGCACAAGGAAGTGACGAACCGCTGGTTCGAGGCGGCGGGGATGCAGGCAGGCATGGCGGCGGCGAACGATCTCGACGCGCTGGGGATCGCGGGGCCGGGCATGGAGGAGTTCACCAAGGTCTGGCGGGAAGGCGGGGTGCGCCCGGCGGTGCGCATGCGCGACAAGCCGTTCGCGCCGCACCGGACGTACTACGATGCCTATCTCGCCAAGCGGGACGGCGGCGGGTCCGAGCCCGCGGAGTAGGACGCCGACTTCGATTGCGCTGACAGCGGAGACGATATGACCAACCCACCCGAACATCCCGTCGCGATCGTCACGGGTGCCGCGCGCGGCATAGGCGCGGGCATCGCGCTTCGCCTGGCGCAGGACGGCTGCGACGTCGCCGTAGTCGATCTGGACGAGGGGGGATGCGCGGACACGGTCGCCGCCGTCGAGGCGACCGGCCGCCGCGCGGTCGCGATCGGCGCGGACGTCGCGGACGAAGCTGCGGTCAAGGCCGCGGTCGCGCGCGTCGTCGCGGCGCTCGGGGCCCCGACGGTGCTGGTCAACAACGCGGGCGTGCTGCGCGACCGGACGCTCGCCAACATGACGCTGGACGACTGGGACACGGTGATGGCCGTCCATCTGCGCGGCGCATTTCTGCTGGCCCGCGAGGTGCAGCCGCATATGCGCGCGGCTGGTTATGGGCGCATCGTCAACCTGTCGAGCATCGCCGCGCTCGGCAATCTGGGGCAGACCAACTATTCGGCCGCCAAGGCGGGCCTGCAGGGTTTCACGAAGACGCTCAGCATCGAGCTCGGCAAGTACGGCATCACCGCCAACGCGGTCGCGCCCGGCTTCACCGTGACCGCGATGACCGAGTCGGTCGCCGCCAAGGTCGGCATGACGTTCGAGCAGTTTTCGGACTATCTGATCAAGGACATCCCCGTCGGCCGCGCGGGCCAGCCCGAGGACATCGCGCACGCGGTCGCCTTCTTCTGCGACCCCCGATCCGGGTTCGTGTCGGGCCAAGTGCTCTATGTCGCGGGAGGACCCAAAGCGTGAGCGGCATCCTCGACCGCCTCTTTTCGCTAAATGGCCGGACCGCGCTCGTCACCGGCGGGACGAGCGGCATCGGCCGCATGATCGCAACCGCGCTCGTCCAGGCGGGCGCGTCGGTCCACGTCGTCAGCCGCAAGGCGGCGGCGTGCGAGGAGACGGCGGCCGCCCTGTCCGCGTTCGGCGAGGCGCATGCGCTGCCCGGCGACGTCGGCACGCACGCCGGCTGCCTCGCCATCGCGGAGGCTTTCCGCGGCGCATCGCCAAAGCTCGACATCCTCGTCAACGCGGCGGGCGTGACGTGGGGCGCACCCATCGAAGCCTATCCGGACGCGGCCTGGGACAAGGTGCTCGGCGTCAACGTGAAAGGCGTGTTCCATTTGACCGTGGCGCTGCTGCCCGAACTGCGCGCCGCCGCCAGTGCCGCCGAACCGGCGCGCGTCATCAACATCGGGTCGGTGCACGGCATCTTCCCGCCCGACCTCGAATCCTACGCTTACTCGGCGAGCAAGGCGGGCGTGCATCACCTGACGCGGCATCTGGCCAAGCAGCTCGGGCCCGAACATATTTTGGTCAATGCGATCGCGCCCGGCCCGTTCGAAAGCCGCATGATGAGCGCGACGCTCGCCGAACATGGCGACGCGCTCGCCGCCGAGGCCGCGACCGGGCGCATCGGCGCGGACGACGACATGGCGGGGGTGGCGATCTATCTGGCCGGGCGCGCGTCGGCCAACGTCACCGGCGCGGTCATCCCGGTCGACGGCGGGTACAGCACGACGCGCTGACGCATGGGTAGCCTTTCGATCGGCGATCCGGCAAACGAGGCTGCGATGCCGGGCGAGACCAACGAAAGCGACGACGCGGTCAGCGGCATCGGACGCCGGCGCTCGGCCGCCAAGGTCGACGGGTCGGCGTCTTACCAGAAGCGGCGCGAGGAGATCGCGGAAGCGGCGGTCAAGGTGTTCGACCGGCTGGGCTTCAAGGGCGCGAGCATCAGTGCGGTCGCCGCCGAACTCGGGATCGATCGGGCGTCAATCTACTACTATATCTCGTCCAAGGAAGAGCTGTTCGACGTCGTCATGCGCGCGGTCATCGAACGCAACGCGGAGATTGCGCTCAAGATCGTCGGGAGCGTCGACGAGCCCAAACGCAAGCTTCGCGACCTCATCATCGCGCTGATGAACTCGTACGGCGACAGCTACCCGCTGATCTACATCTACATCCGCGAGGACCTGAGCCAGGTCAGCGACCGTCGATCCGAATGGTCGGCGACGATGCGCAGGCTCAATCGTGAGATCGAGAACGCGATCATCACGATCATCGAACAGGGTTATGCCAACGGCAGTTTTCGACGGGTCGGGAACGCCCGCGTCGTCGCCTACGGAATCCTGGGCGTGCTCGGGTGGACGCACCGCTGGTTCCGGCCGGGCAAGTCCGACATCGGCACCGCGGAGATCGGTCTCACCTATGCCGACATGATGCTGTCGGGGTTGGAGACGCACGCCTGATCGTTCGCGAACGTAGGTGGGTCCATCGGATTAATCTGATTGTGTCGAACACCTCCGCGCCTACGCTGCCCTCATAAGAGCGACCGCCGTCAGCGGCAGAGTCGCCAACGGGGAGAGACGACATGATCCGCATCCACCGGAGTGTTTCGCCCGCCGCGGCCCTGCTCGCGTCGCTGCTTTCGACCACGGCGCTGGCCCAGACCGATCCCGCCGCCGCGCCCGCCGGTCCGCCCGCGAACACGGTCGAGCAGGTCGATGCGAACGCCCAACCGGGGCCGGTCGTCCAGGGCGACGAACCGGCCGGGCAGGACGAGATCATCGTCACCGCGCAGCGCCGCTCCGAAACGCTCGAGCGGACCCCCGTCGCCGTGTCGGTGGTCGGAGCCGAGGCGCTGGAGAAAAAGGCGATCGTCTCGCAGTCCGACCTGCAGACCGCGGTGCCCGGTCTGACGGTCAAGGCGTCGCAAAGCTCCGACCAGCTGAACTATGCGATCCGCGGCCAGTCGCTCGATCCGTTCAGCAGCGTGCGGCCGGGCGTGCTGCCCTACTTCAACGAAGTGCAGGTCGGCGGGTCGGGCGCGGGCGCGTTCTACGATCTCGATTCGATCCAGGTGCTCAAAGGTCCGCAGGGAACGCTGTTCGGGCGCAACGCGACGGGCGGAGCGGTGCTCGTCACGTCCGCGCGCCCGAACAAGGAGTTGGGCGGCTACGTTCGCGGCCGGATCGGCAATTACGACCTGCGCATGCTGGAAGGCGCGATCAACGTCCCGCTCGCCGGCGGTACGCTTCTCGCGCGCGTCGCCGGGCTGTACGAGCGCCGCGACGGGTTCCAGTTCAACCTGTTCGACGACACGCGCGTCGGCAACGTCAATCGCACGGGCATCCGCGGCAGCCTCGTCTTCGCGCCCGACGACCGCTTCACCAACACGCTGATCGTCGACTATCTGCGCTCGCGCGGGTCGAGCACGAGCAGCGTGCTCTATTCGATCCTTCCGCCCGGCACGCAGCCGCCAGGCGCGACGATCCCGCCGATCCCCGCCAACTTCCTGTTCACGCCGGCGGTCGACGCGGCGTTCGGACCCGGCGCGTTCGCGCGCTACCTCGCCGCGCATCCCGGCGCGGACCCGCGCGGCATCCTGGAGTTCGCGGTCACGCAGCGCGAGCGCGGACCGTTCATCATCGACGTCGACGGGGCGAACTCGCACAAGGCGGACAACATCGTCATCTCCAACGTCACGACCTACGATGTCGGGGAAAACACGCAGATCAAGAACGTCTTCGGGTTCACCGACCTCAAAAGCCTCGATCGCGCCGAGTTCGACGGGTCGCCGTTCGGGATCGACGCATTGGGCCCGCGCGGGTTGGACATCGACCTGCGCCAGATTTCGGAAGAGCTGCAGCTGCTCGGCAAGGCGATCGATAACCAGCTCAACTACGTCGCGGGCATCTACTTCTCCCATGAAAAGCAGGACTATTTTTCCGAGTCGATCATCTTCGACCTGACGCCCAATGCGCCGCTGACCGATCAGTTCAACCACACCTTCACGACCAACAAGACCTACGCCGCCTACGCGCAGGGTACGTTCGATCTCAGCCGGGTGGTGGGCGTCGCCGGCCTCTCGGTCACCGCCGGCCTGCGCTACACGCGCGAGGACGTGCGGCTGACCCGCGGAGACGACGACGTCTACGTGACCGCGCCCAATCCGGCCTTCACGCTGGGCGGGCAGTCGGATCGGTTCGCGAAGTTCAGCTATCAATTCGGCATCCAGGAACAGCTCGACAACCTGCTGCTCTACGGGGTGACGCGGCGCTCCTTCCGCAGCGGCGGGTTCAATTCGATCGCGCCGCCGATCGACGGGTTCGGCAACGAAGGCGGCAGCGAGTACCGGTCCGAGGTCGCGAGCGACATCGAAATCGGCGCCAAGTACCGCGCCAGTCCCGGCGGCATCCCCGTCCGTTTCAACATCGCCGCGTATAATTTGAAGGTCGAGGACATCCAGCGCGTCACCTACGCGCAGATCTTCGGCGTGCCCTCGGCGATTACGGTCAATGTGCCCAAGGCGCGCATTCGCGGGATCGAGGCGGACCTGTTCGTCCGGCCCGCGCGTTGGCTTTCGGTGGGTCTGAGCGGGAACTACGCCGACGCGAAATTCACCAGCAATCTGGTCGCGGTCGCGGGCGGGCCGCCCGTTGCGTTCGGGCCCTATCCCGACCTGCCCGAATATTCGGGCACCGCGTTCGCCGAAGTGACCGTGCCGCTCGGCGAGCAGTTGGACGTGTCCATGCGCGGCGACGTGTACGGGCAGACGAAGACGTTCTTCAGCTCGGCCGCGGCCTCGCTCAACCCGGGCGCGGTCATTCCCGGCTACGCGCTTGCCGATTTCCGCGTGTCGATCGAGGACGAGGCGCGCGGCTTCTCGGTGGCGGCGAACGTCAAGAACGCGTTCGACAAGGTCTATTTCGTCGGCGGGCTGCCGTTCGAAAGCGTGTTCGCGCTCAACACCGCGGTGCCCGGCGCGCCGCGCACCTATTTCGTCGAAGCAAGGTACAGGTTCTAGCATGGGTGAACGACTGGCGGGCAAGGTCGCGGTGGTGACGGGCGCGGGCTCGGGGATGGGCGCGGCGATGGCCGAACTGTTCTGCCGGGAAGGGGCGAGGGTCGTCGCCGCCGACGTTTCGGGCAAGCAGGACGCGATCGCCGCCGGGATCGGCGAGGCCTGCGTCGCGACGCACGCCGACGTGTCGCAGAGCGCCGACGTGCAGGCGATGCTCAATCTTGCGGTCGAACGCTTCGGGCGGCTCGACATCCTGTGCAACAACGCGGGCATCCAGGGCCCGATCGCGCTCACCACGGACTATGCCGAGGACGATTTCGACCAGGTGATCGCGGTCAACCTGCGCGGCGTCTTCCTCGGCATGAAGTACGCCATCCCGCTGATGCTCGCGAGCGGCGGCGGGTCGATCGTCAACACCTCGTCGATGGCGGCGCTGGTCGCCTTCACGCAGCTTCCCGCCTACTCCGCGTCCAAGGGCGGAGTGTCGATGCTGACCCGGCTAACCGCAGCCGAATATGCTTCGCAGGGCATCCGCGTCAACGCGGTCCTGCCCGGCGCGATCGACACGGGGATGACGCAGGCCATGCCCAAGGATTACATCGAAGGCGCGGTCGCCGCGACGCTGATGGGACGCATCGGGAAGCCGATCGAGGTCGCCAACCTGGCCCTTTTCCTGGCGAGCGACGAGGCGTCGTTCATCACCGGAACGCTGACCGCCGTCGACGGCGGCTACACGCTTGTTTGAATTGGTCCTTCGTGCTGAATTGACGAAAACGGGAGAGCTGACATGATCAATGGCCTGTTCGTGATCGATGCGGTGGCGCACGCGTACAACCACCTGCCGTCCAATTGGGAAGACCCGGTTTTGGGGCACGCCATGGTCGAGCTCGCCTACCATTTGGCGGCGAGCCCGCCCGATCCCAAATATGCGATGACACGGGAAGAATATCTGGTCGACTGGCAGGTTCCGGACGTCGCCAACCTGCTGTTCGGGGAAAGCGACACGGACGTCGCGGTCATGCATCCGCTCGCCATTGCGGCGTTCAAGGACGGCTATTCGTCGGTCGCCAAGGCGGCGGAGGCGCTGCAGCGCTACCCCAACCGCTTCATCGGGGCATACACGTGCGTCGATCCTCTGCGCGGCGCGGGCGCGATCCAGGACATGAACGAGCAGTTCGATATGTTGAAGCCGCTCGGGCTCAAGCTGTACCCGACGAGTTGGGACGGCAGCGGGCCCGTGTCGTGGCGGATGGACGATCCCAAGCTCATCTACCCGCTGTACGAGAACGCGTCGCGGCTGGGGATCAAGCACGTCGCGGTGCACAAGGCGGTGCCGATCGGGCCGTTCCCGGTGGGCCAGGCGTACAACCCCAGCGACATCGAGACGGCGGCGGGCGATTTCCCGCACCTCAACTTCGAGATCGTCCACGGAGGCC
The DNA here is from genome assembly GCA_964251385.1 of uncultured Sphingomonadaceae bacterium. Lineage (GTDB taxonomy): Bacteria > Pseudomonadota > Alphaproteobacteria > Sphingomonadales > Sphingomonadaceae > CADCVW01. The sequence continues at coordinate 1,281,702 of CAXUJK010000001.1, read as the reverse complement.
TCGCGTTCATGGAGGAGACCGCGTGGTTGCTCGCGCGCTTCGGCAATATCGCGATCAACATGGAGATCCAGAACATCATCGTCGAACGCCGCCCGCGCGCGTTCGCCGAGATCCTGCTGGGACTGTGCCGGATCGGCGGCAGCGACATGCTGGAGCGGTTGTTCTGGGGTTCGGGCGGCTCGCTCCACCACCCGCAGCCGGGGCTGGAGGCGTTCGAGGCGTTCTCGTTCCCCGACGACCTTCTCGACAGCGGCGGGCTGTTCAAGCCGCTCCGCCAGATCACGCGTCAGGACAAGGCGAACATGCTGTCTGGCAACTTCGCGAGGATGCACGGGATCGACGTGGAGGCGTGCAAGAAGGCGATCGCGGGCGACGAGTTCGATCGCGGAGGCGCCTCGTTCCCGACGCCGTACTCGACGCTCTCGTTCATCGGCGACAAGGCGCACGCGCATGATACCATCTACGCCTGAGCGAGGGGTCGCGACCGACCTGCACGCACGGATCCTGACCGAGCTCGATCAGATCAAGGATCCGTGCAGCCTCGCCAGCGGGGTGCCCATGGGGCTCGACGAAATGGGGTTGGTCGACACGGTGGAGATCGGCGATGATGGCAGGGTCGATATCCGCCTGCGACTGACTTCGCCCTTCTGCCACATGATCGGCTTCTTCCATGTCGAGGCCAAGCGGCGGATCATGGGTTTGTCGGGAGTCACGGACGTCCACGTATCGGCGGACACAGGCCTCGACTGGTCGCCGAGTCGGATCAGCCCCGCGGCGCAGGCGCGCCGGGCGGCCAATTTGGAGAAGATGACCCGCCGAGGCGAGGCGGTTCCGGCCTAAAGCCAGCCGTTCGCGCGGGCGACGCGGCTGGCCTCCACTCGGTTGCCTGCGCCGAGTTTTCCGGCGGCTTCGGATAGGTAGTTCCGCACGGTGCCGGGCGACAGGTCGAGTTTTCGTCCGATGTCCTTGTTGGACAGGCCTTCCTCCGCGAGCCGCAAAGCCGCGCGTTCGCGGTCGGTCAACGGGTCGGCGGGCGTATCCCACGCGGCGGCGGCGAGTTCGGGCGCGATCGCGCGGCCGCCCGCGGCGACCCGGCGGATCGCGTCGGCGAGCTCGCCCGCGGGCGTGTCCTTGAGCAGGTAGCCGCGTACGCCCGCATCCAGCGCGCGGCGAAGATAGCCCGCGCGCCCGAACGTCGTCACGATCAGGATTCTCGTGCGACTTTTCGCGTCCGCGACGGCTTGCGCGACGTCGAGCCCGGTCATGCCCGGCATCTCGATGTCCGACACGAGGATGTCGGGGGCGAGCGTGGCCACGAGGTCGAGCGCGGCCGCGCCGTCGGTCGCGCGCCCGACGACCTGCATGTCCGGCTCCAGCTCCAGCAGCGACGCCAGCGCGCCGAGCACCAGCGCCTGATCCTCCGCCACGACGATGCGGATCACGCGCGCGCCGGCACCGCCGCCTCCAGCCGGGTGCCGTCCGACCCTTGCGTCAGCTCGAGCCGCCCGCCGGCGGCGACGAGGCGTTGGCGCATTCCGCCAAGTCCCTGGCCTTCGACGAAGCCGCGCCCGACGCCGTCGTCGCTGACCAGGAGACGCGTCTCGGCGGGGTCGGAGTGCAACGCGACGCGGCAATTGGTCGCTTCGGCGTGGCGGATGACGTTGGTCACCGCCTCGCGCAGCGTCATGGCCAGGATCGCGGCGGACCCGTCGGCGACCGCGCCCGGGTCGCCTTCGATCTCCGCGGCGATGCCGGCGGCGGCGAGCGCGTTGCGCGACGACTCGACTTCGCGCGCGAGCGACGTTCCCGCCATGCCGGACAGCGTCGCGCGCACCTCCGCCAACCCTTGGCGCGCGGCCGTGGCGATCCCGGCCAGTTCGTCGGTCGCGCGCTGCTGATCGACCGGAAGCAGCCGCGCGGCCAGATCGGCCTTGAGCGCCACCAGCGTCAGCGTGCGCCCGATCAAGTCGTGCAGGTCGCGCGCGATGCGCTCGCGTTCGGCAATGCGGCCGAGCTGGCGCACCTCGTCCTGCGCGGCGATCAGCGCGGCGTTGGCGTCGCGCATCGCCTCGCTCGCCATCGTGGCGATCCCGACCATGATGCCGAAGCCGATGCCCATCGTCCAAAACCACCAGGGCTGGCCGAGCACGATGCCGCCGAGCGCGGTCAGGATCGCGAAGCTTGCCAGCATGAGCGTGGCGGTGCGGGCGGGGCGGACGCGCGCGGCCATGGCCGACGCGTAGATCGTGACCACCGTCCAATTGCCGCCCCACGGGCCCAGCGCCAGTCCGATCAGGAGAACGGCGACGGCGGCGATCGCAAGCCGCCTGCCCGAGAAGAACGAGCCGACGAGATAGACGGGCAGGAACAGTCCGATGCCGATCGCGGACGCGACGAGCGTCCTGGTCGACGGCGCGGCCCAGAACCACGGCAGCGCGTACAGCGGCAGATAGACGAGCCACAGCCACGGCCCGTCCACGCCGAGCGCGCGACGCCATGCGGGTGCTTGGGCCGAAACGTTCATCGCGCCACCGTCCGCCGCGAGCATGCGCGCGTCAAGCCGGACTGCGCCGCCAGCCGGACCAGGCGAACAGCCCGGCCGCGGCCGTGATCGCGACGGTGGCCGCGACGTGCGCCAAAACCGTCCCCATCATCGGCGCGCCGACGATCGCGTTGGCGATCTGGCCGAGGTGGAAGGACGGCGTAAACTGCCCGATCGCCTGCATCCATCCCGGCAGCGCCATCGACGGGATCCACAGGCCGCCGATGACGGCGAACCCGAGGAAGAGCGCGTTGGCGACGCCGACGGCTCCTTTGCCGCCGAGCCGCATGCCGATGCCCAGGCCTATCAGCGCGAAAGGCACGACGCTGGCCAGATGCAGCGCGAGAAGCCCGAGCCATTGTCCCGGCTCCAGCCGCACGCCCGCGACGACCGACGCCGCGTAGATGAGTGCAAGCGCGGCGGCGGTGACGAGGCAAGCGGCGGCGAGCTTTCCGGTGATGAACGCGCCGATCGGCATGGGCGACACGCGCTTCATTTCGATCAGGCCCTGTTCGCGCTCCATCGCGACGCCCGCGCCGAAGCCGAACAGCGACGGCCCGATCGCGGCGAACACGCCGTACGCAGCCAGGTTGGCCGCGGCGCGGGCCGGGGTCGGCGTCTGCAGCGCCAGCGTGAACAGCGCGTAGAACGCGGCCGGCGTAATAACCGTCGGCAGGATGAACTGCGGCAACCGCCAGGACTTGAGGACCTCCGCCCCGCTTTCCCGCAGGTAGACTCCGGTGAGCGCGGCCGGTTCGGGGATGGTGGCGGTGGCGTTCATGCGGCGATCCCTGTCGGTTCGGTGACGAGTTGAGCAAAGGCGTCGTCCAGCGTCGCATCGACGATGCGCAGGTCGGCGAGCGTCGGGTCGGCGGCGAGCAGGGCGCGGGCGGTCGCGGTCGCATCCGCCGACAACAGCCGCGTTTCCGCGCCCGCGCGCTCGACGCCGCGCACGGCGGGCAAGGCGCGCAGCACCGCGTCGGGACACGTCGTACGGCATCGGATCGATGTTTGCGCGACGCGCGACCGAATCGCGGCTGGCGTGTCGTCCGCGCGGATGCGCCCTTCGGCCATGACCAGGATACGGTCGGCGAGCGCGTCCGCCTCGTCCAGCGCATGCGTCGTCAGCAGCACCGCCGCGCCCCCGTTTGCCATTTCGCGCACCGTGGCCCACAGAGCGAGCCGAGCTTCGCGGTCCATGCCGACGGTCGGCTCGTCCAGCACGAGCAGGTCGGGCCGCCCGCAAATCGCCAGCGCATATTGTACGCGTCGCGCCTGCCCGCCCGACAAAGCCCCGCAACGACGGGTCCGCAGGTCACCGAGGCCGGCAAGGCCCAGCGTCTCGTCCAACGGCCGCGGCACCCGGTAATAACCCGATTGCAGGGCCACCAGCTCGCCGACGGTCAGCGTCTCCGGCAACCCCGCCGCCTGCAGCATCACCCCCATGCGGGCACGCGCGGCCGGTCGCTTGGGGTCGAGCCCGAAGACGCGCACGTCGCCCGCGTCGGCGGCGAGCCGTCCGGTCAGCACGCCCACCGCGGTCGTCTTGCCCGCGCCGTTCGCCCCCAGCAGCGCGGTCACCGCGCCCGAAGCGATCGCCAGGTCGAGCCTGTCCAGAACGACCCTCCCGCCGAGCGTCTTGCCGATGTTCCGCAATGCGCACACCGATTGTTCGTCGAAGCTCATGATCATCGCCCCTTGTTACCGGAGCCCTTATTGCGGCACGCGGCGGCGGGGCGTCAGTGCGCGATGTCACGCGCGGCGGGTGACATTCGTCACCCGGAAAAGGAGACGCGATGTTCGATCTGTCGCTGCCCGTCGAACGCTTCGACGATTGTCTCGACTTCTACCGGTCGGCGTTCGAGGCGGAGCTGGTCGAACTTGGTCCCGGTGTCGCCAACGTCATGCTGTTCGGCGCGCAGGTCACGCTGCACGACCGGACCGGGTCCGACGTGACGGCGGCGGCACGGCGCGAGATGCATTGGGGAGCGGTCGTGCCGATCGCGGATTGGCTGCGGATACGCGACCGGCTCGTGGGGCAGGGACGCACCTTGTCGCGGTGCATCGAGGCGGCGGACGCGCCGGGTGGTCGCGCCAAGCTGATGATCGCGGACCCGAGCGGCAATCTGATCGAGATCAACGCGCGGGCTTAACCCGCTTGAGACACGCGGATCAGGGCGCTCGCCGGAAGCTGCACGCCGTTGACCCCGAGGCTGACCGCGCCGTTGGCCGTCAAGACTTCGTCCACCGTTCCGATGCTGCTGACCGTCGCGGGCACCGCGGTGCCGCCCGCGTCGGCGGCGGTCAGCGACAGGCTGTACGCGCCCGCCGGGGCCCGCGCGCCGTTGGCGAGGCGGCCGTTCCACGCAAAGCGGCCGGTGCCGTCAGCCTCGAGCGTCCGCACGTCCACGACCGCGCCCCGTGCATCCGTGATCGTCGCGACCATCGACGCCGCGGGCCGCGCGGTGGTGTAACCCCACGTCGCGGGCTCGGTGGCGGACAGCCCCGATACAGGCGATGCGAACTGCGCCTCGCGCCCGATGAACGCGGACGCCTGCGCCATGCCGTCCGTCGTCAGGCGCGACAGGATTTCCTTCAAGGTTCCTGTCTGCTGGAGCGTCTGTTCGACCTGGCTGAACTGGACGAGTTGGTTGGTGTATTCGGACGTGTCCATCGGATCGAGCGGATCCTGGTTCTGCATCTGCGTGGTCAGCAGTTTGAGGAACATGTTGAAGTCGGCCGAGGTCCTCGACGCCGGAGTCAGCAGCGCGGGATTGCCGGGCGTAACGGGTGTCTGGAGCTGCGTGGCGGGTGTGACGGCGGGCATGCGAGTTTCCTTCAGGCCATGAGGTCGACGCGGCCTAAGGCGCGCAAGGGGCGGTAGACGGGTTCGGCGGTGTGCAGGTCGTCGGCCGCCGCGTTTCCACGTTGTCGGGCGCTTTGTTGCTGACGCTGCCAGAACTGACCGCCTTCGCCGCCGCCGGACCGGCTGTCGAAGCGAAAGCTGCCTGCGTCGGCGCGGACGCCCGCGTCGGTCAGCGCCCGGCCCAGGTCGGCGGAGTCGCGGCGCAGCATGTCGAGCGCGGCCGCGCTTTCCGCCGCAACGACGGCGCGCAGGGTCCCGCCTTCGTCGAACGACAGGCGCACCTCGATGCGGCCCATCTCGGCGGGGTTGAGGCGCACGGTGAGCGCCTCGCCGCCGGCGGACAGATGGCGCGCGATCTCCACCCCCATCTCGCGGCCGATCTGTCCGGACCGCGCGTTGACGGTCGGCTGATCGCGCGGCGCGGCGCGGGATGCGGGCTCGGCGGCAACGGCGGCGGGTCGCATGTCGAACGGTGCGGGTTGGACGTGGGCGGGGCCTGCGCCTGCGGGTGGCGGAGCAGCCGCGGTTGCCATGCGCTCGGCAAAAGCGGGTGCGCCCGGCGATGCAGCCGACCCGTGCGTGACTTCGACGGGGGCTTCGGTGGTCTGCCGGGGACGTGGCGTCGGCGGCAAGGTTTGCGCGATGTCGATGCTCTCCGGCGCAACGGTTGCGGGCGGAACGCCCTTCGCCTGTGGCACCCAAAGCGCGGCCACCGGAGACAGCGCCGCCTCGACAGGCTCCGACACGGCCGGTTCCGGTGCCATGACACATCCGAAAAGGTCTTCGGCTGCGATCTCCGGCTCGGCGAGCGGGAGGTCTTCGGAAGACACCGTGAGCCGCGGCTCGGCGTCGGGTGCCGGCGGCGCGTAGATCGTGGGCTGGTCCGGGTCGTGCGGTTTGACGGCGGGCGGCTCGGCGGGAGCAGGGGCGTCCAGCGCTGTTTCCGGCTGGGCCGGGTCAGGCGCGACGATGCAATCCGTCTGCGCGCGCGGAACGGGTTTACCGACGACGAGCGCCGCTTCGCTCACGAGCTCCGTCGCGAGCACGGGAGGGGTGGCGTTGCCCGGGAGCGGCTCCGCGACAGGATCGGTCAGCGCCGTCCCGATCGCGGCGGAGAACCCCTCGGCCGGGATCGGCACCGCGCCCGCGGCCGGAGCAGCGCCCGAAAGAACGGCCAGGAAGTTCGCTGCTGCAATCGTCATCTAAGGCCTTGTCCCGGTGAACAACTCGTCTTCATTATAGGCGAGGCGACGGGGCCGCGGCGCGCCTAGCCAATCGTGCCGAGCGCGCGCACCCTGGCGCGGGCGTGGATCTCGTTCTGCGACAGGACGACCGTCGCCGGACGCACGCGTTCGACGATCGATCGCACGAACGGGCGGATCGCGGGGTTGGTGAGGAGGCACGGGATGTCTCCCTGCGCCGCCAGCCGATCGAGCGTTTCCCGAACGGCGGCGATGAAGGCGTGGAGCGCGGACGGGGCCATCGCGAGCTGCCGGTCGTCGCCCGCGCCCACGATGCTGTCCGCGAACGCCGCGTCCCATTCGCCCGACAATGTCACGATCGGGATCGACCCGTCGCGCGATTGCTGCGCCGATATCTGCCGCGCGAGGCGGCCGCGGACATGTTCGGTGATCTGCGTCAGGTTGGCGGTCGCGGGCGCGGCCTCGGCGATGCCCTCGAGGATGGTGGGGATGTCGCGGATTGATATGCCTTCCGCGAGCAGGTTCTGAAGGATGCGTTGGACGCCCGAGATCGAGATTTTTCCCGGTACGATGTCGGCGACCAGCTTTTCCGACTCTTTATGGACCTCGTTGAGAAGCTTCTGCGTCTCGGTGTAGCTTAGCAAATCCGCAATGTTGTCCTTGACCAGCTCGGTCAAATGCGTGGTGATGATCGTTCCGCAATCGACCACAGTCAGCCCGCGCAGGCCCGCCTCGTCACGCAGCTCGCGGTCGACCCAGAGCGCTGGCAGGTTGAACACCGGCTCGCGCGTCGCCTCGCCCGGGATGCCCGCATTGTCGCCGCTCGGGTTGATGACGAGCAGCTTGTCGAGCCGGATGTCGCCGCGCGCCGCCTCCGTTTCCTTGATGAAGACGATATACTCGTTGGGCTGCAGCGCCATGTTGTCGATGATGCGGACGGACGGCAGCACGAAGCCGTAGTCGGTGGCCATCTGACGCCGGAGCGCGCGGACCTGATCGTCGAGGCGCGGCTCGCGTTGCGCGTCGTTGATGATGGGGAGGAGCGCGTAGCCGATCTCGATCCGCACCGCGTCGATCGCGAGCGTGCGCGAGATCGGTTCTTCGGGGTGCGGTTCGGCGGCTTGGGTGGCTGCGACGTCGAGCCGCTCCTGCGCCACCTTCGCGTCGGCGGTCCGGCTGAGCTTCCACGCCGCCCAACCCGCGCCTGCCGAAAAAACGGCGAACGGCGCGAACGGCAGGCCCGGCATGATCGCGAGCGCCCCCATCATGAACGACACCATGCCGAACGCCTTGGGATAGCGGCCAAGCTGGTCGCCGAGTGCCGCGCCCGTCTTCCCGACGACCCCGCCCTTCGACACCAGAAGTCCCGCCGCGACCGACACGATCAGCGCCGGAATCTGGCTGACCAGCCCGTCGCCGACGGTGAGCAGCGTGTAGCTGTGGAACGCTTCGCCGAACGGCACGCCATGGATCGCGACGCCCATGATCAGCCCGACAAGCACGTTGATCGCGGTGATCAGCAGCCCCGCGACCGCGTCGCCCTTCACGAACTTGGACGCGCCGTCCATCGCGCCGTAGAAGCCGGCCTCGGCCTCGATCTCGGCCCGGCGTTCCTTGGCGTCGGCTTCGGTGATCATGCCCGCCGACAAGTCCGCGTCGATCGCCATCTGCTTGCCGGGCATGGCATCGAGGCTGAAGCGCGCCGCGACCTCCGCGATGCGCCCCGCGCCCTTGGTGATGACGACGAAGTTGATGACGACCAGGATGAAGAAGATGGTGAGGCCGATGACCGTCTGCCCGCCGACCAGGAACTCGCCGAACGCCGCGATCACCCCGCCCGCCGCGTCCGGGCCTTCGTGGCCGTGTTCCAGGATCAGGCGGGTGGAGGCGAGGTTCAGGCCCAGCCGCAGCATCGTCGCGATGAGCAGGATGGTGGGGAAGGCGGACAGCTGGAGCGGCTTGTCGATGAACAAGGCGACCATCAGGATCATCACGGACAATGTAATGGAAAAGGCGAGCCCGAGATCGAGCATCCAGCCCGGCATCGGCAGGATGAGCATGGCGATAATCGCCATGACCCCGCCCGCCAGCGCCATGTCGCGGCCGACGCCGAAGCGGGCGAACAACCCGTTCATGCTCTAGAGAGCCGGTGCGACGGGGATGCCCGCCTCGATGAACGTCTTCAACTTGTTGCGCATCGTGCGGACCGAAATGCCTAGGATCGTCGACGCGCCCGTGCGGTTGCCGCCGCATTTCGCCAGCGTCTGCAGGATCAGCGCGCGTTCGACGTCGTCGACGGTGCGGCCGACCAGCGAGTCGGGTACGAACGCGACGAGGTCGACCGAGGCGATCGCGGCGGCGATGAGGTCGCGGTCGGGGGGTAGCGGCACGTAGTCGCGCGCGCCCGCCCGGATCGCGGCGACGGCGGCGGTTGCGGGTGCATCGATCCCGCAGGCGAGCACGGGGACATGGCAGTTCGCGGCACGCAAGGCAGCCATGAAGCCGGGAACGTCGGTCTCGACGTCGATCATGACCATCCGCACATCGCCGGCACGCAGAAGTGCCAGCGCATCGGCGGGCGTGTCCGCCATGACGACATCCGTGCCCGCGTCGCGCGCCATGTCGGCGGCGAGGCGGAATTCGGTGCCGGGCGTCCCGACGAGGAGCATGCGACCCGTAGCCGTCATCTGTCGCGGCGCACGATCTCGGTCAGCGTGACGCCTAGCGAATGGTCGATCATGACGACCTCGCCGCGCGCGATCAGCCGGTTGTTGACGAACACGTCGACGGGCTCGCCGACCCTGCGGTCGAGTTCGACGACCATGCCGGCTTTCAACCGCAACAGGTCACCAATCGGCATGCGCGAACGCCCGAGCACGGCCTGCACCTTCACAGGCACGTCGTGGACCGCGTCGAGCCGGTCGTCGCCGCGCCGATCCGGCGCGACCGGGTCGGGCGCGAACGTCTCCGTGCCGAAATCCTCGACGATCTCCGCCTCTGCCGGGATCACCGGAAAGTCGTGGTTCAGTGCGTCTTCGGTCATGCGTTCATCCACTGGCGAATTACGGAAGCCGCTTCGGGCGGGCTCGCGGCAATCGTGTCGCCGATGCGCTTGATCGCGGACAGCTTGAGGCGACCGTCGACCTGCGCGACCTGGATTTCGGCGTCGAGCAGCGGCGTGTCTTCGGCCGGAGCTTCGGGACCGGCGTCGCCCGCGCGGCGACCCAGCGCGGTCAGCTCGGTCGGCTCCGCCGTCAGCAGCGCCTGCGCCGGATCACCCGTCCCAGCCTTGGGTTTGAGGATTTTAAGCGCGACGATTCCGACCACCGCGATGACGAGGAACTTCAAAAACCCAAAAATCTGGTCGGTCGTGACGGTCGAGAACCAACTCGACTCCAGATCGGCCAGGTTGGGATCGACCGCGAATGCCATGCTTTCGACGACCACGCTGTCGCCGCGCTCCGCGTCGATCCCGACCGCGTTCTCGACCAGCCGCGTCAGCCGCTGGACCTGCGGCTGCGGCAGGCCCTTGGGACCGCCGTCGACCATGACCGCGACGGAAAGGCGGTTGATCTTGCCGGGACCGCGCACAACGACCGAGCGCGTGGCGCTGTTCTCGTACGTGACGTCCTCGGACGTTTCGTTGCGCGCCGCGTTTCGCGTTTCGCCTCCGCCCGTCGCGGGCTGCGCGTCCGCGTCGGGCAGCTGCGCGGCGACCGTCGCGGCCTGCGCGCCCGATCCGTTTTCGACGTTGCGGTCGTTCGACTCCACCGTCACCTGCTTGGCGATGACCTGCTTGTCTGGGTCGAACACATTGGACTCTTCCCGCGTGCTGTCGCGGTCGATCTGCGCGGACACTTCGGCGCGCACTTTCCCCGCGCCCACGATCGGCTCCAGCAAACTTTCGATTTCCGATCGCAATTTGGCCTCGACCGCCGCCTGCCGCTCGTCACCCGACCCGCCGCCGCCATCCGCTTCCCCGGCTCGCGCCAACAATGCTCCTGTCTGATCGACGATCGACACGGACTCCGCCGACAGTTCGGGCACGGACGCGGCGACCAGATGCCGGATCGCCTGCACGCTTTCTGACGGCAGCCGACCCTTGGTCTTGACGGTTACCGCCGCCGTCGCCTTGCGCGCTTCGGCCGCGAACATCGCGCGGTCGGGCATGACGATGTGAACGCGGGCGCGGCTGACCGTCTCCAGGCTCTCGATCGACCGCGCGAGCTCGCCTTCGATCGCGCGCGTCTCGTTCATCTTGGCGCGAGACGACGAGATCCCGAACGGCTCCTCCGCGTCGAGCACGTCGTACCCGATCGCCCCGCCGAGCTTTTCGCCCGCCATCGACATGCGAAGCTCGGCCAATTTGTCCTGGGGGGCCATGATCGAGCTGCCGTCCGCGGACAGTTCGAACGGCACGTTCTCGGCTTTCAGCTTCTCCGAAATGCTCTGCGCCGCCGCCGGGTCGAGGTCGGTGTACAAAAAACCCATCGACGGATCGCCGCCGCGCATCGCGACCGCGGCAAGCACGGCGAGCAACGCCGCCGCCACGCCGCCCATGATCATCAACCGTTTCGCGCCGAGCTGGGCGACGAGTGTCCGCAACTGGTTCAAGATCAACCCCGTCTTCGGCGCGCACGCCTGCCCCTGCGATCATTATAGACGGGCGGGGGCGGCAGGTTTTGCCGGGTAGGAAAATCTTGCCGGGTTGATGCCGCGACACTTTCGTTAGGCAAGTAAGCTTGACATTGGATGCGAGCCGGGCAAACCTGGTCGGCACACGATCGGGGGATATGTGAGTTGAGCGCGCTGCTGCTTGAAAACGTGACCAAGCGCTTCGGCGATGCGACGGCGGTCGACGATTTGAGCTTTTCGGTGAAATCGGGCGAAGTGTTCGGGTTCCTGGGCGGCAACGGCGCGGGCAAGACGACGAGCCTGCGCATGGTGCTCGACATCATCCGCCCGAGCAGCGGACGCATCGAGGTGCTGGGCAAGGCCCCGGGCCGCGAGAACAGTTCCGATTTGGGTTTTCTTCCCGAGGAACGCGGGCTGTATCGAACGATGACGCCGCTCGACACCGTCACCTACTTCGGACAGCTCAAGGGCATGTCCGCGGCCGATGCGCGGGCGGCGGGGAAAACCCTGCTCGACCGGTTCGGCATTACGACCGGCAAGCGCATCACCGTCGACAAATTGTCCAAGGGGATGGCGCAGAAGGTGCAGCTCGCGACCGCGGTGGTGAACTCGCCGACACTGCTGATGCTGGACGAGCCGTTCTCCGGGCTCGATCCGGTCAACCAAGGGCTGCTCGAGGAGGAGATCGGACGCGCCAAGGCGGGCGGGGCCACCGTGGTGTTCTCGACGCACGTCATGCAACACGCCGAGCGCCTGTGCGACCGGCTGCTCCTCCTCGCGCGTGGTCGAAAACGGTTCGAGGGAACGCAGGACGAAGCGCGGGCGACCTTGCCCGCGCAGCTGTCGTTGGCGTCGCGCGAGAGCCCGGCGGGTCTGCCCGGCGTGGCCGACGCGCGGCAAACGGGCGCAGTCGGCGAGTGGCGCGAATGGGACGTGCGGCTCGATGCCGGCGTCGACCCGGGTGACGTCCTGGAGGCGTGCACCGCGCAAGGTTTTGCGCTCCGAAGATTCGAACAGCGCCGCGCCAGCCTGCACGACGCCTTCATCCACATCGTCGGCGAGGCCGCACATATGATCGAAGAGAAGCGGGCATGATCCAGCATCTCCTCCTGGTCGCGATCCGCGAGTTCAAGACCATCACCGCCACCACCGGCTTCTGGGTCACGCTGCTCAGCATCCCGCTCGTGATCGCGATCATGCCGCTCGCGCAGCGGTTTCTGTCCGAGGCAGACACCGAACGTGTAATGCTGATCGACCGGAGCGGCGGCGCGGGCAGGGCGATCGCGCAGCGCATCGAGCTCGACGAACAGCGCGACGTGCTGACCGCGCTCGCCCGGCACGCGCGACGCTACAAGCTGGAGCGTGCGAACCCCCAGGCCCTGTGGGCGCAGAGCGACCGCTGGTTCACGGACGCGGACGTCGCGCGCTTCGTCGCCGAAGGCGGACGCGCGCGTGCCTTGGCGCAGATGAAGCCGGCGACCGACGCGGACACGCCCGAATTCGAGACGCCCGAACGCGTGTTCGAGATCGTCCCCGCCCCGCCCGCGATCGCGGCGGCCGCCCCGGCGACGCTGGATGCGGCTCTGGCACCGATCCTCCGACCGGAGGGCAAGGACAGCGCACGCCGCAAAGTGCACTACGCCGTCTATGTGCCCGCCGACTTCGCGCGCGGCGGGCCCGTGCGCTTGTGGGCGGACGCGCAGCCGCGGGCTCGGCTGATGACGGCGCTGCAATCCGTCCTGACGCGCGACCTGCGCACGCAGTATCTGACCGCGAACGGGCTCGCCCCGCAGGAGGCAAGCGCGGCGAGCGCGATCGTGCCCGCGATCGTCGTCAACACGCCCCCGCCGGGCGGCGGAGGGCGCGAAAAGGTGTTCGTGCAGTCGATCGTGCCGCTGGCGCTGGCGTACGTCCTGCAATTCGCGCTGCTGCTGTCGGGGAACTGGATGCTGCAGTCGATGATCGAGGAGCGGTCGAATAAGCTGCTGGAAACCGTGCTCGCGTGCGTCAGCCCGAACGCGCTGATGTACGGCAAGCTGATCGGCACGGTCGCGGTCGGGCTGACGATGGTGGCCGTGTGGCTGCTGTGCGCGGCGGGCGCGGCGTTCGCGACGCAGGGCGTCATCGCCGACATGATCCGTCCTGCCCTGGCGCCGCTGTCCTCACTCTGGATCATCATGGCGATCGTCTACTACTTCGTCGCCGGCTACCTGCTCGTGTCGATGATCTTCCTGGCGATCGGCGGCATGACGGACTCGATGCGCGACGCGCAGAACTACCTGATGCCCGTGACGCTGGTGATCGTCGCGCCGTTCGCGATTATCGTGCAGGGCGTGCTGCAGGGCAGCACGGGTCCGGGCATCGTCGCGATGACGTGGATCCCGATCTTCACGCCGTTCACGATGCTGGCGCGATTGGGCGCGGGCGTGCCGTTGTGGGAAGTGCTCGGCACCATGACCCTGCTCGCCGCGTTCATCGCGGCCGAGTTCGTCCTGCTCGGCCGCGTGTTCCGTTCAAGCCTGCTGCAGGCGGGACAGAAGCCGAGTTTTGCCAGTATCGGCCGCATGATGCGACGCGAGGAGCCGGCCTAGGCGGGCAGCAGGGGCGCCAGTTCCTCGAGGATAGCGGCGCGTCGCCCGGCGGCATCGAGCGTCAGCCCGCCCGCATCCCACGCAATGCACGCATCGCCGGGAGCTAGCGTGGCGTCGCCTGTCACGTGAAGCCCGAGCTGCCGCCGGTCGCCCGCCTGCCGCTCGCCGATCAGCCGCTCGATCTCACGGACGAAATCGGGATGCACGCGCACGCGCAGATCGGTCCCGCGCGCGACCTGGCCCAGCACGCGGCCGATGGCTTCGTGGATCGCCGCGCCGGGTTCGGTGGCGAGCGCGCGGGCGGCGAGGTGATCCGCGGCGGAAAGCGCGATCTCGGTCGCGTCTGCGGTGACTTGCGTCGTCATGTCGGCGATCCGCGCGTCGACGGCTTCGAGCGAGGCCTGCAGCGCGTCGACCGCGGCGAGGAGCGCGGTCTCGCGTTCGGCGCGCGCTTCGGCAAGACCGGCTTCGAAGGCCTGCGCCACCGCCGCATCGCGTTCGGCGACGGCGCGCGCGGCCTCGTCTTCGAGAACGATCACCCGCGCCTGCAGGTCTTCGGTTGGCACGCCCTGATCGGCGGTCGCGACCCCTGAAAACACGCGGTCGAACGCGAACGGCCTGATGTGGAAGCCCGCGTCCATCTCAGACGATCATCGCATCGTCGCTCTTGGGATCGACGAGCATGATCTCGCCCGCGTCCGCGAGCTGCTTGGCAAGCCGGACGAGCACCGTCTGCGCTTCCTCGCAATCCTTGGCGCGCACCGGACCCATGCCCGCCATGTCCTCCCGCATCAGCTTGGCGGAGCGTTCGGTCATCGAACTGAAGAACAATTGCTTGATGGCATCGGGCGCCCCCTTGAGCGCGAGCGCTATCTGCCGCTTGTCCGACTGGCGCACGATCACCGCGCACGCGGCGGGGAGCAGGTTGCCCAGATCTTCGAACGTGAACATCAGCGCGCGGATGCGGACCGCGCTGTCCGGCGAGCGTTCGTCGAGCGCGTTGAGCATCGCTTCCTCCGTCGAGCGATCCATTGCGTTGAACAGTTCGGCCATGGACTCGTGCGGGTCCTTCTTCTGCGACCGCGACACGTTGGACATGAAGTCGTTCTTGAGCGTCTGTTCGACCTGCAGCAGCACGTCCTTCTGGACGCTGTCCATGCGCAGCATGCGCTGGATGACGTCGACGGACAGGTCGCGCGGCAATTCCGCCAGGACGCGCGCGGCATGATCCGGCTTCAACTTGGACAGGATCACCGCGACCGTCTGCGGATATTCGTTCTTGAGGTACGAGGCGAGCACCTGCTCGCTGACGTTTGACAACTTATCCCACATCGTGCGCCCCGCGGGGCCGCGGATGTCCTCCATGATGTCCTTGACGCGGTCTTCGGGCAGGATGCCGACGAGCAGGCGTTCGGTCGTTTCGAACGAGCCGTGGAGCGAGGCCATGGACGACACCTCGCCCGTGAACTGGGCGAGCAGATGTTCGACCACGGCGGCGGGGACGCTGCCGAGCTGGGCGATGGTGGACGACAGTTCCTTGACCTCGTCGTTGGACATCTGTTCCCAGATCGGCGCGCCGTGCTCTTTCCCCAGTGCGAGCATGAGCGCGGCGGCGCGCTGCAACCCCGAAAACTTCTTCATTTCGGGCGGCTCGCCGACACTCGCCATCATGTTCATGCGCTTATGCGGTTCCCGGCTTCGCGCACCGCAAGCGGGCGCCACTCGCCTATTATAGAGGAACGTCGAAGCTTCGGCGGGAGCGGCGAACATGATTAATTCGGCCAACGGGCTGGCGGGGCTCAGCCTCCTGACCGGCAACAACGCTTTCGCGGTGTTCGGCACGGGCGCGGCCGCGACCGAGACGCGCGCGGTGCGGACGGCGCGCGCGCTGTTCACGCTGCCCGACACCGCCCCGCCCTGGAAGGACGCGAACCCCCCGTCGGCGCAGCTGTCCGCGATCAAGCGGCTCGTGTCGATCGTCGACAAGCCGACGGCCGGCCCGAACGCGCTGCCGGACGATGTCGACACTGCGTTCCTGGCGTACAAGGCGCTCGAGCGGCTGCGGATGCTCGCCGACGGCGCGGTCAAGACGGTGTCGGCGAGCGAGCGGAACGCGTTGCAGGCCGTGTTCGCGCGCGGCTTGGGCGACCTCGAATCCTTCCTCGGCACCGCGCCCGCGGACAAGCTCCAGCTCAGCTTCGCGCAGCCGGCGCGGCGGGCGGAGAGTTTGGCGCTGACGACGCCCGCATCGCTGATCGGCGGCAAGGTGATGGGGCAGGGGGTGGCCGCGCTGCGCACCGCTGCGCTGCCCGGCATGACGGGCGACGAAAGGTTCAGCATCGGCCTGTCCAAGCCCGGTGCGTCCGAGACGATCATCGTCGACTTGGCCGGCACGCCGCGACCGCCGTCGCTCGACAGCGTTTCGACCGCGATCAACGCCGCGATCATGGCGGTGCCGCAACGCAACGCGGACGGCACCGTGTTCGTCGATGCGCAGGGCAGGACCCCGCCCGCCTATGCGGTGCGCTTCACGCCCGAAAAGACCGGCGGCAAATGGGGTTTGGGGATCTCGCCCACGGGATCGGAGAAAGTCGCGATCGACCAGATCGGAGCCGGCGATGCGTTGACCGTCGCGACCGGGATGACCGCGCTCGACGCGCCGGGAACGGTCAAGATCCTGCGCTTCGACGAGCCGCAGAGCACGATGGCGCAGCGGACGCTGGGAAGCTTCGCGGGGATCGACGGCGACGCGACCGAGCGCGCCAAGATCGCCGCCGCGAGCGCCCCCAACGTCTTCGCACCCACGACCGCCGCCGCGATCGCATCCGATGCGCAGGGCTTCAGCTATGTCGTCGGGACGACAAGCGGTGATCTCGGCGACACGCTGGCCGACGGCGAGGATCTGTTCCTGTCGAAGCTGAACAGCGAGGGCGCGGTTGTGTGGCAGCGCGCGCTGGGGGCCGCGGGCCGTGCGCAGGGCGCGGCCGTCAGCGTCGCGGCGAACGGCGACGTGGTCGTCGCGGGCACTGTGACGGGCGGGTTCGACGGAGCGAACAGCGACGGCGACATGCTCGTCGCGCGCTTCGACGCACGCGGGAACGAGAAGTTCGCGACGCTGGTCCGGTCGGCCGGGGCGGACACGGCGAACGCGGTCGCGGTGCGCGCGGACGGGACGATCTTCGTCGGCGGCAAGTCGGCAGGCGGCGACGCGTTCGTCGCGCGGCTGGACGCAACGGGAAAGCTGGCCGAGCGCCGCACGATCGACAGCGGCGGCGTCGACGGGGTGACCGCGCTGGCCATCGACGATGCGGGCAACCTGCTGGCGCTGACCCGCGAAGGAACGCAGGCCAGATTGCGCCGCATCGACGGCCGCGTGCTCGCAACCGACCTTGCGAGCGTGAACCTGGGCACCGCGGACGCGCGGGCGATCGCGCGCGCGCCCGACGGCAGCATCGCGATCGTCGGCAGCACGCTCGCCGCGCTGCCGGGAACGCAGGTCAACGCGACCGGGGGCGGCCGCGACGGCTTCGTCGCCCGGCTCGACGCGGGGCTGGGCACGGTCGCCGTCACCTACGTCGCGACCGGCGGAGACGACCAGCTGGACAGCGTGGCATTCATGAACGGCGCGCTTTACGTCGGCGGACGCACGACGGGCGCGCTCGACGGTGCGCGGCGCGGCGCGGTCGACGGCTTCGTCAGCCGGCTCGACGTCGCCACGGGCGCGGTGCAGAGCAATCGCCAGTTCGGCCAGGCCGCCGCGCGCACCGAACCGGTCCGCATCGCCGCCGCACGGGGCGGCAACACCGTACTGGGCGCGCTGGGCCTCCACCGCGGCACGTTGACGCCCGAACTGTCGACGACGCTCGTGTCGCAGACCGCGTTGCGCGCGGGCGACGAGTTCTCGATCCGTGTCGAAGGCGGGGCATCACGAAAGATCGTGATCGGCACCGACGACACGCTGTCCACGCTCGCCGACCGCGTCCGCCGGATCACCGGATCGAAGGCGACAATCTCCACGCCCAAGAGCGGCGACGGCAACGTGCTCCGGGTCGAGATGAAGACCGGCTTCTCGGCCGAACTGATCGCGGGCGCGGACGGCAAGGATGCGCTCGAAAAACTCGGCCTGCGCGCGGCGCGCATTGCCGCACCGGACGCGGTGCCCGCGAACGCGCCCAAAGTCCGGCCGGGCGGAAGCTTCGGGCTAGACCTCACTGGCGCGCTGAGCATCGGCGCGAGCGCCGACGCCAAGGTCGCGCTCGCCCGCATCAAGTCGGCGATCTCGGTGACGCAGACCGGCTACCGCTCGCTCTACTGGGACGACGGCAAGGCCGCGCTCGTCAACGGCCGCGGGGGCGGAGGCGCGTCGACCGCGCGCGAACAGGCGCAGATGACGCAATACCAGGCCGCGCTCGACCGCTTGTCGGGTTCGGGCGGCACAAACAGCTTCACGGGGTTCTAGACCATGGCCAACGTCCCACCGCTGATCGCCGGCATCGGCACGCAGATGAAGCATCTGGCCGAACGCCAGCGCGTCATCGCCCAGAACCTCGCGAACAGCGACACCCCCGGCTACAAGGCGCGCGAATTGGCCGCCCCCGATTTCGGCGCGCTGCTGGGCGCGCAAGGGGCCGCGCGTGTCGCCCGACCCAAAGTCCAGATCACCGGCGGGATGGCGGCGCTTGGCGCGAGCCAGCCGAATATGAGCCACGTCCTTCTCGACCGCGACGTGTCGGAAACCAAGCCCGACGGCAACAACGTCACGCTGGAAGACCAGCTGCTCAAGATGGGCCAGGTGCAGGCGGATTTCGCCGCGATGACCAATCTGTACCGCAAGCAGCAGGCGATGCTGCGGACGGCTTTGGGCAAGGGCGGGGGCTGAGCTAGCTTCTACAAGCGCGCGTTGAGCGAGATCGGCGTCGCCTGATCCGTTCGCGACAGCGCGCCGCCCTGACCGTAGGTCGCGTTGCGCGCGCCCGTCAGGCGTTGCGCCTCGGCTGACACCGCCGCCATCATCTCAGCTGACAGCTCGATCTGCCGCTGCAGCACGCGCGCGTTGAGGATCGAGGCGTCGCTCAGTTCGCGCACGCGGGCGGCGAGGTGGGTGCGTTCCTCAGGGTCGAGCTGCGCTTGCCAGTGGGGCCGTTCGCGGTTCAGTTTCGCGTTGCGCGTTTCGAGCGCGGCGACGAGCGTGCCCTTGGCCGCCGACATTTCCGCAAGATCGCTGTGGCGGCCGGGGCTGAGAAGCCGTCCCGTCTCCTCCTCCATGATCGCGGTCAACGAGACGACGAGGTCGGTGAGCTCAGCGACCATTTTCGCCCTCCTGAAGCTTGATGATCTGGTCCATGACTGCGGGCGCGAGGCCGATCCCGCCCTGCGCGGCGATCGCGGTGCCGAGTTTTTCGGCGAGAACGCCGCGAAACATCTGTTCGCCATGCCCCCCCGAAAACTCGCCTTCGCCGACGCTTTCCAGCATCAGCTGCGTCATCTGTCCCAGGAACACGGCTTCGAACTCGCGCGCGGTCTTCGCGGCGGAGGACTTGCCGTTGATTGCCGGTAGCTTCGGCGCGGGCGGGACGGGGAGGGATGTCGAAAGCTCGTCCATCATTGCACCTCGATCTCGGCCTGCAGCGCCCCCGCGCTCTTGATCGCCTGCAAGATGGTGATGAGATCGCGCGGGGAGACGCCGAGCGCGTTCAGCCCGCCGACCAGTGAGCGCAGCGACGTGCCGCCGCCCACCATCGCCAGCGACTTGCCGCGGCTCTCGTCGACCTTGATGCGCGTGGCTGACACGACCACGGTCTCGCCGTTCGACTCCGGCGCGGGTTGCGAGGCGTAGCTGTCGTCGGACACGCTGATGGTCAGCCCGCCATGCGCGATCGCGACCGGGCTGACGCGCACGTCCGTGCCCATGACGACGGTGCCCGACGCTTCGTTGATGACGATGCGCGCGGGCTGGTCGACGTCGACGGACAGATTCTCGATCTGCGACACGAGATCGACCATCCCGCCGCCGGAGTTGCGCGCGGAGATTTCGACGGTCGCGGGGTCGAGCACTTCCGCCGTGCCTGGATAGCGGTTGTTGATCGCGCCCGCGATCGAGGCAGCCGTCGAAAAGTCGGGGTTCTTGAGCGCCAGCTTGAGGCTGGTGGCCGTCTTCAGCGCATACGGCACTTCGCGCTCGATGATCGCGCCGTCGGCGATGCGCGCGGAGGTGGAGACGCCGCGCGTGACGCTCGCGCCGGGTCCCTGCGCCTTGAACCCGGACAAGGCGACCGGGCCTTGCGCGACCGCGTAGATCTCGCCATCGAGCGCGCGCAGCGACGATACGATCAGTGTGCCCCCCTGCAGGCTGGTCGCGTCGCCCAACGCGGACACCTGCACGTCCATCCGCGAGCCTGCGCGCGCGAACGGCGGCATGGTCGCGGTGACGGTGACGGCGGCGACGTTCTGCGTTCGCATCTGCGAACCGCGCACATTGACCCCCATGCGCTCGAGCATCGCCTGCAGCGACTCCTCGGTGAACGGCGAGTTGCGCGTGCGGTCGCCCGTACCGGCGAGACCGACGACGAGGCCGTAGCCGACGAGCTGGTTCGACCGCACGTTCTCGACATCGACGATGTCCTTGATCCGCGACGCCGCCCCGGCGGGGCTCGCGGCGAAGGCACAAAGCGCGGCAAGTCCGGTGAGCAAACGCATAATATTTCCGGCCTCGTCCAAGCTTCGCGGTTAATTCTTTATAGGATGGGAGGAGGGACCTTCGTTCGCGCAAGGGGAGAATATCGTGCAGATTGCCGGACTTCCGCCCGCGATGCTGCAGGCGCTGCTCTCCGCTGCCTCGCCCAAGATCGACCGCGCGTTCACGGCCGTCGAAGGTGAGGTCGTACAAACGCCGCCAGCCACGATGCCGCCTGCGCCACAATCCGCGACGTCGGTGCAGATGCTGGTCGCGATGGCCGCGCTCGAAGCTGCGGCGGACCGGCGTCGCAAGATCGCCGAAGACACGGACCGTGGCCTGTCGATGCTGGAACGGCTCCATGCCGAACTCGCCGCTGGCATGGTCGCGCCCGAGCGGCTGCAGGAGTTGGCGGACTGGTCGCAAAACTTCGAGATGCCCGACGATCCGCAGCTCGCCGGCCTCGCCCGCGACATCGAAGTCCGCGTTCGCGTCGAGATCGCGAAGCACGAAGTGCGGCTCTAAGCCACGAGTTAAGTCACCCGCTTCGCCAGCCGCATCACGTACCCGATGACCTCCGCCACCGCCGTATAATGCTCCGCTGGGATCGGGTAATCGACCTCCACTACCGCATATAGCGCCCTCGCCAACATCCGGTTCTCGACGATCGGCACGCCCGCGCCACCCGCCACCTCGCGGATCTTGAGTGCGATCGCATCGACCCCCTTCGCCACCACGACCGGCGCGCCCATCTTGCCGTGGTCGTACTTGAGCGCGACCGCGTAGTGCGTCGGGTTGGTGATGATGACGCTCGCGCCGGGCACCGCCGCCATCATTCGTTTTCGCGACCGCTGCATCGCGATCGCGCGAATCTTCGCCTTGATCTTGGGGTCGCCTTCGGACTGCTTGTGCTCGTCCTTGATCTCCTGAAGCGACATCCGCATCCGCGCCAGCCACGACCGCCGCTGATAGACGAAGTCGAACAGCGCCAGCGCCCCGACGAGGATCGCCACTGCCTTGAGCATGGCCACGACGAGCCCGCCCGCCGCCGCGCCGATCATCGTCACGTCCGCCCCGACGAGCGTGTCGAGCGCGACCGCCTTGGGCCACAGCACCCACATCGCGACGACAATTACGAACACGAGTTTCGCCAACGTCTTGCCGAACTCGACGAATGCGCGCGTGCCGAACAGGCGCTTGGCCCCCGCCGCGGGGGACAGTTTGGACCATTTGGGCGCGACCCGCGTCCAGCTCAGCGTCGGCCGCCCCTGCATAACGCCGCCGAGCAGCGCGAACGCGACGAGCGCGCCGAGCAGCGGAGCGAGGACGGTGAACAGCTGCGCCATGATACCCGTGGCCAGATTCTGTGCGCCATCGGGTTCGAGCGCGAAATCGTCCGCGCTCCCCATCAGGCGGACGAGCAGGTGGGCGAGGCGGGAGAAAGCCCAGACTCCCAAACCTCCGGTGACGACGAGCGCGGCCGCGAAGATCGCCGCGTGGCGCATCTCGGGCGCGGAGGCGACGTCGCCTTTCTTGCGCGCATCCTCGACCTTTTTGTCGGTCGGATCGTGAGTCTTCTGGTCCTTGTCCGGCTCCGACATGTCAGCCCCAGCCCGACTGCAGCCACTGCGCCATCGCGGTCGCGAAAGCAGTCAGCAGCGCACCCAGAACCGTCGCGAACAGCCCGATCCCCAGCAACAGGTTCAAAGGCTGCGCGATGAAGAAGATCTGGATCGCGGGCGCGAGCCTCGACGCCAGGCCCAACGCGACGTTGAACACGATGCCGTACACGATCAACGGTGCCGCGAGGCTCAGCCCCAGCGCCATCGACCGCGTCGTCACGTCGAGCGCGAGCTGCGCGAAATCCTTGGCTGGCGGCAACCCGCCGACGGGGAACAGCGCATACGACTGGATGATCGACCCGATCCACAAATGGTGCACGGCGAGCGCCATGCACACGACCGCCGCCGCGACGCTCACGAATTTGGACAGAATCGGCGCATGCCCGCCTTGCCCGGGATCGAACACGACGGCGGAGGTCAGCCCGACCTGCAGAGAAATGATCGACCCCGCCATCGCCGCCGCCGCGAACATGATTTTCACGATCGCACCCAACGCGAGCCCGACGAGCAGCTCGGCGATGATGATGCCGGGCAAGGCGACCGGGTCGCCCGCGAGCGGCAACGTGCGCGACGACAGGATGCCGTACAGCCCGGTCGTCGTCGCCAACGCCACGAGCAGCCGGATGCGCGACGGGACGGCCTCGTCGCCGAACACGGGCAACATCATCAGCACCGCGCCCACGCGCGCGAACAGGATGAGCAGCGCGGTGGCGTCTAACGGTAAGTTTTCCAAGGAGGCTAGCCGGAAACGATGCGGTCGCTGATCGCCAGCGAGAAATCGCCCAGCGCCGCCCCGATCATCGGCAGGCTGAGCAGCAGCACGAGCCCCATCGCCATCAGCTTGGGGACGAACGTCAAAGTCTGTTCCTGGATCTGCGTCAGCGCCTGCAGCAGCCCGATCCCGGTGCCGACGATCAGCGAGGTCATGAGCAGCGGCCCGGCGATCGTCAGCATCAGGACGAGGCCCGCGCGCGCGATCTCCATGGCGTCGTGCGCGTTCACTTAAATCTGCATGCGCATGATTTCGGAATAGGCGTTCACCATCTTGTCGCGAACCGCGACCACGGTGTCGAGCGCGGTCTCCGCCGCGCCGATCGCGGTGACGACATCGATGAGGTCGCCCTTGCCCGCGACCTGTTTCGCGCTCGCGGCCTCGGCGGTGCGCATGTTGGACGCGGCGTCGGTGATCATGGACTCGACCATGCCGCCGAACCCGCCCGTGCCGGACGTCGGCGCGGTGCCGGGGGCGATCCCGCCGATCTTGCCGACGCCGAGCGCGCGGCCGTAGGCGGCGGTGGCGTCGAGAGCTCCGATAGACATTCGTTTCTCCTAGTTCCCCGGCGAAGGCCGGGGCCCAGCCTTTCGTCACTGCTGAGGCTGGGCCCCGGCCTTCGCCGGGGAACAACCCGTGTTCCTACTTCAGCAAATCGATGGTGCGCATCGTCAGGCTTTTCGCCGCTTCGATCGCGTTGAGATTGGCTTCGTAACTGCGCTGCGCCGACTTCATGTCGGTGCTTTCGACCAGGCCGTTGACGTTGGGCTTGAGCAGATAGCCTTGCGCGTTCGCGGACGGGTGGCCCGGCGAGTAGACGCGGCCGAACTGCGACTTGTCGGTGGCGATGCCGTCGACCTTGACCCCCAGGCCGCCCGCTCCGTCGACGGCGGCTCGAAAGGTCGCGACGCGGCGGCGGTACGGATCGCCGCCCGGCGTGGTCGCCACCGAGTCCGCGTTGGCCAGATTCTCGGCGATGACCCGCATGCGCAGCGACTGCGCGCGGAGCGCGGTGGCGGAAACGTTCACGGAAGTCTTGAGGTCCATCGGGTTCTCCGTCGGCCAAGCTGCGAACAGCGCGCGCCACTCCGGATCTTATAGGCAAGTTTTTCCTAGTGCGGCCGATCGGGCAAAAGTTAACCCTATAATTCATGGGTAGGAGGAACGCCGCCCGTGTCAGTTCTCGAAAGCATATCCATCGACATGACGATCGTGCTCGGGTCCGCGCAGGTCCCCGTCCGGCAAATCCTCAAGATGAGCCGTGGCGCGATGATCCCGCTCGAATGCGGACACGACGAACCGACGCTCGTCTACGTCAACCACAAGCTCGTCGCGAAGGGCCGCGTGCTCGTCCAAGAGGACCAGATGTCGATCGAGATCACCGAAGTCGTCGCCCGCGACGCCTTCTGACGTGGACCTGCTCGCTTTTCTTCGGATGATGGGCGCGCTCGGCGTCGTCCTAGGCCTGCTTGCGGGCGCGCTGTGGGCGATCCGCCGCTACGACATCAAGCTGCCCGGCCGCGTCGCTGCAGGCGCGGGCCGCCGCATCGAGCTGATCGAACGCCTCCCGCTTGACACGCGCCGCTCGGTGGCGCTCATCCGCCGCGACGGCCGCGAACACCTCATTCTCGTGGGCCCCGAAGGCGCGGTGCTCGTCGAAAGCGGCATCGTCCGCGACCAGCGCGACGCCGATGCGGAAGCGGAACGCGCGGTGGTGCGGGCCGCGAACGCCGCGCAGGCCGAAGCGGACGCGGCGGCCATGCGTGAAAGCATCGCCACACTCGCCCAGCGTGCGCGCGCCAGGTTCGTGCGTCATGCGTAAGCGCGTCCTCGCCGCCTTCGCGGTCGCGGCATTCGTTCCCGCCACCGCGTTCGCGCAATCCGCGTCCATCAACCTCGGCGAAGGCTCCGTCTCCGGCCGCGCGATCAGCCTCGTGCTGATGCTGACCGTGCTCAGCCTCGCGCCCGGCATCCTGATGACGGTGACCTCGTTCACGCGCATCGTCGTCGCTTTGTCGCTGCTCCGCACGGGGCTGGGCGCACAAGGCGTCCCGCCCAACCCGGTCATCATCAGCCTGGCCCTGTTCCTCTCCTTCTTCGTCATGGCCCCGACGTTCGAGCGCGCATGGGAGCAAGGGGTCAGCCCCTATTCCGCTGGCCGCATCACCGAACAACAAGCCTTCGAGCGCACCGCCGAACCCTTTCGGGTTTTCATGCTGACGCAGGTCCGTGACGACGACCTGTCGCTGTTCACCAAGCTGTCCGCCAAGCCCCCGGTTCCCCGCGCGCAAACCCCGCTGACCACGCTCGCCCCCGCCTTCATGATCTCCGAACTGCGCCGCGCGTTCGAGATCGGGTTTCTGCTGCTGCTCCCGTTCCTGATCATCGACCTGGCGGTGGCCGCGGTGCTGATGGCGATGGGCATGATGATGCTCCCCCCGCCCACGATCTCGTTGCCGATGAAGATCATCTTCTTCGTGCTGGTGGACGGCTGGGCGCTGGTCGCCGGATCGCTGGTGCGGAGTTTCGGCGGGAGCGGGTAACACCACGTCATCCCAGCGCATGCTGGGATTTCAGCGAGGTTCGACTACCGGCAGCGCCATGCCCCTGAGATCTTAGCATGCGCCGGGATGACGCGCGATCAGGCTGGCGTCGCCTGCGTGATCGCCGCCATCGTCACCACACCCTTGCCGAACGCTTCTCCCGAAGCCTCCATCACCACCTTGCGGAACACGCCCAGGTCCGGGAGCATCCCGTCCGCCCCCGCCGCCATCGGCGTGCGGTAGGTGCGCATGTTGATCGCGTGGAGCAGCAGCGGCAGCCGCGCGGTCACGAACTCCGCGTCGTCCGTGCCGACCTCGAGCTGCACCTCGAACGCGACATAACCGGACAGGCGGCCGTCGGGCATGACCAACGGAGCCAGGATCTTCGCGGTGGGTACGAAGCTCGTCTCCGCCGGCGCAGGCTTCTCGCCCGCTGCCGGTGCCGGTCCAACGAGCAAGCCGACGCCGTAAGCCGCGCCGCCGCCGACGGCGGTGCCGCCGATCAGCACGGCAACAGGCAGCAGGATCGCCTTTACCCCCATCTCAGAACTTGAAGCTGACGTCGGTCGGCAGCGTCGGGGCCTGGCCCAGGACGACCACCGTGATGCGACGGTTCTCGGGCCGCTCCGGCTGATCCGGATAGACCGGCTGCGTTGCCGCCATGGCGACGATCTCCGCGAAACGATCCGGCGTCAGCCCGGCGGCGAGCATCGCGCCCTGCGCCGCGAGCGCGCGTTCGCCCGACAGTTTCCAGTTGGCCGGGCTCTGTCCGCCCGTGCCGTCGGTGTGCCCCTCGATCGCGATCTGCGCGCCGGACTTTATCAGTTTGCCCGCGACCCGCCCGAGCATCTCGCGGCCGTAATCGTTGAGGCGCGCGGTGCCGCTCAGGAACATGGACCGTTTGGCCGTATCCATCAGGCTGATGCGCAGACCGTCGCGCGTGGACTCGAGCTTGGTGCTCTGGCTCGCGTCCTCGTCCGGCACGCTGTCGATCGCCACCCGCAGCTCCTGCGCGAGGACGCGCAACGACGCATCGGGAACCGCGGCCGTCCCGCCGCGCGCGGTTCCCGCGGTCGCCGCCTCCGCCGTCGGCTGACCGGTCGAACTCGTGCTGTCGCCCTGCGCGCGCCGCGTGCGCCCGCCCGCGCCCGGCGCATCGCCCGGCGTCGCGCCCGCCGCGGCCGCGCCGGGGCTGGGCGAGGCTGGCGTGAAATACTCGGCAAGGCCCTTGAGCCGCTGCTTGTCGGGATTGCTGATCAGCCACAGCAGCATGAAGAACGCCATCATCGCGGTCACGAAGTCGGCATACGCGACTTTCCACGCGCCGCCGTGGTGCCCGCCGGCCACCTTCTTGACCTTGCGGATGACGATGATCGGGCGGACCGGCGCTTCCGGCGCGAGCTTGGGGGCGGTGGCCACGTCAGGCGGGGACGGCCGACAAGGCGGTCTTGGCCTCGTCGAGCGCGGTTTCCAGTTGCTGGAACGTCGGCGCGTAGGCCGACGGCGTCATCCGCCTGGCGATCTCGACCGCGACCTGCGTCGGCGCGCCTTGTGCGTGCGCGATGATCGCGGCCTTGGCGATCAGGAACGGCTTGCCGTCCGCCTCGACGATCGCGAGCAGCTTGCTGGCGAGCGGCCCGACGAGGCAGTAGGCCAGCAGCACCCCAAGAAACGTGCCGACCAGCGCGCCGCCGATCATGCCGCCCAGGATTTCCACCGGCTGGTCGATCGACCCCATCGTCTTGATGACGCCGAGCACGGCCGCGACGATGCCGATCGCGGGCAGGCCGTCGGCCATCGTCTGTAGCGCGTGCTGCGGCGCGAGCTCTTCGTGATGGTGCTTCTCGATGTCGTTCTCCATCGCCTCGGCGAGCTGATGGGGATCCTCGAAATTGACCGTCATCATGCGCAGGTAGTCGCAGATGAACTCGACGAGGTGGTGGTCGGCGAGCAAACGCGGATAGCGCGAGAAGATCGTGCTCTCCGCCGGGGTATCGAGATGCGGCTCGATCGCGGTCGCGCCGCCTTTCTTGAACGTCGAGAGCAGGCCGAACATCAACGTCAGCAGGTCGCGGTAATCGCTATCCTTCCACCGCGAGCCCTTGAACGCGCGAACGATCCCTTTGCCGGCAAGCTTTACGGTGGCGAGCGAGTTGCTGACGATGAACGCGCCGATCGACGCGCCGCCGATCGCCATCATCTCGTGCGGCAAGGCGTGCAGGATGATCCCCATCTTGCCGCCGGCGAGAATGAACGAGCCGAACACGCAGCCGAGGATGAGAAGGAAGCCGACACCGTTGATCATGGAACTGGGACACACTCGGACGGAGGGTTAACCAGCATAATAGGCGGGCGCGCGAGGCGATCGGGGTTCGGCGGTGGAAAAGATCGCTTGGCGATCCGGTCGGCGCGTGCGTCCGCTACAATGCAAGGGTCCGGTCTCCCGAGGAGCATCCATGTCCCTGCAAGCCTATCAGCGCGCCCAAACCTTCATCGACGATCCCCGCGCGACCGAGCATCGCCTGATGAGCCAGATCACGGGCGACATGATCGGCGCGCGCGATGCGGGCCTGAGCGGCGCGGCGCTGATGCCCGTGCTCCACCGCAACCGCGAAGTGTGGGGCGCGTTCTCGTCTGCCTGTGGCGCCAAGGGCAACATGCTCCCCGATGCGTTGCGCGCGAGCATCGTCTCGATCGGGCTGTGGGTCGACCGCTTCACGAGCGACGTCGTCGCTGGCCGCGACAGCATTGACGAGCTTATCACGGTCAACCGCTCGATCATCGAAGGGCTGATGGCCGAACCCGTCGCGGCCTAGATCCGCACGTCATTCCGGCGAAGGCCGGGATCTCAGGGGTATGCATCTGCCGTCATCAAGACTCGCTGAGATCCCGGCCTCCGGGGTCCCCCGCAAAGTACTACTTTGCGGGGTGCCCCTACGCCGGTGACGGTCAATCCGCGAACATCCCCGCGGCGAACGCAATACGCATCGCCTCCGGTACGCTGCGCGCGGACAGTTTCTCCATTAGGTTCGCGCGGTGGATTTCGACCGTGCGCGGGCTTAGATCGAGCGCGTCGGCGATCGCCTTGTTGGGCCTGCCGTCGATGAGGCCGCGGAAGACGTCGCCTTCGCGCGGGGACAGGCTGGTGATCTTGTCCCGTGCCGCACGCGCCCGCCGTGCGGCCGCCTCGCTTTGTTCCAGGACGCGGAAGGCGGCTTCGATGCTCCCGAGCAGCCGGGCCGCCTCGAAAGGTTTTTCGACGAAGTCGAGAGCGCCCGCCTTCATCGCCTCGACCGCGAGGCCGATATCGCCGCCGCCACTCATCACCACCGCCGCGTGCCTCGCGCCGGCTGTGGCGAGCACGTCCATGCCGCTCGCACCCGGCATGTGCAGGTCGAGCAGCAGCACGCCCGCATCGTGATCGTCGGCCAGAAAGGCGTCGCCCGACTTGAAGCAGCGGATGATCAGATCGGACTGGGGCGACAGCAGGCGACGCAGGAAGGTGCGGCAGGGCTCGTCGTCGTCGACGATGTGAATTGCGCGCATCGCGGTCCTTCCGATCGGACACGACGCTACGTGCGCAAAGCTTGTCGGGAACTTGGTTAATGCACCGTTATGACTGGGTCGCGGCCGATCCATGCGGCAACAAGGGCCAAAACGGCAGGATCTGGGTGAGCGAGCCGCGCGCGCGGACGTGGCGGCCGAGCCAGTCGGGCGCGAGCGGCCAGGGTTCGTCGGGCGAGAACGCGACGCCCGCTCCGTCGGTCACGACTCCGATCCGGCGAGGCCGGGCGTAATCGGGCCAACGTGCACGCAAAGCCTCGAGCAGCGGCTGCGCGGCACGCTCCAGGGCGGCGAGCACGCTCGGGTACGCGCAGTGCGCCTCGGGAAACTGCGGGTCGACGGTGAGGTCGGCGCGCCAGTACACGATCAGGGGCCTGACGGACGGCTCGCCGGAATCCCACGTGACGCTGAGCAGGGGCGCGCCGCAACTCGCCAGCAGCCACCCGGCGAGCTCGGCGACTTCGAGCGCCTGCATGGCGAGCGGCGCGTCACGGCCGGGCAATGAAGTCGCCCCGCCACGCGCGCACGCGGTCCTGAATTCGTCGAGCTGCACGAGTCCGCCTCCTTCTTCATTCTAGGAGAACAGAGAGACGAGCACCGAGCGCCAACGTTTATTCAGCTATGTCATCCCGGCATGCGCCGGGATGACGTACGGTCTTAGTAAACCAACGCGCGCTTGACGAAACCGCGCGCGACCGGCTGCTCGTCGAGTTCCACCGCTTCGAACGCGACCTCATCCTCCGCCTGCTCGGCGACGTACGCCAGCCGGTTGTGCAGCGCGTCGGCGTCGGGAAGCAGCGCGGTCGGCTTGTTGCGCACGCGCGGAACGACGACCGGCAGCTTGCGATATTCGCCGATGATCGCGAACTGCGGTTCGGTCGTCGCCAGCTCGGCGAGCGTGCGCGCCGCCTTCTTGGCGATCTGGCGCACGCGTTCCTTGGTCACGCCCGCGGCGGTCCCGATGTCCTCCAGCGGAACGTCGTCGAACACCCGCGCTTCCACCACCATGCGGTGCTGCGCGATGTCTTCCTCCAGCAGCGCGAGATCGGCCGGATCGATACCGCCGTTCGCGGCGCGCAGCCGCGGCTGACCCGGTTCGAACACGGTGCGCTTGGCGCGCGCGCGGCGTTTCAGCGCCTCGGTGCCGACGCTGCGCAGATGCGCGACATACTGGTCGACGAGCGCGGTTCGTGCCGACGCGGCGAGATATTCAGACGCGCCGGCTTCGGTCAGGCCGAGCGCCTCGCCATCCGGGATCATCGCTTCGAGCGAGCTGTCCTCGCCGTCCGCGCCCGAAGTCACCGCATGCAGCGACACCGTGGTCGCATCGACCTTCTTGGCGGACGGGCGCTGGTCGGTCATCAGGCGGAAGCGGAGGCTCTGAAGCTCGCCACGCAGCTGCCAGTTCACGAAAGTCGTGAACTGCGCCTTTTCCGGATCATAACCCTGGATCGCGCGGTGCACGCCGATCGCGCAGCATTGTTCGGCATCTTCCCAGTGTGCCACCAGCCCGTACTGCCGGATGAAGTGGCGGATACGGGGCGCGATCAGCTTGAGGATCGTCGCGAACGCCTTGTCGGCGTCGGCGCGCTGGCGGGCGGTGGGGCGGATCCCTTCGGCGGGCGTGTTGGCGAGAACGTTAGCGACGGCGCCTTCCAGCGCGACGGTGATCTTGGACATGAAGTTACGTTTCCCAAAAACCTTGGAGCCGGGGCTCCCTCGTTCCGGGGATCGTCTTCGGGTTTAACCGTTTAAGCGCTTGATATCACACCCCTACGTAAGACTACGTAGCCGGGCGGATTTTCCGCTTGGGTCGTGGGATCATTATAGACTGGTTTCGTCGTCCCAGCGCAGGCTGGGACCTCAGCGGAAAATATTGTGGTGCGTGCAGCGCGCTGAAATGCCAGCCCTTCGACAAGCTCAGGAGAGCCCTGCGCTGGAATGACGGATTAGATGTTGAACCGTTCCGGCTGCACGTGACGATCGACGAAACCCAGAAACCACGTGCGATGCGCGGCGGTGGCGTTGCCGGCCTGCGCGATATGCTCGCTCGCCTTCGCGGCCCCGATCTGCGCCCCCAGCAGCATTTTCGCGCGGCCGGGGTCCAGGCCGCCTTTCATGAACCGGATCGCGTCGCCCAATCCCAGATGGTGGCCGAGATAAGCGCTCTGCGCGATCGTTGCGGCGCCCGTGCCGATCGACACGCCCGCGCGGCGCAGGCCGTCCAGATTCTGACGCGCATAATCGGCGGTCGTCTCGATCGACGCGGCCGGATCGTAGCGTAGCTGCAGCAGGATCGACCGTGCCCCGGACAGCACTTGGCCGTTCGCGCCAAGCCAGCCGCGCGTGCGCGCCACTTCGTTGAGCCACGTGCCCTTTGCCTCCGCCATGCCCTCCCACGTGCCGCTGAGGAACTGGCCAAGCCCAGCGGCGGACGAGCGCGGGTTGCGCGACATGGCCTGCCAGCTTCCGTCGCGGCCCTTCGCCGCCTCCGCATGGACGATCGCGGCCAGGGCGGGGACGGGGATGCCGGTGCGTGCGGCGGCGCTCGCGAGCGCGGGAAGGTGGCGGGCGTTGGCTCCTAGGCCATCGACACGGGTCGTGGTGGAGATGGGGACGGGCGCTGAAGGCACGACGACTGCCACGTCGACTTCGACCGGCCGAACGGGCACAGGTCGGTCGGAAGCCGCCGGAGGCGGTGCGGCCGGGGCGTTCTTCGCTCCGGTCTGCGCGTCCAACAACGCGAGCAGCGCATCGAACCCCATGCCGTCACTGGGCGCGGCCGAACTCTGGTCCTGCGGAGCCTCCCCGTGGCCGAGCGCCGCGCGCCACAATCGGTCCGACATCTCGGATCGCGCCTGGCTGTAGATCAGCTCGGCGCGGCGCGCGGCGGGGAGCTGGTTGTATGCAGCGGGATCGATCATGCGCGGCGTCCGGCGCGTCGGGCAAAGCGCGCGCCTGCGAAATCGTCGATTCGCGACTGTTCGGCCGACGCGGCGGCTTGGTTCTCTTCGCCGCGAAACGTTTCGGCCGCGCCTTCCATGACGCGGAGCGATCCAAAACTTTCCCGCGCCTTGTCGCGGATCGCGTCGAGCGCGGCGTCGGCCTCGGCGCACAGGATCGTCAACGCGTCGCGCTTAGCACTGGCGCGCTGCAGGTAAGCATGCGCGGGAAAAGCCGAGTTGAGCGCGGCCGCCGCGCTTTCGCGGGCGATCTCGTCGTTGATCGCGCGGCGGCGGTTCTGCGCATCGGCCAGGCGATCGGACGCCGCCTGAACCGCGGTCTTCATGGCGTCGACCTCGCGGACGAGCGAGCGGAGCGCGGTGTCGTAAGGCGTCTTCATTCCGACACTTCCGGCGTTACGAGCATCGCCGCCAGCGCCGTGAACGTCGCGTGCGCATCGCCCTGATCGCCCTTGCCTTGCTTCAGCAGCGTCTCGATCTGCGGCGCGAGGCGGATGGCTTCGTCGACTTCCGGGTTCGATCCCGCTTTGTACGCGCCGAGCCGGACCATCTCCTCCATGTCGCTATAGGTCGCGAGCGTCGCGCGGGCCTGGAGGCGAACCGCGTTTTCGGTGTGCGTGTGACAATGGGGCAGGGTTCGCGACACGGATTTGAGCACGTCGATCGCCGGATAGCGACCGCGCTCCGCGATCTTGCGCGTGATGACGACGTGGCCATCGAGGATGCCGCGCACCGCGTCCGCGACGGGCTCGTTATGGTCGTCTCCATCGACGAGCACGGTGAACAGCCCGGTAATCGAACCTTGCCCGGGCAACCCGGGTCCCGCGCGTTCCAGCAAGCGCGGCAGTTCCGCGAACACCGTCGGCGTATAACCCTTGGTCGCGGGCGGCTCGCCGTTGGCCAGCCCGATCTCGCGCTGGGCCATGGCGAAGCGGGTGACCGAGTCCATCAGGCACAGGACATGCAAACCCTGGTCGCGAAAATGTTCGGCCACCGCCAACGTCGTCCACGCGGCCTGCCTGCGCATCAGCGCGGGCTCGTCCGACGTCGCGACCACGACGACGCTGCGCGCCAGGCCGTCGGGCCCCAGATCGTCCTCGACGAACTCCTGCACCTCGCGGCCGCGTTCGCCGATCAGGCCGATGACCGCGATGTCGCACTGCGTCCAGCGCGCGAGCATCGACAGCAGCACCGACTTGCCGACCCCCGACCCCGCGAACAGGCCGAGCCGCTGGCCCACGCACAAGGGCGCGAACACGTCGAGCGCACGGATGCCCGTCTCGATCTTTTCCCCCACACGCGCGCGGGAAGCTGCGGCGGGCGGCGCGGCCTTGATCGGGCGCGGATCGGCACCGGCGGGGAGAGGGCCCTTGCCGTCGACCGGACGGCCCAATCCGTTAATCATGCGGCCCAGCCAGGCATGGCTCGGCCGCAACACGAACTGTCCCGCGCCCAGATGCGCGCGCGTGCCGGACGCGAGCCCCTGCGGGTCGCTGAACGGCAGGCATTGCGCGTACCCGCCGTCGAGCCCCGTGACTTCGGCTTCGACCGGCTCGCCTTCGCACGCGATGCGGACCCGCGAACCGATCTGCGCCGCGCCCGCCAGTCCCTCGACCTCGATCAACGCGCCGCGCACCGCGACCACCTGTCCGTGGCGCGCGTCGGGAGACAGCGCGCGGATCGCGCGTGCGGCGGACTGCATCGTCTGCATCGAGAGTTAGGCGGCGCGGGGCTCGAGCCGCGCCAGCGCCTCGGTTTCGTATCCGATCAGCTGCCGGCAATCCGTCAGCGCGCGATAAAAGTCGGCGGTGGCGACGCGGTTGGCGAAGCGGATGCAGACGAGCTTCGCCTCCTCCGCCTCGAACGCTTCCATCAACTCGCGGAGCAGCGTGACGATGCGGTCCTGATGGGTATTCACCCCGTCGTCGCCGATATATGCCATCATCGTCGCCGAATAGAGCCGCCGCGCGGGCGTGGTCGCCTCGTCGGGCGACATGATCTCGCGCCCGCGCATGATCGCGGCCTGGTTCTCCACCACGATGTCCGTCCGTCCGACCGCGCGCAGCACCGCGCCGTTGACGATCATCTTTTCGCCGTCGCGAAGGGAAATGCGGAGTGTCATGGGAACGCCTTTCGTGAGTGTCTCCGGCATTATAGGTGGCGGGCCCGCACGAGCGGGCGCGGCTAGGCAAAATTTGCCGAGCCGAAATAAGTCCTTGGCCGCGAACGGTCGGGGACGCGTCCTTCTACAATGGCATGCATGGACGTGGGCTTTGCTCGCGTCGTCCGCCCGGGAGATCACCCTTGAGCCTTTATTCCGCATTGAACGCCGGTGTTTCCGGCCTCAGCGCCCAGTCGGCCGCGATGGCCGGCGTCGCCGACAACATTACCAACATCAACACCGTCGGCTACAAGGGCGTCGAAACGCAGTTCCGCACGCTTGTCACCGACGGCCGCTCCAAGTCGACCTATTCGGCCGGCGGCGTCCAAGCGGCACCGCAGCCGCTCATCTCCAAGCAGGGTTTGTTGCAGGCGTCGAGCAGCTCGACCGACCTCGGCATCGACGGCTCCGGCTTCTTCGTCACGCGCACGGGCGCCGGTCCCGATGCCGGCGTCGCCTTCACCCGCGCGGGTGCGTTCAAGCCCGACGAGGAAGGCTTTTTGCGCAACGCGGGCGGGTTGTACCTGCAGGGCTGGAAGCTCGACGCGCAAGGCAAGTTCGAGAACACGGGCAATGTCGACGCGCTCGAACCCGTACGTCTGTCCGAGCTGACGGGCACCGCCGCGCCCACGACGAAAGTCGCGATGCGCGCCAACCTGCAATCGACCGCGGAGGCCTATACGGGTCCTTACGCAGCGGGCGACATCGCGTCGGGCACCGTGTCCCCGCAGTTCAAGCGGTCGGTCGACATTTATGACGCGCAAGGCGGCGCGCACCGGGTCACGCTCGGCTTCGTCAAGACCGGGCCGAATGCGTGGAAAGGCGAGATCTACGCCGCGCCTCCCGGCGAAGTCGCCGCGCCCGGCGGCCTGCTCGCCAGCGGCGACATCCGCTTCAACCCGGACGGCAGCCTCGACCTCGCGGGCAGCTCGCCCGCATTCTTCGCGCCGCTCAATGTCGCATGGACCAACGGCGCGGGCTCGGAACCCGTCAATCTCGAGCTCGGCACCGACGACGGCCTCAGCGGCCTGACCCAGTTCGGCGGCGAATCCGCGCTGATCTCCTCGGCCGTGAACGGCGGCATGCTGGGCAACATCTCGGCGATCGAGATTTCGGACTCGGGCGAGGTCAGCGCGATCTTCGAGGACGGGACGTCGCGCGCGGTGTTCCAGCTGCCGGTCGCGACCTTCCCCAATCCCGACGGCCTCAGCCGCATGTCGGGCAACGGCTATTCGATGTCGGATCAGTCCGGCAACTACGCGATCAACCGCCCCGGCGCGCTCGGCGCGGGCAACGTGTCGGCGGGAACGCTGGAGGCGTCCAACGTCGACCTGGCGCAGGAGTTCACCAACATGATCCGTTTCCAGCGTGCGTACAGCGCGTCGTCGAAGATCATCACGACGGTGGACGACATGCTGCAGGAAGTCAGCAACCTGAAGCGCTGATCCAACCGGCCAAAATCCTGTTCCCCGGCGAAGGCCGGGGTCCAGCCTTGTAGCGCTCGAAGGCTAGGCCCCGGCCTTCGCCGGGGAACAAAGGAAAAGAAGCGGCGTGTCGTTGAACGAGATCCTTGGATCGGCGATGTCGGGGCTGAACGCGGCCCAGGCGGGACTGCGTTCCGCGTCCAACAACGTCGCCAACGTCGGCACGCCGGGGTACGCGCGCGAACGCATCGCGTTGACGCCCGGGGTTACCGCGGGCCGGACGAGCGGTGTGGTCGTCGGCCAGGCCAGCCGCGTCGCCGACCGCTTCCTGGAAGCGACCGTGTACCGCCGCGCGGGCGACATGGGCCGGGCGGAAGTCAGCGCCTCCTACCTCGACCGCCTGCAATCCTTGTTGGGCGCGCCCGGCTCCGCCTCGGGCCTGCCCGCGCGGCTGGACGCGATCGCCGTGTCGGCCGTGGCGATGACCGGGTCGCCTTCTTCGGTGCAGAGCGTCGCGGCGTTCGCCGCCGACGTTCAGGACGCGATCGGCGGCATGCGTCAGCTCGACGGCGACGTCGCGGGCCTGCGCGCGGACGTCGAGTCCGAAGTCGGCTACTCGGTGGAGCGCATCAACGGATTATTGTCCCGCATCCACGACCTGAACGACAGCGTGTCGCGCCTGGACGGCGCGGGGCGCAGCTCGGCGGGCGTCGGCAACCAGCGAATGGCCGCGATCGAGGAGCTGAGCGGGCTGCTCAAGCTCACCGTGCGGGAGCAGCCGGACGGGCGCGTGTCGATCGACAGCGCGACGGGCGTCGTGCTGCTCGACAAGCGGCTTCGCCAATTGTCCTACGTCACGCCGGGGCAGGGCGTGGACCAGGCGACCTACCCCACGATCGACATCCGTTTCGCCGACGCGGACGGCCGACCCGGACCCGCGACCGGCGACGCGCTCGAGACGGCGGCGATCGGCGGCAAGCTCGGCGGGCTGCTTGACCTGCGCGATCGCGCCTTGCCGGTATTTTCCGAAAAGCTGGGCGTGCTGTTCGACGGATTGGCCCAAAGCCTGAACGCCGTGTCGAACGCGGGAACGACCGTGCCCGCACCGTCTCGGCTCGACGGGGGACAGACCGCGCTCATCGGAAGCGATCGGCTCGGTTTCACGGGCGCGGCGACGTTCGCGGTGACGCGCGCCGACGGAACGCTCGTGGCGAGCGCCCGCATCGATTTCTCAGGCATCGCGACGGTCGACGGCGCGGTGGCGGCGATCAACGCGGGCTTGAACGGGGTCGGCACCGCTTCGTTCGTGGGCGGACGTCTGACGCTGCAGGCCTCGGGCACGGGCAACGGCATCGTCGTCGCGCAGGACGAGGCGCAGCCGAGCGCGCGCGCCGGCGTCGGCTTCTCGCAAGTCTTCGGGTTGAACGATCTGGTCCGCAGCGATGCGAGCACCCTCACCCCGTCCGGGTTCGCGGGCGCGGACCGGCACGGCTTCGGCGCGGGCGAGACCACCGAGATCGTGCTGCGCGACGCGTCGGGCCGCCTGCTCGCGCGCCACACGCTGGCGGCGACCGGCCCCAATTTCGGCGACCTCATCACCGACCTGAACGGCAGCCCGCTGGCCGCGTTTGGCAGCTTTTCCATTGACGACCGCGGCCGCTTCCGCTTCCAGCCCGACCCGCGCGTTCCCGGCGCGGCTCTGTCCATTCCCTCGGACTCGACGAACCGCTTCGGTACGGGCCGCAGCTTCTCGACGATCTCCGGCCTGACCGGCACTGCCAGCGGCTTGTCCGTAGCTGGCGTCCGGCCGGACATTCTGGCGAACGCGGCCAGACTGCCGCTGGCACGCCTGCAGACGGGCGTGCCCGTCGGCGGCAGGGCCTTGGGCGCGGGCGACAATCGCGGAGCCAACGCGTTCGTTGATCGCCTCGGCCAACCCGTGGACCTGGGCAAGGACGGGGTGGTCACGACCGACCGCTTCTCCGGCCTGCTGCTCGGCGGCGCGGGGACGCAGGCGGCGCAGGCGCAAGGCGAATTCGCCGACGCGGCCGCGCGCCGCGACGACGCGGTCAACCGCCGCGACGGGTTTTCGGGTGTCAACATCGACGAGGAGCTGGCCGCGATGGTCGTGCTCCAGAACAGCTACTCCGCCGCCGCCCGCGCGCTTAGCACGGCGAGCCAGATGTACGACACGCTGCTGGCCATGGTTGGCTAAAGGATTACCGCAATGAACCGCGTCGCCACCATCCCGCTCCAGCGCACCATGTCGGACGCGATCCAGCGGACGCAGCAGAAGCTGGCCGTCACGCAGACGCAGCTGTCGACGGGCAAGAAGGCGCAGGACTACGCCGCGCTCGGCACCGAGACGGTGCGCAACCTCTCCGCGCACGCGCTTGTCGCGACGCAGGAAGCGCACGCAAAGGTCGCCACGCGGCTGGGCACGACGCTGGCGATCTACGACGCGAACATCTCCAACATCGACACCGTCGCGGCCGACCTTCGCATCGACATGATGACCGCGATCGGCACGGGCAAGGCGGCGGGCCTGCAGGACGCGATCGAGGCCGCGTTCGACCAGTTCCGCTCCGCCTTGAACGCGTCCGAAGGCGGCCTGCCGCTGTTCGGCGGCGCGCGGACGGATCAGCCGTTCACTCCCAATACGCTCGCCGACACGGTGGGACTGGATCCCGCCCAGGCGTTCGCGAACGACGACGTGCGCGCGTCGGCGCGGGTCGGCGACAACCTCGACGTCCAGTTCGGCATCACCGCGAGCGAACTCGGCACCGACATGCTCGCGGCGTTCCGCACCTTGGCGGAAGCGGGCGACTTCGGCGAAACGCCCACGCAAGCGCAACTCGACGCGTTACGCGCCGCGCTCGGCCAGATCGATACAGCCTTGTCGGGCGTGCGCGCGGTCAACGCGGGCAACGGTCGCAGGCAGGCGCAGGTCGAGACGCTTGCCGTACGCGCGGAGGAGCGCACGCTCATCCTCAAGGACATCATCTCACGCAACGAGGATGCGGACCTGGGCCAGGTCGCGATCGACCTGGCCCAGCAAAAGGCGATGCTGCAGGCGAGCTACTCGGTGTTCTCGCAATTGTCCGAACTGAGCCTGGTCAACTTCCTGCGCTGAAGGTCAGCTCGGGCGCTTCGCCACGTCCACGTCCAGCAAGTCTCCGATCTTCCCCGCCGGGCTGACGCTCGGGAGCGACGCCATTGCGCGGTCCACGGCGGCCGAGTCGATCGTGCCCGCCGCGCGGGTCAGGACGTCGAACGCCGAGGCGCTGGACGTCCTCGCGAAGCTCGCACCGTAGCGCGCGCGCAAGACGGAAAGCGCGTCCTCGCGGCCAAGCATGGCAAGCGCGATCGCGTGGCGCAACACCGTCGCCTGCGCCACTTCGCTTAAAGGTCCGGTGCCCGGCAACGCGGGTTCCAGCGCGACGAGCCCGCTCCAGTCCTGCGCCTTCCAGTAGATTTCCGAAGCGATACGCGCGCCGTCCGGTACTTCCTGCAGCACGCTCAGCGCCTCCGCCGTCCGGCCCAGCAGGTGCAGGGCGACCGCGCCGATGCGGCGACGATCGTACAGCATATCGGCGGGGTAGGGGGCACGGTCCGTGTCGCGGAACGTGCCCAGCGCGCGATCAGGGCGTCCTGCAAGAATGTGCAGCGTCGCGACTTTCACGGACAACGGGCCTTGCGCGATGTCCTGCACGCGCTGCGTCAACTGGTATTGCAGCAGTTCGGCCGCGCGTGCGTACAGCCCCGCGGCCGCCAGCCGGTCCGCGAGCTGGCCGACGAGCCGGTCGCCTTCCGCTCCGTTGGGGGCGAGATCGCGATAATTCCAATAGAGCCCGGCGGCGATGTCGAGCGGCGTCGTGCTTGCGGGGTTGAGCGCGGATGCCAGCCGGGCGTGCAAGGCGGT
Organism: uncultured Sphingomonadaceae bacterium; assembly: GCA_964251385.1. Classification (GTDB taxonomy): domain Bacteria; phylum Pseudomonadota; class Alphaproteobacteria; order Sphingomonadales; family Sphingomonadaceae; genus CADCVW01. The sequence goes on along the minus strand of CAXUJK010000001.1, from coordinate 1,242,222 downwards.
CATCATCGGACCCGTGTCCGCGCCCAGATCGAAATGCCGGAACAAGGTCGCGCCCGCCGCGAGCGCGCGCGGACCGTCGTTCCTGTCGTTGGCCAGCTTCCAGCTGAGCCGCAACGCGCGCTCCTCGATGTCGCCGCCGCGCCATGCAAAGCGAATGTGGTCCAGTTCCTTGGCTGTCGCCGGGGTCGGTGGACCTGCTTCGATGATGGTGACACGTGCATCCACTCGCTGTTCGGGCGAGCCGCGCGCGGCGACGCGGTCCAGGCGCACGCGCCCGGCCTGCGCCTGCCCGAGCGCGACGAGCGCCTTGCCGCGCAGGAGGTTGGCGGCGGGGTCGCCGTCCGGCAACATGCCGAGCCAGTCGATCGCGAGCGCCGGACGTCGGGCCGCGATCGCAGCGCCCGAGGCCCCAAGGACGAAGCGCGTGCGCTCCCTTGCCGAACGCGCGTTCAAGGCCGGGAGGGCGCAGTTCACCTGCGCAAGCGACTGTTCGGCGAACCCCGCGTCCGCCCGCGCGAGCATGCGCCACAGGCAGGCTTCGGGGTTGGCGGCGAGCGCGTCTCCGTCCAGGGCGGCCAAGGCCTCGCGTGACTTGCCCGCGCCGGCGAGCGCGGCACCGCGCGCGATCCGCCACGACGGAACGATGCCGAGGTCCGGATCGTCCTGCGCCATCACGTCGAGCACGCCGACAGCCTCGTTCCAACGTTCGGCGGCGAGGAGACCGCGCGCGTAATTCCAGCGGACCGATTGCCGGTTGCTCGGTCGCGATCGCGCGAGCGCCGCCCAGGCCTTGTTCTCGCCGGTCGGAACCCAAGCGGACGGGCCGGCGATCGTCGGCCCGTCCGACAACGTAGCCGCGAAGCCGGGCAGCCTTGCGGGGGCGGCATCGACCGCGGGTTGCTCGACCGGCGCTCCCGCCGCGAGCAGGACGAAGAGAAGTCCGGTCATCAAAGCACGCGCATCAGCGGCAACGCAGCACCGCCGATCGCGCAGCCCGACACGAACAGGACCGGGAGAAGAAGTTGCGACCTGCGGGGGACGGGCTCGCCGACATCCTCGGCCACCGTGGCTGTCGAAGTCGGGTCGGTCACCACCGCATTTACAACGTCGCCGGCGCGCCGACCATATTGAACGTCGCCCCCGCCGACGACGCGCACCTTGCCCGGTTTCTGATCATGGCTCACGTCGCGCGCTCCGTTAAGCAAATACCCCTTCTATTATAGGGGAGGGCCGGATCGTTCGGCGGCGGTGCGTGTCGCGCGCCCAGGAGAGATTTAGCATGCGCAGTTCCATCGTCCTCATCGCGGCCGCCGCGTCGGCCAACGGCGCGGTCGCGATCGCCGCGCCCGAAGGGCCCGAGGCAGGGCGCGGCGAAGCGTTTCTGGTCCCGATGGACGAACTGGTCGTTCCGATCGTCGACGGTGCACGCTCGGACGGCACGTTGCGGATCAAGCTCGTGCTCGAGATGGCGGACGCCGCCGCCGCCGACAAAGCGGGCGCGACGATGCCCGCGCTGCGTTCGGCGGCGCTCGGCACGACGATGGAATTCGCGCGGCTTTACGCGTCCCCGATGACGCCGGTGAACGTAGATCGTCTCGCCGGTGACATGACTGCGGCGTTACACGCGCAGGACAGCACGGTCAGCCGCGTGCTGGTCGTCGAAGTGGTCGCCAGCCGGGCGTAAAGCACGTCATCCCGGCGCATGCCGGGATCTCAGCGAGTCTCAGCTGCCGGCTTCTATATTCCCCTGAGATCCCGGCCTGCGCCGGGATGACGCTGTTTTACCGCATCGCTTCCGGCGACGCCTTGCGCCCCGCCTGTTTGCGCGCGAGCGCCATGCTCAGCGCCGCCGCGCCCCGTGGCGTCATCGCGCCCATGATCGTCGCGGTCGACCGTTCGCGCATTTTTTGCGCGACTTTCATCTGCACATCCATGTCCAGCTGCTCGAACACCACCGCCGCGCGCGCCGGCTTCATCGCCTGGTAGATGCGGGCGAGGTCGTCGAACTGGTCGGCGGTTTCCGCTTGTCGTTCACCCGGCTTGGGCTGAGTCGTCGCGGCTTCGGCGGCACCGCGCGCATCGATATCGGCCTTCAGCCGCGTTTCGGTCGCCTTGGCCGCCTGTTCGCGCATGTCTAGCGCGCGCTTGCGGCGCGCCGCGGCCTGATCCCTGGCGCCCATGTCCTCGGCGATCGACACGCCCAGGCGCGTCCGCTCGGCACCCGCAGGCGCGGCGGCATTCACTCCGTTGGCGATCACCGCGAGCCCCGCCGCGCCCGCGGTCAGCATCAGCAAGGAAGGCCGCCCGATCACGCGACCACCTCGTCCTGGTCGGCGCGCGTATTCGCAGCGCTCGACGCCTTGACCAGCCGTTCGGCGGACGCGTCGGCGATGCCGATCATGACGCTCAGCTCTTCCGCCATGTCCTGCCCTTCGCGGACGATACGCTCGCTCGCCGCGCACGTGGCAAGCGTCGCCTTGAACTCGTCGAGCACTTGCCGCGCCTGCGCGGTGGCCAGATCGAGCGTGTCGATCACGGTCGACAGCGCGCCGTCCTGCACGGTCTTCAACGACCGCATCATGCGCACGCTCTGCACGAGCACGGCGAGGCAGAAGAGCATCGTCACGATGTTGGTCATTACGGCGAATGTCATTGCGTCGATCCTGTGGAAACGTCCGTCGTCAGACGGATGGCGATGTTGTTGCAGCGTTGGCCGATATGCGCGCGGCCCAGCGACACGCCGCCGCAGTGGACCTCGAGCGGGTCGTCGGGTCCCTTGCCGAGCGGAATCGTGCGCCCGACGACGAAGCCGCGCACGTCGCACAGCGACATTTCCGTCTCGCCGAGCACGACGTCCACCGTGACGTCCGTCTTGCGCAGCTCTGCCGCCATGTGCGCTTCCCAGATGCTGTCGCGGCCGAGCTTTTCGCCCATGAAGCGCTGGACGAGCTTGTGCCGCACGGGTTCGATCGTGGCATAGGGAAGCAGGATGCTGAACTTGCCCCCGCGCCCTTCCATGTCGACGCGAAAGGTCGCGACCGCGCAGATGTTGGTCGATCCGGCGATGGCGGCGAAGCGGGGGTTGGTCTCGACGCGTTCGAGCTTGATCGTGGACGGTGCGATCGGCTCTAATGCTGCGGCCAGATCGACGAGCGCGAGCTCTAGCATGCGGGACACGAGCCCTGCCTCGATGCTGGTGTAGCCGCGCCCGTCCGTGACCTGGTGGGCACCCGCCTTGCGCCCGCCCAACAATGCGTCGACGATGGCGTAGATCAGATCAGGCTCGACCGTGATCAGCCCGTAATTCTCCCATTCCGAAATGCGGAAGACGCCGACCATGCCGGGCTGGACGAGCCGGTTGAGGAAGTCACCGAAGCGAACCGAGCCGATGTCCTCCAGCGTCACATCGATATTGTCGGACGTCAGGTGGCGCAGCGACGTCGCGAAGCTGCGGACCATGCGATCGTACACGACCTCGAGCATGGGCAGCCGTTCGTGGTTGATCACGTCGGCTTCGATGACGGCTTTCAACCCGTGCTTGGGCGCGGGGGGTGCGTCGACTTCGATCATTGCTGGATCAGGTCCTGGATGAGCACGTCCTTGACCTGCGCCTCGCCCAGCACGTCGTGCGCGCGCACCAGCATCTCCTCCTTGATGCGGAACACCGCGGCGGACCCGGCAAGGTCTTCGGGCCGCAATTCGCGCAGGAAAGGCTGGTATGCGTCGAGGAGCAGCGGAAGCCTCTTTTCGAGCGCGGTTGCATCGACGTCGGGGCCGGGGACGAGCATGAAGCGTAGTTTGACGAACCGCGCCGCCCCGTCCGCGCTGCGCAGGTTGACGACCATCGGCGGCACGTCGACGTAGACGGTCTCGGCGTCGTCCGCCTCCACGACCTCCGTGTCTTCGGTTTTGTCGCCCGCGGCGAAATAGGCGTAGGCTCCGCCCCCGCCGCCGAGCAGCAGCAACGCGGCCACCGCGCCGATGATGATCTTCTTGCGCTTGCCGGGCCTGGGCGCGTCGGCGGGCGCTTCGATCGCGTCGTCCGCGTCCTCTTCCGGTTCGTCCGCCACTGCCCACCCCTTTTCGCGTACGTCCCCACCGGGGTCCGCATTTCCCGTCTATTATAGGACGGACGCCCGGCAGCTTTTGCCTAGCGACGATTTTTCGAAGGGCGTGCCTTGGACATCTCATCCTACGTACTTCTGAGCCACGAACAGGCGCTGCGCCGCCGCATGGACGTCGCCGCCAACAACATGGCGAACATGTCGACGACGGGCTTCAAGCGCGAACAGCCCGTGTTCCGCGAATATGTGGAGCGGGGCGAGCAGGCGTCGGTCGAGGCTGCGAAGAACACGTCGTACGTGCTCGACTACGGCGTCGTCCACGACACCGCGGCGGGCAGCTTCGAGCCGACGGGCAACGCGCTCGATGTCATGATCCAAGGCCCGGGCTATCTGCCCGTCGAGATTACCGGCGGCGGCACCGGCTACACGCGGGCGGGCAGCCTCAAGGTCTTGGAGAGCGGCGACCTCGCCACCGCCATGGGGCAGCGCGTGCTCGGCGAAGGCGGTCAACCGATCAACGTCGCACCCGATCAGGCAGGGCGACTGGCAATCGCGGCGGACGGCACGGTGTCCGCCGGAGCCGACCCGATCGGCCGCATCGCCGTCACCGTGTTCGACAACGAACAGGCGCTGTCACCCCGCGGCGACGGGATGATGACGGGGGAGGGCGGACGCCCGCTCGCCGCCGCCGACACCAAGCTGCGCTCGGGCGGCACCGAAAAATCCAACGTGCAGGCGATCGTCGAGACCACGGCGATGGTCGACATCCTGCGCGCCTACCAGACCAGCATGCGCATGTCCGAGGATCTCGCCGGCATGCGCAAGACCGCAATCGACCGGCTGGGCCGCGTCAACTAACCTTTAGAAAGGAAGACACATGCGTTCACTTTCCACCGCGGGCACGGGCATGCTCGCGCAGCAGACCAACGTCGACGTCATCTCCCACAACATCGCCAACATGAACACGACCGGATACAAGCGCCAACGCGCCGAGTTCCAGGATCTGCTCTACCAAAACGTCGCGCGCCCGGGCTCCGCGACCGGCGGCACCGACGCCAAGATGCCGACCGGCATCCAGGTCGGCGCGGGCGTCAAGACCGCGGGCATCTACCGCATTTCCGAACAGGGTGCGCTCAGCCAGACGGACAACCGCTACGACCTCGGCATCCAGGGCCGCGGCTATTTCCAGATCACGCTGCCGTCTGGCGAGACCGGCTACACCCGCGACGGGTCGTTCCAGCTGTCCGACCAGGGCGAGTTGGTCACCGCCGACGGGTTCCAGGTTCAGCCCGGCATCACCATCCCGCAAGGCGCGGTCGACGTCGTCGTGTCCAAGACGGGCGAGGTCCAGGTCAAGGTGGCCGGATCGCCCGACATGCAGACTGTCGGCCAAATCCAGCTCGCGACGTTCGTCAACGAAGCGGGCCTCGAGGCGCAGGGCGGCAACCTGTTCATGGAAACAGCCGCGTCGGGTCAGGCGACGGTCGCTTCCGCTGGCGACCCGGGGCTGGGCACGCTGATGCAAGGTTTCGTGGAGGCGTCCAACGTCAACCCGGTGTCGGAGATCACCGCGCTGATCACCGCGCAGCGCGCGTACGAGATGAACAGCCGCGTCGTAAAAACGGCGGACGAGATGCTCGCCACCACGAGCCAGATGCGATGATCGCGCTCGCGCTCCTGCTCGCCGCACCCGCGACGATCGAGGTTCCCGTGCTCCAGAACGCGGTCGCGCGCGGCGCGCTGCTAGAGGCGGTCGACTTCGGCGTCGACGCGCGGACCCCCGCGCAGGCGCGCGGCGCGCTTCCCGTTGACAAGGCGTTGGGTCGCGAGGCGCTGCGCAACCTGCCCGCCGGATCGATCGTCCGCTCCACCGACATCATCGCCCCACGCCTTGTCCGGCGCGGCGAGCCGGTCTCCGTCGTCGTACGCACCGGCGCGTTGGCGATCGCAACGCCCGGCAAGGCGCTCGGCGGCGGCGCGGCGGGCGACCTCGTCCGCGTCGTCATTCTCTCCACCAATCGCACGCTCGACGGCATCGTCGCGGGTGCGGGCGAAGTGCGCGTCGGCGCACGCTGAACCGAAGGTTTCCGCATGAACAAGACCATTCCCATCATCGTCGCGCTTGCCTTGCTCTCCGGCTGCGGCGCGGTCGGCAAGCTCAAGCAGGTGGGCAAAACGCCCGCCATGACCGAGGCCGAGCCTTTCGAGACCGCCGCCGTCGAGCGCTCCATCGGCCAGTCCGGCGCCGCGCAGCTTCCGGCTGCCGCCGCTCCAACTCCCGCTCCAACCGCCTCGCTGTTCCGTGCCGGTGCGGGGTCCTTCCTCGCCGATCAGCGCGCGTCGCGCAAAGGCGACATCCTGACCATCCGCATCGCGATCGACGATCGTGCGGAGGTCGACAACAACACGTCGCGCACCCGCGGCGGGTCGGAGAGCGCAGGACTGAGCTCGCTGCTCGGAATAGAAAAGCTGCTTCCCAACAACGGCGCGGACATCAAGGCGGGGGCGAACTCGTCGTCGAAATCGGAAGGCGGCGGCAACATCAGCCGCAGCGAGACGATCAACATGACAATGTCCGCGATCGTCACGGACGTCATGCCCAACGGCAATCTGATGGTCAAAGGACGTCAGGAAGTCAGGGTCAATTACGAGCTTCGTGAGCTGATCGTGACCGGTCTCGTCCGCCCGCAAGACGTCGCCAGGGACAACAGCGTTCCGCACAGCAAGATTGCGGAAGCGCGCATCAGCTACGGGGGCCGCGGGCAGATCAGCAACGCGCAGCAGGCGCGGTGGGGCCAGCAGATCTACGACGCGCTGTTCCCGTTCTGAAGTTAAGTGTCTGTTAGCTACGAATAAAATCTCTCTGCGCCATCACGATCTCGAAAAGCCTCCCAAGATGAAGGACGAGCCGCATGTCGCGGCAAGTCGTGGGTCGGCGGACCGATCCGTGGCCGCAGAAACGGTCTCTTTCCCAGAAGGATATTTAACATGGGTACTTCGGTAAACACCAACGTCGGCGCAATGACGGCTCTCCAGAGCCTGAACCAGACGTCCCGCAGCCTAGACGTCACGCAGAACCGCATCAACACCGGTTTGAACGTGTCGTCGACCAAGGACGATTCCGCTGCGTTCACCATCGCGCAGACGCTTCGCGGCGACCTGGGTGGTCTGAAGGCGGTGAGCTCCTCGCTCAGCCGTTCGAAGAGCACCGTCGACGTCGCGACGGCCGGTGCGGAGCAGATCTCCGACCTGGTCAACCAGATGAAGGCCAAGGCGATCGAAGCATCGGATGAGGGCATCAGTGCCGCCAGCCGTTCGGCGATCGGCAAGGATTTCGATGCGTTGAAGGAGCAGATCAACACGATCATCGATTCTTCGACGTTCAACGGAACCAACCTTCTGAAAAACGGCGGCGGCAACGTTAAGGCGCTGCAGTCGACCGATACGGCGGCTGCGGTTCTCAGCGTCGACAACCAGGACTTCACCGCGGTCGTCACGGGCTTCGGCGCGACGTTCACGGACGCCGCGACCGCCAAAACGGCGGTGACGGCCCTGGAAACGCAGGCCTCGGCGATCAACGTCAAGCTCAGCACGCTGGGTTCGGCGGCACGCAAGATCGACGGTCAGTCGGTGTTCGTCAGCAAGCTGTCGGACGCGATCGAAGCCGGTATCGGCAATCTCGTCGATGCCGATCTGCCCAAGGAGTCGGCGAAGTTGCAGGCTCTGCAGGTCAAGCAGCAGCTCGGCGTGCAGGCACTGTCGATCGCCAACCAGGCGCCGCAGTCGATCGTTTCGCTGTTCCGTTAAGAACAGGTCCGCGCGTTTAGTACGCGGATACGATCAAGGAAGCCGGGATGGGTTCGCCCATTCCGGCTTTTTTGCGTGTGCGCCCGCTATAATGAGACATGCACGACGGCAATCTCTTCCCCCGAACACGCGACCTGACCGACGCGATGGGGTCGCGCCTGCGCGTCACCGTCGCCCCTCATGGAGGGAGTTCGCGTGTGAAACTGGAACAGCCGGACGCGCGCGGCCGCCCTCAAGCGGTGCTGGACGGTTACGGCGCGGAAGTTCTGGCCGGGTACATCATGGCGGCGCGGCTGTCGCTCCCGCAAGGACTGGCGGACGAGTGCGTCGGCGGCGCGATCCCGTCGCGCTTCCGCCTGACTCGCAGTCCCGCTGTCGCGCTGACGATCACGCAGGGGCAGCTGGAGCGCCCGTTCGCGATTCCGGCGACCTTCTGGGACCGGCTGTACGCGGAATTGTGCATCGTGAACGCGCACGCACGCGCGATCGAGCGCGCGGCGCGCGTGCATGCGGACGTGTTTTCGACGGCCGACGTCGACTGATCCGATCCCCGGATCGCTTTTGCCTGGGCTCCCGACTAGCAGGCGGTATGACCGACGCGGAACTCGCCCGACGGATCGCCGCGGCGGCGGGCGAGATGCTCGTCGCAATTCGAAAAACCGGTTTGATCGAGGGCGCGGCGCTGGGCGACGCGGGCGACCGGATCGCCAACACCTTTATTTTGCAAGCCCTGGGTGCCGCACGCCCGGACGATCGCGTCCTGTCCGAGGAAGACGCGGACGATCGCGCGCGGCTCGCGTCCCGCCGGGTGTGGATCGTCGATCCGCTCGACGGCACGCGCGAGTATCGCGACGGGCGCGAGGACTGGGCGGTGCACGTCGCGCTTGCCGTCGATGGCGTGGCGACGGCGGGCGCGGTCGCGTTGCCGACGTCCGGCGTGACGTTCGCGACCGATCCCGCCCCGCGCGTGCCTCTTCCACCAGAAAGATTGCGCATGCTCGTCAGCCGCACGCGTCCGCCCGCCCTCGCGCGTCGCGTCGCCGAACGGCTCGGCGCGGACATCGTATCTATGGGATCGGCGGGAGCCAAGGCGATGGCCGTCGTTCGCGGGACCGGCGACATCTACCTGCACACGGGCGGGATGCACCAATGGGACAGCTGCGCGCCCGTCGCGGTCGCTCTGGCCGCGGGGCTGCATGCGTCGCGCATCGATGGATCGCCGCTGGTCTACAACGAACCCGATACGATGCTTCCCGATCTGCTCATCTGCCGCCGCGAACATGCCGCGCGGGTTCTGGACCTCGTCGCGGAGTTTACGCGCGCAGGAACTGGAACTGCTGGTCCACCATCATCCTGAGCTGCGTCTGCACCGTGTCTTCCGCGATCGGGTCGCCGCCCGTTCCTATCGTGTTGATCGCCACCCCGATCGGCGTCGGCCAGCCGCGCAGCGCGTGTACGACCGATCGGATCTGGACCAGCGTCGCGACAGCGCCCTGCCACCCCGCGCCCGTCGCGACGCATCCGATCGGCAGCCCGTCGAAATAGGTGCGCGTGTCGCCGCGCATGTCCTCGACATAATCGAGCGCGTTCTTGACCAGCCCGGAAATGCCGCCGTGATAGCCCGGGGAGCCGACGATCACGGCGTCCGCGCGGCGCAGTTCGGCGACCAGCGTCGCCGCCGCCTCCGCGCGCTCGGGCTGTTCGGGCGAGTAATGCGGCAGGTTGATCGCCTGGCCCGTCAGCAGCGCGGTGGTCGCGCCCCGTTCGGCCGCGAACGCCAGCGCGGCTTTGAGCGCGCGTTCCGTGCTCGAACCGGTACGCAAGGTGCCGCCCAATCCGACGAAGTGAAGCGCCTTTTGCATGCAACGCTGATAAAAGGTCTGCGGCGGCTGGCAAGGGCGGCGACACAAGGCTTTCCCAAGGTCGGGCGCCCGCCTACACTTGGAGCGCGGCCGGCGATCGGCGGCGACAGAGGGAAATCATGCCCAGATCAGCGACCGACGTCATGCACGACATCGTCTTTTCGGCGGTGGTCGACGCGGTGGGGGCGCTGAAGGCCGCGTCGAACGGCGTGCCCAACGCGCTGCTGCGCGACATCAACGCGATCCACGCCAACGCGACCTTCGCGGATTTGCCAAAAGAGCTGCAGGCCACGGTGACGGCAAGCGTCCGCGCGGGGTTCAACCGTTTGTTGAAGGAGGGGTATGCGGTCTCACCCAGCCAAAGCGCCCCGGCGCCGCCCAGACCCGCTCCGCAGACCTCGACGTCAAGGCCGACGCGACCCGCCGCCGCGTCTCCGCCATCCGGACGGCCGTCGCGTCCGACACGCCCGCCCCCGCGCAAACCGGGGCCTCCGCGCTCTCGCTAGAGCGGCAGGCTGTCCTGGTCCGGAGAGGGCGGCACGGACACGTCGAACCCTGACAGCGTCAGCCCGAGCAGCCTTATGCCCGTATCCACCGGCAGCAGCGCACGCAGCAGGTCGCGGCCCGTGGCGGCAAGATCGTCGCGGGTGCGCACCGGGATCGCCCGCGTCTGCGATCGCGTGTTGATGCGAAAGTCCGCATATTTGATCTTGAGCGTAACTGTCCGTCCACTGACGTCGGCGCGCGAGATGCGTCGCCACGCGGCGTCGATCACCGGCTCCAGCGCGGCGAGCAGGTCGGGCTCGCTCGTGTAATCGCGATCGAACGTGCGTTCCGCGCCGACCGACTTCGACGGCCGGTCGACGCGCACCGGACGATCGTCGTCGCCTCGCGCAGCGCCGTAGAAATACTCCGCGTTGCTGCCGAAGTGGAGTGCCAGTTCCTCCAGCGATCGCTCGCGCAGGTCCGCGCCGTCGCGGATGCCCAGCCGCTCCATCTTCGCCGCCGTGACCGGACCAACGCGGTGAAAACGCTTGACCGGCAGCGCGGCGACGAACGCCGGGCCAGCTGAGGGGCGGATCACGCACAGGCCGTCGGGCTTGTTCTGGTCCGAAGCGAGCTTGGCGATGAACTTGTTGTACGACACGCCCGCCGACGCGGTCAGGCCGGTGGTTTCGCGGATGCGCGCGCGGATCTCTGTCGCGATCGCGGTCGCCGATCCGAAGCCGCGCGTGTCGGTAACGTCCAGATATGCCTCGTCGAGCGACAGCGGTTCTATGATTTCCGTATATTCGGCGAAGATATCGCGGATCTGCCCGGACACCGCGCGGTACACGTCGGAGCGGAGCGGCACGAACACCAACTCCGGACAACGCCGCAGCGCGGTGACCGACGCCATCGCCGACCGCACGCCGAACACCCGCGCCTCGTAGCTCGCGGCCGCCACCACGCCGCGCGCCTGCGCGCTGCCCACCGCGACGGGTTTGCCGCGCAACGCCGGATCGTCGCGCTGTTCGACGGACGCGTAGAACGCATCCATGTCGATGTGGATGATCTTTCGGAGCGTCACGGTTATCGACCGGCGATTTGACACGGGCGCAAGGCCTGAACAACAGGGCGGAAATGGAGCCTGACAGCCAGATCGGCACCACCCAGGTCCGCGACGCGCATCGTTTCGACGAAGCGGCGCTGGCGGCATGGATGGAGGCGAACGTCGCCGGGTTCGCCGGGCCGCTCGCCGTGGAACAGTTCCGCGGCGGGCAGTCCAACCCGACATACAAGCTGCGCACGCCGACCCGAGACTACGTGCTGCGCCGCAAGCCGCCGGGAAAATTGTTGCCCGGCGCGCACGCGGTCGATCGAGAGGCGCGCGTGCTGACCGCCGTCGAAGCGGGCGGGTTGCCCGTGGCGCACGTCCACGGGCTGTGCACGGACGAGGCGGTGATCGGCACGTGGTTCTACGTCATGGACATGGTCGAAGGCCGCATCTTCTGGGACGCGCGCTTTCCCGATGCGCGCCGCGACGAGCGCCCGTTGCTGTTCGACGCGATGAACGCGACGATCGCGCAGCTGCACGGGATCGATTGCGCGGCAGTGGGCCTGAGCGACTACGGCCGTCCTGGAAACTACTTCGAACGCCAGATCGCGCGCTGGTCGCGGCAATATGTCGAGGATGTCGAGGCGGGGACGGACCCGCACATGGACCGGCTGGTCGAATGGCTGCCGAAGCACATCCCGCCCGGCGACAATTCGCGCACGGAGACCAGCATCGTCCACGGCGATTTTCGGGCGGACAACATGATCTTCCACCCCAGCGAGCCGCGCGTGATCGCGGTGCTGGACTGGGAACTGTCGACGCTCGGCCACCCGCTCGCCGATTTTGCGTACCACGCGATGATGTACCGGATGCCGTCGCTCGTCACGTCGGGGTTGGCGGGCGCGGATTTGCCGGCGCTCAACATCCCAAGCGAAGACGATTACGTCGCGACGTACTGCCGGCGGGCGGGACGGGACGGAATACCGGGCTACGACTTCTACGTCGCTTTCAACTTCTTCCGGCTGGCCGCGATCATCCACGGCATCAAGGGACGGGTGGTGCGCGGCACCGCCGCATCCGCGCAGGCGAGCGCGCGGGCGGATGCGCTGCCGGCGATCGCCGCGCTCGCGTGGGATCAGGCGGTGCGCGCCGGCGCGCCTGCCTGATCGATCAGCAGCAGGGCAGGCCGCAGCTGTGCGCGATCGCGTGAACCGCTCCCGGTGCGGCGGCGTAGGCGGCCGAGCCCGATGCGAGCAGGACGAACAGAGCGGCTGCGATCTTCTTCATGACGGTCCCTTCGTTGATATCGCGAACATAGGTCTTCGCGCGGAATCTTGGAAGCCCGTCATGCTGGCGTAGCCACGCGCAACCGTCATTCTCTCCACCGTGGCCGCGCCAAGCGCTGCCGCGATGACCGCGAGCGCATCCTCCGGATCATGGCGCGCGCCGCACAGAAAAATGTCGACGGCGGCGTACCCGTGTTCGGGCCAGCTGTGGATCGAAAGGTGCGACTCGGCGAGCAGCGCCATGCCCGTGACCCCCTGGCCCTCGCCGAACGCGTGCAGCCGCACGTCGAGTACGGTCGCGCCCGCCGCTTCTGCCGCGTCCCGGAGCGCGCGTTCGATCAGGTCTACGTCGGTCAGGCCGGCGCACCCGTGCAGGTCGGCGATCAGGTGGCGGCCGTCGTAGGGCGGGATCACAGCAGCGTCTCGTGGGCGTGGCCGAGGTGCCGCATCGCGCCTTCGGCCGCGGCGGTGCCGTGATAATGCGCTTCCTCGAAGACGGACAGGCCACTGTAGTCCGCGTGCGCGAGGAACATCGGTGGCGTCGCGCGCGCGTGCGCCTGCTGCGCGGCACCCCAGATGAAGCCGGGGACGGGACGCGCCATGGCATGGGCCCAGCGCCAGACGTCGATGCTCCGGATGGCCCCATCGAGTTCGGGGTGGAGGCGGAGCAGGTCGTCGGCCACCTCGCGCTGCCATTCGGCAATCGGACGATCCACCATGAGGCGGCGCGCGGCAGCCGGCTCCATGCGCGACAGCGGCATGTACCAGGTCAGCACGGACGCTCCGGCGCGCGATGCCGCTTGGTGCGTGGCGACGACGTAGCCGAGCGAATCGCTCGTCGCGGACACGTTGTCCCATGCGAGCGGAACGCCGCGCCCCTGCGGCAGCCGGTCGACGGTGACGTTCGCGACGATCCACGGCGCATAGGTGAAGCGCGGGTCGGGGGCTGCGGCTTGCGGCGCGACACGGCTCGCGACGAAATGCGGCATAGCAAGGATCGCCGCGCGGGCGTGAGTGCGGATCGTCCGGTTCGCGGCGACATCGAAGCTGTCGACGACCACCCCATCGCCGTCACGCGCGACGCGGTGGACGATGCGCCCGCCCGCGATCTTGTCCGCGAAAAACGCCGCCATCGACGAAGCGATGCGCGCGTTCCCTTCGGGCCATGTGAGGACGTTGTCGCCGGTGTCGCCGGCCGCCCAGCCGCGACGCGCGGCGAAATAGTGGATGCCGGCCCATGCGGACACGTCTTCGGGCTCGCACCCGTAATCGTCGCGCGTGCAGTAGCGGACGTGGGAGCGGAGCGCCCGCGCAAGGAAGCCCTGCAAATCGAGCCAGTCGCCGAAGCCGACCCGGTCGAGCGCGAGCAGGGCTTCGTCCCGCGAACTATAGGCGAGGGGGATGGCGAAAGCGGGCCTGCCGTCGGTGCCGACCTGCGCGGAGAAGCCCGTCATGGCCGCTTCGAACGCGGCGAACTGATCGCGCGTCGCCGCGTCGAGGCCGGTGCGTGGGACGAGGCCTTCGTGCCACTTGCCCTGCCAGTACAGGCGTTCCTGGGAGTCGGCGCAGAGCTGGTACGGGTCGTAGACGGGGGCGCCGCCGTCTTCGCCGGTGATCATGCGGAGCTTGCCGAGCATGTGGCGAAGCGCGCGCGCCTCGCGGTTTTGAACAGGCAAGTAATGCGCGCCGAGCGGATAGGCGGAGACGGCGTTGCGGCCCGCGCGCGCACTGCCGCCGATTCTATCCTCCAGTTCGAGCAGGCGGAAGTCGCGGAACCCCGCGTCGACGAGCGTCCACGCGGCGGACAGGCCGGCGATGCCACCGCCCGCGATGACGACGCCGGCGTCTTCGTGCGCGGCGGGAGCGGGAAAGCCGCCGCCGCGCAACGCATGCCCCCGCGCCATGTCAGCGCCCGCAAGCGTGCCCGCATGCGCGGCCTCGTGCGTCAGCGCCCACCCCGCGCCCGCGGTCAGCGCGACGCCGAGCGTGCCGGCCCCGGCCAGCACATGGCGGCGGCTAGCCTTCATATTTCGACCATTCGGCGTCGAAGACGCGAACGAGCGCCTGATTGTCGAGCCGGTTCGGGGGCATTTGCCGCTGTGCCATGTCCGGCGGAAAGTCGAACGCGCGTGAGGCGACGGCGGGAGTAAGGAAGCGGTTGCCGGGCAGGATGTCGACGGCTTGCGCGATCGGATCGGCGGAGGCGAGCACGAAACCCCATTCTCCGAAACTCGGCACGTAAGCGTGGTACGGACGGACGTTCAGCCCCGATGCTTCCAGCGTCGCGGCCACGGTCCAGAATGCGCCCGGGGCAACGAGCGGCGACGTGCTCTGGATCGACGCGACCGCTCCCGGCGCGAGCAGACGGCGCAACTCGCGGTAGAAGCTGGTGGTGTAGAGTTTGCCCACCGAGAAATCGACGGGATCGGGAAAGTCGACGATGACCGCGTCGTACGTGCCCCGCGCCTCCCGTGCCCAGCGGAACGCGTCCGCGTTGACGACTTGGACGCGTGGATCGGAGAGCGCGCCTGCGTTTAGCGCGGCCAGCGTCGGGGTACGCGCGAACAGGCGGGTCATGGCGGGGTCGAGATCGACCAGCGTGACGCTGCGCACGCCGGAATGTCGAAGGACTTCGCGCGCGGCCAAGCCGTCGCCGCCGCCCAGGATGAGGACCCGCGCCGGGTCGGCGACACGCCCCATCGCGGGATGCACCAACGCCTCATGATACCGGTACTCGTCGCGCGAGGAAAATTGCAGGTTTCCGTTGAGGAACAGCCGCAGGTCGTCTCCGCGTCGGGTGAGCACGATACGCTGGAAGGGGGTGGACGTGGCATATAGGACGGGCTCGTCGTAGGCCGCGACCTCGCCCCAGCGCTGCAGCCGTTCGGAGGCGACGAAGCCGGCGGCGAGCAGGACGAGGATCGCGACCGTGGCCGCGGTCTCCGCGCGCAGATCGCGGCGCTTGAGCACGATCAGCAGCGCCAGCGCGACCGCGGCATTGGCGAGCCCGAACAGGAAGCCCGTGCGGATCATGCCCAGATGCGGCATCAGGATCAGCGGGAAGAGCAGCGAGGCGGCGAGCGCGCCGACATAGTCGAACGTCAGCACGGTCGACACGACCTCGCGAAAGTCGAAATTGCCGCGCAGGATGCGCATGAGGAGCGGGATTTCGAGTCCCACCAAAAACCCGATCGCGAGCACGATGCCGTACAGCGCGACCCGAAAATGGTCGATGACGGGGAACAGCACGAACAACGCCGCCGCAGAACACCCGCCGATCAGCGCGATAAGCAGTTCGACGCGGACGAACAGGCGCAGCTCGTCGCGTCGGACGTACCGCGAAAACCAGCTGCCGATCCCCATCGCGAACAGATACGCACCGATGACGGTCGAGAACTGCGTGACGCTGTCGCCGAGCAGGTAGCTGGCAAGCGTCGAGGCCAGCAATTCGTAGACGAGGCCGCACGTCGCGACAACGAACGCGGACGCGAGAAGCGCTAATGCAGGTGCGGACGCCTTGGCCCTAGGGGCTTCAAGCGTCTGCGACAGATCACCCATGTATGGCGGCGGCGACGATGATGGCCAAGCCGATCGCCACCGCACCCGCGAAGATCGCGACGGCCGTGTTCTGCTTTTCGTTTATTTCCTGCCACAATTTGCCCGGCGTCAGCAGGTCGAGGACGACGAACCCGATGACGAACGCCAGGATGCCGAGCGCGGAGTAGACCAGCGAACTCACCAGCGCGTTCAAGCCCGTCGTCATGTCCATGTCGTGTCTCCCTGATGGTCCATCATTATTTGTGGCGCGGCCCGACGTAGACACCGCCGACATAGCCGCCCCCGCGGTACTGGCCCGCCGTCGCGCGCCGCCCTTCAGCGAACGGCGACCACGCGAATGCGGTAGCGCCAAGGAATCCGCCCGCGACGAGCAGGCACCATGCGGCGTAGACGAAGGTCTTGGTGCTCATTCGTCGTCGTCCTCGTCATCGTCGTCGGTACTGGCGAAATCACTCTGCGCTTTTCGGGATGTCTCGAAGCTCGCGTGCCGCAGGAGGACCCACAGCAGCGGCAACAGGATCAGGAACGCGGCCAGCACGAAGTTGGAGAAAAAGGCTCCGCTTCGCGATACCACGATCCGCACGACCTGATCCGACGGCGAAGCCGCTGCCGGCGCGGTGCCGAAGATGGAGGTCGCCGTGTTCGTGGGCGCTCCCGTCCAGTTGTTGCCCGACAAATTGACGACAAGGTCGTATTCGCCCGCCGGAACGCCCGCGAACTTGACCGAGCCCGAACGGCTGCCCTCGCTCCACGCTCCATCGGAGTCCGACCCGGAGTAGCGCTCGGCGATGTCGGTCGCCTCGTACGCCGTCCCCTTCGCGCGGTCGACGAGCCCGTAGCCGAACTCGACCCAGGCGTTGTCGAGGCCGGGCGCTTCGGCGCGCACCGTCACCGCCTGGTACGCGCGATTGAGCGCGATCGGGCCGAGCGTGACGCTCTGGTCCTGCCCGTCCGTGCGGATGGTGATGTCGCGTGTCAGCAACTCGGCGTTTCCTGAAAACAGGAACTGCATGACGAACAAGGCCGCGACCGCGAGCGCCGCCGCCCACCCGAAGCTGCGCAGCGTGCGACCATGCGGCGATGGCTGGTGCGGCAGCGGCGGCGACGACTTGGGGGGCGGGCCCACCCCGAACGCTTCCGACACCTCGCGCGGGTCGAGGAGCTTGGACAAGGTCCAGCTTTGTTCGGATACGTTGCGTTCCCACGACAGCATCGCGCCCGGGCGGACGTAATCCGCCGTCTCGACCTGCTCGCCGCGCTCCACCCGCCAGTAGAATTCGCCGAGCACGTAATCGACTTGCGCGCGGCCGAGCGCGAAGAAGGGTTCATACACCCTGCCGTCGATCCGCATGCCCCCGTTCGCCACGTCGGGGGTTTGAACGAGCTGCTCCCCCAAACTCCACCCGCGGCCGTCGGTAATAAGGAAGCGGTAGCCGCGATATGGGTTGAAGAGCAGGTACTCTTCCCACGGATAGGTCCCGTTTTCCGACCGCGCGAGATAGCCGATCGCTTCCCATTCCACGCGGTCGAGCGTACCGCGCGTGCCGAGCGGGATCTCGAGTTCGCCCGCGGCCTGATTGTAGGCCGCGATGATCTTGGCGTCGGAATCGGCGACGTCGACGACGCTGGAGCAATACATGCACACGACGGTAACGGTGTAGCCGGCGGCGCGCAGTTCGATCGTGCCGCCGCAATTGGGGCAGGTGAGCGGCTTCACCGCAGGCGCGGCGGCGGCGCTCGGAAGCGTTTGCGTCGCCACCTACGCGGCGGCGGGCATGGCCCAGCCGTCGATCGCCCGAAGGTCGCGAGGGCTGAGTTCGGCGAGCGTCACGTAAGCGCCGACATAAAGGTCCGACTGTTCGCCGTCCCGCTGAAAGGTGGCCGCCGCGCCCGAATTGGAGCGGAAGTCGACCGAGCGCACGGTCCACCCCGCGGGCGCGACGAAGGGGAGCTCGCCCTCGGCCGCGATGCACTGCGCCTTGCGGTTGTCGGCGACGACGAAGCTCTCGCCGTCGATGATCGCTTCGCTGCCGACCGGAACATGATCGCCGCGGGCAAGCGCGGAGATCGCGCGATCGTTCACGCTATCCAGCGCCCGCGCGCGCAGCACCGAAAACTGCCCCATCGCGTCGCCGAGCCAGCCGTTCGTGCCGTCGCTAAACAGCAGCAGCCACTCGTTCCAAGACCCCGCGTCCCAACCCCAACGCACGCGGCCGATCACGTCGAAGTTGCTTTTCGCGAAGGTTCCGCGCGTGCCGATCTGGATGGGGCTGACATCGAAAGGCAGCACCGCCGCCTCGCCCATCGCACGCACGCCGTCGTCGATGCGCATCACGGACGTGCGGCAATAGTCGCACACCCGCACGGGAAGCGCGGGCGAGCGGAACAAGACCTCCGAGCCGCAGTTCGGGCAGGCGACGCGCATCGCCCTAGCGGATGCGGCCCAGGAGCTCGGCCTTCTTCGTGTCGAACTCGGCCTGGTCGATCGCGCCCATCGTTAGCAGCTTGTGGAGCTTCTCCACCTGCTCGAACGGATCGACGCCCGGCGTCGCAGCACTCGCACCCGCGCCCCCAAGCCCCGCACCCATTGTCTGTCCGATCACCGCGCCCGCGGCCAAGCCCGCGCCGATGCCCGCGACGCCGCCCGGATTGGCCGCCGCGATCGAGATCGCGTCCGCCGACTGGAACTTGGCATAATTGTCCATGTCGCCCAGCACACGCATCGAACTCGACTTGTCGAGATATTTTTGGACTTCCTCGGGAAGCGACAGGCTTTCGACGAAGAAGGAGCGGACCTCCAGACCCCACTGCGCGAACGCCGGAGTCACCGCCGTCTTCAAGGCTTCCGACAGCGCGGTCTGGCTCGCGGCGAGATCGAGGAACTTGGTCGTCCCGCTTCCCAGGCCAGTGGCCAGCGCGGTCGCGATCGCGCCACGCAGCTGCGGCTCGATGTCGTGCACGGACAGCTCTTCCAAGGTCCCCATCAGCGTCGACGCGAAGGCAGACACCTCACTGATCCGAAACGAATAGCTTCCGAATGCGCGCACGCGGATCGGCCCCAGTTCCGCGTCGCGGATGGTGACGGGCTGCGCGGTGCCCCACTTCTGGTTGATCTGCTCCTTCTGCGTGAAGAAGTAGATGTCGGACTTGAAAGGGGACTGGAACCCCTTGTCCCAGTTCTGGATCGCGGTGAGCAGCGGCAGCGTCTGCGTGTCGAGCGTGTGCTGGCCGGGACCGAACATGTCACCCATCTGCCCCTCGTCGATGAACACCGCGCGCTGGCCCTCGCGTACAGTCAGCTGCGCGCCGTTCTTGATCTCGCGCCCGTTGAACGGATAGCGGATCGCGAGCTGCCCCGGCTCCTCCGTCCAGTCGATGACGTCTACGAACGGCGACTTCAGAAAATCGAGAATGGCCATGCGAACCCTCCTGTGCCTTACCCGAATAAGGCAGTTGCGCCTTCAAGGAAACGAAATTCGATGAACCTCGACGAATATGCGCGCTTCGCCTGTCGGCTGGCCGATGCGGCACGGGTGGAGACGCTGGCGCGCGCGCGTGACGCGGGGTCGTCGCGGAACAAGGGGCGCGTGGGCGAATGGGACCCGGTGACAGACGCGGACATCGCCGCCGAACGAGCGATGCGCGCGATGATCCGGGAAACCTACCCGGATCACGGTATCGCGGGCGAAGAGATGGCGGATCAGCCATCCGCGAACGGCCTGGTCTGGAGCCTCGACCCGATCGACGGGACGCGGTCTTTCCTGTGCGGGCTGCCGACCTGGACCACGTTAATCGCTCTGGTGGATGGCGGCGCGCCCGCCGTGGGCGTGATCGACGCGCCGCGGCTGGACGAGCGCTATGTAGGGTTCGGCGATGCCGCGACGCTGAACGGCGACTCGGTGGCGACGAGCGGGTGCACGACGCTTGCGGAAGCGCGGCTGGCGAGCACCGATCCGGCACTGTTCGTCGGCGCCGACGCCGACGCGTTCGCGCGCGTCCGGGCCGCGGCCCGCGTCGTTCGCTTCGGCCATGACGGCTACGCCTACGCCCGGCTGGCGGCGGGCACGATCGACGTCGTCGTCGAGGCCGGGCTGAAACCGTTCGACCTCATGTCGCTCGTCCCCGTGGTACGCGGGGCGGGCGGGACGATCGGGGATTGGCTTGGCGGCGATAACTACACTGCCGGGCGGATCGTGGCCGCGGCCTCCCCGGAATTGTTCAAGGATGTGATCGCGCTGCTGAACGCCTAACGGTGCCGCGCCTCCAGCACGCGTGCCACGTCGCGCCAGTCGTACCCCCGCGCCTCCATCAGCACCGCGAGGTGGTAGGCCAGGTCCGCCGTCTCCTCGATGCAGCCGTCGCGGTCGCGGGCGACGGCGGCGAGGGCGACTTCGACCCCTTCCTCGCCGACCTTCTGCGCGATCTTGGGCAATCCTTCGGAGAGCAGGCGAGCGGTGTAGCTGGCCTCGCCCCCGGCCGCGGCCCTGTCGTGGACGATGCGGGCGAGGTGGGCCAGAAAGCCGACCCCGTCCGGCCCGGATTCCGAAAAGCAGCTTGTCGTGCCCAGGTGGCAGGTCGGACCGGCGGGCACCGCGCGGACGAGAAGCGCGTCGTCGTCGCAGTCGGCGAATACGCCCCTCACGGACAGGCGGTTGCCGCTCGTCTCCCCCTTCTCCCACAGCCGCGACTTCGATCGGCTGTAGAAGGTCGCGAAGCCAGTGCCGAGCGTCGCCTCCAGCGCCTCGCGGTTCATGTAGCCGAGCATCAGCACCTGCCCCGTGTCCGCGTCCTGCACGACGGTGGGGAAGAGACCATCCATCTTGTCCCACGCGAGCGCGTTCATGTCGGCTGCGCTCAGCGTCGCATTTCGATCCCGTGCGATGACAGATACTCCTTCAGATCGGGGATGGCGACGATCCGATCGTGGAACACGGTCGCGGCGAGCGCGCCGCTGACCTTGGCCTCATCGAAGACATCGCGAAAATGTTCGGGCGCACCCGCGCCGCCCGACGCGATGACGGGAACGGTCGTGGCGTCCACGACGGCCGCGCAGTGCGCGACGTCGTAGCCGGTGCGCACCCCGTCGCGGCGCATGCAATTGAGCACGATCTCGCCCGCGCCGCGTGCCGTGGCTTCGCGTGCCCAGTCGAGCGTGCGCAGACCCGTATCGCGGGTCTTGTCGACGCTGCCGGTATATTGATGGACGTAGTAGTCGCCGTCCTGGCTGAAGCTGTCGATGCCGAGGACGACGCACTGGCTGCCGAAATCCTTGGCGAGCTCGGCGATCAGCTCCGGCCGTTCGATCGCGGGGGAGTTGATCGACACCTTGTCCGCGCCCGCGTCGAGGCAGGCGGCGGCTTGATCTCGCGTGCGGATGCCGCCCGCGACGCAGAACGGAATGTCGATCATGCGGGCGATGCGCGTCACCCAGTCGGTATCGAGGCCGCGGCCTTCGGCGCTGGCCGTGATGTCGTAGAAGACGAGCTCGTCCGCGCCCTCGTCGCGATAGCGCAGCGCATGTTCGACGATGTCGCCCACATCGCGGTGGTCGCGGAACTGCACGCCTTTGACGACACGCCCGTCGCGCACGTCGAGGCACGGGATGATCCTACGCGCCGGCATCGATCGCCTCGCGGCACGTGAAGCGGTCTTCCCACAGGGCCTTGCCGACGATCGCGCCCGCGGCGCCGGTCGCGGCGAGCGCGGTCAGGTCGGCGAGCGAGGATACGCCGCCCGACGCCTGCACGGCCAGATGGGGAAGACGCCCGGCGGCCTCTTCGACCAGCGCCGTATTCGGTCCGGTCATCATGCCATCGCGCGCGATGTCGGTGACGAGGATGTGACGCGCGTCGGGGTAGCGGAAGGCGACATCCCACAGGCTGAGGCCCGACGCTTCGGTCCAGCCGCGGGTGGCGACGATCGGGACGTCGTGAATGATGTTGACGTCGAGCGCGAGGGTGATGCGGTCGCCTCCGTAGGTCGTGATCAGGCTGCGGACCATGTCGGGTCGGCTCACCGCCAAGCTGCCGACGACGAGGCGCGCGACCCCTGCGTCGAACATGCGGGCATAGTGTCCGGGCTCGCGGAAGCCGCCCGCGACCTGCAGGGCGAGGGGCGCGTCCCTGGCGAGATCGGCGATGAAGTCGTGCTGGCGCGGCGCGGCGTCGCGTGCCCCGTCGAGGTCGACGATGTGCGCCCAGGTCGCGCCTGCGTCGGCGAAAGCATGCAGCGCTTCGGCGGGCTCTGTCGGGTAGACGGTGGCCTCATCGAAGCGGCCTTGCGCGAGGCGGACGCAGCGGCCCCCCATCAGGTCCATCGCGGGGTAGACGATCATTGGGCCAGGAACGCCTGCAGAAAACGCGCGCCCGCCTCGCCCGAGCGTTCGGGGTGGAACTGCGCGCCGGTGAAGTTGCGGTGCCGGACGGCGGCGGGGATTTTCGTGCCGTAGTCGGCGGTGGCGACGCTGTCCGGGCCGTCGGCGCAGGCGAAGCTGTGCGCGAAGTAGACGTAGTCTCCGTCAGCAAGTCCGATGCCGTCGTCGGTCACGGTCAGGCGGCTCCAGCCCATATGGGGTACGGGGCGGTCATCGGTGGCGGCCATCTTGCGCACGCTACCGGGCACGAGGCCCAGACACGTTGCGTCGTCTTCTTCGGATCGTTCGTAGAGAAGCTGCATGCCCAGGCAAATGCCTAGCACGGGCTGTGTGGCGTGCCGAAGCGGTCCGGCAAGACCCAGCGCGTCGATCCGCCCCATCGCGAACCCCGCCGCGCCGACACCGGGCAAGACGATATGGCTCGCGGCAGCGAGAGCATCCGGGTCAGCGGTGACGGTCGCGGTGCAGCCGAGCCGTTCGAACGCGAACGCGATCGAGCCGATATTCCCGTAGGCGAGATCGACAACTGCGAGGGTCATGTGCACGCGCGTCCTGCCGAACACTGCGTCATCCCGGCGCAGCCCGGGATCTCAGCGAGGCCCATCTGCCGGCGGTCGAGATTCACTGAGATTCCGGCCTCCGCCGTGATGACGTGGGAGTGTGAAGACAAGCTCATCACAACACCCCTTTCGTGCTCGGCAGCGCATTCCCATCCCGCGCCACCGCCGGCCGCAACGCCCGCCCGAACGCCTTGAAACAGGCTTCGGTCTTGTGATGATCGTTGCCGCCGCTGACGCGGACGTGGATCGCCGCGCCCAGGCTATCTGCAATTGAGCGGAACACATGCGACGTCATCTCGGTCGGGTATTCGCCGATGTGGGTCGCCTCGAACTGCGCCTCGAACACGCTGTATGGGCGGCCCGACAGGTCGATCAGCACGTGCGCCTCGGTCTCGTCCATCGGCAGCGAAAAGCCGAAGCGGCCGATGCCGCGGCGATCCGCCAAGGCTTTCGACAGGGCTCCGCCGAACGCGATCGCGCAATCCTCGATGCTGTGGTGCGCGTCGATGTCGAGATCGCCGTCGCAGGACAGAGTCAGCGCGAAGCCCGCGTGCGCCGCGACCTGGTCGAGCATGTGGTCGTAAAAGGCGACGCCCGTGTCGATCGTGCGCGGCGAAGCGGCGTCGAGGTCGATGGAGACCGCGATGCGCGTTTCCTTGGTGTCGCGGACGACCTCGCCGCGGCGGTGCGGAGTTGCTTCGGTCGGCACGCCGAGCGCGGCCAGCGCGGCGTCGTTCTCGGCGTCTGTGCCGATCGACAGTCGCACGCCGCCGGGTGCCGCATTGGGGCGGAAGCGGATGCGGATGCCAAGCGACTGAAGTTTCGACGCAAGCGCGTGCGGCTCGGCGACTTCGAGAAAAAGGTAGTTGCCGCCGCCGTTGCGGACGGTGCGGACGATCGGCGAAGCCTCGAGCAAGGCGGCGATGCGGTCGCGGTCGGCCTTCATCTTCTTGATGCGCTCCGCGTGCACGGCGCGGCGCGCAGGCGACAGCGCCGTGAGCGCGGCGGCGATGGAAAGCGTCGGCAGCGGATAGGGGGGGAGCGCGCGGGAGATGAGCGCGATGAGGTCGGGCGTCCCGATCGCGCAGCCGACGCGTGCGCCCGCCAAACCATAGGCTTTGGACAAGGTGCGCAGGACGACGAGGTTTTCGCGGGCGGCCGCTTCGGTGGCAAGGCTCAGAGTTTCCGAAAATTCGATGTAAGCCTCGTCGACGACGACGATCGTGTCGGGCAGCGCGTTGGCCACCTGGTCAAGGACGGCCGGGTCGATGACGTCGCCAGTCGGGTTGTTGGGCGAGCAGATGAAGGCGAGCTTCAACGATGTCTGCGCGCGCGCCGCCGCGACGAACGTGTCGGCGTCGAACCTGAAATCCGGACCAAACGGAATGTCGACGACCCGCGCGCCCTGCAGCCGGGCGAACTGTGCGTAGGCCGAAAAGGTGGGCGTGCAAATCGAGACCGTGTCCTGCCCTGCGTTGCAGAAAGTGCGGATCAGGATTTCGATGGCATCGTCCGCGCCACGCGTGACGACGAGGTTGGCGGGAGCCACGCCGTAGAGCGCGGCCATGGCGGCGCGCAACCGCGCGGGCTGAGGTTCGGGGTAGCGGTTGACCGTGGCCGCCAGCACGCCGCCGACCAGCGGCGGGTAGGGGTTTTCGTTGGCGTCGAGCTTGATCGCGTCCGGCCCGAACGCGTCGTTGGCGTTGGCCGCGAGATCGACGGCGGGGAGGGACAGGATTTCGGGACGGGCGAGGCGGTGGGCGAGGCTCATGCGGGCACCAGACGCGCATCGGCCGCGCGGGCGTGCGCTTCCAGGCCTTCCATGCGCGCCAGGGCGGCGGCGGGGGCAGCGATGCGGGCGGCGGCTTGCGGGGTGATGGTCTGCACGGTGATCGACTTGAGAAAACTGTGTGCGGAGATTCCGCTCCATGCGCGCGCAGCCCCGTCGGTGGGGAGGACATGGCTGGACCCGGCGAGATAATCGCCGAACGTCTCGGCGGCGAGGTGCCCGGCGAAGATCGCGCCCGCATTGCGGATTTGGGGGATGATGACGTCGGGGTCGGCGACGGCGAGCGAGAGATGTTCGGGGGCGTAGAGGTTTGACACGGCAACGGCTTCGGCGAGGTTGCCGACGACGATCGCGCGGGCTTGCGTCAAGGAGGCGAGCGCGGTCACGCTTCGCGGCAGGTCGCGGGCGAGCGCGTCCAGCTTGGCGACGACGACGTCGGCCAGTGCGGCCGATGTCGTGACGAGCACGACTTGCGCGGCGGCGTCGTGTTCGGCCTGGCTGAGCAGGTCGGCGGCGACGCGGTGCGGGTCGGCGGTCTCGTCGGCGATTACCAACAACTCGCTTGGGCCGGCGGGCATGTCGATCGCGGGGCCTTGCGGCAGCGAGGAGACGTAGGTCTTGGCTTCCGCGACCCAGGCGTTCCCAGGGCCGCAGATCTTTGCGCACGCGGGAATGTCGTCGGCGCCGAACGCGAGCGCGGCGATGGCCTGCGCACCGCCGACGGTCCAGATGGCCTCGATGCCGCAGAGCCGGGCGGCGAGCGCGATCACGGGGTCCAGGCCGCCGTCGGGGCGGGGCGGGGTGACGACGACGAGTTCGCCCACGCCCGCTGCCCGCGCGGGGATCGCGAGCATGAGCAACGTCGAGAAGAGCGGGGTCTTGCCGCCGGGGACGTACAGCCCGACGCAGTCGATCGCGCGCCATGTCTTGCGGACAATCAGGCCCGGCATCGTTTCGACGATGTGGTCCTGCGGCAGACTGCCTTCGTGAAAAGCGGTGATGTTGCGGTACGCGAGTTCGATCGCTTCGATCTGTTCGCGCGACAAGGATGCGCGGGCCTCGGCCGCGGCGGCCGCAACGGGGACCAGGCGCGGCGCTTCGCCATCCAGCCGAACTGCCTGTTCGCACAAGCCGTCCCAGTCGCGCGCGCGCACGTCATCGACGATCGCGCGGACGGCGGATTGCAGCGCGGGGTCGCTTCGCCCGGAGGGGCGGGCAAGCGCGCCGGTGCGTTCGGCGGCGGACAGGTCGGACCAGGCGTATGTCTTCACTTCGGCGTCTTCACATCATCATCTTTTCGATGGGCATCACTAGAATTGCGGACGCGCCCGCGGCCTTGAGCGCCTGCAGCGTTTCCCAGAAGACGGATTCCTGACACACGGCGTGGACGGCGAAGTGGCCCGGCCGCCCGTGCAGCGGAAGGATCGTCGGGCCTTCCGCGCCGGGCAGGATGGCGGTGATCGCGGGCAGCGCCTCGGCGGCCGCGTTGAGCATGATGTATTTGGACTCCTTGGTCGCGAGCACGCCCTCGATGCGGCGCAGCAGCTGGTCGCCCGTCGCCTGCTTGTCTGGCGTCATGGGTTTGAGCGAGCGGACCAACACGGCTTCGCTCTCGAGCACGGTTTCGACCACCCGCAACCCGTTCGCTTCTAGCGTAGCCCCGGTCGATACCAGGTCACACACAAAACTGGCGATGCCTAGACGTGGCGCGAGTTCGACCGCGCCGCTCATGGTCACGACTTCGGCCTGGATGGCGTGCGTGTCGAGGAAGCGTTGGGTGAGGCGCGGGTAGGACGTGGCAATGCGACCCCCGGCGAGTGACCGCACGCCTTCGTAGGGACACGCGTCGGGCGCGGCGATGCGGAGCGCGCAACGTCCAAAATTGAGCGGCGCGACGATCTCGAAGCGCGGTTCGGCGTGGCTCAGCGCGAACTCCTCGAGGACGTTCAGGCCGACGATCCCGAACTCGCAAACGCCGTCGCTGACGAAGGTGGGAATGTCGTCGTCGCGGACGAACATGAGGTCGATCGGGAAGTTTTCGACGCGCGCGGCGAGCGCGTTCTTGGACGACTGGATGCGCAGGCCCGCGTCGCGGAGCAGATCGCGCGAGAAATCGGACAGGCGGCCCGACTTCTGGATCGCGAGGTGGAGGCGGTCAGCGAACATTTTCGGCTTCTATGACTCGGCGGTAGCCGCCGTGGCTTTCCGTACGCAGGAAGCGCGCGACGCGGACGATGGTGGTGGTGGACACGCCCGTCGCGTCGTGGATGTCGCGGTAGGACATGTCCGTTCCGTCGAGGAGGCGTGCGACGTGCCAGCGTTCCGCGATCGTGCGGATTTCGGACGGCGTGCACAGGTCGGCGAGGAGCGCGTCCATGTCGCCGGGCGAAGAGGTTGCCGCGAGCGACTCGCACAGTTCCGCGCGCAGGACGGCGGGGTCGCGTGTCGGGTGTACCTTGGTGGCGGCGAGTGCGGGCATGTCGTAGCGTGTTAGTACGCTGTAACAAATTAGGCAAGCGTCTAGTGGAAGTCGCGAGACTTCGGGATGACCTGCACGTCCCTTGGGTGCCGGTGCGTCGTATGCGGCAGCGGCGAGATCACGTGATCCGCGCGGGCGAAGTCGGACACGAACGCGTCGGCGGACAGCAGCGACAAGTCTTCGGTCCTGTCGAAGATCTCGTGCGCGATGACGTGGATGACCGCCTCGTCCATCTGCACAGTGCCGCGCACCGCCATGAGGCGCGCGGACATGACGGTGCGCCGGTACGTCTTCATCGTGTCGGGCCAGATGACGAGGTTGACCACTCCCGTCTCGTCCTCGAGCGTGATGAAGCACACGCCTTTGGCCGTGCCGGGTTTCTGGCGGATGAGGACGATTCCGGACACGTGAACGGATTGCCCGAACCTGCACGATCTGAGGTCTGACGCCCGCGTGTACCGCTTGGCCGCGAGCGCGGGGCGAAGGAAGCTGAGCGGGTGCGCTTTGAGCGATAGGCGCAGCGTCTGGTAGTCGGACACGACATGCTCGCTGAGCGGGGTTTCGGGGAGTTGCACGATTTCCGTCTCCGCGCCTTCCGACCGTGTGTCGGCGAAGGTGAAGAGGGGCAGATCGGGAGCCTGGCGTAGCGTGCGGCTGTCCCAGAGGGCCTGGCGGCGGTCCAAACCCATCGACCGGAATGCGTCGGCTGCGGCAAGTTTCTGGATGGCGGCGACGTTGACGCCGGAGCGGGCTTTCAGGTCTTCGATGTCGGTGAACGGCGTGCTGCGGCATTCGAGAATGTCCGCGGCGGCGGCGGCGTGCAGCCCGTCGATCTGGCGCAGGCCCAAACGCAGCGCGAATTTTCCGGGTTCGCCCGTGGGCTCGAGCAGATTGTCCCAATCGCTGTAGTTCACGTCCGGGTGCCGGACCTCTACCCCGTGTTCCTGCGCGTCGCGAACGATTTGCGCCGGGGCGTAGAACCCCATCGGTTGCGAGTTGAGCAACCCGCACGCAAACGCGTCGGGGTAGAAGCATTTGATCCAGCTCGAGATGTAGACGAGGTGCGCGAAGCTTGCCGCATGGCTTTCGGGAAAGCCGTACTCGCCGAACCCCTTGATCTGGTCGAAGCAGCGTTGCGAGAATTCGGCGTCGTAGCCGCGGTCGACCATGCGGCCGACCATCTTGTCCTGGAGTTTTTCGATCGTGCCGCGCGAGCGGAAGGTCGCCATGGCCCTGCGCAGCTGGTTCGCCTCTTCGGCGGAGAATTTCGCGGCATCGAGCGCGATCTTCATCGCCTGTTCCTGGAAGATCGGCACGCCGTTGGTGCGGCGCAGGATTTTTTCCAGTTCGTCGGGCGGTCCGAATCTTATGGAGGGTGAGGGATAGGTGATCGCTTCCTTGCCGTCGCGCCGTTTCATGAACGGATGCACCATGTCGCCCTGGATCGGGCCGGGACGCACGATCGCAACTTCGATTACCAGGTCGTAGTAGCAGCGCGGTTTGAGGCGAGGCAGCATGTTCATCTGCGCGCGGGATTCGACCTGGAACACGCCCAACGAGTCGCCTTTGCACAGCATGTCGTAGACCGCGGGGTCTTCGCGTGGAACGGTGGCGAGATCGTACGTTTCGCCATGATGCGCGGCGATCAGGTCGAGGCTTTTGCGCACGCAGGTCAGCATGCCGAGCGCGAGCACGTCAATCTTGAAGATGCCGAGCGCGTCGATGTCGTCCTTGTCCCATTCGATGAACGAACGGTCGGGCATCGCGCCGTTGCCGATGGGCACGGTCTCGGTCAGCGGGTTCTGGGTCAGGATGAACCCGCCGACATGCTGCGACAAATGGCGCGGCTTGCCGATGAGGTCGCGGGTAAGCGCAATGATGCGCTTGATCCTGGGGTCGTTCAGATCGAGACCGGCCTCGGCGACGCGTTCGTCCTCGATCTCCGGACCCCAGCTGCCCCAGATCGTACGCGCGACGGCGGACGTGACGTCTTCCGACAGGCCCATGACCTTGCCGACTTCGCGAATCGCCGATCGCGGGCGGTAGTGGATGATGGTGGCGCACAGCCCGGCGTGCGTGCGGCCGTATTTCTCGTAGATGTGCTGGATGACTTCTTCGCGGCGTTCGTGTTCGAAATCGATGTCGATGTCGGGCGGTTCCATTCGTTCGGGCGTGATGAAGCGGTCGAACAGGAGGTCGGTCGCGGTCGGATCGACTGCGGTGATGCGCAGGCAGTAGCAGACCGTGCTGTTGGCCGCCGAGCCGCGGCCCTGGCACAGAATCGGCGGATCGCAGCCTTCGGCAAACGCGACGATGTCGCGCACGGTCAGGAAATAGCGCGCGATGTCCATCTGCCGGATGATCTCGAACTCCTTGCGAAGATTGGCTGCGATTTTGTCAGGCAAACCGTCAGGGTAGACTTCTGGCGGATAGCGTTTCGCAGCGCCTTCCCAGCTCAACGCTTCGAGATGTTCCTGCGCGGTGCGGCCGTCCGGATACTCCTCGTCGGGATATTCATATTTGAGTTCGTCGAGCGAGAAGCGGCACTTGTCGGCGATGCGGCGACTGGCGGAGATCGCGTGCGGCCATCGTGCGAACAGCCGCACCATCTCGTCGGGTGATTTCAGATGCCGTTCGGCGTTGGCGTCGAGCAGGTAGCCCGCTTCGGTGATCGTCGTGCCTTCGCGGATGCAGGTGATGACGTCCTGCAGCCCGCGGCGTCGGGGTTCGTGGTAGTGGACGTCGTTGGTGGCGAGCAAGCCCAGGCCGTGACGGCGCGCGAGTGCGTCGATGCGGTTGATGCGCGCCTTGTCGTCGCCACGGTACAGATATGACGCGGCGACGTGGGTCAGCGTCGGGAGCCGGCGGACGAGTTCGGGCAATCGTTCAGCGAACGTATCGATGCATTCGTCGGGCAGGACGATCAGGATCGTTCCTTCCGCGTGCTCCGTCAGGTCATCGAGGCCGATGTGGCATTCGCCCTTGTCCTGCCACTTGCCGGCCAAGTCGTGCCGCTTGCCCTTGGACAGCAGCGTACACAGGTGGCCGTATCCGGCTCGGTCGCGTGGGTAGGCGAGGAAGGACAAGCCTTCGACGAGGTCCAGGCGGCAGCCGATGACGGGGCGGATGCTCACCCCCTTGAGGTTGAGGTGCATGCGGACGATGCCCGCCATCGTGTTGCGGTCGGCGATACCCAACGCGTCGTAGCCGTGCGGGTCCGCTGCTTCGGCATATTCGATGGCATCCGACGCGCCGCGCAGGAACGAGAAGCAGCTCGTCACCCCAAGTTCGACGAACGGCGCGGGATCGCGATCGATCGGTCCGCCGGTGCGAACGACCACGACCTTGTCGGGGGTAAGCGAAGGATCGGGCACTTACGCGAACAGGCCGTGCAGGTACCAGAGCGGCAAACCGCCGCGGCCGTCGCCCTCGACGCCATCGCGGTACAGCCAGTAGCGGCGGCCCGCCTCGTCCTCGACGCGGTAATAGTCACGCAGCCGTACGGTGGATTTCTCCCGCCACCATTCGGGGGCGATGCGTTCGGGACCTTCGACACGTGCGATAACGTGGGACAGGCGCCGCCAGATGAAGCGACGCGGCGATCCTTCGGGCGTGGCGTAGAGGACGGATATCTCTTCCGCGCGATCGAGGAGACGGATGGGGCGGTGGGTCTCCGGACGAGCGGCCGCCCCCCCAGGGGGATGAAGCGCGCTTCGCCAAGCAACGCTGCGTTCGGGAACGTGGCTTTGGACGGGTACCGGGCGGCGAACGGCCGGTGCGCCCAGCTTGGCGCTGAGCCGGTCTACGAGGCAGGCGAGCAGGGCGTCGCCGCTTTCGGCGTCGAGGATGTGGGCTTGCGACGCATCCAGCCGCTCGTGTCGCACCGCGGTCAGCACCGCGGCGTCGAACCCGAACCCCGCGTCCAGGCCGTCGAGCTTGCCGTCGAACAGGCGCAGCAGGTGACGGGGAGCGCGGGTGGCGCGCGCGGTTTCCACCGAAACGCTTTCCACCCCGCCATCGGTGCGGAACGCGTCGAGGCGGACGCGCCGCGCGCCCAGGCCTCGGGTTTGAAGACATGCGCAGAACTCGTCCGCCATGCCGGTCAGCAGGTGCACGAGCAGCGCCAGGTCGACGATCGGATCGGTGACGCAGCGCAAGATGCGGACGGGCGGGTCGGCCGTCGCAGGCGCGACCGGTTCGTCAAGCCGGCCGAGCGCCTGATCGAGCCGGAGGAGGGGGTTGGCGGTCAGGCTTTCGGTGGCGAAACGGCGAGCGAGCGCGAGGCGAGGCACCGCGCGCAATTGACGGATCGTCTTGAGGCCCAGCCGTTCGAGGAGGAGGACCGCGCCCGCGTCGAGCCGGAGGCCGCGCACGGGAAGCGGGTCGAGCCCCGCCGTCAAGTCGTGGGGATGCGCGATGCTGAACACACGCGGCGCATGGCGGGCGAGAGCCCAGGATGCGCCCACAGTTGGCGAAAGGCCGATACGCGTCCTGTAACCGTCTGCGCGGAGGCGGCGCGCCATGTCGCGGATCAGCGTGGCCTCCCCGCCGAACAAATGCGCGCCTCCGGTCACGTCGACGAGCAGGCCATCCGTGCCGTCGGCCGCGGTCCAGGGCGACCAGCGCTGCGCCCACAGTGCCAGGCGCGCGAGCGTGGCGGCGTCGCCCGACGGGTCGGCGGCTTCGACCAGAAGCTCCGGGCAGATGGCGCGCGCATCGGTCAGCCGTTGACCGGCGCGAAGACGAGCGGCGCGGGCGGAAGGGTTGAGCGCGGTGATGACGAAGCCGTGCGGACCTTCGCCGACCAGCGCGAAAGGCGTGCCGTCGTCAGGCGCGGCGTCAGGCGCGTTTGGCGGTTTCCTCTTGTCCCGATTGTCCATCGCCAGCCGGGGAAAGTGGATGCAGACCATCCGCTTCATGCGCCACGTCCCAACGGCCGGGATCGACGCCCCGCGCCTTGAACAGGTCGAGCGACCAGACGGGCGGGCCGGGCGCGCGGTCGTCCCACCGATGGGGCAGAGATGGCCGGCTGGCCGCATGCCAGCGCATCCGCGCGCCGCTGAGATTGGGGGCCGCGTCGAACAACAGCAGGATGGCGGGCACGCCGCCGCGTTCGGATGCGACCGCCAGCCGCCGGGTCGCGACGAAATCCAGCGCACGGGGATCGCCCCAGATCTCGCCGACGACGGCGCTCAAGGCGGAGCATCTCAGGCCCTCCTCCATCGCCCACAGCGCAGCCTTGGCGTCGCGCGCCTCGACATGGATAAGGTGGGCATCGAAACCGTAGGGAAGGCCTGGAGGGAACGGGCGGCCGGTCTGGAGAATCGACATGCGGTCCTGGATCCAGAGCAGTGGCCGGTTCTTGGATGATTCGCCGCCCGCGACCTGGGCCAGCGCGAAGCCGACGGCACCCGCGTCGTTGCCATTGCCTGCGAAGATTTCGCTGAGCGTCGGCGATGACGGCAAGGCGAGCGGACGCTGGTGGCGGTCTTGCCGCGTGTCCGCGGAGGCTTGGGAAACGGGCAGGTGGACGATGTGCATGGCATGACTCAGAACCGCTTTGTTCCTATTTTGTTCTTATAGAACTTTGTCGGCTACGGGAGTCAACAGCGCCGGAAATCTGCTATGTGCCGGTTCATGACAGCCACGTTGTACGACTTCTACCGGTCCTCCGCCGCGTACCGCGTGCGGATCGCGCTCAACCTTAAAGGTATTCCGTACACGTCCGTGCCCGTAAACCTTCCCGCGGGCGAGCAGCGCGGGGCGGAGCATCGGGCGCGCAATCCGCAGGGGTTCGTGCCGGCCCTTGAGATCGACGGGCAGCTTCTGACGCAGTCCGTGGCGATCATCGACTATCTCAACGCGGCGTATCCGATGCCGCCGCTGACCCCATTCGAGGCGGAGGATCGCGCGCATGTGGAAGCGATGGTGCTGCTGATCGCGTGCGACGTACATCCGCTCAACAACCTGCGCGTGCTCAAATATCTGAAGGGGCCGCTCGGGCTGTCCGACGAGGTCAAGGACGCGTGGGTGCGCCACTGGATCGAGGAAGGATTCGCCGCACTGGAGGCCATGGCGGCCCCCCGGGCGGGCGCGTTCCTGTTCGGCGATGCGCCCACCGTGGCGGACGTGCTGCTCGTGCCGCAGATGTACAATGCGCGGCGCTTCGACGTGCCGCTCGACGCATATCCCACGCTCTTGCGCGCGGACGCGGCGGCGTGCGAACTCGAACCGTTCGCCGACGCGCATCCCGATCGCGTCAAGCCACAGGGAGATTAGCCATGGGCCGGATCGACGCGATGAACCGCGGCATGGATGCCGCGCCCCTGCAAAACGTGGAGATCGCGTCGCTTGAGGGCCAAGTCAGCCCTGAGGAGTGGAAGATCCGCGTCGACCTCGCCGCCGCCTACCGCCTCGTCGCGCATTATGGGTGGGACGACATCATCTTCACGCATCTGTCCGCGCGCGTGCCGGGGCCCGAGCATCATTTCTTATTGAACCCGTACAACCTGATGTTCGAGGAAGTGACCGCGTCATCGCTGGTCAAGGTCGACATGAAGGGGCTGCCCGTCGGCCAAACCCCGTTCATGACCAACCCGGCGGGCTTCACGATCCATTCGGCGATCCACATAGCGCGCGACGACGCGATGGCGGTGATGCACCTGCACACCGCGTACGGCCAGGCCGTGTCCGCGCATGCCGACGGCCTGCTGCCGATCACGCAGACCGCGATGCTGGTGCGCGACGATGTCGCGTACCACGATTACGAAGGAGTCGCGGTCGACCTCGACGAGCGGGAGCGCATCATCTCGGACCTGGGCGACAAGGGCGCGATGCTGCTGCGCAACCACGGAACGCTGGCTTGCGGCGGGTCGATCGGCGAGTGCTTCATCAAGTTGTACTATCTGGAGCGGGCTTGCGAGGCGCAGATCCATGCGCTGTCGGCGGGGCACGATGCGCTCAACACGCCCAACCAAGGCGCGCCCGAAGTGACGGCGGAGCAGGGCAAGCGCGGGCTCAGGATGGTGGCCGACGCGCTGGCCTGGCCGGCGCTGCTGCGGAAGGCATACCGGCTCGACCCGGGTTTTGCGACCTGATCGCATCGAGGAGATAGGCTTCGAGTTCGGCCGCGCGGTGGGCGGCGGTGTGCGCGGCCATGACGCGAGCGCGTGCCGCCCCGCCGATGGCGGTTCCGTCAGTGGCGAGTGCGGCGACGACATCGTCCGTGCCATGTGCCAGGATGATTTCCTTAGCTGGCGTGAAAAGCGAACCGATGCCTTCCCAGACGTCGGAGACGATCGGCGTCCCACATGACGCGGCCTCGAACAGGCGGACCGACGGCGACCAGCCCGCCGCGATCATGTCGGCGCGCGTCACGTTTAACGTGAAGTGGGAGGCGGCGTAGAAGGCGGCGTGTTCGGACGGGGGTAGGTGGTCGATGCGGGTCACGTTGGCGGGCCAGTCGATGTCGTCTGGATATTGCGGCCCGGCGACGACGAAGCTGCGGTCGGGGCAGCGGCTGGCGGGTTCGATCAGCAGGCGTTTCAAGGTCGGCTGGCGGTCTTCGCTCCACGTGCCGAGGTAGGACAGGTCCCACCGTTTGGGTACGTCCATGCGCGGGTAGGCGGCCGGATCGACCGAGCAGTAGAGCGCGCGCGCTGCTGGGGAGCCGTATTCGTTCTGCAGACGCGCGAGCGTGGGGCCGCCGGTGAAGCTCAGGTAGATGTCATAGCCGGGGATAAGGTCGCGCGAGAGATATTCGAAGTCTCCGCGCTCCAGCTTCGCGAGCGTGACAGGGGTGTCGATGTCGTAGAAGGCGGTGGTCGCGGCCCAAGATTGGGCGAGGCGGCCCACTTCGACGCCATCGGGAACGTAGGAACCGACGATGACTGCGTCGGCGGCTGCCATCTCGGCGCGCCAGTCTTCGAGGTCCACGAGGTCCTCGTAAAAGGCGAGCCGGCAGTAGTCGGGGGCGGTCAGGTCGCGCTGCTCGGCGTACCAGGGGACGTCGCGTTCGAGGAACAGGATGTCGTGTCCGCGCCGGGCAAAGGCGGCGAGGAGGGCGCGATAAGTGGTGGCGTGGCCGTTGCCCCACGATGAGGACAGCGACAGGCCGAGTACGACGAGCCTCATGTAGCGCGTTTGGCCGACGCGGTCTCGCGCAGGATCGCATCGACCTGCGCGCCGCGAAGTGCGTACGTGTGCTCGGCCAGCACCCGGGCTAGCGCGGCTTGGCCGATGGTGCGGGCACGCTCCGGAGTCAGCGCGCTCAGGTGGTCGGCGACGTCTTGTCCGTCTCGCGCGATCAGAACTTCGGCGTTGGGCCGCAGGAACTGTTCGATGCCTTCCCACGCGTCCGTGATGAGGCAGGCGGCGGCACCGGCGGCTTCGAACACGCGGGTGGCGGGGGAAAAGCCGATATGCGCCATGCTGTCCCTCGCCACGTTGAGGACAGCGAGCGGTGTGGCGTTGAACGCATTGTGGTCGCCCGTGCCGACGTGGCCGAGCAGGCGGATGTTGGCGGGCATCGGCTTGTCGTGCCAACCGTTGCCGCCGAGCAAAAAGCTTCGGGCGGGGCACGCAGCGGCGGCGCGGATGAAGAACTCCTCGACGCGGGCCTCGCGGTCCGGGAGGCGGTTTGCCAAAAAGGCGAGGTCGACCGCGAAGCGGGAGTCGGGGGCCACCGGGAAGTGGGTCGTCGGGTCGAGCGCGTTGTAGATAGGGACGCAGCGTTTCGCGCCGAAACGCGTGTACGCGTCAACGACGGGCGGGCCGCCGCCGTAGGTCAGGACCAGATCGAGGTGAGGCAGCGCGCGCAGAACAGGGTGATCGGGCGCGGTCCGCATCTCGTCGAGCGTGGCGGCGGCGTCGACGTCCCAGAAGATCTTGATGGCGTTCGGAGTGGCGTTGACCACGATGCCGTGCAGCAGCTCGTCGTCGAAGACGCCGACGCCGCTCGCCTTGACGACGACGTCCGCCGCCGCGGCCTCGGCCAGCACGCCGCGCAGGGCTTCGGCCGTCGCGGGGTAGACGATGGACCGGGCCCAGTCGGGCGCGTCCATGTCGCGGTGGGCCTGCCGATCGAAGGCGTCGGGTTCGTAGAAGGTGATGTCGTGGCCGCGCGCGGCGAGGTCGCGAAGGAGGCCGCGGTAATAGGTGGCGGCACCGTTCCAGTAGGAAGAGACGAGGCTGGAGCCGTAGAAGGCGATTCTCATGACGCGAGCTCGGCACAGATGGCGAGCAGCTCGTCGGCGCGGTGGGCGCAAGTATGGCGGGAGCGGATCGTGGCGAGGCCAGACGTGACGAGCGACGCACGCAAGGCTTCGTCGCTTGCGATGTCGCGCAGCGCCCCGGTCATCGCCGCACCGCCGGGGACCATCAGGAAGTCGTTGCCGACCCGAAACAAACCTTCGCTGTCGTTCCATGGCGCGGAGAGGAGCGGGATGCCGCAGGCGAGGGCTTCGAAGACGCGGATCGTGGGGATGCCGGGCAGGGTCTTCGCATAGAAGCTGCGGGGGACGTGAACGGTGGCGAGATGGTTGGCGAATATATCCGGCGCGCGGGCGTTGGGGAGCCAGCCCTTGTACGCGACGCCGTAGCGGGCGAGCAGTTTGAGCGCTTCGGGCGGGTAGCGGACGCCGTAGATGTCGAGCGGGAGGGCCGCGGCCCCGGCGGGACGAAATAGATAGTCTTCGAGTTCGGCGGTGCGTTCGCCTTCGCCCCAGTTGCCGATCCAGACCAGCCCGGTCCGGTCCTGCTCCACGGCGGGTGGATGGAAGTGGCGGATGTCCGCCGCCTCGTGCCAGGTCCAGACGTTGGTCCAACCCCAGCGGCGGTAGACGTCCGACAAGGTCTCGCCGAACGCGAGCACGCCGTCGTAGCCGGACAGGTCGAACGCGCGGATCGCGTCCGGATCGCTGACGGCGCGATGGTGGGTGTCGTGGAAGAGGAGTTTGTAGCGGCCGCCGTCGCGGCGCGATTTGCCGATCGCGGCGACCAGCGCGGGGTCGTTCCATTCGTGCACCACGACTAGGTCGGCGTTGTCGATCAGTGGCGCGGGGTCCTGCGCGGGGTCGAACACGGTCGATCCGAGGTCCGGATAGG
Source organism: uncultured Sphingomonadaceae bacterium (assembly GCA_964251385.1). Taxonomy (GTDB): domain Bacteria; phylum Pseudomonadota; class Alphaproteobacteria; order Sphingomonadales; family Sphingomonadaceae; genus CADCVW01. The sequence continues at coordinate 1,204,803 of CAXUJK010000001.1, read as the reverse complement.
CGGCTCGATAGGCGGACAGGCCTTCGTCCCCTGCGTCCGCGAGAAGGTTTTTGAGGCTCCATGCGCCCGCGGGTTCGTACGCCGTGACGTCGTGGCCCTTGGCGATCAGCTCCCTGAGAACGCCGCGCAGGAAATGCGCGTTGCCGTGGTTCCAGCAGCTCTGCAGCGAGTGGGTGAAGTAGACGATCTTCATGCCGCGGCTGCCCGGGGCGCGGGCAGGACGGTGCGGTAGATGGCGAGCGTGGCGGCGGCGGTGGCCTCGGGCGTGTAGCGGCGCGCGCGGGCTTTCGCTGTGTCGCCCTGGGCGATGCGTGCGCCGGGGTCGTCGATGAGCGCGGTGATCGCGTTCGCAAAACCCTGTGCGTCGTCCGGGTGGACGAAGGTCGCGCAGCCGTCCCACAACTCGCGGAAGGTGGCGACGTCGGAGAGGACGAGAGCGGAGCCGGATGCGGCGGCTTCGAGGACGGCAAGGCCGAAGGGTTCGTAGCGCGCGGCGGTGACAAAGACCGGGCGGGCGGCGAGCCGGTTGCCGAGCTGCGCGTCGGACAAGTGGCCGAGCGGGTGTGCGTGGGCGAGAGCGATGGCGTCGCCGTTGGGGCCGGAGGTCGCACCTGCCGCGTACAAGGGGGCGGAAATGAGCGCCGCCGCGCGATCGAGAACCGCGACGCTCTTGCCCTTGTCCCAGAGGCGGCCGACGGTGAGCGCTTCGTCCACCATCGGCGCGAAGGTTGCGGAAAGGGCCGCGCGGCCGTTGTGCACCGCGGCCGGGCGGACGCCGTAGAGGCGGTGCGTGACGTCGGCGAAGGCTGCGGTGGGCGCGATCGTGCGGGTCGCGGCGCGCAGGCCGGCAGCGTGGAGATCCGTGCGCCACGCGAAGTCGGTGGGTAGCGGGCCGGTCTCCGTGGCTTCCCACCAGGAGGCGAGGCAGCTGTGCGTGGCGACGACGAGGGGTATCCCCGTACGCGCTCCGGCGGCCAGAGCGGGGGTGTTCAGGTGGATCAGGTCGACGGCGTGATCGGTCGCCAGCTGTCTGATCGCCGCGCCCGCCCGTCCGATCTCCTCCGGCGTTGCGACCAGCCAGTCGAGGGGGAGGCCCGTGTCGATCAGCGTCGCGTCCATCGCGGAGGCGGCGGCGGTCTGCTCGGCGTTCGGCGACGGGCCTGTGACCGCGAGAACCGTCTCCACTCCGTACGCCGAGAGGCCGCGGGCGAGGTCGAGCGCGTAGGTCCAGACGCCGCCTACCGCGTCGGCGGTCATCAGTACGCGCACCGTCACGCGTCTTGCGTTTGCCGCATCGACAGGCCGCGCGCGTCCGACAGCCACTGCGCCAGTTCGGCCACGCCCCGATGCCAACCCTTGGCCTCGCTCAAGTCCAGCGTCCCGCGGATCGCGCGCGTGTCGGCGACGAAGTAGCGCTGATCGCCCGCGCGCCAATCCTCGAAGGTGACTTCGACCTCGCGGCCCAGCAGCTCGCCCATGTGGGCGAGCAGCACGCGCAGCGACACCGCGTTGGCGGGACCGCCGCCGAGGTTGAAGGCGCGGCCGGACACCCGTTCGATGTTGGCCCAGACGGCCATGTACGCGTCGACCGCGTCCGACACGTCGAGGATGTCGCGGACCTGGTATCCGTCGCCGTACAAGGTGATCGCGCGGCCTTCGAGGGCGCGGATGAGGAAGTGGGCGACCCAGCCCTGGTCCTCCGTCCCCATCTGGCGCGGGCCGTAGATGCACGACATGCGCATGACCGCGGTCGGCATGTCGTAGGAGCGCGCATAATCCAGGACGTACTGGTCGGCCGCGCCCTTCGAGCAGCCGTAGGGCGTGTGGAAGTCGAGCGGGCGGTTTTCCCCGATGCCGTGGGCGCGGATGTCCGCGTCGGCGGGCACGTATTGATCACCTTCCAACGGAAAGTTGATGTCGGCGAGGTCGCCGTACACCTTGTTGGTGGATGCAAAGATGAGCGGGGTGCGGTCGCCGCGCTTGCGCAGCGCGTCCAGGATGTTGAGCGTGCCGCGGATGTTGATTTCGAAATCGTCACGGGGCTCGACGAGGCTGGTGGTGACCGCGACCTGCGCCGCCATGTGGAACACGGCCTTGGCGTTGCGCGCGGCCTCGATCAGGCGGTCTTCGTCGCGGATGTCGGCGTGGACGGACGCGATGCGGTTGCCGTGCTTGGATTTAAGCCAGGCGAGGTTGGTCTCGACGCCGGGCCGCACAAGCGCGTCGTAGACGAGCACGTTGTGGCCGGTGCCGGCGAGCCGGTCGGCGATGTTGCAGCCGATAAAGCCAGCGCCGCCGGTGACCAGGACGGGGCGGGGATCTGAAGCGTCGCTCACGCGACCAGCCCCCGGCGCTCGAGTTCGCCGCGCGCGTGCTCCACCCGGTCGTCGGCGGTCTGGCGCGCGACCCATTCGGCGAGTTCGGCGACTCCCTGGCCAAAATCCATCCGCGCTTCGAAGCCGAGTTTTTCCGCAGCCAGAGTCGTGTCCGCGAAGCAGTGGCGCGTGTCGCCCGCGCGGCCCTTGCCGACGATCTCCACGTCCGCCGATCGCCCCATCGCGCCGGCGAGCGCGCGCGCGACCTCCAGCACCGATCGGCCGCGGCCTCCGCCGATGTTGAGGACCTCGCCCACCGCGCGGGGTTCGTGCAGCGCATCCGCGAACGCTCGGGCGATGTCAGAGACATGGACGAAGTCGCGCTGCTGGCGGCCGTCCTCGAACACCAACGGAGTCTGGCCGTTGAGCAGGCGCGACGCGAAGATCGCGAGCACGCCCGTGTACGGATTGGAGAGCGCCTGGCCGGGGCCGTAGACGTTGAACAGCCGCAGGCACACGCCTTCCATGCCGTAGGGCGCGGCGAGGATCAGCGTCGTGCGCTCCTGCACGTATTTGTTCAATGCGTAGACGGACGTCAGGCTGGGGCGCTTCCATTCGGGCGTGCCGACGGGGATCAGCGCGCGGCCAGCTGCGTCGAGCGGGTCCCAGCCGCCGATGTCGCTCGTGCGCGGGCCGCGGGTCGCGTCCTCGACGCTGTTGCCGTCGGCGTCGCGGTACAAACCTTCGCCGTAGATCGACATCGACGAGGCGGTGACGACGCGGCGGACGGGGTTCGCGATCAGCGCTTCCATCAGCACGGCGGTGCCGACGTCGTTGACCGAGGTGTAGCGTTCGACATCGTACATCGATTGCCCTACCCCGACCTCGGCGGCGAGATGGATGACGCTGTCGACGCCCCGAAGCGCGCCGCGCACTGCGTCCGCGTCGCGAACGTCGCCTTCGATCAGTTCGACGTCCCGGCTCAAGGCATCCGGACGACCGCGGCCCGAGTGCACCTGGTCGATCAGGCTGTCGAGAACGCGCACCCGGTGTCCGCGGCCCAAAAGCTCGTCGGCGACGAAGCGGCCGATGAAACCCGCGCCGCCGGTGATCAGGACATGTTCGGTCAAGTTTTTCCCCGCGAGCTTCTTCTTCTACACGCCCCGTTCAGAATCACCGCGACCGAGTCAAGCGGGTTTGTTGATGCTGCTAAACACAGGTTAAGCGACACGCCCGATCCGCGTGCCTATGCGGGACGAATGGACGCGACGATCCTCCTCATCCGCCACGCGCGGCATGCCGATTACGGGTTGCGGTTGAGCGGCCGATCCGAGGCGATTTTGACGGCACCGGGATTGCGCGAGGCGGAGTTGTTGGGGGAACGGCTGGCGGGGCGTGGGGTGACGGCGGTGCATTCAAGCCCGCGACGGCGGGCGCAGGAGACCGCGTCTGCGATCGCGCGCCACTGCCGCGTCTCGGTAGAAGTTCACCCCGCGCTCGACGAGATCGATTTCGGGCGGTGGAGCGACAAGAGCTTTCTCGCGCTCGAGCAGGATCCCGGCTGGCGCGCTTGGAACACGGTGCGGGGCAGCGCGCGGCCGCCCGGGGGCGAGAGCCAGAAGGAGGCGGCCGCGCGTGCCGTGGCGCATATCGAGCGCCACGCGGGATCGGGTGAGACGATCGCGACCGTCACGCATTGCGACATCATCCGCGGGGTGTTGTGCCATTATCTGGGACTGCCGTTCGACAATCTCTTGCGCTTTGACATAGATGCTGCATCGGTCAGCACGTTGATCGTGGGCACGTGGGGCGCGCGCCTGACGGGACTCAATGCGAAGGGGGAAGCATGACGGCTGTCGCCGCGATAAAACGTGACGATTTGCGGGCGCGTGTGGACGCGCTCGCGCCCTGGTTCCACAACATGGATTTGGGGCATGGCGCGGAGCTGTGGACCGCGCCCGATCATTTCCTGGGCAACTATCCCGGGTTCAAATTCGACCGCTTCGCGCACGCGCTGCCCGCCGACCTGCGCGGCAAGACCGTGCTCGACATCGGGTGCAACGCGGGGTTCTACAGCATGGAAATGGCGCGCCGTGGGGCGGCGCGGGTCGTGGGGATCGACAGCGACGAACGCTATCTGGCGCAGGGGCGGCTGGCGGCGGAGGTGTTGGGGTTCGCGGACGCGGTCGAGTTTCGCAGGCTCGACGTCTACGACGTTGGCGCATTGGGCGAAACGTTCGACCTCGTGATCTTCATGGGGGTGTTCTACCACCTGCGCCATCCGCTGTTGGCGCTCGACCTGATCCGCGAGCACGTCGTGGGGGACGCGATGCTGTTCCAGACGATGCAGCGCGGGTCGGAAGAGGTTGCGGAGGTGCCCGAGGATCACCCGTTCCATATGCCGGGCACGTTCGATCCGTCGCCGATTTTTGATCATCCCGGCTATCCGAAGATGCATTTCGTCGAGCGCGAATATTCGGGCGATTGGACGAACTGGTGGGCGGCGAACCGGGCGGGGTCGGAGGCGATGCTGCGCGCCGCCGGCTTTTCGATCGAGGCGCGGCCCGAGGCGGAGGTGTATCTGTGCAGGATCGCGCCCGTGCCGTTCGTCGAATCCGGGAATAGACCGGCTGTCTACCCCGCGCGAGGCTCCGCCTCATGATCGAAGCCGCGATGATCTGGAACGAACCCAACAACAAGTCGCATTGGGACCCGGAGGTCGACCCCGACTGGTCGAAGTTTTCGCAGATGGCGGTGTTGGCGGGGAACGCGATCCGCAGCGTCAACCCGCAGGTCAAGCGCGTGCTGGGCGGGATGTCGCCGATCGACGCGCATTGGGTGGAGAAGTTGCGCCCGCGCGGTGTGCTGGACGCGGTCGACGTGGTCGCGGTGCACGGCTTTCCGCTCGACTGGAACCTGTGGCCGCTGAACAGCTGGCCCGAGCGCATCGCGGAAATCGAAGCGGTCGTGCCCGACCACGAAGTTTGGGTGACCGAGGTCGGGGTCGGATCGTTCGGGGCGGAAGAAGTGCAGGTCTTTGGTGTCGATCGCACCGCCGAGCTTCTCGTCGGGCGGGTGCCGCGCATCTTCTGGTATTCGCTGTTCGACCTGCCGCAATCCTGGGGCGCGGAGACGCGGCATCGTGAGGCGGAAGGGTCGAGTTACTACCGCCATTTCTACATGGGGCTGATCCGCGAGGATGGGACGCCCAAGCCGAGCCTGGAGACGTTTCGCAAGCACGCGCCCGCGATGGGGTTGATGCAGTGGTTCCACTTTCACGATCCGCGACTGGACGACGCGGTGCGGATCATGAAAGATCTGGGGGTGACGCATCTGCGCACGGGGTTGAGCTGGGCGGACTCGTTCCGCGAAGGCGCGACCGACTGGTTCGACCGGCAGATGGAGGCCTTGGCGGATTTCGAGACGACGGTCACGTTCTGCTTCACGCCGCAACATCTGGGCATCGCGCCGCATCATACGAGCGCGCCGCGCGAGCCCGAAGCATTTGCCGACTTCTGCGGCTCCATGATCGAGAGATATGCTCCCCGTGCGCGTGCGCAGGTGGCCGCATGAGCGGGATCAACCTCGCGATCGTGGGCGTCGGCAACTGCGCGTCGTCGCTCGTGCAGGGCCTGGCGCACTACGCCAATGGCGGGGCGAACGAACAGATCGGGCTGATGCACTGGGACCTGGGCGGATACCGGCCGCGTGACATCCGCGTGGTGGCGGCATGGGACGTCGACCGGCGCAAGGTGGGGGTCGATGTGGCGCACGCCATATTCGCCAAGCCCAACTGTACCGCGGTGTTCTGCGACCATGTGCCCGACGCCGGTGTGCCCGTGCGCATGGGGCGGGTGCTCGACGGTGTGGCCGAGCATATGGCGGAGTATGGGGACGACCGCACGTTCCTGGTCGCGGATGCGGCGGAGCCCGACCAGGCAGAGGTCGTCGCGCATTTGCGAGAGACGCGCGCGGACGTGCTGGTCAATTACCTGCCAGTCGGGTCGCAAGCCGCGACCGAGTTCTACGCCGAGTGCGCGCTGGAGGCGGGGGTCGCGTTCGTCAATAATATTCCCGTGTTCATCGCCTCGGACGCCGTGTGGGCGAAGCGTTTCGCCGATGCGGGGGTGCCGATCATCGGCGACGACATCAAGGCGCAGCTGGGCGCGACGATCGTGCACCGCGTGCTGACCGACCTGTTCGCCAAGCGCGGGGTCAAGCTGGACCGCACGTATCAGTTGAACACGGGCGGCAACACGGATTTCGCCAACATGGCGAACCGGTCGCGGCTCAAATCGAAGAAGATTTCGAAGACGGAGGCGGTGCAGTCGGTGGCGGGGCACCGGCTCGATCCGGACGACATACACATCGGGCCGTCGGACTACGTGGCGTGGCAGAACGACAACAAGGTCTGTTTCCTGCGCATGGAAGGGCAGATGTTCGGGGGCGTCCCGCTCAACCTCGAATTGCGGCTATCGGTTGAGGATTCGCCCAACAGCGCGGGGGTGGCGATCGACATGATCCGCTGCGCCAAGGTCGCGCGCGACCGCGGCATCGGCGGGGTCATCCACCCGGCCGCAGCATATTTCTGCAAGCACCCGCCAGAACAGATGACGGACGACGCGGCGCATGATGCGCTGGAGGCGTGGATCGGAGCATAGCCGTCATCCCAGCGCATGCCGGGATCTTGGTGGTGCGGAGTTGCCGGCAGTCGAGGCTCCCCGAGATCCCAGCATGCGCTGGGATGACGTGCTTATCAGCTCGCGTTCCCCTTCACCGTTTCGATGACCTCCAGGACCGCGACCGGATCGACGTCCTGGCGGACCTCGGCCATGTCGTCTTCCTGCGCGACGCCCAGCTTGTCCGCGATCGCCGACACCAGCACCGACAGCTTGGTCAGCTCGTGTTCGGCCAGCAGGTTGATCTGGAGGTCGAGGTCGGCGCGCTTGTCGGCGAGCGCGCCCATGCGGTTCTGGCTGATGAGCACGAAGGTGGACAGGAAGATCGCCTCGATCGACGCCTCGGTCGCGAGCAGGACGAAGGTCGGGTCGAAGCGGGGGATGAACGGGATCGCGCCCAGGTTGATCGCGATCCAGAGGCCGTAGACGACGAGGTGCAGGACGACGAACGTCATCGACCCCGTGAAGCGCGTAATGCCGTCGGCGATGCGATCGGCGAGCGGCATGGCGGCCGCTTGATTCGCCTCGCGCTTCTGGACCGCCACGATGTTGTCGGAGAGCGTGCGGCTCATGCCCATCGGCACGGGCGGCGGCTTCATCGGGCTGCGGTCGGACATGCGAGTCTTTCTTCAACCAGGAGGGTGGTGACCCCTACGGGACTTGAACCCGTGTTTCAGCCGTGAAAGGGCCGCGTCCTAACCACTAGACGAAGGGGCCCTGGTACGAAGAAGCCCGCGATTAGGGGGCGGGCGGGCAGGGGTCAACAACGTACGTCATCGCGCCGTAAGCTCGATTACGCCCATGCCGCGTCGTCCAGGTGCATCTCGGCCTGCCGCCGGTCGCCCCAGTCGTCGATCTTGACGCGGCCCGCGACCCACAGGCGGCGGTCGGGGGGCGCGGCCAACAAGGCCTGGCCGAGCGGAAGCTGCGCGGCGCGGAAGGCGACGGTCTTGAGCGAGCGGCCGTCGTCGCCCGCCATGATCGCGCGGACATGGCCTTGGCCCACGATGTCGGCCTTGACGATGCGTACGGGCCCGGCGGCGACGCGCGGGGCGGGCCAGCCCATGCCGTAGGGTCCGCCGACATCAAGCGCCTCGCACAGGTCGGGCGTAACGCCGCCGCAGGTCAAGACGACGTCGAGCAACAAAGCGCGGTTGGCGGTGGCGGCCGCAATGTCGTGGGCAAGGCGTTCGGACAGGAACGCGGTCAGCGTCGGGATCGCGTCGGCGGCGACCGTCAGCCCCGCCGCCATGGCGTGGCCTCCGCCCGCGATCAGCAGGCCGTGGTCCTTGGCGGCAAGAACGGCGGCGCCCAAGTCGACACCGGGGATCGAACGGCCCGACCCCTTGCCCATCCCGTGTTCGTCGATCGCGATCACGATCGTGGGGCGGCCGAGCCGTTCCTTCAGCCGCCCCGCGACGATGCCGATGACGCCGGGGTGCCAGCCATGGCCGGACACGACCGCGACGGGACGGCTCTGCGCGTTCGCCAGCAGATCGGCGGCTTCGGCGACATCGCCTTCGATCGCGCGGCGTTCCTCGTTCAAACGTTCGAGTTCGGCGGCGATGGTTCGCGCTTCCTCCTCGTCTTCGGTGACGAGCAGGCGGACCCCCAGGTCCGACTTGCCGACGCGCCCGCCCGCGTTGATGCGCGGCCCCAATGCGAAACTCAGGTCGCGGCATGTGGGTGCGGATTTGAGCCGCGAGACGTCGAGGAGGGCGGCGAGCCCGACGTTGCGGGGGTTGGCCATGACCTTGAGGCCCTGCGTGACAAAGGCGCGGTTGAGGCCGGTCAGACGCGCGACGTCGGCAACGGTGCCGAGCGCGACCAAGTCGAGCAGGTCGGTGAGCTTGGGTTCGGGGCGGCTCGCGAAGAAGCCGCGGTTCCGCAGCGTGCGCACGGTCGCTGCCGCCAGAAGGAAGGCGACGCCGACCGCCGCCAGATGGCCGTGACTGGCCGCATGATCGTCCTCGTCGAGACGGTTCGGGTTGACCAGCGCGTGCGCGTGCGGAAGGCTCGTCCCGCATTTGTGGTGGTCGACGACGAGAATGTCGACACCGTGGTCGCGCGCCGCGGCGAGCGCGTCGAACGCCTGCGCGCCGCAGTCGACGGTGACGATCAGGCTCGCGCCGCCTTTTGCGAGGCGGACGAGCGCGGGTCCAGACGGGCCGTACCCTTCCGCGATGCGATCGGGAATATAATGCGCGGGGGCGCAGCCGAGCTCGCGCAGCAGCCGGATGAGCAGCGCGGCGGAGGTCGCGCCGTCGACGTCGTAGTCGCCGAAGACGGTGACGGACTCCTGTCGCTGCACAGCGTCAGCCAGCCGCGCGGCGGCGCGGTCCATGTCCTGGAAAATGGACGGGTCGGGCATGAAGCCGCGGATCGTGGGCGAACGGTGCAGGTCCAGCGCGTTCCGCGGAACCCCGCGCGACAACAGCAGCTGCGTGACGAGATCGTCCTGGTCCAGGTCATGCGCCGCCAGCCCGCGCCAGCGCCAGGGCTGGCCGGACAGGGAGGACGATACGTTGCAGACATGGTGCATGCGAGTGCCTAGCGGGACCAGGTTGCGCGAGCCGCGCCGCGTTCATTGCCGTCCACGCGCGCCCTAAGTTCACGAAGTTCATGGTACGTCATGAAGAAATGGAGCCCGAACGTTCCACCGGTACGACGAACGGCGGCAGACGATAAAGCAAGGATGACGGCCATGTCGTGGTTTAGGCACAAGGGCCAGCTGTAGGAAAGTCGTTTCGCACCCTTGTGTTAGGTAGGCATGCCAGTGCAGTTTCCGCCGCACATGCGGAGGTCGGTTGCAGCAGCCTTGTCGATGTTGGCCGGGTGCGATGCCGCCCGCCAGCCCGATTGCGCGATGCCGCCGGCCGGGTTCTATCGTTGGAACGATCCGGCCTTGTGGGAAGGACGGCCGATTGGTGTCACGGCACCTCACTACAATATCGTAACGGTCGAGGGATCGGGAAGGATGACCTGGAACGGAGCGGACGCGGACCTGTCCACGGGTACGCCGACCACCGGCGAAACGATGATCGAACGGTATCTAAGCCTGACGTCCCAGATGCTTCCGCACCCCTTCGCCGTTCTCGACTTCGATGTCGGTACGCCTTGCGCGTCCGTTCGCGCCGCCCGCGCACTTATCGACAAGCATCTCGATTGCCAACGATCCCGCATGTGCGTTCAAGGCAAGGGCCTCTACGGCGACCGCGACAAGCCCGCTAGTCGTTAGGAGAGAAAAAGGGACGTCTCGCACTCGACCGCCGCTCCTTATCATCCGCTCAGCTTATGCGCGCGAGCGCGCGGACCAGATTGCGCGCGAGATCGGATGACAGTGACGCAGGTCGTGGACGATGCGCTCAGGGAGTACGTGTTGCCGCTGGAGTTCGACCCGCCTCCGGGTTTGAAGCGCGAAGGCCAGATGCTTGTACCAACCGGTGGGTCACTGATGACCCTGGAGGATGTCGACGCGGGTACCGACGCGGCGCGTAATTGCGATATCGTCGACGACGAGGGTTGAGCAAAGGTTGTTTGTGATGCTGATGCCACCGGGGCAGCCGAGCTAAACCGGTAGTTCATCTCCCATGTGCCATCCGGCGCGTCGAACGCGGGGCAGGATGGCGGTGCGAATTAGACGGATCGATCGAGACCGGGTCAAGTCGGTCGTTGGGGTCGCGCTGCTTCATGCGCTGATCGGGTACGCGCTGTTCCGCGGGCTCGGGTTTGATCTGTCGGTGCCGACGAGCGCAGAGTTGAAGATCTTCGATGTCGCGTCCGAGCCGCCTCCGCCGCCGATTGTCGAACCCTTGAAGATCGAGCAGCCCAAGCAAAAGGCGCGCGCACCCGAGCCGGAGGGCGCGGCGTCGCCGCCCAATTTGCGGGACACGCCGACTCCGGTCGTCGCGCCGCCGCAGCCCATTCCGCTGCCGACGCCGATCGTCGCCGCCCCTATTGCGGGCGAGGGCAACCGACCCTCCGCGGGCGCGGCGGAGGTGCCGGGGCCGGGCACCGGGAGCGGCGGGGTTGGCACGGGAACGGGCAGCGGCGCTTCGGGCAACGGCACGGGCGGGGGCGGTGGGGGCGGCATGTCGCGGCGCGTGCGCTGGTTGAGCGGCGGCATCGGCAACCGCGACTACCCGCGCGAGGCGGTCCGGGCGCGAGAGGAGGGGACGTTGTTGCTGAGCTTCGTCGTTCAGCCCAACGGGCGCGTGGCGGGGTGCCGGATCACGCGATCGAGCGGCAGCCGCGCGCTCGACGAGACGACATGCCGATTGATCACGCAGCGTTTCCGCTATCGTCCGGCGCTCGACGGAGACGGCATCCCCGTCGCCACGCAGATCGACGGCGAGCACGAATGGACGCTGGCGGAGGAGCGGGAGCCGATCGACGTCGAGCCGACGATACCCGATGACGAGTGGTAGGTCAGCCTTTGCGGAACTCGCTGCGCGTGCCGTGTTCGCACTCCACCCGACGTAAGGTACCCGAGCTTGCGCGCATGACGATCGACTGAGTGTAGATGCCGCCACCACGACGGTGTTTTACGCCAGCCAACAGCGAGCCGTCCGTCACCCCCGTGGCGGCGAAGATGACGTCGCCCTTGGCCAGATCCTCCATCTGGTAGATGCGGTCGAGGTCGGTCACGCCCCATTTGGCCGCGCGGCCGCGCTCGTCGTCATTGCGGAACAGCAGGCGGCCTTGGAACTGGCCCCCGACGCAGCGCAAGGCGGCGGCCGCGAGCACGCCTTCGGGCGCGCCGCCGCTCCCCAGATAGATGTCGATCGTGGTGTCCGGGTCGGTGGTCGCGATCACGCCCGCGACGTCGCCGTCGGGGATGAGCATGACGCCGCAGCCGAGCGCGCGCAGCTCGGCGATGAGCGCTTCGTGGCGCGGGCGGTCGAGGACGCAGGCGATGATGTCGGAAGGCGCAACCCCCTTGGCGGCGGCGAGCGCGCGGACGTTTTCGGATGGCGACTTGTCGAGGCTGACCACGCCTTGTTCGTAGCCGGGGCCGATGGCCAGCTTGTCCATGTAGACGTCGGGCGCGTTCAAAAGCCCGCCTTCCTCGGCGATGGCGAGCACGGCGAGCGCGTTGGGACCGGCTTTCGCGGTGATCGTGGTGCCTTCGAGCGGGTCGAGCGCGATGTCGATCTTGGGGCCGGTGCCGATCGCCGAACCCACCTTTTCGCCGATGAAAAGCATGGGGGCCTCGTCGCGCTCGCCCTCGCCGATCACCACCGTGCCGTCCATCGCGAGCTCGTTGAGCGCGGCGCGCATCGCCTCAACCGCGGCGTGATCCGCCGCCTTCTCGTCGCCGCGACCGATCAGCGCGGAGGCGGCGATCGCGGCGGCCTCGGTCACGCGTACCATTTCGAGAACGAGGACGCGGTCGAGGACCGCGCTTCTGGCGAGAGTCGGGCTTGCGGAGGCCATGGGTTTCCTGTTGATTGCGGTGGTCGCGGGATAGGCGAGGGACTGGGCAATGTCGATGATCGCGGCCGTGCTGTTCGCCGGACTGGCTGCGGATCCGACGCCGCGGACAGCGGAAGCCGTGCTGGAGGCGCACCGCGCAAGGACTACGATTGGCCCCGATCCGTGCCGGTCGAGAGAACCAGGCGAGATCGTCGTGTGCGCGCGCGACCGCGCCGAGTTTTCGACATCGCTGTACGACAAGGACCCCGACCAGCCGCGCTACGGCGGCGAGCGCGTCGACCAGATGCAGGCGATCAAGGACATCACGTCGCCGTGCGGGACGCAGGGAATCGTATGCAAAGGCGGCATCAACGTGCTCGAGGTCGGTAGATTCGTGATCGGGGGCATCAGGGCGTTGCTCGGCAAGGACGATTAGGCGCATCGTGCGTTAACCAAGTCGTGAAAGCGCGGCGTTAGACCGGTGGTACGCGAGGAGACGGACGTGGACGACATGGCGGATCATCCCAAGGACGGCGCGCCCGTGGCCGCGTCCGCGTGGACGCACATGGCCGAGCACGCGCAGCGCGCGATGCTGGGGTTCTGGAGCAATCTTGCGGAAAGCAAGGCCGTCGTTCCCGCCGCCGATCCAGCCGCGATGATGAAGGCAGGCGCGGAGTTCTGGGCGCAGGGGATGCAGGTTTGGCAGAGCTGGACGGCGGGGCTGATGCCGGCCGCGCTGCCCGATCCAGCGGTGGACAAAAGGTTCAAGGCTCCCGAATGGCGTAATCCGCCTTTCGACGCGATCGCGCGCAATTACCTCGCCGTCAGCGAGCGCATGATCGCGGCGGCGGACGCGGCCCCGGGCATGGACGCGGACGCGCACGCCAAGCTCCGGTTCGCGACGCGCGCGTTGCTCGATGCGGCGTCGCCTTCCAACTTTCCGATGACCAATCCGCAGGTCTTGAAGAAGACTGCGGAAACGCGCGGCGACAACCTGTTTCAGGGGTTCGAGCACCTGATCCGTGATTTGGGCGCGCGGCAGATGACGCACACCGCCAAGGACGCGTTCGAAGTCGGGCGCAACCTGGCGATGACCCCCGGAAAAGTGATCAAGGAGACGCCGCTCTACCAGCTGATCCACTACGCGCCGTCGACCCCGGACGTGTTCGACACGCCGCTGGTCATCTTCCCGCCCTGGATCAACCGGTTCTACATCCTCGACCTCGCGCCTGAAAAAAGCTTCGTGAAGTGGGCGGTCGATCAGGGTCTGTCCGTGTTCATGGTGTCGTGGAAGTCGGCGGACGAGACGATGCGCGACGTCGTGTTCGACGATTACGTCGTGCGTGGGCAGGTCGATGCGATCGACACCGTGCGCGACCTGCTTGGCGTCGATGCGGTGCATACAGTCGGGTACTGCGTCGCGGGAACGACGCTGGCCGCGACGTTGGCCTTGTTGGAAGCGCGGGGCGAGGCCGACAAGGTGGCGAGCGCGACGTTCTTCACCGCGCAGGTCGATTTCGAGGACGCGGGGGAGCTGAAGGTGTTTCTGGGCGACGAGGCGATCGCGGGGCTGTCGCGGATGACCGAGGAGACAGGGTTCCTCGACGGACGTGTGATGTCGGCGACGTTCAATGCCTTGCGCGGCCGCGACCTGATCTGGAGTTACTGGGTCAACAACTACATGCTGGGCGAGGACTACGCGCCCTTCGACCTGCTCCACTGGAACGGCGACACGACCAACCTGCCGGCGTTGTGGCATGCCGATTACCTGAACACATTTTATCGCGGCAACAAGCTGGCGTCCGGCGGGGTCAGCGTCGAGGGTACTCCAATTGATCTGGGCACGGTCACGACCCCGAGCTTCGTTCAGGCCGGGCGCGAGGACCACATCGCGCCGCCGCAATCCGTGTTCAAGATCACGCATCACTTCAAGGGCCCGGTGCGCTTCGTTCTCGCGGGCTCGGGGCATATCGCGGGGGTGGTCAATCATCCGTCGTCCGGAAAGTACGGCTACTGGATCAACGAGGACGGTTCGGAGACGCTGGACGCGTTCATCGAAGGCGCGACCGCGCACAAGGGAAGCTGGTGGCCCGACTGGATGGCGTGGATCACGCCGCGGTCGGGCGAGCGGGTGCGGGTCGACGGCGCGCGGGTACCGGGTGGCGGTGACCTGCCCGCGATCGAGGACGCGCCCGGCCGCTACGTGATGAGCCGCTGACGCGTTTTGCTGCACCGCAACATTCCGCTTGATCTTTGCCGGGTTTAGGTTATGTTGCACTGCAGCATAGGCACTCGAAGGGACTTTTGAGATGGCGAAGAAACTGGATCAGAAAGCCGCAATCCTGGCGGCGGCGCAGGGGTCGGGCGCGGTGTTCGAAGCGCTGAACGACGATGTCGAACAGGCCGAAACCGCCCCCGCCGCCCAATCCGGCGCACCCGCCACTCCCGAACCTAAGGAAGCACCGAAGATGAACACCCAGACGATGCAGATGGAAGTTCCCAAGGTCGACTTCGGCGCGGCCGCCGACGGCGTGCGCAAGATGTTCGACAAGGCCGGGATCAAGGCCGACGCGTTCGACGCCAAGACGATGGTCGCGCGCTCGCAGTCGCTCGCCAAGGAAGCCGCCGAACTGGCGCGCGGCAATGTCGAGGCGATGGCCGCGTCAGCGCGCATCGCTGCGCAGAACGCGGGCACGCTGAGCCAGGACGTCGCCGAACTGGGCCGCAAGGGCTTCGAGACCACGTCGGAAGCGATGAAGAGCTTCGCCGAAGCCAAGTCGCCCGTCGAGCTGCTCCGCCTGCAGAGCGAGTTTGCCAAGTCGTACATGGAGACGATGATGGCCGAAGGCGCGCGGCTAAGCGAGACGATGGTCAAACTGGCCGGCGAGGCGATGGAGCCGGTGGCAAGCCGCATGACGGCGAACGCGGACAAGGTGAAGTCGCTGAGCAACTAAGCGCTTCGGCTTTGCTCGCGAGGGCGGCGGTTCCAGCTGGAACCGCCGCCCTTTTTGCGTGGGGCCTTGCCCGTGGGTGGGGGCATGTCTTATTTCGTGCCGCATGATGATAACGGCAGGCGATCGGCGTTCGGGCGACAATGACGAGGACAGCGGTCGTGGAACGGGCGCGGGCGTCGCGACGCGCACGCGCACGCGCACCAAGAAGCCGACGCCGTACAAGGTCCTGATGCTCAATGACGATTACACGCCGATGGAGTTCGTCGTGCTGTGCCTGCAACGCTTCTTCCGCATGGGCATGGAGGACGCGACGCGCGTCATGCTGCAGGTCCACCAGAAGGGGGTGGGCGTGTGCGGCGTCTTCACCTACGAAGTGGCGGAAACCAAGGTGTCGCAAGTCATGGATTTCGCGCGCGAAAACCAGCACCCGCTCCAGTGCACGCTGGAGAAGGCGTAGAAGAGCCTCTCCCTCCCACGACTTCGTCGCGGATCCCTCCCTCTCCGGCAAGCGGAGAGGGGCTGCTACCTTCCCTCTCCGCTTGCCGGAGAGGGTGGCCGGACCGCAGGTTCGGACGGGAGAGGCTCTTCCCTTGCGCCGCTCCCGCCATTCCCTAAACCGCCCCGATGGACACCATCGCAATCCAGGGCGGGCAGCGCCTATCCGGCCGCATCCAGATCTCGGGCGCCAAGAACGCCGCGCTGACGCTGCTGCCGTGTGCGCTGCTCACCGACGAGGAGCTGATTCTCGGCAACCTGCCGCGGCTCGCCGATGTCGACACGTTCGGACATCTGCTCAACACGCTGGGGGTGACGACCAGCGTCGCGGGCGCGCGGGGGAACGAGTTCGGGCGGCGCATGACGCTGAACGCCGCGCGCATCACGTCGACGGTCGCGCCATACGACATCGTGCGCAAGATGCGCGCGTCGATCCTCGTGCTCGGGCCGCTGCTGGCGCGGAGCGGGGAGGCGACCGTGTCGCTGCCCGGAGGCTGCGCGATCGGGACGCGGCCGGTGGATCTGCATTTGAAGGCGCTGGAAGCGCTCGGCGCGGAGATCGAGCTTGCGGCCGGGTACGTAAAGGCGCGCGCGCCGGACGGGGGCTTGCGCGGGGGGCAGATCAGTTTTCCGATCGTGTCGGTCGGTGCCACCGAGAACGCGCTGATGGCCGCGGTGCTCGCCAAGGGCCGTAGTGAAATCGTCAACGCTGCGCGCGAGCCGGAAATCGTCGATCTGTCCCGGTTGTTGGTCGCGATGGGCGCGTCGATCGACGGCATCGGGACGGATCATCTGATCGTGGAGGGTGTCGAGCGGCTGCACGGCGCGCGCTACGACGTGATGCCCGATCGCATCGAGGCGGGGTCGTATGCTTGCGCGGCGGCCATCACGGGGGGCGAGATCGATTTGGTGGGTGCCAAGGCGGCGGAGATGCCCGCGATCCTGCACGCGTTGCGCGATGCGGGGGTGAACGTCGCCGAGCACGACGCGGGCATCCGCGTATCGGCGGACGGGCCGCTCAAAGCCCTGTCGCTTTCCACCGCGCCGCATCCGGCGTTCCCGACCGACATGCAGGCGCAATTCATGGCGATGGTGACGCTGGCGGGCGGCACGAGCCTGCTGACCGAGACGATCTTCGAGAACCGTTACATGCACGTGCCCGAGCTGGCGCGCATGGGGGCGGACATCGAGGTGCGCGGGCGATCGGCGGTGGTGCGCGGGGTCGACCATCTGGTCGGCGCGCCCGTCATGGCCACCGATCTGCGCGCATCGATGAGCCTGGTTCTGGCGGGGCTCGCGGCGCGGGGCGAGACGGTGGTGTCGCGGGTTTACCATCTGGATCGTGGATACGAGCGGCTTGAGGAAAAGCTGAGCGCGGTGGGCGCGGCGATCGAGCGGCGCGGGGACGGCTGATCCCTCTCCCACAAGGGAAAAAGGGGGCTGAACGACACGACTAAACGCGTTCGTAAAGCGTGACCGTATCGCCTTTGTCGATCGCGTCGCGGAGCGGGCGGTAGCCTAGGTGCGCGGCGAGACGTTCGGAGGCCGTGTTGCCGGGCACGATCATGCATACGGTCCGCTGCCTGCCTTGCATGCGGTCGAACCATGCGTGCGCCGCCTCCATGGCTTCGCGCGCGTAACCCTGGTTCCAGCGCGACTCGGCGATGATCCAGCCGGCTTCCGGAGACCCGTCGAAGTCCGGGCCCTAGTCGCGCAGCATTCGGAACAGCCCGCAATTGCCGACATAATCTCGCGTCTCGTGCTCGATGACCGCGAACGTTCCAAACCCGAACAGCGACCACCCGCCCGCGACGCGGAGCAGCCGATCGAAGCTTCGACGCGCGAAGGCGGGTCGCCGCCCAAATACTCGCGCATGCGGGGGCTCAGCGTCAGCTCGTACAGGGATTGCAGGTCGTCGAGCCGGTACGGGCGCAGGTGCAGCCGATCGGTGTCGATCAAAGCCAAACCTCCGCCGCGTGGATGATCAGCCCCACCAACCCGCCGACCAGCGTGCCGTTGATGCGGATGTATTGCAGGTCGCGGCCGACCGCGTTCTCCAAGCGGTCGGTGATCGTCTTGGCGTCCCAGCCGCGCACCGTGTCGGACACGAGCTTGACGATGCCGCTGCCGTAGCTCGCGACCGCGCCGACCGTCGCGCGACGCACGAACTTGTTGATCGCACCGCGCAGCCGCGCGTCCTTCTGCAGCGTCCGGCCGAGCTCGCGCAACGCCTCGCCGAACTTGCCCGCGAGCGCCGCGTCGGGATCGCGCGCGGCGCGCAATATGCCCGCGCGGGTCTGCCTCCACAGCCGGTCGATCCATTCGACCACCGCGGGGTTGGCGATGATCTCCGCCTTCATGACCTCGACCTTTACGCGCGTGATCGGGTCGAACTTGAGGTCGAAGGCGAGCTTGGCCAGCGCTTCCTCGGCCTTGAGGCGCACGGGATGACCTGGATCGTCGGCCATTTCCGCGATCAGCTTGGTCAGGCCGTTGACGATCTGATCCGCAAGCTTGGTGTCGAGGCCGGTCAGCCGCATGACCCAGCCCGTGCGCTTGTGCACCATGTCGCGGATTAGATGTTCGTTCGCGCCGATCGTGCGCGACAGCCAGCCGAGCACGTTCTCCAGCATCGGTACGTGGCGGTGATCGTCGATCATGCCACCCAAGGTCTGCCCAAGCAGCGGCGCAACTTCGAAAGTCTTGAGGCGCAACGAGATCGCCGTCTTCGCCATCGTGCCCAGCCGTTCGTCGTCGAGCGCTTCGATGATACCGGCCGCCATGCGCGACGCGCCCTGCCGCATGCGCCCGCCGTCCGTCGCCCCATCGCGCCCGGAAGCCGGGGGGTTTTCGAGGAACCGTCCGGCCGCGCCCGCTACGTCGATCTTGCGCATGCGGCGCGCGACCACCGACGGAGTGAGGAAATTGTCGCGCAGGAAACTCGCCAGATTGTCGCCGATGCGGTCCTTGTTGGTCGGGATGATCGCGGTGTGCGGGATGGGGAGGCCGAGCGGGCGGCGGAACAAGGCGGTAACCGCGAACCAGTCGGCGAGACCGCCGACCATAGCGGCCTCCGCGAACGCCTTGACGAAACTCCAGCCCGGCGAGCCGGGTTCGAGCGCGCGCGCGACCAGGAAAAGCGCCGCCATGGCGACGAGCATCCCGGTCGCCGCGGCCTTCATTCCACCCGCGCCGGGCTGCACGAACGATCGGGTGGCACGGAACGCCGGGCGCGGGGTCACTCGGCGGGTTGCGGGCTCAGCGTTCCGTGCGGAGCCGCGTCGTCTTCCTTGTTGAGGAAGCGCCCGAGCTTACGGCCGATCCAGCTTTCGACATCGATGGCGAGACTGAAGCTCGCCGGCACGATGAGCAGGGTCAGGACGGTCGAAACGATCAACCCCCCGATCACGGTGACGCCCATGGGTGCACGAAAGCTGCCGTTGCCCGACAGCGACAGCGCGACGGGAATCATGCCCGCGACCATCGCCACCGTGGTCATGACGATCGGCTGCGCGCGCTTGTGCCCTGCCTCGATAATCGCGGTGTCCTTGTCGACCCCGCGATCCATCTCCTCGATCGCGAAATCGACGAGCAGGATCGAATTCTTGGCGACGATCCCGAGTAGCATCAGCAGCCCGATATAGACGGGCAACGAGACCGGGAAGCCGGCTAGGTGCAGCGCGATGGCCCCGCCCAGCGGCGCGAGCAGCAGCGACCCCATGTTCACGAACGGCGCCAGGACGCGCTTGTAGAGCAGCACGAGCACCGCGAACACGAGGAAGATGCCCGATACGACGGCGATGACGAAGTTCATCAGAAGTTCGGCCTGCCACTTGGAGTCGCCGAGCTGAAGCTCGGTCACCCCCTGCGGCAGGTTCTTCATGATCGGCAGCTCCTTGACCTTCGCGGACACCGCGCCGCTGACCAGCCCCGGCGTCGGCGCGAGGTCGGCGCCGATCGAAATGCGGCGCACCTGGTTGGTCCGCTGGATCGTGGTCGCGCCCGACCCGAACCCGACGTCGGCCACCGCCTTGAGTGGCACCGACCCGCCGCTCGTGGTGGGCACGGGAAGGTTGGCCAGCGTGCCGATGTCCTGGCGGCTTTCCTTGCTGAGCGCGACGCGGATCGGGATCTGGCGGTCGCTCAGGGAGAACTTCGCGCTGTTCTGGTCGATGTCGCCGAGTGTGGCGAGGCGGATGGTCTGACTGAGCGCGGATGTGGTGACGCCCAGATCCGCGGCCAGATCGAGCCGCGGCCGGATGATGACTTCGGGCCGGACGAGGTCGCCCTGCACGCGTGCGGCGCGCAGTTCGGGCATGGCGTTCATCTGTTCGGCGAGCGCATTGGCGGCCGCGCCGAGCTTGATGGGATCGTCCGAGCCCAGGAAGATCGTGACGTCGCGCCCGCCGCCTCCGCCGCCTTCGGGTCCTCCGCCCGACTGCGACTGGAAATTGACGCGGGCATCGGGAATGCGCGACAGTTGCGGGCCGATGTCGCGTTCGAATTCGATGCTGGTGCGGTTGCGATCCTTCTTGAGCGTGATCAGGAGATTGCCGTTTCCGACGCCGACGCGCTGGACGACGGACTCGACTTCCGGAGCACGCCGCACGATCCGTTCGGCTTCGGCCGCGACGGCTTCGGTCTGCTGCAGCGTGGTTCCGGGCGGAAGGCCGAAGCGCGCGCGGCTGAAGTCGCGGTCGGCGGGCGGAAAGAACGTCTGCGGCAGGTTGTAGAACAGCGCTCCGGTCAAGGCGAGCGAGGCGAGCGCGCCGACGACGGGCACCCAGCGATGGCGAAGCGTGAACCGCAACGCGGACAGGTAGCCGCGCATCATGGCGTTCTGCCCGTGCGGTTCGGGTCCGTGCGATTTGAGGAAATAGGCGGCGCAGAGCGGCGTGATGAGGCGCGCCACGGCGAGGCTCATGAGCACGGACACGACGACGGTGAAACCGAAGTTCTTGAAATATTGCCCTGAGATTCCGGGCATCAGCCCGACGGGCAGGAACACCGCGACGATCGCCATGGTTGTGGCCAGCACCGCCAACCCGATCTCGTCCGCCGCGTCGATCGACGCCTGGTAGGCGGACTTGCCCATCCGCATGTGGCGGACGATGTTCTCGATCTCCACGATCGCGTCGTCGACGAGCACGCCCGCGACGAGACTGAGCGCGAGCAGACTGAGGAAGTTGAGCGAAAAGCCGAGCAGGTCGAGGAACCAGAAGGTCGGGATCGCGGACAGCGGAATCGCGATCGCCGAGATCAGCGTCGCGCGCCAGTCGCGCAAGAAGATGAAGACGACGATGATCGCGAGGACCGCGCCTTCCCACAGCGCCTCCATCGACGAGTTGTAGTTGATGATCGTGTCTTCGACTTCCGTGAAAACCTTGTCGAAGGCGATGCGGCCGTTGGCGGACTCCTCGATCTTGGCGAGTTCCGCCTCCACGAGCTGGTAGACCGACACGTCGGACGCGCCCTTGGCACGCTCGATGCCGAAGCTGACGATCTGCTTGCCGTTCAACTTGCCGATCGACCGCTGTTCGGAGTTGCTGTCGACGACCTGCGCGATGTCCGCGAGCTTGACCGTGCGTCCTCCCGTGATCGAGATCTGTGTTTGCGACAGCGCGTAAGCGTCGGCGGCGTTGCCGAGCACGCGCACCGACTGTTCCGAGCCCGCGATCTCCGCCCTGCCGCCGGCGGCGTTGACGTTGATCTGCCGCAGCTGCTGGTTGACCTGCGCGGCGGTGATCCCCTGCGCCTGCATCGACGCGGGGTCGAGGATGACGCGGATTTCGCGATCGACGCCGCCGTTGCGCGAAACGTTGGACACGCCTTCCAGGCCGAGCAGCCGCTTGGCGACCGTGTTGTCGACGTACCAGGACAGCTCCTCGAGCGTCATGTCGGTGGTGCGCGCGGAGAACACCGCGACTTCCTCGCCACCGTCCACGCGAACGACCTGAGGCTCGTTGATGCCGTCGGGCAGGTCGCCGCGGATCTGCGCCACCGCGTCGCGCACGTCGTTGACCGCGCGATCGGTGGGGGTGCCGATCTTGAACATGACGAAGGTTTCCGAAACGCCTTCGCGCGCGGTGCTGTTGATCTCCTCGACGCCGTCGACGTTACGGATCGCAGCCTCGACGCGCTCGGTGACCTGCGTGACGAGCTCGGACGGCGCGGCGCCCGGTTGCGAGATGACGACGAACGCGGCCGGGAAGTCGACATCGGGGTCGGCTGTCACCTTCATCTGACTGAAGCTCAGCAGGCCGATCGCCATCAGCGCGACGAACAGCACGATCGGCGGGATCGGGTTGCGGATCGCCCAGGACGAGATGTTGCGGAAGTTCATGGCGTCTTCCTAGCGGGCAGCGGCGCGGCGGGGCAGGACTTTCTGCCCCGGGTTGAGGAACGCGCCCGCCGATTGCACCACGGCTTCCTGGCCGGACAGGCCGGACAGGATCGCGACGCCGCGATCGTCGACGCTGCCGACCTTGACATCGCGGCGCACGACCGTGTCGCCCGGGCCGATGATGAAGACGTAGGAGCCGCGTTCGTCGCTCGACACCGCGCTTTGCGGCAACAACGGCGCGTCCACGCCGCCCGAACGGATCGACGCCTCGGCGAACCCACCCGGGCGGATCGCCGACGTGTAGGGCACGGAAATGCGGACCTGGCCCTGGCGCGATTGCGGGTCGATGACTGGGGAGACCTGCCAGATCGCGCCGTTGATAGCGGCGTCCGATCCCAGCGGGCGCACGATAGCGGGCAGGCCCGCGCGCATGCCCGCCAGATCCTGCTGCGACATCTGCGCGAGCATCTCCATCTCGCCGCCGCGCGCGACGCGGAACAGCGCGCCCGATCCCGGGGAGACCACCTGCCCGACCTCGACCGTGCGGGCGAGGACGAGCCCGGCCGTCGGTGCGCGGATGTCGAGCCGGGCGATGCGCGCGCGCGTTTCGGCGAGCTGCGCCTGGACGACGCGGACGCGCGCGCGCGCCGAGTCGCGGGTCGCGGTCTTACGGTCGATGTCGGCCTTGGAAACGAACCCGCGTGCGACGAGCGCCTGGCTGCGGTCGAGTTCGGACTGGGCGAGCGCGGCGTCGGCGCGGGCCGCGGCAATCTGCGCCTCGATTCCGGCCGCCTGCTGCGTCTGCACCGCGCGGTCGATTCTCGCGAGGACCTGGCCTTGGCCGACCCAGGTTCCGGCCTCGACCAAGACTTGCGACACGAGCCCGCCCTCGCCCGACACGCCGACCGGCTGATCGCGGCGCGCGGCGAGCGAGCCCGTCGCGGTGACGGTGCGCGCGACGGACGTGCGACCGGGGACGATTACGGTTACGGGCGGGCGCTGGCCTCCGCGCCCGCCGCCTGCCGCCGCCCCGCCTTTGGTCTCGGCCGTCGCTGTGGTCGCGGCGTCGCGCCGACCCATCAGGTACCAGGCCGCGGCCAGCACGAGAAGCGAGGCCAACACCACCGCGGCGACCAACCAGAAGCGGCGCGGTCGCCGCGTCACGACGACGCGTTCAGTCGTTTGCGTGACGGTGCCCGGATTGGCGCCGGCGATCGGCATCTGCACGTTCATGTCGATCCTCGTTCAGCCTGTTACCGACTGTGTTACTCTAACAACGCACCATCTTCAATAGCGCGTATAGCATCGTCGCGCACCCCCTTGAAGCGCCCTCTTGAAGCCGGACGGAACCCGTGCGAGGCATGCCCATCGGCGATCGAGGGGCCTGGCGCGATGGACATTCTGGGGTGGATCGTACTCGGCGCGGTGGCGGGCGTGCTCGGCAAGCTGCTGATGCCCGGGCGCGACCCGGGCGGGTGCGTCGTGACGATCCTGCTCGGGATCGGGGGTGCGCTGCTCGCCGGGTTCGTGGGCCGTGCGACCGGGTTCTACGGGCAGAACCAGGTGGCGGGCTGGATCGCGGCGACGCTGGGCGCGGTCGTGATCCTGTTCATCTACCGGCTCGTAATGCGGCGTCGTTGAACATCGAGGAGCGCTTCATGATCGGTCGTCTTGGTTTCGCGGTCGCGGCCTCGCTGCTCCTACCCGCGGCAGTCGTGGCGCAAGTCCCTTCGTTCTTGCCCGAAGGCACCCGGCTCGATGTGGTCGCGACGGGCGAGGTGACGCGTGTTCCCGACATCGCCCGGATCAGCGCGGGCGTGATTACGCAGGCCCCAACGGCGGCGGCGGCGCTGAGCGCGAATGGCGCGCAGATGAACCGAGTGATCGCGGCGCTGCGGCGTGCGGGCGTGGCCGAGCGTGACATCCAGACGAGCGCGGTCAATCTCAGCCCGAACTATCGCTACGCGGAGAACCAGCCGCCCGTGCTGACTGGGTACGGCGCAAACAATCAGGTGACGATCCGCTTTCGCGACATCCGTACGTCGGGCACGATCCTCGACACGTTGGTGCGAGAGGGCGCGAACCAGATCAACGGGCCGAGCCTGGAGATCGACAAGCCCGCGCCGGCGCTCGACGAGGCGCGCGTGATCGCGTTGCGAACGGCGCGCGCGCGTGCCGATATCTACGCGCAGGCGGCGGGAATGCGCGTGGTGCGCGTATTGTCGATCGCGGAGAACGGAGGCGATTATCGCCCGCCGCCGCCGATGGCGATGATGAGGGAGCGCGCGATGGTCGCCGACGGTCAGACCAGTGTCGTTCCCGGCGAGCAGGCGGTGTCCGTGTCGGTGTCCGTCAGCTTCGAGCTGCGCTAGACAAGGAAAAGGCCGCCCGCACCTACGTGCGGACGGCCTCTTCTCTAGCTTGGGCGGGACGTTACCGAACCTTGCCGCGGCGGAACAGGTTGACGATCGCGAGCAGGATGATCGCGCCGAGCAGGGCGACGAGCAGCGTGCGGATGTCGAGCGCGCCGTTCATGATGTTGCCGCCGCCGAGCAGCGGCCCGAGGAGAACGCCGCCGAGCAGCGAACCGACGATGCCGACCACGACGTTGAGGATGATGCCCTGCTGAGCGTCCGTGCGCATGACGATGCTGGCGAGCCAGCCGATGATGCCGCCGATGATAAGTGCGATGATGAGATTCATTTTATTACTCCCTGTTGCCGCCGCCTGGCGAACCGGTCCCCTTCGACCGGCGTACGCTTCTGCGGCGGCCTGACGTCTAGACGCGCCGAAGCGCGCCCTAGTTCCTGCTTCCCGACGCGGAAACGTCCCCCGTCGCTCGGCGCGCCAAGGCTAACACCGTTTCGGCACAGTATCAAAAGGGTTGTTGGAGGCGTGCTCGTGGCTTTGCGGACGCGAGCGTCGGACGTGGAACGAGCGACAAGGCTTCCTGACGCCTTTGTGACAGCCGCGAGTCGGTGTTGGAGCCGGATCTAGCCTGCGGGTTTGGTCGTCGGCGACCGTCTACTTACGCCCAGTGGCTCGCGCGCGGCGTCAGTAATTCTGCTGGCGCTCGTACAGCGTCTTGTAGTGCTGGATCCGGGTGACGCGAAGGCCCGGCATGCCGGACCGGTCGACCGCGCGCTGCCACGACGCGAACTCTTCCACCGATAGCCGGTAGCGCTTGCACACTTCGTCCACGGACAGCAGCCCCCCGCTGACCGCAGCGACGACCTCGGCCTTGCGGCGCACCACCCAGCGCGTGGTCTCGGGCGGTGGCAGGCTGTCCAGCGTCAGGGGCTCGCCCAGGGGGCCGATCACTTGCGCCGGTCTTATGGTCTGGTTCTCGATCATGCGCATCCTCGAGACTGACCGGGTCCCCCGCCCCAAATGGCGCACCGGTTCGTGTGTCGTCCGATGTGCTTTAGGCGCGGCGCGTTGAAGGAAGCCTGAAACGCGATAGTAAAGGCGGCGGTCATACTGGTTTACGCATCGGGTCGGCGAAGCTGCCGCCGAGCGCGAGCGAAGCCTCGCGCCAACCGGGGCGGCCGAGCAGGACGTCGGCGAGCCAAGTGACGGGCGAACCGCCGCAGGCTGGCGACACCGTGTCCGCGACGCTGCCGGCTTCGCGGATCGCGGCCAGCAGCGCCGGGTAGCCGAGCGCGGGCGGGGCGAGCGGCGTCGCGTCGCGGCAAGAGAAGCTCATGTCCATGGGGCACAGGCTTAGCGATGCGGGCTGAAGCTTAGGTAAAGAGGGGGGAAACCAAGTCTTTACCGGTGGGGGGAGCCCCCCGCGCTGGTGAGAACCCCTTTGCGCGGCTATGTTCGCTTCATGCTTCCCGATTTTCAGCTAGGCCGCTCGGCCGCCACGAGCCGCATCGTCGTCGCCATGTCGGGCGGGGTCGACAGCTCGGTCGTCGCCGCGCTCGCCGCGCGCACGGGGGCCGAGGTGATCGGCGTCACATTGCAGCTCTACGACCACGGCGCGGCGGCTGGTCGCGCAAAGTCGTGCTGCGCGGGCCGCGACATCGGCGATGCGCGTGCCGTCGCCGACCGGCTGGGAATCGCGCATTATGTCTTCGACTATGCGAGCGCGTTTCAGTCCGGGGTGATCGACCGGTTCGCGGACGATTATGCGAGGGGTCGCACGCCCGTGCCGTGCATTTCGTGCAATCAAGGGGTCAAATTCACCGATCTGCTTGGTTTGGCGCGCGAGCTAAAGGCGGATTGCCTCGCGACGGGTCATTACGTGCGGCGCGTCGTCGGGGCGCGTGGGCCGGAGCTTCACCGCGCTGCCGATCCGGCGCGCGACCAGAGCTACTTCCTGTTCGCCACCACGCGCGATCAGCTCGATTACCTGCGCTTTCCGCTGGGCGACTTCCCCAAGGCGGCGGTGCGCCAGATGGCGGCGGAACTGGGGCTGGGAGTCGCGGGCAAGCCGGACAGTCAGGACATCTGCTTCGTTCCGGACGGCGACTACGCGTCCGTGGTGCGCCGCGTGCGGCCCGAGGCGGGCCAGCCCGGCGAGATCGTCAACGCGGACGGGCGCGTGCTGGGCGCGCATCGCGGGCTGATCCATTTTACGGTCGGGCAGCGGCGCGGGATCGATGTCGGCGGGCAGGCGGAGCCTTTGTACGTGCTGCGGCTGGAGCCGAACACGCGGCGGGTCGTCGTGGGACCGCGGAGTGCGTTGGGGGTGCGCAGCGCGACTTTGAGCGGGATCAACTGGCTGGGGGAGGGGCAGCGTGACGACCTGAGCGTCAAGGTACGGTCGATGAGCCGACCGTCTCCGGTGCTGTTCGATGGCGAGGCTGTCCACTTCGACGCTCCGGAATTCGGCGTCGCGCCGGGGCAGGCGGCGGTGCTGTACGACGGCGACCGGGTGTTGGGCGGCGGATGGATCGAGGAAACGGTGTCCGCCGCGTTGGAGCCCGCCTAGCGCCCCAGCATCCGGTCGAGGACCGCGGGGTGCAGAGGCTGCTGGAACTCGCACTTCCAGCGGTCGCCCTCGACGGAGACGACGCGGCCGGGCCAGCTCGGCAGGCCGGGCAGCGACACGGAGATCAGCGTCCCGAAGCGCGGCCTCGTGAACGATTCGAATTCGACGTGGGTGGTCGTGATCGCCATGACGGCGACGTTCCAGCGGTCGGTGCCTTCGCGGATCTTCGCCGGAATGTTGAGCTCGACGCTGGGTTCGGCGGCCGGCGGCGGGGCCAGCGCCGGGGCCAGAGCGGGCGTGAGAACGCGTGGGCCGGCGGCGGAGCATGTCCGCAGCCACGGCATCATCTCCTGCCACGACAGTTCCTCGTCGAAGTTGACGCCCGCGAACCCGCCATCGCACCAGCGCACGGTCGCGGGCAGCGTCCGGAAGCCGGCGAGCGCGACGACCAACCCGGTTCCGGGCTCCAGATGTTCGCGCAAGGACGCCTTGAGGCCGCCCTGCGACATGTCGACCAGCCCCGCGTTGACGACGCGCGGCCCGATCCGCAGCTTGACCGGGCTCTGCAGCTCGACGCGGGGCAGGCGGCGGCGTTCGCCCGGCTGGCTGACGAGTTCGGCGGCGATCACGCCCAGGACGTCGAGGTCGTCGGCGAAACGCAGGATGACCTCCGTGCCCCGGACCCACGAAACCGTGCCGCTGATCCGCCGCCCGTTCATCAGCTCGAAATCCAGGAACTGGCCGAGCGCGACGGGCGATTCCAGATGCAGCACCGCGCCGCGCCGCGAGAGCTTGCGCACGGAGCACAGCTCGCCGACCGCGCCGCGCGCGAGCACGGTTCCCGCGGCGTCCGACGCGATGTCGCGCGGTTCCGGGACCTCGCTCGACAGCGAGAACACGGTCTGCTCGCCGGGATCATCCATGGTTCGGCCGCCTGCACATGGGCCGGGTCTGCGCCCGCGCGGTTAAGAAGCCGTGATGCCTCGTGGTTAGACCGTCTGGCCGATGATCGCGCCGATGCCCGCGGTCACCGCCATGGCGAGCGCGCCCCAGAACAGCACGCGGCCCGCCCCCCGGCCGATCGAAGCGCCGCCCGCCCGCGCGCCGACAGCACCCAACAGCGCCAGGAAGACAAGGGTGGCGACGAAGACGGCCGCGATCAGCGATGCGCGCGGCACGGCGAGCGCGGTCAGGAGCGGCAGCGATGCGCCGACCGCGAAGGCGATCGCGGAGGTGCCCGCCGCCTGCATGGGCCGGGCGGCGCCCGCCTCGGACAGGCCGAGCTCGTCGCGCGCGTGCGCGCCGAGTGCATCGCGGGCCGACAGAGCTTCGGCGACCTGCATCGCCAGCGCGGGCTCCAACCCCCGCGCGACGTAGATGCCGGCGAGCTCGCGCATCTCGCCGACCGGGTTCTTGAGGATTTCCGCGCCCTCTCGCGCCAAGTCCGCCGCCTCCGTGTCCGACTGCGAGCTGACCGACACGTACTCGCCCGCCGCCATCGCGAGCGCGCCGCCGACCAATCCGGCCGTCCCGCCGAGCAGGATCGCGTGCGGACTGCCGCCGCCCGCCGCGATGCCGACGATGAGGCTGGCCGTCGACAATATGCCGTCGTTCGCCCCCAGCACGGCGGCGCGCAGCCAACCGGCGCGGTGGATGAGGTGATGTTCGGTGGGCTGGGTGTGCATGGGGTGCGCGTGCATGCCGACATGCCTAGCCGATCCACCGTCGTCCGCGCAGCCTGTTTTCCGCTGGAATGCAAGTTTGTCGGCGAACCCTAAAGGCATAAAGAACTTGACAACTATAACCAAACAGGCACATATGCGGGTTGCAGCCGGAGGAGGACTCGATGAACGACGTGAAGGTCGAGACGCAGGCGGTTCAGCTCGGCGTCGACTTCAGGCCGCAGGTGCGTTCGCGCAAGGACGGGTGGACGCCGGCGCGGCAACGAGTCTTTTTCGCGCACCTGGCGGCGACGTGCAACATCGCCCACGCGGCGCGGCAGGCGGGGATGAGCAAGGGCGGAGCCTATGAAAGACGCGCGATCGATCCCGCGTTCCGCGAGCGGTGGCGGCAGGCGCTGGAGGAAGGGTATGTCCGCCTGGAGGCGATGCTGCTGGCACGGCATGGGGGCACGGCGATCGCCCACGCGATGCGGGCCGAGGCACAAGGCGACGTCGAGGCGGCGGAGGCGCTGTGGGAACTGACCGAGTCGCTCGACACCGACGTGGCGTTGCGGATGCTCGCGCTGCACCAGAAGGCGCTGCGTGGCTGCAGGCGATGTGGTGCGCGAAAGCAAGGCGGCCCGCCGGTGGCCCGGGCGAGCCAGGACCAGCTCGCGGACGCGATCGAGAAGCAGCTGTCCGCGCTCAACAGGCGACGCCGGGCGGAGTAATGCTCCTGGGCCGACGCCAAGCGGCGTGACCGCGTGGATCATGATCTTCGGGTCGTGATCCCCGTAGCCCCCGACGAAGTTGGTGTGTTGTGTAGGTAAGGCACACGGGCTAAGGTGCGCCCATGTCGCTTCTCAAACGCTTCCCGTTCGGCCGTCCGGCGCGGCTCTCGCTTGCCGGGTCGATCGGCGTCCTGCTGCTGTCGGGGGCTGCCTTGGCGCAGGATTACCGGCCATCCTTTCGTCCGGAGACGTCGAAAGGACCGCCGGCGGGCGCGCCGAACCAGGTGCTCGTGCTCGGCACGAGCCACCTGTCCGGGCTCCCGAAATCCTTCAAGGCGGAAATGCTGTCCCCGCTTCTCGACCGCCTCGTGTCCTGGCGTCCGACGGCCATCGCGACCGAGGATCTTTCCGGCCTTCAGTGCGACAGCCTGCGCCGCTATCCGTCGCGATATGCCGACACGGTAAAGTCGTATTGCCCCGACCCCGCGCCCGCCGGTCGGGCGACGGGCCTGGACGTGCCCGCCGCCAATGCCGAAGCCGAGCGGCTACTCAGCCGTTGGCCGGCCGCGCCGGCGCCCGCGCGACGGCGTCGCCTGGCCGCGATCTTCCTGGCGGCGGGGGAGCCCGGCTCGGCGCTGGTGCAGTGGCTCAGACTTCCTCCGGCCGAACGACGCGCGGGCGACGGCCTCAACGACGAACTTGTCGGCGTGCTCGCCAAGGCCAAGGATCGACGCAACGAGACCAACCTCGTGGCCGCGGTGCTTGGCGCGCGGCTGGGACTGGAGCGCTTGTGGAGCGTGGACGATCATTCGGCCGACACGCCGGACGGTGCCGATCCGGCGGAGCGCAAGGCGGCGGGCGATGCGATCGCGCGCGCATGGGACAACCCGGCGACGCGTGCCCGGCAGGCCGAAAGCGCGATGCTGGAGAAAGGTCTCGCGCGGCCCGACGGCATTCTGGCGATGTATCGGGCGTATAATGCGCCCGGCGCGCCCGACCTGACCTACCGATCGGACTTCGGCGCGGCGCTCGTCGAGCCCTCTCCGCAAGGGTTCGGACGGCAGTATGTGGGCTATTGGGAGACGCGCAACCTGCGCATGGCGGCCAACATCCGGGACGTGCTCGGCCGCTATCCCGGCACGCGGTTGCTGGCGATCGTGGGAGCCTCGCACAAGGGATATTACGAGGCGTATCTGAACCAGATGCACGACGTGCGGCTGGTGGATGCCATGGTCGTGCTTCGCTGAGCGATATTCGAAAAGGACGACTGGCGACGATCCGCCACGGGCCAAGTTCCGGTCGAAATGGGGGGTGACCTTGAAGTCGTTCTCGGTTGTTCATGTCTTGATCGGCCTCCTGGCACTGTCGGCCTGCGCCACGCGAACCGTTTTTCAGTTGCCCGCGACGCCGGTCCCGAACGCTGCCGCGATCGATGCGGCCGTCGTGCGCGCGATGGCTGCGACAGGTGCCAAGGGGCTTGCGGTGGCCGTCATCGAGAATGGCCGCGCCGTTCACGTAAAAAGCTACGGTGTCCGCAACGCCCGGGCCGAGCCGCTGCGGATCGATACGGTCATGTACGGCGCTTCGCTCACGAAGGCGGTGTTCGCCTATACCGTGATGCAGCTGGTGGACGAAGGCGTGATCGCGCTCGACGCTCCCATCGCGCGTTATTTGCCCGAGCCGCTGCCCGCCTACGACGAGCCGCAAGTGGAGGACCGCTACGCGCGATGGCGCGACCTGGCCGGGGACGACCGCTGGCGCAGGCTGACGCCGCGCATGCTGCTGACGCACAGCCCGGGCTTCGCCAATTTCGGCTTCCTGGAGCCGGACGGAAAGCTGCGTTTCCATTTCGAGCCGGGTGCCCGCTACGCCTACTCGGGCGACGGCTTCATCCTGCTTCAGTTCGTGCTGGAGCGCGGGCTGGGGCTGGACGTCGGCGCCGAGATGCAGCGCCAGGTGTTCGACCGCTTCGGCATGCGCAACACGTCCATGATCTGGCGCCCGGATTTCCGCGCCAACCTCGCCGACGGATGGGACATGGCCGGCAGGATCGAACCTCACGACGAGCGCGGCCGGGTGCGGGCGGCCGGGTCGATGGACACGACGATCGAGGATTTCGCGCGGTTCGCCGCCGGCTTCATCCGCGACGAGGGCTTGTCGCCCGCGGCCCGCGCGGAAATCACCCGGCCGCAGCTTCCCATCACCACCCGCACCCAGTTCCCGACGCTGCAGCCCGAACTGCCCGTCGCCGAGCGTCGGCCAGACCTCGCCGCCGGGCTGGGCGTGATCACGTTCACCGGACCCCAGGGTCGCGGCTTCGAGAAGGGCGGTCACAACGACACGACCGGCAACAGCTGGGTCTGCGTCGAACGCCGCCGCGCGTGCGTCGTGCTCTTGTCCAACGACGTCCGCGCGGAGGCGGCCTTCCCCGGCCTCGTCCGCTTCATTCTAGGCGAGACGGGCGCGCCCTACGACTGGACCAAAAGCCTGCACTGAGTACCGGGTGGCGGAGCTTTTCACGTCGCACGGCGGAGCAGGCGGGAGTGCGGGTCGGCCCGTACGATGCGCCGTCAGATCAGGTACTCGCCCCGGATCACCGTGACGCAACGTCCGCCGAGGACGGCGCGACCGCCCGCGAGGCGGCAATCCAGACGGCCCCCGCGCCTGCTGGCCTGATACGCGGTGAAGCTGTCGCGGCCCAGCCGTTCGCACCAGAAAGGAGTGAGGGCGGCGTGGGCGGCGCCTGTGACCGGGTCTTCTTCGACGCCCCAGGCGGGAACGAAGACCCGGCTGGCTATGTCGGTCGTGTCACCGGGAGCCGTGACGATCGCCATGATCGAGGTTGCGGCGAGCGCGCGCATGTCGGGGGTGCAGGCACGCACCGACGCCTCGTCGGGCAAGAGGATGATTGCGACGTCCTCGGCGGCGTCCCGCGAAAGGAAGAGTTGGGCATCCGGGGTGCCCAACGCGGTGAGAAGAGCGGAGTTTTCCGCGGGTGCCACGGGGATCGTGGGCAGGCTTAGGGCCAGTCCGTCGTCGGCGCGGGAGACGGTGAGGATGCCGGCTTTTCGCGTGCGGAAGCGGATGATGTCGCCCGTCAGAAGGACGTGGCCGCTTGCCAGCGTGGCATGGCCGCACATGTTCACCTCGACGGTCGGCGTGAACCAGCGGAGTTCGTGGTCCGCGTCGCCGGTGGCCAGAACGGTGAATGCGGTCTCCGACAGGTTGTTCTCGGCGGCGATGGCCCGGAGCGTCTCGTCCGGAAGCCATGACTCCAGCTGCATGACGGCGGCCGGGTTGCCTTCGTGCGGGCGGGCGGCGAACGCGTCGACCTGCGTGAAGGGGATCAGCATACGCGGCGTTCGGTGATGTCCTGGCTCAGAAGGCCTTCGCGGTCGGTGTGGCCTTCAGGGTCGAGGTGGATCAGGAATTCGGTGCCGGGGAACTCGCGCTGGAGCGCCAGTTCGGCGGCGTCGAGCATGTCGTGCGCGGCGGCGACGGTCAGGTTGGGGTCGACCCAGACGTGGAACTGGACGAAATCGGCCGAGCCGCTGGTGCGGGTGCGCAGGTCGTGCAGGCCCGTGAGCGCAGGCTGGCGGGAGGCGGCGTCGAGGAAGCGCTGGCGCTTGGCCTCGTCCCATTCCTTGTCCATCAGCTGGTCGACCGCGCGGGCGGACGCGCGCCATGCGCCCCACAGCAGCCACAACGCGATCGCGATGCCGAACAGCGGGTCCGCGCCGGTCAGGCCGAGCGATTGTTCGAGGACCAGCGCGGCGATGACGGCGGCGTTGAGCAGCAGGTCGCTTTGATAGTGCGCCTGGTCCGCCTTGATCGCGATCGAATCGGTCCAGCGGATGACGCGACGCTGGTAGAACATCAGCAGCAGCGTCGCCGCGATTGCGAGCAGGGACACGCCGACGCCGAAGCCGGCCTCCGTCGTCACCGCGTCCTCGCCCAGGCGGCGCACCGCGCGCACGCCGATGACGACCGCGGACACGGCGATCAGCGCGACCTGAAAGAGGGCGGCGAGCGCTTCGGCCTTGCCGTGGCCGAAGCGGTGGTCGTGGTCGGCGGGCATGGCGGCGACGCGAACCCCGTACAAGGTGACGAGGCTGGCGATGAGATCGAGGCCGGTGTCGGCGAGCGAGCCCAGCATGGCCACCGAACCTGTCTGGTACGCGGCCAGGCCTTTCAGCGAGAGCAGGAACAGCGCGGTGGCGACGCTGGCGAGCGCGGCGCGCACGGTCAGGCCGGCGATGCCGGGCTCGGGGCCGTGAAAATGCTGGTCGTGGAACAGGCGGCTCACGGATAGAGCATGCCCGTGGTCCAACCGTTGCCCGCACGGACGTAGGTGGTGCGCTCGTGCAGGCGGTGCTTGCGGTCGATCCAGAACTCGAACGCGCCGGGCGACACGCGGTGGCCGCCCCAGTGCGGCGGGCGGGGCACGTCGCCGCCTTCGAACCTTTGGCGCATTTCCTCCACGCGCGCCTCGAACGTTTCGCGCGCGTCGAGCGGGCGGGACTGGTCGGATGCCCAGGCGCCGAGTTGCGAGTCGCGGCTTCGGGTGGCGAAATAGGTCTCGGTCTCGGCGTCGGTCACGGGGGCGACCGCGCCTTCGATGCGGATCTGGCGGCGGAGGCTCTTCCAGTGGAAAAGCAACGCGGCGTAGCCGTTCGCGGTCAACTCGCCCCCCTTGCGGCTGCCGCCGTTGGTGTAGAAGACGAAGCCACGTTCGTCGTGGCCCTTGAGCAGCACCATGCGCGAGGACGGGCGGCCGGACGGAGTCGCGGTCGACAGGCACATGGCTTCGGGGTCGTTGGGCTCGCTGATGCGTGCCTCGGCGAACCAGGCTTCGAAGAGGGCGTGCGGGTCCATGCTTCCGGCTTTGGCCCGCGCTAAGTTGTGGAGCAAGCCTCCCTCCCTTATCTGGCGGGAGGCTTTAGGCCGCGGGAGTTAATGACAGCACCGATGGCCATGGATTTGTACCAGCGACTGGGCGTTCAGAAGACCGCGACCGAGCCCGAGATCAAGAAAGCGTATCGGAGCCTTGCCAAGCAGCTCCACCCCGACCGCAACCGCGACAACCCCAAGGCGGCGGAGCGGTTCGGGCAGATCACGCAAGCGTACGACCTGCTGTCCGACAAGGACAAGCGGGCTCGGTACGACCGCGGCGAGATCGACGAGGACGGCAATCCAAAGGGGTTTGCTTTCGGCGGCGGTGGCGGCGGCGGGCGCGGAGCCGGTGGTGGGCGTCCCGGTTTCGACGACGCGGCGACGGCGGATCTGGGCGACATCTTCGAGGGATTGTTCGGGCGCGGCGGCCCGGGGGGCGGCGCGCGACGACCGCCTCCGCCGCAGAAAGGCGCGGACGCGAACTACCGGCTGTCCGTGCCGTTCATGGACGCGGCGACGCTCGCCGACCAGCGGGTGACGCTGTCGGGCGCGCGTACGATCGATCTCAAGCTGCCGCCAGGGTTGGAGGACGGGCAGAAGATCCGGCTAGGGGGGCAGGGCGAGCAGGGGCCCGCGGGGGCGGGCGATGCGATCATCACCTTGTCGATCGCGTCCCACCGCTTCTTCGTGCGCGAAGGCGACGACATCCGGCTGGAGCTGCCCGTGACGTTGCGCGAGGCCGTGCTCGGCGGCAAGGTGCGCGCGCCGACCGTCGACGGCGCGGTCATGCTGACCGTCCCGCCGGGTACGTCGTCGGGCAAGGTGCTGCGGCTCAAGGGTCGCGGCTGGTCGCGCAAGGACGGGACGCGGGGCGATCAGCTCGTCACGTTGATGATCGACGTTCCGGCGGGCGATGCGGCGTTGGAGGCGTTCCTGACCGATTGGAGCGGCGGCGGCGATCCCCGCAGCGGGTTGGGCGTATGACGCCGGACATTTCGCCCCAATCGCCCGAGGCGCGCCGGAAACGGCTCGCCAAGGCGCGGTCCTACATCGAACGGCAGCGCGAACGGGTGAAACCGGGCACGTACCCGTTCGAGGTCGCCAAGCGCGTCGCGATCGGCGTGTACAACGACGGTTTCATCCATGCGGGAAATCTCGCCTATCTGGCGATCCTCACGCTGTTCCCCTTCTTCATCGTCGCCGCCGCCGTCGCCGCATTGTTCGGCAATACCGAAGGGGGTTTGCGGACCGTGTCGGCGTTCCTGCAGACGATGCCCGCGGACGTTGCCAACGTCCTGTCGAAACCGATCAACGACGT
This sequence comes from uncultured Sphingomonadaceae bacterium, assembly GCA_964251385.1. Classification (GTDB taxonomy): domain Bacteria; phylum Pseudomonadota; class Alphaproteobacteria; order Sphingomonadales; family Sphingomonadaceae; genus CADCVW01. The sequence continues at coordinate 1,169,060 of CAXUJK010000001.1, read as the reverse complement.
GCTGCAGGCCCGCAGCGGGCCTTTGTTGTGGTTCGGCGCGTTTGTGGGGTTATGGACGACGGGGTCCTTTGTCGAAACGATCCGTGACATCCTGCGCCGCGCCTACGGGGTGACGTCGAGCCGCCCGTTCTGGGAATATCGCCTGCGCGGGATCGGGATCATCATCGGGTCGGTGGTGCTCGCGCTGATCGCCTTTTCGCTGCAGTTCGTGCTGACGGGCGCCGAACAGTTCATCGAGAGCTTCCTGCCCGCGCGCGCCCAGGCCGTGACGGACATCGGCTTCTACCGGCTGATCCCCGCCGCCGTGCTGTTCGGATCACTGTACGCGCTGTTCTACTCGCTGACTCCCGGTCGCTACCGCGTGCACCAGTGCCGCAAGTGGCCGGGGCCGCTGTTCGTGACCGTGTGGTGGCTGGGCACGACCGCGCTGCTGCCCGTCGTGCTATCGAGCCTGGGCGGGTACGACCTCACCTATGGCGGACTGGCCGGCGTCATGATCGCGCTGATCTTCTTCTTCGTCATCGGCCTGGGCGTCGTGATCGGTGCGGAACTTAACGCGGCGCTGGCAGAGGTGCCCGACGAAGCCGTAAAGGACGGCGACACGGGGAACGGGCGGGAAAGCGTATGACTGGGTTGATGGCGGGGAAACGCGGTCTCATCATGGGACTGGCCAACGAGCGATCGTTGGCTTGGGGAATTTCGAAGGCGCTGGCGGCGCAGGGGGCGGAACTCGCGTTTTCTTACCAGGGCGAGGCGCTGGAAAAGCGCGTTCGGCCGCTTGCGGCGGAGCTGGGGTCGGACCTGCTGATCGATTGCGACGTCAGCGACGAAGGCGCGCTCGACACCGCGTTCGCCGAGCTTGCCGCGCGGTGGGAGACGATCGATTTCGTCGTTCACGCGATCGGATATTCGGACAAGAACGAGCTGCGCGGGCTGTTCGTCGACACCTCGTCTGCCAATTTCGCGATGACGATGAACATCTCCGCGTACAGCTTCGTGAGCGTGACACGGCGGGCGCGGGCGATGATGCCGGACGGAGGCTCGGTGCTGACGCTGACTTACTACGGCGCGGAAAAGGTCATCCCGCACTACAACGTGATGGGGGTCGCAAAGGCGGCGCTCGAAGCATCCGTCAAATATCTGGCGATGGACCTGGGGCCGGAGAAGATCCGGGTCAACGCGATTTCCGCCGGGCCGATCAAGACGCTGGCGGCGAGCGGGATCGGGGATTTCCGCTACATCCTGAAGTGGAACGAGTATAACTCGCCGCTACGTCGCAACGTGACGATCGAGGATGTGGGCGGGGCGGCCTTGTATCTGCTGTCCGACCTGTCCGCGGGCGTCACGGGGGAAATCCACCATGTCGACGGCGGGTACAACGTCATCGGCATGAAGGCGGAGGACGCGCCGGATATCACGGTGAGCTAATCAAAACATTGCACTTCCTCCAAAGGTTCCTATAGTAACCCATAGGAATTCAGAGGAGGATGATTTGCCACAAACGTTTTTTCCCGCGGCCGGACAGTACGAGGATGTAATCGCGAGCGCGCCTCATGGTCCCGGCACGTTCTATCGTGTGTCGTTCGGATCAGAGGCTTGGGAGGATGGGCACCATGCCGTTGGCAAGGTGCAGATGGTTTACAATGGCGTCGTTTCAGGACGCCGAAGTCCATCTTACCCAACCGGAACAGACGATTTTTTCAGAGTTGCCGAAGCGTTCAAAAAACTGAACTCCAAACGTTAGTACCTTTTAGCTGGTAGGCGTCAGCGACGCCGTCCTACCAGCGTGCCCTTGGTTCCCCCGTGGATCAGACGGAAGTCTAAACCGGGCCATGATCTACGCCAGCGTCGCGCGACGACCCGTTCTCCTGGGCGCGCGGCATCATCCAGGACGATCGCGCCGCCGGGCTGGATGCGTGCGAACAGGTTTTCGGCAGACCCGCGGATGAGCGGGTGGATCGTCCACGGCGGGCCGTCGACGACGAGCAGGTCGATGCGGTCGGGAAGCTTGGGCGCGTCGTACCACAAGCCGGGCCAGCCCGGCGCGGGGTCGCCGAGCGGGGCGTGGTGCATGTCGGCGGACAGGCCGTGGCCGGCCAGCCAGTCGCGGGTGGCGGCGACGAAGTCGGCGTGCTGGTCGTAGCTGTGCAGGCGACCGCCGCCGTGAAGCTGGAGCGCCTTGGCCAGGATGAGGCTGGATGCGCCGCTGCCGAACTCGACGACGATTTGGGGGCGGTGCGCCTCGATGTGGTCGACGAGCAGCGTGAGGAGGCCAGTGTCGGCCTTCCAGCTGCCGAGGTTGGGGAGCGCGTCGTGCGGCAGGTCGAGCCGGTCGAGGAGCGTGCGTTTCGCTGCTTTGCTTCCGCCGCGCAGCGAGCGCAGCAGCCAGGGCCACTGGATCGCGCCGAAGCCGAGCACCCAGGCCCAGTCGGACGCGGTGCGGCGATGGCGCGGGCCGGCGGCGGCGCGGGTGAGGAGGCCGGTGGTTTCGCGGGACGTCATCGCGCGGCCTTCGCTCGCATGGCCCGGCTCGCCAGCCACCCCAGACCGATCAGGAGCAGCAGCGCGGGCAGGCCTCCGTCGACGCGCGGCAAGTACCACAGGCCGATGAGCGCGGTCCCGACGAGCGCGGCGAGCTTGATGCGGACGTCAGCGATCGCGCGGTCGAGAAGCCAGGCTCCGGCGAGGCCGCACGCTGCCGTGTTGGCAATCAGCCAGGCGTAGGAGCCACCCGCGTCGAGGCGGCCACCGAACGGAACCGCGACGGTGGCATAGCCGGTCATGGCATTCGGAAAAATGTCGGCGACGAGGTGGAAGCCGAGGCCGAGCGCCAGACCCGCGGCAGCGGCGCGCGCCCACGGCCATGCGGTGAGCGCGAGCGCAGGTGCCAAGCTGTGGGTGACGGCGCTGCGGTGTTCGAGCGGGAGCGGCTGGTCGAGATCGGGAAACGTGAGGCCCGCATAGACGCATACGAGCAGCGCGGGCGCGGCGAGCAGGGTGGCCATGCGCGGAGGAGCGAAATGCAACGCGGCCAGCACGAGCAGGACGAGAAGAAAACTCACCCGGCGAACGGGTCGCGGACGAGGATCGTGTCTTGGCGTTCGGGCGAGGTCGACACGAGCGTGATCGGGCAGTCGATCAGCTCTTCCACGCGGCGGATATACTTGATCGCGGGGGCGGGGAGTTCGCCCCAGCTTCGCGCGCCGCGGGTGGATTCGGACCAGCCGGGGATCGTCTCGTAGACCGGTTTCACGCGGGCCTGGTCCGCGGCGTGGGACGGCAGGTGGTCGAGCGTCTCGCCGTCGAGTTCATACGCCGTGCCGATGCGGATCTCTTCGAAACCGTCGAGCACGTCGAGTTTGGTCAGTGCGATTCCCGTGACGCCCGACACCGCGACCGATTGGCGAAGCAACGCGGCGTCGAGCCAGCCGCAGCGGCGCTTCCGGCCCGTGACCGTGCCGAACTCGTGGCCGCGTTCGCCCAAACGCTGCCCGGTGGCGTCGTCGAGTTCCGTCGGGAAGGGGCCGGAGCCGACTCGCGTCGTGTACGCCTTGGCGATGCCCAAGACGAATCCGGCGGCGGACGGGCCCATGCCCGACCCGGACGCAGCGGTGCCCGCGACGGTGTTGGACGAGGTGACGAACGGGTAGGTGCCGTGGTCGACATCCAACAACACGCCCTGCGCGCCTTCGAACAATATGCGTTTGCCTACCTTTTTCGCCGTGTTGAGCGTCGCCCAGACGGGTTTGGCGAAGGGGAGGACGAAGTCGGCGATCTCCCTCAGGTCGGCCAGGATGACGTCGCGGTTGACGGGCGGTTCGCCGAACCCCGCGCGGAGCGCGTCGTGGTGCGCGCACAGGCGGTCGAGCAGAGGGGCGAGGTCGTCAAGATGGGACAAGTCGCACACGCGGATCGCGCGGCGGCCCACCTTGTCCTCGTAGGCAGGACCGATGCCGCGCCGCGTCGTCCCGATCTTGCCCGCCCCGCTGGCATCTTCCCGCAGGCCGTCGAGGTCGCGGTGAACGGGCAATATGAGCGGGCACGTGTCGGCGACCTGCAGCGTCTCGGGCGTCACCGCCACGCCCTGGCCGCGCAGCTTCTCGACCTCAACCTTGAACGCCCAAGGGTCGAGGACAACCCCATTGCCGATGATCGACAGCGTGCCGGACACGATACCGGACGGAAGCAGCGAAAGTTTGTAGACGGTGTCGCCGACGACGAGCGTGTGCCCCGCGTTGTGCCCGCCTTGAAATCGCACGACGATGTCCGCCCGGTCCGCGAGCCAGTCGACAATCTTTCCTTTGCCCTCGTCGCCCCATTGGGCGCCGATGACGGTGACGTTGGGCAAGCGGGGTTCCTTCAGGCGGTGCGCGTCCGCTCCTAGGCCACGCGGCGCGGGCGGGTCAAAGCCGGGAGGCTCGGCCTACCGCGTCGGGCCGCGCCCGTTCGAAGCCGCGGGCCGCGGGCGCGGGGCGTCGGACGGCCCGTCGTCGGCTATGCGCGGCCACCCGTCGCGCCACACGATCGGGTCGATCAGCATGATGCGTCGCGAGTTCACCTCGTCGGTCGGCGCCGTGCGGGGCCTGCGCGCGTCGACGGCGTGGTACACGATCCATTGGCGACCGCGCGCGTCCGTCGCGATCGAATTGTGGCCGGGGGCGATCCAACCCTTACGTTGTTCGAGGACGACGTTGCCCGATGTTCCCTTCGCGGCCTTTAGCTTCTCGAACGGGCCGGTTGCGCTGCGGGAGCGCGCGACCAACGCGGCGTAGTGCGCCTTGGGGCCGCAGCAATTATCGCCCGAATAGAACAGGTAATACCAGCCGCCGCGCCGGACGACCCAAGCGCCTTCGATCAAGCGCTCATATTCGGTGGGGTCTTCGGATTTGACGGGTTCGATCAGGTCGACGGCGGCGCTTGCCGGCGCGAACGAGACGCGGTCGGGGGCGAGTTCGCGGACCTTGATCGCTTCGAACCCCGATCCCCAGTAGAGCAGGCGCTTGCCCGTGGCGGGATCGTCGTACGCCATGGGATCGATGTTGACGAACCCCGGCCCGCACAGCAGCGGACGTCCGACGTCGGTGAACGGCCCCGTCGGGCGGTCCGCGGTCGCGACCGCGAGGCACAGGCCCCGCGTCGTATCCGTCAGCGCCGCGTCGGGCTTGGCGGAGTAATAGAGGTAGTAGCGCCCCGCGGCCTCCGACACGTGCGGCGCCCAGAAATCCTGCGTACGGCTCGCCCATGCGGGTTTGACGGGAAGCGCGTCGGGCAGAACATCCCAGTCGACCAGGTTTCGCGAACGCGCGAGCTGGATGTTCCGGCCCGACCCTTGCGTCGCGTAGGCGTAGTGGAAGCCGTCCGACGCGGTGAGCACCGCCGGGTCCGGGAAATCCGCGTCGAGAACCGGATTGGCGTAGGTTGCGGGCGTTCGTCCGGTGGCGGCGGGAACCGCGCAGCCGGCGAGGCCGGCCGAGGCCAGAAGAGCAAGCAGGCAGGCGGGAAAACGGCGCATCGCGGCAGCATAGCCGCCGCGCTCGCTTGCGCAACGCCGCGAAACCGTCGGTCAGAAGCGCAACGCGTTCACCTGCCGCACGCCCGGCAGCTTGCCGAGTGCCTTTGTCAGCCCCGCGTCGATGCGTTCGTCGACGCTGACCAGCGCGACGGCTTCACCGCCGGCAGCGCGGCGGCCGAGGTGGAAGGTGGCTATGTTGACGTTGGCGGAGCCGAGCGTGGAGCCGAGGCGGCCGATGAAGCCGGGGGTGTCGTCGTTGACGAGGTGGATCATGTCGCCGGCGAGGTCTGCCTCGACCTTAATGCCGAACATTTCGACCAGGCGGGGTTCGGCGCCGAAGAGCGTGCCGGCGACGGAGCGGGGGCCTTTCTTCGTGGTGGCGGTGACGCGGACGAGGGTGTGGTAGTCGACTTCGCGTGCGTGGCGGATTTCGCGGACGTCGAGGCCGCGTTCCTTGGCGAGATACGGCGCGTTGACCATGTTCACCGTGTCGGACCAGACGCGCATCAGGCCGGCGAGGACCGCGCCGGTGATCGGCTTCATGTTGAGCTCGGCGGCGGCGCCCTCGGCCTCGACGGCGATGCCGGTGATGTTGGTGCCTTCGATCTGGCCGAGCAAGGAGCCGAGCTTTTCGGCGAGCGCCATGTACGGTTTCAGGCGCGGGGCCTCTTCCGCCGACAGACTCGGCATGTTGAGCGCGTTGGTGACGCCGCCGGTGGTCAAGAAATCGGCCATCTGCTCGGCGACCTGGATCGCGACGTTGACCTGCGCCTCGGTCGTGGACGCGCCCAAATGGGGCGTGGAGATGAAGCCGGGAGTGTTGAAGAGCGGACTGTCCTTGGCCGGCTCGGTCGCGAACACGTCGAGCGCCGCGCCTTGCACCTGGCCGCTGTCGAGCGCGGCCTTGAGCGCGACTTCATCGATGAGCCCGCCACGCGCGCAGTTGATGATGCGGACGCCGCGTTTGGTCTTGGCGAGCGCTTCCGCCGATAAGATGCCGCGGGTCTGGTCGGTGAGCGGGGTGTGGAGCGTGATGAAGTCGGCGCGTGCCAGCAGCGTGTCGAGGTCGACCTTCTCGACCCCGATCTCGACCGCGCGTTCGGGGGTCAGGAAGGGGTCGTAGGCGATGACCTTCATTTTCAGGCCCTGCGCTCGGTCGGCGACAATGGAACCAATATTGCCCGCGCCGATCAGGCCGAGCGTCTTGGAGGTGAGCTCGACGCCCATGAAGCGGTTCTTCTCCCACTTGCCCGCCTGCGTGGAGGCGTCGGCGGACGGCAGGTCGCGGGCGAGCGCGAACATGAGCGCGATCGCGTGTTCGGCGGTGGTGATCGAATTGCCGAAGGGCGTGTTCATGACGACCACGCCTTTCGCCGACGCTGCGGGAATATCGACATTGTCGACGCCAATCCCCGCGCGGCCAATGACTTTCAAATTCGTCGCGGCGGCGAGGAGGGTTGGCGTGACCTTGGTGGTCGAGCGGATGGCGAGGCCGTCATAGTCGCCGATGATCTCCGCCTGCTGGGCGGGGGTGAGGCCGGGGCGTTCGTCGACTTCGAGACCTCGCGCCCGGAAGATGGCGGCGGCTTGGGGGTCCATCTGGTCGGCGATGAGGACTTTGGTCATTTGGAGCTCCGTCATCCCAGCGCATGCTGGGATCTCAGTGGATTGGGGTTGCGGTGGTTGAAGCTCGCTGAGATCCCAGCATGCGCTGGGATGACGTTAGCTTGTCTTTTCGAACGCCCATTGCAGCCAAGGCTCGAGCGCCTCGATATCGGCCGTGTCGACGGTCGCGCCGCACCATATGCGAAGCCCGGGCGGGGCGTCGCGGTAGCCTGCAATGTCGTATGCCGCGTGTTCGGCCTCGAGCAGCGCGGCCATCGCCTTGATGCGCGCCTCGTCCGCACCTTCGACGGTAAGGCAGACGCTGGTGCGCGAGCGCTTGGCGGGATCGGCGGCAAGGTGGCCGAGCCAAGGCAAACGATCGACGATTGCGTCGAGCGCGGCGGCGTTGGCGTCGGATCGTGCGATCAGGGCGTCGAGCCCGCCCAGGGCTTGTGCCCATTCGAGCGCGAAGATCACATCTTCGACCGCGAGCATGGAGGGCGTGTTGATCGTCTCGCCCTTGAAGATGCCTTCGGACAGTTTCCCTTTGGACACGAGCCGGAAGATTTTCGGCAGCGGCCAGGCAGGGGTGTGGCCTTCGAGCCGTTCGACCGCGCGCGGACCCAGGATGATGACGCCGTGCGCGCCTTCGCCGCCCAGGACTTTCTGCCACGAGAATGTGGTCACATCGAGTTTCGGCCAAGGCATGTCGTAGGCGAACACGGCGCTGGTCGCGTCGTTGAAGGTCAGGCCGCCGCGGTCATCCTTGATCCAGTCGCCGTCGGGGACGCGGACGCCGGATGTCGTGCCGTTCCAGGTGAACAGGACGTCCGTGTCCTGATCGATGCTCGCGAGGTCGGGGAGGTGGCCGTAGTCGGCGCGCAGCACGGTCGGGTCGATCTTCAACTGCTTGACCGCGTCGGTGACCCAACCGTCACCAAAGCTTTCCCAGGCGACTGCGGTGACGGGGCGGGCGCCAAGCATCGTCCACATCGCCATTTCGTACGCGCCGGTGTCGGACGCGGGGACGATGCCGATGCGGTGCGTGTCGGGAACACGCAGGATTTCCCGCGTCAGGTCGATCGCGTGCGCGAGCCGGGACTTGCCGATCTTGGAGCGGTGCGAACGGCCGAGCGATGCGGTGGCGAGGGCGGCGGCGTTCCAGCCGGGTGGCTTGGCGCAGGGGCCGCTCGAGAAATACGGCCGCAACGGCCGCACGGGTGGCGTGTTCATCAGACCTCTCCTTCCAGAGAGCAAGCGCCGCGTTGGGGCGGCGTGGCCCGGCGCCGCCCTGTACGAGGACGAAGCGGGCGTCAAGCGATCAGCGGCGGCGGACGTCCAGCGCAGGCGTCGAGCGCAGTCCCGCGAGGCGCGCCTTGGCGACGGCATCGCCCAAGCCGTAAGCGGCGAGGAAATCGAGCGTCGCGGCCATCGTGGCATCGCGCGCGGGCCCGACGCCGTCCTTCACGAGCATGTGCCCGCCCCCGGCCAGGACGAGCGCGTATTTGTCCCCAGCGGGACTGTCCTCGTACATGGCCAGATGCTGCTTCCAGTCGGGGATGAAGCCCGGAACGACGTCCGCGTCGCCCGTTACGACCATCGTCGGTACGGCGAGCGTCGCGAAGCTTTGCGGCGTGATGAGGCCCGGGATGCGTCCCGGCGTCGAGAAGGCGAGCACCGCGCGAACATCGACGTCGCGCGCCGGGATCATCGCGGAAAGCGCGCCGCCCTGCATCGCGGCGAGCAACGAGCCGTAGCTGTGTCCGACGGCGACCACCGGCTTGCCGGGCGCGAGCGTCCGCGCGAGCGTCGCGGCGGCCGCGACATCGGCGACACGCGCGGCGAACCCGGCGCGCTGGTCGAAGTCGGCACGGCGTGGGTGCGCCTGCGAGTCGACATGGAGGGGAGCGATGACGAGCCAGCCCGCATCGGTCAGCATGTCGAGGAGCGCGGGGTAGGCGGATGCCTGACCGCCTTGTCCGTGCCCGAACAGCGCGACGCCGCGTATGCTTCGGGGGCGGATGACGGTCATGTCCACGGTGCGCCCGGCCTGTGCGGACACCGTGATCGTCTCGCGCAGGGGAGCGGTCGCGGAACGTGCGTCGGGAGCGGCAGGCGCGAGGGCGCATCCGGCGAGCAAAAGCATCGCGGCCGCAAGCAAGGTCTTCATCGTTCATTCCCCCCGATCGACGCCGCCTATGCCGACACGCGCGAGCGCACGCAATTGCGCTTGGGCGCGTAGGCGCGTTAAGGCCGCGCCTTCATGACCGATCCCCAACTTCCCCCGCGCATCTTCCAACCCGCCAAGGCCGAGGCCGAGGCCGCCGCGCATCCGACGTCGAGCCCGCAGACGGAGGATCCCGCGTACCGGCTGGCGTTCCAGGACAACGAGTTCCTCCTGCGCCCCGACCTGCGCGCGGTGCGATTCCAGCTGGAATTGCTCAAGCCCGAACTGCTGCTCGACGAGGCCGGGATCGCGTCGACCTTCGTGTTCTACGGATCGGCGCGCATTCCCGCGCCCGAGGTGGCGGACGCGGTCGTGGAGGCGGCGGCCGAGCCGCGGGCCAAGGCGGTCGCCGAGCGGCTGCGCGCCAACGCAAAATACTACGATGAGGCGCGCAAGCTGGCGCGCACGGTCAGCGGGTACGATCGCGACGCGGACGGCAAGCGGCAGTTCGTGGTGTGCACGGGCGGCGGGCCGTCGATCATGGAAGCGGCCAATCGCGGCGCGGAGGACGTCGGCGCGCAGTCGATCGGGCTGAACATCGTGCTGCCGTTCGAGCAGTTGCCCAACCCGTACGTAACCCCGGGCCTGAGCTTTCAGTTTCACTATTTCGCGCTGCGAAAAATGCATTTTCTGCTTCGCGCCCGCGCCGTCGCCGTGTTTCCAGGCGGGTTCGGGACTTTCGACGAGATGTTCGAGCTGCTGACGCTGGTCCAGACGGGCAAGGTGGCCAAGCTGCCGATCCTGCTGTTCGGGCGGAAGTATTGGGAGCGGGTGGTCAACTGGCAGGCGCTGGCGGACGAAGGGGTGATCGCGGCCAAGGACCTGGAGCTGTTCACGTTCGTGGAGACGGCGGACGAGGCGTGGGGCCACGTTTGCGGGTATTATGGCGGGCTTTAGCGCCGCGACGCCTCGTACCCCGCGATCAGCTTTTCGACCGGCGTGTCGCGGATGACCTGCGATATCGCTTCGTCGACCAAGCCTTCGCGCGTTTTGAACCGGAGGCAGCTCTTGCCCATGTCGATCTTTCGACCCGCCGCGGCGTAGGCGCCGCGCAGGGCGGCGTCGCTGTCCGCGTCCGCGTAGGCGCAGATCAGGTAGAGCGCGTTGTGGTTCTTCTGCGCGGCGAGCGCGGCGAGCGCGGCGAGCATCAGCGGCTGCCCGTTGTACGTGTCGGGGTAGCGAGACGCGGGAATTTCCCACACGATCATGCCCGACCCCGTGCGTTCGACGTAGCCGCCGGGGAGTGCTTCATTGACGAGATCGCGGACGTGCGAGATCAGCGATGCACGGTCGGGGGCAAGCGCGGCGAGATAGGCTTCGGGTGTGTCCGCCTTGCTTCCCGCCACCGTCGCGCCCTTATCTGCGTTCCTGCGCCGACGTGCCCGTCACCGCCGGCGCGCCTTCGCCGCCGACATTGCCCGCGGGCTGCTTGGCCGCCTGCTGTTCGGTGACGACGGGTTCGTTCTCGGCCTTCTGCGCGCCGTTGCCCGTGCCCGTGCCCGGCTTGGTCAGCGCGTTGTCGTCGCCCGCACTGGGACCGGCCGCGGCGCCTCCCTCCACGACGGCTTCCGCCGGGGCGGCGGGGACGGGGATGGGCGCGCTGCTCTTGCTGTTGAGGTAGGCCATGACGTTGGCGCGGTCCTCGGGGCTGGACAGGCCCGCGAAGGTCATCTTGGTGCCGGGCGCGTACTTCTTGGGGTTGGCGAGCCAGGCGCTCATGTCGTCCCAGGTCCAGGGCGTGCCCTTCTTCTCCGTCAATATGGCGGAGTACGCGAACCCCGGCTTGGATGAATGCGGCGCGCCCATGATGCCGTACAAATTGGGGCCGAGCGCGTTGGCGCCGCCCGGTTCGGCGTTGTGGCAGGCCGAGCACTTCTTGAACACGTCCGCGCCCTTGGCGGGATCGGCGGAGGCGAGGAAGAACGCGATCGGCTTCTCGGCCTCCTTGCCCGCGGGCCCGTTATCGACGCCCGCGATCGGATAGCCCATTTTTTCAGGCCGTTCGGAATGGAAGATCTCGCCGCTGACGATGGATGCGCCCAACGCGACGATCCCCGCGCCCAGCACCCAACCCGCTATCGTATTCGTGCGATCATCCATGCGCGGTCATCTAGGACGCAGGCGAAACGGTAGCAACCCAGGCTTCGAGCAGATCGCGCGCGATCGCGTAGGGCGGCGGCGCGATGAACCTTGCGCCCCGCGCGTCGGCGAGCGCGTCGGCGACTTCGCGTGCGTCGACCCAGAACGCGTCCTCGATCTCCGTGTGATCGATCGTGAGCGCGTCGTCGCTCACCGCGGCGATGCAGCCGATCATGAGCGAGGAGGGGAACGGCCAGGGCTGGCTCGCCAGATAGCGAACGGCGGTAACATGGACGCCCGCCTCCTCCCACAACTCGCGCGCGACCGCGTCCTCGATCGACTCTCCCGGTTCGATGAAGCCGGCCAATGCCGAATAGCGGCCGGGTGGGTATTGCGGTTGCCGCCCGACGAGGACGCGATCTCGAGACTCGGCGAGCATGATCGCGACCGGGTCGACTCTCGGAAAATGGTCGGTGCCGCAAGAGGCGCAATGACGGCCCCAGCCTGCGCGGACGATCGCGGTCGTTGACCCGCACTTGGCGCAGAACCCGTGGCGCGCGTGCCAGTCGATGACGGAGCGCGCGGCGGCGTAGATCGGGGCGTCCGCCGGGTGCAGCCGATCGAGCAGGGCGAAGATCGCGCGGGCCGAGCCCGAGGTGGCGGGCGCGAGCGGGGCGGCGGGAAGGTGGGCAAAGGTCGGGACGGAGTCGATCGATCCGATCAGGACGAGCGGCGCGTCGTCGTCGACGCGTTCGAACGTCAGCCGTCCGTCCGCGTCGAGATCGGGATCGAGGCCGGCCAGCCGCAGCGATCGAGCCTGGGGATGCGCGCGCGCCGTGTCGAACGTCGCGACGTCGTTCCGTGCGGCATCCATGCGGTCGAACCAGTGGCCCGCGAAGAACGGTGGGGTCATCCGTACACCGCGTCCGCGACCTTGCGGAACAGCGTGGGGAGGCCCGCGCGAGGAAGGTCGTCGACGGGCCACCACAGGCCGTCGGGCTTGTCCCCGCCGCGCGCGTGAAACACGTCCAGCGTCAGGCCGAAATGCGTGAAGACGTGGCGAACCCGGCCGCGCGGCGTCCAGGCGGCGGAGGCGGGGGGTGCGTCGGGAAAGCCGGTCATGCCGCCGAGCAGGCCGGACGGCGGGCGGCGTTCGAGCAGGACCTGTCCGTCGTGCTCTAGTACGTAGACTCCGGCGGTGCGTTCGGGGCGGTCGGGCTTCATCGCCTTGACGGGAAAGGTTTCGGGATTGCCGAGCGCGCGGGCGGCGCACGCGTCCGACACCGGACAGACGAGGCACAAAGGTGCGCGCGGGCGGCAGATCGTCGCGCCCAGGTCCATCGCCGCTTGCGCATAGTCGCCGGGGCGCCCGTCGGAGGTGATGGCGTCGGGGGTGAGGCCGTCGGCGTGGAGCGCGATGATCTTGCGCGCGCCGGGCAGAGGCTGGCGAACCGCGAACAGGCGCGAGACGACGCGTTCGACGTTGCCGTCGATCACAACGGCGCGCTTGCCAAAAGCGATCGCGGCGACGGCGGCGGCTGTGTACGCGCCCAGGCCGGGAAGTTTCCGCAACGCCGCCTCGCTGTCCGGAAAGCGACCGCCATGGTCGGCGACGACGATGCGCGCGCACGCCAGCAGGTTGCGCGCGCGGGCATAGTAGCCGAGCCCTGCCCAGGCGGACATAACGGCCGCATCGTCGGCCGCGGCGAGCGCATCGACGGTCGGCCAGCGGGCCGTGAACGCGTCGAAGTACGGGATGACCGCGGCGACCGTGGTCTGCTGGAGCATGATCTCGGACAGCCAGACCCGATAGGGGTCCGCGCGCCTTGTGCGGCTCCGCCAAGGCAGGTCGCGCGTCCCCGCGTCGTACCAGGCGAGCAATGCAGGCGCGATCGAAGGTTTGCCGGAGACACTGGCGAGCATGCCGAGGCTATGGCATGACCCGTTTCGATGAGCAAAGCGGGGATCAGGGGCGGCAAGCCCGACGCGCGTGCACGCGGCGGAGCCGCGCGCGCCGTGTCCGCGATGCTGCCCGCGGCGGGCGGCGCTGCGCTGCGGCGATTCGGGTTCATCCAGTCCTCGGTCGTCAGCCGCTGGAGCGAAATCGTCGGCGCGCGCTACGCCGACGTGAGCGCGCCCGAATCGATCCGCTTTCCGCATGGGCGACGAGCGAGCGGCGTGCTGACGCTCGTCGTCGAAGGCGCGTACGCCCCGACGATGCAGCACGTCGCGCCCGTTATCGTCGAGCGCGTCAACCGCTTCTTCGGATACGAGGCGGTCGCGCGCATCAGCTTCCGGCAGGGCAGCGTCGCGCGCGCCGCCAAGCGACCTGCCCCGCCGTCGTTGCGGCCTATCCCCGCCGACCTGGGCGAATCGTTGCGCCAGATCGCCGATCCGGAGCTGCGCGCCTGCCTCGAAGGCCTGGCGCGCGGGATTGACGACACGGCCGGTCCACCGATCTTAAACGCGTTCGCGTCCATCCCGCTGATGGGCAAATTGTCGGAGAGTTGAATTGAAGAAAATGCTTTTGACGGCGACCGCCGCGCTGGCCCTCGCCGGTTGCGGCGACGGCGCAGCCAACGTCGCCACGACCAACGCCGCCACGCCCGCCGTCAGCCTGGCCCCGGGTGCCAAGGATTGGACGCAGACCGTCGTCGAAACGCCGCAGGGCGGTTTTCGCATGGGCAATCCCGATGCGCGGGTTAAGCTCGTCGAGTTCGGGTCGATGACGTGCCACGTGTGCCGCGACTTCTCCAAGGACGCGTCCGCGCCGCTGGAGAACAGCTACATCAAGTCGGGCGACGTGAGCTTCGAATTCCGGAACTTCGTGCGCGATCCGTACGACATCGTCGTCTCGCTGCTCGCGCGGTGCGGCGGGCCGCAGCCGTTCTTCAAGCTGACCGAGCAATTGTACACCGAACAGGATGCATTCGTGAAACGCGCGCAGACGATGACGCCTGCACAGATCAAGACGATGGACGCGCTGCCCGTGCCGCAACAATTCGCGCAGCTGGCGCAGATCATGGAGTTGGACCGGTTCGTCGGGATGCGCGGCGTTCCCCAGGCCAAGGCCCAGGCATGCCTGACCGATCAGGCCGCGACCGATCGCCTGGTGGAGGCGACGCAGGCGGCGGGGAAGCAGTACAAGATCGACGGTACGCCGACCTTCCTGATCAACGACAAGCCCGTCGAGAACACGGTACAGTGGTCGGCGCTGGAGCCCAAGATCAAGGCGGCACTGGGAGCGTAGCGGAACGCGCGAGCGGATCATTTCTGCTATTGCGAAACATTCTCATTGCGAATGATTATCAGTAGCGCTAGTGACGCCGGGCCCGCTTCCCGGGCCGGGATGACCGTCACGTGCGCGCACTGCCCTTCCTCGCCTTAGGTATTGGCCTGTCGACTCCTGCCGTCGCGGCCGCCGAGGACGAGGTGCAGACGATCGTCGTGACCGGCGTTCGCGAAGGCTACGGGGCGAAGGCGACGACCAGCGCCACCCGCACCGCGACCGACCTGCGCAACATCCCGCAGGCGGTCAGCGTCGTCACCGCCGAGCAGATCGACGACGCGGGCCTGCGTTCGATCGGCGACGTCCTGCGCTACGTTCCCGGCGCGCTGATCGGGCAGGGGGAGGGGCACCGCGATCAGGTGACGCTGCGCGGCAACGGCAGCACCGCGGACTTCTTCGTCGACGGCTTGCGCGACGACGTTCAATATTATCGCGGCTTGTACAACGTCGCGCGGATCGAGGTGCTGAAAGGCCCGAACGCGATGATTTTCGGACGCGGCGGCGGGGGCGGCGTAGTCAACCGGGTGAGCAAGCGGCCGGTGGCCGATGCGTTCGCGGGCGGCGCGGCGTCGGTCGACAGCTTCGGGTCGTGGTTCGTCGAGGCCGACATCAACCAGCCACTGGGTGGCGCAATCGCCGGGCGCGTCAACGCGGTGTACGAACGGTTCGACACTCATCGCGACGTCTACGGCGGCGACCGATTTGCCATTAACCCGACGGTCGGGATCGATTTGGGGCCGGCGACCCGAGTCGGCCTGTCGTACGAGTATGCGCAGGACGAACGCATCGTCGATCGCGGGATCCCGTCGTCCGGCGGACGGCCGCTGGCGGGCGCGCGCGACACCTTCTTCGGCGCGCGCGGGATCAACCGCTCGGACTTCGACGCGCATGTCGTACACGCGGACGTCAGCCACGATTTCGGGGAAAACCTCAACCTGACGAGCAAGCTGCTTTTCGGGGACTACGACAAGGCCTACGCCAACGCGTTCGCGGCGACCGCCGTCGTCGCCGGCCGTGTCGACGTCGAGGCTTACCGCGACGAGACATCCCGACAAAATCTGTTCGTGCAGAACGATCTTGTGTGGCGTACGAACACGGGGCCGATCGGGCACGTTCTGCTCGGCGGGCTCGAGTATGGCAACCAGTCCACGCGCAACGCCCGGATCAACGGGTTCTTCGCCGGCGGGCCGCGGACCTCGGTCGCGCTCGCCGATCCGTTCATCGTACCGCCGATTACCTTTCGAGACGACCCCAGCAATCGGCGCGTGCGCAGCGAGGCGGACGTGTTCGCGGTCTATGCGCAGGATCAGATTTCGATCGGACGCGTGGTCGAGGTCGTCGCGGGACTGCGTTACGACCGCTTCACGCTGCGCGTCGACAATCGGCTCAACGGGCAGAGCTTCGCGCGGACCGACGACCTGTGGTCGCCGCGGCTGGGGCTGGTGCTCAAGCCGACGGCGGCGGTGTCGCTGTACGGCAGCTACAGCCGGTCGTTCCTGCCGCAATCGGGCGACCAGTTCTTGGGATTGGACCCGACGCTCGCCGCGCTCGAGCCCGAGGAATTCGACAATCTGGAGGTCGGCGCCAAGTGGGCACCGCGCGATGGGCTGCTGCTGACGGCGGCGGCGTACCGGCTCGACCGGACCAACGGCCGCGCACCCGGCGCGATCGCGGGGCAGACCGTGCTGACGGGCGAACAGCGCAGCCGGGGAATCGAGCTGGGCGCGTCCGGACGTTTGACGAGCCGCTGGAACGTCAACGCAGGGTATGTGCTGCAGGACGCGGAAATCCGCCGCACCACGGGAACGACGCCCGCGGGCCGGACCGTCCCGCTCGTGCCACGCCACCAGGCGTCGCTGTGGACGCGGTACGACCCGATCGATCGCGTCGGAGTCGGCCTGGGCGTCTACCACCAGTCGCGCGTGTTCGCGTCTCTGTCGAACGCGGTCGCTTTGCCTGCGTACACGCGGGTCGACGGGGCGCTGTTCGTACAGGTCGCGGACGGGGTCGAAGCGCAGGTCAACATCGAAAACCTGCTCGGCGAGACGTATTTTCCGACCGCGCACAACGACAACAACATCAGCACGGGCGCGCCCCGCAACGTGCGCGCGACGGTGCGAGCCCGCTTCTAGGTCAAAGCCGCGACGCGTTCGCCGATCAGCTTGAGGTCGGCGACGAAGCGGGCATATTCCTCCGCCTTGCGGTCGGGTTCGGGGATGCGCAGCAGGAAGCTCGGGTGCACGGTGATCCAGCACTCGCCGCCGTCGGCGAGCGTCAGGGGTGCCCCACGCGACTTGCCGATCGTCATGATCTTACCGAACAGGGCGCGCGCCGCGGTGGCACCCAGCGCGACGGTGATCCTGGGGGCGAGCAACGCGCGTTCCTGACCGATCCACCATTTGCACGCCTCGATCTCGGGACCTTCGGGTTTCGAGTGGATGCGCCGCTTGCCGCGTTGTTCGAACTTGAAATGTTTCACGGCATTCGTGACGTAGGCCTTCGAGCGGTCGACCCCCGCTTCGCCCAGCGCCTGATTGAACATCTGGCCCGCGGGGCCGACGAAGGGCCTGCCCGCCAGGTCCTCCTGGTCGCCCGGCTGTTCGCCCACGAACATGAGCGGCGCGTCGAGCGGGCCTTCGCCGAACACGGTCTGCGTGGCCGGGCCGTACAGGTGACAGCGCGTGCACGCCTTGGCCTCGGCCAGCAGCGCTTCCCACGAGGCGAGGCGGTTGCCGCCGGGTTGCAGAGCATGCTCGACCTCCGTGGCAGCGAACAGGCCCGCTTGCGCGATCGCGAGGTCCGCGCCTCGTTCCGGAATCAACGCCAACTGCTCGGCTTGCGAACGTTCGACCATCGCCGACTCCCGTGCTTGCGCCCCTGCGATCAAATGCCCCACCAACGCGGTTTCAGGCATGTTTTTCCAGTATTTCTTGGGCATCTCCTTGGTCATGGCCTTGATCTTGACCCGAGCGGGATTGAAGATCGATGCGTAGTAGGTCTTCCACGTCTCCTCGATCGGATCGCCGTCCGGCGCATCGGCTTTCGTGGCCCCCGGCAAAAAGCTGATCTGTTCCGTGTCCCAATGCATCGACACGGCGGGCGTCAGGATCGTCCAGTCCATGTTGGCGAACCGCCGCGAGAAGAACCCCGCCTGCGCACGAACGATATGGTGGTCGGGTTCGAACCACGCGACGTAGCGCGTCATGTCCTCGTCGACCACTTCGCGGAAGCGCACGAACGCGTGCATCTTGTGCGCGTCGCGGTGCACGTCCTTGGCCATCAGGTTGACGCGATTCAGGATCGGGTCGGCCTTGTCCTCCAACGCCTTGGGATGCGCGCGCAGGCGAAGGAGCAGCGTGTAGAGCAGCGAAAAGCGTTCGGGATCGGAATGCTGGATCGCGTTCTCCGCGAGGTCGAGGAAGGGCCGCGGTACGGAAAAAGCGGCATTTGCCGGGGTAGGCGGAACGGGTTCGGACCCGAACAGGGATTGCGCCTGCTCGCCCGCCTGCCAGGCGACCTGCTCGGGCGGAATGCCCGCGGAGGCGAGCGCGCGCGCCGCGGTGCGCCAGCCGTCGAAATCGGCCTCGTGGCTCAGGACGGCTAGATGCATGGGAAGGGAACTCGCGACCCGCATGCCGGTTGCCGTTTGGTCGCATCAGCACGGGAAACGGACATGGCCGACCTTCGCAACATCAAGGCCGGCAAGCCGCCGCGCAAGGCCGCAACCGGCGGCGCGGTCGCAGTGGCCTTTGTTGGTGCCGCCGCGCTGACGTGGCTTGTGTCGCGTAACGCCCAGGGCGAGATCGACGCGCGAACGCGGCGGCGACTGCTGCCTCTCGCCGGAGGGTCGGCGCGATGAAGATCCATCATCTCAATTGCGGGACGTGCTGCCCGGCGGGTGGGCGATTGTTCGACGGCACCAGCGACAGCGCGCTCGGCCACATCGTCTGCCACTGCCTCCTGATCGAGACGAACGACGGGCTCGTGCTCGTCGACACGGGGCTCGGGACGCGCGATGTCGAGAACCCGCATGAACGGTTGTCCGAGTTCTTCCTCAAGCTCAACAACCTGCAGCTCCGCCGCGCCGAAACCGCAATCGCGCAGGTGCGCGCGCTGGGTTTCCGGTCGGAGGACGTGCGGCACATCGTCGTAACGCATCTGGATTTCGACCATGCGGGCGGGCTGCAGGATTTTCCGAATGCGACCGTTCACCTGACCGCACGCGAAAAGGAAGTCGCGGACGCGGGCGAGGGCGGGGCGTTCGTGGGCACGCGCCGGTATCGGCCGGGCCAGTGGGAGGGGGTGCAATGGCAGCTCTACCCGTTCGGCGGCGGCGAGCGGTGGTTCGGGTTCGACGCGGTGCGCGACTTGGCGGGTCTGCCGCCCGAGATCCTGCTGGTGCCTCTGGAAGGGCATACGTGGGGCCATTGCGGCGTCGCGGTGCGGGAGGCGAATGGATGGCTGCTCTACGCCAGCGATGCCTATTTCTATCGCGGCGAGATCGGGTCGGAAACCTATTCCTGTCCGCCAGGAATGCGCGGGTATCAGCGCATGATGGAAGTCGACCGCGCCGCACGCCTGGAGAACCAGAAAAAGCTGCGCCGCCTGTCGATCGACCATGCCGACGAGGTCCGCATCTTTTGCGCGCACGATCCGGTCGAGTTCGACCTGCTGGCGACTTCTGCCTAGGCGGCGAACAGTTCCATCTGCTCGACCTTGGGTGCGATCACCGTCTTCAGGTCCAGCTTGTCGGTGAGCGCCACGGGTGCCCAGCCATCGCAAGAAATGAACGGGCGGACCTTCGCCACCGACACGGTAAGTCGGGCCACGTCCTCCAGGCGAAGGCGGCGCCATTTGCGCGAGGCGATGATGCCGTCGACCGCCTTGACGCCCAGGCCGGGGACGCGGAGCAGCGACTCGCGCGGGGCGCGGTTGACGTCGACCGGAAAGCTGTCGCGGAATTTCAGCGCCCATGCTAGCTTAGGGTCGATGTCGAGGGCGAGCATGCCCGTGGTCGCGTCGGTCGTGTCAACGACCTCCTGGGGCTTGAACCCGTAGAAGCGCATCAGCCAATCGGATTGGTACAGGCGGTGTTCGCGCATCAGCGGCGGGCGCTGCAGCGGCAGGATCGCGGACGCGTCGGGGATCGGGCTGAACGCGGAATAGTAGACGCGGCGCAGGTCGAAGCGATCGTAGAGCGTCGATGCGCGCAGGACGATGTCGCCGTCGTTGGCCGCGTCCGCGCCCACGATCATCTGCGTCGATTGGCCCGCGGGCGCGAAGCGGGGCGCACTCTTGTGCTTCTTCCGCGAATCCTTGTTGTCGGCGATACCGTCCTTGACCTCGGACATCGCGGTCTCGATCCGCGCCCCGTCCTTTTCGGGCGCGAGGCGTTGCAAGCCGCCGACCGTCGGCAGTTCGACGTTGATCGACATGCGGTCCGCGTGCAGCCCCGCCTGGCGGACGAGTTCGGGGTCGGCGTCGGGGATCGTCTTGAGGTGGATGTACCCGCGAAAATCGTGGTCCTCGCGTAGAGAGCGGGCGACTTCGACCATCTGCTCCATCGTGTAGTTGGAACTCTTGATGATGCCGGACGAGAGGAACAGGCCCTCGATATAGTTGCGCCGGTAGAAGCTGAGCGTGAGTTGCACGACTTCGTCAGCCGTGAAACGCGCGCGGCGGACATTCGACGACTTGCGGTTGATGCAGTAGTGGCAGTCAAAGATGCAGCTGTTCGTCAGCAGGATTTTCAGCAGCGAAATACACCGGCCGTCGGGCGCGTAGGCGTGGCATATGCCCATGCCTTCGGTCGACCCGATGCCCTTCTCCGTGCCGAGCGAGGAGCGCTTTGCGGTGCCCGACGACGCGCAGGACGCGTCGTATTTGGCCGCATCGGCGAGGATGGCGAGCTTTTCGCGGGTGTCCAACTGCGCCATGCGTTGCTTCTATGTTCTCGGGGCCACGATGTCGAGGTCAGAACGCCCGGCGGTGCGTGTCGCGCCTGACGGGAACGGCTTGCGAAACGACCTGGCGTAGGTAGTTGCGACGGTAACGAAGGAACGGTTCCTCGATCCAGCGGAAGCTAAGGCGGCCAAGGGCGACCATTCCTGCGAAGAACAGCAGCGCCCAAGGCAAGGCGATGTGGAAGTTCGAAATATTCATGACGTGTTCGTGGACGAACGACACCGTGGTGAACACGAAGAAGCCGTGAAGCAGGTAGACCGAGTAGCTGTATTCGCCCGCCATCCGAACGAACCTCATGCCCGGCAGCGTGGAGCGCAACGGGCGTGCATCGTAGCGGGCGATCAGGATGCCGAAACCCAGGCCTTCGATCGTAGGAATGAAAGCCCAGATAAAGCCCGTCGACAGCGGTCCATGAAAGCCGCCGGCCGCATCGAACCAGGCATAAAAGCCGCAGAGCCCGGCCAGCGCCGCGAGCGCGGTGGGGCCGTCGATCGCGCCGCGGTAGCGGAAGCACAGGATGCCGAACAGGAACTGGTCGATGCGCCCGATGATCGTGAAGTAGGCGAAATGCCGCACGTCCACGTCCAAAGCAGCCAGCGCGACTCGCAAGGCGAGGGCGAAGGCGATGAAGATCGGCACCGCCCAGCGCGAATCCCTCGCGGATGCAAGGATCGAGGGCAGCAAGAGGTAGAAGTGAAGCTCAACGGTGATCGACCATCCGCCGCTGGGCAGGATGGGGTGCACGAGCCCCCACGACATGCCCGCCAGGAAGCCGCCGAGATCGTGCGGCGAACGGTAGATGCCGACCAGCACGACCACGAGCGCCAACAAGGGTGCGAGCCGGAGAAAGCGGTTCCACAGGAACGGCCCCCAGGCGATGTGGCGACCGTCGAGCAGCTTGGCGAAAAGGTAGCCGCTGAGCGTCATGAACAAGGCGACGCCGGCATGGCCTTCGTCAAGCAGGCCCAGCCACGGCGCGGTGTTGAAGGGAACAGGGTAGCCGACCACGTCGTGCGTGAAATGCCACGTGACGACCATGAACGCGGCGAGCGCGCGGACGTGGTCGAGCGCTTCGTAGTGCTGGCCGCTCGACGATCGCAAGTGTGGGGTCTCCTATCCGGGGGGAAGCATTTAAGCTTGCTTGGTAAAGGTTTGGCGAACGGGGATCGTGCGATCGAGTTCGGATAGCGCAAGCGGGACGTCGGCCTTAGCATCGCGCGGGTCGGGAACGGGAGCCGGATCGATGAAGCGCCTGATGCTGTTGCTGCTCGGCGTCGCCGCACCCGCCTTCGCCACGCCGGCGGACGATCTGCGGGGCGTGATCGACGCGCATTGGGCCTGGCATCTGAAGAACAACCCGGTTCAGGCGACCACGCTCGGCGTGCGAACGTACGATGCGGAGATCGGCGACCCGAGCCTGGAACGGCAGGACGCGCTGGCGTCGGAGGCAACTGGCCTCGCCGATCGCCTCCGCATCATTTCCGATGCGGGACTGACGCCGGCCGAGCGCGTCGACAAGGCGATCCTGCTGCGCATGCTGAACGAACAGGCGGAGGCGAACCGTTTCGGCGCGCGGGCGATGCTGTTCACGACATATTCGGGGTGGCATCAGGATTTTGTCGGCATGGCGGACGGGCTGCCTTTCCGCGCCAGGGCGGACTTCGACAGCTATCTGGCGCGGCTGGCCAAGTACCCGGCCTACAACCGCGCGGCGATCGCGGTGACGCGGGGAGCGGTGACGCGGGGGTATACGCAGCCTTGCGTGGTGCTGGGGAATGTCTCCAGATCGATCGAGGGAGTTATCGTGGCCGATCCGGCCAAGTCGCGCTTCTACGCACCGTTCCTCGAAACGCGGCCGAACGATGCGAACGCGGCCGAGTGGGGGCAGATGCAGGCGCGTGCGAAGACGCTGATTACGGACACGATCAACCCGGAGTACCGTCTGTTCGCGGACTACTACGCAAAGGATTATGCGCCCAAGTGCCGGCAGACGGTGGGCGCGTCCGCGCTACCCGACGGCCGCGCTTGGTACGCGTACCGAGCGCGGGTGATGACGACGACGAACATGACTCCGGACGCGATCCACCAGTTGGGTTTGCGCGAAGTGGCGCGCATCCGGGCCGAGATGGATGCGGTGGCCACCAAGGCCGGGTATCCGTCCCGCGCGGCGTTCATCGTCAAGCTGCGCACCGACCCGAAATATTACGCGACCACGCCCGAGCAGCTGCTGAGCGCGGCGGCGGCAACGGCGAAGACGATCGACGGCAAGATGCCGGGCCTGTTCGGACGACTGCCGCGGCTGCCCTACGGCATCCGCGCGATCCCGGCCGAGATCGCGGAAGGCACGACGACGGCTTATTACAGCCAGGGTTCGCCGGAGAGTGGCTTGTCCGGAACTTATTACGTCAACACGTCGAAACTGTCGCAGCGGCCGCTGTGGGAGCTGCCCGCCTTAACGGTGCACGAGGCGGTGCCGGGGCATCACCATCAGATAGCGTTGCAGCAGGAACTGGACCTGCCTGATTTCCGCAAGCACGCGGCAAGCTTCACCGCTTTCGTCGAAGGATGGGGTCTGTATTCCGAACGGCTCGGGATCGAGATGGGGCTTTACGACACGCCCGAGAAGGACATGGGGCGGCTGTCGTACGAAATGTGGCGCGCGACGCGGCTTGTGGTCGACACGGGGCTACACGAGAAGGGTTGGACGAAGGAGCGCGCGGTCGCGTTCATGACCGACAACACCGCGCTCAGCGCCGCGAACATCGATGCCGAGGTCAATCGGTACATCAGCTGGCCGGGCCAGGCGTTGGCCTACAAGATCGGCGAGCTCAAGATTCGGGAGCTGCGGGCGCGGGCGGAGCGGGAACTTGGCGCACGCTTCGACCTGCGCCGGTTTCACGATGCTGTGCTGGAGCAGGGCCCGCTGCCTTTGGATGTTCTCGAGGCGCAGATCGTAGGCTGGATTGCTTCGGAGAAGCAGACCGGTAAGGAGCTCTAGCGCGGCTCTTCCTGACGGGCGCGGTTGACGGCGCGGCGTTCGTTGCGGTTGGCCTCGACCTGCTGCTGGAAGCAGCCGGTGAAGCCGCCCGGTCCCTGGTTCGAGCAGCTGCCCGGACCCGAGCGCCCGAGCGCGACCATCTGGTCGACGCGCGACTCCTGGCTTTCGCGGTCGGCGGCGGCGGGCTCGCGGAACTCCGTGGGAATGCGGAAGCGCTCGGACTCGCCGACGCGCTTGCAAACGACGATCTCGCCGCCGCGTGGTTCGGGGCACTTGTCCTGACCGAACACCTCCACAACGCGCTCGCGATACTGCGCTTGCGCGGGTATGCCGAACCCGATCGTGGCGGCGAGGGCGAGCAGGGCCGTGCGAACGATCATGACGATCTCCTTGAGAAGAACCAAACGGGCGGGGTGATGCCCCGGTTCCTCATATGCGCTTCGACCCTATACACGCTTGGAGAGGGCGATGGCGGCGCGGCATCCGGCGCGGATGAGGAACGACATGAGCGGGTAGCCGAGTTGCTGTTCCGCGCCGTGGCCGATCGCGGTCTCCTTGTGCTCCAACTCTTCAGCCTGAAAACGCTCGATCGTCGCGGCGAGTTCAGGCTCTTGCGTGCCAAGCTCGCGGCGCTGCTCTTCGTAGTGCAGGTCGATCTCCGTCTCGACCGCGGCGGTGCACGCCATCGCCGCGCGCGGACCGATGAAGGCGGTGACCGCGCCCAGCGCGAAGCCGGCGACGTTCCACACGGGGTGGAGCAGCGTCGGACGGACGCGGCGCGACCGCAGCATGCCTTCGAAATGCTTGAGGTGTTCGGCTTCCTGACTGGCCATGTGGACGACCGCGCGGCCGGCGGGGGACTGCGTGCCCAACACCGCAAGCTGGCCCGCGTAGATGCGCGTCGCGCCATACTCGCCCGCATGGTCGACGCGGATCATCGAAGCGACGTTGGCCGCGCGGTCGCCGGGTTTGGTCATCGGCGGCGCGCCAGCCACAGGATCAGCGTTGCCGACCCGAGCGAGATGATCGCGTTCCATCCCGCCATGGAGACACCTCCAAAAGTGAACTGCGCCTGATCGCAGCGCACGAGCGGGGTGGCCATGATCGCTTTCAGAGCTTGGGCGGTGGAGCCGGTGCTGAGCGGCGCGGCGCAGGCGGTGACGGCAGGCAGGATTCCGTACTCGACGCCCGCGTGATAGATGCCGATCGCCCCCGATGCGGCGATGGCGAGCGCGGCCAGGACGACGAGCGTCCGGACTGCGGGTTTGTACGCATACGCGGCCAGCGCCAGTGCGACGGCGGCATAATGCGGCCAGCGCTGCCAGTGGCACATCTCGCAGGGAACGAGTCCGCCGAGATATTGCGAGCCAAGCGCGCCGACGAGGAGACCGGCGGGGACGAGGAAGGCGAGGAGGCGCGCTCGCGACAAGGCATCACCGACCGCGACGGGTGCGGTCCTAGTTCCGATGTCCTGCACCGTCGTCGACACGGCCCCGCCCGAGCCTTTAGTTCAACGCCGTGCGCACCGGGGGCACCGCGAGCCGCTTCAGCGTCTTGAGCGCGTAATCCAGTTGGTAATCCTTGACACCGGCCTTCTCCAGCTCCGCCGCGGTCGCGGCGAAGCGTGGGTCGGGCTTGCTGTCGTCCTCGAGCACTTCGTCCGTCACCTTTGACTCGCGAAGCAGCGCGCGGCGCAGATCGGCCTCGCGCAGGCGCGGCCGGGTCTTGTAGTCGGGATCGGTCAGCTGCGGCACCGCGATGTCGGGCTTGATCCCGCCCGCCTGCACCGAACGCCCGGACGGCGTGTAGTAGCGCGCGGTGGTCAGGCGCAGCGCGGTCTCGTCCGACAACTGCAGCAGCGTCTGGACCGAACCCTTGCCGAAGCTCGTCTCGCCCATGACGAGCGCGCGGCGGTGGTCTTGGAGCGCCCCCGCGACGATTTCCGCCGCCGACGCGGAGCCCGCATCCACGAGCACGACGATGGGCAGGCCGTGCGCAAAATCGCCTGGCTTGGCGTAGAAGCGTTCGATGTCCTCCTTCTTGCGCCCGCGTTCGGACACGATCTCGCCGCGATCGAGGAACGTGTCGGACACTTCGATCGCCTGGTCGAGCAGCCCGCCGGGGTTGGAGCGCAGGTCGATGACGTAGCCCAGCGGACGCCCGCCGACCGCCTTGTCGACCGCGACCATCGCCGCTTGCGTCGCGGCCGCGGTCTGCGCGGAGAAGGTGTTGATGTTGATGATGCCGATGCGGTCGCGGACCTCCCACTTGACGGGCTTGAGCTCGATCCGCTCGCGCACGAGCGTCACGTCGAAAGGCTTGTCGCGGCCCGGGCGGACAACGGTGACGGTGATCTTGGTGCCGGGTGCCCCGCGCATGCCCTCGACCGCTTCGTCGAGCGTGCCACCGTAGAGAAGCTTCCCGTCGATGTGGGTGAGGAAGTCGTTGGCCTTCATCCCCGCGCGGAAGGCGGGCGTGTCCTCCGTCGGCGCGATGACCTTGACCGCGCCGTCCTCCATCGTGACGGTGAGGCCCAGGCCGCCGTAATTGCCGTCGGTCTGCGTGCGCAGCGTGCGGAAGTCGGACGCTTCGAGGAAGGACGAATGCGGATCGAGCGCGGCGAGCATGCCGTCGATCGCGCCCTTGACGAGCACCTTGTCGTCGACCTGTTCGACATAGTCGGCCCGCACCCGGTTGTAGACGTCCATCAGCTGGTCGAGTTCGGCGTAGGACGACTTCTGTTGTGCCGACACGGTCGTCGTCGCCGCGATGGCGAGCCCGCCCGCGAATGCCAGGGAGCCGAGCAGTGTCTTGTTCATGGGCGGAACTCTTGGACCGGATGGATTGACGGAGATGTAGTGCATCTATCGATCCGCACCAAGATCGCCGATGAACGTTAGAGAAGAGGCGTGATCGGAACGGGACGGCCACCGCGGCGAAGCTCGATCGTGACCTGCGGGCGGCGCGACGCCGTGCGGCCGAGCGGATCGCCGCGTCCGATCGTGTCGCCCACTGCGACGTCGACTGCGGCCATGTCCGTGACCAGCGTCGTCCAGCCCGCGCCGTGATCGACGACCGCGATGTAGCCGTAGCTGCGGAACGGACCGGCGTAGACGACGCGGCCGTCGGCGGGCGCGACGACGGGCGCGGAGGCCGCCGTGGCCATCGTCAGCCCGCGCGCGTGCACGCCCGCTGCGGAGATTTCGCCCGCGCCCACCAGCAGTCGACCCTCGACGGGCATGAGGTAGCGGGGCCGCACGATGCCGCGCTTCGCGCCGATGCGCGAGCCCGGACGAAGCCTGGGTCCGGGCAATCGAGACAGCGTCGCCGCGATCGCCGCGTCGTCGCGCCGCTGCCGGCCTTGCGACACGATCGCGCGCGCATCCTCGCCGAGCGCAAGCGCCCGATCGCCTTCGCCGAGCGCGGCGTCGACATAGGTCTGGCGGACGGCGACGCTTGCCGCCTCAAGCGCGGCGAGGCGGCGGCGTTGCGTGTCGAGTTCGGCGTGGCGGGCCCTGAGACCCGCGGCCGCAACCACCGCGTCGCGCTCGATGCGGTCGGAGGCCGCGAGTTCGGCGCGGATGCCCGCCGTGCGCGCCGCGATCGCGGGCATGGTGCCGGCGAGCAGCGCGCGCGTGTGCACGAGATCCTGCAGCGTCCCGGGCTGCACGAGGGCGAGCACGGGCGGGCGTCTCGCCAGCGTCTGCAGCCCGGCGACGAGCGCAACCGCGGGCCGCTCCTCCGCGGCGAGCCGCACGCGCTGCGCCCTGCGGCGTTCGTCGACGATACGCACGCGCGCTTCGGCCGCGTTGATCCCGGCTTCGGCCGCGGCGATGCGCGCGACGGCGGCGGACAAGGCGGCGCGCGTGCGGTTGACGCGGGTCGTGGCGGCCTCCGCGCGTGCCTCCAGAGCACGAGCCTTCGACTGAGCCTCCCGCGCCTCGGCCTGCGCGCGAAGCAGTGCGGTCTGCGGCGATGGCGTGTTCGCAAGCGCGGCGGCGGCGAGTCCGAGCGCGGCGGCGAACGCCAGGATCGTCGTCGGGCGCATCAGCCTTCGCGGTGGTAAGGGTGGCCGGCGATGATGCTGGTCGCGCGCCACAATTGTTCGGCGAGCATCGCGCGGGCGAGAAGATGCGGCCACGTCGCGCGGCCGAAGCTGATCGACAGGTCGGCGGCGGCGCGCGTGTCGCCCCCGAGCCCGTCGGCCGCGCCCAGCAGGAAGCGGGCCTCGCGCGTGCCCGCATCGCGGAGGGCGTTCAGCCGGTCGGCGAATTGGATCGATGTCAGCGCGTCGCCGCGTTCGTCGAGCGCGATGGAGCGCGTGCCGGGTTCGGCGGTGGGCAGCGGATCGGCCGCACCGAGTTCGCTGACGTGGACTGGCCAGCGCACGCGCTTCAGATAGCGATCGACGATCTCCGCCTCGGGTCCGCGCCCGATCTTTCCACGGGCGACGATGTGCAGGCGCATGCGCGGAGTGTCAGGCCTCGAACGGCGTCGACGCCGGATCGGCGGAGGGCCCGCCTAAACTCAGGGGGGCGGCGGGAGCCTCGCCGAACGACCACATGCGCTCCAGATTGTAGAACGAACGCACTTCGGGCCGGAAGATGTGGACGATGACGTCGTCCGCGTCGATCAGCACCCAGTCCGCCGTTTGCAACCCTTCGATGCGCACGGGCTTGCGGCTGATCGCCTTGATGCGCTCGGCGAGCTTGCCCGCCATCGACGCGACCTGCCGTGTCGAACGCCCCGAACAGATCACCATGTGATCCGCGATCGCCGACTTACCGGCGAGCGGGATCGTCACGAGGTCGAGCGCCTGATCGTCGTCGAGCGACTTCAGGATAGCGGCGTGCAGCGCCTCGATCGCCTCGTGCGGCGGCTGGACGGGATGTTCGGGCGCGGCGACCGGATCGTCGGCGGCCGTTCGGTCGACGGGGCGGGGCGAGGGTGCGGGCAAGCGAACTCCTTTAGGCGGCGAGTGGGTGCGTGAGGGTGTAGGAAGCGGGTGCGGCGAGCAGACGTGCGGGGGACGACCTCACCGAATGCGAACCGCCGCGCGACGCGGCCAGGGGCGACGGATCGAGATGCGGGCAAATGAAGATCGCCGGCGGGCTCCACGCGTCCACCTTCTCGTCAAGCTCCGGCGCGCGGACGAACCGCCTGAGCCAGTCCGTGACGCATGCCGCCCGGACACCAAATGCATAGCGCACCCGGGCGACGTTCGCAATCGACGGTA
The DNA here is from genome assembly GCA_964251385.1 of uncultured Sphingomonadaceae bacterium. Taxonomy (GTDB): domain Bacteria; phylum Pseudomonadota; class Alphaproteobacteria; order Sphingomonadales; family Sphingomonadaceae; genus CADCVW01. Next base: position 1,140,150 of record CAXUJK010000001.1, on the reverse strand, counting down.
CGAAGCGCGTGCGCCCGACCCGCGGAATGGCTATGCGGGAGACGGAACGGGATCTGCGGGGGGTGTCGGTGAGCGAAGCGGAAGCGGTGATGGACGCGGCGACCGGCGGCATCGTCGCGGGCGCGATCGATGGGACGACCGCGCATGGCCGCGGCGCTCAGGAGGCCAACTGCCTCAATTGCGCCACCGTGCTGACCGGCGAGTATTGCCATGCCTGCGGGCAGGCGGGGCACGTCCACCGTACGCTGAGCGCCTTCGGGCACGATCTGCTGCACGGCGTGCTCCACTTCGAGGGAAAGATCTGGCGGACGCTTCCGCTGCTTGCCTGGCGACCGGGCGCGCTGACGCGGCGCTTCGTCGCCGGCGAGCGGGCGCGTTTCGTGTCGCCGCTCGCCCTGTTCCTGTTCAGCGTGTTCGCGATGTTCGCGGTCGTTAGCTGGACGGGCGGGCCCGTGACGGTCATGGACAAGGAGGCCGGCGTCGAACTGCAGCAGTCGCTCGGCGCCGGGATCAAGAAGGCCGACGCCGACATCGCGGCGTTGGAGCGCGAGCGCGTGGCGGCGGTGGCGGCGGGCCGGTCGACGATCCCGCTCGATGCGCGATTGAAGGATGCCCGCGACGAGGCATCGATGATGCGCATGATGAAGGAGCGGGGGATCGCCGAGACGGGCATCGTCCGCGCTTCCGACGATCTGCCCGACGCGCCCGAATGGCTGTCCGACGCATACCGAAAAGCCAAGGCCAACCCGTCGCTGCTGCTCTACAAGCTGCAGAACAACGCATACAAGTACAGTTGGGCGCTGATCCCGATTTCCGTTCCCTTCCTGTGGCTGCTCTTCCCGTTCGACCGCCGTTTCCACGTTTACGACCACGCGGTGTTCGTGACCTACTCGCTGTGCTTCATGACGCTGCTCCTGGCGGTGCTCAGCCTCGTCAAGGCGGCGGGCGGACCGCCCGGAGTCACGGCGGCGGCGATGGGCATCATCCCGCCCGTCCACATGTATCGGCAACTCCGCGATGCTTATGGCCTGCGTCGGCGAAGCGCGCTCGTACGGACGGCGCTGCTGATTCTCTTCTCGGTCCTCTCGGCCTTTCTGTTCACGCTGCTTCTGCTGGCGTCGGGCGTGATCGGTTAGACGCGGAGGAGAAAGGGACAATCCCCTTCGACAGCTTTATCGGCTTTCTTCACGCGATACCGTTAACCGTTTTGCGTAAGATGTTCTCAACCATGGCGGCCGCATCGTCGGCGCGCCATGGCCACCCGCAAGTCCTACCGAAAACGCTCCCGGACCACGTCCGCCGAACTCCGCTTCGTCGTGCTGCTCGGGCTGTTCCTGGGTCTGATCTGGACGGGGTCGCTCCCGCGCTTGCCCGCGGAGATCTGGAAAACGGACGGGGTGCCGGTGGAAGCGGGCGATGCGACGTTCGACCTGTGCCACACGGGCGGCGGGTGGAACTGCGTCGTGGACGGCGACACCTTCTACACCGAAGGGGTCAAGGTCCGCATCGCCGACATCGACACGCCCGAAACGCACCCGCCGCGCTGCGCGGACGAAGCGCGGCTCGGCGAGGCGGCGACGACGCGACTGCGCGCGCTGCTCGGCGACGGGCCGTTCACTCTCGCGACGATCGACCGGGACGAGGATCGGTACGGGCGCAAGCTGCGCGTCGTGATGCGGGGCGGGGCGAGCCTGGGCGATACGCTGGTCGCCGAAGGCCTGGCGCGGCCGTACGGCGGCGGGCGCCGGTCGTGGTGCTGATCCGGCACGGACTCTGTTCGGCGCAGCGGCAAGGTGACGCGGGGAGCCGGGATCGGATGGCGAAGGCGGCACCGGCGAACACAGCCAATGTCCAGCCGACGACGATCGCGGCGAGCGCCGCTGGCGGCTGCCGCATCGCGTAGTCGCGCATCGCCGCGGGATCGGTCGGCCGCGCGGCGTCGACGCGCCAGACCAGGTGGAACAGCGCATCGGTGGCGAACACGATCCTGTGGGGGAGGGGTGTCAGCGCACGCTTGGCCGTCGCTCGGAGCCTTGAAGGCGGAGCCGAAGCTAATCGACCATAGGGCGTCACCCGAATTATGAAAAAGGGCCGGCAGCTTTCGCCACCGACCCCAGATCTCCAATCGAGCTGGAAGCTTAGTCGCAGCGTATGTTGTTGCGATCGATGGCGCGGCCGGCGACACCACCGGCGACGGCACCCAGGATCGTGCCCAGCGTGTTGCTGCCGCCCGGCGCGATGATGTTGCCGAGCACGCCGCCACCGATACCGCCGATGATCAGGCCCGTCGTGCCGTCCGGACGGCGGCAGTAATACTGGTTGTTGCGGCCGCGATAGATGCGGTCGTTGGCACCCAGGCGGCGGTCCTGGTAGTTGCTGCCGCTGCGGTAGTAGTTGTCGGCGTAGTAGGCGTTCTGGCCCGGCTCGTAGCGGTTGTAGTCGTAATTGCGATACTGGCGGTAGTCGCGCTTGGTCTGCTTGACGGCGCGCTGGCACTGGCGCTGGATGCGCTGGCGCTCACGTTGCGACATCGCGCGCTGGCGATCGGCGCGGCATTCGGCGCGGATTTCCTGCACGGCCTGACGCTGCGTCTGCGCGGCGGCGGGAACGGCGGGGATCGCGACCGCCGTCATCGACGCGGCGAGGATCATGGTTTTCATGACAAACTCCTTGACGAGCCCAGTACGCGGGCATCGGGAACAGAACGACGCGCGGACGCCCGGGTTGCGTGAACGGAAAACTACAGCGGGTTCACGGCGGGGACATGGGCAGCTAGACCTTGTTCTGCTTACGGCAGCGAGCGCAACGCGCGAGGCGCTCCTTGCTTACGTGCCCGCGCACGCCCGAACACGGTGTCGGCTCGACCTGTGGTGAAGGCGGATGTCAAACGAGATGGCTCGGACACGCCGCCCGCGACGGCGACGCGATCGCCTTCCGTTCGCGCGATCCCGCCGATTACCGGGTCAACATCCTCGAAGTCGCAGGGTCGCTGGCGAGCGCGGAGGAGCTCTGCGCGATGGAGAGCCGTTGAAAGGAGAAGCTGCAGAGCCGGGACATGGGGCTGAACCGGAAGTAAGATAGTCTTAGCATGTTCTCTAACCTAGCAGTTCAATCAGAGAGTTCTGCTTCTTCCGGAAATTTTCAGCAAACGCAATTGTAGCGGCAGACCCTTTGGGATGACAGGTCTTGTGGACTACCGCACCATTTTCCAAAGAGGTGGGGCCGCCTTTAGAATGCTCCTCGACGTGATGTACCTCGGTATCGTTCCATGGCATCGAGCCATCGCATACCGGGCAAAGCCCTCCTTGCCTGTAGTACAAAATAGTTCGATCAAGTTCGCCATACAGTCGTTGAGGATCTTTGAGCTTCAAAGGTAATAGGTAGCTTCGCATCTCCTCAACGTAAAATCTGTGACGTAAGCGTATTACGGTCGCCGTATCCGAATTCACTCGGGTCCAGACACCGTATTGAGTCCAGTAGGGACCTGGCTCCTCGTTTCGGACGCCCTTAGCCTCAGTAAGCCTCTCCTGGAACTTCTCGAATGCTGCTGGCAACTTGTCCATCCAAGATGGGGCATAATCGTCCCACAAGCTATCTGCTAATAGGATCAAGTGGATCGCGTCGTGTCCGTGTAGCTTAGGTCCTTGGCGTCCCTGAAAGAGGTACGACAGTTTATCGAGAATGGCGACAAAGCGCTTTGCTTCTGCACCCTCGGCCTCGAAGCCAAGACTCTCGTAATAAAAATCGTTTAAAGGGCCTGCGCCGATGTCTACCAAGTCACCAGTCTGGCGCCGTTTCATGCAGAGCATCATGATTTGAGCAACGAGCTGCCTAGTCTTCCCTCGATCAGTAGCCGGCTTCATCCTCATGACCTTAGGGAAGAATTCATGTCCTGGGTAACGAGGAAGTTCAGGTTTGCCGCCAAGCCGCAACACGAACTCCGTGAACTCACCAGGCCATGCATCCCTAGTCTCCTGATGGTTGAGGGGCAGCCCGCTCTGAAGTCTGACGAACAGGTCGCGAACTTCGTTCGCCTGCTCCGTGCCAATACGAGCTACGGCCAAAGGCGTGGCGAGAAACTTTTCTTTCAAATCTTCGGGCAAGGTATGAACATCGTGACCCGCCCACGGACACGGCTGATCACGTATAAACGCCGGAAACTTAGCTTTTTGAGCATCCTTGTTGGGGTCGAGGAGCTTGAAGTTTCCTTCCGCAAACTCGTATAGAGATCTAATTCGCTGTTGCCCGTCGATGACCTCATAGCCTTCGTTTCGCATACCGGCTACTATTTTGCTGGTATAATGAAGGTAGATCAAGGGGAGCGGATATCCCCGCATCAAGGAATCAACGAGTTTGCGCTTCTGCGTTTCGCTCCAGACAACTCCTCTTTGGTACTCCGGGTTTGCCTTTAATATCCCCGCCCGGTAGAGTTCTACCAAATCTCCAACGGTCTTCTGCTCTACATCAAATTGCATTATCTTGTCTCGCCTGATTCAAGTGACGCACGATCAAGGTAGATCGGGTAGATGTCGACTTCTTAGTACGTGGCATCTCTCACGCCGCCTGCTTCCGCGGCTTCGTCATGTCGCCTCGTCCGGCGATAAGGCCAGCGATCGAAATGTCTTCGTCCAGTTCCTCCCAATGCAGCCCACTCGGGCTAATGCTGACCTGCGCGCGCGCGGCGGGGGAACCGTGGAGGAGGCGGGGGAACCAAGCGAGTGGGATGCCTAGGGTGCGGCCGTCTTCCAGTTCGACCCACATCTGCGCGTCGTCAAAGCGTACAGCGGTGGCGGTCATCGCGGCCTTGCTCTTGAGCGGGATGACTAGCCGGGCGTGTTCGAACCAGGCGTTGTCGAGTTCGGGCGCGGCATCGGGGTTGCTAGCGATCTGGACGGCGATGTCCTCGTCCGTCATCGCATCAAAGCGGGCGAGCGCTTCGGGGGTGTTCATCTCCGCGATTGCCGCCTCAACCATCTCAGGCGTAACCGTCACGGTATCTTCGGGCTTCGCGGTCATTGGCTTTCCTGAAGCTGATTATGCGGCGGTTCGCGCCGCGCCACGTATATACCACCACGAACAAGCGATTGTCTAAAGCGGCGATCGGTCCGACCGCGATGAAGCGCGGTTCGCCATAATCCGTGCGCGTATCGGCCTTTTCGATGAACGGGCCTTTGAACACCCGTTCGGCGGCGGCGAAAGGCGGGCGCAGCAGGCGGCGGTTTTCCTCGTCTTTAGCGCGGTCGAACTCGATCGGCACGCGCGTTTAACCCCCCTCTCCCTCGCCCGCTGCGCAGTTCCTCCCTCTCCCCAGCAGGGGAGAGGGTTTTCTACTCGGCCGCTACGCCGAACATGTCGCTGCCGCCATCTTCCTCGTTCGCCGGTAACACCGCGTTCGCGCGCTTGCGGCTATCGAAGCTGTCCCACACCTCGTTCCAGTTGCCCCGCGTTGCCGCCTTCGAATACTCCGTCGCGCGGGTTTCGAAGAAGTTGGCGTGCTCCACCCCGTTGAGCAAAGGCGCGAGCCACGGCAGAGGGTGTTCCTCGATCATGTACATCGGCTTGAAGCCGAGCTGGCCCAGCCGCCAGTCGGCGATGTAGCGGATGTACTTCTTGATCTCCTTGGCGGTCATGCCGGTGACGGGGCCCGCCTCGAACGCCAGGTCGATGAACGCGTCCTCGAGCCGGACGGTCTTCTGGCAGCTGTCCAGGATGCTGTCGCGGACGTCAGGGGTGAGGCAGCCCCGTTCGGCGCAGAAGGCGTGGAACAGCTTGATGATGCCTTCGCAGTGGAGCGTTTCGTCGCGGACGGACCAGGCGACGATCTGGCCCATGCCCTTCATCTTGTTGAAGCGTGGGAAGTTCATGAGCATGGCGAAGGACGCGAAGAGCTGCAGGCCTTCCGTAAACCCGCCGAACATGGCGAGCGTCTTGGCGATGTCCTCGTCGGTGTCGACGCCGAACTCGCCCATGTAATCGTGCTTGTCCTTCATCTCCTTGTACTGGAGGAACATGCCGTATTCACTCTCGGGCATGCCGATCGTGTCGAGCAGGTGCGAGTAGGCGGCGATGTGCACCGTTTCCATGTTGGAGAACGCGGCGAGCATCATCTTGATCTCGGTCGGCTTGAACACGCGGCCGTATTTTTCGTGGTAGCAGTCCTGCACCTCGACGTCGGCCTGGGTGAAGAAGCGAAAGATCTGCGTGAGCAGGTTGCGCTCGTGCTCGGTCAGTTTCTGCGCCCAGTCGCGGCAGTCCTCGCCGAGCGGCACTTCCTCGGGCATCCAGTGGATCTGCTGCTGGCGCTTCCAGAAGTCGAACGCCCAGGGGTATTCGAACGGCTTGTACTGCTTGCGGGCTTCGGTGAGGGACATGGTTTCTAATCCGGAAATGCGAGGAACAACAAGAAGAACGCGATGATGTAGAACAACAGCAGCCAGCCGAGAATACGGATTGAGTATCTATACCATGACCCGGACATCGGGCTGGTCAGCGATCGATGGCCAGCTAGTTTCAATCCAATCCAAGCGAGCAATGATGAGACGGCCACAAACGATATTATGCGGAGTTTATAGCTAAGGAACGCAAGTGCTAAAGCTGGCACGATTGGATGCAGTTTCGACAGAACCCAATGGCTTGGGTTTACTGGCACGCCAGACATTCGTCATAGTCCGTGCTGGCGAGTTCGATCTGTTTGAGGTCGATCGTGTTGTCCGCCTCGACTCCCCCCGCGAAACCCGCGCGCTGGATGCTCTTGCTGCGGAGATAGTACAAGGATTTGACCCCCAGTTCCCAGGCGCGGAAGTGGAGCATGAGGAGGTCCCATTTCTCTACGTCCGCGGGGATGAAGAGGTTGAGGGATGCGCTCTGGTCGATGTACGGCGTGCGGTCGGCGGCGAGTTCGAGGAGCCAGCGCTGGTCGATCTCGAAGCTGGTCTTGTACGTGTCCTTCTCGTCGACCGACAAGAAGTCGAGGTGCTGGACCGATCCGCCTTGCTCCAGGATCGAGTTCCAGATCGCGTCCGAGTTCTTGCTCTTCAGGCTGAGCAGTTTCTCCAGATACGGGTTCTTGATCGACCAGCTGCCGGACAGCGTCTTGTGCGTGTAGATGTTGGCGGGGATGGGCTCGATGCAGGCGGACGTGCCACCCGCGATGATCGAGATCGACGCGGTGGGGGCGATCGCCATCTTGCAGCTGAAGCGCTCCATGACGCCGCGGTCGGCGGCATCGGGGCAGGGGCCGCGCTCGATCGCGAGGTGCATCGAGGCTTCGTTGGCCTGGCTGCTGATCTGCTTGAACATGCGCAGGTTCCACGACTTGGCCATCGCGCCTTCGAACGCGAGGCCGCGCGCCTGCAGGAACGTGTGGAACCCCATGACGCCGAGGCCGACCGAGCGCTCGCGTTCCGCCGAGTATTTGGCGCGTGCCATTTCGGGCGGGGCGCGGTCGATGTAATCCTGCAGGACATTGTCGAGGAAGCGCATGATGTCCTCGATGAACGATTTTTCCGTGTTCCACTCGTCCCAGGTCTCGAGGTTGACCGAGGACAGGCAACAGACGGCGGTGCGGTCGTTGCCGAGATGGTCGCGGCCGGTGGGCAGCGTGATCTCGCTGCACAGGTTCGAGGTCGAGACTTTCAGGCCGAGCTCGCGGTGGTGGCGCGGCATGGCGCGGTTCACCGTGTCGGCGAAGACGATGTAGGGCTCGCCGGTCGCCAGCCGCGTTTCGACGAGTTTCTGGAACAGGCCGCGCGCGTCGACGGTGGCTCTCGCGGACCCGTCCTTGGGGGAGCGCAGGACCCATTCCTCGCCCGCGCGGACCGCTTCCATGAAGGCGTCGGTGATGAGGACGCCGTGATGGAGGTTTAGCGCCTTGCGGTTGAAGTCGCCGGAGGCTTTCCGGATTTCGAGGAATTCCTCGATCTCCGGGTGGTTGATGTCGAGATAGCAGGCGGCGGACCCGCGGCGCAGGCTGCCTTGCGAGATGGCGAGAGTGAGCGAGTCCATGACTCGAACGAACGGGATGATGCCCGACGTCTTGCCGTTGAGGCCGACAGGCTCGCCGATGCCGCGGACCGCGCCCCAGTAGGTGCCGATGCCGCCGCCTCGGCTGGCGAGCCAGACATTCTCGTTCCAGGTCTGGACGATGCCTTCCAGGCTGTCCGGAACCGAATTCAGGTAGCAGCTGATCGGAAGCCCGCGGCCGGTGCCACCGTTGGACAGGACCGGCGTCGACGGCATGAACCAGAGCTTGGACATGTAGTCGTAGATGCGCTGCGCGTGCGGCGCGTCGTCGGCGTAGGCGGAGGCGACGCGGACGAACAGGTCCTGGTAGGATTCGCCGGGGAGGAGGTAGCGATCGCGCAAGGTCTCCTTGCCGAAGTCGGTGAGCAGCGCGTCGCGGCCGTGGTCGACCTCGACCGGGTAGAGTTGCGCGTTGATGCGGTGCGATTCGCCAAGCTGCGCGGTCGCCGCCTTGCCAACATTTTCCATCGCGTCCGCAACCATTTCCGCTCCGATCCCGCCACCGTCCATCAAGTCCATGCTACGCTACCCTCAAAAGTTTGTTCTTGTTGTGTTCGACTCGGAAAAGAGCCCGGTTCTTACGCGCTTTTCGCCGGTCGTGCGGCTTCTTTCGCTTGCGTCCCCGATATCCACAGGGACCGCGAAAGACATTCACGTAAATTGATAGGCAGTGCCTTTGGACGCAATATCTGGGGATAAGTTCTTGTCGCCATACCAGTCATTGTGGTCGAATTCAGCGGCGACACAAGGCGGTCCGCGTCGGACTGGCGCGTTCGCGGCCCGGGTCGCGGCTTTGGAAGGGGCCCTTGCAGGACGCAAGAAACAAGCGGGCGCGGCGGAAGTTGAGCGCGCATGCGGACGGCGTTGAAGCGAGTGGGAACGGGGCTGCTGTTCCTGCTGGCGGCGCCCGCGTTCCTGGGTGCGCTGGTGCCGCCGCTGCTCGATCAGCATTATTACGACGGGCCGGTCAGCGACCATTACGACGGCGCGCGCTTCTTCAATCCGGGTACGCCGAACGCCGCGCGGCCGACGTCGCGGATGGCGCGGTTCTTTTCGGGCGTGGGCAAGGCGGAGTGGCCCGAGCGGGTGCCCGTCACGCCGCGCGTGCCTGCTGCGGTGGCCGATCCGGACAAGATGACGGCGACGTGGATCGGGCACGCGACGGTGCTGGTGCAGGCGGGCGGAGTGAACATCCTGACCGATCCCATCTGGTCGGAGCGCGCGTCGCCGGTGCAGTGGGCTGGACCGAAGCGCGCGCGTGCGCCGGGTATCCGGCTCGCCGACCTGCCTCGGATCGACGTGATCGTGGTCAGTCACAACCATTACGACCACATGGACCTGCCGACGCTCAAGGCTTTGTGGGACCGCGACCGGCCGACGATCGTGACGGGCCTGGGCAACGACACGATCTTGCGTCGCGCGGGGATTGGCGCGGTTGCGGCGGACTGGGGGCAGACGGTGCGGACGAAAGGCATCGCCGCCCTCATCGAACGAAACCACCATTGGGGGAGTCGCTACGGCACCGACCGCAATCGCGCCTTATGGTCGTCGTTCCGGATCGAGACGCCCGCCGGCGCGATCTATCATGCGGGCGACACGGGGTACGGCGACGGGAGCTGGGCGGCGGAAGCGGCGGCGCGCGGACCGATTCGGCTCGCGATCCTGCCGATCGGGGCCTACGAGCCGCGCGACGTGATGAAGGAGAACCACGTCAACCCGGCGGAGGCGGTGCGGGTGTTCGACGCATTGCGGCCAAGACTAGCGCTTGGAATGCATTGGGGCACGTTCCAGCTGACCTTCGAGGCGATCGACGCGCCGCCGCGCGAACTGGCGCGGGTGCGGGGGAGCCGGAACTTCGTCGTAAGCGAGGTGGGGGTGCCGGTGGTGGTGCCGGAGGTCGGCGCGACTGACCGCACGCCATCCCGGCGCATGCTGGGATCTCGGCGGGCCTGAGCTGCCGGCAGTAGAGTTTCCCACGTCATCCCAGCATGCGCTGGGATGACGTGGCCTCGAAATCAGCGCGGCGTGTTCTGGCTCGCGCGGCATTCGCCGATGCGGCGGCCTGTCAACTGGACCGATTGCGACATGTTGCCGCTGTCCGCGCCGTCCGTCTTCATCGTCGCGTTCGCGACCATCGTCGTCGCGTCGTAGGTGCCGCCGAGCCGCATCGTCGTCGTGCCCGCATTGCCGTTGCACGCGATCGTCGCGTTCAGCTTGCCGTTGGCAAAGGTCGCCTGCGTATACTTGCACTCGTTGGCCGATCCGCCCGTGAAGAAATTGGGGTCGGGCCGCGCGGCTTGACCGGCGGGGATGCACGTGTCGACCGCGGCGGTGCGACCGATCAGGGCGGTGCGCATCTCGGGTGTCACGTTGTCGCCTTCGACGGCCCTGGTAACGCTGGCGAGTTCCCACTGGCCGGGCGCGATCGTGTCGCGAACCGTCGCGGACGGGCGATCGACCGCAGTGCCGACGGGGGTCTGGACGGTGCCATTGGCCACGGTCGCGGTTTGCTTTGTGGCCGTCGGCTGCGCCTGGCAGGCGGCGAGGACGAGCAGGAGCGGAAGCGCGCGGGTCATGGGTCGGACCTTTTGAAAACAGGCTCCCGGGTTAAAGTGCGCGGGTAAAGAAATTCTCCCCATCCCGAGGAGAATCAGGAGCCCAGCTTGAACAGCGCGATCTTGTTGCCGTCGGGATCGCGGAAGTAGGAGAAGTAGAAGCCGATCTTCTCCGGCCCGCGGAAACCCGGCGCGCCGTCGTCGGTCGCGCCCAACTCGATCGCACGCGCGTGCATCGCGTCGACGCGTGCGCGGCTCTCCATCGGCAACGCGACCATGTTGCCGTTGCCGGGCGAGGCGGGGCTGCCGTCGTACGGTTTCGTGACCGCGAGCATCGGCCGGTTCCGCTCCGCACCATAAAAAGTCATCTGACGCGCGTCGGGCATTTCGATCAGCCGCTTGGCCCCGAGCTCCGCCATGAACGCGTCCCAGAACGCGAGCGCCCGGTCCGGGTCGTTGGTGCCGATCGTCGCATAGCCGATCATATGTTCTTATCCTTCCGCCGCGGTGCACGCGCCCAGGTGCCTGCCGGACACGGTCGCCTTCATCGTCATCGCGCCCACGCCTTCCGTCTTCATCGTCATGCCCATGGCGAACGCGGACGGCGAATGGTTGCCCGACAAAGTGAGCGCGAGCGTGCCCGGGAGCTTGGGCGGGCGGCACGTCATCGCAGCGTCGATTTTCGCGTTTGCCAGCGAAAAGCGCTGGTACGTGCAGTCGGCGTCCTTGCGCCCGGTAAACACCTGCGGGTCGGGTTTCGCGGCCTGTTCGGGCGTGACGCAGTTGGTGGTCGTGGTGCGCGTTCCGGTCGCCGCCTCCAACGCGGACGCGGGCAGGCCGGCGATGGCCATGTCGGTGATCAGCGTCGTCGTCTCCCAACGGCCCGGGCGCAGCACGAGCTTGGCGGCTTCGGCCGACACTTGGTTCGTCGTCAGCTTTTCGTTCGTGTTCGCGCCCGTGCCCTTGGAGCACGCCGCGGCGAGAAGCAGCGTGAGCGCGGCGACGCGTTTCATGATGCCGGTGCCGCGCAGGTCGGGCTCGTCAGCCTGCCGACGATCTTTTCGTCGATGCGGACGTCGCCCGTGCCGGACAATTGCGTGCTCTTGGACAGCGTCAGGTCCATGGCGTCGGCGGTAAAGGTGCCGGCCGACGACACGAACAGCTTTCCGCGCATGCCTTTCGGTGCGCAGGCGAGCGCGGCGTTGAGGCGGCCGTTGGACAGATACAGGCTGTCATAGGTGCAGCCGTCGCCTGGGTTGCCGCCGATCAGTTCGGGTTTGGGCCGCGCGGCGTCGGCGACCGCGACGCACACCGATGCCGTCGTCTTGTCGCCCGCCTTGGCCGCGATCGCGGGCGTGCCGTCGTCGAGCGCGGCGAATTTCGTGACTTCGCGCGTCACCTCCCACTGACCGGCGGGAAGCGTCGCGGGCGCGGCTGCTTCGACTTCAGGCGCGGGTGGAGCTTCGCTGCACGCGGCTAACGTGAGAAGAGTGGGCGAGAGCAACGGGAGCAACACGCGCATCAGCGGGCTGCCGCGCGCTGCGGGCCCAGCAATTCGAGCACGGCGACCGTCATCGCTTCCGTTCCGACTCGCACCGACGGTTCGGGATCGATCTTGAAAAGCGGCGAATGATGCGACGGCACGGGCGTGCCGCCATTGCGCGCCGCGGTCAGCGCCGCCTGCGGCGTACCGCCGACGGTGAAGTAGTAGCCTTTGACTCCGTGGCGCGGCTCGACGAACGCGGCGAAATCCTCGGCGCCCATGCCCATCTGCTCGAAGTCCTCGAACGCGCCCGGTCCGAGTTCGCGTGCGAGGCTGGCGTTGAGGCGGCGTGCGAGGGCACCGTCGTTGATCGTGGTCGGCGTGCCGCCCGCGACCTTCACCTCGGGCAGACGGTTCTCGGGCATGCCGTTCATGCGGCCGACGCCTTCCGCGACCCGCTTGATCGATTTGAGCAAAAAGGCGCGCGTCTCCTCGTCGTTGGCGCGCACCGTGACCTGCAGGTCCGCGCGGTCGGAGATGATGTTGTGCTTGGTGCCCGAGTGGAACGCGCCAACGGTGATGACCGCGGCCTTGAGCGGATTGCGCTCGCGGCTGACGATGCCCTGCAACGCCTGGACGATCTGCGCGCCCATGTAGACCGGGTCCTTGCCCGTGTTGGGCGAGGCTCCATGAGCCCCGACGCCGTGCACGGTGATGTCGACCGTGTCGGACGAGCTGTATTGAATGCCTTCGGACGCGGACACCTTGCCCGTCGGCCGCCCCGAATTGACGTGGAAGGCGAGTGCGTATTCGGGTTTTGGAAAGCGCGTGTAGAGGCCGTCGTCGATCATTGCCTTGGCCCCGCCGACGAGTTCCTCCGCCGGCTGGACGACGAACACTACCGTGCCTTTCCAGTGGTCCTTCATCGCGGCGAGACGGCGCGCGGTACCGACCAGCGCGGTGATGTGCACGTCGTGGCCGCAGGCGTGCATGACGGGCATTTCGATGCCGTTGGTACCGACCTGCCGCACGCCCTTGGCCGCGTAGGTGAGCCCGGACTTTTCCTCGACCGGCAACCCGTCCATGTCCGCGCGGACGAGCACGGTCGGCCCTGCGTCGTTCTTCAACACGCCGACCACACCCGTGCCGCCGACTTTCTCGGTGACAGTCATGCCGGCGATCTTGCGCAGTTCGGCGGCCATGCGCGCGGCGGTCTTGAATTCCTTGAAGGAGAGCTCGGGGTTGCGATGGAATTGGTCGAACAAGGCACCGAGGTCGCGATCGTAATCCGCCTTGATCGCGGGCGCGAAGTCGGGAGCGGCGAGGGCCGGCGCGGATAGAGCGAGCAGGGTGGCGGCGAGGGTCAGGCGCATGGTCGATCCTTTTCTTCGGTTTGCGTTCACAGCAACCCAGCCGTGTCCACGCCGAGCCCGGTTATGGTCGCCGCTTCGATGCGTTCGCCCAGGGCGACTTGGCGGCGCTCCGCGTAGCCGTCCGCGTGCGGCCCCCACATCTGGTGGATGAAACGGGCGGGCAGGTCGGCGACCCAGTATTCGGGCACGCCGTGCCGCGCGTACAAAGCCGCCATTTCGCCGAGATCGTCCCGGACCGTGCTGTCCGCGACTTCGCAAATCAGGATCACGCTCGCCAACGGAACGGGGCCATCGGGCGGGCGCACGTTCGTTATGAAGATGTCGGGTTCGGGCATGCTGTCGGGCGACATGTCAACAGAGCCTTCCGGCCAAGCCTCAAGCCCACGTTCCAGCGCCTCGCAGGCGTCCTGAAGTCGACGGAGCAGCCACGTTTTGACCCTGATGTGCTTGCCGAATTGCGCGTTCACGAAGACGATCGTGCCATTGATGAGCTCCGTCTTGCGATAGCCTTTGAAGGCACCCGCGCGGTCGAGCAGGAGGAAGTCGTCGACGGTGAGCTTGGCGAGTTGCCGTTCGGTCGAGAACTGAGGCGCGTTCATGGCATCGGTCTAGCACCACCATTGCACCGCGCAAAGCTGGCGACTCGCGCGCCGCGCGCCCATATGCTCCGCATGGAAATCCAGATCCGCACCGGCCTTCAGGAACCGCAAACGGGCGCGGACTTCGTGCCGCACCGTCCGGCGCGGCCGCAAAAGGATGAAGGCGGCAAGCGCTTCCGGCTGCAGTTCGATTACAAGGCCGCGGGCGATCAGCCGACCGCGATCAAGGAACTGGTCGAGTCCGCGCGGGCGGGGGAAAAGGACCAGGTGCTGCTGGGTGTCACCGGCTCAGGCAAGACGTTCACGATGGCGCGCGTGATCGAGGATCTGCAGCGGCCCGCGCTGGTGCTCGCGCCCAACAAGATCCTGGCGGCGCAGTTGTACGGCGAGTTCAAGTCGTTCTTTCCGGACAACGCGGTCGAATATTTCGTTTCGTACTACGACTACTATCAGCCGGAAGCCTATGTGCCGCGGTCGGACACGTACATCGAGAAGGAAAGCTCGGTGAACGAGGGCATCGACCGGATGCGGCATTCGGCGACGCGATCGCTGCTGGAACGCGACGACGTGATCATCGTGGCTTCGGTCTCGTGCATCTACGGCATCGGGTCCGTTGAGACGTACTCCGCCATGACGTTCACGTTGAAGACGGGCGGGCGCGAGGACATGCGCGAGATCATCCGCAAGCTCGTCGCGTTGCAGTACAAGCGCAACGATCAGGCGTTCGCGCGCGGCAATTTCCGGGTCAAGGGCGACAAGCTCGAAGTGTTTCCGTCGCATTATTCGGACAGCGCGTGGCGCGTCACCTTCTTCGGCGACGACATCGAGTCGATCGTCGAATTCGACCCGCTGACGGGCAAGAAGATTTCCGATTTGCCGCAGATCAAGATCTACGCCAATTCGCACTATGTCACGCCGGGCCCGACGCTGACGCAGGCGACGCACGCGATCCGGCACGAGCTCGACGAGCGGCTCAAGGAACTCGTCATCGAGGGGAAACTGCTCGAAGCGCAGCGGCTGGAGCAGCGGACCAACTTCGATCTCGAGATGATCGCGGCCACGGGGTCGTGCAACGGCATCGAGAATTACTCTCGGTTCCTGACCGGGCGGCTACCGGGAGAGCCGCCGCCGACCTTGTTCGAGTACGTGCCCGAAAACGCGCTGCTGTTCATCGACGAATCGCACCAGACCGTGCCGCAGATCGGCGCGATGGCCAGAGGGGATCACCGGCGAAAAATCACGCTCGCCGAGTACGGGTTCCGGCTACCGTCCTGCATCGACAACCGCCCCTTGCGCTTCAACGAATGGGACGCGATGCGGCCCCAGACCGTGTCCGTGTCGGCGACGCCGGGCGGGTGGGAGATGGAGCAGACGGGCGGCGTCTTCTCCGAACAGGTCATCCGCCCGACCGGACTCATCGACCCGCCCGTTACGATCAAGCCGATCGAGGATCAGGTCGACGACCTGATCTTCGAGGCCAAGGCGACCGCCAAGATGGGCTACCGGACGCTCGTCACGACGCTTACCAAGCGGATGGCGGAGGACCTGACCGAGTTCCTGCACGAAGCGGGCCTTCGCGTCCGGTACATGCATTCGGACGTCGAGACGCTCGAACGCATCGAGCTCATTCGCGACCTGCGCATGGGCGTGTACGACGTGCTCGTCGGCATCAACCTGCTGCGCGAGGGATTGGACATTCCTGAATGCGGGCTGGTCGCGATCCTCGACGCGGACAAGGAAGGGTTTCTGCGCTCCGAGACGTCGCTGATCCAGACCATCGGCCGCGCGGCGCGCAACGTCGACGGGCGCGTGATCCTCTACGCCGACACGGTGACCGGGTCGATGGAGCGCGCGTTGCGCGAAACCGACCGCCGGCGCGAGAAGCAGGTCGAGTACAACACCGAACACGGCATCACGCCGACCACGATCAAGCGCGACATCGCCGACGTCCTGTCGCACGTGTCCAACCGCGATTCGGTGCTGATCGAAACGGGCAACGACGAACGCCCCCACATGGTCGGCCACAACCTGCGCGCGTATATCGACGACCTGTCCAAGGAAATGCGCAAGGCCGCGGCGGACCTGGAGTTCGAGAAAGCGGGGCGCCTGCGCGACGAGATCAGGAAGCTGGAGCAGGACGAACTCGGGATACCGGAGCACGAGCGGCAGGCGCCGGTGGTGGCGCACTCGTCGGCGGGCAAGCCGGGCACGCGGAAGACGCGTTATGGCAATGCGCAGAAGGCGAAGGCGGGAAGGCAGCAACGACGGGCGTAGGGGCTGCCGGCGGTTCCGGTAAGTTCAATCGCCTTTGATTCAAATCTGCTCCCAATGGGCTACTCACCGACAGGGGAGTAGAGCCATGATCCGCAGTTACGCTGACAGAGAGACTAGGAAGATCGCTGGTGGCGACGTGAGCCGCAAGCTGCCCACGAACATCCAGCAGCGTGCCTTCGCCCGTTTACAGCAAATTGACGCCGCGAGCGACCTAAGCGATCTTGGCAACATACCTGGTAATCGGCTCCACGCGCTCAAGGAAGATCGCGCCGGGCAACATGCAATTTCCATCAACGATCAATGGCGTATATGCTTCGTTTGGCGCGGCGGAGGCGCGGACGATGTCGAAATCACCGACTACCACTAACCCGGATCGGCTGCACAATACGCATCCAGGAGAGATGCTGCTGACCGAATTTATGGAGCCTCTGGCGCTCGACGCGCACGAGCTGGCCCAAACGCTTGAACTTCCAGTTGCACGTATCACTGCGCTCATCGCGGGGGAGCGGCCGATGGATGCCGATCTCGACCTGCGACTAGGACGCTATTTTCGGCTGTCCGAAGGCTTTTTCATGCGCTTGCAGGTTCAGCACGACATCATCGAAGCCAAACGGTTCATCAATGGTGCGCTTGAACGCATCGAACCCCGGCCGCTTGCCGCCTAGCTACTTCTTCTTCTTCCTCGCCGCATAGCGCGCGTCGCGGATGGCCTTCTTTTCCTCGGGCGTCAGCTGCTTGGGCTTGGCGGCTTCGGCGGCGAGGCGCGCGGCCTCCGCTTCCTCGGCGAGGCGCGCGGCCTCCTCCTCCTCCAGGCGCTTCTTCTCGGCTTCGGCGGCGATCTTGGCGGCCAGCTTCGCCGCGCGCTTCTCCGCCTCGGCCGCTTCCTTGGCTTCCGCCTTCGCCTTCTTCTCGGCGATCACCGCCTCGTCGACGGGCGGCTTCGCCTTCAATCGGTCCAGCGCCTTCTGCTTGGCCTGCGCGGCGCTGCCCACGCGGTCCTGGAAGGTGGGGTCCTTGTACGACTTCATGAGATGAAACTTCGCTCCTTGGACGCCGACCCGCACGGTGGACCGGTCGCTCCGCGCGACGTGCGCCATCGGCGGCGATCTTTCAAGGTTGACGCCCCGGTTCCGGCGTTCGCGCGCCATGTCCCACAACAGGCCATTCGCCGCCGCGTGCGAAAAGTGTTTTGAGGGAGTGCCCCGCGTGTAGTAACGTGCGTCCAACGGCCAGCCGCCGGTCAGCACCACGAAACAGGGGATATTCGATGAAGCCGTACGCACGCACCCGCGAAGGAATGCCGATCACGCCCGAAAGGAACGAAGCGATGGAAGACATGGATCGCGGCGCGGAAACCCGCGGCATGGGCGAGGTCAAGCAGATGTCCGTCATCGGCGCCGACATCACGATCACGGGCAATATCGAGGCATCCGTCGACCTCCACATCGAAGGCCGGGTCAAGGGCGACGTGCGCTGCGCGACGTTGATCCTGGGCGAAAACAGCTCGGTCAACGGATCGATCTACGCCGACCGCGTGCGCGTGTCGGGCACGGTCGACGGTTCGGTCGAAACGCGCGATCTCGCCATCGAAGCCACCGCGCGCGTGACGGGAGACGTAACCTATGCCCGCCTGCGCGTCGCAAACGGCGGCGTCATCGAAGGCCAGATGAAGTGCAAGCCCGTCGAAGACGAGGGCAAGCTCAAGCTCGTCGAACCCAAGAGCGAGCCGCAGGTCGAAGCGGTGTTCATCGACTGAGTCACTGCCGAAGCGGCGGGTCGGTCGTCCGATCCGCCGTCAGCGCCCCTTACGAGCGCTGGAAGAATTTGTGAGCGTTGGTGCGATCTGGTTGATGAACGGCGTGAGCGGTGAACGAACGACGGCCGAGGCCGTGATGAAGGAGCTGGAGGAGATATTACGTGTCGTCGCGACGACCGCTTCGCCATCGAGACCCGCGGCGGTGCGCTACACCCAATGCCGCGACGCCTTGCTCGCGGGGGAGGCGCGTGCGTCCATCCCCGGCTTCATCGTTCAGTGCGTGTCGATCTACAAGTTCCACGACTTCATCAACCTGTACGATGCGGACACCGCGGCCCGGACCGCGTTCATCCGCGACGCCTTTGGCAAAGGCAAGGTTTCCCTCCAGACCAAGCGCCCCAAAGATGCTTTTCGCGACTTCGATTTCTAACGAGCGAGCTTGCGGACGGTCCGCGCGCGCGATCGCGGCTGTGAAAATCCCGTGCTGATGCGTCCGGGAGAGCCTCCCGCGCCCGTCACGCTTCCCCTGCTGTGCGCGTTGGGACACCACAAAACCGACGGCCTCGCGCGCTGGAACGCCGGCTATTATTTCGCGCGCTGCACGCGGTGCCGCCGCGACCTGGTGCGCACCGCGTTCACGCGGTGGCAGATCCCGCGCGGCTTTCGGGTCGTGTGGCAAGGCGAGTCGAACGGCATGCCCGGGCCGACGGCGGAGATCGTCGCGCATTCCGGCTCCGCCGCCACCGTGGAGTTTCCGATCCGCGAGGATGCGCAGCCAGTCGCCGCCGCGAACGGGGATATCGCGTCCGCCGAGCGCGCGGACGAACCGCTTTTCGCCTTCGACGCGGTTCCGACAGGCGGCGAGGATCGCGCGATCGACGATGAAGCTTTGCGGGACGCCGAAGGATCGGACCCGCGCGAGATGTCTGTCGCGCCTGTTCCTTCCTGGTTCGACGGTGAAAACCGATTCGAGGAAGGCACGCGCTTTGCGCCCGACGACCGGCTCGTCGAGTTCGAGACGGCTGTCGAGCCGCCAACGTACGTACCCGGCGTCGACCCGGCGGACGGGGCGGCTCGGGACGGGCTCCTACGGAACGGGGACGCGTCGAAAGCGGCGGACGAGGATGCGCGAGACGGGGCCGCGTCGGGCGAAGATGAGGCGGTCGCCGAGGACGGGCGACCGGTCGCCGCCCTGTTCGTGGACGACGGTGCCGCCGAAGACGTTGCGATCGACGAGCGGGAGCCGGACGTGCCGCCGCCCGCGTCCAGCAAATACCCCGTGGTTCCGGATTTCATGGACGAAAGCGCCAACGGCGTGGGCTGGGACGTCGTGTCCGGACGCATCATCCCGGTCGCCGGCCTCGTCGCGCCCGCGGTGCCGCCGCCCGACGACGCGCGGGGCAACACGTCGGCGGGCGCGCCTGGCCCCGCCTGGCAGGACCTGGCCCGAAAGCGCGCGCAAGGTGCGGGCGAGCAGGGCCGGGGGTGGTTGCGCGGAATACGCGCGTCGCGGACCCGGGCACCTGCGCCGCCGCCGGTCGTCGACATCGCGCAGGAGCCATCGGAGAAGCCGGTCGCGGTGGCGACGACGCCTGTCGCGGAGCCGATCCGCGACGTCGGGCCGCGCATCACGGTCGCCGACGCGTCGCCGCCCGGGCAGGCATCGCAGGTCGCGCCCGACGCCCCGGCCGCACCTGTTCAGGCCGCGCACGTCACCCGGGTCGCGTCCGCCCGGGCCGCGCCCGCGATCCGGGGGCGCAGACTGGAAGCTTTCCTGATGAACGGAGGGCCGATCGCGGCGGCGGCCATCTTCGGCGGGCTCGTCCTGGCGGCGGCCCTGGTGGACGGGCGAAACTCGGAACAACGCGTCGTCTACAGGCCTGCGCCCGCCGCGTCCTCGACACGTACGGCGGCATCGCCGACTGTTCGTCCTTCGGTGCCCGCGCGAAGGCTCGCGGTCGGCGGCGACGCCACGGTAACGGCGGGCCTGCTCAATTGCAGGTCGACGGCGAGCAACAATGCCGACACGTTGCGCCGCATCGGCCGCGGCGCGACGGTTCAGGTGCTTGCGATCACTCCCGGATGGGTGAACGTGTCGCATCAAGGCGAACGCTGCTGGGTGGCGGAGCAGCATGTGAGGCCGGCAAGCCCGGCTTGACGGCTGCAACAATCGTCATCCCGGCGCAGGCCGGAATCTCGGGGGAACATGATAGCCGTTGTCGAGACCCGCTGAGGGTCCGGCCCTTCGCCTTCGCTCAGGAAAGCCATGCGCCGGAATGACGTGGGTCTTCTAGCTGCGCCGCCGCTCCAGCGCGTGCGCGGCTTCGGCCATCAGGGTGGCGACGATGTCCGCGGCGGGCTCTTCCCGGGTCACCATGCCAACCGACTGCCCGGCCATGACCGACCCATTCTCTGTGTCCCCGTCGATCACCGCGCGGCGCAGCGCGCCCGCCCAATAATGTTCGATCTGCAGCTGCGCCTCGGCCATCTCCAGCCGCTTCTCGTCGAGATGCGCGGCGACCTCGCGCTGCTTGGCGGTGAACGCCTCCGTTTCCTTGTTCTTGAGCGCGCGCACCGGGATGACGGGCAAGCGCGGGTCGAGCTGGATGGAGGGCACCGCGTCGCGCGCCGACGCGCGGATGAACGCCCGCTTGAAGTTGGGGTGCGCGATGCTTTCCGTGGCGCACACGAAGCGCGTGCCGAGCTGCACGCCCGCCGCGCCCATCTCCAGATAGCCAGCGATCGCCTCGCCGCGCCCGATCCCGCCCGCGACGAACACGGGGGTGGTTTCCGCGACGTGCGGCAGGATTTCCTGCGTCAGCACGGACGTGGACACGGGGCCGATATGCCCGCCCGCCTCCATTCCCTCGATGACGAGCGCGTCCGCGCCCGACCGGATCATCTTTTTGGCGAGCGACAAGGCGGGGGCGAACGCGATGACCTTGGCCCCGGACGCCTTGATGCGGTCTATTGCGCCGCCCGGCGGCAGCCCACCCGCGAGCACGACGTGAGTGACGTTGTGGTTCGCGCAGACGTCGATCAGGTCGGACAGCTGCGGGTGCATCGTGATGAGGTTGACGCCGAACGGTTTTGCGGTTCGCAGCTTGGTCTCGGAGATCTCGGTATCGAGAAGGGCGGGCGTCATCGCCCCGCACGCGAGCACTCCGAATGCGCCCGCGTTCGACAGCGCGGCGACCAGGTTGCGTTCGGATACCCACGACATCGCCCCGCCCATGATCGCGACCTGCGAGCCGAGGAAGGTGGTGCCGCGGTGCTGGAGGCGGGTGAGTTCGCTTGTTCCCCGACGAAGGTCGGGGCCCAGCCTTTCGTCGCTTCTGAAGGCTGGGCCCCGGCCTTCGCCGGGGAACTGCTCGATGTTCAAGCCGCATCCTCCGCGTCCAAGCCATACGCCGTGTGCAGCACGCGGACCGCCAACTCGGTATAATCCTTGGGAATCAGCACCGACACCTTGATCTCGCTCGTCGTGATCGCGTGGATGTGGATGCCGCGGTCGCCCAGCGCCTTGAACATGGTTGCGGCGACGCCCGCGTTCGAGCGCATGCCGACGCCGACGACGCTGACCTTGCAGATGTCGCTTTCGTGGGTGACGTCGGCGAACCCGATCGCTCCGCGCTCGCGGTCGAGCAGGTCGAGCGCGCGCGGCAACTCGGCGGCCGGGACGGTGAAAGTCAGGTTGATCTTGCCGGACGGCCCGGCGACGTTCTGCACGATGACGTCGACGTTGACCCCGGCGTCCGCGAGCGGCGCGAAGATGCGGGCCTGCGCGCCCGGGCCGTCCGCGACGCCCGTCAGCGTGATCTTGGCCTCGTTCTTGTCGTAGGCGATGCCCGTGACGGTGAGCCGTTCCATGCCGTAACTCTCCAGCTCCGCCTCGGGTACGATCATCGTTCCGGGCGCATCCTCGAACGAAGACAGCACTCTCAGCCTGAGGTTGGTACGCATGGCAAGCCCGACCGACCGCGTTTGCAGCACCTTGGCGCCGACCGAGGCGAGCTCTAGCATTTCCTCGTACGACACGGCGGTCAGCAGCCGCGCGCGCGGAACGATGCGCGGGTCGGTCGTGTAGACGCCGAGCACGTCCGTATAGATGTCGCAGCGATCCGCGTTCATGCCCGCCGCCATCGCGACCGCCGACGTGTCCGATCCGCCGCGGCCGAGCGTCGCGACCCGGCCTTCGCCGCTGATCCCCTGGAACCCCGGCACGACCGCGATCTGGCCCGTGTGCAGCGCGGTGTCGAGCTCCGCCCCGTCGATCGCGTCGATGCGCGCGTTGCCGTGCGCGGAATTCGTCTTGAGCAACTGCCAGCCCATCCAGCTGCGCGCGTCGAGCCCCATGCCCTGCAGCGTGATGGCGAGCAGGCCGGAGGTCACCTGTTCGCCGGACGCGACGACGACGTCGTATTCGCGCGGGTCGTAAAGCGATGAGGCTTCGCGGCAGAACTGGACGAGGCGGTCGGTCTCGCCCGCCATTGCGGAGACGACAACGAGAACCTGGTTGCCGTGCGCTGCTTCGGCTTTGACGCGCGAGGCGACGGCGCGGATGCGTTCGATGCCCGCCATCGACGTGCCGCCGAACTTCATGACGATGCGGGACATGCTTCCCTCTACCCCGTTCGCCCTGAGCTTGTCGAAGGGCTTTCCTTCTGTCGGGAAGAGGAGAAGGACGAGGCTTCGACAAGCTCAGCCCGAACGGTGTCGTTTATGGCCTCCGGTTCCACCACGATCGATCCGCGCGAGGCGGCGCATTTCGATGCCCAGGCCGCGGACTGGTGGAACCCGCGCGGGTCGTCGGCGATGCTGCATCGGCTGAATCCGGTGCGGCTGCGCTACGTGCGGGCGCGGCTCGACGCACTGTGGGGTCTGGACGCGACCAGCCGGACGCCGCTGGCCGGAAGGCGCGTGCTCGACGTCGGGTGCGGGGCGGGACTGTTCGCCGAACCACTCGCGCGCATGGGCGCGGCCGTGACGGGCGTCGATGCGGCGGGGGAGGCGATCGCGGCGGCGCGCGCGCATGCGGACGCGTCCGGGCTGACGATCGCGTACCGACATGGCGGGATCGAGGATGTGGATGGCCGCTTCGACCTCGTGACCGCGCTCGAGGTCATCGAGCATGTCGCCGATCCGGCCGCATTCGTTTCCGGTCTGGCGCGCGTGTTGGCGCCGGGCGGCGTTCTCGTCATGTCGACGCCCAACCGCACCGCGTGGTCGCGCACCGCCATCGTTACGCTGGCCGAAGGTTCGGGGGCGATCCCGCGCGGGACACACGACTGGAACCGGTTCATCACGCCCGACGGACTGCGCGCGCTGCTCGGCGAGGCGGGGCTGGAGGTGACCGACGTCACCGGCCTCGCCTGGTCGCCGACGCGCGGCTTCGCGTTGAGCGACGACCTGCGGCTGAACTACCTCGTCACCGCTTCACGCTCTTAAGCGTCTTGCGGCCGGACAGGACGCGCGACGTTTCGAGCGCGAACTCCTCGACCAGTCGTTCGCGCACCCCGCCGCCGCGGATCAGCATTCCCGTCCAGCCGAAGTGGCGGTTGACCACCTTGACGGTGAACATGGCCAGCATCCTGCGGTCGCTCGCGTCGCGCACTTCCACGAGCCCGGTCATCGTGTCGCGCGTGCCGCCCAGCATCGCGCGCCCGGCATTGGCGGTGGCGAAGTCGAACACGGTGACGGCGAGCCGGACGGGGCGGCCGTCGGTCAGGCCCCAAGCGCGCGTGACATCGGTCATGACGAGCGGGGCCATACGCGTGAAGGGGAGCGTGTCGTAGTCGGCTTGCGCGGGCAGCGCCCCCTTTGCAGCAGGGACCTTCGCGCCGGGCGTGTTCGCGGCCGCCTTCGCATCGTGCGCGATCATCGCGGCTCCGGCTTCCATGCTCAGGCTCACGTCGACCGAGTCGACGCGGATCCTGCCGACCAGCTCCTTGGGGAGCGGCCGCAGGACATCGAACTGCTGCGCGGCGGCGGGCGCGGACGCCGCGAGCCACAGCGCCGCGAGAAGCGCCGTCTTCACGACCCCATCCGGCGGGCGACGCGGGCCTGCCATAGCAGGATCAGCGGGGTGACGACGAGTTCCATCACAAGCCCATAACGGTGGCCGATCCCCGGCAGGCCCATTGCCGCGACGCCGATCAGTCGCGCGAGCCCTCCGCAGACGATCAGCGCGCCGACCAGGCGAAGCCGCGGACCCTTGCGCTCGACATCGGGAACGCAGCTGTAAAGGGCGACGAGCACGCCGAGGAAGATGCCGGACAGATAGCGGAAATGGCTGTCGAGCCCGATGGTCACGGGCGCGCGAGGCGCGACCGCGGCCGTGCCCTGTGCGATGCTGGCGACCGCCACGAACAGGCTGAACGCGCCGCCCGCGACCAGCGCGGCCTGCAGGAGGCGTTTCTCGAAGGTCGGCGTCATGCCCGCACCGTACAGCGTCCGCGCGCCCTGGCCAAATGGGCGCCAGATGCAGGAACCCGGCGTCCCGGTGCCTCGTTGATACGGCAACCTCGGGAGAGACGGCATGGACGGACAGGATCAGAGCGGCGCGGGCTACGGCGACGGCGGCATGGACGGCGGAGAGAGCGTCGCGCCCGCGCAGGGCCCAAACAGCGGTGGGGGCATGGACAGCAGCGGCGGCACCGGCGGTACGGGCGAGCGACAGCAGGACCAATCGGTGCAGCGCAGCGAGACCATCGAAGCCGAGGAGATCGACGCGAACGAGATCGCGTTCGAGGCCGACGAAGACCTGATCGACAATGACGACGGCGACGATGACGGCGCCTGACCGCGCGACCGCGCCGACGAACGTGCGGGACGATGCGCGGATCGCGAACGGTATCGACGGCGCGGAGAACGACGCGGCGGTGGCCTTCGCGCTCGGCGGTGCGGCGGTCGAACCCGTGCGAGTTGTGCCGCGCATAGACCCGGTCACGGGCGAGGTGTCCGGATCCGGGTCCGGCGCCGGCGGCGGCAATGCCGGGGAGGATCACGACGACGATCACACCGCCGGCAGCAACACGGCTAAATGAGGGCGATATCATGGAAGACGATGAACGCATCAAGGCGGACGAGCCGAAGACGGTCAGCGATGCGGAGCGCGCAGTGACGCCGTCCGCGGCGGCGGAACGCGAGAACGTCGTCGACGAGGCGACGGCCGGCGACGGCGTTACTTTCTTCGAAGGCGGCGACGGACGCGAGGCGGCACGCGACGATATCGAACGCAGCGGCTAAGTCATAAAGTTGACTTATTTAAGCATTCGAGCTTAGAACCACGTCTTGATCGAAGTCGAGGTTACGATGTCGAAGAACAAAGGCTCCGCCGACAAGTCGGGCCCCAAGAAGATCCCCAAGCGCATCGCGGGCGTTAAAATCCCCAAGGGGCTTCGCGATTCTGGCAATGCCGCGGTAAAGCTTGCGCAGTCGCCGATGGCGCGCGAGCTTCTGGCGGCCGGACTGGCCGCCGCCGCCGCCGCTGTCGCGGCCAACACGCGGGCGCGCAAGGAAGCGCAGGCGAGCGGCGCGGACGCGGCAAAGGCCTTTACGGATGTGGCGGACGCCGCGACCAAGAGCGCAAGCGAGATCAAGGCCGCGCTCGTCGAGGCTGCGGGCGTCGCGGCTCAGCAATTCTTTTCAGGCAAGTTCAAGACATCGGACGAGGGCACGGCGGGTGCGGACGAAAGGCCGGAGGCCGATGCGTCGCCGCCCGCGACAGCCGCGGCTCCGAAGGCCGCGTCCGCGAACGCCGCGGGAGCGAACGGTGCGAGCACCCGCACCCCGCGCGCGCGTCCCGCCAAGCCCGCCGTTCCGCCCGAAGCCGTGTAGCGCGCCGATTTCGGATCCCGTTGCGCGTCTCGACGTTGACGCTCTACACGAAGGAGAACGACGATGGACGGTACGGGTCAAGAGCAGGACCGTGGGCACCCCACGGGGCATCCCTTACCGGACGATGCGCGAATCGACGCCGTGCCGGAGACGCTGCGAAGCGAAAAGGGTTTCGGTGAGGGCGACGAGGATCGCGAAGGTGGCGGCCGCCTGTCCAAGAACGACGGCAAGCAAGCGGTGCGCAACCAATCGGTCGTGTCGCCCGACGACTACGCCGGGAGCAGCGAGAGCGGCGTTTAGAGGATCGCTCGATCAGGGCGCAAGAAAAAGGGGACGGAGCCGCAAGGCCCCGTCCCCTTTTCTTGCAGGTTGGATGGCCCTAGCGGCAGCGGCGCCCACTGCGGCTACGCTGGATCTCGCGGCCCGCAAGCGCGCCCGCCGCGGCCCCTAACAACGTGCCCGTCGTGCGCTCGCCGCGCGTGTCGATCGCACGTCCCACCAGCGCCCCACCGGCACCGCCGACGATCAGGCCGACCGTGCCATTGCTCTTGCGGCAACGCGTGCGGCCCCGCGAGTCCTGCCACGTCTTGCCGCGGTAATAGCCGTCCTGCGCGGCGACCGCCGGCATGACGGGAATGGTGAGGGTGGCAGCGGCCAGGCCGAGCATGAACTTACGCATGGGTGAACTCCTACATTGGTTACGGATGGACAACGAGGCAGGTCTGCGCCCGGTTGCATGAACGGGACGCAACACGCCGAGCCGTGTCTTCCACGCCACGCAACGTTATTTGATCAGCCCGATCTCGCGCAGCCGTTGCGACAGATAATCGTCCGCCAGGATCGGCTCGGGGAAGCGGTTGGGGCGGTCCGCGGCGATGCAGCCGGGCAGCGTCTCAATCAGATGGTCGGACGCCAGATGGACGAAGAACGGCATCGAGTAGCGCGAATGGCCTCGGCGTTCGACCGCGGGGTTGCGCACCCGGTGCGTGGTGGACGGCAGCACGCCGTTGGTCAGCCGCTGCAGCATGTCGCCCACGTTGACGACGAGCGCGCCCGGCGGCGGTGCCACCGACAGCCACTCGCCGTCCGGCCTCAGGATTTCCAAGCCCGCCTCATCCGCGCCGAGCAGCAGCGTGATAAGGTTGATGTCCTCGTGCGCGCCCGCGCGGATGCCCGGAGCATCGGCGCCGACGGGCGGGTAGTGGAGCAGGCGCAGGACCGAATTGCCGAGATGCGCGGGGCCTTCGAACCAGTCGGGCGCGAGCTCCAGATAGCGCGCGATCGCGCTCAGCAGCCGCAGGCCGACATCGTCGAACGCGGCGTACAAGGCTTGAAACGTATCCCGGAACCCCGGCAGTTCGGGCCATACGTTGTCGGGCATGGTGGCGCGGAACCGGTGTCCGGGCGGCAGGTCGCGGCCGACATGAAAGAATTCCTTGAGGTCGTGCTGCGCCGCGTCCTTGGCGATCTCGACGCCGAACGCGGTGTAGCCGCGTGCGCCGCCGCGGCCGGGCAGGACGTGCGTGCGCTTGACCGCCTCGGGCAGGTCGAAATAGGCCTTGGTCATCCCCCACGCGCGCGACACGAGATCGGGATCCAGTCCGTGATCGGTAACGGCGGCGAAACCGTAGCGGGAGAAGGACGCGCCGAACTCCCGGGCGAACGCGTCGGACCCCGTGTCCGCCATCGAGAGCGTCGCTATCCTGTCTTGGGTATCGAGCATCGGTTCCTATCCGTTCATGACCTCCGATCCCGAATAGGCGATCAGGACGTCGCTGTCCTCCCCTAGCTTTATCGGTGTCGTGCCTTCGGCTAACCACACGCCGCCGGGGACGACGCCTGTGCCGTCCGCATCGCCGCCGCCGGTGATCGGCACGATCCACACGGGGCCGTCCGCGTTCAGCGTCGCCGACCGCGCGCCCGTCCAACGTTCCAGGATGAACGCGGGCCCATTCGTCAGCTGCAGGCGACCGGGCGCGATCTCGCAGGGTGCGAAGGGCGCGACGTAAGGCACCGGTCGCGCGGCGGCGATCGACTCCTCAAGGTGCAGTTCGCGCGGGCGCCCGTAGTCGTACAATCGATACGTGGTGTCGGAGTTCTGCTGCACCTCGATCAGCGTCACCCCAGCGCCGATCGCGTGGATCGTGCCCGACGGCGAATAGAACACGCTGTCCGCGTCGACGGGCCGCCAGTCGAGCAGCCGCTCGATGCTGCCGTCGATCGCGGCGGCGCGCAGCTCGTCCGGCGTCACCGCGCGCGTCAGGCCGATGCCGATCGTCGAGTCCGACTCCGCGTCGAGGACGATCCACGCCTCGTCTTTTCCACGTGCTCGACCTTGCGACTGCGCCATCGCGTCGTCGGG
Organism: uncultured Sphingomonadaceae bacterium; assembly: GCA_964251385.1. Classification (GTDB taxonomy): domain Bacteria; phylum Pseudomonadota; class Alphaproteobacteria; order Sphingomonadales; family Sphingomonadaceae; genus CADCVW01. Next base: position 1,111,887 of record CAXUJK010000001.1, on the reverse strand, counting down.
ATGGACCTGCACGGACAGTTTTTCCGCGGTGAACAGATATTTGACCAGCAGGTCCGGGTCCCCGCCACGCGGGTCCTCGAACCAGATTTCCCCCACCGGCTCCGCGTCCGGCGCGGGGTCGTCGAAGCCCGGCCATAATTCGTGCCGCCCCCAGACCTTGTCGACGCGGCGGGTGGTGAGGCGGGTCACAGTCATGGGTTGGATCCGGCATACGCAACCGAGACGCGGTGTCGGCGGTTGGCCACCGTTATGCGCCTATCGCGAACGTTGAAAAGCCTCCTGTGGCTGGGGGTGACCGCGTTCGCCGCGATGCTCGTCTACGGCTATGCGCGCCGGCATCCGGAGGACATGCCATGGACGCCGCTCGATCTGAGCACGCCCGTGGGCGCGTTCACCGGGCGCAAGCTCGTGGGATTGACCGACGACGGGCCGCGATGCTCGGCTCTGCTGAAGCGCGCGGGCGTGCGCTTCGTGCCTCTGGCACCCGTGTCCGCGGGCGCATGCGGGTTTCGCGACGGCGTGCGGCTGGTACCGGACGGCGCGCGCAGCATCGGTTTCGCGCCCGCGGGGCTGGGTTCATCGTGCGCGGTCGCCGCGGCGATGACGCTGTGGGAATGGAACGTGGTGCAGCCTGCAGCGGCCAAGCATTTCGGGTCGCGCGTCACGGCGATCGAACATTTCGGAAGCTATAATTGTCGGCGCATCGGCGGCGGGAGCGCGGGCCGGTACAGCGAGCACGCAACGGCGGACGCGGTGGACGTGGCCGGGTTTCGGCTGGCGGACGGAACGCGGGTCAACCTGGCGCGCGACTGGAACGGCGACGCCGCCAAGGCAGCGTTCCTGCGTGAGGTCGGCAAAGGTGCGTGCGGTCTGTTTTCGACCGTACTCGGCCCCGACTACAACGCGGCGCATCGCGATCACTTCCACCTGGACCAGGCGGAGCGCGGCGCAATAGGCTGGCGGGCGTGTCGTTAGCCCGCGGCGAGGTATTCAGTCGTCATCCCGGCGCAGGCCGGGACCCAAGACCCGCCAATTCCGGGCGGCAGCGCCAAAGCTTCCGCCGCACTTCTTACGCGTACGGGGTCTTGGTCCCGGCCTGTGCCGGGGCGACGTGAGCTCAGGGTTACTGAACGATGTGCTTAGTGGACCGAACCCTCGTCGACCTTCTCCACCCACTCCGGAAAGAAGCTGGGTTCGCGGTTGGACCAGCCGGGCGCGGTGGCCGCGCCTTCGCTGATCGACTGCAGCAGCACGCGGCGGCGATCGGGGTGGAGGTGCGGCAGCGCGGCGGCGGCGCAGAACGCGCCGGGAAGCCACGGCCGCACACCCGCGCCGACGAGGCGCTCGTACAGGAATCGGTACGCCGAAAAGCTGCCGAGCCGGTCCTGCCCGAGATCGAAGGCGGATACGGTCACGAGCGGGGCCATGAACGGTTCGACCGCGTCCAGGCCGCTGTCGTCGGGAACATGGTGGCGGATGTGGTCGAGCCGGCCGTAGACGTGACCCTGCGCGCGGATACTCGCGGCTTCGATCGGGTCGCGCGACCACTGGTGCATCGCGTCGCGTCGGCCGAGGCCAACGTCGAGCGAGCGCCGGATGTAGCGCTGCGTCCCCTTGGAGAACGCGGCGAATTCCTTCATCTCCGCGAAAACAACCGCGCCGTCCGCCGGCTTCGTCTGCGTGCCCATGACCTTGTGCTCCACTCGTCACGGGAATCTTGCGCTCAAAGTGTTGATGAGAGCTTAACTAGATCCCCCCGTTCCCCGCAGACAAGGGAACAGAAGCTCAGGCTTGCTACAAGAACTTAGCAAGCCTGCGACAAGATTGGTGCGGAGTGTGGACTTTCGGCAACAAGGTTAACGCGACCGTGCTATTCGGGAAAGCCCGACGACGGCATCGGCATGTCGCGACCGGGCGCGGACGTGGACGGCGGATCGGACGCATCCATCGATTCGTCGGAGCCGACGTCGATCTTGGCATCCAGATCGTCGGGGTCGTCGCGCAGGCGCTGGCGCAGCGACCGGTCCTGCCCGGCCTGCTGGTCGGGATGGTGCGCGGGGTGGTCCTCCTCGCCCGTCAGCAGGCCGGCGGCGGCGTCCTCGCCTTCGTCGCCGCCCGGCGGAGGCGGGCCGATGCCCATGCTTTCCTCGCCCGCGCGGTCGGGACCCGTGGGGTGCGTGCGCTTGTCGCTCATGTCTTGGCTCCTGTTTTGCGGTCAACGAAGGCGAAGCGGCGGCTGTTCCTAGCCGGTACGCTCGACGAGAACTTTCTGCACGTTCAACCGCGCGGTCCCGAAGCTCGTCATGAAGCTGATGTCCGTCGCGTCGCGACCCACGGCGATGCGCGCGATCTCCGACGCGCGGGTCATGCCCGTCGCGTCGACGAGGTGCCAGCCGGCGGTCGCGCCGTCGGTGAGCCAGACCTCCGCCACCGCGTGGAAGTCCGGCGGGCTGACGCCGGGCGCGTAGCAGGCGACGGTCCTCGCCGGGATGTCGGCGGCGCGCGCGAACGTCACCATCAGGTGCGCGTAGTCGCGGCAAACGCCCTGGCGTTTGACGAACGTGTCGACCGCGGTCGTCGTCGAGTCGGACGAACCGCGGACATAATCGAGCTCGGCCCCGATCCAGCGCGCCATTTCGGCGACCGCCGCGCCGCCGCGCAGCGACTTGAACTTGCGGCCGACGAACGCGCACAGCCGGTCGGACTGGCAGTAGCGGCTGGGCCACAGGAACTGGACGAACTCGGCGGGCACGTCGTCGGGCGCGACCGTCCGCAACCGCGACCAGTCGGGGTCGGGCCGGTCGATGTCGACGGTGGCGGCATAGCGCGCGCGAAGCTGTCCGTTGGCGGTCGTCCACGTGCGCCGCCCCACTCCGCACTCGCCCGCGACGGGTTTGAGCGGCCCCGACCCGTCCACCGTCAGCCGATCGGCGACGATGCGCTGATCGTTCCCCGGCGCGACCTCGACCGCGAGCAGGATGGGGGTCGGGCGGTCGAACTGGTAGTCGAGCTCCGCCTCGATCCGCAGTCTCATCGCGGCGTCGCGGTAACCGCGCGCGCAAATCCTACGGTGTCTTCCAGCACGGGCGCGCGGCCGCGCAACGCGGTGCTGAGCGCGGTCAGGATGCCGACATGGCCGAGGTTCGGGTAGAGCTTGACCTCCGCCGGCACGCCCGCGGCGGCGAGTTTGCGGGCGAGCGCCTGGCTGTTGCGCGGGAACACCGTGTCGTCGCGCGTGCCGTGGAGGAGGAGCACGCGCGGATCGCCCGCGCTCGCGAACGTGACCGGCTGCGTCGCGCGCGGATCGGGCGCATTGCCGAACGCGGCGGCCGTGATCGGACCGTCCAACGGCAGGAAGTCGTAGGGGCCGGCGAGCCCGACGAAGCCGCGCACGGCGGCTCGATCGGCACCCAGATAACGGGGGTCGAGCGCGATCATCGCTCCGTTGTACGCGCCCGCGCTGTGCCCGACGATCACGACCCGGTCCGGGTCGCCGGCGAAGCGTCCGGCATTCGCCCGCACCCATTTGAGCGCGGCGGCGCAATCCTCCACGAAGCCGGGAAAACGCACCGCGGGCACGAGCCGGTAGTCGGGCACCGCGACCACGAACCCGCGCGATGCGAGCGCGCGGGCGGCGAAGGCGTAGCCGTCCTTGGTCCCCGACTGCCATGACCCGCCGTAGAGGAAGACGATGATCGGGCGGGGGCCTACGACGCTTCCACGCGGGGCGTAGACGTCGATCCGCTGGCGCGCGTCGGCCCCGTACGCCGCGTCCGACGCGACCCGCGCGACCCCGCCATCCTGCGGCACGAGCGCGTTGAAGCTTTTCAGCGGCGAACAGCCGGCAAGCAGGATCGTCAGCAGAACGGGGATGGTGAAGCGGCGCATCTCTGGTCCCATATCGTGCGCGTGTGTCGCTGCGCCACCCCGGCACGTTGACGCACGCGCGGCTCCCCCCGTAGTCGGGACCGACGAAAAGAGGTTCCTTCGCATGACCGACACCCCGCCCGACCAACTGTCCAACGATCCGTCGAGCCCGCATTTCGACGAGGCCGCGCTGCGCCGCGGCGTGGGCGTGCGCTTCAAGGGTGTCGAGAAGACCAACGTCGAGGCGTACAGCGTCCCCGACGGCTGGATCCGCGTCCAGGCGGGCAAGACGATGGACCGCAAGGGCCAGCCGCTGACGATCAAGTTGTCGGGTCCGGTCGAAGTCTGGTTCCGCGACGACGCGGACGCGGTCGCGGAGTGATCGCACGGGCGACCCTGTCGATCGCGCTCATGGCCTTGGCCGCGTGCGGGGAGCGGGCGGTGCCGGGCAACACGGCCAACGTCCCTCGCCTGGAACGCGTCGTCACCGCGCCCGTCGCGCCCGTGACCCCCGTGCGCATCGGCGAGGCGGGTCCGTCGTTCGCCGCGTGCCAGGCCGTCGGAACTCCGCGCGATCCCGACGCGGCGTCCGTCCTCCCCGTCCGCGTCGCGCCGTTCGACAATGCGGACGTGGCCGCGCGCATCGAAGCGGGCGCCCGCTTCTTCATCTGCACGCGGTCAATCGACCAGCGCTGGATGGGGGTGGTGTTCGCGGACGACGGGACGCTGTCGCCCGGCTGCGGCGTGTCGCGCCCGGTGCCCCGCCGCGCCGCGTACGAAGGGCCGTGCCGGTCGGGCTGGGTGGCGAGCGCGGCGGTGCGATCCGTCGCCACCTGATTTATTTTCAAGCCAATTCGAGTCGCGTTGCCACAGGTTAATTCCGCGCGGAACACGGGCATGGCGCGCCTGTTTCCACGCCCGGGCACCCGGCGCACCCCCGCGCCGACCAACAGGAGACAGCATATGCCGGCACGCTTTACCGCCACCAACAACGCCATCGAAAAGGGTTTGGAGAACGCCACTCCCAAGGCCGCATCGGGCCTGATCGACGGCTGGCTGACCGAAGTCGAGAAGAACGAATTCACGGGTTCCAAGGGCCTCCACGGCGATCTCGAAAAGCTCAAGAAGGAGTTGGACAAGGACGAGCCCAATGGCGAGGCGATCGGCAAGCTCGTCCACAAATTGGGCGCAGCGACGACCAAGTCGGCCGACAAGTGCGACAACGAAAAGGTTGCCGAGCAGCTGCGTTCGCTGGGCGAAGCGCTGACCAAGAGCGGCCAGGAGTAAGCTTCACTTCATCGATCTGGACAGGCCGCCGGAGCGATCCGGCGGCCTTTTTCGTGCGTATCGCGTAAAGCTCCCGCAGGTTCATTGCGTCGGGATGACGTTGTGCGCGGTAGAAAAAGCCGCCATTGCTCAGGCCGCCTTCGAGAGGATCGCACATGCATCTTATTCATGTCGGTAGTAGGGGAGAACAGGTCCGTTCCGTTCAGCAGACCCTTCGAGAGTTTGGGTCCTTGAATAAGGTCGACGGTATCTTTGGTCCGCGCACGGAGCGCGCGGTTCGTGCGGCTCAGCGCCGTTTCGGCGTGTTCCCGGCCGATGGCGTGGTCGGTCCGGTGACGAGGCGGGCGTTCTCGGAACAACAAGCAGGTAGCGCCACGCCCAAGCCGGCGGCACCTCGAGTCGCACAACGTTCGCAGCCCGCGCCACCTTCACAGCCCGCCGCGCCTCCGAAGCCCGCCGCGCCGCCGGTTCGTTCGCCCACCCGGATGTCGCCTCAGCTTGCGCAAGCCGCGGAAGGTGCGCGTGCGCGTGCGCAGACGATGCCGGCACCGCAAGGCGGCTCGATCCCGATCACGACGCTGAGGCCGTCCGCCGCCTTGCGCCGCTTCATCTACAACCACGAGGCGCAGAGAAACGTCAGTAACCGTCTGCACTGGCCCGGCGGCGCGAGCGGCGTCACGCTCGGACCCGGATATGACATGAAGGAGCGCAGCGCGGCCGCGATCGCGGCCGACCTTCAGCGGATCGGCGTCCCGGAGGCGGCGGCCGTGGCGGTGTCGCGCGCGGCTGGGCTTCGGACCGGTGCGGCGCGCGACTTCGCGCGGAACAACAAAGCGCTGGTCGATCTGACAAGGGTGCAGGAAGAAGCTTTGTTGATCCGGATCCTGCCGCAGTACCAGGCGAAAGTCGCGCGCGCGGTGCGCGTCGATCTGCAACAGCATGAATATGACGCGATGATCTCGTACGCCTACAATCCCGGCGGCGGTTGGCGGCGCGTCACGCAGCACGTTAACGCACGGCAGCACAGCGACGCGATGGAGGAGCTTTCGCGGCACGTCACGTCCGGAGGCGAGGTGGTGCGGAGCCTCGTGCGACGTCGCCGCGCCGAAGCCCGCATGTTCCTTTATGGAGAGTATCAATGATCGCCACCAAGTCGTTCACCCGAAGCTTGGCTGGCCTCGCCTTTGCTATGGGCGTAGCCGGGTGTTCGGCCCAGTCGACGGCGAGCGCGCCGGCCGAGGACAGCATGGTCGAAGATGGGGCGGGCGAAGATCGAGCGACCGATGTCGCGGGGATCGTCCCGGCGGCGGAAGCGACACCCCGGCCGGTGCCTCCCCGAGTGCCTTCGAAAGCCCGCGTCCCGTTCGACGACGCTTCGCGGGCGGCACCCGGCGCGGACCATGCGACGCTCGGCGCTTCGCTCGCGCGGGACATGGTCGGCAACGCCAGCATCGACGGCGCGCCGGTCACGGCCTTCCGCATGGACGGTCGCTGCGCTTCGGTCGTGGGTACGGGCGGAGGGGACGTGCGATTCGACTGGTCGAAAAGCGGAGAGGTGAACGCCTACGGCGAGGGAGGACGCGAAGTCTTCCCGCTGCCCGACGCCACGGGCCGCCGACGCCTCGTCGCGGCTCCGTCCGGTGACAAGGCCGACGGCATCATGATGAGCGTCGGGGTGCTTGCCGGTGACTGTTCGGGTGAGGGCGATCGGTGAGCGCTGGCCGAACGGAAGTCGTCTGCAAGGCCGCTGCCTGAAAGCGATGGGGAGGATCAAGGGGCGCTGTCATTGCGGCGCGGTGACGTTGAGCGCCCGCCAAGCGCCGGAGTGGGTGGGACGCTGCAACTGCTCGCTGTGCACCAAGACCGGCTGGCTGGTGGCTTATTATCCCGACGACGCGGTGACGGTGGAGGGCGAGACGGTCGCCTATGTCTGGGGCGACCACATGATCGGTATCCACCACTGCCCCGTCTGCGGCTGCGGAACGCATTGGCGGACGCTCGGAGAGGATTTCGGCAAGATGGGGGTGCACGCGCGGCTGCTGGACGGGTTTGCCGTGACGGGGGCGGGGGTTTGTTCGGTCGGCGGGGTGCCGGTTGAGGTTCGGTTGGTCGACAATGGGGGCGAGTAAGTTGCGGGCTCAAAGAGGGTAATTAGCGCACTGTCACCGTAACCCACCATAACCCATCATCGTCTTCCAAATATTTCCGTCCAACGATCTCCCTCTTCAATGATCTTGTCCTTCCTGACAGATACAGGTTTTCCCTGCTCGTATCCTTCCACAAACTTCAGCATTGGCTGGATCTGCCAACGTACTGGTCGTTCATCTACGATAGCAGGAGTTTCCTCACTCGTTGACATGTCAATGATCGCTTGCGATATCCCCTTTGCTGACTCTTTTGAGACGGGGTACCCCCTTCGAGCACTCAACAAGGTAGTCGTGCTAACATTAGAACGATTTGCGAAGTCTTGGTATGTCAGACGAAATGAACTTACGGCACGTTCAAGGGTCGATTGACGAAACACTGCATAAAAGTGAACCCAGTTCAACCGATCTAACAGTTTATCAAATTCGCTACAACTTAAGTCAAACTCATCCGTTAGAATATCCTCTTGATCCTCTTCAAGTATGCTGTCGTTAAAACATCCTTCATCATAGACAATATCCAGTATGTTTGAACCTCTGAGATCACTGTTTGCAAAGTTGAGACCACGAAGATCCTGGCCTGTCAAGTCAAGACCTCTTAAATCTGCTCCTATGTAAAACTCGAATGGTTCGAATTTTGTTGACTTCGCGATTTGAAATAGTTGCGTTTCAGAACCAACAAGAATAGATACCGTATCGTTAAGATGTTCCCTGTAGTTCATCAGCCTTCTTCTTCCACAGTGGCTAGAGCGGTTGCAATTAAAAGCGGAGCAAACCTGTTATCCATTTCACCCGGCTCAAGACTTGATAGCCGTAAAACCTGTTTAAGATGTTGTTTTGCAGCAGCTATCCTGGTGTCTGAGCTGAGTAGGGCGGCAACGCGGCCAGTTATTGTCCTGTCTTTCGGCTGAATGTCTTCAATCGTAATATCTTCAAGAGCGCACGTAATTTTCGCTTCGATCACGGGTTCGATCGGTCCAAGTTTGTGAAAGTTGTACCGCGCTGATAATCTTGGTGAAATTACAGGGTCCCACGGCTGTCCTCGAAGTTCCTTCATAAAGGTTGGCTCTAAGGTCCAAGCATACTCCTGTGGGCTACGAGGCTCGCTCACAGCCAAAATAGGCGGAAGTGCTTGTACTATCTTGAGTTCTTCCCTGACGCGCTGCTCACGTTCACCGGCCACACGTCCCCCGGCGGTGGCAAACATCTTTGTTGGTGATATATTCGCCTGTGCATCCATTGAGCCGATAAGCTTATCTCTCATGGTTCTGATCTTGGTTTGCTCAACCTGGCTATCAGGAATGTTCCTGGCGACGCTGGCTCGATCAATAGCAAGCGGGTGTTCAAGGCGTACTATTAAGGTCGCCCTTTTTAGTCCAACCTTGAAAGTGTACGGAAATTCTGCATGGCTGCCGCCCATGCGTCCTTCTTTAAAGGTGACCTCGACAGAGACAGCGGCTGTCTTGCGGTTCACGCGGAAGGGCTCATGCCAAGCGTCAAGCGAAACGACTTCCGCGAGAAGTCGAATTCGATTATCAATCATCTACTAGCTCTTCCTAGCTAGGGCTACCACTTTGCCCCCGCCGCCTCTACCGCCTTCAGCAGCGCACGCTTGCTCGCCGTGCGGCGGGTGCCGGGGTTGCGGGGCAGTTCGGGATTGCCGGCGGCTTCGCGGCGCTTTGCCAGGTCGCGCGCGAAATCCTCGTGCGAGATGCGGCGGCCGGGCCAGACTTGCGGATCAGCCTTCGACGTCTTCGACTCCGTGGTCACCCATCGTCTCCTCGCGAACGCGCCGGTCCAGATAGGCGATATCGACGTCCGGGTGAAGACGGAGCAGAGCGCGCGCCTGATCCAAGCGGTCGCGGGCGGTGCGGGAGGCGTATTGGCCCATGCGATCGGCGATAAGGTCCTCGACGGCGATCATCGCGAAGGAAGCGCCGGGGGATAGATCGACGAGGACGATGTGTTCGCGCGACACGTTGCCGTCCATCGGCACGTCGGCGACGACTTCGAAGCCGAGCCGCAGGTCGGGGTGAATCCAGCCGCGGGTGGACTTGCCGGGACCGGATGGCTTGACGAAGCCGTGGCGGCGCATCTCTTCCTCCAGCTCGGGCTGGATCGGGGAAGTCAGGTCGATGTCGCCGGTCATGATGGCGCTGCCCGAGTAATATTCTACCGCGCCGCCGCCGACGAGGATGGGGCGGGGGAGGCCGCGCGCGGCGAGCGCTTCGCTGACCGTTGCGAGGAGGTGAAGCGCGGCTTCGAACTCCGGGCGGTAGACGCTCACTCGGCCAGGACCTCATCCTCGGCCTTGCTGGAACGCGCCCCTCGACTGCGCTCGGGACGAACGGTGGGGGTGGTGAGCAGCGGCTTGAGATACCCCCCTGTATAGCTCCGCGCCACCTTCGCGACCGCTTCCGGCGTGCCTTCCGCGACGATCTCGCCGCCCTTGTCGCCGCCTTCGGGGCCGAGGTCGATGACCCAGTCGGCGGTCTTGATGACTTCCAGATTGTGCTCGATCACGACCACCGTGTTGCCCTGGTCGACGAGGGCCTGGAGAACCTCCAGCAATTTGCGGACGTCTTCGAAATGCAACCCGGTGGTGGGCTCGTCCAAAATGTAGAGCGTCTGACCGGTGGCGCGGCGCGACAGTTCCTTGGCGAGTTTTACGCGTTGGGCCTCGCCGCCGGACAGCGTCGTCGCCTGCTGGCCGACCTTGACGTAGCCCAGGCCCACTTCCTCCAGCATCGCCATCTTGTCGCGGATGGGCGGCACCGCGGAAAAAAAGGCGTGGGCGTCCTCGACGGTCATGTCGAGGATCTCGGCGATGGACTTGCCCTTGTGCTTCACCTCGAGCGTTTCGCGGTTGTAGCGCGCGCCGTGGCAGACGTCGCACGTCACGTAGACGTCGGGGAGGAAGTGCATCTCGATCTTGAGCACGCCGTCGCCCGAACACGCCTCGCAGCGGCCGCCCTTGACGTTGAAGGAGAAGCGGCCGGGTTTGTAGCCCCGCGCCTGGGATTCGGGGAGGCCGGCGAACCAGTCGCGGATCTGCGTGAAGGCGCCGGTGTAGGTGGCGGGGTTGGAGCGCGGGGTGCGGCCGATGGGGGACTGGTCGATGTCGATGACCTTGTCGAGATATTGAAGGCCGGTGAGCTTTTCGACCTTGCCGGATTGGATGCGCGCGCCGTTCAACTCGCGCGCGGCGGCGGCGTAGAGGGTGTCGATGGTGAAGCTTGATTTGCCGGAACCGGAGACGCCGGTGATGCAGGTGAACGTGCCTAGCGGGATGGCGGCGGTGACGTTTTTCAGATTGTTGGCGGTGGCGCCGTGGACGGTGAGCTTCTTGCCGTTGCCCTTGCGGCGGGTCGCGGGGACGGCGACCGAGCGGCGGCCCGTCAAGTAGTCGGCGGTGAGGCTGCGCTTGTTCTTGAGGACGTCCTTGAGCTTGCCCGCGGCGACGACTTCGCCGCCGTGGACGCCCGCGCCGGGGCCCATGTCGATGACGTAGTCGGCGGTGCGGATCGCGTCCTCGTCATGTTCGACGACGATGACGGTGTTGCCGAGATCGCGCAGGCGCTTGAGCGTGACGAGGAGGCGGTCGTTGTCGCGCTGGTGGAGGCCGATCGAGGGTTCGTCGAGGACGTAGAGGACGCCGGACAGGCCCGAGCCGATCTGGCTGGCGAGGCGGATGCGTTGGGACTCGCCGCCGGACAGCGTGCCGGAGGTGCGGTCGAGGTTGAGATAGTCGAGGCCGACATTGTTGAGAAAGCCCAAGCGTTCGATGATCTCCTTGAGGATAGCCTTGGCGATCTGCTTTTGTTGCGGGTTGAGCTGAGCTTCGAGGCCTTGAAAGAAGGTCAGCGCGTGGCCGACGCTGCGGCGCGTGGTGATCGAAATGTCCTCGCCCGCGATCTTGACCGCGAGCGGTTCGGGCCGGAGGCGCGCGCCGTGGCAGGTCTCGCACGGGCGGGCGGACTGGTACTTGGACAGCTCCTCGCGCATCCATGCGGACTCGGTCTGGAGCATGCGGCGGTTTAGGTTGCCGATGACGCCCTCGAAGGGCTTCTTGACCTCGTACGACCTCTTTCCGTCGATGAATTTGAGCACGACGGGCTTGCCCGCGGTGCCGTGCAGGATGGCGTGGCTCGCGGCCTCCGGAAGCTGGTTCCACGGTGTGTCGAGGTCGAAGGCGAAATGGCGGGCGAGGCTCCCCAAAACCTGCATGTAGTAGGGGGAGGGGGGCTGCGACTTGGCCCAGGGGACGACCGCGCCTTTCTTGATCGACAAATTTTCGTTGGGGACGACGAGTTCGGGGTCGAATTCGAGCTTTTCACCCAGGCCGTCGCAGGCGGGGCACGCGCCCTGGGGGGCGTTGAACGAGAACAGTCGGGGTTCGATCTCGGCGATGGTGAAGCCGGAGACGGGGCAGGCGAATTTTTCGCTGAAAGTGATGCGACCGGGAGGGGCGTTGGTGGCGAGGACGTTGCGGTCCTCGGCCTGTTTCAGAACCGCGGCCACACCGGTGCGCTCCGTCGAGGAGTCCGCGTCCGCCGTCTCTATCGCGGAGGAGTTTGCGCCTTCCGGGTTCTTCGTAGAACTTTCCTGACCCTCATCGTTCGTCCCGAGTGCAAACGAGGGGCGTTCTTTCGCATCCCTGACGGGCCCCTCGTTTTCACTCGGGACGAACGGGGTTGGGGTGTTGGGTGAAGAAGGGGCATCGGCCGGGTCCAGGTAGCACAAGCCCTCGGCCAGCTTGAGCGCGGTTTCCAGCGACTCCGCCAACCGCGTCTCGATGCCTTCGCGAATGACCAGCCGGTCCACCACCACTTCGATGTCGTGCTTGAACTTCTTGTCGAGCGCGGGGGCGTCCTCGATGTCGTGGAACTGGCCGTCGATGCGGACGCGCGTAAACCCGTCCTTTTGCCATTGCGCCAGTTCCTTGCGGTACTCGCCCTTGCGGCCGCGGACGACGGGGGCGAGGAGAAACAGGCGCGTGCCCTCCGGCAACAGCATCGTGCGGTCGACCATCTGCGACACGGTCTGCGCGGCGATCGGCTCGCCGGTGGCGGGGGAGTAGGGAACGCCTACGCGCGCCCACAGCAGCCGCATGTAGTCGTAGATCTCGGTAACGGTGGCGACCGTCGAGCGCGGGTTGCGGCTCGTCGTCTTCTGTTCGATCGAGATGGCGGGGGAGAGGCCCTCGATATGATCGACGTCGGGCTTCTGCATCAGCTCGAGGAACTGGCGCGCATAGGCGGACAGGGACTCGACGTAGCGGCGCTGCCCTTCGGCGTAGATCGTGTCGAACGCGAGCGAGGATTTTCCCGATCCCGACAATCCGGTGATCACGGTCAGTGTTTCCCGGGGGATCGCGACGTCGACGGATTTCAGATTATGCTCGCGCGCGCCGCGGACGATGAGATGGGTCAGCATGAGGAGTGTTCTACTTCTGTTCGAATACGGCAGGCAAGCGCGCGGCTTCGGCGTAGATAGGCGTCGCGGCTCCCCTTGTCAGGGCCGGGCACCCTTGTCAGGAACTTGAGGGGGCGTAGAGCCGCTCCGTGACGATCGACGCACTGATTTCCAAGTGGCTGGGCAAGCAGACGGCGGGCGAACGCGCCGAGTATCAGCAGTTCCTCGTCGAGTTCGCGCAGGCTTTACGCGTTCCGACGCCGGGCGACGACGGCATTCCGACGGAGGATTACCGTTTCGAAGCGCCGGTCCGATCCGAAGCGATCTACGGCACCAAGGGCAGCCACCGCATCGACCTGTACAAGCGCGACTGCTTCATCCTGGAGGCGAAGCAGCGGCAGTTGAAGCCGGGCGAGGTCCTGCCCGACGACGAGCCCGCGCCGCCGGCGGCCGAACCGGTCTTCGATATGTTCGGGCACGCGATCGGCCTTGCCCCCGCGCCCAAGCCCGTCCGCCGGTATGACCGCCTGATGGAGGATGCGCGGCTGCAGGCGCAGCGATACGCGCTGGCGCTTCCCGCCGACCATCGCACGCCGCCGTTCCTCATCGTCGCGGACATCGGCCGCTCGTTCGAACTCTACTTCGACTACGCGGCGAACGGTCGCGGCTACGCGCCTTTCCCCGACGAGCGCAGCTACCGGATCGGACTGGCCGAGCTTGCCGATCCGGCGATCGCGGACCGAATGCGCGCGGTCTGGACGAAGCCGCAGAGCATCGACCCGCGGCTGCGAGCGGCGGAGGTCACGCGCGACGTGATGGTCCGCCTGACGCGCGTCGCGGCGGCGCTGGAGACGGAGCATGGCGGCAAGGGGCAAGTGGATGCGGCGCTGCGGGTGGAGGCGACCAGCCTGTTCCTGATGCGCACTCTGTTCTGCATGTTCGCGGAGGATGTGGGGCGCGACCTGCCGCCCGCGCAGCAACTGCTCCCCGCCGACAGCTTCAAGCGCTTTCTAGCCGACGCGGCCGACCGGTCGGACCTGTTCTGGCGGTCGGGCCTCACCGAACTCTGGTCGCGGATGAACGACCCGCGGGAGGTCAATCGCTTCTGGTCGCACGGCGACGCGATCGTGCGCTATTTCAACGGCAACCTGTTCTCGAACACGCAAATCTTCGACCTGAGCCCCGAGCATAAGCGCGAGCTGCTCGTCGCGGCGGGCAAGGACTGGCGGCAGGTCGAACCGGCGATCTTCGGCACCTTGCTCGAACAGGTGCTGTCCGCCCCGGACCGCGCGCGGCTGGGCGCGCACTACACGCCCCGCGCCTATGTCGAACGCGTCGTCGAGGCGACGATCATGGACGTGCTGCGCCCCGAATGGGAGCGCGCGAGGGATGCCGCACGAGCCAAGGCCGATGCGGGCGACTCTGCGGGCGCCATCGCCGACGCACGCGCGTTTGCCGACCGTCTCGCGGAGGTGCGCGTCCTCGACCCTGCGTGCGGGACGGGCAACTTCCTCTACGTCGCGCTGGACGCGCTGATGCGGCTGGAGGGGGAGGTCGGGCAGTTCGTGCTGAGCCTGGGCGGGAGCTTCGACCCGCGGGTCGGGCCCAACCAGATGCTGGGCCTGGAATTGAACCCGCGTGCGGCGGTGATCGCGGAGCTGGTGCTGTGGATCGGCTGGCTGCGCTACCGATTGCAGAACCGGCCGGACGCAATTGGCGAGCCCGTGCTGCCGACGCTGACCAACATCAACGGCGGGACGCATGGCGGGTTCGACGCGGTGCTGGTGCGAACCGCGACGGGCGAGCCGGACACGGCCGCGCCGCGACGGCCGGTCTGGCCCGAGGCCGAGTTCATCGTCGGCAACCCGCCTTTTATCGGCGGCAAGGATTTGCGCGCCAGGTTGGACGCGGCGCATCCTGGCTATGCGGAGGCTTTGTGGCGCGCCAACCCGGGGGTCCCACCGTCCGCCGACTTCGTCATGCAATGGTGGGACCGCGCGGCGGAGCTGCTGACCGCGCCCGGCACCCCGCTGCGGCGGTTCGGGTTCGTGACGACGAACAGCATCACGCAGGTGTTTTCCCGGCGGGTGATCGCGCGGCATCTCGCGAGCGACTCCTCCCCGGAACGGGGAGGGGGACCAGCGGAGCTGGTGGAGGGGGGGTCGGGCGAGTTGCCGGGTTCTGCCGAGGCATCGGTGGGGGCGGAGAACCCCCTCCACCATGCTGCGCATGGTCCCCCTCCCCGTGCCGGGGAGGATTTGGGGAAGCTCCACCTCGTGCTCGCGATTTCCGACCATCCGTGGACGCGCGCGACGAAGGACGCGGCGGCGGTGCGGATCGCGATCACGGTGGCGGCTCCCGGGCCGGGCGAGGGGACGCTGATCGAGATCGTCGGAGAGGCCGGGCTCGACACCGACAAGCCGAAGCTGGACGAGCGGCGGACGATGGGGCGCATCCATGCCGATCTGTCGGTGGGGACGGACGTGACCGGCTTAGTACCCCTACGCGCAAATCAAGGGCTGTGCTCGCGCGGCGTGCAGCTGATGGGAAGCGGCTTCATCGTCACGCCCGAGAAGGCGCGCGAGCTGGGCCTCGGAAGGCGGCCGGGGCTGGACGCGTATATCCGCGAATATCGAAACGGCCGCGACCTGCTTCAGCGGCCGCGCGGGGTCATGGTGATCGATCTGTTCGGCCTGACTGAGAACGAGGTGATGGAACGGTTCCCGGAAGTGTACCAGCACCTGCTGATGACGGTGCGGGTTGGGCGTGCGGAGCAGGTCAAGCGGTCGCCGACGGCGGATGCAAAGACTTACCTCGTGAGCTGGTGGGTGTTCGGAAAGCCGCGCACGGAGCTTCGACCGGCCTTGAGGGGCCTGCCACGGTACATCACCACGGTCGAGAGCGCCGCAAGACGGATATTTGAGTTTGTTGACGGCAACGTTCTCCCCGACAACAAAATCATCGTAGTGTCTTCAAATGATGCATACATTTTCGCCATATTAAGTTCGGCTATTCACATTGAATGGTGGCTTGCGAATGCTGGTATGCTCGGCTCCTATGGTCGCCCTGCTGTTTACGTAAAGTCGCAGGCTTTTGATCCTTTTCCGTTCCCTAACTCATCGACAGCACAGCGTGCGGTCATGGTTGACCTCGCCGAACGCCTCGACGCCACCCGCCGCACCGCGCTCGCCGAAAACTCTTCCCTCACCATGACCGGGCTCTACGACCTCGTCGTCGCGATCCGCGACGGGACGCTGCCACCCGACAAGGAGGCCGCCGCCGTCAAGGCGCGCGCGCGGATCGTGGCGAAGCTGCACGACGACCTCGATCTCGCCGTCGCGGACGCCTATGGCTGGGGCGACGAATGGCGGCGCGCGTCCCTGCCGCCCGCCGAAATCGTCGCGCGGCTCGT
Organism: uncultured Sphingomonadaceae bacterium; assembly: GCA_964251385.1. Classification (GTDB taxonomy): domain Bacteria; phylum Pseudomonadota; class Alphaproteobacteria; order Sphingomonadales; family Sphingomonadaceae; genus CADCVW01. The sequence goes on along the minus strand of CAXUJK010000001.1, from coordinate 1,095,762 downwards.
CGCGCTCAATGCCGAGCGCGCAGGCGAGGAGAAAGCGGGACATGTCCGCTGGCTCCGCCCCGACTACCAGCGCCCGCGCTTCGAACGACGGGGGGATGTCGCCTAGGTGCCGACCTCTTGCGGCGGCGATCGCGGATGCGGTGCGCACCGCCACGCGCTAGAATGCGCACGGATCGGGAGAACGGGATGAACAAGCCGAATGTGATCGCCCGGTCGCGGCGTCATCTGCGCGACGCGGGCTTAAGCTACCGCGCGCATGCCCGTCGCGCGTCCGGCGTGGGGTTGCGCATGATCGGCGGCGGCCTGGCGGCGTTGGTGCATGCGGCCGTGCCGGGATTTTTTACTTGGACCGCGAGCCGCACCGTGCGCACGCTCGACAGGCGGCTGACCGCGACGCGGCGGCGGGACGGGATCGACCCCATGGAGGGCGATCGGTGACGAAGGAGCATACATCATGAGCGATCAAATTCCCCGCCGCACGCTTGGCCGCGACGGTCCGTCCGTGTCCGCGATCGGGCTCGGGTGCATGGGCATGTCCGACTTCTACGGGGGCCGCGACGACGCCGAATCGGTGGCGACGCTCCACCGTGCGATCGACCGCGGGTGCGACTTCCTCGACACCGCCGACGTCTACGGACCGTTCACCAACGAAACGCTGATCGGCGCGGCCATCAGCGGGCGGCGCGACAAGGTCTTCCTCGCCACGAAATTCGGCAATGTGCGCGCTGAGAACGGCGCGTTCGTCGGGATCAACGGGCGGCCCGGCTACGTGCGCGCCGCCTGCGACGCGTCCCTCCAACGGCTCGGGGTCGACGAGATCGACCTCTACTACCAGCACCGCGTCGATCCCGACGTTCCGATCGAGGAGACGGTTGGCGCGATGGGCGAGCTGGTGAGCGCGGGCAAGGTCCGGTTTCTGGGGTTGTCGGAGGCGGGGGCAAACACGATCCGGCGCGCGGCGGCGACGCACGTCATCACCGCGCTGCAAAGCGAGTATTCGCTGTGGACGCGCGATGTCGAGGACGAGATCCTGCCGACGATACGCGAGCTGGGGATCGGCCTTGTGCCGTACAGCCCGCTGGGGCGCGGGTTCCTGACGGGCGCGTTCGCGTCGGCCGATGCTTTGGGAGCCGACGACTACCGCCGGAGCAGTCCACGGCTGCAGGACGAGAATCTTGCGGTCAACCAGGCGCTCGTCGGGCACGTCAAGCGGCTGGCGGAGGCGAAGGGCTGCACCCCCGCGCAGTTCGCGCTCGCCTGGGTGCTGGCGCAGGGCGACGACGTCGTGCCGATCCCGGGGACCAAGCGGCGCTCGTATCTGGACCAGAACCTCGCCGCGCTGGACGTCGAGATCACGCAAGCGGACCGGGAGGAGATCGACCGGGTCCTCCCGGTCGGCGCGGCGGCGGGCGCGCGGTATGCGCCGCAGGGCATGGCGAACGTGGGGCGCTAGGCCTTACCGCGCCAGTCCAGCGAGTGGCGATTGAGCGCGTGCAGGTCCGCGGTGCCTGCAACGACATTCTCGGCGATCGCGACCGCGTGCGTCAGCTTGGCGTCGTCGATCGCCTTGTACGCGGGGCGTTCGGCGACATGGTCGAGCCAGCGGCCCCCGCATGCCGCGTCGAGCAGGATACGCTGGAAACAATGGTCGTTGCGGACGGGCCAACCTCGCGCGGAGGCGAGTGCGGGCATGACTCGGCGCGTCAGGTCGAGCCAGCGCGCCTCCAGCGCCGCGCGGTCAAGGCTTGGCGGCACGCTCCGGTGCTTTAAGAAACTCGGGGCGGATCGTGCCGCTGTTCGCGAACTCCTCGCGCACGGTCGATCCTTCGACCGCGACCATGATCGGGCTCGGCACTGGCTTGGGCACGGTCAGAACTTCGGGCGCGGCGAGCGGGACGGCGTCGGTGCGGACGGACGAGGTCCCGAGCCCGGCGGTCTTTTCGAGCGCGATCGGCGCGAAAGCGAGCATCGGCGTCGCCGGCGCGGGCAGCCGGAAGGGCACGGCCGCGGGCTCGACGCCGGCGTAGCGCTGATGAAACGCACCGCCGCGTCCGGCCGCGCCGTTGAGCCGGTAGAAGATGTGCGCGCCGACCACCGCCGACTTTTCGAGCACGCGTCCCCAGTGGGGGAGAACGTTCCAGGTGTGATAGTGCGTGGCCGTCCCGACGGGGGCGTAGACGCGGCCCGCGAGCGCCTGCGCCGCGATCGCGCGCGCGCGCGCCCAGCCCGACGCGGAGGGAACGCGGGCACGCGCCCCGTCGCAGGCGAAGGAGAACTGGCAGGCAAGCCAGCGATGCGCGTTCTGGTAGACGACGCCGCATACGGACGCGGGGTAGGCCGGGTGGCGCATGCGGTTGAGCACGACCTGCGCCACCGCGCGCTGGCCGTCGTCGGATTCGGACGCGGCCTCGTAGTAGATGACCTCCGTCATGCACTGGAGCGCGCGGGACTGCGCGTCCGCGCCCGCGCGATGGAAGAAGGGGTTGGCGGCCGGATTGGGCCCGCCGGTGAAGGGTATGGCCGCGTTGAGCGCGGGCGTGGTGCCGGGAACGAAGTTTCCGGTAGCGACGATCGCGGCGAGCGTCGGCGGCGCGACTTCGGTCGTGGGCGGCGCGGTGAAGCTGACGATCGCGGCGACGGTGGCGGGGTCGATGGCCGCCGGTGCCGCCGCGGTCGTGGCGATCGATCGCGCCGAGGTCGCGGGAACGCACGATGCGGTGGGAAGCATCATCAGCAGCGCGAGCCCGGCGAGCGGCGCGTGACGCATGCGACGCAGGGCGCGGACCCCGGTCCGGCCGACCACGACGCGTCCGGCGGCCGACATCGGGACCGTGGCGGGAAGGTCGATCGACAAGGATTGGACCGGGTTCATCTCGCCCCCATAATCCACAAAAACGAACAATGCCCACCACTTGCGCCAACCTGTCCCAACCGGGGATGAAGATGCGGTCCGCCGTTAAGATCGGGGATTGACGAACCGCTAAACGCCCAAAACCTCAATGGCCGGGCGCAAGGCCCAGTTCGGAAATGGCGGCGATGACGTGGGCGGGGCGGTACGGCTTCTTGAGGAAGTGCGCGCCCGCCACTAGCCGCAGGTCCTCGCTGCTGTACCCCGTCGTGTAGATGACGGGCAGATCGGGTCGCAACGCGCGCGCATGTTCGGCGATGTCCCACCCCGTCATCCCGCCGGGCAGCCGAATGTCGGTGAAGAGCAGCCGCACGCCCGGTTCGCGTTCGAGGATGGCGAGCGCGGCGGGGCCGTCCTCCGCCTGGACGACGTCGTACCCCGCGTCCTCGAGCTCGAGCACGACGAGTTCGCGCACCAACGGCTCGTCCTCCACCACGAGCAGCAGCGGGCGCTCAGGCCCGTTGGAAAAATCTGTCGTCCTCATCCGGTCCTGCATAGCCGCCATCCATTAACCTCTCGTCTCGCGTCGGCAACGGTAGCGTCGATCCCCGACCGGGGTATAGGTCCGCGATGCCGCCTTTGCCTCCTTACGCCGAACTCCTGCGGATCGATGCGTCGGTCGTGGACGGGACGATCCGGCTGGTCATGCCGTTCGGCGACGACGTGCTGGGGCGTCCAGGCTTCCTCCACGGCGGCGCGATCGCGGGGTTGCTGGAGTGCGCGGGAATGACCGTGCTCGGCGACGCGGTGGGCCGTGTCGAAGGCGGGGGTCCCGGCGTGCGGCTCAAGCCCGTCAACATGTCGATAGATTTTTTGCGCGGAGGTACGTCCGCCGATACGCATGCGTCGGCGGTGGTGCGGCGCCTGGGCAAGCGCATCGCGCATGTCGAGGCGTCGGCGTGGCAGCACGACCTCACGCAAATGATCGCGATCGCGCGCATGAACGTGTTGCTGGTGCGGGAACAGGGCGTCAGTAGCCCTTGAGGCGTGCCAGCCTGTCGGTGTGGTAGTTGGCGTCGCCGAACAGTTCGTTCAGGGCCCGGTCGCGCTTCATGTAGAGGCCGATGTCGTACTCGTCGGTCATGCCGACGCCGCCGTACATCTGCACGCCTTCCTGCACGGCTTGCGTGGAGGCGCGGCCCGCTTTGGCCTTGGCGACGTGGGTCATGGCGGCGGCATCTTCCGCATCTTCGTCGAGCAGCTGCTGCGCCTTCAGCGTGACGGCGCGGGCGATTTCCAGTTCGGCGTAGAGGTCGGCCTGCCGATGCTGCAGCGCCTGATACTCGCCGATCGCGCGGCCGAACTGCTTGCGGTCCTTGAGGTAGGACACCGTCTGTTCGGCCGCCGCGGTGCCGACGCCGACGAGTTCGGACGCCGCCCCGACGCGACCTGCGCGAAGAACGCGGCGGAGGGACCGTTCGTCGCCGATCGGGGCATCGACCTGCACGCCGTCGAACCGCAGATGCGCGCCGACCGAGGCGTCGACGAGGCGCGCCGGGTCGATCGTCAGCCCGTCCGCGCAGCGCTCCACCGCGAACAGAGCGATACCGTCCGGGGTGCGGGCGGAGACGACGATCAGGTCGGCGGAGACACCCTGGACGACGAAGCGCTTCTCGCCCGTCAGCCTGTAGCCGTTGCCCGACGGCGTGGCGGTCATCGCGACATCGAAGCTGCGGTGCTTGGGTCCTTCGTCCGTGGCGAGCGCCGCGATCGTGTCGCCCGCGACGATGCCCGGCAGCCAGCGCGCGCGCGTCTCGTCGGGGGCGGAGCGAAGTGCTTCGGCGACTGCGACGGCGGAGATGAGGAACGGAGAGGGGGTCAGGTTGCGGCCGATCTCCTCGCACACGATGCCCGCCTCGACATGGCCCATGCCCAGGCCTCCGTCCGCCTCGGACACGAGGATTCCGCAAAAACCGAGTTCGGCGAACTGTTTCCACAATCCGTGCGCGAACCCGTCGCGGCACCCCATGTCGCGATACTTGCGGAAGTGCGCAACCGGAGCCTCCCGCGCCATGAAGTCGCGCGCGGTGTCGCGGAGGAGAACCTGGTCTTCGGTGAGGTAGAGGGGCATTTCAGGAACTTCCAGAAAATAGAACGAATCTTTTGGCTTCGAACTATGCTCCCGGCAATTGCAGGATGTGCTTGGCGATGATGCCGAGCTGGATCTCCGACGTTCCGCCCTCGATCGAATTGGCCTTGGTCCGCAGCCATTCGCGCGGGGCCTTGCCGCCCCTGGACGATGCGCTCTCCCATTCGAGGTTGGTCGAACCGCCCGATTGCATGACGAGCTCGTGGCGCGCCTTGTTGAGTTCGGTGCCGGCGTATTTCATCATCGACGGCTGCGCGGGGTGGCCCTGGCCGGACTTGAGTTCGTCCACGAACCGTTCGGACATGGCGCGGAAGGCGAGCGCGTCGACATCGAAGCGGGCGACGTCCGCGCGCAGGATCGGGTCGTCCGCGAGCGCGTCGACCATGGATGCGCCGAGCGCCTCGCCGTGCCCGCCCAGCCCCATGTTGGAGATCATCTCGCGTTCGTGGCCGAGCAGGTACTTGGCGACGTCCCAGCCCTTGTTGACTTCGCCCACGACCTGATCCTTGGGAACCTGCACGTCGTCGAAGAAGGTCTCGCAGAAGGGCGAGTTGCCGCTGATGAGCAGGATCGGCCTGGTCGACACGCCTTCGCTCTTCATGTCGAACAGCAGGAAGCTGATGCCCTTGTGCTTGGGCTCTTGAGGTCCCGTGCGGACGAGGCAGAAGATCCAGTCGGCCTTGTCGGCGTAGCTCGTCCAGACCTTCTGGCCGTTGACGAGCCAATGATCCCCCTTGTCCTCGCACTTGGTGGAGAGCGATGCGAGGTCGGACCCCGCGCCGGGTTCCGAGTAGCCTTGGCACCAGCGGATTTCTCCGCGTGCAATCTGGGGCAGATAATGCTTCTTCTGCTCCTCCGTCCCGTACTTGAGCAGCGCCGGCCCGAGCATCGATATTCCGAAACTGTAAAGCGGATTGCGCGCCCCGATCCGCGCCATCTCGTGACGCAGCGTCTTGGTGTCCGCAGGCGACAACCCGCCGCCGCCATATTCGGCCGGCCAGTCGGGCACGGTCCACCCGCGCGCGCCCATGACGTCCATCCACTGCTTCTGCGCCTCGCTCTTGAAGGTCGCATCGCGCCCGCCCCAGCAGGCGTCGGTCTCGTCGAGCACAGGCTCGCGCATTTCGGGCGGGCAGTTCGCCTCGAGCCAAGCGCGCGTTTCGGTGCGGAAATCGTCGGTGTCGGCCATCAAGGTTGTCCTAGTGCTTTAGGGTGGCGAGATCTGTTGCCGTTGCGGCCGAAGCAGTCACCTCGTGAGCATCCGGTATGGCGCTCGTAATGTTCAATATGCGCCCGCTGGCCAGTGGTGCCTTCCCGATGTGCTCGAACTCGCCCATGACATTCAAGGCAACGCATTTCGCGGCTCCTGCCCATCTTTAGCGCTAGCTCGAGGTCGATCGGGTGCCAGCTACCCTTAGCGAGCACCTCACAGGCGGCTTTGTCAGGACCCAATCCCTTGTCTCCGCAGGAGCTTCGTTCTAGCCGGACATTAGGTTTACGTGCCCGTAAGGCAAGCAAGGACGACCGGATGAATTTTGACCTTACGGAACGCGAGGCTTTCTACTCCGGACGCGTGCGCGAGTTCATCGAGACTCATGTGCGACCGCGCAATAGCGACTATCATCGCGAGATCGGAACGGGTGATCGTTGGGCTCCGCTTAAGCTGATCGAGGAGTTGAAGCCCAGAGCTCGCGAGGCCGGATTGTGGAACCTGTTCATGCCGCCGGGCGGCGCGCTCCAGCATGTGGACGAGAGTTTCGCGTTCGAAGGCACGCAGCTGACCAACCTCGAATACGCGCTGTGCGCCGAGGAGATGGGGCATCTCGGCTGGTCGTCCGAAGTGTTCAACTGCTCCGCGCCCGACACGGGCAACATGGAGGTGTTTCACCGCTACGGCACGCGCGAGCAGAAGGAGCAGTGGCTCGCGCCCCTCATGCGCGGCGAAATCCGGTCCGCGTTCCTGATGACGGAGCCGGGCGTCGCCTCGTCGGACGCGACCAACATACAGACGCAGATTGCACGCGACGGCGACGATTACGTCATCAACGGTGCCAAATGGTGGTCGTCGGGCGCGGGCGATCCGCGCTGCAAAATCGCGATCCTGATGGGCAAGACCGACACGGGCGCGGCAAAACATTCGCAGCAGTCGATGGTGCTGATGCCGCTCGATGCGCCGGGCGTCACGGTCGAACGCGCGCTCACCGTCTACGGCTACGACGACGCGCCGCACGGGCACATGCAGATCAGTCTCAAGGACGTGCGTGTGCCTGCCGAAAACGTGCTGTTGGGCGAAGGCCGTGGGTTCGAGATTGCGCAGGGACGGCTGGGGCCGGGGCGCATTCACCACTGCATGCGCACGATCGGCGCGGCGGAGGAAGCGCTGGAGGCCATGGTGCGCCGCCTGGGCGAGCGCACCGCGTTCGGGCGCAAGTTGAACGAGTTTTCCGTCTGGGAGGAGCGCGTCGCGCGCGCCCGCATCGATATCGACATGTCGCGGCTGTTGTGCCTCAAGGCCGCGGACCTGATGGACCGCGCGGGCAACAAGGCGGCACGCCGCGAGATCGCGATGATCAAGGTGCAGGCACCGACAATGGCGCTCAAGATCATCGACGACGCGGTGCAGGCGCACGGCGGCGCGGGCGTGTCGCAGGACTTCGAATTGGCGGGGATGTGGTCGGGCATCCGCACGCTGCGTTTGGCTGACGGGCCGGACGAGGTTCATAATCGCACGATCGCGCGCATGGAGTTCGGGAAATATGCGCCGCGCGAGGACGCACGATGACAAGCAGGACTTTTCCAAAAGCTACCCTCCACCGTTCGCCTCGAGCGCAGTCGAGAGGCCCTGCCGAGCGCGGTCGAGGCTTGGCACGTTCTGAAGTCTCGGCTTCGCTCGACCGGGTGTCTCGACTTCGCTCGACACGAACGGGGTTAGTTTGATGAAGACAGGTTTGTTCGACCTGACCGGAAAAGTCGCCATCATTACCGGCTCGTCGCGCGGGATCGGGCGGGCGATCGCCGAAGCGATGGCGGCGCACGGGGCCAAGGTCGTCATCTCGTCGCGCAAGGCGGAGGCGTGTCGGGAAGTGGCGGACGCGCTGAACGCCGAACACGGCGAGGGCAGCGCGATCGTCGTCCCCGCAAACATCTCGTCCAAGGAAGACCTGCAGAACCTCGCCGACGAGACGCGCAAGCAGCTCGGGCAGGTCGACATCCTCGTCTGCAACGCCGCGTCCAACCCTTATTTCGGGCCGATGGCGGGGATCGCGGACGATCAGTTCAGGAAAATCTTCGAGAACAACATCCTGTCGAGCCACTGGCTGATCGGCATGGTCGCGCCCGAGATGGTGGCGCGGGGCGAGGGCTCGATCATCATCGTGTCGTCGGTCGGCGGGCTCACCGCCAGTACGGTGATCGGCGCGTACAACGTGTCCAAGGCGGCCGATTTCCAGCTCGCGCGCAACCTGGCGGCGGAGTTCGGGCCGTCGGGCGTGCGCGTCAACTGCATCGCGCCTGGACTCGTGCGCACCGATTTCGCGAAGGCGTTGTGGGAAAATCCGGACATCCTGAAGAACGTGACGCGCGCGACCCCGCTCCAGCGGATCGGCGAGCCGCACGAGATCGCGGGCGCGGCGGTGTACCTGGCGGCGCCTGCGTCGACGTTCATGACGGGTCAGATCATGGTCGTCGACGGCGGATCGACGATCGGGGCGGGTTTGTGAGGCTTGCCGGCAAGGTCGCGATCGTCACGGGCGCGGGGTCGGGGATCGGCCGCGCGACCGCGACCTTGTTCGCGGCCGAAGGCGCGCAGGTGATCGCGGCCGACCTGACCGCGCCGGCCGACGCGGACAACGTGGTCGGGGTCGCGGCTGACGCGGGGTCGGAGGACAGCGTCGCGAACCTCGTCCGGTCCGCCGAGGCGCGGTTCGGGGGCCTCGACATCATGTTCGCCAATGCGGGCGTGTCGGGCGGGCTGGCCTCTCTGTTCGATCAATCCGCCGACGATTGGAGCGAAATCCTGCGCGTCAACCTGATCGGGCCGTTCCTGGCGATCAAGCACGCCGCGCCCGTCATCAAGGCGCGGGGCGGCGGGTCGATCGTCTGCACCGCGTCGGTCGCGGGCCTGCGCTCGGGGGCGGGCGGGCCGGCCTACACCGCATCGAAACACGGCGTCATCGGGCTCGTCAAAGTCGCGGCGCAGCAGCTCACCGGGTCGAACGTGCGCGTCAACGCGATCTGCCCGGGGCTGATCGAGACGGGCATGACCGAGTTCGTGTACGACCGCGCGCGGGCGAAAGGGCGGGAGGACTCGCTCGGTCATCTCAACCCGATGAAGCGCGGCGGTGAACCGGACGAGATCGCGCACGCCGCGCTCTACCTGGCGTCCGAGGAATCGAGCTACGTCAACGGGCACGCGCTCGTGGTGGACGGCGGCCTGTCCTCGTCCCACCCGTTCAACAAGCAGGAATACGGCCGCACTGCGATCTAGCAGTCTGGCATCTAGGAGATCACCATGAGCGTCATCACCACCGAGCGGCACATGGACGTGCTCGTCGTCACGTCGAACAATCCTCCTGTGAATGCGCTCGGCTTCGCTGTGCGCGACGGATTGGTGAAAGCGATCGAGGAGGCGACCGCGGACGCGCGGATCAAGGCGGTGGTCATCCGTTGCGAAGGCCAGACCTTCTTCGCGGGCGCGGACATTTCGGAATTCGGCAAGCCGATGCAGCTTCCCATGCTGCCGACAGTCGTGGACGCGATCGAGGCGTGTCCCAAGCCGGTGGTCGCCGCAGTGCATGGGACCGCGCTGGGAGGCGGGCTCGAGGTCGCGTTGGCCTGCCATTGGCGCGTGTCGGTGAAGGATGCCAAGTTCGGCGTGCCCGAGGTCAAGTTGGGGCTGTTGCCGGGTGCGGGCGGCACACAGCGCTTGCCGCGCGTCGTCGGCGTCGAGAAAGCTTTGGAAATGGTGACGTCCGGCACGCCGATCGGTGCGGTCGAGGCCGAGAAGCTGGGGCTGGTCGACAAGCTGGTCGAGGGCGACCTGATGCAGCACGCGGTCGCCTACGCGCACGAAGTCAAGGACGTGCGCCCGATCCCGATCAGCAGCGTGCGCGACGAGAAGCTGGCGAGCGCACGCGAAAACCCGGGGCTGTTCGACGAGTTTCGGAAAGCGAACGGCCGGAAGATGAAGGGGTTCGACGCGCCCGAGGCCAACATCAAGGCCGTGCAGGCCGCGGTGGAGCATCCGTACGAGAAGGGTGTCCTGGAAGAACGTCGCCTGTTCATGGAGCTGATGACGGGCACACAGGCGCGCGCGCAGCAATATTTCTTCTTCGCCGAGCGCAAGGCGTCCAAGATCGAAGGGGTGGGGGAGGACGTGAAGCCGCGGTCCATCAAGAAGGTCGGCGTCATCGGCGCGGGCACGATGGGCGGCGGCATCTCGATGAATTTTCTCAGCGCCGGCATTCCGGTGACGATCGTCGAGACGCAGCAGGATGCGCTCGACCGCGGCACGGGCGTGATGCTCAAGAATTACGAGGCGACCGCCGCCAAGGGACGCATGACCGCCGAACAGGTCGGGCAGGCGATGGGCGCGTTGTCGCCGACGCTGGACCTCGAACAGCTCGCCGACTGCGACCTCGTCATAGAAGCCGTGTTCGAGAACATGGACGTCAAGAAGGAGATCTTCGCCAAGCTGGATAGGATCTGCAAGCCGGGCGCGATCCTGGCGTCGAACACGTCCTATCTGAACATCGACGAGATCGCGGCCGTGACGTCGCGGCCGGGGGATGTGGTCGGGCTGCACTTCTTCTCGCCCGCCAACGTCATGAAATTGCTGGAGGTCGTGCGCGGCGCGAAGACGGCGGACGACGTGCTCGTGACCGCAATGACCGTCGCCAAGAAGATCAAGAAGGTCGCGGCCGTGGCGGGCGTCTGTGACGGTTTCATCGGAAACCGCATTCTCGCGCCACGCCAGCTGCAGGCGATGCGGCTTCTGCTCGAAGGCGCGACGCCCGAACAGGTCGACCGCGTGCATGTCGACTTCGGCATGCCTATGGGCCCGTTCCAGATGGCGGATCTGGCCGGTGTCGACATCGGCTGGCACCGCGACCCGACCCGCATCGACAATCTGCGCGACAAGCTGGCGGCGGAAGGCCGCTGGGGGCAGAAGAAGAGCGCGGGCTTCTACGACTATGACGAGAAGCGGCGGCCCTCGCCGTCGCCAGTCGTGCAGGGCTATATCGACGAGTTCGCCGCCCGCGAAAACATCGAGAAGCGCGAGATCACCGACCAGGAGATCGTCGAGCGTACGTTGTACACGATGGTCAACGAAGGCGCGAAGATCCTGGAGGAAGGCATGGCGCAGCGCGCGTCGGACATCGATGTCGTGTGGGTCTACGGCTACGGCTGGCCCGTCTATCGCGGCGGGCCGATGTTTTGGGCGGACACGGAGAAGGCGGCGACGATCGTCGAAGGTCTTCGCCGGCAGGAAGCCCGCATGGGAAGCGACTTTTCCTTCTCGAAGCTGCTGCTCGAAAAGGCCGAGAAGGGCGAGAAGTTCACGCGGTAGGTCGTTCACCTGCGGCTCAGGCGACAAGGTTACGTTGGCGTTTACGATGGCGGTGAGTCGTTGTGGGCTGCCGACGCGTCTTGTGTTTTGAGGAGTTCGCTCGTGTTCAACAAGATTGTTCTAGGGCTTACCGCTCTAGCGGCCAGCGTCACCGCCTTGCCCACCGCCGCGGAGGCGACCGGCCGCTATTACGATCGCGGCCACTATAATCAGGGCTATTACGACAACGGCTACTACGGCGACCGGTACTACGAGCCGCGCCGCGTTCACCGTCAACGTCATTATGCGCCGCGCCGCGTGTACCGTCAGCACCGCTATTACGATCAGCGCGCCTACGGTTACGGCAACCACTACGACAATCGCGGCTATTATGACGATCGCCGCTACAGCGACCGCTATTACGGGCGCAGCCGCCGTTGCGGCAGCGGCACGACGGGTGCGATCATCGGCGGGGCCGGCGGCGCGTTGCTTGGGCGTTCGATCGGACGCGGCGGGCGCGATTATTACGGCTATCGTCGCGGGGGCGGCACGGCGGGCGCGCTGATCGGCGGCGCGGCGGGTGCGTTGATCGGTCGGGAGATCGGCCGCAGCTGCTAGGCTTCGCCTGAGAGTAAAACTTCCGGGCCGGCGTCGCTTCGTGCGGTGTCGGCCCGTTTGCTATTTTCCCGTCCGTGGCGCATAGCGAAAACGCTGGTGTCGCACGCGACGGACAGGCTCGCTCCGGCTTCCTTGTTCCGCAAATGTTGCCCGGTGGTCGCGGACGTCGTCCGTGGCGTCTCGACGACATGTCTCAAGGAAATCCCCATGCCTATCGGCACCGTAAAATTCTTCAACGCCGACAAGGGCTATGGCTTCATCGCGCCCGAGGGTGGCGGAAACGACGCGTTCGTGCACATCTCGGCCGTCGAACGCGCCGGCATGTCGACGCTCGACCGCGACCAGCGCGTGTCCTACGAGCTCGAGACCGACAATCGCGGCAAGCAGAGCGCCTGCAACCTGGCAAGCGCCTGATCCAAGCGGGCCGCACCTTCCAAGGTGCGGCCCGAACCGTTTCTACCCTTCAGCGAAAGGCTGCCTGTGTCGCCACAGCTCAACTTCTACCGTGAACGCGCCGCCGAAGCCGGGCGCGACGCCGCCGCCGCCAAGCTGGACAATGTCCGCGAACGCTGCCTGCGCGCCGAGGAAGCCTGGCTGGGAATGGCCGCCCGCGTTGAACGTTCCGAGCGCCTGCGCGCCGACTCCGCCGCGCACAAATCCGCCGCAGCGACGCCGACAGTCATGATCCTGGAAGAGGATCCGGTGGAAGAGGCCGAGCTGGTCGATTAGCCTTTCGCTTCGGTAGCGACCGGAGCTCTTTACCCGCGCTTTGCGCTTGCCATCGGTTCGGCGGTGACCGGGTAACCGCGGTCGTCGGGGATGCACAGCCAGCCAGCACCGTCGCGCTGTTCGATCCAGGGGACGATCTTCTCGATCGGGTAGGCGCGCGCGTCCGCTTCCGCCTCCTCGAACGTCGCGAAGCGCGCCAGGCGCTCGAGATTGCGGCGCGTGGGGAAGATGATGCGGGCCTCGTCGCGATCGGCGCGCGCCAGCACGTCGGCGGCGGTCGTCCAGCTCGCGTGCACGCTTTCGACCGCGTCGCCGGTCGGATCGCGGGTACCCGCCGGCGCCCGCGCAACGAAGAAGAACGTGTCGAAGCTGCGCGTCTCCTTGAAGGTCGGACACCAGCGCGCGAACGGCACGAGCTTTTCCAGTTGCAGCGTCAGGCGGTGCTTTGCGAGCAAGGCCGAGAACGCGGTGCCGCCGCCCAGTGCCGCCCGCAACTCGGCCTCCAGCGCGTTGTCGGGCACCGGATCCAGCGCGACCGCGATCCCCGTTTCCTCGATCGTCTCGCGGATCGCGGCGACCCCCGCCGCGTCGACTTCACCGCGCCCTTCGCGGTCGTCGGGATCGATCCGCCCGCCCGGAAATACCAGCGCGCCGGGCGCGAACGCCATGCTCGTGCCGCGTTCGATCATGAGAAGCTCCGGCGCGTCGGCACCGGGGCGCATGAGGACGAGCGTCGCGGCGGGAATGCTGGTCATGGCCTGATCCCTAGCATGTTCCGTTTGCGTGCGGTCACCCGAAGTGGCACCCACCGGCCATGGGCGCTATCGAGATTTTGGGGCTTGCGGGGAGCATGAGCCTGCTTGCCGGATGGCGCCTGTACCTGTGCACGTTCGTCACGGGGCTCGCGATGCGGTTCGGCGCGATCGACCTGCCGACGCATCTGGATGCCTTGTCCGCGCTCGCGAACCCGTGGGTGCTGGGCGCGTCGTTCGTCGGGCTGGTCGCCGAATTCTTCGCGGACAAGGTGGCTTGGATAGACAGCATCTGGGACACGGTGCACACGCTCGTGCGCCCGCTCGGCGGTGCGTTGCTTAGCCTCGCGATCGTCGACCCGAACGATACCGCGACGCAGATCATCGCGTTTTTGCTGGGCGGTGGCGGCGCGTTGCTCAGCCATGGGGCAAAGGCGAGCGCGCGCGCCTTGGTCAACGCAAGCCCCGAACCCTACAGCAATGTCGTCGTGTCAGCTGGCGAAGACGTCGCGACGGGCGGATTGTTGGCGCTTGCGCTGCTCAACCCGGTGCTGGCGCTGCTCGTCGCGTGTGCCGCGCTGGTATTCGCGGTCGTGCTGCTGATCTTCGCGAGACGGATGCTGCGCCGGGTGCTCGGCGTGCGCGACAAACTGCTGGGCGCGCGCGGTTAGACCGCGGCGATCGCCTTTTGGATGTCCGCCGCCGGGTGGCCCGTCAGATCCTTCGAAATCTCGCCGATGATCTTGGCGGTCAGCGCCTTGTGGAAATGCTTGCGCAGCTCGCCCAGCGTGCGCGGCGCGGCGATAACGACGAGCGCGTCGATCTTGTTGGTCAGCGCCTGGTGGTTGAGCCAGTCCGCCGTGCCCGCCGCGAAGCCGTCTTCGTCGAGCTGCCCCAGCGAAGGGTTGGCATCGCTCGTCTGATGACGCTGGCCGCCGCTCTTGTTGTGCGTGTCGATGTCGGGTGTCGCCATCGCGGTCAGCTCCGGATGCGCTTCATTGCCCGTGTTGCGGAACAGGACGAGCTTGGCGCCGTCGGCAACGGCGACGGTCGCGCCGTGGGGAAGTAGCATGAAAAATCTCCGGAAGGACATGTCGGCGCGGACGTGGTGGAGCCGAGGGGAATCGAACCCCTGGCCTCTGCAGTGCGATTGCAGCGCTCTCCCATCTGAGCTACGGCCCCGCGTCCCGGCGTCCTTAGCCGCGCGTGTCCGGCGATGCAATCGGGGGAACGCACCGAAGGGCTGTTCCGTTCTCCACGCGAAGGAGAGCGAGCATGAGCAATGACGGTTTCATCGACAAGGCGGGCGACGCGGCACGCAAGCTGTTCGGCGACGATCCGAACGCCGGCAAGAGCTACGCCTCCGAAGCGCCGCGCAAGGTCGTGGATTATCCAAAGGGCGACGACGTGGTCGAACCGGGTGCCGCATCGCACTACGGCGCGGCCGGGGAGACGCGCATCGGCGGTGACCTGACGAGCGGCGACGTGGCAGGCGATCGGGCGCGCTACGACGACGACCCGCACTACCAGGAAACGCGTGCCGCCTACATGGGCGCTTTCGACCAAGACTATCACGAATATCGCCGCGAACACGCGACGGCGACCTCCGGCGACTTCGCGACTTGGCGCAAGAAGCGTGAGGCGGCGAACAGTCTGGCGCTCGGCGAAAGTCCGGCGCAGGGAAGCGACGGTCCGCACATTCTCGACCGCAGCTTTTCGGGAACGTACGACAAGGATTAAGAAGTTACATGGCACGCGCTTGGCATCTGGCATCACGTCCACAAGGGATGCCGACTTCCGACAATTTCACGTTGGGCGACCTGCCGACGGTCGCGCTTGGGGACGGCGAGGTTCGCGTCCGCAATCGTTGGCTGTCGGTCGATCCTTACATGCGCGGGCGCATGAACGACGTGAAGAGCTATGTGCCGCCGTTTCAAGTCGGGGCACCCCTTGAAGGCGGAGCGGTCGGGGAGGTTGTGGAGTCCCGGGCGGACGGCTTCGCTCCGGGCGACCTGGTCAACTCGATGTTCGGCTGGCGCGATGAAGCGGTCGGACCCGCGGGCGCGTTCACCAAGCTGCCCGCACTTGGCGTCGAGCCGCAGCAGTGGCTGGGCAATCTGGGCCTGACGGGTGCCACCGCCTATTTCGGGCTACTGCGTGTCGCCGCTGCCAAGGAAGGCGACATCGTGTTCGTGTCGTCGGCGGCGGGCGCGGTCGGATCGGCGGTTGTGCAGATCGCCAAGGCCAAGGGCATGACCGTCATCGGGTCGGCGGGCGGCGCGGACAAGTGCGCGTGGGTACGCGACCTCGGCGCGGATGCGTGCATCGACTACAAGGCAGAGCCGATCGTTCGTGGCCTGATGGCCGCGGCACCGAAAGGCATCGACGTATATTTCGATAATGTCGGCGGCGAACATCTCGACGCGGCGTTCGCGGCGGCGCGCAACAAGGCCCGCTTCGTGATCTGCGGGATGATCGACGGCTATAATGGCGGCGATCCCGCGCAGTTCCGCTACATGATGCGCATCATCGCAGCGCGCATCCGGGTCGAAGGGTTCATCTTCACCGACTACATGGCCGAGATGCCGACCTTCATCCGAGACATGGCAGGCTGGATTGCGAACGAGCAGGTGACTTCGCGCGAGACGGTGCACGAAGGACTGGAGGCCGCGCCCGACGCGTTCCTGGGGCTGTTCAGCGGCGGTAATATGGGAAAGATGCTGGTCAAGCTCTGATCGTCACCCCAGCATGCTGGGGTGACGTAAATCTAGGCAATCCCGGCGAACGTGTCGCACGCTTCCGGGTTGCCCGTCGTCAGCCCCGTCTTGAGCCACTGCATGCGCTGCGCCGACGTGCCGTGCGTAAAGCTTTCGGGAACCACGCGGCCCCCGCCCGCGCGCTGCAGCGTGTCGTCGCCGATCGCCTGGGCAGCCCGCAGACCTTCCTGGACGTCGCCGTCGCTCATCAGCGTCGGGTTGTTCGCTGCCCAAACGCCCGCATAGCAGTCGGCCTGCAACTCCATCGCGACCTGCGCACGATTGCCCTCCGCCTTGCTTGACCGTGCCTGGATCGCCCGAACCTTGTCCGAAGTCCCGGTCAGCGTCTGTATGTGGTGGCCGACCTCGTGCGCGATGACGTAGGCTTGCCCGAAGTCGCCGCCTGCGCCGAACTTGGACTGAAGTTCATCGTAGAAGCTCGTATCGATGTAGATGGCCTGGTCGGTCGGGCAGTAGAACGGACCCATGGCCGCCTGCGCCGCGCCGCACCCGGATTCGTTTTGTTGCGTGAAAAAGCGAAACTGTGCCGGTCGGTACTGCTGGCCGGAGCCTGCGAACAATTTGGTCCATGTGTCTTCGGTGCTGGCGAGGACCTGACATGAGAACCGCTTCTCGGGCGTTTGCGCGCAGGCCGCTCGCGGATCGTCGATCGCGCCCGTGCCTTGGCCCGCGGAGGACACGACACCGGAACCGCCGCCGCCGAACATGCCGAGCATCCATGCGCCCAACAGGACGACGCCCACTCCGACGATCCCGAAGCGGCTGGCCACCAGACTGATGATAAGCCCGAGGCCGCCGCCCATTCCGCCGCCGCCGAAACCACCACCACCGCTGCCTTGGCCGAGGTCGCGAACGTTGTCGCTGGTGCGGTAATCGTCGAGCTTCATCGCGGGGCACTTTCGAAGAACATATTTCCGCCATCGTACGGGCGCACCCGCGCGGTTGCAAACGGGCGCACCATCGGGAAGGTGACTCGTTGGAGACGCGCATGTTCCTTGAAGGCAAGACCGCGCTCGTGACCGGGTCGACGTCGGGCATCGGTCTCGGCATCGCCAAGGCGTTGGCGCAAGCGGGCGCGCGGGTCATGATCAACGGGTTCGGCGAGCCCTCCGTGGTCGACGCGGCGCTGGCCGAGGTTGGCGCGGGTACGGTCTACAGCGACGCGGACATGAGCGATCCCGCGGCTATCGCCGCGATGGTCGCGCGGTGCGCGGACGCGCTCGGCGGGCCCGATATCCTCGTCAACAATGCCGGCATCCAGCATGTCGCGCCCGTCGCCGACTTCCCGCCGGAGAAATGGGACGCGATCATCGCGGTCATCCTGTCCTCGACCTTTCACACCACGCGGGCCGCGATCCCCGCGATGAAGGCCAAAGGGTGGGGGCGCATCGTCAACACGGGGTCCGCGCACAGCCTGGTCGCGAGCCCGAACAAGGCACCGTACGTCGCGGCCAAGCACGGCGTGGCCGGCTTCACCAAGGCGGTCGCGCTCGAACTCGCGCAGACGGGAGTGACTGCCAACGTCGTGTCGCCCGGCTATGTGTGGACCGGGCTGATCGAGAAGCAGATCCCCGACACGATGGCGACACGCGGCTTGACGCGCGAGCAGGTCGTCAACGACGTGCTGCTCGCAGCGCAGCCAACCAAGCAGTTCGTCACCGTCGAGCAGGTCGCGGGGCTCGTATCGTATCTCTGCCGCGACGAGGCGGCGGCGATCACGGGGGCGAACCTGTCGATCGACGGCGGGTGGACCGCGCAATGAAGCGGATGTTCGTTGTCGCCTGCTGCGCGCTGGGCGGTTGCGCGACATCGGGACCCGGCATCACGTCGTTCGCTCCCGGCGCGACCGGTTCCACGGCGGCTGCGCAGACGGCTCCGCCCGTCGGCTGGCGCGCGGTCGCGACGGAGGACGACCGCGGCCGCCTGCGCGATTGGCGGCGCGCGTGGGTCGAAGGCTTGCGCAGCGCCTATGCGGGCGGACATGGCGCGGAGATCGCGCGCGAGGGCGTGTTGCTGTTCCCGGACGCGGCGCAGGTCGACGCGAGCCTGCCGGACGGCCGCTACGATTGCCGCGTGATCAAGGTGGGCGCGCGGGCGCACGGCAATCTGTCCTATGTCGCCTACCCCAAGTTCAACTGCGGCATCGAACGCCGCGACGGCGTGCAGCACCTCGTCAAGCTGACCGGATCGCAGCGGCCCGTGGGCCAGCTCTACCGGGACACGCGCAACCGGTCCGTGTTCCTGGGCGTCCTGATGCTCGGCGACGAGCGCATGGCGATGCGTTACGGGCAGGATTCCTCGCGCGACATCGCGGGCGTGGTCGAGCGCATCGGGACCCGGCGGTGGCGGCTGGTCCTGCCGTACCCGCGTTTCGAATCGCTGGTGGACGTGGTGGAGCTGGTGCCGAAAACCTGAAATTTCCCCGTGCCGGGGAGGAGACTAGCGGTCGTTGTTCTCCGTTCTGGCGGCAACCGCCTCGCGCACGCGCTGGCTCGACCCGCGCGGCATGATCAGGATCTGGCCGCGCGTCGCCACTATCGTGAGCCCGTGAACATCGATCGCCGTCACGTCGATACCCTCGGCCCGCACGAGCAGGTCGCGGCAGTCAATCGCGAGCACCGCCCCGTCCGTGGCGGCGAGCGAGCTCCCGTCCGCGTCCTTGGGCGACACGTCGTACAGGGCGTCCCAGCTGCCGACGTCGGACCAGCCCATGGTCGCGGGCACCACCGCGACGCGCTCCGCGCGCTCCATCACCGCGACGTCGATCGACACCGACGGCGAGGCGGCGAACGCGGCTTCGCGAGGGCGGAAATTGCGCCCGTCGCGCCCGCCGCCCGCGACCGCGCGTCGACACGCGTCGAGCACGTCGGGCGCGTGGCGTTCAAGCGCGTCGATCAGCGCGGACGCGCGCAGCAGGAAGATGCCCCCGTTCCACAGGAATTTGCCGCTGCTGACGTAGCCTTGCGCGGTCGCCGCGTCGGGCTTTTCGACGAAACGTGCGGCGGCGTACACGCCGTCGCCCAGCGCGTCGCCGCGTTCGATATAACCGAACCCCGTTTCGGGCGCGATCGGGGTCATCCCGAACGTAACGAGCCAACCGTCTTCCGCGGCGCGCTTGCCCGCGCCGACGGCCGCGTGAAAAGCGGCGACATCCTCGATCAGATGGTCGCTCGGCATGACCAGCAGCAGGTCGTCCGCATTCGCCACCAGCGCGGCAAGCGCGATCGCGGGCGCGGTGTTGCGGCCCGTGGGCTCGAGAATCAACGTCGCATCCGACGCGCCCGCCGACGCCAATTGGCCCGAGATCTCCGCCTCGTGCGCCGCGCCCGCGACCACCAGCGCAGGGCCGAACATTGCCCGGTCCGCGACGCGCGCGGCGGTCAACTGCAGCATCGTCTCGGGCGCCGTGAGGCTGAGCAATTGCTTGGGCCGCTCCGGCCGCGACAAGGGCCACAACCGCGTCCCCGCGCCGCCAGACAGGATGACCGGAACGATGGGCATGACGGCTCCCCAGGCAAGCGAAAACGAAGCTACAGGAAACGCCGCCCCGAACCGACTTCCCTGAGCTTGTGGAACGGCTTTCCTTTTTTTCGTCCCATGAGCAAGAAGGGATGAGCTTCGACAGGCTCAGCCAAGTCGGTTTCCCCGATTGTTTCCGGTTGTCGGATAACCGGTGGACAGTTCCTCCGTCGAAGAGCGCGCCGCCCCTTCACGACATCTTTGTAAATTTAAGCGACAGTACATCCCGGTGTCGGATTAGCTGACGGCACTTCAGGGACGTACCGCCGCCGCGCGAAAAGATGATCAGGCTGTTCAAACATTATGTGCCGCACACCGTGCTGCTCATCGGGCTGATCGATTTCATCCTCCTGATGATCGCGGCCGAGGCGGCGTGGGACCTGCGCGCGTGGCAGATCGGCATGGCGATCTCGCCGCCCTGGGAGCGCGTGCCGCAGATCCTCACCTTCGCGTGCGCATTGAGCGCCGCGATGCTCGCGGTCGGCGCGTACGGGGTGGAGGCGCTGCAGTCGCTGCGCTTCGCGATGGCGCGGCTGCTGGTCGCGATCTCGCTCGGCGTGATCCTCATTTCCGTGCTCGCCTTCGTCTTTCCGGGCGCGACGTTGTGGCGGTCCAATTCGCTGTACGCGATGATCATCGCGGCGGGCATGCTGATCGGCCAGCGCATCCTGCTGGGCGAGTTGATGGGCGGCGACGCGTTCCGCCGCCGCGTGCTGATACTCGGAGCCGGGCCGAGGGCCGCACGCATCGGCGAGCTGGCGACCCGTCGCGGCGCGAGCTTCGTCATCGTCGGCAACGTCGGCATGAACGACGGCGCGGAAGTCGTGCCGGGCGCGGTCAATCGCGACGCCATCCCCAACCTCGCCGCGCATGTCGAGACGCTGGGCGCGTCCGAGGTCGTGCTCGCGCTCGAGGAACGCCGCAACGCGCTTCCGCTCGCCGACCTGCTGCGCGTCAAGACGACGGGAGTTCACGTCAACGACCTGTCGTCGTTCTTCGAGCGCGAAACCGGCCGCGTCGACCTCGACAGCGTCAACCCGTCCTGGCTGATCTTTTCGGACGGATTTTCGTCCGGTCAGATGGTGGCGAGCTTCGCCAAGCGCCTCGTCGACATCGTCGTCAGCCTCGTCGCCATCATCCTGTTCGCGCCCGTCGTCCTGCTGACCGCCGCCGTCATCAAGCTCGAATCGCCCGGACCCGCCCTCTTCCGCCAGCGCCGCGTCGGACTGTTCGGCGAGCATTTCGACATCCTGAAACTCCGCTCGATGCGGTTGGACGCGGAGGTGGGCGGCAAGGCGGTATGGGCGCAGAAGGACGATCCCCGCGTCACCCGCGTCGGCGCCTTCATCCGAAAGGTGCGCATCGACGAGCTTCCCCAGGCGTGGAGCGTGCTGCGCGGCGACATGTCCTTCGTAGGTCCGCGCCCGGAGCGCCCGCAATTCGTGCTCGATCTAGAGGCGCGGCTGCCCTTCTACGCCGAACGGCATATGGTCAAACCGGGGATCACGGGCTGGGCGCAGGTAAACTACCCGTACGGCGCGTCGATCGAGGATGCGCGGCACAAGCTCGAATACGATCTGTATTACGCCAAGAACTACACGCCGTTCCTCGACATCCTGATCATCCTGCAGACGGTGCGCGTCGTTCTGTGGGCGGACGGGGGGCGCTAGTTGCTGACCGCTTTGCTCTCGTTTTGGACGCATGCGCTGGCCTCGGTCCTGTTCGCGGTCGCCGCCTTGTGGCGGTTGAAGGCGGCGCGCAGCGGGCCGGGCAAGCTGCCGCTCGTCGCCGCGCTTGGCACGACCGCCTTGTGGGCGCTGCTCGCCGCGCTGGACGGTGCGATCCCGGTCCACGCGCCGCTCGCCGAGACAGTGCGCAACCTCGCGTGGCTTTGGTTCGTGCGAACCCTGATGAGCGGCGCGGACGCGGCCGAACGCAACCCCTCCTGGTCGCGAGAACGGGGCGCGCGCGTCGTTGTGGCGACCGTCGGCGGCATCCTGCTGCTGCAGGCGCTGCTCGATCTCGTGCCCTTGCTGACGACGGCATCGCCTGCGATCGCCGCCGCCATCGCGCGCACCGGCACCTTGCTGCGCATCACAGCGGCGGCGGGCGCGCTCGTGCTCGTCCACAATGTCTACGGCCAGGCCGATCCGCAAGCCCGCGGCGCGATCCGGCTGCCGATGCTGGGGCTCGCCGGCCTTTGGCTGTACGACCTGAACCTGTATACTCTCGCCTACCTGCTCGATCGCTGGCCCGCCGAAATCCTCGCCATGCGCGGCGCGGCGGCGGCGGCGTGCGTTCCCTGTTTCGCTTGGGCCAACCGCACCGCGGGCGACATGCGCATCCGTCTGTCCCGCGCCGCGACGTTCCAGTCGCTCTCGCTCGGCGCGATCTGCGCGTACTTCCTCGTCATGACGATGGCGACGAGCGCGGGCGAGGCGACCGGTTGGGCGTGGCTGCGCGGCGCTCAGGTCGTGCTGCTGATCGCGATGACGGCGGTCGCGGCGGTGCTGATCCCATCGGGCCGCGCGCGCGCGTGGCTGCGCGTGACACTCGCAAAACATTTCTTCCAGCATCGCTACGACTACCGCGCCGAATGGCTGCGATTTACGAGCGCGATGGGCGATCCGGGCGCGGACGCGCCCCCGCTGGAGCAGCGTGTCGTCAAGGCGATCGCGGACATCGTCGAGGCTCCCGCGGGCCTGCTCCTCGTTGCGGACGACGCCGGCCGCCTGGAAGTCGCGGCGACGTGGAACTGGAACGGCGACACGCCGTCCTGTTCCGCCGATCCCGCGTTCGTGGCCGCGATCGTTCGCGACGCGCGCATCGTCGACTTCGGGTCGCTCCGAACCGGCACGGCGAGCGCGCGCGATCGCGACCTTCCCGTCCCGGGAGCCTTGCTGGACGATCCCGCTTTGTGGGCAGGCGTGCCTCTGATCCACGAGGACCGCCTGGCGGGCCTCGTCCTGCTGACCCACCCCCGCTTCGCCCGCGCGCTCGATTGGGAGGATTTCGATCTGCTCCGCACCGCGGGAACGAGCGCGGCGAGCTACCTTGCGGAGGCGCGCGGGCAGGAAGCCTTGTCGAACGCCGCCCGCTTCGACGAATTCAACCGTCGCTTCGCCTTCATCCTGCACGACATCAAGAACGTCGTCAGCGGATTGAGCCTCGTCGCGCGCAACGCCGAACGCCACGCGGACAACCCCGCCTTCCGCGCCGACATGGTCGCGACGCTCAAATCCTCCGTCGACCGCATGAACGATCTGCTGGCCAAGCTCGCGCCGCAGGCCGAGGGTCGCAGCGAGGGTCTGCGCGCCGTCGACGTGGTCGCACTGCTGACGCCGCTGATCGCGGCCAAGCGGCGGCGGCACGACGTACGCGTGCTGGGCCACGCCGGCGCGGTGGTCGCGGACCCGGCGCGGCTCGAACAGGCGCTGACGCACCTTATCGATAACGCGATCGACGCGAGCGGGACGGACGCGCCCGTGCGCATCGAAATCGCCGAGCGCGGCGGCGAAGTGTCGATCGCCGTCGTCGACCACGGCGCGGGCATGTCCGCCGACTTCGTCCGCACCACATTGTTCCAGCCGTTCGCGTCGACCAAGCCGGGCGGCTTCGGAATCGGCGCGCACCAGGCGCGCAGCGTGGTGACGTCGATGGGCGGCACGCTCGCGGTCGACAGCCGCACCGGCGCGGGCACCCGCTTCACGATCCGCCTGCCCGCCGCCGTGCAGGAGATGGCGGCATGACCTCTCAAAAGCCCAAATTGCTGATCGTCGAGGACGACGAGGAGCTGCAGCGCCAGCTCAAATGGGCGTATGACGACTACGACGTCCTCATCGCAGGCGACCGGGAAACCGCGCTGCGCATCGTGCGCGACGATTGCCCGCCGGTCGTCACGCTCGACCTGGGCCTGCCGCCCGACCCGGACGGTACCACCGAAGGGTTCGCCACGCTGCAGGAAATCCTCGAACGCGCGCCCGCGACCAAGGTCGTCATCGCGTCCGGTCACGGCGCGCGCCAGTCCGCGCTCGATGCGATCGCGCGGGGCGCGTACGACTTCTACGGCAAGCCGATCGACATCGACGCGCTCGGCCACATCGTCTCGCGTGCATTCCATCTGCACGGGATCGAGGCCGAGAATCGGCGGCTGGCCGCGGCCGGAACCGCTCCGCTGGGCGGGCTCATCACCGCCGCGCCCGAAATGCTCGCCGTCGCGCGCACGATCGAGCGGGTCGCCGACGCGGACGTGTCCGTCATGCTGCTGGGCGCGAGCGGCACCGGCAAGGAAGTGCTCGCACGCGCGCTCCACGATCGCGGTCGCCGGGCGGCGGGCGTGTTCGTCGCGATCAACTGCGCCGCGATCCCTGAAAACCTTCTGGAGGCCGAACTGTTCGGCTACGAACGCGGCGCGTTCACGGGCGCGGTCAAGACGACCGAAGGCAAGGTCGAACAGGCGCAGGGCGGCACATTGTTCCTCGACGAGGTCGGTGACATCCCGTTGCCGCTCCAGGTCAAGTTGTTGAGGTTTCTGCAGGAACGCACGATCGAACGCATCGGCGGGCGCAAGGCGATCGCGGTCGACACGCGCGTCGTAACCGCGACGCACCGCGACGTCGACGCGATGATCGCCGAGGGGACGTTCCGCGAGGACCTGTACTATCGCCTTGCCGAGATCGTCGTGCGCATCCCTTCGCTCGCCGAACGCGCGGGCGACGCGGTGCTGCTCGCGCGCCACTTCGCCACGCGCTACGCCGCCGACATGAAGCGGCCCACACGCAGCTTCGCCCCCGACGCCTTGTCCGCGATCGAGGCATGGGGATGGCCCGGCAACGTCCGCGAACTCGAAAACCGGGTCAAACGCGCGGTGATCATGGCGGACGGGACACGTATCGGTGCCGCCGATCTCGATCTGGCTCCCGCCGACGAAGCCGTCGACCTGCGCGGCGCGCGCGAAGCGGCCGACCGTCGCGTAATCGGCGCGGCGCTGGCGCGTGCCGACGGAAACATCTCCAGCGCGGCCAAGATGCTGGGGATCAGCCGGCCGACCTTGTACGACCTGCTCAAGCAATACGGACTGCAGTCGTGACGCGCGCAGGCATCACGCTTGCTTTAGTTCGCCGGGGGACTGCTCTTTTGTTGAGCCTCACCCTCCTGGCCACCCCCGCGCTCGCCGCCGACACGCCGCTCGACCGGGGCGCCAAGGCGCTCGCCGCCGCCGACCCGCGCACCGCGCGCGTCGAGTTCATGAACGCGATCCAGTCCGCGCCCGCCGACCCGCGCCCGCACGTCATGCTCGCGCGCACCTACCTGGTCCTGGAGGACGGAGTCGCGGCGGAGGCCGAACTGCGTCGCGCGCTCGCCCTCAAAGCCAGACCGGCGGACACGCGTCACCTGTTGGCCGAGGCGGCGCTGCTGCAGGGCGCGTCCGACCGCGCGCTCGCCGTGCTCGCCGAGGGTCCATCGCGTGTGCCCGGAGCCGCGGCGCGCACGAAGGCGCGCGCGCTCGCCGCGCTCGGGCGCACGGACGAGGCAGGTGCATCGTTCGCGACCGCGACCAGGCTCGCGCCACGCGACGCGGGGCTGTGGCTCGACGTCGCGCGCTACCGCCTGCAGACGGGGGCGCGAGCGGGCGCGATCGGCGCCGCCGACCGCGCGCTTGCCTTGGCGCCCCGAAACGTCGCCGCGCTCGTGTTCCGCGGCACGCTGGTGCGCACGCAATACGGGTTGAAGGCGGCGCTTCCCTGGTTCTCCCGCGCCGCGGCGATCGACGAAACGCACGCGCCCGCCTGGGTCGAACGTGCCGCAACGCTCGGCGATCTCGGCCGAACCGCCGACATGCTGGCGGCGACCCGTCGCGCCTTGGAAGCGCAGCCCGGCAACGCGGACGCGCGCTACCTGCAGGCCGTGCTCGCCGCGCGCGCGGGCCGCTTCGCGCTCGCCCAGAGCATTCTGCAACGTGTCACGGGGGTGGCCGCGCAGCGCCCCGGCGCGCTGCTGCTCGGCGGCATCGTCGACCTGCAGTTGGGCAACGCGCAGCAGGCGATCGACCGGCTGGGCGCGCTCGTCGCGGCGCAGCCGGGCAATCTGCCCGCGCGCAAGCTTCTCGGACTGGCGCAGCTGCGCAGCGGCAACGGCCGCGCCGCGCTCGCCGCGCTTGGCCCGCTCGAAACCGTCGCCGATCCCTACGCGCAAACGCTGATCGCGGCGGCGCACGCGCAGGCGGGCAACCGCCCGTTCGCCGCGCGCGTGCTTGCCCAGGCGACCGGCACGCGCGGCGGTTCCGGTCTCCTCCCGACCAACCTGGGCGCGGGGCTCGGCACGTCCGCCTACCTTTGGGCGGCGCAGGTCCGCCGCGACCTGCACGTGGGCAGCGGGTGGAGCGCCCGCGCCCGCGCCCGCGACATCTACATGCGTAACCCGGGTACGCCCGACGCGCACCTGATCGCGGGCGACGCGGCGATCCTGACCGGGGACGTCGAAGGCGCGGCCGCCGATTACGGGCGTGCGGCGACGATCGCATTCACCGCGCCCACCGCGCTCCGCCTCGTCGAGGCGCTGCAGATGTCGGACGGGCCCGAAGAAGCGCGCATCGCGCTTGGGCTGTTCATCGATCAGAACCCGCAGAGCCTCCCCGCGCTGCGGCTACTCGCCAACCTGCGCGTGATCGCGGGCGACTGGGCGGGCGCGGCGGAGGCTTACGAGACGGTGCGCGCCAGAACGGGCGACACGGACGCGGCGTTGCTCGCCAACCTCGCCTGGGCGCGCTACGAGACGGGTGCGCTGAAAGCGGCAAGCGATGCGGCGGCACGCGCGCACGCGATCGCCCCGCGCAACGCAGCGACCGCGGACGTCTACGGCTGGATGCTGTTCAAGTCGGGGGGTGACCGGGCAAAGGCGCTGGCGCTGCTGCACCGCGCGACGCTCTAGGCGACTGCCTCCGCGAGTTCCGCGACTTCGAGCCACCGCGCCTCGGCCGCGTCGCGCTCGCTCCGCGTCTTCGCGATCTTCGCCATCACGGCCGCGAACTTCGCCGGATCGGAAGCATAAAGCGCAGGATCGGCCAGCACCGCCTCGTCCCGCGCGATCGCGGCGTTCAGCGCGTCGACTTCCGCCGGAAGCCTGTCGAGGTCGCGCTGATCCTTGTAGCTGAGCTTGACCGCCGCGCGCGCGGGCGCGGGTGGGGGAGGCGCGGTTTTCGCTGCCTTCCTCGGCAAGGGCGCGGCGCGGCGCTTCTCCCAATCCTCGTACCCGCCCGCGACGATGTCCACCGTCCCCGACCCGTCCAACCCCAACGTGACCGTGACCGTCCGATCGAGGAAGTCGCGGTCGTGGCTGACGATCAGCACCGTGCCGTCGTAATCGGAAATCACTTCCTGCAGCAGGTCGAGCGTCTCCAGATCGAGATCGTTGGTCGGCTCGTCCAGCACGAGCAGGTTGGAGGGCCGCGCGAACTCGCGCGCGAACAGTAGCCGCGACCGCTCGCCGCCGGACAGCGTTCCGATGCGCGCGTCCACCAGCCCCGGATCGAACAGGAATTCCTTCAGATACCCGCCGATATGCTTGCGCGATCCCCGCACGTCGATCCAGTCGCCGCCGTCAGCGAGGATGTCGCGGACGCGCTTGTCAGGCTCGAGCATCTTGCGCTGTTGATCGACCACGATCATGTCGAGCGTCTTCGCTCGCGCGACCGTGCCTTCGTCGGGCTCCATCTCGCCCGTCAGCAATTTAAGCAACGTCGTCTTGCCCGCGCCGTTCGCGCCGACGACCCCGATGCGGTCGCCTCGTGTCACGCGCAGGGTGAAATCCTTGACGATGCGTCGTTCGCCGAACCGCTTGGTCACACCCTTGGCATCGATGACCATCTTGGTCCGGACATCGTCCGTCGCCATGCCGAGCTTGGCCACACCCGGCGGCCCCAGCATCGCGGCGCGTGCCGCCCGCATCTCGCCCAATTTGGCGAGCCGGCCCTGGTTGCGCTTGCGGCGCGCGGTCACGCCGCGTTCCAGCCAGTGCAGCTCGATCTTGAGCTTGGCGTCCATCTTTTCGGCCGCGCGCGCTTCCTCGGCGTACACCTGTTCGGTCCACGCCTCGAACCCGCCGAACCCGATTTCCGCCCGCCGGATCGCGCCGCGGTCGAGCCACAAAGTCGACTTGGTCAGCCGCCGCAGGAAAGTGCGGTCGTGGCTGATCGCGACGAACGCGCCCCGAAACCTGGACAGCCAGTCCTCCAACCACGCGATCGCGGCGAGATCGAGATGGTTGGTCGGCTCGTCGAGCAGCAACACGTCGGGGTCCATGGCCAACGCGCGCGCGATCGCGGCGCGCCGCCGTTCGCCGCCGCTCGCGGTCGCGGCGGGGCGGTCGAGGTCGATCCCGATCTGGTCCGCGATCGCATCGACGTCATGCGCGGCGGGCGCATCGTCTCCAGACATCGCGTAGTCGCGCAAGCTGGTGAAATCGGCGAGAGACGGGTCCTGCTCCAGCAGGACCACACGCGTTCCCGGCACGATCGTCCGCCGCCCGACATCCGTGTCGATCGTCCCCGCGATGCATTTGAGCAAGGTCGTCTTGCCCGCGCCGTTGCGCCCGATCAGCGCCAGCCGGTCGCGCGGCTGGATGTACAGGTCCAGATCCTTGAACAGCCAGCCGCCACCCTGGCGCAGGCCGAGGCCTTCGTAAGCGAGTACAGGTGCGGCCATGCGGCGCTACTGTCGCAGGTTCAGTCCTTATTCAATGGGTTGCTCCCAAACCTG
This sequence comes from uncultured Sphingomonadaceae bacterium, assembly GCA_964251385.1. GTDB lineage: Bacteria > Pseudomonadota > Alphaproteobacteria > Sphingomonadales > Sphingomonadaceae > CADCVW01. The sequence goes on along the minus strand of CAXUJK010000001.1, from coordinate 1,067,067 downwards.
CGCAAAGGTTGTAAGAGCGTTGCCCATGTCGAGTCCCTTCACTTTCCTCGCCGCGATGGCGCTGGTGCTTGCCGCACCGGCGGAGGCGCAGAGGCGCGAGCCCGCCGCTCCCTACGCGGAGGCGCAGCGCGGCAAGATCATGCCGCTTCCCAAGATCGAGGCGCGCGTGCGCGAGCACCCCGCGGTCAAGGGGGCCGACTATCTCGGCCCCGAATATAACGAGGCGGCCGCGACCTACCGGCTCAAGTTCATGCGCGGCGGACGCGTCATCTTCGTCGATGTCGACGCCCGGTCGGGACGCGTGCTCCAGACCTCCGGCAATTGACGTAAGCGGTTTCGCGCGTCAGCGGTGAAGCTCAAGCTTTAGCCGGAGGCACGATGCGCGTTCTGATCGTCGAGGACGAACCCAATCTCGGCCGCCAACTGCGATCGACGCTCGAAGGCGCGGGCTATGCGGTCGACCTGGCGACGGACGGCGAGGACGGATTGTACCTCGGCCAGACCGAGAATTACGACGCGGTCGTGCTCGATCTGGGATTGCCCGAAATCGACGGACTGACCGTTCTCGACCGCTGGCGCAAGGACGGCAAGACCACTCCCGTCCTCGTCCTGACCGCGCGCGACAGCTGGTCCGACAAGGTCGCGGGATTGGACGCGGGCGCGGACGATTACCTCGCCAAACCGTTTCAGACGGAAGAACTGATCGCCCGCCTGCGCGCGCTGATCCGTCGCGCATCCGGAAACGCGTCGTCCGAACTGGTCGCGGGCGACGTCCGCCTCGACACGCGCTCGGGAAAAGTCACGCTGGCGGGAGAGCCCGTCAAGCTGACCGCGCAGGAATACAAGCTCCTGTCCTACCTGCTCCACCACAAGGGCAAGGTCGTGTCGCGGACCGAGCTTATCGAACATATCTACGACCAGGATTTCGACCGCGATTCGAACACGATCGAAGTGTTCGTCACCCGCATCCGCAAGAAGCTCGGCCCCGACGTCATCACCACGATCCGGGGCCTCGGCTATTCGCTGGAAGAGCCTGGCACGCCGTGACCTGACGCCTGCGCGATGAAGTTCACCCGCATCAAGCTTCCGCGCGGCACCGGATCGCTGACCCGCCGCATGATCGGCGTCGCGGCGTTGTGGATCGTCCTGCTGCTCGGCGTCGGCGGGTTCGCGCTCGATCGCTCGCTCAAGCAGGCCACGGTCCGCAACTTCGACGACCAGCTCGAATATGTCCTGAACGCGATGATCCTCGCGTCCGAGATCGACGCCGACGGCGAAGTGCGGTTCACTCGCGGCCTCGCCGACCAGCGCTTCCTCGAAACCTACTCGGGCCTCTATTACCAGATCAGCGGCGAAGGACACGACCCGTTCCCGTCCCGCTCGCTGTGGGACCGAAAGCTGCGCACGGGCGGCGCGCATCGCGACGACGACATCCACCGCTACGACAGCGAAGAATTTCCGGACGAACCTTTACGCGTCGTCGAACGCGACGTCATCCTGCCCGGCTCGCCCGTCCGCTGGCGTTTCCAGATCGCGGAGGCGCGCGCGGAATCCGAAGCGCAGATCGCGACGGACCGCGAGACGCTGATCAAGCTGTTCGGCATATTGGGCTTGGGCCTGCTCGCCATGGCCGCGCTGCAAGCCTTGTACGGCCTGTGGCCGCTGCGCCAGGTGCGGCGTACGCTCGCCGCGATCCGGTCGGGCGAGAAATCGCGCATCGACGAGGCTTATCCAACCGAGATCGAACCCATGACCGAGGAGCTGAACGCACTGCTCGATCACAACGAGCGCCAGGCGGAGGAGGCGCGCCGCCACGCGGGCAATCTTGCCCATGCGCTCAAGACGCCGCTCACCGTCATCACCAACGCCGCGGGTTCGCACGACCCCGACCTCGCGGAGACCGTCGCGCGCGAGGCGCAGACGATGCGGCGGCAGGTCGACCATCATCTGGCCCGGGCGCGCGCGATCGGTCGCCGCGCCTCCGCGCAGGCCCGCGCCGAGGTCTGGCCGAGCCTCGAGGCGACCGCGCGCGCCGTCGACCGCCTGTACGAGAACGTCACCGTCGACATCGCGGGCGAACGCGACGCGGCCGTCCGGCTTGAACGTCAGGACCTAGACGAACTGCTCGGCAATCTGATCGAGAACGCGGCCAAATATGGCGGCGGCCGCGTCTTCGTGACCGTGTGCCCGATGATCGACACTTTCGTCGACATATTGGTCGAGGACGACGGTCGCGGCATCCCGGAGCGCGAGCGCGCGTCCATCTTCGAGCGCGGCGCGCGGCTCGACGTCGACAAGCCGGGAACGGGCCTGGGCCTCGCGATCGTGCGCGACGTCGCCGAGATCTACGGCGGCACGATCGGGCTGGAGGAAAGCGAAGACCTGGGCGGGCTGCTGGCAAGGCTGCGGCTGCCCGCGGCTTAACCGTTCGGCAAATCCCGGCTGTTAGGAAGAGTCTCGTCGGGAGGTTCCAACCATGTCGAAACGCAACATCTTCGTAGCGGCTGCTGCGACGGCACTCGCCGCTGCGCCCGCGAACGCATACGACTTCGGCTTCGTCCGCGCGCCGGACTGGATGAACCCCTATGTGGGCGCGCTTGTCGCCCTCGCGCTGATCATGATGCTGGCATCCTTCCTCACCAAGCCGATGGATGTCCCCTTCAACCAGCTCTACCGCACACCGCTGAACGGCGCGGCGGCAGTCTGCTTCCGCTCGCTCCAACTGACGTTCGCAATCCTCATGGTCGCCGTCTTCTACGGGATGTACCTGGCGCGGGCCTGACGCGGGCGGGCCTGACGCCCCTCCGCTTGTCAAAGCGGGGGCCTTTCGCCACATCGTCGCCATGAACGCGACCATTCACCAGTTGAAAGGGCGCCAGACTCCGTCGCTCGACCCCCTGATCGCGCTCGTCGCGCCCGACCTCAACCACGTCAACGCGGTCATCCTCGACCGCATGCAGTCGGAGGTCGCGCTGATCCCCGAACTCGCCGGTCACCTGATCGCGGGCGGCGGCAAGCGCATGCGGCCCATGCTGACGCTGGGATGCGCCGCGCTGCTCGACTATCCGGGCAGCCGCCACCACAAGCTCGCCGCCGCGGTCGAGTTCATCCACACCGCGACCCTGCTCCACGACGACGTCGTCGACGGCTCCCGCCTGCGCCGCGGCAAGCGCACCGCCAACCTCGTCTTCGGCAACCCCGCGACCGTGCTCGTCGGCGACTTCCTGTTCAGCCGCGCTTTCGAACTGATGGTCGAGGACGGCTCGCTCAAAGTCTTGCGCATATTGTCGAATGCATCGGCGGTGATCGCGGAAGGCGAGGTCGAGCAATTGACCGCCCAGCGCCGGATCGAGACGGGCGAGGACCAGTATCTGCGCATAATCACGGCGAAAACCGCTGCCTTGTTCGCCGCTGCGTGCCGCATCGCCGCCGTCGTCGCCGAAGCGGGGGAGGGGGCGGAGACCGCGCTCGACGCCTACGGCCGCAACCTGGGCATCGCGTTCCAGTTGGTCGACGACGCGATCGACTACGCCTCGGACAGCGCCACGATGGGCAAGGGCACCGGAGACGACTTCCGGGATGGCAAGGTCACGCTGCCCGTCATCCTGGCGATCGCGCGCGGCACCCCCGCCGACCGCACCTTTTGGGCCGAGGCCATGTCCGGCGACCGCATCGACGACGACGATCTCGCCCACGCCACCCGCCTGCTGGACGACACGCGCGCGATCGACGACACGCTGGCCCGCGCCCGCACCTACGGCCAGCGCGCGATCGACGCGATCGGCCCGTTCGCCTCCGGAAAGGCCAAGGCGGCGCTGACGCAGGCGGTGGAATTCGCGATCGCGCGGGCCTACTAGGTCGCCATGAGCACCGCCCGCATCTTCCAGCGCATCAAGTCGTCGACCTCGTCGGGCAAGGCGAACCTGCAATTGTGGATGCTCGAATTCGAACGGTCGGAGGCCGAGCGCCCCGACCCGCTGACCGGCTGGGCGGGCTCGGGCGACACGCAGACGCAGGTCAAGCTTAGCTTCGGGAGCTGCGAGGAGGCGGTCGACTACGCCGAGCGTAACGGGATCCCCGTCAACATCGTGCGCCCCGCGGAAACCAAGCTCAAGCTGCAGACCTACGCGGACAATTTCCGCTAAGCGGGCGTTCAGTCCGCGGCGGCAATCTTGCGGTCCATGAAGATCATTGCTCTCCGCCTGACCGCGCTGCTCCTCGCCTCGCCGAACGCCCCTCCGGCCGCGCTGAGCGAGGCGGTCGAAGAGACGCCGTTCGTTGTCTCCCCCCAAACATTCGCCGATGCCGCGGCCTGTTCCGCGCATCTGACCGCGTGGGTGCGGGCGAGCGCGCGTCCCGCATACGACGCGGCAGTCGGCCCCTACGCCATCGCACCCGGCGACACCCGCGCCCACCGCGTCGCCGCGCGCGGCTGGGCGCACGAGATCGAGGAACAGCGTTGCCTTGCCGCCGTGCTGAGCGAACGGCGCTGGACGCACGCGATGAGCGACGTCAAGCCGATCACTATCGACGACATCCGCACCATGAGCTTTCCCGCTAGCTAAGCATCTCCCCCGCGAGCAGCACGAGCATCTTGGCGTCCAACGCCACGCCATCCCGTCGCTTGCCCGCGACGAACGCGGCCACCTCGCCCAGCGGCACCCGGTGCACGACGATATCCTCGCCCGCCACTCCGCCGCCGTCGCCCACCCGCGTCAACCCTTCGGCGCGCATCAGCGAAAAGCCTTCGGACGACATGCCCGACGAGCTGTAGAACGCGCCCAGGTCGACCATGCGCGTGGCGCGGTAGCCCGTCTCCTCCTCGAGCTCGCGGATCGCGGCGACCTCGATCGCCTCGCCGTCCGTCTCGTCGCCGACCAGGCCGGCGGGCAGTTCGAGGCAAGGCCCGCCGACGGGCACGCGGTGCTGTTCGACGAGCAGGACGTGATCGTCGTCGATCGCGACTATGACGACCGCGCGAATGTCTCGCGCCCGCGCGACATATTCCCACGTGCCCTCGCGCAGCACGGACAAATACTTGCCCTCCCAAACCGTCTCCGGCGCATCGCTCACAGTACGATCAGCCGGTCGGGAAGCTCGTTGGCGTCGGTCACGGTGCGCGGCAGGTGCTCCGCCAAAATTTCTCCCAGACGCGCCACCGCCGCGGCCATGCCTTCGCCTGGACGACCCTGCTTCAGATAGGTGACGAGTTCGGCCATCGCCCCGCCCCAGACTTCGGGCGCGACGGTGCCGTGCAGCGCGGCGTCCGCGACGATCTCCGCGCGGTGTTCGGCCAGGCTGACGTAGAGCAGCACGCCCGTACGCCGCGCGGTGCGCCGGTCGGTCCCCGCCTTGAACAGCGCGATCGCACGACGGCGCACCCGCCGCGTCTTGGTCGCGGGCGGCGTCAGCGCGTTGCGTAAGCGCGGGTGGCGAAGCAGCAGCACGGCGCCCAGGAAGACGAGCGTCGCGATCACGAGCAGCGCGGTGATGATCTCGCGTAGATCGGGCTCCGCCCGCCAGCCGCCGAAGAGAGCACCGAGCAGTCCCAGCAGCCAGTCGGGACGCACCGCCAGCACCGCCAGCGGCAGCAGCATCGCGAGCACCGCCCAGTGCAGCGCGACATCGTGATAGCTGTCGGACCGCGCCGCGACGACCGTCACGATCTCGCCGTCGGTCTCCGCCTCGGCCGCGATCACGGCTTGCGTGACGCGGTCATGATCTTCGGGGGACAAGCGCATCGTCACCAGCTGCCCGACGCGCCGCCGCCGCTGAAGCCTCCGCCGCCTCCGCCGCTGAAGCCTCCGCCGCCCCATCCGCCGCCGCCCCCGCCACCACCGCCGAAGCCGCCGCCAAAGCCGCCGCCGCCCCAGCCGCCCGACGAACGCGAACCGGAGTTCATCATGTTCCACATCAGCACGCCCGTCAGCGGATCGATGCCGCCGCGCCGCGACCGTCTGCGACCGCCCCCGCCGCCGCGCAGCAGCGGCAGCACGACGAAGAAGAAGACGAAGCCCCAGAAGATCAGCGAGAACGGGATGCCGCCGCCGTTATCCGCCGTCCGGCGATGAGTCCGGTCGAACTCGCGAACCGCCGCGTCCAGCCGCGCCTGCCGCTCCTCGGGCGACGCGCGGAGCTGCGCTACGACTGCGTCGGTTCCCGCGACCATCGCGCCGGGCACGTCACCCGCCTGCAGGCGCGGCATCATGTCGCGGTTGATCGCGATGGCCGCGAAGGCGTCGGTCAGGATCGGCTCCAGTCCCGTGCCCACTTCCAGCCGGGGTCCGCGCTGTCCGGGCGGATTGTTGGGCGCGATGAACAGGATCGCGCCGTTGTCCACGTCGTTCAAGCCGACCCCCCACGCGCGCCCGAGCCGATAGCCGTAATCGGCCAGTTCGAACCCCTGCGTGTCCGCGATCGTCGCGACGACGAGCTGCCGCTTGGTGTCCCGTTGCAGCGCGCCGAGCTTCGCGGTGAGGTCGGCCTCGACCGCGGGCGGCAGCACGTTCGCCTGGTCCACGACGAACCCGGTGAACTTGGGGAACGTCTGCGCGCCCGCCGGGCCTGCGCACGCCAGGACGAAGAGCAGGACGAACCGGATGAGGCCGACGGAGTTGGCGATCAGAACTTCACCGTCGGCGCGCGTTCGGATCCTGGTGCCGCCTCAAAGGGCACGCGCGGCTTGGCTCCGTAGAAGATCTTGGCCCCGATCGCGTCCGGGAACGTGCGGATGCGCGTGTTGTACGCTTGCACCGCTTCGTTGTAGTCGCGGCGCGAAATCGCGATGCGGTTTTCCGAACCTTCGATCTGCGACTGCAGGATGAGGAAATTCTGGTTGGTCTTCAGCTCGGGGTACGCCTCTTGCAGCTGGCGCGTGACGAGCGGGGCGGACAGCTGCGCCTGCGCGCGGGAGAAATTGCGGATCGCTTCGGGGTCGCTCAGCTGTTCGGGGCTCAGCGTGATCTGCGTCGCCCGCGCGCGCGCTTCGGTGACTTCGCGCAGCACGTTGCGCTCCTGCGCGGCCGCGCCCTTGACCGTCTCGACGAGGTTGCCGATCAGGTCGCTGCGCCGCTGATAGTCGTTCTGGACGTTGGCCCATTTGGCGTTGACGTCCTCCTCCGCGGTTGGGATCGAGTTGATCCCGCAGCCGGCGAGCAGGAAGGCGGCGGCGAGCGCCAGATGCGTTTTCATTAAAATTGCCCTCCGAGATGTCGGAGCGCTCGTTAGTTGGGAACCGCTCCGACTTCAATCGGCCGCCGATACGCGCCCGCCGCGCGCGCGGACCCGCTGCCGACGACGAGCGTCGCGGCGTGGTCCGCGTGAATTTGCGACAGGGTCGTGAAACGCCCGCCGAGTGCTTCGCGAAAATGCGTTAGCACCGTCTCGATGCTCGCCAGAAACGCGGTGAGGTCGGCGTCCGTGCGGACGTACGGCGTATGCCCGACCGCGAGGCTCGGACTGTGATACACCATCGTGAACGTGGTCAGCCCGCGCGCGACCAGCGCATCCAACAACGCGCATTGTTCGTCCGCCGAAACGCCTTCCGGGGTCAGGCGCGACCGGGTCAGCAAACCCGTGCGTGCCAGCATGCCCGGCAGGCGCAGCCGTTCGGCGAGCGGGCTGTCGAACAGGCGTTGCGCGCGCGGGCCGACGGCGGCGGCCGCGCCGAAAAAAGCGTTGGTGACGGGGACCTCGAGGAGCTGCGCTTCGCGGTCGAGCCAGAAGGGCTGGTCCGGCTGTCCGTAGAAGTCGGGGCCGCCGTCGCCGGCGAAGCTGGTGTACGGCACGACGCTGCAATCGACTGTGTAGCCCAACTCGGTCAGGATCGCGCACGTGTTCGCGCCGTAGCCGTGGCGACCCGCCTTGAACGCGGTTGGACGCTCGCCGATGGCATCGGCGATCGCGTCCGTCAGGCACGCGATCTTGGCGCGCTCCAAGGCCGCGGGCAGATTGCACCCGTAGCTGTTCCGCGTCGTCACGTCCTCCTCGTGCGGGGGCGTGACCCACGGATGGGGATGCGCGCCGATCTCCGCGCGGCCGTCCGCTTTCAACCCGCGGAACAGGTCGGCGGAGGCCGGGTCGGTGATGACGGGATAGCCCACGACATAGGTCGGCACGACACCCATCCGGTCGTAGATCTCGTGCGCGCGCAGCTGCGACGGGATCGCCGACAAACCCTGGTTCTCGCGCGCGAAGGGCTGCGTCCAGTCGAACTCCTCCTCCGTGTCGACGACGATGGCGAGACGCGGCTGCAGGTCCGGGCGGGGCGGGGGAAAGGCCATCATTTCCCTGGCGAGGCGATGCGCTTGGCTTTGGAGATCGCACGGTAGGCGATCGACTTGGCAAGGTTCTGTTCGGGAAAGCGCTTGGGTTCGCGCGGCTTGAGGCCCGCCTTGCGGAGCAGATGGTTCATGCCGCGCGCGGCGGACTCGTTGAAGCTCCACTCGGAACGCCAGGTAATGGAAAAGGAGACGGACGGAGCAGGGCCGTTGCGCACGAAGTGCGGTGCCTTGACGGGCACGTACACCGCCTCTCCCGGATCCATGTGCAGGTCCGTGCCCAGTCGCGCGAAGCGGTCGTCCCAGCGCAAATTGCGGTGGCCGCCCATGTGGAACGTCTCGTGCTGCAACCCGTCCGCGACCTCCTCGTCGCCCGCGGGGAAGACGGTGAACGTCTTGGACCCGCGGATCTGGAGCAGGATGTTGTGTTCGGGATCGAAGTGGAACGGGGTCACCGCGTTCGGCGACGATATGAAGATGAACCCCTCGAGCTTGAGCATCTCGCCCGTGACGTCGCGCACTGCGGGGGCGATTTCGGCGAGCGTCTCGCGCAGCAGGGCCTCGTAGATCGGATCCTGCTCGACGAACTTGAGCACGAGCCACGACCCGTTCTCCTCGATGCCGCGGATCGTTTCCGCGATGCCGAGGCCGTTGGATTGCACCGCGTCGCCCGCGATCCCGACGGGCAGGTCGCCCCGGTTGTACTCGACGTCCTTCTCGCGCATCCGCGAACCCAATTGGGCAAGCGCCTCCAGGTCGAACAGCTTGTGTCCGGCCAGGCCGTGCGTCAGGACGACGGGCTGTTCGGGGTAGGCCGCGACGAGCTTCGCGATCGCTTCCGGTGCGAAGACCTGATCAACCATTTGCGCGCTCCTTCCTGTTCTGCCTCATCCGTCGCAACCGCGCCGACCCGTCCTCCAGGCCCCGCGCGGCCCTGAACGCCAGCCCGCGCCTGACGCCACTCAGCGGCACGCTGACGCGCACGATGGTTCGCCGTTCGCCCCACAGGCTGTCGATCATCGGATGATCGGGCGCGGCGCAGCTGTCCATCCAGTCGATGTCCGGCCGCTGTACCACCGCGAGATTGTCGAGCTGGATCAACACGCCCGGCGAGAATTTGGCATACGCTTCGTCGAACGCGGTCTTGAACGAGAAGCTGCCCGGGGCGCTGAGGAAGTTGACCAGCATCGCGATCGGCTTTCCGTCCAGGTCCATGCGCCGCAACTCCAACGCACCCACCCGAAATGCGCCCACCAACGCATCGCGGAAGAACGCTTCGGTGTCCGCCGCGCTCGCCAGCGACGATCCCGCGCGACCCTTCCACCCGCCATGCTCCAGCGCCAGGAACGCGTCGCACCACGCCGACAATTGGCTTTGGTCGACCAGCGTCGACGACGTGACGGCGCCCAGATCGGCGAGACGCCGCTGCAGCCGCCCCAGTTCCTTGCGCTTCTTCTTGCGCACCGTGTCCGCGTAATAGTCTTCCGCCGACAGCCCGCTCGCGAGCAGCGCGCGCACTTCGCGGTAGACGACGTCGCACGGTCGTCCCATCGCCGCCGCCGCCGCGATCAACCCCGCATGCACCGCGCCGTCCTCGACCAGTCCGTTGACGTGCAAGAACCCCGGTGCCCAATCCGCCGCATCGAGCGCGCATAAGGCCGCGCTCCAGAAGCTCTCGACGTACCCGCGCCGGATAAGCGGCACCCCCAGAAAGTCGTTCGGGTGCCGCCAGTTCTGCACATGCGTCACGGGTACGCGCCCGTAGCTCGGCAGCACGGCGAGCGGCACCAACCCCATCAGCCGCGGCCCGTCCCAGACCTGCAGCATCCGCACCCCATCGGCCGCCAGATGCCGCAACCCCGCCTCGACGAACCAGTTTTCGGCAAAGCTGTTCGGCTCCGCGGCCTGCCCCGCGAGTTCGTTCCACGCACCGCGCAGCTCGCCGTCGATCGCACCCGCCGCCGATACGCGCACCGTCACGTCCGGCGTGTCCCCGTCATCGTCCTGAAAGGCCAAAGCCGCTGTCATCGGGGTCCTCAACGCGTCGCCCGGAGCCTTTACGCCACAGGAGTAAATATACTCTGGCGCGCGCTCACTTTCCATTCACGTAATTACCGCTATACCGGCGATCGCAGTCTTCGGACGGCTATGGCGATAAACGATGCCGTGAAATAGGCGCAGCGGACCCGGGGGCAGTACCCGGCGGCTCCACCATCTGAACCGCCAGGCGACACGCGTGAAGCGTGCCGCATGGCGGCTCAGCTCTTGGGGCCGAACTAGGATCGACGTGTGTTCAAAGACGGTATTTTTCGCCCGGCCTGAGTGCGCCGTAAAACCATTCGCAACGATAAGTGCCAACGACAACGAGGCGCTCGCGATCGCCGCGTAACTGAGACCTCACGGTTAAAGTTACAAAACGAAAGCGCGGTCCGGACCGCACCGGGCAACAGAAGCGGAAACCAGCGGCCCGGGGGGGCCGGGCAACAGAACCCCCCACCCATCTTCGACGCAAATCTCCGCTACTTGCACTTAAGTTAGGTTTGTTTCACCCTAGGGTCACGCGCGCACCTGTCGGTCGCGCGATGTACAACTGCGGCCCGGCACCTGCCGGGTACGCGACAAGGGGAAGTTTACATGCGGATCACCATCATCGCCGCCGTCGCGGCGGCATCGCTCGCGCTTGGCGCGTGCGGCGGCTCGGGCGACGACAAGCTCGGCGAACAGGCGCAGGAGAACGCGGAGAACAAGGCCGACACGCTCGACGCCGCCGCCGACAACGCGACCGGCGCGCAGGAAGATATGCTGGAGGCCACCGCCGACCAGACCCGCGAAGTCGGCGAAGCCAAGGAAGAAGCGATCGACGACAGCGACGTCGACGCCGACGCCATGTCCAACGCGCAGAAGAACGAGATGACCAAGGCCGAGTAGGCTTTCGGTCGATAGGCTTTCGGTTCACCCGAAACGAGGCGTCGCGTCCACGGGGACGCGGCGCCTTTTTCATGCGCTACGAAGGTAGCCGGGCTAGGTGACGGCGCGGGCTGTAGGACAAAGGTGGTGCGGGCTCCACCCTCATGAATTCGAAGCGCGTCGCCAAGGCGCGGTCGGAGCATCGCGCTAGGCGCGCCAACCCAACGACAGATCGACAAGCTCGATTATAATGCGTCAGCCTACACGACTTCGTTGCCATGGCGCCTCCGGTTCGTCGCGCCACGCTCGCCAGCCTTCCGGGAGGTCTGCGAGCTCGATCAGCGTCGCATCACGCGCCACCATGCTGCGCAGCGTCACCATTCGTCCGTCGGCCTCGGTCTTTGGGCTCGGGTCGTCGTCATGGAATTGCCATGCCCCGTCATCCTCGTCGTGGGAAACACGGGCGACCCAGCGACCGTCCTCCACGATCGAGCGCGTCGTGTACGTCGCGACGTTGGGCGGGTCGTCGAACATCCAATCGTCCATCTGAAGCTCCCTCATGGTCGGTCTCGATCCCGGTCGTTTGGCAGCGGCGGCGCGGGAACCGTGCGGTTGTTGCGCGGCGGCTTGTTCGACTTGTCCTGGTTCGTTTCGCGCGTCACCATCCGCGCGTTGCGGTAGCTGTTCGTGCCGCGAGGCGTGTTCGGGTTCGCCGGGTTGCGGGGGTTGATGTGGTCCACCGCCGCTTCGTTCCGGGGCGGCGTGACGCCGCGCCGGCTTTGCTGCGTCGGAACCATCGCTTCCCGGGTATCGTCGGCGCGCAGGTTCCCTCTGTTCCGCCGCATGTTCTCGGCGGCCATGGCTTGCTTCTGCTTCGGGGTGAAAGGCGCACCCTCCCTGACGTTCGGCGGATCCTTCAAATGGGCATAGGGGCGCTTGATCGGAAGCCGACTGCCGATGTAGCGACCAGCAGGCCCCATCACCGTTCCGAACGCCGTTGCCTTTGCCGCGTCCGTCAGGTTCCATTGCGCGCCGGGCGTCAGCGCGATTTCGGCTGAATAGCTGATCAGGCCGCTTGCGGCACCGGTGCCCGCGACCGCGCCTAGGCTTGCCGTCGCCGGCAGGAACACGAACGGCACGGCGGCGACGGCACCGACCAACGCGCCTTTCAGTCCGGCGAGCGCGATGCAGGATGCACAGAACTTCTCCTGATGCAGCGCTTCGTTGACCATGAAGCCGACCGCGCCCGCCGCCGCGCCCGCCGCGATTACCACAAGTGCCAGCGGAGCCGTCACCGGCGCCGTCACGACCACCACGGCGGCGACGGCCACCGCGGCCACTACCGCCAAGGCCGTTTTCCACCAGAGTCCCAGCGGGTCGGCGCGGTTCAGCGGATCGTTGCCGGCGTAGATGTAGAGATTGAGGCCGCCGGCCACGCCCATCGGATCGGGCGTCGTGTAGCGCCCCGTCGCCGGATCGTAGAAGCGGTGGCGGTTATAATGCAGGCCGAAGCCGAACTCGTCGTCCGCGTACTGACCGGGCATGCGCAGCGGCTGCGCAACCTCGCAGATACGCAACTGGGCGCGGCCGAACGCCTCGTGATCCGCTTCCCACACGACCCGCCCGCCGGGCGCCGTCAACCGCAGCGGCGTGCCGTTCGGCGCCGTGTGGTAACGGTGCACCAAGCCCTGCGAACGCATGAGCATCGGCGTCCACCCAAGCGGCCAATAGCAATAATCGCGTGTTTCGACCGACGGTTGTCCACCGTCCAGCCAGCCGGCCGCATCGCCCCCATGGGTCACGACTTCCCGGATCATCTGCTCGCCGGCCCAGCAGAAGCGGGTCAAGGTTTCCGCCCCGCCGTTCCGCGCACGCTTCCAGATGCGGCGGCCGAGCGGGTCGTAGCCGAAGGCGAGGCTTCGACCAGCGGCGTCCACCGCCTCGACCAGTCGGCCAAAGCCGTCATGACGGTAGCGCCAGTCGCCGCTGGGACCCGAGCGCCTCACTGTCGCGCCGTCCGCATCGTACGCGTAGCGATCGGACCCTTGCGCTTGCAAGCGATTGCACGCGTCGAACGTCGCGGGGCCGCCCGGGCCGGAAACGCGGTTGCCCGCGCTGTCATAGGCGAATCGCTCTTCGCGTCCGTCGCCGTGCGTCGCGAGCAGGATCTGCCCTTCGGCGTCGGGGAGCCACGAGGCGCGCCCGATCCGCGTGTCGTTCCGCTCCGTCAGCCGGTCTTCGGCGTCGTGGGTCCATGTTGTATCCCATAACGTTTGCCCGCCCGCCGCAACCCGGGATGATTGGGGAAGCCCTGCGCGGTCTTGCCGATGCGTTTCGACCAGCCCGTCCGGGCCGACCATCCGCCAACCCGCATCGTCGTCGGCATAGTCGATCACGTGGCGTCCACCCGACCAGTCGATCAGCTCGACAATCCGCTGATCGACGTCGCGCCGCCAGCGTACCGCCTCCCCCGTCGGACCGACGATGCCGGCATGTCCCGTTGCGTCATGGATGTGGCGAACGACCGCGTCGTCCTGCCGCTCCTCCACCAGACGTCCGGCCTCGTCGTAGGTCCAGGCGAGCTCGGCCTCCCCATTGGCCGCGGCCACCAGGCGGCCGGCATCGTCATAGGCGAAGGTCGACACCGTGCCGTCCGATGCCGCGATCCGCACGGGCCGTCCGGCATCGTCGCAGTCGATGTCCAGCGTGCGATCGCTCGGGCGGGTGATCCGCGCCAGATGACCGGCCGGGTCGTAGCGGTAGCGCTCGGTGCGGCCGTCGGCATGGCGCATGGCCTCAGGACAGCGACCCGTGCCGTAATCGAAACGAGTAACCCGGTCCGCGCCGTCGCTTACCGCGATCAGCCGGTCGTCTTCGTACGCGAAGCGTTCCAACCTGCCGACACGGTCCCGTTGCGCCGATATGAGTTGTCCGTCCGGATCGCCGAGCGCATCCCGGCCGGTCGAGGCATATTCGGTGGAAGCCGCGGTGCCGTCCGGAAAGTCGATGCGCTCCGCCCGTCCGCTCGCATCGTGCGTCGCACGGAACCGCTCGCGTCCGTCACGCGACGCGCCCGAGATTCGCCCGGCCGAGTCGTAGTCGATGGTGAGCGTCGATCCCGACGGAGTCCCGAGACGCGCGAGCCGGCCGTCCTCGCGCGCTCCGATGCGCCACTGGCGGCCGAGCGGGCTGGTGATCGTGTCGACCAGCCCGGTGCTTGCCAGGCCGAAGCGCAACACGCCGCCGTCGGGCGCATGCGCCAGCACCGCGTCGCGTTCGAGAGACATCTCCGTTCTGCAGCCGGGACCGAAGCCGCGCGCGAGGCGATCGGCCACGCCGTGCCGCCTGAGCGCAGCCACCTGTGCGGCGCTTACGCGGAGCAGCTCGCCGACCCGACGACGGGACGCTGGTGCGACAATGGCGTCATCTCGCCAAGCCGCGAACGCACGGCCCGCCGCATCGACGACGCCCACCGCCGCGACGGGTCCAAAAAAGGCGTTGAGTTCGCGCACGTTTGACGCGCGGAGATATGCCGGCAGTATGCGTGGGTCCCAGAAGCGGAAGAGCCAGCGGTCCCCTTCGGGGGATCGTACCGTGAGCAGGCCGCGAAGATGGCGACGGATCCGCTGCGGATCTTCCGACGATATGAGGAAACAGCCCCAGTTTTCGTCGCCGAAGCGCTCGATCAGCCGTTCGCGCTCGCCGGGCCGCAGCGCGAACAGCCACGGCGCCTTGTCGCCGTAATTCGCGGCAGCCGATCCCAGATAGAGGCATTCGGCGCGTCGGTGGTCGCGCGCCAATTGCGCGATGCCGGGCGCCGCGCAGCCGTCGACGACCGCATAGAGGCTGCCGGCCGCGGCCGCATCCTCGAAATAGCCGGGCTCGATCCGTTCCAGGTGAAGCGCCGGATCGTCCGGCTCCCGGCCTTCCAAGCCTGGTTCAGCCACGAACGAACGGCGCGCCGCTGCGTTGAGCGCGGTCCAGCGTCCCGGTGGTCACGCCCCCGCCGTTACCGATGAACACGGTGCACGCTCCAACCTCGACCCGTCCCTGGTGGCAGGTCGTGTCGGTCCGGCGGGCGGCGGGATGTCCTTCGATCAGGACGGTCGGCGAGCCGGTCTCGACGACGGTAGGACCGCTCGAACAATCGATCCGGCTTCCCTGTACCGCCGCCTGCCGACCTTCGATGAACACGGTCGCGGCACCGGTGGCGATCGGTCCACCCCCACCCGGGCACTTCTCGACGTCGCCCAGTCTCGCGGCCTGCGGCATGACACGCTCCTTGTTCGCGGACGGCTTTGAAAAAAGCGATACCAGAGACGACCCGGTGTGTCATCGCCTCATGCGTCAGGTCAAGCTGGACAACTCAGGCTTCAGCTTTGCTGACGCCGCCCATCGGAGGCGGACTGTCGGCCCCATCGCTTGATGGCGCCACCGAACCGCATGGTCGCGAACAAGCAAAAGGCCCCGCATCGCTGCGGGGCCTCCTTGTTTCACGGCAGCCTCAGTCGTCGTCGCCCACCAGGAACGCCGGGGCGAAGGTCGGCTCGGCGCCGCCTTCCGATCCGCCTTCGCGGCGCGGACCGCGGTCTCCTCCGTTGCGATCGCCGCCACCGTCACGGCCACCGCCTTCGCGGTTGCCCTGCGGCCGGTCGCCACCTTCGCGACGCGGCCCACGGTCGCGGTCTCCGCCACCGCTGCGCGGGCCACGATCGCCACCGCCGCCTTCGCGACGCGGGCCGCGGTCACCGCCGCCACCTTCACGACGAGGCCCGCGATCACGATCGCCGCCCCCGCTGCGCGGGCCACGGTCGCCGCCTTCACGGGGCGGACGCGTGTCTTCCAGCTCGGCGCCCGTCTCCTGATCAACGACGCGCATCGACAGGCGGACCTTTCCGCGCGGGTCGATCTCGAGGACCTTGACCTTGACCGCCTGGCCTTCGGACAGGACGTCGGTCACTTTCTCGGTCCGCTCGTTGCGGATTTCGCTGACGTGGACGAGCCCGTCCTTGCCGCCCATGAAGTTCACGAACGCGCCGAAATCGACCATGTTGACGACCTTGCCGTCGTAGATCTTGCCGACTTCGGCTTCCTCGACGATGCCCAGAATGCGGGCTTTCGCCGCCTCGATCTGCGCCGGGTCGGAGGAGGAAATCTTGATCAGCCCCTCGTCGTCGATGTCGACCTTCGCCCCCGTCTCCGCGACGATCTCGCGGATGACCTTGCCGCCCGTGCCGATGACTTCGCGGATCTTCGACTTGTCGATCTGCAGCGTCTCGATGCGCGGCGCGAACGAGGACATCTCTTCCCGTGTATGGTCGAGGGCCTTGGCCATCTCGCCCAAAATATGCGCGCGGCCTTCCTTGGCCTGATCGAGCGCGACCCGCATGATCTCCTCGGTGATCCCCGCGATCTTGATGTCCATCTGGAGCGAGGTGATGCCCTCGGACGTTCCCGCTACCTTGAAGTCCATGTCGCCCAGGTGATCCTCGTCGCCCAGGATGTCGGAGATCACCGCAAAGTCGGAGCCTTCTAGGATCAACCCCATCGCGATCCCCGCGACCGGCCGCTTCAACGGCACGCCCGCGTCCATCATCGCCAGCGAACCGCCGCACACCGTCGCCATCGACGACGACCCGTTGCTCTCCGTGATGTCGGACAGGACGCGGATCGTATACGGAAATTCTTCCTTCGACGGCAGCATGGGATGCAGCGCGCGCCAGGCGAGCTTGCCGTGCCCAACTTCACGCCGACCAGGGGCGCCGAAACGTCCGACTTCCCCAACGCTGTACGGAGGGAAGTTATAGTGCAGCATGAAGTGGCTGTAGCTCAAGCCATCCAGCCCATCGATCATCTGCTCCGCGTCGCGCGTGCCGAGCGTGGTCGTGCAGATCGCCTGCGTCTCGCCGCGCGTGAACAGCGCGGAACCGTGCGTGCGGGGGAGGAAGCCGACCATCGCCTCGATCGGGCGCACCGTCTTCGTGTCGCGGCCGTCGATGCGGCGCCCTTCCTTCAGGATCGCCGTGCGGACGATCTCCGCCTCGACCTTTTTCGACACCTTGCCCGCCTTCAGGCGCGTTTCGGCGTCGGCGTCGTGAAAATGCGCCTTGATCGGGGCTTTCGCGGCCGCGATCGCGGCGACGCGGTCGTGCTTGGTCGTGATCTTGTAGGCTTCGGCCAAACCTTGGCCGACGAGGCCCTTGACCTGATCCTTGAGCGCGCCGCCGTCGTCGAGATGCGGCATCTCCCACGGATCCTTGGCGGCCTGTTCGGCCAGATCGATGATCGCGTTGACCACTGCCTGGCTCTCGCGATGCGCGAACATCACGGCGCCTAGCAGCACCTCCTCCGACAGCTCCTTGGCTTCGGATTCGACCATCAGCACCGCGTCGCGCGTGCCCGCGACGACGAGGTCGAGGTCGCCCGCCTTGATCGTCTCCATCGACGGGTTAAGCTGATACTCGCCGTTCTGATACCCGACGCGCGCCGCGCCGACCGGGCCCATGAAGGGCACGCCCGACAGGGTAAGGGCAGCGGATGCGGCGACGAGCGCCAGGATGTCGGGCTCGTTCTCGCCATCGTAGGAAAGCACCTGGGCGATCACCAGGATTTCGTTATAAAATCCTTCGGGGAACAGCGGGCGGATCGGGCGGTCGATAAGGCGGCTGGTTAGCGTCTCCTTCTCGGTCGCGCCACGCTCGCGCTTGAAGAAGCCGCCGGGGATGCGGCCGGCCGCGGAGAATTTCTCCTGATAGTGGACGGTCAGCGGGAAGAAGTCCTGGCCTTCCTTGACGGTCTTGGCGGCGGTGACGGCGCAGAGAACGACGGTTTCGCCGAGCGTTGCGAGAACCGCGCCGTCGGCCTGGCGCGCGATGCGGCCGGTTTCGAGAGTCAGCGTCTTGCCGCCCCATTGCGTAGTGACTGTTTTGGTGTCGAACATTTCGTATCCTTGAGTACCGGCCACCCTATGTGGCCGGGGCCTAAGGGGTTCCCACGAAAGTAGTACTTTCGTGGGGTCCCTTTCGGGTCGTCGTGACCCAGGGATCGGCTGCGCGTCATTGCGCGGCGATCCATCGAAAAAGGCGGCCCCGAAGGACCGCCCCGTTGATTATTTGCGAAGACCGAGCTTCGCGATGAGTGCCGTATACCGCGCTCCGTCTTCCTTGCGGAGATAATCGAGCAACGTACGGCGGTTGTTGACCATCATGAGCAGGCCGCGACGCGAATGATTGTCCTTGCCGTGCGTCTTGAAATGGTCCGTGAGGTTCTTGATGCGTTCGGTGATGATGGCGACCTGGACCTCCGGCGATCCGGTATCGTTGTCCGCGCGGGCATGCTCTTTGATGAGCGCGGTCTTGCGCTCGGCTGTAATCGACATCGGGTTCTCCTGTTCTAAAGGTTGAAGCCGCGAACCACCCGCATGCGAGCGTCTTCGATCTCGACATAAGCCACCGGAACGTCGTCCAGCACGGCAAAGGCGAGACCTGGGTCTGCGACAGTCCCGATCGTCCGCCCCTGTCGGAGCGCGCTTGCCTGATCGGGGGTGACGGGCAGCACCGGGATGTCGTCCAGAGCGCTCGTCAACGGCAGTAACGCCTGTTCAAGTGCGCCCGCCGTAGCGAGTTGGGATAATTTGTCCAACGATATCGTGGGGGTTAGGGTGAAAGGGCCCGCATGCGTCCGGCGGAGCATGGTCACGTGCCCGACGGTGCCGAGAGCGCGCGCGATGTCGCGGGCGAGCGCGCGGATATAGGTGCCCTTGGACACACGGGCAGCCATTATTACCTCATCGACCGTTTGCCCTGAGCTTGTCGAAGAGCCGTGCTTCTCTTGATCGGGTAGACGAGAGGGCAGGGCTTCGACAGGCTCAGCCCGAACGGTGAGAGTGTGTACCGTTGCATGCCGCTCGACCATCTCGACCGCTTCACCCGCCCGGGCGCGATCGTACGCGCGCTTTCCGTCGATCATGAGCGCGGAGTAGACCGGCGGCACCTGCACGATCTCACCCGTGAACTGCGCCAGCACCGATCCGACCTGCGCCAAGGACGGTAGCATTGCCGACCTCGCGACGACCTCACCTTCAAGGTCGAGGGTGCTCGTCTCCTCCCCGAAGCGGATGGTGAACTCGTACCCCTTGTCCGCGTCCAGCATGCGCCCGGCGAGCTTGGTCGCCTCGCCAAGAGCGATCGGCAGCACGCCGCTGGCGAGCGGATCCAGCGTTCCGCCATGCCCGACCTTGACCTTGGGGTATCCGCCTTCACGCAGTGCGCGCTTGACCGCCGACACCGCAGCGGTCGAACCCAAGCCGACCGGCTTGTCGAGGATCAGCCAGCCATGGAGAGCATCATGCTCAACGGCGATGCGAAGCCGCCTTGGGCGCTCCCGGCTGACCGGCCGGCGGAAGACTCGACCGGATGCTCGTGACGCCGCAGACCTGGGCCGGAAAGCGAGACGAACGGATCGTCGAGAAGCGGTCGAACGTGCCGGTCACGTCGGTTTCGAACGCAAGCGTATCGAGGCCGGTTCGGGACTGAAGACAATCGCCGCTCAGCCGCACGCGGTACCAACGCAAACGCCGGTCCTGGAGATATACGATGCCGGGTTCACCCGGATGGTAGTTGCGGATGCCGCCATTACTGGCGAATGTGATCGTCGTTTCGGCACCAAGCGGTGCCTTGAAGGGAACATTCGCCATCAGCGGTGCGGCGGTCAGGGCGGAAAGCAGAAATGCGAGCTTCTTCATGGCCGATCCTTAGGATGCTTCCAGTGAACCCTGGCTGAGCGTCCCGGTTCCGCGCCCCCTCGACCGCTCCATGAAGTGGCGACGGCAGAGGGCCTCGTAGCGTTCGTTGCCGCCGACCTCGATTTGTTCGCCGCTGGTGACCGCTCGGCCGGCTTCATCGACGCGCAGGTTCATCGTCGCCTTGCGCCCGCATCCACAGACCGATTTCAGCTCGATCAACGCGTCAGCTAGGCCGAGCAACGCTGCGCTGCCGGGAAACAGCTCGCCACGAAAGTCGGTACGGAGCCCGTATGCCAGGACGGGAACGCCGTTCTCGTCGCAAAGCCGTGCGAGCCCCAGCACTTGGGCCCGCGTCAGCCATTGCGCTTCGTCGATCAGCACGCAGGCGAGCGGATGCAAGGCATGGTCGTCCAGCACGGCCGTCCGAAGGTCCGTGTCGACGTCGAACAGATTGGCTTCCCGCTCTAGCTCCAGCCGCGACACGATCCGGCCTGTTGCGAGACGCCCAGCTATAACACGAGCGTCGATCGCGCCCGTCCACAGCATCGTGCGCATGCCACGCTCGCGATAGTTGAAGTCGGCCTGCAGCAGCGTCGTCGATTTGCCGGCGTTCATCGACGCGTAGTAGAAGTACAGCTTGGCCATCTACTCCGCCGAGGAGCCGGGCGGTCCGGTCAAGTCCTGCGCGACGTGCTTTGCGCGCAGCAGCGTGTCAATATGCGTGCCCGTATCGAAGCTCTCGTCCGCCCGGAACTTGAGCTTGGCCGCGTACTTCATGCGGATGCGGGTGGCGACTTCGCGTTGCAGGTACGCCGTGTTCTGGCGAAGCGCGATGATGACCGCGTCCTCGTCCGCGCCGAGCAGGGGTTTGACGAACACGGTCGCGTGGCGGAGGTCGGGGGACATGCGCACTTCGGTCACGGACACGCTGTGCGAGGCGAGCACCTCGTCGTGCACGTCCCCCCGCGCGAGAATGTCGGACAGCACGTGCCGCATCTGCTCGCCTACGCGGAGCAGGCGGACGGAGCGGGTCTCGAAAGTGTCGGCAGGTCGCATATCTTCTTCAACAATAACGTCATCCCTGCGCATGCCGGGATCTCAGGGGTGTAGAGCTGCCGACAATAGGATCCCGCTGAGATCCCAGCCTTCGCTGGAATGACGTGGGGCTCTACAGCGTGCGTTCGCGCTCCTCGACCTCGAAGACTTCGAGCGTGTCGCCCGCCTTGATGTCGTTCGTGTCGCCCAGCAGCACGCCGCATTCCAGACCCGCGCGCACTTCCGGGACATCGTCCTTGAAGCGTCTAAGCGAGGATATCGTCGTTTTGGACACGATGACGTCGTCCCGGTTGAGGCGCGCGTGCAGTCCCTTGCGGATGACGCCTTCGAGCACGAGCAGACCGGCGGCCTTGTCCTTCTTGCCCGCGGGGAAGACGTCCTTGACCTCGGCGCGTCCGATGACCGTTTCGATCATCTCGGGGCCGAGCTGACCCGCCATGGCCCCCTTCACCCAGTCGGTCAGATGATAGATGACGTCGTAGTAGCGCATCTCCACCTTGCCGCGCTCGGCGATCTCGCGCGCCTTGGCGTTGGGCCGGACGTTGAACCCGATGATGGGTGCGCCGGAGGCCTGCGCCAGCGTCACGTCGCTCTCCGTAATTCCACCGACGCCGCTGTGCAGCACCCGCGCCTTGATGTCGGACGTCGAGATGCGGTTGATTGCGCCCACGATCGCCTCAACCGAGCCGCCGACGTCCGCCTTGACGACGATCGGGAATTCCTGCGCCTGCTTGTCCTTCATCGCCGAGAACATGTTCTCGACGGTGGTCATGGTGGACACGGTGCGCTTGCCGGTCGCGAGATCGGCGCGATAAGCCGCGACCTCTCGGGCACGCGCTTCGTTCTCCACGACGGAGAAGGGATCGCCCGCGGACGGGACGCCGGAGAGCCCCAGCACTTCGACCGGGACCGACGGGCCCGCGGTCTTCACCTGCTTGCCCTTGTCGTCGAGCATGGCACGCACCTTGCCGGATTGCGAGCCGACGACAAAGATGTCGCCAACCTTGAGCGTTCCGCGCTCGACGAGCACGGTCGCGAGCGGACCGCGGCCCTTGTCTAGGCGGGCCTCGATCACGGTTGCTTCGGCCGTACGATCGGGATTGGCGGTGAGCTCCAACAGCTCCGCCTGATCGTGGATCGCCTGCAGCAGCTTGTCCAGATTGGTCTTCTGCGTCGCGGACACTTCGACGTCCTGGACGTCGCCCGACAACGCCTCGACCACGACTTCGTACTGCAGCAAGTCCTCGCGGATCTTCTTCACGTTGGCGCCGGGCTTGTCGATCTTGTTGATCGCGACGATCATCGGCACGCCCGCGGCCTTGGCGTGCGTGATCGCTTCCACCGTCTGCGGGCGCAAACCGTCGTCGGCGGCGACGACCAAGACGACGATGTCCGTAATGTCCGCGCCCCGCATGCGCATCTGGCTGAACGCCTCGTGGCCCGGCGTGTCGAGGAACGTGATCTTGTCGCCCGACGGCACCGACACCTGGTACGCGCCGATGTGCTGCGTGATCCCGCCGGCCTCGCCCGACACGACATCCGCGCCGCGGATCGCGTCGAGGAGCGAGGTCTTGCCGTGATCGACATGGCCCATGATCGTCACGACCGGCGGCCGCGGCTTCTGCGATTCGAGCGTGTCGATGTCGGTCGACACGTCGATCTCGACGTCGCTGTCCGACACGCGGTTGAAGCGATGGCCGAAATCCTCGACGACCAGCTCCGCCGTGTCCTGGTCCATCGTGTCGGTCGTCGCCATCGGCGTTCCCAACCGGAACAGCGCTTTGACGAGATCGCCCGAGCGCTCGCCCATGCGCTTGGCGAGTTCCTGCACCGTAATCGTCTCGGGCACGTCGACGTCGCGCACCTGTTTGGGCGACGCGCCGCGGCTACCCGCCGAACGCTTTTCCTTCTCGCGGCTGCGCTTCAGAGCGGCAAGCGAGCGCGCGCGGTTGTCGTCCTCGTCGGACAGCGCCTTGGTGACGGTCAACTTGCCCGCATGGCGGCGATCGTCGCGGTCGCGCACGACGCGCGTGAGTTCAGGGCGCTTTACGGGCGAGAAGACGCCGATCTTGCGGGTGGCGGCTTTCTCTTCCTCGACAGCGGGCTCGGCGACCGCGGCGTCACCGGCGGCTTCGACGGTGGGCGCCTTTGCCGCTTCCTCCGCCGCCGACTTGGCGGCGATCTCCGCCTGAATGTCCTCGGCGGTCTGCGTTCCGGCTTCGGCGCGTGCCTTGGCATCGTCGATCGCCTGCGCGGCCGCGCGCTCCTCGCGGCGGCGCGTTTCCTCGTTGGCGTTCATGCGCGCTTCCTCGGCTTCGAGGAGCAGGCGCTCCTGAAGCTCGCGGCGCGACAGCATGTCGGTGGCCGGTGAAGACGCACGCTGCGGCGGAGCAGCGGGCGTCACGCGCGCCACGGGGGCGGGCGGGGGAGGAGGCGGTGCCGCTTCGACCACGGGCGCGGCAACGTCGACGGGCGCGCCCGCCGGGCCCAGGATGCGCCGCTTCTTGACCTCGACCACGACCGTGTTCGAACGGCCATGGGAGAAGCTCTGCTTGACCTGCCCCGTCTCCACGGTGCGCTTGACGCCCAGCGGCGCGCGCATTCCCAGCTTCGGCTTGTCGGTCGTCTCGCTCACGCAATATCCTTCGTTGTCGTCGCGGCCTCACCCGCTCCAGCGTCATAACCGCTGGGTCCAGGCTCACATTGAGGGCCGATGAAGCCCAGCCACCGATCGAGCGCGTGTGTCACGCGCCCCGCGGCAGCCGAGTCTATCAAGGCGATATGTACCACATTCTCGCGGCCAAGCGCCACGCTCAATATAGAGCGGTCCAGTGGAAGGATAAGACCGCGTTTTCCACCGCCTTCCGCGTCGCTCCCGATCCGCCAAGCCTGGTCGAGCTTGCGGTTGCCGTCGGTGCCCGCGTCGGCGGCGTGAATCAGCAAATGGACATTGCCACGCCGCGCCGCCTCCTCGATCTTGTCGCTACCGGTGAGCAGCGTACCGCTACGCGCCTCGAGCCCGAGCCGGTCGACAAGCGTGCGTCGCAGCGCCTCTTCCGTACGCGCGGGCAAGTCGTCAGGGATGACAAGCTCGCCTGTCTTGAACGCGCGGGACAGAGCGCCTTTGAGTTTGCCCTTCGACAAGGCGGCCTGCAGCTCGGTCTGCGTAACCCCGATCCACGCCCCGCGTCCCGGAGCACGTGCGCGGACATCGGGCGCGACTTGCCCGTCAGGACCAAGCGCCAGCCGGATGAGGCTGTCGCGCGTGCCAAGCTTCCGCGTCAGCACGCAGGTGCGCTCCGCAACATGCTTTTCAGCATCCACGCAAACCCCCGTTCGTCCCGAGTGAAAACGAGGGGCGTTCGTAAGGGTTCAGCGCCCCTCGTTTACACTCGGGACGAACGATGGAAGGTTGGCAGACTAGAGCGTCATTGCCCGGAACCCGCATCCGCGACCTCCGGAGCTTCGTCCTCGAACCAGTGCGCGCGCGCGGCCATGATGATCTCGTTGCCGATCTCTTCGGACAGGTTGTACTCGGACAGCACGCCGCCCTTGTCCTCCGGCCCGGGAGCCTGACGCCGCCTGGGTTCGATGCGCTTCTTCTGGATCAGCTCGTCCGTCGCCAGGTCGGCGAGATCGTCCAGCGTGAAGATCTTCGCCTTTCCTAAAGTCACGAGCATAGCCTCGTTGAGGTGCGGCAGTTCGGCGAGCGCGTCCTCGACGCCCATGGAACGGCGTAGTTCGCGGTTGGCATCCTCGCGGCGTTCGAGCGCTTCGGTCGCGCGGCTCTGCAGCTCGACCGCGGTTTCTTCATCCAGTCCTTCGATCGACGCGATCTCGGACACGTCGACGTAGGCCGCTTCTTCCAAACTAGTAAAACCTTCCGCCACGAGCAGCTGCGCCAGCGTCTCGTCGACGTCCAGTTCCTTTTGGAACAGCTCGGACCGCTCGATGAACTCGCGCTGCCGCTTCTCGGACGAGTCGGCTTCCGTCAGGATGTCGATCGCGGAATTGGTCAGTTGCGAGGCGAGCCGCACGTTCTGCCCGCGCCGGCCGATGGCGAGCGACAGTTGATCGTCGGGAACGACGACTTCGATCCGCGACTCCTCCTCGTCGATCAGCACGCGCGCGACCGTCGCGGGCTGGAGCGCGTTGACGACGAACGTCGCCAGATCCTCGGACCAGGGGATGATGTCGATCTTTTCGCCCTGCATTTCCTGGACCACCGCCTGCACGCGCGATCCCTTCATGCCGACGCACGCGCCGACGGGATCGATGCTGCTGTCGTGGCTGATGACGCCGATCTTGGCCCGCGAACCGGGATCGCGGGCCGCGGCCTTGATCTCGATGATGCCGTCGTAAATCTCCGGCACTTCCTGCGCGAACAGCTTTTTCATGAAGTCGGGATGCGCGCGGGACAGGAATATCTGCGGCCCGCGGTTCTCGCGCACCACCTTGAGGATCAGCGACCGCGCACGATCCCCGACGCGGACGACCTCCCGAGGGATCTGCTGGTCGCGACGGATCACGCCTTCGGCACGGCCCAGGTCGACGACGACATGGCCGAACTCGACGCGCTTGACGACGCCCGTGATGATTTCTCCGGCCCGGTCCTTGAACTCCTCGAACTGCCGCTCGCGTTCGGCGTCGCGGACCTTCTGGAAGATGACCTGCTTGGACGCCTGCGCCGCGATGCGGCCGAATTCGATCGGGGGCAACGGATCGACGATGTAGTCGCCCACGGTCGCGCCCGGCTGCAGCTTCTCGCCCTGCTTCAAGTCGACCTGGGTAAAGTGGTCCTCGACTTCTTCGACGACCTCGACGACGCGCCACAAGCGCAGGTCGCCGTTCTCCGGATCGAGTTTGGCGCGGATATCGTTCTCCGACCCGTAACGCGCCTTGGCCGCGCGCTGGATCGCGTCCTCCATCGCCTCGATCACGATCGCGCGATCGATCAGCTTCTCCTTCGCCACCGCGTCCGCGATGGCGATAAGCTCGGCCTTGTTGGCGGATGCGCCGGGCGCGGTGCGCTCGGAAGTTGCAGCGGTAGCCATGGTCTCAGTCCTGTCCTTCTAGCGTTTCGGCGTCATCTTTGTCGGCGTCATCGCCTGCTTCTTCTTCGAATTCGATCTCGTCTTCCGGCTCGTCCGCGATCAGCGGCCGGGTCGCCTTGATCAGCTTGTCCGTCAGCACGAGCTTGGCATTGCGGATCGCGGCGAACGGAAGCGTGTGTTCCGCCACCTTGACCATGTCGCCTTCGCTGCCCACGAGCACGCCATTGAACTGCTTGCGCCCCTCGACCGGCTCCAGCAACGTTACCCGCGCTTCGTGCCCGGCCCAATCATCATAGTCCTTGATGCGGGTCAAAGGCCTGTCGATCCCCGGCGAGCTCACTTCCAGCCGGTACGCGCCCTCGATCGGATCGCTTTCATCCAAGGCATCGCTGATCGCCCGCGACAAGGTGCCGCAATCCTGCAGGCTGAGCTGCCGCGTATCCGGGCGCTCCGCCATGACCTGCAGCGTCGGATCGCTCGTTCC
Source organism: uncultured Sphingomonadaceae bacterium (assembly GCA_964251385.1). Classification (GTDB taxonomy): domain Bacteria; phylum Pseudomonadota; class Alphaproteobacteria; order Sphingomonadales; family Sphingomonadaceae; genus CADCVW01. The sequence continues at coordinate 1,040,544 of CAXUJK010000001.1, read as the reverse complement.
GCCGATCATCTTCACCCGCACGAGCGCAAGGCCGAGCGCGGCCGCATGCGGTTCGATCAGCGTCGTCAATGCGGCGATATCCGCCAAGCGGGTCTCCAGAACGTGAACTTGCCTGCCGCCCCGTCGCCGGGCCAGCCTCGATAACGTTGCCGATGTCGAAGAATGTCGGTGGATAAGGCAATCGGCGCGAACCGGCAAGCGCCGTCTTCGCGAAGCTCCGGGCGGGAACGCCTGGCAAGTCAAGCTTGACCCACGATCGCGTCATGGCCAACCTGCGACCGGGAACATCAGGGTGCTCGGATGGCAAGTTCTCCGCCGGCAGGGCGACCGACGACCCCGCTTCGGCGTTCGTTGGTCAGCATCACGGACTCGGTCGCGCAAACCCACGGCGCGGGAGTGGTGTTCACCCACGACGGGCGACTGGAACGGCTTCGTGGAACCGGCGCCAGCGGCATCACGGTGGTCTACGAGCTGCGCCGACGATCGGTCGCTCCGCAGTTCCCGATCCCACCGCTTTTGCGCGCGCCTGCACCTCGTCCCGCGGCGCAGAGGCGTAGCCCGCCGCGCACTGCGGCCACTTCGCCTGCAACCGAGTGGACGAACCTCGGCTTCGATTGTACGGGCGCTGCGCTCGCCTGGGTTGGCGTCGTCGGCTTGAGCGCGTTGGCACCGGTGACAGCCGGCACAAGTGTCTACGCTGCAGCTCTGTTGTACGGCGGAGCAATCGCAGCAAGCGGCCAGTGCGCTGTGTCGGTACTCCGTACCAGCAACCTCTACACTGGCAACACTGCGATAAATCGGCGTCTGGATAACAGCGACGTTTATCGTTGGACGATGCGCGGAGCCGATTTTGTCGGTGTTATCGGAGCAGGTGCCGCGCTTAAGCAGCTAAAGACTACGCATACCGTTCTGAAAGCGAACGGATTTACTTGGTCTCATTCGGCGAATTCGGGCTTGAGTAGGCCGGTGCGGCTCCGGCTGACGGCGGCGCTCAGCCTCCAAGGGTCCCGCCGTGTTTCCGGACCGATGATCAACCGATTCGTAAAACAACGGCTTTTGGACGGCGTAGCGGGCGTGATCGGACTGACCGCAAGCGCGAGGAACGGCGTTGTCAACGATATCGTAGTTTGGATCGTTGGCGCACCCGAAAAAGGTATTTGAGGCGATGCCACGAAACGATCTTTCATACTGGGCCCGTTTACGCGTGGACAAGCGATCGAACTTAGCAGCAGGTCTGGCTACTATCGCGGTGATTGCAGCTTCTTTAGCTGTTGTCGGCTTGATGGTTGAAGGTAACCGAGAGCAAACCCGCGCAAACCCACTGTATTGGCTGGTGCTCTTGCCGGTCGCTTGGTGGGCAGCGGAACTTTCCGCTTTCGAACCGGGCAGCGTCCGCGCGATGAAGCTGTTGACCGTCATAGCACCAGCGACAGCTCTTCTCTGCCTGCTCATCGCCGTCAGCCTCGAAGAAAATTGGGTCCTGTGGCTTACATCGTTCATTGTATCTGGAGTTACGGCATTTGGCAGCCGCATGGCTTATCGCGACAGCCTGTTGCAACGCGAAGGGCCGTCGCGCTGACGCGCGCGGTTCGAATAGACGTCAGGACGGCGACATTCGCCGAGCGCCTCGCCCCCATTTTCTTAGGAGTCGCGTGCAAGCGTCCTGGTGCCGCGCCGTTGTCGGACCAGCCTCCATAACATCACCAATGTCGAGGGGAGCCGTGCCCACCCGCCGCCGTAAGAGCGGGCTTTCCTACAGCGCACCCATCTGCCATCCTGCGCGTTCGTCGCCGGGGAAGCGGAAACTGACTAAACTGACCGGATGAGGCTCGCGAACGATGCAACTTCGTCAGTTTAGGGGCTCCTAAGGCGGGCCTGCGCTCGAAAGATTGGAGAATTCATGTTGCGTCCTTTTCTCGTCTCGACCTTGCTCGCCGCTCTCGCCGGATGCGGCGCGGCCGACGCGCAAGGCAGCAAATCGGTCGCGGACGGCGGGACCAAGGTCGCGCCTTCGTCGGGCGGATCGGCAAAGGCCAGGCAGGCGAACGCCGCGCGCGCGGACGCAAAGCCGTTCGCGACGACCGCGCTGACGACGTTCAACGAACCATGGGCGATGACGTTTCTGCCGGGAAGCGGCGTGCGCATCACCAATGCCGCTCTCGTGACCGAGAAAGGCGGACGCCTTCTGCTCGTCGACCCAGCCGGGCAAGCGCGGCCGGTGTCCGTTTCCGGCGTTCCGAGCGTCGCCTACGGCGGTCAGGGCGGTTTGGGCGACGTGGTCGCGCACCCCGATTTCGCGGGCAACGGCTACATCTACCTGAGCTACGTCGAAGCCGGGGCAGGCGGGAAGGGTGCCGTCGTCGGGCGTGGACGGCTGATGCTCGACGTACCGGGCAAGCCGCGCCTCGAGAACTTCCAGGTTCTCTGGCGTCAGTCGCCGAAGGTCGACGGCAACGGCCATTTCGGGCACCGCATCGCCTTCGGGCCGGACAAGATGATGTATATCTCGTCGGGCGAGCGCCAGAAGTTCACCCCCGCTCAGGACCTGAACCAGAACCTGGGCAAGATCCTGCGCCTGACCGACACGGGCATGATCCCGTCGGACAACCCCTACTACGACCAGGGTCCGGTCAAGGCGCAGGTCTGGTCGTCCGGCCACCGCAATCCGCTTGGGCTCGCTTTCGACGCGCGCGGCCAGTTGTGGGAGCAGGAGATGGGACCCAAGGGCGGCGACGAGGTCAACCTGATCGTCAAGGGCCGCAACTACGGTTACCCGATCGTATCGAACGGGGATCATTATGACGGCAAGAATATCCCAGATCATCGTCCCGGCGACGGCTACGAAGCCCCCAAGGTGTCGTGGAACCCGGTCATCTCGCCCGCCGGGCTGATGATCTATTCGGGCTCCATGTTCCCGCAATGGCGCGGCAACGCGTTCATCGGCGGACTGTCGTCCGAGGCCCTGGTCCGCGTCGTCCTGAACGGCGACCGCGCGGCCAAGGCGAGCCAGTACCCGATGGGCAACCGCATCCGCGAAGTCGAGCAGGGTCCGGACGGCGCGATCTACGTGCTGGAGGACGGCGAGAAGGGGAGGCTGCTGAGGCTGACGCCCGCCCGGGGCTAACCCCTTCGGAAAATATACTCGTCGTCGAACCAGCTCCTGCCGACGGGAAAGCGGTAGTCTCCGACCTTTGCGAAGCCGTGGCGCCCGTAGAAGCCTTGGGCTTCGAGATTGCCCGACCAGACGCCCAGCCAGACGGGTCCGGGACGCGTCGTCGCCAGATGCTGGATCGCGACGGCGAGCAGTTGTTTGCCGACGCCCGTGCCCTGCGCCGCTTTTTCGATGTACAGCTGATACAATTCACCTGCCCGCGGTCGCACGTCGGGGTGCGGCAGCTTGCACGCGCCGACCTGGGCGTAGCCGACCATGCGTCCGCCGACTTCGACGACCCACGTCGCGCGCTCCGCGTCCGCCAGCTCCGTCGCGACGGCCGCGGGCGCGTAGCTCGCGTCCTCGAACAAAGCGAGTTCGCCCGGGGGGTAGGGGATCTTGAACTCGTCGACGAACGTCTCGCGGAACGTCGCGAGCTTGAGGCGGGCGAGTGCGGCGGTGTCGCGAGGGTGGGCGGGACGAAGTTTCATACGCGGACATACCTGAAGTACCGGACCTTGGGCGTTAACATCCCCCGGCTGCTCCGGCGAGCGACCGAATGCCAGCTCCTCGAGCCTGGAGTTCGAACATGTCGGTCATGCACGAGCGGCTTTAGCTCGGGAATCTGAGATGATCGACCAAGGCGTCGATGAACACGCGGACCTTGGCCGACAGGCTGCGGTGGCTTGGGTAGAGGGCGTGTGCCTCGACCGAGCCGCAGTGATAGGCCGGCAGCACTCGGACCAACCGTCCGGCCGCGATGTCGGCGGCGGCATGAAAGTCCGGCAGCATGCCGACTCCCGCATGTCCCAAAAGCATGGTGCGCACCACATCGGGTTCGGGAACGACGGTGCCCGGACCGAACTCGATATCGGCGACCGCACCGGTCGGCAGGCGGAACCCCCAGCGTTGCCGACGGTCGGCATGGGCGATGAGCCGGTGCGTCAGAAGGTCGTCCGGCACCGCGATCGGCGCGGCCTCGGCGAGGTAGGTCGGACTGGCGCATGGCCATAGCTCGAGAGTGGCAAGCCGCCGCGCGATCAGCTCGGAGTCGGGCATTGGACCGATTCTGATTGCGACGTCGACGTCTCCGGCCAGCAGCTCGACGGGCTGGTTGTCGATGCTCAGTACGACCCGCACTTCGGGGTAGCGTAGCGCGAACCCCGGCAGCATGAGTGCCAGCGGTCCGACGGCGAAAGTGAACGGAACGCTGACGCGCAGGTCGCCGCGAGGCGCACCGACCAGCCCAATGATCGCGTTCTCCGCCTCGTTGACGTCGTCCAGGATCCGCCGCGCGTGCCGCTGAAGCAGCAGCCCCGCATCGGTCAGCCGCAAGTGCCTCGTCGATCGCTCCACGAGTACCGCGCCTAGCGCCTCCTCCATTCGCCGCGTGCTCTACTGGCGGAGCGCCGACCAGCCGCTGGACTTCACGACCAAGGACGACGTCGCGGCCTTCACCGCCCGGGCCGCGCTCGATCGAGACACGCCGAGGATCCTGAGGGTCGCCGGAGACTCGGTGAACGCTAGGCAGATCGCTGCCGCGATGACGGCAATCGGTCCCAAACCGTTCCGGCCGCTTCGGGCGGGCGGCATGGGCTCGCTGGGGCTCATGATCGGAGTCGCCAAGCTGATCGCGCCGCAACGCCGCGAGGTGTTTCCGGCCTGGCAGGGCATGCAGTATATGCGGGACATGTTCAGCGGCGAGGGCAAGCTCGATCCGCTCGACAACGGCCGCTACCCCGAACTCCGCTGGACGGGCGTCCGCGAGCATCTCGCGGCCAAGTTCGGGCCGGCGTCGGCTCGCGGCGGCAAGGAGGGTTCGCGATGACGGGCAAGGGTTTCCTCCAGTCGCTCCGCGGAACGCTCGGCGACGACTTCGACCTCGCGCCGCCACCGGCCGGGACCATCGGCGCGGACGGGCGCGGCCTGCCGGAAGACAAGGGCGATTTCGGCTTCGCGACCGGGATCGAGTGCTCCTACCCGACGATCGACGATGGGCGCGGAGGCCGTCTGCGCCGCGACATGCTCATCGAGTGCGGGCACGACGCACGCTGGGAGGAGGACCTGCATCTCGTCAAGGATCTGGGCCTCAGCCTGCTGCGCTACGGCCTGCCGTGGCACCACGCGCACGTCGGCGACGGGGTCTACGACTGGTCCCGCTGCGACGGCCCCATGGAAGGGATGCGCAAGCTCGGCATCACGCCGATCCTCGACCTGCTCCACTTCGGCGTGCCCGACTGGCTCGGCGATTTCCAGAACCCCGACCTGCCCGTCCATTTCGCCCGCTACTGCGACGCGGTGGCGACACGTTATCCGTGGGTACCTGATCACCCGCCGCTATTACCTCCGCTACTACAAGCCGCTGTTCCACACCGAAACCAACGTCTTCGATCCGGAGCAGGCACCGCGGTGGCTGTGGAAGCAGTGGGCGAACGTTCTGCGCATGCGGCGCGACGGCGTGCCCGTGCTCGGCTTCACCTGGTATTCGCTGACCGACCAGATCGACTGGGACATCGGCCTCAAGGAGAAGCGCGGCACGGTCAACGCTTGCGGGCTTTACGACCTCGATCGCAAGCCGCGCCCGGTCGCCTCGGCCTATCGCGACCTGATCAAGAACTTCGGCCGCATCTCCCCGATCGCGCATGCCAAGATGTTCGTCCTGACCGACGAGGCGGCGTTGCTGAAGGCGGCTGCGTAGCCGCGGCATCAACCCCGTGGGCTCGTCGAAGCGATGCTCCGGCACCTCGATCGAGCTGATATGGGGCGATACCTGGATTGAAGGCTCAAGCTGTCGTGAGACGCTGTCGCAATCCGTCCAGCAGCCAACGGCCGGCAGGCCCCAACGCGCGATCTCGCCTGTGCGCCGCGTAGATGACAAGTCCGTCGCCGGGCGTCGGGTCATCCTCGGTCTCAAGCACGACCAACTTCCCTTCGGCGATCGGCGCGGCGACGAGGTGATCGGGCATACGGCACCACCCGAAGCCGGCGAGCAGGAAATCGAGCCGCCGGCCGAGATCCACGAAGCGCCACAATCGCGCGCTCGAAAGGCCATAGGACGCGCCGCCAGGATCGACCGGATCGGAAAGCACGAGCTGGACGTGCGGCTCCAGGTCGCCGCGCGTCGCGGGGCGGCCCAGCGACCCCAGAGAATGACCGGGCGCCACGACGGCCCGCATCGCGACCCGCAGCAGCGGGTAGGCGGCGATGTCCTCCGGAACATCGGGGAGCAACAGGCAGATCGCGAGCGCCGCCGAGCCGCTGCGCAACCGCCGGAGCGAGCCGCCCAATCCTTCGGTCGAGAAGCTGACCGGGAGGTCGGGAAAGGTCTCGCTCAGCGTGCGCAGGCTGTCGATCAACGGCGCGGTCGGCACCAGCGGGTCGATCGCGAGCGCCAGTTCGGCTTCCAGTCCCTCCCGCGTGCCCGCGGCCACAGCCTCGAAGCGCGCGGCGCTGGCCAGCACCAGCCTTGCCTGATCGACGAGTACGCGCCCGACGTCGGTAAGCCGCGGCCGATGTTCGCCGCGATCGAACAACGCGACGCCCTGTACCGACTCCAAGGTCGCGACCGACTGGCTGATCGCCGACTGAACGCGTCCGAGCTTTCGTCCGGCGGCGGAGAAGCTGCCCGTGTCGGCGATCGTCGCCAGTACGCGTAACTGGTCCAGGCTGAGGCTGCCGATCATTCTCCATCACCTCCAGCGATGGAAACGATCATAACTTGATCGCTCCCGTAAGGTGGCGATGAGGCTTAGATGGCTCTCATGCAACCGACCTACTTCATCAATCACGGGGGTGGCCCGTGCTTCTTCCTCGATCCGGGTTCCATGCGGGAGACGTGGAGCGGGCTGGAGACCTATCTCCGCGCTTTTGCCGGCACGCTCGAAGAGAAGCCGCGCGCCATCCTCGTCGTGTCCGGACACTGGGAAGAGGCGCGTCCGACGGTCAACGCCGGGACCGCGCCGGCACTGCTGTTCGATTACGGCGGCTTCCCCGCGCACACCTACCAGCTGACGTGGCCTGCCCCCGGCGATCCGAACCTCGCGTCGAGGGTCCGCGCCCTGCTCCGCGCGGCCGGGATCGACAGTGGTTCGGACACGTCGCGCGGCTGGGACCACGGCGTGTTCGTGCCGATGAAGGTTATGTTTCCCGGCGCCGATATTCCCACCGTCCAGCTGTCGCTCCAACGCGGATTCGATCCCGCGATGCATCTCGCCATCGGCCGCGCGCTGACGCCGTTGCGGGATGACGGCGTGCTGATCGTCGGCAGCGGCCAGACCTACCACAACATGCGCGGCTTCATGCGCGGCGACGGCGACGTCGATCCCGCCGCCGAGGCTTTCGACGCCTGGCTGCGCGAGGCGATGGCGGACGGCACGACGCGGGACGGTTCGCTGACCCACTGGGAGCAGGCGCCCGGAGCACGCGAGGCGCAGCCCCACGAGGATCACCTGCTGCCGCTGATGGTGGCCGCCGGAGCCGCGTCCGGCGAGCCGGGCCGGACCGCTTTCCACGGCCACGCGCTCGGCAAGCCGATCTCCGGCTTCCGCTTCGGGTAACAGCTCCAGGAGACCTGACATGACCAAGCTTCTCGTTGTCGAGACCAGCCCGCGCGGCCACTACTCAATCTCGCGCAACATGACCCGCCGCTTCGTGGCGGACTGGCGCGCCGCGCACCCGAACGGCGAAGTGATCGACCGCGACCTCATGGGAACCGAACTGCCGTTCGTGACCGCGCCGTGGCTTGCAGCCTACTTCACGCCCGCCGAACAGCACTCGCCGGAGATGAAAGAAGCGCTGCGCCTGTCCGATACGCTGGTCGGCGAGATCCTCGCCGCCGATCACATCGTCATCGCCACGCCGGTCTACAACTACAACATACCCGCCGCGCTGAAGGCGTGGGTCGACCATATCGTGCGCAAGGGGCTGACGCTCGGGCACGACGGCGGCGGCCTCGTCACGGGCAAGAAGGCGACGGTGCTGATCGCCTCCGGCGGCGTCTATACCGAGGGTTCGCCGATCCGCGACCGCGACCTCGCGACGCAGTATCTCCGCCTCATCCTGGGGGTCATCGGCATCACCGACGTGACGTTTGTTGCCGCTGGCGGAGCCAAGGTCGTCGATCTGGGCGAGCAGACGATGGACGGCTTCATCGCCAAGCTCGCACCGGAGATCGATCGAGCCGCCGCGGCCTGAGCGAGCTTAACCGTTAGCGCGGAGGTGCGTCAGCAGCGCGTCTACGAAGACCCTCACCTTCGGAGAAAGACTGCGCTTGTTGGGGTATATGGCATGCACCTCCACGGTTTCGCAGCCATGATCCGGGAGCAGCCGAACCAGGGATCCGTCATTCACGGCCGGTGCCGCCAGAAAGTCGGGGGCCCTGCCGATGCCCGCGCCGTCCAGCAACAGTCCCTGGAACACGATGGGCTCAGAGATGACGGAGCCCACAGGCACCGCAACGGTCGCCGCCTGACCGGCGGGCGTCGTGAAACGCCACTCGGAAGGGCCGTCGAACCAGCCGAACAGCTTGTGGGAGGCAAACTCCGCCGTCGTTCGCGGCTCGCCGTTGGCAGCCAGATAGGCGGGGCTGGCACAGGGCCAGAGCTCGATCGTCGCCAGCTTGCGCGCGAGCAGATCGGAGTCCTCCAGCCTGCCCACGCGGATCGCGACGTCCGCCGCGTCGCGCGCGAGATCGATCACGCGGTTTTCGGTTTCGAGCACGACCCGGACGTCCGGGTACCGCGCCAGGAACGCGGGCAGCATCGGGGCGATCAGGCCCGCGGCGAAGGTCACGGCGGCGTTGATCCGCAACGTCCCCCGCGGCGCGCCGACCAGCCCGTCCAACGCGAGCTGCGCTTCGTCGACTTCGGCCATGATAAGCTCGGCGTGCGACAGGAATAGCTGGCCCGCGTCGGTGAGCCTCAACCCTCGGGACGACCTTTCCACCAGAACCGTGCCGACTTCCGACTCCAACCGGGCGATCGACCGGCTCATCGAGGACTTGGGGGCACCCAGGAGCCGTGCGGCGGCCGACAGGCTGCCGGTCTCGGCGATGCGTCGGAAGGCGTGGACGTCTTGAAGGTCGAGCACGCGAACGTTCGTTCCAGAAAAGGAACGCGGTGTCCATGTTCGGGTGGCTGGCGGCGGAGGGTTCGGCCGCCGACAATGGTTTGGAGAAGAGCGCGAATGTCGCTCCGACCAAGTCGACACGAACCGTGTCGCCATTCACCTCCGCAGGAGTTCCGCCATGACAGACTACACGCTGCCCGAGCTTTCCAGGAAGATGGGCGAGATCGACTTCGCGATGCTGTTCACACGGTCCGAGGGCGGCGAGCTCGCGGGACGTCCGATGAGCAACAACGGCGAAGTCGAGTTCGACGGCGACGCCTACTTCTTCGCTTACGATACCAGCCGGACGGCTCGGGACATCGCCAAGGACTCCAAGGTCGCACTTTCCTACCAGGGCTCGGGCGTCCTGCTGGGCAAGCCTCCGATCTTCATCGCGATCGAGGCCGACGCCTCGCTGATCCGCGACAAGGCGGCCTTCGCGCGACGCTGGTCCAAGGGTCTCGATCGCTGGTTCCCGCAGGGCGTCGACACGCCCGGGCTGGTGATGATCAAGGTCGGCGCCACGCGACTTCACTACTGGGACGGTGCGAAAGAAGGCGACATCGACGTCCACGCTTGAGCGCGTTCCACTGGTGGAACCGAGCGTTCGCCCCACGTCGCTTCCTCAAGCTCTAAACGCCCACCATTTTACTTGAAGAACTGGAGACGATCATCATGACGCAGACCCTACTCATACTCGGTGCCACCGGCCAGCAGGGAGGAGCGACGATCGACGCGCTGCTCGCGGACAAGCGGGGTCGAGACATCAAGGCATTGGTTCGCGATCCGGCCTCGAAGGGCGCGCAGGCGCTCAGGGAGCGCGGCGTGACGCTGGTCAAGGGCGACCTCGACGACGCGGCGTCCGTCGAGCGCGCGATGCAGGGTGTCCACGGCGTCTACAGCGTGCAGACGCCCCTGGAAGGCGGACCCGAGCGCGAAGAGAAGCAGGGCAGGATGGTGGCCGACGCCGCCAGCAAGGCCGGCGTGAAGCACTTCGTCTACTCCTCGGTGGCGGGCTCCGATCGCCACTCCGGCGTTCCTCACTTCGAGAGCAAGGGCCGGGTCGAGCAGCACATCGCGCAGCTGGGCTTGCCGGCGACCATCCTGCGGCCGGTGCTCTTCATGGACAATTTCGACACGTTTCAGTTCCGCACGATCATGCTCGCCATGTTCCGGACGTACGTGTCCGAGGACAGCAAGGTGCAGATGGTCGCGACCGCCGACATCGGTGGTCTTGCCGCCGACGCGTTCAACGATCCCGACCGCTACATCGGCCGCGCGATCGAGCTCGCCGGCGATGCCGTGACCCGCAAGGAGCTGGTCGGTGCGATGCGCAAGGCGGGCCTCAAGCCGGCCATCTCGCTGAAGGTGCCGTCGTTCCTGCAAGGCAGGGTGCCGGCCGAGTACAAGGTCATGATGCGTTGGATCGCGAGGGGGGGATTTCAGGCCGACATCCCTGCGCTCCGCTCGCAGCGTCATGGTATGACCACGGTGCCGGATTGGGCGCGGAAGGTGGCGGCCTGATGTCCGACCCGGTGATTACCGGGTCGGAGCGTCGCCGACACGATCCGGCTTTACGCCCGGCGCGGATCGAGCTTGGAGACCTTCGGGTCGTCGGCGCCGCAGCCGATGCGGGGTGCGGTCGGCTGGCGCGTATAGGGATCATGGGAGTTCGCCATGCAGGATAATCTGGAGCGCCGATTGGCGCGGCTTGCGACGCAGCCGCTCCCGCTGCGGCTGAACGGGCTGGAAGTGCGGGTTGAATGGAGCGTTCGTCGCGCGCGTACGACGCCCGGCCCGATCTGGCGTTACGCCGCAGTCGGGCTTGCGCTTGTCGCGGGCGTAGGGATCGGCGGATCGGCCGCGGCGGTTCGGCAGCCGTGGAGCGTCGCCGATCTGTCCGGCGGGATCGGCCTCGCGCCGTCCAGCCTGCTCGACGCCTCCACGTGACGCCCGCCCGACGTTCGGTGCTGGTGACGTTGGTGCTCGCCTTTCTGGCGGGGGGAGTCGGCGCGGCGATCGGCCTGCGCGCGCCTTTGGGCGCAAGCCACGAGCCTTCGCTCCATGACCGGTTGCACGGCGAGCTCGGCTTGCGGGACGACCAGGAGCGCAGCTTCGAGGCGGAAGAGGCGGCGTTCGCGGCGCGCAGACGCGCGTTCGCCGGGAGCATCGGTGCGGCGAATGCGCGGCTGGCGGCCGCGATTCGCACCTCGGGACGCGACGGGCCGGACGTGCAGCGGGCCATCGACCGTGTCCACGCGGTGCTGGGCGATCATCAGAAGGCGACGGTGGCGCACATCTTCCGCATGCGCGGCGTGCTGAACCCCGAGCAAACCGCGCGCTTCGACGCGATCGTGACCGAGGCGCTGACGGCGCAGCCCGTTCCGCACGATGCGCGGTGACGGGCGGGCCGACGTCGGCGGGCGAGGGGCCGTCCGACCCACCGTCTTCGGACGGGGCGCTGGCGTCGCAGGCGGCGGACGGCGACGAGCGGGCGTTCGCGGCGTTGGTGGGTCGGCACAAGGTGGTGTTGTACCGGTTGGCGCGCCGTTATGTCGGTGACGCGGACGATGCCCACGACATCGTGCAGGCGAGCTTCGTGTCGGCCTGGAGCGCGCTCGCCCGCTACGATCCGGCGCGGAGCTTCGCCGCCTGGCTGCGATCGATCACGCTCAACAAGTGCCGCGACCATGCGCGGCGCGCCCGCGTGCGCCGGCTGCTGATGATCCCGGGCGCGCGACGGGCGGCGGACGCGGTCGCCGACCCGCATCCCGGCGCGGACGCGGAGTGGATCGCGCGGGAGGATCTCCGCGCGTTGGACGACGCGATCGCGCGGCTGCCCCGCGCGCTCAAGGAGCCGCTGCTGCTCACCGTCTTCGCGGGGCTGAGCCAGGCCGAAGCGGGTCGTGAACTCGGGATCAGCGCCAAGGCGATCGAGACGCGGGTGTACCGCGCGCGGCGGGCGTTGACGGAAGCGATCGGCGAATGAGGGATCGAGCGCGTGCCCGCGTATAAGCGGTATGCACGCGCCCACGATCGATCGCCGAACATGGCGGATAACTGCCGTGTTCGCGATGGCATGGGTCGCGGTGACCTCCGCCGGGGCCGCGCGCGACCTGTCCGACGCGACGACGAGCCCGGCCGCGACGATCGCGGAGGCGACCGCACGCGCAGCGGCGCGGCTGCCTGACCTCGCCGCCGCGGACGCGTCGCGCGCGCAGATCGCGGCACAACGACGAGGCGCGCGCGGGCCGTTCGTCGGGCCGCCCGTCGTCTCGGGCGATCTCGAGATCGGGAGCGAAGGGTTCAGCGAGCAGGAGGCTGGCGTGTCTGCAGGTCTCCGGTGGCCTGGCGAGGGCCGCGCGGCGCGACTCGCGGCGGACCGGGGCGGAGCGGTGATCGACGCGACGCTCGACGACGCGCGGCTGCGGATCGCCGGCGACGTGCGGAACGCCTGGTGGGCGCTCGCGACGGCGCGCGCCGTACTGGCGGTCGAGCGCGAACAGGCCGGATTGGCCGACCAGGAAGTCGCCGCGACGACCCGGCTGGTCGCGGCGGGCGTCCAGGCGCGCCGCGACCTGCTGCTGGCGCGGGCGGAACGGTCGGCGATCGACGCGAGGCTGTCGGCGGCGGAGAACGACGTGGTCGGCGCTGAAGCCGCTTTCGAGGCGCTGTCCGGGCAGGCTCCCGCGAACTTCCCGCCCGAAACCTTGGCCATCGACGGCGCGGACGTGGACGAGCATCCGGCTGTTCGCGCAGCCTTCGCGCGCGCAGCCGCCGCCGATGCGCGTGTCGCGGCTTCGCGCTTCGGCAGCCGACCGCGGATCGAGGGGCGTGTCGGCGTACGGCGAGAGCGCGACGACGGGCGCGGCGGCTTCGACAATGCTCTGCTCGTCGGCGTCGGCGTTCCCGTTGGCCGGAACTACGCTGCCGCGGCGGAGACCGCGGGCGCCCGGTCCGAAGCACTCCGCGCGACCGCGGAGGCGGCGCGCGTGCGCACGGGACTTGTCGCCGAACGGCGTGGCGGAGAGCGTCGCCTCGCGGTCGCGCGTCGCGCGGTCGGCGAAGCCGAAGCCCGGCGCGGTGCGCTGGCCGAGGCGCTGGCCTTGACCGAACGTGGTCGGCGCGAGGGCGAGATCGGCTTTCTCGAAGTCTTGCGCGCGCGGCAGACGGTGGCGCAGGCCACGCGCGATCTCGCCGTCGCGCGGGTCGCGGCGCTGTCGGCGATCTCGACCTACAATCAGGCACGGGGAGTTCTTCCGTGATCGTCCGCACCTTCCTCGCGCCGTTCACCGCGCTGCTCATTCTCGCCGCGCCCGTTTGCGCATGGGCGCACGAAGGCGAGGATCACGGCGAAAAGGAAGCCAAGGCCGGAGCGGTGACATCTTCTACGGCGTCGGCGACGAGCGGGCGCTTCTCCGCGCAGGCGGGAGGCCTGGAGTTGGTCGCGGCCGCGCAAGGTCATGACCTGACCGTGTGGATCGATCGGTGGTCGGACAACGCACCCGTAGGCAACGCCCGGGTCAACGTGACGGTGGACGGCCGTTCGATCGAGGCGCGTCCGATCGACGGCACGTATATTCTCGATGCAAGCACACTCGACGCGCCGGGACCGCATCGCGTGTCGTTCGTGGTGACGCACGGCGGGGCGGTGCGCACCATGGCGGGGACGCTGAACGTCGCCGCCTTGCCCGCGGCAGCCGCGACAGGCGAGGGCGCACCGTGGCGGACGATCCTCCTTGCGTTGCTGGCGGCCGGCATCATCGGCGGCGCGCTTCTGTTGTGGCGTGCACGGCATCGCGGGCCGGCGGTGGCGCTCGTCCTTGCGGGAATGCTCGTGCACCCGAACGTGATCTTCGCGCATGAAGGCGAGGACCACGCCGAGGAGGAAGCAAAGGCTCCGGCTGCCGCCCGATCGAACACGGCAAGCACGGGCGCGACGCGGACCGACAACGGCGCGGTGATCGCGCTGAAGCCGCTACAGCGCATCATCGATCTTCGCACGGAGGTCGCGGCCGCCGGACAAGCGTCGCCGTCGATCAGCCTTACCGGGCGGATCATCGCCGATCCGCAGAGCGGCGGGCTCGTTCAATCGACGACGGGAGGGCGCATCGTCGCCGCGGGCGGGCTGCCCCTGATCGGGCAGCGCGTGCGCGCGGGGCAGGCGCTCGCCACGATCGAACCGACGCTGCAGGCGATCGACGCGGCGGACATCGCGCGCGAACTGGCCGACCTCGACCAGCAGATCGCGCTCGCCGCCAACCGTGCCGCGCGCGTGCGGCGTCTGGAGGGCCTGATCCCGCGCCGCGAGATCGAGGAAGCGCAGATCACGCTGGCGGGCTTGCGCAGCCGCCGCTCCGGGCTCGGCCGCGCAAGTTCGGCGCGCGAAACTTTGGTCGCGCCGATCTCGGGCATCGTTTCGGCCGTTCCCGTCCGCGTCGGCCAGGTCGTCGCGGCGGAAACGACCCTTTTCGAGATCGTCGATCCCTCGCGTTTGTTCGTCGAGGCCAACATCTTCGACCGACGCAGCATCTCCTTCGGGTCACGCGGACTGGGGCGCGCCGCCGACGGCACGAACTTCTCCGTCGTGTTCGCGGGCGCGGGGCTCACCGATCGCGGCAGCGCGGGCGCGGGGCAGTTCCGCATCGTCGGCGCGCCCTATGGCTTGCGCGTCGGGGAGCCGGTTACCGTCGAAGTGTCCGCCGGTGCCCCCGTCGCGGGCGTGGTCGTACCCCGCGCTGCGGTGTTGAAGGGGGAGAACGGGCTCGCGTCCGTGTTCGTCAAGACGGGTCCCGAAAGCTTCGTCGCACGCCCCGTGCGCACCGCGCCGCTCGATGCGATGCGCGTGGTCCTCTTGTCGGGCGTTCGCGTCGGCGAGCGCGTTGTGACCGCGGGTGCCGGCCTGTTGTCGCAGGTTCGCTAAACCCGTGTTCGACCGGATCGTCGCCTTTTCGCTACGCAGCCGCGTCCTCGTCCTGATTGCGGCCGCGGCGCTGATCCTGCTTGGGGCTCGGGCGGTCGGGCAGTTGCCCGTCGACGTGCTGCCCAACCTCAACCGGCCCGTCGTGACGATCCTGACCGAGTCGCCCGGGCTCGCCCCACCCGAGGTCGAGACGCTGGTCAGCCGGCCAATCGAGACCGCGATGAGCGGGGTTCCCGGCGTCGAGCGCGTGCGGTCCGTGTCGGGGATCGGGCTGTCGGTCGTCTACATCGAGTTCGGCTGGAACGTCGAAGTCTACCGCGCGCGCCAGCAGGTCGGCGAGCGGCTGGCGCTTGTACGCGAGCAGATCCCGGACGGCATCGCACCGCAAATGGGGCCGGTCACCTCGATCATGGGCGAGATCATGCTCGTCGCGATCCCCTACGCGGACGCGAGCCCGATGCAGGCGCGCGAGGTCGCCGATTTCCGGATCCGGCCACGGCTGCTGACCATCCCCGGCGTCGCGCAGGTCATCCCGATCGGCGGCGAGGTTCGCCAGTATCGCGTATCGCCCGACCTCGCCGCGATGGCGGCGGCGGGCGTGCGGCTGGAACAGGTGGAGACCGCCCTGCGCGCGTTCGGGACCAACACCGGCGGCGGCTTCGTCGATCAGTACGACCAGGAGTATCTCATCCGCAATGTCGCGCGCACGACGCGGGTCGAGGACCTGCGGTCGCTGGTCGTGGGCGACGGTGTCGGCGATCCGATAAGGCTGTCGCAAGTGGCGACGGTCCATTTCGCCGCCGCCTTCCGCCGCGGCGACGCAGGCTTTGACGGCCGTCCGGCGGTGGTCGTGTCGGTGCAGAAGCAGCCGGACGCATCCACGGTCGCCGTGACGTCCGATGTCGAGGCCGCTCTCGCCGAGATCAACGCGGGGCTGCCGTCCGGCATCCAGGCGACCCGGGTGCAGTTCCGCCAAGCCAACTTCATCGACGCATCGATCAGCACGCTGACCACGGTGCTGATCGAGGCGGCGGTCGTGGTCGCGGTCGTGCTGTTCCTGTTCCTGCTCAACACGCGCACGACAGCGATCTCGCTGATCTCGATCCCCGTCTCGATGCTGGTCACCGCGCTCGTGTTCCGGATGTTCGGCCTGTCGATCAACACGATGACGCTGGGCGGAATCGCGATCGCGATCGGCGAGCTGGTCGACGATGCGGTCGTGGACGTGGAGAACGTCTACCGCCGCCTGCGCGAAAATGCGTTGGCGGCGGTGCCGCAACCGGTCCTCGGCGTCATCGCGCGTGCGACCGGCGAGGTGCGCTCGGGCATCGTCTATGCGACCGCGATCATCGTCCTGGTTTTCCTCCCGCTGTTCTTCCTGGGCGGAGTGGAAGGACGGCTCTTCCAGCCGCTGGGCGTCGCCTACATCGTGTCGATCCTGGCGAGTTTTCTCACGTCGATAACGCTGACGCCCGTGCTCTGCTCGTATCTGCTGCCCACGCTGGCCGCGCGGCGGGCGGAGAAGGAGTCGTGGCTGGTCCGCAAGCTGAAGGGGGCGAATCGTCGGCTGCTGGACTGGGGCTTCCGCCATGTCCCGCCCATCCTGGGCACAAGCGTCGCGGTCAGCCTGCTCGCGATCGTCGGCGCGGCGACGCTGCCGCGCGCGTTCCTTCCGACGTTCAACGAGGGCAGCTTCGTCGTCAACCTGCTGCTCGAACCCGGCGTCTCGCTCGAACAATCCAGCAAGCTCGCGGCGACCGCCGAGAAGCTGCTGCTGACGATACCGGCCGTCGCGAGCGTCAGCCGCCGCACGGGGCGCGCCGAGCTCGACGAGCATGCCGAGGGCGTGTTCTACAGCGAAATGGACGTCGCGTTGAGATCGTCGGACGCCGACCGCGACGCGATCGCCGACTCGATGCGCGCCAAGCTTGCCATCCTGCCCGGGTCGGTCAGCATCGGCGCGCCGATCGGCCACCGACTCGACCACCTGCTGTCCGGCGTCCAGGCGCAGATCGTCGCCAAGATTTTTGCGGAAGACCTCGCCGCCGCGCGTGCGCTCGCCGAACGGCTTCGCGGCCGCATCGCGGACGTGCCCGGGATAGTCGATCTGCGCGTGGAAAAGCAGGTCCTCGTGCCCCAGCTCGACCTGCGCGTCGATTACGCGCGTGCCGCGTCTTACGGCGTCACGCCGGCAGCAGTCGCGGGCGCGCTGGAAACGCTGTCGAGCGGCCGGACGGTGAGCCAGATCGTCGACGGCCTGCGCCGCTACGACGTCGTGCTAAGGCTTCCCGAAGGCAGCCGGACGACAGCGCAGCTGTCCGGCCTGCTGATCGAAACGCCGCGCGGACCCGTGCCGCTGGCCAACATGACGGAGATCCGGGAAACGCAGGGGCCAAACCAAATCCTGCGCGAGGACGGCAAGCGCCGCATCGTCGTGTCCGCCAATGCTGGGCCGGACGCGGATCTGGGCGACATCGTGCGCAGGGTGGAAGCCGAAGCGGCGGCCCTCCGCCTGCCCCCCGACGGCTTCGTCCGCGTCGAGGGCCAGTACGAGGCACAACGAGAGTCCACGCTTACGATCGGCGGGCTGTCGCTTGTATCGTTCGGCTTGATCTTCGCGCTGCTTTTCTCGCGCTACCGCTCGGCCGTGCTCGCGCTGATCGTAATGGCGGGCGTGCCGATGGCGCTGGTCGGATCGGTGATCGCGCTGTGGATCGCCGGGCTGCCGCTGTCTGTGGCCAGCATGATCGGATTCGTCACGCTGACGGGCATCGCCGCGCGCAACGGCATCCTCAAGATCAGCCATTACATCAACCTCGTCCTCCACGAAGGCGAAAGCTGGAACGACGCGATGATCGTGCGCGGAACGCTCGAGCGGCTCACCCCCGTGCTGATGACCGCGCTCGCCGCCGGGCTCGCGCTGACTCCGCTGCTCATCGACGCCGACGCGCCGGGCAAGGAGATCCTGCACCCCGTCGCGGTGACGATCGTCGGCGGTTTGCTGTCGGCGACGCTGCTCGACGCGCTCGTCACCCCCGTGCTGTTCCGCCGCTTCGGCCGCGCGCCGCTCGAACGGCTGATCGCCGACGCGCGCACCGGCGATGCCTCGCATTTCTGACCTCGACCCAAGGAGACCGACATGAAGACCTTATTTACCGCCCCCGTTGCGCTGCTGATCCTCGCCGGCTGCTCGCAGCCCGCGCAAACGGACGCCAAGGCTACGGCTATTGCCGCGAACACGCGGCCGGACGGTTCGGTGATCGACGAGTCCAAGCCGCACGAGCACACAGCGGCGAACGCGCACGACGAGCCGATGGACCACGCCGCGATGATGGCGGCGATGATGCCGCAGCCGAACGACGGCGCGGCGACCAAGGGCTACAAGCAGTCCATGATGCGCATGATGCAGGGCGCGCCGCCCTACACCGGCGACGCCGACATCGACTTCAACAAGCAGATGCGCACGCATCATCTGGCCGCGGTCGACATGGCGGAGGTCCAACTCGCACAGGGCAAGGACGCGGAGAGCCGCGCACTGGCGACCAAGATCATCGCCGACCAGAAGAAGGAGATCGCGCAGATCGACGCGTGGCTGGCCAAACGGGGCCAGTAGTCCACAGGCACCTGCGTGCGCCCGACATCGCTAGCCGTTGACCTTTCACCTCTGTCCGTAAAACGACGAGGCCTCCGGTTGGAACCGATCGGAAGAGGCCGTCGGTGCGCACATGGATGCTTCCCGAGCGGCCAGGCTGTACCGCCCTGCAAGATCGAGATGGATGAGCCGGGCGGCCGATCCCGCCGCCCTGCTCGCCATCGCCAGCGAGGCGCGCACCCGCGTCATGAGATAAGCGTGATCCATCATGGGTTCGGGTTCCCTCGGACTGTCGAAACGAGCTGCTCGATCTGAGCATGGGTGATGCCGGCGGCGCGCGCGGCGGCGATCGCCCGCTCGGCCCTTCGCCCGCCACGCTTCGACGCAAAGGCGAGGGAGCGCAAAGCCTCCAGGCGCGCGTCGGCGAAAGGCGTGGGAGCCTCGATCCCGAACAGCAGCCGCCCGAGGCGAGCGAGGCGGCTCTCGCGGTGCGCGCGCGCCGCGCGATCGCGCGCGCCGACCCCGATCACCAGCAGCTCGAGCGGGGTGAAAAGCAACGCGCTTGCGGCCGCATCCCCGACCCGGGATCCGCGGGCGTCGTCGGGATTCTCATCGGTGACGGTGTCGTTCGACACAAATCTATCCAGATCGACGTGCGAGCGTCCGATGCGTTCCTGGCGGAGCCCAAGCGCTGACCGAACGCGGGGTCCCGCCGACCCATCGGGAGCCATGGCGTCCAAAGCGGCGAGCTTGCAGCGGGCGGACATGTCAGCGCCGCGTCCCGGGCGAGGTGCCCTGGCCGGACGTGTAAAACGACAACGCGATCAGAAAGACGAAATCGGCGCCCAGGAAGCCGAGCAGGCTCGATTCCAGCGCAACCGCGATGCCATAGCCGATCGCGCCGAATGCGAACGCAGCGCAGAACCAGAACAGCGCAGACATGAGCCACGCGCCCGTCCGCGCACGGGCGGTCGACGCGGCGGCGGCTTGCTTCAGTGTCAGCGACAGTTTCGCCCCGTCGCAGCCCGCGTGCGCTCGTGTGGCGGAGCATCCGTTCATCCCGACGCCCCCGCCGGCGCGACTTCCCAGCCGCCGCCCAACGCGAGGAACAGCGACACGAGATTGTCGGAAAGCACGGCCTCCGATTGGGCAAGCTGCGCTTCGACCTCGGCGACGCGGCGTTCGGCCTCGAGCACGATCTGGAAGCCCTCGCGCCCGGCTTCGTAGCGCAGGCGGGCGATGCGCGCGGCCTGGGCACCGCCGTCGCGGGCGCGGCGCAACGTGGCGACGCGTGTCCGTTCGTTGGCGTAGCGGGTGAGCGCGCTTTCGGTCTCTTCAAGCGCGCCGAGCCACGTGCCGTCGAAGTCGGCGAGCGCCGCGGCGGTGGTCGCCTCGGCCTGCGCGACCCGGGCGCGGACCGCGCCGCGGTTGAGGAAGTTCCACGAAATCTGTGGTCCGATGCTGTAGCGCAGGGCACCGCCGGTAACGAGATTGCCGAGCGACGCCGCCGTCGCGCCGAGCGCGCCGCCGATGCTGACATCGGGATAAAGTTCGGCGGTGGCGACGCCGATGCGCGCGGTCGCGGCGGCCAGCTGCCGCTCGGACGCGCGGATGTCCGGACGGCGGCGCAGCAGCGACGTGCCGTCGCCGATCGGGATCGGGCGGGTGAGCGCGGGCGGCACCGTGCACTGCGCGACCACCTCCGGAAACTCCGCCGGGGGCCGGCCGGTCAGCACGGACAGGCGGTAGAGCGCGGTGCGCCGGTCGGCCTCGAGCGTGGGGATCTGCGCCCGTGTCTGTTCGAGAAGCTGCGCCGCCTGACCGGTCTCGAGCGCGGTGCCGCGGCCGCCCTCGAGCAGTCGGCGGGTCAGATCGAACGTGCGCTGCTGATTGGCGACGCTACGCTGGGCGACGACCAGCCGACTCCCCGCGCTGCACGCATCGGCGTAGGCGCGCGTGGTCTCGGCGGCGACGGTGACGCGGGACAGATCGAACGCCGCTTGCACCGCGCCGAGGTCTGCGCGGCTGGCCTCGATGCCGCGGCGAATGCGGCCGAACAGGTCGGCCTGGTAGCCGACATCAAGCCCGGCATCGAAGGTCTCGCCGCTTGTGGCTCCGCCGAAGCGCCCGGCCGACTGACGGCCGGTGGCCGCGCTGGCGCCGAGCGTCCCCGTGGGCAGGCGATCGCCGCGAACCTCGCGCAAGACGGCGCGGGCGCGGGTGAGATTGGCGGCGGCGACGCGAAGGTCGGTGTTGTTGGCGAGCGCGTCCTGGACCAGCCGGTCGAGAACGGGATCGGCGAACAGGCTCCACCATGGACCGCTCGGCTGGTCCCCCGAGAAGATCGGCGAATTTGCTCCGGCGAACGCGGTTTGGGCGGGCATCTTAGATTCCGGCGAGCGGTAGTTCGGACCGACCGTGGTGCAGGCCGCGAGCGCGAGCGCCGAGACGATGGGGGCGAGGAAGCGCGTCATTCCGCGGGCACCGGAGCCAGAGTGGAGGGGGTCGCGTCGGGCCGCTTGCGCTGCCATCCGGCGAAGCGCTCCCCCAGGCCTCGCGTTACCACGTAGAAGAACGGCGTGAAGATCAGTCCGAAGATCGTCACGCCGACCATCCCGAACGCCACCGCGGTGCCCAGCGCCTGGCGCATCTCGGCGCCCGGCCCGGTGGCGATGGCGAGCGGAATGACGCCGAAGATGAACGCGAAGCTCGTCATCAGGATCGGGCGCAGCCGCGACCGCGCGGCCTCGACCGCGGCGTCGAAGCGGCTGAGGCCATGCTCCTCCTCGCCCTGCTTGGCGAACTCGACGATCAGGATCGCGTTCTTGGCCGCCAGCGCAACCAGGACGATGAGCCCGACCTGCGTCAGGATGTTGTTGTCCTGGCCGCGGATGTTGACCCCGACGAGCGCCGCCAGGATGCACATCGGAACGATCAGGATGACCGCGAGCGGCAGCGTCAGCGCTTCGTATTGCGCGGCGAGCACGAGGAACACGAAGAGCACCGCGAGCAGGAAGACGAGCGTCGTGCTGCCCGTACTCTTTTCCTGAAGCGCGAGCCCGGTCCATTCATAGTCGAAGCCGGGTGGCAAGGTGCGCGCGGCGATGCCTTCCATCGCTGCCAGCGCGACGCCCGAGGCGACGCCCGGCGCGGCCTGGCCCTGCAGCTCGACCGCCGGGAACTGGTTGTAGCGCACGACGCGCGCCGGGCCGCTGTCGGGGCGCAACGTGGCGACGGAGGCGAGCGGGACCATTCCGCCGCTCACCGAACGCACCTGGAGGCGGCCGACATCGGCGATGTCGTCTCGCGCGGAGGGCTCGGCCTGCGCGGTGACGCGCAGCGTGCGTCCGAACAGGTTGAAGTCGTTGACGTACGTCGAGCCGAGATAGGTGCCGAGCGCTTCGTAGATCTGCGCGGGCTGGACGCCGAGCAGCTGGGCGCGGTCGCGGTCGACGTCGGCGGCGATCCGAGGGGACCCGGTGTTGAACAGCGTGAAGACTTGGCTCACCTCCTTCGACTTCTGCGCCTCGCCCATCATGCCGTAGGCGAGGCCTTCGAGCGCGCCGTATCCCGCGCCGGACTTGTCCTGCAGCATCATCATGAAGCCGCTGCCGTTGCCGAGGCCCGGAACCGCGGGCGGCGCGATGAAGAAGACGTTGGCTCCGTCGATCACGCTCGCGATCTTGCCGGTCAGCGCTTGCGACAAGGCTTCGGCCTTGAGCGAGGGGTCCTTGCGATCCGCCTGATCCGCGAGGTTGAGGAACATCGTTCCCGTGTTCGACGCCTGCGAGAAGCTGGAGCCGTCGAGGCCCGCGAACACCGCGCTGCCCACGACCCCGGGGGTGGCGGTCGCGAGTTCGCGCGCGCGGTCCAGGATCTCGCTGGTGCGATCGAGCGACGACCCCGGCGGCAGCTGGACGACGCCGATCAGATATCCCTGGTCCTGTTCGGGGATGAAGCCGGTGGGCGTCGTCGTCAGCTGCCAGCCGGTCAGGCCGAGCAGCCCCGCATAGAGCGCGAGCATGATCGCCGTCGTGCGGACGAGCTTGGCGGTGAGGCGCCCGTAGCGTGTCGCCAGCCAGTCGAAGGCGGCGTTGAACCTGTTCCCGGCGCTTCTGAAGACGCGTGCGACTCCTGAGAAGCGGCCACGCGAGGCCCCCGATGCGGAGTGCTCGACATGCGGCTTCAGCAGGATCGCGGCCATGGCGGGAGACAGAGTCAGCGACACCAGCAGCGAGATCAAAGTCGCGGCGGAAACCGTGACCGCGAACTGGCTGTAGAAGATGCCCGAAATGCCGGGAACGAACGCCGCCGGCACGAACACGGCCACCAGGACGAGCCCGATCGCGATCAGCGCGCCCGACACTTCGCGCATCGTCGCATGCGCCGCCTCGCGCGGAGACATTCCAGCGCGCATGTGCTTTTCTACCGCCTCGACCACCACGATCGCATCGTCGACGACGATGCCGACCGCGAGCACGAGCGCGAACAGCGATAGCGAGTTGATCGAATAGCCGAGCGCCAGCTGGACCGCGAAGGTGCCGACCAGCGCGATCGGAATCGCGAGGATCGGGATCACCGCCGCGCGCCACGTCTGGAGGAAGAGGACGACGACCAGGACGACGAGCAGGACGGCCTCGATCAGCGTGCTCTGCACCGCCGCGACGGATTCGGCGACATAGTTCGTCGGGTTGTAGGCGATCGAATGTTTGACGCCCGGCGGGAAGGTCTTCGCGGCGTCGTTCAACTCCGCCTGCACGGCTTCGGCGGCGTCCAGCGCATTGCTTCCCGGCTGCTGGACGACGGCGAGCGCGACGCCGCGCTTGCCGTTGAAGGTCGCGCGCAGGCCGTAATCCTGGCTGCCGAGTTCGACGCGGGCCACGTCGCGGACGCGGGTGACCGCGCCGCTCGCCGGATCGGTCTTGATGACCACCGCGCCGAACTCTTCGGGGCTGCTCAGCCGGCCCTGGACCTCGACCGGCTGCTCGAACGCGGGGTTGCCGCCCTGGTATGGCGGGGTGCCGACCGCGCCGCCCGCGACCTGGACGTTCTGGCTGCGCAAGGCCGCGACGATCTCGCCTGCGGTCAGGTTACGGCCGGCGGCGCGATCGGGGTCGATCCACACGCGCATCGAATAATTTCCGCCGCCGAACACGTTGACCGCGCCGACGCCCTCGATGCGCAGCAGCCGGTCGCGCAGCGTATTGGTCGCGTAGTTGCCGAGATAATCGGTATCGAGATTGGGGTCGGTGGAGGTCAATGCGGCGATCAGCAGGAAGCCCGATGACTCCTTGTTGACGGTGACGCCGATCTGCCGGACCTGTTCGGGCAGACGCGGCTCGGCGAGCGCGACGCGGTTCTGGACGAGCACTTGCGCGGCGTCGAGGTCGGTACCGGGCGCGAAGGTCACGGTGATCGCGGTCGTGCCCGACGAAGTCGACGACGAGCTCATGTAGAGCATGTCCTCGACGCCGTTGATCTCCTCCTCGATCGGCGCGGCGACGGTTTCCGCCATCGTCTCGGCCGAGGCGCCGGCGAAGAACGCCTGGACGCTGATCGTCGGCGGCGCGATCTCGGGATATTGCGATAGCGACAGTTGGGGGTAGGCGAGCGCGCCGATCATCGTGATGAACAGCGCGATGACGCCGGCGAAGATCGGCCGTTCAATGAAGAAGGCGGAGATGTTCATCGTGCTGGCGATGCGGTGGAGGACGGCGCGTAGCTGATCCCGGTCGTGGGCATGCCTTCGGGCGGGCCTTGCGGCGGAATCCGCCCGGGCTTGGCGACGACCTTCTCGCCCGGACGCGCGCGCTGGAGGCCGCTGATGATGACGCGGTCGCCGGGTCCTATGCCGCTGCGCACGACGCGCAGGTTTCCGGTCAGCGGGCCGAGCACCACCGGCCGCGCGATCACGGTTCCCGTCTTGTCGACGAGGTAGACGACCTTACGCGCGGCGTCGGTGACGACCGCGGTGTCGGGGATCAGCATCGCGCGATAGGGCTGCGACCCCGACAATTGCATCTGACCGAACATGCCGGGCTTGATGAAATTGTCTGGATTGGGAACGACCGCCCGGGCGCGCACCGTTCCCGCCCCGGTGTCGATCGTGCTGTCGACGAAATCGAGACGGCCCGCGTGAAGGTAGGTCGGCTCGTCCTGGAGCTTGATGCGGACGGGGGTTCCGCTCGACGCACCCGCGCGCTGACGCTGATATTTAAGCAGCAGCGCTTCGGAGCCGTCGAAGGCGAAGTGGATCGGGTTGGTCGACACGATGCGGGTCAGCACCGTAGTGTCCGCCGTGACGCTGTTGCCGACATCGACGATGCGCTCGGACACGCGGCCGCTGATCGGCGCGGTAACGCGGGTGAAGCCGACCGTCAGCTGCTGCGCCCGCACCGCCGCCCGCGCCGCGTTGACGTCGGCCTCGCCGGCGCGGACCCCCGCGCGGCGCTGCTCGACTTCCTCGGTGCTCGCGGCCTGCGACGCGGCAAGGGTCTGCGACCGGGCAAGCTCGGTACGCGCGTTGACCAAGGTTGCCTCGGCGCGGGCGAGCCCTGCGGTGCTCTGGTCGAGCGCCGCCTGCGCAGGGCGCGCGTCGATCGTGAACAGGGTCTGCCCGGCGCGAACATAGGCGCCGTCGGTGAACGCGACCGAACGAAGGTAGCCGGTGACGCGCGGCTTGACCTCGACGCTCTGCACCGCCTCGAAGCGGCCGACATAATCGTCCCAGTCGACGACGTCCTGGGCGAGCGGCGCGGCGACGGTGACCGGCATGGACGGGGGGGGAGCGTCGGCCGACTCGGCGGCGCCGCAACCCGCAAGGAGGGGGAAAGCCAGAAAAGGCAGCAAGCGCGCGTAGGTGGTCATGCCGAGCCTCTTCTTACCGTCGCGGCTCCGGAAGGGGGTCGCGGCCTGATCCTCAAGTCAACAGGCGATGACGGGCAATTAGGTGGCTGTTCATCCGCTGTCAACGGGCGTAGACATACATTTGTCAACAATCGTTGATTTATTTTTCAGGACCGCTAGATCATGCAGATGCAAGCACTTAGTCAGCCGGTCGCGCGCCTGAAGAACGCCGCGGCAACGCGCGAGGCCATTCTCGATGCGGCGCGGCATCGGTTCACGCTCGAAAGCTACGACAATGTCGGTCTTCGCGACATCGCGGGCGACGCCGGTGTGGATGTCGCGCTGGTCAGCCGATATTTTGGGAGCAAGGAGGGGCTGTTCGAGGAGGTGCTCGGCGAATGCAATGTCGAGCTCATTCCGCCCGAAATCGGAGCCGACGATCTTCCGGTCTTTCTGACCAAGCTGTTCATGGATCAGGAGCAAGCCGAGCGGCGTCATCATATCGAGCAGCTTCTGATCGTCCTGCGCTCCGCATCTTCCCCGAACGCCGGCAGGATCGTTCGCGACGTGCTCGACAAGGATATATTGGGCTCGCTCGCCGCGCGTTTGTCCGGTGACGACGCCGAGACCCGGGCCAACCTGGCGATGGGCGTGCTGATGGGCGCGACGATCATCCGCACGATCATGTCGGAAGGCCCGATGTGCAACGACAAGTGCACGTTCATCGAGGCGAGGCTCACGCGCCTGTTCGGCGCCGCGCTTTCCGAGCTTTGATGCTCGCCCGCTTGCAATCGGTTCCACCCGATCGTGCGAAGGCACCTTGGCTGCTTCGTGTCGCGGCCGAAATCGGACGAGCTGACGGAGCGTCTGCGACGAACGGGGGCGGCGCTGGCCAAGTATTCATTAGGGCCCATGTAAGCTGCGCCGCTGTAGGAAGACGGGCGGTTTCCAAAGCGCCAGTCCTGCCCGACCGGAGTGTGCGAATGCGTTTCTGTGTGTTTCTCGCCTGTCTCGCAGTCTTTTCGGCAGAGCCCGCGGGTGCCGCGAGTTCGCCGAAGCTGCAACTTGCCGAGCACCGGCTTGCCGCCATGGTCAACGAGAACCCGGGCGAGTACGGGATCGCCGCCGTGGATCTGGCGACCGGCAGGAGCATCAGCTTCAACGCGAATCAGGCGTTCCCGATGGCGAGCACCATGAAGATCGCGGTGGCGGCGGCTTACCTGGCCGAGGTCGATGCGGGCCGCCGGAGCCTAGGCGACGCGATCGCAGGCACCAGCGCGGTAGCGCTGATGGACGCGATGATCGTTCGCAGCGACAACAGGGCGACCGACCTGCTGATCGCGACGCTGGGAGGGCCGGCGCAGGTCGACCGTTGGCTGCGCGCGCATGGCTTGACCGACATCAGGGTGGACCGCACGATCGCCCAACTGCTCGGCGCGCGCCGGGACCTGCGGGACGTCCGCGACTCGAGCACGCCGACCGCGATGCTCGGTCTGCTGCGCGTGATCGATGCCGGCAGCGCGCTACGACCGGGAAGCCGATCGCTGCTGCTCGACATGATGCGTCGCTGCAGGACCGGTTCGAACCGCATCCGGGGCATCCTTCCCCCCGGCGCCACGGTGGAGCACAAAACGGGCACGCTGTCGGGCTACACCGGGGACGTCGGGTTCCTGACCTCACCGACCGGGCAGCGGATCGCGGTCGCGTTCTTCGCGCGCGGCGGCGAAAACCGGCCTGCCGTGATCGCCACTGCGGCGCGCCTGATCTACGACGCGTTCGGCAGCGAGCCGCGCGCGAACGCTTTCCGGGCGTTGGCCGTTCACGCGGCGTCCATCGAACTCGGCAATCGGACGGACCGGTCCCCACCCGCCGGCAACTGAGGGGAATTATATACCTAGCTGGAGCGAACCCTGGGGATCCGCTTCCCGTGGCTCGCTATGTATATCGTTCCCACGGTCGAGCTAAATACGCAGGTAGCGGAAGTACCAGACCTCGTGGCCTTTGCCCCGCGCCTTGCGCTCGTAGCGCGTTTCGGGCCAGTCGTCGGGGCGGACGAGGAAGTCCCGCGGGTGCCTGGCTGTCCAGGCGAAGTCGGCGCGGCGGTTCATGATCGTCGTCGCCCAGCGGCAGTAGGTCGGGTCGTCCGTGCCGAGCCGGAACTCGGCGCCCGGCTTGAGCTTGGCGGCGACGAGGTCGAGCGGGCCGGTGTTGACGAAGCGACGCTTGGCGTGGCGGACCTTGGGCCAGGGGTCGGGGTGGAGCAGGTAGACGCGGTCGAGGCTCGCGTCCGCGAAACGTTCGAGAACGTCGAGCGCGTCGCCCATGTGGATGCGGATGTTGGACACGGCGCGGTCGCGCACGTGCTGTAGCAGGCCGACGACGCCGTTGAGGTAGGGCTCGCACCCGACGAAGCCCGTGTCGGGGTTCGCCTCGGCCTGTGCCACCAGATGTTCGCCGCTGCCGAAGCCGATCTCGAGCTCGATCGTCCGGTCGCCGCCGAACAAGCTTTTCGCATTCAACGGACCGTCCGGTACGCCCAGCCGCGGCAGCAGCTCCTCGACGAGCGCTTCCTGGCCGCCGCGCAGCCTCGGCCCCTGGCGGCGGCCGTAGAGGCGGCGGATCGTGGTCGGGTCGTTCAAGGCGATCAGAGCGCCGCCTTCAGCCGCTCCACCAGGTCCGTCTTTTCCCACGTGAACAGATCGCCATCGGCCTTGCGCCCGAAATGGCCGTACGCCGCGGTGGCCGCGTAGATCGGCTTGTTGAGCAACAAATGCGTGCGGATGCCTTTGGGGGTGAGCCGCACAAGCGTCGGAAGGATTTCCTCGATCCGAGCCGCCGTGACCCCGTCGCTCTCCGTGCCGTGCAGGTCGACGTACAGGGACAACGGTTCGGCGATGCCGATCGCGTAGGACAGCTGGATCGTGCAGCGCTTGGCGAGGCCGGCGGCGACGACGTTCTTGGCCATGTAGCGCGCGACGTAGGCGGCGGAGCGGTCGACCTTGGTCGGGTCCTTGCCCGAGAACGCGCCGCCGCCGTGTGGCGCCGCGCCGCCATAGGTGTCGACGATGATCTTGCGGCCGGTCAGCCCGGCGTCGCCGTCGGGACCGCCGATCTCGAATGCGCCCGTCGGGTTGATGTAGACCGCGGTCTCGTCGCTGACGAAGCCGTCCGGCAGCGTGTCGTGGAGCACGCGTGTCACGTAGTCCTCGAGTTCGGCGTAGAGCGCTGGGTCGGCGTTGCCGCCTTTTTCGGCGTACCCTGCCTTGTGCTGCGTCGACACGACGAGCGCGGTCGCGGCCGTGGGCACGCCGTCGTCGTAGCGCAGCGTGACCTGGCTCTTGGCGTCCGGTTCGAGGAACGGGGCGGCACCCGAATGGCGGTCGGCGGCCATGCGTTCCAGGATGCGGTGCGAGTAGAAGAGGGTGGCGGGGAGGAGGTCGGGCGTCTCGTCGGTGGCGTAGCCGAACATGATGCCCTGATCGCCCGCGCCTTCGTCCTTGTTGCCGGACTCGTCCACTCCCATCGCGATCTCCGACGATTGGCCGTGGAGATGGTTGGCGAACTCGAGCGTGCGCCAGTGGAAGCCGTCCTGCTCGTAGCCGATGCGCTTCACGACATCGCGAACCGCGGCCTCGATCTCTTCGCGGACGCCGGTCGCCCAGTCGCCGTTTTCGAAAATTCCCGCCCCGCGGATCTCGCCGGCAAGGATGACGCGCTGCGTCGTCACCATCGTCTCGCACGCCACGCGCGCCTGCGGGTCCTTGCCCAGGAACAGGTCGACGACCGCGTCAGATATCTGGTCCGCGACCTTGTCGGGGTGACCTTCGGAAACCGATTCGGACGTGAACAGATAGGATGGGCGCATGGGACCTCTTGGAAAACGGGATATAAGGATATGCTTATATCCCCTAGCGACGCTCCCGCCGCGTGGCAAACCAGGCGCCCGCCAGCAAGGCCGCGCCGAACAGGAAGCTCAGCAAGTTGCCGAACCGGGCGAACGGAGTAGGCGGTAGCGGACCCGGCAGGATCGCATCGATGCGGCCCGCCGTGCGCCAAGGCAGACTGCGGAGCAGGTGCCCGCGCGCGTCCACGACGGCGCTGATTCCCGTCGGGGTCGAGCGCAGCACGGGCAAGCCTTCCTCGACCGCGCGCATCCGCGCCTGCGCCAGATGCTGTGGCGGACCCCAGCGGCCGAACCAGGCGTCGTTGGACGGGTTGAACAGGAAGTCGGGTCGGTCGCGGCGGTCGACGACTTCGCCCGAGAACACGATCTCGTAGCAGATCTGTACGCCCATCCGGCCGAAGCCCGGCACGGCAAGCGTGCGCGCGCCGGGGCCGGCCCAGAAATCGAGATCGCCCGGCACGAGGCGGGACAGGCCAATCGCGGACAGGATCGGACGCGCGGGCAGATATTCGCCGTAGGGAACGAGATGCGCCTTGTCGTAGCGGCCGCGGATCGTCGCGTCGGGCGTCACGACGAACAGGCTGTTGCGGCCCCCCACGGGGCGGCCGGGCGTGCCGTCCCGCGAAGGCGGGCCGCGCTCGACCTTTGTGCCGCCCGTCAGCAGGACGTCGCGTTCGCCCAGCGCGATCGCCATGCGGCCACGCGCGTCGGGCTCGTCTTCCAGGAAGTCCGGGGTCGCGGCTTCAGGCCACAGGACGAGGCGCGGTCGGTCGCCGAGCGGCGTGGACAGGCCGAACAGGCGGGCGTAGGTTTCCGCGTCGAACGCGGGATCGTGCTTGTTCTGTTGGCCGATATTGGGTTGGACGATGCGCACCGCGTGCGTGCCCGTCGGCGCGGGACCGTCGCGAAGCCACCCGGCACCGGTCGCGGCGGCAAGCGCGATCCCCAGCCACGCGCCCTGCTTGCGCGCGCGATTCGCGCCGTCCGTCGCGAGGCGGAACACCGCGGCGATCAGGATAACCGTCGCGGACAGGCCGTAGGTGCCGACGAAGGGCGACAGCTGCGACAAAGGGGTGGTGAGCAGGACGACGCCGACCGGGTTCCAGGCGAAGCCGGTGAACAACGTTCCGCGCAGCCATTCGGTGACGATCCAGGCTGCGGCGAAGATCAGGGTCAGCCCGAGCGGCGACCGCCGTCCGTAGCGCCACGCCAGGCCCGCCGCCATCGCCGGGTACACCGCAAGATAGA
The DNA here is from genome assembly GCA_964251385.1 of uncultured Sphingomonadaceae bacterium. Taxonomy (GTDB): domain Bacteria; phylum Pseudomonadota; class Alphaproteobacteria; order Sphingomonadales; family Sphingomonadaceae; genus CADCVW01. The sequence continues at coordinate 1,009,775 of CAXUJK010000001.1, read as the reverse complement.
CGGACAGCAGAACGACGGCGACCCAGCCGAGCGAGGCGGGCATCGCGGCCTGGAACGTGAATGCGGTCGCGATCCAGTTGAGGCCAAGCGCGAACTGTCCAAGTCCGAACGCCCAGCCGAACGCGAGCGCTCGGCCCATGGTCGTCGTGCGCGAGAGAAGATGGAGGAGGAGCGCGAAGCCGGCAATCGTGGCGGGACCAACCGACCAGGGTTCGAAGCCGCAAGCGGACGCGAGGCCGGCGAGGAAAGCGAGGAGGAATGACACGCAGCGCCCCTAGCGGTTCAAGGCAGGACTGTCGAAGCCCGGCATTTCGAAGCCGGCTCGAAAGATGACGCGGATGCGGCTATGTCCGGGATATGACGTTGCCGCCGTTCCACCTCGCCTTCCCGGTCCATGATCTCGCCGCTGCGCGGGCGTTCTACGGTGGCGTTCTCGGCTGTCCGGAGGGGCGCAGTTCGAGCCAGTGGATCGACTTCGACCTGTACGGCCATCAGATCGTCGCGCATCTCGATCCTGCGGCGCGGCCGGCGGGCGCGACGAATTCGGTCGTCGGGCACGACGTGCCCGTGCCGCATTTCGGGGTGGTGCTCGACATGGCGAGCTGGTGTGCGCTGGCGGACAGGTTGCAGGACGCGGGAACCCGGTTCGTCATCGAACCGACCGTGCGTTTCGCGGGCGAGCCGGGCGAGCAGGCGACGATGTTCTTTCTTGATCCCAGCGGCAACGCGATCGAGTTCAAGGCGATGGCGAAGCCGGAAAATTTGTTCGCGACCTAAATCCTCCACGGCATGGGAGGATTAGCGTGCGGCCACTCTCGTGGGTGCTCCAAAACCGCTGACGCGCCACACGCGGTTGCCGACGTCGTCGGCGACGAGCAGCGATCCGTCGCGGGCGAACTGGACGCCGACCGGGCGGCCCATCGCCTTGTCGCCGTCGAGGAAGCCGGTGAGGATGTCGACCGGCTTGCCCGACGGCCGCGCGCCGGTGAAAGGGACGAAGATAACCTTGTAGCCGCTGCGGGGTTTGCGGTTCCACGACCCGTGCTGGCCGATGAAGGCCCCGTCCGCTCCGGCAGCATCGCGCCCGAAAGCCAATCCGAGCGAGGCCGTGTGCGGGCCGAGCGCGTAGTCGGGCCTGATCGCGCGTGCGACCATCGCCGGGTTCCGAGGCTTGACGCGGGTGTCGACGACCTGGCCGTAGTAGCTCCACGGCCAGCCGTAGTGGCCCCCGTCGCGGACGCTGGTCATGTAGTCGGGGACGAGGTCGCTGCCGATCTCGTCGCGTTCGTTGACCGCGGTCCACAACGCGCCGCTGGCCGGGTTGAACGCGATGCCGACGGGGTTGCGCAGGCCCGCGGCGAAGACGCGGTGCGCTCCGGTCGACGGGTCGATCTCCCATACCGCGGCGCGTTCGAACTCCTCGTCCATGCCGTGGTCGGCGACGTTGGAGTTGGATCCGACGCCGACGTAAAGGCGCTTGCCGTCGGGCGAGGCGACGAGGCTCTTGGTCCAATGATGGTTGCGGCCCGCGGGCAGTCGGGTGACGAGCCGCGACGCGGCGTCGACCTTGGTCGCGCGCGCGTCATAGGGGTAGGCGACGAGCGAGTCTGCGTTGGCGACGAACAGCGTGTCGCCGACCAGCGCCATTCCGAACGGCGATCTCAGGCCGGTGACGTACGGCGTGCGCAGTTCCGCCGTGCCGTCGGCGTCGGCGTCGCGCAGCAATGTGATGCGGTCGGCCGACGGCACGCCCGCGCCCGCCTTCTTCATGACGAGGCCTTGTACCCAGCCCTTGACGCCGCCTTCCTTGTCTTCCGGCTTGGGCGGCGCGTTCGACTCCGCGACCAGCACGTCGCCGTTGGGCAGGACGTGGAGCCAGCGCGGATGGTCGAGCCCGGCGGCGAATGCGTTGACGCGGTACGGAGCGGGCGCGGTCGGCATGCGGCCGTCGGGCCACCCGGTCGCCTCCGCGATGTTGACGGTGGGGAACAGGGTCTTGGCGGGGGCGACGAGCTTGGGTGCGGGCCCCTGGCCGTCCGCGACGGACAGTTTCGCGGTCTCCCCGCACGCGGTGAGCGCCAGCAGCAGACATGCTGCCGTTCGTCCCGAGTGGAAACGAGGGGCGTTCGTCCCTGCCGTCGGTGTTCGCAAAGTTCGGCCTCCCGTTAAGCGCCCCTCGTTTTCACTCGGGACGAACGACTTTCAAGCTCAAGTGAGTTCTTTCGCCGTCGGCGCGTGCAGCCGCATGCGCGTGACGCGGCGCGCGCTGGCCTCGGTTGCTTCCAGCCGCCAGCCGCTGGGATGTTCGACGCTCTCGCCCGCCGCGAGCACGCGCCCCGCGAGCACGAACGCGAGCCCGCCCAGCGTGTCGACATCCTCCTCGACGATCGCGAGCCTGGGGTCGATCGTCTCGGCGACTTCGTCCAGTTCGACGCGCGCGTCCGCGTCCCACATGCCGTCGTCGACCGCGAGCAGCATGCCTTCGACTTCCTCGTCGTGCTCGTCCTCGATCTCGCCGACGATCTCTTCCACCACGTCTTCGATCGTGACGAGGCCTTCGGTGCCGCCGAACTCGTCGACCACGATCGCCAGGTGGATACGCTGCGCCCGCATGCGCGCGAGCAGATCCAGGACCCCCATCGATTCGGGAACGTAGAGCGGCGTGCGGATGAGCGCGGAAATGTCGGGCGGCACCTGGCCGTGTCCCGCCGAAATGGCATGCTGCATGGCGAACACGTCCTTGACGTGGATCATGCCGGTGATGGTGTCGAGCCCGTCCTTGTAGACGGGCAGGCGGCTGTGGCCCGCATCGGCGAACGCGGTGACGAGGTAGGAAAAGCTGATGGTGTCCGGCACCGCGACGATGTCGCCGCGGGGAACGGAGATCTCACCCGCGGTCAGGTCGCCGAAGTGGAGCAGGTTGCGCAGCATCTGGCGTTCGACCGACGACAGATCGCCGCGCACGGGAGCCTCGCCCTCGGCATCATCGATCGCCTCCTCGATCTGGTCGCGTAAGCTCGGCTCGCTGTCGCCGCCGAAGATCAGCGCGCGCATGCCCCGCCACAGGCGCGACCCGCCGGACTGTTGACTAGAGTCCTCCTCGTCGGGAGGTGCGGTCTCGGTCTTCATGATGAGGCCTCGTAGGGATCGGAAATGCCGATGGACTGAAGTGCGGAACGCTCGATGTCTTCCATCGTCTCCGCCGCATCGTCGTGGGCGTGGTCGTGGCCGAGGAGGTGCAGCGTGCCGTGGACGATGAGATGGCTGGCGTGGTCGGCAACGGATATGCGCTTTTCCGCAGCTTCGTGCGTGCAGGTCTCGACAGCCAGAACGATGTCGCCGAGCAGCCCGCCGTGCGCGGGAGGCGAAGCGAGTTCGGCTGTGCTCATCATGGGAAAGGAGAGCACGTTGGTGGGGGCGTCCTTGCCTCGGTAGGCGGCGTTGAGGGTGCGGACTTCCGCGTCGTCGGTGAACTTGACGGAGACTTCGAAGGGGGCGGGAGAGTCTTCCACCTGGCTCTGCCCGCTGACTCGTACCGCGGTGAGGACGGCGTCGTGCGCGCGCCGTTCCCAATCCGTGGCGTCGTCCCAGTGGGCGGAGGCGAGAGTAGCCACCTCAATCAACTCCGTTCGTCCCGAGTGAAAACGAGGGGCGTTCCGTACGATTGACTCTCCCCTCGCTTGCACTCGGGACGAACGGGTGGAGGGCGATGTTGGTGATCACCCCACCCCCTCATATGCCTCGACGATGCGGCCGACGAGCGGGTGGCGGACGACGTCGCCCGAGCCGAAGCGGACCGTGGCGATGCCCTGCACGCCTTCGAGCTTGGTGACCGCGTCCGCCAAGCCCGACGTGCCCACCGGCAAATCGATCTGCTTGGGATCGCCGCACACGACCATGCGGCTGCCCATGCCGAAACGCGTCAGGAACATCTTCATCTGTTGCGGCGTGGTGTTCTGCGCCTCGTCGAGGATGATGAACGCGTCGGCCAGCGTGCGGCCGCGCATGAAAGCGATAGGCGCGATCTCGATCTCGCCGGACGCGATGCGGCGTTCGACCTGTTCGGTGGGAAGCATGTCGTAGAGGGCGTCGTACAGAGGGCGGAGATAGGGGTCGACCTTCTCCTTCATGTCGCCGGGGAGGAAGCCGAGCCGCTCGCCCGCCTCGACCGCGGGGCGGGAGAGGATGAGCCGGTCCACCGATCCGCCGATCAGCTGCTGCACCGCCTGTGCGACTGCGACATAGGTCTTGCCGGTGCCCGCCGGACCAAGTGCGAAGATGATGTCGTCTTTCGCGAGCGCTTCCATGTAGCGGACCTGCGTCGCCGACCTAGGCACGATCGTCTTCTTGCGCGTGCGGATCATGACTTTGGGCGGTTCGGAGACGTCGCGTTGGGGCGCGTTCGGCACGTCGAGCGATGTCTGCGCCGACATGGCGATGACCGCGTCGACCGCGCCGGCATCGATGTCCTGGCCCTTGTCGAGCCGGTTGTAGAGGCCGGTCAGCACGTCGCGCGCGCGGGCGGCGGCGTCCGCCTCGCCCTCGATCTGGATCTTGGTGCCGCGTGCGGAAATGTAGACGCCGAGGCGGTTTTCGATCGACACGAGGTTGCGGTCGTATTCGCCGAACAGGGGGCCTAGCAGGTGCGGCTGGTCGAACTGCACTTCGAGACGCGCGCGCTCGGGGGCGTCGGCGGGAGGCGCGGCGATGGGCTTGCGGGCCATCAGGCGGCTAGCTCGACGGGGGAGGGAGCAAGGACGCCACCAAGCGAGTTCGGTCCCGCCGACACGATCTCCACATCGACGAACGCGCCCACCGGGGCGTCCGTGTCGACGTGCACCGACTGCATCCACGGCGTCTTGCCGATGCGTTGGCCGGGTTTGCGTCCGTCGCGTTCGATGACGATCGTCGTGCGGATGCCGATGCTCCTCTGGTTGAACGCGAGTTGGCCGCGCGCGATCGCGGTCTGAAGCCGCTGCAGCCGTTCGTCCATGACGGCTTCGGGGATTTGGTCGGTCATGTCCGCGGCGGGCGTGCCGGGGCGGGCGGAATATTTGAAGGAGAATGCGGACGCGAACCCGGCGGCGTCGATCAGGCGCAGCGTAGCTTCGAAGTCATCGTCGGTCTCGCCGGGGAAGCCGACGATGAAGTCGCTCGACAACGCGATGTCGGGTCGCACGGCGCGGACCTTGTCGAGGATGCGGAGGTAGCTCGCGACGTCGTGCTTGCGGTTCATGGCTTTGAGAATGCGGTCCGAACCGGATTGCACCGGCAGATGCAGGAAGGGCATCAGCGTCTCGACATCGCCATGGGCCGCAATCAGGCCGTCGGTCATGTCCTGTGGATGGCTGGTCATGTAGCGGATGCGGCGTACGCCTGGGATGCGGTCGATCGACCGGATGAGATCGTGGAAGCCGGTTGTTTCGTCTCTCCACGCGTTCACATTCTGGCCGAGCAATACGATCTCCGCCGCGCCCGCGTCGACGAGCGCGCGCGCTTCGCCCATGACCTTGCCCCATGGTCGCGAGATTTCCGCGCCGCGTGTGTAGGGGACGACGCAGTAGGTGCAGAACTTGTCGCAGCCTTCCTGGATCGTGAGGAACGCGGAGGCTCGCGCCTGCGTGCGGACGGGCAGCGCATCGAACTTGTCGAGGCGCGGCATGTCCGTGTCTAGCGCGTTGCGCCCCGCCGCCGCGTCGGCGATCATGGCGGGGAGGCGGTGATAGGCTTGCGGGCCGACGACGATGTCGACGGCGCGCGCGCGCCGCGGGATCTCCGCGCCTTCTGCCTGCGCGACGCAGCCGGCGACCGCGATCATCGGGCGGGCGCCTTCGCGCCCGGTGAGCCGGCCGATATCGGAGTACACCTTTTCGGCGGCGCGCTCGCGGATGTGGCACGTGTTGAGGACGACGAGGTCCGCCGCGCCCGGCTCGGCCGCGACCATGCCGTCGGCCTCGAGCAACTCGGCCATACGTTGACCGTCGTAGACGTTCATCTGGCAGCCGAACGACTTGATCGCGAAGCTTTTTGGCATGGAGCAAGTCATCGGCGACCCGACTATAGGGATTGCGCGCGCTTACCGGAAGCGTCCGCGATCGCACTCTGCGCGGCCGCGCCGATGCGCTTGCGGTCGGACAGATCGGCAATGGGCGGCAGGAAATTCAAGGTCATGTCGAAACGGCCGCGTCGCCCCAGCACCGCGCGCACGTTCTCCCACGCGCTCTCGTCCGCCCAGCCGATCGTTTCGCCCGCCGCTCCGTAGTTGATCGCGACGGGCTGCACGTGCGTGCCCGGCGGCGGCGGCGCGACCGCGGCGAGAAGGCTCGCGCGAAACGGGAGCAACGTCGTACCGTCGGTCGTCGTGCCTTCCGGGAACAGCGCGACGGGCTGGCCGCTGAGCAGCGCGGTGCGCAACGCGTCCGCCTGTTGCCGCACGCCGCCGCGATCGCTGCGTGCGATGAACACCGTGTTGTTGAGGCTCGCGAGCCAGCCGAACAGCGGCCACGCGCGCACTTCGGCCTTGGACACGAACGCGGTCCCGGTCGCGCCCGCGAGAATCATGATGTCGAGCCAGCTCTGGTGATTGGCGAGGTAGAGGACGTGCGCGGGCAGCGGCGTGCCGCGAATGCCGACACGCGCGCCCGCGATGCGGCCGATGCCGCGCAGGAAACGGCGCGGCCAGGGCGAGCGGCGGCCGAAAAAACGCCATGCGCCGTGCAGTACGAGAAGCGCGAGCAGCCACAGCAGCATCGCGAGGACACGCGCGACGAGCCTGATCGTGCGCATGAGATCCGTCATTCCCGCACAAGCAAGAACGACGCGTTCACTCCACCCGCGACTTCGGGACCGCGTACAGTTCCATGCGGTGATCGACAAGGCGGAAGCCCATGCGGTCGGCGATCTTGCGCTGCAGCGCCTCCAGCTCGGCGTCGACGAATTCGAGAACGATCCCGCTTTCGACGTCGATCAGGTGGTCGTGATGTTCCTCGGTCGCCGCCTCGTATCGCGAGCGGCCCTTGCCGAAATCGTGGCGTTCGAGGATCCCCGCTTCCTCGAACAGGCGGACGGTGCGGTACACGGTGGCGATGGAGATCTTGGGATCGATAGCGGCGGCGCGTTCGTGCAGGCCTTCGACGTCGGGATGATCCTCCGCCTGGCTGATGACGCGCGCGATGACACGGCGCTGCTCGGTTATGCGCAGGCCCTTCTCTGCGCACAGCGCCTCGATATCGATCCGTCGGTGCATGGCACCCGACTTAGGCAATGGTACGCCGGGGAGCAACTGCCCCTCCGGCGTCATCGCGGCGCGCGACTATTCCTTGGCCGCGCCGCCGCCGCGCGTCGTCGTCGGCGTACGCTTGCGGCGCTTGGTGCCGAGGCCGATCTTCTTGGCGAGCGTGCGGCGCTGTTCGGCGTAATTGGGCGCGACCATCGGATAGTCGGAGTTGAGGCCGAATTCGGTGCGATACTGTTCGGGCGTCATGTTGTGGTGCGTCATCAGATGCCGCTTCAGCATCTTGAGCTTCATGCCGTCCTTCATGCAGATGATGTAATCGGGCTTGATCGACGCGCGAACGGACACGGCGGGTGCCGCCTTGACCTCCGGTTCGGCCTCGACCGCGCCCCCCAGTCCCGACAAGGCGCCGTGCACGTTGGCGATCAACGTCGGGAGATCGTTCACGGACACGCTGTTGTTGCTGACATGCGCGGACACGATATCCGCGGTCAGCGTGATCAGCGTTTCGGAAAGATTGTTGCTGTCGTCCATATGCCTGAAACACTTTCGATTTTCGTCGGGGCCGCCGGGTTCATCCCTGCGCGATCGCGCTTCCTATAGTCGCATCTTCGCGCAGCACAATATAGATCAGGCGAGATCATGGGAAAGCGTCAGTGCGTCGAAGCTTTGACCGTCCGCGCCACGGTAATAGTTGGGGCGGCGGCCGACCTGTTCGAAACCGTGCCTGCCGTACATCGTCGCCGCATCGTTGCCGTCGCGCATTTCGAGGAAGACGCGGGTCGCGCCGCGCGACGCGGCGACCTCGAGGAAGCGTCGCACCAGCGCGCTGCCCACGCCCGAACGGCGGCGGCGGGGCGCGACGGCGAGCAGCAGCAGTTCGGCCTCGTCCGCCACGATGCGCGCGATGCTGAACCCGCAGGCTGTGTCGTTATGGGTCGCGAGCGTCATCCACACGCCCGGCATGATGAGGATGCCGCTGCACTGCGGCTGCGTCCAGGCCTCGCCGAAATCGGATACGAACGCCTCGCGCATGACGGACATGACCTCGTCGAGCCGCTCCCCCCGGCATTCGGCGAGAGTGAGCGTCACGCGGGCAGCTTGGCGTCGGGCGCGCGTCCGTAGATCGGGCGCAGCGGCAAGGCGGCGAGCGCGTCCGGCAGCTTAAGGAAGTCGGCGGCGCGGGGCAGAGCGTCGATCGCCTCGCCCCATCCGCGCGCGGCGATCACGGCCGCCGCGCCGCTGCCGACGATCCGCGGGTGCGTGATCGCCTGCGCCGCGTCGACGGGCGTCATCGATCGCATGAGGCCGGAGGCGCGAAGGGGGGACGTGTCGAACATCTGCACGAACACTTCGCCGTGTCCGCCGGTCAAGGCAACAGCGGGCGCGTCCTGCGCCGCGGCGACGAGCGCCAGCGACGAGAAGCCGCGCGCCGGGATTTGCCAGGCGATGCGCAGGCCCTGGGCGGCGGCGAGCCCGACGCGGACGCCCGTGAACGACCCAGGGCCGCAATCGACCGCGATTTGCGTAGGTCTGCGGGCGCCTAGCAGCGCTGCAATGACGGGGAGAAGTCGTTCCGCGTGACCGCGACCCACGATCTCGTGATGCTCTTCGAGGAGGTGGTCTCCGTCGAACAAGGCAACGGACAGCGCGGCGGTCGCGGTTTCGATGACGAGAAGCATGAGCAGGTGCTAGGTCATCGCGACGCGCGCGTCATCCCTGCCCGGAGGATGCTCTAGATTGCTTCGACCGACACCACTTCCGGAACGTAGTGCTTCAACAAGCCTTCGATGCCGTTCTTGAGCGTCATCGTCGACGAAGGGCAACCCTGGCACGCGCCGTGCAGCGCCAGGAAGACGGTGCCGCCCCGGAACCCGCGATAGACGATGTCGCCGCCATCGTTGGCGACCGCCGGGCGGACGCGGGTTTCGAGGAGGTCCTTGATTTGGTCGACGATGTCCGCGTCGGCGGGATCGTCGCCAAAGTCGGCGTCGGCTTCAGCGATGTGGATGCCGCCAGCCGAACCGGTTCGGAACAAGGGTGCGGCGCTGGCGAAATGGTCGAGCAACACGCCCAGCACCTGCGGCTTGAGTTCGTGCCAGTGCACGCCGGGCGCGGCGGTGACCGAGATGAAGTCGCGGCCGAAGAACACGCCTTCGACCTCGCCCGTCGAAAAGATCGCGGACGCGAGCGGCGAGGCTTCCGCGTCCTCCGGGTCCGCGAAGTCGCGCGTGCCGCTCGTCATGACTGCCTCACCAGGCAGGAATTTGAGCGTCGACGGGTTGGGGGTGGTTTCTGTTTCGATCAACATGCGAACGATGTGGCCCGACGCGGGCGCGCAATCAAGTCGCGCGCCTCCGCTCAGAAACTCAGCTTGAGCCCCGCAAAGCCGCCATACTCGTTCCCGCCCGGCCGTTCGATCGTGGCCTGCCCCTGGATCTGCGCCGACACGCGCGGTCCGATCGCGAACGACGCGCCGCCTTCGACCTGGCCATAGACGTCCTCCTCCGCTTCGCCGACGCGGATGCGGTTGACGATCGTCGGTGCCGCGGTGGCCGCGAAGCGCAGCGTCGTGCCGTCGCCCGAGAACTGCCTGGCGAGCGTCGCTTCCAGATAAGGTTCGATGCCGACGCCGCCCGTGTCGAGATGCCCCCGCGCCTTGATGCCCACCTCGCCGATCAGCGATTCGACCCTGTGCCGCTGCACCGCGAGCGTCAGCGCCGCGTCGCCGGTTTCCGTGAACCCGTCGACCTTGGCGCGCGCGTAGGCCAGGTTGACCATCGGACCCACGGAGAAGCGGTCGGACACGTCGAAACCGTAGCTTGCCTCGCCACTGACGCTGTAGCTCGTGGCGTCCGTGCGCGCATCGAGCGGGTCGATGACCCCGTCGCGCGTCATGTCGAGATCGGCCCGGCCGTACCCGGCAGTCGCGCTGAGCGACACGCCCGCCGCTTCGAACCCGCCGTAGACGCCGAGATGGTAGGCGTCGCCCTTGACGCGGGCGTCGGCGCGGCTGAAATCGGCACGCGGCCGCGTGTAGGACGCGGCGGCACCCACGAACACGCCGCCTGGATTATACTCGATCCCGCCCGCGATGCCCGTCGCGTCGTAATCATAGTCGAGCTGCGTGTCGCCATTGCGCACGTCGTGGCGGTCGGTGACGCCCAAAAGGTAGACGCCGAACGGCCGGTCGGGATTTCCCTTGCCCGCCAGTTCATTGCGGCCTTCCATCGTGCGCGTGAACGAACTCGCGCCCGACAGGCCGAGGTCGGCGGGCGCGCCCAGGCGGCCCGGTGCCTCGATCATCCGCTGGAAGTAGGTGCCGACGATGTCGAACCCGGCGGAGGTGAGGTGGACCTGATCGACGTAGAAGAGGAATTGCGCGGCCACGGCCGGGTTCTGGACGCAGGCGGCGGTGCATGCGCCCGCGCTGACGAGGCCGAACGCGGCCGGGTTGGCGCGGATGCGGTCGCCGACGATGCGCAGATCGAGATAATGGACCAGCGCGCCGCCGTCGGCGTAGCGGGCCAAGGGGGCCTGGATCCCTGCGTTGAACGCGACGCTGAACGCGCTGCCGACGTCGGCGACGGGCCGTCCGCGGACTTCGGGCAGGTCGCCGACATTGCCCGCAAGGAAGGCGATGTTGCGCGCGCCCGCGTTGACCAGGAGGTCCAGGCCGCGCGTCGCATCGGCCACGGTGACCGCGGCGCGGGGTGCCGCACCCGCGACGGTGCTGCCCGGCGACAATTCGTACAAGCGCGCGTCGTTGCCGCCGATCGACACGGCAAGCAGGTCGTCGGGGTTGAAGCGCGGCGCGGTCGTCGGGAACGGCCCGCCGCCGCCCGCCAGGAAGCTCGCGACCTCGAACTGGAAGCCGGGCAGAGCGGGACTGCTGATGTTGTTGGTGCCCGTGTTGCCGGGTCCGGCAAGCGCGCCGCCGATGCCGAAATTGACCTGCGGCGCGCGGAAAAGGCGTTCCAGCGTGTCGACGAAGTTGGTGCCGCCCGAAAAACGTCCCGTGGGATAAACGGGCGGGAAGGGAGTGTTCGAGATGCGGAACACGTTGCCGCTGTCGACATAGCTGTCACCGAACCCGACGACGCGCCGCGGCGAGACGGTCTGCGCGGCGGCGGGGAACGCGATCGAGAAGGTCGCGGCTGCAAGCAGCAGCGGCTTGAGGTACGGCATCGATCTCTCCAATTATCTTTTTATCGGATGATCGTGCCCAAGCCCGTCGCCGCCCGCTAGTGCGCGGCTGCAACAGGGCCGTCACAAAAGAGGCGAACCTCAGCCGCCGTCGCGGGGTCCTTTCCCCGGCAGCGCCCACAACAACCCGCGCGCGGCGACGTCGGTGAACACGGTCAGGTGGTCCTCGTCGGGAACGATTTCGGCCTCGACCGACAGGTTCGGGTAGTTGCGCGCGCGCAGCGTCGCGGCAAAGGCGAGGCTGTCGCCGACGAGGTCGTTTGTCTTGTTGTTGCGGGGGCCGGTGCCGGGTCTCTCGTGGCTGCCCGTGATCATCATAACGCGGGCCGGCAGGTTTTTCGCGCGGGCGGCGTGGGCGCGTTCGAGGCGGAAGGCGACCTTGCGGTCGAACCATAACGACGGGCTGCCCAGCACGTAGGTGCCGAACATGTCGGGCCGGGTGAGCAGCACGTACGCGCCGAACAGGCCGCCGTAGGAATGGCCGAGATAGACTTTGCGGGACATATCCGCCCGGTATTGCGACGCGACCAGCGGGAAGACCTGGGCCTCGACATAGCGGCGATAGGTTTCGGCCTCGCCGTAGGCCGGGTAGCTGTAGTCTTCCGCGTTGCGGTCCGGATCGCGCAACGGGTTGGTCGGCGTGTAGTCGCGGCTTCGGCTGTGGCCGTCGGGCAGGTCCTGTTCGTGCGTCATGCCGACGAGGATGAATTCCTCGATGTTGCGGCCGTCCCGGCCGACGAGGTTGCGGATGCCGCGCACCATCGCGAACGACCAGTCCGCGTCCGTCACGAACACGGCGGGATAGTGTCGGGACGAGCTCGCGTAGGATCGCGGCAGATCGACCCAAAGCTGGTAGCGGCGACCTGTTCCGGTGGCCGGCAAGTCGTGCACGACCGTGCCCGAAAGCGCGACCGGCGGCGCGACGGTCGGCGGCGGGACCTCGGCCGCAGCGCAGCCCGCGAGCAGGGCCAGGAGCGCGAGACCGGCTTTCAAAGACGTGGTTCGGCGGCGAGCCGGCTCATCAGGATCGCGGCGCGCTTGGCCTGACGGTCGATGCTGGCGAGGTCGACGCTCTCGCCCGGCGCATGGCTGCCTTCGCCCGCCGTGCCCAGGCCGACGAGCCCGTCGACGTCGCCGGCAACGAAGCTGATGTCGCCCGCGCCGCGGCGGAGGGGGTCGAGCTCACCCATCGCGACCAGCCCCATGTCCGCGTTGATCGCGTTCAACTTGGCCAGGAGCGCGCGGTTGCCCGCCGTGGGCGCCATCGAGGGGTAGCCGCCGGGCGCGAATGTCAATTTTGCCGACGCTCCCGCGAGCGGACGCGCGACGATCGCCTGCATGCGTTCGCGGACGCGCTTGGTCTGCGCTTCGCTGAGCGTGCGCATGTCGCCGCGCGCGATCGCGACCGCGGGGATGATGTTGGTCTTGCCTGTCGCGGACGCGCGGATGCCGTCCGCGTCCGTCTCCGCCGTCGCGCCGCCCGCGACCAGCCCGACGTTGAAGGTGAGGTTGGGCTCGGGCAGTTCGGACCGGAACGCGGCGAGCACGCGCGCCATCTCGTAGATCGCGCCGTTGCCCGCGGCCTCCGAGAAGATGCCGCTCGAGTGGCCCGTCTTGCCGGTGGTCGTCAGCTCCCAGTTGGTCGAGGAGCGGCGCGCGATCGAGCCCATGTCGCGGCCGTCCTGTTGCGCCAGCCCTTCGAAATCGAGCGCCGCGTCCGCGCGTTTGCCCGCGGCGAGGAGGTCGCGGCGGGCGACCGCGATCGGCGCGCCGACGCGTTCCTCGTCACCCGTCAGCACGATTTCTATTGATGCGTCCTTGAGCGTGCCCGCCGCCTGCATCGCGCGCAATGCGGACACCATGACGACCATGCCGCCCTTGTCATCGTCGACGCCAGGACCTTCCGCCTTTTCGCCCATCCGCTTTAATTTCTGGAACGGACTGTCGGGTTCGAACACCGTGTCGAGGTGACCGATGAGAAGCAGGCGCTTGCCTTTGCCGTTGCCCGCATGCGTCGCGACGAGATGCCCCGCGCGGCCCGTTTCAGGCAGCGGCAGCCAGCGCACCTTGAAGCCCAGCGGCTCCAGTTCGGCACGCATCATGCGGCCGACGGCGGCGACGCCGGGGAGGTTCAAGGTTCCGCTATTCTGGTTGACGAGCTTCTCGAGCAGCGCGATCGTTCGCACCCGGTCCTTGTCGACCGCCGCGATCATGCGCTGTTCGGGGGCGGAGAGCTTGGCCGAAACAGGTGCGGCAAGGGTCAGGAGGACAACGGCGAACGCGACAAGCTTCATGAGCAACCCCCTGGTTTCACGCAGCTTAGCCGACGCTTGCCGTCACCGCCAAGGTTACAGCACGTACTTGCTCAGGTCCGTGTTGCGGGCCACCTCCGCCAGCTGTTTGTCGACGTAGGCGGCGTCGACGACGACCTTGTCGCCGCGGCGTTCCTCCGCGTCGAAGCTGACGTCCTCGAGCAGCTTCTCCATCACCGTCTGCAGGCGCCTGGCCCCGATATTCTCAATCTGGCCGTTCACTTCCGCCGCGATGCGGGCAAGCGCGCGGATGCCGTCCTCGGTGAAGCTGACGTCCACGCCTTCGGTGGCGATCAGGGCGCGGTATTGTTCGGTCAGGCTCGCCTTCGTAGCGGACAGAATGCGAACGAAGTCGTCCTCGGTCAGCGCCTTCAGTTCGACGCGGATCGGAAGGCGACCCTGCAGCTCGGGGAGGAGGTCGGACGGTTTCGCATTGTGGAACGCTCCGGACGCGATGAACAGGATGTGGTCGGTCTTGAGCGGGCCGTATTTGGTCGCGACCGTGGTGCCTTCGATGAGGGGGAGCAGGTCGCGCTGGACGCCTTCGCGGCTGACGGAGCCGCCGCGCACGTCGCTGGTCGCGATCTTGTCGATCTCGTCCAGGAAGACGATGCCGTTCTCCTGCGCGTCGATCAACGCGACGCGGTTGACGTCGTCCGCGTCGAGGCGGCGGTCCGCCTCCTCCTCGACGAGCCGCGTCCACGCGTCGGGCACCTTGAGCTTGCGGCGCTTGGGTTTCGCGCCGCCCATCGCCTTGCCCATCATTTCGGACAGGTTGATCATGCCGACGCCGCCCGGCATTCCGGGGATCTCGAACCCGCCGGCACCGGACTCGGCAATTTCGATCTCGACTTCGGCATCGGCCAAGTGGCCGTCCGCGAAGCGTTGCTTGAAGCTTGCCCGCGTCGCCTCGCTCGCGCCCTTGCCGGTCAGCGCGTCGAGCAGGCGGTCCATCGCCGAATCCTCGGCCGCGGCCTTGACCGCGTTGCGCCGCCGTTCGCGTTCGAGGCGCACCGCCTCTTCGACGAGATCACGGACAATCTGTTCGACGTCGCGGCCGACATAGCCGACCTCGGTGAACTTGGTGGCTTCGACCTTCACGAACGGCGCGTCGGCGAGCTTGGCCAGACGGCGCGAGATCTCGGTCTTGCCGCAGCCCGTCGGGCCGATCATGAGGATGTTCTTGGGGGTCACTTCGTCGCGCAGCTCGGGACTGAGCTGCTGGCGCCGCCAACGATTGCGCAGGGCGACGGCGACGGCGCGCTTGGCGTCGTCCTGGCCGACGATGTGCGCGTCGAGGGCGGCGACGACGGCTTTCGGGGTCAGGCGATCGTTCATGCCGGCCTAAATGGCTCGGGGTGCACGGCGTTCAAGCGGGGCGGGAGGGATGACGGCCGCGCGACGTGCGTTAACGAATGAACCGCCAACTGTACCAGATCGTCGCTCACCGCATCTTAACCGTTTGTCGAAGCGACCTGTAAACGTCCGTCGCGCACTTTGATGGTCCCGGCACGCCGTGTCGGACCACCCGATCTGGAGATTTGCCATGCGCGTTCTTTCTTCCGAAGAGCTTCTGTTCGTCAGCGGCGGGGTCGAGACCAACCCCGAGATCGTGCCGGAACCGGTCGATCCCGTGACCGGCCGCCTCAAGGGCAATAACGGCTTCGGCAACGGCGGCGGCGACGGCGTTCCCGGACGTTCGGACTTCCAGGACCTCACGCGCTGACACGAAGCCGAGCCGGGTCGCGGTGCGATCCGGCTCAGTTCGCGCTGTCCATGCTTTCCACCGTGACGTTGTCGTTGGTGTAGACGCAGACTTCGGACGCGATCTTCATGGCCTTGCGCGCAATGGCTTCGGCGTCGGGCTCGTATTCCGTGAGCGCGGACGCCGCGGCGAGGGCGAAATTGCCGCCCGAACCGATCGCGGCGATGCCGTCGCGGGGCTCGAGGACGTCGCCGTTGCCCGTCAGGATCAACGTCACGTCCTTGTCGGCGACGATCATCATCGCTTCCAGGTTGCGCAGGTACTTGTCCGTGCGCCAGTCCTTGGCGAGTTCGACAGCGGCGCGCATCAGTTGACCGTTATACTGTTCCAGCTTCTTTTCGAGGCGTTCGAACAAGGTGAACGCGTCGGCGGTGGCGCCCGCGAAGCCGCCGATGACCTTGCCTTCCGCGCCCAGCCTCCGCACCTTTTTTGCGTTGGGCTTGATGATCGTGGGGCCGAGGCTGACCTGCCCGTCGCCCGCGACCACGACGTGACCGCCTTTTCGGACCGACAGGATAGTGGTCCCGTGCCAGCTTTCCAAAATCTTCTCCCGCGACAAGCCGAGGAGATGGGGACGATGGAGAGGCGTGCAACGTCAGGGCGCGGGAGGCGTCAAGGTGCGGAAGGTGGCGGGCGCTTGGCCGCGCGCTTCACCTCGCGGGCGGCCGCGATGACGGCGGGGGCGTTGCCGGCGATGACGGGCGCTGCGCGGACGATGAGCTTGAAGACGGACTTGAGGTTCATGCCTTTTCTCCTGGGGTTGCCTTGATGCCCGCGTCCGCCGCCTTGCGGCCGGCTGGGGACGAGCCGAATTCGTAGCCGATCACCGTGGAACCCCAGCCGAGCACGAGGCCGAGCGCGAGCAGCAGGGGTTCGCGGTTGCCGGTCGGAATGGGGACGAAGTAGAGACCGCCCATCCCGATAAGCCCGCCGACGAGGGCGACGAGGCCCAGAGCGGCGCGGAACAGCGCGCCTTCGCGGGGCGGGGCGGCGGTAAGCAGGTCGGTCGTGTCCGTCATGGCTGGGGCTCGCGAAAGTTGAGAAAGTTGAGACGCCGCGATGGGTGGATCACCCCAGCCGGTTGGCGAGCCAGCCGTAGAGGAACGCCTCGTTCGCCGGACGCTTCTCCGCGAGGCGCAGGTAGCGTTCGCCCTGCAGCGCCTCGATCGCCTTCAGCAGCACCGTCTCGCCGCCGGTTCCGCGCTTGCGCATGAAACCGTCGAGCGCCTTTTCGGTGGCCGCGTCGATGCGGGGCGAGGCGGCGATGTCGGGATAGTCGCGCGCGCCGCGGTTGAGCGCGTTGAGCGCGCGCTGCAAAAAGCCGACGGCGGTGTCCGCGCCCATGTTCACCCCGGTGTCGAACAGTTCGGCGGCGACTTTCGGCGCGCGGTGCGCGACGCGGTCGATGCCGGGGCGCAGCCAGTAGGTGCGGCGGTAGATCGCGGCGGCCTCTTCGCGAGGCAGGGCGCGCATCTCGCCCGCGAAGCCGTGCGCGCGGGCCACGGCCTGCGTGATGCCGTAGGTCGTAGGGCCGCCGCGATCGGCGGGGTGGTTGGAGTAGCCGCCTTCGCGTTCGATCAGGTCTTCGATGAGATGGTCGATGTCGATGGTCATGGTGCCGGTCCTTTCGAGTCGCGGAGAACATAACCAGAACGGTTAGCTGTAGGAAAGCGCGATGACACGAGGGCCGGCGCGCGCTAGCCATGGGGCATGTTCGAAGCGATCCTGCTCGTCGGCCTCGTCGCGATGTTCGCGGCCTGGTGGGGCACGATGAAGCGTATTACGATGCTGGAGGGGCGCGTCGCGGACCTCGAGGACGAGCGGTCGCCGACGTGGCCGGACCGGATTTCGGCCGCGCCGCCTGTCGCGCCCGTTTTAGCCCCGAAGCTCCCGGAGACAGTCGCCGTCGAGCGGCAGGCGCCCGCAGCTCCGCTCGAGCTTGAGCCCGCGTTCGAACCGGACGATGTCGCGACCCCGGCGGCGGAGACGATCTCCGGACTGTTCGAGCGGTTCGTCGGCGGGCGGTTGCTCGTGTGGACGGGCGGGATCGCGATGGCGTTGGCCGGGCTGTTCCTCGTGCGCTACTCGATCGAGCTCGGGCTGATCGGGCCTCGCGTCCGCATGATCGCCGCCGCCGTGTTCGGGGCTGCGCTGGTCGCGGCGGGGGAGGTCGCGCGGCGGCGGCTGCCCGACGACTTGCGGGTCGGACAGGCGCTGGTCGGCGCGGGCGTCTTGGTTCTCTATGCCGCCGCGTACGGATCGCACATATTGTACGGGCTGATCACGGTGACGACCGCGTTCGTGCTGATGGCGGCGATCGCGGCGGGCGCGCTCGGGCTTTCGCTGCGGCACGGGACGCCGACCGCGGCGCTGGGGCTGGTCGGGGGGTTCCTGACGCCGTTGCTCGTCGGGCGGTCGACGGGCGAGGCGGAGCCTTTGCTGGGCTATTTGTCCCTGTTGAACCTGGCCGTGTTCGCGGTCGCGGTGCGGTCGGCGCGGCCCTGGCTCGGGTGGGCAGCGAAGCTGGCGACGCTCGGCTGGACGGGTTTTCTTCTCGGGTCCGCGCCGGGCGACGCGCTGCTGACGGGCGCGTTCCTGCTGGTGCATACGGTCGCGACCGGGCTCTGGTGGCGGGACGAGCCGGCGCCTTGGCTCGGGCCGACGATCGCGCTGGCCCAAGTCGGCGCGGTCGTGCCGATCGCCGACTATGCGACGGCGGGGTGGATGCTGCTGCTCGGCTTTGGCGTCGCAGGTTACGCGCTGGCCGAACGGTCCCGCGTGTTGGCGGCGGTTCCCGGCCGCGCGCTGATCGCGGCGCTCTTGCTGATCGCGGGGCACCAGACGTTCGGCCGAACCGAGCCGCTCGTGCCTTGGGCGATCGCGACGACGATCCTGTTCGCGGGCGGGTCTTGGTGGCGGCTGGGTCGCGACGGACGACTGGGGCCTACGCTCACGTTCTGTGCGGGCGTCGCTGGGCCGGCGTTGCTGCTGCGCAACGGGCAGGGCGTGCTTCTGCCCGATGCCGGTTGGGGCGTGCTGTTCGCCGCGCTGGCGACCGCACCAGCGGCGCTGGCGTGGCGGATGCGCGGGGCGGCGAGCCGGCAAGCGCCGTTCGACGGCGCGCTGCTGATCGCCGCAGCGACGGCCGCCGGTCTGCTCGCGGTGGCGGTGCACGACCTGGTTCCCCAGTCATGGTGGCCCGCGGGGTGGATGCTTGTCGCGCTGGCGATCGCGGTCGCCGGCCGCCGATCGGGCGACGGCGGAGTTGAACGCTTGGCCGTTGTCGCCGTGGGTGGAGCGGTGTCGGCGGCGGCGGCGCTGACAGGCCCGGTCTGGGAAATGCTCGCGGGCACGCTCATCGGCATGCCCGCATTGTCCGGCGCTTTGCCGCCGATCGTCGGAACGACGCCGGTGGGCGCGGCGATCGTCGTGTTCGCGCTGCCCGCGGCGCTTGCAACGGCGTGCATGCGGTTCGTGTCGGAGCCCGCCTTGCGGCGGTTCGCGGGCGTGGCGGCGGGCGCGCTGGCGGGAGTGGGGCTCTACATGGTCTACAAGCGGATCTTCGACCTCGGCACGCAAGCCGACTTCGTCGGCCGCGGGTTCGCCGAGCGCACGTTGCTGACGCAGGGGCTGTTCTTCGCCGGCTGGCTGCTGATGAAGCGGCCGCGCCTGCCCTGGCTGGTCGCGCCCGCGATGGCGTTGACGATGGTGGCGGCGGCGCGGTTCGTTTGGTTCGATCTTTTCGTCTACAACCCGGCGTTTCGTATGCAGGATGTGGGGGCTTGGCCGGGCCTGATCCTGCCCGCGTATTTCGGCTCCGCGTTCTGGCTGTTCGAGGCGCGGCGGCGGGCGTTGATGGCGGGCGAGGCGGCCGCGTCGTTGTGGCTGGGCGCGTTCCTGGCGGCGGTGATCGTCGGTGCGGGGCTGCTGGTGCGCCAGTTGTTCCAAGGGGCGATCCTGACGGGGGCGGACATGCCGCGGGCCGAGTTCTACGGCTATTCGCTCGCCGGGTTGCTGTTGTCGGTGGGCTTGCTGATGTTCGGGGCGCGGCGCGGGGACACGCCGTTGCGGGTGGCGGGGCTGGCGCTGCTGACCGCGACGGTCGTGAAAGTGTTCGTGTTCGATGCGGCGGCGCTGGAAGGGTTGCTGCGCATCGCCTCGTTCGCCGGCCTGGGCGCGGCGCTGATGGGCATGGGGAAGCTGTACGGGACCGTGCTGGGGCGGGCGGCGGTGGCGAAATAGACCCTGTCATCCCCGCGAAGGCGGAGACCTCGATGGAATTCGACTGCCGGCAGCTCCATACGGTCGAGGTTCCCGCGTGCGCGGGGATGACGAGGATGGTCGGTTCGGTTTTGCTGGTCGGAGCGACAGGATTCGAACCTGCGACCCTCTGACCCCCAGTCAGATGCGCTACCGGGCTGCGCCACGCCCCGACCGAGTTTTCGCCTGTACGCGCCGGGCGGGAGCAGGGCAAGCGGCCTCTGGCGCGGGCATGCCCGTTCGGGGTAGCGGGGCGCATGGACAGAGTTTTCGGAACGGTCAGCCCTCAAGATTTCGCGCGTCTAAGCGGGTGCGAGTTGCTGCTCGCCAGCATGGAAGGACGCGCGGCGTCCGCGGCGATCGCCGAAGGCATGAACTTCCGGCTGGTCGAGGTCGGCGACGGGATCGCCGTGTTCGAGGGCGAGCCGGGACCGCAGCATCTTAATCCTCTTGGGTCGGTGCACGGCGGGTGGGCGCTTACTCTAATCGACAGCGCGTGCGGATGCGCGGTGCACACCACGCTGCCCGCGGGCGTCGGCTATTCGACGGTCGAGACCAAGGTGAATTTTACGCGGGCCATCTCCGCGGACGGCGGGACGATGCGCACGGTCGGAACCGTGGTCGCGCGCGGGCGGACGATCATGACGGCCGAGGCCCGCATGACGGACGGGCAGGGTCGGCTGGTGGCGCACGGGACGTCGACGCTGATCGTGTTGCAACCTCGGAACACGTAGCCGATCGGGCACGGCGGTTGCGTGGGCGGTCGCGCCCGTGATAGGCGCGCCCAAATCCTGAGCGGGGCCGATGGCGCTCCGCTCGCACCTCGTCCCGGGCTCAAACCATGTTCTCTTCCCCCGCATTCGCCCAGGCCGCAGCGGCTGGTGGCGCGGGTGCCGCGCCGAACGGGCTCGCCGCCTTCATCAACGCGGTCGGGCCGTTCCTCCTCATCCTGCCGATCTTCTACTTCCTGCTTATCCGGCCGCAGCAGAAGCGGTTGAAGGCGCACCAGGCGATGGTGGCGGCGGTCAAGAAGAACGACATGGTGGTGACCGCGGGCGGCATTGTCGGCAAGGTCACGCGCGTCGACGACACGGCGGAGATCGAGGTCGAGCTCGCGCCCAACGTGCGCGTGAAAGTCGTCAAGGGGACGCTGACCGAAGTGCGCCCGTTCGGCACTAAGCCCGCGAACGACTAGGCAGCCGCAAGTTGCTCGATTTTCCGCGTTGGAAGGTTTGGGGGATCGTCCTCCTGTGCTTGGCTGGCATCGTGTTCGCGGTGCCGAGCCTGTTCCCGGAAGGGCAGACGCGGCAGTGGCCGGGTTGGGCTCCGACCGCGCGCATCAATCTCGGGCTCGACCTTAAAGGCGGATCGCATCTGCTGCTGGAGGCGGACACGCGCGACGTGGCGCGCCAGCGGCTGACGCTCAAGGAAGAGGAAGTGCGCACCGAGCTGCGCCGGGCCAGCCCTAGGATCGAGATCGGCGACATCTCGACCGCCAACGGGCGGCTGTCGTTCCTGCTGCGCGATCTCAGCCAGATCGACGCGGCGCGCGAGGTGATCCTGCCGCTGACCACGGGAGCGGGGATGTCGGGGCAGCGCGACTGGACGATCGCTGTCGTCGATCAGAACCGTATCGTGCTGACGCCGACCTCCGCCGGGCTTCGCACCGCGACCGAGCAGGCGATGGAAACGGCCACCGACGTGGTGCGCCGTCGTATCGATCCCGACGGGACCAAGGAAGTGACCGTCATCCGCCAGGGCGACGCGCGCATCCTGGTGCAGGTTCCGGGATTGCAGGACCCGGCGGGGCTGAAGGCGCTGCTCGGGCAGACCGCCAAGCTCGACTTCAAGCTGGTCGACGAGACCGCGACGCCCGAACAGCTCGCGACGGGACGCGCGCCGGTCGGAAGTCAGATCCTCCCCTTCGCGGAAGGCGGCGGAACGATCGCGGTCAAGCGGCGCGCGATGGTGACGGGCGATCAGCTGATCGACGCGCAGCAGAATTTCGACGAAAACGGCGCGCCTGCGGTCGCGATCCGCTTCGACACGGCGGGCGGGCGGCGTTTCGCTCAGGTGACGCGCGACAACGTCAACAAGCCGTTCGCGATCATCCTCGACGACCGGGTGATCTCCGCGCCCAACATCAACGAGCCGATCCTAGGCGGCAACGCGAGCATCGCTGGCAGCTTCACCGTCGAGTCCGCCAATGCGCTCGCCATCGCGTTGCGGTCGGGCAAGCTGCCGGTCGATCTGGCCACGATCGAGGAGCGTACGGTCGGACCCGATCTGGGTGCCGACTCGATCCGGCTGGGGGCGATCGCGTCGGTGGTCGCGATCCTGGCGGTGATGGGCTTCATGCTGATCACGTACGGGCGGTTCGGCGTGCACGCGAACATCGGCCTGATCGTGAACGCGCTGATGATCCTGGGGATCATGGCGATCTTCAACGCAACTTTGACGTTGCCGGGCATCGCAGGGTTCGTGCTGACGATCGGCGCGGCGGTGGATGCCAATGTGCTGATCAACGAACGCATCCGCGAAGAACAAAGGCGCGGGCGCAGGATTCTGGACGCGGTGGAGACGGGATACAAGGAAGCTTCGACGGCCATTTTCGACGCCAACATCACCAACGTGATCGCGGCCGCGCTGATGTTCTACTTCGGATCGGGTCCTATAAGGGGCTTCGCCGTGGTCCTGATGATCGGGATCGTCACCTCCGTGTTCACCGCGGTCAACCTGACGCGCATGATGGTCGCGCTTTACCTTCGGCGCGCGCGGCCCAAGGAGCTTCATATCTGATGCGGCTTCTGAAACTCATCCCGGACAACACCAACATTCCGTTCATGCGCTGGCGGATGGTCGCGCTGGCCTTGTCGCTGCTGCTGATCGCGGGGTCGATCGGATTGCTGGCGACGCGCGGGCTCAATCTGGGCGTCGATTTCGTCGGCGGGCAGTTGATCCAGGCCAAGTTCGCGGGCACCGCGCCGATCGAGCCGGTGCGCAGCCGCATCGAGGCGCTGGGCCTTGGCGACGCGACGATCCAGGAGTTCGGCAATCCGCAGACGCTCGCGATCCGCATGGCTTTGCCGCCTGGTGACAGCGCCGCCGCCGCTGCCGCGATCGAACGGGTCAAGGGCGCGGTGACGCAGGTTGCGCCCGGCGTGACCTTCCCGCAGGCGGACGCGGTCAGCGGCAAGGTCAGCGCCGAGCTTGCGCGCGACGGCGGGCTGGCGCTGCTGCTCGCGATTCTGGGCATCGCCGTCTACATCTGGTTCCGCTTCGAATGGCAGTTCGGGGTGGGCGCGATCCTGACCCTGTTCCACGACGTCGCGATCACGCTCGGCTTCTTCGCGCTGACGCGGTTGGAAGTGAATCTGAACATCGTCGCGGCCTTCCTGACGATCGTCGGCTACTCGTTGAACGACACGGTGGTCGTGTACGACCGCGTCCGCGAGAACCTGCGCAAATATCGCAAGATGGAGATCGTGCCGCTGATCGACCTGTCGCTCAACGAAACCCTGTCGCGTACGATCGTGACGTCGCTGTCGATCATCATCGCGCTCGCTATCCTGTTGGTTCTGGGGCCGGACGTCATCTTCGGGCTGTCCGCCGCGATCCTGTTCGGCGCGATCATCGGGACTTATTCCACCATCTACGTGTCCGCGCCGATGCTGATCTGGCTGGGGGTCGGGCCGGACAGCTTCGTGCCGGCCGCGACGACCGCGACCGCCGGCGCGGAGCGCGTGACCGAGCGGATGCCCTGATTGGGAACGCGCTGGGAGCAGAGCGGGCCGGCGTCGGGTCCGGTCGTCACGGGATTTTCAGGATCCGGGTTCAAGGTCGATGGCCAGCTATTCGCGGGCGGCGTGACGCTGACGCCGGTAGCGGCGGCGGCGTGGGATGCGCCCGCCTCGCTCGAACCCGGCGACCTCGACGCGCTGCTGGCGATCGCTCCGGCACCCGAATTCCTGCTGCTCGGAACGGGCGCTTCGCTCGCGCGCCCGCCGCGCGGGTTCACCGCCGCGTTGGAGGCACGGGGCATCGGTTTGGAGGCGATGGACAGCCGTGCGGCGGCACGCGCGTGGGCCGTGCTGCGCGCGGAGGATCGCTGGATCGTCGCGGCTTTGATGCCGCTCTAGCGCGCCGACACGATGCCGTTCAGATGCGCGTAGAGCGCGTCGCGGTTGGCTTCCCAGGTGAAGCGGTCGACGACCGCGCGTACGTCCACTTGACGCGGCGGGTCCGCCAACACCTCGCGAATGCCCGCCGCGACCGCTCCGGCATCGCGCGCGACGAGCCGGCCGGCGGCGGGGCGGTCGACGACTTCGCGCGCGCCGCCCACGTCGGTGGTGACGACGGGCGTGCCGCACGCCAGCGCTTCGACCCAGACATTGGCCAGGCCTTCGGATGCGGCGGGGAGGACCATCGCGTCGGCGGCGGCGAACAAGGCGGGAAGCTCGTCATGCGGGAGCGCGCCGAGCAGGCGGACGCGGCCGCCCAGGCCCAGGCGCGCGATTTGTGCCTCCAACTCGGCTCGCTGCCTTCCCTTGCCGACGATCAGCAGTGTCGCGTCCGGGAATCGTGCGAACGCATCGATGGCGATTGCGTGGCCTTTGCGCTCGATTAGGTGGCCGACGGTGAGCAGCAGCGGACCGGACACACCAAGCGCCGCCTTGGCGGCCGCGCGGTCGACGATCCGGAAGCGAGTCAGGTCGACGCCCGTGTAGTGGACGAGGATTCTGTCCTCCGGGATGCCGAGCGCGACCATGTCGGCCTTGAGCGCGGCGCTGACCGCGAGATTGCCGCCCGCGGTGCGCCCTGCGGCCACGATTTGCGCGCCGCAGCCGGGCTGGTGCGCCCAATGGTGGATGTCGCTGCCGCGCGCCTTGGCGGAGAAGGGAACGCCCAACGCCGCTGACAGCCGCATCGCGGCGGGCCCGTCGGGATAGAAGAACTGCGCGTCGATGACGTCGAACGGGAAGTCGCGCCAGATGCGCCGCAGCACCGGCACGAGCGTGCGCGCCATCAGCGCGGGCGTGAAGCGGCCGCCGATCACCGGGATCATCGGAAAGCGCGGGCGGTGGACGGTCACGCCTTTCCAGCTTTCGACTTCGGGCAGGTTCAGCGCGTCGCGGTAGTGCGGATGCCGGGCAAGGAGGCCGGGGGGCTTGCCCAGCGGGGCCACGACCTGCAGCTCCACGTCCGGGTGCGCGGCGAGGCCGAGGGTCTGCTGTTCGACGAACACGCCGAACGTCGGCCGCCGCGCGTCGGGAAACAATGTCGACAGGGTCAGGACGCGGAGCATGGCTGCCCTTAAGCACGCAGGCCTTTGCAGGTCCTTACGAATCCGCTAAATCGGACCCCATGCAAAACCGTATGTACCGCGTTCTCGCCCTTCCGCTGCTCGCCGCTCTGCCTTTGTCCGCGTGCGCGGGCGGGAGCAAGACGCGTGCCGACACCAACTATATTGCCCGCGATGTCGGCACCTTGTACACGTTGGGGAAGAACCGGCTGAACCAGGGGCGGTACGAGGAAGCTGCGGTTGTTTTCGACGAAGTCGAGCGCCAGCATCCCTATTCCGATTGGGCGCGTCGCGCGCAGCTGATGAGCGCGTTCTCCTACTATCAGGCCAAGAAGCACACGGAGTCGATCCAGTCGGCGAACCGCTTCATGTCGATCCATCCCGGCAACAAGGACGCGCCGTACGCGCTCTACCTCGTCGGCATGAATTACTACGACCAGATCACCGACGTGACGCGGGATCAGGGGATCACGCAGCAGGCGCTGACGAGCTTGGGCGAACTGATCCGCCGCTACCCCGCGACCAAGTACGCGGCGGACGCACGTTTGAAGATCGATCTGGTGCAGGACCATCTGGCGGGCAAGGAGATGGAGATCGGCCGCTTCTACCAGCGCTCGTCCAACTGGCTGGCGAGCGTGATGCGGTTCCGGTCCGTGGTCGAGCAGTACCAGACGACGACGCACGCGCCCGAGGCGCTGATGCGGTTGACCGAATCGTATCTGGCGCTCGGCGTACCGGACGAGGCGCGCAAGGCGGCCGCGGTGCTCGGCGCGAACTACCCGGGGTCCAAATGGTACGCGCGCGCTTTCGAGTTGGTGCGCGAAAACGCGGAAACGCCCAACGCGGCGCCGGCGGCGGCCAGCTAAGCCGGCGACCATGATCGTCGGTGCTGTCCGCGCCGGGACGATCTGCTAGGCACGTCGCGTGCTCACCCGCCTGTCCATTCGCGATGTCGTGCTGATCGAAAGTCTCGACCTCGACTTCGTCGATGGCCTCGGTGTGCTGACCGGCGAGACGGGGGCGGGCAAATCCATCCTGCTGGACGCGCTGGGGCTGGCCCTGGGCGCGCGCGCGGATAGCGGGCTGGTGCGGAGCGGGCAGGCGCAGGCGGTGGTCAGCGTTTCGTTCGACCTGCCCGCCGATCATCGGGCGCGCGTCTTGCTGGACGAACATGGCATGGCTCCCGATCCCGGCGAGCCGCTCGTCGTGCGGCGTATCGTCAAGGCGGACGGCGGGAGCCGAGGGTTCGTCAACGATGCGTCCGCATCGGCGGGGTTGCTGCGCGAGCTCGGCGCGGCGCTGGTCGAGATCCATGGACAGCACGACGATCGCGGTCTGCTCAACCCGCGCGGGCACCGAACCCTGCTTGATGTCTATGGGCGGGTCGATGTGCGTGCGACCGCGGCGGCGTGGACGCGGGTGAGCGAGGCGCGGTCCGCGCTCGCTTCCGCGACGGCGTCGCTGGATGCGGCGCAGCGGGATCGCGAGTGGCTCGAACATGCGGTGGCGGAGCTGACCGCGTTGGCTCCCGAGCCGGGCGAGGAAGAGTCGCTCAGCGACCTGCGCGCGACGATGCAGCAGGGCGCGCGCGTGACCGACGATCTGGCGGCGATCGTTGCGTTGCTCGAAGGATCGGACGGGGCGTTGACCCAGCTGCGGCAGGCGAGCCGGAGGCTGGACCGGGTCGCCGCGGATCACCCGCTGCTGGCCGAAGCGCTGGCCGCGATGGACCGCGCGGTGATCGAGGCGTCGGAAGCGGAGGACCGCCTGGAGCGCGCGGGCGAGGCGTTGTCGTTCAACCCGGAACGGCTGGAGGAAGCGGAAACGCGGCTGTTCGAAATCCGCGCGATGGCGAGGAAGCACCGTGTGCAGCCGGACGATCTGGCCGAGTTGCTCGACGAACTGTCCGGGCGGCTCGAGGCGCTGGAAGCGGGCGAAGGTGGCTTGGCAGCGCTCGACGTCGCCGTGGCGACGGCGGAAGCGGAGTTTTCGCAGGCGGCCGACGCTTTGACGCAGGCGCGCACGGCGGCGGCGGCGCGGCTCGACGACGCGGTAGCGGGCGAGCTCGCCCCGCTCAAGCTAGACGCCGCGCAGTTCCGCACGGTGCTTGCGGCGGGGGAGCCCGGTCCGTTGGGGCGCGACCGCGTCGAGTTCGAGGTGTCGACCAACCCCGGCGCGCCGTTCGGGGCATTGACCAAGATCGCGAGCGGGGGGGAGCTGTCGCGGTTCATCCTGGCGCTCAAGGTCGCGCTGGCCGAGGCGGGGGGCACGGGGACGATGATCTTCGACGAGATCGATCGCGGGGTCGGCGGCGCGGTGGCGAGCGCGATCGGGGATCGACTGCACCGGTTGGCCGAGGGCGGGCAGGTGCTCGTGGTTACGCATTCGCCGCAGGTCGCGGCGCGGGGCGCGCGGCATTTTCTCATCGCCAAGAGCCATGCGGGAACGGTGACGCGCACGGGGGTGCACGCGCTGGAGACGGGCGAACGCCGCGAGGAGATCGCGCGCATGCTGTCGGGCGCGCACGTCACGGACGAGGCGCGCGCGCAGGCGGGGAAGCTGCTCGAGGCGGCTTAGGCGGGCGCTTCCTCCGTCGGCGCATAGGCCGTACGCCGCGTCGGCCAGCCAGGCTTGAACCGGCGGATGATCCACAGCGCGAGCGCGATCAGCAGCGCAACCGGCACGAGCCCTGCGAGCAGGTTCAGGATGATAGCGAACGCCCCCAGGAAGATCGCGGCCGCGGTTTCGAACGCATCGCGGAACGGCGAGGTCGTGTCGAAGCCGGGGATCAGGCTACCCGAGCCGTAGGCGAACACCATCGGCGTGCGGGCGAGCGACTCGCGGTCGGCGTCGCGCGTCGCGCTGAGGCTGCGGATCTGCTGGCGCAGCTCGGCGGCCTCGCCGAGCAGACGGTCGCGGATCGTGTTGGACAGGCCGGGGCGGCGCAGCTGGGCCTCGATGCCGGCCAGGTCGTCCGCGATCTGCGCCTGCGTCCGGTTGGCGGTCGCGATCGCGGACCCTGCGTCGACGCCCGAAATCTCATGGTCGACGAGCATGCCTTCGGATCGGGTGACGAGCTCGGAGGCCTGCTTGCCGAAGTTGCGTGCGATCGCGGGGTCGAGCTTGAGCGACAATTCGGCGGAGATGTCGCGTTCGTTCTCCAACCGGTAGCGCATGCCCGTGATGCGGCAGCGCGCGAGGCCCAGCTTTTCGCAGGCCGCCGCATGCGCTTCCTGCGTCGCGCCGATGCGGTTGGAGGGCAGACGGAACGCGTAGCGGTAGTTGAAGGCGACGCCGGGCGCGGAGGTGACGGAGATGCCGGGCGCGGCGGGGGCGAGAGGGGGCGAGTCCATGCGGGCCATATCAGTGGTCGCGGCCGCTTCGGTCGCGTCGGAGACCTGCAGATCCCGCGACTCCTGCCGGGAAGGCTGCTGACTGCAACCCGCCAGCAGGAGGAATGAAGATGCCAAGAGCGTCGCGCGCATACGTGCCTCCGTAATGATCGAGGCATGATATAGTGTAACGCTGCAGCGGCAAGCGGTTTATTTCTAACGATGAACGGAGGATCTATCCGCTCGTAAGCGGCGGCTTCTGTCTCAACGATGCGATCAGCGACTTGGGCCGCGTTGAGGTCGTGGGCACCCAGTCGGGGTCGTCACCGGGAAGCGCGAACAACTGCTCGACAGGACGCTCGAACAGTTTAGCCAAAACGAGTGCGAGGCTGAGGCTCGGCTCGAACCGCCCCGTCTCGATCGAATTTATCGTCTGCCGCGACACCTTCGCCAAGGCCGCGAGGTCCGCCTGCGTCAACCGCCGCTCCGCGCGCAGGGCGGCAAGGCAGGTGATTACGCCCATCGGCGCACGGCCACGAACCAGAACACGGAGATCGCCACCGCGAAGACCGTGATGACGGCGGCCGGGGTGATCGGACTTGCCAGGTCCGCCATGTCGAAGATGCTCCACACGCTGAGCAGTGTCGCGCTCCATGCGCCGCCCATCGCGAACGCCCAATTCTGGATGCGGTTGAACAACTCGTCCTGGCGGACGCTCAGCCGCCACCACAGCAGGGCCGACACCGCGAGGCAGCCGACGATCCACCACGCCGCCCAGGGAAGCATGGACGCGGACGTTTCGGCGGCCCGGACCGGCCACTTCCCGCCGCTGCCGACATAATAGCCCAGGTCGAAAAGGTACGACCTGCGGGTGACCGCGCCGGGCACGTAGAGCGGCACAAGCGCGGCAAACGCGGCCGCGCCGCTGCCCGCGAACAGCCATCGGGACGGCATGTCGAGCGCGCCCCAACGCACCCAGATGCCCTTCATCGTGAACTCGTACATCCGTCCGCTCCTCTTGAGACCCGCGCCGAGCCGACTCGATGGAAACAGCGGACCACGGGCAAGCCCGCGCTCGGATGAACCGCCGTCCTGTCGCGCGAGCCCCCCGCCAGCGGGAAGAGGGCTCTTCCGTCTATTTGCGCGCGATCGCTCCGGCGAGTCCGGGCGCGTATTCCGCGCCGTGCGGGACTTGCGCGGTCGACATCTTGACCGCTTCGCCGATCGGCTCCGCGCGCCCGCCCAGGCACTTGGCCAGGAAGTTCTCCGCTACCGCGCCGAACGCGATGTTGTTGGCGGGCTTGGCGAAGCCGTGGCCCTCGTCGGGGAACAGGACGTAGGTGACGGGGATGCCCTTCGCCTTCATCGCCGCGACGATCTGATCGGACTCGGCCTGCTTTACGCGGGGATCGTTGGCACCCTGGCCGATCAGCAGGGGCTTCTTGATCTTGTCGGCGTGGGTCAAAGGCGAGCGTGCCGCCAACAACGTCTTGCCCTCGCCCGTGGCCGGATCGCCGATGCGGGCGAACAGCGCGCGCTTGCCCGCTTCCCAGTAGGGCGGGATCGTCGAGGCGAGCGTGAACAGGTTGGACGGACCCACGATGTCGACGCCGCACGCGAATTTGTCCGGGGTGAAGGTGAGCCCGACGAGCGTCGCGTAGCCGCCGTAGCTGCCGCCCATGATCGCGACCTTGTCGGGCGTGGTGACGCCGGATTTCACCGCCCAGTCGACCGCGTCGATCAGGTCGTCGTGCATCTTGCCCGCCCACTCGCGGTTGCCCGCGGTGATGAAGTTTTTGCCGAAGCCGGTCGAACCGCGATAGTTGACCGACAGCACCGCGTAGCCTCGGTTGGACAGCCATTGGTGCGTGGTGTTGTAGCCGTAGCCGTCGCGCGCCTGCGGTCCGCCGTGGACGAGCAGGACGAGCGGGGCCGTTCGCTCGGGCCGACCGTCGCGGTTGGCGTCGGCGGCGGCGGGAAGCGTCAGGTAGCTGGGCAGCGTCAGGCCGTCGCGCGACCGGATCTCGACGCCGTGGATCGGGACGAGCGGCGCGCCCACGAGCTCGGGACGGCCCACGAAAAGCTCGGTGACCTTCTTGGCGCGGCGGTCGTACAGGTAGGTCGTGGACGGCCGCACGACGGGATCGACGACCACGGTCCATTTCGTGTCGTCGTCCGTGCGTGATGAGACCTGCGGCATCTCGCCCAGTTTCGCCTGAAGGAAGCTGAGGTCGCCCGCGATCTCGCGGTCGATCGGCTTCCATTCGGGCTTGAGATAGTCGGCGCGATAGGCCTCGACCTCGTACGTCTTGGGATCGACCAGCGCGCCGCTAATGTCCGCGCGCGCGTCCTGCGCGATCACCCGCATCGCACCGGTGGCGACGTCCTGCGCCATCAGCGCCGCGGTGTTCCGGCCGCGGCTGTCGATCCAATACAGCGTGCGGTTGTCGGCGCTGAAGTTCAGCGGGGAGGTGGTGAGCACGTCGTCGAGGCCGATCGACGCGAACGCCTTTTCCTCGATCTTGCCGTCAACGATGCGGTGGTAGTCCGCGCCACCCTCCGCGTTCGGTTTGGCGGCGATGCGCAGCTTGAGGTTGTTGTCGGCGATGAAGCCGGCATAGCCGTCGTTCTGCTGGACGAGCGTCAGCTTGCCGGTGCGCAGATCGAGGTTGTGCACGTCGTGGTAGCGCGGGTCGCGATTGTTGACGGCGACGAGCACGCGGTCCTTGTGCCGGTTGGACGTGCCCGCGAGCCGCGCCTGCGTCTTGGTGAAGGGGGTCAGCGTCGTCTGCTTGCCCGTCGCGACGTCGACGCCGTACAGTAGCACGTTCTCGTCGCCGCCCTTGTCCTGGCCGAAGATGATCTGCCGCGAGTCGGGCGACCAGCTGTAGCCGCGGACCGGACGCTCGCGCTCGTCGGTCAGCGCGCGCGCCGCCTTGGGAGTCGCGACCGGCGCGACCCAGACGTTGAGAACGCCGTTGCGGGGCGCGGTCCACGACAGCCACTTGCCGTCGGGCGAGATGCGCCCCGCCGCCTGCGACGGATTGCCGAACAGTTTCTCGCGCGGGATCAGGGGGACGGCTTGCGAACCGGCGGTCTGCGCGAAGGCGGGCGCGATCACGCCCAAAGCGGTGGCGGCGAGTAGAGCGCGGCTGATCCTGGTCACGATAACGTCCCCTGTTTATGTCCGAGCAAGATGCCGAGTCGCCTCGGTTGTGTCAAGCATACTGTACTAAAGGTTCAAGTGACTTTCGCCTTGATCGCATAACGCGGGTTCTGCCAGCGGCCGCTGTCCAGAATGTCGGCGAGCCGCTCGACCGCGCACGCGATATCGTCGAAGCGAGTGTAGAGCGGGGTCAGGCCGAAGCGCAAGATGTCGGGCGCGCGGAAATCGCCGACGATCCCGACTTCGATCAGCGCCTGGCAGATGGGGTAGGCTTGCGGGTGCGAGAAGCTTATCTGGCTGCCGCGAAGAGCCGCGTCCCGTGGACTGACGAGCTTCACGTCCGGGCAGCGCGCGGCGACTTCGTCCGCGAACAGGTCGAACAGCGCGGCCGACTTGGCGAACAGCGTGACCATGTCCGTCCCCACGAACGTGGCCACTCCCGTCTCGAGCGCGAGCAGGCTGAGCATCGGCGGGGTGCCGCAAAGCATGCGGGTCATTCCCGCCGCGGGCGCGTACGCGTCGTCGAATGCGAATGGGGCGGCGTGGCCGAACCAGCCCTGGAGCGGCGACCGCATCGCCTTGTGGTGCCGTTCGGCGGCGTAGAGGAAGGACGGTGCGCCGGGGCCGCCGTTGAGGAACTTGTACCCGCACCCGACCGCGAAATCGGTGCCGTCGCGTGACAGGGCGAGCGGCACCGCGCCCGCGCTGTGGCTCAGGTCCCACACGACGAGCGCACCGGCCGCATGCGCGCGCGCCGTGAGCGCGGCCATGTCGCGGCGCGCGCCGGACTTGTAGTGGACGTGGGTGAGCAGCAGGATGGCGGTGTCCGGGCCGATCGCGGCCTCGACGTCCTCGGGCGACACCGCGCGTACCGTCAGACCGGCGATCAACGATGCCGCGCCGTCCGCGACGTAGAGATCGGTCGGAAAATTGCCCGTTTCCGTCAGCAGTTCGGATCGTCCGGGGTTGAGCGCGGCCGCCGCTGCGATCGCCTTGAACAGGTTGACCGAGACCGAGTCTGTGACGATCACTTCATGCGCCGCCGCCCCCACCAGCGGCGCGATCGCCGCGCCGATCCGTTGCGGCGCGCCGACCCAGTCCTCGGCGTTCCAGCTGCCGATCAGCTGTCCGCCCCATTGCCGCGACACCGCATCCGCCTGGGCTACGCGCGTCGCGCGCGGCAGGGCTCCGAGCGAATTGCCGCCGAGGTAGATGACCCCGTCCGGCAGGTGGAAGCGATCGCGGAACGCGCGCAGGGGGTCCGCCGCATCCAGAACCCGCGCCTCGTCCCGGGTCATGGACCCCCCGTCATTCGCGGCCGATCGTCGCGAAGATGAGTTCGAGCGTGCGGCTCCACGCCGCGCTTCCCGGCGCGACGAGTTCGACATGACCCGTGTTCGCGATCATCTCGACGCGGACCGCATCCCCCTTCGCGCGCATGGCGGCGGCGTAGTCGCTCGCGAAAGCCGCCGGAATGATGCGGTCGTCCGTGCCGCTGACGAGCATCTGGTTGACCTGCGTCGGCGCGAGCCGCGGCAGCGACGTGTCGGCGTAGGGGTCCGCGCGTCCGGTGCCGACGAGCTTGGCGACCACGTCGGTTCCGCAGCCGCTTCCCGGCGGCCTCCCCGCCTGTTCCAGATCGGGCAGGCCGCCGAGGCTGATCACCGCCGGGATGGGGAGCGGATCGGCACTGCGCAGCGAACTCGCGTCCGGGAGGCGCGGGCGCGCGGCGAGCCACAAGGCAAGATGCCCGCCCGCCGAATGGCCGACCGCGACGAGGCGTTCGAGATCGAGCCGATGGGCCGGAGCCATGCTTCGTAGCATGTCGGCGGCCGCCGCGGCATCGCCGAACGTTCCCGGATAGCCGCCGCCCGGTCGGTCGACCCCGCGGTAATCGATGTTCCACACCGCATAGCCGCGCCCGCGCAGGTCGCCCGCGAGATAGTTCATCAGAGTGCGATCGGCGATGGCGGTGGTCCAGCAACCACCGTGGACCATGAGGACGACGGGATGCGGGCCGGGGCCGGTCGGCAGCCAAAGGTCGACGACCTGATAAGGGTCGGGACCATAACGAAAGGCCTTGTCGGCGGCGGGTTTGGGTCGGGCGAGGAGATCGGCCCAGGTCAGGAGCTTGGGCACGGCGGCGGGTGGAGTGTCAATGGCCGCGCAGGAAGCCGAAAGCACGGCCAGCAATGAACTGGCGCAGCCCATGGACAGCAACTTGGCTTTTCTTAGTTTCCCGGCGAAGGCCGGGGCCCAGCCTTGTACGTGTTGAAGGCTGGGCCCCGGCCCTTCGGCTGCGCTCAGGAGAGCCCTTCGCCGGGGAACGACCCCCTTGATAATCCTCAACTCCCCGGCCGGAGCTGGAAGATCTCGCCATCGAAATCGACGATGTATAGGTTTTTCGTCGCGTCTTCGCCGAAGCTGACGATGTTGCCGAACGCTCCGGCGTCGGGCGCGAAGTCTGTGTTGCGGCGGGTGTAGCGGCTGTTGGGCACCGTCGTGCCCTGCACCAGCTCGGCCGACGGCACGGACCAGATGTTGCCCGAGATGAAGTCGGCGAAGACGTACTGGCCCTGCAGCCCGAGAACGGGTCCACGGTAGACGTAGCCGCCCGTGATCGAGCGGCCCTGGAGCGGGCCGCTGCCGTGGTCGTATTCCGTGACGGGCGCGGTCAGGCCGGCCTGGTTGGGCCCGCGAAACTGGCGCGTGCCTTCGCGGATCGGCCAGCCGTAATTCGCGCCGCGGTCGGCGGGGCGGAGCAGGTCGACCTCCTCGATCGCGCCTTGCCCCACGTCGCCGATGTAGAGGTTCGCCCCGTCGAAGCTGTTCCGGAACGGATTGCGCAGGCCGTAGGCGAAGATTTCGGGGGCCGCGCCGGTAGCGAACGGGTTGTCGGTGGGAATCGCGTAGTCGCGCAACGGATCGGAGGGAAAGGCGTCGGTGCGCACGTCGATGCGCAGGATCTTGCCGAGGCGGCTGGCCAGGTTCTGCGCGTTGTCGAAGGGATCGCCCGATCCGCCGCCGTCTCCCGTCGCCAGGTACAGGAAGCCGTCGGGACCGAAGCCAACCCAGCCGCCGTTGTGGTTGTCCGCCTCCCGGTGCGGGATGGCGATGAGGACGTCGCCGGTGGACGCATCGCCTTCGTTGGCGTTGCGGCGGGTGTAACGGCGAATCTCGATGTCGCCCGCCGGGTTGGTGACGTAGAGGTAGAAGGCGCCGCTGGTCGCGTAATCGGGCGCGGCGGTCATGCCCAGCAGCCCGCGTTCTCCGCCCGTGCTGATCGTGGACGCGACCGTCATGAAGAGCGTGCCGGAGCCGGGGGTCGCGGGATCGAGCAACAGGATGCGCCCGCCTTTTTCGATCACGAACACGCGCGTGTCGCCGGGGACCGCAGCGACGAAGGTGGGTTGGTTGAACCCGGTCCCGACGCGGACCACCGAAAAGCTTTCGCCCGCGATGTTGGTCACGGTGACGGCCAAGTCGAGCGTCGTCGTCAGCGTGCCGTCCGACACGCCCAAGCGCACGAGGTAGACGTTGTCGCGGTCCGCATCGGCGGGTGCCTCGAAGTCGGGCGCGGCGACGAAGGTCAGCGCGCCCGCGGCGGTGATCGCGAAGCGCGCCGCGTCCGCGCCGCCGCTGATCGAAAAGGTTAGCGCGTTGCCGTCCGCGTCCGTGGCGGCGGCCTGGTAAGCGGTGGCGGCGTTGTTTTCGGCGACGGACGCGGTGGCTGCGCTGGTGAAGGCCGGTGCGCGATTGGCGGGAGGCGGGGGAGGCGCGGGAGGTGCCGACGACCCGTCTCCACCGCAACTCGCCAGCGTGAGCAGAAGGACCGAAGCGGTGGGAAGAGCGCGTGCGGTCCGGATCATGAGGGCAGACTAGGTCGGCGCGCCGGACGCGGCAACGATCTTGTTACGCCGGCACTTCGCTCGTTGACCTCGGAGCCTGGGCTGTCGCCCCGTTGATGCCGCGCCGGTAGTCCTGCAATTGTTTGTAGGTCGTCATGCGCGCGCGCATGATGCCGCCGAGCGGACGGTGCGCGGCGAGCGAATGCGCGGGGTTGAAACCCAAACCTTCGTCGAAGAATACGCGGCGCGCCTCGCCGTACGCGCCCTGCGGCGGCAGCGTCAGGCGGGCGACGGTTCGGTACGGGCTGTCGTCCTGCGACCATGTCGCGTTGGCGTCCTCGACCGGCATCGCGTCGAGGTCGGTGCACAATTGAACGCGCAGGTCGAACGCCGCGCCGTGGGCGCGGAACGTGTCGATCATCGCTTCGCGG
This sequence comes from uncultured Sphingomonadaceae bacterium, assembly GCA_964251385.1. Classification (GTDB taxonomy): domain Bacteria; phylum Pseudomonadota; class Alphaproteobacteria; order Sphingomonadales; family Sphingomonadaceae; genus CADCVW01. Next base: position 973,919 of record CAXUJK010000001.1, on the reverse strand, counting down.
AAGACGTTGGGACGGCTCGTGTCGAGCGTGTCGTCGCCGACGGCCGCGCGCGTCGCATCCGACGGGACCATCGCGATCTTGGCGATGTGATCGCCCCAGCGCATCGGCGCCTGGCTGAAATAATTGTCGGCGAGAGGATGCTTGGCGGGGTGGCCGAAGAAGCCGAGCAGGGAGCTGGAGAGCCCGACCGCCTCCAGCCCGGCCTCGGCGACGCGCGCGACCGCGGATACCGCGCCCTTGATCCCTTGCGGCAAGGACGGTGCCTTCGACACGCCCGCCGAAAAATCGAGCTGGAACGTCTTGGCGTTGGTGTGGATGAACTCGGGTCCGACGGCGAGCACGAAGTCCTGGATGCCGGGCTGATCGTTCTCCGGGATCGTCTCGCCGCCGACGCCGAGCAGCCGGATCGCCATCCCGCGGTGGATGGAGACGCTGTCGTCGAGCAGCTCGCCCGGCCCCTGCGCGAAGCGGACCAGCGCTTCGTACGTGGCGGCGCGGGCGAACAGGCCCTGCGCCAGTTCGTCCGGCAATCCGCTCTCGACGGTCAGTTCGCCGACCGCGTAGCCCGTCGCCTTGGCATGGCTGCCGCGCATCGCGTGGCCTTCCTTCTTGACGACGAGGTCGACCTCCGACTTGAACGACCGCACGATCTTGGCGATCGTCTCGGGCTCGCCGTCGGGGATCTGCTCGACGCCTGCGCGGTAGCGGACATAGTGGGTCATGATGGCTCCTGCGCGATCGGCGACATCGTCCTATACGAACGAGCGGCTCCCGCGCTCACCTGAATTAGTCGCCTCGCATTGTCGATCCCGCCTTGCTAACCGTTCCCGATATGGCCCCTTCGCCCACGAAAAGTCCCGCACCGCACGAGATCGAGGATCGGCCTTTCGACACCGCCTTGTCCGAACGCTACCTCGTCTACGCGCTGTCGACGATCACCGCGCGCTCGCTCCCCGACGTTCGCGACGGGTTGAAGCCCGTGCATCGCCGCCTCCTGTGGGCGATGCGATTGCTGAAGCTCGACCCCGCGTCGGGCTACAAGAAGTGCGCGCGCGTCGTCGGCGACACGATCGGCAAGTACCACCCGCACGGCGACCAGTCGGTCTACGACGCGATGGTGCGATTGGCCCAGAGCTTCTCGCTGCGCTACCCGCTCGTCGACGGGCAGGGCAATTTCGGCAATGTCGACGGCGATAATGCCGCCGCCTACCGCTACACCGAAGCGCGGCTGACCGCGGCGGCGGTCGAGCTGATGGCCGGGCTCGACGACGGCACGGTCGACTACAAGCCGACCTATAACGGCGAGGAGGAGGAGCCGGAGGTATTCCCGGGCCTGTTCCCCAACCTGCTCGCGAACGGCGCGACGGGGATCGCGGTCGGGATGGCGACGTCGATCCCGCCGCACAACGTCGCCGAACTGATCGACGCGGCGACGCACCTCATCGACGATCCGGCGGCCGAACCCTCCGCGTTGATGGATTTCGTGGCCGGCCCTGACCTCCCGACCGGTGGCGAGATCGTCGACAGTCCTGCGGCGATCGCCAACGCCTACGCCACCGGTCGCGGCTCGTTCCGCGTGCGGGCAAAGTTCGCCGAGCCGGAAAAGCGTGCGCAGGGCGGGTGGGTGCTGGTGATCACCGAAATCCCATTCGGCGTCGCCAAGGGCAAACTGATCGAACAGATCGCCGCGCTTGTCACGGAGAAGAAGCTGCCGATCCTGGCCGATGTCCGCGACGAGAGCGACGAGGCGATCCGCATCGTGATCGAACCGCGATCGCGCACGGTCAATCCGGAGGACCTGAAGGAGAGCCTCTACCGGCTGACCGATCTGGAAAATCGCGTGCCGCTCAACCTCAACGTGCTCGACGCGGACCGCACCCCCAAGGTCATGGGGCTGAAGGAAGCGCTCACCGCCTACCTCAAGCACCAGATCGAGGTGCTCGTGCGCCGCGCGAGGACACGCGTGTCCAAGATCGACGATCGGCTGGAGATCGTCGCGGGGTACCTGGTCGCGTTCCTGAACCTCGACCGGGTGATCGCGATCATCCGGGAGGAGGACGAGCCCAAGCCGGTCATGGTCGCCGAGTTCTCGCTGTCCGACCGGCAGGCGGAGGCGATCCTCAACCTGCGGCTGCGGTCGCTGCGCCGGCTCGAGGAGATGCAGCTCACGAAGGAACAGGCGGCGCTGCAGAAGGAGCGCGACGGGCTCGCCGCCCTTATCGAAAACCCGAACAAGCAGCGGGCCAGGTTGAAGAAGGACCTGGCCGCGTTGCGCGTGCGCTACGGCCCGGAAACTGCATTGGGTGCGCGCCGAACCCTGATCCGCGAGGCGGGGCCGACGCGCGAAATCCCGCTGGAAGCGATGATCGAGCGCGAGCCGATTACGGTCATCCTGTCGCAGCGTGGCTGGATCCGGGCGATGCGCGGCCATGTCGAGGCGACCGAGATCGCATCGTTGAAGTACAAGGAAGGCGACGGGCCGGGTTTTCCGCCGATCCTCGCGCAGACCACCGACAAGATCCTGCTCTTCTCCGCCGATGGTCGCGCGTTCACGCTGCCCGGAGACAAGCTGCCGGGCGGGCGGGGGTTCGGCGAGCCCGTGCGCCTCATGATCGATCTGGGCGGCGAGACGCCCATCGTCGCGGCGATGGCGGCGAGAACGGGACAAAAGCTGCTGCTCGCCGCGTCGGACGGCCGCGGGTTCGTTACCGCGCACGACAGCGCGATCGCGGAAACGCGAAAAGGGCGGCAGATGGTCAACCTGCGCCCCGGCACGAAGCTCAAGGTCGTCGCCGCGATCGCGGCCGACGCGGACCACGTCGCGGCGATCGGCGACAACCGCAAGCTGGTCGTGTTCCCGCTCGCCGAACTGCCCGAGCTCGGCCGCGGCTCGGGCGTGCAGATGCAACGCTATGGAGACGGCGGCCTGTCCGACGCGGTTCCGTTCCGCTTCGACGCGGGCCTCAGCTGGCGCATGGGCGGGGAGGGGGGGCGAACGCGGACGGAGGTCGATCTGTCTTCATGGCGAGCGGCGCGCGGCGCGGCGGGACGTATGCCGCCGATGGGTTTCCCGAGGGACAACAAGTTTTAGCTCGCCCGCCGGGACCCACTACCGGCTGTCGCGCAAAGTGTCGGCGACGTATGCACCAACGAGCGTTTCGAACGCATCACCGTCCGGAAACCCGGCCTCCACCCAGGCCGTCTCGATATGCTTGAGGAGGACGGCCACACCCGGTCCCGCTTCCAGTCCGCGGGCGATCAGCGCGCCGCCGCCGATGGGAAGCCGCGGTTTCTGCCAGTCGTCCAGCCGGGCGAGCGTCGCCGGATCGGGCCTCGAGCCTAGCAGCAACCGGTCGCGCGCGCATGCCACGCCACCCCAGTAGGCGAGCGCGTCCGGATCGTCCGCGTCGCCGTCGGCTCGTCCGGCGACACAGGCGAGCCGCGCCCGCGCCGCCTTGCTCGACCGCAGGCGCGCCGCGACCGCATCGACGATCCTGGGATCGGCGGGCAGGGTTGCGGCAAGCCGCCGCAGCGGGTCGGGTGCGATGCCGAGGCGCGTCTCTGTCTCTACCAGCCGCGCCAAGGCCGCGACTCCGTTGGCATCGATCTCGGGGAGGACGGGCAGGAGAAGTCCGGTGTCGACCATCAGCGCCAGAGTCGCCGTTGGCGCGGGCAAGGCAAGCAGCTTCAGGATTTCGTCCGCAATGCGCTCGCGCGACAAGGCCATGAGGTCGTTGGCGCGCGCGGTGCAGGCAGCGAGCCCCGCCGCATCCGGAGCGCGGGCGCTCGCGAATCGTGCGTGGAAACGGAAGAAGCGCAGGATGCGCAAGTGGTCCTCCGCGATGCGGCGCAGCGGATCGCCGATGAAGCGGACGACGGGTCCGCCTAGGAAGGGCCCGGCAAGATCGTCCAAGCCGCCGAAATAGTCGAAAATCTCGCCGCTCGCCGGGTCGGCGTAAAGCGCGTTGATCGTGAAATCGCGGCGGCTCGCATCCTCCTGCCAGCTTTCGGTGAACGCGACCGTGGCATGCCTGCCGTCGGTTTGGACGTCGCGGCGCAGCGTCGTGACCTCGAACGGTCGCCCTTCGCACACCGCGGTCACCGTGCCGTGCGCGAGACCCGTCGGCACCGCCTTGATGTCTGCCACCTCCAGCCTGCGTACCACGTCCTCGGGGGCGAAACGGGTCGCGAGATCGACGTCGGACACGGGCAACCCCAGCAACGTGTCGCGCACGGCACCGCCGACGACGCGCGTCGCCCCGTGCGCGGCATCCAGCACGTCGGTCAGGCGAACGAACCCGGGCCAATCGCGCCACGGCATGGCGTCAAGCCTCACGCCACGCGCTCCAGCCGCCGCGCGAGGTTGACGATCATCGCCGCGGTCGCGCCCCAGATGCGGCGCTCGCCCCAAATGATCTCCCGGTAGGTTCGGGTCTGGCCCTGCCACCGCATCGTGCGCAGCACGTGGTTGGTGGGATCGAGCGCGAATGCCAGCGGCACCTCGAACAACGCCGCGACCTCGCCGTCGCCGGCGACGAGGGGCAGATCGGGCGGGATGATTCCCACCACCGGCACGACGAGGAAGCCCGTGACGGTGCGATAGGGATCGGCGGCTCCGACGATCCGCACCAACGCGGGATCGAGCCCGACTTCCTCCTGCGCCTCGCGCAAGGCGGCGGCTTGCACGCTCTCGCCCGGCTCGACGCGCCCGCCGGGAAAGGCGATCTGGCCGGCGTGGTGGCGCAACGTGTCGGTGCGTACGGTCAGCAGCAGCGTCGGTTCCGCGCGATCGACGGCGGCGACGAGCACGGCCGCGGATACGGGATCCTCCGGCGGATGAACCGCCTCGTCCCCGCCGAGCAGATCGGGCGGCGCGGAGGCGAGCGCGGCGGCAAGCCGATCGGCGAGCTTGGCGGGCGTCAATCGTCCAGCTTCAGGAAAGCGCCGTCGCTCCACAGTCCGCCCGCGTCCTCCGCCAGCGCCCATTCGGCGAGCTCGTAGAAGACCGAACGCGCGATCAGCGCGTCGAGCCCGCCGCGCACGCGCAGATACGGGTGCGGTCCATGGCCGTGGTCGGCGATCGTCATCGGATGATCCGCGCCCGCGACCACGACGTCGCCCGTGTTGAGCCGGAATGCGAGGGTTCGCGCTGCGCCTTCGCCGTCGCTCTTGACCTCGACCGCCACGAACGGGGCGTCGTCGACGTCAATGTCGAGCCTTTCGGCGGGCGTGACGAGCACGTGACGGCCGTCGGGTTCGCGCCGCAGGATGTTGGCGAACAGCCGCACCATCGCCGGGCGCGCGATGGCCGTTCCTTCGTGGAACCAGGTGCCGTCGGCCGCGATCCGCATCGCGCTGTGCCCGCAATGCGAAGGGTTCCAGGTCTCGACGGGCGGCAGCTTCTTGTCCGCGACCATCCGCGCGATGTCGGCGAGCGACAGGCCGGACAGGTCGGGCGGCGGTTCGGGCGAAGGCATGGCGCGGATGTAGACCGATTTCGACAAGCGGCAACGCCCGCGCTTTGACGCGCCGCAATGGTGCGCTAGCGACGGTGCGATGACAACCGAGTTCCCGCCCGCCCGTACGGCGATCGTCACCGGCGGCGCAAAACGCATCGGCGCGGCCATGGTCGAGGCGTTGCTCGCCGACGGATGGCATGTGCTCGTGCACTGCCTCCGGTCGCGCGACGAAGCCGAAGCCCGGTTCGGCGGGCATCCCGCGACGCGCATCGTCGAGGCCGATCTCGCCGACCCGCAAGCCGCCAACAGCATCGTGGTCGCGCTGAACGGGCTTCCGCCGCCCGCGCTGCTCGTCAACAACGCGTCGCGCTTCGTCCACGACTCGGCCGACGAATTCGATCTCGACGGGTGGACGCGGCACATGGACATCAACCTGCGCGCGCCCGCGCTGCTGGCACAGGCGTTCGCGCGCACCGTGCCCGCGGGGCAGGGAGGGCTGATCGTCAACCTGCTCGACGCCAAGCTCGCCGCGCCCAATCCCGATTTCTTTACCTACACAGTGTCCAAAATGGGGTTGGCCGAACTGACCGAGCTGCTCGCCCGCGCGCTCGCCCGCCGCGGCATTCGCGTGTGTGCGATCGCGCCGTCCGTGACGCTCGTGTCCGGTCCGCAGTCGCGCGACGATTTCGACGCGGTGCACCGGTTGAACGCGCTCGGCCGCGGGGTGGAGGCGGACGACATCGTCCGCGCCCTGCGATTCCTGATCGCCTCGCCCGCGATGACGGGGCAGACGGTGACGATCGACGGCGGTCAGCGCTTCCTGCGACTCGACCGTGACGTGCAGTTCCTGGGCGCTCCTGAAGGGATCTGGCCATGAGACATCTCGACGGCCTCGTTCCCGACGCGCTGTCGCCGCGCACGCGCAAGATCACGCTCGACGATTATGCGCTGAACGTCGACATCGGCTTCCACGACTTCGAAGTCGGCGTGCAGCAACGCCTGCTCGTCACCGTGGAAGTCTGGGTGGACGAACGGTCGTTTCCCACGGACGACGCGGTGGCGCACGCCTGGAACTACGACGTGCTCCACGGCGACATCGCGCGGCTCGCCGCGTCGCGCCGCTTCAACCTGCAGGAAACGATCGCGCGCGAGATCTACGATCTGGTGGCGGCGCGTCGCGGCGTGACGGCGTTGCGGGTCGCGACGCGCAAACCCGACATCTACGCCGACTGCGCGGGGGTCGGGGTCGACCTTGCATCATTCTGACCGGCGCGACGTAGCTTGATCATCGCGGCATTGCATGGGAACAATCGCGGCGATAGACACGATGGCGACGCCGATGATATCTTGCATCCTTACTGCAACCGATATTGTGGCGGAGACGTTATTGATTCTGGTTAATAGCTTGCTTGTCATCGGTGAGGTTTAGGGCGAAAACGTCCGAACGGTTTGACGGCGGATTGGGAGTGATGCGGGTTAATGGCCTACGCTGATCGCAAAATGAGTTCGAGCCGGATCGTCGCGATCGTCATCGTCGCGTTGATCCACGCCTTGTTGGCGTATGCCTTCATCACCGGGCTGGCGTACAAGGCGGTCAAGGCGATCGACAAGGACATGAATGTGTTCGACGTCACGGAGGAGCCACCTCCGCCCGAGGAAGAGCCGCCGCCGCCGCCGCCCGACCAGCCCGAAACGCAGCCGCCGCCGATGGTGACGCCGCCGCCGATCGTGCGCATGAATACGCCGCCACCGCAGATGGTGACGCAGCGTGAATTCCCGCCGCCGGCCCCCGTGACGTACACCGCGGCACCGGCACCACCGGCTCCTGTGGTTGCGCCGCCTCCGCCTCCGCCTCCGCCCCCGCCGCCGCCTCCCCCCGTGCGGGTGCAACCGGCCAAGGCGCGCGCCAATCTGGCTTCGTACGTGTCGCAGGACGACTATCCCCCGGCGGCGTTGCGCAACGAGGAAGAAGGTCGCGTCAGTTTCCGATTGACTGTCGGGCCGGACGGTCGGGTCAGCGACTGCACGGTGACGTCGTCGAGCGGTTCGTCGTCGCTGGACACCACGACCTGCCGGCTCATGCGGTCACGGGCGAGGTTCACCCCGGCGACGGACAGCAGTGGTGCCAAGGTCGGAGACACGGCGTCCGGCGTGATCCGCTGGCAGCTCGAAAACCAGTAAGTTCAAGTTCTCAAGCCTTCAGCACAGTTTTGATTTTCAAGAGGATGAATTGACATGATCCTGATGTTCGCCACCGCCGCCGCTCCCGCCGCCGTGGAAAACCCCTATGGTATCCAAGCCGCGCTCAGGGACGGGGGTCTGATCGCGCAAACGGTGTTCGGCATTCTCGTCCTCATGTCGGTCGTGTCGTTCTACATCATCTTCACCAAGCTGTTCGAACAGCAGAAGATCATGAACCAGGCGAAGGCGGTGCGTCAGGGCTTCTGGAACTCGCCCAACCTTCGCGACGGCGCGAACAAGCTCGAGGCGAACTCCGCCTACCGGCAGATCGTCGACGACAGCCTCGTCGCACAGGAGCAGCACACCAAGCTTACCGATCCGGTCGAGGCGCATGACTGGATGCACGGGTCGTTGGGCCGCAGCCAGCAGGCGATCGGGGCAAAGCTCGGCGACGGGCTCGCCTTCCTCGCGACTGTCGGATCGACAGCGCCGTTCATCGGACTGTTCGGCACCGTCATCGGTATCTATCGCGCGCTGATCAAGATCGGCGCGTCGGGTCAGGCGTCGATCGACGCGGTTGCGGGTCCGGTCGGCGAGGCATTGATCATGACCGCTCTCGGCTTGGCGGTCGCGGTTCCGGCCGTGCTCGGCTACAACTGGCTGATCCGTCGCAACAAGTCGGTCATGGCGGACATTGGAAACTTCTCGAACGACGTGCTCGGCTACATGGTGTCGGGCGGCAATCTGAAGCCGGCGATGGCCAAGGCGGGCGGCGCCACGACGACGGCGACCTCCGGTACGGGATCGACGGTCAAGCCAACGGCGACGACCAAGACGGCGGGAGCACCGACGCAGGCCGGTTCCGAGCCGCTGCGCACGGGCATGACGTCCACGGGTGCGCAGGCCACCCCGACCGTCGGGGCGGGCGCGTCGCCTTCGAACACGACGAACACGCCGCGCGTCTAATCCGTCGCGGCCGGTGATCCGGCCGCGACTTGCAGCAATCAAGCGTAAGCAGAGACAGGACGCGCGAACATGGCAATAAGTGTTCCATCCGGCGGGGACGACGACGCCCCGATCACTGACATCAACACGACACCTTTGGTGGACGTCATGCTGGTCCTGCTGATCATCTTCCTGATCGCCATTCCCGTCGTCGTTCAGACGGTTCCCGTCAAACTGCCGTCGGTTGTCTACCAGGCGACCGTGACCAAGCCGGAGAACGTCGCCCTGTCCGTCAAAGGCGACGGCGCGGGGGGCTGCGAGGTTTATTGGGGTATGAAGAAGGTCAACTCCAAGGAATTGCTCGACATGGCGGTCGCCAAGCTGGAACTCGAGGTCAAAAAATTGGGCGGTGCCCAGAACCTGACGCCCGAGAACATGCCGGAAGCGCATATCCGCGGTGACGTGAACACGCCCTACAAGTGCGTCGGTGGTGCGATCTTCACCATGCAGAGCGCGGGTTTCGCCCGCGTCGGCTTTATCTCGGAGCCGCCCGCCGGTTCTGTCGTGATACGCCGCTAAAGCCAATCAGTCGGAGTAGACCGCAATGAGCATGCAGATGGCCACGGATAATTCCGAGGGCGAACCGATCATGGAAATGAACACGACGCCGTTGATCGACGTCATGCTCGTGCTCCTGATCATGTTCATCATCACGATTCCGATCCAGACGCATGCCGTGAAGCTGGACCTTCCGCAGCCTACGGACGACCCAACGCCGCCGCCGATCGATCCGGTCAAGAACAAGATCGTTATAGACGCCGCCGGTTCGGTATTGTGGAACGGAGCCCCCGTAGATCTCCCGACGCTGACGCAGTATCTCGACCTGACGCAGCAGATGACTCCGACGCCTGAGCTCCACCTTCAGCCCGAGCCCACTGCGCGCTACGAACGCGTCGACGAAGTTCTCGCGGTTACGAAGCGCGTCGGCGTGGAGAAAATGGGTTTCGTCGGGAACGAGCAGTATCGCGAGTTTTAAGCGGAGGACGATCATTGAAATCGCGCAGGCGGGCTCCGGCCCGCCTTTTTTTGTTCAGCCCGCTTGCCTCACGCGATAACATAACATAACCTGTAGTCGTTGATCCATGGAGGATTTCACATGAGTGCTGCAGCCGAACACGTCAAACCGATCATCGAGATGAACACCACACCGCTCGTCGACGTCCTGCTCGTGCTCCTGATCATGTTCATTATCACAATCCCACTGCAGACACACGCTGTGAAGATCGATCTACCGATGATTGACGGGCCGAACGTCGATCGGATCAGGAACAAGATCGTCATCAACTCGCGTGGCGATCTGTTCTGGAACGGCGCTCCGACTGACCTCGCAAGTCTCGTTCTGGCGCTCGAGAAAACACAGCAGTTACCGGTAACGCCGGAACTGCATCTGCAACCCGAACCGCTCGCGCCGTATGCCCGCGTGGACGAGGTTCTGGCGGTCACCAAACGCGCGGGCGTCGAGAACATGGGTTTCGTGGGCAACGAACAGTACCGCGTCTTCTAAGGCGCGCTTACGTGTTCGGAGGATGGGGTAGGCGTCAGCCGTTGCGCCGTTCTGGCACCAGGGCTCGATTCTCGTCAGCCTGCCGTAGCAGGTCCTCCAGATCCATCTTGAGGTCGATCGGCTCCGTGCCGTCGAAGTAGACCCGAATGACGCGCCCGCCGCGCGGTTCGATCCACGCGATACGATCGGCGTTGACGTACCCCGTCGCGCTGTTCTGAAACGTGACCTTGATGAACTTCATGACGGGTCCGAAAGCTGTTGATCGTTGACAGCACAACCGGGCCGCCATGCCAAGCCCGGTCGAGGTCGGCCTACGCCGCAAGCCCTTCGAATTGCAGCCGGGCCAAGCGCGCGTAGAGCCCGCCGCGACCGGCGAGACTGTCATGCGTGCCTTCCTCGACGATGCGCCCGGCATCCATGACGATGATGCGGTCGGCAGCGCGGACGGTGGCGAGCCGGTGCGCGATGACCACCGTCGTCCGGTTGGACATGAGCCGTTCGAGCGCGTCCTGGACGAGGCGTTCGGATTCGGCGTCGAGCGCGCTCGTCGCCTCGTCGAGCAGGAGAAGCGGCGCGTCGCGGAGGAGGGCGCGGGCGATCGCGAGGCGCTGGCGTTGACCGCCGGACAGGCGCGCGCCGCCTTCGCCGAGATAGGTGTCGTAGCCGTCGGGCAGTTTGGACAGGAACTCGTCCGCGTTGGCGGCGCGGGCGGCGTCGCGCAAGCGGTCTTCGGTCGCATCCCAGTGGCCGTAGCGCAGATTGTCGCGGGCGGAGGCGGCGAAGATGACGGTTTCCTGCGGGACCATCGCGATGCGCGCGCGGACCGCGGCCGGGTCGGCATCGGCGAGCGCCACGCCGTCGATGAGAACGCGACCACCTTGCGGATCGTAGAAGCGTTGCGCGAGCTGGAACAATGTCGATTTGCCCGCGCCCGAGGGGCCGACAACGGCGACCGTTTCGCCGGGCGCGACATCGAGGCTGAAACTGGCGAGCGCGGACACTTCGCGGCGCGTCGGGTACTGGAACGACACGCGGTCGAACGTGAGGCGGCCGAGCGCGGGCTGCGGCAGAGCGATCGGATTGGCGGGAGCGGCGATGCCGGGACGTTCGCCGAGCAATTCGGCGAGCCGCGCCGCAGCGCCCGATCCGCGCACGAGATCGCCATACACCTCGGTCAGCGCGCCGAACGCGCCCGCGACGATGACGCCCGTTAGCACGAACGCGGCGATCGCGCCGCCCGACAACCGCCCTGCCGCGACGTCGAGCGCGCCCTGCCACATGACGAGCGTGATCGATCCGAAGATGAGCAGGATGACGATCCCGGTCATGACCGCGCGCACGCGGATGCGGCGACGCGCGGTGGCGAACGCGGCCTCGGCGGCGTCGGCGAAGCGGCGGCCTTCGCGCGACTCCTGCCCGAAGGCCTGCACGACCTTCATCGCGCCCAGCGTCTCGCCGACCATCGCGCCGACTTCGGCGATGCGATCCTGGCTCGCGCGCGAAAGCTTTTGCAGGCGCTTGCCGATGAGCACGATGGGCAGGATGATGACGGGAATGCCCGCGAGCAGCAGGCCAGTGAGCTTGGGGGCGAGCGTGAACAGGATGAAGATGCCGCCCGTTCCCATGACGACGTTGCGCAGCGCAACGGACACGGTGGTGCCGACGATCTGTTCGATGACGGCGGTGTCGGCGGTCAGGCGCGAGGCGATCTCGCCCGGGCGGTTCTCCTCGAAGAAGCCCGGGCTGAGGCTCAGCAGGTTGCGGTAGACCGCCGCGCGCACGTCGGCGACGACGCGCTCGCCCAGCCACGACACGAAGTAGAAGCGGAACGCGGTCGCGATCGAGAGCACGATCACGATGCCGATGAGCGCGTAGAAGGTCTCGGCGATGTCGCCGCCGCCCGCGACGAAGCCTTCGTCGACGACGCGGCGCAGGCCGTAGGGAATCGCGAGCGTCGCGGCCGCGGCGACGAGCAACGACGCGATCGCGCCCGCGATGCGGCCGGGGTAGTTGATCGCGTAGCGCCAGACCAGTGCGAGGCTGCCGATCTTTCGCGGAAGCGGATCGGGTTTGTCGTCTGCCATTCGGGTGCGGGTAGCAGGGGGAGGGGGTTCGCTCAACGCGTTAACCCGTCCGACTTGCTCCGCTGTCATACGGGTGCCACATATGTTGCAACGCAGCAGGAGCGGTCATGCTTTACAACGCCTACGAAGTTCAACGCATGGCACTTGCGGGCGCGAGCACGATGGCCGAGGTCGGCGCGAGCTGGCTGCAGAACCCCAGCAATCCTTTGTCTTACAGCGCGATGGGCCCGTCGGTCGCGTCCGCGCTCGACGTGTTCGCGCATGTCGCGGCCCCGCGCGGCAAGCCGGCATTCGGGTTCGCAGCAACGGTTGTCGACGGCCGTACGGTGGCGGTGACCGAGGAGATCGTGCTGCGCAAGCCCTTCGGGCAGTTGAAGCGGTTTCGGCGGGAGGGCGTGGAAGGCGGTCCCCGGCTGCTGATCGTCGCGCCGATGTCCGGCCACTATGCGACGTTGTTGCGCGGAACCGTGGAGCGCATGCTGCCCGGGCACGATGTGTACGTAACCGACTGGCGCGATGCCAAGTTGGTGCCCATGTCGGACGGGCGCTTCGATCTCGACGATTATGTCGATTATCTGATCGAGTTCCTTACGGCGATCGGTCCTGGTGCGCACATGCTGGCCGTGTGCCAGCCGTCCGTGCCGTGCTACGCCGCGGTGGCGCTCATGTCGGCGGACAGGCACCCGGCTTTGCCGCGCACGTTGACCATGATGGGCGGGCCGGTGGACACGCGCCAGGCTCCGACATCGGTCAACACGTTGGCCACCGACAAGCCGCACAGCTGGTTTTCCGACAACGTCATCGCGACCGTGCCGTACACCTATCCGGGGTCCGGACGCCGCGTGTATCCGGGGTTCCTGCAGCTTGCCGGGTTCATGTCGATGAACATGAAGAGCCACCTCGAATCGCACTGGGAGATGTACAAGCACCTGGTCGCGGGCGACGGCGACAGCGCGGACGCGACCAAGGATTTCTACGAAGAGTACCGGTCGGTCTGCGACATGACCGCAGAATTCTATCTGCAGACGATCGACGTCGTGTTCCAGCGGCATGCGCTCCCGAAGGGCGAGCTGACGCACCGCGGTCGCCGCGTCGACCCCAGCGCGATCACCGATGTCGGCATCCTGGCGATCGAGGGCGAGCGTGACGATATTTCGGGCATCGGCCAAACGAAGGCCGCGCTGACGATCGCAACGTCCTTGCCCGACGACAAGAAGAAGTATTTTCTCGCGCCCGAGGTCGGGCACTACGGCATCTTCAACGGTCGCCGGTGGCGCGACAAGATCGCGCCCGTGGTCGAGGACTGGATCGCGCGTCACGACGCCTAGCGCGCGCGGGCGAACCAGAGCCATGCAAGCGCCGCGCATGCCGCCCACATGGCGATCACGATTAGCATCCCCGTTCGGCTTGCGGGCCGCCGGGCCGCGATCGCGGCGGCGGCTCGGCATTCGGCGAACACGGACGCGGGCACCATCCTGACGAAAAGCCATACGCCGAGTGGGACGATGATCGCGTCGTCGAGTAATCCCAGTACAGGGATGAAGTCCGGAACAAGGTCGATCGGAGAGGCGGCGTAGGCTGCGACGAGCAGCCCGAACGCCCGCGCGAACGGTGGCGTGCGCGGATCGCGTGCCGCCAGCCACACCGCATGCGCGTCGATCCTGATCGTCTTCAGGAACGACGCGATGCGCGCTCGGATCACAAGACCTCGAACAATCCAGCCGCGCCCATGCCGCCGCCGACGCACATGGTGACGACGACGTACTTCACGCCGCGGCGCTTGCCTTCGATCAATGCGTGGCCCGTCATGCGCGCGCCACTCATGCCGTAAGGATGGCCGATCGAGATCGCGCCGCCGTCGACGTTGAGAAGCTCGTCCGGAATGCCGAGCGTGTCGCGGCAGTAGAGGACCTGGACGGCAAAGGCTTCGTTCAATTCCCACAGGCCGATGTCGCCGACCTTAAGGTCGAAGCGTTCAAGCAGCTTGGGAACCGCGAAGACGGGGCCGATGCCCATCTCGTCCGGATCGGTGCCCGCGACCGCCATGCCGACATAGCGGCCGAGGGGGGCCAAACCGCGGCTTTCCGCCACGCCGCGTTCCATGACGACGCACGCGGACGCGCCGTCGGACAGCTGGCTGGCATTGCCCGCGGTGATGTTGCCTTCGGGACCCATGACGGGCTGCAGCGTCTGCAAGCCCTCCAGCGTCGTTTCGGGCCGGTTGCCTTCGTCCTTGGTCAACGTGACCTCGCGCTGCGACACTTCCTTGGTCGCCTTGTCCGTGACGTTCATGGTCGCGGTGACGGGAACGATTTCGGCATCGAAGCGGCCCGCCTCCTGCGCCGCCGCCGTGCGCTGTTGCGACCTGAGACCGTACTCGTCCTGTACCTGCCGCGAAACGCCGTAGCGTTTGGCGACGATCTCCGCCGTCTGGATCATCGGCATGTACACGTCCTTGTGCATCGCCAGCAGCTCCAAGTCGGGGCCGAGCCGCATCTCTGGCGTCTGCACCATTGAGATCGATTCGACCCCGCCCGCGACGACGACGTCGCTGCGGTCGACGATTACCTGCTTGGCGGCGGTGCCGATCGCCATCAGGCCTGACGCGCATTGCCGGTCGAGCGACATGCCCGACACGCTCGTCGGCAACCCGGCGCGCAAGGCGGCGGTGCGGCCGATCGTCGCCTGCACGCCCTGCTGCAACGCCGCGCCGAAGACGACGTCGTCGATCTCGGCCGGGTCGACGCCGGCGCGCTCGACCGCCGCCCTGATCGCGTGGGCCGCGAGCGTGGGCGAGGGCAGCGCGTTGAACGCACCGCGATAGGCGCGGCCGATCGGCGTGCGCGCGGTGGAGACGATGACGGCTTCTCTGGTCATGATGTGGTCTCTTGCTGGAGGAAAACCTGGCCGATCCAGTCGGCTATCAGTGCGGGTTTCTCGTCGCCGTCGATCTCGACGGTGACCTGGTGGGTAAACTGGATTTGTCCCGGCTTCTTCTCCTCGCACGCGGTTAGCGCGAACCGGCCGCGGACGCGGGAGCCGGAGCGCACCGCCTGGATGAAGCGCACGCGATCGAAACCGTAGTTCACGCCCATCAGCGCGCCCGTCGGAAGCAACATGATGCCGGACGCCATTTGGCTGAGCAGCGACAAGGTGAGGAATCCGTGCGCGATCGTGCCGCCGAACGGAGTCGCGGCGGCGGCTACCGGGTCGATGTGGATGAACTGTGGATCGCCGGTGACTTGCGCAAAGGTGTCGATGGTCGGCTGGTCGATCGTGATCCACGGCGACGTGCCGATGTCCTCGCCCACGCGGGCCCGGATATCGGCGAGGCTGGCTGTCGGCATCGACCGGGCTTAGATGACGAACATGGCAACACTCAAGTCCCAGATTCCGAGCAGCGTCGGTGACGCTACGGCTTCCGCACGCGCGCGGATGACGCGTCTCCACCGCGCGCCCGAACCGGAGGTGCTGGCCGGGTTGCTGCCGGTCGCGGCGCTCGATCCGGCGACGAAGACGTCCGTCGAGGGGCACGCGCTACGGCTCGTCGCGGACCTGCGCGCGGCGCAGAAGACCGGGTGGGTCAACCAGTTCCTTCAGGAATACCGCCTCAACACCGCGGAAGGCGTCGCGCTGCTGTCTCTCGCCGAGGCGTTCCTACGCGTGCCTGACGCGGACACGGCGGGCGCGCTGATCGCGGACAAGCTGGGCGACGCGGATTGGCGCGCGCACGCGGGCAAGTCGCATTCCTCACTTGTCAATTCGGCGACCTGGGGACTGGTCGTCGGACGCGCCCTGGTCGGCGAGGACACGCAGGCCGGCGTGCTCAAGCGCTTGGTCGCGCGCGCGGGCGAGCCGTTCGTGCGCACGGGCGTGGGCGCGGCGATGCGCATGATGGGCGAGATCTTCGTCATGGGCCGCACGATCGACGAGGCGTCGAGGCGAATGGCCAAGCCCGAGAACCGCGGGTTCACCGCCAGCTTCGACATGCTGGGCGAAGGCGCGCGCACGTATCCCGATGCCGAGCGGTATCTGCAAAGCTACGCCGATGCGATCGCGGCGGTCGGGCGCCATCCGGGGGCAGGGCACTCGATCTCCGTCAAGCTGTCCGCGATCCACCCGCGCTACGAGGTCGCGCAGCGCGCCAAGTGCGTGCCCGAACTCGTCGAGATGATCGAGGCGCTCGCCCGGAAAGCCGCGGCCGCGGGCATCGCGTTGACGATCGATGCTGAGGAGTCCGAACGGCTCGAGATGAGCCTCGACATCATCGCTGCGGTCGCGGAGGCGCGGTCGCTGTCGGGCTGGGACGGGCTCGGCATGGCGGTGCAGGCGTACGGCAAGCGCGCGCGGGCGGTCGTCGACTGGGCGGACGCGTGCGGCCATGCGACGGGGAGGCGGCTCGCGGTGCGGCTCGTCAAAGGCGCGTATTGGGACAGCGAGATCAAGCATACGCAGGAGGCGGGCTTGGCCGACTACCCGCTGTTCACGCGAAAGGCCGCGACGGACGTATCGTATCTGGCGTGCGCGCATGCGATGCTGCGGGCGCGCAACATCCACCCCGCGTTCGCGACGCACAATGCGCTGACGGTGGGGACGATCCTCGAATGGGCGGGAGGCTCGCGCGATTTCGAGTTCCAGCGGCTGCACGGGATGGGGGAGGGGCTGTTCGAGCGGCTGGTACGCGAGGAGGGCTATGCCTGCCGCATCTACGCGCCCGTCGGCGGACACCGCGACCTGCTCGCGTATCTCGTGCGAAGATTGCTGGAGAACGGAGCCAATTCGAGCTTCGTGCATCAGCTCGCGGACGAGGCGTTGAGCGATACGGACCTGCTGGCGGATCCTGCGGCGAAGATCGCGGCGGTCGGCGGCAACCCGCATCCGTCCATTCCGCTGCCCAGCGAACTGTTCGCGCCCGAGCGGTGGAACAGTGAAGGACTTGATCTGAGCGATATCACGGTCCTCGAAGGTATATCCGCAAAAGTAGCTAAGCCGTTCGTCCCGAGTGAAAACGAGGGGCGCCTCTCGTTTTCACTCGGGACAAACGAAGAGGGGGCGGTGGGTAGCGCGAAGGCGGCATTCTCAAGCTGGTCCCGCACGCCCGTCGAGGTGCGCGCCGCCGCGCTCGACCGTCTCGCGGACCTGCTCGAGAAAAACCGCGCTGAGCTGATGCGCATCTGCGTGCAGGAAGCGAAGAAGACGATCCCCGACGCGCTCGGCGAGGTGCGCGAGGCGGTCGATTTCTGCCGCTACTACGCCGCGCAGGCGCGCACCCGGTTGCGGCCCGTCGACCTGCCCGGCCCAACGGGCGAACGCAACGTGCTGCGCTACGAAGGGCGAGGCACGTGGCTGTGCATCGCGCCTTGGAATTTCCCATTGGCCATCTTCCTGGGCCAGATCGCGGCGGCGTTAGCGGCGGGGAACACGGTGGTCGCCAAACCAGCGCCGCAGACTCCGCGCATAGCGGCACGCGCGGTGGAGCTCGCGCATGAAGCCGGTATTCCGGCCGACGCGCTGGTGCTGGTCACCGGCGGCCCCGACGTCGGCGCGGCGCTGGTGCGCGATGTACGCATCGACGGGGTCGCATTCACCGGATCGACGGCGACCGCCAAGCGCATCGCGCGCGATCTTCTCGCGGACGACGCGCGCCCGATCGTGCCGCTGATCGCGGAAACGGGCGGGATCAATGCGATGATCGTCGATTCGACCGCCTTGCCCGAACAGGTCGTGCGCGATGTCGTCACGTCGGCCTTCCAGTCCGCGGGACAGCGCTGTTCCGCGCTGCGCCTGCTCGTGCTGCAGGAAGAGATCGCCGACAAGACGCTGGCGATGCTGGCGGGCGCTATGGACACGCTCGTCGTCGGCGACCCCGCCGATCCCGCAACGGACGTCGGGCCGGTGATCGACCGGGCGGCGTATGATCGTTTGTTGGCGCACCGCGAGGCGAGCCGCGAGCAGTGGGTGCATACGGTGCGGGTCCCCGACGGATTGTTCGTGCCGCCCACCGTCATCCGCATCGACCGCATCCGAGACCTGCGTGCCGAGCATTTCGGACCGTTGCTCCATGTGGCGACGTGGAAATCGGGTACGCTTGAAGACACGGTAGCGCGGGTGAACGCGAGCGGGTTCGGGCTGACGATGGGCCTGCACAGCCGCATCGCGCGCTCGGCCGAAATCGTCGAGGCTTTGTCCGAAGCGGGCAATCTGTACGTCAACCGGTCGATGATCGGCGCGATCGTGGGGTCGCAGCCGTTCGGGGGCGAAGGGTTGTCGGGAACGGGACCCAAGGCGGGCGGGCCGAACTACCTGCCGCGCTTCTGCGTCGAGCGCGTGACGAGCACGGATACGACGTCCGGCGGCGGCAATGCGAGCCTGTTGTCGATGAGCGACGCTGGCATCTAGACCGTGCCGTTCAGCTGGAGGCCGAGCCCCTTCGCGCGGTCCAGCACTGCGAGAATGACGTGGTGGCGGACGGCGGCCATGCGTTCGATGTCGTGCGTGTCGACGCGGAACACGATCTCGACATCGGCGGTGGTCGCGCCGAAATTGACCGCCCAGGCATGCGTGAAGCGCGCATCGGAGTCCGTCTCCACGATGGTGCGCGCGTCGTGGCACAGAGTCGCGATCGCCGCCGGGTCGTTGCGGTTGAGCAGCGGCAACGTCAGCGCGACACGGCGGTCGGAGACGTCCGAGAGGTTGCGGATTTGTTGTTCGAGCAGCTTGGCGTTGGAGACGATGACTTCGTCGCCTTCGATGCTGCGCAGGCGCGTTGTCTTGAGGCCGATCGCCTCGACTTTTCCGGTGATGTCGCCGAACCTGACCGTCTCGCCAATCGCGAAGGGGCGGTCGAAGATGATGGCGAGCGCCGCGAACAAATCCGAGAACACGTCGCGCGCGGCCAGGCCGATCGCGATGCCGCCGATGCCCAGGCCCGCGACGATGCCCGTGACGTTCACGCCCAGATTGCTGAGGATCACCACGACCGCGACGGTGAACAAAGCGACGTTGACGAGCAGGCGGATGATGCGCAGCGCGTTGCCGACGGTCGTCTCGCCCGGCCGTTCGCCCGCGCGGTGTTCGACGACCCCCAAGATGATTTCGCGAAGCCAGACAGCGGCTTGCAGCGCGAAGGTGATGACGAACGCCAGCTGGACGACCCGCGCGGCCTGCGGCGGGGCGCCCCAATATTGCGCGACGAGCTTGGCGGCGAGCGCGGCCATGAACAGGAGGTTCGTGCGCGCGAGAGTCGACCCGAGGATCTGGCGGAAGCGGGTAGGGGCGTTGCGGCAGAGCGAAACGCCGAAGGTGCGGATGGCGAGCAGAGCGGCGACGATCGCGGCGGCGAGGACGAGACCGATGAGGATGTCGGCTCCGTGTGCGGCGAGCCACTTCGTCGCGTCGGTAGCGAGGCTGGTCGATTTGTCGGCGAAGGTCATGGATGGCTGTTAGCGCGTCTTAGTTCCCCGGCGAAGGCCGAGGTGCAGCCTCAGTTCTGCCAAACGCCGGGGCCCTGCCTTCGCCGAGGAACTACGGTCCTAGCTGCAAGTCCTTTCAGCCGCTCCCTGCCACCGCCTCCAGCATCGCTTCGGCCGCCACCGCTGCCTGTTCCTCGGCCATCGCCTGCTCCTTTTCCTCCGCCGACGGCAGCGCGTCGAGAAAGTCGATCAGCCCGCGTTCGTAACGGGACAAATACTGCGTCGGCCGCGGCAAACCCTTCTTTCCGATCGCGCCCGCGTCCTTGAGCGCTTCGATCAGCGCGGGATGCACGTAGCTCTTGCGGCTGATCGCGACCGTGTTGCCGAGCGCTTCGGCGACGGGCTCGATCACCGCCTTCATTTTGAGTTTCGCGTCCATGCTGTCGGCGATGCCCGTGAATGCGATGACGGACGCGCCCCACGTCCGGAAATTCTTGGCGGTGAACGTGTCGCCCATGGCGTCCTTGATGTACGCGTTGACATCCGACGAGGTGACCGGATGCGGCTGCTTGTCCGCGCCGATGAACTCGAACAGATGCTGACCGGGCAGGTCCTGCGTCTTCTTGGCGATGCGCACGAGGTTCTTGTCGGTGACCGTGACTTCACGCTTCTTGCCCGACTTGCCGACGTAGGAGAGGCGAAGCTTGCCACCCGCCACGCGCGCGTGGCGGTTGCGCAGCGTGGTCGCGCCGAAGCTGTCGTTGTCCTTGACATATTGTTCGTTGCCGACGCGGATGTGGGTCGTGTCGATGAGGCGGACGACGGCGGCCAGGACGGTGTCGCGGCTCATTGCGCGGCCCGCGATGTCCGCCTCCACCT
This sequence comes from uncultured Sphingomonadaceae bacterium, assembly GCA_964251385.1. Taxonomy (GTDB): domain Bacteria; phylum Pseudomonadota; class Alphaproteobacteria; order Sphingomonadales; family Sphingomonadaceae; genus CADCVW01. Next base: position 953,395 of record CAXUJK010000001.1, on the reverse strand, counting down.
TGCGCCGCAGCTTGGGCAGCGCGCGGCCGAACTTGGCCAGCAACTCGTACTTGGCGTCCTCCTGATGCTCGCGAAAGCTGGCGTGGTAGCGGTACTGCTTGCGACCTTTGGCATCGTAGCCAACGGCTTGGATGTGGCCGTTGGCATCGGGCGAGAACCAGCAGCGTTCGTAAGCCGGGGGCATTCCGATCGCGTTCAGCCGGTCGATCTCCTCCCGGTCGGTGACGCGAGCGCCGTCGGGATCGTAGTAAGCCCAGCCGCCGATGCGCGCGGGTTTTCGGGTGATGCCGGGATCGTGATCGTGAGTGAAGCTGAGATCGGCGGGCAGCGAAGTCTCCATGCGGCGCTCAAAGCGCGGGCGCGGGGCTTCGTTCCTTTGAGCGTTCGAACAGGCGACGCAGTGCGGTCTGCGCTGGGAGTTCGATGAAGCGGTGGAGCCCCGCGGAGGCGATCAGCGTGAGCAGGAGGAACCCGGCGAGCGCGGGGAGCGGAACCGCGAACGGATCGTCGACGAACAGCAACTTGAAGACGACATAGCCGATGAAGTGCACGAGGTAGGTTGCGTAGCTGATCTCGCCTAGCCAAACGAGCGCGCGGGCGCCGAGCGGGTTGGCCGGGTGGGCAGCGGTCGACGCCAAGGCGAGCAGAAGCGCGGCGAAGAAGAGGGGGAGGCCAAGCGTTTCCGGGAGCTTGGCGGTCGCGGTTAGCACGAGAACGAAAGTCGCGACGATCGCCGCCGCTGATGCGGGACGCGCGGGTCGGTGGCGCCAGCGCTGCCACAAAGTGCAAACCAGCGTTCCCATCGTGAATTCGACCAGCGCACGCGGAAGGCCGAAGCGCGGGATGTCGACGCCCAGCGTCGCCGCGCCGCCGCGCGACATGAGGGTGTGGAGGAGCAGGGCCAGGAGGACGGCCGTCAGGATCAGCGTGACCGACGACGCGCGCCGCCAGTTCGCGCCCAGCGCGAGCAGCGGGAAGAGAAGGTACGCCGCCCATTCGCAACTGATCGACCATGCGGGGTCGTTCCAGCTCAGAGCGCTTGTAAAACCCCAGTTCTGGACGAGGAGGATGTGGAGCGGCAGTTCGGCCCACGGGTAATGGTCCGAGTGGCGGCCGGTGACGTCGAAAATCAGGGCCAACGCGGCGGCTGCGGCAAGGATGACCATGTGCAGCGGCCAGATGCGCGCGATGCGGCGGCCGAGGAAGCGGGGAACTTCGCGTAGGCCCTCGGCGCGGATGTGCTCGCCGTATGTCAGCCACAGGACGAACCCGGAAAGCATGAAGAAGAAGTCGACCGCCAGATAGCCTTTGCCGAGCACGGTCATGAGCGCGGGCGACGCGGTGGCGGAGAGACCGGGACGAATGTGGTAGAGGACGACGAACCACGCCGCGACCCCGCGCGCGCCGGTCAGCGCGGCCAGGTTGATGCGTTCACCGGTCACTGCGCAGGAGCGGAAGCGGCGACGAACGGCTGCGGCGCCGCGCGCCTGGCCACGCTGCGAAGGTATGTGTCGAGCCCGATCTGCACGCCCACGAGCATCCACATGAACGGCTGGAACGCGATCGCAACGAACAGCGAGCCGATGAGGTAGATGACGTGCGCGCCCTGCAGCGCGGTGGCGAGGCCGGACACCCAGGGCTGGCCGGGATCGTCGCGGTAGCGGCGGCGCAGCGTTTCCATGCGGACGACGCCCCAGGCGTGGATGCAGAGCCACAGGACAAGGCCTGGGAAACCCTGTTCGCCGAGCATTTCGAAGTAGCTCGAATGGTAGGCGCGGCCTTCGTCGATGGACGTCTCCGTCTTGACGCTGGTGACTTCGCCGCTCGTCGCGCTCGACTGCGTCTGCACGCGCAGGCTGTTGCCGCGGTAGGCGTCGAATCCGCCGCCGCCGGGGTTGCGCTTGGCGTAGTCCCACGTCCAGCCCCATACGGCGAGGCGCGAGGTCGCCGACGCGTCCGCCTTGTAGTCGTTGATCGTCTCCATGCGCGTCGTAAAACTTGTGGGTACGAAGGCAAGGGCGAGCGCGCCCGCGGCGCCGAGCATGCCCAGATAGAGGATGCGGCGCTTGACGTCGCGCAGCTGGATGACCGCCAAAACGGCGATGCAGATGAGGCCGGTGCGTGCCTCGGTTCCGACGGGTATCAAAAGGCATGCGAAAACAAGGGCGTATCCAAAAGTCTTCACGCGCCAGTCGAACGGGTAGATGGTGCCGTGGCGCATCAGCCACAGAATGATCGGGATGATCGCGATCGCCACGGTCGAGATCGTCGAGGACTCGTACAACCCGCTGTTGTTGTCGACCATCAGGTTGAGATTGCCGTATCCGCCGCCGGACGCCGCCGTCTTGATGCCGCCGACGATGATGATCGCGGCGGCGGACAGGGTCATGAAGAGCAGCATCGTTTCGATGCGGAGGCGAGTCCGTAGCGTGAAGGGCAGGAAGATCGCGAACACCATCGCCTTCCACACCCAACCCCATTTCTCCGAGGCCTCGAGTGGGAAGTCGGCGCTGCTCGTGGTCCACGCGGCGTAGCCCAGCAGCAGGATCATCAGCGCCTGGCGCGGCGCGAGACGCGCGTCGCGCTTATCGTCGGCGACCAGCCAGCCGAGTACGGCGAGCGCGAACACGATGAGGGATAGCGGGATCGAGTTGAGCAGGTAGTAGGACAATCGCTGTGGCGCGACGATGTCGACATAGGCGAAGGCGAGGACGAACAGGAACGGACGGCGGAATCCGAACGCGAGCAGCGCGGCGAGGAAGCCGATAAAGGCGAGATCACGCATCTTGGCGCCAGCCCGGCTTGCGTTCTTGGGGGGCAGGGGGGGCCGGAGCAGTCGCGTCGTCGAGGTCGCGCCGGGTGAGAAGACGCCACGCGGCCAAAATCATGAGGCCGTGGCTGAGGCCGAGCGCGAGATTGTCGATCATGTCTTTGCCGGGCCCACGCGAGGCCGTCTAGCGACGCGCGGTTGACGCCACGTTAAGCGTATGCGTGCGAAGCCCCTGAAATGATGCGAATTCTGCACGTCCTCGACCACAGCCTGCCGCTGCATAGCGGATACACGTTTCGCACGCGTGCCATCATGAAAGCGCAGATCGCGCGGGGGTGGAAGGTCGCCGGACTGACGGGCGTGCGGCAGGAGCAGAGTAAGAGGCCGGTGCCGAAGGCGGGCGAGGAAACGGTGGAAGGTCTGCGCTTCTTCCGTACCGCATCGCCCGCGGACGCGCGATCGCCGATCCGTGAATGGCGCGAGATCCGCGCGTTGCGGGCACGGCTGGAGGAAGTTGTCAGCGCGTTTCGACCGCGGCTGATCCACGTTCATTCCCCGGTACTTGGCGCGCTCGCCTCGCAACCCGTGGCAACGCGACTGGGCATCCCACTGCTTTACGAAATCCGCGCGTTCTGGGAGGATGCCGCGGTTGGCAATGGGACGGGGACCGAAGGCAGCGCCAAGTATCGCGCGACCAAGGCGCTGGAAACGCGCGCGTCGCGCAAGGCGGACGCGGTGGCGGTGATCTGCGAAGGGCTTCGCGGCGATCTCGTGTCGCGTGGCATCGACCCGAAGAAGATCATCGTATCGCCCAACGGGGTCGACCTCGAACTGTTCGGAACACCCGCGAACCGCGACGCGGCGCTGGCCGATCAGTTGAACCTGCAAGACGCGGAAGTCGCGGGGTATGTCGGCTCGTTCTACGATTACGAAGGACTGGACGACCTCATCGCCGCGATGCCCGAACTGGTCGCGAAACGGCCGAAAGCAAAACTGCTTCTGGTCGGCGGAGGACCGATGGAAGCGGCATTGCGCGAACGCGCGCAAAACTCGCCTGTGTCGGATCGGATCGCTTTCGTCGGACGGGTTCCCCACGACCAAGTGGAACGCTATTATTCGCTGATCGACATACTGGTGTACCCGAGAAAAAAGATGCGCCTTACCGACCTCGTCACTCCGTTGAAGCCGCTGGAAGCCATGGCGCAGCACCGGCTGGTCGCGGCCTCGTCTGTCGGCGGACATCGCGAACTCGTCGAAGACGGCGTCACGGGCACGTTGTTCGCCCCGGACAGCCCGCCCGCGATCGCCGGGGCTTTGGCAGGGATGTTCGCCGAGCCCGGCATGTGGGCAAAGCGCCGCGAAGACGCGGCCGCGTTCGTCGCCGCGGAGCGTAACTGGTCGTCAAACATATTGCGCTACTTGCCCATTTACCAGCAATTGACCGGAATCGCCGCGTGACTTCATTCGAAAAACTGCAGCGGCGCATCGGCGGCTTTCCCATCGAGTATCCGGCCGCCGCGATGATGGGACTTGCGGTCGCGTTCGCGACGCTTGCCCTGCCCGACTGGCGGTTCGAGGCCGCGGTCAACGCGACCGGCCTGCCAGGCATCGTGTCCGCCGCGCAGCCGCCGCTGGGCACCACCGCGCGCATGCTGGCGGCGCTTGTCCTGGGCGCGCTGTCGGCGCTGGCCGTTTGGTTCGCGTTGCGCGCGCTCGATCCCAAGCCCCAGGCGACCGACTTCCCCGCGTTCCGCGCCGCCGACCTGCACCCCGATGCGCCGCGCCGTCGCCCGATCAACGCCGGCGCCGAGTTCGGTGCCCCGGTCGACGACCTGCCGTCGATCGAGGAACAGCTGGGTAGCCGCCGCCCGGCGATCGTCGTCGATCCGATGCCGTCCTTCCTGTCTCCGGACGTCAAGCAGCCGGACGGCTTCATCGAGGTCGAGCCGCGGTTCGACGTAGAGAAGACATCGCCCGATGCCGATGCCTGGCCGATGGCGGACGTGCCCACGCGCAGCCAGCTCTCCGCTTCCGCGCCTTCGCGCAAGCCCATCTTCGCGCTCGAGCCGGACGAGGAAGCGACCGCACGCATTCGGCCGGAGCCCGTCTCCAATCCGATGCCGCCCGTGGCGCGCGAGCCGATCTTCGCGCCCGAGCCGGTCGTTCAACCCGAGCCGGTCGTCGATCCGGAACCGGTCGATGGGCCCGAACCGGTCATGCAGCCCGCGGCAGCCGAGGACGGCGAGGCGGAGGAAAGCGTGACGGAGTTGATGGCGCGGCTCGAGTCTGGTTTGTCCGAACGCGGCGGTCGTCCGCTTCCCGGCTCGTCGGGTAGCGCACAGGAGGAACTGCGCCGTGCGCTGGGCGAACTCAATCGGGTGTCCGGCCGGGGCTGAGCCGCGGTTAGGCGAGAGTCAGCGCCTCGATTTCGACCACCGCCTCCGTGTCGCCGATGTGGACGACGGTGCCGGCGATATCCGCGATCAGCATGCCGGCTGTCGCGAACTGGTGAGCCGGAAGCTTGCGGACCAGCCGGGCAGCGATATTCGCGGCGTCCGCGCCTTCGATCGTCATGCGTATGCAGTGGCGTTCCCCACGCAATTCCATGCTCGCCCAGGCGACGCTTCGCGTGCGCGCGGTGGCTGCGGTTCCCGTCATGACGATCAACGCTTCGCCGAGCGCTCGACCGGCCTGCGTCACCGGGAGGCCTCGCGTGCGTCGATGAAGGCAAGGATGCGCGCGGTCGTCTCCGGCCTGAGCTCACGCCCGTTCTTCATGTCGCCGACCAGGCGCGGATCGCCAATGGCATCGCGTCCGAACCGTGTCGGTTTGACCCCGCTGGAGCGCAGGTGCCGTTCGATCCGTTGCAACAATCCACGCATGACAAAGCCCTTCGACGAGTCGAAGACGCAGTTGTGCTAAGCGAAATCCTACAAGTCTAGGGGTTTACCTATCCAAACCTTCGATCGGCGAGCCAGATGATGATGGCGGCGAGCACGCCCGCGCCCAAGCCGACGAGCAGCCCCACCGAAGGCTGGCCGAGCAGCCCGCCGCCGACCGTCCCCACGATCGTTCCGATGGCGACCAGTGAGCCGCCCGCGCGCGTGTCCCGACGTTTCATCCCCACGCACTATGCCGTCGCGGTCCGGGAGGCCATAGTTAACGCTGCCGTCACGACGGCCGTACGCGAAGTCGCAAGGCGCGCGCGCTAAGACGGGACATGATCGAGTTCTATCTCCACAACGGCCGCGCGCTCGACGACGTGACCGATCTGATCCGCTCGTTCGGTCGCCATGCGCCGCACGAAGCGGCGGCGCGGGCCGATGCCAGCCGCATGGCCGGCAACCTCCCTCGCTTCTGCCACTGGCGGCAGGTCGAACGCGCGATCGCCGTGTTGAGTGACGAAGATGTCACAGGCACCGTTCATTAGACAGCCACGCAAGGCTGCTTACGTCTTTGCATGATGGCGGCATGCCATTGCTTGTGTAGGCTTCGCGCATGAATTCCGGCCCGCGGGGACGCCGGGTTGTTTCCGCAACCACCGCCGTTCTGATCCTCAGCCCTGCCTTCTTCGCCTACGCCGCGCGCGCGCAGGAGCAGGCCGCGCCTACGACAGTGCAGGCGGCGCCGGTCGTCGATCCTCCGGCGACCGATCCGATGGCGATCGATCCCACGGCGCCGCTCGATCCCATGTCCGATCTCGGGCTCGAGTGGCCCGACCTCGACGTGCCCGAACCGGCCGATCCCGAAGCGCTGCCTGTCGACCCGGACGCGGTCACGGAGGCGGAGGCGGCGACGACGAGCGACAGCGCGGCCGAGCTTCGCTATTCGGTTGCGGTCGAGGGTTTGGACGACCTTCCCGAGGCGGCCGAGCTGGCCCGCATGTTCGCAGCCAACAGCGCGCTCGACAAGGGTGACGACGATCCCGCCAACGCCGCGCAACTCGACCGCCGCGCAAAGGGCGACGCGGAGATCCTGACAAACCTGCTACGGGCGTACGGATATTATGATCCGGTCGTCGCAACGCGCATCGAGAATGCGCCCGCGGGCGCGGTGCCGCCTAACCGCCTGCGCGTCGTGCTGGGCGTCACGCCGGGGGCGCAGTACAAGTTCGCGGAGGTGTCGCTCCCCGGGCTCGAAGCCGCGGGTGCCAACGTCGATCCGTTGCGCCGCGCTTTCGACGTCAACGTTCCCGATCCGGTGATCGCGCAGCGTGTCATCGACGCGGACATCGCGCTGCGGCTGGAATTCGGGAAGCGCGGCTACCCCTTTGCAAAGCTCGGCGAGCGCGACATCGTGATCGACCATGCGGCCGACGCGGCGAACCTCACTCAGCCCGTCGATCCGGGCGGGCTGCGCCGGTTCGGCCGCATCGTCGTGACCGGATCTCCGCCGTTTCCGCCCAGCCACATCGGCATCATCGCGCGTTTCGATCGCGGCGAGATCTACAACCAGCCGCTGGTCGACGATCTGCGCCGCGCGCTGATCGCCACCGGCCTGATCGCCACCGCCGAGATCACGCCGACCGCCACCGCCGACCCCGAACTGGTCGACATCAACGTCGCGCTGACCTCCGCCCCCTTACGCACGGTGTCGGCCGAGGCCGGGTACGGGACGGGCGAGGGCATCCGCCTGGAAGGCAGCTGGCAGCACCGCAACTTCTGGAACCCCGAAGGCGCGCTGACCGTGCGCGGTGTCGTGGGAACGCAGGAGCAGCTGGCGTCCGTATCGCTGCGCCGGAACAATTTCCGCAGGCGCGACCAGGTGCTGACCGCGCAGATCGCCGCCAGCAACCTCGACCGCGACGCGTTCCGCGCCAAGACTTTCACGGTCGCCGCCGGACTTGAGCGGCAGTCCAACATCATCTTCCAGAAGAAGTGGACGTACAGCGTCGGCGCGGAGCTGATCGCGTCCGACGAGCGCGACACGATCCTGGCCACCAACCAGAGCCGGCGGCGCACCTTCTTCATCGGCGCGATTCCGCTGGCGCTGGGCTATGACGGGTCGGACGACCTGCTCGACCCCAAGCGCGGGTTCCGCCTGTCGGGCCGGCTGAGCCCCGAAGCGAGTTTCCAAAATAGCGTATTCGGATATGCGCGGACGCAGATCGACGGGTCGGTGTACTTCCCGTTCGGCGAAAAGGTCGTGCTCGCCAGCCGCGCGCGCATCGGCAGCATCGCGGGCGCGAGCCGCGACCGCATCGCGCCGTCGCGCCGCTTCTACGCGGGCGGTGGCGGGTCGGTGCGCGGCTACGGGTATCAGCGGATCGGGCCGCTAGACGCGGACAACGATCCGATCGGTGGCCGCAGCCTCGCCGAATTCAGCATCGAAGGCCGGATCAGGCTCCCGTATTTCGGCGGAAATTTCGGGGTCGTGCCGTTCGTCGACGCGGGGACGATCTCGACGACGCTCTACCCGCGCATCGGCGACCTGCGCGTCGGCGCAGGCGTGGGCTTGCGTTACTACAGCAATTTCGGTCCAATCCGCATCGATGTCGGCACGCCCCTCAACCCGCGAAAAGGCGACAGCATCGTCGCCGTGTACGTGTCGTTGGGTCAGGCGTTTTAGGTGCCAGGCCTTCTGACATGCCAAGCCTTCTGACATGAACGCACAGACGCCGATCGTCGCCGACGTGCCGACTTCTGCGCCGCAGCCGCGGCCATGGGGCAACCGTTTGCTGCGATGGGTGCTCGGCGTTCTAGTCGCGCTGGCGTTGCTGGTCGGCGGCGCGATCCTGTTCATCGATAGCGGGGCCGGGCACCGGCTGATCGTCGATCGCATCGCCGGGCTTGCGCTCAAGAACGGTCTGAAAATCCGGATCGGGCGCATCGAAGGTTCGATCTTCGGCGCGGCCAAGTTGCGCGACCTGCGCTTGTACGATGATCGCGGGCTATTCCTGTCATCGCCGGTGGTGGAGCTCGACTGGAATCCGACGGCCTATCTGTACGAGGAGATCTGGATCGATCGGCTCGATGCCGGCCTGGTCACGCTCGTGCGGCTGCCGAGGTTCCGCCCTAGCGAGGTCAAGGGTCCGATCCTGCCGGACATCGATCTCCACATCGGACGGCTCGACGTCCGTCGTCTCGCCATCGGCGCGGCGGTAACCGGGCGACCACGAGCCGGGCGCGTCGCGGGCAGCGCGGACCTTCGCAGCGGCCGTGCGCTCGTGGACCTCAAGGCGCTGATCGCGGACGGCGGCGACACGATGATCTTGCGGCTCGATGCGGAGCCGGACGCCAACCGCTTCGATATCGACGCGCGCGTCGTCGCGCCCGCGGGCGGAGTTGCGGGCGCCATCGTGGGCACGAACCGGCCGTTCCAGTTGCAGGTCAAGGGCGACGGCCTATGGACTGATTGGCGCGGCACGGGGCTGCTCGACCTGTCCGGCCGCCGGGTCGCGAACCTCAATCTGCGTGCGAAGAGCGGGCGCTATCAGGTTGACGGGCTTGTCTCGCCGGAGCCCTTGCTGTCGGGCCGCGCCGCCGCGCTGGCCGCGCCGCGTATCGCGATCAACGCGAACGGCACGTTCGTGCGCCGCGTGTTCGACGGCCGCATGTCGCTGCGTTCGGCGGCGCTGAGGGCCGAGGCGCGGGGCGGCGTCGATCTGGCGGGAAGCACGTTCCGGCGGGTCGCGGTCGCGGTCGACGTGCTCGACCCCAAGGTGCTGCTGCCCGCGCTGCGCGCCGACAAGCTGCGCATGACGATGCTGCTCGACGGCGCGTTCGCCCGCGCGCGCTTCGCGTATCGCGTCACGACGCCGCGTGCGCAGATCGATACGACGGGGCTGGAGGACGTGCGCATCGAAGGGCGCGGACAGCTGTCGCCGCAGCCGATCAGAGTTCCCATCAAGTTCCAGGCACGGCGCGTAACCGGCGTTGGGGCCGAGGCCGGCGGGCTGCTGCAAAACCTGACGATACAAGGCGTTCTGAACGTCACTTCTCAGGCGATAACAGGACAGAATCTTGTCCTGACGTCCGACAAGCTGAAGGGCCGCGTTACGCTGCTCTTCGATATTCCCACGGGGCGCTACGACATCGCGCTGTCCGGATCGATCGGCCGATATCTCGTTCCCGGGCTCGGGATCGTCGACGTATCGAGCGAGGTGAAGATCGTCCGAGGCGCCGACGGGCGACCGCGACTGGTCGGTGTCGGACGCGCGCAGGTGCGCAGGCTTGACAACGCGTTCTTCCGCAACCTGGCGGGCGGGCTACCCCGCATCGAGACGAATTTTTCTCGCGGCGCCGACGGGGTGGTGCGCTTCACCAACCTGCGCCTGATCGCGCCCAAATTGCGCGTGACGGGCAACGGGTTCCGCCGCACCGACGGCACGTTCTTCTTCGAAGGTTCGGGACGCCAGGCCGAATACGGCCCGTTCGGCATCCGCCTCGACGGTCCGATCAGCCGCCCCCGCGTCGATCTGCGCCTTGCGCGGCCCAACGATGCGGCGGGCCTGCGCGACGTCCGATTGAGCCTCGTGCCCAATGCGAGCGGCTTCGCGTACACCGCGTCAGGTCTGTCGACGCTCGGGCCGTTCAGCAGCGTCGGCAACATCCTCCTGCCGCCGGGCGGCGCGACGACGTTCCAGATCGCGCGGCTCGATGTCGGCGGCACGCGCATGAGCGGCGTGCTGCGCACGGGGACGGGCGGTTTTACCGGACGTCTCGCGCTGACGGGTGGCGGCTTGAACGGCGAGCTTCTGTTCCGTCCGCAGAACGGCGTGCAGCGGATCGAGGCGCACGTCGTCGCCAACAACGCGCGCTATCCGGGGCCGCCGCCTATCAGTATCGCGTCGGGGCGGCTCGACGGCGTCGTTCTGCTCAACCCCGGCGCGCTGTCGGTCGAAGGCACGGTGACGGCGCAGGGCCTGCAGCGCGGGGGATTGCGCATCGACAACCTGACCGCGAACGCGCGCATGCGGGGCGGCACGGGGCAGGTCCGTGCGACCTTCGCGGGGCAACAAGGCCAGGCCTTCCAGGTCCAGACGGTCGCGGACATCACGCCGAACACGATCCGCCTCACGGGCCGCGGCACCGTCGGCGGACGCGCGGTCGTGCTGACCAGCCCCGCGCTGCTGACGCGCGCGGAAGGCGGCTGGCGGCTCGCGCCCACGACGCTGACGTTCAACGGCGGCGGCGCGACGATCGCTGGGCTTTTCGGCGCGGACCGGACCGAGTTCGACGCGCGGTTGCGCAACATGCGGCTGAACGTGCTCGACATCTTCCGGCCCAATCTCGGGCTTGGCGGCATCGCGTCCGGAACGCTGCGCTACGCCGAGGCGCGGGGGTCGGGTCAGCCCACGGGTCGCGCCGACCTCCGCATCCGCGGGCTGACGCGCACGGGTCTGGTCCTGTCGTCCAAGCCGATCGACGTCGGTATCGCGGCCGCGCTGAACGGCCGTGCGGCCGGAATGCGCGCGGTCGCGGTCAGCGACGGCAAGGTGATCGGGCGCGCGCAAGCCCGGCTCGCGCCGCTGGGCACGACGGGGTCGATCACCGAACGCCTGATGCGCGCGCCGATGCTCGCGCAGATCCGCTATGCGGGCACGGTGGACACGCTGTGGCGACTGACGGGCATCGAGTTCATTGACCTGTCCGGACCTATACAGATCGGCGCGGATGCGCGCGGAACGCTCGGAAATCCGCAGATCACGGGCGCGGTGCGCACACAGGCGGCGCGGCTGGAAAGCCCGATCACGGGCACGGTCATCACCAACCTGGCGATGAACGGGCGCTTCGGCGGATCGCGGCTGATCCTCGAAAGCTTTTCGGGGAAAACGCCGGGCAATGGGACCGTGACGGGAAGCGGCACCTTCGACCTCGCCGCGGCCAACGGCTTCGGCATCGATTTGTCGGTGCAGGCGACGCGAGCGCGGCTGCTCGACCGCGACGACATTTCGGGATCGGTCACGGGACCGCTGACGATCCGCTCGGACGGCTTGGGGGGCACGATCGCGGGCAAACTCAAGCTCGATCGCGGACGCTTCCAGCTCGGGCGCGCGGCCGCGGTGACCGCGATCCCGCGTCTCGATGTCCGTGAGATCGGCAAACCCGCCGCCGACATCGTCCTCGCGGGCAAGCCGCCTTTGCCGTGGAAACTCGACATCGACATCGCCGGCCCCAACCGGCTCGCGGTCACGGGGCTGGGGCTCGACAGCGAGTGGGGGGTGGACATCAACGTCAACGGCCCCGTCGACGCATTCCGCATTCGCGGGCGCGCCGACTTCGTGCGCGGGGGCTACGAGTTCGCGGGCAAGCGGTTCGACATCGCGCGCGGCGTGATCCGCTTCACCAACCAGTCGCCACCCGATCCGGTGCTCGACATCCTTGCCGAGTCGCGTTTGCAAGGGCTGACCGCGCAGGTGCGGGTGACGGGGACGGGGACCAAGCCCGAAATCGCGTTTACCTCCGTACCCGCGCTGCCGCAGGAGGAGTTGTTGTCGCGGCTCCTGTTCGGCACCTCGATCGTCAACCTGTCCGCGCCTGAGGCGCTGCAGCTCGCGGCGTCCGTGGCGGCGCTTAATAGCGGCGACGGGGGTCTGAATCCGATCAACGCGCTGCGACGCGCCATCGGCTTGGATCGGTTGCGCTTCGTGCCGGGGGACGTGACGACCGGACAGCGCACCGCGCTCGCGGCCGGCAAGTACATCACTCGGAAAGTGTATGTCGAAGTCGTGAGCGACGCGGCCGGATACTCGGCGACGCGGGTCGAGTACCAGATTTCGCAGTTCCTCTCGATCCTGTCGTCGATCTCGACGCTGGGGCGCGCGGGCGTCAACGTCCGGGTGTCCAAGGACTACTAACGCCCCGCAGGCTGTGTTTAGGTGCGTCGCATGAGCTGGAACACGAAGAAGTCGATCACCGCCGCCGCCGACATGCGGCCCGAGCACCGGCTGACCCCGACCTTGTCCTGGCCGCATCTGGTCGCGCTGGGTGTCGGCGCGATCGTGGGCACGGGCATCCTGACGCTGATCGGGGTTGGGGCAGGCAAGGCGGGGCCGGCGGTCATCCTGTCGTTCGCGATCGCGGGGCTGATCTGCGCGTGCGCGGCGCTCGCCTACGCCGAGATGGCGACGATGATCCCGGCGTCGGGGTCGGCGTACACGTACAGCTACGTCGTGCTGGGCGAGCTGATCGCGTGGGTCGTCGGGTGGAGCCTGATCCTCGAATACAGCCTGGTGGTGAGCGCGGTCGCGGTGGGTTGGTCAGGCTATGCAGCCCCGCTGCTGCAGGCGTGGACGGGGTTTCCGGAAGGCCTGACGCAAGCTCCCTCCTTAGGTGGGGTGATCAACCTACCAGCAATCGTCATCATCGCCGTAGTCGCGGGCGTGCTGATGCTCGGCACCAAGGAAGGCGCGACGCTTAATGCCGTGCTCGTGCTGGTAAAGATCGTCGCGCTGGTCGTGTTCGTCGCGGTCGCGTTGCCATACTTCGACGCGGCGAACTTCGCGCCGTTCAGCCCGTACGGCTTCTCCAAGAGCGTCGGCCCCGATGGCGTCGAACGCGGGGTCATGGCGGCGGCCGCGATCATCTTCTTCGCCTTCTACGGCTTCGACGCGATCGCGACCGCGGCGGAGGAGACGAAGAACCCGGGCCGGGACCTCGCGATCGGGATCGTCGGATCGATGCTGCTGTGCGTCGTCATCTACATGACGGTCGCGGTCGCGGCGGTCGGCGCGCTGCCGTTCGCGCGGTCGGCAAACAGTCCCGAACCGCTGGCGTTGATCCTGCGCGAACTGGGGCAGCCGGGCGCGGCGCGCTTCCTCGGCATTTCAGCGGTGATTGCGTTGCCGACGGTGCTGCTCGCGTTCCTCTACGGCCAGAGCCGCATCTTCTTCGTCATGGCGCGTGACGGACTGCTTCCGCAGGCACTGGCAAAGGTGAGCGCACGCGGCACGCCCGTCCGAATCACCGCGCTGACCGCCATGCTTGTCGCGATACTCGCCGGGCTCGTGCCCTTGGACGAGATCGCCGCGCTTGCCAATGCGGGCACGCTCGCCGCGTTCGTCGCGGTGTCCGTGTCGATGCTCGTCATGCGCGTCCGTGCGCCCGACATGGAGCGCAGGTTCCGTACGCCCGCGGCGTGGCCGGTCGGCCTGTTCGCGATCGGCGGGTGCCTATATCTATTCTACAGTCTGCCCGCGTTGACGCAGTTGTACTTTGTGACCTGGAACGTGGTGGGGCTAGGCGTCTACCTGCTTTACGGAAGCCGCCGCACGCCCGCCCGCGTTTAGTGCGAATAGTACATGTCGTACTCGACGGGGCTTGGCGTCATGTCCAAGCGGATCTGGTCGTCCATCTTGAGCTCGATGTAGCTGTCGATCTGGTCTTCGGAAAACACGTCGCCGCGTAGCAGGAAAGCTTGGTCCTTCTTGAGTTCTTCCAAAGCTTCGCGGAGCGAGCCGCAGACGGTCGGGATGTCCTTCAGCTCCTGTGGCGGCAGGTCGTACAGGTTCTTGTCCATCGGTTCGCCCGGGTGGATTCGGTTCTGGATGCCGTCGAGACCGGCCATCATCAGCGCAGCGTAGGCCAAATACGGGTTCGCGAGGGGGTCGGGGAAGCGAACTTCGACGCGCTTGGCCTTTTCGCCCGTGCCGTACGGAATGCGGCACGAGGCGGAGCGATTTCGGGACGAATACGCCAGCAGCACGGGCGCTTCGTAGCCGGGGACGAGCCTCTTGTAGCTGTTGGTCGACGGGTTGGTGAACGCGTTCAAGGCCTTGGCGTGCTTGATGATGCCGCCGATGAAGAAGATCGCGGTCTCCGACAGGCCGGCGTAGCTATTGCCCGCGAACAGCGGCTTGCCGTCCTTCCATATGGACAGATGCGTGTGCATGCCGGAGCCGTTGTCCTTGCCGATCGGCTTGGGCATGAACGTCGCGGTCTTGCCGTATGCGTGCGCGACCTGCTGGACGACGTATTTGTAGACCTGCATGCGGTCCGCGGTTTCGACGAGCGTGCCGAACGTCATGCCGAGTTCGTGCTGGCCGGGGGCGACTTCGTGGTGGTGCTTGTCCATGGGCAAACCCATTTCGATCATGGTCGACACCATCTCCGCGCGGATGTCGACGCAGCTGTCGGTCGGGGCGACGGGAACGTATCCCCCCTTCTTGCGCGGGCGGTGGCCCATGTTGCCGGCCTCGTATTCGCGGCCCGAGTTGGTCGGCATCTCGACGTCGTCGATCTTGAAGTAGGAGCGGTCGTAGCCGTCCTCGAATCGCACGTCGTCGAACATGAAGAATTCGGCTTCGGGACCGATGAAGCACGTGTCGCCGATGCCCGTCTGCTTGAGGTACGCTTCGGCGCGGGTTGCGATCGCGCGCGGGTCGCGGTTGTAGAGTTCGCCCGAGCCTGGATCGACGACGGTGCAGAAGATCACGAGCATCGGGGTGGCGGAAAAGGGGTCGACATAGGTCGCGCCCAAGTCCGGCTGCAGGATCATGTCGGATTCGTTGATCGCCTTCCAACCGTCGATCGACGATCCGTCGAACATGATGCCGTCGGTCAGCTGGTCCTCGTCCATGACGGAAGCGACCATCGTCATGTGGTGCCAGCGGCCCTTCGGATCGGTGAAGCGGAGGTCGACCCACTCGATCTCCTCGTCCTTGATGCGGGTCAAAATCGTGGATGCGTCGTTCGCCATGGTAGCCCCCTTAGATTGCGTCGCTGCCGCGATCGCCCGTTCTGATGCGCAACGCGGATTCCACCGCGTACGTGAAGATCTTGCCGTCGCCGATGCGGCCCGTGTTGGCGGCGGCCGCGATCGCCTCGACCACGCGGTCGGCCTGATCGTCCTCGACAATGACCTCGACTTTGACCTTTGGGAGGAAGTCGACGACGTACTCGGCGCCGCGGTAGAGCTCGGTGTGGCCCTTCTGGCGACCGAACCCCTTGACTTCGGTAACGGTGATGCCGCTGACTCCGACGCCGTGCAGCGCGTCGGTCACGTCGTCCAGCTTGAACGGCTTGATGATGGCCTCGACCTTCTTCACCGCAACGCCTTGTTCGTGACGAATCGAAGACTGCGCTCTAGCACGGGATCCCGAGCGTGCACGCGAATATATTGCGGTGCAGCGAAGTTCTAGAAGTACGGCGGCTTGTGCCATCCCGCGGGGCTGAGGGTGAAGATCTCGCAACCGGTCGAGGTGACGCCGACCGTGTGTTCGAATTGCGCCGACAGGCTGCGGTCGCGGGTGACGGCCGTCCATCCGTCCTCGAGCACCTTCGTGTCCGCGCGGCCGATGTTGATCATGGGTTCGATCGTGAAGAACATGCCTGGGCGCAGTTCCGGACCGGTGCCCGGCTTGCCCGCGTGCACGACCTCGGGAGAGTCGTGGAACAGGCGGCCTAGGCCATGTCCGCAAAAATCGCGCACGACGCCGTAGCGAAAGGACTCCGCGTAGCTCTGGATCGCATGCGCGACGTCGCCCATGCGGTTTCCGGGGCGCGCGGCCGCGATGCCGCGCATCATCGCTTCGTGCGTCACGTCGACCAGCTTGCGCGCTTTCAGCGGCACGTCTCCGACCAGGTACATGCGGCTGCTGTCGCCATGCCAGCCGTCGAGGATCGGCGTCACGTCGATGTTGACGATGTCGCCAGTCTTGAGCGGCTTGTCCGACGGGATGCCGTGGCACACGACGTGGTTGATCGAGATGCAGCTCGATTTCATGTAGCCGCGATACCCGAGCGTCGCGGGGAGCGCCCCCGCACGCGTCATGTGGTCCAGCACGAGGTCGTCGAGTTCCTGCGTCGTCACGCCCGGGCGCACGTGCGGCACGAGCATGTCGAGGATTTCGGCCGTGAGCCGTCCCGCGGCGCGCATGCCGGCGAACCCCGCCTCGTCGTGGAGTTTGATCACGCCCGTGCGAGCTGCGGGAGCGTCGGTGCCGGCGATGGCGACATATTGGGTCATCGGATCAATATAGACGGTGTCCCGCGCTCCCACAAACGCTATGGATTCGCCGGTGAACCCGGACCGCATCTACACCGCCGCGCTTGTCGTCATCGGCGACGAGATCCTGTCGGGCCGCACACAGGACAAGAACATCGCGGCGCTCGCGGGATGGCTGGGCGTGCAGGGCATTCGGTTGAGCGAAGTGCGCGTAGTGCCCGACGTGACTGGTCGCATCGTCGAGGCGGTCAACGCCCTGCGGCACGCGCACGACTATCTGTTCACGACCGGCGGGATCGGGCCGACGCACGACGATATCACCGTGGACGCGATCGCCGCGGCGGTCGGCGTGCCGGTCATCGTGCATCCGGACGCGCGACGGGTGCTGGAGGATTATTACGCGACGCGCGGCGGGATCACGGACGCGCGCCTGCGGATGGCGCGCGTGCCCGACGGCGCGACGCTGATCGAGAACCGCATGTCGGGCGCGCCGGGTATCCGATACGAAAATATCTTCATCATGGCGGGCGTGCCGCACATCGCAGCGATGATGATGGATGCGCTGACGGGGACGCTCGAGGGCGGATTGCCCGTGCTGTCGCGAACAGTGGGGGGAATGGTGCCGGAAAGCGAAGTCGCCGACCTGCTCGCGGCGACCGAGCGCGCGCATGACGGCGTGCAGATCGGGAGCTACCCGTTCTTCAAGGACGGGCGTGTGGGAGCTAACTTCGTGATGCGCGGGACGGATCGGGCGCGGCTGGATGGGTGCGCGGCGGAGCTGCTGGGTGCGCTGCGGGGACTGGGGCATGAGGTGGTGGACGGACAGGTTTGAGGCTCGGGATAATGTTTCAAGGAAGCCGCGGGGTTTGTTTCCGGACGGCGTCCCGGCAAAGCCGTGACGTCGATCGGCGCTTCGAGCGCCGTCGGCCGGGCGTCGCCGCTTTGCGGCTTGCCTGAGCGGGTGAAGGGAATCGAACCCTCGTCACTTGCTTGGGAAGCAAGAGCTCTACCATTGAGCTACACCCGCGTACGGCTTCATTAGGCCGACGCCCCGCTGCCTGTCGACCCGTCATGCGATATACACGTTGCGTCGCCGGTGGGCCGAGGGCAGTCTGACGCGACCGGCAAGGGGGCACTTCATGCGAGGGCGAGTTCTACAGGTGGCGGGGGCCACCCTGCTGCTGGGCGGATGCGCGGCGGTGATCGACCAGAGCAGCTTCTTTCCGCGATCCGCCGATCCGCCGAACGCGACGTTGGTCGCGCCGCCCGGCTATGCGATGACCGACGCGATGCTCGACCTGCCGGGTCTGGGCATGCTGCACGCGGTGCGCCTCGACAATCCGGCGAGCGAGACGACGATCGTCTACAGCGGCGGCAACGGCGAGTTCACGGCCGGCGGAGAAGTGCGGTCGGCTGCGCTTGCGTCCGCCACGGGGGCGGACATCATCCTGTACGACTACCCGGGACGCGGCGGGACGACCGTGCCCGCGACGATCGACGCGTCGATCGCGACCGGCCCCGCCATGCTGGGCGAACTGCGGCAGCGCGGGTGGATTGGGTCCGGTCCGCTGTTCGCCTACGGGCTGTCGTTCGGCGGCAGCCAGGCGGCCGCGATGGCGCACGACGGCGGGTTCGCCGGGTTGATGATCGAAGGCAGCGCCGCCGACATTGCCGCCGTCGGCCGCAACTTCGTTCCCGCGATCGCCCGGCCGTTCGTCAAGCTCCGCGTCGACCCGGGGCTCGAACGGTTCGATTACCTGGGCTACGCGAGCGCGTCGAAAACGCCCGTGCTGCTGATCTCGTCGCGCGACGACGCAATCGTCAAGGACCGCAACATGCGCGCGTTCGCGGACCAGTTGCGGGCGCGTGACGTCCCGGTGACATTCGTGTCTGTCCCCGGCATTCACGGCAGCGCGCTGCGCGAGCGTGCGACGTTGGCTGCGGTCAAGAGCTTCGTCGCGGAACGTTCCGCGCTGTAACCGCTGCTCCTGAGACACGGCGCTTGTCTTGCCCGCGCGACATCGGCACGGGGAGCCGATGACCCGGCTATTCCACGTCTCCGACCTCCATTTCGGCCGCGAGGACAAGGAGGCGGTCGCCTGGTTCGACAAGGTGGTGCGCGAGGAGTTGCCGGACGCGGTGATCTGCACGGGCGACCTGACGATGCGCGCGCGGTCGGAAGAATTCGAGGCGGCGGGCGACTATCTGGATGCGCTTCCCGTGCCTGTCACGTTGGAGCCGGGCAATCACGATCTGCCATACTTCAACCCGATCGCGCGCTTCCTCCATCCCTACGGCCGTTTCGGCAAGATCGAGAAGATGGTGGAGCGCCCGATCGATCTTGCGGGTGTCACCGTGATCCCGCTGCGCACGACCGCGCGCGCCCAGTGGCGGACCAACTGGTCGTGGGGTGTGGTCAACCGCGGCAGCCTGCAGACCGCGCTCCGCATGCTGGCCGAGGCGGACCCGCACCACGTCAAGCTGATCGCGTGCCACCATCCGCTGATCGACAAAAAGGGGCTGGAGGCGGAGGGCCGCACGCTGCGCGGAGCCGATGCGGTGCGCGCGCTCGCTGCGGCGGGTGCGGACGGCGTGCTGTCGGGACACGTCCACGATCCGTTTGAGATGGTGCAGACGTGTGGGGCGAACACGATCCGGCTGATCGGCGCGGGGACGTTGTCCGAAAGGATCCGGGCGACGCCGCCGGGATTCAATGAGATCGTGATCGGACCCAATCGCGGGTTCACCGTGACCGCGCGATCGATGCGCGCGGATCACAGCGCGGCCCGGGAGGCGGTGCCGCTGGTGCAGGCAGTCGACGAGGCCGCGAGCTGAAGTCTGCGCAAATCTAACAAGCGTCCCGGCAAAGCCGTGACGTCGAACGACACACCGCGTGAGGGTCGCGGCGGTCGTCGGCCGGCGCTACGCGAGTCCGCCCATAGCGTAGGCGCTACGGGGCGGCCGCGTCAGCGTTTGCTGAACTGGAAGCTCTTGCGAGCCTTGGCGCGCCCGTACTTCTTGCGCTCGACGACGCGCGGGTCGCGGGTGAGGAAGCCGGCCTGCTTGACCGCCACGCGGAGCGACGGTTCGTAGCGCGCGAGGGCTTGCGAGATGCCGTGGCGGACCGCGCCGGCCTGACCCGACAGGCCACCGCCCTTGACGGTGCAGACGACGTCGTAGGACTCGCGGCGTTCGGCGACGTCGAAGACCTGGTTGATGACGAGGCGCAGCGTGGGCCGTGCGAAATAGACTTCCTGGTCGCGGCCGTTGACGACGATCTTGCCGGATCCCGGCTTGAGCCAGACGCGCGCAACCGCGTCCTTGCGGCGACCGGTGGCGTAAGCGCGGCCCTGCTTGTCGATCTGCTGTTCGCGCAGGATCGCCTGGATTCCCTGCGGCGGCTGCGGCGCGAACTCGATCACGTCCGGAATATTGTCTTCGGCCTGCGTGACCTCTGCGACCGGTTCGGGCGCCGGCGGGGCAGGCGTCTGTGTCAGCGCGGCCAAGTCGGCGAGCGACATGCGTGTGTCCGAAGGCGTGTCGGCGGGGATGTTGCCGGGAAGCTGGCGATCGTCGGACATTTATGCGCCCACCTTGTTCTTGCGGTTGAGGCTGCCGAAATCGAGCGGCTCGGGGGCCTGGCCGCCGTGCGGATGTTCGGTGCCGTTGTAGAGATGCAGGGCGCGCATCTGGTCGCGACCCAAGGGTCCGCGCGGGACCATGCGCTCGACGGCCTTTTCGAGCACGCGCTCGGGGAATTTTCCGGACAGCACCTTGTCCGCAGTGATCTCCTTGAGCCCGCCGGGATAGCCGGTGTGCTTGTAATAGGTCTGCTGCTGGAGCTTGCGGCCGGTGAACTTCACCTTGTGCGCGTTGATGACGATGACGTGGTCGCCGCAATCGACGTGCGGCGTGTAGCTCGCCTTGTGCTTGCCGCGCAGGATGTTGGCGATGGTCGATGCGACGCGGCCGACGACGAGGTCCTCGCCGTCGATGATGTGCCATTTCTTTTCGACCTCGCGCGGCTTGGCCGACTTGGTCGTCTTGAGGAGCGCCTTCATGGCCGAAGCTTTCTGTTCAAAGGTCAGGCAAAGGTGAGGCCGAAAACTCCACCGTTGCAACAGCTCCTGACAGGAGGGCGTCAAAAGGTCAAGTTTTGCACCGCTTTCCTGTAAGGTATCCAGCTACCCTTGAGTGACGGGAGTCCGGGCGGGGCCGACCGACAGTACGTGCGCGGTCCAGACGAGCATCGCGACCAGCACCGCCGCCATCGCCTGGTGCGTCGCGGCAAGGTGGAGCGCGACGCCCGTCAGAAGCGTCATGATGCCGAGCAGGATCTGCGCCGCGACCGTGGCGACGAGCGCGATCGCCAGACTGTGGGCTCCGCGAAGCCACGCCGCGCGGGCGACGAGCGCGATCGCGGTGGCGGCGACGAAGGCGAGCCAGCGGTGGACGAACTGGACGACGATCGGGTTGTCGACGAGGTTGCGAAGCCAGGGAGTCAGTGTGGGTGCGTCGGCGGGGAACCACGCGTCGCCCATCATGGGCCAGCTGCTGAAGGCGTAGCCGGCCTCGAGGCCCGCGACATAGGCGCCGAACATGATCTGCAATGCCAGGATCGCGAACGCCCAGATGGCGATCGTCGGTACTTTCGCGGGTTTCGCGTCCGCATCGCGGTGCAACCGCAACAGGTCGAGCGCGACCCAGACGAGCACGCCCAGGATGAGGAGCGCGTTCATGAGGTGGACGGCGAGGCGGATGTGGCTCACCTCCGGCCGGTCGACGAGGCCGGACGCGACCATCCACCAGCCGATGAAACCTTGTAAACCACCGAGCACGAGCAAGACGGTCAGCCGCCGGCCGTAGCCGGCGGGGACGGCGCGCCGCGCCGCGAACCACAGGAACGGCAGCGCAAAGGCGAGCCCGATGACGCGGCCGAGCAGGCGGTGGACGTATTCCCAGAAATAGATGTTCTTGAACTCGGACAGCGACATGCCCGTGTTGACCTGCGCGTATTGCGGGGACGCCTTGTAGGCGGCGAACTCGGCCTGCCACGATGCCTCGGACAACGGCGGCACCGCGCCCGACACGGGGGCCCATTCGACGATGGACAATCCCGATTCGGTCAGCCGCGTGATCCCGCCGACGACGATCATGCCGAACACGAGCGCGGCGACGAACAGGAGCCAGTGCGCGATGGCGCGGGGTTTGCGCGTTGCGGTGGAAACCGGCGAATGGATCGCTGTCGAAGCCATGGCGGACAGATAGGCCGGTCGCTCGGCGATGTCATTGGCGGCGACCGCGGATATGTTGACGTGGGGTACTGTCCGGTCCGTGCACGAACCGTAACGAAATGTGCAATGTTATGTTGTATCGCTTGGCGGAAGGGCGTATATGGCGGACGGGATGACGGGAACTGCAACACCATCGCCGGCCGGGTGGCTGGCGCAACTCGACCGTTTGGGGATCGGCCTGTCGGGGCTGTGCCTCGTTCACTGCCTGGCGACGACCGTGCTCGTGGCCGTGCTGGCGTCCGCGGGAAGTCTGTTCGTGTCGCCGCACGTCCATGAATTCGGACTGGCGATCGCGATCCCGCTCGGGGTGGTCGCGCTCGGCCGCGGCATCTGGGAGCATGGCTACATGATGCCTTCGTCGGTCGGCGGTCTGGGGATCGGGACGATGGCGGCGGCCCTGTCGATGCCGCATGGGGGCAGCGAAGTGCTGACCACGCTGGTCGGCGTCGGGCTGCTGGCGCTCGGCCACGATCTGAACGGCCGCGCCAGCCGGCAGCTCGTCACGCGCTGACTTCGACTTTTCGTACCGCGCATCTTATATAGCGCGCATGGCAAAGCATCATCACGATCTCCACGGCGACTCGCTCGTCGGCGCTGCGCGCGCGTCTCTCGAGGCGTCGGGCGAACAGTGGACCGAAATGCGCGGCGCGATCTTCGACGCGCTGCGCGGCTTCGACAAGCCGGCCTCCGCCTACGACATCGCCGAAAAGGTGAGCAACGCGCGCGGCAAGCGCGTCGCGGCCAACAGCGTGTACCGCATTCTCGACCTGTTCGTTGGCGCCAACCTCGCCAGCCGCGTCGAATCCGCCAACGCCTATGTCGCCAACGAACATCCGGGCTGCCTGCACGACTGCATCTTCCTCATCTGCGACACGTGCGGCACGACGACGCACCTGGACGACGACAAGCTCGCGAGCGGCATGCGCGACGTCGCGGCCCAGGCCGGCTTCGCGGCGCAGCGGCCGGTGCTGGAGATGCGGGGGCAGTGCGGGGATTGTCGGTGAGGGCTTCCGAGGGAAGCGAATAAGTTGCAGCTCGGAAATCTAGCTCTGCTATAGAGGTTTTGCAGTCGTCGGAATAGCGGCAACGATGGAGAGCATGATGGCTACCAGCCTCAAAGACGCAGCAGCAGTTCCCGAAGAGGGGCAGGACGCGGCTGAGGGCACTGACACCGCCGGACGGGACAGTTTCACCGCTAGCTTGCTCATTCAGACCCGTCACCGTTTTTACACGTTATCGATGCCAAGCGATGTCCTCGCTGAGACATGCATGGTGGAACCACGTTATTCCGATCCTGCAGAAGGGTTTCAGCGCGCGCTCGACGTGAGGCGGGCACAGGACATTGCCACCTATATCGACAGCGGTTTGGGTACGATCCCAAGTTCAATTGTGTTATCAGCTCAGCCGGAGGCAAATCTTCATTACAATCGACCAAATCGAACCCTTAGCTTCGATCGAAATTCTCGGGCGTTCCTGATTCTAGATGGGCAGCATCGAGTATACGGATTTCGACTGGCGGAGTCACGACTTCGAGTGCCTGTTGTTATCTATAACGGACTTACCAGGACTGAAGAAGCTCGCCTCTTCATGGACATCAATACGAAGCAACGCCCAGTTCCCAATGAGCTGATTCTGGACATCAAGCGTATGGCCGAGACTGAGTCAAACTCAGAAGCGCTCATGCGAGACGTCTTTGATGCGTTTCATAACAATCCCGAGAGCCCCCTCTTCGGCCTGATGAGCCCCTTCGAAAGGAAAAAGGGACGAATTTCACGGGTAACCTTCAACAGTGCGGTTAAGCCGATTTACGACTCCTTCGCAGGTGCTACGCCAGAAAAAGTATACGATGTACTTAGCGCTTATTTGCACTCTTGCGCGACTGGATTACGTGAGAACGAGGTAGCTGAAATGATCACGAATCCTGTGTTGTTCAAAGCTTTGATGCTGCTGTTCCCCACCGTTGCAGAGAGAGTGCACGATCGACATCCTGGGGATTACACATCGAGTCACTTTGATGAAATACTCGGACCTATGTTTCAGCGGGTTCGTAAGACCGCTTTAGCAAATCCTGGTAAGAGCTCTACATCGCTTCTTGAGGTCTTTCGCAAAGGGCTTCAGACTGGGTTTTCGATTGGTAACGGTTCTGCGAGGTAGTGTCACTTACCGCGGACGCGCTTCAGCCTCAGCTTGTACGCGGCTTGATTACTCTCCGCGGGCGCCCAGCGACGACACGCTTGGCGGACGTAATTACTAATCCGCCTGGCGCTGGGTTCGACTTGGACTTTGACGCCGCATCAAGCGTTATCAGGATCGATTTCAGGGAACCAGAATTCATTGCGTCAGCGATCTCCGCGGACGCGTCGAGATTTGCAGGAGCTTGTTTCACCTCAATTCACTCAGTCGCACCAGCGCTTGAACGTCCAGAAAGCTTAGCTTGGGGCCTCGTTAAAATGTACTATGCCGCTTTCTATGGCGGCCATAGTTTGTTGCGTCTTCTAGGTAGAAGTTGCTCTCAGCTAGAGGGGCGACACATCACGAAGATCAAAGTGCAGGCAGCGGCTCGCGAAATTCCAACGCCTTTCAACTTCGGGGCAGGGCTTTACAACTGCAGCCTAAACGCAGCGCAGACTGGCCTCAACATGTCGATCGCTGGCGGCCGAGTGGGCGGAGCGCATGAGGCGTTTTGGGAGATTCTCGACCAGTTTTTCTCGGAAGTTACGGAGCAAACGCTGACAGGGAACCTTGGCCGAAGTGACGCCTTAGCTGTTTATGGTAAGCTTGAGGCACTTCGAAGCATCTATCGAAAGGGCGCAGGCGCGAGTTGGTTAAGCGCCATCCGAAACGAGATACAGTATAGGCACGCGCGGGACGTCTGGCAGCCTGCAACGATTAGCCGAGATGCTAGGAGCAACCTTTCGCGGTTGGCAAGTCAATGGGTTAGAGATCCCATGAACATCGACGTGGAAGTGACTCCAGGGGGAGATCTCGGTGCCTTTACCGCGGCGTGTGCCTTTACCGCTGCGCTTTGTCGTGTTGTTCTCGCTAGAGTTGCAGACCGATCGTCGGCAGGCGCAAACTCGTTTGCCCGACACCCGCTTCGACTTTCCTGATCAATGTAGCGCCCTGCTACCATTCATTAATTCTAAAGCCCTGCCGCCTTCCGCAACGCCTCGTTGATCCGTGTCTGCCAGCCTGGGCCGCCTTCGCGGAAGCGGTCGAGGACTTGGGCGTCGAGGCGGAGGGTGACCTGGCGCTTGGGCGTGTCGCGCTCGTGCGGGAGATAGTCGCGCGTGTAGGTGCCGGTCGCGGGGCGGATGACCTTGTCGCCGATGCGGATTTCAGCGCGGGCGGCGACCTCCGCAGTGAGGATCGGGGCGTCGTCTTCGTCAATCCAATCCGACACGGGTGATCTCCTCCTGGTGCATGCGACGCATCGAGATGATGCGTCGGGTGCCGTTCCGCTCCGTCCAGACGATCGCAACGGCGACGTCATCGAGCCAGCCATATGTCAGCCGCCGCTGCTCGGCATAGTCGCGCCGGTCGTCGTCGGCCGAGGCCGTTTGCCCCGCGAACACGCGCGGAGCATCGGCGAAGTCCAGGCCGCGTTCGGCAAGCGTTCTTGCGCGCTGGGCCGGTCGAAGCTGATCTTCACCGCGACCTATGTAGCTACAGCCCGGATCGCGGGCAAGCCTGCACCGCACCTGCACCAAAGCGGCATCAAAGGTTAGCGTGACGGCGCAGGCCCGCGAGTATATGACGCCCCCATGTCACACCGGCCCGACACTCCGCTTCTCGACCAGGTCGATTATCCGGCCGATTTGCGAAGGCTCGAGCCCGACCGGCTGCAGCAGCTCGCCGACGAGCTTCGGTCGGAAGTCATTTCCGCGGTGTCGACGACGGGCGGGCACCTGGGGGCTGGACTGGGGGTGGTCGAGCTGACCGTCGCGATCCACTATGTCTTCGATACGCCCGCCGACCGGCTGATCTGGGACGTCGGGCACCAGTGCTACCCGCACAAGGTCATCACGGGCCGGCGGGACCGCATGCGGACGGTGCGCATGGGAGGCGGGGTGTCCGGGTTCACCAAGCGGTCGGAGAGCGAGTATGATCCGTTCGGGGCGGGGCACTCGTCGACCTCGATCTCCGCCGCGCTGGGGTTCGCGACCGCGAACCGGTTGACGGGAAAGCCCGGGAAGGCGATCGCGGTGATCGGCGATGGGGCGATGTCGGCGGGCATGGCGTACGAGGCGATGAACAACGCGACCGCGGCGGGCAACCGGCTGGTCGTCATCCTCAACGACAACGACATGTCGATCGCGCCTCCGGTGGGTGGGCTGTCGCATTATCTGGCCAGGCTCGTGTCGTCGGACAAGTATTTGAGTGTCCGGCATCTGGCGCAGCGGTTTGCCCGGAAACTGCCCAAGCCGCTGCACAATGCGGCGCGCAAGGTCGAGACCTACGCGCGGGGCATGGCGACCGGCGGCACGTTGTTCGAGGAGCTCGGCTTCTACTATGTCGGCCCGATCGACGGGCACGATCTCGACGTGCTGATCCCCGTCCTGGAAAACGTGCGCGACGCCGAAGAAGGCCCGATGCTGGTCCACGTCGTCACCAAGAAGGGCAAGGGCTACGCGCCCGCCGAAGCCGCGGCGGACAAGTATCACGGGGTCCAGACGTTCGACGTCGTGTCCGGCGTGCAGGCCAAGGCCGCGCCGGGACATCCGAGCTACACCAACGTGTTCGCGGCCGCGCTCGTGAACGAGGCGGAGCGGGACGAGCGGATCGTGGCGATCACCGCGGCGATGCCGGGGGGGACGGGGCTGGACAAGTTCGAATCCCGGTTTCCGGACCGGACGTTCGATGTCGGGATCGCCGAGCAGCATGCGGTGACGTTCGCCGCCGGGCTCGCCGCCCAGGGCATGCGGCCGTTCTGCGCGATCTACTCGACGTTTCTCCAACGCGCGTACGATCAGGTCGTGCACGACGTCGCGATCCAGAACCTGCCGGTACGGTTCGCGATGGACCGGGCGGGGCTGGTCGGAGCCGATGGCGCGACTCACGCCGGGTCGTTCGATCTGGCGTATCTGTGCACATTGCCCAACTTCGTCGTCATGGCGGCGGCGGACGAGGCGGAGCTGACGCACATGGTGCACACCATGGCGGTGTACGACGACGGCCCGATCGCGGTGCGCTATCCGCGCGGCAACGGCACGGGGGTGGGGATCCCTGCGGTCCCCGAGCGTCTGGCCATTGGGCGCGGGCGGGTGGTGCGCGAGGGCAAGTCGGTCGCGATCCTGTCGCTCGGCACGCGGCTGGAGGAGGCGATGAAGGCGGCGGAGGAGCTGGAGGCGAAGGGTTTGTCGACGACGGTCGCGGACCTGCGCTTCGCCAAGCCGCTCGACGAGGCGCTGATCCGCCGGTTGCTGACCACCCACGAAGTCGCGGTGACGGTCGAGGAAGCGAGCATCGGCGGCCTTGGCGCCCACGTGCTGACGATGGCGAGCGACCAGGGGCTGATCGACGCCGGCCTCAAGCTGCGCACGATGCGGATGCCGGACGTGTTCCAGGACCAGGACAAACCCGAAAAGCAGATGGAGGAAGCGGGGTTGGACGCGGGGGCGATCGTGGACACGGTTCTTAAAGCGTTACGGCGGAACAGCGTGGGTGTGGTCGAGGGCGCGCGGGCCTGACTCCGACGCGCAAAGGCCGCCGACTTTCGTCCGGCGGCCCTCGTGTTGCGGCAGTGACCTTCGCGATCAGGCGAAAATCGAGGCCACGACCAATCCTTGAGCGACAAGGGTGACGAGCACCGTCATCGCCGTTTCCATTCTACGCATTCAAGTACTCCGTTGACGTGCAGTGACCGACAAGGTCGTTGTGCACTGCAGCATAGATATTGAGAGTTCGGCTGGCCTCCAACCGCAATGGCGGACGGCACGGTTGCAGAATTTGCAATCGTTAGCTGGCGCGAGTGGCGCTTACATCGTCGCTCGGTTATCTACCGACATGGCAAAGCTCCGCGCCGACCAACTCCTGCTCGACCGCGGCCTGGTGGAAAGCCGCGCGCGCGCGCAGGCGCTCATTCTGGCGGGGTTGGTGTTTTCCGATACCCGCAAGGTCGACAAAGCCGGGCAGATGTTCAGCCCCGACGCGCCGCTCGACGTGCGGGGACGGGATCATCCCTGGGTCTCGAGGGGCGGGGTCAAGCTGGCGCATGGGCTCGATCACTTCGGGTGGGACGTGGCCGGGGCGGTGGCGATCGATGTCGGGTCGTCGACGGGCGGATTTACGGATGTGCTGCTGACGCGTGGCGCGGTGCGCGTCTATGCGGTGGACTCGGGGACCAACCAGTTGGCGTGGAAGTTGCGCGACGATGGGCGCGTGAAGGTGCTGGAGCAGACCAGCGCGCGCATCCTGACGGCCGCGCATATACCCGAACCCGTCGACCTGATCGTGTGCGATGCGAGCTTCATCTCGCTCGCCAAGGTGCTCGAACGCCCGCTTTCCTTCGCGAAAGCCGGCGCTCGCCTGCTGGCCTTGATCAAGCCGCAATTCGAGGCGGGGCGGGCGGAGGTGGGCAAGGGCGGAGTAGTGCGCAACCCGGATATCCACGCGCGCGTGTGCGGTGAGGTCGCCGCGTGGGTCGGCGCGCAGGGATGGACCGTCGCGGGCACTGTCCCATCCCCGATCACCGGGCCGCAGGGGAACGTCGAGTTTCTGATTGCCGCGACCCGGGGCGCGGGATAGCGCGGCGAGTATGACCGGCTTGGCCTCTCGCGGACAGCTCCGGATGAGCTTCGCGCGTACCACGATGGTGGTGGTGCCTCTCGTCCTGCTGCTCGGCGTCGCGTCCGGGTGGGTCGCCGGGTCGAGCGCGGAAAATCCCTGGTACGAAGCTTTACGCAAACCCGACTTCACGCCGCCGGGCGCGGCGTTCGGGATCGCGTGGACGGTGCTCTACGTCCTGATGGGGGCGGCGCTGGCCATGATCGTCTACGCGCGCGGTGCGGTCGGGCGCGGCATGGCGATCGCCTTGTTCGTCGCCCAGTTCGCGGTCAACCTGTCGTGGTCGCCGACGTTCTTCGCCGCGCACGCGGTCGGCACCGCGTTGTGGATCGCCGCCGCGATGCTGGTCCTGGCGGCGGCGACCACGGTCGCCTTCTTCCGCATTCGGCCGGTCGCGGGGTGGCTGATGACCCCGTACGTCGCGTGGCTGGGCTTCGCGCTCGTTCTCAACTATCAGATCGACCGGTTGAACCCGGGCGCGGAGACGATCGTGCCCGGCGCAAGCAGCACCGAAATGACGTTTTGAAGGTCCCCGCCATGCAGTCCGAAAACCGCCTGTTCGACGATCTCGCCCGCGTGCTCAACGGCGCCGCGGGGACGTTCGCGGGCATGGGGCGCGAAGCCGAAGCGTCGCTCAGGACGCGTGCGCGCGACTTCGTGGGCGGGCTCGACCTCGTCTCGCGCGACGAATTCGAAGCGGTCAAGGACATGGCGCGAAAAGCCCGCGAGGAGAACGAGGTCCTGCGCGCACGGCTCGATGCGCTCGAGGCGTCCCGCTAGGCCGGTGGTCACGATCGTCGATCAGCAAAGCGAGGAGGACGACGGCGGCACGCCGATCGACGTTCTCGAACAATATTTCGAAACGCGCGGCTGGGCGTACGAGCGCTCGGGCGACGAGGAGATCGTGTGCACCGCTGGCGGAAGCTGGGCGCAGTACGAGCTGCGCGCGGTGTGGCGCGGCGACGACGGCGTGCTCCAGTTCCTGTGCCTGCCCGACATCCGTGCGGCGAGCGACAAGCGCCCGGCGGTCTACGAGACGCTCGGCCTCGTCAACGAGCAGATGTGGCTGGGGCACTTCGAGATGTGGGCGGCGTCCGGCCTGATCCTTTTCCGGCATGCGCTTTTGGTCGATGACGACGACGCGGTGCTGAGCGCGGACGCCGCGGAAACGTTGGTCGAGACCGCGATCGACGAGTGCGAGCGCTTCTACCCCGTGTTCCAATTCGTGCTGTGGGCGGACAAGACGCCGCAGGAGGCAATCGCCGCCGCGCTGATCGACACGCAGGGCGAGGCGTGACGACGGACTTGCGATGACGCCAGCTGCAACGACGGGCGCGATCTGGCTGGTCGGGTGCGGGAACATGGCCGGGGCGATGCTCGCCGGGTGGTTGCGGGCCGGGGTGCCGCCGCAGCGTTTCCTTGCGATCCGCCCGAGCGGACGACAGCCCGCGCCAGACATTCGCACGCTGACCGCGCCGCCGACCGGCGAGGCACCCGCGATCGTCGTGCTGGGGGTCAAGCCGCAAAAGCTGGACGACGTCGCGCCCGGTCTTGCCCCTTTGCTGACGCGTCCGACCGTGCTGGTATCGATCCTGGCGGGGGTGGAGACCGCATCGTTGCGCGCGCGGTTCGCCACGCCCACGGCGATCGTGCGCGCGATGCCCAATCTGCCCGTAAGCCTCGGCTACGGCGCGACCGGCTTGTTCGCGGACGGCGCGAGCGAGGCGGTGCGCCACGAGGTCACGGGGCTCACCGACATGCTCGGGCTGACTTTGTGGGTCGATGACGAGGACGCGCTGGACGCGGTGTCCGTGCTCGGCGGGTCCGGTCCGGCGTTCGTCTACCGGTTCATCGACGCGCTCGCGGCGGCGGGCGAGGCGATCGGCCTGTCCCCCGACCGTTCGCGAAAACTCGCGCTCGCCACCGTTGAAGGGGCCGCGATGCTGGCGGCGCGGGCCGACGATCCGCCGGCGCGGCTGGCCGATCGCGTCGCTAGCCCCGGCGGGTCGACGCGGCGCGGCCTCGACGTGCTCGACGCCGATCGCGCGCTCGTCCGGCTGGTGGACGCGACGCTGGCGGCGTCGCGCGCGCGTGTCGCGGAAATGGCGGCGGAGGCACGCGGACCCGCTGCTTGACCGCTCGGGAGGCCGCCCGTAGCGCTCCCCCGTCTCCTTGGGATCATCGCCTGCCATGAACGACGACCGCCTGTTCGACGATCGCACCTACGACGACCGCGACGGGTGGATCTGGTTCGACGGCAAGCTCGTGCCGTGGCGGGAGGCCAACGTCCACGTCCTGACGCACGCGTTGCATTATGCCTCGTCCGTGTTCGAAGGGGTGCGGGCGTACAACGGCACGATCTTCAAGCTGGGCGAACACACGGCCCGGCTTCGCAACAGCGCCAATCTGCTCGGGTTCGACCTGCCTTGGAGCGATGGCGAGATCGGTGCGGCGTGCGACGAGACCTTGGCGGCGAACGGCATGACGGACGGCTACGTCCGTCCGGTCGCGTGGCGCGGGTCGGAGCAGATGGGAGTCGCGGCGCAGCGCACCAAGCCGCACATGGCGATCGCCACGTGGCACTGGGGCGCGTATTTCGGCGAGGAGCAGCTGCGGTCGGGCATCCGACTCGACATCGCGACGTGGCGGCGGCCCGCGCCCTACACCGCGCCCGTGCACGCCAAGGCGGCGGGGCTGTACATGATCGCGACTCTGTCCAAGCACCAGGCGGCGGATCGCGGGTTCGACGACGCGCTGATGATGGATTGGCGCGGGCAGGTGGCCGAGGCGACGGGCGCGAATGCCTTTTTCGTCCGCGATGGCGTGATCCACACGCCGACCCCCGATTGCTTCCTCGACGGCATCACCCGGCGCACGGTGATCGATCTGGCGCGCCGGCGCGGGATCGAAGTGGTCGAGCGCGCGATCTGGCCCGAGGAGCTGGAAACGTTCCAGCAGTTCTTCGTGACCGGCAGCGCGGCCGAAGTGACGCCCGTGCAGAGCGCGGGGCCGTGGCGCTTCGAGGTCGGCGACCTTACCCGGCAGCTTCAGAAGGATTATAACGATCTTGCCAACGGTCGGCTAACCTCCGAATAGCGGCGCGCGCATGTGCACGACGCGAGCGCGAAGTTGCTGGGGCGTCGCCAAGCGGTAAGGCAGCGGCTTTTGATGCCGCCATGCGCAGGTTCGAATCCTGCCGCCCCAGCCAAACTCTGATTTTCCCCAGCCAAGGCCTGTAAACCCCAGCTTTTCTGCGGGTTCGCACCGCCTCACGCACCTTCGGTGGCATCGATTGTAGCCAGTCGATGGAGCCAGTGGCTGATGCCAGCGATCGAAAACGTAACGCGCCGCGGGGCCGTCTATTGGTGGCGCCGGCGCATGCGCTTCGTCGCCGGCGACCATGCTCCTATAACGATCACGGTGACGGCCAGCCTTCAGACGAAGGAGCAGGCGACCGCCCGGCAACGGGCAGTAGCCATGACCGGCCGCAGCGAGGTGATCAGGATGAGCCTGTACGAGAAGATCGAGCGCAAGGGACTTTCGGCGGATCAGGCGCAACTGTTGTTCCAGGCCGAGGTCGTCCGCTACCGCAATATGCTGGCGTATCAGCACACGTCCATCCAAACGGATGGCGACGGAAACGTCGACGCCAGGCTCACGCAGATGCTCGCCATCTATGAAGCCGCGAACAGCGACTTCGCGCGCCAGGGTTTCGCCGGATACATGGATGTCGACTACGTCGGCGCCTTCGATGAGCGGTTCGCCGAGCTCGACCGTGACGCACGTCGGCACCTGTTCGCGATGTTGAGCCGGTTGGACGACGTGCCCGGCAACCTCTTGAACGAGGCGGCGGATGCCTTGCAGCGGGCGGGCATAGCGGACGATGATGAGCGCCGGCAGCTTGCGCGCCGGATAGTCTGCGAAGCACGCGCAACGGCAGTTCGCCTGTACCGGGATGAAGATGCGCAACGCGTCGTTGCGGCCGCGTCGGGTATGGCTGCACTCATGCCTCGGCCCAATGTGACCGCGGCACCGCCGATTTCCGCTCCGGCACCCACGTCCGACACGGTGAAGCCGCTTATGCCGGAGCCGGGGTTTGGCTCCGAAGGGCGGAAGAAAGAGGCTTCGGAACTGACCGTCGAGCAGGCCCGGTTCGCCCGGATGACGCCAACGCAAGCGGTCGAAGAATATATGAGATCGAAGCCGAAAACCGGCGGTCTGGGAAGTGTCACGGGCAACGCGCTTGTCGTACATCAATCCTCTGTCACCCCGGCACCCGTCGGACGAAAGAAGTCCAGCCCCAAGATCTGGGGAGACAGCCAGAGACGTCAGTTCAGGGCGGCTGCGTTTCTGTTCGGGAAGTCGAACAACGGCCGTCCGCTGTCCACGGCTCGGCAGGATGATCTTGTCGACCTCTACGATGCGTTCAACCGGATGCCTTCTTCGCATCACAAGTCGCCGCGACACGAGAAGATGACTCTGGAGGAAATCTGCGCCGAGGCCGAGCAGCAGATGTCGGATGGAACGCCGGGGCCTACTCGATCGGGTTGGACGTGGGCACCATCAACCGGCACTTCGCCAACTTAAAGCAGCTGTGCGGCTGGATCGCATTCAAGACGCCCATGGCGATGCTCGATTTCTCCGACTTCATCATGGAGGAGGACGACCGGGACGATCGCACCGAGCGAGATCCCTATACGATCCAGCAGGGGCTGGAGCTGTTTGCGCTGCCGATCTGGACCGGGTGCGCGTCGCTTTACGATCGTCTGCAACCAGGCGTTGAAGTCTGGCACGATGCGATGTTCTGGGTGCTGATCATAGTCTGGTACAGCGGCATGCGGCGGGAGGAGGCTTGCAAGCTCCTCATTGACGACGTCCGCCAGGAAGACGGTATCTGGTTCTTCGATATACGGCGAACCCGCGCTGGTGGCGTGAAGACGGCGACGAGCGTTCGCCAGATTCCCATATGCAGCGAGCTCATCCGCATCGGCTTCATCGACTTCGTCATCGCCATGAAACTGGCGGGGGAGGAGTACCTCTTTCCGGAGATTCTGCCTGGTCGTAACGGTCGCGCGCTCGGAGACGTCTTCTACAAGCAAGTCTGGATGAAGATTAAGCCCTATCTCACGCTGCTTCAGCCGGGGCAGGCGGTCCACAGCGGCCGCCATATGGTCAGCACGGAACTGAAGATGTTGCGCGTCTTCGAGGATTTCCGATCGGACCTGCTTGGGCAAAAGACGGGTGGCGAAAACGGAGGCCGCTACGCGAGTGCCTCCCGCCTGGCGGTGCTTTTAGAAATTGTCGAACAGATCCCGGTCGTCACGGCGAACTTGCCATCCACACCAGCTATCAACCTTCTACCGGCCTCGCTACGGTGTACCCGTCCCGTTCGAGAAACTATCGGTCGAAGGAGTAGGTCATAACGGCTACGATCGAACTCAGGCGCGGTGACATCAACACAAGTCTTGCTCAGACCATTCAAGTTGCGGAAAGAGGATCCCCCAGTCTTTCCAAACTAATCCGACACCGGCTGCAAAAACCGCAGAAAACCGCGCCTGCGCCGCGCGGATCGCGGCTGCGAATCTTCATTCGCACACGCTTTGACACAGGCGCAAGCACAATGTGCCAAGCCACCTCGTCCGAAAGGTAAGGCAGACGATCAAAGCAAATTTTTCACCCGCAGCTGACACTTAGCCTTTCGCGAGCCCTGACCAAAAATTGACGCTCAAGAGGGCCGGGCGACCGCGAAAACGTAATCAGGATCACCCAACTTTGACTAAGTCGATCTCTCGCTGGCCTCCACTTCGTTGTGGGTGCAGAGAATCACGTCGATTGCACAATCTTGAGTGTCCTACTTCTGGCCGGTCGCTTGCGAAACTGTCGAGCGCCAAGCTGAACCTCAGCAGGATTATGACCAGCGTTACTTGAGAGCTGATCCGCTTGATTGAAGAGAGTACCTGCCACGTCGGCTAGACCGACGACGTGTCAATGAGAATCGAATCAGGGTTCGGGCTACGCGCGCAGTTTGGCGATCGCCGCCTCCAATCCAAGCCGTCGCGGCTCGTGCCGACGCGCCCAGAGACGCCGGAGCAGCGCTTCGGGCACATGCTCGTCCAGCTTGGCCGTCCGCAGGTTTTCGACGTCCGCGGCGAGCATGTCCATCGGCGGACAGGGGCCGGTATTCGACAACGCCGCCCGGAGTTGCGCCTCATCGCAGTCGGCGACCGTCACGCTCAGGTCGGTCGTCTCGCATTCCAGCCCCAGCGAAGTCAGGAACACGGCGAGCAGGCCGTTCATGACGCTGCCGTTCCACAGGACGACGTGCAGGTCGGCACCGGACGGGACGAGGAACGACCGCTCCAGACCGATCGCGCGGAACGTCCGGCGGCCTTCATCTAGGAACCCGCGCGCTGCTGCGTCTAAATAGGCGGGCTCGTCGTCATCGAGGTAGACGGCGCGCATCTCGGCGGCGAGGCGATCGTGGATCGGCTCGCCCGTCGCAGGCTCGAAGCGGGGCAGGATCCCGGCAGGATGGGGGACGACTTCGAGCACCTTGGCCGGATCGTCGACCGCGGCGATCCGCCACCGGCGCCCCGCGAACGCGAGCAGGCTGCCGACGCCCAGCATGTTCGCGACGGGAAGCGTTCCCAGCGTGCGGCCGTTCGCCACCAGCCGCCATTCCTCGTCGGTCGCGAACACGGCGTAGAAGTCCTTTGCCGCGACGAGACGCTCGCCTTGCGCCCCGAGCATCAGGAGGCCGTCGGGGGCCTGCTCGATCAGCGCGACGTCGGCGACCGAGACGCCGCGCAGCAGGTCGACATAGTCGGCGACGGGCAAAGCCAGCGCCGTTTGCGGTCCGCACAGCAAGGGGTGAAGCACGCCCGCCTTTGCGCCGCCCATCTGCGCGATGACCGACAGCGTCTGATGAAGGACCACCGTCGCGAGCGCGGCATCGGGCTCGGGCGGTTCGACGAAGCCTTCCAGGAGGAGGCGGACGGACGCGACCGCGCGGATCGTGTTCGCGCGCAGCCGGTCCAGCGGATCGGCGTCTGCGGCGAGGTGCCTTTCGCGCACGTAGATGCGCAGGACCGAGGGCGAACCCTCCCGCCGCCCGCTACGTCCCAGGCGCTGGCGCAGCCCGGACAGCGAGCGGGGCGCGCCGATCTGCGCCACTGAAACGACGGAGCCCAGATCGATCCCGAGCTCCAGCGTCGTAGTGGCGATCGCGGTCGTCGGCAGGTCGCCCGCCTTCAGCCGCGTCTCGAGCGTCTCCCTCAGCTCCTTGGAGAGACTGCCGTGGTGGGGCAGGAACTCGAGCGGGACGCCCGCGCGCTCGGAACGCGAGCGCAACCGGTCGGACAGGGCCTCGACGGTGCGGCGGGACCCGGCGAAGACGAGGTTGTTGTCGCCGCGGAGCTTGGCGAAGAGATGGTCCGCGATCCGGCCGAGACCGTCCCCGACCGCGCCCGGCGTCGCGCCGTCCTTTGCCGTCGGGTCATCGTCCTCGAGCTGGTCGCCGCCGTTCGCGGCGGGCGGCTCCGCGTAGCCGCGTATCTGGACCCGCAGCTCGGCACCCCGCTCGCGGGACGCGATGGCGGTGACCGTTCCGGGATCGGCCGGGTTCAACCAGCGCCGCGCGGCCGCGACATCGCCGATGGTCGCGGACAGGCCGATGCGCCGGGGCCGCACGGGCACCAGCGCGTCGATGCGGCGCAACAGGCTCGCCAGATGCAGGCCGCGCGGTCCCTGCAGGAAGGCGTGGAGCTCGTCGACGACGATCGCGTCCAGCTTTCCGAACAGGCGCAAGACATCGCTCGTTCGCCGCAGGAACAGCGCCTCGATCGATTCGGGCGTGATCAGCGCGATGCCCGCCGGATCGCGGAGCGTGCGCGTCTTCGCCGACCGAGGCGCGTCGCCGTGCCACCGGACGACCGGGATCTCGAGCCGCTCGCACAGGTCGTCGAGCCTGCGGAACTGGTCGTTGATCAACGCCTTCAACGGGCTGACGTAGAGGACCGAGATGCCGCCCGGCTCCCGGTCGGCGATCGGCCCCAGCAACGGCAGGAAGGCAGCCTCCGTCTTCCCGCCGGCAGTCGCGGCCATGATCACGACGTCGCGACGGTGGTTCAGGATCTCGCCGATGGCGCGGTCCTGGATGTCGCGAAGCTCGCTCCAGCCCTGATCGCGGATCCAGCGGCGGACGTCGGGATGCAGCCGGTCGAACGCGGTCACGCCGCTCACGGCGATGCTATACCCGAAGCGTCAGAGACGAAGGCTGGCAAGCTCATCGTCCGCTTCGATCGTTTCGAGCGAATGGGCGTCGCGATCCTCGTCGGGCTGAACCTCGACGACATCCAGAAGGTCCTGCCACCGCGCGTCCGGGTTCTGTTCGAGGACCGCGAGCAGCTGCACGAACGTCCGCACCGTGTTGCGCGGCGTCCGGAAGTAGGCTTCCCCGATGCGGCGGTCGCAATGATCCATGAAGGCGACGAGCGCGGCGTCCGGCACGAGGTTCGCCGACGCGTCGCCGCCGGCGAAGACGTTGCGGACGTTGCCCAGCAGGATCATCAGTTCCTCGGGCGACAGCGCCTGAAGCCGCAGCACCGGCCCGGAAACGTCGACCCGGCCGTCGCGCGCGAAGGCGTTCTCCGCAAGCCGCGACTGCAGCGCCGCATAGCTGTACAAGCCGCGGCGGCTGTCCAGCAGGAACTCGGGCGTGCCGCCGAATACGAAGCCCAGGCCTTCGACGTCGCCCTGCAGCACGTCGTTGACGACCCGCAGGATCTGTTCGAAATTCTGGTTGCGCGCCTGGCTGCTCTGCAGCTTGTAGAGGTTCACCATCTCGTCGAACACAACGAGCAACCCCGCATATCCGGCGAGCCGCACGAACGCCGACATGAGCTTGATGGAATCGTAGACGTCCGCGTCGTCGATGATGCTGCGGACGCCGAGCGCCGCGCGTGCCTCCGTCCTGGTCGGATACTCCGCGCGCAGCCAACGGAGCGCCGCGGCCTTCAGGTCGTCGTCGCCCGCCTCGCCGGCGCGCCAATAGGCCGCGATCACCGATCCGAAGTCGTGTCCGCCGACATGATCCTGCAACGGCGCCAGACCGCTGGCGATGACGGTGGCGACCGGCCGGCCGTCGGCTTCCGCCGTTTGCACGCACGTGG
Organism: uncultured Sphingomonadaceae bacterium; assembly: GCA_964251385.1. Lineage (GTDB taxonomy): Bacteria > Pseudomonadota > Alphaproteobacteria > Sphingomonadales > Sphingomonadaceae > CADCVW01. The sequence continues at coordinate 915,488 of CAXUJK010000001.1, read as the reverse complement.
TGACGAAGCGGTCGACGATCGCGGACAGCGCGCCTCCGTCCGGCTTGTTCCTGGTCGCCATGTTGCGCACCGCCTCGGCGTAGAGGCCGCGCGCCTGGCCCGCCGTCGCGTGGATGCGCCGATCCGGAGCGAGGTCGGCGTGCACCGTCACGCATCGGTGCTCGAGCGCAATCGACCGGACGAGGTTGAGGAAGAAGGTCTTGCCTGCGCCGTACTCGCCGATGACGAAGCGGACCGCCGATCCGCCGTCCGCGATGCGTCCGACATCGCGCACCAGCGCGCCGACCTCTGCGGCCCGCCCCACCTGGATGTGCTGGAGACCGACCCTGGGCACGACGCCGGCGGCGAGCGCCTGGATGATCGTGTCGCGATCCCTGGGCCTGATGATGCCGACAGTCTTCAAACCTTCGTTCCCATGCCCATCAGCGCCGCATGAAGATGCTCCGCGACCGAGACGTCCTCGCCATCCTCTATGACAGCCTCGCCGAGCGCGTCGAAGCCCCAATCGTTCAGCGTCTCGACCGCGCCGTCGGCGAGCAGCTTGAGCGCGCCGGCGCGCGCGTCGAACGCAGCGCGCGTCATCGGCCCTTCGAGAAGCGCGTCCAGCAGGGCGGCGTGTCGGGCATCCAGGCCCGCGAACCACGAAGCCGCGGCCGGCTTCGCGCGCACGGGCGCCACTAACGGCTCCTCCTCGGCGAAGATGCCTCCGAGCATCGCCGAAACCTCCGAAGTCTCGGCGCGCAGCCTTGCCAGGCGTTCGGGATCGAGGGCGAGCTTCGCCTTGGTCCGGACGATCTCGGGCGGGATCGGGACGCCGACGACGCGCTGGGCCGACGCGACCGCCACCGGGCCGTCGTCGTCGCCGCCGCGATGAAGCGCGCCATAGACCCCGCCCGCGGGCAGTCCGACCGCGGCGTGGAGGTCCTCGAGGAAACGAACCTCGGCCGGACCGACGCGGCGTCCGGCCAGGATCACCGCAACCGCGCTGTCGGCGACGCCGCGGCGTGCATCGTCCGGCAAGGCGGCATACCGCTTCAAAGCGCTCCTTGATGCCGGCGGTTCGCGTGTAAGCCGATGGGCGAAGGCGGATAGGCGCATGCGTTCGGCATTCGACAGGTCCACCCGACCCGCCAGTCCGGCTCCGATGTACTCGGTCGCCGCGAGGTTCGCGGGGCCGCCTGCGGTCGCAGCCAACGCGCCCGCCTCCACGATCGCGCGGACGACGGTGAAGTCCGGACGCATCGGGTCGATTGTCTCGTCCGGTCCCGTCTGGAACAGCGACAGCTCCGAGGCTCCGATCGGCGATGCGCACGGACCGAAGCGGCGGTCAGGCTCGAACCCCGTATCCGTCGCGTCCAGCATTCCGCCGATGCGTTCCATCATCGCCGCGGGGACCTTGGCTCCGGGCTCGGAGGCGGGCAGGTCGAGAACCGCCACGATCTCGCGGAGCGGAACCGAGCGCACGTCGTCGGACGCCATCATGGCCTCGAGCTTCGCCCTGGCTCCGCGGACGCTGGCCGCGTTCTGCCTTAGCTCCTTCGGGAGCAACGCGTCGGCGGCCAACGTGCCGCGTGCGGCCGGGTCGCGCCCGACGGCGCGGCTGAACGGCCCGAGCTCCTCGGTGATCGCGTCGATCAGCGCGCGGAGCGGGCCGAGCACGCCGGTGACGTTCATGACGTCAGGCACGTCGGCGGCGACGACCTCGGCGGTGAAGGCGTGGTCCGCGCCCATGTAGCTGGCCTTGATCCTCGAGACGGGCACCTTGACCTTCAGGCCCTTGGGATAGGCGGCGGCGAAGCGGATCGGCCAGAGCGCCATGAACTCGTCCCAGCACCGCCTCGCCGCCGTGCGGAGAAACGTGTCCTGCCGCGCCACCACCCAGCTGAGCGCATCGGCGGCGCGCAGGCGCTCGCCCGTCCCGATGAGCCGACCGATGTGGAGGCGCACGCCGAACGGGAGCACCTCGTCGTAACTCTTGAGGCCGGGCGATGGGACGACGGGGCGGGGCGGGCGGCCGGCGAGGTGATACGCCACGTCCAGGAACCGGTTCGTCTGGCGGCCGAACATTTCGTTGCGGCCATAGATCGCATGAAGCCGCTCGGCCTCGTCGAGGATGGCGTCGACCTGATCGAGCGCGTCGTCCTGGAGAAGCCGGTGTTCCAGACCCGTCATGAACATCATGGCGTAGGCCGCGGGCACGGACGCGTCGGCGCGACCGCCGTCGAGCCAATTCAGATAAGCGCGTCGCTCAGACGGCGTCATCCTGTCGTAGGATGCGTACCAACCGTGCAGCGGCGGCTCGACGGCAGGTGCCGCTGCAACGGCGTCGGCGGGATCGATGAGCGAACGATGGTCGTTGCGGCTATAGTGGATGCGACGACCGAAGTAGACGAGGTCGGTCGTCACGACGTCGCCGCCGATCTGGAGCGGCGTCGGCTTGGCGATCCAACGCTGGCCTGCGTTCGTCAGCGGCGGACGCGCGGACGCCGTAACAAAAGACGGCCGCTCGTTTCGTGCCGGTCTCCGGCGGTCATCGTCGATGCGGTCGGGCGCAGGCGCGCGTTCAGCAGGGGCTTGGTTGCGCGGCGTTCCGGTAGCGGTCGAGTATGTCGAAACAGGCGATGTCGAAGCAGCTGGCGCAACGGAATGAGAGCCGTCCTCGACCGGATGTTCCCGCCGGTGATCGCGCGCCGAAACACGCGCCTTCATGGACGTCGCCGGGCCAGGCACCGGCGGCGTGGAGCCGCGCAGGCGCTCCTCCGGCGTCGATGACGCGAGGCGCTTTTTAAACCAGACAGCTTGGTCGAGCGATCCGAAAGCATAGCCTCTGAACACGAACTTGCCGTCGGGCTTGCGCTCGATGTCGGGATGACCTTCGATCGGGGTCGACGCGGCCAAGCCCCAATGCGCCTCTCCGACACGCGCGTTACGAAGGGCCTCTCCGGACCCGGGTGTCGGCATCGCCTCCGCCGCCAGCTTGCGCCGCAGGAACCCCTTGGCCTGATCGAGATCGCTGAACGCATAGCCGCGGACCACGTATTTGTCGCCGCGACGTTCGATACCGACGGGACAGGGAGCAAGCACGGGCTCCGACGGCCGGGCGGCTGATGAAGGCGGCATCCTGTCCGCGCTCATGGTCGGCACGTCGGCGAACGCGGCGACGATCGAGGGCGGCGTTCTCTCGGGCAAGGCCGCCGTCGAAGAAGGCACGGTCATGCCTAATGGTTCAGGGACGCCGGGCACCACCTCGACCGTGTCCGGCGCGAACGGCCCCGAAGTCGGACGGCCGGCCTCGGGCACCGTTCCCTCGTCCGAGGCTCGGCCTACCGCCGATGCGTGCGCACCGGGGCCATCGACGACGCCGGTTTCAAGAGCGGCTTGCGTCCCGTCGGCCGGACGAGAATTAAACAAACTACCCAGACGACGGCGCAGGCCGCTGAACAGACCCCCCCGTCGCACCGTCACCATCCCGCCTCCGTCTTGCGCCTTCGTGATCTTAACCGCGAATCGCTTCGGGTCACCATCGCTTCCTTGTCGGCGGGGTCGGTCGTTCGCACAACGTTCCAGTGATGGGTAAGGAGTACGCCAAGGCCGAACGGCGCGGCTCCAGCCCCGCTGCGCGCGGCGGGGCGGGCGTTTACATCGAAGGCGAGCTGGGCGCGTTTTATCTGCTTGCGATGCTCGCGGGCACGGAGCCGCGGGGGCTGCCTGGGTCGCGGCTCGTCCGGGTGCGGTTTCAGGGCATCGATCTCGGTTCGGCCTGGACGACATCATCCTTCATGGGGTCGACGCGGCGGGGGACACGCTTCTCGAAATCCAATCCAAACGGGACATCAGTTTCGCACCCAAGGATGCGATCTTCCGCGAGATCGCGGATCAGATCGCGCGTACCAAGCCGACCGACGTGCCCGAGGAGCGGCACTTCTTGTCGGTCGCGACCCAGCGTACCAGCCGCAAGATATCGGGTCCTTATCAGGACGTCCTCGTATGGACCCGTACCGCCGGATCGAATGCCGAGTTCTTCGATCGCCTAAACGCGGACGGTGTTGGGAACCCGGCAATGCGCGAGTTCGTGTCGACGTTCCGCAAGAATTTGGTCGCCGCCGGCGTTGTCGATGACGATGAGACGATCTGGCGCATCCTACGACGTTTCCTGATCCTCGAGTTCGAATTCGAGACGGGTGCGCCGCTCGCCCGTACCCACGCGCTTGCGCTGTCGAGGCAAGTGCTCGCCGATGAGGATGTTGGTCGGGCCGACGGACTGTGGCGCACCCTCATCGAGATTTCCATTGCGACCGCCAAAACAGGCGGTTCGCTCGATCGGGACGAGGTCAGGGCTAAGCTGGTCGGCACCGGCGTCCGGGGCATGCCTATGGGCGCGACGACCGCCGCATATCTCGTGAACTTCGCCAGGGAGGAAAGATCCCACCGGGCCAGCCTCCTCTAATGCCCGTGCTAGGGCCGTGGCGACGACCGGATCATGAACTTCAACGAATACGGCAAAGCCGTGCCCGGAACCGATCCGCTTGGCCTAAAAATCGACGCTGTGCAAAGGCTACTGTGACCACGCGGGGTCCCGTGCGATCCGCGCGGGCGGTAGCGACCGGCGCCTAAAATAATTTCCTCAGCGTGACCGTCGCCGTTCGCCCGATCGGATCGAGATAGTCCGGCTGGAAGCGGTTGGGGAGCGTGCCGTTGCCGTCCCGCACGTCCTGCCGCGCGTCGGTGAGGTTGGCGACATCGAGGCTGAGCCGCAACCGGCGCGCCCACGCCTGGCTCTTAAGCAAGCCGCCGAGACCGACATAGGCGCCGACCTCGACCTTGAAGATCGACGAGAAGCGCAGGTCGGCCGCGGGATCGAGGCTGCGTATCCGGTTCGACGCCTGATACCAGGCGCCGAACTTGAAGCCGTTGCCGCGATGGTAGATGCCGCCATAGGCGTAGCCCTGCACCCGCGGCATGCCCCAGCCGCGGATCGTGTCGCCCCGCAGGAGGTCGAGCTCGGGCGTGCCGGGCCGCAGCTGCAGCCGGTCGCTCAGCTTGATCGTGGGTCCGATGCCGGCGTAATAACCGGGCTGCGACGGCGGTTCGCCCGTCGCCCCCGGCGGCTGCGGAGGCGGCGTCCTGCCCAGCTTGCCGCTCGCGCTCACCGTCAGGTTGAGCGTGCGCTGCCGCTCGCGGCTGAAGTTGATAGGGCGGTATGCGACCGAGACGAGGCGTCCGGCCGCGTCGCGCGTGAACAGATCGGGCAGGATCGCCTCCGTCTGCGGCGTGATCGCGTAGACGGTGCCCGTCTGGTCGCGGATCGTCGTCATCTCGTACGTCGCCGCCAGGCGCAGCTCGCGTTCCGCGAACGGCTTGACGTTGACCGCCAGCGAGCGGGTGACGCGGCGCTCGGCGAGAAGGTCCGGATTGCCGCCAGTGATCAGAGTAACGAGTTCGGTGCGGCCGTTTCCGTAGTCGAAGACGGGCACGTCCAGGATGCTCACCACGGGCGTCGATTGCTGCACCATGTCCGGCGCGGCGGCGCTGTGCCTGGATGTCGCGAGCAGCTGCACGCCCTCGAAAGGACTCCAGGCCAGCCCCAGGGTCGTATCGCGCAACGTACCGAAGCCGCCGACCCGGCGCGCGTTGGCGGACGCGTTGACCGACAGATCGCCCACGAAGGGCAACACGCCGTCCCGCCGCGACGTCAGCGGCACGTCGAGCGCAAGCCCGCCCTCGATGCGGGTGCGGCCGAGTTGCAGATCGGACGGGTTCGGCCCGCGCGAGTAGGACGACGCGGTCGACCGCTCCGCTTCCAGCGTCGCGGTGACCGCGACCCGGCCCGCCGGAAGCCGGATCGGCGTGTTGGTGATCACCGTCTTCGCCGCCGCCGCACGGGTGCGCAGCCGCGTCCGGTCGGTCAGCCGCGCCGCCAGCAGCGCCGGGTCGAGCGGAGCGAACGGATCGACGCCCGCGGCGATCGCGGCGTTGGCCGCGGCCGGATCGATGCCGCGCTCGCCCCGGCCGTCGATCTGCCGCTGGTCCAGCGCGCCCGTGAAGTCCCAGCGCCAACCGGCAACAGCGCCGCGAAGCGTGACGCCCCCATGAAGCGTCGTCGTGGTCTCCCGCTGGCGTAGCGGGTCGGCCTCGATCAGATAGCGGTTGACGACGACGGGGCCGGCGAAGGGCGAAAAAGCGTTCGTCCCCGGCACGATCAGCCGCGCGGTCGCCGGGCCTCCGATCGTGCGGTCGCGGTTGTGCTCGGCGGACAGGCTGATCGATCCGGCGAGCGTTTCGCCGATCCGGTTCGCGATCACGGCTTCCGCCTTGATCCCGTCATTGCCCGGCGCCAGCGTCCGATATGGGCCCAGGTCGAACAGGCGCGGCCGGTTCGCGCCGGCGACGTATCCGGCGAGCGTCCCGCGGTCCGCCGCGGCGCCGGGCACCGGCGCGATCGTCACGGTCCCGCCCGCGGCGGACGACAGCGCCGGGTCGATCTCGCCGACGCCCGCGCGCCCACCGACGGCGGTGACGTTGCCGATCGCGTCGAACGGGATGTCGGGATCGGGCGCGATGTCGCGGTCGGACCCGAACAGCGGATCGGTTCGCCGGACTTCGAGGCCCAGCGTCACCCGGCCGCCGCCGCGCAGCCGCGTCATGCCCAGATTGGCCCTTTCGGTACCGCTTCCCCCCCGGGTGGTGCTGCCCGCGCTTCCCCGCACCTCGATCTGCCGGAAGCTGCGCTTGGTGATGAAGTTCACCACCCGCCGGGTCGGGGGAAAACCGAACCTGAGCGCCGCCTGCTCGGGGAGCACCTCGACCTTGTCGATCGCTTCGGGGGGCAATGAGCCGATTTCGCCATAGCCCGACACGCGCTGCGCGTTGAGCAGGAAGATTGGTTCGGAGCCGTCCGCCGCCTGCGTCGTGCCGCGGATCGCCTGCAGAAGTTCGCCGGTCGTCGTCGCACCGGTAGCGGCTACGGCGTCGGCGTCGAGCGTCGCAAGCGGCGCGGTGTCGGTCACCGCAGAACCGCGCCTGCCGATCACGACGATTTCGGGCGCGACGTCGTCGTCGGCTTGCGCATCCTGCGCCGATGGAGGCGCGTCTTGCGCTTGCTGCGCCGATGCGCCCGACCCGTGAAGCGTCGCGAAGATCGCGGCTGAACCCGCCGCCCACTCGTTCGACAGCCGGTTGCGGCGCGCGGTTCGCATTCGTTGCTCAACTTACCCAGGGGACCCGCGCCTTGCATATCGGCCCACGGGGACATCGCCACCTCCGAACGCCGGAACGATACGGAGTTGCGCTCTGCCGCCAAAGGTTTGCCATGCCGAGCCCCGGCGGCGAGCGGAGCTATCTGGACTTGGACAGCTGCCTGCCCGCCCAGATGCCGAAGCCGACGCCGTAGAGCGCATAAGCGCCCGAACAGGCAAGCGCGACGTACGTCAAGCGCGACAGGGGCAGCGAGGCGGCGAGCGCGTCGAGAGCGATCAGGAGACCCGCACCGATCCACAGCGGGACGGAATGGCGCAGCACGGAAAGGTTCGGCTCTTGCATGACTGTCTCCCGCATATGTGCGGAACCGATTGTGTCACGGGCGGATCGTGGCCGCAAGTGGTGGCTGGCAGTGGGCGGCTCAAAGCCGGATGAGCGGGTAAAGCTGCCCGTCGTCGACGCACAATCGATGGACCCGTGGTCGGAGACGGGATTCTTACCGCCCAAGTGCACCAAGCCGTTGATCACGTGAACCTTTCGAGACTTCGGGCGCTCAAGCTTCCTTGAGATCCCCGGGAGCGCCGCCATGACGAACGACACCAACCGCCGCGAACTGTTGAAGGGCGCGGCCGCGGCCGGCGCCGCTGTCGCGGCCGCGCCCGCGCTTGCCCAGGCCGCGACCCCGCCGCCATTCGCCGACCCGCAGACCAAGTACAAGAGCACGCCGTTTGCCGAGCAGCGGCAGAAATGGCCGGCGCTCCAGCGCGACATGAAGCCCATCCCCGACTGCGGCGAGCGGAGCTACCGCGGGTCGGGCAAGCTTGGGGGCAGGAAGGCGCTGGTCACGGGCGGAGACTCGGGGATCGGGCGCGCCGCCGTGATCGCCTATGCGCGCGAAGGCGCCGATGTCGCGATCAACTACTTCCCCACGGAGGAGCCGGACGCGCAGGACGTGGCCAGGCTGCTCCGGGCGGAAGGGCGCAAGGTCGTTCTGATCCCGGGCGACCTGACGGACCAGAAGTTCTGCGTCGACATGGTCGGGCGCGCGAACCGGGAGCTTGGCGGGCTCGACATCCTCGTCAACAACGCCGCCTACCAGCAGTCCAAGGGATCGATCGCGGAGGTCAGCTTCGAACAGTTCGACCGCACGATGAAGACCAACCTGTACGCGATGTTCTGGATCACTAAGACGGCGGTGCCCCTGATGCGGCCGGGCTCGTCGATCATCAACACGGCCTCGGTCAACTCGTTCAACCCCGAGAAGGAACTGCTCGACTACGCCACGACCAAGGGCGGGATCGCGATCTTCACCAAGGCGCTCGCCAAGCAGGTGGCCACCCAGGGCATCCGCGTGAACGCGGTCGCCCCAGGCCCCATCTGGACGCCGCTCCAGGTGGCGGGCGGGCAGTTGCCGGGCGACATGGCCAAGTTCGGGCAGGACACCCCGCTCGGCCGGGCGGGGCAGCCCGCCGAACTGGCCGCGCTCTACGTGCTGCTGGCGTCGGGCGAGCTTAGCTATACCGACGGCAGCGTGTTCGGGGCGAACGGCGGCACGGGGACGATCTAGCCGTACGCGATGCAACCTTCATCGCTTCCTTTGACCTGTCGAACGTCGGCTTCTAACCGGAGCCGCCCGTGCTCCCCTCCTCGAGGAAGTGGGATGCAGACCAGCTCTACAGCCATCTTGCTGGCTTTCCGCACTCGGCGGAATGCAGGTGGACCGTTCGTTGAAAAAGGCTCGGCGTGCATTCCTTCCTTTGGAAGGAAGCGGGTCCCTGGATCGGGGCGAGGTGGAACGACGGAGTAGCAGGCACTCATGTAGCAGGCACTCATTGGAACGCACCCGCTTACGGTCTCCGTCATCATCGGGTCAGGTCGGGCGCATGGCGAACCGGTTGACGACGGCATATCCGGCAAGCGCTTGCCGGACGTCCCCGCGGTCCCGCATCGCGGCGAAGCCCGCATCCCAGCGGCGCTGCCACCGGCCCCATGCGGGGGCGGGCTGGTCCTGCAACCAGCGCACCACTTCTCCCCCGCGGCGGCGGCGCAGCGCGATGACGATCATGGCCGCCGCCTGATCCGCCTCGCCGAGGCAGAGCAATCCTTGCGCCTTGAACATTTCGGAATCGCCGAGATCGAGCAGCGCGGCGAGTTCGCGTCGTGCGGTCGTCCGATCGCCGGCATCCTCCGCGGCGCAGACCGCGATCCGCCGTGCCGAAGCTTCCATCCAGCCGCGATCCTTGTTCCCCTTGGCCTTCAGGATGTTCGCCACGGCGAGCGCTTCCGGTGCCCGGCCGAGATCGCCGAGCATGAGGGCTCTCTTCTGCAATGCGAACTCGCGTGCGCTGCTTGCGGGCTCAAGCGAGTCGGCCGTCGCACTTAGCAGAGCAAGCGCCCGGTCGGGCGAACCGGCGCGAGCGGCCGCGTCGGCCACCGCCACGGCGAGCGTCGAACGCGTGCCCTGTTCGAGCTTCATGATGGCCGCGGTCGCCGGTGCGGCGGTCGCGAGCGCTTCGGCCGCACGGCCATGTTCCGTCAGCCACCTGACATGCTGCGCGACCAGCAGCGGCGGGGGATCCGCGCCGACGAGCCGCTTGGGGAGCATCTCGCCTTGCCATCGGTCGAGCTTGGCGAGATCGTCGCCCCAGCGCGCGACGATCGCCGGGCGCAGCCGCCGGTACTCCTCGAGGATCAGGAAATCACCCAGCGTGAACGGATCGTCGATGCCGTCGAGCCACTTGAGCGCTTCCGGCACATCGTCACGCGCAAGCGCATCGTCGATCAGCGTGCGGCGCGCGGAGATCGGTTCGGAGGCGCCTGGCCCGGGGGACCAGCCGCTTTCCACGATCGCGCGCGCCATTCTGACCCCGGCGACGCCGCCGGCGACGTAGGTCGCCCGGCGTACCTGTTCGGGTTCGAGCAGGGGCAGGGGCGGGGCCAGGATCGTCGCGCGTTCGGCCGCCATGCGGGCGAACAAGGCGGCGGCGTTGGATGAGTAAAGCTCGACGCTGGTCGCGAAGTCGATCGCGAGACGCGCGGGCTCCGCCGGATAGGCCTTCTGAAGCTGCTGGGACAGGCGCGCCGCCCGATCGAACTTCTTCGCGCGCACGGCGTGCAGCCCCTGCTCGATGAGCTTGCCCGCCACCGGGTCTCCCCAGCGTCGGACCTGCTCGCCGGTCGGTTCCGGCGACGCGGCGGCCAGCGCCAGCCCGGCGACCGCCAGCGCCCATCGCCGCTCGGGCGCCCTCAACGCGCGACCGGGAGGCTGACCCAGTTGATCCGCAGGAACACCTTGCTCGCGGTTTTCCGACCGTTCTCATCGAGCGCGGGATTGTACCGTCCGTTTGCGGTCGCGAGGCGGCAGGTCTGCTGATCGAGCTCGGCGTTGCCGTCGGATGCGACGACCCGGCAGCCCGTCACCGCCCCCTCCGCGCTGACCGACAACAAGGCCACTACGGCGTCCGACACGTCGGCGGAGAGCGCGGCCGCGGGAAAGGCGTCCGAAGGAAACCACTCCGTTACAAGTCCGATCGGCAGCGCTTCCGAACGGAACGCCGCCTGCCGTTTGGCGTCGTAGCCCCAGTCCGCCAGCATCCGGTCGTTGCAATCGTTCAGCGCCTTCAACGCCTTGCGGGCCGCAGGCGTCGCGATTTCGGCGATCGGCTTGCGGCCGCGCTCGACGACCAACGCGTCGTTGGCGGCGAGATCGTCGAGGAAGGCGGCGGACAGGTAGGCCACGCCGAACCCGGTCAGGTCGCCTCCGCCGCCGATGGGCACGGCGTCCACGGTTCTGCGCGTCCCGCTCGGCTTTAGTACCAGGTCCACGGGCAGCACGCGCTTCATGAGGCCGGAACGCCACTGGCGACCGGTTACCAGCAATTCGCTCGACTCGGTGCCGGGCGTCGTGCGCACCGTCAGCGTCGGTGAGCGAGCGTCGCCGGGCTGGCGGACAAGCGCGCAGAAACGCTTGCCGTAATCGATGGACCAAGTGCCCGCGCCCGACGGCTGCCGCCCCTGCGAAATCTGTCCCGCGACCGGCCCGGCGACCGGCCCCGCGACCGGCGATCCGGAGGCGACGGCCATGGCGATCATGGTGGCAAGCATCGGCGACCCCTCCCCGTTCCTGCCGATTATGATACGGGATCCGCCCCGCGCGCAAGACTGCGATGATCGGGGTCGGCGGATCGGCTTGATGGCTGAGGGCGAGGTCCCTAGTCTCCGCTCGTCGCCGAGGCCGGCGGGTATGCCGATATCGAGAGAGAGCGCGATGAAACTCACGAACTTGCGCGGCGCGGTCGCGGCCGCGGCAACGCTTCTGGCATGCGCGAGCGCGTCGGCGCAGGAGACGATCGACCAGAACACGCTGGCGCCGTCCAAGGACCCTTCGCGCGTCGCGAACGGCCTCGCTCAGCGGCCGCCGATGGGGTGGAACAGTTGGAACAAGTTCAACTGCAAGATCGACGAAGCGACCGTGCGCCGCGTCGCCGATGCGATGGTGTCCACGGGCATGAAGGACGCAGGGTACGAATTCGTCGTCGTCGACGACTGCTGGCACGGCGCGCGCGACCGCGAGGGCTTCATCACGGCGGACCCGGTCCGTTTTCCCAGCGGTATGAAGGCGCTCGCCGATTACGTTCACGCCAGGGGTTTGAAGTTCGGTATCTATTCGGACGCGGGCCGCAAGACGTGCGGCGGCCGGCCGGGAAGCCAGGGCTTCGAGTATCAGGACGCGCTGACCTATGCCCGGTGGAGGGTCGACTACCTCAAATACGACTGGTGCAACACCGGCACCCGCAACGCGGAGGAAGCCTATGCGCTGATGGCGGACGCCCTGCGCGCGACCGGCCGCGACGTGGTGCTGTCGATCTGCGAATGGGGCAACAACCGGCCGTGGGACTGGGGCAAGAAGATCGGAAACCTGTGGCGCACCACCGGCGACATTACCGACAAGTGGGAGGGCAAATACAACTACAGCTGGGGCGTCATGTCGATCGCCGACATGAACGAGTCACTATGGCCGCACGCGGGCCCCGGCCATTGGAACGATCCCGACATGCTCGAAGTCGGCAACGGCGGCCTGAGCGACACCGAATATCGCGCGCACTTCTCGTTATGGGCGATGATGGCCGCGCCCCTGATCGCGGGCAACGACGTGACCGCGATGGATGCCGCGACGCGTGCGATCCTGTTGAACAAGGACGTGATCGCCGTCGATCAGGATCGACTGGGGATCCAGGGCCGGAGAGTTTGGAATGATGGCAATCGGGAAGTCTGGGTCAAGCCGTTGGCGGGCGGCGCACGCGCGGTGCTGCTGCTGAACCGCGGCACGAAGCCAGTGGAGATTGCCGCTTCCTGGGAGCAGTTGGGCCTGCCCGATCGGCTTGGCGCGACGGTGCGCGATCTTTGGGCGCACCGCGATCTGGGCAGACGACGCGGCGCGGTGCGCGCCACCGTCGACCCGCACGGCGTGGCCATGTTGCGGGTCCAGCCGTAATCCGCCGCTAGTCGTTTCGTATCGAAGATCGGGACGGGTGATCCAGGCGCGACGGGCATGTCCGCCGGTCGTGCGGCAAGGCACCGACTACGCCTGCGTCGATAATCTCCTGATCCGTTGCCGTCACGCACCCTTGCGGCATGCGGCGTCGTCAATCGGCTATGACCAGCAGCGTCGTACCGTCGTATTTGAGCGCATTCCTATCGAATACGGGATGCGCGGGCGAGGACTGGCCCGCGATGTCCACGGCGGTGAGACCCGCCAGCTTGAAGCTGCCGATCTTCGCTTCCGCAGGGGCCACTTCGTTCCGGCCCAGCACGAGACCGTCCACGAACAACCCCTCTCGTCTTTCAAACAGGATGTAGGGCGCGAGTTGCACCGTGCCCTTGTTGTAAACGGCGGCGATGCCGTGCCGGCCGATGATCGCGCGGCGGATGATCTCCAGCGCTGCGAGCGTTGCCCCGGAGCGCGCGGGGTCTGCGTTCCTCGACAGCGTCAAGGTCGGGCGTTTCCTCACGCCGTCTCGGAACGAGGGAAAATCCGCCGGGGCGTTAGTCGCGTCGTTGATCATGGGCGCCTCGTCCTCAAGCCGCTTGTCTTGCCTGTTTCCGACGCTTCCGGAAAGATGCGGGCGCCGCTCGCGATTTGCTTCCCGTCCGTTCCGTGCCCACATCGCAAGGTCGCGTTTCCGCGATAGGTCAAACGGAAGCTCAAGCCGCCAGTCGCAGATCCTGGTCGGATCGATCGCGGACCCACCCCTTGATGTCGGTGGCCGCGAGCGGACGCGCGAACAAGAAGCCTTGAGCTTCGTCGCAACCAAGTTGGATCAGCAGTTCAAGGGCCAGGGCGGTTTCGACACCTTCCGCGACGACGCGGTAGCCAAGATCGTGGGATAGCGTGATCATCGACCGCACGAGCGCGTGTTCGCGCGTGTCGGCCGTCAGATCGCGCAGGAAGGATTGGTCGATCTTGACCACGTGAGCCGGGAGTCTTTGAAGATAGGACAAGCTACTGTAGCCGGTTCCGAAATCGTCTATGGCGAGACGGACGCCGGCATCTCGAAGCGCGGACAATTGGCCCATGGCATGTCCCGACTTGCTCATGATCGCGCTTTCCGTAAGCTCAATCTCGACGCTCCGCGCATGCAGCCGGTATTTGAGAAGGTAGAGCTGCACTCTGGCGGCGAAATCGAGTTCACAAAGATTCGCGGCCGAGACATTGATCGACACGCAAAGGTCCAGGCCGTCGGAGATCCATTCGGCTGTTTGCCGCATGGCGCGATCGATTACCCACGTCGTGGTCGCCGCCATCAGCGAAGTCCGTTCGATGATCGGGATGAATTCCGCGGGCGAAATCTCTCCCAGAACAGGGTGCCGCCATCGCAACAGCGCCTCGACCGAAGCGCATCGCCCGGATCCAAGATCGATTCGCGGCTGATACACAAGGCTGAGCTGACCGGGCTCATCGAGCGCCGCGGCGAAAGCGTTCAGGAGATCGTGGCGACGACGATGGCTGTCGTCGCTTGCGCACGAGTAGACGCTTAGCACGCGTTCGTTGGTTCGGGCATCTTGAGCCGCGCTGTAGCCCATCCGCAGAACGTCTTGAGGGCTCGTTTCGCCTAAGACGAACGGCACCGCTCCGATCGCGACGGTCGTGGAGAAGCTGATGCTCGATTGCGTCCGTATCCCCGAAAGGTCGGCTTCGATCCTATCGAGGAAGTCCCGGCCGGCTCCGGACGGTGCCAGGAAGACCAGCTGCGTTGCCGCGACATGATAAGCGGTGCCGCCTTCGGGAAGCATGGATTGCATCGAGCGAACTGCACCGCGAACGATTTCGTCCACGTAGGCGGGCCCCATGACGCGGCCGACGCTGTCCAGTTCGCTGTTCTGCGCCAGATCGACCAACACGGCGATCCGCGGTCGAGCGGGCGTATCGAGAGCTAGGTCATGCAGATCCTCGATGAACTGATTGCGATTCGCGAGGCCGCTTACCGCGTCGACGCGTCCATAAGCGTGCTGAAGCTCGATCTGCGCCATGACCATCGCCGCGAGGTCGCCAAGCGAAGACAGTTCCTCGTTCGTCGCACTTCGCGGCGTCCCGCCCACGACGCAAAGCGATCCTAAACAGTGGCCTTCCTGCGTGATGAGCGGCGCGCCCGCGTAGAAGCGCGCGCCCGTGCCGGCCAAGGTGCTGTCGACGTAGCGCGAATGGTCGAGGAGATCGGGTACGACCAGCGTGCGGCTGGTTTGCGTGACCTCGTTGCAGGGCGCATCATGCCTGGGCATGGACGTGTCCGAGATTCCGAGACGCGACTTGAACCATTGCCGGTCGCTATCGGTCAGAGATATCGCCGCCGTGTCCAGCCCGAAGAGCCGACCCGCCATTCTGGTGATTCGATCGAAGCTCTCGCTGGGCGAAGTATCGATAAGTTTAAGTTGATGAAGCGCGTGGATGCGCGCGGCCTCGTTCTGACTCGTCATGTGCGTTTCCCTCGACATCTTCTTGTCCAGGAATTCTTATGATCTCGTTTCCTACTATCCAGCGATACCGCCTTGATCGGTCCGAAACGGCCGTGAGCTCCACCAAATGAGTTTACGAAGACGTGTCCGGTCCTCCCGGCCGATGTTCCAACCGGGTGTCGACGTTAACGTCCTGCCGCTCCCGCCCGGCCGTCCGCCGCCAGCCCGGCCGCTTGGCGAGCCGCCGCGACGATGCTTTCCGGATCGGGGGCACCGGGGGGAACCAGCCAGCTGCCTCCGACGCAAAGGACGGCGACGTGCGCCAGCCAGGCCGGGGCCGTCTCCGCGGTGACGCCGCCCGTGGGGCAGAAGCGCACGTCGCCGAAGGGAGCGGCGAGGCTCTTCAACGCAGCCAATCCGCCCGCCGCTTCCGCCGGAAAGAACTTGAACCGGTTCAGGCCGAGGTCCAGGCCGCGCATGATGTCGCCCGCGCTGGAGACCCCGGGGAGAAAGGGAACGTCTCGCTCCCCGGCCGCCCGCGCTACTTTGTCGGTGAGGCCCGGCGACACCAGGAAACGCGCGCCGGCCTCGACGCTGCGATCGGCGTCAGCCGCGGAAAGCACGGTTCCCGCACCGACGATCGCTCCATCGACCTTCGACATTTCCTTGATGACCTCCAGGGCCGCGGGCGTCCGTAGCGTCACTTCGAGCACGCGCAGTCCTCCGCGGACGAGGGCCTCGGCGACCGGGCGCGCGTAGACCGCCTCCTCGACGACCAGGACCGGGATCACGGGGGACAGGCGCATGATCCCGTCGATGCTCAAGGTCTGCTCGTTCATTGGCCGAACCGCTCCGCGAAGGCCGCCGCCGCGCCGAAAAGCCCGGGTTGGGGGTGGGTGATGAGCTTGACGGGAATTTCGGCCATGTGGCGTTCAAATCGTCCCTTTGCGATGAACCGGTCGCGGAAGCCCGAACGGGGCAGGTGGTCCGCGAGCCGCAGGCCCAGCCCGCCCGCGATGACCACCGCCGAAGCGCCCTGCGCCAACGCAATGTCGCCCGCGATCGCGCCCAGCGAAAGGCAGAAGCGGTCGAGCGCGGCGGCGGCGAGGCTGTCCGTGCCCGCAAGCGCGGCGGTCCACAGCGCCTTCTCATCGGGATAATCGGGCCGATGATGTTCGACTTCGCTGTGCCCCGCCTCGATCTGCAGCAACGCTTCGTAGATGTTGGTCAGCCCCATGCCGCACACCACGCGCTCGACCGACACGCGGCGGTAGCGTTTGCGCAACTGCGTCAGGATCTGGTCTTCCAGGCTGTCGAGCGGCGCGAAGTCGATATGCCCGCCTTCGGTTTCGATCACGTGATAGCGTCCGTCGACGCGCAGCAGCTGGCCGACGCCGAGGCCCGTGCCGGGACCGACGACGCTGATGACTCCGCGGTCCGGCAGCGGCCGTTCGGTGCCGCAGACATGCCGGAAATTGACCTCGTCCAGTTGCGCGACGGCATGCGCGACCGCGCCGAAATCGTTGACCAGCGAGTATCGCGTCGCACCCAGCTTGTCCGGGATCAGGCCGGGGCGGATCACCCAGGGGTTGTTGGTGAGCTTGAGGACCTCGCCATGGACGGGACCCGCCAGCGCGATCCCGGCGGCGGGCGGGAGCGCGCGTCCCAGGTGGAGCCCGAAATCCTCCCACGCGGTCTGCAGGCTGGCATGTTCGGCGGTCCGCAGCGTGCAGGGTTGGCCCAACGACCGCACCCTCCCGTCCGCGATCTCCGCGATGGCGAAGCGCGCATGCGTGCCCCCGATGTCGACCGCCACGATTTCGGTCATCGATCCTCTTCCATCGCGGCGAGCATCGCGGACGCCCCGCGCTCCGCCCCGTCGGCGCCGTGCCGCATCATGGCGAAGAGTTCACGGCCGGTCCCGAGAGGCGGCGGCGCGACCGCCGGCTCGCGCGCATCGAAGTCGTCGACGAGCGCGTCCAGCGTTCCGTTGAGCGCGCACAACCGTACCATGTCACCATCGCGCAAGCGGGAGAGCGGCCCGCCTCCCAACCCTTCGGGCGTGACGTGGATCGCGGCCGGTACCTTGCCCGATGCGCCCGACATGCGACCGTCCGTGACGAGCGCGACCCGGAAACCCCGGTCCTGCAGCACGCCCAAGGACGGGGTGAGCTTGTGGAGTTCGGGCATGCCGTTCGCGCGTGGGCCCTGGAACCGCACGACCACGACGACATCGCGCTCGAGTTCGCCCGCCTTGAAGGCGGTGAGGACCTCGTCCTGGTCGGCGAAGATGCGGGCCGGCGCCTCCACCGTCCAGCGGGACGGATCGACCGCGCTGGTCTTGAACGTCGCACGACCCAGATTGCCCGCGACCAGCCGCATGCCGCCGTCCGGTGCGAACGGACGATCGGCGGGACGCAGCATCGTCTCGTCATGCGGAGCGGCGGGGGAGGCGTGCCAGGCGAGTTGGTCGTCCACGAGGGCCGGCTCCACCGCATAGTCGTCAAGATCGTCGCCGGCGACCGTCAGGATGTCGCCGTGAAGCAGCCCGGCATCGAGCAGCGTGCGGATGACGAAGCCGATCCCGCCGGCCGCATGGAAGTCGTTCACGTCGCCCGATCCGTTGGGGTAGACGCGCGCGATCAGCGGCACCGCCGCCGACAAGCGGTCGATGTCCTCCCAGTCGATGACGATGCCCGCCGCGCGCGCGATGGCGGGAATGTGGATCGCGTGGTTGGTCGAACCGCCCGTGGCGAGCAGGCCCACGGTCGCGTTGACGATCGCGCGTTCGTCGACGCAGCGCCCGAGCGGCCGGTAGTCGTTGCCGCCCCGCGTGATCGCGGCCAGCCGGTGCACGGCGGCGCGGGTCAGTTCCTGGCGAAGCTTCGTTCCGGGGTTGACGAAGGCGGCGGCGGGCATGTGCAATCCCATGAGCTCCATCATCATCTGGTTGCTGTTCGCGGTGCCGTAGAATGTGCAGGTGCCGGCCGAATGGTAGGACGCGGCCTCCGCCTCCAGCAGCTGTTCGCGGGTCGCCTTGCCCTCGGCATGCAACTGGCGGACTCGCTGCTTCTCCTTGTTCGCGAGGCCCGACGGCATCGGGCCGGCCGGGATCAGGATCGCGGGCAGGTGGCCGAAGCGCAGCGCGCCGATCAGCAGCCCGGGCACGATCTTGTCGCAGATGCCGAGCAGCGCCACCGCCTCGAACATGCCGTGGCTCAGCGCGACGGCGGTCGACAGCGCGATCGTGTCGCGGCTGAACAGCGACAAATCCATGCCGGCCTGCCCCTGCGTCACGCCGTCGCACATGGCGGGAACCCCGCCCGCGACCTGCGCGGTGGCCCCGACCTCGCGCGCGAACAGCTTCATCTGCTCGGGGTAGCGGGCGTAGGGCTGATGCGCGGACAGCATGTCGTTGTACGACGTGACGATGCCGATATTGACCGACCGGCCGCCGCGGATCGCGGGCTTGTCGTCACCCGCGGCGGCGAAGCCGTGCGCGAAGTTACCGCAGCTCAAGCGCGGCCGGCCGATGCCGCCTTCGGCCTCGCGCGCGACGAGGTCGAGATAGCGCCCGCGATGCGCCTTGGATCGTTCCACGATGCGGTCGGTGACCGCGGCCACGGCGGGATGCAGCGTCATGTCATGGGGTCCAGTAGATGGTGAGGGGAGACGGCAGAAGCGCGAGCAATCGTCCAATTGGAAGGTTGGAACGACCGTCGAGCGCGTCCATGACAAGGTCGCGCTTTCTTGGTCCTTTGATCACGAGGATCATCTCGACGCAGTTCGCCATGGCCCCGAGCGTCAGGGTCACCCGTTCGAACGGAGCCTCTGGCGGCAGCGGGTCGGGAATCGTTCGCACCGCTGCGGGAGCTTGGGGGAGCCCGTCGACAGCGTTGGGAAAAATGGAGGCGACATGTCCGTCTTCTCCCATCCCGACCCAGACGAGGTCGTAGCGGAGCGGTTTGCTGCCGACTTCGAGCGCGCGAATCTTGGCACCGGTTCCACCAAACGCCCGGCGCAGCAGGCCCAGATTGCTGGCCGGGTGGTCCGCGGAAACCATGCGGTCGTCCGTCAGGCCGAAGCTCGTGCCGTTCCACGGAAGGTCTCGCGCCGCGAGCGCTTCGAAGATGGGGAGCGGGGTTCGTCCTCCCGGCACGGCCAGCACGGTCTGCGCCGGCCTGCCGATCACCGCCGCGAGATGATCAGCGACGCTGGCCGCGTCCGACCGTTCCGCCCAGACGACCGGGCCTGCCGGCTCATTCATGCCAGGTCACCCCGTCACGCTCGGTCAGAGCGATTGCCGCCGACGGCCCCCAAGTCCCCGCCGCATAGGGCTTGGGCGCCGTCTCCTTGACGGCCCAGCCATCGCGGATCGCGTCGATCCACGCCCACTGCGCTTCGACTTCGTCGCGCCGGACGAACAGCGTCGGATCTCCCTCGATCAGGTCGAGGAGCAGACGTTCGTAGGCGATCCGTCGCCGCTTGTCGGCGAACGCGTCCGCCATTCCGAGGTCCAGCGAAACCTCGCGCAGGCGAATGCCATTGCGGTCCAGGCCCGGCTGCTTGGCCATGGTGAGAAGGCTGATATTCTCTTCGGGCTGCAGTCGGATGATCAGCCGATTGGCCTGCAGCACCGCGCCCTCGCCCGCGAAGATCGAGTGCGGGACGCCCTTGAACGCGATCAGGATCTGCGAGTGCCGATTGGGCATGCGCTTGCCGGTGCGCATGTAGAAGGGCACACCCTTCCATCGCCAATTGTCGACATGCGCCTTCAACGCGACGAATGTTTCCACCGCGGAAGGCCGGCCTAGTTCTTCCGCATAGCCGGGGACCGCCATGCCGCCCATCGTTCCCGCGATGTACTGGCCGATGACAGTATTCGCCGCGACCGCGCCCGCGTCGATCGGACGGAGCGCGCGCAGAACCTTGACCTTTTCGTCGCGCACCTGCGCCGCGTTGAACTGACTGGGAGGCTCCATCGCCACGAGCGCCAGGAGCTGCAGCATGTGGTTCTGCACCATGTCGCGCAACGCGCCCGAACCTTCGTAATAGCCGCCGCGGCCTTCCAGGCCGACCGCCTCCGAGATGGTGATCTGGACGTGATCGATGCCGCCGGCGTTCCATAATGGTTCGAACAGCGAGTTGCCGAAACGCAGGGCCAAAAGGTTCTGGACGGTCTCCTTGCCGAGATAATGATCGATCCGGAACGTGCGCTCTTCGGGAAAGGCTTCCGCCACCGCCTTGTTGATCTTCAGGCTCGACGAGAGATCGGTTCCAAGAGGCTTTTCAAGGGCGAGGCGGGCGCATCCGGCCGACAGCCCGGCGGCGGCGATGCCCGCGATTGAGTCTTCGAACAAGGAAGGGGCGGTCGACAGGAAGATCGCCACCGGTCCTGATGCCGTGTCGATGGCGGTCGGCAAGCGCGCGAACTGGTCGGGCTGCGACGCATCGAGCGTCACGTAGCTCAGCCGCTGCATGAAGGAACGCGCGGTTCCGCTGTCCGGCGTCTTGGCGGCCGGCTGCCTTGCGAGCGCGTCGGCGGCGAAGTTGCGATATTCCTCGTCGTTCATCGCGCTTCGAGCCGATGCGATGATCCGCATGCCTTCCGGAAGCAGGCTGTCGGCATGCAGCGCGAGCAAGGACGGCAGCAGCATCCGTTGAGCCAGGTCGCCGGTCGCGCCGAAAACCAGCAGGGAATGGGCCGACTTCATCGTCCAGCCCTCCTCATCGTGCGCGCCGCCGTCGCCATTGGTGTGGCTG
The DNA here is from genome assembly GCA_964251385.1 of uncultured Sphingomonadaceae bacterium. Classification (GTDB taxonomy): domain Bacteria; phylum Pseudomonadota; class Alphaproteobacteria; order Sphingomonadales; family Sphingomonadaceae; genus CADCVW01. The sequence continues at coordinate 894,575 of CAXUJK010000001.1, read as the reverse complement.
AAGCCGCGCCGGCACCGTTGGTGGGGACACCGGCATCGCGCTTGCCGCCCTGATCGACGAACGTCATCATCCGATCCTCAGCTTCGCGCCATCACGCGGGCGAGGTAGTCCTTGATCACGGCGGTGCGTTCGAGGGAAGGCGCGTCGAGCACGCCGCGCGCGGCGGCCGGAAGATGAGCCGCGGCCTGGCCCGCATGTTCGCCGAACACGTAGTGATCGAACCACGCGCGCACGGCATCCCGCTCGCCGCTCGGCAGATCACGGATCGCGAGCAGCGCGTGAACGAGAGCGGGGAAGGGAGATACCACCGGGTTATTCCACCAGTAGTTGACGAGCACGTTGAGGACGCCCGTGGCCTTGACGTCGTGCCACCAGAGCGAGGGCACGAAGATCGCGTCGCCGGGCTCCAGATCCGCCACCTGCATGTGGCCGAGCGCCGTCGCGAAACGCGGATATTGCCCGAGATCGGGCGCCTCAAGATCGACCAGGCTGGTCGGCTGGCCCGCGATCGTGACGTCGAGCGGCCCCACATAGAGATTTTCCGTCTGATCGGGCGGAAACAGCGCAAAGCGGCGCCGGCCTGCGACCACGACCGCGATGTTGCTGGACACGTCGTAGTGCGTGGAGACGCGGCTCGCATTGCCGATCCACACGCGCGGCGTCGCGTCCGGGGTCGGCAGCGGCAGCCGGTTCGCCTCGGTCCAGCCGGGCAGATGATCGTGCGTCGTCGCCGACCCCGCGTAGAGCGCGGGCGCTGACGGATCCCCGTCGATGTGCAGCAGTTCCGCCAGCAGCCTCGGCAGCGGCACCTTGGCGCGTTCGAAATTGAAGCCCGCCAGATCGTCGCGGTAGAAGAAACGCCCCGCTATGTCGGCCCCGCCGACCATAACGTCGGCGGCGCGGCCGCCATCGAAGGTCAGCAGGTAATCGGCCATGGCGCGCGGCGACCGTTGCCCTTGCGCCACGGCCGGCCAGTCGGCCGCGAGGCCGCGCAGGACCATCGGTCGGTAGGCGGGAGCGATTTCCTCTACGAAGGCCTGCGGCGTGATGCCGGAGACCTCGGCAACGCGCGCGGCGGATGCCACGGAAGGCGTCATCGGGTCCGGTAGAGGTCCGGCAATTCGTCCTCGAACAGGATCTGCGGATCCTGCTTGAAGCGGATGAAGTCGGCGGCGCTCTTCTGCCCGGAATAAGGGGCGTAGAAATGCTCCTTGCGGTCGGTCGCGGGATTGGCGTTTCGCCACACCAGCACCCACGCGATCCCGCGTCCGACCGGATCCGCCTGAATTCCGCGCAACAGCACGCTCGTCCACCAGGTGGGGTCAGGGATCGCCTCCAATCCCGTTTCCGTCAGCGCCGGGATCTTGCCGCGTGCGCGCGCCATGGTGACAAGCATCCTCAACCGTCGCTGGAAAGCGGGAAGCGTGTCCACGCTTTTTATGCCATGGTAGTCGTCGAAGCCGAGAACGTCGATGGCATCGTCGCCGGGATAGCGCTCGAGATACTCCGCTTCGGTTTCGAACACGTCCGTCGAATAGGCGTAGAGCAGGTTGCGCAAACCCCCGACGTCCCGCATCTTGGCGATCGTCATCCGCCACAGCGCCTTGTACTCCGCGACCGTGCTGTGATCGCGGCCCCACCAGAACCAGCTGCCCGTATGTTCGTGATACGGGCGGAAGATGACGGGGATCACGGCACCGTTCGTCGCCTTTAGACTGCCCATGAAGCGGGCGGCGATGTCCAGCTTGGCGGCGAACGCGGCGTGCCGGTCGCCTCCTGGAAGGATACGCGAAACTGCGGCGGTCTTCACGTCCCAGGCGTCTGTGTTCGTGACGGGATTAGGCATGTGCCAACTAAGCGTGATGACTCCGCCGCGGGCGTGGCCCTGGACGATCCACTGCCGCAATCGTTCCGCCTTGACCGGATCATAGCGATCGGGTTGTCCTTGGACGAAGATATCCATGAGGTCCCAGCCGTAGACGGCGGGATACGCGCCGGTGACGTCCTTAATGTCGGAGCGGCCAGGCTCGTTTGTCCAGCGATATCCGTAAGCGAGCGTGTTCTGATGCCCGAACAGCGTTTGGGTCGGCGCCAGCGCGCGCAGGTTGAGAAACAAGGCATGCGTCTCGCGGGTCGCGCGAGGTTCGGCCGGACCCGATACCGACAAGGAACGGGCGGTGGGGACGCTCGCGCAACCCGGCACCATCGCCAGAGCCGACAAGGCCATCGGAACGGCATGGAGGAACTTGGTCATTCGCGCCTCCGAATAAAGCGGCGCACCCCGTGCGTGTCACGGAGATGCGCCGAAGCCTCTCGCCCCTAATACCCGTGTCCGTCCGCATCGACCCCGTTCAGCCGCATCGCGAACAGTACGGGTCCTCGAAAGCGCGCCGTTAGTAGGTGATGCTCGCGCTTATCGTGAATGAACGGTCGTTCTTGAAGAAGCTGCGCGGCGCTTCAAGCCCTTCGCCGTTTAGGAGGAATGTCGTCTTGGTCGTTTCGTCCAGCAGGTTCTGCGCTGTGATGCCGAGCTTGAAGTTCTTGTTCACGGTGTAGAACGCCGACGCGTCCAGCTGCCCGGTCGCAAGCGAGTAGACCGGGAGATACGGGAAGCAGCAGTCGCGGTTGGTGAGCAGGAACTTCGAACGCCAGCTGTACGCCACGCGCGCGTAGAAGCCGCCCAGATCGTAGAAGCCCGCGATGTTGGCGTTGTGCTTCGACAAGCCGGCGAGGGACAGGTTGTCGTAGATGCCCGTCACGTCCTGCGGAGGCCGGTTGCCGTCGTTGTCGGCGTTGTTAGGAACGCCGTTCGGGATGCGGCCAGCGTCGATGTACGTGTAGTTGGCCTGCAGACCAAGCCCGCGCAGCTTGCCCGGAAGAAAGTCGTAGGTCTGTTGATAGGCGATTTCGGCGCCCTTGATCTTGGCCTTGCCCGAAACGTTGGCTGGGCCGTTGATACCGACGTCGAACGTCTGACCGTTGTTGGTCACGGTGCGCGTGAACCCGAAATTGTCGACGATAATGTTGTCGAGCGTCTTGTGGAACACGGCGCCCGTGATCGAGCCGACCTTGGCGAAATACCATTCCGCCGAAAGGTCGAACTGCGTCGCCTCGATCGGGCGGAGGAAGGGATTGCGTGACGAGCCCTGAAAACCGAAATTTCCCGTCGAGTTCCCGCCCGCGGTGCCAAGTCCGACATAATTGCGCAGGTCGCCGAAGTTGGGGCGGGAGATCGCCTTCGACCCCGCCGCGCGCAGCAGGATCTGCGGGGTGATCTCCAGCTTGATGTTGGCGCTCGGCAAGAAGAAGTCGAACTTCTGCCGGGCATTGTCCGGAATCGACGCCCCGTTCGAAAAAGCAAGAATCGCATTCTGCTGCGCGGGCGTGACAGTGCAGATCGGCGGCAAAGGCCCCGTCGCCCCGGTCGTCGCCCTGTTCGCGATTGTGAAGGCGCAATACTCGGCCAACGTATTGTAACGCGGAGGATTGTTAGTGTCGGGCGTAAAGATGTTGCCCTGGTTCGGGAAGGTGAGCGCGCCGAGCGAGCTGTCGCGAGTGTTGACGTAGCGAACGCCGACATTGCCGGACAGGCTCATGCCGTTACCGAAATCGTCGATCCCGAAGTCGGCGCGGACGTACGCCGCAAACGTCTTCTCGCTGTTGCGGAAGATCTCGTTGGGCAGGAACACGCCCTTGATCAAATCGGTGCCACGATCCTCGAGCGGACGATAGCTGCCGCCGCCCTGCGCCGTGATGCGGCGGAGAAGATCGGTGAACGCGTCGTGGTTGCTCACGATCTCGTTGGGTACGAAGAATGCGCTCGGCGGCGTGGCGGCGTCCCCGCGGAAGAAGTTGGTGAAGTTGTAGAGCTGGCCGCTCCCCGCGGGGGCGTCGGCGAACGTTACCGGACCGCCGCTCGCCCAGGTTTCCGAGAGGTTGCCCCAGTTCGTGTAGTCATGCTGGCGCACCGTCTGCTTGCGGTCCGCATAGCGGGCGCCGAGACGGACGTTGCGCAGGAAGCTTTCTTCGCTGACGTCGTACTGCGCATCGGCGCGCAACGCGTACTCCTCGCCGTCATTGTCCTGCCGGCCGTTGAACGCATCGCGGAAGTAGATCTGGTCGGGATTGGCGAAATAGCCCGCCGTGTCCCCGCCCGGGACGGTGAAGCCGATCTGCGGAATGCTCTCGCGCAGATCGAGCGACACGCCCGCGAACGTGCTGGTGTCGAGGATGTCGTCCATGACCTTGACCTTGGACGTGACGAACTGTCCGTCGAAGTTCAGATGAAGCCGCTCGGTCGGTTCCCACTTCACGTTGATCGACTGATCCTGGGTGATCGACTTTGAATAGAAGTGGCGGTTGGACTGCGTGATGCGTCCGCCGTTCGGGTCGAACTGGAGAATCCCGTAGGAGCCGTCGGGCCGGAAGCCCTGCGCGTCGCCGTTATTGGGCTTGGTCAGGATGCCGCTCGTGAAGACGCCGTCCTCGTCGAACGTGAAGCTGGTGCCCGCCGCCGGGAAGATGGCGGTCACGTCGTTGTAGTAGTTGTTGGGCTCGATCGTGTGCTCGACCCACTCCTCCTTCGATTCGGCGCGCAGGAACTGACCGGTGATCAGGAAGTTGCGGTCCGCGTTCTCGAACTGGACCGAGCCCGAGTAGCCGATGCGGTTGCGATCGAAATCCTGCGTACGCGATCCAGCGCCCAGCGGAACGTACACGCGGTTCTGACCGGCGGGAACCGGAAACGTATCGAACAAGGTACGCGCGAACCCGGTGCCGGCGTTGATCGCACGTCCTTCGCCCGCGTCCTGCGTGCCGTTGCCGTTGGTGTCGTCGTTGAAGCGCGGAAGGAAGGAGGCGGTGAACACCGAGTCCGCGCGGCTGCGGATCCTCTGATAGGTGAGGCTGCCCAGGATACCGAAGCGCCCGCCGCTCGCCATGTCCCATTGCTTCGAGACCAGCGCCACGGCCTGCGGCGACGCGCGCTCGGCAAGGTCGCCGTAATTGAGACCACCGGACAGGAAGAGAACGTCGTCCCGGTTATCGAACGGCTTGCGCGTGTTGATGTTGACGTTGCCCGCGATGCCGCCCTCGATCAGGTCCGCGGTGAGGTTCTTGTAGACCTCGATCGAGCCGACGATTTCCGAGGGAATGTCGTTGAACCCGATCTCGCGCCCGCCGCCCGCGGCGAACGCGTCGCGGCCGTTGAACTCGCCGCGCACGTAGTTGAGGCCGCGGATGATGACGCCCGATCCTTGCGCGGAATAATGCTGGGAGTCGTTGGGTGCGGCGAAGCGGCTGATCGCCACGCCGGGCACGCGTTGCAGCGCCTCGTTGACGGACCGGTCGGGAAGGGCGCCGATGTCCTCGGCAGTGATCGCATCGACGATCGTGTCGGCGTTGCGCTTGATGTTCTGGGCGTTGGCGAGGCTCTGACGGACGCCGGTGACGACGATCTCGTCGGTTTCCGTGTCGGGCGGGGTGTCCTCGGACTGCGGCGAGCTACCTGTCGAGCCGCTGATCGAACCGGCGGAACCCGGCGCTGTCCCTGCGGTGGCATCATCGACCGACGGGTTTCCCGAGCTGGGTCCCGGAGCACCCGACCCGGCAGGCTTGGGGGGAGCCGCCTGTTCGGACGCGGTTTGCGCAGTAAGCGGCTGGGTCGCGACCATGATGGCGATCGCCGAAGCCCCCATCCCGAACATCCGCAGCTTAGTGGAGTTCGTCCGCGACGACGCGATGCGAGTCATGTGTGTTCCCTTTCGACATCCTGGCGGATCGTCGTCCGATGCTTGCCGGCCGATCTGATCCCATAAATTTCGCAACAGGCCTGGCTGGCCGTGGAACCAATCGTGTATGTTTCAATTCTGCGGCTATCAAGCCGAATAATGTAATTCGAAAGACGAATTGGCAGGCGTGCCGCCGCCTGTGGCCATTGTGTTACAGTGCGAAGTTTTCCACGACGGGGAAATGGAGGAAAAAACGACGAGGCCGATCGGCGTGGTTGTGGTTGGCGGCGGTACCGCGGGCTGGATGACGGCCGCGGCGCTCGTGCGGTTGCTGCCGCGCGCGTGCACCGTGCGGCTGGTCGAATCGGCCGACATCGGGATCGTCGGGGTGGGGGAGGCGACGCTTCCGCACATCCGCGCGTTCGTGGAACGCCTAGGTCTCGCCGAGGCCGATTTCATGCGGGCGACGCACGCGACGTTCAAGCTCGGAATCGACTTTCGCGATTTCGGGCAGATCGGCGACAGCTACATCCATCCGTTCGGCAGCTTCGGACGGCCGTTGAACGACGTCGGGTTCCATCATTACTGGCTGCGGCTGCGCGCAGCGGGCCGGGCTGAGGCGCTTGGAGACTATTCGGTCGCGGTCGCAGCCGCCCGCGCGTGCCGGTTCCGGTTGCCGGACGCGAACCCCGACGATCTGAACGGCAGTTTCGGCTACGCCTATCAATTCGATGCGACCCTGTTCGGACCTTATCTGCGCGCCTTCGCCGAGCGGCACGGCGCGCGGCGGACGGAGGGCCGTGTCGTCGCAGTCGATCGCGACGGTGAAAGCGGCCACGTCCGCGCGCTGCGGCTGGAGAGCGGCGAGCGGGTGGAAGGCGACCTGTTCGTCGATTGTTCGGGGTTCCGCAGCCTGTTGCTCGGCGATGCCATGGCCGAACCGTGGGAGGATTGGTCGCGCTGGCTGCCTTGCGACCGCGCCGTGGCGATGCCCTGTGCCTCTCCCCCGGGACCGATCGAGCCGTACACGCGCGCCACGGCGATGCCCGCGGGCTGGCGCTGGCGCATCCCGCTCCAGCATCGCGTCGGCAACGGCTACGTCTACTCCTCGGCGCACGTCTCCGATCAGGCGGCGGCCGACGCCCTGGTCGCTTCGGTCGAAGGCGCTGCGCTGGCCGACCCGCGCCTGCTCCGCTTCCGGGCGGGACGGCGGCGGCGCAGCTGGGTCGGCAACGTCGTGGCGGTCGGCCTCGCTTCGGGCTTTCTCGAACCGCTGGAATCGACCAGCATCCACCTCGCGCAGATGGCGATTACCCAGTTGATAGAGCTGTTTCCCGAACGCGAGATCGCCTCGGCGGACCGCGACGAGTATAACCGTCTCGTGGACATGGAATATGACCGCATCCGCGACTTCCTGATCCTGCATTACCACGCCACGACGCGCGATGATTCGGACTTCTGGTACCATGTCCGCACGATGGACGTGCCGGACAGCCTCGCCGAGAAGATGGACCTGTTCCGGCACGCCGGGCGCGTCGCTACCTACACCGAGGGTCTGTTCCTCGAGCCCAGCTGGCTGGCGGTTTATCTGGGCCAAGGCGTGGTGCCGCACGGCTGGGACCAGCGCGCCGACATCCCGCCGCTGGATGGGCTCGACCGCGCGGTGGCCAAGCTGCGTTCGCACGTCGGGGCGAGCGTCGCGGCGATGCCCGACCACGGAGCGTTCATCGCCGCGCGCGACGCCGCGATCGTGGCCGAGGCGGCCTGATCCTGCCCACGCGCGCGCCCGTTCGCTCCGTCGCGGTGCTGGGCGGCGGCATCGTCGGCCTGTCGGCCGCGGTCGCGTTCGCGCGCGCCTTGCCCGGCGTTTCCGTCACGGTGGTCGCGTCGGATCTCGATCCCGCCGCGCTGGCCGACACTATGCCCGGGACGCTGCCCGCGATCGCCGGGTTTCACGACCGGATCGGGGTGAGCGAGGACGAGGCGGTCGCGGCCGGGGCGACGCACCGCGTGGGCACCCGTTTCGAAGGCTGGGGCGGGGACCACAAGCCGTTCTTCCACGCGTTCGGCGAGGCGGGCGCGTCGGTCGCGCCGGGGCCGTTCCACCAGCATTGGCTGAACGCGCGCCGCGGGGGGCGGGCGGCGGGTTTCGATAGCCACTCCCCCGCCGCCGCGCTCGCGCGCGCCGGCAAGTTCGTGCCTCCCTCGGACGACCCGGCGTCGCCCTTGTCGCACTTCGAATATGCCCTTCGCCTCGATCCGCCGCGCTACCGCGCGCTGCTGCTGGCGCATGCGCGGCGGCTCGCCGTCGCCCTGATTCCCGGCGGGCTCGCCGGCGTCCGGCACCGCGAGGACGGCGGGGTGGCCGCGATCGCCCTGCACGGCGGACGCGAGGTCGCGGCCGATCTGTTCCTCGATTGCGCCGGGCCGTCGGCGCCGCTGCGGTCGGCGCTGGGCGACGGGTTCGAGGATTGGAGCGACGTGCTGCCTTGCGACCGGCTGCGCCTCGCCGAGGCGCCCGCGCGACCGCCATCGTCCTGCGACGAGGTCGTCGCCATGCCCGCGGGGTGGCGCTGGGCGTCGCCGGGGCGCGACCGCACGCTGACGGGCTTCTGCTACACCGCGGCGGTGACGCGCGAGGCGAGCGCGGCGCGCATCTTCGCCGGGGCGGGCGAGCCGATCATGTTGCGCCCGGGCTTCCGCACCGATCCGTGGCTCGGCAACGTGCTTGCGCTGGGCGACGCGGCGGTCGCCCTCGACCCGCTCGAATGGACCAACCTCCATCTGGCGCAATCGGGGATCGCACGCGCGCTCGACCTGCTTTCCGGGCGGGACTGCCACCCGCTCGAGATCGCGGAGTATAATCGTCGCACGCGGCAGCAGGCCGAGCGCGCGCGCGACTTCATCGCGGCCCATTACGCCGCCGCCGGCCGCACGCGCGGCGACTTCTGGCGGGCGGCGGCGCGCCTCGCGCGGCCCGACAGCCTGGCGCACACGCTCGAGCAGTTTGAAAGCCGGGGACGCCTGCCGCATTGCGAGGAGGAAAGCTTCACCAGGGACAGCTGGCTGGCGGTGCTGCTAGGGCTCGGCATCGTTCCGCGCCGGGCCGATCCCGTGACCTTGGGCGCGGACCCCGCGGCGGTGCACGCGGCGCTGGGCCGAATCGTGGACAGGGTCGCCGCGCTGCCCGGCGCGCTGCCGTCGTACCCCGACTATCTGGCCCGGATCGAGGCGGGCCGTCGATGACCGAAGAGCGCGCGCCGATAGCCAAGGTCGTCATCGTCGGCGGCGGCACCGCGGGGTGGATGGTGGCCGCCGCGGCCGCCCGCTTCCTCGACGATGGCCGCCGTTCGATCACGCTGGTGGAATCGGACGCCATCGGCACCGTCGGCGTCGGCGAGGCAACGATACCGCCCATCCTCGGGTTCAACCGGCTGCTCGGCATCGACGAGCGCGACTTCCTCCGCGCGACGGGCGGCACCTTCAAGCTGGGGATCGAGTTCGTCGGCTGGGACACGGGGGCCGATCGGTACGTCCATCCCTTCGGCACCTTCGGGCAGGACATCGAAGGGCTGCACTTCCACCAGCTCTGGCTCAAGCTGCGGAAACGCGCCGACGTGGGCCCGCTCGCCGGCTATTCGATGTCGGCGGCGGCGGCGGCGGGCAACCGCTTCGCGTTGGGCGATCCGCGCTCGCCCGCGCCGCCGCTGACCTACGCCTATCATTTCGACGCCGGGCTCTATGCCGCGTTTCTGCGCCGCCGGGCCGAGTCGGGAGGCGTGACGCGGATCGAGGGACGCATCGACGCCGTCGAACGCGACGGGGCATCGGGCCATGTCCGCGCGCTCGTGCTGGAAGGCGACCGCCGGGTCGAAGGCGAACTGTTCGTCGACTGCTCGGGGTTCCGCAGCCTGCTGCTAGGGGAGGCGATGGGCGTGCCCTTCGAGGATTGGTCGCACTGGCTGCCGTGCGACCGCGCCGTCGCGGTCCCGACCGCGCGTACCGAGCCCCTGCTTCCCTACACACGCTCCACCGCGCGCGCGGCCGGTTGGCAATGGCGGATCCCGCTTCAGCACCGGACGGGAAACGGCCATGTCTATGCGAGCGCGCACATGTCCGACGACGAGGCCGAGCGCATCCTTCTCGATAATCTCGACGCCGCGCCGACCGCCGCGCCGCGCCGGCTGTCGTTCACCGCCGGCCGGCGGGTGCGGCTGTGGGAAGGCAATGTCGTAGGCATCGGGTTGTCGGGCGGGTTCCTCGAACCGCTCGAGTCGACAAGCATCCACCTTATCCAGACGGGCATATCCAAGCTGTTCGCGCTGTTCCCCGACCGGCGTTTCGCCGACGTCGAGCGGGACGAGTACAACCGGCTGATGGGCGACGCGTTCTGCGCGATCCGCGATTTCATCATCCTGCACTACCATGCGACGCGTCGCGACGACTCGCCCTTCTGGCGGCACGTGCGCGACATGGACGTTCCCGACACGCTGGCGCGCAAGATCGCGCTGTTCCGCGAGAAGGGCCGCGTCTTCCGCTACGACGACGATCTGTTCGGGGTGCCGAACTGGGTGGCGGTAATGCTCGGGCAGAACGTCGTGCCCGCAGGCTACGACCCGATCGTCGACGCGCTCGACGAAGCGCGCGTCGGCGTGGCCATGGAGCGGATGCGACGGCAATGCGCGGATCTGACGCGCGCGATGCCGACGCAGGCGGAATTCCTGGCGCGCTACGCTCCGATGTAGGCGCGACGTGGAGTTTAGGGCGTGTCGCGCAAGGCGCAGATCGCGTCGCGCAGGCCGCGCTCCGTTACCGGGCCGGCGTTGGTGAAGCTGAGGTATGGCCGCGTCGCGAGGTCGTAGCGGGGCCAGCGCGGCAGGGGCGCGCCGTTGGGATCGCCCGTCCGGACGAAGTTGAGCCAGTAGGCCTGCAGCGGCGGCGCGGACGGCTCCAGCCCCGTCGCGGGCGAGTCGAAGACGTAGCGCACCTCGGCGGCGTGCGTGACCGCGCTGCCGTCGGGCGGATTATAGTCGTACTGATACTGCCACACCGCCGCGCCGCGGGACGTCAGGAATTCTGACACGGTCACGGCAGGGCAACGAAACGTGACGTCGTTAGCGATCTGAAGCGTCACATCGCCCAGCCGCGGATCGTCGGCGGGCGTGCCGCCGGGCTGCAGCCCGTACAGTCGCAGCGCCTTGGCCGCATTGGCACCGAACTCGCGCCGCACGGTCGCGGCCGCCGCCGGCCTGCCGCCGTGCAGCGTCAGTTCGCGCGCGTTGACGCCGATGATCAGCGGCACCCGGCTGGTGCGCCCGGCGGCGAGCAGGCGGGCCGGCGCGTCGGGAAGCACGCGGCCGTCGACCACCGCCTGAAGCCAGATGAAGCTGTCGTCGTCGAGGTCCGGCACGTCGACGCTTTCCTGCGCGGCGACGACGGCTTCGACGGGCAACGCGCGGAGCTGGGCGGCGGTGGCTTGCGCGGGCAGGCCCGCCTCCATCCCGATCAGCGCGCCGACGCGTTCGTTCTGCGCAAGCGTGCGTGGGGGAACGCCGAAGCCCGCGGTGCCGCTCTCCGCGACCGCGCCCGCGAACAGGCCGCGCGAGCCGGGGGAAAGCATGTGGATGCCGACGTCCTGCGCGCCCGCGGACTCGCCCGCGATCGTCACGCGCGCGGGATCGCCCCCGAAGTTCGCGATGTTGCGTCGGACCCAGCCAAGCGCGAGTTGCTGGTCGAGGATGCCGTAATTTCCCGATGTGCCGCCGTTCTCCGCGCCCAGCGCGCGATGCGACAGGAAGCCCAATGCGCCGAGCCGATATTGAATGCTGACCAGCACGATGCCGCCTTCGGTGATGCGCGATTCCACGGTGCCGGTGCTGGCGCCCGCCCGGTTGCCGCCGCCGTGAATCCAGACGAGCACGGGCAGCTTGGCGGTCGGCGACAGCCGGGGCGTGCGGACGTCGAGGAAGAGGCAATCCTCGCTGTCGTTTTCGGCCGATGCGCGGTTCCAGTCGCCATAGACAGGCTGCGGGCAGGCGGCATGTTCGGCGATCGCGTCTACCGGGACCGTCCAAGGGTTCGGCCGCTCGGCCGCCCGCCAGCGCAAGCGCCCGACGGGGGGCTTGGCGAAGCGGATGCCCCGGAACACCGTCGCGCCTGCCACCCTCTGGCCGCGGACGGGGCCGTCGTCGGTCCTCGCCACCGTGACCATGGCCGGAGAGGCGACGACGAGCGCGAACGCCATGGCGATCATCGCGTGATCCCCCAGGGTGCGGGCCTGGCGAGCGCGGCGCGGATGGCGGCGGTCGCGACGGGCTCCATCGCCGCATAACCCGCGCGATTGGGATGGACGCCGTCATAGGTGAGGGACGCGCGCATCGCGGGACCGTCGTGGAGCGCCGTCCAGTAATCGGCGTAGGTCGCGCCGGTCCGGGCCGCATAGGCCTTCATCCAGACGTTGAGCGCCGCGATCTTGGGCGCGGTGGCGAGCCCCGGTCGCCACGGGAACCCGTCGGCGGGCGGGATCGACGCCAGGATGACTCGGATGCCGTGCGCGCGCGCGAGCTCCGCCATCGACATGATGTTGGCCTGCGTCTGTTCGGGCGTCATCGGGCCGGTATTGCCCGCGATGTCGTTGGTGCCGGCCATGATCTGCACGGCGGCGGGACGGAGGTCGACGACGTCCTGGCGGAAGCGCAGCAGCATCTGCGGCGTCGTCTGCCCGCCGATCCCGCGGCCGATGCGTTCCGAGGCGAAGAAGGACGGCACCATGTCCGTCCAGCCCTGCGTGATCGAGTCACCCATGAAGACGACGCGCGGGTGCTTGGAAGCCGGGGCGATTGCCTTGTTGGCGTCGCGGTAGCGGGCTAGCCAAGCCCAGTCCTCGCGGAGGCGGGTCTCGGCCTCCTGCTCTTGCCGCTGCCCGTCCGTATCGACCTGCGCCCAAGACGGCGTGCCTGCCAGCAACGCCATCGCCGCGACCCAAATGATGTCGATATCCTTGCCACTGTTCGATGCGCGCTTCGTCATTGCAGCGGCTCGATGATCGCGACCGCCCCGCCCGATGCGGCGAGCGTAAGCGCCAGTTTGCCGGCGGCGCGCACGCGTCGATCGCTCCGCGCAAGCGCCATCGGCGTCCCGCCGTCCTGCCACAGGCGCGCCGCGAACCGGCCGCGCCCGAGGAACGTCAGTGGCACGGACAGCGCGCGTCCGGTCTCGTTCGTCATCGCGCCTAGATACCAGGTCCGTCCCTTGCGACGCGCGATGGCGACATGGTCGCCGATGTCGCCGGCGACGAAGCGGGTCTCGTCCCAGCTGGTCGGCACCGCTTCCAGGAAATCCATTCCCGGCTCGCCGCGATAGGCGTCCGGCGTGTCGGCCAGCGTCGCCAGCGGGCTGTCGAACGCGACGTACATCGCCAGGCCGTGCGCCCGTGTCGTTTGCGTCTGAGGCCCCGTCGCGGCGATTGCGAAATCGCCGGGCGTGCGGTTGCGATACCCGCCGGGCGTATAGTCCATCGGGCCCGCCAGCATCCGCGTGAAGGGCAAAGTGACGTTGTGCCGGGCGGTGATCCGCCGCGTCCACTTGTTGTATTCCGCGCCCAGCACGCCTTCCTGCGTGATGAAGTTCGGCCAGGTCCGCGTCAGCCCCCAGGGGTGCGTCGCGCCGTGGAGGTTGAGCAACAGCTTGCGGCGCGCCGTGGCGGCGGCCAGCCGATGGTAGAAGCCCACCATCTCCTGATCGTCCCGGTTCATGAAGTCCACCTTGATGCCGCCGAAGCCCCAGCGCTCATATTGCGCGAGCACGCGTTCCAGGTCGCGGTCGAGCAGCTTCCAGTGGACCCAGGCGATCAGGCCGACGCCGCGCGCGCGACCGTAGGCGACGAGCCCGGGGACATCGACTTCCGCGACCGGCCGCGTCGGGTCCGCGCCGGGATTGAGCGTCGCGCCGCCGCCGCCGCCGACGTACCAGCCCTCGTCCATCGTCATGTAGGGGAGCTTGCGCGCGGCCGCGAAATCGATGAACCCGCGCAGGGTGGCGTCGTTGCTGCCGGGGCGCGGCACGGAGGCGAGCAGCGGGCCGGACCACCAGTCCCACGCGCTCTTGCCGGGCCTGACCCAGGAAAAGTCGCCGCGCGCGGGCGGGTTGAGGCTGGTGACGAGTGTGTTCTCGATGAGCCTGCCGGGATTGTTGCCGACCATGACGATCCGCCACGGCGATTGCAGCCCGCGGCTCGCGTCCGCCGCGACGGCGATGGCCGGATCGTCGATGCGCGGGCTCAGCCGGGCCTGAACGCCGACGCGTCCGGTCTCCGTGCCCGTCAGGTACATGACGGGCCAGTCCGTGACGTCGGCTTCAGCAAAGGCGATGGCCGGTCCGCCCTCGCCCGTGCGGCACACCAGCGGAAGCTCGTACAGATTGTGCGGCCGGATCGCCGAAGCCCGCACGGGGTCGTATTCGCCTTCGTGGCTGGTCCCGAAGCTGCCGAGGTTCAGTCCGTGGCACTGGTAGTCGGCGGGAAAGGCGAACTGCGTCAGCTCGTTGAACAAGCGCAGGCGGGTCAGGCTAGGCTGCGCGGGGATGCGGTAGCGCAGCGCGACGCCGCCGTCGTAGGCGCGGAAGACGAGGTCGAAGCGGCGGCGCTCGGCCCCCGTTTCGGCGAGGTGCACGACGATCTCGTTGTAGCGCTCGGCCACCCGCGACACCTTGCCGACGGTGAGCGTGTAGCGATCCTCGCCCGCCCGGCGCTCGACGCCCGTCACCGCCGTGCCGCCCGACAGCTTGCGGTAGCGTTCGAATTCGAACCCCAGCACCGACGGCGCGATCACCTCGCGTCCGCCGACGCGCACCGCGTAGGTGGGCTGCCCCTGCTCATCGGCGCCGACGATGATGGCGATCCGGCCGTCGGGGGACGCGACCGTCGGCGGGGTAGGCTGGGCCGACGCCGCTCCGGCGAGGCAGAGCGCGACGGCGAGGCGGGCGAACCTCACCGCGACGCCGCGACGCTCGCTGCTTGGACGTTCCAGCCCCGCAGCGCGACGCTGCCGTTCGCGCCGCGCGCAGTCGGGTAGCGCACCTCGATCGTGCGCGATTCTCCGGGGAGCAGCGAGACGTAGTTGTCGGTGAAGTAGGCGGGCAGGACCTGCTGGCCCCCCGCCATCATCGTCAGCTTGGTTTCGATCGCGGGCGTCCCGGTCCGGTTGGCGAGCGTGACGGCGGTCACCGTCTCCGCGCCCTCCGTCCGGCTCGTCGCCGACGCGTCGAGCGCGACGGGGGCGAGCGTGTTCAGCGCCCGGTACCCGGCGTCGTCGCGCGCCTGCCAGTAGAAGTTGGTCGACAGCACCGCGCCCGACGCGTCCGTCGCCTCCAGTCGGACGAGCGCGACGCCGCGCGCCAAGTGCGGCGCGAGGTCCAGCGTGAACGCGTCGCTGACCTTCTCGCGCGGGGCGGCGATCCGCACGCTGCGCTCGATCAGCGTGCGGTTGTCGAGGCCGACCACCTTGGCGCGCACCGTCACGCCGGCGATGTCGGCCAGCCGGTTGTTGACCAGCACCACCTTGAAGTCGGGCAGGTTCATCTGGACGTGGACCGGCTCCGACGCCTTCTTGACCCCGTAGAAGGACCCGTGCGTGTCGTAGTCCGACGAGAAGATCTGCCACGCCGAGGACGGCCAGGCGGGCTGCGTCATCCACAGCATCCGCCCGCTGTTCTGCGTCCACAGCCCCGCGTTGAACCCCTCGAAGATGGCGCGGTACGATTCATACTGCATCATCTGCGCCTTGCGCTCGAAATCCTCGAGGCTGGTCGCCTCGCCGAAACGCCGGGCGAGCGTGTCCATGTACGTCTTGATCGCGCCGTTCCCGGTCTGGTGCCAGTCGTGATAGGCCCAGGTGTCGCTGATCGGCCAGCGGTCGGGTTCGGGGATGGCGCGCTTCCACGCTTCCAGCGTCGGCAGCGACGGCGTGCCCAATTCGACCGAGAAGCCCTTGGCGTGCTCGGTGAAATATTCCGCCGGCTGGCGGTAGTTGTACGGGCCGCTTCCCTGCAGGTTCACGCGGTTGGACGACCCCATGTAGATGCGCGTCCCGTCCTCGCGGTGGATCAGCGTCTGCAGCGCTTCGTTGAGGATCGGCTGCGGCACGCCCTCGTTGCGGCCGAACCAGAGGACGATCGACGGGTGGTTGCGGTAGCGGCGGACGACGTCCGTCGCGTTGGCGAGGAACAAAGGCACGTCCTGCGCCTCCACATTATAGTCCTGCGTCGATTCCCAGAAATCGTTCAGGATCATCATGCCGTATTCGTCGGCGAGTTCGTAGAAGCTGTCCTGCGTGTTCTGGCCGACCCAGTTGCGCACGATGTTGAGATGCGCGTCCTTGTGCAGCCGGAAGAAGGGTTCGAGCCGCGCGCGGTCCGAACGCTTCATGAAGTCGTCCATGCCGATATTGCCGCCGCGCGCCGCGATGCGGACGCCGTTGACGCGCAGGACGAGGTAGGGCGACAGGCCGGGCGCGTCGCGGACGGGGGTCACCGCGGGGGACCGCTCGGCGCCGGGGTAGAGCGAGGCGGCCCAGCCGTTCGGGACCTTGCGGATGCCCCGATGCGTGCCGTCGACGATCTGCTGCCCCAACTGACGGGCGCGGGACAGGTTGACGCCCACGCGCTCGAGATCGCCGTCCTGGTCCATCAGCGACAGGTCGTACGTCACCTGCCGCATGCCGAAGCGCAGGCGGCGCGTGTCGCTCGGCTGCCCCTCGACCGCCGCGGTCAGCACGAGATCGTGGAGGTTCTGCGCGCCGTAGCCGTTGGGCCACCACAGCCTGGGGTTGCGCACGGCGAGCTGGCGGAACTCGGACGGGGCCATCGTCACCTGGACCGTCGCGCCCGCGGGCACGACGACGCGCTTCTCCACCGAAACGTCGTCGAAGGCGGCGCGGACGGTCGCCGTGACCGGACGGGCGGACAGGTTGGTGACGGGAACGCCGATCTCGACCTCGGCGATGCTGTTGTCGGCGCGGGGCAGGGTGGTGACGACCTGCGGGTCACCCAGCGTCGCATCGCCCGTGGCCGCGAGCGTCACGCCCTGCCACAATCCGGTGTTGCGGTCGCGGACGCTGGGAATCCAGTCCCACCCTTCGGTCGCGCCGAACGTCGGGCCGTCGAGCATCATCAGCCCGCCATTCTCGCCGACGCCCGCGGTCAGCGACTCCTCGTGGGCGATGCCGGGGTGCGGCGGGGGCGAGACGCGGACGGCGATCGCGTTGCGGCCGGGGGCGAGCCTGCCCGTGACGGCGAAGCGGCCGCGGATGAACGCGCCTCTCATCGTGCCGAGCGTCTGGCCGTTGAGCCACACCTCCGCGGCGTAGTTGACGCCCTTGAGCGTCAGGAACTGACGCCTGCCGCGGCTTTCCGCGGGCGCGTCGAACTCGGTGCGGTACCAGTAGTCCTGCCGCGCCAGCGTTTCGGGGATCACCGTATTGTTGAGCCCGTAGGCGGGGTCCGGATAGACGCCGCGGTCGACGAGCGTCGTCAGCACGGTCCCCGGCACGGTCGCCGCGTACCAGCGCGACGCGTCGAAGCCCGCGCGGCTGACCACGGCGCCTGGCGCGGTCACGCGCGGCGCTTCGGCGAGCCGCCAGCCGGCGACGTCCCATGTCGCATCGCCGCGGGCGACCAGCGCGGGGCCGGCCGGCAGGGGCTTGGCGACGGGCGCGGGGATCGGCACCCTGGAACGGGGGAGCGTCCACGCATCCTGGGGCACGGTCTGTCCCAGCATCTGGCGGACCTGAACCGGCCATTCGGGGCTGCCCGTCTGAAAGACCGTCGTGCCGCCGGGCGCGCTCGCGGCCTCGCGGCGCAGCACGGCCGGTTCGAGCGCGGCGGATTCGAAACGGAAGCCGGCGATGCGGCCCGCAAACGGCGTGCCCGCGCCGCGCGGGGCGAGCTGTGCGACGGGTCCGACCGGCGCGGCGGCGAGGCGGCCTTGCGCGACGGGGCGGCCGTCGACGAACAGCTGCGCGACGCCGTCCCGCCACGTCGCGGCGACATGGGTCCACTTGCCGGGGGTCAGCCGTTGCCGCGCGGGTAGCGTGCCCGCCTCCGTGACGAGGCTCGGCCGGCCGTTGGTCAGCGCCAGGAACCGGCGCGCCCCCGCAAGGTCGCCGAAACCGCCGACCAGCGTCGTCCCGGCGGACGCAGGGCGCGGTTCGATCCAGCCAGCGATCGTCCATTCGGCGGCCATAACGCGCGGCCCGCCCTCGGGCCCGAGCGAACGCGTGATGCCCTCGCCGCCGGCGGGGAAATCGACGTTGAAAGGTCCATAGGTCTGAGAGAGTGCGGGCGCGGCGCCGACGCCCGCCGCGGCCAGCGCGATCATCGAAATGCGGACCCACGCACGCGCCTTCATCTTCATCTCCTCGCGGCGGGGTCGTTCACGCGCCCCGCGCCTCCGGGCATCATGCACGGCGACCTTCAAAAAGCCAATTTGATTCATGGATTATAGCTTCATCCCCGGCCGACTCGGCTTGCGCTTGGGCACGAACGTCACATAAGACCACGGTCAAACATGAAGCCGCCCGGAGAGAGGCGGCGGGGCTGCGGTCCGGAGAGAAAAATGATGACACAATCCAATCGCAGCCAGGGCACGGCGGCCGCGTTCGCCGTGGTCACCAGCCTGTTCTTCGCCTGGGGGTTCATCACCTCGCTGATCGATCCGCTCGTTGCGGCGGTGAAGGGCGTGTTCAGCCTGACCGACGTCGAGGCGCAGTTGAGCGCGTCGGCCTTCTTCATTGCCTACGGGGTCGTCTCCTTCCCGGCGGCGGTGCTGCTGTCGCGGCTGAAATCGATCCCGACGATCATCACGGCGCTTGTTCTGATGATCGCCGGCTGCCTGACGATGCTGCTCGCCGCCAACCTGGCGATCTACCCGATCGTGTTGCTGGGATTGTTCGTCCTCGCGAGCGGGATCACCATCCTTCAGGTCGCAGCCAACCCGCTCGCCGCCGCGCTCGGCGATCCCAGGTCCAGCCACCTGCGCCTGACGTTCAGCCAGGCATTCAATTCGTTCGGCACGTTCCTGGGACCCCTGCTCGGCGCGGAGCTGTTCCTGCGGGGCGTGGAGGTCAAGGACGGCGCGACGATCACCGCCGCGGCGCGCGCGGAGGCGCTGGCCGGGATCGACGCCGCCTATTTCTGGATCGCGGGGCTGATCGCCGCGCTGGCGTTGTTCTTCTTCTTCGCCCGCAAGCTGGTGACCGCCGCCGCGCCCGTCATCTCGGACGAGACCGCGCGGCGCGGCATCGGCGCGGTGCTGGCGGACGCCTTCTCGTCGCGCTGGGCGCTGCTAGGGGGCGCGGCGATCTTCATCTACGTCGGCGCGGAGGTCGCGATCGGCACGCAGATGGCGTTGTTCCTCAACTCGGATGCGGTGTGGGGCGGGTCGGACGCGGCCTTCTCCGTGCCGCTGCTCGGCGGCCTGATGGGAAGCGACGGCGTGTCGGGCGTTTCGCTGCAGGAAGCTGGCAAGGCGGTGGCGCTCTACTGGGGCGGCGCGATGGTCGGCCGGCTGATCGGCTCCGCGCTGCTGACGCGGGTGTCCGCCTCCAGGCTGCTCGCGGCCTTCACGGTCGCGGCCGCATTGATGTGCCTGTACGTCGCCTTCGTCGGCGGGGTGGGCGCGGGCTTCGTCGCTTTGTCCATCGGTCTGTTCAATTCGATCATGTTCCCCGTCATCTTTACGTTGACGCTCGAGCGTTCGACGGCGAGCCAGGAGGCGACCTCGGGCTTCCTGTGCACCGCGATCGTCGGCGGCGCGGCGATCCCGCCGTTGGTCGGCCTCGTCTCGGGGCAAACCAGCTACGTCACCGCGTTCGTCGTTCCCGCGATCTGCTACCTGATCCTCTGCGCGTTCGCGGTGGCGGCGTCCCGTGCGGCGGTAAAGCATCCCGCAGACGAGGCTCCGGCTTCAATCCACTGAAAGGTGACGACATGATGAAGCTTCCTCTCGTCTGCGCAGCCGCGTCCGTGATGGCGGGCTGTGCCCCGGGGGCGTCGATCGAACCCGCGGTCGCGAGCGCGGGCACGACCTGCATCAGCACCGACAGGATCATCAGCCGCCGGCCTGCCGGCGCGAATGCGGTTCTGTTTGAACTGACGGGCGGCCGGACCTATCGAAACGAATTGCCCGCCGCGTGCCCGGGGCTCGACCGCGCCTCCAAGATCGACGTGATCGTGCTGGAATCGACCGGCACCCAGCTCTGCCGCGGGGACAGCTTCCGCCTGGTCGACCCGGTCCAGACACGCGCCGGAGGACTAGCGGGCTTCACGCGTTGTCGTCTCGGTGCCTTTGTCCCGGTCGCCCGGGCTCAAGCACGATGATCCGCCTCGTCCGCGCCGCGCTGGCGGCCCTGGCCCTGCTGGTCGCCGCGCCCGCCGCCGCGCAGACGCCGGTCGAGCGTCACGGGGACTTACGCGTCCAGGGAAACCGCATCGTCGACCGGAGCGGGCGGCCCGTGGTGTTGCGCGGCATGTCGCTATTCTGGAGCCAGCTGGACGGACAGGGCAAATATTTCAACGAGCGCGCGATTCGCTGGCTGCGCGATGACTGGAACGTCAATGTCGTCCGCGCCGCGATCGGCGTCCACAGGGACGGGTATATCGACCACCCCGAGCGGGAAGCGCGCAAGGCGGAGGTCGTGATCGACGCGGCGATCAAGCTCGGCCTTTACGTCATCGTCGACTGGCACGCGCATCAGCCCGCCTCCGCCGAGGCCGCCGCCTTCTTCGAACGGATCGCGCGCAAGTACGGCCGCACGCCCAACCTGATCTACGAGACGTACAACGAGCCCCTGCGCGAGCATGACTGGAAGACGGTGATCAAGCCGTTCCACGAAGCGGTCATTCCGCGCATCCGGGCGATCGATCCCGACAACCTGATCGTCGCGGGCACGCAGACCTGGTCGCAGGACGTCGACAAGGCGGCGGCCGACCCCTTGCGCGACCGCAACCTCGCCTACACGCTGCATTTCTACGCGGGCACGCACCGGCAGGAATTGCGGGACAAGGCGCAACGCGCGCTCGATCTGGGCGCGGCGCTGTTCGTCACCGAATGGGGGACGAGCGAGGCGAACGGCAACGACAAGCTCGACGCCGCCGAGACGCGCTTGTGGTGGGACTTCCTCGAGAAGAACCAGCTGAGCTATCTGAACTGGTCGGTCGCGGACAAGGACGAAACCTCCGCCGCGCTCGTGCCCGGCGCGGCTCCGACGGGCGGTTGGGCGGACCGGGCGATCTCGCCCTCGGGCCGGCTCGTGCGCGAGCAGCTGCGGCTGCAGAACCCGAAGCCGCCATGTCGCGCCGGTGCGGGCAAAGCGTGGTCGTGCCGCGCGCAACCCAAGCGATGACATCCTCGAACCAGGAACGGACACCTTTGCGATGATCGACCGCAGGACCTTGCTGGTCTCCGGAACCGCCCTACTCGCCGGATGCGCCGCGGGGATCGCGCCGTCGTCTGTGCCGCCCGCGGCGGGCGCTTACGTCAGGCGGGACGGAATCGCGTTCACGCTGAACGGAAGACGCTACCGCTATGCGGGGGCAAACATCTGGTATGGCGCCTATCTCGGTGCGGATGCGGTCTATGGGGACCGCGACCGGCTCCGCGGGGAGCTGGACGCGTTGCGCGGCCTCGGCGTCGACAATTTGCGCCTGCTGGGATCGTCGGAAAACTCGCCGCTCAAGAACTCGATCACGCCGACGTTCCGCGACCGGACCGCGCGCTACAACGAGACGCTGCTCCGCGGGCTCGACTTCACGCTCGCCGAAATGGGTCGGCGCGACATGAAGGCGGTCGTCTACCTGACCAATTTTTGGGAATGGTCGGGCGGGATGATGACCTACCTCTACTGGACGAACGGCGGCCGGTTCATCAACATGAACGATCCGGCGCACCCGTGGCCGCAATTCGCCGACTTCAACGCCGCCTTCTACAACAATACCAACGCGGTCGCGATGTACCACGACTATGTCCGCGCCGTGGTCGGCCGCACCAACAGCGTTACCGGCGTGGCGTATCGCGACGATCCGGCGATCATGTCGTGGCAGCTCGCCAACGAGCCGCGCGCCGGTGGCGGCGACGTGGTCGGCAAGCCCAACCTGCCCTCCTTCTATCGTTGGATCGGAGCCACCGCGCGGCTGATCAAGTCGATCGATCCCAACCATCTCGTGTCCACCGGCAGTGAGGGTCTGCAGGGATGCTTCGGCGACGCGGCCTGCGTCGTTGCGTCGCACGAGATGCCGGAGATCGACTATCTGACCGCGCACATCTGGCCGCAGAACTGGGGCTGGGCGGACCCTGCGAACCTGGCCGGCAGCTGGAGCACGGTCGAGGCGAACACGCGCAAATACATCGCCGACCACATCGCGCCCGCGACGCGGCTGGGCAAGCCGCTCGTCATCGAGGAGTTCGGCTTTCCGCGCGATTCTGGTTACGAGCCGGGCACGGCGACCGCGTACAAGGACCGCTTCTACGGGCTGATATACGACGCGGTGCTGGAAAGCGCGCGCGTGGGCGGTCCGATCGCGGGGTCGAACTTCTGGGCTTGGGGCGGGACCGGTCGAGCCGCGCATGCGGACCACGCGTTCAGGCCCGGCGACATCTCCTACGTTGGCGACCCGCCGCACGAGCCGCAGGGCTGGTACAGCGTCTTCGACACCGACGAGACCACTAAGGCGGTGATCCGTTCCCATGCGAGCCAACTAAGCGCGTCACAAAGCTGACCCGCGACTTGCGCCATACGGCGGCGCTGCGTACCCGGATCAGGTGGACACCCTGCTGGCATCGAGAACGAAGCGGTCCGGCATCGGTCTGCGCTTCTCGGGCACGAACCTCGAACATGCGGGCGATCACAACCAGCGCGTGACCCTGCACGCGATTCGGGTGCGCGGGCCGATCACCCGCGGCGAGCTTGCCGAGATCACCGGGCTGACGGTGCCCGCCGTCGCCAACATCAGCCGGCGTCTTCTCGACGACGGCTTGATCCTGGAAGCCGGCCTGCGGCAGGGCGCGCGCGGGCAGCCGGCGACGCGGCTGGTCGTCAATCCGGAGAGCGCCTACTCGATTGGGGTCAACATCGATCGCGACCACATCACGATGGTCGCCGTCGACTTCGAGGGAAGCGTTCGCGCCCAAGCCGTCAAAGAGATAAACTTCGCGATGCCGAACACGGTCCGCACCTTCTTCGGAAAGTCTCTCGGCAAGCTTTTGCGACAAGGGAGCATACCGGCCGAACTACTGATCGGGGTCGGGGTCGCGCTGCCCGACGATCTCGGCCTTGTTGACCTGCCCGGCCGTCCGCCGCGCTACGGTGAATGGAGCCGCGTCTCGATGGCGACTCTGCTGGCCAATCCGCTGGAACTGCCGATCTTCGTCGAAAACGACGCCGCCGCCGCCGCAATCGGCGAACTGCAGTTCGGGCATGGCCAGACCATCCATAGCTTCTTCTACATTCTCATCTCGTCTGCCTTGGGCGGCGGCCTGGTTCTCGACGGCGCGTACTTTCGTGGTGCGACAGGCCGAAGCGGCGAGCTCGGCTTCCTGACCGCGCTAGACGCGGATCGGAAACCCGCAGCGTTGCAGAACATCGTTTCCCTGTCAGGCCTCGCCTCCCGGCTTCACGATGCCGGAATCAAAATGGGATCGGCCCGTTCTCTCAGGCGCTTGTCGGCCGCCGCCGAGCGCGTCGTGGAGGATTGGGTGGAAACCGCGGCGCTGGCGCTCCTGGAACCGCTCGTGGCGATCAACTGCCTGATCAATCCGGCCGCCGTGCTGATCGGTGGACGTCTCCCTGCAGAACTCGTCGATCGCTTGGCCGCTCGCGTCAACACGGCAATGCTGGGGCGGGCCCCGCTGATACCCGCCGTCGCGCCGATCGCGCGCGCGGCGCTGTCGGACGACGCGCCGGCGGTCGGCGCCGCCATCTTGCCTTTTAGCCACTTCCTCCTGCCGACCCCCGGCGCGTTGATGAAGAGAGCGGGCGGCATTCCCTCGATGGGGCACAGGGCCGCCTCCGCAATGGTCTAGATCCCACGTGTCAACACCGCAGCATTCGATGGCGAGGCAAGCTCCTCATCAGCCTACCCGGCTGCCGGCGCGCTATGGCCGAATACGATTTCAAATTTTCTTTATCCGCAGGTCGTGCCATCAGGAAACCAGTTCGGTGTCCGCACCTCTGAAATGGAAAGCGCTTCGAAATGGCTGGCACGACCATCGACCGACCCTTGCTTGCCGGCATCGAGCTTGGGGGCACCAAGTGCGTGTGCACCTTGGGCACCGGACCGGACGACATTTGGGATCAAGTTCGTCTTCCGACCGAAGGTCCGGCAGTCACGCTCGCCGCGATCGAGCAGGTTCTGGATCGTTGGCGAAGCGAGGCCACGAAGTTCGAGGCGATCGGAGTTGCGTCCTTCGGCCCGCTGAATCTGGACCGCCGCGACGCGTCCTTCGGCTTCATTACGTCCACCGCAAAGCCCGGATGGCCCGGCACTGATTTGGCCGGCCGCTTCGAACGCCGCTACGCCCTGCCGCTGGGCTTCGACACCGACGTCAACGGAGCGGCCGTTGCCGAAGGTCGCTGGGGCGCCGCTGGCGGTCTTGACGACTACGCCTACGTGACGGTGGGAACCGGGGTAGGGGTCGGGCTCGTGGTCGGGGGACGCCCGATCGGCGGCTTCACCCATGCCGAACTCGGCCATATGCGGGTGCAGCGGCTCGCCGGCGACGACTGGCCGGGCTCGTGCGCATTTCACGGCGATTGCGTGGAAGGCCTCGCATCGGGATCGGCGATCGAGGCGCGGCTCGGCGTTCGCGGAGGAACGCTCGCTCCCGACCACCCGGTCTGGACAATGGTCGCGCATACGCTCGGACAGCTCCTGCATACCATGGTGGTGACGGCCGCGCCGCGGTGCATCCTGATGGGAGGAGGGGTCATGGACGCGCAGCGCCAATTGTTCCCCGCGATCCGCCGGGAACTGGTCGCAAGTCTGGGGGGCTATATCGTCGCGCCGGAGCTCACGTCCGGGATCGAGGATTATGTCGTGCCGCCCGCCCTGGGCGGCGCAGCCGGCCCTCTGGGATCCCTGGCCCTGGCGGCCGACGCACTCCGGGCCCGAGGGTCCGTGGTGTCGATGAACGACCTGAATGCAGCGCAAAAGGTAGGAGTTTCTCGATGATCGGACGTTTGGCTCCATGGGCGATCGCGTGCGCCGCGGCCGCCCTCCCGGCGACGGCTCAGACGCCCCCGAACGCACCGTGGACGAACCGGACGTTGAACCCCGATGCGCGCGCCGACCTGGTCGTCCGGGCGATGACCGCGGACGAGAAGCTGACGCTGCTGACCGGCTATTACGGCGTCGATCAGCCGTGGGAGAAGTTCACCGCCGATCCGCTCGCGCGTCCGCAGTCGGCGGGCTACGTCCCCGGCGTGCCGCGGCTCGGCATTACGCCGCAATGGCAGACGGACGCGGGAAGCGGAGTCGCGACGCAAGGCAAGGCGACGCCCGCGCTCGAGCGCACCGCGCTACCGGCCGGCATCCTCACCGCGTCTACGTGGAACCCCGCGCTGGCCGAGCGGGGCGGGGCGATGATCGGCGCGGAGGCGCGAGCATCCGGCTTCAACATCATGCTGGCTGGCGGGGTCAATCTGCTGCGCGATCCGCGCAACGGACGAAATTTCGAGTATGGCGGGGAGGATCCGCTGCTGGCGGGGACGATGACCGCAGCGGTGATCCGCGGCATTCAATCCAATCGGATCGTGTCCACCGTCAAGCATTTCGCGCTGAACGACCAGGAGACCGGCCGCAACTTCTACAACGGCATCATCGACGACGGCGCCCTGCGCATGTCTGACCTGCTCGCCTTCCAGTTCGCGATCGAAGGCGGCGATCCGGGATCGGTGATGTGCGCGTACAACAAGGTCAACGGGGCCTATTCGTGCGAGAACGACTACCTGCTGAACCAGGTGCTGAAGCGCGACTGGGGGTTCGCAGGCTACGTAATGTCCGACTGGGGCGGGACGCACAGCACCGTCGACGCCGCGAACAACGGCCTCGATCAGGAAAACGGCATCAACACGCCGCAGCACTTCTTTCTGGAGAAGCTCAAGGCCGCGGTGGCGGTGGGCACGGTACCGGCGGCGAGGCTGGACGACATGGCGCGCCGCGTGCTTCGCGCGATGTTTGCGTCGGGCGCCTTGGACGACGTGCCCGCCCCCGCACCGATCGACTTCGCCGCGCATGAAGCGGTGGCGCAGGCCGATGCGGAGGAGGGGATCGTCCTCCTCAAGAACGCCCGCGGCGTTTTGCCGCTGGCGAACGCGCGCCGGATCGCGGTGATCGGCGGCAATGCCGACAAGGGCGTCCTGTCGGGCGGCGGATCGGCGCAGGTGTATGCGCGCGGGGGCAACGTCGTGCCGGGCCTCGGGCCGCAGTCATGGCCTGGACCGCATGTCTATTACAACTCGTCCCCACTCGCCGCCTTGCGTGCCGCGCGTCCGGGCGCGACGATCGACTTCGCCGATGGGCGCGACGTCGCTGCGGCTGCGCGGCTGGCGAAGAGCGCGGATGTGGTCCTCGTCTTCGCGACGCAGTGGACGGCGGAGTCGCTCGATTTCTCGATGACGCTGCCGGACAAGCAAGATGCGCTCGTCGCGGCTGTGGCGGCGGCCAACCCCAGGACGGTCGTCGTGCTGGAAACGGGCGGTCCGGTGCTGATGCCGTGGATCGATCGCGTCGCGGGCGTCGTCGAGGCCTGGTATCCGGGAAGCCGCGGCGGGCAGGCCATCGCGCACGTGCTGACCGGCGCGGTCAACCCGTCGGGTCATCTGCCCGCGACATTCCCCGCGTCGCTTGTCCAACTGCCGCGCCCCAGGCTCGACGGCGAGGGCTTGCCGGCCAAGACTGCGTTCGACGTCCGTTATCACGAAGGCGCGGCGGTCGGTTACAAGTGGTTCGACAAGCAAGGCCTCCGGCCGCTGTTCCCGTTTGGGCACGGGATGTCCTACACGAGCTTCCGCCACGACGGGCTGTCCGCCGCGATGACGAACGGCGAACTCACCGTGCGCTTCCGGGTCACCAACACCGGCGCGCGGGCGGGCAAGGAGGTCGCGCAGATCTATGTCGCGCCCGTCGAGGCGAACGGGTGGGAAGCGCCCAAGCGGCTCGGCGGCTACGCCAAGCTCGACCTCGCGCCGGGAGCGAGCGAGACGGGCGCGGTCACCGTCGACCCGCGCCTGCTCGGCGTCTGGGACGCGCGCGCCGGCGGCTGGCGCGTCGCGGGCGGGCGGTACCGCGTGACGCTGGCGCAGGATGCGGCCGATCCCGGCCGATCGGTGATCGTCACCGTGCCCGAGCGCCGTCTTCCCGCCGGGCGCGGCGCTGCCGTCGCAAAGCGATGAGCATCTGGCTTGCGCTGGTGTTCGCCGCCGCTGCGCCCGCCGAGCCGCCCGTCCGTCCCGAAATCTGGCCCAAAGTCGTCAGCGCGGTGGCGAGGGACGCGGCGATGGAAGCGCGCATCGATGCCATGATTGCGCGGATGACGGTTGAGGAAAAAGTAGGCCAGACGCTGCAGCCCGAATTCAAGTCGATCACCCCGGACGACGCCGCGCGCTACCATATCGGCAGCATCGAGAATGGCGGCGGGTCGGCGCCCGGAGGGAACAAGCGCGCGTCGGTGGCCGACTGGTTGAAGCTCGTCGAAAGCTACTACGACGCCTCCGTGCGCCCGAAGGCGGGCGTGCGCATCCCGATCATGTGGGCTTCGGACGCAGTGCACGGGCACAACAACGTGTTCGGCGCGACGATCTTCCCGCACAATATCGGGCTCGGCGCCGCGCGCGACCCGGCGCTGATCCGCCGCATCGGCGAGGCGACTGCGAAGGAGGTGCGCGCGACGGGGATGGACTGGTCGTTCGCCCCCGTGCTCGCCGTAGTCCGCGACGACCGCTGGGGGCGCACCTACGAAAGCTATTCCGAGGATCCGGCGCTGGTCGCCTCATACGCGGGCGAGATGGTGCGGGGGTTACAAGGGGAGGGCCCAACCTTTCTCGACCGCGACCATGTCATTGCCACCGCCAAGCACTGGCTGGGCGACGGCGGCACCGATGGCGGGCGCGACCAGGGCGACAATCCCGTACCCGAAGCCCAACTGCGCGACATCCACGGTGCCGGCTACCCCGTCGCGGTCGCCGCCGGGCTGCAGTCGGTGATGGCGTCCTTCTCGTCGTGGCAGGGCACCAAGCTGCACGCCCACAGGGGGTTGATGACCGATGTCCTGAAAGGACGCATCGGGTTCGACGGCATCCTGATGGGCGACTGGAACGCGCACGGGCAGGTGCCCGGCTGCACCAACGCCGACTGCCCCGCGACCTTCAACGCCGGACTCGACGTCTACAACGTGCCCGAGGATTGGCGGAAGCTCCAGGCTAACATGTTGCGCGAGGTCGGCGACGGGACGATCCCGATCGCGCGGCTCGACGATGCGGTGCGCCGGGTGCTGCGCGTCAAGCTTCGCGCGGGCGTGTTTGACGCGCCCCGTCCGTCCGCGCGCGCTCACGCGGGCGACGCAAGCATTCTCGGGGCTCGGGCGCACCGTGCGGTCGCGCGGGAAGCGGTCGCGAAATCGCTCGTGTTGCTCAAGGACGACCGACGCATGCTGCCGCTCAAGGCGCGCGCGCGCATCCTCGTCGCGGGCGACGGCGCGGACGACGTCGCGCGGCAGACGGGCGGCTGGACCTTGTCGTGGCAGGGCAACGACAACACGCGCGCCGACCTGCCGGGCGTTACGACGATCTGGCAGGGCGTGGAGAAGGCGGTTCGCGAAGGCGGCGGCGAGGCGGTGCTCAGCGCAGACGGGAGCTTCACGGCCAAGCCCGACGCCGCGATCGTCGTGTTCGGGGAGGTGCCGTACGCCGAGTTCCAGGGCGACCAAGGCGATGTCGCGCTGCACAGCGGAAACGCGCAGAGCCTGACGCTGCTGCGCAAGCTGAAGGCCGCGGGCGTCCCGACGGTTGCGGTGCTGCTCTCCGGGCGACCGCTCTACCTGAACGCGCACATCAACGCCGCCGATGCGTTCGTCGCAGCGTGGCTTCCGGGCTCCGAAGGCGCGGGCGTCGCCGACGTGCTGATCGGCGACCGCGCGGGTAAGCCGCGCCGCGACTTCCGCGGCAAGCTGTCCTTTTCCTGGCCCCGGCGCCCGGACCAGACCCCGCTCAACGTCGGCGACGCCAGGTACGACCCGCAGTTCGCCTATGGATATGGCCTGCGCTACGCGGACCGCAGGCGCGTCGGCACGCTGGCCGAAGCACGGATCACCATCCCGACCGCCGATCGCGGCGTGTTCGTCGAGAATGGCGGCGGCGTGAACGGCTTCTCGCTGACCATCGGCGATGCCAAGGCACCGCGGATCGCCGCGGTGGCCAGGCGCGTCGCGACCTACGGCAAGGAAGCGCTGGTCCTCACCCGCATCGACCGGCGGCGGCAGGAAGACGCGCGGCTAGCGAGGTGGTCGGGCACCGGCGAGGCCTGGGTCCAGCTTTCGACCGAAGCCGCGGTGGACCTGTCGCGTGAAGCCAACGGCGCGATGGCGCTTGCAATGGACGTCCGCGTCGACACCGCGGCGGCGGGCCCGGTGGTAATCGAGCTCACCGGCGGCGGCAGGACCGCGGCGCTCGCGCTCGATCCGGGTGCGGTCGCGCCGGGATGGCGCACGATCCGCGTTCCGCTGCGCTGCTTCGCGGGCGCCGACCTGACGCGGGTCACTTCGTTTTTGCAGATACGCACGGCGGCGGCGCTGACGATGGGATTGTCGGACGTGCGGCTGTCGGAAGCCGCGGCGGGCGACCGCTGTCCTGCGGCCGCGGCTCCCCCGAAATGAGCGATGGCATGACAGCGCACGATGCGTCGCGGCGGAACGTTCTCCGCGCGGCCGGGCTCGCGGGAATCGGCTTGGCGCTGGGCGCGCTGCCGGAGGTCGTGGATGCGGCCCGCACTGCCCCGGCGTGGCCGCTCGGGGTCCAGCTCTGGTCGGTCGACGCCGAACTGAAGCGCGACTTCGACGCCACGCTTCGCAGGCTTGCGGCGCTGGGATACCGCCGCGTCGAGTCGGCGGGTCTGCACGGCCGCACGCCTGCCGCGTTCCGGCGCGCCGTGAACGAGGCCGGGCTTCGCTGCGACAGCGCGCATGTCTCCATGCCCGACCTCCAGGCCGACCTCGCCGGGCGGATCGCGCAGGCGCGCGACAGCGGGGTCGATTGGCTGGTCTGCTCGTCGCCGATGACTCCGCGCCCGCTCACCCCCGGAATGGAATGGAACCGCGCGATCGCCGACGCGATGACGCTGGAAGCATGGAAGCGCAACGCCGCGCTGCTGAACGCGACCGCCGTGCGCGCGCGGGCGGCGGGACTGAAGTTCGCCTACCACAATCATCCGGCAGAATTCGGCCGCTACGAAGGCCGGCGGGGATTCGACGTGCTGCTCGCCGACACGGACCCCAAACTCGTGCGCTTCGAGCTGGATGTCGCGTGGGCGGCGGCGGGCGGCCGTGATCCCGCGGCGCTGCTTCGCGCTCATCCCCGCCGCTTCGCGCTGCTCCACCTCAAGGATCTCAAGGCGCGCGCGGTGCCGGGCCGCATGGCGAGCGACTTCACCACCGTCGAGCTGGGGCGGGGCACGATAGACTGGCGCGGCGTTGTCGCCGCCGCCCGCGCCGCCGGGGTCACCGGCGCCTATGTCGAACAGGAAGCGCCCTACGTCCGCCCCGTCTTCGCTTCGCTGGCCGTCGCCCGCGACTACCTGCGGACGCTTTGAGCGCGCCCCTCAGGCCGCGATGGAAGACGACCCGCGCCACAGATCGACGCCGCCATCCGTGGCGAAACGGTCGATCTCCGACAGTTCCTCGGGAGAGAAATCGAGCCGCGTGACGGCGTCCAGCGAGTCGTCGAGTTGCGCGACCGTGCGTGCACCGACCAGCGCCGAGGTGACGCGCTGGTCGCGCAACACCCAGGCGATCGCCATCTGAGCGAGCGTTTGACCGCGCCTCACCGCGATATCGTTGAGTCCGCGTATGCGCTGGAGGTTGTCGGGGGTCAGCAGGTCGGCGCCCAGCGATCCCTCGCGCGTCACGCGGGCATCATCCGGAACGCCGTTCAGGTACTTCGACGTGAGCATGCCCTGCGCCAGCGGCGAGAACGCGATGCAACCCGTTCCCAGCTCCGCCAGCGTGTCGAGCAGCCCGTCCTCGATCGAGCGGTTGAGCATCGAGTAATTTGGCTGGTGGATGAACAGCGGGACGTTCCGGGCCGCCAGGATTTCGGCCGCGCGCCGCGTCAGTTGCGGCGAATAGCTCGAAATGCCGACGTACAGCGCCTTGCCCTGGCGATGGACCTGCACCAGCGCTTCCATCGTCTCCTCGAGCGGCGTGGCGGGATCGACCCGGTGCGAATAGAAGACATCGACATAGTCGAGCCCCATGCGGCGGAGCGATTGATCGAGGCTGGCGACCAGATACTTCCGGCTGCCGCCGATCCCGCCATAGGGCCCGGGCCACATGTCCCACCCGGCCTTGGTCGAGATGAACAATTCGTCGCGATGCGCGGCGAAGTCGGTGGCGAGGACCTTGCCGAAGCTTTCCTCGGCGGACCCCGGCGGCGGACCGTAGTTGTTGGCGAGGTCGAAATGCGTGACGCCCCGGTCGAACGCCCGGCGAAGCATGGCGCGCCCCGTCTCGAAAACGTCGTCCCCTCCGAAGTTCTGCCATAGCCCGAGCGAGATCGTCGGCAGATCGATTCCACTTCGCCCGCAGCGGCGATAAGGCATCACGTCATAACGTTGTGAAGCGGGTGTGTAGGACATCCTGTTCCCGTAGCGATCGAGGCAGGCAATACCAGACCCGCCAATCCGTTTCGCCACCCGGCACGGTCGCTGTCCGATGCAGGCGAAATAGGTCGAACCGGCCCTTGGCGATGAAGCGGTCGCAGGACACGAGCGTGGAAGATGCTCGGCGAGCCGCAAGCTGAGCCCGCCCACGATCACCACCGCCAATGCGCCTGCGCCAGCGCGATGTCGCCTGCGAACGCGCCAAGCGACAGGCGAAGCGGCCGAGTGTGGCGGCGGCTAGGCTGTCGGTTCCGGCCAGGGCCGCGGCCCACAACGCTTTCTCGTCGCGACAGTCCGCGCGGCTGTCATCGTGCCTGGCCCCGATCGCAGTCAGCGCCTCATCAATGTTGGTCAGCTCCATGCCCGCGACGACGCGCTCGATTGACACGCGGCGGAATCCCGATGACGTGGCAGCGGCCGCCGATATGCTTAACTGGCCAACACCCTACCCAGCGTAAGGTAACCGCGCGATGCAACACGAAGCTATCGACTTGCGTCGTGACAGCCTTGTCAAATAAAACGGTGTTTCGAAACGGCGAACCTCGCGAAACAGGAGCCTTCGAGAGTGGATGCAGGAGAAAAGCGATGACCCGGATCGAAAGCCCGGATGGCTCCACGCGGCCGTCCCGCGCGATGCGGGCGTTGGCCATCGCGGCGCTTCTATGTTCCGCCGCCTGCGCGACGGTCGAGACCGGCGGCGAGGTCGCGACCGCACGATCGACTTCCGCGGATAGGGCGGACGCATCTGTCTGGCCACGTGTTCGCAGCCGCGTGAGTTCCGACCCTGCTCGCGAAGCCCGGATCGACGCAATCCTGCGCGGCATGATGGTTGAGGAGAAGGTCGCGCAGATCATTCAGCCGGACATCGCCAGCATCACCCCCGCCGAGGTCGCGCGCTACAAATTCGGGTCGATCCTGAACGGCGGCAATTCATCCCCTGGCGGTAACGAAACCGGGCCGGCGTCCGACTGGTTGAAGCTCGCCGACGATTATTGGGACGCATCGATGAGCGGACCCGAGACCGGCCGCCGCAAAATCCCTCTTATGTGGGGCACCGATGCGGTCCACGGCCACAGCAACATCGTCGGCGCGACGCTGTTTCCGCACAATATCGGCCTGGGGGCGGCGCGCAACCCGAAGCTCATGCGCCGCATCGGCGAGGTCACCGCGATTGAGATGGCGGTGACCGGCATCGACTGGGATTTCTCGCCCACCCTGGCGGTGGTGCGCGACGACCGTTGGGGCCGCATCTACGAAGGCTTTTCCGAGGACCCCGAAATCGTCGCGAGCTACGCCGCCGAGATGGTCGAAGGGCTGCAGGGCGTCCCGGGCAAGCCCGGCTTCCTGGGGCCGGGCAAGGTGATCGCCACGGCCAAGCATTTCGTCGGCGACGGCGGCACTACCGGCGGCAAGGACCAGGGCGACAATCCGGCCACGCCGGAACAGCTTCGCGCCATCCACGGCGCCGGCTACCCACCCGCCGTGGAAGCGGGCGTTCAATCGGTGATGGCGTCGTTTTCCAGCGTCCGCGGCGTCAAGACGACCGGCGATCGCGACCTTCTGACCGGCGCGCTCAAAGAGCGGATGGGGTTCGACGGCATCCTGGTCGGCGATTGGAACGCGCACGGGCAGGTTCCGGGCTGTACCAACACCTCCTGCGCTGCCGCCATCAATGCCGGGCTCGACATGTTCATGGCGCCCGACAGCTGGAAGGCATTGTACGAGAACACGCTTGTGCAGGCGCGGTCGGGCGAGATCCCGGCGGCGCGGCTCGACGACGCGGTGCGGCGCATTCTGCGGGTCAAGGACCGCGCCGGTCTGTTCGACAAAGGTAGGCCGTCTTCGCGTACCTATGCGGGGGAGTTCGCAAGGCTCGGATCGGCCGAGCATCGTGCGGTGGCGCGGCAGGCGGTGCGCGGATCGCTGGTGTTGCTCAAGAATCAAGGCAAGCTGCTGCCGCTCGCCGCCGACACGAACATCCTGGTCGCGGGCGACGGCGCGGACAATATTCCAAAACAGGCGGGCGGCTGGACGCTGACCTGGCAGGGCACCGGCACGTCCAACAGGGATTTCCCCAATGCCCAATCCATCTTCGGCGGGATCAGCGAGGCGGCGCGCGCGGCCGGCGGAACGGCGACGCTCAGCGTCGACGGGCGCTACGTGCGGAAGCCCGACGCGGCGATCGTGGTGTTCGGCGAGGAGCCCTATGCCGAGTTCGTTGGCGATCGGCCGACGCTCGAATACAGCCCTGCCGACAAGAAGGACTTGGAATTGATGCGCCGGCTGAAGGCGGCGGGGGTGCCGGTGGTGGCGGTATTCCTGTCCGGTCGGCCGATGTGGGTCAATCCGGAGATCAACGCGTCGGACGCGTTCGTCGCCGCGTTCCTGCCGGGCAGCGAAGGCGGCGGCGTCGCCGACATGTTGTTCCGCGGCGGCGGCCGGGACTTCACGGGCAAGCTGTCCTACTCTTGGCCGAAGCGCGCCGATCAGGGCCCGCTCAACCGCGGCGACGCCGATTACGACCCGCTGTTCCCCTACGGATACGGCCTGACCTACGCTTCGGCGGCAGACGTCCCGACCTTGTCGGAGGAGCGGCCCGTGGGTGTCGCAGCGGGCGCGGACGGCGTGCTGTTCGGACGCGGCGCATTGCCTGAAGGCTGGTCGTTCGGGCTTGTGGAGGAGGGCGGGGTGATCGTCCCCGTCGCCGGAAACGCGGGCGCGACGGGCAACGGTCGCTTGCGCGTGGCTGGCGTCGACCGCCGCGCCCAGGAGGATGCGCGCAGCTTCGCGTGGAACGGTTCCGGCGCCGCAACCGCGCTGATCACCGTCGCGCAGCCGGTCGACCTTTCTCGCGAACGCGTCGGCGAACTTAGCCTGGTTATCGAGCACCGCGTGGATGCCCGCCCGACCGCGCCCGTCACGTTGTCGATGGGGAGCGGCGCGACCGGCGCCGGGAGCGTCCCGATCGCGGGCGCGCTTCGCGCCGTGCCCGTCGGCCAATGGGCGACACTGACCGTGCCGTTGCGCTGCTTTGTCGGCGCGGGCGTCGACTTCGGGCGTATTATGACGCCCTTGTCGATCGGAACGCCGGGGACGCTGTCGCTGGCGATCTCCGACGTGCGCGTCGCCAGCGCAGCGGTGTCACAGACCAGTTGCGGGCAGCCATGAACAGTCCCGGTGAAAGTGGAATGGACACGTTGGACTAGCAGCGGAACATGTCAGGCGCGTTCGACGTCGTCACCAGCCTGGTCTCTTCGCTTAGGGGTTCATCGCCTTGATCATCAACCCGTCGGTGCGGGGGAATGGCATCTTCGATCTCGCCGACCTCGAGACGCCGCCGTGCGCATCGGCTTTCTTCTTCGTTACGGTGTCATAAGCATTTACGCCGCCGTGCTGCGGTACTGCATTCATCGTCCCCGTCGTGTGCTACGCGTTGCTGGCGCCATTCGCATTCGCTGCGTCCCGCGCGCGATTGCGCGCAGTTCGCGACGCGGACCAAGCCGCGCCTGTCTTCGGATCGCGCGGTAGGCGCGTCGCGCCGGACGATGTAGGAACCCCGCGGAGGGTGCAGGACGCGTGTTGACGGGGGGATCAGGCTTGGAGCGGCGTGACATCGCCTTTTGGGCGGGCTGCGCAGCGGTCGCGGCGGGCGTGCTGCTGCACCTGCCGATGCTGGGCCATGGCCTTGCTATGGGCCATCCGATATCGGGCATGCCGATGGACGGGTGGATGATCGCCGGGATGGCGTCCATCGTCTTGGGCGTCGCGGGCGCCTGCTACGGCGCGCTCCCGCCCAGCCGGCGACACGGGCCAGTCTCGTCCGGCGTGCATTACGAAGCGCCGGACACCACACGGTTCGGGCGATCGCATGCGACGATGCTGTTCGTTCTGGTGATCGGCCTGGTGATCGACACGATGAAGCCCGCGACGCTGGGCTTCGTGCTGCCCGGCATCGGGCGCGAATACGGCATCAACCGCTCAACGGCGGCGCTGCTACCCCTATTCGCGCTGATCGGCACCGTTGTCGGCTCGATCGTTTGGGGGACGCTCGCCGACCGCTACGGCCGCCGCACGTCGATCCTGCTGTCCACCATCCTGTTCATCGCCACTTCGGTCTGCGGCGCGATGCCGTCCTTCGGCTGGAACCTGGCGATGTGCTTCCTTATGGGGGCGTCGGCGGGCGGCATGTTACCCGTCGTCTACACGCTGCTGGCGGAGATCATGCCGCCCCGCAGCCGCAGCTGGGTGCTCGTCGCCGTCGGCGGCACGGGTCTTGCCGGCGGCTATTTCGCGGCCAGCTTCGTCGCCGCCGTGTTCGAGCCCGCGTTCGGCTGGCGCAGCTTGTGGCTCCAAGGTTTCCCAACCGGCCTGCTGCTGCTCGCGCTGGCGCGGTTCATTCCCGAATCCCCCGACTTCCTCGCTTCGCAGGGCCGTACACGCGAGCTGGATGACCTCGCTAGCCGTTACGGCATCGTCGCGCGCCCAATCCGCACCCGGCTTGTCGACACCGCACCCGCTTCTTCGCGCGGTTTGACCGCCGCCCTGCTCGTCGCCGCGCTCGCCTGGAGCCTAGTTAATTTTGGCCTGCTCCTCTGGCTGCCGTCCGATCTTCAGGCGCGCGGCTACAGCGCCGTGCTGGCCAACGGCCTGATCGCGCGTTCCGCGCTGATCGCGCTGCCCACCGTGGCGGTCGCGGCCTTCCTTTATGCGCGATGGAGCAGCAAATGGACGTTGGTCGCCTCGCTGGCGGTGACCGCCGCCGGCCTCGCCGCTACGATGCTGGTGCGTTCCCCCGAACCCGCGCTGGTCGTCGCGGGTGTCGCGCTGCTGATCATCGGCAGCAACGCAGTGATCGCGGTGCTTCTCCCCTACGCCGCTGAAAATTATGCGCTGAGCGTCCGCGGCCGCGCCACGGGCCTGGTGGCGGCAAGCAGCAAGGCCGGCGGCGTCGCGGTGCAGCTGCTAGCGTTGGCCGGCTTCGTTCCCACCTTGGGCGGCGCGGCGCTGCTGATAATCGTACCGATCGGCGCGGCGGCGGCGATGGTCGCGAGGCTGGGCGTGGAGACGCGCGGCCGCAGCCTCGACGACCTGGAAGTAGCCCCCGGCTGATGGCGCGCACCACTATCCATCACGTCGCCGCGCTCGCCGGCGTGTCAATCAAGACCGTGTTCTACGTCATGAATGACGAGCCCCGTTCAACGCCAAGTTCCAGGCGTTCATGACACGCAATGCACGGGCCGAAATCTGGGCCGCGCTGGTCTAGACGAGGCAATGCGCCGTCTGCTCGTGCTCGCCATCGCCGCCGCGCTCTGACGCTGGAAGGAGTTCGGACTCCCAGCGATCAAGTGCAGTTTGGCGGCTTTCCGCCCAGCTCTTGTCGTTCATAGCGCAGACGCCCGTTCCCGAAAGCGGCCGCGCGTTCAGGAAAGCGCGCACACTCTATCAGGCGATCAACAGCGCGTTCACGGGCTTAGCGTCCTGGCAATTCATTGCAGGTCCGGGCACGATCAACCCCTCCCTTCGATTGCGCCTTCGAGGCATCTGATCAGGGCGTCGGCTTCGAAAGGCTTCCTGAGGAGGCACCGGGGGTTGCTTCTCATTGCACACGCATGAAGCTCCGGCTCGGTGCGCGCGGTGATCATAATGACGGGGACGCTCACACCTGCCGCGTCGAGAGCGGCCTTGAGCTCGATGCCGCTCATGCCGGGCATCTGAATGTCGGTGATGATGCAGCTGGCGTGCCCGAAGGTCCCGGCAAGCAGGGCCTCCGCCGATGGGAAGGACTCAGCGCGGTAACCCAGCGATCGAACCAGCGCCGTCAATGCCAGCCGCATCGACTCATCGTCATCGACAATGGCGACGAGAGGCAGCTGAAACACTGAGGTCCTTTCGGGAGGCGTCCATGCGCCGGATCGGCAACCTCATCCGTCACCATCGCACCGCGCGCCGGGCAGGCAAATCATACTTAGGCTTTAGCGGGCAGCCCCAGCGCCTCGGCCTTTCGGACAAGGTCGGCGAGCGTTCGGGCGTTCATCTTACGCATCGCGGAGGCGCGGTGGATCTTGACCGTGATCTCGCTCAGCGAAAGCTCGAACGCGACCTGCTTGTTCATCTTGCCCGCGGTCACGAGCGCCAAAACCTGCTTTTCCCTTGGAGACAGACCCGCGAACAGTTTGCGAAGCTCGTCAAGCCCCGCTGCGCTCTTGCGCCCGATCCGGTCCCGGTCGATCGCGTTCGTGACCGCAGCGAGCATATCCTGGTCCCTGAACGGCTTGGGGAGGAAGTCCACGGCTCCCGCCTTCATCGCCTGAACTGTCATCGGGATATCGCCATGACCGGTCATCAGGATCACGGGAAGGCTGATCCCGAGTCCTCTGAGCTGCGCCTGGAATTCAAGGCCGCCGAGCCCGGGAAGCCGGACGTCCAGGACGAGACAACCGGGCCCACGCGGCGGGCCGGCTTCGAGGAATTCACGGACGGAGCCGTAGGCGCGGGTACGGAGGTCGACGGAGCGGAAGAGGCTGTCGAGCGCCAAGCGGATCGATTCGTCGTCATCGACGATGTGGACGGTTGGTAGTTCGTCGTTGGAGGTTTCGAGTTTCGTCATGAGCCCCGTTCCCGTCCGAAGCGGAGCTGGCTGAACTCCGCTGGAACGGAAGCTATCTTGTTGGTCCGGTGCTCGCAGCGTCAACAAGGCAACTCCCCCTGCCGCTCATCATTCCCGGTAAGCGCGGCGAACGCGATCATCTATACGATTACGCGGGATCATACCTTGGTATGAGGGGGCATCCGGCTCGACCATCGCCATTCGTTAGCTGTCGACTATCATCGGCGGCTGGAGGGTGGCCAATGAGCACGATCGACACGCGTCAGAACCAGATGTTTCCGGCACTGGGGCCCGCTCAGGTCGAGGCCGCACGGCGGTTCGCGAGCGGCGACCCGATCCGCTTCGCGCCTGGAAAGACCCTGTACAAAATCGGTGACCGTGGGTCGGCGGCATGGCTCGTAATCGAAGGCACAATCGACATCGTGCGACGAGACGGTCTCGGTCACGAAGCTCCGATCACGACCGCGAAGTGCGGGCAGTTCAGCGGCGAGGTCAGCCAGCTGGCGGGCAATGCATCGCTTGCGGAAGGCCGCGCCGGTTCGGGCGGCTGCCTGGCGGTGCCATTCGATGCGGCTCACCTGCGAGCGCTGATCGTCGGGTCCGCCGAAGTCGGCGAGATCGTGATGCGCGCCTTCATCCTCCGGCGGGTCGGCCTCATCGAGTCCGATCATGCCGGCTCGATCATCATTGGTCGGACGGGATCGGGCGAGGTCCGCGCCCTGCAAGGCTTGCTGACGCGGAACGGCTATCCCCACACGGTGCTCGACGCCGAGGCCGAGGGGGAGGGACGCGATCTGATCGATCGGCTAGGCGTGCCTTCGGACGACTTGCCGCTGATGATCTGCCCCGACGGGACGATCCTCAGGCGGCCGAGCGATGCACAGGCGGGCGTTTGCCTCGGGCTGACGCCGCCGCTCGATCCAGACGCCTTGTACGATGTGGTCGTGGTCGGAGCCGGGCCCGCGGGGCTTGCGACCGCGGTCTATGCGGCCTCCGAAGGTCTGTCGGTCGTCGTTCTCGACAGTCGCGCCTTCGGGGGTCAGGCCGGGGCGTCGGCACGCATCGAAAACTATCTGGGCTTTCCTACCGGCATCTCCGGAATGGCTCTCGCCGGTCGCGCCTTCAACCAGGCGCTCAAGTTCGGCGCTACGATGGCGATTCCGATCGCGGCAAAGCGGCTGCTTTGCGAGGACGCCGGACCACTGCGCGTGGAGACTGACGGCGGTGCTACACTGCGGACGCGGACGGTGGTGATCGCCTCGGGCGCCCGCTACCGGCGTCCGCCGATCGACGGTCTCGGGACGTTCGAGGGCGGTGGCGTGTCCTACTGGGCCTCGCCCGTCGAAGCCAAGCTATGCGAGGACCGGGAGGTGGCGCTGGTCGGGGGTGGAAACTCGGCGGGTCAGGCGGTCGTGTTCCTCGCGCCCAGGGTCAAGCAACTGCACCTCGTCGTGCGCGGCGCAGGGCTCGAGGCGTCGATGTCGCGCTACCTGATCGAACGGATCGCCGCATTGCCGAACGTTACAATCCATACCCAGACCGAGATCGCCTTACTTCAAGGTGATGACCGAGGCCGGATGACCAGTGCATCGCTGCGGAACCGGGAGACAGGCGGCCTGCGCGATCTTCCGATCGAGCACCTGTTCCTCTTTACCGGGGCCGACCCGAACACGTCGTGGCTGGCCGACTGCGTCGCGCTCGATGGCGGCGGCTTCGTCGCCACCGGAACCTCTAACGCCGAACCGCGGCACCCGCTGGAGACCAGCAGGCCCGGCGTGTTCGCGATCGGCGATGTCCGGGCGGGTTCGACCAAGAGGGTCGCTGCCGCGGTCGGCGAAGGCGCCGCCGTCGTATCGCAGATTCACCAGCTCCTGGCTGCCACCGCCTGAGAGGCGTTTCGGCCGGCGGTGGCCATACGATCGTATGAACGCCCCAACCGAACGGCTGATGGGAGGGCGCTGCATCCCGGCCGAAAAGGCGCGTGCAGATGGATACCCCGGTCCTCTGTAGAGCGCGTCCGCCGGTGACGCGCCGGGCAGACCGCCTGCCCACCCGGTCCGCCCCACATTCACCGCCGGGCACCGCACGGAGGTTCGCATGGCGTTTCGCGATTTCAGCCCGACCGGGCAGGACATCCATGTCCTTGCCCCGGCGCCCGTCCTGGCGGCCAGGGCACCGGTGCTCAGCGAGCTCGAACGTGTCGTCGTGAGGATCGGTGCCGGCGATCCGCGGAGCAGCCTGGCTCCGTCCGCCTTAGGCAAGCTCGTCGACGCTCTCTTCGGGCTCCGCCGTCCCAACGGGTTCGCGGACGAGCGGCTCGAAGCGCTGCGCTCGCTTGCCGTGCGGCTCAGTCACGGTCGCTCGTTCAGGAAAGAGGATCCGAAAGTCCTCTCGCTGCAGGCAGGGCTGACAAGGCCCGAGATCAGCCAGGTCTCCGACCTAGTGGGCGCTTTGCATACCTAGGTATGCAAAGCCCACCCTTCAGATCGATAGTCCCGCGCTGCCAAGAGCTTAGCGTGTGCCTGGTCCTCTCGGGACGGTACGCCCCTCGATGCTTCCTCGAAGGTCCGATCGCCCAGCCGACATCGAAAGGAGCCTGACCCATGAACACTCTTCTCGCATCCGAGACTGCTGCGACGACTCCCACCCGCTTCGTCGAGACCAATGGCCGGACGATCGCCTACCGCTCGATCGGTAGCGGCACGCCGTTGATCCTGTGCGTACGTTTCCGCGGCGTCCTCGATGTGTGGGACCCCGCCTTCCTCGACGCGCTCGCCGAGAACTTCCGCGTCATCACGTTCGACTATAGCGGCCTCAGCCAGTCGACCGGCATCGCCAGTTACGATCCCAAGTCGCTGGCCCGCGACGCCATAGACCTCGCCGATGCGCTCGGCATCGACCGGTTCGTGTCGGGCGGCTGGTCGCTCGGCGGCCAGGCGGCGCAGGTCGTTGCCGTACTCTATCCCGAGCGCGTCTCCCACACCGTGCTGATCGGCACCACGCCGCCGGGCAAGGTGGGACACGGACCCGAGCCGGTCTTCTTCGAGCGCGCGCTCAAATACGAGAACGACCTCGACGACCAGATCGTGCTGTTCTTCGAGCCGACATCGGCCACCAGCCGCGCTGCCGGAGAAGCGTCGATCGCGCGGATCGCGCAGCGCACCGAGGGCCTGAGCCCTCCCATCCCGGAGGAAACCTACATGCGCCTGCTCGGCGCGAACACCAGCGGCGACTTGTTCCCCGACGATGGTGGATATCGCGATTTCCTCGCGGCAACCGACATCCCGATCCTGGTCATCTCGGCCGATCACGAGATCGTCTTCCCAGTGAATAACTGGTTCGAGCTTGTGCGCGAGTGGAAGTCGCTCAGGCTGATGGTGCTTCCCCAGGCCGGGCACGGCGTCCAGCATCAGTATCCCGACCTCTGCGCCGACCTGATCGACAGCTTCGTCCGCAACAGCTGACCGCTTTCAAACCCCAACGACCACAATCTCGCATCCAACCCGAAGAAAGGAACCTGCCATGCGCCTGCTCTCGAAAACCCTCACCCTCGCCGCCGTCCTGGGTCTTGCGGGAACGGCTTTGGCCCAGCCCACGCTCCGAGGGGCGAAGCCGACGATCGTCCTCGTCCACGGCGCGTTCGCCGAATCTTCGAGCTGGGACGGTGTCGTCTCCCGCCTCGCACGGGACGGCTATCCCGTTGTCGCTGCCGCCAACCCGCTTCGCAGCGTTGCCGGAGACGCGGCCTATGTCTCGAGCGTCATCAAATCTATTCCCGGACCCGTCGTCCTGGTGGGCCATTCCTATGGCGGAACGGTGATCACGACGGCGGCGAACGGCAACGCCAACGTCAAGGCGCTGGTCTATGTGGCCGGCTTCGTGCTGGACGCGGGCGAGAGCAGCGCCGATCTCAGCGGGCGGTTCCCCGGCAGCACGATCGGCGCGGCTCTTGCGCCTCCCGTGGCGCTCGCCGACGGCGGACAGGATCTCTACATCCGGCAGGACAAGTTCCGCGCGCAGTTCGCGGCGGACGTCGCTCCGACGGTGGCCGCGGTGATGGCGGCGACGCAGCGACCGATCACCCAGGCCGCGCTCGGCGAGAAGTCGGGTTCGCCGGCGTGGAAGAGCATTCCGTCCTACGCCATCTACGGCTCGGAAGACCGCAACATTCCCGCCGCCGCTCTGGCGTTCATGGCCAAGCGGGCCAGTGCCCGCAAGGCGATCGCGGTCAAGGGTGCTTCGCATGTGGTGATGGTGTCCCACCCGCAAGCCGTTGCCGCCCTGATCGAGGAAGCCGCTGTCGCCAGGTGAGAGCTAGGATCGGCCCGCCTCGTCTCGGCGGGCCGGTTCGCCTTCAGCAGCGGCAGATTACGCAAAGGACCAGACCGATGAACATGATCACGACCAAGGACGGCACCGCAATATACTTCAAGGACTGGGGCCGCGGCCCGACCATCCTCTTCTCGCACGGCTGGCCGCTGACGGCCGATGCGTGGGACGGCCAGATGGCCTATTTCAGCCAGAACGGCTTTCGAGCGATCGCCCATGACCGCAGGAGCCATGGTCGGTCGGACCAGACCTTCGACGGCAACCATATGGACCAGTATGCCGACGATCTGGCCGAACTGATCGCCGCGCTCGATCTCCGGGACGTGATCCTGGTGGGGCACTCGACGGGTGGCGGCGAGGTCGCCCGCTACATCGGTCGGCATGGCACCTCGCGCGTCGCCAAGGTGCTTCTGGTCGGCGCCGTGCCGCCGCTGATGCTGCGGACGCCGTCCAATCCGGAAGGAACGCCGATCGAAGCATTCGACGCCATCCGCGCCGGAACGGCCGCGAACCGGTCGCAATTCTATCGCGACCTGACCACGCCCTTCTACGGCTTCAATCGCGCGGGCGCCGAGGTCAACGAGGGCTTGCGCGAAGCCTTTTGGCTGCAGGGCATGCAGGGCGGCATCAAGGGCCAGCTCGATTGCATCCACGAGTTTTCGGAAGTCGACTACACCGAGGACCTGAAGAAGATCGACGTGCCCTTGCTGATCATCCACGGCAGCGACGATCAGATCGTCCCGATCGCAGCGTCCGCGCACAAGGCGGTCGAGATCGCGCCCGACGCGACGTTGAACGTCTATGAAGGGGCGGACCACGGCCTGGCGCAGACGCACATGGCGCGCTTCAACGCGGACCTGCTTGCCTTCGCGCGGGCGTGATGGGCCCTCGGGCGCCGCTCGGAGCGGCGCCCGGTCGCTCTCACCTTACTAGAGATGCTGCTCGAAGAACGCGCGCGTACGCCCGTTCGCAAGTTCCGCCGCCTGTGCATCGTAGTGCGTGCCGGTATGCCGCGCGAAGGCATGCGAGCACCCTGGGTAACTGTAGATCTGCACATTGGGATTGTCGGTCATCGCGTTCTTGATCTGCGACTGCGC
This sequence comes from uncultured Sphingomonadaceae bacterium, assembly GCA_964251385.1. Classification (GTDB taxonomy): domain Bacteria; phylum Pseudomonadota; class Alphaproteobacteria; order Sphingomonadales; family Sphingomonadaceae; genus CADCVW01. The sequence goes on along the minus strand of CAXUJK010000001.1, from coordinate 850,893 downwards.
ATCCTTCGATATGAACTCGTCCTCTTCGCCAAAGTGCATCATCAGCGGATCGGAGACGGCCGCGGCCTCGTCCAGATGCTGGTCGGTGCCGCCGCCGTAATAAGCCACCGCGGCATCGGCCCGGTGTCGCGCCGTGGTGAGGTACGTCATCAGCCCGCCCAGGCAGAAGCCCATGAGCCCGACCTTGCCCGAGGCGCGGGGTAGCGTTCGCGCCTTGTCGAGCGCGGCCGCCACGTCCTCGACGCCCTTGTCGAAGTCGTATTTCGCGTAAAGCGCGAGCGCCTTCTTCCATTCCTCTTCGGACCAGCTGTTGAGGTCGAGGCCGGGCTCCAGGCGCCAGAACAGGTCCGGGCTCATCGCCACGAACCCCGCAGCCGCGAGTTCGTCGCAGGTGGCGCGCAAGTCGGCGTTGATGCCGAAGATCTCGGGCAGCACGACGATTGCGGGCGCCGTCTGCACCACGGGATACGCGACATAGGCGCGGAACTCGTCGTCCGGGGTGGCGACCTCGATATATTCATTCATGCCCGTTCTCCTGAAAAGTTGATCCTGCATCCGATTGCGGCTTGCTGCCTTCCGCGCCGGGTAGCGTGAAGGAGAATAGGGCGCCCCCGCCGGTCGCATCGGCGGCGGCGATCCGCCCCCCGTGTGCCTCGACGATCGAACGGCAAATGGGCAGCCCCATCCCCATCCCGCTGGACTTGGTCGTGAAGAAGCTCTCGAACAGTCGGTCGAGATGGTAGAGAGCCACGCCGGGTCCGCTGTCCTCCACGGTCACTTCAACCATGCCGTCGGTCTTGAGGCTGGATGTCACGATCACGTCCCGCGTTGCGTCTCCTGCATCGACCATGGCCTGAATCGCATTGATGATGAGGTTGATCAGAACCTGCTGAATCTGCGTCCGATCGACGATCACCGCGGGAAGATGGGGCGCGAGGTCGAGCGTTATCCGCGCGTCGCGGGCTTCCGCCTCGTGCTGCACGAACAGCATGGCTTCCTCGATGAGGGAGTTGATCGCTTCCCGCATCGACGTCGGTGTCCGGTGCCCGGCCATCGAGCGCACGCGCGAGATCACGTCGGCGGCGCGGCGGGCATCGGCGACGACCCGCGTAGTCAGCGTCCGCACTTCATCCAGGTTCGGCTGTTCGCGATTGAGCCACCGCAGCCCAGCCTCTCCGCTCGCGGCGATCGCGGCCAGAGGCTGATTGACCTCGTGAGCGATCGAGGCCGTCAGCTCGCCTAGCATCGACACCCGGGCGGCATGGGCGAACTCCGCCTGAAGGCTCAGGACTGCTGCCTGCGCCCTGACCCGATCGCTGATGTCGATGACTCCGACCAGCAGCGTTCCCTTGTTCATCGTGTCCATGGGAAAGCACGCGGTGAACAGGGCGTCGAAACACCGGCCGTCGATCGAGCGGAGGACCGTCTCGGCGGCATATCTCGTCTTGCCGGTGACTGCGGCGACGACGCTTGCCGGTAGATGTCGTTGCTTTCCTCGGGCCAGAACAGGTCGAGGCTCGTCATCAGCGCGTCCCTGGAGCCGTTGCCGAACAGCGCCACTGTCTGCTCATTGACATCGATGATGCGGGTCGCGCGCATCATCTCCCGCACGAAGGCGGGATTGTCACGGAAGTAGCCAGCGAAGTCCGTGACACCTCCTTCGCGCAGCTTGCGAAGCATGGCGCCCACCGGGAAGAAGTCGAGCTCCCAAAAGGAGGCGGCCATTGCCTGGAACATGTTGCGGTAGCGGTGCTCGCTCTTGCGCAACTCCGCTTCGGCGCGCCGCTGCTCGGTCACGTCGCGGCCGGTCTCCAGAAGCCCCCCGAACCCTGGTCGGCACGTGCGGACCATTGAACCTCGATAAGCCTCTGGTCTCCGGCTTTAGTCGAGCGAGTCAGCGTACCGGCCCAAGTGCCGCGTTGCAGCGCTTCGCGCTCAAGGGTCTCGATAGGGACAGCATGGCTCGATGGCAGAAGCTCGTGCACGGACCTGCCGATCGCTTCGTGCCGCGACCATCCGTAGATGATCTCGGACGCCCGGTTCCACGAAGCGATGCGTCCGTCGGCGTCGCGCGTGAACACGCTTTCCTGAAGCAGGTCGAGAAAGACGTCGTCGACGGCGTTGTGGGCGGACATGCGATCCCCCGTCGCATCTGATGGCGTGCGCACCCTGACTACCACGCTGTCGCGCCTGGGCAAATCGTCTCGCCAGACGCTGCGCGTCCTCGCCATCAAGCAAATTGCTCGATGAAGTCCGCTGCGGTTTGAGCGACCTCGCGCCAGCCGCCATCGATGGTCAGTGAATGGCCGCGACCCGGCATCTCCAAGATCTGGGTAGTTCCGGCGTTGCGGTTCTGTCTGTGGAAGGACGCGTTGGCGATCGACCACGGAACGGTGTTGTCCTTTTCGCCCGAGACGATCAGCAACGGTCCTCGCGCGGGGTTCATGCTGTCGACCGCGGCTTCGGTCCAAGGGTTTAGATTCGCGGCCGCCGCCTGAAACAACGGCGCGCCGGGGGCGGGAACGGCAAACGTCCGATAAAGCTCTCGAGCCTCCTGCTCATCGACCGCGTTGGCGAACCCGAACCGAAACTGTTGGTAGCTCAGAGGCACGGCGCGGCCAAGATTGGCCGGGTTGCCCAGGACCGGCCATGCCGACTTCAGCGACGAGAAGGGGAGAGGAAGCACGCCACGGAACGGTGCGGGATCGATCGCAACGGTGGCTGCCGACAGGCCGCGACCGGCGAGGATCTGGACGAGGAGCCCTCCGAAAGAATGTCCGACGAGCGCCGGCTTCCGGATAAGCCCGCGGATGATGCGGTCCTAGTGATCGGCCACTTGTCCAACCGTCTTGCCCGCGAAGACCTCCGGTCGGGCGGTCGCTTCCTCGACGGTCTCCGGATCGTCGGGCCAGCCCGGCGCTAGCGCGACATACCCCGCGTCCTCGAACAGAGCGGCCCACCGATCCCAGCTGCTCGCCAGCAGCCAGAGACCATGAACGAAGACGACAGGCTGCAAGCCCGTGGCGTTCGTGCGCTCAACCAAGGCCGCTATGTCTTGTGCGTCCTGAGGGGGAAGGCGCACTGGAGCTTGCACGTTCATCCATGGTTCCTTTGAGGATGGTTGAGGGTTCGACTGAGTGCAGAGGGAATGAACTCACCCGGCCCGGCCGAACAGATCGACGTTTGGATGGGCAGATCAGCCTTTGGTATGATCGCGCGCGATCCTCAGCTGACCTAGGGGTCTGGATACTGCGATTTTTTTAGTCAGGACACGAAATGCGCCACTTGATGATCTTCGGAGCGATCCTGCTCTGTTCGCCTGCGGAGGCGTCGAGCCCGGCGGCTTGGAAACAGCTCAGAAAACAGGCGGAGCGCGGCTGCATCGCGGCGGCGGGGTTCCGGCGACCGCGCGTGTCCAGCCCGATCCTCTTCGATGACAGCGTTGGCAGTGTCGCGCTTCTTGTCACGGGCATCTACCCGCAAGCTCGCTTGAAAGGTGCTCACGGCACCGTGCTTTGTCTCTTTAACCGGCGCACCAAGAAAGTCGCTGTTGAGGAAGCCAAGGGATGGCGAGAAGCACAATGAATGGCGGACGAAGACTGGGGCTGCCCCTTCCAAAACCTGCGTGCAGCAAGCTCGTTGGGCTCGGCCCTTTGGCGGCCGGTGTATTCGCGCTGGCCTGTTGTGCGCCTCCGCCTCCTCGCGCGGTATCGGTCAACCATCACATGCCTGCCGTGTCGACGAGCGCGGCGGCATGCACCAGAGCAGGCGGCGTGCTCCAGCCTGTCGGGCGCCTTCGCACGATGCAGTGCATCGTTGCGTACGCGGACGCGGGGAAGAGCTGCAGTTCGGGCAGTCAGTGTCTAGGGGATTGCAGGGCCGGGCCGGATGTTGGCGTAAGTCCCGGCGAAGTGGTCGCCGGTATGTGCCAGCCGACGAGCGATCGCTTTGGGTGCAGCACGCGCGTCGAGAACGGGCGGGCGCAGGGTACCATCTGCATCGATTAGTCGCTGCTCACGAACCTGCGATAAACACACGACGCTACAACCTCGCTCTTCATAGCGCGCAATCGGCGCCTGCTGGTTTGTGTCGCGATCAAACGTCCGCTTCCGCGTACTTAAGTCACTAAAGCGGACCTTCTGCGTTCGCCAATGCAGGCCGAAAGCATAAGCTGAACGAATGACCGTAACTGGGCAGCTTAGAAGCGGCGGAGAATGGCTGCTTGTGGGTCCTCGCCGCCGCGAAGCCGTGGGAAACCGAACGCTCCAAGGGCGAGTAGTACCGACGATGACAGTGTTAGATGGGCGCGATCTTATCGGTTGATCTCACGTGACCCGAGAACAACCGTTTGGTTCGAAGCCGTGGTATAGGCCTGCCCTGTGACCTTCGTGATCCCGTCGCAAAAACTCTTTTCCATGTGAAGCTCTATGCGGCCAATCCGCGCCTTCTTGTCCGCTGGCACAGATTGGTCCCAATCTCGAAGCGAGATGAACTTGCTCAACAAGTAGGCGATAAGCTGAAGGGGATCGTCTGAAATCCCTGGAATGCACATGGCTTCAACCGATTTCTTCTGGAGCTGAAGTCCGTATGCGTCGCGCCTGTTCGACCAGATGACTCGATCGCTTGTAAGTGTCCGGGAGAACCCAAATCCCATGAGCGCCGTTCTCGCCCGCGAGACAAAGGGAATGAGGACGTCTGAAGCACCGGCCAGCAACGGGTTCGACGAGCCTGCAACATATGGAGACTCTGATTCCAGCATCATCAGCCGATCCACACAAATTTCGGGATCGTGAAAGACATCGACCTCCTGGACGCCGTTCATTTCCAGGTTCAGCCGCCCCATGCGGAGTACGATCTTCAACGCGGGGTCGATCATCGTGGTCGCCGAAAGATCCACGAAGTTGTCTTGAAACATCGCCCGTCATTGAGGCCTCGCCGGCTGCAACTCAAGTAGCTGACGCAAAAGTGATGGTCTGCATTTCACCCGTCCAAAACGTCTGGACGACTGATCCGGGACGCCGATAGCGGCCCTTAGACCGACCTGAACGAATGGCGGGAGTTGGGGAGCGAGAAGGGCGGTCTTAGCGGCCGCTTGTGAGTCCCTTCCGCCGCGGGTGCTTACGTGCCCCGCTTCGGTTTCCGCGGCTTGGGTGTCGGCAGCTCGGTCGCCGTGACGCGCAGCAGCTCGCCGAGCCACTCGGCATCGTCCCATCGATCGGCCTCGATTAGCATCTGCGGTTTGCCACCCGGATACGGCGGCGCGTCCGACACCGGTTCGGCATGGACGCGGCCCGATGCCGTCGGCTTCACGAAGAGCTGATCGTCGCAGACCGACCCAATCATCTTGCCGTCGACGTACACGCCGTACTCCCCGAACATCGGTTTGGTCGACACGGTGCCCGCGCCGGTCGCCTGTTCGATCAGGTAATCGATCGTGCATTGCTGCGTTGCCATGCCCCAGCGTAACAGACGAGCGTCGCCCCAGACAACATCCCGTCCACCGTTCGCGTCGCCAATCGCGACTCACGAGCGGCCGCTTTCGTGGAGGGGCTAGGTGCCGCTGAATGACCGGGATTGGGTCAAGGTCGTCGGCGCGCAGCGAGAGCTAAGCGGCTTCGCCTGCCGTCTCCGCATTTGAGGCGACGCTCGTCGGTTCCCGCTCGCCTTAGCAGCGAATCTTTCAAGATCGCACGCAGTGGCCCAGCGACCGAAGCCCACGCTGTGCGGATTGGAAATCCGACGCTACGCCCCTGGCGTAATCGGCCGAAATGCGCTGGTGGTGCCAGCCGCAGCTAAGTGAAAGAGTGCCGGCAAGATCGAACAGGAGGCAGTTCATGATCGGAGATGGCGTGACCCGGCGGGGCTTATTGGGCGGAGGCGTGACGGTCGCATCCCTTGCACTAACGGCCAAGCCAGCTGCTGCATTGTTGCAGGCGCGCGGCGCCGCCCGCGCGGCCGGTCAGCGGATGCCGGACGGAGTCGAACTGCCGGCCACCCCGCCGCAACGAAAGCGAGCGGACAGCGTCGGCTTCGCGGTCGTAGGTCTGGGCAATTACGCGCTGAAACAAATGATGCCACGGTTCGCGCAGGCGGAGCGAGCGCATGTCGCGGCCCTCGTGTCCGGCAACCCCGACAAACTGCGCAGAGTGGGCGACTCCTACGGCGTTCCGGCCGATGCGCGATACTCCTACGAGACCTTTGCGAAGCTCGCTTCGGACAATCGGGTCGACGCGGTTTACGTCGTTGTGCCCAGTGGCCTGCATGCAGATTGGGCAACTCGAGCGTTCGCAGCCGGCAAGCACGTCCTCTGCGAGAAGCCCATGGCGCTTTCCAGTGCCGAGTGCGAGCACATGATCGCGGCAAGCCGCCGTGCGGACCGGAAGATGATGATCGCCTACCGCTCGCACTTCGAGCCGCACAACCTGAAAGCCATGGAGCTGATGGCGCAAAATGCCTTCGGGCAGCTTCGGCTGATCCGGAGCGAGCAATCCTATCGGATGGGTCCAACGAGCCCGGGCGAGAACTGGCGGGCGAACCGCGCACTGGCGGGAGGCGGCCCGCTCGAGGATCTGGGGATCTACGGCCTCCAGGCCGCTCTCTATTTAGCGCGGGAGATGCCCGAGAGCATCAGCGCCACCACATTCCGACCCGCCGGCGACCCCCCGCTTTTCCGAAATCTTCGCCCATGTTTCCTCACAATGGCGGTTTCCGTCGGGCGCGGTTGCGCAGCTTGCCACATCCTATGACTCGTCAGGCACCAACTTCGCCCACGCGCGCGGCACGGCCGGGGCGCTGATCATGGACCCCGCGACCAGCTATTCAGGCCAGAAGATGACGCTGGAAGGCGGCGAGCCTCGCGAGTTCAGCCCGGGCGACCCCACTGTCCAGTTCTCGCGCCAGCTGGATCATTTTGCCGGCGCGATACGCGACGGCACTTCGATCAGGACGCCTGGCGAGATGGGCCTGCGAGACCTGCGCTTGATCGAGGCCATATACGCATCCGCGGAGGCCGGTCGGACCGTCAAGTTGAAGCCTGACGGGACGATGAGGAGCTGAGGCGCTCCGGGCGGCGCCGAAGGACCTGCCGACGTTGAGCCAGGCCGGAAAGGTGAGCGCGGCGGCGGTGAGCGGCGCCAAACCAGTAGAGCGCCTGCGCCAGAGAACGGCAGTCCAGGCGAGCCTGAAGCTGAGCCCTGACCCAACATGCAAGTGGGCCGCTGGCGGCGCTACCGCCGCCTTGCCGATGATGTACGGCTAACCTCGAAGCAGCCGGTCCTGCTGCCCATCGGAGACGCAAGATCTTTCACCTCATGTTTACCCTGCCTTGCCTGCTCGTCCTCGTGCGCTGGCTGTGGCCCCTCACATTGGCTATCGAATGGAAGATCGGCACGGCCGCCCTGCTGCTCGCGGGGTCACAGTACCATTTCTGGAGCCGACTTTCTTCCGGGTCGGTGTTCGCCCCCGAGTTTCCGCGGGAGATCGTCATCCTGTTCAATTGGGCGTTCGGCGCCACCTTGCTGTTGGCGGTTCTGCAGTTGATCGTGGACACGGGAGCATTGGCGACCGTCTTGATGAAGCGAAGGATGATCAGCATTCCCGACGCGGCGCGCTACGCGCTAGCCGCGGCCGCCGCGCTGCTTGCCGGCATCGGCGTCGCCAACGCGCTGCGCGTGCCGCCGGTGAAGGATGTCGAGATCGCGGTTCGAGGCCTGCCGCCGAGCTATGACGGGTACCGGCTTTTGCAGCTTACCGATCTTCACATCAGCCGCCTGTTCCCGGCGAACTGGACGCGCAGCGTCGTGGATCGGGCAAACGCGACCGGCGTCGATCTGATCGTCGTCACGGGCGACTTCATCGACGGCTCCGTCGCCATGCGCCGTGCCGACGTCGAGCCGCTGCGCGATCTGCGCGCGCCGGACGGAGTCTATGCCATTCCAGGCAATCACGAGTATTTCTTCAGATATCCGGAATGGATGGGGCATCTGAACGGCCTGGGCTTTCGCATGTTGCCCAACGCGCACGCCGTTCTTTCCCGCGGGGCCGGGCGCCTCGTCCTTGCTGGCATTACGGATTTGTCCGCACCGCGTGCGGGGGAGGCTGGGCCCGACCTCCGTGCCGCACTTGCCGGTGCGCCGGCGGGCGTGCCGGTGCTCTTGCTGGACCATCAACCGAAGAACGCCAGGGCCGCGGCGGCCAGGGGCGTTGCGGTTCAGCTTTCCGGGCACACGCACGGCGGCATGATCCTCGGCCTGGATCGCGTAGTAGCGCGCTCCAACGGCGGGTTCGTATCGGGCCATTACGACGTCGGCGGCATGACTCTCTACGTCAATAACGGCACCGCGCTCTGGCCCGGCTTCGCCCTGCGTTTAGGCCGGCCATCGGAACTGACGCGGATCACGCTTCGCGCAAAGCGAGAGAGCTAGGGACGCGGACGCTGGATGCACCGTCATCGGCCAGGTCTAGACTTCGGCCCCGCATGACGAACGTCCGGTCCTCGGCAGCGCCAAAGGGGCCTCGTATGTCAGCTTTTGGGTTCTCGCTGCCGTCCTCCGTGAGACGTCACACACGATGTCTGTCCTGCTCATGCTGACGTTCCGCGATGAGTCTGATGTTCTCGATACCGTCGCGCATGTAAGCGCGCCAGAACGTCGCCAGCACCAGGCGGAGCGGCACCGACCCCAGCCAATTTTTGGGCACGAAGGTGTACGTCCATTGGATGGCGGTCATTTCGGGGCTGACTTGCTTGAACCGCCAAGTACCATGAGCTTCTTTTGCCAGGAGACCGAGCGGACCCGAGAATCCCGAAACACGGTAAGTGAACGTAGCGACGTTCCCGGTCGGACGGGCACCACCGCTCGGGTCGCTGGCCATGATCTCCTCACGCACAACGCTGCCGTCGCTCAGATGCACGGACCGGCTGCGCCCTACGACGTCCCAGCGCCCGTCCTGGCCGCTGGTGCCGCGCACGGCGGGAACAGGTCCCTTCGACTTCGAGAAAACCTCGGAGAGGGCGACTGGAACAAAGGCCTCCCATGCCGCCGCGAGCGGCACCGCAGCGCTGGTTCTAACCGTGGCGCGAGGGCCGCTCATAGCCGGCGACCTGTACGGAACGGTGACGACGGGCGGCGCGTCGGTAGCGGCAATTACGGTTGGCATCAATCGTCCTCCAGGTTGGAACACCTGAAGTGTGGTACGATGTTCGCACTATCAAGTGCGATGGACGCACTATCTTCGCGGGGATGACGCCTCGGTCGCCAATTTCGCCGCGACCGTCTCCAGAAGCTCGATCAATCGCGATTGGTCGCGTGCCGGGAGGCTTTGCAGGATCGCCATGCTCGCCCCGATCTGCGCCTGCTTGAGTCCAGTTCCGAGTTTCTGCCCGTCGGCGGTCAAATGCAGGGTTCTGGACCGAGCATCCGTTGCACCTGGGCCTTGCTCCACCAGGCCGCGCGCGCTCAAGCGCTTCACCGCGCTGGTCATGGTAGTCTTTGGCAATCCGAGAGACTCGGCCACCTCCTTCTGGATCGGCTCCCGTCCTTCAGCCGCGGCTTGCCAGAGGCAGGAGACCACCGACGCGTCGGTCAGGGTGAGATGCTCATACGGCGAGTTTTCGGGACCGACCTTGAACCGGGCGATCAGGGCCGAGATGGCGGTCGCCAGGCGTTTGCAGGATTGCTCGTCCATCCGGCGGGTATGGGCTTTTCAAACACCAATCCCAAGAGGCAAGCGGTCGAGGCGCTTGAACGGGAAGCGGCCAGTCGGCTCCCGGCCACCGCACGTGGAAACTCGGAACATGAACGGGCGTCCGATTACGGAAAGTCGAGAGGGCAGCGTGAACGTCCACAATTGGGTCTTCCGCCGCCGCTGTGCGGCCGATTGGCACCCTAACATGTTGGCCGATTGATACGCCTGTCGCGTTCCCGAAACTAGCCGCTTGGGAAGGTCGCAGCTTTCCTATTCCTCCGTCTCCGCTTTTCAGTTACGGTAAAGAGCAGTCGGGAACAGGTTTCGGGAGAAACGGATCCTGTGGACGGCCGTCAGCGCGATCGGCGGGGCGGTATTCCCACCGTAGGTTCGCAATCTGGAAATTTGCAGGTGATCCCGAAGTTATACGAGGTCACGCTCAAGCAACGACCCCCGTTTAGGTTAGACCCGAAGCCCACCTCTGAGCACTTACATCCGCCAGTGCCTTGAAGACAGCCGGCGTACGTTCCAGCCGGGCGATCGTTCTTGCCCCTTCAAGAGCGGCGACCAAAGCCGCCGCCATGGAAGCTGCACGCGCCGCATCGAACCCACATCCCCTGAAGTGCGCTGCGACCATTTCCGTCGACTCCTCGAACCCGCGCGCGATCCGTTCGGTCAGCCCGGCGTCCAGCGCGGGAAGCTCGTTCGCCAGATTTTGCATGAGGCATCCGTACTGAAAGTCGGTGGCGACCATCTCGGCCGCGAAGGTCTCGAAAAGCCGGTGAACAAAGGTCATGGCATCACCCGCAGTCTCCGCTGAAATTCGGGCGAGCACGGCCATTCTGCTCCCGACATACTGGTCGATCGCCTCCTCGGCGAGCTGAGCCTTCCCCCGGGGAAAGTGGAAATAGAACGACCCCTTGGGCGCGCCGCTCTCCCCAAGGATTTGAGTCAGTCCGGTCGCTGTGTAGCCCTGGACGCGAAACAGTCGCATCGCGGTGGCGATCGCGTTGGCACGGGCCTCGGTCTTGCGCGTCATGACACCCCCATAACACGATTCGCTTGACACTGCTATGGCAGTCGCCATACTAGGGCGATCACCATAGCAGGAAGTCGAACGATGCCGAGCCACCAGATCACGTCATCGACAACCCGGCGGACCCTCTTAGGGATGGGAGCCGCCGGCCTGATCGCGGCCTCTGTTCGACCGGCGCGCGCGAACCCCAAGGAAGGAGCTGACTTGACCGCATCACTCTATGGCGGGGGTACGCTCCCTGCGGGCGTCCGCTCGCGCATGATCCACGGGGTCAACGGCCTCGAAGTCCACATCCTCGAATCCGGATTCGAGAGCACGGGCCGGCCGCTCGCGCTGCTGCTGCATGGCTTTCCGGACTTGGCCTATGGCTGGCGGCACCTGATGCCTATCCTGGCCGATGCCGGCTATCATGTCGTGGCGCCAGACCAGCGGGGTTTTGGTCGCACGACCGGGTGGGTGAACGACTATGACGCCCCGCTTGCGCCCTTCAGTCTGCTGAACGTTACGCGGGACGCGCTGGGGTTGGTGTCGGCCCTGGGGTATCGGCGGACGGCGATGCTCGTCGGCCACGACTTCGGCTCACCCGTCGCGGCCTATTGCGCGCTGGCCCGGCCCGATGTCTTCCCCTCGGTGGTGCTGATGAGCGCGCCGTTCCCCGCTCCGCCTGCGTTCCCATTCGATACCGCGGAGAGCGGCGCGGCGCCGGCGCAACCGAACGCCGGTCAGAGGCTGGCCGCCGCGCTGGCGGCGCTCAACCCGCCGAGGACGATCTACCAACAATATCTGAGCACGCGGGAAGCGAACCGCGACCTGTCGCACCCCCCGCAGGGCCTACACCGGTTTCTGCGCACCTTCTTCCACGTCAAAAGCGCGGACTGGTCGGGCAACACCCCGCAGCCGTTCGCGCCCACTCCCGAGGCGTTCGCGCGGCTGCCGACCTACTACATCATGGAACGCGGCAAGACGATGCCCGGGAACGTCGCCCCGTTCGCACCGTCGGCCGCCGAGGTCGCGGCGTGCCGTTGGCTCACCGAGCCCGAGCTTGAGGTGTATACGGAGGAATATGGCCGCACGGGGTTCCAGGGCGGCCTGCAGACCTACCGCGTCTATACCGATCCTGCGCTGACTGCCGAGCTGCGCCTGTTTTCGGGCAGGACGATCGACGTGCCGTCGCTCTTCATTGGCGGGAAGAGCGATTGGGCGACCTACGTATCGCCGGGCGCGCTTGATATGATGACGACGAAAGCAACGACGAGGATGGGCAACATCGAACTGATCGACGGCGCGGGTCACTGGGTTCAACAGGAGCAGCCGGCTCGGCTCGGCGCGCTCCTTCTCGCCTTCGCCAAGGAGGTGGCTGTTCGTTGAGCCTCAGGCGCAAACAGGCTTTACCTGACGCAGCGGTGAGCGCCCCAACCGAATGCTTCTGACGCCGAAACGGTTTCAATGCGGTTGGACTGGGAGACCGCCGACTAATCCGTCAAACACTACCCTGCACCGCGCGCTTGTCCGCATGTCTTCATGCATGACGATCCAGGTATCAAGATCGATTGCGAAGGCATGTCCGAGAACGTGGGTCAGACTGGGGTCTCTTGCCGCGACCGCCACCTGGCAGACGCCGATGCCATAGCCAGCGCGGATCGCGGCCAGTTGAGCGACATCACTGTCTACCCGCAGGGAGAACGAAGCTCGCGCCAACATAGGGTATGGTTGCAGGAACGCCCGCAGCGCAGGCGTCTCGATATCGTAGCCGATGATGTCATGGTCTTCGAGCTTGTCCAGCGTCACCGGGACGCCCCGCCGTGCGAGATAATCGCGGTGGGCATGGAGACCAAGCCTGAACGCGCCAACATGCTTGGTGACGAGAGCATTCTGGGTCGGTCGAAACATGCGGATCGCAATGTCGGCCTCGCGCGTGAGCAGGTCGTTCGCCGCGTTCGACAGCATGAGCTCAATTGTCAGATCAGGATGGTCCTGGCGCAGAGCGGTCAGGATCGGGGGCAGATGTTCGACGCCGACGATCTCGCTTGCGCTGATCCGGACCGTCCCTCGTACCTCGCCCGTACGCCCCTCCGCCGTGCGCAGGAAAGCTGCCGAGGTCGATGCCAGCGAGGCGGCATAGGGCTTTAGTTCCAGAGCCGCGTCGGTCGGCGACAGGCCGCGTACCGTCCGGACGAACAGGGACACGCCTAATCCTGCTTCCAAAGCGTCAATATGGCGGGCGACCGTGGGCTGTGTGATGCCCAGCTGGCGAGATGCCCCCGACGGTGACCCTTCGCCAAGCACAGCACCGAAGGTCCGGTATAAATCCCAGCTTAGGTCATGCCTCATGTGTTTCCGTATAGCAGGTAGCCGTATCACGGCAATTCCGTAAACCTTGGAGGTGGTTCATTCAGGCTCCATCAACTGATGGAGACTGAACATGACCACGAAACTTGCACTGGTACTTGGCGCAACCGGCGGCATTGGCGGCCAAGTCGCGGACCGGCTTCACCGGGAGGGCTGGGGTGTCCGGGCGCTGTATCGCCCGGCATCAAAGGGAGCGCGCAACCCAAGGTTCGAGTGGATTTCGGGCGACGCGATCAACGCGGCAGATGTTGCCGCCGCCGCCGAGGGTGTTTCGCTTATCATCCATGCGGTGAACCCGCCAGGCTACCGCGACTGGAGCAAACTGGTGCTGCCGATGCTTGACAATACGATCGCTGCTGCACGAACTTCCGATGCGCTCGTCGTCTTGCCCGGCACTGTCTATAATTACGGCGTGGAGACTTTCCCGTCGATTGACGAGACGGCCCCGCAGCAGCCGCGCACCCGGAAAGGCGCGATCCGCGTCGAAATGGAGCGGCGTCTGCGCGCTGCGGCGGAGGCTGGGGACATCCGCGCGCTGATCGTCCGATCGGGGGATTTCTTCGGGCCGGGGGCGGCGAACAACTGGTTCTCGCAAGGGCTGATCGCGCCGGGCAAACGGCCAACCGTTATCCGCAGTCCGGGCAAGCGCGGCGTCGGGCATCAATGGGCGTACCTTCCGGACGTCGCCGAGACGATGGTCCAGCTAATCGAACGGGGGACGCCCGACCGGTTTCACACTTATCATATGGAGGGGCATTGGCATGCATCGGGCACCATTATGACCGACGCAATCGTGCGGGTGCTCGGCGATCCGACGATATCGGTGGCACCGCTGCCGTGGTGGATGATGCGCCTCGCCAGCCTGTTCATGGCGACGCCAAGGGAGATGATGGAAATGCGCTATCTGTGGCAGCATCCCGTCCGCCTAGACGATGCCCGGCTGCTCGCAACGCTGGGGCACGAGCCTCGTACGCCGCTGATCGAGGCGGTTCGAACGACCTTGGCATCAATGGATTGCCTTCAGGAAACACGCGACGGCCGCAAGCAGCAGCCACTGCGTCCGGCGATGGCAGCGCAATCATGACACTGCGCCACCAGCTTCGTCTGGCTCTGCTCGGATTCACCGTAACATGCCTATGCATCGTCGCCGTGCGCGAATTGCCAGCAAATCGCTTCGCCGACACCACGACCGTCACTTCAACATCCGATGTCACGGGAAGGGCCACCCTATGACAAATCACCCGAATATTCAGCTTTGGTCTGACTGGCTTGCGCTGTGGAATGGCGATCTCGAACTGGCTACGAAAATCATCGCTCCGGACTACGTCCTGCATATGATGCCGATGGGCGATGGCGGGCTCGATCGATATGCCGGTCCGGAAGGGCTCGCCGCCATGGTCGGCATGATGCACGCGTTCTTGCAGCCTCTGCATTTCACACAGGAGATGGAACCCCTACACGATCAAGACAAAATCGCCGGCCGCTGGATCGCGCAAGGCCGCTATGCCGGTGGCTTTCCTGGCGCAACCGCTGAAAAGGGCACGCCTATAACGTTCGCTGGCGCTGATTTCCTGCGGATCAAGAACGGGAAGATTGCCGAATATTGGCTCAGCTCAGACACCCACGCGCTGCTAAAACAGCTCGGTACTGCTTAAGCAACGCAACGGCCTGAAGCGTTCAGTCGGTTACTGGTGGCGCGGGCGGAAGGGGTGATCCGCTCATGCCAACCATGGCTGATATCCCGGTACTTCCGTAGTGCGCATATCCGATGCAGCCGCATTCGGCTCGAAGGGGATTAAATTCCAAAATAGCATCGTTTTCGGGAAAGCAGATAGGGGCGGCGCGCAGAGATCCGCCAACCGGCACACCTACGCGGCCGACATGAACGAATGGCCGAAGGCGGGAAGCGGGAAGCGGGCTGCGAATGGCCGGTTGTGGGTCTACGGAGCGAACCTCACTGAGAGCGCCCCGTCTTCTCGGCGACGCAACGCTACGAAGGTTGCGTCCGCCGATGTGCAGCGCAGTTCAGAATGGAAGCGTTGCCGCCGCGGCGATCTCGGCCTCCTCGATCGTCTCGATACCCCAGTCGTTGCCGCTTTCCTCGCGGAGCGCGAACAGGAGGCGCTTGCCGTCGGTTCGCACGTTGACGAGCCCGTAAACGAGGCCGGTAACGACCTTCGCGAGATCGAGCCGCGGATTGTGGGACAGCTTCCTGCGGTCGCTTCCGAGCCGCAAGCGGTAGCGCCTGAGATCGTCACCCGCCTCGTCGTCGACGCTGGCGGGGTCGGCCGAGGGCAGCTGCGAGACGGGCGCGGCGTATTCGCTCATTCCGACTACGTCACCAAGCCGGGCGCTTCGCGCGATCTCGGTGGCGTAGACGAGCGGCGCGACCAGCCGCTTGCCGTCGGGCGACAACAGGACGCGGCCGCTCAGTGCGCTCGCCGAGATGATCTGCGGGCGCGGATGATCATGGCTTTCCCCATCGCCGCTAGAGATGACCGTCGCGAGCGGCTGCATCCCGCGCAGGAATTGGACCGAAACGTCGGCACTGCCGTGGTGGCACGCCTTGGCGACATCGCAGCGAAACTCGGGCGCGAAGCCAGCGCCGTAATGCGCAATCAGCTGGTCCTGCGACGCGGTGTTGAGGTCGCCCGTGAGCATGAACCGCACCGAGCCGTAGTCGAGCCGCAGCGTCACCGAGTGCCCGTTCGTCGTGATGCTGTCGCTTTTAAACTTGGTTAGACCTGGCGCACCGTCGACGTCCTGCTCGATCGGGCCGAGCACGCGGATCGCGACCTGGCTATGAACGTGATCGTCGTCGAAGCCTGGAAGCCATTCGAAGGCCGCATTCGATAGGCGGGTGATCGGCGTCGGAATTGCCGCTGCCGTCTCGGTCAAGGTCATAGAACGGACGAAGCGTCCCCAGCTTCCCGATACAGTGTTCGCGTTATTCGCGGCGAGATCGACGGTCGCCGCCGCGCAGCTCGCGCGATCGTCAATCAGCTGCGTGTAGCTGCCGGTTCTCGTGCTTCCTAGACTGCGCCCGCGCTTCTTAGGGTCGACGTGTGGCTTCACCCACCAGCTCAGCCCGGCATGATAGAAATGCTCGACCGTCACGCTACGTGCTGCCAGTTCCGCGCGCGACTCGGGAGAGGTGATATCGAGTAGGTCGAGCAGTCCTCCGAAGTGGTCCTGATCGCAATGCGTGGAAACGATCGCGTCGAGCGCAATGCTCTTCGCTAACGGGTGGTTGCGATCAGCCTTCGACACGTAGTCACGCGTAAACTTCCAGTCAACAAAATCGGCCGCGTTCTTGCCTGTGACTTGCTTGGTGCGCAGGTCACCGCCGTCGATCATGATGTTGTGTCCCTCGGGCGTGACGACGAGCAGGCCGTCTCCCTGACCCACATCGACCACGTAGAGCTCAAGCAGCGGCTCGCCGTCCAGAGCGTCGCGGCGGACGAAGACCTTCTGGTCGCGCGCCTCGACCTCGACGAACTCGTCGGTCGACGCGTCGCTACGACGCACGCGGTCGCCCCAGATGAAATAGCCGGCAACCCCGGTGGCCTTCATGCGCGCGGTCTTGTTTGCGAGCGCCCTGGCAAGCGTGTCGAAGTAAGGCGCCTTGTCGACACCGATGCAGTGCGTCCACCATTGCGTTCGTACCGGCATGAGCAGCTTTTCTTTTCGCTGACGACCCGTCGATCCTATGCGAACTCGGCGCGAATGCGAAACGCTACAATCTCCGCCATTTCGTAGCATAGCGCATGCATCATCGCGTAGTTGCTAGTTGACGACCCGCAGCAGCGGCGTCGAGGGCAGGTCCTTCGAGGACCTATTTAGATTTAGGAGCTGCTGAACCAAGTCGATCGTCTGCGAACTCCGGCCAGCCTCGGGCGTCAGGTCTCGGCCGGAGAGGGGCACCGCGTAGCGGCGGCCTCGGTAGGTCACGTCCACGAAGCGTGCCGTAGCCTTGACCTCCGACGCGGGCAGCACGCGGAGGATCGGCATGCAGTAGGTGTCGGGGCATGGGGGGCCGTCCAGCTTAGGGCTTGTCGCCTCGCGCCTCACATACTCGCCGAGGTAGTAGATGACGCCTTGGACCGAGCGCAGCGTCAGGTCGATGACGAGGTCCCCACGATAGCCGTCCGGCAGCTTGTCGGTGAAGTAGTCCTCGCTTTGAAATTGGAACTCGCCCGTTTGGCCGAGCTCCTCGCGCTTTGAGCCTCGTCGCGGTTCGCCCGTCGAGCCTTTCGAGACGCCGGCAAGGGCTCCCCGTTTGGGTGATACTCCACTTGGGTCGAGCTCGCTCGAGCGGACGCCGCGCGAAGGCGTGCCGCTCAGCGCCTTCTTCGACCACCCGTCGATCGAGGCCGAAAGCAGCTCACGAGTTTGGCTGCACTGCGACAGGGTCGGTTCGGACAGGGCTAGGCCGAACTCGTTCTGCGCCGCGGTGACGAGTTCGTACGTTACGCGGCCGGTTTTCGTGTCCGTCATCGCCTGAACTCGTTTGAGGACGTCTGGCGGTATTGGAGCGAGGCTCGCCAGGTCGGAAAGCGGCAGGGCCCGACGCGGTGACGATGTCATTGAGTAGTCCAGCTTCCGACAGCGGATCGCGGCCTCGAACTCGCGTGCAGACCGGTCCTCGTCCGGACTGTTGTTCATCGTAAGAAGGTAGACCGTCTCGACTTTGCCACCGGGCTTCGTGATTTGGGCCGAAAATTCGAGCCTACCAATTAGGAGATGGCTGAGGAGGTCTGCCGGGAAGCCTTGTCGCAGGTAATGGACAATGGTTGGCGCCGGCACCGGATTGAGTATTCCGCGGTAGAAATCATCCGTTGCGTTCGCGGTGACTTTGAAGTCCGTCCCCGTCGTGATCTGGATGCCCAGGCTGGGAGTCACGTTGGTGGCTCCCACGCTTGCCACGTCGGAAGCGAGATCCGTCAGCGCCGTTCCGATCGTAGCCCCGGCTGGCCCGCTGTTGGCGACGGTGGTGCGGGTCTTGGTCGCGGAGGAGCTGTCGCCGTTGAACGCCGTACCCAAAGAGGCGGTGCCAGTGCCCCGCACCTGCCCGAATACCTCGGAGAAGCTAGTAAAATGCATGGGCTCGCGCTCACGGGCGCGGAGCACATTCAGCAACGTCTGCCTGTTCGTGGTCTGTGCGACGAAGTCGTTGTAGTCGACGGCCATACCCGTCGTTTGTGTCCGGAAGGCGCAACCCGTGAGCAGGCATACTACCAAGAGCGGTAAGGCGAAAACCGTCCGCTTACATCCTGATCGCGTGGACATGTTCAAACCTCCAAGCGGCAGGTTCAATCATGTGAGTTAATGCACGTTAACAGCGACGCGTCAACGGTCAGCCGCGATTTTAGCTCGACCGCAGCGGTGATCGCACTGCGCATTAGTTGCGTAAACCGCCTGCGACAACGATCTAAAGAACAGGATGCGCTGATCACATCTTGCTTCCTGGTTCCAAGCCGCTCGTTTGAAAGCGGGAGCGCGATTTTCCCGTTATGTGCTGTAACGCGCTTGTCGGATAGGTGCGAGAGACTGCGTGAGGCCCCAGCGGCCTAAATGAATGAACGTCCGCTCCTGGGAAGCCGATGACCAGCACCGAATGTCCGATCGTGGGTCGTTCGAACTGAGCGCCCGTCCTTCGACGTGTAAGCTGGCAGCTGGCTGAGTTGTGGCCCTGCTGCGGGGCTGACGGTGGTCGGGCATGACGCTTCTTCGGCCTATATGCGCAGCACTGATCGCAAGGCTTCGCTACGTCTGACGGTCAGTTGAACTCCGCCACGTCGCCCGGCTGCATCGCGATAAAGGCGCTCGGCTCGATGCCTGCCGCCGCAAGCCGAGCGGCCAGCCGCATCGCAGGCTCGTCGCGCGGCTCGTCGGTCAGCTTGAGGGTGCCCCAATGGATGCCAACTGCGGCGCGTGCATCGAGGTCGCGCATGATCTGGATGGCTTCTTCGGGGTCGACATGCTGTGCCGCCATGAACCAGCGCGGATCGTAAGCACCGATCGGCAGAAGAGCGAGGTCCGGCGGACCGAAGCGCTCGCGCATCCCGCGGAAGATCCGGCCAGTGCCGTACCCCGTGTCGCCGGCGAAGTAGACGAGCCGTCCTCCCGCCCGGACCATGAAGCCGCTCCACAGGGCCATCCGCCGGTCGCGGATGCCGCGTGACGACCAATGGGTGGCGGGCACGATGTGAACTTGCGCTCCCGGCGCGATCTCGACCTCGGCGCCCCAGTCGCCCGCCTTTATCCGGGCGGCCAGGATATGGCGCCGCACGATGGCGTCGTTGCCCAACGGCGTGACGATCAGTGGCGTGACGATCGGTAGGACCGCCCGTTCGTGCAGCGTCTTCAGCGTCGCGATGTCGAGATGGTCATAACGATTGTGCGACAGCAGGATCGCATCGATCGGCGGAAGATCCTCGATCCTCACGCCCGGCGCGGTAACCCGCCTGGGTCCGGCGAAAGCCAGCGGGCTGGCGCGATCGGACCAGACCGGGTCGGTCAGCAGGTTGAGACCCGCGACCTGGATCAGCAACGTGGCGTGGCCGACCATCGTCACGCGCAATCCCTCGACCCGAGCATCGGGGACGACTGGCGTCACCGCCACCGATCCCGGCCATGGGTTGTCGGGACTGGAGCGCCGCCAGCGAAGCACCTGCTTCAACGTCCGGTCGGTCTCCGGCTCGCCCGGGTTGAAGAAGCGCGTGCCGTCGAAATGATCGGTGACCGGCCCATCATGATAGGGGTTGCGCGGCATTCAGCGGCGGCCGTCGGCGGCGCGGGCGATTTCGGCGGAACCGATGACGTGCCGTCCGGGGCCGCCGCCGAGCGCCCCCTCCACCAGCAGCGCCGCGACCGTCGGTGCCGGACTGGTGCGGGCAGCGGCGGGCATGATCGGAGCAGCGATGCGCAGCAGCGGGCCGAGAATCCGCTCGACCGGGCGATCCTCCTCACGCTCTCCGCCCAGGAAGCCCGGGCGCAGGATCGTCAGCGATGGGAAGCCTAGGCGATCGACGGCGTCCTCAAGCGCGCCCTTGGTGCGCGTATAGCGAAACCGCGACCGCGCATCCGCCCCCATGGAAGAGGTCAGCGCAAAGCGCGTCGCGCCGCCCTTGCGGACCTGTGTCGCGATAGCGAGCGCGTAGTCATAATCGATCGCTTGATAGGCAGCGGCCGACGGGGACTTGGCCCGCGTCGTTCCCAGCGCGCAGATCGCACCATCGGCCACCCACCAGTCGGCATCGTACGGGATATCGGTGCTGTCCACGACCGGGTTCAGCAACTTCGCATGTGGCGAAAGCGCCCAGCGCGTCGGTGCCACGACCCGTGTCACGCGCTCGTCCGCCAACAACAGCTTCAACGCCGCCGTGCCGACCAGACCGGTGGCACCCGCCAGGAGAAGCATTGCCATCGCTTGCCATCTGGGAACAGGCACGTGGAGATAAAAGGCCGACCAGCCTCAGACGCGGTGCAGTGGATCGATGTGGATGGCTTGTTGGCCGAGCCAGTCATCTGTTCGGCAACTACGCGCCAGACGCATGGCAGGCGCTCCAGCAACAGCTCAAGCCGTGGGGAAAGCGGGCGAACGTGGAACGATGTTCGCCCGCGCAGCTCGCCTACGCGAGCATCCCACCATCCACCAATAGGTGCGCTCCGCTAATGTAAGCCGCCGCCGGCGAGGCGAAGAAAGCTACCGCTTCGGCGATCTCTTCGGGCTGACCGTAGCGACCGAGCGGCACGGCGGCCTTGATCCGGGCGGATCGCTCACCCTCGTCGGGGTTCGCCTCCGTCTCGATCGGCCCCGGCTCGACGGTGTTGACGGTGATGCGACGGCCGGCCAAGTCGCGCGCCCAGCCCTTCGTCATGCCCGCGACCGCATGCTTGGTCATGCCGTAGGCGCTGGCGCCTGGAAAGGGGATGCGCTCGCTGAAGAAGCTGCCGATGTTGATGATCCGGCCGTCATCGCCAAGGTGCGGGACCGCGGCGGAGGTGGTGTGCCAGACGCCGCGGATGTTGACGTCCACCATTCGCTCGAAAACGACATCCGGCAACACGCCCACCGGCCCATGCTCGGCGATGCCGGCGTTGTTGACGAGAATGTCGAGCCGCCCTCCGAGCTTCTCGACCGCTTGGGCGATCCCAGCCTTGGCGGCTTCGGCATCGGCCGCATCGGCCTTGGTCGCGAAGGCCGTGCCACCGCTGCCAATGATCGAGGAGACGACTTCTTCGGCCTGTTCGGCGCTCTTTGAGTAGGTCACGACGACGGCTGCGCCGCGCGCTGCGAGAAGCCTGGCGCAGGCCGCGCCGATACCGCGGCTACCGCCGGTGACGAGGGCGGTCTTGCCGTTGAGATGAAGGTTGTCGGTGGACATGGGAGGGTGCTCCAATTGAACGGGGGTGGGGTGGGGTGGCGAAGCGGTACCGGGCAGCCTATCTGAAGGAAGCGGAACTACGTTCCGCTACTGGATATGGAACGTTGTTCCGATTGTAAAGGGTAGCTGGTCAGCATGGCCGATGACGCCGTCGAAAGGGACAAGATGCTCCCGCCGAAGCTCCCGAACGACCGTCCCAAGCGCGCCGACGCGCAACGGAACGTCGGCAGCCTGCTCGAAGCGGCGGCTGCAGTGTTCGCGACGTCAGGAGTGGACGCGCCCGTCAGAGAGATTGCCGACCGGGCCGGCGTGGGCCTTGGCACAGTCTACCGTCACTTTCCGCAACGGGCGGACCTGGTCGCCGCCGTGTTCCGGCGCGAGATCGACGCATGCGCGGACGCCGCTCCGGTGCTGGCGGCCGTATATCCGTCGTTCGAAGCGCTGGCGCGCTGGCTGCAGCGCTATGCCGACTTCCTCGCGGCCAAGCGGGGCCTCGCGAAGGCGCTGCATTCGGGCGATCCGACCTTCGACGCCCTGCCGGCCTATTTCGACGAGCGCCTGAGGCCCGCACTGCGCGGCCTGCTTGCCGCCGCCGAGTCGGCGGGCGAAGCCCGCACCGACATTGACGCTGAGACGCTCCTCCGTGCGGTCGCAAGATTGTGCATCTCCGCCTCGCACAACGACGAGGGTGACACCCGGCGCATGGTTGCACTTCTGACCGATGGGCTCCGCACCGTCCGAAGCTGACATGGACGTGGTTCGGGCCGAGCCGCCCGCCGGCTGGCAGAGACGCGCCCAGACTCAGCCGATCGAACCCTGACGGGCGTCCGCTTTTGGGAACCGTCCATAAAGCCGTGAGTGGCCGCTTCTGGGTCCTCGCTGCCGCGACGCTGCCGTTCGGCGACCGCTCAGTTGCGAGCGCGACAAAGGCGACTAGTAAATTGAGGCAGCCAAACAGGTCAGATAGCCAAGCCATCGTTGACCGTCGACTTGGCAGGAGGTTGTGCCAGCAGCGCGCGGCCTGCGTCCAGTATGTCGCGAATGAGCTTGGCCGAGATCGTGTCGCCGCCGAGTTCGACCGCAGTCTCGATCATCGACAGCGTGAACCCCTTGGCTCCGTAGCCATAAAGCTTCAGGTTGCGCGCCTCGCACGCCTCCAGGGTTTCGCGCGTGGCCTTCGCATCCCCAAACGGGCGCAGCATGTCGAAAAGCGCCTGCTCGGTCGCATCGAAGAAGCGCATGTTGTGCCAAAGGGTATCGTCGGCATCGAGGCATATGAGTTCGATCGGCATGGGGGCGACCTAGCCGGATCATCCCGCCATCGCCACGGGCCGGATCACGCGCGGGCCGTTATTGATTGCCTTGCCGTAACGACCCGTGATGCCGGCAGGACGGATCAAAACCGCGACTGATCACGAGCCCGAGTCCATCCTCCTATCCAAACCATGATGAACGAACGGCCAAAGTGAGGCAGCGCTGATGTCACGCTGGATGTCTGATTAAGGGTCCTCGCGGCCGCGAAGCTGTTGGTCAAGCGGCGCCTACTCCCGGCCAGATAGCGGACACACGCCTTATGAGAGTTCTGAACGAAATGGCCTGAAAAAGGCTCGAATATCCTCAGCCAGTAGTTCCGGCTGCTCCAGCGCGGCAAAGTGGCCGCCTGCCGGCATAGGAGTCCAACGGCAGACGTCGAACACGCGCTCGACCCAGGAGCGCGGTGGCATCGGCAGTTCACACGGGAAAAGCGCTACCCCGAGCGGGGTAGTCACTCTCTCGCCAGGCGCAAAGACAAGCGGGCGGAGACGGTTTTCCTTATAGAGCCGCAACGAGGCGGTCAGGCTGTCGCTGAACCAGTAGAGCGAAATGTCGGTAAGGAGCGTATCCAACGGGATGACGCTCTCGATGTCGCCGTTGCAATCGCTCCAGGAGCGAACTTTCTCGGCAATCCAAGCAGCAAGACCTACCGGGGAATCAGTCAGCGCGAACGATAGCGTCTGCGGCTTGGTGCCCTGCAATGCCGCATACGCCCCTTCCAGCGCAGACCAGGATGCTCCCTTATCCAGAAATGCCTGCTCCTCTGCCGTTACCGGTGGCATCTGCTCGCCAAGAGGTGGCCGATAGCTACCGGGAATAGTTCATGTGGATGCCGGTTACGGCGTCGGGAAATAGCCGGGCGACCCAGGTCGAAACGCCGGCGCCGATATCGCCGCCCTGTGCGCCGAAACGGCTGTAGCCGAGCCCCGCCATCAGACCGTGCCACGACATCGCGATTTCGCGGGAACTCACGCCGGCACGCAGCGACGCCGGTGAAAAGCCATATCCCGGCAATGACGGCACGACGACGTGGAAGGCGTCGGCCGGATCGCCTCCATGCGCACCCGGGTCGGTGAGGAGCGGTATTATATGTTCCAATTCAATGAACGAGCCTGGCCAGCCATGCGTCAGCACGAGAGGCATGGGCGAGGGTCCCGTGCCCCGCTGATGGACGAAGTGGATGTCCTGACCGTCCACCGTCATCATCTCGTTCGGCAGCCGGTTCAGCCGCTCTTCCTGAGCGCGCCAATCGAAGCGATGAAGCCAGTGGTCGACGAGGCGCTTCATGAAAGACAGGCTGGCGCCATCCTCCCAGCTGTCCGCATGCAGCGATGCTGGCCAGCGGGCCGCTTCCAGCCGGCCGCGCAGGTCCTGTAGTGCGGCATCCGGGATGCTGATCCGAAAAGGGCGAGCCGTCACGTCGTTCCTGGGGTATGCGGGAAGCCAGCGTAACAGACTGGATCACGTTCGTGTAAGTACCTCGTGCGTTGATCCTCCCGAGCTCCGCAAATGTCCGTTCGCGGATCCCGTCCAGCCGCGGCAATGACCGCCTCCGAGGAAGAATGACGCACAGGCAGCCAGCCATTTCTGTTCGCCCCTTGGAGCCTGAGGACTTGCCGGCCGCACTGGCGATCCAGTCGGAGACATATCCGGAGTTCCTCCTGGAGGAGGAAAGAGCGTTCGCCAGCCGTCTCGAGGTGGCAGCCTCATACTGCTTGGCAGCCACACGAGGCGGAGCATTGGTAGCCTATCTGCTCGCCCACGGATGGCCAAGCCAGGCTCCGCCAGCGGTCGGCGCGGTTCTGTGTGCTGACGCAGCTAGCGAGGTTCTGTTCATCCACGATCTTGCGGTGTCGTCCGCCGGGCGCGGCCTGGGGATCGGCCGAGCGCTCATCTCGCGTGCATTTGAACTGGCATCTCGCGACGGACTTGAAGCAGCGGAGCTGATAGCGGTGGCCGGTGCAGCCAGCTACTGGCGCACACTCGGCTTCACTGAAGCCGCTGCTTCGGCCGATCTGGCCGCGAAGGTTGCTGCTTACGGGCCCGAGGCACGTTGGATGAGACACGAAATAGGCCTCGATGCGCTGATGCCGTGAAGCAAGGCAACATCTGCACGAGCGGTAAGCGCTTTTCGACGGGCAGCAGTGGCGGAGCGTCCGCCGGGCCGCCTATAATCACCAGAAGCGGGCTTTCTCCTTCGGCAGGTGCCGCCGGAACTTGCAGATGAACGAGGGTCCGGTTTCCGGGAGCCGCTCAGTAGTGCTGAGTGGCAGATTCTGGGTCGGCGCCGACGTTCGCTTCACAGGTCGGCCACTCACAAGCCTACGCCGAACAGCTCAGCGAACCACACCCGTGCAGGCGGCTGATTAGGCGGAGTAGTCCGGCCGCTCGATGTCCGCGACGATGTCGGCTTCCCGCGGTTCCCACCCGAGCGCTCGCTTGGTCCGCTCGCTAGACGCCGGACCGTTTCCCGCTGCAAACATGGCGATGCCGCCGAAATGCGCCTTCGTCTCGTGCGGCGCGATCGATCGCGACGGCAGTCCGAGCTGGCGACCGATGGCCTGCGCGATGCGGCGGAACGGCACGCCCTGCTCGGCGATGGCGTGATATGCTTCACCCCCGACACCGTGCTCGAGCGCGAGGCAATATAAGCGTGCGCAGTCGAGCCTGTGCACGGCCGGCCAAAGGTTGTCGCCCTCTCCGACCCAGGCGGACACGCCTTTTTCGCGCGCGATTGCGGCGAGCATGGGTACGAAGCCGTGCGTCTCGCCCTGGCCGTGCACCGACCGCGGATTACGGACCACCATCGTTCTCAGACCACGCTCGGCAAGCGCGAATGCCGACTGCTCCGACGCACGTGGGAACTCGGGTGGAACCGGTGGCCGCGCGTCCTCCTGGAACACCTCACCCGGCGGGGTGAGCAGCACGCCGCCCGTGACGATGATGGGCCTATCGGTGCCGGTGAACGCCTCTCCGAACGCCTGAATTGTGCGGGTCTCCTCCTCGGCCATCTCCTTCATCTTGGTGAAGTCGAGTCCGAAGGCGGTGTGAATAATCCCATCGGTGTCGCGCGCGGCCGCTCGGATCGCATCAACGTCGCCGAGCGAGCCGATCAGCGGGGTGCCGCCGACGGCGGCGAAGGCCTCGCCCTTCTCCTTCGTGCGGACCAGCCCGACCACTTGGTTTTTGTCGGCGAGCAGGTCGCGCGCGATGGCCGAACCGATCCAGCCGTTCGCCCCGGTCAGAAACACTCGCATGACGTTCTCCTTCTCGTTACCTGCCGATCATGAAAACCGGCCTATGTCATGCACTGACATAGGCAACATGTCAGAGACTGACAAGGGACGACTTGGCCGACCAAAACAGCTCCGACGGGATGCGCGCTCGTCTCCAGCAAGCAGCGCTGGAGCTGTTTCGCGAGCGCGGGTACGATCGGACCACGGCCGCCGCGATCGCTGCGCGCGTCGGGGTCACCGAGCGGACGTTCTTCCGCTACTTTCCGGATAAGCGGGAGACGCTTTTCGGCGGGGAGGCGGTGCTGCGCCCGGCACTCACGGAGGCGGTCGCCGATACGCCTGATGGGCTCGGGCCACTGGACGTGCTGTTTCATGCGTTTCGATCGCTGGTGCCGCTGTTGGAGGCAAACCGGTCCTTTGCCGTGCCTCGACAGGCGGTGGTCTCGTCAACGCCAGCGCTTCACGAGCGCGAGCTGGCCAAGCACGAAGTGTTAGCTGATGCGCTCGCCGCCGCGCTTCAGGCCCGTGGTGTCGGTGAGCAGCCGGCTTTGCTTGCTGCCCGAATCGGAATGGCCGCGTTCACCCATGCAACGATCGCGTGGCTCGACACGCCCGAGCCCGGCTTGGCGGAACGGCTCGACTTTGCGCTTCAGGACCTTCGGGCATTGCTCATTCGGGATGCCAGCTAACCAGCGCTAACAGGTCACGGACGGTTGAGCGGTTCACGGGTGGATGAACAAACGGCCGCTTGTCGGAAGCGAGAAGACGCCGTCGGATGTCCGCATGTGGGTCTCTGTAGCTGCACGCAAATCTGTCATGACGGCTGCAAGGATTTCAATAAGCGTTCTCACGCTCGGCGGCCCTCGCAGACGCTGTAGCAAGCAGCTGGTGTCAAGCCGGCCGGTTTTAACACCGATGTCTTGCTGAGGGAGGGAAGAGGCGGGCTACCTGCTTCTAGGGTGAGCAATCAGTCGCCCAGCGCGAAGCGAACCGCCGCGTCGATGTGCAGGGCTGCAGTATCGAAGACCGGGAAGTCGGGCAGGTCGTCCTGATCGACGAGAAGGAATATCTCCGTGCACCCGAGGATGACTCCCTCGGCCCCGGCTGCGCGCAGCTTCGCGATCGTTGAGAGGTATGCTTGCTTGGAAGACGGACGCAGTTCGCGCCGCACGAGTTCATCGAAGATGATGCGGTCGACCAAAGTCGCGTCGTCGTCATCCGGCATCAACAACTCGACGCCGTACCGATCTCGATAGCGTTCCACGAGCTCTTGCGAGCGCATCACCGGCATCGTGCCGAGCAGCGCCACCTTGCGCAGGCCGGCCGCACGGATGGCTTCGCCCGTCGGATCGGCGATGTGGATAAACGAAGTTGCCCGCCCGTCCATGATGGGCTCCACGACCCGATGCATGGTGTTCGACACGCACAGGATCAGCTCGGCACCGGCCTGCTTCAACGCATCGACCTTGCGCGACAGATACGCCTCGGCGGCCGCCCATTCGTCGTTTCGCACGAAATGTTGGATGTTCCCGAAATTCACCGAGACGATGACGATCTCGGCATTGTCCCACCCGCCTAGACGCGCATTAAGCCCTTCGTTGAGCAGTCGGTAATATTCCCCGGTCGCCTGGTTGCTCATGCCCCCGAGAATGGCGATCGTTCGCTGCGGAAGGGGGCGGGCGGCTGCCGTCGTCATCATTACCTCGCTGTGTCCTGAAGATCCTAGCGGCCGCGAGCGTGTGTCCGCAATCGCGCTGCGGGTTGGCCGCGCAATGTCCGCGATGTGGTCGTGCGCCGCCAAGGTGCTGCCGGTATCGAACCGAACGACCGTGACACCAGGCGAAAGGGAGCGGCTTCGAGGCTCTTCTTACCTTAAGGCTGCCCGTGCGCAGGTGCCCGGTTCTTGCCATCGGCCGCGTCCAAACGAACGTCTGGTTCTGAGGAGCGACTTAGAATGACGGATCAGCTGGCGGTGGGGGACCGATCTGCCCGGAACCACTTGATGGTGAAGAACGACTTAGGTTAACATGGAACCGCCAAAGGTGGCGGTCGTCGTGCCGTTTGGGTGGGGACGGCTCTTGTGTCACGTTTTGATCATCGAAGACGAGGTGACGTGACCCCCGTTTCTTCATCCACCTGGACCTAGAGACCGGCCCCTTGATGGGACGGACAGATGAAGCGGAAGCAGTTTTCGGAAGAGCAGATCATCGGCATCTTGAAGGAGGCCGATGCGGGCGCGGTGGTGACGGAGTTGTGCCGCAAGCACGGGATGTCGAGTGCGACCTACTACGCCTGGAAGGCCAAGTTCGGCGGGCTGGAGGTATATGATGCGAAGCGGCTGCGGGCGCTCGAGGAGGAGAACGCGCGGCTCAAGCGGCTGCTCGCGGACACGATGCTCGACAACGCGGGTCTGAAGGATCTGCTGTCAAAAAAATGGTAGCGCCCGCCGCGAAGCGGCAAGCGGTCGCGCATCTCCAGACGACGCTGGGGATGAGCGAGCGGCGGGCGTGCATGGTCGTCGGGGCGGATCGCACGAGCATGCGGTATCGCTCGTGCCGGGGTGATGACGGCGACCTGCGGTCGCGCTTATGCGAGCTGGCGCAGCAGCGCCGGCGGTTCGGCTATCGGCGGCTGCACATCCTGCTTCGGCGTGACGGCGTGACGATCAACCGCAAGAAGACCCAGCGGCTCTACCGCGAGGAAGGTCTGACGGTCAGGCGCAGGAAGGGACGAAGGCGCGCCGTTGGCGCGCGGGCGCCTACACCGGTGCTGGCGCTTCCCAACCAGCGCTGGAGCCTGGATTCGTACACGACCAGCTCGTCACCGGGCGGCGGTTCCGCGTGCTCAACATCGTCGACGACGTGACGCGCGAGTGCATCCGAGCGGTGGTGGACACGTCAATCTCGGGCCGGCGGGTGGTGCGCGAGTTGGCAGATCTGATCGCCGAACGCGGCAGGCCGAAGATGATTGTCAGCGACAACGGGACCGAGCTGACCTCGAACGCGGTGCTCGCCTGGTCGGGCGACGCCGGCGTCGAGTGGCACTACATCGCGCCGGGCAAGCCGACGCAGAACGGGTTCGTCGAGAGCTTCAATGGTCGCATGCGCGACGAGCTGCTCAACGAGACGCTGTTCTTCACGATCGGTCAGGCCCGCTCGATCCTCGCGCGGTGGGTCGACGACTACAACACCGAACGCCCGCACTCCTCGCTCGGCTACGCCACTCCGGCAGCGTTCGCCGCCGAACTCGAACAGCAACGGGCGGGGTTAACCCCGCCCGTTGCTTCACCCGCGCTCATGCGCGACAACACCGGTCGGTCTCTGGTCGCCGTTGGATGAAAGGCGGGGGTCACGTCACGCTGAATGTCGCTTTGTGGGTCGAGCCGTTCGAATTTTGGTTTTCGCTTTCGGCTACCTCACCGCGCCCTGGATGGGTTGATGGCGAAGCTCAAAAGACGACGACCACAACCTTGGCGAGCACCTGACCGACCGGCAGCAAGTTAAGCTTCATTGGCTCATCGGACATCAGCGAGAAGCCGATCAGCCCCTCGTCTCCGGCTGCCGTCGATAAGACCACAGCCTCGCGCTGCGCTTCCTCGCGAATGACCACTAGGTCGCCCGCCACCGGGTTCTGGTGGGGATCGGCGACAATCACCGAGCCCTTGGGAAGTCCCGGCCCAAGAACCGCCTCAGCCATTTCGATGGCGAACGCCGCTCGACCAGCGCCAGCCGGGACGCGTATGGTTCTGTTGGACGGAGCCAGCTTGAACACGCCGCAATCCGCAAGGATGCTCGTGGAGACGGTCAGCAGATTATCGGCGCCGTGCCTCAGTTCGACCTCAGTCCCGCCGATGCTGTCAAGCATGTCCGCCGCTACCGTGTCGGGGAGCTCCGCCAGCAGGGCGCGCAAGCGCTTGCGGTTGCGCTCCTCGATCGAGGCGGGCGAGAACAGCGTCGACAGCATCTCGTCAAGCTCGCCGCGCTCGTACATGACGTTGACGATTTGCATCGACCGACGCGCGTTGCGCGCGCCCAGCACCTTGGCGATGCCGCGCTGAACGGTCGCGTCCCAGCGCTCGATCGGCCGGTCGGCGTTCTCGATGCGGCTGACCGTCGCCGCCGGAAGCCCAAACTCCTTCATGTTAGTGGTCGACCGACCCAAAGCCTGTCGCTTGACGCGGACCGCCGCGCCAAGCCGCATGGCCTCGATGTTCCCGCCTCGGTTCTCAAGCTTGGCCTCGATGTGCTCCCGCGCCCAGGCCTCTCGGTCGAAGCTGGCCTTGGTCTCGTCGATTAGCAGCTCGCCGACAGGAACGTTCAGGCACTCGGCGATCACCTTGAGCTCGGCAGATGTCGGGAAGATCTCGCCGCGTTCGATCTTGAGCATGCGGGTGTAGGTGAGCCCGACGCGATTGTGGAAGTCGCTGAGCGTGGCAAAACCGACCTTTTGCCGGGTGACGCGCACTTGGTTCGGGAAGACGGCACGACGCACGATGCCGTTTTCCTCAAGCTCAAGCGTCAACCGGCTGCGAGATGATGTGTCTTTATCCACTTAGAACGCCTCGCTTCTGATCGGCGGGAGTGCCGGGGGTACACGCTCGGGCGGGAAAGCAAGGTGGTGTTCCCTATACGATACGGAGGCGGCGAGTACGATGAAACAAGATGGTGTCGAGCGGCCGACCAACCCGGACTTCGCCACTACCTTGGCGAAGGCGAAGGAAAATGCCCAAACCAGGTTCACTCGCGGCGGAGCGGGTCGAGCTGAAGGGGTGAGGGGAAAAGGCGAAAGTGCCTGATCCGAGCCTCCAAGCTCCGCATACCGCACTCGCGGTGTGCGAACAGGCGCGGCTGCGCCACTTTGCAGAAAGCACTTATGTCCAAGATCGAACCCATCACGCGCGCACCTGGTTCGCGCGCCTTCACTGTCCACGACGTCCGTCCGTTTAGCGCGCGGCCAGTCTGCGCGGCCGGCCGCGGTGACCGCTCGGCAACGGGTCCATACGCGACCCACTACACGGCCACCGCCTCGTTTCTCTACATCACACGCACGCCGGGCAGCGATCACTTCGGCCCTGTTCCCGACTCGTACCTTGCAAAGGATGACCTGCTCGGAACGGGGCGCTTCTACCCGGAACAGCGGATGCCGCCCGCCCTCAAGAGCGGGCCCGCGCTTTGGATTGAGGCCGACAACGCCGCGGCCGAGGTTGGACCCGAAGAGGTTTCCGCGATCCACCTCGTCGCCTCGCTCCCGTTGAACGTGGAACCTGGTCGTTGGCCGATGCTGGTGAAGCGCTTCTGTTTTGACCACGTCGTAAGTTTGGGAATGATCGTCGACACGGCCATTCACGCAAAAGCGGACGAGGACGGTTGGTGCCGCGCCGCTCAGTCTCCTCACGTTCGCCATCTTCCACGCTCAGCGCGACAGTACGGCGCATTGGACTTTCTCACTTACCACAGGTTCGGCATCGACGCCCGCCGAAGAGGCCGAGGCGATTACGGCGTTCGCGGATGCGCTACCGTGGCCAAGCGTTCTGATCGCCCGCTCACCGCAGACGAGCATCTACGCGCCGCTGTTGCTTGCGGCCGAAGCTGCGCCCGAACCTTTAAGGTTCCATGTTGTGAGCCGCATGGCACGCGCGTTCGGCGGCATCATCGTCGACCTTGATGCCGGTGGGCCGACGACGCGCCGCTCGACTGGAAGTCAGAACCCCGAGGTGCTCAGCAACGTCGTGCGACGCGAGGTCGTCGACAACTGGTTCGAGTTTCTGCGCCGCGCTCGCGGTGACAATGCGGAAGCTGCCAAAGCTGCCACCAACGTTTGGCTGGCAAACGGAGGCGGACGATGAACGCGTCTCGTCACGTGCGCCGGGCTCGCGGGCAGGTGCTGCGCGCGAGCCGATCGCGCTCTGCAAAACACTTTAAGCACGCGGCGTCTTCGAGCATCGGGGAGCAGCATCATGGCCGATGAAGTTCGTCGGCGCCTCGGTCCGTTCAAGTCCAGTGACGACACCACCACGGAGACGCTCGCGCAGGTTCGCCAGATGGCGGAGAACTGGCGCAAGAAGGTCGCGTCGATACCGACCGTCGAATACGTCAAGCCGTGCGAGCGCATCGAGCCGGAAGCGGATGAGGGAAACAACTTCGGGCGCGCGACAGTAGCCCAACGATTCGCTGGACTTACAAATATGCTGCCGCTCATGGGCGGCAAGGTGATGAAGCGGACGGCGGACGGCGAGCTACTCATAGCCGCCAGCCTGCGGACTCGTGCACCTTGGTTCGAGTCGGTCATCGCCAAGATCGAGAACGCGCTTGAACTGCAGCTGTTGCTCGGACGACCGTGGGTCGCCATGAGACCTATGCTGCTGACCGGGTCGCCCGGCATCGGCAAATCCTGGTTTGCCAAAGCATTGGCGGACATGAGCGGCGCAGGAAGCGGGACCGTCGAACTGGGCGGCGCCCACGACGCGGTGATCGCTGGCAATCCCCGCGGCTATAATCAGAACCAGCCATGTTTCCCAGCCATGATCATGAACCAGACGGGGACGGCCAACCCCGTCTGCATCGTCGAGGAACTGGAGAAGGCCGCCGCGAGGCCGCAACATGGCGATCCGCTCGACGCGCTACTGGCTATGCTCGAGGCGGGCTCTGCGCGCAGCTATTACGATCGATGCTTGATGGCGCCGGTCGATGTGTCGCACGTGTGTTGGATGATGACGGCGAACACAGTAACGCCGCGCATGTCGGCGGCGTTTCTGTCACGCATCGACGTGATCGAGGTCGAGCCGCCGACGATCTTGATGTTCGACGACGTGATGGCGTCCATCACCGGCGCGCTCCTAGCGCGGTGGCAGGGTCAAGCGGGGCTGAGGCTCGAGATTTCGCGATTGCGCGGCGAACGCTCAAAGTCGATTTCGCTCGCCACCGGTCGGTGCGACGTCTCGGTCGGCTCATCGAAGAGATCGCGCCGTTCTGCTTGGTTGGTTCGACACGCCATTAGGTAAGTTTGCGGTGCCTTGGGCGGCAGCTGGGGCTTCCCTAGATTCTGACGATATGCGCAGGGCTCGTTATCAACGATTGCTTCTACATCATTACGGACAAGACAAGTGTCAGTTAAGCAGAAGGAGAAGATCCGCGATCTCGTCGACCAGATGCTCGCAATGGTCGAGGCGAAGTCGTACAGCATCGCCGATAATGGCTTGCTGCTCAGCGTTTCGCTCGGCGGCGTTGAGGTTGTATTCGATCCCGCTGCGGCTACGCCGGGTCTCGCGTTCGAGCAGCTAGGGTCTGCAATCGAGGCGCGCATTTCTCTCGACCGCGCGAGCCGGATGGTCGCCGCCTGCACGAAGATTTCGGAACTGCCGCTTTGGTTGGTCAGTGGATCGAACGTGCTGGCGCACTGGCTAAAGTGGTCGGGCGCTTCTGGCCTGCTGCGGCGTTCGCTGAAATTAAGCGATCGGGTCGGGTGGGCACCCGTCTCCGGCGACCTCAATCGCCGCGCGCGGCGCGAGCTCGGGCAAGGAGCCGCGAAGATCAGGGTGCGTAGCGGCATGGCGGTGGCCGAGCGGATTGAGCTGTCCGAGAGACCTGCGTGCATCGCGATGCTGGGTTCACAGGCGCGTATTCTGATCGGCGATCTTGTGCTGCCCGAAACGGTAATTGCCGCTCTAGCGGCAGACGGTCGTCGCAACGACTACCGCCGCCTTGCGGAGTTAGTCCACCATCCGTTTGTCGCCTCGACGGACCTTGAGGTGATCAGCGCGCGCAATGAGACGCGGGGTGTTGTGTTTGACCTTGAAAGCCACTGGATGCCACTCGAACCAGTCCCAGACAACGCGAGGATCGTAGTTCCCCGCGACGCCGATCCGACCTTCCCATGGCGACCGACGCCCCGCGAGATCAGGGATCTGACCCGCCTCGTTGTTCTCGGGTCGAGGCAAGTCGGTGCTCATTGATCGAACGGTCGCGAGGCGAACCAACACTAAGGACGGTCGTCGTTGATGATGTGGTTGCCATCGGTCGAATAGACCGCATGGTACTCGGCTTCGGTATCTAGATAGAAACCGCGCAGTTGCTTGTATTGGATTACAGCAAGCGTGGCGGCGAGCGTGTTGAGATCGGCGACCTGAATGTTGCTTCGGTAGAGATCGTCTTCGTCTCGGCCAGCGACGGGTATGCGACCCTTTTCGTGCACATGCGCGCGCATGGCCGGCGTGCTGGTGGTCACACGAACAAGCCCCCATCAGCCGGTCGTCCACTAGGGACAGGCCGAGACCGCAGTCGATGAACGGAAGGGAACGCGCCTCGAGTTCCGGGATGATGAAAGCGCGGGCTTCGACGCTGTCGACGCAGCAGAACACGAAGTCGACATCGTCCAGAAGGTGGAGATTGTCCGGTGCGAGGTGGGCATGACGTCGAACGGGATGCCGTTCGGGCCGAGCCGGTCGCCGCCCAGCAGCGCGAAGGGTTCCCCCAGGCCTAACGGCGGTGGGCCGCCGCCGAACGCCTTGCCGACGATCATGGCCGGCGTAGCTGGCTCGAACTGCGTCAGCGAATTCATCAGTCGCCCCGCCACATCCGAAGTGGCCGCGTGCCTCCCGCGCCGCGACCGTCCTTTTTCACGCGACGCTCGGTTTCGAACATCTCGTCGGTCAGGACGCGAGCGAGCGCCTCGTCGCCGTGCTCGGCGGCATAATCGAGAAAACCCAGGAAGCGTTCACTCTGCCATCGCAGCCAGTCGCAGAGCCGATCGCGTTCGACTGCGCGGTCGTATGTCACGCTCCAATCCGCCTTGCTGCTGCTTCCTCGCTGAAGCTCGAGGACGCGGCGACCGTATTTGCCTTCGCGGGCGTACAGGTTGACGTTCAGGCGTTCCCGCGCCTCCTCGGCTGACCTCTCCGCCTCCGCCTCTCGCTCGGCACGATCGGCATCGACCATCTGGTCGAACACCGCATCCATGTTCTGGCTCCCGGAGATCATGGTGAGGCGACCGAGGAAGATCAGGTCGGGCTGCCTGTCGCGCAGGCGATCGAGAAACGGTTCGCGAACCTCTGCTGTAGGGAGTCGTCGGTTCCAGATCGCGTGCGGCATTGAACAGCTGCCCGGCGCGCGCACCACCAGTTGCACAGCAGCGTCATCCCGCGGGTCGATCTCAAGGCTAAAGACGCGATCGCCGTCCCTGTCGACGGGATCGCCGTCGCGAGTAGGCAGGCGTGGCAGCGATGGAATGAACAACGTCATGGCATAGTTACGATACGGTCGTGTAGAAAACATGTCAACGGTTCTTCTTGCGTCTGCCTGTGCAGGCGACGAACCCAGCACGATGACGGCGTTGGAACACCCTTCGGTCGGGCTCGCGTTCAACGACGCGGTCACCGTGTTGATGGATGCTTGTGGAGCGCCGCTGGAGGCACGTAGCGCTTTCGAAGCTAGGATCAGGCAACTGCAGCGACTGGGTGTGCCGCGTCGCAAGCCGGCCCTCGCTAGGGCGCAGCTGGATTACGGCCTTGCGGAACTAGCGGCCTTGGCGACTGCAATGCGCTTGATGGCGGCGTTCATGGTTCCGACGCTTGCCGCCCGATACGTTGTCGAACGTTGGGATGTTTTAGCGCCTTTCATCTTGGCAGGCGGGCATGAAGCTTTGCCAGCCAGCTATCTGGCGAGGCGTTCAGTCGGCCGTCGAACGCTTGCCGTATTTCAAGGAAATGCGCTCGCCGAAATGGGGCAGAAAGGTCGTCACGAGGAGCGATATGTGGGGCCGCTCGGTTCAGTCACCGTCGTAGAAGACCTTGTGTCGGTGATCTCAGCTGCCGCTGGCGCAGGTTTGATCCTGGACAGCACGAGCTACATGGCCACGTTGATCTTGCGCTTTGCGGACGCGACCATGGCTACCGACCCCGACATAGCGTTTGAATTGGACAGGCTGCGTTTCGCCGGTGCGTAGAGAGAAACAGCGCCGCAACGATTGTGATCAGGGGCTTCGCAGGACGCCGCTTCATCAAGCTGTGTTGCCAGCCGTTGTAGCCAGTGTATGTAGCCACTCAAGATCGACGCCATCGAAGATCGGCGGGAATCAGCCGTTTCGGCGGGGTAGGGGTCCTCTAGGTGAGGTTCCTGCCGCCCCAGCCAGTTCGTCCGATGTGGGGCGGGGTCAGCGGGATCGGAAGCCGATGAAAACGGACATCGTCTTCGTGTTCATCGGGGGCGTGCATCAGGTGGTGCATCTGGCTCCCGTGGCCGCGGAGGTCAGCCGACTGCGTCCCGATCTGGACATCCATTGTTTCTGTGCAGACGGGGAAACGACCGCGGCGCTGCGCGAGGTGCGGGAACGGATGGACGCGCCGAAGCTTGTCGTGCGGCAATTGGCGACGCCCTGGTGGGCGCGGGTCGCGGCACAGCTGGCGCGGCGCCGGGCGGCGGCCAAGGGCGGGTTGCTCGCGGCGGTGCGATGGCAGGCGCGGCGCGCTCGCGCGATCGTCGTGCCTGAGCGGACGTCGGCGGCGCTGCGATGGATGAGTTGGGGGCGGCCGCTGGTCCATTTTCGGCACGGCGCGGGCGATCGTGCACCGCGTTCCGAGGCACGGTTGAACGCGTTCGACCTGATCGTCGTGCCGGGGGAGAAGGACATCGCGCGGGCGGTGTCGCAGGGCATCGGTCGGGTGCGGCTGCGGTCCGCCGGGTACGTCAAGCTCGACTATCTCGACCTGACGGGGAACGCGTCGGAGCGCGTGTTCGACAATGATCGGCCCACCGTGCTGTATAATCCGCATTTCGACGCCGACCTGTCATCGCTGGGCATAGCGCGCGCGGTGATCGCGCGGTTCGCCGCGCAGGACCGCTACAACCTGATCTACGCTCCGCACGTTCGCGTCGCCGAGGACATGTCGTCGGGTGAGCGCGCGGGCTGGACGGCGCTGGCCGTGCCGGGGCGGATCATTGTCGATCTCGGATCGCCACGGCTCTTCGACATGAGCTACACGCAAAGCGCCGATTTGTACCTCGGCGACATGTCGAGCCAACTCTACGAGTTCCTCATCCGCCCGCGGCCCGTCGCGTTCATCGACGCGCACGACGCGGACTGGCGAGGCGATCCGCGCTACGCCGGCTGGTCGCTGGGCGAGGTGGCGACGGATGCCGATGCGGTTCTGGATGCGATCGATCGGGCGTTCGCGAACCACGGAGCGGTGGCGGCGCGGCAAACGGAGGCGGTGGCCTTCGCGTTCGGAGACTATCGCGGGGCGATCGGCCGGGCCGCGGCGATCGTTCTGGAGGCGGTTGCGAGCTAGGTGCGAGACGCCCTTTTGCTTTCCCCGGCCCCATCTGCGCATGCGGGCGCGGGAGGTTGGGCGATGTGCGGCATAGCCGGATGGTACAGACGCGGCGGCGGGACGGTGGACCCCGCCGTCGTGCAGGCGCAGTGCGACGCGATCCGGCATCGCGGACCCGACGACGAAGGGGTGTTGCTCGACGGCGACTTCGGCATGGGCATGCGCCGGCTGAGCATCATCGACGTGGGCGGCGGGCATCAGCCGATCGAGACGGACGACGGGCGTTACGCGATCGTCTTCAACGGCGAGATCTACAATCACCGCGAGTTGCGCCGAGAGTTGGAGCGGCAAGGGCACGTGTGCCGGACGCAGAGCGACACCGAGACGATCCTCCTCGCCTTCCGCGCGTGGGGCGATGCGGCGTGGGCACGCCTGGAGGGGATGTTCGCTGTCGCGATCTGGGATCGGCGGGCGCGGCGGCTGACGCTTGCGCGCGATCCGATGGGGATCAAGCCGCTGTACCTGACGGAGCAGGCGGGGGGGCTGGCCTTCGCGTCCGAGCTGCGGGCGTTGCAAGTCCTGCCGGGGCACCGCTTCGACGTCTCGGCGCGCGCGGTGCACGACGTCTTCAGCTTCGGCCATATCCGCACCCCGCGGTCGATCTACCGGCAGGTCCGCAGCCTGCCGCCGGGTCACGCACTGACGATCGGACCGGAAGGCCAAGCTGTCGCCGTCGCGTTCCGGCAGCCGCATTATGCTCCCGCCGCTCCGCGATCCGACGCCGAGTGGATCCACGCGTTCCAAGCCCGCTGGCTGGACACGGTGCGCGGCCACATGCTCGCCGATGTCGAGGTGGGCGCGTTCCTGTCGGGCGGGATCGATTCGTCGGCGGTAGTGGCGGCGATGGCGCGCATCGGCGGCGCGCCCGTCCGCACATTTACGATCGGTTTTCCGGTCGACCGGTACAACGAGGCTCCGGCGGCCGAAGCGGTCGCGCGCCATCTGGGCTGCCGCCACACGACGCGCACCATCGACCTGAAGGCGGCTTGCGACGTTCTGCCGGCGGTGGCGCGCTGCTATGGCGAGCCGTTCGCCGATCCGTCGGCGGTGCCCACGTGGTATGTATCGCAGGTCGCGCGCGAACACGTCAAAGTCGTGCTGTCGGGCGACGGCGGCGACGAACTGTTCATGGGGTACAAGCGCCACCGCACCGAGCAAAGGGTCGGCGGCATGCATCCGCTCGCGCGGCGGACCGTGCATGCCGTGTCGCGAATGTCCTTGCCGTCGCGGGGCCTCAACCTGGCGCTGCACAGGGTTCAGCGCGCGCTCGGGAGCGCGGGGTTGCCCGACGGCGTGTGCCGGTTCTTCGCGCGCACGCAGATCACGTCGCCCGCGATGCGGCGGCAAGTGTACGCGCCAGACTTCCTGGAGGTTGTGGAAGGGCCGTGGCCGTTCGAGGCCCTGCGCGACGAGTATTTTCCGCACCCCGCGCAGGACATCTCCACCGATCCGCTGGAACAGTTCGTCTACGCCGACCTGGCGCTCAACCTGCCGTCGGCGATGCTGACCAAGGTTGACCGTGCGAGCATGGCGCATTCGCTCGAAGTGCGCGTGCCGATGTTGGGACCCGCGTTCGTTGACTGGGCGCTGACGGTCCCTGCTTCGTTGAAGATGCGCGGAGGAGTGGGCAAGCACATCGTGCGCGAAGCCGTGGCGCCTTGGTTGCCGGAGGGTTTCACCAAGCGGCGCAAGCAGGGCTTCGCGATACCGCTTGCGGAGTGGTTCGCGGGCGACTTCGGCGATTACGCCCGCGAACTGTGGAACGACAGCGGCGTGCGAGGGGCGGGCTACCTGTCGCCGACCGCCGTCGACGCCGTGTTCGACGAGCACCGCGCGGGCACGCGCGACCATGGGCGGTTTCTGTACGCGCTGGCGATCTTCTGCCTGTGGTGGGCGGGGCGCGACCCGCTTGCTTGCCGCACGCCCGCCGCCTATCGCGCGCCGTCCGATTGATGCCCGAGCCTGAGCAACCCGTCGTGCGCATGGTAGGGCGCAATTCGACCCTGCTTTGGGGGATGGACACGCACGAGCGCACGCGCCGCATCGCGCGGGCGGCGGGTTTGGTGTTCGCCGACGGACGATCGACCGACCCTGCGCTGCTGGTGGATGCCGGCTTCGCCTTCGATCCCGCGTGGCTGCGCGCGCTCGCCGCTCGGCCGGGACACGTGCTGACGGTGAGCGGGCGTGCGGTGATCGCGCACACCGACGATCCCGCCGCCTTCGACGCCATTGGCGCGGGACGCGTGCCGGACGGTCTGGTCCCGATCGCGCACGAAGAGGGCCTGACGCTCGTCAACGACGAACTGCGCAAGCGCGAAGTGCCGTTCGCGAGCCCGCTGGAGCCGGGCACCGTGCGCTCGCTCGAACGCGCGAGCTATTTCGGCGCGTACAAGGGCGTGACGGACATCCTGACCAAGTATCTCTGGCCGGAATGGGCGCTGGTGCTGACCCGCTTGTGCGCGCGGGTCGGGATCACGCCCAACATGGTGTCGATCGTGGGTGCGCTGCTTTGCGTCGCGGCGACCGTGCTGTTCTTCTACGGACGCTACTGGCCGGGCCTCGCGCTGGGCTTCGTGTTCATGGTGCTGGACACCGTCGACGGGAAGCTGGCGCGGTGCACGATCACGTCGTCCAAGTGGGGCCATCTCTTGGACCACGGAATCGATCTGATCCATCCACCCTTCTGGTATCTGGCCTGGGGCCTGGGGCTCGGAGCCTGGGGCTTGCAGCTCGCAACGCCGGTGTTCTGGATGGTCATGGCGGTGATCGTCGGCGGCTACGTCGCGCAGCGGTTGATCGAGGGCGCGTTCATCGCGGCGTTCGGGATGCACGTCCACGTGTGGCGGCGGATCGACAGCCGGTTTCGGCTGATCACCGCGCGCCGCAATCCCAACGTCGTGATCCTGGCGGGCTTCCTGCTGTTCGGACGCCCCGATCTGAGCCTGATCGGAGTGGCCTGGTGGACCGCGATCTCGCTCGCGGTGCATCTGGCGCAGCTCGCACAGGCCGGCTGGATAAGCGTGCGTGGCGGCACGGTCACCTCCTGGCTGGAGCAATGACTTGAACGACACGATCCGCCGCTTCGGCTACCCGCAGACGCTTGTCGCGGAGTACGAGCACTGGGTCGTGCTGCTCCGGCCCGAGCAGCCGACGCTCGGGTCGCTCGTGCTCGCCGCCAGGTCGGACGCGACCGCCCTGTCGGCGCTGCCGACGCAAGCCTTTACCGAGCTCGCGTCCGTGACGGCGGAGGTCGAGGGCGGCCTGCGGCGGGCGGTGAATTGCGCACGCATCAATTACCTGATGCTGATGATGGTCGACCCTCACGTCCACTTTCATGTGTTGCCGCGCTATGAAGGCGGCCGCACTGCGGAGGGCGTGACGATCGGGGACAGCGGCTGGCCCAAGGCGCCCGCGTTGAACGACGCGTTCAAGCTTGATGCGGGCCAGACCGACGCGCTGGTGGAGTGGCTCAAGGCGTTGTGGCGTTCGGGCGTCTAAAGCCCCGCGGCCGCCCATCCGTCAGTGAGCGCGCGCGCGAGTTCGAGGTCGGCGGGGTAATCTACCTCCGCCCACGCCAGCCCCTTGATCGACCTGCACGCGACCATACCCGTCGGCGCGAGTTGGTCGATGACCTTCAGGTACCAGCGCGTCGTGCCCTCCGGGTCGTGCATCATCCGGTCCACCGCCGCGACGAAGGCGGCCGCGCCTTCTCCTCGAAACACCAGGAAGCCGATCGATTCGGCGTCCGGGGTCAGGCCCGCCAGCACCTTGCCGATGCGCACCAGGCGGTCGCCCGACCGCACCACCTTCATGTCGTCGTCGTCGTACGCCGGCTTCTCATCGATCGTGACGGTGATGGGCGCGTCCGCATCCGCCAGCCTGGCCACGATCTCTCGCGACAATAGTGTGTCGCCGTTGAGCAGCAGCACGTCGCCCACCACCCGCTCGCGCGCCATCCACACCGTCCCGACATTCTCGGCGACATGGTAGAAGGGGTTGAACACCGTCGTGACGCCCGGGTCGCCGCGCGCAGCGATGACCGCCTCGACGAGGTCGGACCGGAAGCCGGTGACCACCGTCACCTGCGACACGCCGCCGGCGCGCAGCGCGTCGAGTTGCCATTCGAGGAGCGTTCGCCCTGAGAACGGGAGCAGGCATTTGGGCAGGTTTTCAGTGAGCGGGAGCAGGCGCGAGCCCTTG
Source organism: uncultured Sphingomonadaceae bacterium (assembly GCA_964251385.1). GTDB lineage: Bacteria > Pseudomonadota > Alphaproteobacteria > Sphingomonadales > Sphingomonadaceae > CADCVW01. The sequence goes on along the minus strand of CAXUJK010000001.1, from coordinate 809,361 downwards.
CCCGCGCTCAGGATGACGGCGCGTTCGAACGACATGGACTGAAGGTTTCTCCCCGTAGCCGTCCGCTAGGCCCGCGCATTGTGGCCAAAAGCAGGACGGGCGCGGGAGAACGGACGTGAGCGCGTCCGTCGCGTCTAATCTTCGGGGGCGATCGTGACCCGTAAGCCGTCGAGCGCGTCCGTGATCATCACTTGGCACGACAAGCGCGATCGCGCGTCGCGGCTGTCCGAGCTGTCGAGCAGGTCGTCCTCGTCCGAGCTCATCGGCGGAAGCCGGTCCATGTGGTCGGCGTCGATATAGACGTGGCACGTCGCGCAACTACAGCAGCCGCCGCACAACGCCAGCAATTCGTCCACGCCCGCGTCTCGTACCGCTTCCATCACGGATATACCGGCCTGGCCCGTAATCGTCATTTCGGCGCCCGCCCGGGTCGTCACGGTGATCGTGGTCATGCAGCCTCGTCTGTTCAGGAGAAAAAGGTTTAAGCGGCCCCGCTACATCGCGGTGTAGCCGCCGTCGACGGGCAGGGTGACGCCGCTGATGAAGCGGGCGTCGTCGCTGGCGAGGAATGCGACGGCGGCGGCGATGTCGTCCGGGGTCGCGCCGCCGGGCATGGGGTTCATTCCCGTCAGCATCTTCGCGAAACCTTCGGGGTCGCCCAACTCCTCCCCCATGCGCAGGTTCATCGCCGTCATAACCGCAGTTGGGGCGACGGCGTTCACGCGGATGCCTTGCCCCCCATACTCGACCGCCGCCTCGCGGGTCAGCTGCGACACGCCCGCCTTGGACGCGTTGTAGGGCGGGAGCTCGGAAAACGCGCGGATCGCGGCGACGGACGAGATGTTGACGATGACACCGCTTTGTCGCTCGACGAAATGCGCGAGCGCGTACTTCATGCCGTAGAAGACGCCGTTCAGGTTGACGTTGATCACGCGGTGCCAGTTTTCCAGCGTCGCCGCATGGATCGGCGCGCGGGCCGACGCGACGCCGGCATTGTTGACGAGGATGTCCAGGCCGCCGAACTGCCGGACGGTCTGCGCGATCGCGTCCTCGAACGACGCGGCGTCGCCGACGTCGAGCCGCAGGAACGGCATGCCGAAGGCGTCTCCGACCGCCCGGCCGGCCTCCTCGTCGATGTCGGCGACCATGACCCGGGCGCCCTCGTCGACGAAGCGGCGCACCGTCGCCTCGCCGAGCCCCGCGCCGCCGCCCGTGACCAGCACCGTCTTTCCGCTCAGGTTGCGCATTCGATCGTCTCCGCGGCTTCGTGCCGCCCGACAGCCTATGCGCGTCGGGACGCGAGGCCACCCCATCGAGAGCCGACAAACCCGCATCGTTTAGCAAATGTGCGCTTGCGGTCAGTTTCGTCGGCGGTGGGGCACGCGGAACCTGTGGTAGGTCTCCGGCCTGCACGGAGTTTGAGACCATGAGCGTTGCCGAGGGCCAGATCGTCCCCGAAGGAGAAGTGCCTGCCGACGAGCTGGGCGTGGTCGGCGGAGTCGCGGGCATCACCTTCAGCGATCCGGAGACCCGGCGCTGCCCGTTCCCGACCTACCACCGGCTGCGCGCCGAAGCCCCTGTCCACAAGGATCCGGTGAGCGGCAGCTACGTGCTGACGCGTTACGAGGACGTGCGCCGCGCGGTGCTCAACAAGACGTTGTCGGTCCGCACCGGCGTCATCCAGACACGAAAGTCGAGCATCAGCGATCAGGTCGACCGCATGTACGAGGAGCAGGGTTACCTGCCCGTCGATACGCTGGTCACCAACGATCCGCCGTCCCACCGCCACTTCCGCGTGCTCGTCGACAAGGCGTTCACGCAGGAAAAGGTGTCCGGGCTCGACGCGCAGATCGAGGCATCGGTAACAGAACTGATCGACACGTTCATCGACGAGCCGGAGGTCGACATGTTCGACCGGTTCGCCATGCCGCTGCCGATGACGGTGTTCACCGAAATCCTGGGCGTGACCGACCGCGACATCGGCAAGTTCAAGCGCTGGAGCGAGATGTCGCTTGAGACGAGCAACCCCGCGCTCGCGCCCGAACGCGAGCTGGAGCTCGTGCCGCACGTCATCGAGCTGCAGCGCTACCTGGCGGCCAACGCCGAGCGCGTGCGGGCGACGCCGGACGACAGCCTGCTCAGCACGATCGCCAATTCGCAGGTGGATGGCCGCGAGCTGACGATGCAGGAGCTGGTCAGCATCCTGTTCCTCCTCTTCCTCGCGGGCGGCGAGACGACGGCCAACGCGATCGCGGGCGGGATCAAGCTGCTCATCGAGACGCCTGCGCTGGCCGACGAGATCCGCGACGACACCGTCAAGATGGACGCGTTCATCGAGGAAACGCTGCGCATCATGGCCCCCGCAACGGTGATGTTCCGCCGGGCGACCGAGCCGCTGACGATCGGCGGCGTCGACATACCGGAAAACGCAATCATCGAGACGCGCTTCGGTGCCGCCAATCTTGATCCCGACGTGTTTCCCGATCCGGAAACGGTCGACCTGGAACGCAAGAACGGCCGCACGCATCTGACATTCGGCGCGGGCATCCACATGTGCATCGGCAACCAGCTCGCCCGCAGCGAGCTGCGCAAGGCGTTCACGCAGCTCCTGCGCCGCGCGAAGAACTTCCGCCCCTCACGCGGCGAGGCCAGCTACGAATACACGACGACGTACGTCGCGTACGGGCTGACCAAATTGTGGGTCAGCTTCGACAAGCGGTGACGCTGATCCAACCCGACCCGGCATAACCGCCGCCTATCCCCCCATCGCACCGTTAGCGGCACTCGGAGACCAATCATGAACATGCAGCTAGGCATCCATCCGGCACGTCCGGCCTTTCTGAACGGCCAAGCCAAAAAGCTGCTGATCGGCGGCGAGTGGGTGGAGGCGCGTTCGGGCAAGACCTTCGCCACGCCCAACCCGACCACGGGCGAGATGCTCGACGCGGTCGCCGAGGGCGACGCCGCCGACGTCGATCTGGCGGTCGCGGCGGCCCGGCGCGCGTTCGAGGGTCCGTGGGGCCGGTCCAAGCCGGCGGAGCGCCACGCGCTCATGCTGCGGATCGCCGACCTGCTCGAAGCCAACATGGCCGAGATCGCGATGCTCGACACGCTCGACATGGGCATGCCGCTCGCTTTCTCGAACTACATGGCGGCGGGGCCGGTCGTCGCGACGTTCCGCTTCTGCGCGGGGCAGGCGCTCGCCATCCACGGCGAAACGCTGACCCCCTCGCTGCCGGGCGACGTGCTGGCCTATACGCTCAAGGAGCCGATCGGCGTGGTCGGCGGAATCGTTCCGTGGAACGGGCCGTCGTTCAACGCGACGTGGAAGATCGCGCCCGCGCTCGCGGCGGGCTGCACGCTGGTCCTCAAGGTCGCCGAGCAGGCGTCGCTGACCGCGCTGCGCATGGCGGAATTGTGCATGGAGGCGGGGCTGCCGCCGGGCGTGCTCAACGTCATCACCGGCTATGGCGAGACCGCGGGCGCCGCGCTGGCCTCGCACATGGACGTCGACAAGGTGTCGTTCACCGGATCGACCGAGACCGGGCGGCACATCATCCGGGCGTCGGCGGGCAACATCAAGAAGCTGACGCTCGAATTGGGCGGCAAGTCGCCCAACATCGTGTTCGACGACGCCGACATGGAAGCCGCGGTGCCCGGCGCGGCGATGGCCGCGTTCGGCAATTCGGGCCAGGTGTGCCTCGCGGGCACGCGCCTGTTCGTGCAGCGCGGCATCTACGAGGAATTTACCCAGCGGGTCGCCGAATTCGCCAAGAACCTGGTCGTGGGCGATCCGCTCGACGCCGCGACCATGATCGGGCCAGTCGTGTCGAAGGAGCAGCTCGACCGCATTTCCGGCTATCTCGGCGTGGGAACGAGCGAGGGCGCGCATGCGCTGGCGGGCGGCGCACGGCTGACCGAAGGCAAGCTCGCCGACGGCTACTTCGTCCCGCCGACTTTGTTCACGGGCGTGCGCGACGACATGACGATCGCGCGCGAGGAGATATTCGGCCCCGTCATCTCCGCGCTGGCGTTCGACGATGTCGACGAGGTCGTGCAACGTGCCAACGCCACCGACTTCGGCCTCGCGAGCGGGGTGTGGACCACCAACATCAACACCGCGAACAAGGTGTCCAAGCGGCTGCGCGCGGGCACGGTGTGGATCAACGGCTATTCGCTGATGGACCCGGCGGTCCCGTTCGGCGGCTACAAGATGTCCGGCTACGGCAAGGAGTCAGGGGTGCACCACATCGAGGAGTATCTGGCGAGCAAGGCGGTGTGGGTCAGCACGTTCTGACGGATGGCGCGGACATGAGCCATTCGGCATTGTTCGCGCCGTTCCGGGCCGGGTCGCTGTCGTTACGCAATCGAATCGTCATGCCGCCGATGGGCGTGCACAAGGCGGAAAGCGGCATCCCCGGCCTCGACGTCGCCGCCTATTATCGGCGGCGCGCGGAGGGAGGCGTCGGCCTGATCCTGACCGAGGGGGTTTACATCGACCACCCGGTGTCCGGAAACAATCCGGGCTACCTGCGCCTGAACAGCGACGCCTCGATCGCAGGATGGGCGGAAGTCGTCCGTCAGGTCCACGAAGCGGGTTGTCCGATCATGCCCGAACTCTGGCACGTGGGGCTCGTCTACCTGACATCGCAGATCAAGGAGAAGGGCCCGCTCGTGTACGACACGTCGCTGGGGATGGTCGGACCTTCGGGCCTCATCATGCCTAGCGAGCAGGTCGCGGACGAGATGACTATCGGGCAGATCGGTGAGGTCATCGATTCGTTCGTGCGCGCGGCGGTCCATTCCAAAGCCATCGGTTTCGACGGGGTCGAGCTGCACGGCGCGCATGGCTTCCTAATCGACCAGTTCTTCTGGGACGCCATGAACCGGCGCCGGGACGGTTACGGCGGCACGATGGCCAATCGCGCGCGTTTCGGCGCGGAGGTCACGGCGGCGGTGCGCGGCGCGGTCGGGCCTGATTATCCGCTGATGATGCGGATCTCGCAGTGGAAGATGCAGGATTACGAGGCCAAGGTCGCACGGACGCCGCAGGAGCTCGAGCAGTGGCTCGAACCCCTCGTCGACGCGGGGATCGACACGTTCGACTGTTCGCAGCGCAGGTTCTGGCAGCCGGAGTTTGATGGCAGCCCGCTCAACTTCGCCGGGTGGGTCAAGAAGATCACCGGCAAGCCGGTGATTACCGTCGGCTCGATCGGGCTGGACAACGAGATGCTCGCGAGCATCATCGACGGGGCGGCGTCATCGGTCATGCCACTGGACCCGCTCATCGAGATGCTTGAGCGCGGCGACTTCGACCTCGTGGCGGTGGGCAGGCCGCTGATCGCGGACCCGGACTGGCCGCGCAAGGTGGCGGCCGGCCGGTTCGACGATGTCGTGTCCTTCACGCCGGCGCACCTGTCGGCGTAAGCCGACGCCGTCGAGGCGATGCTGCTAGGCCGCTTGCTTCACGCGCTCCGCGGCCTGTTCGACCACTTCGTTCCGGGGCCGCTTGCGGAAGCTGTCGGGGATCAGCCCATCCAGGTCCGCCTTGATGAGCAGCGCCAAGCGCTCCGATCCGGGCCGCATCTGGTTGATGCCCCCGCCGTTGAACCACAGGCCGCGCTGACCCGTCTGAGACCACATGTTGGCCCATTCGCCTTCCTCGTCGAGGCGCGCGATGTCGCCGACGCGTTCGGCGACCTCGCTGCCGAAGCTTTCAGCAACTTCGGTCTTGCGGTTCTGGTAGCCGGTGGCGAGCACGATCAACTGCGCTTCGACCACTTTTCCATTATCGAGCCTGACTCCCTCGGGCACGAACTCGGCAATGCGGTCGAACTGCTCGATCTTGATCTTTCCGGCCGCGATCAGTTCGGAGGTTCCCGTATTGAGGTAATAGCCGCCGCCCGTGCGCAGGAACAGGTCGAGGAAGCCCTGGCCGTCGACGCCGTCGCCGAGCCGGAGCCCCGCCGCGGCGAGCCCGTCGAGCAGCGGGCGGTCCATCTCCTTGGCCATCGTGTGGTACATACGGCTCCCCTGCTCCCGCAGGGGATTGATGAGGCCGATACCGTATCGGATGTCGACCAGCTCGGTCGGGATTTCGGGATCCATGTAGGCGGCGTAGGCGAGGTTCGCGGTCTCGACGTTGTTGATGACGACGAGGCCCCGCTGGAACATCGTCACCTCGGCGCCATTCTCCTGCAGGTCGCGCGCGATGTCGTGCGCGCTCGTCGCGACGCCGACGATGATGGCCTTCGACACGTCGTGGTCGGCCATTTTCGTGTATTGCGACGAGTGGATGACCTTGCCCAAGAAGTTTTCGAGGCCCGGGAAGTTCGGCACGTACGGCTTGCCGCCTATCCCGCCGGTCGCGAGCACGATGTGGGCGGGCCGCAGCTTGCGTGTCGTGCCGTCCGCGCGGGTGACAGTCGCGGTCCAGCGTCCCTCGCGATCGTCGAAGGCGGCACCGTTGAATTCGGTCTCCGTCCACACGTTGAGGTCCATGTAGCGGGCGTAGAGGTCGAGCCACTCGCCCATCAGGTCCTTGCTGAGATATTCGGGATAGTGGGGTGGGTAGGGGACGAACGGAAACCCGTTCATCTCGACGGGGTTGTGCAGCGCCAGCGCGTCATAGCGCTTGCCCCAGCTGTCGCCGACCTTGCCGTAGCGGTCGATGACGAGGACGCTCACGCCGAACGTGCGCAGGAAGGCGGCGGTGGTGAGGCCCGATTGCCCCGCGCCCACGATGACGACGTCGGGCTCGCGGTCCTCGTGACGGCGCAGGGCGTCGCGGTGCTGCTTCCAGGTCTGGCCGGGAAAGGCGGGGGTATAGCCGCGGCCGCGCGGATGCGGGCTCGACCGTTCGATCGCGTGCAGGTTTTCGAGGCGCGTGAAGACCGCGCGTGCGCGCAGGCCGCCGGGTGCGTCGGCGTCGGGCACCGCGTTCAGCAGCAGGACGCCCGAGCCGTGTTTGGTATCGAAGTCGAAGAACGCTTCCACCATCGACGGATCGGCAGGGTTTATGGCATTGGGAGCGGGCCATTTTTCGGACAGCCGGAAGTTGCGCGGCTGGATCTCGTCGGCGACCGAAAGAAGCGTCGACACGACCGCGTCACGTCCGTGGTACTGCCGGTAGTCCCAGGTCAGCGCGCCGTTGTCGCGCAGATATGCGGGGTCGCAGAACAGGGCCCGCAGATCGTCGGCATTACGCGCGTCGAGCGCGCTCGCGAAGGCCGCCATCCAGTCGCGCGCCTGGGCTCCCAACGCCGTCTCGCTCATATCCGCACCTCATCCTCGATTGTTTGTCGGGGCTTCGCACGTTCGGGCACCCGCGTTGCCGCGACGGTAAGCCGCCGCCCGCGCCGTCTCAATCGGGATAGCCGGGATGTTCATGGCATGAACACCGCGAAGACATAGAGAATTCGCGTAAGACTTGTTGATGTCGCCAGCGATGGTCGGATCGTCTTGCACGCGCCGTCGGGGGCGGACTAGCCGGGGGTTGCTGACGTGGAAGGATGACGAAGATGGAGCAGGTCACCTATTCCAGCCTGACGGACAAGGTCTGCTGGATATCCGGCGGGGCGAGCGGGATCGGCCGCGCCGTGTCGCTGACCATGGCGGCGAGCGGGGCGAAAATCGTCGTCGCCGACATCGACGAGGCGGCGGCCGGTCGGTTGGCCGCCGAGATCGTGGCCGCGGGCGGCGAGGCGGTGTCCCACCATGTCGACGTGCTCGACGACGCGTCGGTCAAGGCGAGCATCGAGGGTGGCGCGGAACGGTTCGGGCGGCTCGACATCATCGTCAATTCCGCGGGCCGGACGAGCACCGACCACTATGACGATTTCGAGCGCAACGTGGACATGTTCCTGTTGTCGACATGGCGCGCGATGCGGGCGGGCCTGCCGCTGCTCCAACGATCGGGCGGGGGATCGATCGTCAACATCGCCTCGATCGCCGGGGTCACGGGATCAATCGGACCGACCGGCTACGGCCCGTCCAAACACGGTGTGATCGGCGCGACCAAGGACGCCGCTTTGCGGTACGCCAAGGACGGCATACGCGTGAACGCGATCTGCCCAGGGTACATCACGACGCCCATGACCGCGCGGTTCCAGCCGACGGAGGCGGAGAGCGACGCGTTGATCAATGAACGGTTGCGGGTGCCGATGGGGCGGTGGGGATTGCCGGAAGAAATCGCCTCCGTGGTCGCGTTCATCGCGTCCAACCAGGCGTCCTTCATTACTGGGCAGGCGATCGTGGTCGACGGAGGCCTGACCGCGCGTTGATCAGCGTCAGCTCGCGGCGATCCGTTTCTGCTCGTCCCAGTCCACAAGCGCCTGTTCGATGCGCGAAACGCAGTTGCGCAATTTGTCCAGGAAGCGTTCGGCCGCCTGTTCGGGCGACATGACGCTGCGGAAGAAGACGACGTTGATCGCTCCCGCGACGCTCCCGTCGGGAGCCATGACGGGGATCGCGATCGCGCTGATCTTGCTCTCGGTCAGCCCCGCCGCGCTGGCGTAGCCGCGCCGGCGAACGGCGTCGGCGGTGCGCAAAATGGCCTCGCGATCGCCGACGTCCTGCGCATTGAGACCTCCCAGACGATCGACGATCGCCAGCGACGCGTCGAGTTCGTCGGGCGACATCGCCGACAGGATCGCCATGCCGAGCGCGGAGCGGGTCAGGAGGCGCTCCTTGCCCACCATCGCGCGATGGATCGACATGGGGCTGATCTTGTGGGTGGACAGCCGGATCAAGACCTTGCCGTTCTGGAAACTGGCGAAATCGCTCGGCCACAGAAGGTCCCGCGTCAGTTCAAACAGATTGGGTCCGGCGAACTGCGTGACGACGTCGTCGTCCCTCAATCCTTCCGCCAGAAAGGCGAACTTGGTGGTGAGCGCGACCGCGCCGTCCTCGTCGCGCCGCGTGACGTACCCCAATTGTTCGAGCGTCTTGACGATGCGGTAGGTGGACGACCGCTCGACCTTGGCCGCCGCGCTCAATTGCCCGATCCGCGACCAGCCGAGTTCGCTCAGCGCCTCGATCAGCTGCAGCCCGCGCGTGAGCGACCGCACGTCCTTGTAAGGGTTATGATCGTTCGGGTTCATCGGCGTTCGCTCAGCGAACATAGCTGCATTGGCCGTTGCCAAAGATCAAGCATGTTCCGATTCAGGTTCGTCCCGATCGCGCGGTGAAGCGCAGGCTTGCGGAGGTTTTTCCATGATCGTCGGCTCCGTCTGCCTCTCGCACAGCCCGTTGAAGGACCGCAACCGGGCCGACCCGGCCGTCGAGGCGAGATTCGACGCCTCGGTCGCCCAGGCGGCGGCGTTCGTCGAGGATGCGAGCCCGGACTTGGCGATCGTCTTCTACCCCGATCACGTCAACGGCTTCTTCTACGGAATGCTGCCGTCGTTCTGCATCGGCATCGCGGGGGCCTCGATCGGCGACTACGGAACCGCCGCGGGCGCGCTCGACATCCCGGAGGCGCAGGCGCTCGACTTGGCGCAATCCGTGCTCGACGCTGGTGTCGACGCCGCCATTTCCTACAGCATGAAGGTTGATCACGGCGCGGTCCAGCCGCTCGAATGGCTGTCGGACCGGCATTCGCTCGCGCGCGTCATCCCGATCTTCGTCAACTGCGCCGCGCCCCCGCTCCCGACGTTCGCGCGCGCACGTGCGCTTGGGGCCGCGGTCGGCGCATGGGCGGAACGCGCCGACGAACGCGTCCTGATCATCGGGTCGGGCGGGCTGTCGCACGACCCGCCCGTGCCCGCGATGGCGACCGCGTCGTCCGAGGTCCGCACCCGGCTGATCGAGGGCGGGACGCTCAACCACGCGCAGCGCCACGCGCGCCAGCACCGCGCGCACGGCGAAGGCGGCGCGATGGCGCGCAAGCAGTCCAGCCTGTTGCCCGCCAACCCCGAATGGGACCGTATGGTGCTCGATGCGCTGTCGGCCGGCGACCTGTCGGTGCTCGACCGGGCGTCCCACAAGGCGATCACCGAAGCGGGCGGGCGGGGTGGACACGAAGTGCGCACCTGGGTCGCCGCGCTCGCCGCGCTGGGGCCGGGCTACGCGGCCACCGAACTGTTCTACGCGGCCATCGACGAGTGGATCACGGGCATGGGCATCATGCAGGCGGTGCCCGCCAGGCAGGCCGCGCCCGCGATGCAGACGGTGCCCGCCTGACCTCGAAAATCGCTCGTCCGGCGCGGCGAGGTTGAAAGCAGCGATATGTCCGACTTCCACAAATCGATCTGGTCCGACCTGACGGGCGTCTCCTTCGCGCAAGGCTTTCTCGACGCGGGCGGGATCAGGACGCGGTTCATTTCGTCCGGGTCGCCGGACAAGCCGCTTCTGCTGCTGCTGCACGGGACCGGCGGACACGCGGAGGCGTACAGCCGAAACCTCGCCGCGCACGGCGAACACTTTCATAGTGTCGCGGTCGACCTGATCGGCCATGGGTGGAGCGACAAGCCCGACAGCGGGTATGAGATCGCCGATTACGGCGCGCACGTCCTGGCGATCATGCGGGCGCTGGGGCGCGACCGGGCGCACGTGTCGGGCGAGTCGCTGGGCGGCTGGGTCGCGGCCTGGCTGGCGCTCCACCATCCTGACAAGGTCGACCGCATGGTGCTCAACACGTCGGGAGGGTGGACCGCGCATCTCGAAGTCATGGAGCGCATCAAGCGTCTGTCGATGGAGGCCGTGCGCGACCCCAACCCCCAGCGCATCCGGACGCGGCTCGAATTCCTCATGCACGACGTGTCCAAGGTCAACGACGACCTCGTCGAGACCCGGCGCGCGATCTACGCGCAGCCGGGTTTTCCGGAAGTCATGGAAAAGGTGCTGTGCCTGCAGGACATGGAGGCGCGCCGGCGCAACATGTTCTCCGACGAGGAGACGGCACGCATCGCGGCACCGACGCTTGTTCTGTGGACGTCGCACGACCCGACCGCCACGCCCGAAGAAGGAAAGCGCATCGCCGGGCTGATCCCGGGCGCGCGTTTCGAGGTCATGAACGGATGCGGGCATTGGCCGCAGTTCGAGGACGCGGACAGGTTCAACGCGATCCACCTCGATTTCCTGCTCGCCCGGTGACCGTGCGGAACGTCGGCACAGCAGGAAAGCCTTAGGTCATGAAGCCGGAAAACCAGATTTCCCCCGACATTTTCGACGTCGCGATCGTCGGCGCGGGACCCGTCGGCCTCACCATGGCGAATTATCTGGGGGGCATGGGCGTAAAAGTCCTGATCGTCGAGCAGCGCGAGACGCTGATCGACTATCCCCGCGGCGTGGGGATGGACGACGAATGTCTGCGCAGCTTCCAGTCGATCGGCCTGGCCGACGCGATCGCCCGCCACACGATCCCCGGCCAGAAGATGCGGTTCCTGACCATGACGGGCAAGACCTTCGCGCTCATCGATCCCAAGACGCGGGAGTTCGGGTGGCCGCGCCGCAATTCGTTCATCCAGCCGATGATCGACGAGATCTTGTACGATGGCCTGAAGCGGTTTGACTCGGTCCAGGTCGAGTTCGGGGCCGAGCTCGTCTCGTTCGCGGACGAAGGCGAGCAGGTCCGTCTGGAGGTGAAGCACGCGGATCATACCCGAACAGTCACGGCCAAATGGCTGGTGGGCTGCGACGGTGGGCGCAGCACCGTGCGCAAGTCGCTCGACATTGCGTTCGAGGGTATCACCGACGCGACGCGTTGGGTGGTGATCGACCTCAAGAACGATCCCGTCGGGCTGCCCGACTCCTACCTGCACTGTGTGCCGTCCCGCCCGTTCGTATCGATCGCGCTGCCGCACGGCATGCGCCGGCTCGAATTCATGGTATTCGGCGAGGAGTCGGAAGAGGAGCTGTGCTCGCCGACCGGGACCCAAAAGCTGCTTGCGCGCGCGTTGCCGCACCCGGAGCGCGCCGACGTGATGCGCAGCCGCGTGTACACGCACAATGCCCGCCTAGCGCAGCATTTCGGCAAAGGCCGCGTGTTGCTCGCGGGCGACGCGGCGCACCTCATGCCGGTCTGGCAGGGCCAGGGATATAATAGCGGCATCCGCGACGCGACCAACCTGGCGTGGAAGCTGGGCATGGCCGTGCGCGGCGACGCGTCCGCCGATCTCGTCGGCAGCTACGAGCACGAGCGGCGCGCGCATGCCAAGGCGATGATCGACTTGTCCGTGACGGCGGGGCGCATCTTCGCCCCCACGAACAAGCTGGTGGCGTGGCTGCGCGATCGCATCGCGCTTGCGCTGAACACGCTGCCGCCCGTCAAGCGGTACATCGTGCAGATGCGGTTCAAGCCCATGCCGCGGTTCACGCGGGGGCTCGTGCTGACCGACGCGCAAGGGCAGCCGGACGGCCGCGCGACCGGCCGCCTGTTTCCGCAACCCGACGTCGTGACGACCGAAGGGCAGACGCGGCGTCTCGACGACGTCGTCGGCAACAGGTTCGCGGTGCTGTCGTGGGGCACCGATCCGCAATTGCACATGTCCCAGGAGGTCCGCCGCTACTGGCAAGACATGGGGGCGGCGCTGATCGCGGTCGTGCCGACGACGCAGCTCGGCGGCTTTCGCGGCGAGGTGACGCCGGGGACCACGCTGGTCGGCGACACGGGCGGCTTGCACGAATGGTTCGCCGCGCAGGACAGCGACGGTTCGATCGTGGTCATGCGGCCCGATCGGTTCGTGGCGGGCATCGTCCACCCGCAACGGCTCGACGAGGCGAGCCGTACAATCCGCAAGATGATCGGCGGACGCTTCTCCTTGGCTGCCGTGCCGGTTCCCGGCATGGCCGATCCATCGATGCGTTCGCCTGTCCTCGTGCCGGAGCGGGATGCGGCGTGACGGGAGTGGGGCGGGCGAGCGACGACGTCGCGCTCGCGGGCTATGCCGACGAACTCCACAGGGCGTTGCGTGGAACGTACGCCGTGCCGCCGCTCCGCGATCGCGCGGACCTGACGATCGACGATGCGTACCGCATCTCGCTGGCGATGCTGGCGAAGCGCGAGGCCGAAGGCGAGCGGGTCGTCGGCAAGAAGATCGGGGTCACGTCGAAAGCGGTCCAGGACATGCTGGGCGTCGACCGCCCCGACTTCGGTTTCTTGACGGACCGGATGCAGGTGGTCGGCGACGCGCCCGTGCGCATCGCGGGACGCCTCATCGCGCCGCGCGCGGAGGCAGAGATCGCATTCATCCTAAAGGACGACCTGATCGGTCCGGGCGTGAGCGATGCCGACGTCCTCGCCGCGACCGCGGCCGTGTGCGCCTGCTTCGAGATCGTCGACAGCCGTATCGAGGATTGGGACATCAGGATCGTCGATACGATCGCCGACAACGCATCGTGCGGCGTCTTCGTGCTCGGCGACCGCAAGGTCGATCCCCGCGATCTCGATCTGCCGAGCCTCAAGTGCGAGGTCTTCAAGAACGGCGGCAAGATTTCCGAAGGGTTCGGGTCGGCGGTCCAGGGATCTCCGCTGACTGCGGTGGCATGGCTCGCGAATACGCTCGGCGCTTACGGGGTGCCGTTAAGGGCAGGCGAGATCATCCTGTCGGGCTCGCTCGTTCCGCTCGAACCCGCTGTAGCCGGAGACGACTTTCGTGCATCGATCGAAGGCCTCGGCGATGTGGCGATCCGCTTCGTTTAAAGCCGTTCGCTCCACGAACAGCCGGTCCATCCCCGTTGTTCGCAGGACCCCAGCCGCCTAGTCTTTCAAGTCACCCGGCAGATCACGGGTGCGTGGCGAGCGCACGTAAAGATCGATGCAGGCGAGTGCCATTTGAAGAAGGCCCGATCGGATGTGTGATACCCACGGCATTACCGGCGATCATTCGGCGGGCGTCAGCCGGTTGCTGGCGAATTCACCCAGTAACTGGGGCCGCTGGGGCGACGCGGACGAGGTGGGGTCGCTCAACTTCCTGACGGACGCGGAAGTCCTGCGCGGCGTCCGCGCGGTCCGCCAGGGCAAGGTGTTCACATGCGGCGAGGTGATCGGAAATCCGGCGGGCGATCCGCTGTGGCCGGGCCGGGTTCACGCCAAGCGCGAAACCGTGATCGACAAGGCAAGCTACGTGCGCGGCGACCTGCCGAGCCTGCCCGGCGGCGCCCAATTCACCGACGACAAGATCGAGATGTTCCTGCAGGGCTCGACGCAGTTCGATGCGCTCGGGCACGTCTGGTACGACGACAAGCTCTGGAACGGATACCCCGCCAGCGACACCAACGGCGGCATGAAAAAGGCGTCCATCCTGCCGATCGCGCAACGCGGCGTGGTGGGGCGCGGGGTCCTGCTCGACATGGCGGCGTTCAGGGGCAAGCCGTATCTCGACAAAGGCGACCTGCTGGGCCTCGACGACATCCTGGGGTGCGCCGAACGGCAGGGCGTGACGATCGAAAAGCACGACATATTGTGCCTGCGCCTGGGCTTCCTGCAGTTGCTGCACGTCCAGGGACCCGACGTCTTCTACCAGGATTTCCTGGAGCCGGGCCTGACCTACTCGCCGGAACTCGTCGATTGGTTTTACCGCATGGAGATCCCCTGCCTGTCCACCGACACGATTTCCAACGAGACCGAGCTCGATCCGGCGATCGGCGTGCAGATCCCGCTCCACTGCGCGCTGATGCGCAATCTCGGCATCGCGTTCAACGAGATCTGCAATTTCGAGGAACTGGCAAAGGATTGCGCCGCGGACGGCCAATGGGATTTTCTCTACACCGCGGCACCCTTGAAGGTCACCGAGGCGACGGGCGCGCCGGTCAACGTGCTGGCGATCAAATAGGCGTGTCGCAGGAGACGTTCGATCTCGTCGTCGCCGGCTCCGGTGCAGCGGGTCTGGCCGCCGCCGTGGTCGCGCACGACAAGGGCCTTCGCGTGTTGATCGTCGAGAAGACCGGCCTGATCGGGGGGACGTCATCCTATTCCGGCGGCGTCGTCTGGGTGCCGGGCAGCCGACAGAACATCGCGAGCGGCGTGGAGGACAGCCTGGAGCTGGCCGAGCTGTATCTGGAGACCACGATCGACAGCCCCCACGAACGCGAGCCGCGCCGCCAGTATCTGCGGCGCGGGGCGGAGGCGTTCGCGTATCTGGAGGACGTCACCGGACCGCTTTTCTACGTGCGCGCGATCAATTCGCCGGACTACTACCCGGACGCGGCTGGCGCGTCGCAGCGGGGGCGGGCGATGACGCCGATCACGTTCGACGGGCGGCTGCTGGGCGACCGTTTCGGCGACATCCGCGCGCCGCTGCCCGAGTTCACGCTGTTCGGGCGGCAGATGCTCGAGTTGATGGACGTGTACCACCTGCTCAACGCGCGCCGGTCGCTGCGCTCGGCCGTCCATGCGGGCGGGCTGATGCTGCGCGACGTGCGCGACCGCTTGTTCCACCGCAAGTTGGGGCGCGGAACGCGGCTTACCGGCGGCAACGCGCTCGTGGCGAGGCTGTACAAATCAGTGCTGGACCTCGGCATTCCCGTCTATCGCAACGCTCCCATGGTCGATTTGGTGACGGAGGACGGGGCCGTGCGGGGCGTGGTCGTCGAGCGCAACGGGCGCAGGCAGACGATCCGGGCGGACAAGGGGGTGGTCCTTGCCACGGGCGGCTTCCCCTGGAGCGCGGAGACGCTGCGGGGTCAGCGCATCGCCGACGCACCCGTGGGCTATTCCGCCACGAGTGCGGACAGCAAAGGGGACGGCATCTCGGTCGCGATGGCGCACGGCGCGAACCTCGACCGGGACAATATCGAGGGCGCGTTCTGGGCACCGGTGTCGCTGATGACGCGCCGCGACGGCTCGGTCGCGCGGTTCCCGCATCTCATGGCCGATCGCGCCAAGCCGGGGCTGATCGCCGTCAACAAGTACGGCGAGCGCTTCGTCAACGAAGCGGAGAACTACCACGACTTCGTCCGCGCCATGTTGGGACGCCAGAGGAACGAGGATCAGCAGCCTGTGCACCTGATCTGCGACGCGGGCTTCGTGCGCAAATACGCGTTCGGGGCGGTTCCGCCGCTGTCGTGGGAGCGACGCAAGGCGGTCCGGTCGGGCTACCTGATCGAGGCGCGCACGATCGCGGCGCTGGCTGAAAAGATCGGCGTGGAGCCGGGCGCGCTGGGCGAGACGATCGACCGCTACAATCGCGACGCGATCCGGGGCGAGGACCCGGAATTCGACAAGGGATCGACTCTCTACAATCGCTATCTGGGCGACGCGACGCACAAGCCGAACCCGTGCGTCGGACCGATCGAACGCGGCCCGTTCTACGCGATCAGGGTTTTTGCAGGGGACATCGGGACGACGCACGGGTTGTCGGCGGACGAAAACTCGCAGGTGCTCGACGGAGACGGAGAGCCGATCGAGGGCCTGTACGCCTGTGGAAACGATCGCAACTCGATCATGGCGGGCGCGTACCCGGGCGGCGGCATCACCATCGGTCCCGCGATCACGTTCGCGTACTTGGCGGTGCTGCATGCGAGCGGAGCCGGCCGCGAGCGGGACGCGCGACCGGCTCGCACGCAAAAGGTGGCGGCCGATGAACCACGTTGACGCGTCGGTGCCGGTCCGTCGGCGCGAGATCCTCGTCGACGGGCTGGAGACCAGTTTCCTGGAAGCGGGATCGGGCCCGCCGGTCGTGCTGCTGCACGGCGGCGAGTTCGGCGGCGAGGCCGAAGCGTGCTGGGAATACACGATCCCCGCTCTGGCCCGGCACCATCGCGTGCTGGCACCCGACCTGCTCGGCTTCGGGCGCTCCGCGAAAGTCGTCGATTTCATCGACGGTCGGATGCGCCGGCTTCGGCACTTCGCGCGCTTCGTTGAAAGCATGGACGCGGTCGGCGCGCCGTGCATCGGCAATTCGATGGGCGGGATGCTCCTGCTGTTCGACGCCGCTTCGCGGGAACCGCTGCTCAGCCCTGAGAAAATCGTTAGCATCGCGGGCGGCGGGGCGCTCACCGACGGCCCGCACTTTCAGGCGCTCGTCGACTATGACGGGACGACCGACGGCATGAGGAGGATCGTCGCCGCGCTGTTCCACGGCGAGGCGTGGGGACGGGACGACGCCTACGTCGAACGGCGGCGGGCGACCAGCCTGGCCCCGGGCGCGTGGGAAGCCGTCGCCGCGGCCCGCTTCCGGCGACCCGCGGCGCTGCAGGAGGCGCGCACGTCGTCCGGGATCGCCTACGACCGGATCGCGACCCGGACGCTGATCGTCGCGGGTGCGAAGGACAAGATCAAGCCGGACGGCTGGTGGCAGGAGTTGGTCGGCCAGATCCCCAATGCCGAGGTCGTGGTCGTGCCCGAGGCGGGGCACTGTCCCCAGATCGAGAAGTCGGATAGCGTCAACGACGCGCTGATCCGCTTCCTCGCCGCTTGAAGCAGGTTTTTCTCAGAAGGAAAAAACGATGGCGCAGACGATGACGTGCAAGCTGCTCGCCCGGGCCTCGGGTAGGACAAGCGTCGCGCCGGGCGACGCGGTGCTGGCCAAGATCAGCATGATGACCAACCTGGACGGGACGACCTTCATCGACAGCTTCGTCGAAAAGGGCCTCAAGGTGTGGGATCCGACCCGCATGATCTTCTGCTTCGACCACATGTTCCAGCCCGACTGGTTCCCGCAGCAGGCGGCCAAGGAACACCCGAAGATCCGCGCCTTCGCCCGCGCGCAGGGCATCCCAGCGGAGAACGTATACGATCTCGGCCGCAACGGCATCTCGCACCAGATCCCCGTCGAACGCGGCTGGGCGCTGCCGGGCACGGTGTGCGTCGGGGCCGACACGCAGAGTTCGACGATGGGTGCCGCCAACTGCTTCGCGCTTCCCGCCTTGTTCGGCGTCGATCCGATCATCCTGACGGGCGACATCTGGATGATCGTGCCCGACGCGATCCGCGTCGAGTTGACCGGCGAGTTGCCGCGCGGGGTGGGCGGCAAGGACGTCGTCTACCGCCTGATCCGCGACCTGGGCGAGCGTGCGAGCGGCAAGGTGCTGGAGTTTTCGGGGCCGGGCGTCGCGACGCTGCCGATGGACGTGCGTCTGGCGATCGCGAACGGCGCGGTGCAGATCGGCGCGCTGACGATCGTCTTCCCCTGCGACGAGGTGCTGCTGACCTACCTGGACGGCCGCGCGCGCGAACCGTTCGAGCCCGTCGCCGCCGACCGGCAAGCCGAATATGTCGACACGGTGCGCTACGATCTGGGGCAGATGGAGTATCTCGTCGCGGGCCCGCACGACATCGAACTGGTGCGCCCGGTCGCCGCCGTGCTCGGCCTGCCGGTCGATGCGGCCAATATCGGCTCGTGCTCGGGCGGGCGGCTGTCCGACCTCGCACTCGCCGCCGACGTGCTGCGCGGCCGCAAGGTCCATCCCGGCGTCCGGCTCGTCGTCACGCCAATTTCGGCCGACACCGCGCGCGACGCGGCGGCGGCGGGCATCACCGCGATCCTGCTCGAAGCGGGAGCGATGATGACGCAACCGGGGTGCGGCGGCTGCTACAGCGGAAATCTGTCACCCCTGAAACTCGGCGACGGCGAGCGCTGCATCTCGACGTCGGTTGAGACCTTGCGCGGTCGCATGGGCAGCCAGGAGTCCGAAGTTATTCTCGCGAACGCGGCGGTGGTCGCGGCATCCGCGATCGAGGGCCGGATCGCTGACCCGACCCCGTATTTGGCGCGGGTGCCGGAGCTGCAGTCGTGATCCGCACCGGGCGCGTGTGGAAGCTCGGCGAAAATGTCGGCGCGACCGACCTGCTCCCCGCGCGTTACGACAAGCAGGGCATGAGCCGGCAGTGGGCCGAGTGCGCGAAGCATATTCTCGAGGATGCGCGGCCGGGCGTGGCCGAACGCCTCCTGCCCGGCGACATCTTCGTCGCGGGCGAAGGGTTCGGCTCGGGGCACGCGCATTATTACGGTGCCGCAGTGATGGGCTGCAAGACGGCGGGGGTGGCAGCCTTTCTGGTCGATGGCATCGGCGGGCTTTTCCAGCGCGCGTGCATCGACTTCGGCATGCCGGCGTGGACCATGAAGGGCATTGGCGCGATCGTCTCGGACGGCGACGAGCTGCACGCCGATCTCACGACGGGCGAGGTCCGAAACCTTACGACGGGCATCGGCGCGACGTTCCCGCCCGTCGCGCCGCTGATCCTCGACATCCTGGACGCGGGCGGCAGCGAACCCTGGGCGCTGCGCCGCGTCGGCGCGATCGCGGCTTGATCCGATGCGGATGACGACAAGACTGCGCGAACTGCTCGGCGGAGAAATGGTGGTCGCGCCGGGGATCTTCGACGCCCTCTCGGCGCGGCTGGCGCAGCTTGCCGGTTTTCAGGCGGTGCATCTGACCGGGCTGGGCGTCGAGGCATCGCAGCTCGCCGCGCCCGATCTGGGCTTGATGACCATGGCCGAACTTGCGCAACATGCGGCCCGAATTACGGCCGCCATCGATGTGCCGGTCATGGCCGATATCGACACCGGCTTCGGCGGCGTCCTCAACGTCCAGCGCACCATCCGCGAAATGGAGCGGGCAGGTGTCGCGGGCGTCCACATCGAGGATCAGTCGCTCCCAAAACACTGCCCGCTGCTCGCCGGCCGTGCCGTCGTGTCGCGCCCCGAAGCGATCGACCGGGTCAAGGCCGCGCTCGACGCGCGCACCGATCCCGACTTCGTCGTCGTTGCGCGCAGCGACGCGGACACGATTTCGTTCGACGAGCTCGTCGAACGCTGCAACCTGTACCTTGCCGCGGGTGCCGACATGGCGATGCCCGTGCTCATGAACGTGGACGGCGGGTCGCTGTTCGCGCTTGGACCCGACGAACAGATGGACTGGCATCGCAAGCTGGTCGCCGCGATCGAGGGGCCGGTGATGGGCATGGGGGCTGGCGCGCCGCGCGGCTACACGCATCACGATTTCGCTGATACCGGCTATCGGCTGATGATGTACTCCGCCGACGCGCTCGGAGCCGCCGCCAACGCGATGGCGGCGCTTTTTGCCGAGATCGCGACAACGGGCAGCGCCCATGGCTATGTCGACGCCAATCCCGGCCCGTATGCCGATCCGCTCGCGCTGATGCGCGCGGCGCGGCTCGACGACTATGTCGCGGTCGAACAACGCTATTCGGGGAGCCTGCCGACATGAACGCATCGCTGGACGGCAAGAGCATCGTCGTCACCGGCGCGGGCTCCGGAATCGGTGCCGCGTTCGCGCGGATGGCGGCGGCGGCGGGTGCGCGCGTGACGCTCGCCGATCTCGACGAGGCTGCGGGCCAATCCGTCGTGACCAAGATCACGGAGGCGGGCGGGCAGGCGCGGTTCGTGCGCTGCGACATCGGCGACGAAGCCGCGGTTCGCGCACTGGTCGACGCCGCCGTCGACGCGTTCGGACGTCTCGACGGTGCCTTCAACAATGCCGGCCGGCCGAGCTTCAGCCACACGGACGTCGCCAGCGCGCTGGTCGACATGCCGAACGCGGCGATGGAGCGCGCGATCTCCACGAATTTGATGGGCACGTTCTGGTGCCTCAAGTACGAGATCGCCGCGATGCTCCGCACGGGCGGCGGTTCGATCGTCAACACCGCGTCCAACGCGGGCGTGCTCGCGATCCCGAACGCGGTCGATTACATCGCGACCAAGCACGCGGTGATCGGGCTCACCAAGTCCGTGGCGCTGGACTACGCCCGGCAAGGCATTCGCGTGAACGCCGTCCTGCCCGGCGTGACGCGCACCAAGATGATGGAGGAAAGCTTCGCGCGTACGCCCGAATTGAACGACTGGGCGGCGGAAGTGCAGCCGAACGGCCGCGTCGGCGAGCCGGGCGAGATCGCCGCCGCCGCGCTGTGGCTGCTGTCCGACGCCGCTTCGTTCGTCACCGGCACAAGCATGCACGTCGACGGCGGCTACGCGATGACTTGAGCCGTCAGTTGGAAGGAAGCGGAACGATGTCCAGGCGCAGGCGGGTGAGCTGGAGCGATGCGATCTTCCAGCCGTCGGGCGTGCGCGCGTAGGTTTCGTGATAGTGACCCGCGCCGAGCGCCGACGCGAAAGGCGCGCTCGGGTCGTCGGCGTCGAAGAAGCGCTGATCCTCCATCGCCCAGATGCCGCTCGCGCTGTCCGGCCCGTGCACGTCGATCTCGGGTGTGTGGCCGTGATGGATCGTGATGCACCGCCCGTAATGCGCGCGTAGAAGGTCGGCGAGTTCGACCGGCGTAAAAGGCTCCGGCCGCGCCTCGGCGATCTCCAGGGACGCGTCCGCGGTGAAAAGCGCTTCGAACCCGTCCCACTGCTTGGTATCGACCAGACGTAGGTAGCGCGCCTTCAACACCTTAATCCGCTCGATTGCGTCCAGCCGCTCGACGACGCTCATGCGCGCGCTTCGCCCGGCATCAGAAATCGAAGTCGATCGCAACGCCGTAGGTGCGCGGCGGGGAGGGCACGTAGGCGAAGCCGACCGGTCCCTGATAGCTTGCGGCACCCGCCACGATCTTTTCGCCGAGCAGATTGCGGCCGTAGATGCGGACCGCGTAATTCTTGTTCGGCTTCCAGCGGAGCTGGGCGTTGACCAGATCGTACGCGCCCTGGCGCAGCAGATTGTCGGGTTCGAAGAAGTAGCCGCTATTGTGGTACCAGTCGGCGGTGACGGTGAAGTCGCCCGCGCCCGTTTCCAGCGTATAGTCCGCGCCGACGTTGAAGGTGAGCTTGGAGGCGAGCGGCGTGCGGTTGCCCTCGGCGTCGATCCCGCCGGGAATCGGCACCGACCCGCCGTTGACGTTGTCGGGAATCGACGACGGGGCGTTCGGATAGTCGGTGTAGGTCGAGTCCAAATACGTGGCGCTTGCCCGCGCGCTGATCCCACGCGCGACCGCGAATTCGGCTTCGATCTCGGCGCCCTTCACTTCCGACCCGCCGCCGTTGGAGAAGAAGATCGTGTTCGTCTCCAGATCGATCAGAGCGACCTGGGGATTGGAGATCTCGTAGTAGAACGCAGCGCCGTTCAGGCGCACGCGCCGGTCGAACAGCTCGGTCTTGAGCCCGATCTCGTAGGCGTCGATGCCCTCGGGCTCGGTCGGCGTTGCGCGGTTGTACGTCAACAAGCCGAAATTGCCCGACTTGAACCCGCGGCTGAACGACGCGTAGCCCAGGATGTCGTCGGTGAACTGGTAATCGACCGCGGCCTTGAACGTGAACTTGCCGATCGTGTCCCGGCCCGGAGGCGGCGGCCCGAGGTCGAACCCGTTCAGAAGCTGGAACAGGCCCTCGGCCTCGAGCTCGTCGCGCGTGTAGCGGACGCCGCCTGTGACCTTGAGCCGGGGCGCGACCTCGACCGTTGCCTGGGCGAAGCCGGAGATCGACTGGCTCCGTTGCTGCGAGTCGGCACGCAGCCCGGGCCCGAACGCGGTGCCGATGAAGGTCAGGTCGTCGTAGCCGGTCCTGTTGTGGTAGTAGTATGCGCCCAGGATCCAGTCGAACGCGGAGCCGCGCTTGCTGGTGAGCTGCAGCTCCTGCGAGAAGACGTTGGTCCGGCCGCGGCCGAACACGTCGCCGTCGAGCGCCGGCAAGAAGTCGAAGTCGAAGATCGAATCCTCGTCCGTCCGCGAGAAGGCGGTGATGCTGGCGACGTCGGCGAAGTCGAACTCCTGTTCGATGCGCAGCGTCGTGCCCGCGATCTCGAACTTGTTGAAGTTGTCTGCGCTCGCGGTGCCGTCGTAGAAGCTGATGTCGTCCGAATCGAGCACGAACGCGGGCGAGAAGTTGGACCGGCTGATGAAGCCGGGGAACGCCGCGCGCTGGTGGCTCTGCTTCGAGTTCGAATAGAACGCCGACAGGATGATCCGCGTCTCGTCGCCCGGCGTCCAGAGCAGCTTGGAGCGGACCAGGATGCTGTCCTCGTAGCCGAAGCGGTTGCCCGTCGCGATGTTGGTGCCGAACCCGTCACTGGTCTTGCCCGTGAACGAGAAGTCGACGGCGAGCTCGTCCGTCAGGCCTGTCGTCAGGTAGGCGTCGCCCTGGATCGCGTCAAAGCGGCCGTAGCTGATGCTCGCGGAGACCGCGGTGTCCTGCGAGGGATCGCGCGTGATGACGTTGATGACGCCGCCCGTCGAATTGCGGCCGAACAGCGTGCCCTGAGGGCCCTTCAAAACCTCGATGCGCTCGAGGTTCTTCAACTCGAAGAAGGAGGACACGACGCGCGGATAGTAGACGCCGTCGACATAGGTCGCGACGCTGGGTTCGTTGCCGGCCGCGTTGCCCGTGTTGCCGACGCCGCGGAGGAACGGCAGCACGATGCCGTTGACGCGCTGGAAGACCAGGCCCGACACCGACGTGCCGAGGTCGGTCACCGCCTCGATGCCGCGCGTTTCCAGCTCAGCACCGCTGATCGCGGCGACCGAGATGGGAACTTCCTGCAGGTTCTGCGCGCGCTTCTGCGCGGTGATGACGATTTCCTCGAGCTGCGTGCCTTCGTTGGCGACTTCCTCGCTGGATGGAGGCCGGTCGTCGGGAACGGCGAGGCTGGGCCGGTCGGGCGAGGCGCTGGTCGCCTCCTTTGCGGATTGCGCCGACGTGGCGCTGGTACCGGAGCCGGTGGTCGGCGGCGTCTGCGCAAGCGCAGGCTGCGCGAGCGCCGCGACGAGCACGGTCGCGGAACAGCTGGAAACGAGCAGATGGAACGCCTTGATCAACATAGAACTCCCCCGGAGAGTGCATCAGATCCGTTTGTCGCATCTTGATGTTATCTTCGGTCTTTATCGGTCGGACGACGGCCTCCCGACAACGCCTGCATGTAATGAGAACGTGCTTTTGCTGGCGCTAAGTGGCCGGTTTTGGGCTGACGCGGTCGACGAGGCGATCACCAACGACGCGATCTACGGGCTTGCGGGATTGGTGTTCACGAACGACGCGGACGCCGCCTACCGCGTCGCGCGCAGCATCCCGACGGCTACGACGGCCTGGGAACGAACGCGCAGACGGGATCGCGTGGGACCATGCCGAGCGCGATGTTCATTTTCGAAACGCCGACGAAGATCGCGGCGACAAAGGCCAGTTCGACGATCTGCTCGTCGGAATAACCGCGTCGCAGCCGATCGTACAAAGCCTGATCCACCGTGCCCTCGGGATTGGTGTGGACGAGCTGGTCGACGAAGTCGACGACCGCCAGGTCCGCTTCGCTGAACAAGGCCGGGTTCGGCTGGTCCTCGAACATCGCGTCGACTTGGGCGGCGCTGAAGCCGATGCTCTGCGCTTCCTCTTCGTTGGACCGGTTGCAGACCGCGCAGCCGTGGCGTTTGCCGATGCGCATGCGGGCGAGTTGCTTGGTGCGATTGTCGACCTTCATCCCGGGATCGCCGTTGTAGAAGGCCTTTGCGTAGAACTCGTTGTAGTAGAAGTCCGTCATCGGCTCGCTGTGCGCGAAGACCTGGATGGTATAGGGATCTCCGACCAGGCGATCCATGAGAACGACGCTGTCCTTGTACTTTTCAGGCAAGCGGTCGAGAGGAACCGGGGGAATGGGGCCGTGCTGCATCGATTGTCTCCAATGGAAAACGTCGCTGAACGCCGGGACGTGCCGGGCCTCGCCTGTCGCGGAACGGCCGTCGATCACGGTTCCGTGAGGCGTTC
This sequence comes from uncultured Sphingomonadaceae bacterium, assembly GCA_964251385.1. Classification (GTDB taxonomy): domain Bacteria; phylum Pseudomonadota; class Alphaproteobacteria; order Sphingomonadales; family Sphingomonadaceae; genus CADCVW01. Next base: position 784,774 of record CAXUJK010000001.1, on the reverse strand, counting down.
GGGATACTTGACGAGGAAACCGCCATCGACCGCGAGCGCGTGTCCGGTCGTGTAGCCTGAGTTCGGGCCGGCGAGGTAGAGCGCGGCCTCGGCGATTTCCTCGACGGTGCCGATGCGGTCCAGCACCCCCTGGCTCTCGAGATCGCTGCGCCACGCCGGGTCGGACATCATAGGACGGGTAATTCCCGTCAGGATGACTCCGGGGTCGATGCTGTTCGCGGTGATCCCGTGCCGGCCGAATTCGACCGCCAGGCTGATCGTCAGCCCCGCGATCGCGTGCTTCGTCATCGCATAGGGTCCGAAGCCGCTGCGTGCCCGCGAGGCGCTGGTGCTCGCGATGTTGACGATCCGGCCCGCGCCGCTCTCCCTGAGCGCGGGCAGGGCGCGGACGCACAGGCGAAGCGGGGCTTCGAGGTTGATCGCCCACATCCGGTGCCATGCGCCGAAGTCGAGTTCGTCGAGCGGCAACATCTGGAAGATGCCGGCCGCGTTGACCACGATGTCGAGTCGGCCGAATGCGTCGATGGCGGTACCGACGAGCCGGTCCGCCGCATCGGCGGCGGTGATGTCGGTGACGACGGTCGTCACCCGCTCGTCGCCCGCGAAGCCGGCTTCCAGCCCGGCGGCATCGATGTCGGTGGCGACGACCTGCGCGCCCTCGGCGGCGAAGCGGAGCGCGATGCCCTGGCCCATGCCGTCCGCCGCGCCCGTGACGATCGCGACCTTGCCCGTCAGCTTCGCCATTCCCGCTCCCTCCAAGAGGTCAGAAAGTCACGTAGGACCTGATCCCTTCGCCGCGCTTCTGCATGGCGTAGCCTTCGTTGATCTCCTCGATCGGCATATGCCCCGTGATCAGGCTGTCGATGTCGAGCTTGCCGTTCATCATCAGGTCGACGAGCCTGGGGATGTGCTCCAGGCCGCGCGCGCCGCCCATCGCCGCGCCTTGCAGCTGCCGTCCGGTGATCAGCGCTGTCGGGGGCAGCGCCAGCAGATCGGCGTCCGGCGCGATGCCGATGATGGTGCAGGTGCCGTAGGCGAAGTGCGCGGTGTCGAACGCCTGACGCATCAGGTCGACATTGCCGATCGCTTCGAACGTATAGTCGGCGCCGCCACCCGTCATCTCGTTCAGATGACCGACCAGGTCGCCTTCGACCGTCTTGGGATTGACGAAGTGCGTCGCGCCCATCCGCTGCGCGATCTCCTCGCGGCCTGGGTTGATGTCGACCGCGATGATAGTGGTCGCGCCCGCGATGCGCGCACCCTGGACGACGTTAAGCCCGATGCCGCCCAGGCCGAACACGATGACGCTCGATCCCGGCTGGACGTCGGCCTTGAACAGCGCCGAGCTGAGCCCCGTGGTTGCGCCGCAGCCGAAATAGAACAGCTTTTCGAATGGCGCGTCCGCGCGGACCGGCACCAGCGTGAAGTCGCGCACGACCGCGTACTGGCTGAACAGGCCGAGCCCCAGGAAGGGATGGACGCTCTGGCCATTGAAGCTGAAGCGGCTGGTCAGCCCCGAGTTGACGAAGCTGCCTTCGCAGTTGTTGGTTTTGCCCGACCGGCAGCACGAACAGATGCCGCATTCGGGAATGAAGGGGACGACATGGTCGCCCGGCTTGACCCTCGTGACGCCCGCGCCGATCTCCACGACAATGCCCGCGCCTTCGTGGCCCATCAGGCCGGGAAAGCCGCAGTTGAAGTCCCAGTGCCCATCGATCGCGTGCATGTCGGAATGGCACAAGCCCGCGGCCTTGACCTCGATCAGCACCTCGCCTTCCTGCGGTGGCGCGACGTCGATCATCTCGATCCGGAGCGGGGCACCACGCTCGAACGCTACCGCTGCCTTGCTCTTCATCGCCGTCCTATCCTCGTTTTTCCAGCATCTTAGACCGGGTTGGCGCGACCGAACGCCCGTTGCCCATGCGCAAAGCGGGTTTGGCTTACGGTAAGCGGTGGGGTCAGTGGTCCTTGACGAGCGAGGCGGCGGCACCCGCCTGGACATCGCCTTCGTACGAATGGCGGGCGAGCGACGCGCGCCGGTCGGCGTCGAACGTGTCCGTCGCCATCATCTTGGCGGCCGCGACGGCGGGCCGCGCCGCCACCGCGTCGTACCAGCGGCGCACTTGCGAAAAGTCGTCGAGCGATTGGCCGTGCATATGGTGGTAGTAGACCCAGCCCCAGCTCGCCATGTCCGCGACGCTGTAGTCCGGGCCCGCCAGCCACTCGGCCGCCGCTAGCCGCCGGTCGAGCACGCCGTACAATCGCGCGCACTCCTTGCGGTAGCGGCCGACCGCGTAGTCGTTGCCCTCGGGCGCGTAGCGCATGAAGTGGTGCGCCTGGCCCGCCATGGGGCCGAGGCCGCCGACCTGCCAGAACAGCCATTCGAGCGCCGCGGTGCGCGCCGGACCGTCCGCCGCCAGGAAGCGGCCCGTCTTCTCGGCGAGATAGAGGAGGATCGCGCCCGATTCGAAGATCGCGCGCGTTCCTTCGGGTGTGTCGCGGTCAACGATCGCGGGCACGCGGTTGTTCGGGCTGATCGCCAGGAACGCGGGCTCGAACTGCTCGCCCTTGGTGATGTCGACGAGGCGGACCTCGTACGGCAACCCGCACTCCTCCAGCATGATGCCGACTTTCCACGTGTTGGGTGTTGGATAGGTGTGGAACTCGATCATCAGAAATCCAGCGGCAGGCCGATGTGTCGGCTGTAGATGAGATCACGATGTTCGATCAGCGCGGGATCGAGCGCGGCTTCGACGACGGGGTTGGGCGCGCTCCACCCCGCGCGAACATAGTCCGGCATGGGCGAGTCTTTCGGCGGCAGCGGCGCAATCATGTTGGAGAAGCAGGCCCAGTAAAGATCGCACGCGGTCAGCCGATCGCTGACGAGGTACTGCGAGCCGGACGACGACTGCCGCGCAAGCTGGGCGGCGAGCGTCTTCAGGATGTCGGCGACGCGCGCCGCCGCGCTCGCCGCGTTGGCGGCGCTGTAGCCGTAGCCCGTGCAGATCGCGACCATCGCCGCAGGCGTGTCCGCCGGTGCTTCGCCCCCGCCGAAGCGATCGCCTAGCATCAACAGGCGTCGTGCCCATCCGAAGCCGTAGGGTGCGCAGATCTCCGCCGACAGGCCCAATGCGAGCGCGCGGTCGGCGGATCCGTCGGGCAGCAGCGACGGTCCGCTGCCCACGCGTTCCGCCAGCATGAGCAGGTCGAGCCAGCCGGTTACCGGCGGCTCGTCGTCCAAGACCGCGATGGGCGCGTTGCGGTGGCCGGTCCACGCGAACAGTTCGTCGTTGGCGGCGAACACGGCCTGTGCGACCGGTTGATAGGGAACGCCGCGCGCAGCGAAAATGGCTTTCGCCGCCTCGCCCCAAGGCCCCGGGACCTGCGCGGACAGGACCAGGCGTAGTCCCGACCGTTCGCGTGCTTGAGCAACGGTCAGATAGTCCATTCGCCCTCCTGACGACGCGCTACGGCCGTCGGGGGCACCGCGCCACCCGAACCGCGCGCATCGAGCTAGTGCTACTCGCGCCGGGCAACAAAGCTTTCTCTCCGCGCGCGGTCGCTCCGGCTAACACGATCGAAAGCTAAACACCGAGACCGCCCATGCCCGTCGACACGCGCCCCCTATTCGAACCGCTCCGCATCGACGCGCGTATGACGCTCAAGAACCGCATTGTGATGGCCCCAATGACGCGCAACCGTTCGCCCGACGGCGTTCCGGGACCCGAGGTCGCCGCCTATTACCGCCGGCGTGCTGAAAACGACGTGGCGCTGATCGTGACCGAAGGCGTCGCTGTGGCGCATCCGGCGGCGGTCGGCGACGCGGGGCTGGCCGAGTTCGCCGTCCCTGAAATGTTCGGCGAGGCCGCGCTCGAGGGATGGCGGCACGTCGTGGACGAAGTGCACGACGCGGGCGGGCTGATCTTTCCGCAATTGTGGCACCAGGGCGTGATGCGCCGCAGGAACAGCGGCCGGCACCCCGACGCGCCGTCGATGCGTCCGTCGGGCGTGTGGGGACCGTCCGGGCGCTATACGTCGTCCGACGCCGCGTACCTCGCCGACATGGCCGAACCGACGCAGCCGATGACGGACAACGACATCGCGGACGTCATCGGCGCGTTTGCCGAGAGCGCGGCGGCCGCCAAGTCGGTCGGGTTCGACGGTATCGCGCTGCACGGCGCGCACGGCTATCTGTTCGACACCTTCTTCTGGGCGGAGACGAACCGCCGCGACGATCATTTCGGCGGCGACATCGTCGGCCGCTCGCGCTTCGCGACGGAAGTCGTGGGGGCTATCCGCAACGCGGTCGGACCCGATCTGCCGATCATGTTCCGCTTTTCGCAATGGAAGCAGCAGGATTTCGACGCTAAGGTCGCGGCCACGCCCGCCGAGCTGGAGCGCTGGCTCGGCGTGCTCGTCGACGCGGGCGTGGAAATCCTCGACCCGTCCACGCGCAAGTTCGACACGCCCGCGTTTGAGGGGTCGGAGCTCAGCCTGGCCGGATGGACGCGAAAGCTCACCGGAAAACCGACGATGGCCGTGGGCAGCATCGGGCTGGAAAAGGACCTGTACGCAAACATGGTGGCGGGTGACCACATTTCCGGGAGCAACCTCGACAAGGTGATGGCCGCGTTCGAGCGCGGCGAGTTCGACCTGGTCGGCGTTGGACGATCGCTGATCGCCGATCCCGCCTGGGCGGTGCGCGCGCGGGCGGGCGAACCGTTCAAGCCGTACACGCTCGACGCTTTAGCGACGCTTGACTGAAGGAGCTGCGACGATGCTGAAGATGGTTGCGCTGTTTCGCTTCAAGCCGGGCATGTCGCGCGCCGACGGCATCCGCTACTACGAGACGCGGCACGTGCCGCTCATCTGCGAGCTGTTTCCCGGCTTCTTCCTGGATTACCGCCGCAGCTACCCTGAGCCGGGCACGATGTTCTTCCCGGATCACATGGAAGGCGTAGCCCCGCCTCCGCCGCTGTTCGACGTCATGACCGAGCTCTGGATGGAAAGCCGCGAAAGATACGACGAGATGGGCGCGATGATGGCCGACCCCGCGATCGGGTCGCGTGTCGCGGCCGACGAGGCGGAATTTTTCGACCGAAGCTCGATGGTCATGTTCCTGGTCGACGAGCGTCGCACGTCGGCACACGACCTGAAGGCGGGGGTCAAGCGCGAGCCGCTCCCATGACAGGATGGAGTAGGCGAGCGGCGGCCACGGCCGGCAAATAGAGGCGGCTCGACAAGCCACGTACTCCCGCGGCGATCGGGATCACGCGCTTGCCTCCTGCTGTTCGCCCGACGAACAATCTGACGCAAGATATTGCCATACATCAGCTTTCCATCAATGATCCGCGCATAAATATCTCTGCACGAGCGGGGAGGGCATCAGGAGCGGATAACATGGGCCAGCAGGTAGACTGTTCGGTCGTATCGGAAATCAAAGTCCCCGGTGCGAAGTTTCAGGTCGTCGACTATCATTGGGACGCGGGCACCGAAATCCTCGAGCACGAGGAGGAGATCCTGCTTCGCTGGCGAATCCGGCCGTACCGCGTCAAGGCGAAGGGCCGGGTCGGACCCGGACAGGAAGCCGAATTCGGACAATTGATGCTGCACCCGGCGGGCATTTCGACCCACGCCTACGCCGCAGATGAGCAGGAGGATGTGCGCGCTCTCGTCTGCCTGTTTGACCGCGAATGGATGCGGCAGGTCACCGGCCAAGAATTCGATTGGGACGATCGATCGCTGACGTCCTCCTTCGACCTGCGCAACGCCGATCTGGACCACGCGATGCGCCGCCTGATGCGCGAAATGGTCGAGCCGGGATTCGCCAGCGAGGTGCTCGCGGAGTCGCTCGGCCGGTCGATGGCGGTGGACATCGCGCGTCATTTCGGGATGCAGCGACGCACCGGCGACACGCCCACCGAAGCCAAGGGCGGATTGTCCGCCGGGCGGCTCCGCCAGATCCGGGACTATATCCTGTCGTTTCAGGAAGGGTCGCCGACGCTGGCGGGCGTGGCCGAACGCTGCGGGGTCAGCGTCGCGCACCTGCGGCGCATGTACAAGTCGTCGACGGGGCACACGCTGCACGACTTCATCGAGGAGCTGCGCGTGTCCCGTGCCAAGGCGTTGTTGCTCGACACCAATCTTCCGCTCAAGGTCATCTCGCACAAGCTCGGTTTCTGCCATCCGAGCGCGTTCTCCTTCGCCTTCAAGAAGACTGCGGGCGAGTCGCCCCGCGCCTTCCGGCACCGCTGCGCGACGGGGATGACCTGCGCCCACTAGCGCTCGCAGCGCGGGCTTAGCATTGCGCGCATAGGATATGGCGGTTTCGTTGTCGCGGGACCCGCCGACCCGTACTCGTTTTCCTGAACGTACGGGGGGAGCGAACATGACCGGCGAATTGCGGCTCGATGGCAAGGTGGCGCTGATCACCGGCGCGGGTCGAGGTCTCGGCCGCGCCTACGCGCTCCTGCTCGCCGCGCGCGGCGCGAGCGTTGTGGTCAACGACCTGGGTGCCGAACTCGACGGCTCGGGCGGCGACGCCGGCTTCGCCGCGTCGGTCGTGGGCGAGATCGAGGCGGCGGGCGGCCGCGCGGTCGCCAACGGCGACAGCGTCGCGACGGAGGAGGGGGCCGAGGCCATGATCGGCCGGGCGCTGGACGGCTTCGGTGGCCTGCACATCGTGATCAACAATGCCGGCAATTTCACGCCCGCCCGCCCGTTCCTGGAAACCGGAACCGACAGCTTCTTGAGTGTTCTGCAGGTGCACCTGATGGGTGCCGTCAACACCGCGCGCGCCGCATGGCCGCATCTGACTGGTCAGAACTACGGGCGGATCATCAACGTCGGATCGCACACGGCGTATTACGGGCACCGCGGCCGTTTCGAGTATGCGTCGGCCAAGGGCGCGGTGCACGGATTCACCATGTCGCTCGCGATGGAAGGGGAAGGGCACGGCATCGCCGTGAACCTGCTCGCCCCCGGTGCGGGCACGCGGCCGGTCCGGTCCTGGGACGACCAGGCGATTTTTGCGACCGAAGCGTTCGCGCCGGAACTCGCGGCACCCACCGCGCTGTGGCTGGCGCACGAGAGCTGCGACGTGAACGGGCAGGCGATCGGCGTCATCGCGGGGGCCAGCACCCGCATCATCGTCGCCGAGACGAAGGGGTTTCAGAGCCGCGTGCCGACAGCGGAAGCGATCGCCGCGCATCGCGATGCGATCGTCGAAGCCGGCGATATAAGCGCGTCGAACCTCGAGCTGCCGGCCGGCGCGGTCGAGCGCGGCATGGAACTGGTCGGCCGCTTCCAGACGCTTCCGGCTGCCTGAGCCGCAATGTCCGTCTACCTGCTCGGCGCGATCGATGTCCGGGATCGGGCCGCATACGACGAATACCAGCGCGAGGCGGCGATCGCGCTTGCCCCATTCGCGGTCGAGTTCCTCGCGGTCGATCCGGCACCCGTTATGCTGGAGGGCACGCAACCGGCCGGGCATCTGTTCGTGATCCGCTTCGCGGGCATGGCCGACGCGCAGGCGTTCTACGATTCCGACGCGTACCGGCGCGCGCGGGCGATTCGGCACGAGGCGAGCGACACGCTCCACCTCATGCTGCTGCGCGGAACCGACGAATCGTCTCAGGCCTAGATCAGCTTCTGGCGTTCGCCCGTTTCCGCCGCGCGCTCGATCGCGGCTAGCAGCTGGTGCCGTCCGAGGCCGTGGTCGAAGTCCGTCTCGCACGGAGTTCCGTCGCGGACGGCGCGCGCGAAATCGAGGTACATGTGCGCGACGTCGACCGGCTGTCCGCGCGGGACGGAGACGGGCACTCGATCGTAGGCGGCGGGCACGGCCAGCTTCTCGAACGGTTCGCCCAGGGCCGGCGCGCCGAACAGCGTCAGGTCGTACGGAACCCCCGGGTGGCGCGCAGCGGGCAACAGGTCGTCGCCCGTGGTGATGACCAGCGCTCCGCCCGATCCGCTGATTTCCAGATGAAAGGGCTTGTAGGTCGGCGAGTTCATTTTCAGCATCGCGGACATGACCGCCGCGCCCGGCAGCCGGCCTTGCAGGACGATCTGGTCCTTGTGCGTCACCGCGCCCGTCTCGCCGGTGGTGAGCGGCAGTTGCTTGAGCCCGATCTCCATATAAGCCTGGATGTCGACGAGTTCCCCAACGTAGGCGGCGAGCGTGTCAAGTGCGTGGCCGCCCATGATGCGTAGCCCTGCGTTCGCGCGCTCGAGGAACTCGAGATAATCGGGCGTAACCGCCTTGCGCACCGTCTGGTCGTTGGCGCGATGGAGGTTGATCGACCAGAGTTCCCCCACATAACCTTCGGCGATCAGATCGCGGGCGTAGGTGACCATCGGCGCGTAGCGCGTCTGCAGTCCCACCAGCGTGCGCACGCCCCGGTCGCGCGCGGCGTCGCGCATCTGTTGCGCTTCGTCGATCGAGGCGCCGAACGGCCATTCGCAGAACACGTGCTTGCCCGCCGCGATCGCGGGCATGACGAGCGCGTGGTGGTGGGCCGAGCTCGTGCTGACGCAGATCAGATCGATGTCCGGCTGGCCGATCATCTCGTCATAGCTGCCGAACGCGCGCGCAATGCCGTGCGCGGCCGCTGCCGCATCGGCGTTGTCTTGGTTGCGCGACGCGACCGCGACCAGTTCGAACTCGTCGAGCGCTTTCAACGCCGGGACATGCGCGGTCGACGCCCATGCCCAGGGATCCGCGCTCGCTCCGATGATGCCGACGCGGATCGGCGACCCGATCGTCGCCACGATCAGCCCAGCGTTTCGCGCGAAAGCCGTACGCCCGGCGCAAACGTCGCGGGCATGTTCATCCAGCCGTTGATGATGCCGATCGATCGGTATTGCCGGGCCTGGTCGATGTCGATGCGGTAGTCGGGGATGCGCGCCAGCACCTGTTTGATCATCTCCTCGAACATGACGCGGGCGACGAACGAGCCGACGCAGCGATGCGCGCCCGCGCCGAAGCCGATATGACGATTGGGAAAGCGCGCCATGTCGATCCGGTCGGGGTCTTCGAACACGGCCGGGTCGCGGTTGCCCGCTCCCCAAGGCATGTAGACGCGGTCCCCGGCGGCGATCTCCACGCCGCCGACCGCCGTGTCGCGCGTGCAGGTGCGCGCGACCGCGTGCTGCGGCGCGAAGAAGCGCACGAATTCTTCCCGTGCGGTGGGCAGCAAAGCGGAATCGTCGATCAGCCGCTGCTTCTCGTGGGGGTTGCGCCACAAATAGACGAGGACGTTGGTGGTCAAGGCGGTGGTCGTGTCCACGCCGCCCGCCAGTATGTTGTTGCAATAACCCTCGACCTCCTCGTCGGTCAGACGTCGTCCCTCGAAAGGAGCGTGCGCGAACAGGGACAGGAGATTGTCTTGTGGCGGCAGGTCACGATAGCGGCGGACCTCGTCCAGGCAGCGTTCGAACATCCGCTGGAAGCGCCGGAAGACCTCCGGAAATTCGGGCGAGTCCTTGGGCGTGTAGACGATCTCGTGCAGCGGTTCGGCGAAGTCGCGCCAGTCGGCCAGCGGCAGGCCCATCAGGTCCATCGTCACCATCGCGGGCAGCGGTCCCGTCAGGTCCGCGATGAAATCGATCTCGCCCGTCTCGATCACTTGGTCGATCAGCAACGACGCATGGTGCCGGGCGAAGTCGCGGCGCGCTTCCGCCGCCTTGGGCGCGAAGCGGCGGTTGATGAGCCCGCGATAGGCGTCCCAGATCGGCCGGTCCGTATCGATGGGGAAAGCGGGCGGAACGGCGAGGGGCGGGATCAGCACGCCGCCGGACACGGCTCCGGTCGCGGCGTCGAAATGCTTGGCGCTGGAGAAGGTCTCCGAATCCTGCGCGATGGCGACGATGTCCTGATAGCGGCTCGGCACGAAATAACCGCCATGCGCGCCGGACCATGCGATCGGGCAGGCGCTTGTCCGGATCGTCCGGTACTGGTCGGCCCACGCGCCGACATATTCGGGCGACTCATGGTCGAACGCGACCGGATTGCTCTTGCTGCCGAGCGGAGCAATCTCGCCGGCGCTCATGCCGCCAAGGCCTCCTTGATGTAGATCGCCTGTTCGGGGCAGCCGCGCTGCGCCTGGTAGACGGCTTCCTCGAGGCCGGGGGGCACGTCCTCGCTCAGGACATAGGCATGGCCGTCCTCGTCGCTTAGCTGAAACACTTCAGGCGCCGCGAGGTAGCACATGCCGTGCCCGACGCAGCGATACTCGTCCACGCGAACCTTCACTCGCCTGATCTCCTCATGCAAACCCCTTCTCCGATGCCGGCGCGAAAGGGCAATCGCGGGCGCTTGCGCGAAATGATCAATGCAGGAGGAAATCGGCGGTGCGATCGCCGGGAGAGCTCGGCCGCTCGCTTATAGGCAGGAAAAGCGTCTACCGGACGCTCAACGCCGCACCTCGCTGCCGCGACATGCGCTATTCAGTCGGCCGAAGGAGATTTTGCAAAGATGCGGATCGGGATCATCGGCGGCACGGGAGCGCTCGGGTCGGGACTCGCGCTGCGCTGCGCTGCGGCCGGGCACGAGGTCGTGATCGGGACGCGGGACCCCGAACGAGGTGCCGAGGTCGCGGCGGACCTCGCCGGTCGGCTGGATGACGCGGCCTCGATCCGCGCCGCCGGCAACGCGGAGGCGGCGGAGTTCGGCGACATCGTCCTCGTCGCGGTCCGCTTCGGCAATCAGCGCGAGACGCTCGACGCCATCCGCGATGCGGTGCAGGGCAAGATCGTGGTCGACACCACCGTGCCGCTCGTCCCGCCCAAGGTCATGCGCGTGCAGTTGCCGGCCGAAGGGTCGGCGGCGCAGATCGCGCAAGCGCTGCTGGGCGAGGGCGTGCGCGTCGTGTCCGCGTTCCAGAGCGTCGCCGCGCACCACCTCGCCGCGATGGGCAATGTGCCGTGCGACGTGCTCGTCACGGGCGACGACCGCGACGCGCGCGAACAGGTGATCGGCCTGGCCAAGTCGATGGGGCTCAATGCATTGCACGCGGGGCCGCTGTGCAACGCGGCGGCGGCGGAGGCGCTGACCTCCGTGCTCATCTTCCTCAACAAGGAATATCAGACGCATAGCGGCATCCGGATCACCGGCGTGGGTGGCCCGGGTGACGTGCACGCGTGAATGAGGCGGGCCCGATGGACCGGGCCGACGCGCTTCTGCTGGTTCCGGCTGAGGGCGACGCGCTCGACGACCTGACCCGTCGTGCGCGCGCGCTCGCCGTCGCGGGTCATGGCGACGTGGTCGGCTACTCGCGAAAAGTCTTCGTGCCGCTGACGCAGTTGTGCCGCGACGTCTGCCACTACTGCACCTTTGCCCAAGCACCGCGACGTCTCGCCGCGCCCTATCTGGCGGCCGACGACGTGGTGGCGCTGTGCCGGGACGGTGCGGCGTTCGGCTGCAAGGAAGCGCTTCTGACGCTCGGCGACCGACCCGAAGCCCGCTATCGCGTCGCGGCCGACTGGTTGCGGGGCCACGGGTTCGACAGCACGATCGACTATGTCGCGCATGTCTCGGAGCGGATCGTCACCGAAACCGGCCTGCTGCCCCACGTCAACGCGGGCATCCTGTCCGAGGGGGATTACCGGCGGCTGCGGCGCTGGTCGCCGTCGATGGGGATCATGCTCGAAGGCACGGCGGCGCGGCTGAGCAAGCCGGGCGGCGCGCACCACGGATCGCCGGACAAGCACCCCGCGGTCCGCCTCGCGAGCATGGAGGCGGCGGGACGCGCGGGGGTGCCGATGACGTCGGGTATCCTCATCGGCATCGGCGAAACCCGCGCAGAACGGATCGACGCGCTGCTCGCGCTGCGCGACCTCCACGACCGGCACGGGCACTTGCAGGAAATCATCGTCCAGAATTTCCGCGCCAAGCCCGGCACGCGCATGGCCGATGCGCCCGAGCCGCCTCTCGACGAGCTGCGCTGGACGATCGCGATCGCGCGCCTGCTGTTCGGGCCAGCGATGACGATTCAGGCTCCGCCCAATCTCAGCCCGGGCGCGCTCGGCGCGCTGGTCGCGGCCGGGATCAACGACTGGGGCGGCGTTTCGCCGCTGACTCCCGACCACGTCAACCCGGAAGCGCCGTGGCCCGAGATCGAGCGCCTGGAGGAGGAGACGCGCGCGGCGGGCGGCGTGCTGACCGAGCGGCTCACCGTCCATCCTCCTTATGTCCGTGACGGCGACCGTTGGATCGATCCGGCCCTGCGCGGCCGCGTGATGGCGCTCGCCGACGTGCAGGGGTTCGGGCGGACGGACGGGTGGAGAACCGGTGCGGCCACCTCTCCGCCGGATGCCGATGTCATCGCGATCCGCCGTTCGCCCGCGGGGCTGTCGGTGGACCGGGCCGTCGCGGCGGCGCTCGACCGCGCGCGCGCGGGCCATCGCTTGAGCGAGCAGGCGATCGTCGATCTGTTCGGCGCGCGGGGCGCATCGTTCACCGCCGTCTGCACCGCCGCGGAAGCGATGCGGCGCGCGGCGGTCGGCGACGCCGTCACCTACGTCGTCAACCGCAACATCAACTACACCAACATCTGCGGCTATCGTTGCGGTTTCTGCGCATTCTCGAAGGGCAGGACGAGCGAGGCGCTGCGCGGCAAGCCGTATCGCCTGGATCTGGCGGAGATCGGCGCGCGCGCGACCGAAGCCTACGCGCGGGGTGCGACCGAGGTTTGCATGCAGGGCGGCATCCACCCCGCCTACACCGGCCAGACCTATCTCGACATCTGCCGCGCGGTAAAGCGCGCCGCGCCGTCGCTCCACATCCACGCCTTCTCGCCGCTCGAAGTCGCGCAGGGCGCGCGCACGCTGGACGTGTCCGTCACCGACTTCCTGACAATGCTGCGCGATGCGGGCCTGTCGACGCTGCCCGGCACCGCCGCCGAAATCCTGGACGACGACGTGCGCGCGGTGATCTGCCCGGACAAGCTCGACACGGCCGAGTGGCTGGCCGTGGTCGGCGCGGCGCACCGGCTGGGGATCGCGACGACCGCGACCATCATGTTCGGCCATGTCGACCGCCCGGTGCATTGGGCGCGGCACCTCGGCCGAATCCGCGCGCTCCAGGAGGAGACGGGCGGCTTTTCGGAATTCGTGCCGCTGCCCTTCGTGGCCGCCGAAACGCCGATCTATCTGCGCGGCCAGTCGCGCGCGGGTCCGACCTTCCGCGAGACCGTCCTGATGCACGCCGTGGCGCGGATCGTGTTCGACGGACTGATCGACAACATCCAGGCATCATGGGTCAAGATCGGCCCCGAAGGCGCGCGCGCGTGCCTAGACGCGGGCGTCAACGACCTGGGCGGCACGCTGATGGACGAATCGATCACGCGCGCCGCGGGCGCGGTGCACGGGCAGGAGTTTTCAGCCGCGGACATGGAAGCGCTGATCCGCGCCGCCGGACGCACCCCGCGCCGCCGCCGCACGGATTACGCAAGCGCGGAGTCGGCGCTGGACGCCGCCGCGGCGTGAACGGGAAAGCTCCGATCCTCCACGCATTTACGCATATTCCGCAACGCAAGCATCTTGCGGGCGCGGCAACTCCGGCGGCACACATAGCGGCGAACGACGAGGGGCGGAGATGGACGGCCGGACGGGCACAACATTGTTACGTCGCTACTCGATAAAGGCCGACGAGTGGGACGCGTACCTCGAAGTGTGGCGGCGGATCGTCGCCGTGCGCAAGCGTCACGGTTTCGAAGTGCTGTTCGCGCTGAGCGATCGCGAGGAGAACATGTTCACCTGGGCGGTCCACCATCCGGGCGACATCGAGGCGGCCATGGAGGGCTATTACAAGGATCCCGAACGCGTTGAACTCGAGATCGTCGAGCGTTACGTGACCGACTACAAGATCTCGACGGTCACGCAGGAAGCCGTTCCGTGAGCCGCTTCCCGCAAGACACGGAGACGCGCGCATGAACTTCGGTCTCTCCATCCCGACACTCACCGGTTTCCCGCGTGAGTCCGAACCCGTGGACGGGGGCTGGCGAACGCGTTGGGAGCGCAGCTTCGAGATCGTGGCGCTCGCCGAGGAACTCGGATTCGACATCGGCACGGTCGGCCATCACCGCTTCACGATGGAGCGCATCGATTCTCCGCAGCCGATGATCTCGATCGCTGCGCTCGCCGCGCGCACCACGCGACTGCGCTTCCTGACCAACATCCTGATCCTGCCCACGCACCACCCGATCGACATCGCCGAACAGGTCGCGATGGTCGACGAGCTGTCGGACGGGCGCGTGATGCTCGGCGTCGCGCTCGGCTACCGTCCGTACGAGTTCGAACAACTCGGGCTCGTGTTCAAGGAACGCGTCGGCCGCTTCGAAGAAGGGATCGAACTGCTCCGCCGCGCCTGGAGCGACGAGCCCGTCGAGTTTGAAGGCAAGCACTTCACCGTCAAGGGCGCAAACGTGACGCCCAAGCCCGTGCAGAAGCCGGGGCCGCCGATCTTCATCGGGGCGCAGGTCGACGCGGCGATCGACCGCGCCGCGCGGCTCGGCGACGGCTGGCTGACCGACAATATCGAGAGCGCGGCCATGCTCGCGCCCAAGATCAAGCGGTTTCGCGAGAACTCGCGCGCTGCGGGCCGGGCGGGCACGGTGGTGCTGAACCGCAAGATGGGGATCGACCGCGACAAGGCGAAGCTGGAGCGCGAATGGCTGCCGCCGATCCTCGACATCTACCGCGATTACCTCAAGCTCGGCGTGCCGTTCGACGAGGAGTTCGCGGACAAGTTGCGCTCGGGCAAGCCGCTTGTCATCGCGGACCTGCCGCCGGGCCAGATCATCGTGGGAACGCCCGACGAGTGTGCCGAAGGTTTGCAATTGTGCATCGAGGCGACCGATCCCGACACCATTATCGTCGACTTCGGCCGCGGCGCGCACGGCGAGCAGTATCACGCCCTGCGAGACCAGATCGAGCTGTTCGGGCGCGAGGTCTTGCCGCGCTTCAAGGACGCATGATCCCATGATCGAGCTTTTCTTCTGCACCAGCGTCAACGTCTACAAGGTCGCTATCGCGATGGAGGAGATGGGGCTGGAATACGAGCACCGGCTGATCGACATCAGCAAGGGCGAGCAGCACGATCCCGCCCGCCTCGCCGGGTCGCCGACGGGCAAGGTGCCCGTCATCCGCGACCTCGATCCCGAAGACGGGGGCGAGCCGGTCGTCGTGTTCGAGTCGGGCGCGATCCTGACCTATCTCGCCGAGAAAAGCGGGCGCTTCCTCCCGGCGGACCCGCGCGCCCGGCGCACCGCGATGCAATGGCTGTTCTGGCAGGTGAGCAATCTGGGGCCGATCAGCGGGCAGGCATGGCATTTCCACGCCTTCGCCAAGCTGATCGCGCCGGACTTCGACAACAGCTACGCACGCAGCCGTTATTTCCGCATGATGGCGGACCACTGGCGCGTGCTCGACCGGCAACTGGCTGCGAACATCTACGTCGCGGGCGAGGAGTACGGCATCGCCGACATGGCCTGCTACCCGTGGATCATCTATTTCGATCCGGAGGAAGGCATGGACGCGTTCCCCAACATCCGGCGCTGGCGGGACTTGCTGGCCGAGCGACCGGCGCTCCGACGCGCCTACAGCCGTGCGACCGAGCTCAAGACGGGCTTTCCGATGAACGACAAGCACATGACGCTTTTCCCCTGGGAGGATATCCAGCGCAACATGATCACCAACTAATCGGGGCGCAATGATCCAGATATTGCCGGTGTACGGCATGCCCGAGGTCGAGCCGGGCGCGGATTTGGCGCGGCTGCTCGCGGCGGCGACCGCGGCGTTTCGTCCGTTCGCGCCGCGGGACGTGCTGGTGGTGACGCAGAAGATCGTGTCCAAGGCGGAAGGGCGCTACGTCGAACTTGCGGGGGTCGAACCGGGCGACCGCGCGATCGCGCTGGCGCAAAAAGCGCTCAAGGATCCGGCGCTGGTCGAGCTGGTGCTGCGCGAGTCCGTTGCGGTCGTGCGCGCGGTGCCGAACGTGCTCATTACCCGGCACCGGACGGGGCACGTCATGGCCAATGCCGGCATTGACCAGTCGAACCTGGGACCGGGGCGCGAAGGCACCGTGCTGCTCCTGCCGGAGGATGCCGACGCTTCGGCACGCGCTTTGCGGGCGGACGCGGCCTGGAGCGACGATCCGCCGCCTGCGGTCATCATTTCCGACAGTTTCGGGCGGCCGTGGCGGCACGGCGTAGTCGGGGTCGCCATTGGCGCGGACGGACTGCCGTCGCTGGTCGACCGGCGCGGCGAGCCGGACCGGGCCGGCCGATCGCTGGAAGTGACGGAGGTTGCGCTCGCCGACATGATCGCGACCGCCGCCGGTCTGATGATGGGCGAGGGGGTCGAAGGCGTGCCGGCGGCCTTGGTGCGCGGCGTCGATTGGCACGGGGACACCCGGCCCGCGGCGGCGCTGGTCCGGCCGCCCGAGCAGGATCTGTTCCGGTGAGCGTCGTCGTGCTGACGGGCGGCGTCGGCGGGGCCAAGCTGGTGCTCGGCCTGGCGACGCTGCTGCCGCCGGGCGAGGTCGTCGCCGTCGTCAACACGGGCGACGATTTCCGGCATCTGGGCCTCCACGTCTCGCCCGACATCGACACGCTGCTCTACACGCTGGCGGGCAAGGCCGACCGCGCGCAGGGCTGGGGCCGCGCGGGGGAAAGCTGGAGCTTCATGGCCGCATTGGCCGAGCTCGGCGGGCCCGACTGGTTCAGGCTGGGCGACGGCGACCTGGCGCTTCACGTCCTGCGCAGCGCGGCGCTTGCGAAAGGCCACCCGCTGTCGGCCGTTACGGATAGTTTCGCGCGCAGCTGGGGCATCGCGGCGCACGTGCTGCCGATGAGCGACGATCCGGTCGAGACCGAGCTGCGCACCGACGAGGGCGTGCTGCCCTTCCAGCGCTACTTCGTCGAACGACGTTGCGAGCCGGCCGTGCGCGGCATCGATTTTGTCGGCGCCGATGCCGCGGCCCCCGCGCCGGGCGTCGCGGAGGCGATCACCGACCCCGCAACGCGCGCGATCCTGATCGCTCCGTCCAATCCCTATCTCAGCATCGACCCCATCCTCGCCATTCCCGGCATTCGCGCCGCGCTCGACGCGGCAACCGCGCCGATTGTCGCCGTGTCGCCGATCATCGGCGGACGCGCGGTGAAAGGTCCCACCGCCAAGCTGATGGGCGAACTCGGCTTGGCGGTGACCAACCGGACGATTGCCGACCATTATACCGAACTGATCGACGGCCTCCTCGTCGACCGGTCCGACGAGGCTGAGGACCTGCCCGTCGCCACCGCATCCACCGACACGCTGATGCTTGAGATGGACGACAAGGTCCGGGTCGCGCAGGCGGCGCTCGACCTCGCCGAGGCCGTCCGTCGGTGAACTGGGTCGCGCTCGTGCCGATCAAGGCGGCACCGGCGCGCAAGACGCGGCTGTCGGGTGTGTTGAGCCCGGATGATCGCGTCGCGTTGACCGCCACCATGCTGGAGCACGTGCTCGGCCGGTTGCGCGCATGTTCGCGGATCGCGGTCGTCCGCGTGCTGTCGCCCGATGCGCTGCCCGGCACAGTCGCGATCCGCGACGAAGGCCGGGGCCTGAACGAAGAGGTCGCGCGCGCCCGCATCGCGATCGGTCCCGCCCCCTTCGTCGTCATCCACGCGGACCTCCCGTTCCTCGAAACAGGCGACGTCGATGCCTTGCTCACGGCGGCGGAGGCGAGCGGCCAGGCGATCGCGCCGGACCGCTACGGCATCGGCACCAACGCGGTCGCCTTGGGCGACGGTGCCCCGTTCGCATGGCGGTTCGGCCCGGCCAGCTTCGACGGTCACCGCGCCCGTCTTCGCCCCGGCCACGCCGTCGTCCATCGCCGCGGGCTGGCCGCCGACTGCGACACGCCGGACGACGTGTCGGAAGTGCTGGCATCGGGCTTTCTCCGCGAGCTCGCGCTCGCATGCGACGGACATGATGAAAGGCCGAAGCGATGATCGATCTGTACTACTACATGTCGCCCAACGTTCAGAAGGTCCTGCTCTTCCTGGAGGAGACCGGGCTCGCGTATCGCCTGGTCGTGACCGACGTCACCAAGGGCGAGCAGTACGGCGAGGCGTTCACCGCGGTGTCTCCGAACAACCGGCTCCCCGCGATCGTCGATCATGATCCGGCGTTCGGGAGCGAGCCGCTGAGCCTGTTCGAGTCGGGCGCGATCCTGCACTATCTCGCCGACAAATGCGGGGAATTCCTGTCGCCCAATCCGGTTACCCGCGCGCGCACGCTCCAGTGGCTGTTCTGGCAGGTCGGCGGCCTCGGACCCACCGGCGGGCAGCGCGTCCACTTCCGCAACTACGCACCGCGCGAAGTCGATTACGCCATCTCGCGCTTCGACGCGGAACACGTCCGGCTGCTCGGTGTGCTGGATCGCGCGCTGGCCGACTGGGACTACCTCGTCGGCGACTATTCGATCGCCGACATGGCCTGCGCGCCCTGGCTGTTCTCGCACGACCGCCGGGGACAGCTCGGCCTCGACGGGCTGTCCAACGTGGCACGCTGGTACGCCGCGATCCGCGCGCGTCCGGCGTTTGCCCGCGCTTACCAGATCATGGGCGAGGTCGCGGGCGGGCCGGTGACGCAGAACCGATCGACGCTCGACGACGCGGCACGGCGCATCCTGTTCGGCGACCACGCGGTCGACGCCTGACATCGCTGCTCCGCTTGCGCCGACATTGCTCAGATTGCGAAACCCTTAAGCGTCGACAGCCCTGTCTGGGGCCTTCATCGCAAGTGCGACGATTTCGCGTGGAGCTTGCATGTCAGACAAAGTGAAGGCGGCGATCATCGGGTCGGGCAATATCGGCACCGACCTCATGATGAAGATGGTCAAGTTCCCCCAAAACATGGAGCTCGTCGCGGTCGTCGGCATCGACGAAGCGTCCGAAGGCCTTGCTTTGGCGCGCGCACGCGGCGTCGCGACCACGCACGAGGGCATCGACGGGCTGAAAGCCATGCCTGAATATCCGGACATCGGCATCGTCTTCGACGCAACCTCGGCCTATGCGCACAAGGTGCACGACGCGGCATTGCGGGCCGACGGCAAGCAGATCGTCGATCTGACGCCCGCCGCGATCGGCCCGTTCACGATCCCGCCCGTCAACATGGAGGCGCATCTCGACCAGCCCAACGTCAACATGGTGACGTGCGGCGGGCAGGCGACGATCCCGATCGTGGCCGCAGTCAGCAGCGTCGCGACCGTCCACTACGCGGAGATCGTCGCGTCCGTGTCGTCGCGCTCGGCCGGCCCCGGCACGCGCGCCAATATCGACGAGTTCACGCGCACCACCGCGCGCGCGATCGAGGAGGTCGGCGGCGCTGCGCAGGGCAAGGCGATCATCATCCTGAACCCGGCCGAACCGCCCATGATCATGCGCGACACCGTTTTTACCTTGTCCGAAGGCGCGGACGAGGACGCGATCCGCGCGGCGGTCGCCGCGATGGTGGCAAAGGTGCAGCGCTACGTGCCCGGCTACCGGTTGAAGCAGGAAGTGCAATTCGAACGCTACGGCGACAACAACCGCCTCAACATTCCGGGTCGCGGCGAGTTCACCGGGCTGAAGACCTCGGTCTTTCTCGAGGTCGAGGGGGCGGGCGATTACCTGCCCAGCTACTCCGGAAACCTCGACATCATGACCGCCGCGGCCAAGGCGACGGGCGAGCTGCTCGCCGAAAAGATCATGGCCCGGAGGATCGCGGCATGAGCTTCGACGTCGCCGGCGACAAGATCTACATCCAGGACGTCACGCTGCGCGACGGCATGCACGCGGTTCGGCACAATTACGGGATCGATCACGTCCGCGCCATCGCCGCCGCGCTCGACGCGGCGGGCGTCGACGCGATCGAGGTCGCGCACGGCGACGGCCTGTCGGGCGCGAGCTTCAATTACGGGTTCGGCGCGCATACCGACTGGGAATGGCTGGAGGCGGCGGCCGACGTGCTGACCCGGTCGGTGCTGACCACGCTGATCCTGCCCGGCGTCGGCACGGTCGAGGACCTGCGGCGCGCGTACGACATCGGCGTGCGCTCGGTCCGCGTCGCGACGCATTGCACCGAGGCGGACGTGTCGAAGCAGCATATCGGCATCGCGCGCGATCTGGGCATGGACGTGTCGGGTTTCCTCATGATGAGCCACATGATCGACGCCGACGCGCTGGCCGGACAGGCAGCGCTGATGGAAAGTTACGGCGCGCACTGCGTCTACGTCACCGACTCGGGCGGCGCGCTCGATATGGACGGGGTGCGCGACCGGTTGCGCGCCTACGACCGGGTGCTCAAACCCGAAACGCAGCGCGGAATGCACGCGCATCACAACCTGTCGCTCGGCGTCGCCAACTCGATCGTCGCCGCGCAGGAAGGCGCGGTCCGGATCGACGCGAGCCTTGCCGGGATGGGCGCGGGCGCGGGGAACGCGCCGCTGGAGGTGTTCGTCGCCGCCGTCGACCGCAAGGGCTGGGACCACGGCTGCGACGTCATCGCGCTGATGGACGCGGCCGAGGACTTGGTGCGGCCCCTGCAGGACCGGCCGGTGCGCGTCGACCGCGAGACGCTCAGCCTGGGCTATGCGGGGGTCTACTCCTCGTTCCTGCGCCACGCCGAAAAGGCGGCGGAAACCTACGGCCTCGACACGCGCACGATCCTGATCGAGCTGGGCGCGCGAAAAATGGTCGGCGGGCAGGAGGACATGATCGTCGACGTCGCGCTGGACATGGTGCGCGCGAGAGAAGCCGCATAGATGAGCGTTGCCGGCCTCGATGCGGTGCCGGGCGCGCTAACCCCCTTCATCGCGCGCGGCGAGCTGTCCGGCGTCGTCGCGCTGACCTGGCACCAGGGCGAGATCGTGCAGGCGCTCGCGCTCGGGTGCCGGGACATCGCGACTGCGAGTCCCGTGCGCCGCGACACGCTGTTCCGCATCGCATCGATGACCAAGCCGATCGTGTCGGCGGCGGCTATGATGCTCGTCGACGAGGGCAGGCTCGCGCTGGACGACCCGATCACGCGATGGATGCCGGAGCTTGCGGACATGCAGGTGCTCCGCCGCGCCGACGGCGCGCTGACGGATGTCGTGCCCGCCGACCGCGACATCACGGTCGAGGACCTTTTGACCCATAAAGCGGGGATCGCCTACGCCATGTTCTCGGAAGGTGCGATCGCCGAGGCCTGCCGCGACCTGCTCGGCGACGGCTTCGGCACCGACAAGACGCCCGACGAATGGCTGGCCGCGCTCGGCACGCTTCCCTTGAGCTACCAGCCGGGCGAGCGGATGCATTACGGTCATGCCACCGACGTGCTCGGCTTCCTGATCGCCCGCATCGACGGTGAGCCGCTTGCCGACGTGCTCGAGCGCCGGATTTTCGCGCCGCTGGGAATGCGCGACACCGCGTTCGGAGTGCGTCCTGAAAAGGAGGACCGGTTGGCGACGATGTACCGCCATGAGGAGGGAACAGGGGAGCCGATCGCCGTCGATTTGCCCGGGTTCGACACGCCCGGCGCCTTCGCGTCCGGCGGCGTGGGGCTGATCTCGACCGCCGACGATTATCTGGCCTTCGCGCGGCTGCTGCTGGGTGACGGCGAAGTGGACGGAGTCCGGCTGCTGCGTCCCGAAACCGTTCGCGACATGCGCACCGACCGGCTGACGTCCGAGCAGAGGCGCATCCCCTTCATCGGCGCGCCGACATGGGCCGGCATGGGCTTCGGGCTCGGTCTCGGTCTCGTCGACGTGCCTGAAAAGAACCTGCTCGGATGCGGCCGGACGGGCTCGTTCACGTGGCCGGGTGCGTTTGGAACCTGGTGGCAGGCCGATCCGGCCGAGCAGATCGTGATGGTCTACATGGTCCAGCACCTCATGCCGCTGAACCCCGACATCGGTGCGACGATCGCGTCCGGTCGCGGAATGGCGGGCCGCGAGGCGCTGCCCGTCTACCAGAGGCTGACGTACGATGCGCTGACCGGTCCGGCTTGAAGTTCGTTCGAGCCAGGAGCGCGCTAGCCGGCGTAGCAACGGGCGGGGCGCGGCCGTTGGGCATCTTCATCTCGTCCATCGACCCGGCCACGACGGACATCGTCGCGGCCGCCGGGTTCGACTTCGTCGTGCTCGACGCCGAACATGGCCGGCTCGGCCGCATCGAGGTCGAGAACCAC
Organism: uncultured Sphingomonadaceae bacterium; assembly: GCA_964251385.1. GTDB lineage: Bacteria > Pseudomonadota > Alphaproteobacteria > Sphingomonadales > Sphingomonadaceae > CADCVW01. The sequence goes on along the minus strand of CAXUJK010000001.1, from coordinate 762,583 downwards.
GTCCGTGCGGCGGAGGCCGGCGGCATCGTCCCGCTGGTGCGGATCGCGGAGAACACGGCGCTGCAGATCCAGTCGATGCTCGACGTCGGCGCGCACGGCGTGGTCGTGCCGCACGTGAACGATGCAACCGGTGCGGAGAGCGCCGTACGCGCCAGCCGCTACGCCCCGCGAGGGAGCCGCGGCATGTGCCCCGCCTGCCATGGCGGCGGTTGGTCGCTCGACAGCTGGCGGGAGCGGACGGGGACGGCGGACGCGGAAGTTGTGGTGATCCCGATCATTGAGTCCGCACGCGCCGTCGAAAACATCCATGAAATTCTGGCGATGGACGGGATCGACACGGTCCTCTTCGGACCGGGCGACCTGTCCGCGGACATGGGGCTGGACTTCAACACCGAGCGCGGGCGCATGGACGCGGCGTGGCGTCGGTGCCTCGATGCGACGCGTGCTGCGGGCAAGCGGATGCTCGCGCCGACCGGGCTTGGCTACGACGAGGCCGACCTGCTGATCGCTCCCATGGAACTGATGCTGTTGCGCGATCTGGCGGGGCGGGTGGTCCGCGACCATCGCGGGATCGGGGGAGACGGACATGCCTGACCCAAGCTTCGACGTAACCGACTTGGCCGAAAACCGGTCCTTCGGCGCGGTGGTGACCGGCCTGACGCGCGAGGCGCTCGCCGACGACGACGTGCGCGAGCGGCTGCGCGCGCTGTGGATCGACCGCGGCGTTGTGGTGTTTCGCGGGTTCGAGGGCGAGGACGCGCAGATCGAGCTCAGCCGCTGCTTCGGCCGGCTGATCGCGCACCCGACGCGCGAGACGCGTTCGGAGCATCCCGAACTGATGACGGTGCACTACCGGCCGGAGGACGGCTGGCTGATGCGGGTCGACGGCGAGCTGCGCGGGTCGTGGCTGCCCTGGCATTCCGACCTCGTCTACGTCGATCGCATCAACCGCGGCGGCGTGCTGCGGCCCGTGCGCCTGCCCGGCCGGCTTGGCCAGACCGGCTTCATCGACAAGATCGGCGCGTACGCCGCGCTGCCCGACCGGCTGAAGGCGCGGATCGAGGGGCTGGAGGTCGTCTACAAATACGATCTCGATCCCGCCAACCAGCGTTTCGGCCGTATCGCGGACGTGACCGTGGAGCGCTTCACGCCCGGCATCGTCAGCATCCAAAACCGGCTGGGCGACTTTCCGCGCGTCGTCCACCCGCTCGTCTATGCGCAGCGGGAGACGGGCCGGAAGATGCTCAACCTGTCGCCGTGGTTCGCGGTCGGGATCGCGGGGATGATGGACGCCGACGGCGACGCGCTGCTCGAGGAGGTCGCGCGCCACATGGTCGACGGCGCGGACGTGTACATGCACGACTGGCGGCTGGGCGACATGGTGCTGTGGGACAATTGGCGCGTGCTGCACAGTTCCACGGGCAGCCCCGCGGACGAGGAACGTTGGATGCTGCGCACCACCATCGAAGGCGATTACGGCCTGGGGCGGCCCGAGACGGGCGCGATCGACGCGGACGCATACATTACTGTTTAGGCAGTCGGCCTCCTGCGGGCGCGCGGAACACATGGGATAATCGCATTCTTGAAATGATACGCGTCGGCGCGGGCGGAGCATGTCGATAGCATGATCGCGAGGCAGCCCGAACGCGGACGCCGGACGCGCCGGCATCGGCGCTGGAGAGAGCTCATGACGACTGGCCTGCATCTGCAAATCTCGCGCCTGCGGCCTACGTGGATGTTCGCTACCGCGCCCTTGCTTGCCGTGGTGGCCGTTCCCGCCGCGGCGCAGGACACGCCCGCCCCGGAACCCGCATCCGCGACCCCGATCGAGACGGAAACCAACGCCGGCGAGATCGTCGTCACCGCGCAGCGCCGCAACCAGGTGCTGACCGACGTCGGCCTTTCCATTACCGCCGTGGATGGCCAGGCGCTCGTCGACCGCAACATCACGCAGGCGGAGGACCTGGCCAAGCTCGTCCCCGGCCTGTCCGTCAGCGACAGCGGCTTTTCCACCCCCATCTACACGCTGCGCGGTGTCGGCGTGAACGAGCCCAGCGCCGGATCGAGCTCGTCAGTCGCGGTGTATGTCGACGAAGTGCCGCTCGCCTTTCCCGTGCTGACGCAGGGCGCGGCCTTCGACCTCCAGCGCGTCGAAGTGCTCAAAGGCCCGCAGGGGACGTTGTACGGCCAGAACTCGACGGGCGGCGCGATCAACTACATCGCCGCCAAGCCGACGGACGCGTTCGAAGCGGGCATTCTGGGCACGATCGGCCGTTTCGCGCGAGGTCAGATCGAAGGCTATGTCAGCGGCCCGCTGAGCGACACGATAAAGGCGCGCGTCGCGGGCCGTTACGCGTTCGGCGACGATTGGCAGCGCAGCCTGACGCGCGACGACGGGCTGGGCAAGATCGAGAACTACACCGGCCGCGCGATCGTCGAATGGGAACCCGTCTCCTCATTTCGCGCGACGCTCAACGTCAACGGCTGGGTCGACAAGTCGGACACGACGGCCGCGCAGCTCGTGGCCGTGTTCCCGGGCAACGTCGCCCGGGTGGACCGTGACATCGTCGTCGTCGACGCCGCGGGCGCGCCGGTGATCGGTGCCAACGGCCTCGTCGTGACACGGCCGGACCTGCTTGCCGGCGACAACGCGCGCGACGCAGACTTCGACGGCGGCGTCGACCTCGCGCGCGACGACCGGTTCATCCAGGGATCGCTCCGCCTCGACCTCGACCTGAACGAGGCGATCACGCTGACATCGATCACCTCCTACGCCGACTTCGATCGCGAGTCGGTGACCGACTTCGACGGGATCGGCATCGCCACGCTTTACCGGGGCGCGCAGACGAGCAGGATCAAGACGTTCGCGCAGGAAGTGCGGTTGAGCGCCGAGTTCGGCCCGTTCCAGTGGCTGGTCGGGGCCAATTACGGCCGCGACCGCACGCGCGACATCGTCGATCAGAACATCACCGATTCGTCCCAGGTTCAAAACATCTTCGGTCGGCGCGCGACGGGTGCCGCGATCGACGTCAGCCAACGGATCGAGAATTTCGCGGCATTCACCAACCTCGAATTCGAGCTGAGCGAGCAACTCAGCGTCAGCGGCGGCATCCGGTACAGCCGGGACGAGCGCAGGTTCCGCGGCTGTGGCACCGTGCGCGACGCGTTTTCCGCGCCCGCCTACACTGGGCTGATCAACTTCTTCCGCGCGGGAGCCGGGCTCGCGCCCGTCGGCCAGCTCGCGGTGGGCGATTGCATCGGCATCTACACGTCCGCCGCCGCGGCGGCCGAGGACACTGAAAATCCGCCGCTGTTCACCTCCACTCTGTCCAACCGGGTGCTGAAGGAGGACAACGTGCCGTGGACGGTCAACGTCAACTGGAACCCCACGCCCCGCTCCCTCATCTACGGGCGCATCAGCCGCGGGTTCAAGGCGGGCAATTTCAGCACGCTCAACACCACGGACAACGTCGCCTACCGGCCCGTCGTGCAGGAGGAGCTCACCGCATACGAACTCGGCGCGCGCGCGAGCTTCGGCCGCATGCTGCGGGTCGAAGGCGCGATCTTCCAGTACGACTATGTCGACAAGCAGCTGCGCGCGCGCATCAACGTCGGCCCTCCGTTCGGCAACATCAACGCGCAGGACACGATCCCCGAATCGCGGATCCGGGGCGCGGAGGGCTCGGTCGTGCTGCGCCCCGCGCGGGGCCTGACGCTGTCGGGCAGCGGGACGTACATCGACAGCGAGATCCGCCGCTACACCGGCCAGACGGTCGACGGCGTCCTGCAGGACCAGTCGGGCTCCCGCTTCAACTTCACGCCGAAGCTGAGCCTCAACGGCGACATCAACTATACGCGGCCGATCACGGAAACGCTGGGCGCGTTCGCGGGCGTCAACGTCGCCTACCGCAGCAAGACGTCGGCCGTGTTCAACCCACCCGGCGCGTCGCAGGTGAACCTCGACCTGTTCGACATCCGCGCATACACGACGGTCGACGCGCAGTTCGGGGTCGAAGGCCCGGACGGAAGCTGGCGCGCCTTTGTGTGGGGCAAGAACATCTTTGACGAATATTACTGGACCAACGTCGTCCGGGTCACGGATGTCGTGGTGCGCTATGCCGGGCAGCCCGCGACCTATGGAGTGACGGCCTCCTACCGCTTCTGAGCCTGTCCCGAGCAACGCGTGAGCAGAGTCGATGTGCCTCGGGAAGTCAGCCGACGCCGCATCAATACAACGGGCGCGGAAACCATGATGAAGCTTTACGGGTACGGCACTCCAAACGTTCTGAAGATCAACATCATGCTCGAAGAGGTCGAAGCGCGCTACGACCTGCATAAGCTCGACATCTGGAAAGGAGAGCAATTCGCCGACTCCTTTGTCGCACTGAACTTGAACAGCAAGATCCCGGTTTTTGTCGACGAGGATGGCATGGGCGGTTCACGCAGTGTCATCACCGAGTCCGGTGCCATCCTGTTCTATCTGGCCGAGAAGAGCGGCAAGCTGTTCTCCGATGAACCGTCGGCTCGCGTGAAAATCTTGGAGTGGCTGATGTTCCAGACGACGAGCATCGGCCCGATGTGCGGCCAATTCAATCACTTCAAAAGCTTTGCTCCGGCCGGAAACGATTACGCGTTGAGCCGCTACACGACCGAGATGAAGCGGCTCTACGGTGTCGTCGAAAGCAGGCTCGCGCAGGCGAGATACATGGCTGGCGACGACTACTCGATCGCCGACATCGCGCTGTTCCCATGGATCCGAAATCAGGCGAAGCGCTACGGGGAACTGGGTTGGACCCGCGTCTCGCCGATCGACTATCCGGCGATCGCGCGCTGGTTCGACGAAATCGACACCCGCCCCGCGGTTAGGCGCGCGACGCGCATCTTCGACGGGATCGGAAGCACCTTCGCGATGGCGACCGCGGACGATCTCGATCGCGTATTCGGCCGCGGCGTCTATGCGAGCGCTTGACGACGCAGGGTGAGCGCGCCGCGGGAATTCAACGCGATCAGGCGACGCCGAGCGATGCGGAGTCGTCCACCGTGGACACGCGCCGCATCTCGCGCCGTTCGTCCATGTCGAAGCGGCGGCCGCGATGGAGCACGGACCGGTTGTCCCACATGACCACGTCGCCCGCCGACCAGTCGTGCGCGTACACGCGTTCGCGCGCGCCGACATGTTCGAGCAGTTCGTGCGCCAGCGCGCGCCCCTCGGGGACGGACATGCCCGAAATCTCGCGCACCTTGCTGTCGATCCACAACAGCTTGCGGCCCGACCCCGGATGCGTGCGGACCAGCGGCCAGCGCACGGGCGGGTAGGCGGCCATGTCCTCCGCCGAATCCTCGATGCCCAGCCACTGGCGCGTGTTGTGCGAGAAGAACACGCCCGACCGGTCGGCGACGAGCGCGCGGGTGCGGGCGTCGAGCGCGTCCCAGGCAGCGCGCAGGTCGGCGAACTCGGTCTCGCCGCCCCAGCTCACCGCGCATTGCGCGGCCAGGATCGAATAGCGGAACGGGTGGTGCTCGTACGAGGAGTCGGTGTGCCAGAATTGGTTGCCGACGTTCATCATTGCCTGCTTGTGCCTGCGGTCGGCGACGCCGCCCTCGGCGGACACGTTGGAGATGTCGCTCACCGCTTCGTTGCCCAGCCGCGTTTGCACCTTGCCGAGCAGCTTTTTTTGCAGGCCGGTATCGAGCGGACCGAAGCTCCGGCCGAACGCCACTTGTTCGTCGACGCTGAGCGGCTGGTTCGGGAAGACGAGCACGGCGTACGTCCAGATCGCCTCCTCGATCGCGCGCACGGCCGCGTCGTCCAAGCGCTCCCTTAAATTAAGGCCGGTCACCCGGGCGACGAAGTCCGGCCGCACGGGCTCCACCACGAGCGTATTCCGCGTGAGGGTGCTCGCCATGCGCTTCTCCTTCGAACGTGCCGACGTTTGCGAAGCTAAGCCAATCCGCGTGGCCTTGCGCCCATCGCTGCTTTCGCGATCCGTTCATTGCATGATCCGTCCGCGCGGTCCGCTGGCGCGGTCGGTGCCGGTGGTGCAGCGTCGGCCGAAGCATTTGAGGGCGTGGCCGGTGGACTGGACGGAGGTAGACGCCAAGCTGACGCGCGCACCCTTCTTCGCGTTCGGCGAGGATCATGCCTTGTTCGAAGAGCTCCGCCGCGACGATCCCGTGCACTGGACCCAAGGTGGCGTGCGCCCCTTCTGGTCGGTCACGCGCCACGCCGACATCGTGGCCGTGCTCAAGGATGCGGAGACGTTCTCGTCCGATCTGGGCGGCCTGATACCCCTGTCGGCCGCGCCGCCGACGCCCGAACAGCGTCACGCCGGCGGCTACGGATCGATCCCGACGCACACCGATCCGCCCCGCCACCTCGCCGTGCGCAGGCCGTTCAACAAGCATTTCGCGGCGGCGGCGGTCTCGCGGATGCGGGACACGGTGCAGGCATGCGTGGACGACATCATCGACCAAGTCGCGCCGCGCGGCCGCTGCGACCTGGTGGAGGACGTGGCGGCGCGGCTGCCGGCGCGGCTGGTGTGCGAGATGATGGGTGTCCCCGCCGCCGACCACGCCATCATTCAGCATCACTGCGCCGCGTTCATGGGCGCGCAGGACCCGGCGTATCAGATCGACGGCGACGCCTCCAAAACGCAGCGTTTCCACATGGCCGCGATCCACGATTACATGTCCGCGCTCGCGAACCAGAGGCAGTCCGACCCGCGCGACGACTTCACGGGCGTGATCGGGTCGATGGAGGTGGACGGCGCGCCGCTGGATGCGCGCGACATGGGCTGGTGGGCATTCGCGATCGTGGTGGCGGGGCTGGAGACGACGCGCGACGCGCTGTCGGTCGGCATGCGCGAACTGATGCGGTCGCCCGAACAGGCGGAACGGCTGCGCGCCGACCCGGCGCTCGCGTCGTCCGCCGCCGAAGAGTTCGTGCGCTGGAGCAATCCGTCCAAGCACAAGTTCCGCCTCGCCACCCGCGACGTCGAGTTCGGAGGCAAGCGCATCGCCGAGGGCGACTGGGTCATGTGCTGGCTCGTATCCGCCAACCGCGACGAGCGTGTGTTCGACGACCCGTACGCCTTCGACATCGCCCGCAAGCCCAACCCGCACGTCGGCTACGGCGTGGGCGAGCATAGTTGTCTCGGCCGCCACCTTGCGCGGCTCGAGATCGAGCTGATGCTGGTCGCGCTGCTCGAACGCCTCCCCGACCTCGCCGTCGACGGCGACGAACGCTGGCTGATGTGCAACAACCACACCGCGCTCGTCAGCCTGCCCGTGCGGTTCTCCGTGCCGACCGCCCGGATGGAGGAGCGCCATGTCCACGCAATTGCTTGACGGTCCCGAGGCGGCTGCCGCGCTCGCGGCCGGCGTCGATACCAGTCCGGAACCTTCGTCGGCCGAAACGCCGCCCGCCGCCGCGGCGTGGGGAACGGTCGCGATCCTGCTCGTCTTTTCGTTGCTGTCGGTGCTCGACCGGCAGATCATCTCGCTGCTGGTCACGCCGATCAAGGCCGACCTCGGTCTTTCGGACACGCAGGTCGGGCTGCTCCAGGGGTTCGCGTTCGGCCTCTTCTACAGCATCGCCGCGCTGCCGCTCGGCTATCTGGTCGACCGCTACCCGCGCCGCCTGATCCTCTACTTGGGCATCACGTTCTGGTCGCTGAGCGCGGCGTTCTGCGGCTTGGCGCGCAGTTTCGCCGAACTGTTCGCGGGCCGCATCGCGGTCGGAGCGGGCGAGGCGACGCTCGCGCCCGCGGCGGTGTCGCTGATCAGCGACCTGTTCCCGCCCGACCGCGTCGCGACGCCGATGGGCGTGTACAGCGCGGGCTACTTCCTGGGCTCCGGGCTGGCGCTTGCGGTCGGGGGAGCCGTCGTCGGCCTGTTCGCGGGACAGGCGCAGGTGCTCGTACCGATCGTCGGCGCGGTCTCGTCCTGGCAAGTCGTGTTCCTCGTCACCGGCTTGCCCGGCTTAGTCATCGCCCTGCTCGCCTTCGCCATCACCGATCCGCGCAAATACGGGGCCCCCAAGCCGAAATCGGGCGCCGCGTCGGGACTGCGCGCGTTGTTTTGGGAACGCGGCGGGCTGCTGATCCGCTGCTTTTCGGGCTTCGCGCTCATGTCGCTGATCAGCTACGCGATCGCGGCCTGGACGCCCGCGTTCCTTGAGCGGCGCTTCGGGCTGGGTCCCGGGCAGATCGGGTGGAGTTTCGGGCTCGCCGTGTCGGTGTCGGGCGCGATCGGCGCGTTCGGCGGCGGCGTGCTGCTCGACCGCGTGTTCCGCTCGGGCCGCCGCGACGCGTACCTGCTCGTGTCCGGCGTCGTCGTGCTGTTGGCCTTGCCGCTCCTCGCCGGCGCCTACTTCATGCCGACGCCCGAACTGGTGCTCGGGATGCTCGCGCTGGGGATGACCGGGGTCGGGATCACCGGCGCGTCGTCCTACGCGACGTGGCGCATGGTGGCCCCGCCCGCGCTGCGCGGACGCGTGACCGCGATCTTCGTGCTGATCGTCGGGCTGGTGGGCGGCGGCCTCGGACCCGTGCTCGTCGCTCTCGTCACCGACCATGTGCTCGGAAACGAGGCCCGCGTCGGCGAGGCGATCGCGCTGGTGGTCGGCGTGATGCTGCCGATTGCGAGCCTCCTGTTCCTCTCCAGCCGCTGCGCCATGCGCGCCATTCCCGAAGGCTGACCGGCGCGCGTCAAGCAGGCTCCAGCGCCTTTGCCGCGAAATAGCCGCTGTCGCGCATGTCCTCCAGCAAGCCCTTTTCGCGCGGATGCCAGTCGAGCAGTCTTCGGGTGGCGTCGCTCGAAGCGGGCGAGTCAAGCCCGACGAAGAGCGCCAACCAATCGAAGTGCGCCGCCGCGTCGTCCGCCGGGATGCCGCGCACCGGCAGGCCCAATCCTTCGCCGATCGTCTCGGCGATCGTGCTCAGCGCGATCCCTTCCTCGGCCACGCCGTGCAGGCGCGTGCCCGGCGGGGCTTTTTCGAGCGCCAGCCGGAACAGGCGCGCCGCGTCGAGGCGGTGGACGGCGGGCCAGCGGTTCGCGCCGTCCCTGACATAAGCGGAAAAACCGGCTCGCCGCGCGATGTCGACGAGCGCGGGAACGAAGGCGGTGTCGCCGGGGCCATGGACCGACGTAGGCAACCGCACGACCACCGAACGCACGCCCAGCGCGGCGGCGGCTAGCACAACCTCTTCCGACGGCGTGCGCACGGCCGACGGACTGTCGGAGGTCGCCGGATCGTCTTCGGTCACGGTTCGGCCGGACGCGGCGACCGTGACGCCGGAGGTGATGACGAGCGGCTTGTCCGATCCGGCCAGCGCGTCCGCCAATGCCGACACCGCGCGGCGGTCGATACGTCCGTTCTCCTCATATTGCGAGAAGTCGTGGATGAAGGCGAGGTGCGCCACGCCGTCGCAGGCGCGCGCGCCCGCCGCGAGCGCGTCGAGGTCGGTCAGCGCGCCTCGATGCGGTTCGACTCCGGCCGCTTCGAGCTTGCGGTCGGAGTCGGCGTTGCGGGCAAGGCCGAGCACGTCGTGCCCCGCGGCGAGGAGCTCGGCGGCGACGGCGGACCCGATGTACCCCGTGGCTCCGGTGACGAATATGCGCATGACGATCTCCTGAACTGAGTGATCGTCAGATGCGCGCGCTGTGCACCCGCGAAAAGACGTGAGCTCATGCTAGTATCGCGGCTACCCGGATCGGCATGAGCCGCCGGACGCTAGCGGAGCAGCGCGCGGACGCGGGCCAGGTCGTCGGGCGTCGCTGGCGTGTAGATGAGCAGGCTGAGGTCGGGCTTGCCGTCGACCGCGTACGACGAATATTCGAGGGCGAGCAGCCCGGCGGTCGGATGTTCGATCTCCTTGATGCCCTCGCCGTAGGCATCGACATCGTTGTCTCGCCACAGGCTGGCGAATTCGCGACTGGTGTCGCACATCTCGTCCACCAGCGCGCGCGCGGTGTCGCCGCAGCCCGCCCTCGCCATCTGCAGACGGAACGTCGCGACCACGGCGCGCGCCTGGCTTTCCCAATGCGGATTGCGGCTGCGGATTCCCGGGTCGCGGAACAGGAGCTTGAGGATGTTGCGGTCGGCGGGCTCAAGCTTGGAGTAATCGGTCAGCACGGCGGCGGCGGCGCGGTTCCACGCCAGGATGTCCCACGCGGCGGACTTGATGATCGCGGGGTTGTTTTCGAGCGAGTCGAGCATCCGCTGCAGCGCCGGGGTCACTTCCGACACCGAAACACGGCGGATCGCGGGCTGGGGGCGCGCGATCAGGAACAGGTGCTCGCGCTCGGACGCGGTCAGCTGCAGGGCCCCGGACAGCCGGTCGAGAACGTCCGCCGAGGGCGCGCCGTGCCGCCCCTGTTCGAGCCACGTGTACCAGGTCGCGCTGACGTCCGCGCGCTGCGCCACCTCCTCCCGGCGCAGCCCGGGGGTACGCCGCCGTGAGGAACCGAACCCGAACGCCTCCGGGTCGAGCCGCGCCCGCCGATCCTTGAGGAAATCGCCGAGCAGATTTTCGTGTCGCGTTGCCGACGTGCCCATGTCCGATGATCCCTCGTTCGCGTTCGACGTCGCGTCGCGATGCTGCGCGCACGATAAGCCAAGCGCGAGCGATCCACAAAGAATCGACGTGCGTTTCGACGAGCGGGTGGTCGCCCGACGTGCTCGCGTGTTGACTTGCGACGGGGACGGAGCCGAAGCAGCGGCCGGGCAGGAGCGGATCGCGGTGGTTGAAGTCGTAGAAGTCGAAACGCGCGACGGCGAATGCCCGGTGCACGTCGCCACGCCGGCAGGCGAAGGGCCGTGGCCCGCTATCATCGTCTACATGGATGCGGGCGGCATCCGGCCCGCTATGATCGACATGGCGCGGCGGCTTGCGGACGGTGGCTACGTCGTGCTGCTGCCCGACCTTTTCTACCGCTACGGTTCGTACGGACCGTTCGTGCCGGCCGAAGTGTTCGCGGGCGACTTCCGGGCGATCCTGGGTCCGTTGATGGCGACCACCGGCAACGAGGAGGCCGCCGAAGATACGCAAGGCCTGCTCGATCATCTCGACACGCGCGGCGACGTCGCCGGCCGGGCGGTCGGGGCTGTCGGCTTCTGCATGGGCGGCGGGATGGCGGTCGTGGCGGCGGGGACCTATCCCGATCGCTTCGCGGCCGTCGCGAGCTTCCACGGCGGCAATCTGGCGACCGACGCGGGCACCAGCCCGCACCTGCTCGCGCCAGGGCTCAAGGCGGAGGTGTACGTCGCCGCGGCGGAAGACGACGGCAGCTACCCGCCCGACATGGCCAGAAAGTTCGAAGGCGCGCTGACCCGGGCCGGCGTTCGCTACCGCGCGGATACCTACCCCGCGGCGCATGGCTGGATGATGCCGGACTTTCCCGTGTACGACGATGTCGCCGCGACGCGGGGGTGGGGCGAGATGCTCGCGCTCTTCGGCCGCCGCCTGCATGGGACGATTGACTTGCCGGCCGCGGTTTCATGCAGCCAAGGCTTCGCATCGGAAACGTCGCCGTGATCATCGTAACCGGAGCATCGGGCAAACTCGGACGCGCGATCGTCGAGAAGCTCGTGGCACGCGTTCCCGCCGACCGCGTGGGCGCGAGCGTTCGCGACACCGGCAAGGCGGGCGGGCTCGAGGCGATGGGCGTCCGCGTGCGGCACGGCGACTTCGACGACGCGGAAAGCCTGTCGCGCGCTTTCGAAGGCGCGATGCAGGTTCTGATCGTGTCCTCCAACGCGCGCGCCACGGGTGGCGACCCGCTGGCGCAGCACCGCAACGCCATCGATGCCGCGTGTGCCGCCGGTGCGACCCGGATCGTCTACACCAGCCACATGGGTGCGGGCGCGTCGTCGGCTTTTCCGCCGATGCACGACCATGCCGCGACCGAGGACATGCTCGGCGCATCCGGCATGGCATGGACGGCGCTGCGTAACGGGTTCTACGCCGCGAGCGGCGTCGACCTGATGGGCGATGCCGCGGGCAGCGGCGCGATCGCGGCTCCCGCCGACGGCAAGGTCGCGTGGACCGCGCACGCGGACCTGGCCGAGGCGGCGGCGATCGTCATGTCGCAGGAGGGGCGCTTCGACGGCCCGACGCCGCCGCTGACCGGATCGGAGGCGCTCGACATGGCCGATCTGGCCGGGATCGCATCGCATCTGCTGGGGCGCGAGGTCCGCCGCGACGTCATCGCGGACGACGCATTTAGGGCAAGCATGGCGGCTCGCGGGGCACCGCCGGCCGCCGCGAGCATCGCGCTCGGCCTCTATGCCGCGAGCCGCGCGGGCGAGTTTTCGCGTGTCGATCCGACGTTGGAACGGTTGCTGGGACGGTCGCCGGTCGCGATGCGCGACATCGTCGCCGAGAGGATGGGGCACTCACGCCGCGACTAGTGCAATCGGGTCGCCACAGTTGTATATGGGGGCATACAACGGGCGCGGCGGTTCGCGTGCGCAGCCCGTGCGGAAGTCAGAGCATGTCCTCACTCCTGCCCATCAAGACCGGCGCGCCGCGTGAGCGCGCGCTCGTCGATCCGTACGGGCGGCGCATCGACTATCTGCGCGTGTCGGTGACCGATCGGTGCGACCTGCGCTGCGTGTACTGCATGCCCGCCGACCAGAAGTTCCTGCCGAAATCCGATCTGCTGACGCTGGAGCAGCTCGACACGCTGTGCACAGCGTTCGTGGGGCTGGGCGTGCGCAAGCTGCGGCTGTCGGGCGGCGAGCCGTTGCTGCGGCGCGGGTTCATCGATCTGGTGCGCGGGCTGTCGCGGCATCTGGACAGCGGCGCCTTGGAGGAGCTGACGCTGACCACAAACGGCACGCAGCTGGCGACGCACGCGCGCGCGCTCGCCGATGCGGGCGTGCGGCGGGTCAACGTGTCGATCGACAGCCTGAACCCGGATACGTTCGCGCGGCTTACGCGCGGCGGCGATCTTGGGCGGGTGCTCGGCGGGATCGAGGCGGCGCTGGTCGCGGGACTGCGTGTCAAGCTCAACATCGTCGCTTTGGCGCACGACAACGCGGACGAGCTGCCCGACCTGATCGCGTGGGCGCACCGGCACGGCATGGACGCCTCGTTGATCGAGACGATGCCGCTGGGCGAGATCGAGCAGGACCGCACCGAGCAGTATCTGCCGCTGTCGCAGGTGCGTCGCGACCTGGAGGCGCGGTGGACGCTCGAGCCGATCGCGGACCGAAGCTGCGGCCCCGCGCGCTACGTGCGGGTGGCGGAAACGGGCGGGAAACTCGGCTTCATCACGCCGATGTCGAACAATTTCTGCGCCGGGTGCAACCGCGTCCGGCTGACCGCGACGGGGATCCTGTACATGTGCCTGGGGCAGGAGGATTCGGCCGATCTTCGTACGCCGCTGCGCGGCGGTGCTTCGGCGGCGGAGCTGGACGAGATCATCTGCGAGGCGATATCCCGAAAACCCGAGAAGCACGATTTCCTGATCGACAGGCGCGGGGCGGGTCCGGTGCTGACCCGCCCGATGTCGCGCACGGGCGGCTGATGGCGCGCGTGACGCTGCTGGGCAGGCTCGCCGACGCCGCTGGCTGGCGGACACGGACGATCGACGCGGACACGATCGGCGGGTTGAGGGCGGCGCTGATGGCCGACGCGCCCGGGCTCGCGCTAGATGCGGATACGGTGGTCGTGATCGTCGACGACACAGTCACGCGTGGCGACGTCGCGATCGGGCCGGACGACGAGGTCGGGTTCATGCCTCCGATGAGCGGCGGCTGAGGTGGTCGTCGTCGATACCGCTGCCTTCGATCCTGGCGCCATGCTCGCGCGCCTGTGTGCGGGCGATGCTGACAGCGGCGGCGTGGTGAGTTTCGTCGGATTGTGTCGCGGCGGGCCGGAGGAGGGAGCGGTGACCGCGCTGATCCTCGATGCGCATCCGACCTACACGGCCAGGGCGATCACCGACATGGAGGCCGAGGCGCGCGGACGCTGGGCGCTGCACGACGTCGTCATCCGCCACCGCCACGGCCGCGTCGCGCCGGGTGAGGCGATCGTGTTCGTCGGTGTGTCCGCGCGCCACCGCCGGGCCGCGTTCGAAGCGGCGGATTACCTGATGGACCAACTGAAAACCCGCGCGCCCTTCTGGAAAAAGGAGGAGGGCGAGGCGGGCTCGGTCTGGCTCGACCCCAAGCCCGAAGAATTAGAGCGCGCGGCGCGGTGGGAGACGAGAGCATGACGGTGCAACCCGGCGGCCGGATGGACAACACGGCGACGCTCACGCCCGTGCGGGTCGCCGTCCTGACTGTATCGGACACGCGGACCGTCGCCGACGACACGTCCGGCGACATACTCGCCGAACGCGTGTCCTCGGCGGGACACGATCTTGCCGACCGCGCGATCGAGCGTGATGATGTCGAAGCGATCCGGGCGCGTGTGCTCGGCTGGGCGCGGTCGGGTGATGTCGACGTCGTGTTGACCACCGGCGGCACGGGGCTGACCGGGCGTGACGTGACGCCCGAAGCGCTCGAGCCGCTGTTCGACAAGCGCATCGAGGGGTTTTCCGCCGTCTTCCACCTCGTCAGCTACCAGAGCGTCGGCCTGTCGACATTGCAGTCGCGCGCCACCGCCGGACTGGTCGAGGGCGTGTTCGTGTTTTGCCTCCCCGGATCGAACGGCGCGGTCAAGGATGGGTGGGACAAGGTCATCAGCCCGCAACTCGACACGCGGCACAGGCCCTGCAACCTGATCGAGCTGATGCCGCGGCTGAACGAGCGCTAGTGGCGCTCACCCACCTCCACGACGCCGGCCGCGCGCGCATGGTCGACGTGTCCGGCAAGGCGGACACGGTGCGCTCCGCCACCGCACGGGGGCACATCGCGATGCGGCCTGAGACGCTGGCGCTCGCCGTGACGGGCGCGGGCCCCAAGGGCGCCGTCGAAGGAGTCGCGGAGATCGCGGGCGTCATGGCGGCCAAGCGCACGGCCGACCTCATCCCGCTCTGCCATCCGCTGGCGCTGTCGGGGGTCGACGTCGTCGTCGAACCCGTCGCCGACGGCCTGCAGGTGACCGCGACCGTGCGGACGACGGGGCCGACGGGGGTCGAGATGGAGGCGCTGACCGCCGTGTCGGTGGCGCTGCTGACGCTCTACGATATGCTGAAGGCGGTCGACAAGGCGATGACGATCGGCGGCATTGCGCTGCTGGAAAAGCGGGGTGGGCGATCGGGTACGTACCGAGCGGAACCGACATGAGCCTTCCCGGCGTCGACGAGGCGCGCGCGCGCATGCTGGCGCGGGTCCGGCCGCTGGCGGCCGAGATTGCGCCGCTTGACGCCGCGCTCGGGCGCGTGTTGCGCGACGAGGTCACGGCTGCGCGCGATCAGCCGCCGTTCGCCGCATCCGCCATGGACGGCTGGGCGGTGCGCGACGCGGATGTCGGCTCCGGCAGCCTTCGCATTGTCGGCGAGAGCGCAGCCGGGCGCGGGTGGGCCGGCACGCTTGGCGTCGGCGAGGCGGTCCGCATCTCGACGGGCGCGCCGGTGCCGGAGGGGGCGGACCGGGTGGTCATGCAGGAGCAGGCAACGCGAGACGGCGATCGCGTGTCGATCGGACTGATGACGGGCGCGGATCGGTTCGTCAGGCCATGCGGGGCGGATTTCGCGAGCGGCGACGTGCTGCTCACCCCGGGCGTGCGGCTCGATCCGTGGCGGATCGCACTGGCCGCGTCCACCGGGCGGAGCGAGCTCGCCGTCGGCGCGCGGCCCCGTGTCGTGGTCGTGCCGACCGGCGACGAGATCGCGGAGCCCGGCGCCGTGCCCGGACCATGGCAGATCCACGACGCCGCGGGCGCGGGGCTTGCCGCTTGGTTCGCCATGCGGGGTTGCCTCGTGGAGCGGTCTTTGCCTTTGCCCGACGACCTGAGCGCAGTGACGGCAGCGCTCGGCGGCATCGCGTGCGACCTCCTCGTCACGATCGGGGGGGCCTCCGTAGGCGACCACGACCTCGTCAAGCCGGCTTTTGCCGCTCTTGGGCTGGAGTTGGTGGTCGAGGGCGTCGCGGTCAGGCCGGGCAAGCCGACATGGTTCGGCGTTCTACCCGGCGGGGGACTCGTGCTCGGGCTGCCGGGCAATCCCGTGTCCGCGATGGTGTGTGCCGAACTGTTCGGCGGCGCGATCGTCGCCGCGCTCGAAGGTGCCGCGCCGACGCGTTCGCGGATGCGCGCGCGGCTCGGGTCGGCGATGCCCGCCAACGGACCACGCGAACATTATGCGCGAGCCGTCATCGGGCGCGACGCGGAACGCGGCTTCGTGGCGGACGCCGCGCCCGACCAGGATTCATCGCTTATGTCCGTGCTCGCCGCGGCGGGCGGGCTGATCCGCCGTGCGCCGCATGCGCCTGCCGCGGAGGCGGGCGACGTCGTCGAGTTCCTGCTGCTCGACCGTGCGCGGTTGCAACGATGACGGTCGAAGACGCATGGCCCGAATGGGCGGCGTTCGGCCTGGTCGACGACATCCGTCCCGCGCTGACCGATGCGCGTGCCCGCGGCGTGCCCGTTGCGATCGCGACCCTGTTCCATTCGGAAGGTGGGTCGCCGCGCGGACTGGGCGCGCAGATGGCGGTGGGCGACGACATTCTGGCCGGGCACGTGTCGGGCGGATGCATCGAAGGCGACGTTGCCGCGCATTGCCGCCGCGCGATCGAAAGCGGAGAACCGACGCGGCTGGTGTACGGACGCGGCGGCCCGTGGGACCTGCCGCTGCCCTGCGGCGGGCGGATCGAGCTGCTGATCGAACCGGTCCCGCCGAACGACCCCGCACTCGCACGGCTTATCGACTTCACCGAACGCCGCGAGCCGTGCCTGTGGCTGAGCGATGGGCAAACGCGGACGTGCGAAGCCGCCGACGACGCGGACACGGCCGAGGCCGGCCTGATCGGCGACCGGGTCTTCCGCCGCTACGTTCCGCGCACGCGCACGATCGTCGTCGGCAGCGATCCGACCGCCATGGCGATCGCCGGCCTGGCGGCGAACATGGACATGGATGCGGTGCTCGTCCGCCCGCAAGGTCCGCTGAAGCCTCCGCCTCTGCCGGGTGTCCGATATTCGACGCTGGGTCCCGCCGACGCGCTGGCGGCGATCGGCGTCGATCGCTGGACAGCGGTCGCCGCGTGCACGCACGACGCCGATCTCGACGGCGAGACGCTGATCGCGGCGCTGCGTTCGCCCGCCTTCTTCGTCGGCGCGCTCGGCAGCGCCCGGCGCCGGTCGGAACGGCTGGATGCGCTGCGCGGTGCCGGGCTGGGCGAGCGGGATTTGGCCCGGCTCAAAAGCCCGATCGGCCTCTCGATCGGTGCACGCGCGCCCTACGAGATCGCGGTCGCGACCTTGGCCGAAGTGATCGCGGCGGCGCGCGGCGTGCGTGCGGACGGGTTGCGACAGGCGGCGTAGTTCAGGTCCAGCCGACATGGACCCGCGTGCCGGGCGGTGCGTCCAAGCGCGGCATGCGGACGGCGCGCTCGCCGATCCGCACGATCGTGTCCGCGCCGTCGTGCGCTTCGACCACGCCGTCGAGGCCGGCGCCAGGGAGGACGTCGGCGGGCGTGCCCGCCGCGATCACGCGACCGGCGTCGAGGCGCACGACGAGGTCGCCCAGCCTGCGCGCTTCGTCGGCGTCGTGCGTGACGTGGACGATCGGCAGGCCGAACTCGGCGCTCAGGCCCTCGATGTAGCGCAAAGCTTCGTGGCGGCGCGCGCCGTCGAGCGCGGACACGGGTTCGTCGAGGAGCAGCAGGTCGGGTTGCGACAACAAGGCGCGGCCGAGCGCGACGCGTTGCCGTTCTCCGCCCGAAAGTTCGGCGGTGCGGCGATCGAGGAGGTGGCCGATATCCAACACCTCCACAACGCGCTCGAGCCGGATCGGGCGCGGGCCCGGTGACCGGGTCCAGCCGTAGAGCAGGTTGGCGCGCACGGGCATGTGCGGGAACAACCGCGCATCCTGGTGCACCATCCCGATCCGGCGGCACTCGGGCGGGATGCGGATGCGGTTCGCCGTGTCGGTGAGCACGCGTGCCCCGATCGCGATCCGCGCGTCCGCCGCGCGCAGCGTCCCCACGATGGCCGCCAGCGTCGCCGACTTGCCCGCGCCCGACGGGCCGAACAGCACGGTCACCCCGTCCGCCGGACCTTCGAACGCGACGTCGAGCAAAAAATCGCCCAGTCGATGCTTGGCCCGGACCGACAGCACGTCAGCGCCCTGCGCGGCGGGATCCTGCGCGGAGCAGCGCTTCGGACCCGAGCAGCGCGGCAAGCGCGGCGGCGAACGAGATCAGCGACAGCCGCAGCGCCGCCGCCTCTCCCCCAGGTTGCTGGATCGCAGAGTAGATCGCGAGCGGCAGCGTGCGCGTCTCGCCCGGGATGTTTGCGGCGAACGTGATCACCGCGCCGAATTCGCCGAGCGCCGCGGCGAAGCCGACCACCGCGGCGGCGACGAGGCCGGGCCAAGCGAGCGGCAGCGTGATCGTCCACGCGCAGTTCCAGGGACCCGCGCCCAGACCGCGCGCGGCTTCCTCAAGTTTCGGATCGACCGCTTCGAGCGCCAGCCGCACCGCGCGGAGCATCAGCGGGAACGCCATGACGCCCGCCGCTAGCGACGCGCCCGCGGCGTTGAAAACGAGCTGGATGCCGAAGCTCTCGTCGAGCCATCGTCCGATCGGGCCCTGCGTGCCGAACAGGAGCAGCAGGACGAACCCGACCACGACCGGCGGCAGGATCAGCGGCGCGTGCAGCAGCGCGTCGAGCAGCGAGCGGCCGGCAAAGCGGTGGCGCGCGAGGAGCCACCCGGCCGCGGTCGCGAACACCAGCCCGAACGCCGCCGCCCGCCCCGCGATGACGAGGCTGAGCCGCAGCGCTTCCCATTCCTGCGGCGTCAGCACCTAGAAGGCGAATTGCGTGCGTATGGCGAAAGCATCGTAGTCCTGGCCGATCTCCACGCCGACCGGCGGCGTCGCCGTTCCCGCGCCGAAGGGCGAGAGATTGCCGGGCCCGGCCGGGTTGAGGCGATCGACATCGACGTGGAGGTAGTTGAACAGCAGCTTGGCATTGCTGTTGAGGTACCAGTTGAGGCCGAGCGTGACGATCCTCTGCTCGCCGCCGCGGATCGAACCCGGGATCGCCGCCGTTCCCGCAGCGCCCGGACGAAAATCGAGGTCGACGTACGAATAGCGCGCGGCGAGTTCGAACGCGCCGAAGCCGCCGTTCGCGGGCGAGAAGACCTTGTACGGACGCGGGTTCTGGAACGATCCCGTGGCGATGTTGTGGCGGCGATACTCGCCCGTCAGGATCCAGCTGGCTTCCGCATAGCCGCCCTTGAAGCCGGGGTTCGCAAAGGCGGAGGCGCGCCGATCGACGTCAAACCAGAAACGCTCGGCCTGGACGAACAGGTTGCGGAACTGCGCACCGAGTTCGACGCCGTAAGTCCCGACGTTGTCCGCATCGATCGGGCCCGTGTCGACCAGCCGCGTGCCGTCGAGCCGCAGCTCGGGCCGGTCGCGGAAGCGGACGGGCGAGCGGGGCAGGGCGGTCGCGCCTCCATCGGGCGTATTGACGACATAGCTGCCGTTCGCGCCGACCTGGACGTTGTACGTGTTGTCGAGCCGGTCGGTCGCTACAAGGATGCCGCCGCGCCCGACGAGGCCGAACTGCTCATCAAAGCTTTCGGCGTCGTTGACCGTTGGCCCGGTCGCGGTCAGCGCACCGAACCAGCGCCGGTCGGACACCCGAAAACCGGCGCCGACGCGCCCGTCCGCGCCGGCCAAGGTGCGCGACAGTTCGGCGGATGAGGCGCGCTCCAGAAAGATCTGGTCCTCCGGGCTCTGGCCGTCGTCCATGTTGGCGGGCGGGGAGAAGGCGCCGACCTGGAACGTGAACGGCGCGAAGCCGGTGTAGGACAGCCACGCGTCGTTGATGCGCGCGGGACCTTCGGTGCCCGTGCCGCCGAACTCGAACATCAGCCGGTAGCCGAAATCGCGGTCGAGCACGCCTTCGAACCCGATCCGCGCGCGGCGGAAATTGGCCCCGTTCGACAGATCGGCGGCGGCGTTGGTCTCGCGGCTGACGCCGATCGAGCCGCGGCGGAAGTCGAGCGCGGGCGACAGTTGCCGGTCCTGGTTGAACAGGCCGACGTCGGCCTCCACGACGCCGCGCATGGACAGCGAATAGCGGCCGTCGGCGCTGGCGATCGTCGGCCGTCCTGCGACGACAGCCACGCGCGGACGTTCGAGATCGGCAATGGCGAGCGCGCGCGCCGCTTCGAGCGCGCGGCGAACCCCTTCGCCGAGCGTGTCGGTGTCGGTGGACGGCCTCGGTTCGGTCAGCGCGAGGGCGACGCTGCCGCCGGTGCCCCCGGCGATCCCCGCACTCGTGTCCGTCCCGCTCTCCCATGGGCTCGCCGCCCCGCCGCCCGCATTGCCCGGCGGCGCGAGGA
The DNA here is from genome assembly GCA_964251385.1 of uncultured Sphingomonadaceae bacterium. GTDB lineage: Bacteria > Pseudomonadota > Alphaproteobacteria > Sphingomonadales > Sphingomonadaceae > CADCVW01. The sequence continues at coordinate 742,117 of CAXUJK010000001.1, read as the reverse complement.
AGATGTCCGTGGCGGTGACGGGCTGTCCGGACAGTTCTTCGGGGACGGTCGTCTGTTCGCGCAAGGCCCGGATCGCGACTGCCTGTTCGTCGATCAACGCCTGTTGCCGCGCGATCTGCGCCGCCTGGGCTCGCATCTGCGCTTCCATCGCCGACAGCCGTGCGGACACGTCCTGCGCGACTGCCGGTACGGGCAGCGCGATCGTTCCTGCGCAGGCAAGCAGAAATGCCTTTCCGATGTGCCTCAACGTGCAGCCCCCGCCTATCTTCCGCGTCAACCGAGCGGCGCGAAGCCGTAGCGCCGGAAGATCGCGTCGCCTTCCGGTCCCCGCACGAAGTCGTGGAACGCGCGCGCGCCGGGTCTCGCCTTGCGCGTCACCGCGACGGGGTAGACGATGGGCGGGTGGCTGGCGGCCGGAAACAGCGACACGATGCGAACCCCGGGTTCGATCCGCGCGTCCGTTTGGTACACGATGCCGAGCGGCGCCTCGCCGCGCGCGACGTAGGCGAGCGCGACGCGGACGTTGTCGGCGCGCACCATGCGGTCGGCGACATCGTTCCACACGCCCAGAGACAGCAGCGCGGAGCGCGCGTAGCGGCCGACGGGGACGTAGTCGGGATCGCCCGTCGCCAGCCGCCCGCGCCGCCCGAGCGCGGCGGCGAGCGGGAAACCGGGGCCGATCGCGAGCCGGACGGTGCTGGCGCGCGGCGCTATCAGCGCAAGCCGTCCTCGCAGGATGTTCACCCGCGTCGTCTTGTCGATGAGGTTGCGCGCGGCGACGTAGTCCATCCATTCGATGTCGGCCGAAAAGAACAGGTCCGCGCGCGCGCCGCCTTCGAGCTGGCGCGCGATGACCGAGCTAGACGCGAACGAGAAGCGCACCGGCTGCCGCGTGTGCACGGTGTACGCGCGGCCGACATCCTCCAGCGCGTTGGTCAGCGAGGCGGCGGCAAACACGGTCAGGGGCTCGCGGTTCTGCGCCCGCGCCGACGACGGCGTCAGCGCGGCGACCACCACGAACATGATCGTAAGCAGAAAACGCAACATGGAACACCTCGTTATATTCGTTCGGATACAACGAGCCGCGCGGCCGCGCAACGACGACTACGCCTCGCGCGACGCCTCCAGCAGCGTGCGCAACGCGGCGTCCAGCCGGTCCAGTGCGCCGTCGCGGTCGATCCACCAGTCAGTCGACCACACGCGGACGAGTTCCCAGCCAAGCCCGCGCAGCACGCCTTCGCGCACCTTGTCGCGGTCGCGCGCGGTGGCGGCGCTGTGATAGGACGCGCCGTCGCACTCGACGCCCGCCAGGTAATCGCCGGGGCGGTCGGGGTGGACGACCCCGAGGTCGATGCGAAAGCGGGACACGCCGATCTGCGGCACGGGAGTCCAGCCCCGGTCGCGCAACCCCGCGGCGACCGCCTGTTCGAAGGGGGACTCGAACCCGCCCACCGATCCCGCGACCGCCTCGCCCAGCGCTTTCGGCCCGCGTTCGGCGTACTCGAGGAAATGCTTGAGGTCGCGCACGCCCTCCGCGTTCGTGCGGTTGAGGTCGATGAGGTTCGGCGGAAACGACGCGAACACGACCATCTCGCGCCGCGCACGCGTGATCGCGACGTTGAGTCGCCGCCACCCGCCCGATCGATTGAGCGGCCCGAAGTTCATCGACATAACGGGCGTGCCAGGCGTGGCCGGGCCGTAGCCGATGCCGAGCAGGATGACGTCGCGCTCGTCGCCCTGTACCGTTTCCAAATTCTTAACGACGACGGGCTCGGCCGCGTCCTCGCCGAACCAAGTTTCGAGCTCGGGCCGTCCCTGCCGCGCGCGGTCGAGCAGGTCTTCGATCAGTTTTTGTTGTTCCGCATTCATCGTGATCACCGCCAGCGTGAGCGGTTTGCCGGCTTCGTCGACGGACCCGGGATCGGTCAGCCGAGCGACGACCTCCGCGACGATCGCCTCGGCCTCCGCCTGGTTGGTACGCGCCTTGCCGCTAGACCAGGCCCCGTCCACTCGGCGTAGCGATACGGCAGTCTCGCGGCGTTCGGGCGCGGGAAAGGTGATGAGGTCGCCATCGTAGTAGCGGTGGTTGGAGAATGCGATCAGCGACTCGTGGCGGCTGCGGTAATGCCAGGTCAGCCGCCGCTGCGGCAGGCGCGCGCCGAGGCATTCTTCCAGAATGCTTTCCTGATCGGCTTCGATTTCGGACTCGTCGTCCTCTTCCGGATTGCCCGACCTTCCAAAGTTGTTGGACGGCGGCATCTGCTTGGGATCGCCCGCGACGACGAGCTGACGCCCGCGCGCGATCGCACCGACCGCGTCCCACGGCGTGATCTGCGACGCTTCGTCGAAGATGACGAGGTCGAACAGCGCGGCGTCCGGCGGCAGATACTGCGCGACGGACAGCGGGCTCATCAGGATGCACGGGGCCAGCGTGTTAAGGGCAGGGCCCATTTCGGAGAGCAGCTGCCGCACGGGCTTGCGCGGACGCTGCAGCTTGAGCTGGTGGGCGAGCGCGCCGTAGCCCGGCGGCTGGCGACCGTCCTTGGACGGGATCGCGCCCGACAACTTGGCCCGGATGTACGCCTGCGTAAGCGTCGCGACCTGTGCGTCGAGATCTTGAAAGCGGGCGATCGCATCGCTCTGTTCGGCCAAGTTGAAGTCGCGCACGACCGCCTCGGCGTCGATCGTCGCTTCCGCCCACCACCGCGCGTAGGCCAGATCGAACGCGTCGACCGATGTGCCCGGCACGATCGATCCCGCCTCGATCGCGTCGAGGATCGGCTGCAGGTCGAGTTCGCGCGCACTCGCCCGCGCGCGGCACCACCCGGTCCACGCGTTGAGCCGCCCCGCGCGTGCGGCGAGGCCGTCGGCGATCGCCCTTGCGGCGAACGGGAGGTCGGTAGCGTCGACCGGTGCGAGCGACGCAGCAATGCGTTCGAACGTGTCGAGCGCGTCGACGAACCGCGTGTGCGCGGTCCGATAGGCGGCACCCGCGCGCCCGACCGCGCCGTCGGGACCGAGAAATTCGTTACCGTCGACGCACAGGCGGCGGACGCTGCCGCGGAGCGCGATCAGCCGGTCCGGCGTGTCGGCCGCGCCCGCCATCCCGGCGCGCAGGGCATCCGCCGCGTCGAGCGATCGACCCACGTGCCCGATATCAGTGTCGACGCCGCACCACCCCGGCACGTCCCCCGCAACCGCGCCCAGTTCGTCGACGCGTGCGAGCAGCGCCTGCATCTCGGCCAGGCGCGGTAGATCCGTCTCCGGGTCCGCGTTCCCACCCGCATCCAACTGCCGCGCGACCGCCTTCTTGCGAAAGATCGACAGCGGCCAGAATGCATTCTTCGCGGCCGTCCAGGCCGCGTCCAGCTGCGCCACGGGGACGGCACGGACAGCCCCTTCATCCTTTGCGACGGACAACGCGCCCGCTTGCGTTTCGTAGGCGGCGAGGATCGGCAGCGCTTCGCGCGCATGTTCGACGATGCGCGCGGCGTCGGGCGCGAAGGCGAACGCGAGGTCGAGCCCGCTTCCCCCCGCCAAGCCCGCGGCGAGATAGGCGGTGGCGAAAAGGCCGCGAGCGTCGCGGGGAGGTTCAACGCCGAGAAGTTCTACGAAGCGTGTTCGCGTCTCCGCAACTTCGTCCGCCGCAAGTCCGAGCGCCGCCGCCGATGCGAGCAGCTCCGCCGCCCATGCATTCGACCATTCAGTCTTCCCGACATGCGCGAAGGCGGCGAGGTTTTCCGGTGTTTCGGCCGGTCGGTTGACGTCTAGCCGCCGCACCGCCTCGCGCAACGCGTCGAGCGCCGCTTCGTCGTGCATGCGATCCGCGGGCCAGCCGAGCGCGATCGCAGCACCGTCACGCACCACCCGCCCGATCGCGCCGTACAGCGTCAAGCCGTTTGCGCGCCGCCGGTGGAGCGCGGCGACGAGCCGGTTCAACCCGTCGCGGCTCGTCTTCAGCTCCGCCGCGCGGCGCGCCCACGCGTCGGCGGGCGACGCTTCGGTCGTCGCCCAAGCCGCGCCAAGCTGCGCGATCACGTCCGCCTTGGACGCCTTGTTGCTGTGCAATTCGAGGCAGAACGGTCCCAGCCCGTGCGCGACCAGCCGCCGGTGGACGACGTCGAGCGCGGCGCGCTTCTCGGCGACGAACAGGACTGTCCGTCCCAGCGCCAGATTGTGCGCGATCATGTTGGCGATCGTCTGCGACTTGCCCGTGCCCGGCGGCCCGTCGAGCACGAAGTCGCAGCCGAGAGACGAACCAACGACGGCAGCCAGTTGCGAGCTGTCCGCGGGCAGCGGTGTGAACAGGTCGGCGGGCGCGACTTCGGCGTCCAACGCGTCCGGGTGCGGCGGCTGGCGGTCGCACGCCTCGTACGGCTCGCGCGGCGTTTCGAGCAGGTGGCGGACGACGGGGTTGGCCTTCAGCGCGTCCGTGCGGTCGACCAAGTCCTTCCACATCAGATACTTGGCGAACGAGAACGTGCCGAGCATCACGTCCGTCGTCACCTCGAAGCCCGGCGTGTCGCGGACCGCGCGGCGCACCAGGTTCCACACGCGGGGCAGGTCGACGCCGAAATCATCGGTCGGCAGCGCGCCCGCCAGCTCCGGGATCTCGAGCTCGAAATCCTGGCGCAGCATCTGCAACAAAGTGAGATTGAAGCGCGGTTCGTCCTCGTGGTGCGACAGTTTGACCCCCGACCGCACCGACTTGCGTTGGAGTTTTACCGGCAGCAGCACGAGCGGCGCGCGGTAGACGCGAGCATCGGTCGCCGACTTGCGCCACACCAAAAACCCCGCGGCCAGGAACAGCGTGTTCGCGCCGCCCTCGGCCATGTCGAGCCGCGCCTTTCGATATAGCTCGACGAGCTGCGCATCGATCTTGGCGGGCGGCAGGAGCGAGAGGATCTCGCCCCGGTCCATCGCGTCCTTCGCGTAGGCCTCGTCGAGCACCTCGCCCGTGCGTGCCACGTGCAACTTCGCGTCCCGTCCACCCACGCCTTCGTGCGCGGGGTTGCCGACGATCCGAAAACTCTTGCCGTCGGCGAGCCGGTCCTCGAGCGCGGCCGGATCGGGGCACAGCAGGGCGATCGCGGTCGCGCTCGGCTTAACGTTGAGCAGGCGGTTGCGCGTCGTCAGGTCGAGCAGCTTGCGCTGCCAGCGTTCGAGCCGGCCTTCCGCACTGGTCGGCGGCGCTTCAGGCTCGGCCAGGTCGAAGTCGGGCAACGGCGGCGCGGCCTCCAGCGCGTCGCCCGCGGCGTCGACCACCGCTGCGTCGTCGGTTGCGGTCGTCACCCCGGCGTCCGCCATCGCCAGCGGCCGGATGCGCGCCATCCGGGCGCGGCGGACATCGAGCGCGGCGACGAACTTGCCTTCGTGCGCTTCGTCGATGTGCCGCGCGCCTGCCGCGATCGCCTGGCCGAAGCCGGACGGCGCGGCCCCCGTCGCCAGCGTCGTCTCGAACACGATCAGTTCGTCGAGCGCGATGCGCTTCCGCAAGGCCGCCGCGTCGGGAACAAGCAGCGTGGCGAACTCCTGCGGCTGCAGCCACGCGCCCGCGAACGCGTGGCCCTCGCTCAACACGAGCACCGGGTTCAGTCCGGCCTGCTCGACCGCCGCAGCGAACAGCAGCGCCGTGTCGAGGCACGTTGCCAAACCCGTTTCGATGATTGTGGACGGCGTGCGCACCTTCTGCCCCTGCACCTCGAAGCTCGCGGGCGGCGCGGCGTAGGTCAGGCGGAGGCCGGACACGGCGGACCAGATCGCGGATGCCAGTTCGTAGACGCGCGTGCGCGATCCCGACTGATAGCCCTCGATCCCGTCCGGCCTGCCACCACGGCGCAGCACGTCGCTCGCCGCCTTGAGGACGCGGCCGACCGCCGGATCGTTTGGCAGCACGAACGCGGCGAGCAGTTCGGGCATCGCGCCCGCGCCGCCCCACTCGTTGCGCGCGAGCAGTTCGACGGGCACGGAGGCTTGGGCGAATGGTGCCGCATCCGCCGCGCCCCGGATGCTGAACGTCACCGCCGCACGCACCGACTCGGTCAGCTGCAGAAGCAACCCCGCATTGAGCTGCAGGTCGCGCTCGGCGATGGGCGCCTCGCCGCCGCCCGCGATCCCGTCGATCCGCCACGTGCGCGGCGCGAAGACAGGCGGGTCCGCCTCGACCTCCAGCACCAGACCCTCGATCGCCTGCATGCCGCGATTGGTGACACGCAACTCACGCAATACCGGCACAGCGTTCTGATGCGTCGCGAAACTGATCTTGGGCGCAACGACCGCGTCGATGGTCAAATCGACGGGCGGTTCAGTCGCATCAGCCTGGCTCCCGGGCGCATCCAACGTCGTCGCCATTCGCGGGCTCTCCAAGCGGTCGCCCGCAGGATGCCCCAAAGCGACGACGCCGAACAGCCCGCTTCTAAGCTACGCTGCCTCGGCGCGGCGAGGCAGTTTCCATCCCGGACGCACGAAGTGGCACGTGTAACCGTTTGGGATGCGCTCGAGATAATCCTGGTGCTCGGGTTCTGCCTCCCAGAAGTCGCTGACCGGTTCGACTTCCGTCACCACCTTGCCCGGCCACAGTCCCGACGCGTCGACGTCCGCAATCGTGTCGAGCGCGGTCTGCCGTTGCGCGTCGCTCGTGTAGTAGATCGCGGATCGGTAGCTCGCGCCGCGGTCGTTGCCCTGGCGGTTCATCGTGGACGGATCGTGGATCTGGAAGAAGAACTCGAGCAGGTTGCGGAAGCTTGTGCGGTCGGGATCGAAGATGATCTCGATCGCCTCGGCGTGGTTGCCGTGGTTGCGGTAGGTGGCGTTCCGCACCTCGCCCCCGCTGTACCCCACACGCGTGGAGATTACGCCCGGCTGGCGGCGGACGAGGTCCTGCACGCCCCAGAAGCATCCGCCCGCCAGTACGGCCCGCTCTTCGCTCATGATACCGTCTCCACCTGATCCACGTAGTCGCTGTAACCCTGTACCGCCATGTCGTCGCGGTGGACGAAGCGGAGCGAGGCCGAGTTGATGCAATAGCGCAAACCCCCGCGATCGGCCGGGCCGTCCTCGAACACGTGGCCCAGATGGCTGTCGCCGTGCGCCGACCGCACTTCGGTACGCACCATGCCGTGCGCGGTATCGCGCAGTTCCTGCACGTGCGCGGGTTCGATCGGCTTGGTGAAGCTCGGCCAGCCGCAGCCCGACTCGTACTTGTCGGCGGACGCGAACAACGGTTCGCCCGACACGATGTCGACGTAGATCCCGGGCGCCTTGTTGCCGAGCAATGCGCCCGTGCCCGGGCGCTCGGTACCGCTTTCCTGCGTGACGCGATATTCTTCCGGCGACAAGGCGGCGATCGCCTCGGCGGATTTCTGGTAGAGTGCCATGGTCCTGCTCCTTCGCGTTCAAGGTGGTGAGCGCGTTCCGCTTTGTCGAGAACGCCCGAGCGATGGGATCCGTTCGCTCGGGATCAACGGTCAGTTACGTCTTGAAGGGGATCAACACTGACTCCTCGACCGATATGGGCGTGTCTTCGTCCGACCTCGACCTGTTCGGCCGCGTGCGCTCGCTGTCCCCGGTCATGTTCGGGCAAGGGGATGCGCGCTAGAGGCGGCACCATGATCCCGAACTTCTCGCGCCCGATCCTCGTCGCGGCGCTAGCCGTCGCCGCCGTTCCCGGGAACGCGTCGGCGCAGGTCGTCCAGTCCGAAGCCGACGCCTTCGCGCAGGACGCGGCCGCCTATGCGCGCCAGAACGGTGTCGAACAGGCCGAAGCGCTGCGCCGGCTGCGCGCGCAGGAGGCGAGCGTCGCCGCGACCGACCGCATCGCGCGCGAGTTCGACCGGCGGTTGGCCGGCATCTCGATCGAGCATTTTCCGGCCTACCGCATCGCCGTGCTGCTCACCGGCGACGCGCCCGTCGCCCCGCGCACGATCCGCGCTGGCGGCATCGACGTGCCCGTCGTGTTCCGCACCGGCGCGGGGGCGACGCGGCGCGCGCTGGCGGACGCGATCGTGCTGCACCGCGCGTCGATCCGCGCCGCCGTGCCCAATTCGCAAGGCATGGGCGTCGACCTGCGCACGGGCGAGCTCGTCGTGCTCGTGCAATCCGCCTACGACCGCGAGGAGGAGGCGGAGATCGCGGACCAGTTGTCCGAACTCACCGGCGTCCCCGTCCGCATCCGCGCGCAGGACGGGGTGGACGCCGACTCCACCGCGCAAGCCGTTGAGGACGGATCCTATGCCTTCTCGGTGGATGGCGGCGCGCGCGTCGTCGGCGTCGATCCGCTCGACGGCAAGCGCTACGTCTGCACGACCGGCTTCTCCGTTACCGATGACGTACGCACCGGCGTCGTCACCGCCGCGCACTGCCCCGACGCGCTCACCGCCTACGACGCGAACGGAAACGGCACCGCGCTCGAGTTCATCGGCCAGTGGGGGGTCGCGTTCCAGGACGTGCAGGTCCATGTCGGCGGCATCAACCGCCCGCTGTTCACCGCCGACGCGAACGCAACGCGCACGCTGACCGCTGCCCGCTCCCGGGAAAGCACGCGTGCCGGCGAGGCGGTGTGCCATCGCGGGCAGACGACGGGATACAGCTGTTCCGAGGTCGACCTCGTCGACTACGCGCCGCCCGGCGATCTGTGCGCGGGGCCGTGCGACCCGGTGTGGACCACGGTCGCGGGACCGTCGTGCCGGGGCGGCGACAGCGGCGGCCCGATCTTCAACGGCACGGTCGCGTACGGGATCACCAAGGGCGGCAGCTACGCGCGGTCCGGCCGATGCGGGTTCTACTACTACATGTCGACCGACTACCTGCCGGACGGATGGCGGCTCCTTCTCGCCCCGCGAGAGCCTGCGGACGCAAGGCTGTAGAATGACCGACGCGCCTCCGCGCCCGACTCTCTGGTTTCGTGTGCTACTGCCCGGCGGTGCGCTGGGGCCGGGCAAGATCACGCTGCTCCGCCTCATTGGGGAGGCGGGGTCGGTGTCGGGCGCCGCGCGGTCTCTCGGCATGTCGCACGCGCGCAGCGTCAAGCTCGTCGCCGAGCTGAACGCGATGGGCACCGAGCCGATGGTCGCGACCCGCGCGGGCGGGGAAGCGGGAGGCGGGGCGACGTTGACCGACCATGGGCGGCGCGTGCTGGCCGCGTACGACGCACTCGAAGAGACGGTGCGTGCGGCGGCGGCGCCGGGGGTCGCGCGGCTGGCGGACGCGGTACGGGGTGGCTGAGGCGGGCTACGCCGCGCTGGTGCTGGCGGCGGGCGCGGGGAGCCGGTTCGGCGGCGGCAAGATGCTCGGGCTGTGGGACGGAAAGCCGCTGGTCCGCGTCGCGACGGAGATCGCGCTGGCGGCACCGGTCGGCACGGTCGCCGTCGTCGTCGGCGAGGACGCGAACCGGATCGCGGTCGCCTTGTCCGACATCGACGATCCCCGGCTGAGGATCGTGCACGCGGACGACTGGCGGAGCGGACTGTCCGCATCGCTGCGCGTGGGGATCGCGTCGCTGCCCGCCGATGCGACCGGCGTGCTCGTGTTCCTCGGCGACATGCCGCGCGTGCCGCCCGCGTCCGCCGCCGCGCTGGTCGCCGCGCTCGCCGCAGGCGCGCCTGCCGCAACGATCGGCGTCGGTGGAGTGCCCGGGCACCCGGTGGCGATCGGCGTAGGCCTGTTTGCCGCGGTCACGGCGCTGACGGGCGACCGAGGCGCGCGCGGCTTGCTCGAAGGAGTCGAGGGTGTAGTCGATCTACCCGGCACCCCCGGCAATCTGTTCGACGTGGATGTGCGCGCCGACCTGCGCTGACGTTCAGTCCTTGCCGATTTCGATCTGCAACGTCGCGTGCGCGATGCCGAAGCGGTCGTGCAGCATCGCGGCCGCCTTGCGCAGGAACGCGTCGCCCGGGTGGCCGGACGGCACGCTCAGCCGGCACGTCAACGCCGCTTCGGTCGTGCTCACGGGCCAGATGCGCAGGCTTCGCACGCTTGTGACGCCGGGCAGCGCGCCCAACGCATCGCCGACCGCCGCCGGGTCGATCCGCGCGGGCACCCGGTCGAGCGACATCGCCATCGCCTCGCGCAGCAGCCGCCCGCCGCTCCACAGGATGACGGCGACGATGCCCAGGCTGGCCGCCGGATCGACCCAGCGCCACCCGGTTCGCCATATGACGAACCCGGCTACGACCACGCCCGCCGACACGGCGGCGTCCGCGGCCATGTGCAGGTATGCGCCCCGGATGTTGATGTCGCCGCGCCGCCCGCGCGCGAACATCAGCGCGGTCGCGCCGTTGACCACGATGCCCATCGCGGCGACCGCCATGATCGTGCCGCCCGGCACCGGCGCGGGCTCCGCCAGGCGGCGCACCGCTTCCCACGCGATCGCGCCGGTCGCGATCAGAAGGAGCAGCGCGTTGATCAGGGCCGCAAGGATCGACGCGCGTCCCAGCCCGTAGGTGTAGCGCGCCGACGGCGGCCGCCGCGCCAGGCTCGTCGCGGCCCATGCGACGATCAGCCCGCCTACGTCCGACAGATTGTGACCCGCGTCCGCGAGCAGCGCCATCGACCCCATCGCGAAGCCGTACCCCGCCTCGACCGCGACGAACGCGAGATTGAGCAGCGTGCCGACCAGGAACGCACGGCTGAAATCGACGGTCGCATGTGCATGTCCGGCATGTGCATGTCCGGCATGCGCATGACCGGCGTACGCGTCACCTGCCGTCAACCGTTCGTCCTCCCCCGTTGCCGTGGCTACAGGCTCGCCGGCCACCCGCCAAGCTCGGCCCGCTTGCCGCGTGTTCGTCGTTGTATTTGTCCCGTTAACCTCGTTCGTTTAGGGATCGGCATGCCTCGGGCGAGCAGAGGCGTTTCGCGACGGGATATCCGATTTTGGACTCGACTCATCGACCGCGCGGGCCCGCCCGCTCTTGGAGCCGTTCGGCCGCGGTCCTATCTTCGTTGGGGGCAAGGTCTGTCCGGCGCGCGAACGGAACCTGCCATGCCTGAACCCACTGTGCAGACCGACGCACGCGCGCTCCTCCGCGAGATCGCACCGTATCGCGAGCCCAAGCCGGTGCGCAGCGTCTTCGAACTCGCGATCACGGTGATCCCGTTCATCCTACTGTGGGTCGCGACCTGGGCGCTGGTCGACGCGGGCTGGTGGGTCGGGCTCGTTCTGACGGTCCCGGCGGCAGGGTTCATGCTTCGCCTGTTCCTGATCCAGCACGATTGCGGGCACGGATCGTTCTTCCGGCGGCGCGCGACCAACGACTGGGTCGGGCGCGTCATGGGCGTGCTGACGCTCACCCCGTACGACTACTGGCGGCGTTCGCACGCGTTGCACCACGCCAACCACGGCAATCTCGACAATCGCGGGATCGGCGACATCGACACGCTGACCGTCGACGAGTTCCGCGCCCTGACCGCCGTCCAGCGCTTCTGGTATCGCGTCTACCGCCATCCCGCCGTCATGTTCGGGATCGGCCCCGCCTACCAGTTCCTGCTGCGCCACCGCCTGCCGCTCGGGCTGATGCGCGACGGATGGACGCCCTGGGTCAGCGTCATGGCGACCAACGTGGCGACGGCGTTGCTCGTCGCGGGCGTTATCTGGACTGTCGGGCTCGTTCCGTTCCTGGTGATCCAGGTTCCGATTACGCTGATGGCGGCGACGGTCGGCGTGTGGCTGTTCTACGTCCAGCACCAATTCGAAGACACGGTCTGGGAGCGCGAAGGTGAGTGGAGCTTTCACCACTCGGCGCTGCACGGCAGCTCGCACTACGACCTGCCCGGCGTGCTGCGCTGGTTCACCGCGAATATCGGCATCCACCACGTCCACCATCTGGCGAGCCGCATTCCCTACTACCGGCTGCCCGAAGTGCTGCGCGACAAGCCCGAACTCGGCCAGATCGGCCGCCTGACGCTGCTGCAGAGCTTCAGGGCGGTTCGCCTGGTCCTGTGGGACGAGCAGAAGCGCGGGCTGGTGTCCTTCCGGGAAGCACGCGCGGGAGCGTAGTCCGCAGGTCGGCTAATCCGTGAGCCTCCAGACAGTCCTGTTCGCCCAATTCGCTGCGATCGGACCCACGGCGTCACGCGCCGGCAGAAAGCGCGCGCGTTCGCGCAAGACCGTGCAGGTCGTCTCGTCGAGTGTTGGGCTTCCGCTGCTCTGTGTAACGGTGCAGTCGATGACAGCTCCAGTCTGATCGACATACAGGTCGTAGGCGGTCGTTCCGGTGGCTTCCTTGCGCACAGCTTCGTCCGGGTAATCGTCGGCCGTGAACCAGCTCGCGGGCGAGCCGCACGGCACGGGCGGGCCGAGCTCCGTGCGCGTGTCCGGCGGACACACCGCGAGCGCGGCTTCTGGCGACGCGCCTTTCTCCCGCGTGTCCGGAAGCGGCGGGATGACGGCGACGTAGAAGACCGCCAGCGCGATCCACATGGCGACGGTGACCACTCCTGTGGCCTGCGGCTCGACGTCCCAGAGCAGTTTCAGGACCGGAATGCCCAGCACGACGGCCAGCCCGGCGGTGTAGGTCAGCGGGGTGCCGGGCAAGACTACATGGACGAGTAGCGCGACGCCGATCAGCGCCGGGATCGCCCAATAGGTCGCGGGCACGCGCAGCCGCGCAACGAGTTCGGGCAGCATATAGGCCAGACGCTGCCGTCCGCGCAGCCACGCCGTCCCGGTCGCGATCGCGACCGCCAGCCACATGACGAAGCGTTGCTGGTCCTGCAGCGCCTGCGAGATCACGAGGAAGAACGGAAGTAAGAGGGCCGACAGGAAGTTGAACGTGCGCGTCGCCAGATTGTCGGTCAGCGGCGCGGGCGGCTGTGCGACCGTGGTCCACAAGACGAGCACGGCGGACAGCGCGATCGCGATCGCGACGCCCGCCGCGTTGCCAGGCAGCAGCATCGCTACAAGCGGCCACGCGGCGGCGGCGGGCATCCAGCCGTTCGAGAACCAGCGCGGCGGCGCGTCCAGGTCGCCGGAGAACCAGCCGAGCTGCCGCCGCTTGACGAGCCGCACCCACAAGGTCGGCACGGCCAAAGCGAGCGGCGTGCCCAACAGCATCGCGTAACCGATGGTGTCGTCGTTGTTCGTCAACGCGACCACCACGGTCGCAACCAGCCAGAGGACAAGTGGTGCGAGCAGCAGCGTGCTCCACGTGTGGTGCGCGCGCGCCGCGAACGCCCGGAACCAGGCAACGCGTTCGGGCGTGAAATAATGGCCCAGGCCCGGCATGTCGTACTCCGCCCGATCGAGCAGCGCCGCCACCTGCGTCCGCCGCGTCGCCGACCACCCGAGCAGCCGCATGCGCCAGCCGGGCAGCGGCCGCCTCGTCAGCGCGCGCCAACCGACCCACACGTCCGAACCCCGCTCCGTCGCGGCGGCGGCAAAGTCCCATTCGTCGATCCGGCCCATGATGCGGCCGATCGTCCAATCGTTCGCCAACCGGTAGTCGCCGCCGTTCCACCCGAAAGCCTGGATCGCGGGCACGATCAGCGGATCGGACCGGGGGATCGTGTCGGCGATCGCGCCGGCCAGCCACGCCTCTACCCCGGCGCTCGCGGAAATATTGCCCATGACGGGCGACGCCACGATCGCCTCGAACGCCCGGACCAGCCCGTCCGGGTCGAGTTCGGCTTCGGAATGCAGCCGTTCGGCCAGATTGTGCATGAGCGTGTCGAGTTCGGCGGACTCCCGCGCTTCCTGCGCGGCGAACGCATCGTCGGCGGCGCCGTCCCTGGCGGCGAGGGGGGCCGGAGCGGTGTCGTGCGTCCGCCAGATCGGCCCGCGACCTTCGGCCTCGTCGCCCGCGAACGCCTCCTGCGCGACGTCCTTTCCCCAGTCCTGATCGTAAGCGTCCTCGTCGTCGTCCCCGCCCTCCGGGTCGTCTTCGTCTCCGTAGCGCGCCGCCCAGTCCGCCTCCTGCAATGCCCGGTCGTACGCTTCACGCAACGCCTTGAAGCCTTCGGGATCGTCCTCCGGGTGAACCGTCTTCAACAGCCTCGCATAGCCGCGCCGGATCGCGTCGCGGTCGCTGCCGCGCGGGACGCCCAGCGTTTCCCAGACCGAGCTCAAGCGGTGCCGCTCACAAGAACGATTCACCCTCGAGCCGGTCGAGTTCGCTCATGAACGCCTCGCGCGCGCGCTCGACGACCCGCGGGTCCTGCGTTTCGATCGCCGCCTTGAACTGCCCGATCAGGTGGCTGACATGGTCGCGTCCCTCGCCCAGCGCGTCCTCCCAGCACCGGTCTCCCCGCGCCAACGCCGCGCGCACCGGCTCCTCGTCCCGCGGATGCACCTTCAGCGCGGCCAGAGCCTCTCGCCGACGCGCGAACTCTGCCGGGTCCACCTCCACGTCGGGGTCGGAAATGACGAGCTGCCGCCGTTCCTTGCTCGCGGGCACCAGGATGTCGACTTCGAGCAACCCGTTGATGTCGTACGAAAAGCGGCACTCGAACGGCTGGTGCGCGGGGCCGCGCGGCATCGGCACTTCGATCTCGCCGATCTGCACATTGTCGGTGACGGAGCGCGACTCCCCCTGGAAGATCTTGACCCGCACCGACGGCTGGTTGGGCTGCGTCGTCGTGAAGATCTCGGATCGGCTTGCGGGCACGGTCGTGTTGCGTTCGATGACGGGCGCGAAAACGCCTTCCTCGAACGCCTTGTTGCCGAGGTCGCGCACCGTCTCGACGCCGAGCGAGAAGGGGCACACGTCCGTCAGCACGACCTCGCGCAACGCCGCGTCGCGCGCCTTCAACCCGGCTTGAACCGCCGCGCCCAGCGCAACCGCCTCGTCCGGATTGACGGTGGCGTTGGGGAACCGCCCGAACATGCGGGCGACAGCCTTGCGTACGATCGGCATGCGCGTCGCTCCGCCGATCAGGATGATCTCGGACAAGGCTTCGGGGCGCAGGTCGCTGTCGCGGAGCGAGCGAAGCACCGGCTCGCGCAACCGGGTGATGAGCGGCGCGCACGCTTCCTCGAACGCATCGGCGGTCACCGTCAGGTCGAACGCCTGATCGTGCCACACGACGCTCATGTCGGCCGACGGCGCGCGCGACAGGGTCCGGCGCGCGCGCTCCGCCTGTTCGCGCAGTTTCTGGTACAATGCGTCGTCGCCTCGACCCCACGCACCCCATGCTCGCGCGTGCTTGTCGCGCATCATGCCGACGAGCACTTCGTTGAAATCCTCGCCGCCCAGGCGGTTGTCGCCCGTCGACGCGCGGACCTCGATGACGCCTTCGAAGATCTCGAGCACGGACACGTCGAACGTCCCGCCGCCCAGGTCGAACACGAGGAAGCGGGACTCCGCGTCGAGCCTGTGGATGCCGTAGGCAAGCGCCGCCGCGGTCGGCTCGTTGACGATGCGATCGACACGCAGCCCGGCGAGCTCGCCCGCGCGGCGCGTCGCCTTGCGCTGTTTGTCGTTGAAGTAGGCGGGCACGGTGACGACCGCTTCGGTCACGTCTACGCCCAGGAAAGCCTCGGCATCCTCCTTGAGGCTGCGCAGGACGAGGCCCGACAGTTCTTCGGCGGAAAAGCTGCGCCCGCCCAGCACGGTCTCGCGCGCCGTGCCGATGTAGCGCTTGAACGCGGTCGCGGTGTCCTTGGGGTGCGTGCCCTGGCGCTCGCGCGCGGCCATGCCGACCAGCACCTCGCCGCCGCCGTCGATCGACACGGCGGACGGGGTGAGCACGTCGCCCAGCCGGTTGGGGATCAGCGTCGCCGCGCCGTCGCGGAACACCGCGGCCGCGCTGTTGGTGGTCCCGAGATCGATTCCGATGATCATGCCTGAGTGCTATCCCGGCAACCTGCGTTTACGCAACGGGACCCCGCGAACCGCTCGGCGGTTGAGCGCGCCATGACCACCTTGCCGCAAGCCTTTTCGACGTGGATTGAAGCCCCCCGCGTCCGCGCCGCCAACGACAAGGCGGTGGCACCAGGCAGCGCGTACATCCTGTGCTGGCTTCAGCAGGCGCTGCGCGCGCGCGACAATCCAGTGATCGACGCGGCGATCCGGCTGGGCAACGAACTGCGGCTGCCCGTTCTCGTCTATCATGGCTTGCGCGAAGATTACCCGTACGCGTCCGCGCGGCTGCACCGTTTCATCCTGGGCGGGTCACGAGATGTGGCACGCGGGTGCAAGGCGAGGGGGCTAGCCTGTGTCCAGTATGTGGACCGGGCGGAAAAGCGCGAACGAGGCCTCGTCTACCGCCTCGCCGCGAACGCCGCTGCGATCGTGCTGGAGGACCAGCCTGCGTTCGTCGCGCAGTGGCAGTCCGAACGCGTCGCCGCGAAAACTTCGGTCGCCGTGTTCGCGGTGAATGCGGCATGCGTCGTCCCGCCGCTCAGCATGGACGTCGGCATCGGCACGACGTCCGCCTTTCGCCGCCGCCACGAAAAGGCGCGTGAGCAATGGTATGCGTGGCGCGAAGAGGAGCCGACGGTTGCGCCCTATGATGGCCCGCTGCCCTACGCCCCCGACGACTGGTCGAACGCCTCCGATGCCGATCTCGACACGCTCGTCGCGTCGCTTGACATCGATCACAGCGTCGCCCCCGTCGCCATGTTCCCCGCGACGCGCGACGAAGTGTTGATCCGCCTGCGCCGCCTGAGCAAGGAAGTGCTCCCGGTGTACGCAGGCGCGCGGGGCGACGCGAGCCGCCCCGAAGGCGCGAGTTCGCTGTCGCCCTACCTGCACTTCGGCCTCGTCGGTCCTCGCGAAATCGTCGCGGCAGTGCAGGCCGCGGACGTCCCCGCCGCCGACAAGGCGAAATACAACGACGAGCTGCTCACGTGGCGCGAATGGTATCACTACGCGGCGCGCACCAAACCCGTGCCCGAAAGCTACGGCAGGTTGCCCGACCGCTCGCACCGCTATCTCGGCGAACACGCGTCGGACCCGCGCCCGGACGTCGAAACCCTGTCCGCGCTGCTCCACGGCGAGACGCGCGACGAGACCTGGAACGCGTGCCAAAAACAGTATGTGCTGGACGGGTGGATGCACAACAACCTGCGCATGTACTGGGCCAAGAAGATCATCGAATACACGCCCGATCCCAAGACCGCGTGGGCCACCGCCTGCTACCTCAACGACCGGCTCAGCCTCGACGGCCGCGACCCCGCGACCTACGGCAATTTGGCCTGGGCGTTCGGCGACGCTGCCCCGGGGTATCGCGACCTGCCGATCTACGGACTCGTGTCGACCAAGTCCGACAAGTCGATCCGCGGACGGCCTACCGGTCCGGAATGGCTGGCCAACGCGGCGGCAAGGCCGGTGCCGAGATTGCCGGTTCCAGACGCGGTGCCTGCCGATCCCTATCTGACGGACACCGTACCGATCTGACGAGCACGTTGCATAACTATGCAGGCAGCTGCATAGGCAATGAGTGATCAACGTCCTCATCCTCGGCGCGTCCGGCTATGTCGGAGGCGAACTCCTTCGCCTCCTGGACGGCCACCCCAACCTGCGTCCGCGCCACTTTGTCGGTGACAGCAAGGCTGGCGAGCCCGTGGCCGCCGTCCACCCCCACCTCGCGCTTGCCTACGACGCGCGCATCGAGGCGTACGACCCGGCCATGCTGGACGGTACCGACATGGTCTTCGCCGCGCTCCCGCACGGCCACTCGCAACGCCTTGCGCGCACCATCGTCGATCGCGGCATTCCGTTCGTCGATCTCGGCGCGGATTTCCGCTTGTCGGACGCGGCCACCTACGCACGCTGGCACGGCGACGAACACAGCGCGCCCGACCTGCTGCATCGCTTCGTCTACGGCATCCCCGAACGCAACCGCAAACAGCTCCGCGCCACCAGATGCGCCGCCGCCGCGGGCTGCTACGCCACTGCCGCCATCCTCGCGCTCAAGCCACTCGTGGACGCGGGGCTCGTCGATCCGCAATCGCTCATCGTCGACGCGGCGTCCGGTGTAAGCGGGGCGGGGCGGGGGGCCAAGGAAGAGACGGGCTTTTCGACCGCCGCCGAGTCCATGTCCGCCTACGGCCTGCTCACCCACCGTCACACGGCCGAGATGCAGGAAGCGACCGGCGGCCGCATCCTGTTCACGCCGCATCTGGCACCGATGAACCGAGGCATCCTTGCGACCTGCTACGCGCGGGCGGCGCACCCCATGGACGCGGACGCGCCGCTCGATGCGCTCCGCAAGGCTTATGCAAACGAGCCTTTCATCCACGTGTCCGATCGCCCGCCCGCGACCAAATGGACGCTCGGCTCCAACGCGGTCCACCTCACCGCGCGCTACGACGAACGCACCGGCCGGGTCCTCGCGATCGCCGCGCTCGACAATCTGGGCAAGGGCGCAGCCGGCCAGATGATCCAGTGCGCCAACCTCATGCTCGGCCTCGACGAGACCGCGGGCCTGTCGACATGCGGAGTGTACCCATGAGCATCACCGCCGCCGAAGGCTTCGTCGCGTCCGGCCTCCACGCCGGGATCAAGCCGGCCAACCATGACATGGCCCTCGTCGCCACCGAAGACGGTGAGCCGGTGTCCGCAGCCGCCGTGTTCACGCAGAACAGGTTCTTCGCCCCGCCCGTCGCCGCGTCCCGGTCGCGCATGGCCGCTAACGGAGGGCGGGCATCCGCCGTCATCGTCAGCTCGGGCAACGCCAACGCGGGCACGGGCGTGCGGGGATTACGGGACGCCGAAGCCATGTGCGCCGCCGCCGCGTCGGTCGTCGGCTGCGATCCGGGCGACGTGCTCGTCTGCTCTACCGGCGTTATCGGCAATCCGCTACCGATCGACGTCATCCTGGCCGCTGCCCCTCGGCTCGCGGCAAATCTGTCGCGCGACGGCGGAGACGAAGCCGCGCTCGGCATACTCACCACCGACACGCGGCCGAAGCAGGCGGTCATCGCTGGCTCGACGTTCACCGTCGGCGGGATGGCCAAGGGGTGCGGCATGCTTGCGCCGAACATGGCCACGATGCTCGCGTTCCTGACGACAGACGCGGACGTGCCGCAGCCGGAGCTTCAGGCGATCCTCGGAGACGCCGTCAACCGCAGCTTCAACACGCTAAACATCGACGGCGCTACCTCGACGAACGACACGGTGATCCTACTCGCCAGCGGCCGCCGCGGCGCACCCGACATCTCCGAGTTCGCCGACGCCGTGCACCGCGTGTGCGAGGACCTGACCCTGCTCATGGCGCGCGACGCGGAAGGCATGACCAAGCTCGTCCAGTTGCACGTAACGGGCGCGGCCTCCGACTCAGAGGCCCGCATCGCCGCCAAGGCGATCGGCGAGAACAATCTCGTCAAGTGCTCCTGGTACGGCTCCGACCCGTATTGGGGCCGTATCCTGTCCGCCGCCGGGTCCGCTGGCGTCGCTTTCGACCCGGACACGGCGACCGTGTCCTACGACGGCATCCTCGTCTCCCGCGCGTGCGTCGGCATCGATCATGACACTGCCGCCGTCGCCGCGCACATGGCGGGCGACAACATCGTTATCGACGTCGCGATCGGCACCGGGCCGGGCACCGCGAGGCTTATCGGCGTCGATCTCGGTCCCGGTTACATCAAGGAAAACAGCCAGACCTCATGAACGCACCTTCCACACCCGACCACGCGCAGGCGATCGCGCACGTGCTCGTCCGCGCGCTGCCCTACATCCGGCGGTTCGCGGGCAAGTCGATCGTCGTCAAATTGGGCGGCGCGGCGATCGACCACGAACTCGACCGCGCGCTCGCGCAGGACCTTCTTCTGCTCCGCAGCGTCGGCGTGCGCTGCGTCCTCGTTCACGGCGGGGGCCCGCAGGTCGACGCAGTCATGCGCCGCATGGGCAAGGAGCCGGAATTTCGCAATGGCCTTCGCGTCACCGATGCCGAGACGCTCGACATCGTCCGCATGGTGCTCGTCGGAAAGGTCAACCGCGACCTCGTCGCCACCATCAACGCCGAAGCGCGCGACGAGCCCGTCGCGGTCGGCGTTTCCGGAGAGGACGGCGGGTTCCTCGTCACTACCCCGCGCGATCCCCCGCTCGGCTTCGTCGGCGACGTGTCCCAGGTCCGATCCGCGATCCTGCACCAATTGTTGGACGACGGAATGGCCCCCGTCGTCTCCACCGTCGGCGCCGACGCGTCCGGGCAGCCGTACAACATCAACGCGGACGAGGCGGCGATGGCGATCGCCTGTGCGATGGGGGCGGAGAAGATCATCTATCTTACCGCCGCGCCCGGCCTTCTCGCCGACGCCGACGACGAGACCAGCCTCGTGCCGCGCCTCACCGCCGCCGACATGCGTGCCCGCATGGCCGACGGATCGATCACTGGCGGAATGATCCCCAAGCTGCGCGCCTGCGCGGACGCGGTCGAAGGCGGCGTCGACACCGCCCACATCATCGACGGCCGCGTCCCCCACGCGTTGCTGATCGAGCTGCTGACGGACGAAGGGATCGGCACGATGATCAAGCGGGAGGCGAGCTGGTGAACCTGCTGACTATCGCCGACCTCGACGCGAGCACCTTGACCGAATTGCTCGACATGTCGGAACGCGATCTCGGCACGCCGCTGACGGGGCGGGGGGTGGCGCTGCTGTTCGAGAAACCTTCGGCCCGCACGCGCAACTCCATGGAAATGGCGACAATTCAGCTTGGCGGCCACCCGGTCTATATCCAGAAGGACGAAGTCGGTCTCGGCACCCGCGAAACACCCGAGGATGTCGCGCGCACGCTCGCCTGCTACCACGCCGTGATCGCCGCCCGCGTGGCCGCTCACGCGCATCTGGACGCCATGGCCGCCGCGACGGACGCGCCCGTCCTCAACATGCTGTCCGAACGCGCGCACCCGCTCCAGGCGCTTGCCGACCTGCTCACGATCCGGCAACTCGCGGGCCGCATCGACGGCGTACGCGTCGCCTATGTCGGCGATGCGAACAACGTGTGCCGCTCGCTCGCCGAAGGTTGTTCCAAGCTCGGAGCCGAACTCGTCATCGCCTCGCCCGAAGGTTACGGCTTCGACGCGAACGAACTGCCGTCGGGCGTGCGGCAGGTCGTCGACCCCGCCGACGCGGTCGCGGGCGCCAAGTTCGTTTACACCGACGTCTGGGTATCCATGGGGCAGGGGGACCAAGTTGACGTCCGCCGGCGCGCTTTCGCGAACCACCAGGTCACGCGCGACGTCATGAGGCGCGGCAACGATGCCTGGTTCCTCCACTGCCTCCCCGCGCATCGCGGAGAGGAAGTCGCCGCCGACGTCATCGACGGCCCGGCGTCGGCCGTGTGGCAACAGGCGACCAACCGCATGCACACCGCGCGCGCCGCGCTCGCCTGGCTCGTCTCGTGACCGACCGCGCGCGGCGGCAAAAGGCGCTCGCCGAACTCATCCGCACCGAAGCGCTCGGCAGCCAGGAGGAGGTGACCGCAAGACTCGCCGCGCTCGGTTACCCGGCCACCCAGGCCACCGTCTCGCGCGATCTCGACGGGCTGGGCGCGACCAAGGTCAAGCGCGGCGGCACGCTGCGCTACGCGCTCCCCGACGGCGGCGCGGCCGATTTCCAGGCGGGCCGCATGGAGCGCATCGTCGCCGAATGGGTCCGATCGGTCGAAGCCGCGGGCAATCTGCTGGTGCTGAAAACCCCGCCCGGCTCCGCGCACCTGGTCGGCCTCGTCATCGACCAGGCCGCCTTGCCCGAACTCGCGGGCACCATATCGGGCGACGACACTTTATTCGTCGCGCTACGCGACGGCGTGGTGGCGGACGTGATGGCGAGCCGCTTTCGGCAGATGGCCGGCCAACAGGAGATCGCATGACCCCCCGCCTCAAAGTCGTCCTCGCTTATTCCGGCGGGCTCGACACATCCATCATCCTCAAATGGCTGCAGACCGAGTACGACGCCGAGGTCGTCACCTTCACCGCCGACCTGGGGCAGGGCGAGGAAGTCGAACCCGCGCGTCACAAGGCGCTGCTCATGGGCATCAAGCCTGAAAACATCCACATCGACGACTTGCGCGAGGAGTTCGTGCGCGACTTCGTCTTCCCCATGTTTCGTGCCAACACGGTTTACGAAGGCCAGTATCTGCTCGGCACCGCGATCGCGCGCCCGCTGATCGCCAAGCGCCAGATCGAGATCGCGCGTGCCGTCGGCGCGGACGCGGTGTGTCACGGCGCGACGGGCAAGGGCAACGACCAGGTCCGCTTCGAACTCGGCTATCTCGCGCTCGAGCCCGACATCCGCGTCATCGCCCCCTGGCGCGAATGGGCCTTCGGCAGTCGCGAGGAGTTGATCCGGTTCGCCGAGGATCATCAGATCCCGATCGCCAAGGACAAGCATGGCGACGCGCCGTTCTCCATCGACGCCAACCTTCTCCACTCCTCATCCGAAGGCAAGGTCCTCGAGGACCCGTCGCGCGAAGCCCCGGAATTCGTCCACCAGCGCACGATTTCCCCGGAAGACGCACCCGACAAGGCGACCGTAATCACCATGGACTTCGAACGCGGCGACCCGGTCGCGATCGATGGAGAGACGCTGAGCCCCGCCGCGCTGCTCACCCGCCTCAACGACCTGGGCCGCGACAACGGCATCGGCCGCCTCGACCTCGTCGAAAACCGCTTCGTCGGCATGAAGTCGCGCGGCGTGTACGAAACCCCCGGCGGCACCATCCTGCTCGCCGCGCATCGCGGGATCGAATCGATCACGCTCGACGCGGGCGCGATGCATTTGAAGGACGCGCTGATGCCGCGCTACGCGTCGCTCATCTACAACGGCTTCTGGTTTTCACCGGAACGCGAGATGCTGCAGGCCCTCATCGACCGCAGCCAGACGCATGTGACGGGCCGCGTGCGGCTCAAGCTCTACAAGGGCAACGTCACCGTCATGGGCAGGGAAAGCCCGCTGGCGCTCTACGACCAGGACCTGGTGACGTTCGAACAGGGCAGCAGCAGTTACGACCAGCGCGACGCGGCAGGCTTCATCAAACTGAACGCGCTCCGCCTGCAGGTCGCGGCGCGCCGGGACAGACGCACCTGAACCACAAACCCGTCATCCCCGCGCAGGCGGGGACCTCGACGAGTCTCGCTTCCCCTAGCCGTGTTCCATCGAGGTCCCCGCTTTCGCGGGGATGACGGCCTACGGCTCCATCTCCGCCCGCGCCTCCGCGACCCGTGCCCGCACCTGATCGGGCGCGGTCCCCCCGAAACTCGTCCGGCTCGCCACGGACGCGTCGGCCGTCAGCACGCCGAACACCCGCGCATCGATGCGCCCGTCGATCGCGGCAAGATCGGCCGGCGCCAACTCCGCCAGCCCGCACCCGCGCGTCTCCGCCAGCCGCACCGCGCGTCCGACGATATGGTGCGCCTCGCGGAACGGCACGCCCGCATCGCGCACCAGCCAATCGGCCAGGTCGGTCGCGGTCGCATGCCCGGCTTCCGCCGCCGCCCGCATCCGCGCCGTATCGAACGTCGCCGCCTCCACCATTCCCGTGCACGCCGCGATGCTCAACACAAGCAGGTCGTGCGCGGTAAATACCGGCTCCTTGTCGTCCTGCATGTCCTTGGAATAGGCGAGCGGCAGGCCTTTCATCGTCATGACGAGCCCGGTCATCAGTCCGGCGATCCGCCCCGAATGCCCACGCACCAGCTCCGCCGCGTCCGGATTGCGCTTTTGCGGCATGATCGACGATCCCGTGGAATACGCATCGGGAAGCGACACGAACCCGAACGGTTGCGAAGCCCAGATCACGATTTCTTCCGCCAGCCGCGACAGGTGCAGCGCGCACTGCGTCGCCGCCATCATGTAATCCAACGCGAAATCGCGGTCCGACACCGTGTCGAGCGAGTTTCGCGTGGGCGCGTCGAACCCGAGCGCCGCGGCGGTCGCGTGCCGATCGATCGGAAACCCCGTTCCCGCGAGCGCCGCCGCCCCCAGCGGGCATTCGTTCGCCCGCGCACGAGCATCGGCAAACCGCGATCGGTCGCGCCGCATCATCTCGTAATACGCCATCAAATGATGGCCCAGCGTCACCGGCTGCGCGGCCTGCAGGTGCGTGTAGCCCGGCATGACCGCGTCGGCATGCTCGGCCGCCCGGTCGACCAGCGCTTTCGAAAACGCAGCCAGCCCCGCGTCGACCGCGTCGATCGCGCCCCGGACCCACAGCTTGAAATCGGTCGCGACCTGATCGTTGCGCGACCGCGCGGTGTGCAGCCGCCCCGCGACCGGCCCGATCAGCTCCGCCAGCCGCGCCTCCACGTGCATGTGGATGTCCTCCAGCGCCGGGTTCTCCGTCACCCCGTCGCGTCCGTACTCCTCCGCGACCCGCTCCAGCCCGCCCGCGATCGCCGCCGCGTCTTCGACGCTAACGATTCCCTGGGCGCCCAGCATCGCGACATGCGCCTTCGACGCGCGCAGATCCTCCCGCCACAGCCGCTTGTCGAACCCGATCGACGCGTTGATCTCGCGCATCACGTCCGCCGCGCCGCCCGCGAAGCGCCCGCCCCACATCGTGTTGGCGTCGCTCACCCCCCGTACCGGTTCGTCGGCAGGCCGGTCGTGCCCGGATCGACTTCGAACAGCGCGCCCGCGTGGGCCTCGCCGCGAAGGCCGACCGCCGCGGACGTTACGAACATGCGGTCGAGCGCTTCGCCCGCGAAGGTGCAGTTGGTGACTTGCGTCGCGGGAAGCGCGATGGCGCGATCGAGCGTGCCGTCCGGCGCGAAGCGGCTGACGCGGGCGCCGCCCCAATGGGCGATCCAGACGCCGCCGTCGGCATCGACCGTCATCCCGTCGGGCTTGCCCCAATCGTCCGCGAACCGGACAAAGGTTTGGCGCGGGCCGAGGCTGCCGTCCGGGTGCAGCGCGAACTTGTAGACGGAGCCGAGCGCGGTGTCGGTGTGGTAGATGGTGTCTCCGCCCGGGCTGAACGCGGGGCCGTTGCAGATCGTGTGGCCGGTATCCATGCGATGCAGGCTGTGGTCGGGATCGAGGCGGAACAGCGTGCCCGTCGCGGCCTGCGCCCCCACGTCCATCGATCCCGTCCAGATACGTCCCCACGCGTCCGCCTTGGCATCGTTGCGCCGGTTGTTCGGCAGGTCGGGTTCGGGCGCGACGATCAGGGTGACCGTAATGGGATCGAGCGTCAGTTCGACGATCGCGCTCTGCAACCCCGCGATCAACCCGGGCGCGTTCTCGCGCTCGACCACCCAGCCGATCATTTCCGGCATCGTCCAGCTCGTTAACACGCTGTCCGCAAGCCGCAGTCGATGTAGTTGTTTCTGCAGGATATCGGTCCAGTAGACCGCATCCTCACGCGCCGACCACATCAGCCCCTCGCCGAGCTGATCGCGCGTGGGGCGCTCAACGACTTGCCAGTCGCTCACGCGATCAGATCGGCGAAATCCGGATGCTCGTCGATATATGCCGCGACGAACCCACATTGCGGCACCACCGACAGCCCTTGCGCACGCGCAGAATGGAGCGCCGCCGCGATCAGCTGGCTGCCCAATCCATGCCCCTGCATCTCTTCGGGCACGACCGTGTGCGTGAAGGTGATCGTGTCGCCGGCGCGCGCGTACGCCGCGATCGCCGTCGCGCCGCCCGTCTCAAGCTCGAAGCGGCTTTCGTTCGCGTTGTCGATCACTCCAGCCATCGTCGGGCCTCCCGTTTCAACGATCTAACCCGTTCGTGCCGGATCGCGCAAACCTTGACACTTGCCTAGGCAAATTCCTGCGTTAAAGCTTTCCGCATGTCCGACGTAGACCAACGCAGCGTGCTCGAGCGCCTGATCCGCGAACGTCGCGACGACTATGCCAATCTGTCGCGCCTGATCGGCCGCAACTCAGCGTACGTCCAGCAGTTCGTAAAGCGCGGCGTTCCGCGAAAACTCGACGAGGCCGACCGCCGTCGTTTGTCCGAATATTTCGGTATTCCCGACGCCGATCTCGGCGGCCCGCGCACCCCTGCAGTCGCCAAGGGTACTGGCCTGCGCGCGATTCCTCGTTTCGCCCTGGGCGCTTCCGCCGGACCCGGCGCGCTGCACGACGACGAGCGCCCGGTCGCGCATATCGGCTTCGATCCCGCCTGGCTCCGGCGGCTCGGCGTAGGGCCGGGCGACGACTTGTCGATCATCCGTGTCGATGGCGACTCGATGGAGCCGACGCTGGCGGATGGCGACGACATCCTGGTCGACCGTGGCGATGCGAAGACGGTTCGCGACGGCATCTACGTCCTGCGCCGCGACGACGCGCTGCTCGTCAAGCGCCTGTCCGTTCATCCCGGAACACGTCGCCTAACCGTGGCCAGCGACAACCCCGCGCACCCGACCTGGACCGACTGCGACCCGGCGACGATCGACATCGTCGGCCGCGTCGTGTGGGCCGGCGGCAAGGTCGCGTGAGGCCTTGACGCACACGCGCATAACGTCGCATCAGGCTCGGCACATGGCACATGTCGAACCTTCCGGGACGTATCGCTGGCGCGGCGAACGGGTGGCGTGCGCGCGTCGGTGGCGATGATCTTTTAGAAACATCGCGGCAACCGAATGCAAGCCCGCCAAAAGGCGGGCTTTTTTGCGTCAGGACTTTCTTCCATG
Source organism: uncultured Sphingomonadaceae bacterium (assembly GCA_964251385.1). Classification (GTDB taxonomy): domain Bacteria; phylum Pseudomonadota; class Alphaproteobacteria; order Sphingomonadales; family Sphingomonadaceae; genus CADCVW01. The sequence continues at coordinate 715,592 of CAXUJK010000001.1, read as the reverse complement.
ACCACCGACACCTTGATCCGCGAAGACTTTAAGACTGTCCTCGCCGACCTCATAGCGGGCACGCCGATGACGGCGGTTCAGTCGCAAACGTTGTTCGCCGCGCTCGTCGCGGGCGAACTGGACGACGAACGAATCACCGCCATGTTGATCGCGCTTCCTGTGCGCGCGGAAACCGCGGCTGAAATGACGGGCGCCGCGAAAGCGTTGCGCGCGGCCGCGACTCCGTTCCCGCGCCCCGACTATCTGTTCGCCGACAGCTGCGGCACCGGTGGCGACGGATCGGGCTCGATCAACATTTCGACCGCCGCCGCGTTCGTCGCCGCGGCCGCCGGGCTGCCCGTGGCCAAGCACGGCAACCGCTCCGTCACCTCGCGCTGCGGCTCGGCCGACGTGCTCGAACGGCTCGGCGTACAGATCGACGTGTCGCCGCAAGTCTCGCGCCGAGCGCTCGACCAGACGGGCGTATGCTTCCTCTACGCGCCCGCCTACCATCCCGGCCTGCGCCATGCCGGCCCGGCGCGCCGTGCGCTTGGCGTGCGCACGATCATGAACCTGCTCGGCCCGTGCGTGAACCCGGCCGCGCCCGCGGTGCAGTTGTTGGGCGTCTACGACCCCGCGACGCTCGACCCCGTCGCGCGCACGATCGCCGCGCTTGGGGTGACGGACGCGCTCGTGGTGCACGGCGGCGGACTGGACGAAGTCGCGCTCCACGCCGAGACGCAGGCGATCCGACTGTCCGGCGGAACGTTCGAACGCGTCGTGCTGCGGCCGGAGGACGCCGGGCTCGAACGCCGCGCGATCGACACGGTCGCGGGCGGCGATGCGGAGGCGAACGCGGCGGGCCTCGCCGCGGTGCTGCGGGGCAGGGGTCCGGACGCGCATACCGATGCCGTAGCGATCAACGCGGGCGCGTTGCTGATGACGGCGGGCCTCGCCGCCGACCTTGCGGAAGGCGTGGAGATCGCCAGGGACCGGATCGCGTCAGGTGCGCCGTACGATCGCCTGACCGCGTTCGCAGAGGCGACGCGTGCCTGATCCCGGCGGCGTGCAGATAGACGGAGTTTTGGGCGAGATCGTCGCCCGCAAGCGCATCGACGTCCGCGCGCGCCTCGGCACCGCGACGCTCGGCGAGCTGGGCGCGCACGCGCCTCGCTCCACGCGCAGCCTGTCCGCCGCGTTGTCGAAACCCGGCGCGCGGTTCGTTATGGAGGTCAAGCGCGCCTCGCCGTCGGAAGGCAAGCTCGCCGACATCGACCCGGGAACGGTGGCGCGCGGCTACCGGGGCGCGGCGGATGCTGTCAGCGTGCTCACCGACACCCCGTATTTCGGCGGCTCGCTCGCCGATCTGGCCGCCGTGCGGCTCGCCTTCGACGGTCCCGTCCTGGCCAAGGATTTCGTCGTCGACCCGCGCCAGATCGCGGAGGCACGGCTGCACGGCGCGGACGCGGTGCTCGTCATGCTGTCCGTGCTCGACGACGTGGGCGCGCGCGCGTGCCTCGCGACCGCCGAACGGCTGGACATGGAGGCCCTGGTCGAAGCACACGACGAAGAGGAAGTCCGCCGCGCGGTCGAATTAGGCGCACGCATCGTGGGTATAAACAATCGCGATTTGAAGAGCTTGCACGTCGATCTTGCGACCACGGAAAAGCTCGCGCATCTCGTCCCCGCCGACCGTATCCTCATCTCGGAGTCCGGAATCGCGACCCGTGCCGACGTCGAACGGCTGGGCCGCCGCGTCGACGCGTTCCTCGTCGGCTCGTCGCTGATGAAGTCGCCCGACCCGTCCGCGGCCGCGCGCGCGCTCGCCTTCGGCCGGGTCAAAGTCTGCGGACTGACGAACGCGGACGACATCGCTGCCGCACGCGATGCGGGTGCATCCTTCGCCGGCCTCATCATGGTTCCCGGAACGCCGCGCGCGCTTGACGTGGAAGTTGCTGGGCGCCTGGCCGGCGGTGCCGATCTGCCGGTCGTCGGTGTCTTTCGCGATGCTCCGGCGGATGAGGTGGCGAACTTCGCACATCGAGCGAACGCGGCCGCGGTCCAGCTACACGGATCGGAGGACACGTCCTACATCAAAGGCTTGCGCGACGATCTTCCCGACGCCTGCGAGATCTGGGCCGCCGTGTCCGACGGAACGGACGCGCGATCGGGTGCATCCCGCACACTGTTTGATTCGGGCTCCGGCGGCACCGGTCGAACGTTCGACTGGTCCGCCTTGTCCGGCCGCGCCGACCTTTCGACGGGCATCCTCGCGGGGGGTCTCACCCCGGCCAACGCCGCCGCAGCCTCGCGGGTCGGGACGTGGGCACTGGACGTGTGTTCGGGCGTCGAGGCCGAACCCGGCCGCAAGGATTTGCGCAAGCTCGCCGCCTTCCTCGACGCGCTGCGCGTCCGCGACCGGCAGGCTTTCCTACAGGAAGCCGAACGCGCTATGCGGACCGCACAGGAGACCACCGCGTGACCCCCGCCGCATCGCACCGTCGCGACACCGACATACAAGATGTGGTCGGGCAGGGGGGAGGCGGCCCCCGACGTGTCGTAAACTTCTTCAACTTCCGCAAGTCGAGCCACCACATGTTGGGGGTCGGCACATGCGCCTGAGTGGCCGGTTCGGCGACTACGGCGGCTGCTACGTCCCCGAAATCCTCATGCCCGCGCTCGAACAGCTGGAGGCCGCGTTTCTCGACGCGCAGGAGGATGCGGGCTTCAAGTCCGAACTCCACACGCTGCTCACCCGCTACGCCGGTCGCCCGACGCCGCTGACGCTGTGCCGCAATTTGGGCTCAAGGAACGCGCGCATCTATCTGAAGCGAGAGGATTTGCTTCACGGCGGCGCGCACAAGACCAACCAGGTGCTCGCCCAGGCCCTGCTCGCCAAACGGATGGGCAAGACAAAGCTGATCGCGGAAACGGGCGCGGGCCAGCACGGCGTCGCGACCGCGCTCGCCGGCGCACTCTTCAAGTTGCCGACGCGCATCTACATGGGCGCGCACGACGTCGAGCGGCAGAGTCTCAACGTTTTCCGCATGCGGCTGATGGGCGCGGAGGTCGTTCCCGTCACGAGCGGCGGGCAAACCTTGAAAGATGCGGTCAACGAGGCTTTGCGCGACTGGACCGCGTCCTTCGGCGACACGCATTACCTGCTCGGCACCGTCGCCGGCCCGCACCCGTTCCCGCTCATGGTGCGCGAGTATCAGCGCGTGATCGGCGAGGAAGCGCGCGAGCAGGTCCTGGCCGACGAGGGCCGACTGCCCGACGCGGTCATCGCGTGCGTCGGCGGCGGGTCCAACGCCATCGGCGCGTTCGCCGCGTTCGTACCCGACGAAGGCGTGCAGCTCATCGGCGTCGAAGCCGCGGGCAAGGGGCTCGATGGCGCCGAACATTCGGCGACGCTGCTGCGCGGACGGCGCGGTATCCTGCACGGCGCGGAAACCTACGTGCTGCAGGACGAGGAGGGGCAGATCTCGGACAGCTGGTCCGTGTCGGCGGGGATGGACTATCCCGCCGTGGGTCCCGAACACGCGCACCTCAAGGACAGCGGCCGCGCGCACTATGTCGGCGTGACGGACGGGGACGCGCTCGACGCCTTCTCCGCGCTCGCCCGCTCCGAAGGCATCATCGGCGCGTTCGAGAGCGCCCACGCGCTCGCTCACGCGATCAGGCTCGCCGAAGAAGCCGGAGACGCCGACCGCGTCTACATCGTCAACCTGTCCGGCCGCGGCGACAAGGACATGGGGCAGGCGCAGGGCCTGTTCGGCCTCGGCGTCTCCGCGTGAGCGACCGCTATGCCGCCATGTTCGATCGCCTGAACGGGCGCGGCGCGTTCGGGGCTTTCGTCATGCTCGGCGATCCGGACCCGGCGTCGAGCGCAGACATCCTCGACGCGCTGGTGGAGGGCGGGGCGGACATGGTCGAGGTCGGCGTTCCGTTCAGCGATCCGATCGCGGACGGTCCCGTGATCCAGGCCGCGGCCGTGCGCGCACTCGAAAACGGCGCGACCTCAAAGGTTTGCTTCGATCTGTTGACAGCGTTTCGCAAGCGTCACTCCGACATGCCCGTCGGCATCCTGACCTACGCCAATCTCGTGACCAACCGCGGCCGCGACGTTTTCTACTGCGCCTGCGCGGCCGCCGAAGTCGACAGCGTCCTGGTCGCCGACGTTCCCGCGCGCGAGTCCGGCCCGTATGTCGAAGTCGCGGCCGCGCACGGGATAGCGCCCGTCATGATCGCGGCGACCAACACGCCGGACGAAGTGCTGGAGCAGGTCGCCAAGCTCGGTCGCGGCTACACCTACGCGCTTGCGCGCGGCGGAGTGACGGGGACGGGCACCGCGATGAACCTCGATCATGGTGCGTTGTTCGCGACGCTGGCCAAGCTCGGGGCCGCGCCGCCGATCCTGGGTTTCGGCGTCTCCACTCCCGACCACGTCCGCGCCGCGCTCGCTGCGGGCGCGGCCGGCGTCATTTCCGGGTCCGCGATCGTGTCCCTGATCGCCGAGCACGGAGCTGGCGCGGCGAACGCGGTGCGCGCGTTCGTCGCGTCGATGAAGGCGGCGACCTGATCGATCTGGCGCAATGGACCGCGTGGAAAGGCGACTTCGTCGGGTTCGCCGATCTCGATCGCGACGCGCTGCATATCTATGCGGGCTTGGGCATACAGGTCGCGACCGCGCTGCTCACCCGGCGCAGGCTCGGCGATTGGCTTCCGTGGCTTGTCGTCCTGCTGGTCGGATGCATGGTCGAAATCGCCGATGTCGAGGCGGAATGGTGGCACAGCCTGGGCCTGCAGATCGCCAAGTCCGCGCACGACCTCGTGAATACGATGGTCCTGCCGACGGTCCTGCTGATCGCCTCGCGCCGCCGGCCGACTCTGTTCGGCCGGACATGATGCGCGTGTCAGTCCGATGAAGGTCTTGGCCTTCATGAAGTACGGATCGCAGGCGGCGTCCGCACGGCAGCGGCTGATGCAGTTCGCGCCGTATCTGGGCGAGCATGGCCTCGAACTCGAATACCTGCCCCTGCTCGGCAACGACCACATGCGCCGTGTCGCGGCGGGCACGGGCGCGGCGCTCGTGCCCACGCTCGCGGCCTACGCCCGACGTCTCTTAGGCCTGCTGACCCGCCGCGACTTCGACGTGCTGTGGGTGCAGTATGAGCTGTTCCCCTATCTGCCGGGGCTTTTCGAGCGCCTCGCCCGCCTGTCCGGCAAGCCGATCGTGGTCGATTACGACGACGCCATCTTCCACATGTACGACGCGCACCGCAGGTCCGCCGTGCGTGCGGCGCTCGGCACCAAGCTCGCGCCGTTGTTGTCGCGTGCCGACACGGTGATCTGCGGCAATGCGTACATCGAGGCTTATGCAAGCCGCTACTGCGCGCGCACGCCGATCATCCCGACTGTTGTGGACACCAGTGTCTTTCGGCCGCGCGAGTACCCCCGTCCCGACGGGCCCGTCGTCGTGGGCTGGATCGGATCGCCGTCGACCTGGGCCATCGTCGAGCCGCTGCTCCCGCGCCTGCTTCCGGTGCTGGCACGCGAAGGCGCGATCATGCGCGTCGTGGGGGCGGGGCCGCGCGCGGAAAACCTGCCGGGGGTGGACGCGCGCGCCTGGTCCGAGGCGACCGAGGTTGCCGATCTGCAATCGATGGACGTGGGCATCATGCCCGTCGAGGACGAGCCGTGGCAGCGCGGCAAATGCGGGTACAAGCTGATCCAGTACATGGCATGCGGGCTGCCAGTGATCGGTTCGCCGGTCGGGGTAAATAGCGACATCGTGACGTCGGAGGTCGGTCTGCTCGCCGACACGCCGGATCAGTGGGAGGACGCGCTGATCCGGTTGATCCGCAATGCCGCCTTGCGTCGCGACATGGGGATCAGGGGACGGGCGCGGGCAGAGGCGCACTACTCCCTTGCGTCTCAGGCGCCGCGCCTGCTGGGGGTCTTGCAGGCCGCGGCCTCGCGGTCTCGACCTCAAGCCAAGCCTGGAACATGAGCACCGCCCACAACGCCTGGTCCGACTGCGTGCGTCCGCTCAGGTGATCGCGCCAGCGCTTGCGGATGCGGGGCGCGTCGAAATACCCCTCGCGCACCAGCCGGTCCTCGGCCAACAACGTCTCCGCCCAATCGCGCAGGGGGCCGCGCAGCCACGCGCCGATCGGGATGCCGAACCCGGTCTTCGGCCGTTCGAAGAGTTCGCGCGGGGCTTCGCGGTACAGGACTTGGCGCAGGATCCATTTGCCCTGTCCGTCGCGGATCTTCATGCCGACGGGCACGCGCGCGGCCACGGCGGCGACGCGGTGGTCGAGGAAGGGCACGCGGCCTTCGAGGCTGACCGACATGCACGCGCGGTCGACCTTGCACAGGATATCGTCGGGCAGATAGCTCGTCGCGTCGCAGTACATCATGCGCACCGCGTCGGGCGCGCCGGGAACGTCCATGTCGAAGCGGTCGCCGAGGCCGTCGGCGTTCAGGACGGGCGACGGCTCACCCGCCCATTCGTCAAGGAAGCTGTCGTAGACGTCGCCCAAGGTGTCCGCCGCACCCATGGTGCGCAAGGCTTTGCGTACCTTGGTGCCGAAATGCGGTTGGCGTTTGCCGGGCAGCGCCGCGCCCACGCCTTGCCATAAAGACGTGGGAAGCGTGCTGCCGCCGCTGCCCAGCGCGCGGCGGACGGGGCGGGGAAGTTTTTGCATCGTCTGCCACAGCCGCGCGGCGCCCAAATAGCGATTGTAACCGCCGAACAGCTCGTCGCCTGCGTCGCCGGACAGCGCCACCGTCACCTGACTGCGCGCGAAGGCGGCGACGAGATGCGTCGGGATCTGGGACGAATCGGCGAAAGGTTCGTCATACATCTCCGGCAGCATCGGGATGACGTCGCGCGTTTCGGCGACGGTGACGATTCGTTCGTTGTGCTCGGTCCCGAAATGGCGCGCGACCGCGGCGGCGTAGCCCGCTTCGTTGAACGCGGGATCCTCGAACCCGATCGAGAATGTCCGGACGGTGCCGGCGGCGTGCTTGCGATAGAGCGCGACGATCGCCGACGAATCGATCCCCCCCGACAGGAAAGCGCCGACGGGCACGTCCGCGACGGACTGTCCGACGATCGCGGCTTCCAGAGCACCATCGAGCGCCGCGATCGCATCGGCTTCGTCGACGTAGGGATCGGCGAGCCCGGCCTTCACCACATCGCGGTAGGACCAGTAGCGTTCGACCTCGACGCCCGGCGTCCGAGTCTCCACACGCGGCGGCACGTCGGCGGGCGTGTCCGCCACGTCAGGCGACACGCTGAGCGTGCAACCGGGTTCGAGCTTGTAGATACGCTCGAAAATCGACAGCGGCGCGGGGATGTACGCGCGCGCGGTCAGCAGGCGCAGCGCGCGGCAGCTGATCGGGTTGTCGAAGCGCGGATGGGTGCGGATCGCCTTCAGTTCCGACGCGTAGACGAAGTCGCCGCCGACCCAGCCGTAGTAGAGCGGCTTCTCGCCGAACCGGTCGCGCGCGAGATGGAGCGCGCGCGTTTCTATATCCCAGGCCGCGATCGCGAACATGCCGACGCAGCGGCCGAGCGTTTCGGCCAATCCCCACGCGGCGATGCCTTCGACCAGAGTTTCCGTGTCCGAATGTCCCCGCCACGACGCCACCGCGCCGCCCGCCTCCAGTTCGCGGCGGATCGCCAAGTGGTTGTAGATCTCGCCGTTGAAAGTCAGCATCCACCGGCCGTCGTTCGACCCCATCGGCTGCGCCCCCGCCGGGGAAAGTTCGAGGATGGCGAGGCGGCGGAACCCGAGGCCCACCGTGCCTTTGGGATCGACCCACACGCCCGCGTCGTCCGGGCCGCGGTGCGCGATCGGGTCCGTCATGCGCGCGACCCCGGCCGCGTCGACGTGGGCTCCGACGAGCCCGGCTATGCCGCACATGATACGCCTTCCCGCGGGTCGCCCGCTTGCCCGCTCGCCCCCTCTTTGCCATGGCGGCATGCGAATTCAAATCGAGGCCGGACATGAACGAAGCCCGGTCGTCCAAACGCTCGATCGTCATCGTCGATGGGGCGGTGGCGCTGACCGGGGGGTTGCGGTGCGCGGCCCGGACGGCGCGGTTGCTGGCACCGTGGGCGGACACGACGCTCGTGCTGTCGCCGGACGCCCGCGTCGACGCGCATGAACTGGCCGCGTTCGGTCGCGTCGTCCGCATGCCCGTCGCGCAGCTGCGCAAGTCGCCGGTGGCCGTCGCGCTCTATCCGCTTCGGCTGATCGCGGGCGGCTGGCGGCTGCGGCGACTGCTCCGCAAGGTTCAAGCGGACGCGCTGATCGTCAACGACTTCTTCATGGCGCAAGGGGCTGCGGCGCGCGCATTGGGCTTCCGCGGCCGCGTGCTGACCTGGGTGCGGATCGACCCGAAGAACTTTCCGGACGTCCTGTCACGCGCTTGGCTGGCCGCAGCCTATCGCGGCTCGAACGCTGTTGTCGCGGTGTCCGACTTCATCGTCTCGCGCGTGCCGCCGCACCCCAAGCTGGTGCGCATCTACGACAGCATTGATCTGGATTTGCCCGATCCGGCCGCCACGCCGCCGCCGACGGGACCCGCGGAGATCGTCTGCGTCGCCAACTTCATCGCGGGCAAGGGCCAGACGCATGCGATCGATGCTTTCGCGATGATCGCCACCGAGTTCCCGGACGCACGCCTCGGCCTGTTCGGCGGTGACATGGGCACGGCCAAGAACCGGGCATATCTGCAGGACCTGCGCGCGCGTGCCGCCGCCATTGGCTTTGGCGACCGCATCGCGTTCAACGGCTTCGCGACCGACCTGGCGTCGGTGATGGCGCGCGCGACCGTCGCGCTCGTGCTGTCCGAGTCCGAATCCTTCTCGCTGACTTGCCTTGAGGCGAGCCAGCTCGGAGTTCCGGTGATCGCGTTCAGGTCAGGCGGACCCGCGGAGATCGTTGTCGACGGCGAGACGGGGTTCTTGTGCGATGTCGGCGACACGCAATGCGTCGCGAGCGCGTTGCGCACCTTGCTGTCCGACCGGGAAGGCGCGCGCGCGAAAGGCATGGCCGGCGCGGTGCATGTGCGCCAAAAGTTCGGGCCGGAGCCGTTCGTCGCGCGGCTGCGCGGGCTGCTCGGCTTCTAAGGGCCGGTGGCAATGGGTGGTCGCGGTGCGGCCCTCATGTTAGCGCGCGGCGTAGAGCCATGAAAAACCCCGCCAATCCGACCAACCCGGGCGCCGAGCCGATCTACGTGACGCGGCCCTATCTGCCGCCGCTCGCCGACCTCGTGCCGATGCTCGAACAGATTTGGGACAGCCGCGTGCTGACCAACGGCGGGCCGTTCCACATGCGGCTTGAGGAGCGGTTATGCGACTATCTCGGCGTACCCGCGATCTCGCTCGTCACCAACGGCATGCTCGCGCTGACCGCCGCGATCGACGCGGCGGGGATCGAGGGCGAGGTGATCACCACGCCCTATTCGTTCGTCGCGACGACGCATTCGGTCAAGATCGGCAAGCTGGAGCCCGTGTTCGTCGACGTGGACCCGTCCGATCTCAACATCGACCCGGAAGCGATCGAGGCCGCGATCACGCCGCGCACTTCGGCGATCGTCGCGGTGCATTGCTACGGCAATCCATGCGACGTCGACGCGATCAAGACGATCGCCGACCGCCACGGCCTGCAGGTCATCTACGACGCCGCGCACGCGTTCGGGGTGCGGTACCGCGGCGAGGGCCTGTTGCAGCACGGCGACTTCTCCACGTTGAGCTTCCATGCGACCAAGGCGTTCAACACGTTCGAAGGCGGCGCGGTGATCTCGTCCGACGCGGCGGGAAAAGCTGGAGTCGACCGCGCGCGCAACTTCGGCATCGTCAGCGAGGAGAGCATTCCCGCGGTCGGCACCAACGCCAAGATGAGCGAGTTCAACGCAGCGCTCGGCCTGCTCCAGCTGGATCATTTTTCGCATGTCCTGGAAGCGCGCGCCGCGGTGGATCGCACCTATCGTGAGCTGCTGGACGGCACACCCGGTATCCAGTGCCTCGATATCCCGAAGGACGTCGAACCCAACTTCTCCTATTTCCCGATCATGGTGCGCGGCCGCTTCCCGTTGTCGCGCGACGCGTTGTTCGAGCGGATGAAGGCGCATGGCGTCATGGCGCGACGCTACTTCTTCCCGCTGCTGTCGTCGCTGCCGATGTACCGCGACGTGCCGTCGGCGGCGGCGGGCAACCTGCCGATCGCGACGCAGGCGGCGGAACAAGTCCTGTGCCTGCCGATCTACCCCGGCCTGACGCCCGACGAGCAGGATTATATCGTCGGCCTGATCCGCACCGCGGCCTAATGTCCGTCGCCAGGGCCGCCAGCGCGGGCGCGTGGAGCGCGCTCGACATCGTCCTGCGCCAGGGCGTGCAGTTCGTGGTCGCGGTCATCCTGGCGCGGCTGCTGACGCCGGAGGATTTCGGCCTCATGTCGCTGCTCGCATTCTTCGGCAGCCTGTCGATCGTGTTCGTCCAGGGCGGGCTGTCGATGGCGCTCGTCCAGCGCACGGAGACGAGCCACGCGCAGGAGAACGCGGTTTTCTGGGCGAACGTGCTGGCCGGCATCCTGTTCGCGCTGATCCTGATCGCGATCGCGCCCGCCGTCGCGCGCTTCTACGGCTACCCGCTGATGGACCCGCTGATGTACGTCATCGCGGCGCAGGTCGTATTGTCGGCGCTGGGTGCGGTGCAATCGTCGCTGCTGACCCGGGCCTTGCGTTTCGACCAGCTGACCAAGGCAGGCGTGGTCACGTCGCTGGCATCGGGAGTCGCAGGCATCGCCGCAGCAATTTCCGGCTGGGGCGTGTGGGCGCTGGCGGTTCAGCTTCTCGTCTACGCGGCCGTCGGCAGCGCCGCCTTGTGGTGGGTCAGCGACTGGCGTCCGGCGTGGCGCGTCCGCTTCCTGTCGATCCGCGACCTTTTCGGCTTCGGCGCGCGCATCTCGCTGTCGAGCACGCTGGAGATCCTTTATGGCAAGGGTTTCGCGCTGATCATCGGCAAGGCGTACGGCGCGGGCGATCTGGGTTTGTTGGAACGCGCCAGCAACACCACCGGGCTGCCGACCGGCATCATCTCGCAGATCATCGCGCGCACCGCGCTGCCTTTGTTCGCCGCGCGCGCCGACGACGTCGAGGGTCTGCGGCGCGGGTTCAAGCGGTCGGTCAGCCTCGCGATGCTGCTCAGCCTGCCGCTGATGGCAGGGCTCGGGATCCTGTCCGACCTCGTGATCCTCAACCTGTTCGGGCCCAAGTGGATGGCGTCGGCGCCGCTGCTCGCGATCACCGCGATCGGCGGCACGCTGGTGCCCATGCACGTGCTCAACCTCCAGCTGCTGCTCGCGCAGGGCGACTCGAAGCGCTTCCTCCGGCTCGAGATCCAGAAGAAGGCAGTCGGCGTCTTCATCTTCGGCGCGGGCTGCTTCTTCGGCATCACGGGCGTCGCCTACGCGTCGATCGTCTTCGCGATCGTCGCCTACGTCTTCAACGCGCGCCCGACGCAGGAGTCGATCGGCTATGGGTTGGTCCAGCAGGTCTTCGACCTGCGTGGAGTCATCGCGGCAACCGCGTTCATGTCGGCGGGCGTCCTGGCGCTCAAGTCGGTCCTACTTCTCCCGCCGCTTCCCATGCTCGCGGTCCTCGTTGCGGCGGGCGGGGTGCTGTACGCAAGCTTCGGCCTCATCCTCCGCCTCCATGCGTTTCGCGAAGGCTTGGACACTGTCATGCTCCTCGTCCGCAGTCGTTCCTAAAGCCCACCCAGGAACAGTCGCGACAGTGCGTAGAGCCGCGGGCGGTGCGGGGGCAGGCGGATGCCGAGCGCCGCCTCCAGGTCCGCCTTGGGAACGGGCTGAAGCCGCTCGGCCTCGAACTGCACCCGGTAGTGCGAGATCATCATGGGCAGCAGCCTCCGGAGCCAGCGCGGGGCCTCGCTCCCGGCGAGCAGATGCTGCAGCTTGTATCCCATCTTGAGCTGCTCGGTCAGCGAATCGACCGAGATGCTGCCGTCGGTGAGCCGGATGCCCGCGCTGATCGCGCGATGCTGGCGCAGGTGGCCCAGCTTGGCGAAGCGCGCGAAGAACCAGTAGTCGGCGGACGGATACTCCTCGGGGTAGAAGCCGCCGACCTCCATCGCCTTGGACCGGCGGAACAGGAAACCGCCGCCGTTGCCAACGATCGCACCCCAAAAGAATTTGCCCGCCGGGATCCGCCGGCTGGGTTTTCCGCGGTAGTTCAGTTCGGCGACGGCGCGGTTCGCGACCCGGGCGGCCAGCTTGCCCGGCGATCGCAGCAGGCTGGCGAACACCGCGCCGCTCATCTTCTGCGAGGCCGGAGTCGGCGGCGTGCCCGCCGCGTCGAACGTACCCCCGAAATAGCGCTTGAGGCAGACGATTCCGTCGACGCTGGCATCGCGGTCGATTTCGCCGAACATGAGGGACAGGAAGTCGTCGTCGAGCAGGTCGTCGTCGTTGAGGATCGTCAGCCACGCGCCGCGCGCGACCTGGATGCAGCGGTTGAAGTTGCCGAACACGCCGAAATTCTCGCCGTTGACGAAGTAGCGGAAGCTGCGCTCGCGCAACGCGGGGACGCGTTCGAGCAGCCATTCCGACATCTTCGAGGCGGGATCGTTGTCGAGGATGATGAGTTCGAATGGCCGGTCGAACCGCTGCGCCAGCGCGCTCTGCACCGACTCGATCAGCAGGTCGGACCGCTTGTAGGTCGTGATGGCGATCGTGACGAAGGGCGGGGTCTCGTCGCGTCCCTCGGCGACGATGCGGGAGGGCACGTGGTCCCACTCGGACATCGCGTCGCGGAAGTTCAGCGTGTCTTCCATCGTCACTGCCCGCCCATCAGGACACGCAGCGCGGCGTGCAGCCGCGGGCGGTCGGGCGGCAACCGCATGCCCAACGCCTGCTCGACCTCGGCCTGTGGAATATCCGTGTTCCACACGCGCGCATACTCCGCCCGGTCGCGCGCGATCATCATCGGGATCGTCCGCGACCACCATCGCGGGGCCTCGCTACCCGCCAGCGTCGCGTACAGGCGCCGACCCTCGCCGAGTTGCTCGGTGACGGTGCTGACCGTGATGTTGCCTTCGGTCTTGCGGATGCTCGCCGCGATCGCGCGATGCTGGCGCAGATGCCCTATCTTGGCGAGACGTGCGAAGAACCAGATGTCGGCGGACGGGTATTCCTCGGGGTAGAACCCGCCGACCTTTTTCGCCGCGTCGACGCGGAACAGGAAGCCGCTGCCGTTGCCGAGGACTGCGCCCCAGAAGAATTTTCGCGGGGCGATGCGACGGCTGGTGCGGCCGCGGTAGCTGCTTTCGGCGAATGCGCGGTCGGCGAGGCGCTTGACGAGCGCGCGCCGCCCCGCCGACGTCCTGAGCGAGTGCAGCAACACCGATCGGTTCATCCGCGCGGCGGGCGGGGCAGCGGTGCCTTCGTCCTTGCCGCCGAAGAAGCGCTTGAGGCAGACGATCCCGTCCGTCGTCGGATGCACCGCGATCTCGTCGAACATGAGTTGAAGGTAATTGGAATCGAGCAGGTCGTCGTCCTGCAGGATCGTCAGCCACGGCGCTCGCGCCAGGGTGATGCACTGGTTGAAGTTTCCGAACACGCCCAGATTCTCGGCGTTGACGATGTAGCGGAAGTTGCGGTCCGCGAACTCGGGCAGGTGCTCGAGCAGCGTCGCCGCGCCCGTCGACGCGGGGTCGTTGTCGAACACGGCGATCTCGACCGGGCGGTCGAACGCCTGATCGAGCGCGCTGCGCACCGATTCGCGCAGCAGGTCGGGCCGCTTGTACGTCGTGATCGCGATCGTCACGAATGGCGGCGTGCGATCGCTCCCTTCGACCTGGACGGTCGATTTCGCATGCGCCTGATCGGCCATCGCGTCGCGGAAGTTCAGCCCCGTGCTCACCGTGACAGGCGTTCGGCAACGGTCGCCGCAACGCCCGACGCGATGTCGTGGCGCGGCACGAAGCCGACTTCGTCCCTCAAGCGCGCGACGCCTGCGCGCAGCACGGGCGGCTCGCCGGGCTGCAGCGGCTGCGTGCCGAACGCGATGAGGCCCGGGTCGCCCGCCGCCGCGCCCGCTCGATGTGCGAGATCGCGCACCGACATCGTCTCGGCCAGCGCGACGTTGACCGCGCCATGGACGGGGGAGCGGAGCAGCGCGACCAGCGCACCCGCGACGTCGTCGACATGGATGAATGGCCGGACCTGCGTTCCCGCGGTGCACGAGACGGGGCGGCCCGCGGCGATGCCGTCTATGACCTGGCTGAGCAGGCGGTCGGGTTTGTCGTCCGGCCCGAACGCGAAGAAGATGCGCGCCCAGCCGACGGACAGGCCGAGCGCCGGGGTGCCGGTCAGCAGATCGAACAGCGCGCGCTTGGCGCGGCCGTACCCGGTGGCGGGGGCAAGCGGCGATGTGCGTTCGTCGAGGACCGCGTCACCCGTCCAGTCATACTCGGCCGACGAACCCGCGAACACCGCGCGCGTGCCGCCCGCCTGCCGGAACGCGAGCGCGAGGTGCAGCGTGGCCGCGACCCAGGCCAGGTTCTCCGCGCCGTTCCAAAGCGTCTCGCGATCCTCGTTCCACGCCAGATGAAGCAGGTGCGTTGGTGCGATCGCCGCCAAGATCGGCAGGGGGTCGTCGGTCAGCAGATCGCACGCGTGGAACGTCGTGCCCGGCACGTCGCGGCGGCCAAGCGTATGAAGCTTGACCCCGGCCTCGATCAGCCGGGCTGTCGCGGACGCACCCACAAACCCCGTCGCTCCGGTCAGGACGACGCGCATCGGCGTTCTAGAAAACCTGGATGTTCGGGATGGCGACGACGAAGCGCCCGCCCCAATCGCGGATGCCGCTCATCTGCGCGCCGATCTCCTCGCGCAGGTTCCACGGCAGGATGAGAAGGTAGTCGGGCTTGGCGGTCTCGATCGCGTCCGGCTGCACGACCGGGATCGCGCTGCCGGGCATGAACTTTCCGGACTTGGCCGGGCTGCGGTCCGCGATGAAAACCAGCGTGTCCGCGTCCGCGCCGCAATAGTTGAGGAACGTGTTGCCCTTGGCGGCCGCGCCGTAGCCGGCGACGCTTTTACCGTCTGCCTTCGCATCGTCGATGAATTGGAGAAAGTCGGTGCGGATGCGCGCGACCTTCTCGTCGTAGCCTTCATAACCTTCGGCGCTATCGAGCCCCGCGTCCAACTCTTCCGCGCGGGCGTCGCCGACGGCCTCGCTCGTCTCGTGGTCGGCGTCCGCATGGCACACGAACACGCGCAGCGAGCCACCGTGCGTTTCGAGCTTTTCGACGTCGAACACGCGCAGGCCGTTATCGCCGAGGATGCGCTCGATCGCGACGAGCGACAAATATGTAAAATGTTCGTGGTAGATCTGATCGAACTGCAACTGGCGCATCGTGCGCAGCAGATGCGGGAATTCGACGGAGAACACGGCCTGGGCTTTGAGCAGGATTTTGACGCCCGCCACGAAGTCGCCGATGTCCGGCACGTGCGCCAGCACGTTCTTGGCGGAGAGATGATCGGCCTGGGTACCGCGATCGACGAGCGTCTGCGCGAACGCGGCACCAAAGAATTCCACTTCGGTCGGGATGCCGGCCGCGCGCGCGACTTGCGCGACGTTGGCCGCCGGGTCGACGCCGAGCACCTGCACCCCGTCTTCCTTGAAGAACTTGAGCAGGTAGCCGTCGTTGCTCGCAATCTCGATGACCAGGCTATCCGGCCCGAGTTCGAAGCGTTCGGTGACGGCCTTGGCGTAGGCCTTGCAGTGCCGAAGCCAGCTGTCCGAATATGACGAGAAGTAGGCGTAATCCGAGAATATATCCTCGGGCGGAACGACGCGGTCGACCTGGACGAGCCAGCATTCCGGACAGGCGCGGGCATGCAACGGGTAGTATTTCTCAGCCCTGGCGGCCTCGGCGCTCACCGCGTAATCGTTGGCGAGCGGCTGCGTGCCGAGATCGATCCAGGTGACGGTCAGCGGCGTTCCGCAATATTGGCAGGGCGGAGGCGCGATCATGCTGGGATCCTTGCGGCGTCCGCGGAGGCGGATACAGGTGCGCCTGCGGTATAGTCGGCGATCTCGGACAGGCAATATGCGTGCATGTCCTGGCCCGCGTGCCATGCCTTTTGCCATGCGACGATGCGGGTCAGGGTGTCGGCGAGGCTCCAGCGCGGCGACCAACTCAGCCGTTCGCGGGCAAGCGAGATGTCGAGCTTGAGGTAGTTGGCCTCGTGCGGGTGATAGCCCGCGTCGCGTTCCCAAGCCGCGCCGTCGCCCCACAGCGTCACCATGCGCTCGACGATCTGCTGAACAGGCTGCGCGTCGTCGTCGCGAGGCCCGAAATTCCAACCCTGCGCGAAATCCTGTCCGCCTTGCCAAAGCTTTTGAGCAAGCGTCAGATAGCCGGACAAAGGTTCGAGTACATGTTGCCACGGCCGGGTCGCGAGCGGGTTTCGGATGGGAACGGGTGCGCTCGCGTCGAACGCGCGCAGGATGTCTGGGATCAGTCGATCCGCCGCCCAGTCTCCTCCGCCGATGACGTTGCCCGCGCGTGCGGTGGCAACCGCCGCGGACCCCGCTTCGCTGAAGAACGAGCTGCGATACGCCGCCGACACGAGCTCGGCGCAGCCCTTCGAGTTGCTGTATGGGTCATGCCCGCCCATCGGTTCGCTTTCGCGATAACCCCAGGACCACTCCTTGTTCTCGTAGCATTTGTCCGTGGTAACCGACACGATCGCGCGCAGGTTGGGGCAGGACCGCGCCGCTTCCAGCACGTGCACCGTGCCCATGACGTTGGTCGCGTAGGTGCCGACGGGGTCCTTGTAGCTTTCGCGCACGAGCGGCTGCGCGGCCATGTGGATGACGATTTCGGGATCGAACGCGGCCATCGCGTTGGCGAGGATCGGCAGGTCGCGGATGTCGCCGGTCTGCGAGGTCATGCCCGCACCGACGTTCCCGATGTCGAACAAGGCTGGGTCGGTGTCGGGCTCGAGCGCGAAACCGTAGACGCGCACGCCCATGGATTGCAGCCACAGCGACAGCCAGCTGCCTTTGAACCCGGTGTGTCCGGTCAGAAAAACATGTTTGCCGGCCCAGAACGCGGGGTCGACGGTGGATGTGCCGCTCAAGTCCAGCTCTTCCACGGCGCGCCCTGCGCCCACAGCTCTTCGAGATGCTGCTTGTCGCGCAGCGTGTCCATCGGCTGCCAGAACCCGCGATGCTGGTAGGCCATCAGCTCGCCATCGGCGGCCAGATTGCGCAGCGGGTCCTGTTCCCAGATCGTGGCGTCGTCGGCGCAGTAGTCCAGCACCTTCGGCGACAGCACGAAGTACCCGCCGTTGATCGATCCGCCGTCGCCTTCCGGCTTTTCAAGGAAATGCGCGACGCGACCGTCCTCGATGTCCAGTGCCCCGAACCGCCCGGGCGGCACCGCCGCCGTCAATGTCGCAAGCTTCCCATGAGACTTGTGAAAGGCGATCAGCGCGGTCACGTCGATGTCGCCGACCCCGTCGCCGTAGGTCATGCAGAACGCGTCCTCGTCCCGCAGATGATCCGCGACACGCAGCAGGCGTCCGCCGGTCATCGAATTGTCGCCCGTGTCGATCAGCGTCACGTTCCACGGTTCCGCGCGTCCCTGGTGAACCTCCATGCGGTTCTCGGCCATGCGGAAGGTCACGTCGGACGTATGCAGGAAGTAGTTGGCGAAATACTCCTTGATGACATAGCCTTTGTAGCCGCAGCAGATCACGAAATCGTTGACCCCGTGGCTCGCGTAGATCTTCATGATGTGCCACAGGATCGGCTTGCCGCCGACCTCGATCATCGGCTTGGGCCGGACGGACGTTTCCTCCGAAAAGCGCGTGCCGAGGCCGCCTGCGAGGATTACGGCTTTCATCGAATGCGTACCAGGTCGTTGCGTGGCGGGAGCGGAGATGTCAGGGGCGCTTAGGCGGAAGCGCGCGCCGCGCCAACCCTCAAGGCTCCCGTGACCCGTCCCAAGTTCATCATCCGCGCGCCGACGTTCACCGGAGACTCGGGTGGTCCGATATCGATGCATCTGCTTTGCAGCCGCCTGCGCGCGCGCGGCGAGGACGCGTATATCTGGCCCGCGCGGCCCGACATTCTGTACGGCTGGCCGTCGCTCCGCAACATGGCCTACGAAGCGCGGTGTTGGCTCAAACCGTACAGCACGGGTCCGTTCGACAACCCGATCGCGCGCCGCCACGATCTCGAGAACGCGATCGTGCTCTATCCCGAGCACACGGTCGGCAATCCGCTCCGGGCGCGACATGTCGTACGCTGGCTGCTGAACAAGCCGGGCCTGCTGAACGGCGGCCGCACCAACTACGGGCCCGACGATCTGTACTTCTTCTTCCAGGCCGCGTTCGACGATCCGGCGTTCAACCACGACCCCGACAATCATCTGATGCTCCTCTGGGTCAACCCGATCTGGCGGGACCTCGGACTGCCGGGGCGGCAGGGTACGTGCCACATGATGCGCAAGGGGGCGGGGCGCGAACACGTCCATCCGCCCGGATCGATCCCGCTCGATGGCCTCAGCCACGAAGACATGGTCGCCGTCTTCAACCGGACGGAGCGCTTCTACTGCTACGACCTGTACACCTTCTACACGATCAACGCGGCGCTTTGCGGGTGCATCCCGATCGTCGTCCCCGATCCGGGGATCGCGAAGGAGCAGTGGATCCGTCTTCCGAAGGACCGGTACGGCGTGGCCTACGGCGAGGACGATGTCGACTGGGCGGTCGCGACGCGCCCCGACCTGCATCGGCAGCTGGAAGCGCAGGTCGCGCTGGAGGAGGAGATGCTGGACGCGTTCGTCGCCAAGTGCATGGCCAAGTTCGGCTTTACGGGTTGAAAGTCGTGGACTTGCCGGGCGTCGAACCGCTACCGCTCGCCGCTTCCATGAACGCGCCCGCCCTAAAACCCACACGATCGGTCGCCGCGACGATCGGCCCGATCGCGACGCACGTGCCCGACACGGTGCTCACCAACGAGGAGCTCGCCCAGCTCTTCCCGGATTGGCCGGCGGAAAAGATTTTTGCCAAAACCGGCATCTCCGAGCGCCGCATCGCTGGACCCGATGAGACCGCCGCCGACCTCGCCTACGAGGCCGCGCGAAAACTTTTCGCCACCGGGACGTGCGGACCCGGCGACATCGATTTCCTCATCCTGTGCACGCAGGCACCCGATTACGTGCTGCCGACCACCGCATGCGTCCTGCAGACGCGGCTGGGGCTGTCGACCGATGTCGGCGCGCTCGATGTCAATCTGGGCTGTTCCGGATTCGTCTATTGCTTGTCGCTGGCGGCGGGCCTGATCGCGAGCGGGGCGGCGACGAACGTCCTGCTGCTCACTGCCGACACCTATTCCAAATACATCCACCTGCGCGACAAGAGCGTGCGTACGTTGTTCGGCGACGGCGCGGCGGCGACGCTGATCCGGGCGTCCGACGAAGACGGGTCGGCGCGCGTGGGACCCTTCATCTTCGGGACGGACGGGCGCGGGGCGAAGGACCTCATCGTCGAGGCCGGCGGCTTCCGAAACCCCAGCAATCACGCCAGCGCGGTCGAGACTGACGACCTGTTCGGGAACACGCGCAGCCCGGACAATCTTTACATGAACGGCGCGGCGGTGATGGGGTTCACACTTCGCGAGGTGCCGCGCACGTTGCAGCGCATGTTTGCCGCGACGGGCCTGAGCGAAGACGATTACGACCATGTCGTGCTGCATCAGGCCAACAAGTTCATGATCGATTCGCTGCAGAAGAAGCTCGGGCTCCCCGAAGCCAAGGTCCCGCGCCACTTCGAGAACTGCGGCAACACGGTATCCTCGACGATCCCGTTCGTTCTGGCACAGTTGGCTGAAACGGGGCAGATGGCGCCCGGAACCCGAGTCATGCTCGTCGGCTTTGGCGTGGGATTGTCCTGGGCCGGCGCGACGATCGTCTGTTAGATGGAGCGAGATATGGAAGAATTCTACGAAGGTCTGGCGGAAATCCTCGAGGTCGAGGTCGACGAGATCAGCGCCGACACCGAACTCGAAGAAGGCGCGTGGGACAGTTTGGCCGTTGTGTCGACGATCGCGTTGATCGATGACGTGTACGACATCACGGTGCATCCGGAAAAACTGTCGGAGTGCAAGACGGTCGGCGACATCGAGAAGCTGGTCGCGTCCGAGCGCGGCGAAGACTGAGTTGGACCAGCCGGCGACATCGGTGGCCGCGGAATCCTTGTCGAAGGATGGGGCGGCGATCAAGGCGGGCAAGACCCCCGTCGGCCAGCACGCGCGCACGCATGGCGCACGAATCGTGGGCGTCGTCTCGTGCCTGCCGCCGCGTATCCTCGACAATGCCTATTTCGAGCAACAGTTCGGCGACGGCGTCGCGGACGTCACCAAGATGACGGGCGTGCTGACCCGCCATCGCGCGGACGACAACGTTACGACTTCCGACCTGTGCGAGGCGGCGGCCGAACGCCTGCTGGACGCGCTCGGGTGGGACCGGATGAGCGTGGACGGGCTCATCTTCATCAGCCAGTCGCCGGACTATCGGCTGCCCGCGACCGCATGTTCGATGCACGGCCGCATGGGTCTGCGCGTCGGCGCGCTCGCGTTCGATGTGAACCTGGGGTGTTCGGGATATCCGTACGGTTTGTGGCTGGCGATGATGGCGCTGCAGACGGGAGCCGCGAAACGTATCCTGCTCGCGGTCGGCGATACGAGCGGGCGCACGATCGACCATTCGGACCGGGCCACGGCGATGCTGTTCGGCGACGCGGGCACCGTGACCGCGATCGAGGCCACGGGCGATGCCGGCGACGAAGCCTTCTTCGTGCTGGGCAGCGACGGGGCGGGGGCGGGCAACCTTATCGTCCCCAACGGCGCATTCCGCACGCATGAGGCAACCGGAAAATACGAAGGCCGCGACATGGACAAATTGTACATGGACGGCGGCGAGATCTTCACGTTCACTCTGAAGTCCGTGCCGCCGCTCATCAACGAGACGGTCGAAGTCGCTGGGATCGCAAAGGAAGATTACGATGCGTTCCTGCTGCACCAGGCGAACACGTTCATGATCAATCATATCGCGAAGAAGGCGAAGCTGCCCAAGGAGAAGGTCCCGATCAACATGGATCGGTACGGCAACACGTCGAGCGCGACGATCCCGCTGCTGCTGACGACCGACCTGGCGGATCAGGTCATGGCCGGACCGATGCGCGTGGGCATGTTCGGGTTTGGCGTGGGGTACAGCTGGGCGTCGGCTTCGCTCGAATTGGGGCCGTTGAAGATCGCGGAAACGATCACGTTGTGATCTTTGCCGCCGACAGTCTGGCGGGTCGCAGGTTTCTCGTGACCGGCGCGTCATCGGGTCTGGGCCGGGAGACCGCTGTGCTGCTCTCGAACTGCGGCGCGACGCTCGCCTTGGCCGCGCGCGACGAGGGTCGGTTGGCCGAAACGTCGGCGATGCTGGCGGGGGAGGGGCATTCCACCCACGCGATCGACTTCAACCATGCCGACGCGGCGTCGGACGCGATCGCCGCCATCGCCAAGGACGCGGGTGCGTTCGACGGCATCTTCCACTCCGCGGGCACGACGCTTGTCCTCCCCATCAAGCTCATCAAGGACCGCCATCTGGACGAGGTCTTCGGCGCCAACGTCCGCGGCGCGTTCGGCATCGCACGTGCCGCCGCGCGCAAGGGCGTTCTCAACGATGGCGGATCGCTCGTCTTCATGTCCTCGGTCGCGGGCGTGACGGGGCGGCCGGCTCTGTCCGCGTACTGCGCCGCCAAGGCCGCGGTGGACGGCATGGTGCGCAGTCTCGCGGTCGAGTTCGCCCCCCGTCGTATCCGCGTCAATTCGATTACCGCGGGCGCGGTCGAGACTGCGATGCATAACGAATTCGTCGGCTCGATCGGGGAGGGCGCGCGCAAGGATTACGAGGACTTCCACCTGCTCGGCTTCGGGCGACCCGCCGACGTGGCGAACGCCGCGCTGTTCCTGCTGAGCGACGCGTCGCGCTGGATCACGGGCACCGCGCTCGCGGTCGATGGCGGCGCAGCGGCCAAGTGAGGCCGTCGTTCGATCCCGCCTGCCTTGCGGGTACGACGATCCTCGTTACCGGCGCATCTTCGGGCCTTGGCCGCGCGACGGCGATCACCCTGTCGAACTTCGGTGCGCGAATCGTCCTCATGGGACGCGACCCGCACAAGCTCGCCGATACGCGCAAGCAGATGATCGGCGATCACGTCGAAGTCGCCGCGGACTTCACCGACTCCGACGCCGTCGCCGACCTCGTCAAGGCCGCCGCCAAGCACGTCGGCCCACTGCATGGCATCTTCCACTCCGCCGGCGCGTACATGGCGCTGCCCGCGCGCATGACCAAGCAGCGTCACATCGCCGACATGTTCGCGGCGAGCGTCTGGGGCGCATACGGGATTGCGCGCGCGGCATCGGCGAAAGGCATTCTCGCGGACGGCGGGTCCCTGGTGTTCATGGCGTCGGTCGCGGGCGTGCGCGGGCATACGGGAACCGTCGCCTATGCCGGGGCCAAGGCCGCGATCCTCGGCATCGTGCCCCCACTCGCGATCGAACTCGCCCCGCGTCGCATTCGGGTCAACTCGATCGTCGCCGCGACCATCGAAACCGAAATGCATCTGAACACGATCGCCAACCTTCCGGAGGAAGCGGTCGAGGACGGACTGTCCCGCCACCTGCTCGGCTTCGGCACGACAGACGACATCGCGCACGCGGTCACCTTCCTGATGACGGACGCGTCGCGCTGGATCACTGGTGCGGCGATGGCGGTCGACGGCGGTTACATGGCGAAGTGACTGCACGTCTGATCCTGGCGGGCGGCGGCGGGTTCGCGCGGGAGCTGTATTTCTGGAGCGCGGCGTGCGTTGAAGCGGGGACCCTGCCGCCGCTTGCCGGGTATCTGGACGATGGCGGGGACGTGCTCGCCGCGCTTGGCTACGACATTCCCTGGCTCGGCAGCGTGGCCGACTTCGTTCCGAAAGCCGACGACGCGATCCTGATTGCGGTCGGTAGCCCCGCAGGAAAGCGCGCGGTGCATGGCAAGCTGTCGGTGAGAGGCGGGACGTTCCCGAAGATGATCCACCCGCTGACCCGCGTCGTGCGCACCGCCAAGGTTGCGGAGGGAGTGATTTTCTGTCCCGGTTCGGCTGCCGGCCCGGACACGCGGCTCGAACGGTTTGTGACCATCAACACGGACTCCGGTCTTGGCCACGACGCTAGCGTCGGCGAGTTCTCGACGTTGAGCTCGCGCGTCGATCTGACCGGCTATGTGCGGATCGGCCCCGACGTCACGATCGGTTCGGGCGCGACGTTCATGCCTCGAGTGAAAGTCGGGGCGGGGGCGACGATCGGGGCGGCATCGGTCGTCTACCGCTCGGTTCCCGCCGGAGCCACGATGTACGCCGCGCCTGCCAAGAGGTTGAAGTCGCGATAGTTTCGGGCGACATGCCGTTCATGATCCCGCGCACAGCCTACTACGATCCCGCCGTGTTCGAGCGGGAGATGACGCAGCTCTTCAGCACCGGCTACGAGTTCGTCGGCATGGCAAGCGAGCTGGCGAACGACAAGGATTTCCTGTGCGTCGACTACGCAGGCTGCGCGATCGTCGTGCAGAACTTTCGCGGCGCACTAAGAGCTTACAAGAATGTCTGCTCGCACCGTTTCAACAAGATCCAGTTCGAGGAGCATGGCAACCGGTCGCTGACGTGCCGCTACCATGGCTGGACGTACAATGCCGAGGGCCGCCCGATCGGTGTCGGCGAACGCGTCGAGGCGGTCGACGATCTGGCGAACCTGCTGTGCTTGGAGGAATACCATCTGGAGCAATGCGGGCAGTTCGTGTTCGTACGGCGTGCGAAAAGCGATCTGACGCTGAGAATGTTTCTCGGAGAGTTTTACGAAGTCCTTGAGAAGCTGAGCGAAGCCATGGGCCCTGTGATCCACTTCGGCACCGTGCCGCACCGCGCCAATTGGAAAGTTCTCGTAGAGAATGTCGTCGACAACACGCACTGCGCGCTTCTCCACAAGGACAGTTTCGTCAATTTCGGTTTTTGTCGTGCGCCCGTCGAGGACGTCGTCATCGATGGGGTGCACTCCAGCTGGCACGTTCCGCGTGCCGCACTGCCGCGCGACAACCTGCGCAACCGCGCGTTGTCGCACCTCAAGGACCGCGGCTTCGCGCACGACAGTTTCTGGCACCTCTACATCTTTCCCAATCTGTTCCTGGCGTCGACCGAGGGAATCAACTTCTACATCGGCCACGCGCTTCCGATGGATCCGGACGAGACGCGGCTTCGCATCCGCTATCTGGAACCGAAGGTTGCGTTGAACCCGAAGGAACGCGCACGGCAGGATGTGCTGAACGAGCAGACGCGCAAATACGGGCTCGATGTCGTCGAGGAGGACCGGCCGATCCTGGAGTCGATCCAGACGGGCGTGAAGCTCGCGCATACCGATGGCGTGATGGCCGTCGGCGAACCGCGTATCCGCAGTTTCATGGACGGTTATGCCAAGCGAATGGCGGGTGAGCCGGTCTCGTTGGTGCCGATCGAAGTACGCACCGAGATTGCCGAAGCGTCTAACTTGTAGGTCCCTCGAGCGTTGCGGCGAGTTGCGCGACATCACGAGCGCGTTTGCCCGTCTTCGTCGCCGGATTGCCCGAATAGATCGTCCATCCGGCGAGCGACCGTGGCACGAGCGACATCGCGCCCACCGCCGCGCCTTCGCCGATGTCGACGCCGGGCAGCACGATCGTGCCCGATCCGATCGGCACGTACGCGCCGATCGTCACGGGCGCGGTCTGCACGCCGAGCACTTCGTCGGGGACTTGCGAATTGCTCATGCGGCGGCCCGAGAAATCGTCGATCGCGGTGAAGATACGAACTCCTTGGGACAGGCTGGAGAAGTCGCCGATCGCGATCCCGCCGCGAGCGCCCAGCATACAGGCGGTGGCGATATGGACGTGGCTGCCGATCTTCACTTTGCCCGTCGGCGCGATGATCGACGTGAAGCCGTCTATCCGCACGTTGTCGCCGATCGTGATGTTGGTGAGGCCAATGATCGTGCAATTGCGCGCGACGGACACCCCCTCGCCGACGCGGGCGAAGCCGAACGCGCGCAGTTCCATGCTGGTGTAGTAGCCCGGATCGAACGGGTTCACGGGTTATACTTGCCCGCAGCGACAGCGAACATCTCTTTGAGTAACTTCAGTTTTCCGGACAGGCCGCCGATCTTGGTCGGAACCGCTTCGCCGAGCGGATAGGAACGGCTGACGGGGAGTTCGCACGTGCGGAAGCCAAGCTGGCCAGCGCGGACGGTCAGGTAGAAGAGCAGCGAGTAGGCGTCGAACACGTCCCGGAAAGGCTGGACGCGGGGGTCCTGCAGGTATTTGGCCGAGTAACCCCGGAAACCGTTGGTCGTGTCCGTGTACCAGGCGCGGCCGGACAGGCTGAGGATGGGCGCGTGGATCAGGCGGCCGGCGAGCTTGCGGTCGAGCGGGGTGTTTTCGGCGCGGCCTCCGCGCAGGTAGCGTGAACCCTGGATGTAGTCGTAGCCTTCTTCGAGTTTTGCGACGAACCCGGCGACCGCATCGACCCCGTCCTTGCCGTTGCCGTCGACGGTGACGACGCCGTCATACCCCTGATCGAGGACCCAGGCGTAGGCCATGCGGAGCTGCGCGCTCAACTTGCCGGGTCCGCGCTTGGTGAGCAGCGCGGTGACGCCCACGGTCGACAGGAACGCCGGGTCGAGCGAGCCGTCGGTCGATCCGCCGTCCGCCACGATCACGTCGACGGGCAACGCGGCGTCGCGGACGCGGCGGAGTTGGCCGCGGATGCGTTCGCCTTCGTTGATGACGGGGATGACGAGCGCGTGCGCATGCTCGCGGGGTTTCAACTTCAGTTCGTCGAAGGCGGGGACTTGGCGCGGAGTCACAGGTACGTCGCCCGAACAAAGGCGACCGCGTGGCGGACCGCCGCCTGCCAATCGTCAACGGCGCGCATTTCGATCGAGAGCACCCCGTCGTAGCCGCTGGCCTTGAACGCCGCCGCGATCGCGCCGTGGTCGGACGTGCCGACCGGCTGCAGCTGCGGCTCGCTGACATGCGCGTGCACCGCGATCGGCGCGGCCGCGGTCAGAACGGCGGGGTCCTCGGCCTCCAGGAACAGCGTGCCCGTGTCGATCTGAAGACCGATGCCGGGAGTCGCCACGTCCTGGACGAAGCGCACGGCCTCCGCTGTCGTGGTCAGGAAGCGGCAGGCGTAGGCGCGGGCGTTCGCTTCGATCGCGAGCGACGAACCTTCGTTGGAGAAGACGGAGCCGATGTCGCGGAAGAAGTCGCGGGCGATCGTCCAGGCCTGGTCGGAGGGCAGATCGCCCGGATCGCGCTGCTTCGGTGCGCCGAACACGCAGGCTTCGGCCCCGAGCAGCCCGGCCATGCGCGCGACGAGCCGCAGCTGGTGGCCGAGTGCGCGACGGGACTCATCCGAGTCGAAGAGCGAGACGCCGGACGCG
Organism: uncultured Sphingomonadaceae bacterium; assembly: GCA_964251385.1. Classification (GTDB taxonomy): domain Bacteria; phylum Pseudomonadota; class Alphaproteobacteria; order Sphingomonadales; family Sphingomonadaceae; genus CADCVW01. The sequence continues at coordinate 688,988 of CAXUJK010000001.1, read as the reverse complement.
TTGAACAAAATGCCCTGCATCGCGGGGCAGGCGAGGCCTGCATCCTCGATCCGGGCGCGGACGGCGCGAACCTCGTCTTCCGCTACGTCCCAGCCGCCGAACAAATTGTACGGGGCGAGTTCAATGCCGTCCAAGCCCAGCTCCACCGCGAGCGCGATCGCCTCCGGCAGCGCGTCGCCGGGCCATGCGATGTTGGATACGGCGAGCTTCATACGATCCCCCGTTCGTCCGCAACGTAGCGCGCGAGTTCGCCCAGCACCTGCGTCGCGTCCATCATCGTCGTGCCCGCATGCCCGAACAGGTCCGCATGGCGTGTGCGCAGGTCGTAGCGGGGGGCGGGCTCCCGTGCCGCGCCGACAGGAGCGTTGGGGAAGAACGCGTCGATGATGGTCGCCATGGGGACGCGTTCGGGGAACAGGTTGACGAGGTTCACGTCGCTCGCGCGGACCACGGTCAGGTCGTCGGCCAGGCGGCGCATCGGATACCATTGGAACTCGCCCAACGGGTTGATCGCGTCGACCGCGTTGCCGTTGAGCAGATCATAGATCGCATTCTTCTTGAGGCCGCGTCCGAACAGGGCGGGCAGGCGGACGATGCGCGCATGCGGCATACGACCGCGGACGAACTCTTCCAGACCGTACCGGTTGCGGCCATACGTGTGGTTCGCCGATGGGTCGATTTCCGCCTCTTCGTTCGCGCCGCCTGTCGGGTCGGGGTAGACGTCGATCGTCGAGATCAGGACGAACTCCTTCGCGTCGACGGTTGCGAGCGGGCCGGTCAGCCTGGCGATCGCGGCGGCGTCGCCTTCCGGATCCTTGTTGGCGATCCATTTCGCGGCCGGTGCGCCCGCGCACACGACGAGGTCGTACGACTTGCCCGCGATGTCGCCGATGTTCGCCGAGTTGTAGTTGTCGTTGAAATCCTGCGACCGCGACAACGTGCCGCCGACGAAGCCGGTATGGCCGATGAGCGCGGAAGTCACTTGGCGCCTCCCGACAAGTGTGGCGGCGCACCCAGCTGAAAGCGGCCTTCCTGATCCACGACGTTGAGCCGAGCGCTGCGGCGCGACAGGCGGCTGCGCAGTTCGCGGATGACGATGTGGCGGCGGTTGCCCCCGGGGTTGCTGGCCGCGATCTGGATGACGTGCTCCGACAGTAAAAGAAATTGCAGGCTGAAGAAGAACAGGATGCCGGACAGCTGGAGCGACGTTGTCGTCCAGCCAGGCTGCACGTCCGCGACGAGGGCGTACACCGCGAGTACGTAGCCTGCGTAGATCACGGACGCGATGCCGCCGACGACGCCCAGATAAGCGCTGACGCGGAGCAGCTTGGTGCTGCTCGTGGTGATAAGCCGCAGGCCACGCGCGATGTCGCCGATCAGCGTGCCGCCCGCGACCCGCGTCGGCACGATGCCGGGCACGGCGATCGACGCCGCCGGAAAACCCGATCCCAGATGACGCGCGCGGATGAGGACCTCGCCGTCCGCGCGGGACGACACGTAAAGCGCGGCGGCGCGGCTCATGATGCGGAACGCGGGGCGGCTGCCTTCGAACGTCTTGCCCGTCGTCCAGCGGAACAGTTTGCGGAAAAGCGCGAACAGCACGCCGCGGTCGGGCGCGCCCGGCGCGTCGGTGACGACCAGGTCCATTCCCGCCGACAACGGCGCAACCAGATCATCCAATTGCGCGATCTCCGCCTTCGTCGGCGTGGCGAACAGGACGTAGTCGGACACCGCGTGGTCGATCCCGACGAGCCGGGCGATGTCGCCGTGGACGCGTTCGCCCAGGAACACGGCGAGGCTGTCCGGCAACTGTTCGACCAGCGATTTCAGCACGAGCGCAACAGGTTCGGACACGTCGTTCGCGACCAGGATGAACTCGAAATCGGTGAACAGCGTCTCCAGCCGGGCGGCGAGCGCGGGCAGCAGCGCGGGTGGTGTCTCGCCGACGACGATCACGACGCTGACCGAGGGCAGCATCAATGCCACGTCTGGCCGCCGATGAATTCGCGGACGTCGTAGATGTTGTCGATCTTCGATCCCAGGATCGAACAGATTCGCGGGGACCCGGCGAGCCGTTCGACGAGAATCGGGCGGCCGTCGTCGCCTTCGCTCCTCTGCAGCACGGCTTTGACCTCGAAGATCGAATCGACGACTTTCGCTCCCGCGAGGACGGGCATGTAGCGTGCGGAATCCCTGATCATGTAGTCCCGGTTGCTCCGCAGGTTCGCCGGCGGCCGCCAGTCGGGGTCGGTCGATGCCTCGTGCGGCGTGTAGCGGACATGGGACAGCGAATGAACCCGCCCCGCCGCGCGCCCGGCGGCGGGAAAGGGCATTGTCGAGAAATACGGTCCGTCCATGACCGTCACCCCCACGCCCGCCATCGGCAGCGGCGGTTCGATGAGGAGCATTTCGGTCAGCTCCTTCTTGATCGCGGTGCCGACGCGCGCGCCGGTCAGCTCGAGTTCGCCGTAGGTGCAGTTGAACAGCCAGGCGGGCCGCTCAAGCGCGTCGCCGACGCGGACGGTGACGCCGTGCTCGTCCTGGTCGATAACCGTGGCCGCGCTTTCCAGGCGCACGTCCACGGCGGCGGCGGCGAGCTGCCGGCGTAAGGTGTCGGCGAGCCGGCCGGAGTCGAACGCAAACTCTTCGGTGAGAAAGCAGTCCTCGATGAGGTCGGTGTCGAACAGGGTGCGCAGCCGCTGCGGCGCGGGGCGGCAGGGCGCACCGATCGACGCGCAGAACGCGTCGAACTGCGCCGCGCTTACTTTCGACCCGCGCGCGATCGCGTAGATCTTCTCGAACTCGCTATCGATCGCATCGGCGTACTCGTCGGCGAACCGCCGAAAGTTGATGCGACTGCGCACCGCGGTCGCGAACGAGCGCGGGTAGTGGTAACCGTTGTGGACGCGGGCCTGGTTGACCCAAGAGGCGCGGCGCAGGATGCCCGCCTCGCGCTCGGCGATCACGACCCGGTCGAACCCCGCGCGGCGCAGCTCGAGCGCGACCTCGCACCCGTAGAACCCGCCGCCGATGACGACCGCGTCGCAGGTGCGCGGGGTCAGGATGTGCGTGCCTCGCGACGCATCTGCCACAAACGGCCGAGCGCCGCGGCCAGCACAACACCATAGGGAAAGGCGACCACGATCGTCGCATAGCGCGGGTGGAACGATATGTGCGGGAACTGAAGCAGCATCCACGATGTCGACGCGAGCAGCGCGGCAGTAACGACAAGCGCGATCCGCGCGCGCTCTTCGACGAAATCGCCTGTGACAAGCGCGCGCACTGCTATCCAGGCGAACGGCAGCCCGGCGGCGAGGATCACGAAAACGGGAAGTCCGTAGCCGCCGACATCCGCCACGTTGATCATTGCGACCTTAGCCATCTGCAGCGGCGTGCCCAGCGGACCGACGAACGGGGGGCCGGACGTCAACTGCGTACGCGTTTGCAAGAAAGCTATCCCGCTTTGGCCGAATTCCGCGCGGAACAGAATTTCGTAAATCCCAAGCGTCACGCCGAAAGCTGCGATCCCGATCGCCACGACAGCGGCGGAGTAGACGACGAGCGGCTTGAAAGCGATGCGCCTCTTCGCGAATGCGATGAAGAACGGCAGGGTGGCGGCGGCGATCGTGACGGTCATGAACTCGTACCCGCTCGCGAACCTGACCCCGAAACACAGGGTAACTACGGCGAAGGTGGCGGCATGCGCCGTCAGCGAACGGTGCGGAAGACGTAGCGCGAACAACGCCGTGACGACTGTCGGCGCAATGTGAGTGAAGGTCGCCCAATAGAGCCGCGAGGAGAAGAGATTGAAGCCCGTGGCGAAGAGGCAGAAGCCCAGAGCAGCAAGTCCAGCGTTGCGGCCCCAGGTAGCCGCGATCGCCGCGATCAGAGTCGCCAATGTCGCAGCCAGCATCGCGGCATTGAACGTGCGCAAAACAAGATAAGTTCGCGGACGATCGAAACCCATCGCGTTCGACGCGGCCGCATACATGCGCCCTTGAAGCCCGATTTGCGAACGGTAGAAGTCGCGCGTCAGCAGATCGGCGCGGCTTGGCCGCCAATTGGGCTCGTAAAGCTCGGGGCGCTCTATGTCGAAGATGCGCGGATCGATCGCGGCTCCCTTTCGCACGGTGGAGATGAATTCACTCAGGCGCGTATCGATGCCGGCGAAGCGCAAGTCGATGCGATTTTCGATCAGCGCTTCGCTGACATTATCGAAGTGAGGTGCTCGATTGACGACCTCGGTCGGGTAGCTGCCCAGAATGCGGGGTAGTGCGCTCGAGCGAAGCACTCCCGACACGTAAGTCAATGTCAGGAGGACAAAGGCGATCAGCCACCAAAGCTTGGCGCTGCGGCGGCCCGCCAGAGCGTCGAGCTCCGCTTGGGCCGAAACTGTTGCAGACATGGACGGGATACTCAGGCGCGCGACCGGATGCTGCTAGCCGTTGGCATCGGCGTTCCCAAGGCCTAAATGTCCGGGTTATGACACAGATGCTCAAGACCCGGACCGTGGAAGCGGTGACCCAGCGCAGCGCGGACAGCGTTCCCACGATCGACGCGCGCGATTTTCTCAGCCTCGACACAGCCGCGTTGGGCACCGCGTACCGGACCGCGGACCCGTACCCGCACTTCGTCGTAGACGGCGCGTTCCCGCGCGATGTGCTGGGCGCGGTGCTGGGCGAGATCGCGTCGTCCACGGTCGATGCGGAGAAGAACCTGTACGGGTCGTTCCGCAAGCACCGCACGTCTGACCTCAACAAGATGGGCCCCGCGACGCGCCGCCTGATCGAGGAACTCGTGTCCGCGCCGTTCCTGACGTTTCTCGAACAGGTGACCGGGATCGACGCGTTGCTGCCCGACCCGTATCTGGAAGGCGGCGGCGTGCATCAGATCGGCGCGGGCGGATTTCTGAAGGTTCACACCGACTTCAATTGGCACAAAAGGTTGAAGGTGCATCGCCGGCTCAATTTGCTGTTGTACCTCAACGAGGGTTGGCAGGACGACTGGAACGGCCAGCTAGAGCTTTGGAACGCGGACGTGTCGGAATGCCGCGCGCGCATCTCGCCGTTGTTCAACCGCATGGTCGTGTTCTCGACAACGGACGATTCGTACCACGGGCACCCGGATCCATTGAGCTGTCCCAACGACGTGACCCGCAATTCGATCGCCTTGTACTACTACACGTCCGAAGGTAGCGGATCGGGCAAGTTCGAGAAGTCGGACATGACGAACTATCGCGAACGGCCGGCCGAACAGTTCGAAGGCGGAAAGTTGAAGCACATGTTCCACCAGGCTCAGATTCGCAGCCCGTTGCTGCGGCGGCTGCTGGGCAAGCTGCACTAGATCGCGGCCAGACGCTCGACCGTGGCCGCGACGGACTCGCGCCATGCGGGGGCGGCGTAGCCGATCGCGGCCGCAAACCTGCCGCTGTTGAGCATCGAATTGGCGGGTCGTGTCGCCTTGGTCGGATAGTCGGCAGTGCCGACCGGGGTGACGGTCGCCGAAGGCAGACCGAGGCGGGAGCACTCCGCGAAGACGTGTTCGGCCAAGTCGAACCAGGTCGCGTCGCCTGTGCCCGCCAGATGGTAGGTCGCGCCGCCCGACACGCGCGAGTCCAGGAGCGCGAGCAGGCCGTCCGCCAGATCGAGCGCGCTCGTCGGATTGCCCCGCTGATCGGCGACGACGCTTACCGTGTCGCGTGTCCGCGCCAGCGTCATCATCGTCTTGACGAAGTTGCGGCCGAACGGGCTGTAAACCCAGGCGGTGCGCACGATCGCGTGGTCGGGATTGGCATCGCGCACGCGTAGTTCGCCAAGCAGCTTGGACCGGCCGTAGGCTCCGACCGGGTTCGTCGCGGCGTCTTCGGCGTACGCGCCGACCGCGTTGCCGTCGAAGACGTAGTCCGTGGAGATCTGGATCACGGGCGCGCCAACGTCGCGGGCGGCGGCGGCGACCTCGCCCGCGGCCTCGCCGTTGATCCGCGTGGCGCGCGCGACGTCGTCTTCCGCCGCGTCGACGTTGGTATAGGCGGCGGCGTTGATCACGACGTCGGGGCGGTGAGCCAGGATCGCGGCGCGCGCGCTGCCCGCGACTTCGAGGTCGAGTTCCGGGCGACCCAAGGCTAGGATGTCGTGACCGGCACCGCGTTCGCGCAGGCTGCGGACGAGCTGACCCTCGCGGCCGGTGACGAGGACCTTCACGTCGTCCCGAGCCGCGCGCCCGCGTACGTGCCTTCGCGGATCGGACGCCACCATGCCTCGTTCGCCAGGTACCAGTCGATGGTTGCGGCCAGCCCGGACTCGAACGTTTCCAGCGGCTTCCAGCCGAGTTCTCGTTCTATCTTGGATGCGTCGATGGCGTAGCGGCGGTCGTGTCCGGGACGGTCGGCGACGAACGCGATGAGCTCGCGGCGGGGGCGGCCGAGCGGGCGCTTGGCGTCGAGGATGTCGCAGATCGTCTCCACCACCGACAGGTTGGTGCGCTCGGCATCGCCGCCGACATTGTAGCTTTCGCCGACGCCGCCGCGCGTGACGACCAGCTCGAGCGCGCGCGCGTGGTCGTCGACGTGAAGCCAGTCGCGCACGTTCTCGCCGCGGCCGTAGACGGGTAGCGGCTTGCCTTCGAGCGCGTTGAGAATGACGAGGGGCACGAGCTTTTCGGGAAAATGATACGGTCCGTAATTGTTCGAACAATTCGAGAGAACCACCGGCAAACCATAGGTTTCGTGCCATGCGCGGACGAAATGATCGGATGCGGCCTTGGAGGCGGAGTATGGCGAGGAGGGGGCGTACGGCGTGTCTTCGGTAAAGATGCCGCTGTCGAAGGGCAGGTCGCCGAATACTTCGTCGGTCGAGATGTGGTGGAAGCGGAACGCGACCTTTTCCACGTCGCCAAGCCCTCGCCAGTAGGCGAGCGCCGCACCCAACAACGTCACCGTGCCGACGACGTTGGTCTGGACGAAGACGCCCGGGCCGTCGATCGAACGGTCGACATGGCTTTCGGCGGCCAGATGCATGACCGCGTCCGGACGGTGTTTGGCGAAGATGCGGGACATCGCGTCGGCGTCGCAAATGTCCGCCTGTTCAAACGCGTAATGCGGACTGTTCGCGATCGGTTCGAGCGAGGCGAGATTGCCCGAATAGGTCAGCTTGTCGACGTTGACGACGCGATAGCCGCCCTGCCGCACGAGGTGGCGACAGACGGCGCCGCCGATGAACCCCGCGCCGCCGGTGACGAGGATCGTCTTCATGCGGCAAAGCCGGTGTCGTGGTCGGCGAGCGGGGAGGCGGCGCGGTCCTTGGCCGACATCGCGGCCTCGTCGACCGAGATCGGCCACACGATTCCGATCGCCGGATCGTCGTAGCGGATCGCGCGGTCGTGCTCGGGGGAGTAGGGTGCGGTCACCTTGTACTGGACTTCCGTGTCGGGCTCCAAGGTGAGGAACCCATGAGCGAAACCTTGCGGAACGAAGATCTGGTTGGCCGCCCCGGCGGACAGGGTCAGGCCGTCCCACTGTCCATACGTTAGCGAACCCCGTCGAATGTCGACCGCGACATCAAAAATCGCGCCGCGCGTCACGCGCACCAGCTTGTCCTGCGCGAACGGCGTGGCTTGGTAATGAAGCCCACGCAGCGTGCCCACCGCGCGGGTGAGCGAATGATTGTCCTGTACGTACAGGTGGTCGAGCCCGACCGCTGCGAAGCCTTGCGAACTCCACGACTCGGTGAAGAACCCACGATCGTCTTCGAAGCGCCTGGTCGTGATCTCGACGACGCCGGCCAGACGGAGCGGGCGGACGATCACGTGCCCGCCCCTTCGGCGATGCAGCGACGCAGGTAACGCGCATAATCCGTCTTGCCCATCAGGACGGCGCGTTCCTCCATGGTGGCCGCGTCGATCCAGCCTTTGTCGAACGCGATTTCTTCCGGGCACATGATCTTGACGCCCTGGCGATGTTCGATCGTGCGTACGAACGACGACGCTTCGTGCAGGCTTTCGTGCGTTCCCGTGTCGAGCCAGGCATAGCCCCGGCCGAAGCGCGCGACGTTGAGGTCTCCGCGGTCGAGATACGCGCGGTTGACGTCGGTGATCTCGAGCTCGCCGCGGTGCGAGGGGCGCACGGCGCGCGCGATGTCGACGACATCCTTGTCGTAGAAATAGAGCCCGGTCACCGCCCAGTTCGATTTCGGAACGTCGGGCTTTTCCTCCAGCGTCCGCGCCTCACCCGTTTCGCGATCGAACGAGACCACGCCGTAGCGTTGCGGATCGTCGACCTGGTAGGCGAACACGGTCGCGCCCGACGTGCGCGCCGCGGCGGCCATGCAGATGTCGCCCAGGCCCGCGCCGTAGAAGATGTTGTCGCCGAGCACGAGCGCGGCGCTGTCGCCGGCCAGGAAATCCGCGCCGATCAGGAACGCTTCGGCGAGCCCGTTGGGATGGGCCTGTTCGGCATAGCTCAGGTTCAGCCCGAAGCCGCTGCCGTCACCCAGCAGCGCGCGGAAACGGGGCAGGTCGCTTGGCGTTGAAATGAGCAGGATGTCGCGCAGGCCCGCCAGCATCAGCACGCCGAGCGGATAATAGATCATCGGCTTGTCGAACACGGGGAGCAGCTGCTTGGACGTCGCCAGCGTCGCCGGGTAGAGCCGCGTGCCGCTCCCGCCCGCCAGGATGATGCCTTTCAAACGAAACTCCTGCCGCGCGTTGCCCGTGACCAACCGGGGCGTGAACGTCCCTTAGCTTCGCGCAGGGGGCGCGCCAAGTCGGCGAACTCCCCCACGACAAGCCCGAAGTTTCGCGTTAGGGGGCGCGCATGTTCGTCTACTGGTCGATGTTCGCCTTTCCTGCCTTGTTCGCGATGGTCACGGGACCGCGCACCGACTTCCGCAACACGCTGAACACGCTCGGCCTCGTGCTTGTGTTCCTGCTGTTCGCGATCCCGATCGGCCTGCGTTACGAGGTCGGCGGCGACTGGGCGACATACGAATTGATCGTGGCGTACACGTCCTACGAGGACTTTTTCGACGCGCTGGTGGTCGGCGATCCGGGGTTCAGCTTCGTCGCCTGGGTTATGGCGCGGTTGGGTTTCGAGGTCTGGGGACCCAATTTCATATGCGGCGTCATTCTGGTCACGGGCATCTTCCAGTTCTGCCGGCGGCAGGACGACATGTGGCTGGCGATGACCGCGAGCGTTCCCTACCTGCTGATCGTGGTCGGCATGGGCTATGTGCGCCAGGCCGCCGCGATCGGCTTCATCCTGATCGCACTCAATCAGTTCGAGCGCGGCGCGTTCGCGCGCAGCGTTGGCTGGTTACTGGCAGCCGCCTTGTTCCACGCAAGCGCGGTTTGCATCGCGCCGTTGTTCGCGCTGGCGATCGCACGCAAGCACGTGCTCCTGGTCGTCCCCATCGGCTTCGCCACGTTAGCGCTGTTCGCGTTCCTGCTTAGCAGCCGCATCGATACATTGTACGAAAACTACGTCGTCGCCGAATATGATTCGTCGGGGGCCATGGTTCGGCTGCTGATGAACGCGGTGCCCGCTCTGCTCCTCATCAAGTACCGCAAGCAGTTTCCAGGGTCGGACTGGGGGCGAGTGCTTTGGTTGCTGTTCTCGGCGCTGTCGCTCGTCATGGTGGCGATGGTCGCCGCCTCTTCGTCGACGACCATCATCGATCGCATCGGGCTGTTCTTCATCCCCATCCAGCTCTACGTTTTCGGCAACATCGCCGTTTCGATGCGGATGACCGAGCGGGGGCGGTTCTACGTCACCATGCTGGCGGTCGCCTATTACAGCCTGATCCTGTTCGTTTGGCTCAACTACGCGACGCACGCGGACAAGTGGGTGCCGTATCGCTTCGTGCCCTTCGATCTCCTCTAGCGGCGGTTCGCGTTGACACGGCGGCCCGTGGTCATCGCCGCCAACGCGGCGTGGAACCTCGTCAATTTCCGTAAGGCGCTCATCTCCGCGCTGATCGCGGACGGGTACGACATGATCGCCGCCGCCCCGCCCGACCGGCAAGCGGAAGACGCGCTCGCGACTCTCGGGTGCAGGTTCGAGGCGATCGCCATCGACAGCAAGGGCGTGTCGCCACCCGCGGACCTGCGCACCGCGTGGGCGTTCGACCGCCTGTTCGCGGCCGAGCGGCCGATCGCGTATCTGGGCTATACGGTCAAACCCAACGTCTACGGATCGCTCGCCGCCGCGTGCCGTGGCGTTCCGGCGATCAACAACGTGTCGGGGCTGGGGACCGCCTTTATCGAGCGGACGTGGCTGACCCCGGTCGTCGAGCAGTTGTACCGCACGGGGTTGAAGCGGTCGCGGGTCGTGTTCTTCCAGAACGCGGACGATGCCGCCTTGTTTCGCGCGCGCCGGCTGGTGCGGTCGGATCAGATCCACATGCTGCCGGGATCGGGGGTCGACCTGACGCATTTCGCGGCCGCTGAAGCTCCCGGGGTCGGCAACGAGCTGTCGTTCCTGATGATCGCGCGCATGTTGCGCGACAAGGGCGTGGTGGAGTTCGTCGAGGCCGCGCGCATCTGCCGCGCGCGCAACCCGGCCTTGCGCTTCCGGATGCTGGGGTTCCTCGGTTCGGAGAACCGCACCGCGATCCCGCGCGCGCAGGTGGATGCCTGGGTCGCGGAGGGAACAATCGAGTATCTGGGCGCCGCGGCCGACGTCCGTCCGCACGTCGCGGCCGCCGATTGCGTCGTCTTGCCGTCCTACCGCGAAGGCACGTCGCGCGTGCTGCTGGAAGCGGCGGCTATGGCGCGTCCGCTCGTCGCAACGGACGTTCCGGGCTGCCGCGAGGTCATCGATGACGGAGTGAACGGCTACCTGTGCAAGGTGCGGGACGCGGCCGACCTGGCGCGGGCGATGGAGGCGATCGTCGCCGCCGGCCCCGTCGGTCGCGCGGCGATGGGCGCGGCGGGACGCGCGAAAGTGGTTCGGGACTATGACGAACGGATCGTCATCGACGCCTATCGCCAGGCGCTGTCGGAGATCGCCTCGCCCGGGTAAGCCTGCCCTGTATCGGGACGGAGGGGAATCCGTCGCCGATTTCTGCAACCAAACTCCGTTCGCTGCCGTACTTGTCCGGCAAGCGCGTTTGCGCAAGTCGGGTGGCGGGCGTACGATCGGTGCAGGCGGGACGTACGCATTGTTGACCACGACTAGACCGCGCGCGGCGCTTCGGCCTTCGGCTGGCCTGCGCGCTCTCCTTCAACTGGCGGGCGGACTCGTCTTCGCCGTGCTCCTTCCCTGGCTCGTGCGCGTGCTCGTAGAGCCCGTGACGGCCAACGTCATCAGCCAGGAGAATTCGGTCTACGGCACGACCGCCGCGATGGTTGTCGGCCACATCTTTGTGCGCAGTCTGACGAGCTTTCCGGGCATCCGGGCGGGCAACTACGTCGTGCCGACCTTCGCCGTGACGTACGGCGTGGTGCTCGCGATCTTCTTCTTCTTTCGCCTCGATTACAGCCGCTTGCAGTTCGTCGGCAGTTTCGTCCTTTGCATGGCCTGGTATGCCTGGCTGTTCCTGTGGCGCAGGCGCGACAAGCCGCTCGCCATCGGGGTCGTGCCCGCGGGCGAGATCGCCGCGATCCACGACATCGTGGGCGTCGACTGGATCACGCTGAACAATCCGGAAGTGATGCTGACCGGGCTCGACGCGGTGGTCGCCGACCTGCGCGCGGACATGCCCGACGATTGGGAACGTTTTCTTGCGGAGAGCGCGATCGCGGGCGTGCCCGTTTACCACATGAAGCAGATCCAGGAGTCGATGACCGGGCGGGTCGAGATCGAGCACCTGTCCGAGAACAATTTCGGATCGCTAATCCCCGGGCTCGCCTACGTCACGATCAAGCAGCTGTTCGACTTGGCGGGCGCGCTGCTGATGACCGTGGTGCTGCTCGTTCCCGGCATCATCGTCGGCTTGGCGATCAAGGCGGACAGCCGCGGTCCCGTGTTCTTCCGGCAGCGGCGCATGGGATACCGGGGCGAGGTGTTCACCGTCTACAAGTTCCGCACGATGCGGCACCGGGGCAGGGATGCGCCCGAGGACGCGCGCAACAGCGCGATCACGGTGGAAGGCGACGCGCGCATCACGCGCATCGGAAAATTCCTGCGCCGCACGCGGGTCGACGAGCTGCCGCAGATCCTCAACATCCTGCGCGGCGAAATGAGCTGGATCGGTCCGCGCCCCGAAGCCGAAGTGCTGTCATTGTGGTACGAGACGGAATTGCCATACTACCGCTACCGGCACATCGTGCGGCCGGGGATCACGGGCTGGGCGCAGGTCAACCAGGGCCATGTCGCCAATGTCGACGAAGTGCTGTGGAAGCTTCACTACGACTTCTATTACATCAAGAATTTCACGCCGTGGCTCGACATGCTGATCACGCTGCGGACCGTGCACACGATCCTGACGGGGTTCGGTTCGCGCTAGGCCGCGGCGCGGGACAGGCGGTCGTTTATCGCCGCGCCCAGGCCGGCGAACGGGATGGGCGCGACCGCGATGGAGGCGCGGCCGCTCGCGTCGGCTTCGTGTAAGCATGCGAACAACCGCGCGGCGGCTTCCACGAGGTCGCCCACTGGGCTGAGGTTCACGTCGCCCCTGATGCTTCCAAACCCGATCAGCCATGTGTCGGCGGAGGCGCTAGTGCAATTCAGCCGCATGGGCTTTTCGGGGCGGTAATGGCTGGCGAGCTGGCCGGGGGCTTCGATGCCGTCGGCATGCGTATGGACGAGCCTAAGTTCCTCGGCGGCGATCGGGCCGGGTCGCAGCAATCGTCGGCCGTTCGCATCGACCGCAACGATCGTCGATTCCAGCCCCATGGGAGTCGCGCCGTCATCGATGACGAGCGGAATGCGCCCGTTCAGCGAGGCAAGAACGTGGGCGGCGGTGGTCGGGCTGACGCGCCCGCTCGCGTTGGCGGACGGGGCGGCGAGCGGGCGTCCGCACGCGGTCAGCAGCGCACGGATTGCCCGGTGCGCGGGGACACGAAGCGCGATCGTGGGCAGACCGGCGGTGGCGAGCGGCGCGACCGGCGATCCCTGTCGCGCGGGGAGGACGAGTGTCAACGGACCGGGCCAGTAGCGCATCGCGAAGTCGCGTGCAGCATCGTCAAACACGGCGAACTCTTGCGCATGTTCCAATGCCGACACGTGGATGATCAAGGGGTTGAACGACGGTCTTCCCTTGGCCTCGTAGATGCGCGCGACCGCCTCGCCGTTCGTCGCGTCGGCAGCGAGGCCGTAAACGGTTTCGGTGGGCACCGCGACGCAGCCGCCGCTCCCGATGATCCCCGCGGCTTCGGCGATGCCGGGGTCGTCGGCGCGAACGACACGGGTGTTTTGCGGGGTCACGGGTGCGGGCTATAGGGCCGGACGCAGCCATCGAACAAACGGACAAGCCCATGACATTCCGCCCGCCCGTCTCCGACCAGCGATTTCTGCTGGAGCATGTCGTCGGCATGGCCGAGCTTTCCGGGCATAATGCGTTCGGAGAAGCGACGCCCGACCTCGTCGAAGCCATATTGGAGGGCGCGGCGCAGTTCGCGGCCGGCGAGTTCGCGCCGTTGAACCGGGTCGGCGACACGGTCGGCGCGAAATGGTCGAACGGGCATGTGACCATGCCGCCCGGGTTCCACGAAGCCTACGCCAACTACGTCGCGGGCGGCTGGGGGTCGTTGACCGCGGCACCCGAGCATGGCGGGCAGGGATTGCCGTTCACGCTCGCCACCGTTGTTCTGGAAGATCTGGGCGCGGCGAACATGGGCTTTTCGCTGTGCCCGATGCTGACCGCGGGCGCGGTGGAGGCGCTTCAGAAGCATGGCGACGCGGCCATGCAAGCCAAGTGGCTACCCAAGATCGTGTCGGGCGAATGGCCTGCGACGATGAACCTGACGGAGCCGCAAGCAGGATCGGACGTGGGAGCGCTCAAGACACGGGCCGTACCGCAGGCCGACGGAACATATCTGATATCGGGTGTGAAGATCTACATTACCTTTGGCGAACATGACCTTAGCGACAATATCGTTCATCTCGTCTTAGCGCGGTTGCCGGACGCACCGGCGGGCACAAAGGGCATTTCGCTGTTCCTCGTGCCCAAGGTCCGCGTCGAGGACGATGGAGCGTTGGGGGCGGCGAACGACGTGACGTGCGTGTCGATCGAGCACAAGCTCGGCATCCATGCGTCGCCGACCTGCGTCATGAGCTACGGGGATCGCGGCGAGTGCGTCGGTTACATCGTCGGCGCGGAGAACGACGGCATGCGCGCGATGTTCACGATGATGAACAATGCGCGCCTCAACGTCGGGCTGCAGGGCGTGTCCATCGCCGAACGCGCGACGCAGGGCGCGGTCGATTACGCGAGCCAGCGCACGCAGGGGTCGCGCGCGGGCAAGCCGGCGGCAATCAACCTGCACCCGGACGTCAGGCGCGTGCTGTTGCGGATGAAGGCGCTGACGATGGGGGCAAGGTCGCTGCTCTACTACGCGGCGGGGCAGATCGACCGCGGACATCTGGGCGACGCGGACGCAAAGGCACGCGCGGATCTGCTGACGCCGTTGGCCAAGGCATGGGGAACGGACGTCGGGGTCGAGGTGTCGGGAATGGGCATTCAGATCCACGGCGGCATGGGCTATGTGGAGGAAACCGGGGCGGCGCAGTATCTGCGCGATGCGCGGATCGCGCCGATCTACGAAGGGACGAACGGGATCCAGGCGGCGGACCTCGTCGGCCGCAAGCTAGGCCTGGGTGGCGGCGCGGTGCTGGCGTCTTTGATCGCCGACATGAAGAGCGAGGCGCAAGACGCTGGATTACGCGAACTTGTCGACGCTTGCGAGGAAGTCGCCGAGTGGATGAAGGCGGCGGAGATGGACGATCGGCTGGCGGGATCGTATCCGTTCCTCACCATGCTGTCGGTGGCGGTCGCGGGTTGGCTGATGGAACGGCAGCGGGGCGTCGCGCAAGGCTTGGCCGCGCGGTCCGAAGGGGACGGCATGTTCCTGGAAATGAAGATCGCGGCGGCCGACCAGTTTCTGGCGACTGTCGTGCCCGAAGCGGTCGGGCTGATGCAGTCGGCGCTGGTCGGCGCGGCGACCTTGTACGCGCTGCCGACGGAGGCGTTCGCGGCGTGACCATCATCCCCGCGAAGGCCGGAATTTCAGGGGAACGGGACTGCCGGTAGTAGAACCTCGCTGAGATCCGAGCATGCGCTGGGATGACGTGGGTTTACACTCGTTCGAACAGATCCGCAGGGTCGATGCGCAAGCGCTTGATCTGTGCCGCGATCGCAGGCCAGCGGCCGTCGAGGAACGCGCGGCGTTCGGCTTCGCGCAAGGCGAGCGACGCGCCGGGCGCGACGAACATGCCGACGCCGCGTCGTACGACGACGAAGCCGTCGTCCTGGAACGTCTGATACGCCTTGGCGACGGTCAGCGGGTTGGCGCCATGTTCGGCGGCGAGGCTGCGTACGGACGGAAGCGCATCGCCATCGCCGAAGCGGCCGTCGAGAATCGATGCCGCGATGACGTCGCGCAAGCGCAAGTAGACAGGGCGTTCGTCAAAGACTCTGGCGTCGGACATTAGCGTGACGGTGCTCTAATACAGCACCGCGCGTCAAGTCGCGTCCGGCAACCCGCCCCAGACCGTGCTGACCATCGTCGCCGCGGCGCGAGGCCGTTCCTCCAAAGGAAAGGCGGGCGAGCCGATGAACATGAGGCCCGCGATGCGTTCGTGACTGCCGCCGAACGCGTTGCGGACTGTCTCGGAGTACGCGGCCCAGCCGGATATCCAGCCGCCGACGAAGCCCATGGCGTGCGCGGCATGTAGCAGGTTCATGCATGCGGCGCCCGCGGACAGTTCCTGTTCCCAAACCGGGATTTTGTGATCGGAAATGGGCGCGGACAGGACCACGATGAGCGCCGGGGCTTGATGCGCGGTTCGCTCGACCGCTTCCAGCTTGCGCGGGTCGTCCGTAGCGGCGCCCCTGTCGAACGCCGCGCGCAGCAGCGTCGCGAAATCTTCGCGCTTCGCCTTGGGGACGATCACGAAGCGCCAGGGGAACAGCTTGCCGTGATCGGGCGTGCGCGCGGCGATCTCGATCATTCGCGTGATCTGATCCTCGTCGGGTCCGGGCTCGACCATGTCGCGCGGTTTGCCCGAACGGCGGGTCTGCAGAAGCGACAGGGGCGTGGAGAGATCATTCAGCATCGCGGATGAACGTGGGGGCGCGGGTTCCAGTCGCAAGGACGGGCGACGCAGGGGCTTGGCGACGCGGGGGCTTGGCATCGTAAGCGGAGCCGCTAGTCTCCCTGCCGGAGCAGCCGCCGAACAGGCGGCGCCGATCGGGGAGTGCGGTTTTGGCGATTGATGCAGGTGCGAGCGGCGTTCCGGTCCCCGACGATCAAGGTTTTAAAGGCAAGACGTTCCTGGGCCATCCCCGCGGACTGTTCGTGCTGTTCTTCGCCGAGATGTGGGAGCGCTTTTCCTACTACGGCATGCGCGCCATCCTGATCTTCTACCTGACCAAACACTTCCTGTTCGGCGACGAACCCGCCTATGCGATCTACGGTGCCTATACGTCGATGGTGTACATCACCCCCGTCATCGGCGGTTATCTCGCCGACCGATACCTCGGCGCCCGCAAGGCGGTACTGGCGGGGGGCATCTTCATCGCGATCGGGCATTTGCTGATCGCCCTGGTCGAAGGCCCGCAGGGACAACAGGGACGCTACCTCGACGGCTTCTATCTGGGGTTGGCGTCGATCATCATCGGGACCGGGTTCCTCAAGGCGAATATCTCGGTCTTGGTGGGCGCGCTGTACCCGCGCGACGACGCCCGCCGCGACCCCGCGTTCTCCATCTTCTACATGGGGATCAATCTCGGCGGGTGGCTCGGGCCGATCGTATGCGGCATCCTCGGCGAGACGGTCGGCTGGGCGTACGGCTTCGGCGCGGCGGGCGTCGGCATGCTGGCGGGCCTGATCGTCTTCGTCGTTTTCCGGCGCGAACTGCGCGGCGCGGGCGAGCCGGTGTCCCCAGCGCTTCTCCGTGCGCCGGTCGTCGCCGGGGTGTCCAGGGAATGGATGATCTATCTCGGCGCGGTCGCCGGGGTGGCGGCGGCGTGGTGGCTGATCCGTTATCAGGACGCGGTCGGCGTGGCGCTGATCGCATTCGCCGTCGTGACCTTCGCCTTCATCCTCTACCGGGCGGTGTTCACTCTCGATCGGGTCGATCGCGACCGGATCATGGCCGCGCTGTTCCTGATCGCGCTGTGCCCGTTGTTCTGGGCTCTGTTCGAGCAAGCGGGATCGTCGCTCAACGTCTACACGGACCGCTCCGTCGATCGCACGCTGCTGGGCTGGGAAGTTCCCGCATCGGTGTTTCAGTCGGTCAACTCGCTCTTCATTATCATCTTGGCACCGTTGTTCGCGGCTTTGTGGACGGTTCTGGGCCGACGCGGGCTGGAGCCAAGCGCTCCGTTCAAGTTCGGCATCGGGCTGCTGCTGATCGGCGCTGGGTTCCTGGTGCTGGTCGCGGGCGCTGCGGCCAATGCCGGGGCGCTGACGCCGGTCATCTTCATCTTCGCGATCTACGCGCTGCACACGATGGCGGAGCTGTGCTTTTCACCGGTCGGCCTGTCGAGCATGACGCGATTGTCGGTGACGAGCCTGGTGGGACTGATGATGGGGACGTGGTTCCTGGCGACGGCGGCAGGCAATTTCATCGCCAGCAAGATCGCGCAGGCGACCGGCGGCGAAGGTGCAGGACCCGACCGCGTGATGGAGGTGTATTCGACGATCGGCTGGTTCTCGATCGGCGTCGCGGTCGTGGTGCTACTCGTCGCGCCATTCGTGGTCCGGCTCATGCATCTGGACTCGATCGGCGATACCACAGACCATGCTCTGGCGGGGCAGGACGTGCTTGCCGAGCCCGCGGGCGCGGGCACGCGGACGTCGGGCGAGTTGAAGCCGGGCGAGGTTCGGGGTTGATGAGGATCCTGCTTGCGGCGCTTGCCGCGACCGCGCTGGGTGCGTGCGCGCAAACGCCTCCCGCGAGCAGCGCACGCGCCGAGCCTGCCGCTTCACAACCTCGCGTAGGCTTTGTCGCCGACCCGTTCCCGTCCACCTACCGGCGCTATCCCGGTGCGGTGACCGCGATCCGCGGCGCGACCGTGTTCGACGGCGAAGGCGCGCGGATCGAAGGTGGGACCGTGATCCTGGCTGACGGGGTGGTACGTGCGATCGGCGGCCCGGACACAGCGGTCCCCGAAGGCGCGACGGTGATCGATGCGGCCGGAAAATGGGTGACGCCAGGGATCATCGACGTGCACAGCCACCTGGGAAATTACGCAAGCCCAGGGGTCGAGGCGCATCAGGACGGCAACGAAGTCACGGGACCCGTCCGGGCCGAGGTGTGGGCGGAGCATGGCGTGTGGCCGCAGGACCCGGGGTTTTCGCGCGCACTCGTCAACGGCGGGGTGACATCGCTGCAGATCCTGCCCGGATCGGCCAATCTGTTCGGCGGTCGTTCGGTAACTTTGAAAAACGTGCCGGCGCGGACGACGCAGGGGATGAAATTTCCGGGTGCGCCGTACGGGATGAAGATGGCGTGCGGCGAGAACCCCAAGCGGGTCTATGGCTCGCGCAACCAGATGCCGGGCAGCCGCATGGGCAATGTCGCGCTGATGCGGGCGACCTGGGCCAAGGCGGCGGAATACAAGCGCAAGTGGGACGCGTACGACCGCACGGGCAAGGGCGAGGCGCCGACGCGCGATCTTGCCATGGACACGTTGCGCGGGGTGCTGGCGGGCCGAATCCTCGTCCACAACCACTGCTACCGCGCGGACGAAATGGCCAACATCATGGATATGGCCAAGGAGTTCGGGTACAAGGTTTCCGCGTTCCACCACGCGGTCGAGAGTTACAAAATTGCGGACCTGCTCAAGGCGCACGGCGCGTGTTCGGCGATGTGGGCCGACTGGTGGGGCTTCAAGATGGAATCGTACGACGGCATCGGCGAGAACATCCCGCTCGTCCACAACGCGGGCGCGTGCGCGATCGTGCACTCGGACGACCCGAACGGCATCCAGCGGTTGAACCAGGAAGCGGCCAAGGCGCTCGCGGACGGCCGTCGCATGGGGATGACGATCCCCGACGAAGTCGCGTGGACTTGGCTGAGCATCAACCCCGCGCGGTCGATGGGGATCGCGGACAAGACGGGGTCGCTCAAGGCGGGCAAGATGGCGGATGTGGTGCTTTGGAACGGCAATCCTTTCAGCAACTACACGCGGCCCGAGCGCGTGTGGGTGGATGGGGCGCTGATGTACGATGCGGCCAACCCGCGGATGCGGCCAGTGAGCGACTTCGAGTTGGGGCAGGTCGGCGAAGGGGACATGAAGTGATCCGCCCGGGACAGGGCTTCGGCGGACAAGTTCGTGAGAACGAGGGAGCAAACCTACCTCGTTCGTCTCGAGTGCAAACGAGAGGCGCCCTTTGTTTGCACTCGAGACGAACGATCCTTTTCGGATTGCTTGTTTCTGCTTGCAATCCTCTGGCCGCGCAGACGATAGCCATTACCAACGCGCGCATCGTGATCGGGGACGGGTCCGCGCCGATCGAGAACGGGACGGTGATCGTACGCGGCGGCCGCATCGTGTCGGCGGGCGCGGGCGGGGTGGTGCCTGCGGACGCGACGCGGATCGATGCGGGCGGGAACTACGTGACGCCGGGCATCGTCGCGGGATTTTCTCGGGTCGGGCTGGTCGATGTCGACGCCGCCGATGGTAGCAACGATACGACCGCGAACAGCTCGCCGTTCAGCGCGGCGATTGACGTCGCGCCCGCGATCAATCCGCGCGCGGCGGCGGTGTCGGTCAACCGGGCGGCGGGGATCACGCGGGCGGTGGTCGCGCCGTCGACCGGGCGCAGCATGTTCGCAGGCCAGGGCGCGGTCATCGACTTGGCGTCTGACATGGAGCCGATCACACAGGCGCGTGCGTTCCAGTTCGTCGAGTTCGGCGAGGCGGGCGCGCGGGAGGCGGGCGGAAGCCGGCCCGCGGCGCACGCGCTGTTCCGCAACGCGCTGCGCGAGGCGCGCGACCTCGGGCGCAGCAGCGGCGGCATCAGGAGCGGAGGGGCGGAGTCACCCCGGCGCGACCCGGCCGTGACGCCCGGCGAGACCGAGCCCGATTCGCGATTGCTGTCGCCGACCGCGAACCGCGGCGAGGACGTCTTGCTGACCCGCTTCGACGCCGCGGCTCTCGTCCCCGTGCTGCAGGGGCGGCAGTTGCTGCTGATCCACGTCGAGAGGTCGAGCGACATCCTGCAGATGCTGATGTTGAAGCGCGAGTTTCCGGCCTTACGCATGGTGCTGGTCGGGGTGAGCGAGGGCTGGACGGTCGCAGACCGGATCGCGTCGGCGCGCGTGCCGGTGATCGCGTCCGCGCTCAACGACCTGCCCGCCGAGTTCGAACAGCTTGCCGCGACGCAGTCGAACATCGGGCGGATGCAGGCGGCGGGGGTGCAGGTGGGCATCGGCATGATCAACGACGATGAATCGCGGCTGATGAATTCGACAGTCCAGTATGCGGGCAATCTGGTCGGCGTGGGCCGCTTGCCGGGCGGTCCGTCGATGACTTGGGGTCAGGCGTTCGCACTCGTGAGTTCGGGCCCGGCGGAAGCGATGGGCTTGGGCGGTGAGATCGGGTCGTTGCGTGCCGGACGGCGCGCGGACGTGGTGATCTGGGACGGCGATCCGCTGGGCGGCACCGCGACGCCGACGACCGTGATGATCGACGGGGTGCAACAGTCGATCGAGAATCGGCAGACCAAGTTGCGCGTACGCTACCGGGACCTGGACGAGCGGCAGATGCCCAAGGCTTACGACCGCTAGCAAATCGTTCAGGCGCGCGTGGCTATGGTGCCGCGCATGTACGGGGCACGTCAGCGGTGGGATCGTGATCGCATGCTGTCCGCGGCCGCCGTCGCGACGGTTCACGCAGGCATCGCTGGGCTGCTTTTCCTCGGCTCCGGCGTTGGTCCGAACCGTGATGCCGTCCAGCCGCTCAAGGTGTTCGACGTGGTCGAGCCGCTTCCCCCGGCGCCGATCGAAGAACCCGCGCCCGCACCCGTTCATGCCGATGTCGAGGAGGGCGCGGCGGCACCGCCGGGGCTGAAGGCGCAGGCTTCGCCCGTCGTCGTTGAACAGCCCAAGGTTCGGCTTCCCGTTCCCCCGCCGCCGGTCGTCGCCGCGCCCGTGGCGGGCGTCGGGGCCGCACCGTCGGCGGGCGCTTCGGAGGTCGCCGGCCCCGGGCCGGGCGCGGGCGGCGTCGGCGTCGGCACGGGGAGCGGCGGGTCCGGCAACGGTGCTGGTGGCGGAGGCGTGGTGTCCCGGGCGCGGCTGGTCGGCGGGCGTATGGTCCATAAGGATTATCCCGATGCGGCCGGCGATGTCGGGGCGGAGGGAACCGTGGTCATACGGCTCGACGTCAGCGTGGACGGGCGGGCGAGCGGGTGCCGGGTGACGTCTTCGAGCGGCAACCGCGATCTTGACGCGACGACGTGCCGGTTGGCCGAGCAACGGTTCCGGTACGAGCCCGCGCGCAATGCCCGGGGGGACGCGGTCGCGGATGTCGCGGGCTGGTCGCAGGACTGGTGGATCGGCGCGCGCAAGCGACGCTAGGTTGCGGCGACCACGGGCGCTTCGGCGCGAGCGCCGCTGCGTTCCGCGACCGTGGCGGTGACCGCGACGTCCATCGTGACGTTGCCGACGGTGCGGAAGATATCGGGGATCGTCTCCACCGCGATCAGGATGGCGAGGGGTTCGATGGGAATGCCCATGGCGATGCAGATGGGGGCGATCGAGGTGACGAAGCTGACCTGCCCGGGGAGGCTGACCGCGCCCAGCGTGGTGATTGCGGCGGCGGCGACGCCGGCGGCGAGCTGTGCCGGCGACAGGGGATAGCCGAACAGCCAGGCGACGTAGATGACGACGGCGAGGTTCATGCCCGGGCCCGTGGCGCGGAACAGCGCGACGGCGAGCGGGAGTACGACGCCTGCGGTGGCGGGAGCGACTCCGGCCGCCTCCGAACTCTTGAGCATCGTGGGGAGAGAGGCGAGCGAGGATTGCGTGCTGATGGCAACCGCCTGCGACGGGGCGACCGCGCGGGCGAAGCGGCTCAGGGGCACGCGGCCGCCGAAGACGCCGAGCGGGTAGGCGAGCGCCCAGATGACGATGCCGACGAGCGACACGACGACCACGTAGTGGAGCAGCGCGCCGAACGCGGCCCCGCCCGCGCGCGCGCCGACCACGAACGCCAGCGCGAACACGCCGATCGGGGCGAGCCACAGGATCCAGTTGATGATGACCAGCATGGCGTCCGCGATCGCTGCAAAGAAGCCGGTTAGTTGATCGCGCTGCGCAGGGGGCAGGTGCAGGATTGCGAACGCGAACACGGTCGTGAACACGATCAGCGGCAGGATCTGATCGTTGGCGGCGGCGGAAATGGGGTTGGTCGGGATGATCGATCCCAGGAACGCCGCGATGCCGGGGACCTCGCCCACGGGCGCGGCGGAACGGAACGAGTCGCGCAGGGCGATCCCGGACGCCGGAGCGAGCGGGATGAGGTCGAGCAGCAGCGGGGTCAGGAGCGCGGCCAGCGTGGCCGACCCCACGATGCACAGCGCAAAGATGGCGACGGAGCGTGCGGCGAGGCCTCCCGCGCGCGCCGCCTTCGCCGATGCGGCGATGCCCGTGATGAGAAGCGCGGTGACGAGCGGCACGATCGTCATGCGCAAGCCGTTGAGCCAGGCAGTGCCGATCGGTTCGGCGACGGAAATCGCCCCGTCCACCCAGGCCGCGCCCGCACCGACGATGCCGAGGACCAAGCCGAGAAAGAGAGCCAGGAGGACGCGAACGGGTTGGGACATGAAAGAGGCCTTATCGTTCACGGCCCGGCTTTCAAGGTAGGCAGGGCGGTCGAAGCCGACGAACGAAAACGCCCCGGCCGGTCGGCCGAGGCGCTCGTTCTCGTGTTCGTGGTTGCGAAGCTTAGCGGGGGCCGCGATCGTCGCCGATGCTGCCTTCCTTGCCGCCGCCCGTCGCGCCCGAACCGCCGGGAGCGGCCAGGTTGGCGTCGGCGCCATTGCCGAAGCCGTTGTTGCCCTTCTTCTGCTTGGTGTAGATCGGCTCCGAAGGCGGGCAGGGCGAGCAGCCTTCGCCGCCGCTGACGTACTGCAGTTCGTTCTGGAAAAGATCGCGCATTTCAGGCTCCTTGTTGATCGGTAGTCGCTCGTGCACTGAACTGGAAAGTTCGCTGCCGTTGCGGTGACATCGGGGTGCCGCATCCGTTTGGGTGCCGCAAGCGTCCGAAATCCGCTGTGCGCCCGCGGGACGTCGGAGTGCGGAGGTCTTAACGTTCGCGAAGCCGGCCAACGCTATGCCTTGCGACGCGCAGGCGATATGATCCGCGCCGGGTTCGATCGAGGCATGAGTGATGGCGCGTAAATTCTTCGGCACGGACGGCATTCGCGGGCGCACCAACGCGCATCCGCTGACCGCGGAGATGGCGCAGCGCGTCGGCCAGGCGGCGGGAGCGCATTTCGTGCGCGGCGACCACCGCCACCGGGTGGTGATCGGCAAGGACACGCGGCTGTCGGGCTACATGATGGAGTCGGCGCTGATCTCCGGGTTCACCAGCGTCGGCATGGACGTGGTGATGGTCGGGCCGATGCCGACGCCCGCCGTGGCGATGCTCGCACAATCGATGCGCGCGGACCTGGGGGTCATGATCTCGGCCAGCCACAACCCGTACTACGACAACGGCATCAAATTGTTCGGGCCCGACGGGTACAAATTGTCCGACGCGGACGAGGCGGCGATCGAGGCTTTGCTGGAACAACCGCCGCAGCTTGCCGCGTCCGACGCGATCGGGAGGGCGCGCAAGATCGAGGATGCGCGGGGGCGCTACATTCACTTCGCCAAGTCGACGTTTCCGGCGGACATGACGCTCGACGGGCTGAAGATCGTCATCGATTGCGCGCACGGGGCGGGGTATCAGGTCGCTCCGTCCGCCTTGTGGGAGCTGGGCGCGGAGGTCGTGACGATCGGCGTGTCGCCCAGCGGGACGAACATCAACGAGGAATGCGGGTCGACCGCGCCCGAGGCGCTCGCCGCGCGCGTGGTGGCGGAAGGCGCGCATATCGGGGTGGCGTTGGACGGGGATGCGGACCGGTTGATCATCGTCGACGAGACCGGGCGCGTGGTGGACGGCGACCAGCTGATGGCGCTGATCGCGACGAGCTGGGCACGGCGCGGGTTGCTGCGCGGGGGCGGGATCGTGGCGACGGTGATGTCGAACTTGGGCCTGGAGCGGTTCCTGCATTCGCGCGATCTGACCTTGTTGCGGACCGCGGTCGGCGATCGGCATGTTCTGGAGGCGATGCGGCGCGACGGGTTCAACGTCGGGGGCGAGCAGTCGGGGCACATCATATTGTCCGATCACGCGACGACGGGCGACGGGCTGGTCGCGGCGCTGCAGGTGTTGTCGGCGCTGGTGGAGAGCGGGCGGCCGGCGAGCGAGCTTCTACACCTGTTCGATCCGTTGCCGCAGTTGTTGAAGAACGTGCGGTTCGCGGGCGGGACACCGCTGGAGGCGGCGGGCGTCAAAAGCGCGATCGCCGACGGTGAGGCTCGGTTGAACGGAACGGGGCGGTTGCTGATCCGCAAGTCGGGGACGGAGCCGTTGATCCGGGTCATGGCCGAGGGCGAGGACGAAAAAATGGTGGGCGAAGTGGTCGAGACTATCTGCGAGGCGGTGCGGGCAGCGGCCTAGGATTGAAAAATCCGTTCGTCTCGACTGTAAACGAGAGGCGTTCGTATGGGCCGGCGCCCCTCGTTTTCACTCGGGACGAACGACTTTGGCTTTGGGCACACCTCGTATTCTGATCATCGCCGGATCTGACTCAGGCGGCGGGGCGGGCATTCAGGCCGACATCAAGACCGTGACGATGCTGGGGGGGCACGCCATGACCGCGGTGACCGCGTTGACCGCGCAGAACACGCTGGGCGTGAACGCGGTTATGGCGGTGCCGGCCGACTTCGTGATCGCGCAGATCGACGCGGTGGTGAGCGACATCGGCGTGGACGCGGTCAAGATCGGCATGTTGGGGAGCCCGGAGGTCGCGCATGCGGCGGCGGACCGGCTGAGCGGGCTCGATGTGCCGATCGTCTTCGATCCGGTGATGGTGGCGACGTCGGGAGCCGTGCTCGCGGACGCGGCGACGATCGCGGCGTTCGAGCGGCTGATGTCGCTTGCCTCCGTCGTCACGCCCAATCTGCCCGAGCTGCAGGCGCTGGGCGGCGAGGAGAAGGTGCTGGCGCATGGCTGCCATCTCGTCGCCAAGGGCGGTCATGCGACGGGCTCGTGGATCGTCGATCGGCTGCTCGCGCCCACCGGCGAGATCGCGCGTATGGAGGCGAAGCGGTTCGACACGGAGGATACGCACGGCACGGGCTGCACGCTCGCGAGCGCGCTGGCCGCGGGGCTGGGTGCGGGCATGCCGATCGCGGACGCGTTCCGGCAGGCCGTTCGGTTCGTCCGGATCGCCATCCTGTCCGCGCCCGGTCTGGGCCAGGGGCATGGTCCGCTGGGGCACAATCTTGGCGTCATCCCGTTCGACGAACTGGAAGGTTGATGCGGCCTGCACCATAGCAAGATGATGCCCCGGCCCTGCTTCAAGATCGAACGCCTGCACCCCATGCCGCTCGCCGGGGTCGACGAGGCGGGGTGCGGGCCGCTGGCGGGGCCGGTGGTGGCGGCGGCGGTGATCCTCGATCGCGAAAAGTTTCCGCGGGGGATCGATGATTCCAAGGCGCTGAGCGCGGAGGCGCGGGAGGCGATCTTCGCGCGGTTGCAGAAGGTCGCGGTGATCGGCGTTGGCTCGGCTTCGGTCGAGGAGATCGATACGCTCAATATCTATTGGGCGCGGATGCTGGCGATGGTGCGCGCGGTGGATGCGTTGGGGGTGGAGCCGGCGATCGTGCTCGTCGACGGGAACGCGTGTCCGCGTTGGGAGCGGGCGTCGAAGGCGATCGTGGGGGGCGATGCGAAGTGCCGTTCGATCGCGGCCGCGTCGATCGTGGCCAAGGTGACGCGCGACCGGATCATGGCGGAATGCGATTCGGAATTTCCGGGGTACGGGTGGGCGCGCAACAAGGGGTACGGGACGGCCGATCACCGACGCGCGCTGGGGGAGCTCGGGCTTACGCCGTTGCACCGGCGGAGTTTCGCACCGGTACGATTTCATCTTGAGAAGGTTGAGTCTTCTCAGGCACAGACACAAGATATTGCGACCCAGCCTGAGGTGATGCTCCACATCGGGTAATCGGTCGATCGCCGCTGTGACTCAAAAGCCGCAGTTCGGAGGCATCCCGACGACCCGCGACTTGACCGATTCCGGGCTTTGACTCAGCTTGGGCTCCACATGGGGGAGCGGGCGGATGAGCGTTTTTGGGCGCGTCGAGAAGGAGAAGTGCGCCCCGGCGCCGGCGGTCGAGACGGACCGGATCATCCGCGGCAACTGCATCGAGGAGATGGCCGCGCTGCCCGATCGGTGCGTCGACATGATTTTTGCCGATCCGCCGTACAACCTGCAGCTTGGAGGCGATCTGTTCCGGCCCGAGGGCGGGCTGGTGGACGCGGTCAACGATGATTGGGACAAGTTCGACAGCTTCGCGACCTATGACAGGTTCACGAAGGCCTGGCTGAAGGAGGCCAAGCGCGTTCTCAAGGACGACGGGACGTTGTGGGTGATCGGGTCGTACCACAACATCTTCCGCGTCGGCGCGGCGTTGCAGGATCAGGGGTACTGGATCCTCAACGACATCGTGTGGCGCAAGGCCAACCCGATGCCCAATTTTCGCGGCACCCGGTTCACCAATGCTCACGAGACGCTGATCTGGTGCGCGAAGGGGGAGGATAGCCGGTACCACTTCAACTACCGCGCGATGAAGGCGCTGAACGACGAGCTGCAGATGCGGTCGGACTGGCTGCTGCCGATCTGTTCGGGCGGCGAGCGGGTCAAGACGGATGCGGGCGGGAAGGCGCATCCGACGCAGAAACCCGAATCGCTGCTGTACCGCGTGCTGCTCGCGTGCACGCAGCCGGGGGACGTGGTGCTCGATCCGTTCTTCGGGACGGGGACGACGGGCGCGGTGGCGCGCAGGCTGGGGCGCAAGTGGATCGGGATCGAGAAGGAGGAGAAGTACTGCGCGGTGGCGGAGGAGCGGATCGCGTCGACCCTGCCGCTGGACGAGAGCGCGATCGAGACGATGCAGGAGAAGACGTCGGTGCCGCGTGTGCCCTTCGGCGCGTTGATCGAAACGGGGCTGATCGCGCCGGGCGCGATGCTGACCGATGCCAAGGGCAAGTGGCGTGCATTGGTGCGGGCGGATGCTTCCGTGGAGACGACGGGAGGCAAGGGGCTGCCAAAATCGGGGTCGATCCATCAGGTCGGGGCGGCGTGCATGGAGGCACCGTCGTGCAACGGGTGGACGTTCTGGCACGTGCGCGACGGGGGCAAGATGGTACCGATCGACGATCTGCGGCAGCGTTACGCGGCGGGGTTGCGCGAAGGGTAGCGCCGGGACGCACGGCGGCTTAGCTTGCGATCATGCCGAAACGGACCTTCATGCGTCGCGCGCTGACTGCGTTCGCCCTGCCGTTCGTGTGGCTGACGACGGGGTCGGCGATCGGACAGACGTTCTCGATCGAGCGGCCGGAAGCGAGAGCGAGCGGCGCGGGCGTCGAGCAGACGCCGACCGCGCTGCTTGCCGATCATCGGCGGCTGAACGCGGCGCTGGCTGCGGTGAAGCCGGGACGTCGCGGCGTGGTGGACGCGTTCGTCGTGGTCGCGGGGCTGGACAGCGATGCCGTGTTCGGGCGCGAGGCGCGAGAGGCGGGACGCGTGCTGTCGCGGCGCTTCGACGCGGCGGGGCGGACGATCGTGTTGACTGCGGAGGACGAAAATGCGCCCGCGAGCCCTGCAAACCTCGCCATGGCGCTGGCGCGTGTCGGCGAGCTCGCGGGGCCGGAAGACGTGGTGGTGGTTTATACGACGAGCCACGGGACGGCGGCGCAGGGCATCACGTTCAACGATCGTGCGCGGGGGCAGGGGACGATCCTGCCCGCGCAGTTGAAGGCGATGCTGGACGATGCGGGGGTCGCCAACCGGCTCGTGATCGTGTCCGCATGCTATTCGGGCATCTTCGTGCCGCGGTTGGCGGACAGTCGCAGCGTGGTGATCAGCGCGGCAGCGGCGGATCGTTCGTCCTTCGGGTGCGATCCGGGCAACGACTGGACGTTCTTCGGCGATGCGTTGCTCAACCGCGCCATGCGCAAAGCCCAGCCGCTGAGCGCCGCATTCGACGAGGCGCGTGCGTCGGTCGCCGGGTGGGAAGCGGCGGACAAGTTCCTGGCTTCCAATCCGCAGATCAGCGTTGGCAAGGACGTGGCGACGTGGCTGGGGCCGATCGAGGCGCGGATGCCGCGGAAAGCGACCGCGCCGGTCGGGCGCTCGCCGGCGGGGGCGCAGTGACGACGTACCTGCGGCCGACGGGGTTCGTTGACGCGCCGTTCGGGTTCGACGGGCAGGTCGCGCGGCTGGCGGGCGGAATGCTGTGGTTTTCGGCCGTCGAGTGGGTCGAGACGGAGGGCGCGCGGCGGGTGTCGGCGGAGCTGGTGCCGGTGGCCGGGATCGAAGCGCGGCTTGCGGGGTCGGTGCAAGCGTCCGCGATCTGGGCGAGGCTGACTTCGGCGCGCGCGCCGCTGACGCTGGGCGAGCGGGTGGTGCGCTTGGATCAGCCGCAGGTGGTCGGCATCCTGAACGTCACGCCCGACAGCTTTTCGGACGGCGGCGCGCATGACGATCCCGCCGCGGCGGGCGGGACACAAGCGGCGGTGGGGGCGGCGATCGTCGATGTCGGCGGCGAGTCCACGCGGCCCGGAGCCAAGCCGGTGTGGGAAGGCGACGAGATCGCGCGGGTCCAGCCGGTCATCGAGCGGCTGGCGCGGGGCGGCGCGGCGGTGTCGGTCGACACGCGCAAGGCCGCGGTCATGCGGGCTGCGCTCGGCGTGGGGGCGGGGATGGTCAACGATGTGTCGGGACTGAGCTTCGATCCGCTTGCCGCGGGGGTGGTGGCGGAGGCGGGGTGTCCGGTGGTGTTGATGCATCACGTGGGGACGCCGGAGACGATGCAGGGCGAGGCGGTTTACGTGGACGTGTTGCTCGAGGTGTACGACTGGCTGGAAGCGCGGGTCGCCGCGGCTGTGGCTGCTGGGATCGAACGAAGCCGCATCCTGGTCGATCCGGGGATCGGGTTCGGTAAGACGTTGGCGCATAACTTGAAGTTGCTGAACGGTTTGGCCGTGTTCCACGGGCTTGGGTGCGCGGTGATGCTGGGGGCAAGCCGGAAGCGGTTCATCGGGGCCTTGTCGAACGAGGCGGGGGTCGGCGAGCGGCTTGGTGGGTCGGTGGCAGTGACAGTCAAGGGCGCGGAGCTGGGGGTGCAGCTGCACCGGGTGCACGACGTGGCGGAGACGGTGCAGGCGCTGCGGGTGTGGCGGGGCTTGCGGGATATGGCGCTGACGCCGGGTAGCTAGCCGTCATCCCAGCGCAGGCTGGGATCTGAGGGAGGATCGACTGCCGGCAGCTACATACCCCTGAGATCCCAGCCTGCGCTGAGATGACGGGGCTAGGCCATGGCCTTGACGATGTCGTCGACCATCTTCTTGGCGTCGGCGAGCAGCATCATCGTGTTGTCGCGGAAGAAGAGTTCGTTTTCGACGCCGGCATAGCCCGCGCCGCCCATCGACCGCTTGATGAAGAGCACGGTTTTCGCCTTTTCCACGTCGAGCACGGGCATGCCGTAGATGGGCGATGTCTTGTCCGTCTTGGCGGACGGGTTGGTGACGTCGTTGGCGCCGATCACGAAGGCGACGTCGGTCTGCGCGAATTCGGAGTTGATGTCCTCGAGCTCGAACACGTCGTCGTACGGGACGTTGGCTTCGGCCAGCAGCACGTTCATGTGGCCGGGCATGCGGCCCGCGACGGGATGGATGGCGAATTTTACCTTCACCCCTTCCTTTTTGAGGAGGTCGGTCATTTCGCGTAAGGTGTGCTGGGCCTGGGCGACGGCCATTCCGTAGCCGGGGACGATGATGACCTGATCGGCCTGCTTCATGAGGAAGGCGGCGTCTTCGGCCGAGCCGCGCTTGTAGGGGCGGTCGAGAGCGGGGCCGCCCGCGGCGCTTGCAACGGCACCGAACCCTCCGGCGATGACACTAATGAAAGAACGGTTCATGGCGCGGCACATGATGTAGCTGAGGATCGCGCCGGACGATCCGACGAGCGCACCGGTGATGATCATGGCGGTGTTGCCGAGGGTGAACCCCATCGCGGCGGCGGCCCAGCCCGAATAGCTGTTCAGCATGGACACGACGACGGGCATGTCCGCGCCGCCGATCGGCACGATCAGCAGAAAGCCGATGACGAAAGCGAGGAGGGTGAGGGTCCAGAAGATCCAGGGGCTCTGGTCGGTGGTGAAATAGAAGACGAGTCCTAGGATGGCGGCCAGCAAGAGACCGTTGATCCAGTGGCGGCCGGGCAGGAGGATGGGGGTGCCGCCCATATTCCCGTTGAGCTTGAGGAACGCGATGATCGAACCGGAAAACGTGATCGCACCGATGGCCGCGCCGAGCGCGAGTTCGACGCGGGAGGCGGGGAAGATGGAC
Source organism: uncultured Sphingomonadaceae bacterium (assembly GCA_964251385.1). GTDB lineage: Bacteria > Pseudomonadota > Alphaproteobacteria > Sphingomonadales > Sphingomonadaceae > CADCVW01. The sequence continues at coordinate 658,197 of CAXUJK010000001.1, read as the reverse complement.
AGGAAGGAGGGGGTCGCGATCGGGGTGACGCGGACGGCGATGCCGAACGCTTCCGGGTTGAGGAAGGCGGACGCGGCGACGAGCACGGCGGCGAGGCCGACGAGGCTGTGGAACGCGGCGACGAGCTGCGGCATCGCGGTCATCGCGATGCGGCGCGCGGTGACGAGGCCGATGGCGGCACCGATGGTGATGGCGGCGAGGATCTGGCCTGCCGTTTCCCAATCGAAGAAAGCCAGCTCGATACGAAGTTCATCGGCTGCAGTGCCGGCATTTTCCACGTCGAGGGCCGGAAGGTGCGTCACCAGCGTCGTCACGACCGCGATCGCCATGCCGATCATGCCGTAGCGGTTGCCGCGCTGGCTGCTCGTCGGGTGCGACAGGCCGCGCAGCGCGAGGATGAAGCAAACGCCCGCGATCAGATAGGCGAGGGAGACCCAGGCGGGGGTGGCGGCGGCCTCATGCATCAGCGCCGCTCCTTCTTCTTGTACATGGCGAGCATGCGGGCGGTGACCGCGAAGCCGCCGAAGATGTTGATGCTGGCGAGCACGATGGCGAGCAGGCCGAGCCATTTGGCGACCGGCGATCCCGCCGCCGCGCCCGCGATCAGCGCGCCGACGATGATGACGGACGAGATCGCGTTCGTAACGGCCATCAGGGGCGTGTGCAGCGCGGGGGTGACCTGCCAGACGACGTAGTAGCCGACGAAGCAGGCGAGGACGAAGATCGAGAGGATGGAGATGAAGGTCATAAGGAGCTTGCAAACCCGAGACGAGCGTTCAGGATAAAGTCTTCGATCGGATCGCAGCCGGATGTGCTCGCAAGCATCCTAGTACGTCCTGAACGTTACGGTACGAGCAACGCCGAAAGGTTGCGCGGGGATCGAACGGTTTATCTTGACGCGAAGGTTCTTCCCGTCTCCGCCCAAGACCGTGAACGATGATCCCAGGACTTCCAGCGTCTTGGGAAGTTCACGGTCGCGCTTGGTAAAGACGTTCTCGCCGGTGAAGCGGCCCCAATTGCCTTCGGTGCCGTAGACGGTGTAGAAACGGCGCAAGGTCCCGATCTTGGCCGGCCCCGAATATTGCACGCCCACGTAATATGGCGCGCTGAAGGCCGTGATTTCCTTTGGTCGGTAGGAGACCGAGACGGTAGGCTCGCTATCCTTGGGAACGCGGCCGACGGGATGCGGTACGGTCTCGACCGAACTCGTCGCGGAGAAGCTGCGGTCGAACTTGCCGTCCGCGTCATCGTCCATGAAGCAGCGCTGACTTCCGCTCGCGTAGGCACTGAGGAGCACCGACAAGACGTTCGGACCCTTGATCCTCAGTGCGCAATAAACGGGCTTGGACGCCCCGCTCGCGAGGATCAGTTCGGTTCCCGCCGGTAGCGTTTCACCGGTGTTGTCGCCTGGTTTGCCCATGCTGTGCTCGTCGGTTAATTCGACGAGCCCCAAAGGCAACAGACGCTGTTTCAGGATCAAACCGTTCGGGGCGACGCTAATTTCGTCGATAGGCGGGGATGCCGGTTCGATCAGCCACATGGTGCTGAAACCTTCAACGGGAGCTTTGGCCGAGACCAGGATCGATGCTCCCAATGCGAGCGACGAGCAGCGCAACAAATTCCGGTTCATGAGCCGAGCAACCTTTCGCTGGTGATCCGGCCACCTTGCGTCAGGCGTATGCCGCGGACGATCTCGTCCTCGTCCGGCAAGATCGGTCGTCCAGCTTCCTTGTCCCAGAACGCGGTGAGGAAGTTGAGCAGGTTGCGCGCGTACAACGCGCTGGCGTCGGCGGGGAGGCGGCTGGGGACGTTGCGGTAGCCTACGATGCTAACGCCGTGGCGGCGGACGACTTCGCCTGGCGAGGAGCCTTCGACGTTGCCGCCTTGTTCGACCGCGAGGTCGACTAGAACGCTGCCGGGTTTCATCGTCGCGAGCTGCGCATCGGAGACGAGGCGCGGGGCGGCGCGGCCGGGAATAAGGGCGGTGGTGACGACGATGTCCTGCTTGGCGATGTGCGACGAGACGAGGTCCGACTGCTTGACCTTGTACGCGTCGGACATTTCGGTCGCGTAGCCGCCGGTGCCTTCGCCCGCGATGCCGACTTCGTCCTCCACGAAGATGGCTTTCGCGCCGAGCGATTCGATCTGTTCGCGAGTGGCGGCGCGGACATCGGTGGCGGAGACCTGCGCGCCCAGGCGGCGGGCGGTGGCGATCGCCTGCAGGCCGGCGACGCCGACGCCCATGACGAACACGCGCGCGGCGGAGATGGTGCCGGCGGCGGTCATCATCATGGGGAAGGCGCGGCCGTACTCGGATGCGGCATCGAGGACGGCCTTGTAGCCGGCGAGGTTGGATTGGGACGACAGGATGTCCATCGACTGCGCGCGGGTGATGCGGGGCATCCACTCCATGGCTAATGCTTCGAGCCCGGCGGCGGCGTAGGCGTCGATCCTCGGCCGGTCGCCCGTGGGGTTCATGGCGGCGATGACGAGCGCGCCGGGGGCGGTGCCGGTCAGCGTCGCGGGATCGGGAGCCTGGACGGCGAGGATGATATCGGCGGCGGCGATCGTGGCGGCGCGCGGGGCGAGCGTGGCTCCGGCCGAGGCGAAGTCGTCGTCGGCGATGGAGGCGCCCTGGCCTGCACCGGTTTCGATCGCGACGGCGGCCCCGAGCGCGACCAGCTTCTTGACCGTCTCGGGCGTAGCGGCGACGCGGCGTTCGTCCGGCGCGGTCTCCGCGACGACCGCAATCTTCATCTAGGAGGCGATCAGGTAGATGACGATCGCGGTCACGATCGCGCTGGCGATCGCGCCCCATTTGAACATCGCGACGAACTTCGAATAGTCGCGGACGTGCGGCTTCATGTCGGAGGCTTGCGGGTCGGTCGGAGCGGCCATGTCGGAGTTCCAAGTGGAGGTCACGGCGTCTTAACAAGCGCGCGGGGGAAAGGGGAAGCGGGAATTCCTCCTTGTTCCGACGAAAGCCGAGCTTTTGTCATCGGGCGCGCGCTTAAACCGGTGTTTACCCATTTGCCCTAGTTTTGTGCCATCACAGGACGGTGTGGGACATATGCGGCCAGACTCAACACGTGCATTGCTGCTGATCGACGACGAGCCCGCGCAGCGGCGGCTGGTGAGCGCGATCGGTGCGCGTGCCGGATGGCGCGTGGTCGCGGCGTCCGATCCGGATTCCGCATTGGGCCTGCTGCACGGCGAGGAAGGCGACGAGATCGAGGTCGTCCTGCTCGATCATTGGGATTCGGGACCGACCGGGGCTGCGCTGATCGAGGATCTGCGCGCGATCCGCGAAGGGCTGCCGATCCTGGTGCTGACCGCGCAGACGAGCGTGGCGGTGGCGGTGGACGCGATGCGCGCGGGGGCGACCGACTTTCTGGTCAAGCCGATCGCGCCGGACCGGCTGCTCGCGGCGCTGGAGGCGAGCACGGACCGGCGGCGTTCGCAGGGCGAGCTGCGGCCGTTGTCCGAAAAGATCACGAGCGCGCTGGGGCTGGACGAGATCGTCGGGTCCGCGCCGCAGTTCCGGGTGGCGCTGGCGGTGGCGGCCAAGACCGCGCGCAGCAAAACGTCCGTGCTGATCGAAGGCGAGCGGGGCGTCGGCAAGGACACGCTGGCGCGCGCGATCCACAATGCCAGCCCGCGGGTTCGTGAAGCTTTCGCGAGGATCAATTGCGGGGCGATCCCGCACAATTTGATCGACAGCGAGCTGTTCGGGCACCGGCGCAACGCGTTTCCGGGCGCGTTCGACAACCGAACCGGGCGCATCCTCGATGCGGCGGGCGGGACGGTGTTCCTGGACGAGATCAGCGAACTGCCGCTCGAAACGCAGGAGCGACTGGCAAAGATGCTGGAGACGAGCCGGGTCGACCCGGTCGGCGGCGGAGGGACGTTCGATGTCGACGTCCGCATCGTCGCGGCCTCCAACAAACCTCTGATGACCGAAGTGCGGGAAGGCCGGTTCCGCGAAGACCTGTACGCAAAGGTCGCCGGGGTGACCTTGAGCATTCCGCCGTTGCGTGACCGGGCGAGCGACATTCCGGCCTTGTCGCGGCATCTGCTGGGGCGGATCGCGGAGCAGCCGGGGATGCGCGACCTGTCGATCGCGGACGACGCGTTGGGGGTGCTGATGCGGTACGGCTGGCCGGGGAACGTGCGGCAGCTGGCCAACGCGCTGTTCCGGGCGGCGGCGCTGGCCAAGGGGGGCGCGCTGACGTCGGCCGATTTTCCGCGGATTGCCGAGCAGTCCAACTATACAGGCCGCGCGGACGATTACGTCGCGGTGCCGATGGGCGCGAGTTCGGCGGCGGCGGCGTTGAATTCGGGGGCGGGGGTGACCTTGTATCTGCCCGACGGGCATTTGCGTTCCTTGGAAGCGATCGAGGCGGATGTGATCCGGCTGGCGATCGGCCATTATCGCGGGCGCATGAGCGAGGTCGCGCGGCGATTGGGGATCGGGCGGTCGACCTTGTATCGCAAGCTCGCCGAGCTGGGGATCGACAGCGCGGCCTAGACGCCGAACTGCGCCAAACCCATGCCGGGCGCGTTCGCCAGGCGGTGCAGCGCCGACAGATAGGCGCGCATGCCCGCGGCGGCGGCTTCGCCAAGCTCGATGAAGACGCGGCGGCCGTCGGCGGGGTCGGCGACACGGACGAAGAGCCCGGCGTCGGTCAGCGTGCGGATCCAGCGCAGCGCGGTGGTTGGGGGTACGGCGGCCGCGATGCACAGGCTGGAGACCGCGACGCGTGGGGGATCGGCCTCGGCTTTCGCGGCGGCGAGGTCGAGCAGCATGTCCCACGCGGGATCGGCGAACAGCTCCGCATCGAAATAATTTTCGCGCATGCGGCGGGCGCGGATGAGCCCTCGGATTTCTCCGGCACTTACCGCCTCGGACGGCGGCTCGGACGAGAGTTCGAGGCGGGGCGGGGGCGGGGCACCCATGGCGGCGGACGACAGCCGGGCCAGCGCGGCGGCGATCCTGGCCACTTCCTCCGTCAGACGGGCGAGGCGGATGAGTTCGGCATCGTCGCCGGTGCCGTCCCGCACACGCAGCGGTGTCGGCGCGGTGGCGAGCGCCAGGGCCGCGATGCGTTCGGCTTCGGTGGCGTCGGCGAGCTGGTGAACGAGGTCGGGGGCGTGTGCCGCGACGAAATCGATGAGCGCGGCCGGGGTGGAGACGATCGCGTCGCGGCGGCCCGAGGCGACCACGCCGAGCAGACGTGCCAAAGCCTCCATGTCGGGATCGGCGTCGACCTCGACGAACAGGACCGTGCCGGTGGGCGGCTGTTCGGCGGCCTGCGCCAAATCGGATCGACCGGTCACGCGCAGGCCGGCGGACGCCGCGGCCCTGCTTGCGCGGGAGATGGCCGTCGCGCCGTTCGCGACGATGCCGACGGTCGGCGCGCGGTCGTAGGCTGACGTTTCCATCACTCGCGCCGACATCCGCCAACCGACACGAGACCGCAACCTGCATGTTGCATTGCGGCCACAGCGCCCCCGGGATCGGTTCGGCACCATGCATCCCGAAACATTCTCGGTCGTATGTGCATCGACGATTTGCAGACAAGGGAATTTTTAGATGACGCTACGCTTCGCCAACACCACCGCCTTGGCCGCCACGCTTTGCGCCGCCCTGTTCGCCGCCGCGCCCGCGGCCGCGCAGACGGCCGATGTCGGCGACTGGACGGGGCCGTATGCGGGCGTTCGCCTGGGCTATGCGTTCCTGCCCAAGAACGACGACGAGACGGTACTGTTCGACACCAACCTCGACGGCACGTTCGGCGACACCGTGCGCACCGGCGCGGGCGCCGACGCGTTCTCGACGGGTTTCTGCGGCGGCGGTGCGGGCGGCGCGACGGTCGCCAGCGGATGCGGTGACGACAAGGACGGGTACGACGTGTCCGCGCATCTGGGCTTCGACTACCAGATCGGCAATTTCGTGGTGGGCGTGGTGGGCGAGTACGGGCGCGCGAACATCCGCGACGACGTGACCGCGTTCAGCACGACGCCCGCGTCCTACACGCTGACGCGCCGCCTGCGCGACAACGGCAATGTGCGCGCGCGCGCCGGTGTCGCGATCGGCCAGACGCTGATCTACGGTACGGGCGGGTTCTCGTACGGCAAGATCCGCAACACCTTCCGCACGACCAACGCGGCGAACCAGTTCGTCAATTCCGGGAACGACGAGGCGTACGGCTACAACGCGGGCGGCGGGTTCGACATCAAGGTCGCGCGCAACTTCTCAATCGGCGCGATGTACCTGTTCCGCAGCCTTGAGGACGACGATTTCCGCGTGCGCACGTTCCGCGGCACCGCGCCCGCGACCAATCCGTTCGTGATCGTCAACACGGCGGGCACCAACTTCGCGCGCAGCGAGGGAGATTTCGAGTCGCACAGCGTGACGGCGGTGGCGAGCTTCCGCTTCTGATCGGCGGGGAGGGGCCGCCCTCCCCGACTAGGCCGCGGCGCGGGCGGGCTCGGCGTTGTCGAGCATCCAGTCGACCGCGGCCTCGGCGTGCAGGCACGTCGTGTCGTAAACGGGGATGATGTTGGCGCGCGCGTCGACCGCGAGCGCGAGTTCGGTGCAGCCGAGGATCACGGCCTCCATCCTGCCTTGCGCGAAGGCGTTGATCTGCGTCTTGAGTATGCGCTGGGACACGCGGCTGACATGTCCCTGCACGAGTTCGTCGAAGATGATGCGGTCGACCTCGCGCGCGACCTCTTGGTCGGGAACGTCGACGGTGATCCCGTGGCGTTCGAGGCGGTCGCGGAAAAAAGCCTCGCGCATCGTAAAGCGCGTGCCGAGCAGGCCGGCGCGCACGATGCCGTCGGCGCGCATGCGTCGGGCGGTGACGTCCGCGATGTGGAGCACGGGAACGTCCAGCGCGGACTGCAGCCGGTCGTAGACCTTGTGCATCGTGTTGGTGGCGAGCACGATGCCTTCGGCTCCGGCCGCGGACAGGCGGTGGCCGCATCCGATGAGAAGTCGCGCCGCGCCGTTCCAGTCGCCCGCCTGCTGCAGCGCGACGACGGTCGCGAAGTCGAGGCTTTCGATCACGACGCGCGCCGAGTGCAGGCCGCCGAGCCGCCGCGCGACGTCCTTGTTGATATGCTGATAGTAAAGCGCGGTGGACGTCCAGCCCATGCCGTCGATGATTCCCAGCTTGCGCGTACGCATCTTTACTTAACCCCCCTCTCAATCCCCGGCTTCTCAATCGCGGCGAACGCCGGTGCGATGCAAGCGGGGTGCCTGACTGTCGCGTCCGTATCGGCGCGATATGCGGCGGAGTGAGTCTCGGGCGCGACGGCGCGAACGTGGAATGACCGAACTTGCCGGGGGCGGGCGGCGGTGGCAGGAGCGTGTCTGCGGGCGCTTAGCTCAGTTGGTAGAGCGCCTCCTTTACACGGAGGATGTCGGCGGTTCGAGCCCGTCAGCGCCCACGCGACCTTAGAAGAACAAGCGGATCAGCGCCAACACCAGGAGCGTCAGGACGAGCGAGGCAAGCAACGAACCGCCGCAGCCGAGCTTGTTCGAAAAGAAGAGGAACATGGCGCCTACAATCCCCGCACGAGTTTAACCGCGACCGCTGCCCAGGGCGGGTTCGCGACCACCATCTGACGCTGCGCACCGCCCAACGGAAGGACGTGGAGTTTCGTATCTTCGCGACCAATCAGGCGGCCGAAGAGGAAGCGGCCGGCGGGGCGGGGGAGGAGGACGTCCTTGTTCATCGCGCGGGCGAAGCCGGACGCGTCGATCCGTTCGCACCAGATCTCGTCGCCCGAACGGTAGTCGCCGACCGCGCCCGTGACCTGCACCGCGACCAAGCCAGCTGACGGCGCGGGCGGCGAGATGACGGCGGCGCGGCGGGGCGCGGCGGCACCGTCCGCGCCGAGCAAGGCCGCGACGACGATGTCTTCGCGTTCCGGAAGCTGGACGAGATCGGCGGCGGTGACGCCGAGCGCGGCGGCGATGCGGTTGAGCCAGCCGACCGACACGGTGCGCATTCCCGTCTCGAGCCGGCCAATCGTCTGCGGCGTGGTGGGGGGCGCACACGCCCGCGCGACGTCGTCGAGCGTCATGTCGCGGGCGCGGCGAACTTCGCGGATGCGGGTGATCATGACAAGCTTTCTAACCGGATGGGTTTTGCGCTTTCCTACAGGCGAGCCGCAATGGCAAGGGGCGGATCGTCAGGAGAACGATCATGGGAAAGAGGTTGCTGGTCGAGCATGCGATGGACGGAGCCGCAGTTGCCGCGCCCGCTTCGTCGAAGGGCAGAGCACGGCCCGCGCGGTCGGTCATGGTCAACATGGCCGAATCGCCGCTCGGTTGGCTGCGCGCGCACGGGCATGTGAGCGCGCGGCAGTACGCGGCTGGGGAGGCGTTGCGGTGCGATTGGGAGCGCGCTCAGCTCGGGCCTCAGGTGACGATGCGATGGGACGCGGCCCCGATGACGGGTGGGTCGCGCGCAGCGCCGGCCGCGGCCGATCCAGGCGCGGCCGGGCTGGCGGCGAAAGCCCGGTTCGAGGCGGCGGTGTCTGCGGTGGGACCGGGTCTGTCCGACGTGCTGTGGCGCGTGGTATGCGCTGGGGAAGGGATGCGCGATGCGGAGACCGCGCTAGGTTGGCCGGCGCGCGCGGGGAAGCTGGTGCTGGGACTGGCGCTGGACCGGTTGGCCGCGTTCTACCGCATCGCCTAGTCCAGCTTCGTGATCGTTTCCTCGATGGTGGCGACGCCGATGCCGAGCAGGGTGACGCGAGCCCGGTTGAGCATCGTGCGGCCGCCGGGTTGCAGCGTCAGCGTCTGCGCCATTCTCATGCCGGCACGCTTCATCGGGTAGGCGAGCGTCATGCGGTTGCCCGCGACGACCGCGCGCACGGGACCGGCGGCATCGCTGAGCGTGCCGGCCCATGTGTCGGTCGAAACGCGGCGCAGGACGAAACTGCGCAACGTTGTCTTGCCGTCGATCGTGACGGCCTGTTCGAGCACGAGCCGGCCGTCCGGCGCGATGCTGCCCGTGCCTTCGACCGACAGGGTACGCGGGCGGGAGGAGGTGGCGACGCGGATCGTACCGGCGCCGCGCGTGCGGCCCGCGAAGAACAGGTCGGGACGCAGCGTCTCGTACGCATCGACCGCAGGGGCGGGCGCGACCAGCGCGACGAGGGGGAGGAGAGACAGCATGGCGGTGTCAACGGCTTACGGCTCCGCGTGGGTCCGCATTGCGTGGCGGTCGTATCGTGGCCTATCGCGGCGGGAGGACAGGAAGCGCGCGATGGTACAGGTTTCAGCCACGACCGACGGCGAATCGGCCAAGTCGATCCCGGCGCGCTTTCGCGAAGCCGATGCGGTAGAGCCGGGGCGTGCTATGGCTTGGGTGCCGGACGACAAGACGGAGCAGATGATGTTCCGGCGGCTGGTCGAAAAGGGCGCGCTGGTCGAGATGCGGCCGGGTACGTGGTATCTCGACGAGGAGAAGCTCGCCGCGCCGGAGGGGGGGCAGGGCATTGTGGTGTTGCTGTTGACAGGAGTGGCGACGCTGGCCGGGGCGATGATGCTGTTGTTGCGCACGAACTGAACGCGGACGGGCCCGGTGCGGTGCCCGTGACCGGTTCGGCTACGGTGCGGGTCCCGTCAGGCGCCGCTGAGGACGAGCGCGTCCCGGAAATCGACGTTGACAGCGAGCGCGCCGCCATCGTCGACGACTTCGATGTTGCAGTTGAGGCAGAGGCGGCCTTCCCTGACCTCCGCGCACATGATCGCGCGCGCCTCGCCGATCGCGCGCGCATGCGCGTCGGGCAAGTCTTCCAGCAACAGGCCTTCCTCGTCGATCGTGACGCGGCCGCATTCGTAGAGGTTGAAGAAGTAGCGGGTCATGACGCCTTGTAGACGCCGCGATTCAGCGCCGCCACCTACAATCGCCTGGATGTGCGAACCAGCCTGGTGAAAGCGCTTGACATCGTCACGCTGTTTGGGTACAAAACAAGAACATCGAGAAAAGCGAGTCGGGACGCAGCGGCGATCCGGCAGCGAGGATGGAGCATCAGATGAAATGGTTCGGTCGCAAGGCCGGGCGCGAAAGCGTCCGGCCTTTTTTGATGCGTGGGTTGACCCAAGGGGTGGCTGCCTTCCGCGACGACGGCGTACCGCGTTCGTACGAGGCGCAGGTCCGCGATGCCTATCTCGGCAACCCGGTCGCGCAGCGTGCGGTCAAGCTGGTGGCGGAAGGGCTGGCGGGAGCCGCGGTGTACGATGCGAACGGAGACACCGTCGCGAAACACCCAACGACGGCTTCGCTCGTCGCGCCGAACTTGTTGGAGACCGTGGCGACGCATCTGCTGCTGCACGGCAACGCGTTCGTGCAGATCCTGCAGGATGATCGCGGCGGAGCGGCGGAGTTGTTCGCGTTGCGGCCCGAGCGGGTGACGGTGGAGGCGGATGCGGGCGGGTGGCCGGTCGCATACCGGTATCGCGTCGGCGAGGCCCGGACGCGGATCGCGGCGGTCGACCCGCTCGGGCGGCCCGGGCTGGTGCATCTGCGCGCGATGCATCCGCTGGACGATCATTACGGCCTGGGGTGTCTTGGCGCGGCGGCGGCGGCGGTCGCGGTGCACAACCGGGCGACGCGGTGGAACAAGGCGTTGCTGGACAACGCGGCGCGACCTTCGGGGGCGCTGGTCTACGATCCGGGCGAGGCGGGCGCGGCGCTGACCCCGGACCAGTACGAGCGGCTGCGCGGCGAATTGGAGACGAGCTTTTCGGGCGCGGGCAATGCGGGGCGGCCGTTGCTGCTGGAAGGCGGGCTTCGCTGGCAGGCGATGAGCCTGACGCCCGCCGACATGGATTTCGTCGCGTTGAAGGCCGCAGCGGCGCGCGAGATCGCCTTGGCGTTCGGGGTGCCGTCGATGTTGCTCGGCCTGCCGGGCGACACCGCGTACGCCAATTACCGCGAGGCCAACAAGGCGCTGTGGCGGCTGACGATCCTGCCGATGGCCGAGAAGATCCTGGCCGGGTTGTCCGGGGCGCTGGCGAGCTGGTGGCCCGGGTGCCGGCTGATGGTGGACGTCGATCAGGTGACCGCCTTGGCGGAGGACCGCGAGCGGTTGTGGGGTGCGGTGTCGAGCGCGGATTTCCTGAGCGTGGAAGAGAAGCGGGAGATGTTGGGGTTTACCGTTTCCCCCTCACCCCGCTCGCCTCCGGCGAGTCGCCCTCTCCCACAAGGGGAGAGGGTAGATGGCTGACGACGGGGCGGTGCTAGCGCATCTGACGCAACAGGCGACGGCGGGCGGGGCGGATCTCGTGACCGTGCGCGCGCTGGTCGAAGAGGCGAGCGAGGCGGGCGCGGAGCGCGCGCTGGGGCGGCTGGGGCTGCAGGACGGTCGCGCCCGGCGGGACATGGATGAGCTGCGCGAACTGCTGCAGGCCTGGCGCGATGCCAAGAAGAGCGCGGGCGCGGCGGCGTTCGGGTGGCTGATCCGGATCGTGCTGGCGCTGGTGGTGCTGGGAATGGCGGTGCGGACGGGGTTCGTGGAGCGGGTGTTTTGATCCGCGCAGGGCGCTCCGCCTCCAAGGAGCAAGGCAGAAGGTTCGCCGGGTACGCGGCGCTGTTCGATCACGTGGATCGCGGCGGCGACGTGGTGCGGGCCGGAGCGTTCGCGCGGGCGGTGCGCAAGGGACCGGTGCCGTTGTTGCTCGAGCATCGCGTGCCGATCGGGCGCGTCGAGATGCTCAGCGAGGATGCGCGGGGGTTGCGGGTGATTGCCCGAACCGCACGGCCGGTGGCGGCGGGGATGGGGTTGAGCTTCGGTTACCGCGTGCGGACGAGCCGTGGTGCCGCTCCTCGCGAGCTGATCGATGTCGAGCTGGTCGAGGTGAGCCTGGTTCGAATGCCGATGCAGCCGGGCGCGCGCGTGATCGCCGTGGATTAGTTCGCCTTGGAGGCGTTGATGACCCGGTCGAGGACGGCGGGGTGCAGCGGGCTTTCGAAGCGGCAGCCGAGGCTGTGGCCGCTCGACCAGGCGACGATCGCGGGGACCGCGGCGAGGCCGGGCAGCGTCAGCCAGACCTGCGCGCCCACCGGGATCGCGTAATGCGATTCGACGCGAAAGCCGGATTCGGAAAGGTCCGCGACGCTGCAGTTGAATTTGGATTCGCCCTGGCGGCGGAGAGTGGCGGTCATGCGGACGTCGCGACGCGTGGCGCGTCGCGGGCGGGTGACGTGGCCGTCGGCATGTTCGGCGTAGCTATGATCCGGCGAGGCGGCGGACGCCGGCGATGTGGCCGACGTCAACGCGACGGCCTGGGCTTCGAACCAGGAAGCGACCTTGTGCAGCACCGCCACGATCTGCCCGTCGGACACGCCTTCCGCGATCTCGGTGCACTGACGCGCCTTGTCGCGAAGCAGATGGGGTGAGGACATGGTCTCGATCCGGGTTCGGGCGCGATCATGCGGCGGCGGCTGACAACATGGGGTTAACGGAAGTGGGTGCGGGGGCTTCCCTGCGACCAGCGGTTTCAACGAGGAGACGATGATGACGGATGTGGTGGTGAGCGCGTTGGAAGACAGCTTCGACGCGGCGGCGGAGGACGAGGTGACCGTTCTCCGGGAGGAGGTGCGCGGGTTGAAGGCGCAGATGGATGCGCAGCGGGACGTGCAGCGGCCGGGTGTCGCCGAGGGCCGGCCAGCCCTTGGCGCGACGCGTTCGGCAGCGCGAAGCTTCGTCGACGGGTATCTGCGCACCGGCGTGGCGACGGAAACCAAGGCGCTGGTGACGGTGACGGACGTCGACGGCGGCTATGCGGTGCCCGAGGAGATCGACGCCGCGATCGATCGGCAGCTGGCGAGCGTGTCGCCGATCCGGCGCATCGCCAACGTCGTCAAGGTGGGGTCGGCGGGGTACCGCAAGCTGGTGACGATCGGCGGTACGCCGTCGGGGTGGGTCAGCGAGATCGCGGCGCGACCGGAAACGGACACGCCCGACTTCGTCGAGATCGCGCCGCCCATGGGCGAGCTGTACGCCAACCCGGCGGCGTCGCAGACGATGCTCGACGACGCGGCGTTCGATGTCGAAGGCTGGCTGGCGGGGGAGATCGCGGTCGAGTTCGCAAAGGCGGAGGGCAGCGCGTTCGTGACGGGCAGCGGGGTCAACCGGCCGCGCGGCTTCCTGAGCGGTGCGACGAGCGCGGCCGGGGATGCGACGCGGCCGTTCGGGACGATGCAGTTCGTGACGTCGGGCGCGGCGGGCGGGTTCGCGGCGGCCAATCCGCAGGACCGCCTGATCGACCTGGTGCAGGCCTTGCGGCCGCCGTACCGGCAGGGCGCGGTGTTCGTGATGAACTCGTCCACCGCGGCGCGCATCCGCAAGTTCAAGACGAGCGACGGCGCGTTCCTGTGGTCGCCGGGGCTGGTGGCGGAGCAGCCGGACACGCTGCTGGGCTACCCGCTGGTCGAGGCGGAGGACATGCCGGACGTGGCGGCGGATTCGCTGTCGATCGCGTTCGGCAACTTCCGTGCGGGGTACTTGATAACCGAGCGGCAGGAGACGACGATCCTGCGCGATCCGTACACGCACAAGCCGTTCGTGCACTTCTACGCGACCAAGCGGGTCGGGGGTCAGGTGGCGAACAGCGAGGCAATCAAGCTGATGCGCTTCGCTGCTTAAGTCGAAGTGGTACTTCGACTTAGGTGACCCCTCCACCATCCCCGGAGAAGTCCGGGGATGGTCCCGCTCCCACCCGGCGAAGCCGTGCGGGGAGGACCAAGAAAATAGGAGATCGAAATGCCCGATGCATTTTCGGGGACGCTGGACAGCGTCTCCAGTCCCGCGACGCGTGGAGTCGCGGTGGTGCCGCACGACGCCAATCCATTGGCCGATGTGCCCAAAGCCCTGTTCGTGGGGACGGGCGGGAGCCTGGTGGCGCGGGGCAGCGGCGGGGGCGGAGACGTCGTGTTCCGCAACGTCGCGGCGGGGACGTTGCTGCCGTTTCGCGCGCTGTTCGTGCGGGCGACGGGAACGAGCGCGGCCGACATCGTGGCGTTGTACTGATGATCGGCCTGGCGATCGGCATGTCGCCGGGGCGGCGGACCGGGTATGATCCGGGCACGCTGTTCGCGGGCGGGATGTCCGGGATCTGGATCGATCCTTCGGACGGGCGCACGATGTTCCAGGATGCGGCCGGGACGGTGCCTGCGGTCGTCGGCGGGCCCGTGGGGCGCGTGACCGACAAATCCGGTCGCGGGAACCATGCGACGCAGACGGTCGCGGATGCACGGCCGGTGCTGCGGCGGGACGCGGACGGGCGGCACTGCCTCGAGTTCGACGGCGTGGACGACTTCCTGCACCATGGCTTCGGCGTGGCGGCGGGTGATGTCACCTTGTCGTGCGCGGCGCAGCGCATGGGCGGCGCCGGGGTTGTCGGGATGTTTTCGGCGACGCCGCCGAACGCGCGGCTGCAGGCGGGGATCTGGGCGCACACCGTGGCACCGCATTGGGGAACGTACGCGAACGGCGCGCATCGGTCGGCGGGCGCGGACGCGGCGGCGCGGATCGTGATGACGACCGTCGGGCGTGCCGGAACCGACGTGCAGCGCCTGCTCACCAACGGCGACGGGGCGGTGGAGTACGCGAATTCGTTCGCGGGCGACGTCAACGACCGGCGCGCGATCGGGCGCGAGTTCAACGCCATCGGGGCGGGGCCGTTCGGTGGGCGGCTGTATGCGCTTGTCGGGGTCGCACGGGCGCTGGCGGACGATGAGGTGCGCGCGCTCGTCTCGCATCAGGGCGCGCAGGCGGGAGTTGGGGCATGATCGAGACCGAACGGTTCGTCGCGGGCGCGGCGGCGGTGGCGGAGGCGCGTGCCTTCCTGCGCATCGACGGGGCGGCGGAAGACGTGGGCATCGGCGCGCTGGTCGAGAGCGCGTGCGGAGTTTGCGAGGGATTCGTCGGCCAGATGCTCGTGGCGCGAGGCGTGAGCGAGACGGTCGAAGCGAGCGGTGTCCTTCGACCTTGCTCAGGACAGGCCTGGACGCGGTTGCGGCGCACTCCCGTGGTGAGCGTGACGGAGGTCGTGGAGCTTCGCGACCGCGTCGTCGTCGGGCCCGTGCTCGCGGGCGACTACGCCCTGGATATCGACGGCAACGGCGACGGCTGGGTGAGGAGCGGCGGGACCTGGTTCGCGAGCGGGCATCATCTGCGGGTCGCGTATCGGGCGGGAATGGCGGCGAACTGGTCGGACGTGCCCGCTGCGTTGCGACAGGGGATCGTGCGGCTGGTCGCGCATTTGTATGCGGACCGCGATGCGGACGGCGCGCCGCCGGCGGCGGTGGCGGCGTTGTGGCGGCCGTATCGGCGGATGCCGCTCGGCGGAGCTCACGACAGGTTGTTCGCCCGCGCGCGTGGGGCTCTGCGATGATGTTCGGGAGGAGCGCCGAGCGGATCGCGGCCCGACGGGTGGCGCAGACGGTGGAGCGACTGGCCGATGCCGTCGCCAACGAGGTCCCGCGCGACGTGCGTGTCGGTCGTGAAACCGAGGCGGTGGTGCTGAGCGGGCGGCGTCTGCGCGCGCGGATGCTGAGCGATGCGCGGCTGCGCGCGATCGGACTGCTGGCAAAGGATTTGCGATGACCCCTTCGACAAGCTCAGGACAGGCGGGTGCGGGACAGGCGGTACGGGCGGCGCTCGTGGTACGCCTGCGGGCGGAGGCCGCGCTGGCGGGCGTGGCGGTGGTCGACGCGGAGCCCGGCCCGGACGTGTTGCCCCGGGTCGACGTGGCGGAGCTGCAGGAAATCGATTGGAGCGCGAAGGGATTTCGTGGGCGGGAGCTCAGGACGGCGGCGGTCGTGCGCGTCGCGTCTGGTCAGCGGGGGCGGATGGGCG
Organism: uncultured Sphingomonadaceae bacterium; assembly: GCA_964251385.1. GTDB lineage: Bacteria > Pseudomonadota > Alphaproteobacteria > Sphingomonadales > Sphingomonadaceae > CADCVW01. Next base: position 642,312 of record CAXUJK010000001.1, on the reverse strand, counting down.
CCTTGAGCGCGGCGGTCGAACGCGCGGGCGAGGCGCTGGAGGGCGAGGTCGGCGGGTGGCGCGTGGCGGGCGCGGTATTCCTGCGCACGCGGAGCGTGGCGGAAAAGGACGGGTTCGCGGTGCTGGTCGAGCATCGCGTGCGGGTGGTGGAGGTCTGACCTCCGCGAACAACTTATTGGGAGACGAGGACATGCCGGCAGAAAAGGGATCGGCGTTTCTGCTCAAGATCGGGGACGGTGCGGCGGTGCCGCAGTTCACGACCGTGGCGGGGATGCGAACGACGCAGATGCAGATCAACGGGGAGCCAGTGGTCGTGACGAACAAGGGGTCGGGCGGGTGGCGCGAGCTGTTGTCGGGCGCGGGCGTGCGCTCCGTTTCGGTCGCGGGAAGCGGGATCTTTACCGGGTCGGCGGCGGAAGGGCGCTTGAAGGCGCGCGCGCTCGACGGCGTGATCGACGAGTATCAGGTGAGCTTTGAGAGCGGCGAACGGATGACGGGACGGTTCCTCGTTACGCGGCTGGACTACGCGGGCGATTTCAACGGCGAGCGGACGTACACGCTCGCGCTGGAGAGTTCCGGCACCGTGGTGTCGGCATGAGCGCGAACCCGGTTCGCGGCGAGGCTTCGATCGTGGTCAATGGCGAGACGCTGGTGTTGCGGCCGAGCTTTTCCGCGCTCGTGGCTGCGGAGGGCGAGCTTGGGTCGCTGTTTCAGCTCGTCGAGCGTGCGGCGGACGGCGCTTGGGGCTGGGCGAAATTGCGGGCCTGTTCTGGCACCTGGTCGCGGCAAGGCCGGCGGGGTTGACGCGCGAGGAATTGGGCGAGGCGGTGGTCGCGGGCGGGCTGGTGCGCGCGACGCCCGCGCTCAAGGTCGTGCTCGGGCAGATCCTGCAGGGCCGTGGATGATTTCGCGGCCGCCGCGAGCAGGCTGGCGGGCCAGGCGGGCGTGCTGTTCGGGTGGCGACCCCCCCGAGTTCTGGGATGCGACGCCGGCGGAGCTTGGCGCGGTTGTCGCCGCGATGACCGGTGATGAGAACGTCCTCGGTGCCGAGGATGTCGAAGCGTTGCGGCGGATGCTTGGGGGTGGAGATGGATGAGGAGATCGAGCGGCTGGTCGTCAGCGTGCGCGCGGACACGGCGGGGTTCGCACGCGACGTCGCGGACATGCGCGGGCAGCTCGACGGGCCGCTGGCGGCGGGCGCGGAGCGGGCGGGGCGCGCGATCGAAGGTGCGCTCGGCCGCGCGATCCGGACGGGGTCGTTCGGGTTCGAGGACCTGAAGCGCGTGGCTCTGTCCGCGATGGCGGAGATCGCGGCCGCGGCGGCTCAGGCCGCTTTCGGCGGCGGGGGTGGCGGAAGCGGCGGTGGCACCGGACTGGGTTCGATGCTGGCATCGCTTCTTGGGAGCGCGCTGGGTGCGCCGGGACGTGCGACGGGCGGCGGGGTGTCGCCGGGCAGGGCCTACATGGTTGGCGAGCGCGGTCCCGAGCTGTTCGTCCCCACCGCGGCGGGGCGGGTCGAAGCGGGCGGCGTCGCGACGCCACGCGACGTACGCGTCACGATCAACGTGGCGGCGGCCGAGGTCGGCGCTCCCGAAGCGTTGACGCGATCGTCGCGCCAGATCGCGCGGTCGGTGCGAGCCGCGATGATGACGGCGGATTGAGTTGCGCGGGGCGGCGGAGGCGCTAGCGGTGGATCGACAGGGGGAAATGTCATGCGACCATCGGCTATCGTCAACTTCGAGCGTCTGTTTCTCGGGAGCCTGGTGCTCGGGGTGATCGGGCTGTTCCTGTTCTTAGGGGCGGGTGACGGATTTCCTCTGCTGGAAATCACGGTTTTGGCCGTCACGCTGTTGCTGGTGCTGCTGGTCTCCCGCAAGCGCAGCAACCCGGTGCGCTGGATCCTGTCGGCCGTCACCGTGATCGGCGTGCCGCTGCTTCTTCTGCCACTGGTGCGCGGCGAGCCGTTCGACACGGCGGTGGCGCTTTCGATCGTGTCGTCCGCGTTGCAACTCGGCGGGGTCGCGCTGCTCTGGACCGCGTCCGCGCGCTCCTGGTTCGCCTCGGACGGTAGGGCAGCAAGCTAGAGTTCCTCTCCCCACCGTCGCTTAGCGACGTTTCTTTCTCCCGCGCGGGAGAAAGCCTTTCGGAGTGCCTTCATGTCTCATTGGCTTGCATCGCCCGGCGATGCGGGGACGTTCGCGCACGTCAAGCGATTCGACCCGGCATATTGGAGCGTCAACTTTCCGCGGCCGATGATGGCGAACGTGGTGACTGACGGACCGCATGGCATGCGGGTCGACTGCACCTTTTACCGCACCGACGATCTGGCGGGCCTGATCTGGGAAGCCGAGGACGTCCACGACCATCCGCTACTGCGGTACGAGACGTCGCGCGATTTTCGCGGGTGCGTGCTCAAGTTCGATTGGGCGGCGGACGGGCTGATGCCGCTGGACGCGATCAACGGCCCGACGCTGACGATCGAGGGGCGGGACGCGGGCGGCGCGGCGCGCGCATGGTACGTGCGGTTGTGGAACTACGCCAAGGGCACGCCCACGCGGGCGAGCGTGCGGATCGACTTCGACGCGGTCAGCGGCGGGTTCCTGTTGCCGGGCGAGGCCGATCCGGTGTGGGCGGGCAATGTCGACCGTATGTTCGTCAGCCTGGTGCCGCCGGGCTATACGGGCGCGGCCGGGATGTTGGCGGCACCGGTCGAGGCGTCGGTGACGGTGTCGAACGTCAGGTGCGACGGACCCGGATCGGTGCTGCGCGTCGGCGACGGGCAGGTGCCCGCGCACGACCTGCGCATGGCGACGGGGTATGACGACCTTTATCATCTGACGCCCGCGCGCGTGCTGCGCAACATCGAGCGGTTGGGGTACCGGTCGGTGATCAACCACTACGTGGGGATGAGCCACTATTTCCGACTCGAGAGGTCGGGCGACGGTTTGTACGTGTCGATCGGCGCAAGCGCGTTGAACGCGCCGTGTGCCGCTTGGCATCGAGGCTTCGCGGCGGCGGCGCGGGAGGCCGGCTTCGAGATCATCTGGTCGTTGTCGTACGAGCTGTTCGACGAACATTGCTGGGGCGACTGGAAGCAGCGGGACGCGGACGGCGCGCCCGCGCTGACCGGGTGGGTGCCGCCGTCGACGCTGCTCAGCCCGGCGCACGCGGGCGCGATGGGGTACCTGCGCGTGGTGGCGCTGGGGTTTGTCGGGATTGCCGCCGCCTCGGGCATGCGCGTGCGATTTCAGGTCGGCGAGCCCTGGTGGTGGGTCAAGGCCGACGGCAAAATCTGCCTATACGACGAGGCGGCGCGTGCGCGGCTGGGCGGGCCCGCGATCCGGGACGTTCGAGGCGCGCAAAGCGCGGAGCGAATTGCGTTGCTCGATCGCGCGGGCGTGGTTCTGGCCGAGTCGACGGCGGCATTGGCGAGCGCGGTAAAGGCGGCGCATGCGGGGGCCGAGACGCTGATCCTGGTTTACCTGCCGAGCGTGCTCGACGCAGGCGCGTCGCATGTCTCGCGCGCCAACGTGCCGACGGCATGGGCCTCGCCCGCGTTCGATGTGCTGCAGCTGGAGGATTACGATTGGGTCGCGGCGGGACGGGCAGGGGCGAGCGCCAGGGGCGTGTCGGAAATGGAGGCCCGGCTGGGCTATCCTGTTTCGCGCCAGCATTATTTCAGCGGCTTCGTCCTGCGCCCGGAGGATGCGGACCAGTGGGAGGCGATCGCCGACGCGGCGGTGGCGGGCTCGCGTCGCGGTGTCGCGGAGATGTTCGTTTGGGCGCTGCCGCAGGTCATGCGCGACGGGTTCACTTGGTTCAGGACGGGGAGCGAGGAAGTGGACGCGTTCGACGATGTGCGGTTTCCCCTCGAGATTGGGCGGGCGGCAAGCGTGACCCCGAGCTTTTCGACGGCGGTCGTGGCCACAGCCTCGGGCGCGGAGCAGAGGAACGCCGATTGGGCCGACGCGCGCATGCGGTTCGACGCGGGGCCGGGCGTTCGGAGTGAGGCCGAGCTGGGAACGCTGATCGCCTTCTTCCGCGCGCGGCGCGGGGCCGCGAAAGCGTTCCGGTTCGAGGATCCTTACGACCACAGCTCCAGCGGAATGTCCGGCGTGCCGGGGCCGCGGGATCAGGCGCTGGGCACGGGCGACGGCGCACGCACCCGGTTCGATCTGGTCAAGCGCTACGGGAGCGGTCCCGACGCGCAGGTGCGGGCGATCACGCGGCCGGTCGCGGGGAGCGTGCGTGTCGCGGTCGGCGGCGTGGCGCATTCGGCGGGGTGGCGGCTGATCGGACGCGCGATCGAATTCGATGCGGCACCGGGGGCGGGTGCGGCGGTGACCGCCGGCTTCCGCTTCGACGTTCCCGTACGCTTCGCGGAAGATAGACTTGAAATCGGCCGCGCGAGCTTCGCGGCGGGCGAGGCGGCGAGCGTGCCGCTGATCGAAGTGCGCGAGTAGGCGCTTTCGTCTTTTCTCGAAGGAGGTTCCATGGACATCGCGTCGGGCGAGCTGACGTCGCTCGCCTTTTGCTGGCGGCTGGTGCGAGGCGACGGGGTGGCGCTCGGGTTCACGACTCACGACCGCGACTTGCGCCTGGACGGCCTGCGCTACCGTTCCGCGCCTGGCATGCTGCCGTCCGCAATCGCGCAGGAGGCGGGGCTGTCGGTCGACGGGCTCGACGTGTCGGGCGCGCTGACCAGCGACGCGATCACGGCGGCGGACCTGGAGGCGGGGCGCTGGGACGGAGCGCGGGTCCGGATGTTCGCGGTCGACTGGGAGCAGCTGGACGCGCCGCGCATCCCGCTCGCGCGCGGCGAGCTGGGCGCGGTGAGCGTCAAGAACGGCGGGTTCGAGGCCGAGCTGCGCGGACCCACCGCGATGCTGGACGCGCCCGTGTGCGAGACGACGTCGCCCGAGTGCCGCGCCGAGCTCGGCGACGCGCGGTGCCGCGTCGACATGGCGGGCCGGAGCTTGCGCACGCGGCTCGCGTCCTGCGACGCGGACGGGTTCGTCGTGGTCGAAGCGGCGGGCGATATGGACCGGTTCGGCTTCGGGCGGTTGGAATGGATCGACGGCGCGAACAGCGGTTTGTCGAGTGCGATCACGGGAACGGACGCGGGCGGCTTGCGGCTGCGCGAGCCGCCGCCCTTCGCCGTCACGCCGGGGTGCGCGGTACGGCTGACCGAGGGGTGCGACAAGCGGCTGGAGACGTGCCGCGACCGGTTCGCCAACGTCGTCAATTTCAGGGGCGAGCCGCATCTGCCCGGCAACGACCTGCTGACGCGCTATCCGGGGAGTTGAGAATGGGCCGGGACGATGTCGTCGCGCGAGCGCGGGCGCTGATCGGCGTGCGGTTCCGGCCGCAGGGACGCGACGCGGAGTACGGGCTCGACTGTATCGGCGTGGTGGCGAGCACGTTCGCGTTGAACGGCGTCGCGCGCGCTTATCCCCTGCGATCGGGCAATGCCGGTGAAGCCGCGGCCGGTCTGGCGGAACATGGTTTTGCGACACGGGCGGAGAGAGAGCCGGGCGACGTGCTGCTGATGCACGCCGGTCATAGCCAGCTGCACTTGGCGATTGTGACGCCCGGCGGCTTCATCCACGCGGACGCGGGTTTGCGGCGCGTGGTCGAGGTGCCGGGCGAGCCCGCCTGGCCGGTGGCAAGCGTCTGGCGGCACGTCGACCCGGCCGCCAAGGAGGAGGTGTAGATGGCGACGCTGATTTTGACGGCGGTCGGGTCGGTGATCGGCGGGCCCGTGGGCGGATCGATCGGCACGGTGATCGGCCAGCAGATCGACATGCTGATCTTCGCGCCCAAGGGCCGGCAGGGTCCGCGGCTGGGCGACCTGACGGTGCAGACATCATCGTACGGCACCCCGATCAGCAAGATCTTCGGGACCATGCGCGTTGCCGGTACGGTGATCTGGGCGACCGACCTCAAGGAGGACCGGCACAAGCAGGGTGGCGGTAAGGGCAAACCCAAGACGACGACGTACAGCTACTCGGCTTCGTTCGCCGTGGCGCTGTCCGGCCGGCCGATCGCACGCGTCGGGCGCATCTGGGCGGACGGCAAGTTGTTGCGCGGGGCCGCGGGAGACTTCAAGACCGAGACCGGCTTCCGGCTGCATTCGGGAGGCGAGACGCAAGCCGTCGATCCGTTGATCGCCGCGGCCGAAGGGCTGGCAAGCACGCCCGCCTTCCGCGGGATCGCCTATGCGGTATTCGAGGACTTCCAGCTCGGCGACTACGGCAACCGCATCCCGTCGCTGACCTTCGAGGTTGTAGCCGAAGAGGCGGGAACCGGAACGGGCACGATCGTCGAGGCGATCAGCGGCGGCGTGGTGAACGCTCCGGCCGGGCAGGCATTGACCGGGTTCGCCGCGCATGGCGACAGCGTGCGTGCGGTGATCTCCACACTGAACGAAGCGGTTCCCGAGTCCCTGCACGATGACGGCGCACGGCTGCGCTTGGGTGTGAGCGGCGCGCCCGTCGCATCGATCGCGGCTACATCGAAGGGAGCGGCGAGCTCGCGGCTTGCCGCAGGACAGGTGCCCGATGCGGTGACGCTCGCCTATCACGACCCGGCACGCGACTATCAGGCGGGCCTTCAGCGCACGACCCTGGGCGGGCCCGGCCGGATCACCGAGCGGGTCGCGTTGCCCGCCGCGATCGACGCGGGAGTCGCCAAGGCGATCGCGGCCGCGCGGCTCAACACCTACTGGCGGACACGCGAGCGAAGGAGCGTGACACTGCCGTGGCGGGAGATGGCTCTTCGGCCCGGGCAGCTGGTGCGGATTGCGGGTGCCGAGCGGGTGTGGCAGGTCCACGGCTGGACGCTCGAACGCATGGCGGTGAAGCTTGAGCTCGTCGCACACGCGGGCGCTGCGGTGCCGGTCCTGCCCGCGGTGGCGGGGCGCAGCGTGACGGGTGACGACTTTCCTTTAGGGCCGACGACGTTGCGCCTCTTCGATGCGCCTTCGCTGGGCGATGTTCCCGTAGCGGGTGCGCGGCTGCTCGTTGCGGCGGCGGGGGTATCGCGCGGATGGCGGGTGGCGGCGCTCGAGGCGAGCCACGACGCGGGCGCAAGCTGGCAGCCGGCGGGCGCGACGGCTCCGGCGGCGGTGATGGGAACCGCGCTGGGTGCGCTGGCCGCTGCCGGGTCGACCTTGTTCGACCGGCGCAACAGCGTCGAGGTCGAGTTGCTGAACAATGCGATGTGGCTGGAAAGCCGTGACGACGACGCGCTCGTCGCGGGCGCGAACCTCGCGATGCTAGGCAACGAACTGATCCAGTTCGGCGATGCGCGGCTCGTCGGGCCGAAGCGCTTCCGCTTGTCGCATCTGCTGCGCGGGCGGCGAGGGACCGAGTGGGCGGCGAGCCTGCACGCGGCGGGAGATGCGTTCGTGCTGATCGACGCGGACAGCCTTGCAAGCGTGGCGGTTCCCGAGGCGGCGATCGGCGCGACGGTCGAGATCGCGGCGCGCGGGGTAGGCGACGGCGACGTCCCCGTGATCGCGGCCGCGACCGGCGGAGCGGAAGCGCTGCGTCCCCCCGCGTCCGTTCACTTGCGCGCGAGACGCGGTTCCGATGGTGCGGTAATCGTCGGATGGACGCGCCGTAGCCGCGAGGGTTGGTCATGGATCGACCGGGTCGACGCGCCGCTGGGCGAAGCGGCCGAACTGTACCGGATCAACGTCGCAGGCGGCGTGCGCGTAGTCGAGGTCGGCGCACCCGGCTGGACCTATGATGCGGCGGCGCAGGCGGCGGACGGCACCGCGCACGGCTTCACACTGGAAATCGTGCAGGTCGGCTCGCGTGCGGTGTCGCGCGCGGCGCGGCTGGCGATCGGGCAAGGCGAGGGAGAATGGCGATGACGACGGCGACAATACGACACAAGCTCCCGCTTCTCGTGCCGGGGCAGGCGCAGAAGGAAATGTTTCACAACGAAAGCCTGGCCGCGATCGACGTGCTGTTGCACGCGGTGGTCGAGGCGGTGGGCGTAGATGTCCCGCCCTCCGCTCCTGCCGAAGGTCAAAGCTGGATCGTCGGTCCCGCCCCGTCGGGAGCGTGGAGCGGTCATGCTCATGCTGTAACGAACTGGGGTCCGGGCGGATGGCGGTTTCTGGCGGCGGTCGGCGGCATGTCGGTGTCCGTGGGGACGAGCGGCCTGCGCGCGGTTTGGGATGGCGGACGCTGGACGGTCGGGCGAGTCGACGCCGAGCGTCTCGCCGTGGGCGGGGTGCAGGTGGTCGGTGCCCGGCAGCCGGCGATCGTCGACCCGGCGGGGGGCACGACGACCGACGCCGAAGCACGTATGGTGTTGTCGGCGATGCTCGCCGCGATGCGGGCGCACGGGCTTATCGGTTGAGCCGGGCCAGGAGTTTCGAAAACTTGTCGCGGGTAACGCCAAGCGCGGGTTGACCTATGCGGCAGTGCGGCATTTGGGCAACAGACTAGACCAAACGAATTCTTGCGTGGCAACTTCGCGTCCCGTATTGGGTTCAGGCAGTCTCAATCAGGACGCACTTCGAAAGGGGATTTATATGCGGAAGCTTGCCATAGTACTGGCGCTTTCATCCACGGCTTTGGCAACTCCGGCACTCAGCGCTGACGGCGCATGGTATGTCGGCGTCGAAGGCGGCGCGATGATCGTCGAAGATCTGGATCTGGACGTCGGCGCGTTCAACAATGCCGCTACCATCGATCACAAGTACGGGTTCGACGTCGATCTCATCGCGGGTTACGATTTCGGACCGCTGCGCCTTGAAGCCGAGCTTGGCTACAAGCGGGCCAAGGTCGACGAGTTCCAGCAGGTCACCGGCGGCGGCTTCACGGGCGGCGTGTTCGACGGCAGCGGTCGTACGCAGGTCATCTCGTCGATGATCAACGCGTTGCTCGACTTCGGTGACGATGCAGGCGTCAGCGGTTATGTCGGCGGTGGTGTCGGCGTCAGCCAGATTAAGTTCAAGAACATCTCGGGCACGGGTGCCAACGCGCTGTTTCTGGATGACAAGGACTCCGAGCTGTCTTGGCAGGCGATCGCGGGCATCCGCACGGCCATCAACGACAATGTCGACATCGGCCTGAAGTATCGCTTCTTCAACACGACGCGCTTCTACATGGTGGGCGACACCGTTGGTCCCGCGTTTGGTGCCGGTGCCGTTGGTACGCGCTTTCCGGGCCAAGCTGTCGAGGGCAAGCTGCGCACGCACAGCCTGCTGGCGAGCTTGATCTACAACTTCGGCACTCCGTACGTGGAAGAGGTGATCGCGCCTCCTCCGCCGTTGCCGCCCGAGCCCACGCCTCTTCCGCCGGAGCCGGTTCCGGCTACGCCACCGGCCACGCCTGGTCCGTTCATCGTGTTCTTCGACTGGGATCGGTCGGACATCACGCCGGAAGCGGCTTCGATCCTCGACAACGCGGCTGCTGCGTACCAGCAGACGGGTTCGGCCAGCGTCATGCTCGCGGGTAACGCGGACAAGTCGGGTTCGGATCAGTACAACGTCGGTCTGTCGCAGCGTCGCGCCGATGCGGTTCGCGCCTACCTGGTCGGCCGCGGCCTGCCGGACGGCACGATCTCGACCGAAGCGTACGGCGAAGGTCGTCCGTTGGTCGACACCGCCGACGGCGTTCGCGAGCCGCAGAACCGGAACGTGCAGATCACGTTCGGTCCGGGTTCAGGCATGTAATCGACTTCGATCGCTACAGGCGGCGATCGAAGTTTCAGAGAAAAGAGAGGTCGGCCTTTGGGTCGGCCTCTTTTTTCGTCCGCACTTCTTCGTAAGGGCCCGACGAAAGTTCGGATCCGCGACGAAGACGCGGCGAACAAACGGCGAAGCTTGACCGCACCGCTCCTTGTCCGGATAGCCGCATCGCCCGGCAACTTGCCGGTGCATCGGGGAACCTCATGAACATCGCGATCGTCGGCTCGGGCTATGTCGGGCTCGTGTCGGGAACCTGCCTTGCCGACTTCGGGCATCGCGTGACCTGCATCGACAAGGATGCGGGCAAGATCGCCGACCTCAACGCGGGCAGGGTGCCGATCTTCGAGCCCGGCCTCGATGCGCTGATTGGCAAGAACGTCGCCGAAGGACGATTGTCCTTCACGACTGACCTTTCGGCCGCGGTCCTGACAGCCGATGTGGTCTTCATTGCCGTCGGAACGCCGTCGCGACGCGGTGACGGGCATGCGGACTTGAGCTTCGTCTACGAAGTCGCCGAACAGATCGCCGCGTGCGTGACCAGGCCCACCGTGGTGTGCACCAAGTCGACGGTCCCCGTCGGCACGGGCGACGAGGTGGAGCGCATCGTGCGCGCGAATCCCGCGGGCGTGGCCGTGCACGTCGTTTCCAACCCCGAGTTCCTGCGCGAAGGCGCCGCGATCGACGACTTTAAGCGGCCCGACCGCATCGTCGTCGGCGTCGAACACGACGACGCGCGCGAGGTCATGGCGCGCGTCTACCGGCCGCTCTACCTCAACGAAGCCCCGCTTCTGTTCACGCGTCGGCGCACCGCCGAGCTGATCAAATACGCTGCGAACGGCTTCCTCGCGATGAAGATCACCTTCATCAACGAAGTCGCGGACCTGTGCGAGGCGGTCGGCGCGGACGTGCAGGAAGTCGCGCGCGGGATCGGGCTCGACAAGCGGATCGGGTCGAAGTTCCTGCACGCGGGGCCGGGCTATGGCGGATCGTGCTTTCCCAAAGACACTCTCGCGCTGATCCGCACGGCGGCGGAGGCGGGATCGCCGCTCAAGCTGATCGAGACCACCGCGGCGGTGAACGAGGCGCGCAAGGCCGCGATGGGCGACAAGATCATCGCTGCGATGGGAGGAAACGTCACGGGAAAGACGGTGGCAATCCTCGGCCTGACCTTCAAGCCCAACACTGACGACATGCGCGACGCGCCTTCGCTCAGCATCATCAAGGTCCTGCAGGACGCGGGGGCGACGGTACGCGCCTGCGACCCGGAAGGGACGCAGGCGGCGGCAAGGATGCTGACCGACGTGCAGTTCGGCGATGATCCCTACGCCATTCTGACCGGCGCGCATGCGGCGGTTGTCGTAACCGAATGGGACAAGTTCCGCGCGCTCGACCTGACCCGCGTGCGCGAATGCCTCGCCGATCCGTTGCTCGTCGACCTGCGCAACATCTATCCGCCGCAGGACGCCGCGCGGGCCGGGCTGCGCTACGTTTCGATCGGTCGCCCGTCGGCGGCTTGACGGGAGACGGTCGTCGCCTGCATCCTCCCGCGTGAGTGGGAGAAACGCGATGAAGAGCAGAGTGTCGATCGCGCTGGTTCTGGCCGCGAGCACGTCCGCCTGCGTTCGGCCGGGCGGAGACACACCCGGGGCGGCGATCGAGGGCGAGCGTGAAGGGATCGTCGTACCGCTGGCTGACGGCAGCGGCCGCGCCGTGGCCATCGCGCAGATCGGCGAGCGCGGCAACGACGTACGCGTCGACGTCGCCGCGACCGGCATGACGCCGGGCATATACGGCATGCACGTGCACATGGTCGGGCGATGCGATGCGCCCGGCTTCGAAAGCGCGGGTGCGCACTGGAACCCCGGCGGACGACAGCACGGACGCGACAATCCGGCGGGCGCGCACGCGGGCGATCTGCCCAACCTGACTATCGGTACGAACGGGCGCGGCACGGTCGGCTTCACGATCGCGGGCGCGACTCTGAACGGCGGCGTGCGTCCCATGTCCGATGCCGACGGCGCGGCGTTGCTGATCCACGCCGCGGTGGACGATTACCGCACCGACCCTAGCGGCAACAGCGGCGCACGCATCGCGTGCGGCGTGGTCGCGCGTCCTAGATAGGCTCTCCCGCAGCGCGCGCGCGATCGATCACGGTTGCCTCCGCGCACGGCAGAATGCGGTACAGGATCAGGATGGCACCGATCGCGATCGGCGCCACGGCGAGCAGCGACAGCACGCCCGTGCCGAGATCGCCCGTCGCCTGGCTGACGCGGCCGGCGAGGTATGGGCCGAGCGCCAAGCCGATGAAGGTCGTTCCCAGAAAGAACGTCGCGGTTGCGACGCCGCGCATGCGTGGCAGCACGAGATCCTGGGTCGTCGCGGCCGATGCCCCGAGCGCCGAAGACGCCAGGATCGCCATCGGCAGATACAGCCAGTAGAACAGCGGCAGGCTGGTCGTCGTGTAGCTGACGATCAGGAACGGGATGGGCGTGATCGCGCCGATCAGCATCACGATGACGCGGCCCGACGGCATCGTCCGCTTGAGCGTGTCGGCTAGGCGGCCGCCGCCGATTACCCCCAGGAACCCGCCCAGCGCGCCCGCGCCGCCGACCAGCAGGCCCGCTTCGCTGGGCGCCGCACCGAACTCGCGCATCGCATATGGCGCGGCCCAGAAGCTGACCGCGTAGGCGGTGAACGCGATTAACCCGTAGCCGAGCACGGTCAGCAGGAATGCAGGGCTGCCGACGATCAGCGCGAACGACGGCGGGTCGCGGTGGCGGAGCGCAGTCGCCCACGAAAAGAGCGCGTAGGTGCCGAGCCCCATCGCGGTCCATTGCGGGATGTCCCCCGTCAAGCGGACGAGGCTCAACGCCGCAAGCGCGCACACGCCCGCGACAGCCAAGTTGACCGCGAGCGCGGACGAGCCGCGCCGAGCCGCGCCGATCAGCGTCAGCGGCGGGATGATGGTCAGCAGTTCGTCTAAGAAGTCCGCGAACGGCGCGGGAGACGACTGCGTGTCGATGCCGTCGGACGCGCCGCGGACCGGCTCGCGCAGCGTCGCGACCCAGGCGGCGAGCAGCAGGCCGGGAATGCCGACCGCCATGAACGCCGCCTGCCATCCCGCCAGCCCGAACGGCCCGCTACGGTCCGGAAACGCCGCGTTCCAGTTTTGAACGACGAGTCCGCCGATGAACAGCGACAGACCTCCCCCGATGTACAAACCCGACGAATAGATGGCGAGCGCAGTTGCTCTTTTCTCGCGCGGGAACAGGTCGGACAGCAGCGAGTAGGCGCACGGGCTCGCGGTCGCCTCGCCGACGCCGACGCCGATGCGGGCGAGCGCCAGCCCGCCGCCCGATCGCGCGAACCCCGACAGTGCGGTCATGATCGACCACAGCGACAGCCCGACCGTCATCAGGCGCACGCGGCTCCAATTGTCCGCTAAACGCCCGAGCGGAATGCCGAATATCGCGTAGAAGACGCCGAACGCGGTGCCGTAGAGGAACCCCAGGTCGCCGTCGGTCAGGTCCAAGTCGCGCTTGATGTCTTCTGCCAGGATCGACAGGATCTGCCGGTCGATGAAGTTGAGCACGTAGACGAGCACGAGGATGGATAGCACGTACCAAGCGTAGCGCTCGTCCGCCGCGCGCGGGACCGGCGTGGCTTCTGGAGCCGCGATGCCGGGAATCGTCGCTTCGTCCGGCATCTCACCTGCTCCCGACTATCTTTTGTCCGCCACGGCTAACAGGCCCCGTAGGATTGGCAACGCCCGCGACTCCGACGACTGGGTCAGTCCAGCCGGTAGCGCTCAACGATCTGGTATGTCGCGCCTTCGCCGCCGAGCCGGCTTTCGTAGAGGCAGAACGTGTCGACGACGAACAGATCGTCCGCCATCCTCGATGCGCCTTGCACGAAGGCGTCGACGGGGCCCGCGGTGCGTCCGAGGCGCGCGACCGTGATGTGCGGCAGGTACGCCCGACCTTCGGACGGGAGGCCGGCACGGCGGCATGCCTCGTCGACCTTCTTGTGCAGCGCGTGGAACGGTCCGTGCGGAGTTACGCCGACCCACAACGATCCACCACGCGATCCTTGCAAGAACTGACCTGCACCTTTCAACGACGCCTCAAAACGGGGTGCGCCCACGGATGCGAGCGCGGCGGCGACGTCCTCCGCCCGGTGCCGGTCGACCCCGCCGATGAAGCGCAGCGTAAGATGGAGCTGATCGTCCGACTGCCAGCGCGCGTTGTTGACCCCGCCCATGAGGTCCAGGAGACGCGTCCGCACGGCGATCGGCAGCCGGATTGCGACGAAAAGGCGATGCACGTCGCGCTATTCCGTCTTTGCCCTAGTAAACACGGTCTTAAGCCCGTGTCGTGTTTCGCTTGAAAGAGTCACGCGATCATACGATATTGTCGTCATTGCGGTGTCTGTGCACCGCATCTGGAGAGAAAAATAGACATGGCAAATTGGTCTGATCCACGCGTGACCGGAGCGACGCCCCGCGTGGCCGACCCGCTCGCCGGCGTGCGCGTTCCGACGACCGCCGCGCGCGACGCGGGACTTCGGTCGTATATGCTGTCGGTCTACAACTACATGGCATCTGGCGTGCTGCTTAGCGGCATCGTCGCGTTGCTGTTCAAGGAGTCGGGCCTGGCCGCCCAGGTATTCGGTCAGCCGGGCATCCTCAAGTACGTCATCATCTTCTCGCCGCTGCTCATGATCTTCGCTTTCGGCGCGGCGGTGCAGCGTATGTCGACGGCGGGCGTCTCGGCGATGTTCTTCGCGTTCGCGTCGATCATGGGCTTGTCGCTGTCGGCGATCATGTTGGTGCGCAGCGACGCGCAGATCGCGCAGGCGTTCTTCGCGACATCGGCGGCGTTCGTGGCGCTCAGCCTCTACGGCTACACGACCAAGAAGGATCTGTCTGGCTTCGGCACGTTCCTGATCATGGGCGTGATCGGCCTTATCGTGGCGTCGGTGCTCAACATCTTCCTGCAGTCTGGTCCGCTGAACCTCGTGATCAGCGGCATTGGCGTCCTGATCTTCGCCGGCCTCACCGCCTACGACACGCAGCGGATCAAGAGCTTGTACTTCCAGGTTGCAGGGTCCGACATGATGGGCAAGACCGCGATCATGGGTGCGTTGTCGCTCTATCTCGACTTCGTGAACATGTTCCAGTTCCTGCTTAGCTTTATGGGCGGTAGCCGCGAATAGTTGATTCGCCTGAACTGCAAACAAGGGAGGCCCGCGAGCGATCCTGGGCCTTTCCTTTTGCTTGCGGCCCTTGTGGCTAGCGAAGATGCCTGTCGAAAAAGGCGAGAGTCTGACCCCACGCCCGATCAGCGGCCGCCTTGTCGTACCGTTCGGCTGATGTGTCGTTGTTGAAGGCATGGTTCACCCCTTGGTGGTTGACCACCGTCACCGTCTTACCCACGGCTTCGAGCGCGGCGCCCCAGGGTAGCGCGGTGGCGTTGACCCGCGCATCCAGGCTAGCGAGATGGATCAGCAACGGAGCGCGCACCGCGACCGCTTGTGCCGGATCGGGCGCGGTGCCGTAATAGGGCACACCCGCGTCAAGGTTGGTACCCGCGCCGACCGCGAGCCGGTTGACTATCGCGCCGCCCCAGCAGAAGCCGATCGCGCCCACTTTCCCGTTGCCGCCGCGCCGACGCTTGAGCCGCGCCAACGTCGCGATGCCGTCGGCAGTCGCCTGGCCCAGATCCAGCTTGCCGATCAGCTCGCGCGCGGCATTCTCGTCAGCGGGCGTTCCGCCGAGCGGCGACAGGAAATCTACCGCAACCGCGTGGTAGCCAGCCAGCGTGACGCGGCGCGCGACATCCTCGATATGTTTCGTCAGGCCGCGGTTCTCGTGCACGACCATGACGGACGGGCGCTTTCCCTTCGCGTTCCGCAGCGTAGCGGCATAGGCCGACATCTTGCGCCCGCCCGGCAGCGTCCAGCTTTCGCGGCGCGCGATCAGGCGTGCGTCGGTCGGGCTGGAGATCGCGGCCGCGGCCGGGCTCGTCGCGATCCCACCGAGCAGAGCCGTCGCGGCAGCAGCGCTTCCCGCGATCTTCGTCAACTCCGCCATGAACGCGCGCCGGTCCATGCCTTCGTGCGTGTAGCGGTCGTACAGATCGATAGCGGCTTGGCGTACGGCGCTCACGTTGCAGGCTCCTTGGGCATCGCCGCGTCGTCGAGCGCACTTGCTTTGACGTGCGCCGGGCGCGCGTACATGCGCGCGACATAGGCTTCGAACGCGGGACGTTTGTCGATCGTCCCGAACATCAATCCCCATCCGAGCTGACTGCCGATCGCCACATCCGCGGCGCTGAACCGGTCCCCGCAAATGTACGGCGTGCCGGAGACCGCGGTCTCGAGCGCGGCCATCGTGTCGTCGTAGCTGCCATAGCCGAGCGACTGCTTCTTGTCGGGCGCGTCGAAGCCGAACGCCTTGTTTGTCACCGCAGCTTCGATGGGGCCCGCAGCGAAGAACAGCCAGCGATAGTAGCTGCCGCGATCAGACGTCCGCGGCGCGAGACCGGCGGCGGGAAACGCATCCGCCAGATAGGCGAGAACCGCGGCGGACTCCGTCACCACCGTGTCGCCATGGACCAGCGTCGGAACCTTTCCCATCGGGTTGAGGCGAAGGAACTCGGGCGCTTTGATCGTGCTGCCGAAGTCGAGCATCACAGCTTCGTACGGCTCGCCGACTTCTTCCAGCATCCAACGTGCGATGCGGCCGCGCGACATCGGGTTCGTGTAGAGAGTCAAGCCGGACATGCGGGTGCTCCTGAAATCCGGAGCGGGGTCTAGCGCGGGTCACCGATGCGGGGAACGAAAAAAGGCGTCGCTCTCGCGACGCCTTTCGAATTTCCGAATCTTCGGCGGGACAGGCTTCAGGCGTTCTCGCCTTCCTCGTTCTTCGGTGTCTCGTCCGCACTTGTCTGTTCCAGCTCGGCGTCGGCACTGACCAGCCCCTTGCCCTTCTTCTTGGGCAGCTTGGGCGGCGCGGCAGTGACCTCGAACGCGGGGGCGTTGTCCTTGATGCGGACCTTGACCTCGCCGCCGTTGATCAGCTTGCCGAACAGCAGCTCCTCGGCGAGCGGCTGCTTGATCTTCTCCTGCATCAGCCGCTCCATCGGCCGCGCGCCGTAGAGTTTGTCGTAGCCCTTGGCGGTCAGCCAGCTGCGCGCTTCCTCGTCGAGGTGGATGTGCACTTGACGATCCGCCAGCTGCAACTCGAGCTGCAGGATGAACTTGTCGACGACGCGCGCGACCACCTCGGGCGGCAAATACGAGAAGGGCACGATCGCATCCAGCCGGTTGCGGAACTCCGGCGTGAACATGCGCTTGATCGCCTCCTCG
Organism: uncultured Sphingomonadaceae bacterium; assembly: GCA_964251385.1. Taxonomy (GTDB): domain Bacteria; phylum Pseudomonadota; class Alphaproteobacteria; order Sphingomonadales; family Sphingomonadaceae; genus CADCVW01. Next base: position 625,235 of record CAXUJK010000001.1, on the reverse strand, counting down.
TCCTCGCCTTCGCGGTCGTTGTTGCCGAACCCCACGCCCTCGCGCGCCATGTCGGACGCACCCGCGTTGGTCGTCATGATCAGGATCGTGTTGCGGAAATCGACCGTCTTGCCGTGGTGATCGGTCAGCTTGCCGTTGTCCATCACCTGCAGGAGGATGTTGAACAGGTCGGGATGCGCCTTTTCGATCTCGTCGAGCAGCAGCACCGAATGCGGGTTCTGGTCGACCGCGTCGGTGAGCAGCCCGCCCTGATCGTAGCCGACATAGCCCGGAGGCGCGCCGATCAGGCGGCTGACCGAATGGCGTTCCATGTACTCCGACATGTCGAAACGCTGGAGCGGAATGCCCATGATCGACGCGAGCTGCCGCGCGACCTCGGTCTTGCCGACGCCGGTGGGTCCGGAGAACAGATAGTTGCCGATCGGCTTGTCCGGGTTGCGAAGCCCCGCGCGGCTCAACTTGATCGCTGACGCGAGCCGCTCGATCGCCGCGTCCTGGCCGAACACGACGCGCTTCAGGTCCTGTTCGAGCGTCTGCAGCGCCTTCTTGTCATCGGTCGATACCGACTTGGGCGGGATGCGCGCCATGGTCGCGACAACCGCCTCGATCTCCTTGGGCGTGATCACTTTCTTACGCTTGGCCGCGACGACCAGCATCTGCATCGCGCCGACCTCGTCGATCACGTCGATCGCCTTGTCGGGCAGCTTGCGGTCGTTGATGTAGCGCGCGGAAAGCTCGACCGCGGACTTCACCGCCTCGGGCGTGTACTTGACGTGATGATGCTCCTCGAACGCCGAGCGCAGGCCCATGATGATCTTGATCGTATCCTCGACCGTCGGTTCGTTGACGTCGATCTTCTGGAACCGGCGCAACAACGCCCGGTCCTTTTCGAAGTGGTTGCGGAACTCCTTGTACGTCGTCGACCCGATGCAGCGGATCACGCCGCCCGACAATGCGGGCTTGAGCAGGTTAGAGGCATCCATAGCGCCGCCGCTCGTCGCGCCCGCGCCGATGACCGTATGGATCTCGTCGATGAACAGGATCGCGTCCGGCATCTTTTCCAGTTCGGTCACGACCTGCTTCAGCCGCTCCTCGAAATCGCCGCGATAACGCGTGCCCGCCAGCAACGCGCCCATGTCGAGCGAGTAGATGACCGCGGGGAGCAGCACGTCAGGCACGTTGCCCTCGATGATCTTGCGCGCGAGACCTTCCGCGATCGCGGTTTTTCCCACGCCGGGCTCGCCGACGTACAACGGATTGTTCTTCGACCGGCGGCAGAGAATTTGAACCGTCCGATCAACCTCGGGCCCACGTCCGATCAGCGGATCGACGCGACCCTCCTTGGCCTTTTCGTTAAGGTTGACGGTGAACTGCTTGAGCGCGGACTCCTTCGCCTTGCCGTCGCCCTTCTCCTTGGTTTCTTCCGATCCCTTGACCTCGCGCGGCTCGGAGGGGGTTTCGCCCTTGCCGACGCCGTGGCTGATGTAGCTGACCGCATCCAGCCGGCTCATGTCCTGCTGCTGCAGGAAGTACACGGCGTACGACTCGCGCTCGGAGAACAGGGCGACCAGCACGTTCCCGCCGGTGACTTCATCGCGGCCAGACGACTGCACATGCAGAATCGCGCGCTGCACCACGCGCTGGAAGCCTGACGTGGGGGAGGGGTCCGTGTCCGCCTCGACCTTCAACGACTCAAGCTCGGTATCGAGATACGTCACCACCGCGCCGCGCAGGTTCTTGAGGTCCACCCCGCACGCCTGCATCACCTTGGACGCATGCTCGTCATCGATCAGCGCGAGCAGCAGATGCTCGAGCGTCGCATATTCGTGGCGGCGGGTGCTGGCCTGGCCCAGCGCGTTGTGCAGCGTGGTTTCAAGTTCGCGGGCGAAAGACGGCATGTCGGGGAAGCTCCTAGGACCGCGGACGAGTGTACGCGTCAGATGGTGAATATGTCGTAGGCCGCCCGAGCACGATCAAGGGCGGGAACGACCGGGTCATCGCGACCGGAACAAGTCTTCGGCGCTTGCCCGGTGGCTGACGGCCAGGCCACGCTTCGCCTCCACGCGCGAGATCTCCGCCCGCAACGCCGCGACGCGCGCGTCCAATTCGTCGACCGACAGCGGGTCCAGGTCCTGCCGCGCCAGCTCGGCGAGCGGGTCCTTCGGCTTGGGCGCGAAAAGATCGTCCGGGTCCATGACCTGCAACGTTGACCGGAGCGAGTCCGCTGTCAATGAAGCCGCTTCACCCGAGGCACTCCGATGACCGCGATCCCCCAACAGATGACCGCGATCGGCATGACCGGGGCAGGGGGACCCGAGGTGCTGGTGCCCGTGACGTTGCCCGTGCCGATCGCGGGGCCGGGCGAAGTGCTGATCCGTGTTGCCGCCGCGGGCGTCAACCGGCCCGACGTCATGCAGCGCATGGGGATGTACCCGCCGCCGCTTGGCGCGCCCGAGACGCTGGGACTGGAAGTCGGGGGCGAGGTCGTCGCGTGCGGCGAGGGCGTGGGTGCCGAGCAGATGGGGCAGCCGGTCTGCGCGCTGATCACCGGCGGCGGCTACGCGGAATACGCGGTTGCGCCGGTCGGCCAATGCCTGCCCGTGCCGCTCGCGCTGACGATGATCGAGGCGGCGGCGATGCCCGAAACACTGTTCACCGTGTGGAGCAACCTGTTCGAACGTGCCTATGCCGCCGAAGGCGACACTGTGCTCGTGCACGGCGGCACGAGCGGAATCGGAACGATGGCGATTTCGCTCGGCAAGCTGTTCGGTTTGACCGTGATCGTCACCGCCGGCTCCGACGAAAAATGCGCGCGTGCCCTGGAGCTGGGCGCGACCCATGCGATCAACTACCGCGACGCGGACTTCGTCGCGGAAGTGAAGTCGATCACATCCGGGCGTGGCGTCGATGTCGTGCTCGACATGGTCGGCGGCGACTATTTCCCGCGCAACCTCGCCTGCCTCGCCGATGACGGCAGACACGTGTCGATCGCCGCGCAACGCGGGGCGGATGCCGAGTTCAAGATCTGGGACGTCATGCGCCGCCGCCTGACGCTCACCGGCTCCACGCTGCGCGCGCGGGATGTCGGCTTCAAGACACTGCTGTGCCAGGAAATCGCGCGCAACGCGTGGCCGTTCGCGGAGGAAGGACGGCTCAAAGCCGTGATCGACCGGGTCTACCCGCTCGCCGATGCCGCCGACGCGCACCGCCGCATGGAAGTCGGCGACCACGTCGGCAAGATCGTACTGCAGATCGGCTGATGCGTCGCCGTCAGTCGTCGCACTCGTAGCATTCGCTGGTTAGTACGGCATAGTAGACGACGCCCACGACGAGCAGCGCCCCCGCGCCGATGCCGACCCAGCCGAGCGTGGACACGCCGGCCGCACCCGTCTTGTCGATCGCGGCCTTCTGCGGAGCGAAGCCGCTCAGCGGTCGGCCCGCCAGCGCCAAGCGCGCGGGTCCGTTCCCGTTCAATGCGAATGACACGCCCTCGCCGAAACGCATACGCGTCCGGCCGTCGAGCGCCTGCATCCGCACCATCGGAGCCAGCGTCAGGTTCAGCTGCGGCTTTGGTCTGACCTTGCTTCCGCCCAGCGCAATTCGGAGCCGTGCGCCCGCAAACGTGCCGGTATGTACGCCGCCGAGGCCGCCGTCGAAGCGATCATATGCTGCAACGGGCGAAGCGGCACGCGCGTCCGGAGACCAGAGCGCGGATGCCGCCGCCAGACTTGCCACCACGCATAATCTCATCTCGATCCCCCTGTCGATGAAATAGGCTATGTGTCGCTTGCGGCGCGATTGCGGCGACCGGGTGCGCGCGACTGTCTGCCCCTCGACTTCCGGCCCTCTTGACTTTCGCTTCGAGGCTTTTCGCGAACAAAATTCTTGCCTGACGGCGCCGGTTAATCTAAGCTTCTCCGCAAGGTTCGGCCGCTCCGGCAAGGGGCGGCCCTTTTGTTATCCGGAGAAGATCAGTGGCCCAGCCGCTCAACCCCCACGTGCCGCCGCTCATGCCCCATGCCACCGCGTCCTGGCTCGTCGACAACACCGCGCTGACCTTTGAACAGATCGCCGAATTCTGCGGGCTCCACATCCTCGAAGTGCAGGCGATCGCCGACGACACGGCCGCGACCAAGCTGACCGGGCGCGATCCGCTGCGCTCGGGCGAACTCACGCAGGAGGAGATCAACCGCGGTCAGGACGATCCCGACTACAAGCTCGAGCTGCAGAAGGAGCCGGACAGCGTCAAGCGCTCGAAGGGTCCGCGCTACACCCCGACCTCCAAGCGCGCGGACAAGCCCGACGGCATCAGCTGGATCGTGCGCAACCATCCCGAAGTCACCGACGGCCAGATTTCCAAGCTGATCGGTACGACCCGGACGACGATCTCCGCGATCCGCGACCGGACGCACTGGAATATTTCCAATATTACGCCGAAGGATCCGGTGACGCTGGGCCTGACCTCGCAACGCGAACTCGACGCGACGGTGGCTAAGGCGGCCAAGGCGGCGGGCATCGAAGCGCCGACCGACACACGCTTCGAGGGCGACCGCGCCGCGCTGATCCAGGAACTGCGGACCAACCGCGAAACGAGCGCGCGCGAAGCCGAAGCCGCGCTCGTGGCTGAGGCGACTGCGGGCCAGCAGTCGACGATGCCCAACGCGCCCGGGTTCGTCGATCCCTTCTCCCGTTGACGCCTACACGCATAGGGGTCTGACGTACCCCTTCGGACGACGTGGTCCGGAGGCGGGGGAGATCGTGCGGATCGCCGAAGGCGTGCACTGGGCGCGGTTCGCGATCCCCGGGCCGCTCAAGCATGTGAACGTCGTCCTGCTCGACGACGGCGACGGGGTCGCCGTTGTCGACACCGGGCTCGACACATCCGTCACGCGCGAAGCCTGGGAAGCCTTGCTCGCCGGACCGCTGTCCGGGCGTCTCGTCACCCGCGTGGTCGCGACGCACTTCCACCCCGACCATCTGGGGCTCGCCGGGTGGTTGTGCGGCCGCTTCGCCGCACCGCTCCACATGACCCGGACCGAGTTCCTCTTCGCGCGGCTGCTGACGTCCGACGTCCGCGACGCGCCGCCGCCCGAGGCGATCGCGCACTGGCGGCTCGTCGGGTGGAGCGAAGACCGCATCGCCACTGAGGCCGCTAAAGGCTGGGGCCGTTTCGCGAGCGTGGTTTCGACGGTGCCGCAGCGTTACATCCGCCTGATCGATGGCGGCGGATTGACGATCGGCGCGCGGCGATGGCGGGTCGTCAGTGGCAACGGACATAGTCCCGAGCATGCGTGCCTCGTCGACGATGCCGCCAAGATCATGATCGCGGGGGATCAGGTTTTGCCGCGTATCACGTCCAACGTGTCCTTGATGCAGAGCGAGCCGGACGAAGATCCGCTCGGCGACTGGCTTTCCTCCATCGCCAAGCTCAAGATGCTGGACGACGATCTGCTCGTCCTGCCCGGCCACGGCGACCCGTTCACGGGCCTGCACGCGCGGCTCGAGGCGCTCGACGCCGGCCATCGCGACCGGCTCGACGCTCTGCACGGCCACTTGTCCGAACCGCGGCGCGCGGTCGACTGCTTCGGCGTGCTGTTCGGACGCGCGATCGACGACGGGCTGTTCGGCCTGGCGACGGGCGAGGCGATGGCGCATCTGCGCCGTCTCGAGGTGGAGGGCCGCGCGGCGCGGGAGGTGCGCGAAGATGTCGCATGGTTTCGGCGTGCTTGACCGCCTCGGAGGCGCGCGCCAAGGCGAACCCATGCCGAGCCCCGACGAGCCGACCTTCGAAGCCGCGCTCAAACGCCTGGAAGAGATCGTCCGCACGCTCGAAAAAGGCGAGGCCCCGCTCGACGAGTCGATCGCGCTCTACGCGGAAGGCGACGAATTGAAGCGCAAATGCGAAGCCCGGCTCAACGCGGCACAAGCGAAGATCGACAAGATCACGCTGGGGCCCGGCGGCGTGCCTGCGGGCACGCAACCCTTCGATGAGGCCTGACGCCTTGGAGCGCGGCGCGATCAGCCTCGGTCCGTCGCTCGAATGGATCGGCCAGGACATCGACCGCCTGTTCGACGCGCTGCTTCCCGTGCCTGACGACGCCCGCCGCCGCCTGTATCTGGCGATGCGCCACGCCGCGATCGGCGGCGGCAAGCGCATGCGCCCGCTGCTCGTGTCCGCCGCCTGCGCGCTGTTCAACGTCGCGCGCGAGCGGGCGCTGCGCGTCGGGCTCGCCGTGGAATGCATCCACGTCTACTCGCTGATCCACGACGACATGCCGTGCATGGACGACGACGACTTGCGCCGCGGCAAGCCGACCGTGCACATCGCCTTCGACGAGGCCACCGCGGTACTCGCGGGCGACTGCCTGCACGCGCTTGCCTTTGAAATTCTGTCGGACGAGGCGACCAACGAGGACCCGTTCGTCCGCGCCGAACTGATCGGCGCGCTTGCCAGGGCGTCCGGACCGTCCGGGATGGCGGGCGGCCAGATGATGGATCTGGTCGCGGGCACGGAAACGCTCGACCTCAACGGCGTGACGCGATTGCAGCAGTTGAAGACGGGGGCGCTGATCGCCTTCTGCCTGGAGGCGGGCGCGATCATGGGCCGCGTCAGCCACGAAGGCCGTACGGGCCTGCGCGGCTACGCGCGCGACGTCGGCCTGGCCTTCCAGATCGCGGACGATCTGCTGGATGTCGGCGGGGACGAGGCGCGGACCGGAAAAAAGCTCGGCAAGGACGACGCGGCGGGCAAGGTGACGTTCGTGTCCCTGCTCGGCCGCGACCGCGCGGAGCAGCAGGCGGCGATGCTGATCGATCAGGCGATCGCGCATCTGCACGCGTTCGGCAGCGAGGCGGACCTGTTGCGCGCAATCGCAAGGTTCGCGGTCGAGCGCGACCATTGAGGGTGCTCCGATGACCCTCCGCATCGGCGTCTACCCCGGCACGTTCGATCCCGTCACGCTCGGCCACATGGACATCATCCGGCGCGGCACGCGGCTGGTGGACAGGCTGGTCATCGGCGTCACGACCAACCCGTCGAAGTCGCCCATGTTCAGCACGGACGAACGCCTCGCCACCGTGCGCCGCGAAGTCGCGGAGGTCGAAGGCACGATCGAGGTTGTCGCGTTCGACTCCCTCCTCATGGATTTCGCCACGCGCCAGAACGCGACGCTGATCCTGCGCGGGCTGCGCGCGGTCGCCGACTTCGAATACGAGTATCAGATGGCGGGGATGAACCACCTGCTCAACGAAGGCGTGGAGACGGTCTTCCTCATGGCGGATGTTGCGCTGCAGCCGATCGCCTCGCGCCTGGTCAAGGAAATCGCGCTCTACGGCGGCGAGGTCGAAAAATTCGTGACGCCGGCGGTGGCGGTTCAGCTTCGCGAGCGGGTCGCTGAGCTAGGCCTGCGCGGAACATAACGGGTAACGAGGGTAGAATGCATAAGATACTGGTTTTCATTGTCGCGCTGCTCATCGGCGGCTTCGCCTGGGCCCAGGTCCCCGCGCCGCCGCCGCCTGCTCCGCCATTGACGCCCGAAAACACCTTGTATCTCGATCTGTCGACAGGCGGAAAGGTCGCGATCCAGCTGCGCCCCGACATCGCGCCCGGCCATGTCGAACGCATCAAGACGCTCGTGCGCCGCGGTTTCTACGACGGCCTGACGTTCCACCGCGTCATCGAAGGCTTCATGGCACAGGGCGGCGATCCCAAGGGTACGGGGGAGGGCGGGTCCGACCTTCCCGACATCAAGGCCGAATTCAACGGCATGCCGCACCTTCGCGGCACGCTGTCCATGGCGCGTTCGGCAAGCCCGGACAGCGCCAACAGCCAATTCTTCATCATGTTCGCGCCGCGCATGTCGCTCGACGGCAAGTACACCGCGTTCGGCCGCGTCGTGGGCGGCATGCAGTATGTCGACGCGATCACGCGCGGCGAGGGCGACAACGGCGCGGTGACCGGAACGCCGTCGCGCATCGTCAAGGCGTCGATCGCGAGCGATGTCGGCCTACCCGTATCGGCGCTCCCCGCGGCCCCCGTCGTCGCGGTACCCATTCCCGCCCAGCCTCCCGTTCCCGCGCCGCGCGCCGCCGTGATCAAGCCGAAGCCCGCGCCCAAGAACTGATGCGGGTCGATCTGTTCGATTTCTCGCTACCCTCGGACAGAATAGCGCTGAGACCCGCGGTCCCGCGCGATGCTGCCAGGTTGCTGGATGTCGGCGCGTCGCGGCTAAGCGATCGGACGATGGCGGACCTGCCGTCGTTGCTGCGCGCCGGCGACCTGCTCGTGTTCAACGACACGCGGGTCATACCCGCGCAGCTCGAAGGCTTCCGGGGTGACGCGAAGATCGGTGCCACGCTGCACAAGCGCGAAGGCTCGCGGAAGTGGCGCGCGTTCGTCCGCAACGCCAAGCGATTGCACGAAGGCGACGCGATCGACTTCGGCCGCGACGTCCACGCGTTCGCCAGCGCGCGCGGTGACGACGGGAGTTTCATGCTGACCTTCGCGGGTGACGAGCCCGTCGAAACGCTGCTCGCCCGTGCGGGCTGCATGCCGTTACCGCCTTATATCGCGGGCAAGCGGCCGACCGACGAACGTGATGCGGACGACTACCAGACGATGTTCGCCGCCGAACCCGGCGCTGTCGCCGCACCCACCGCCGCGCTGCATTTCACCCCGGCGCTGATGTCGGCGCTGGCGGACAATGGCATCGATCACGTCACGCTGACGCTGCACGTTGGTGCGGGAACGTTCCTGCCGATGAAGGCGGACGACAGCGACGACCACGTCATGCACGCCGAATGGGGTCGCATCGACGCAGCAACCGCCGACCGCATCAACGCGACGCGCGCAAGCGGTGGACGCGTCGTCGCGGTCGGCACGACCAGCCTGCGCCTGCTCGAAAGTGCCGCCGATGCGGACGGGCTCGTCCACCCGTTCGAAGGCGACACCGCGATCTTCATCACCCCAGGCTACGCGTTTCGCGCGGTCGACGGTCTCCTCACCAATTTTCATCTTCCACGCTCGACGCTCTTCATGCTCGTCTCCGCGCTCATGGGTCGGGAGCGCATGCTCGCCGCCTACAAACATGCGATCACGAACGGCTACCGCTTCTACAGCTACGGCGACGCCAGCCTGCTGCTGCCCGCATGACCGCCCGCTTCGCGTTCTCCATCTCCGCCACCGACGGTGCGGCCCGCACCGGCACCATCGCCATGCACCGCGGAGACATCCGCACGCCCGCCTTCATGCCCGTCGGCACCGCCGCCACCGTCAAGGCAATGAAGCCGCTCGATGTGCGCGCGGCGGGGGCCGACGTCATCCTCGGCAATACCTACCACCTCATGCTGCGCCCCGGTGCCGAACGCGTGGCGCGACTCGGTGGCCTGCACGGCTTCATGGGATGGGACCGCCCCATCCTGACCGACAGCGGCGGGTACCAGGTCATGTCGCTCGGCGACCTGTCGCACGCGAGCGAGGAGGGGGTGGCGTTCAAGAGCCACCTCGACGGGTCGCGCCACATGCTGACGCCCGAACGCTCGACCGAAGTGCAGCGCCTGCTCGGGTCGGACATCGTCATGGCGTTCGACGAGCTCGTGCCCACGACCGCAGATCGCCCGGTCCGCGAGGCCGCGATGGAGCGCTCGATGCGCTGGGCACGCCGCTCGCGCGACGCGTTCCTGGGCGGCGGCGCGCACGCAGAGGTCGCGGCGCAGTTCGGCATCCAGCAGGGCGCGCTCGACCACGATCTGCGGCAACGCTCCGCCGACGCGTTGCTCGCCATCGGCTTCGACGGTTACGCGGTCGGCGGCCTAGCCGTCGGCGAGGGCCAGGCGGCGATGTTCGACGTCCTCGACTACGCCCCCGGCCAGCTCGACCCGTCGCGCCCGCGTTATCTGATGGGGGTTGGCAAGCCTGACGACATCGTCGGCGCGGTCGAACGCGGGATAGACATGTTCGACTGCGTGCTCCCCACCCGGTCCGGGCGCACAGGCCAGGCGTTCACCGCCGATGGCCCCCTCAACATCGTCAACGCGCGCTTCGCAGAGGACCGGGATCCGCTCGATCCGTCATGCGCATGCCCCGTGTGCGCGACTTGGGAGCGCGCCTACCTCCACCACCTCGTCCGCGCGAACGAGATGCTCGGCGCGATGCTGATGACCGAACATAACGTCTGTTTCTACCAGGCGTTGATGGCCGACCTTCGAAGCGCGATCGCTACGGGTACGCTGACGCGCTTCGCCGACGCGTTTCGCGCCCGATACCTGCGTCTTTGACCGGACACGCGGCCGACATCGTCCGGTCGCCGAAGAGTCGAACCGCCGCCACAACCACCTGCCACGCCCATCGGCAAGGCGCGCGACCAGGCGCCGCAGTGAGCCCGGGCACATGGACGCTATCTCAATTGGTTACAGCGACGGGGACGTCGATACGAACCGTTCGCACAACCTCGATCTGCAGAGCCTCGTCGAGCAGCGCTACTCGCGTCGCCAGACCTTGTTCGGCGGCGTCGGCGCCATCTCGGCCGCGGCCTTGTCGGCCACGCTGGCCGGTTGCGGCGATGACGACGGCGGAACGCCCGCCGCGTCGACCCCGCCCACCACCGTCGGGTTCGGCGCGTCCGGACAGACGAGCGGCGGCAAGGTCGTGACGCTCGGCGGCACGGTCATGAGCGGCACCGTCACCAACCCGCGCATCACGCAAATCCCCGGGCCTCCCGTCACCCTGGCCGGCGCGAACACCGCCAACGCCACCTTCATCGCGCCTTCGGTCGCCGCGACCTCGACCGCCGTGTTCCGCTTCACGGGCACCGACGCGACGGGCCGCGACATCTTCAGCGAAGCCTCCGTCGTCGTCGATCCCGCCAAGCTCGACTTCGCCGCCGTCGCCAAGAACCGCGCCGACACCGTCACCGTCCCGCCCGGCTACACGGTTACGGTGCTCTACCGCTTGGGCGACCCGCTCAACGCCGCGACCTCCGCCTACGCCAACAACGGCACCGACACGAGCTTCGCAGCCCGCGCGGGCGATCACAACAACGCGCTTCACTACTACGGCCTCGCCGCGACGGGGAACGGCCGCGACGACAACAACAGCCGGCGCGGGCTGCTCGTCATGAACCACGAGAACATCACGCAGGTCTATCTCCACCCCAATGGCCCGACCACGGGCGGCCCGAACGGCACGCGTCCCGAAGCCGAAGCGTTCAAGGAAATGGAAGCGCACGGCGTCAGCATCGTCAAGGTCACGCGCGATGGCGACGCGGGCGCGTGGAGCTACGTCCAGGCGGGCGCGCTCAACCGGCGCATCACGCCGCTTACCCCGATGGCGATCAGCGGCCCCGTCCGCGGCAGCGCGCTCGTCCGCACCGCCTTTTCGCCTGACGGCACGCAAGGCCGCGGCACGATCAACAATTGCGCCAACGGCTACACGCCATGGGGCACCAACCTCACCTGCGAGGAGAACTGGGCAGGCTACTTCCGCCGCCCGCCTGCGCAGGACAATCCGCTTCGCACCCCCAAGGAAGTCGCCAGCCTCGCCCGCGCCGGCGTCGGCGGCAACGGCGATTACGGCTGGGCGCAGGTCGTCGCAGCGGATGCGAACAACACGATCTTTCGCCGCTGGAACGCGACCGTGTCGAGCGCATCCGCGCCCGCCACCGCCGACTTCCGCAACGAGCCCAACCAATATGGCTGGGTGGTCGAGATCGATCCGTACGACGCGTCCGCAGCGCCCCGCAAGCGCACCGCGCTCGGCCGCTTCAACCATGAAGGCGCATGGCCGGGCAACTTCGTCGCCGGCCGCCGCCCGGCTTTCTACATGGGCGACGACGCGCGCGGCGAGTACACGTACAAGTTCGTATCGTCGACGCCCTGGGTCGAGGCCGACGCGCAGTCGATGGGCCGGCTCGCGATCGGCGACAAGTATCTGGACAGCGGCACGCTCTACGTCGCGCGCTTCAACGCGGACGGCTCGGGCGAGTGGCTGCCTCTCGTCTTCGGACAAGGCGCGGTGACGGCGGCCTACAGCCGCTATTCCTTCGCCGATCAGGCCGACGTCCTCGTCAACACACGCCATGCCGCCGACGCGGTCGGCGCGACGCGGATGGACCGGCCCGAATGGACCGCGGTCAACCCGGCCACCGGCGAGATGTACCTGACGCTGACCAACAACATTCAGCGCACGGCCGAGGGATCGGGCGTCTATCCCAGCACCAACGCCGCCAACCCGCGCGCGTACCGCGATCCCAAGCCAGGCGGCGACGTCACGCAGGATCCGGTCAGCCCGCCGTCGGTCACCGTCGGCAATGCCAACGGCCATATCCTGCGCCTGCGTGAGGCGGGCGACACGACGGAGGCGACGACGTTCCGCTGGGACATCTACCTTTTCGCGGCGGGGTCCGACCTCGGCCCGACCAACGTCAACATCTCCGGCCTTAATGCGCAAAACGACATGTCGAGCCCGGACGGCCTGTGGTTCGCGCGTCCCACCAACGCGTCGGGCAACGTCAAGCCCGTGCTGTGGATCCAGACCGATGACGGCGCCTTCACCGACCAGACCAACTGCATGATGCTGGCCGCGATGCCGGGCGTCACCGGCGACGGCGGTCCCAGGACGATCGCCAACAACGACGCGACGCGGACGTCCGCGCAAGCGACGGTCGTCGGCGCACCCGCCAACGAGGCGACGCTGCGCCGCTTCCTCGTCGGACCGGTCGAATGCGAGATCACGGGGGTCGATTCGACGCCCGACGGCCGCACGCTGTTCGTCAACATCCAGCACCCGGGCGAGGACGGCAACATCGCCAGCCTGAAGAGCAATTGGCCCGCCAACCAGGCCGCCGCCGCGCCGGGCAACCGCCCGCGTTCGGCGACGGTGGTGATCACCAAGAAGGACGGCGGAGTGGTCGGGCTTTAGCCTGTTCGGTCAGGCGTCCGCGGTCAGGGGAACCGCGGACGCCACCGAAACCGAACCGCGTCCCACGCGCCAGCCGATGACCGCCGACAGAAGCAGCACCGCCGCCGCGATGTAGAACGCGACCCCGGCCGCCGCCGACGCGTGCGTGCCGTCGATCGACATCGAGTACACCCAGCCGAAGAACAGTGGCGAGGCGATGCCCGCGATGCTTTGCACGGACGAGTTCGCGCCCTGCAACTGGCCCTGCTCGGACTCCGATACGCGCCGTGTCATCAGCGATTGCAGCGTCGGCATCGACAATCCCCACAATGCATTGGGCAGCAACGCGGCGGCGAACCACCAACCGGTCGGCGCGGCACCCATCGCGGCCAGGCCCACGGCCCCTCCGATCAGGCCGACGACCATGACCCGGCTGTCGCCGTAGCGCGCGACCATGCGCCCGGTGACCAGGCCCTGCACGATCATGTCGAGTCCCCCGCTCAGCGCGAGCAGAAGGCCGACCTCGCCCGGTCCCCAGCCGTACCGGTGCGCGGCGTAGAGCACGAACACGGCAGTGAATACGTGGTGCGAGAACCACAGCAGGAAGTTGACGCTGGCGAGGCCCTTCAGCTCCGGGTGCGAGGTCAGCAGGCGCAGAGAGCCGAGCGGGTTGGCGCGCTTCCAGGAGAACGGCATGCGCTTGTCGGGGGCTAGGCTTTCGGGAAGCACGAGCAGGCCGTAAAGGAACGCCGCCCCGGACAGCGCGGCGGCAACCCAGAACGGCGCACGCGGCGAATACTCGCCTAATAAACCGCCCAGCAGCGGCCCCGCGACGAAGCCCGCGCTCCAAGCCGCGCCGATCAGGCCGTAAGCCTTGGCGCGGCCTTCGGGCGGCGTTACGTCGGCAAGGTAAGCGCTGGCCGTCGAGAAGCTCGCGGTCGTGATGCCTCCGATGATCCGCGCGGCGGCGAGCCACCACAGATTGGGCGCGAGCGCGACGAGCACGTAGTCGAGCGCCAGCCCGGCCGACGAGATCAGGATGATCGGCCGCCGCCCGTAGCGGTCGGACAGCGACCCGATCAGCGGCGAAAAGATGAACTGCATCACCGCCCATCCCGCGACGAACAGCCCGTTGATAAGCCCGGCGCGCGCGTTCGACCCCGTGAACTCCTGGATCAGCTGCGGCAGGACGGGGATCACGATGCCGAGCGCCATTACGTCGAGCACCGCCGTCACGAGAATGAACGCGATCGCGGCCTGACGGCGAGGGTGGGTTGTGGGCGAAGTCATACGCTGGCCTTGGCCATGTCGCGACGATGGTTGCCGATACAAGGCAAACCACGTCATCCCGGCATGCGCCGGGATGACGCGCTTTCTCAGCTTGGGATCGTCATCTCGAGAAAGCTCGGCACCGGCCCGTTCCACCCGTCGTCGACATCGTCCGCCGGGGCGGGGGTGCGGCGCGGTTCCTCGACCAGCTCGCGGCGGACCTCGACCGGTACCTTCGCAACTTCCGGCTCCACGCGTCGCGGACGCCGCTCGCGTGGCGGCCGGCTTTCCCGCACCTCGGGCTCCGCCATGGGCGCGACCGGCGCGTCCGCCTTGCCCGTGCGTGCGATCTTGACGCCCATCAGCTTTTCGATCGCGGCGATCGCTTCCGCATCGTCCGGCGTCGCCAGCGTGATCGCGATCCCCGTCGCGCCCGCCCGGCCGGTGCGGCCGATGCGGTGCGTGTAGTCGTCGGGCTGCCACGGCACGTCGAAGTTGAACACGTGACTCACGCCTTTGATATCCAGACCCCGCGCCGCGACGTCGGAGGCGACGAGTATCGAGATCTCGTCCGCCTTGAACCGGTCGAGCTCCTTGATCCGGTCGCCCTGGTCCATGTCCCCGTGGATCTGCCCGACCTTGAACCCGGCGCGGCCCAGGCTGCCCGCCAGGTCGCGCACCGTGGTCTTGCGGTTGGAAAAGATGATCGCGTTGCGCACTTCGCTTTCGCGCAGCAGCTTGGTCAGCACGTCGCGTTTCTTGGACGACGCCACTTCGACCAGCCGCTGTTCGATCAGTGCGTTGGCGGCGGACGGCCGCGCGACCTCGATCTGCTTGGGGTTGGACAGGAACCGGTCGGACAATTTCTTGATCGGCGGCGGCATCGTCGCGGAGAAGAGCAGCGTCTGCCGTTCCTTGGGCAACTTCGTACAGATCTCCTCGATGTCGGGGATGAACCCCATGTCGAGCATGCGGTCCGCCTCGTCGATGACGAGCAGGCTGCACCCGTTGAGCATGATCTTGCCGCGCCCGAACAGGTCCATCAGCCGGCCCGGCGTCGCGATCAGCACGTCCACGCCCTTTTCGAGCGACGCGAGCTGATCGCCCATGCTCACCCCGCCGATAAGCAGCGCCATGCTGAGCTTGGTGTACTTGCCGTATTTGTCGAAATTCTCCGCCACCTGCGCCGCGAGCTCACGCGTCGGCTCCAGGATCAATGATCGCGGCATCCTTGCGCGCGAACGCCCCTGCGCCAGGATGTCGATCATCGGCAGCACGAAACTCGCCGTTTTGCCTGTCCCCGTCTGCGCGATGCCGACGATGTCGCGGCCCATCAGGACAGACGGGATGGCCTGTGTCTGAATCGGCGTCGGCACATCGTAGCCGCTGTCGCCGACCGCGCGAAGCAGCTCGTCCGATAAGCCGAGGTCGGCAAAACTCATGAAAATTCCGTGACGCGCGAAGGGGAGACGGCACGCACTTAGCGCAAATTGCGCATCGACGCGATAGAGTGAAATCTAACGCTTTGGCGGCGCGCCCTTGGGCGTCAGCTTGCGGAACACGTCGATCTGACACGCGCCGCCCGACCGTGCGTGCACCGCGTCGCGATCCGAGCAGATGTCGCCGTCGGCGGTCGGGTTCAGGTAAAAGCCCGCGTAGTAATCGAGCGCGGGGCAACTGCTCTTCAAGTGGGCGCGGAGCCGCGTCGTGCTCTTCAGCGTCAAATCGACGCTCTTGTTGCCGTTGAGCGCCGCCCCCGCGATCTTGGAGCGCGCGACGCATTTGGGCCCGCGCGTCTCCTTGTAAGCGTCGCTTGCCTTGGGCAGCGGCACCGCGGTCGAACGCAGCGGGATGCGGACGACCCGCTGTTCGATGATCGACATGCGCCGCGCGGCCGCGGTCCGCGCGTCGGCCGGCTGCATCGCCAGAACGAACGCCACGGTGAAGAGGAGAGGACGAAGATCGGTCATGCTTAAGCGTGGCTTAGGTGAAAGCATTGAACATCGTATGAACTTGTAGGAGCGCAGCACATCCCGCTAACCCGTCTAAGATGGACCTGTCCCGATCCGACGCGCTGTTCGCGCTGTTGCTGGCGCGGCTCGGTCACAAGGGGATCACCCGCGATCCGGAAATGATGGCACCGTGGCTGACCGACTGGCGCGGCCGCTATCGTGGCGACGCGATCGCGTTGGCATCGCCGGAGGAGGTCGACGACGTCGCGTTCGTCGTTTCGGCCTGCGCGGAGACCGGCACGGCGATCGTTCCGCAAGGCGGGAATACGTCCATGGTCGGCGGTGCGACGCCGGACGCGGGCGCGCTGCTCCTCTCGCTGCGACGCATGAACCGCATCCGCCACGTCTCGGCCGACGACGGGATCCTGGTGGCGGAGGCGGGCGCGACGTTGAGCGCGGTGCATGACGCGGGAGCCGCGGTCGGCCGTCGATTTCCGCTGTCCCTCGCGGCGAAGGGGTCGGCGACGGTCGGCGGGCTTGTGTCCACCAATGCGGGCGGCACCCAGGTCCTTCGCCACGGAACGATGCGCGCGCTGGTCGCGGGGGTGGAGGCGGTGCTGCCATCGGGCGCGCGGCTCGACGGGCTTGCCGCCCTGCGAAAGGACAATCGCGGGTATGACGTCGGCGGGCTGCTGATCGGCGCGGAGGGAACGCTCGGCATCGTTACCGCGGCGGCG
Organism: uncultured Sphingomonadaceae bacterium; assembly: GCA_964251385.1. GTDB lineage: Bacteria > Pseudomonadota > Alphaproteobacteria > Sphingomonadales > Sphingomonadaceae > CADCVW01. The sequence goes on along the minus strand of CAXUJK010000001.1, from coordinate 608,382 downwards.
CTGAGGCTTGTGCCCGCGTGTTGCGCGCGCGCGGTCGCGTGGGTCGGGCTCGACGATCCTCACGCGGCGCTCGCGCTGCTGCGCAGGCTGGAGGCGGCGGTCACGATCGAAAGCTTCGAGCTCGTGCCCGACGCGGCGCTGCAGCTGGTGCTGGCGCACATCCCCGGCACGCGCGCGCCGCTCGCCGGGCGGCATCGTTGGCACGTCCTGGTCGAGGCGGTTGGACCCAGCGATCCCTCCGGCACCCTGCGCGATGCGCTCGCGGCGGCGGCAGATGTCGCGGATGCGACGCTCGCCATCAGCGAGGCACAAGCGAATGCGTTCTGGCATCTGCGCGAGGTCATCTCCGAAGCGGAGCGCATCGACGGCCCCGCCGCCAAGCACGACATCTCGGTGCCCGTATCGCGGATGCCCGCCTTCGTCGTCGATGTCGGCGCGGCCGTCGAGGCGCGCTTTTCCGGCACGCGCGTGATCGCGTTCGGCCATCTTGGCGACGGCAACATCCACTTCAACGTCCGCGCGCCGGTGGGCGCGGATGACGCCGCCTGGCTTGAAGAACATGGCGACGCCGTGACCCGCTTCGTCAACGATGCCGTCGGCGCGGCGAACGGGTCGATCTCCGCCGAACACGGGATCGGCCGAACGAAGCTGGACGAACTCGTCCGCACGGGCGACCCGGTGCGCCTCGCCGCGCAGGCCGCGATCAAGCGCGCGCTCGACCCGCTGAACATCATGAACCCGGGCAAGTTGGTCCCGCTTGCGCCGCCCGGCCCGGACATTTAGACGCGCAGCCACACGCAAAACTAAGGAAATCACATGGCGACTTCCGCGCCCAATGCGACGCTGCCGCTGTTCTATAACGGGGTGCAGCCGCTCTCCTCGCAGCTCCACGCCGGCTGGAAGACGCGGCCGCTCGACCTGACGCCGATGCTCGCCAAGCAGCACGCGATTCCGTTGACCGTCGAGGAGTTCCCGGTCGCGCAACGCCACTACCCGATCGTCTTCTCCGTCGGCGACAACGCGGTCCCGCTCGCGTTGATGGGCTTGAACGAAGGCGTAAATGTTTTCGCGGACGAGAAGGCAGACAAGTCGGTCTACATTCCCGCCTATCTCCGCCGCTACCCGTTCATGCTCGCCAAGCTGCAGCCGACGGGCGACGAATTGTCCCTGTGCTTCGACCCGTCGGCGGGTTCGATCGGCGACTTCGACGACGGCGCGGCCCTGTTCGAAGGCGATCAGCCGACTGACGCGACCAAGGCCATCCTCAACTTCTGCGAACAGTTCGAACAGGCGGGCGCGCGGACCGGACAGTTCATGACCGAGATCAAGAAGGCCGGGCTGCTCATGGACGGCGAAGTCACAATTCAGCCCGACGGTGCGGCTCAGCCCTTCGTTTACCGTGGGTTCCAGATGGTCGACGAGAAGAAGCTGTCGGAACTGCGCGGCGACGAACTGCGCAAGATGAACCAGAGCGGGCTGCTGTCGCTCATCTACGCGCACCTGTTCTCCCTACCGCTGATCCGCGACATCTTCGCCAAGCAGATGGAGCTGGGCAAGGTACCCGAGCCGCAGCTACTCGATCAGAAGCCAAATTGAGATGGCAAGCGTCGCGACCGACGGAGGCGCAGCACCGGACGCGACCGCTTACGGCCGCTACACGCGAGTCGCGATCTGGCTGCACTGGACGATCGCGGCGCTGATCGTCGCCAACCTCGCCATCGGCCTTTTCCACGACGATTTTCCGGATGCGCTGCGCGGGTCGTCGATGGGGTTCCACAAGACCGCGGGAATCATCGTCTTGCTTCTCAGCATCGCCCGGCTGGGCTGGCGCATCGCGCACCCGCCGCCGCCCCAAGACCGCGAGCACAAGGCCTGGGAACGGCTTCTCGCCAAGACCACGCACCGCGCGTTCTACGTGCTGATGATCGCGGTGCCGCTGGCCGGATGGATCTTCGTGTCCGCCGCCGCGACGCCGCGCCCGCTCGAGTTCTTCGGGCTGTTCCCGATCCCGTTCCTGCCCGTCCCACGCACCGAGGGCGTGAACGCCTTCTGGCACGAAGCGCACGAGATCATGGCTTTCGGGATCATCGGCCTGCTCGCGCTCCACGTCGCGGGTGCGTTGAAGCATCAGCTCCTGGATCGGGATCGCGAGCTGGCGCGCATGGGCATCGGCGAGCCGGGCTGACGGCTTGAAAGCCGTGCGCGACGCGCCCACCTTTACTGGTGACGCGTCGCCGCTTTCCCCCTTTGCGGCGCGCGTTGCGCAGGGCTCCGGCCCTGCGGTTCTCCCTGAACCTTCGGCCACCTCGCTTTCATGCGGGGTGGCTTTTTTATCGCTTATTCGGCGGCGATCGCCAACTCGGAGGGCAGCGCAGCATCGGCCACGGCGGTGACGATCGCGGCAATGAACGATGCGACGCGCGCGAACCCGGGACCGGCCGAGCGCAGATCGCCGGCCAGGTATGTGCGCCGGTCCAACTCGATCTGGATCGCGTGAATGGCCTCTGCCGGCCGCCCGTGCCGCGCCGCGATCTCGCCGCCGGCGTAGGGATCGTTGCGTGCGGCGGGCATTCCGTTCGCGGCGCATGCGGCTTCGGCCGCGGCGACGAGGCCCGGCGCGCTGCTCATGCCGTAACGGTCGCCCAGCACGACCGGTACGTCGCCGCGTGACGGCATGGAATGGCAATCCAGGAGCACTGCGACGCCGAATCGGTCGCGGATGCGCGCCAGCTCCGCCGCGACTGCAGCGTGATAGGGCGCGTAGATTTGGGCGATACGGCGATCGACCTCCGCCCTTGGCAGCGGCCGTCGCCAGATCGCGCCATGGCCGGCGAGCCGGCTTGGGATGAGCCCCAGCCCCGCCGCGGCCCGGCGCGATGGCTGCGCGTCCGCCCGAGGATGCGGACCGATCGCCACCATCGCCGGGTCGAGGTCGCCCAGCGCGCGGTTCAGGTCGATCTCGGCGCGCGGCGCATGGGCCACGATCGCCGCTGCGCCCGCATCGATCCCGCGCGCGATCAGCCGGTCGACCAGCGGATCCTCCAGCACCCACAAGGCCGACGCGGGAACCCGCGTCGCGGCGAGCAAAGCGGGCGCATAATGTCGCCCGGCGTGCGGCACGGACAGCAGCACGGGCAGGCGCGCGGGGACTGAAGTCATGGAGAACGCCGGCATCAACCTTTCGCCTAAACGCCGTCCAACCCTGGGGCAATCGCGGCTTTGGGATAGTCAGGCCGGGGCGCATCTGCGCATAGGCAGGAAGGGCGGAAACGCCGCCCGCCGACTCTCGAAAGCCTGCCCGATGATGAGAATCCTGCTCGCGGAAGACGACCACTCGATGCGCGAGTATCTCGCGCGCGCTCTCGAGCGGTCGGGCTACGACGTCACCGCCGTCGACCGCGGCACGGCTGCGGTGCCGTTCCTCGAGACGGAACGTTTCGACCTGCTGCTGACCGACATCGTCATGCCGGAGATGGACGGCATCGAACTGGCGCAGCGCGCGTCCGCGATCGACCCGACGATGCGCGTCATGTTCATCACCGGCTTCGCGGCGGTCGCGCTCAAGAACGGCCCCCCGCTCGACGCCCGCGTGCTGTCCAAGCCGTTCCACCTGCGCGACCTCGTTGCCGAGGTCGATCGCATGCTCGTCAGCGAGGACCAGCACGGCAGGCTCTGATTCGCGCTGCTTGCGCCGGCCGAACCCGCTGGCTAGGAGGCGGGTCGAGTGGGCGTGTAGCTCAGTGGTAGAGCACTGTGTTGACATCGCAGGGGTCGCAAGTTCAATCCTTGCCACGCCCACCAAATCTCGTTTTGCTGTTGATCGCGCACGGTCACCCTATGTCGTGCATGAATTTGCGCACTCTTCGGCCTGACCGACTTGGCTGAGCTCGTCGGAGCCCCCTTCCTTCTTCGGGGAGCAGAAAAGTCTTGAACAAGCTCGGCCGGTCGGCGGTGCTGCTGCGAACCTGCGCGCATGGCAAAACGCCCCGATCCTTGAGGACCGAGGCGTTTCCGTTGAGTGGCCGCCCGATCACGGGCGGCCTCGTTCAGGTTTAGCGCGGGCCGCGATCGTCGCCGATGCTGCCTTCCTTGCCGCCGCCCGTCGCGCCCGAGTTGCCGGGAGCGGCGGTATTCGCGTCGGCGCCGTTGCCGAAGCCGTTATTGCCCTTCTTCTGCTTGGTGTAGATGGGCTCCGAAGGCGGGCAGGGCGAGTCGCCGGCGCCGGAAACGTACTGCAGTTCGAGTTCGCTAAGATTGCGCATCGATGTTCTCCTGTGCGGGGTTGGTGAGGCTTTGGTGCCCGTCCTTTTCATCCCCCGCAACAGGCCGAAATCACCTGTCCCCGATTGAACCGGCGCGCAGCCAACCTGTTACCGCGTAGCGTCGTCCGGGCGCGGCGGGGGTGACCATCGACACGCTGTGCAGCTGCGGCACCGCGAACAGGTCGAGCGTGTTGAAGCGCGGGACGTGTCCGGTGACGCTGCCGCCGTCGGGCGCGTGGAACAGCAGCAGTCCGCCATATTCGGTGCGCCAGCCCGGCGTCATCCCGAACACGTAGGCGGCGAGGCGGTTCTTGCCCTTCACGTCGTCGTCGTGGCACGTCAGGAAGTCGCCGGGACCATAGGCGGTCGCCTGACCGTCGGTGAAGGCCAGCGCGGTCGCGCCGGTGATCGTGCGCAGCATGTCCAGCATCGGCTCGCTCGACATGAGGTCGGCGAACGCGTCGAGCGGGTCCACGTCCGCATCGTCATCGTCGTCGGGAACGCGCAGGCCTTCGTAGCGATACTGGAAACCGCGCCGGGCGATCTCGTGGACCTCGGCGTCGAGCGCGGCGCGGCGTTTGGCCGACATGCGCGCGCGCGCGGCGCGGTCGAGTTCGATGATGCCGTCGGCGGTTCTCATCAGGTGCCACCAGTCGTCGCGCGTATCCAGATTGTCGTAGAACTCGGCGAGCCCCTCGGGCGCGAGCAGCCCGTCGACGCGCACGCGGCTGGTCGCGGCATAGGTTCGCGCCAGCGCGGCGACGTCGAGATCGGGGTTGAGGCGGAAGCTGAACGCGGCTTCCGGCTTGAGCTGGGCGTGCGGCACGGCGGCGAAACTCCTGTGGCGAGGACGCGAGGCTTAGCGCGTTCCCGTTTCGCCTAAGTTAAGTCGCGAACGCACCGCCAAGCGCGCGGTAGAGGTCGATCGCGGCGTCGAGCCGGTCCTGCGTCGCGACCGCGTACGCGTCCTCCACGTCGAGCGCGCCGCGTTCGGCGTCGAGCACGACCTGCAGATCAGCCGCGCCTTCGACATATTGGCGGCGCGCGAGCCGCGCGGTGGTGCGCGCGACGACGATCGTGTCGGCAAGCAGCGCGACGCGATTGTCCGATTGCGCGATCCCGGCGAGCGCATCCTCCGTCTCGCCGAGCGCGGTGAGCAAGGTTCGGCGATACGTCTCGACGCTTTCGCGCTGCGCCCCCGTCGCGGTGAGCAGCTCCCCGCGCAGCCGCCCGCCCGAGAAGATCGGCGCGAGCAGGGACGAGCCGGCGGACACGACGAGACCGAGCGGCCCGCCCGATCCTCCGCCGAGCAGCGATCCGCCGTTGATGCGGAGCGACGGGAGGAAGGCCGCACGTGCGGCATCGATGTTCCCGTTCGCGGCGGCGATGCGGGCTTCGGCGGCGCGGATGTCGGGCCTGCGGGTCAGCAGCGCCCCCGGACTCGCGGCGTCGAAGGCGGGCTTGGCGATGTCGCTCAGGTCGACCAAAGGCAGGCGGAACGACGGGGCTTCGGCACCCACCAGGACGGCGAGGGCATTTCGCGTGCGGACCTGCGATTCGGCCACCCGCGAGACTTCCGCCTCGATGCGGCGCACCTCGATCCTCTGCAGCCCGGAGTCGACGCGGGTCGCGACGCCTTCGCGCACCCGCACGCCGATGATGCGGTCGAGCTCGCGCGCGTTGACCAGCGCGCGATCCAATAAGGCGAGCCGCGCGGCGAACGTCGCATGCTGGACGAAGCCGCGCGCGACCTCGCTTTCGACGGCGAGCGCGGCGGCGTCGCGGTCGAAGCGGGACGCGGCGAGCTGCGCGCGACCGCTGCGCCGACCCGCGGCAATGCGTCCGAACAGGTCGAGGTCATAGGCGACGTCGAGCCCGAGGCTCTGGTCGCCGGCGGCACGCCGGTCGCTCCCGCCGCTGAAGATGCCGGCATCCCCCGACGCGGACAGCGACGGTCGCGCGGCGGCGCGGGCGACGCCGAGCTGCCCCCGCGCCTGGACGACGCGCGCGGCGGCGATCGCGATGTCGGGGTTGGCGGCGCGCGCGCGTGCGATGAGTGCTTCCAGTTCGGGCGTCCCGAACGCGGACCAGGAGGCGGCGGTCGTGCCCGATTCGCTTTGTCGCCAGTCGCTTGCCGCGACCGTGGGTGCGACCGCGATGCGCGGCGTGGGCGCGCACGACGCGACGGCGAGCGCCAGCAACGATGTCGTCAGAACGAGATGCGATTTCATGCCGCTCGGCTTAGCGCGGCGGGGTTAAGGAGCGGGAAACCGCGCGAGGCCGCGCTCGTGCTCAACCCCGCCTTAACCCAGCTTTGAGACTTGGCGGCTAGTGCGGACGCTCGCGCCGTACGGGATGCTTGCCGATTTCCACCACGACCAAATTGTTCCGGCAGGAAGCGATCGACGCGGGCCGCGAGCGGCTGACGGGGACGGTCGTCGCCGCGACGCCGCCCGGATCGCGGCTGTACACGGGCGTGCTGTGCGCGGTCGTCGCGGCGATGATCGCGCTTCTCGCGTTCGGTCAATATGCCAGCCGGGTGCAGGTTCGCGGGCTCGTGTCGCAAAGCGGCGGCATCGCGCGTGTCTACACGCCCGCCAGCGCTGAAATCCGTGAAGTCCACGTCAGCGAGGGCGCGGCGGTAACGCCGGGGACGCCGCTGGTCACCATATCGATGACCCAAGGGCGCGGCGGCGCAGGCGGGGAAGGGGTGGCGGCGCAACTCGCCGAACTCGCGCGGCAGGACGCCGAACTTGCCCGCCAGCAGGCGCTCGCCGCGAGCCTCGGGACGGCGGAGACTGGCGGGCTCGAACAACAGAAATACAGCCTGACCGCGACGATCGCGTCGCTCGAACGCCAGCTCAGCCTGGGCGCGGACCAGATCCAGTTGGCCGAGGCGGACAGCCGCCGCACGGTGCGGCTCGCCAAGGAAGGCGCGGGGACGCAGCGCCAGGTCGAGGAAAGCCGGGCTACGCTGCTCGCGCGCAAGCTCGACCTGGAGGCGGTAACCGAACGGCTGATTTCGCAGCGCGAGACATTGCGCGCGATCGACAACCAGGTCGCGTCGCGCCGCATCGGCTCCAGCCAGTCGCAGTCGGAAATTGCCACGCGCCGCGCCGCGCTCGCCGAACAGCGCGCGGCGCTGGCGCGTCAGGACCGGCTTGTGCTGACCGCCCCCGTTGCGGGCACGATCGGCGACATCGCCGCACGCGTCGGCCTTCGCGCGCAGGCGGACACGTCGCTGGTGACGGTGGTTCCGCGCAACAGCCGGTTGGAGATCCAGCTTTACGCTCCATCCCGTGCGGTCGGGTTCGTCCAACCCGGCCAGGAAGTCCGCCTCCTGTTCGACGCGTTCCCGTACCAGAAGTACGGAGCGGGCCGCGGCACCGTCACGTCCGTCGCGAGCGTCCCGACCGAGCCCGCCGCGCTCGATCCCGGCCTGCAGCTCACCGAACCCGTGTTCCGCATCCGCGTCGCTCTCGATCCGCGCGGGCTCAGCGGTGCCGCCGCCGACCGCCCCTTGCGCAGCGGCATGACGCTGTCCGCGAACCTGCTGCTCGAACGCCGGTCCTTGTGGGAAGTGTTCCTCGATCCCGTGCTCAAGGCGATCCGCGGATGAGCATGGAATGGCCCTGGGCCCAGACCGTGCGGCCGATGCTGCAGTCGGAAGCGGCCGAGTGCGGGCTGACGTGCGTCGCCATGGTCGCCGCGCACCACGGTCACCGGGTGAATGTCGGCGGGCTTCGGCGGCGCTTTCCGTCGTCGATGAAGGGCGCGACGATTTCGGAATTGATCGGCGTCGCCTCCGAACTCGAACTCGCGCCGCGCGCGCTGCGGCTCGAACTCGATGAATTGTCGAAACTGCAGCTGCCCGCGATCCTGCACTGGGACATGCAGCATTTCGTCGTGCTGACCGCGGTCAAGGGCCGCACCGCGACCATCCTCGACCCCGCGTCCGGACGCCGTACGATGAGCCTGCAAAAGCTCAGCAGCCACTTCACGGGCGTCGCGCTCGAACTCACGCCCACCGCGGACTTCAAGCCGCTCGACGCGCGCGTCACGACCAAACTGACAGACCTGTGGAGCCGCCTGCGCGGTTACCGCGGCGCGATGGGGCAGGTGCTCGCGCTGTCGCTGCTGCTTCAGCTGACGACGCTCGTCATGCCGTTCTTCATGCAGCTGACGATCGACGAGGCGGTCGGGCAGAGCGACACGAACCTGCTGGGACTGCTGCTCGCCGGATTCGGGATGGTCTACATCCTGAACGGGGTGATCCAGGGCCTGCGCTCGTGGGTGGTGTTGACGCTCGGCCAGTCGATCTCGTTCCAATTGGGCGGCAACGTCATCCGCCACCTCTTCCGCCTGCCGATGAACTACTTCGAGTCGCGCCACGTGGGCGACCTCATGTCGCGCATCGGGTCGACGCAGCCGATCCAGTCGCTGCTGACCACGGGCATCGTCAACGCCGGCATCGACGCGGTGCTCGCGCTGACGACTCTGGTCGTCATGGCGCTGCTCAACACGACGCTGGCGCTGCTCGTGGTCGCGACGACCGTCGTCTACATCCTGTTCCGCATGGCGGTGTACCCCGCGCTCAAGCGGCGGACCGAGGAAGAGATCGTCGCGCGCGCGAACGAGGAAACGTTCCTCATGGAGTCGATCCGGGCGATCCGGTCGATCAAGCTGCACGTCCACGAGGCGATGCGCGAGAACGGATGGCGCAACCGCTACGCCGCGGTCGTGTCGGCCGACTATCGCGAGCAAATCTACAAGATCTGGACGCGGCTGGTCGAAAACCTGCTGTTCGGGCTGCAGCTTCTGCTCACGGTGTACATCGCCGCGCGCGCGATCATCGGCGACGAGATGACGATCGGCATGATGCTCGCGTTTTTGGCGTACCGGTCGAGTTTCATCAGTTCCGCGACGTCGCTCGTCGATCACGCCGAAAACTACCGGCTGCTGTCGGTGCACCTGGAGCGGCTGTCCGACATCGTCGCACACCCGCGAGAGAACGTCGTCACGGCCGCCGCGCCGCGTGACGGGCTGATGCCCGCTCCATCGATCCGGGCGGAAAATCTGACTTTCTCTTATGCGCCGAGCGATCCGCCGATCCTGCGCGACATGAACTTCGACATACCCGCCGGGACCTTCGCCGCGATCGTGGGGCCGTCGGGCACGGGCAAGACGACGCTGATGCGCATCATGCTCGGCCTGCTCGTGCCGACATCGGGCAAGCTGCTGATCGACGGCAAGCCGCTGACGCCAGCGTCCACTTCGGCGTGGCGCGCGCGCATCGGCGCGGTGCTGCAGGACGACCATCTGCTCACCGGAACGTTGGCTGACAACATCTCCTTCTTCGATCCGTCGCCGAACGACCGCGCGATCGAGGCCGCGTCGCGCATGGCCCGCATCCACGACACGATCGCCGAGATGCCGATGGCGTACCAGAGCCTGATCGGCGACATGGGCGCGGCGCTGTCCTCGGGTCAACGGCAGCGCGTCATGCTCGCCCGCGCGCTGTACCGCGATCCGGACGCATTGTTCCTCGACGAAGGCACGGCGAACCTGGACGAGGAGAACGAGCGCGCGATCGGCGAGATGCTCAAAGGTCTGCCGATCACCCGGGTGGTGATCGCGCACCGCCCGATCCTGGTGGAGCGCGCGGACATCGTGTTCCGGTTGGAAGGGGGAGCGCTGGTCGAGGTGCGGGAGCGCGTAAACTAGCAAACCTGCCAATCAAACACCCGATACCGACTTGGCTGAGCCTGTCGAAGCCTTTAGTTCTTCCTGTCAGAGAACAAGGAAGGCCCTTCGACAAGCTCAGGGAAGGCGGGCAGGGGGTGAGCTGACGTGGTCCTACCCCACGTCCACCGAACTCCAGCTCTTCATCTTGAACTCGACCTCGACCATCGTCTCCATCGGCTTGACGGACAACCGCTTGACCAGCCGCTCGTCGAAGAAGTCGCGCAGCATCGGCGGGCGTTTTGCCCGGAAGTAGAATTCGGGCATGTCCGACACGGTCTCGCTGGCCGCGACGCGCAGCTCGTCCGTGCGCGTCACCGTCTCGACGATGCACGGCGCGTGCGTGATGCCGAGCGCGCGCAACGTGTAGGCGCGGTGATAGCCGTTGTGGAGCACCATGCGCTCCTCCGACCGCACGACGGTCAGGAAGTTGGACCCGAACCCGACGAGCAGCCCAAGTGCGCCCGCGATGGGCCCGAAGCTGCTGATCCCCGCGATCTGTTCGGGGCCGAGCAGCAGCGGCTCGTGCGCGCGCAGGTCGGTGGAGCCCGACGTGAACAGATAGCGGTTGGAGGCGAGTCGCTGGATGCGGACCGCCGGGTTTTCGCGCTCCAAGGGCAGGCAGAAGCGGAACAGGGCCTTGGGGCTCGGCTTGGGCCCGAGCGCCTGCGCGCGCGCGGCGGAGAAGACGCTGGCGATATGCTTCTGCGACACGATCAGCCGATCGAGTTCGACCATGCGGATTTCGGTCGGGAGCGTGTCGAACGTCGCCTTGTAATAGGCGTCCATACGAAGCTTGTCGGCGAGTTCGTTCAACTTGGGCGGCAGCGGCAGGCATTCCGCACCGTCCGCCGCGCCGGCCTCCGTCTGCTCGAGTTCGTGATAGACTTCATTGGCGGCACGCCATTCGTCGGCCAGCGCGGCTGGCGGCATGTCGCGGCCGCCGACCACCTTCTCCCGCACGAACGCCAGGAAATCCTCGAGATGCGGTTGACCCATCAGCCAGATGATCTCGGAATTGGGATCGCGGGCCGCGGACGGAGCCGTTTTCGTCTTGCCGGCCATACGTCCATCCCTCTGCGGTGTCGGCCCGTTCCAATCAGAAAAGGCTGAAGATCGCGTTGACCGGAGACGGACGCGAAAAAGGCCGGACCGCGCGTGCGACCCGGCCTTGTCGAGGCGAGTTAAGCTAAAGGCTTAGCTGCACTTGCCGTGGTTCTTGGAGCTGTTCTTGCCGCGGCTGCCCGAGTTCTTGGCCATCTTGCCGCTGCTGTTCTTGCCGCTTTTGTGCTTGGGTTTCTTCGACGGGGGAGCGGGCGAATAGCCGGCGCCGTAGACGAAGCCGAGTTCCTGGGTCGAAAGATCGCGCATCTCTTGTCTCCTGACGATTGTATTGACGTGTCTTGCCTTGTGCCGATCCATCGTTCCGGCCGCCGCAATTTCGGTTCTACACAGTCGATCGAAGCGCAACAGCGTCGAGAACGGCTTGCGCGAAAGCGGGACAGCGGGGGCGGCGGGCGTAAACTTCGCTGTACCGGCGGGGATGATCCATTGCGGATACGATGCCGGGCAAGCATTAATCGCGAATAGATGCGGGGGTTGCATGAAGCGGGCGACCGGGAGCCCGTCATGACTTGGATCCAGACGTACCTGCGCCGCGCTCTCATCCTCCTGACGATCGCGTTCGTCTATGGCGGGCTTGCGGTCGCCGGGATCGAGCTCACCCGCGCGGACGGGCGCATCGCGGCCGTGTGGCTGCCGAACGCGTTCCTGCTCGCGGTTCTGCTGCGCGCGGGGCCGAGCCGTGATCCCGCCATCTTCGTCGCGGGGTTCGCCGCCAATTTCATCGCCAACCTGATCGTCGGCGACTCTGTTCCGCGTGCCGCCCTGCTGGGGGCGGCCAACAGCCTGGAGGTCGCGGTGGCCTGCTACGGGACGCGCCGGTTGTGCGGGGCGCGTCCCGACATGACCCGGCTCGCCACGCTCGCGCGCTTCATGCTCGTGGGGGGTGTCGTTGCCCCGGCCGCGTCCGCGACGCTTGCCGCGGTCGTGCTCGCCCCGCCCGGCACGACCTTCATGCCCGATCTCTGGCTCGGTTGGCTGGTGACTGACGGTCTGGGCCTGCTGATCGCCACGCCATCGCTTCTGATCGTCGCCGAACGCTGGCGGACGCGAGCGTCGCTGTCGCGTGCCCGCGCGATCGAGTGGCTCGGCCTGTCCGCGGTCGGCACGCTGCTCACCGTGCTCGTCTTTTCGCAGAGCCGCTTTCCGTTCCTTTTCGTGATCAGCCCGATCGTGCTGGTCTACGCCTTCAGGTTGGGCGCGTTCGGCACCGCGGTCGGCACCGCGACGATCGCGGTCATCGCCTCGATCGCGACCTCGCTCGATACCGGCCCCATCAGCCTCGTCCAGGGCGACCTGCCCGTCAAACTGCTCGTGCTGCAGGCGTTCCTCGTCACCAGCTTCCTGATGGGGATGCCCGTCGCGGCGGCGCTGGAGGGACGCGACCGCGACCGGGGCGAGCTGCGCCGGCATCGCGAGATGAGCCGGTCGATGATCGAGAACATGCGCGAGGTCGTGTTCCGCACCGATGCGCGGGGACGCTGGATCTTCCTCAACCCCGCCTGGGAGCAGCTGACCGGGTATAGCGTCGCCGAAAGTCTCGGCTGGTCGACGATCAAGCTGCTGCACCCGGACGACCTGGCGGATGCGCTCGTCACCTATCTGGGCATTGAATCGGGCGAGATCGACGACTGTCTGCTCCGGCAGCGTTTCACCAATGCGAATGGCGACATCCGCCAGATCGAGGTCAGCGTGCGTGCGCTGCGTGGACGGTCCGGCCGGTTCAAGGGGACGATCGGCAATCTGCGCGACGTCACGGAGCGCGAGGCCGCGGTCGCGGCCATGGCGATGCGCGAGGAGCAGTTCGCGCTGCTCGCCAACAACGCCACGGACGCGATCTTCCGGCTGGGGCTGGACGGCACGTGCCTCTACGCGTCGCCGTCCACCCGCGATCTGCTGGGCGTCGAGCAGTCGCATCTGATCGGCGCCAACATGCTTTCTCGCTTCCACCCCGACGACCACGAACGCGTCGTGCAGGCGCACCGCGATCTTGCGGCGGGCACCATCGAGCGCACGGTCGTGACCTACCGCACGGAGCCCTTCTACGGTCCCGTGGAATGGGTGTGGCTGGAAGCCAATTGCGGGCTCGTGCGCGACCCCGCAACGGGGCGCCCTCGCGAAATCATCGCGTCGATCCGCGACATCAGCGACCGCAAGTCGCTCGAGCTCGCGCTCGAGTCGGCACGCGAAAGCGCGGAGGCCGCGGGTGCCGCCAAGTCGACCTTCCTGGCCAACATGAGCCACGAGATCCGGACGCCGATGACGGGCGTGATCGGCTTCACCGACCTGCTGCTCGACGGCGACCTGTCGGAGGACCAGCGCCACCACGCGCAGATGATCGCCGAATCGGGGCGGTCGCTGATGCGGCTGCTCAACGACATCCTCGACATATCGAAGATGGAGGCGGGGCAGATGCGGATCGTGTCCGAACCGTTTGATCTGCGTCACGCGATGGCAAGCTCGCTCGGCCTCGTCGCGCCCGTCGCGGAGCAGAAGGGGGTCGAGACCCGCTTGCGCATGGACGCCGATCTGCCCCCGGTGGTAGTGGGCGACAGCCTGCGGCTCCGGCAGATCGTGCTCAACCTGCTCAGCAACGCGGTCAAGTTCACGGCGGAGGGCGAAGTGTTGCTCCACGTGCGCCGGGGAACGGACGCGGCCGGAGATACGAACGTGATCGAGATCGCGGTCGTCGACACGGGCATCGGCATTGCGGCGGACCGGCTCGATGCGATCCTGGCGCCGTTCCAGCAGGCCGACGACAGCACCGCGCGGCGGTTCGGCGGCACCGGGCTGGGGCTGACCATCAGCGACCAGCTCGCCAAACTGATGGGCGGCCGCATCGCGGCGACGAGCGTGGTGGGGCGGGGGACGTGCTTCACGCTGCGGCTTGCGCTCGCGGCGGGTGAGATGCCGGCCGGCATGCCGACCGAGCCTCCCGTCAGGATGAGCACGGGGGCCTTACGTATCCTCCTCGCCGAGGATCACGACGTCAACCAGATCCTGATGCGCGCGATCCTGGAGCAGGCGGGACACAGCGTCGACATCGCGGTGGACGGCGCGGAAGCGGTCGCCAAGGTCATGCTGGCGCGGGGGGCAAGCTTGGTACTGTCGGGCGCGGAAGCGGCGGGCGCGACGTACGATCTGGTCCTGATGGACATGCAGATGCCGCTGGTCGACGGGCTGGAGGCGACGCGGCTGATCCGCGCGCGGGGGATCACGGCGGCGATGCTTCCGATCGTGGCGCTGACCGCGAACGCGTACCCGGAGGACGTCGACCGGTGCCTGGCCGCGGGGATGCAGGCGCATCTCGCCAAGCCGATCAAGCTCGACGCGCTGGCGGCGACGATCTCGCGCTTCGTCACCGGACGCATCGTGCCGACGACGGATCAGGCCGTCGCCGGCGTGTCCGCAATGCCGCCCGAGCTCGGGGAACGGTATGCCGCCCGCCGTCGCGAGGCGCTCGACCTGCTGTCGGCGATGGTGCGCGAGGACCGCTTCGGGACGGCCGACGTGGAGGCGCTGACCACCGCGCTGCATCAACTCGCCGGGACGGCGGGCATGTTCGGCGAGGCCGAGCTCGGCGAGGACGCGCGCGATCTGGAAGTGCGTCTCGGCTCGTCCGATCCGCAGGATTGCAAGGCGCTCGCGAGCCGCTTCGTCGAGCACCATCTCGCGCGCGCCGCGTGATCAGGTCGCGCGGACGCGGTTCTCCACGAGATCGTCGACCACCGCCGGATCGGCCAGCGTCGACGTGTCGCCCAGGCTTCCCGTGTCGCCTTCCGCGATCTTGCGCAGGATGCGGCGCATGATCTTTCCGGATCGGGTCTTGGGCAGGCCGGGCGCGAACTGGATCGCGTCGGGCGTCGCGATCGGGCCGATCTCGCGCCGCACCCAGCCGACAAGCTCGGTGCGCAAGGACGCGTCGGGGGGCTCGCCCGCGTTCAGGGTGACGAAGGCGTAGATGCCCTGGCCCTTGATGTCGTGCGGCATGCCGACGACCGCCGCCTCCGCCACTTTCGGGTGCGCGACGAGCGCGGACTCGACCTCGGCGGTGCCCATGCGGTGGCCGGACACGTTGATGACGTCGTCGACACGGCCCGTGATCCAGTAGTCTCCGTCCGCGTCGCGCCGCGCGCCGTCGCCCGTGAAGTACTTGCCGGGGTAGGTCGTGAAATAGGTCTGGAAGAAGCGGTCCGCGTCGCCCCACACGCCGCGCATCTGCCCCGGCCAGCTGTCCGCGACCACCAGGTTTCCCTCCGCCGCGCCCTCCAGCACGACGCCTTCCGCGTCGACGATCTGCGGGACGATGCCGAAGAACGGCTTGCTCGCCGATCCCGGCTTGAGCGCGTCCGCACCAGGGAGCGCGGACATCATCACGCCGCCCGTCTCCGTCTGCCACCACGTGTCGACGATCGGGCAGCGACCTTCGCCGATGACGCGGTGGTACCAGGTCCAGGCTTCGGGGTTGATCGGCTCGCCCACCGATCCCAGCAGCCTGAGCGAGGCGCGCGACGTGCCCGTCACATGCGCGTCGCCTTCGCGCATCAGCGCGCGGAGCGCGGTGGGCGCGGTGTAGAGAATCTCGACGCCGTGCCGGTCGACGACTTCCCACATACGAGCAGGGGTGGGCCATGTCGGCACGCCTTCGAACATGAAGGTCGTCGCGCCGTTGGCGAGCGGGCCGTAGACGACGTAGCTGTGGCCCGTGACCCAGCCGACGTCGGCGGTGCACCAGAACAGCGACCCCGGCCGGTAGTCGAACACGATCTCATGCGTCATTGCGGCGTAGACGAGATAGCCGCCCGTCGTGTGCATCACCCCCTTGGGTTTTCCGGTGGACCCGCTTGTGTAGAGGATGAACAGCGGGTCCTCCGCGCTCATGGGTTCGGGTGGGCAGTCGTCGGACACGGATGCGACGGCGTCCCCGTAGGCGACGTCGCGCCCCGCCTGCATCGGAACATCCGCTCCGGTGCGCGCGATCACGATCACGGTGTCGACATATTCGTGGCCCGCGATCGCGGCGTCGACATTGGCTTTGAGCGGCACGGACTTGCCCGCGCGGCGGCCTTCGTCGGCGGTGACGACGAGCCGCGAGTCGCAGTCGGCGATGCGCCCGGCGATCGCGTCGGGAGAAAAGCCGCCGAACACGACCGAATGGATCGCGCCGATACGCGCGCAGGCGAGCATCGCGAACGCGGCTTCCGGGATCATGGGCAGATAGATCGTGACGCGGTCGCCTTTTCGAACGCCGTGCGCCTTCAGGACATTGGCCATGCGGCACACTTCGCGGTGCAGGTCGGCGTAGGTGATCCGACGCGTCTCCGCCGCGTCGTCGCCTTCCCATACGATCGCGACGTCGTCGGCGCGGGTCGGCAGATGGCGGTCGATGCAGTTGGCCGACGCGTTGAGCACGCCGTCGCCGTACCAACGGATGCCAAAGTCCGCGGCCGCGAAGGATGCGGTTTTTACGTGCGTGTACGGCCGGATCCAGTCGAGGCGTCGACCCTGTTCACTCCAAAAGGCTTCGTTGTCGCCCGCCGCGGCCGCGTGCATCGCGTCGGCGGCCGCGCGGTCGACGCGCGCGTGCGACGCCCAGTCGGCGGGTACGGGAAAGGTCTGTTCCGCACTCATTCGGGCAGCTTCCAGCGGATCGTCTGTTGTTCGACGCTCGCGACCGCCGTGCCCGCCATGTCGCGCGCGGGCTTGTAGCGACCCCGGCGCTTGAAGATGCGGCACGTCTCCTCGTCCAGCGCGGACGAACCGCTCGTGCGCGCGACTTCGCATGCCGCGACCGTGCCTGCCGGGTCGATCGCGATCTTGACCGTGGTCGCGCCTTCCTCCCGCGCGCGCAGTGCGGCGGCGGGATATTCCGTGTCGCCGACCCAAGACGCGAGCGAAGCGCGGGGGACCGCGCGCGCGGCGAGCGCGAGCGACGCGTTGGCGACCGTGCCCGGCGGGACAACGCGCCCGACCGGTGCCTGCGCGATGCGCGGGGCGGACACGAACCGTGGGGGCGCCGAACCCCGAGCGGCGCGAAGCGCGGACAGGCAGCGCCGACCCTGCACGAGTCCGTCCGCGCTTCCCGTGATCGCGGCGTCCGATCCTGCAGCGCCCGCGCGCACGGTCAGCCGCCGGGCACCCGCGAACCCTTCGAGCAAAGCGGCATCGGCGGCGGCGACGAAGCCGCGGTTGCCGCCTTGTTCGATCCCCACCGACGGCGCGTCGAGCCGGACCTGACCGTCGAACGCGACCTGTGCCCGCGCCCGTTCGCCCGCGCGCGTCGGCCAGCCCGTGCCGGTGGCGAACACGCGGACTTCGCCGTCGACGCTCATGATCAGGCCGAACGTCATGCCCGCGTCGGCAAACGTACGGCCGACGACGCAGCGCGTGCCATCGATTTCGTGCACGTCCCAGCCAGCGACGCTGGCCCACTCGGCCGCGGCAACCGGTGCCGCCGCCAGCCCCATCAAAGCCGCCAAACCGAAACGTCCGATCACCATCTCGCCTCCACCCCCAGGCAGATTCGCACGGGCGGCGCGACGCTGCAACAACAACCGTCGCGTCCCCGCAACGCATCGCCCGGCGGCGTGCCAAGTTTTTCACCAATGGCGGGTAGAAGCCGCGCATGACCCAGCGCATCCACCTCGTCGTCGCCGCGCGGCCCAATTTCATGAAGGTCGCGCCGCTGTGGCACGCGCTGACCGCCGCCGACGGGTTCGCGCCCGTGCTGATCCATTCCGGCCAGCACTACGATCCCAACATGTCGGATTCCATCATGGCGGACCTGCGCATGCCCGCGCCCGATCATCATCTGGGCGTCGGATCGGGCAGCCACGCCGAACAGACGGGCCGCGTCATGATCGCGTACGAGGCGGTCGCGAACGCCGACCGGCCCGACTGGCTGGTGGTGGTGGGCGACGTCAACACGACGGTGGCGTGCGCAATGGTCGCGACCAAGAACGGGTTTCCGGTGGTTCACCTGGAAGCGGGGCTGCGTTCGCGCGACCGGACGATGCCGGAGGAGATCAACCGCCTCGTTACGGACGCGATCGCCGACGTGCTGTGGACGCCTTCTCGGGATGCCGACGAGAACTTGGCCGCGGAAGGGGTCGAGCCGGGCCGGATCACGCGCGTCGGCAACGTGATGATGGACAGTTTCGAGCTGGTGCGCCCCGCGATCGAGGGGGCGGACCGGGCGGGCGCGCTGGGGTTGGCGCGCGGCGGGTACGGGGTGGTGACGCTGCACCGGCCGTCGAACGTCGACGAACCCGTGCAGCTTGGGCGCCTGGTCGATGCGCTGGTCGCGGTGCAGCCGCGGCTGCCGCTCGTCTTCCCTGTCCATCCGCGTACCGCGGCCAAGCTCGCCGAAGGGGGCCGCGCGCGGCTGGAGGCGGCGGGCGTGCGGCTGGTCGAGCCCGAAAGCTATATCGGCTTCATGAGCCTCGTGGCTGGCGCGGCGGCGGTGATCACGGATAGCGGTGGGGTGCAGGAGGAAACGACGTATCTCGGCATTCCTTGCCTGACGCTGCGCGAAAACACCGAGCGGCCGATCACGGTGAGCGAAGGGACCAACCGGCTGGTGCGGGCGGAGACGCTGCTTGCCGAACTGGACGCTGCGCTGGCGTTGCCGAAGGGCGCGCGTCGCAAACCCGATCTGTGGGACGGGCGGACCGCGCAACGATGCGTCGAGGATCTGCGCCGACGTTCAGCGGCGGTGAACGCCCGCGCGTGACGGCAGGCTCGGCTCCGGCGGCGGGGCCGATCCGTCGGCGACCCAGCTGTCGTCGATCATCTTGATGATCGCGGAAAAATCCTTGGCGCCGCCGCCGAGGTCCGCGAAGCGCTGGTAGAGTTTCTCCGCTTCCGATCCCATCGGCGTATACGCGTCCGCGCCTTCGGCCGCCTCCATCGCGAGCTTCATGTCTTTCAGCATGAGCGCCGTCGCGAACCCGCCTTCGTAGTCGCGGTCGGCCGGCGTCTGCGGTCCGACGCCGGGTACGGGGGAATAGCTCGTCATCGACCAGCTCTGCCCCGACGCCTTCGACGAGATGTCGTAGAAAGTGGCGAGATCGAGCCCGAGCTTGCGCGCGAGTACGAAGGCTTCGCACGTCGCGGCCATCGTCGCGCCCAACAGCATGTTGTTGCAGATTTTCGCCGCTTGCCCTGCGCCCGCCGCGCCCGCGTGGATGACGGCCTTGCCCATTTTCGCAAGGATCGGTTCGGCGCGCGCGAATGCGTCCGCCTCGCCGCCGACCATGAAGGTCAGCGTGCCCGCGTCGGCAGCCGCGATCCCGCCGGATACGGGCGCGTCGACCATGGCGAGCCCGCGATTGGCGGCGGACGCGGCGACTTCGCGCGCGGTGGTGACGTCGATCGTCGAACAGTCGATCAGGATCGCGCCTGCGTCGGCGGCGTCGAACACGGCGGATTCGTATACCTCGCGGACATGCTTGCCCGCGGGCAGCATGGTGACGACGGCGTCCGCGTCCGCGACGGCCTGCGCGGCGGTGCCGCTGCGCGCGCAACCCGCGGCCTCCGCCCGGGCGAGCGCTGCGTCGCTCAGGTCGAACGCGCGGACTTCGTGGCCGGCCTTGGCGAGGTTGGCGGCCATGCCTCCGCCCATGTTGCCGAGGCCGATGAATGCGATGCGTGCCATGTCAGTGTCCCGTCCATTCCGCCGCCCGCTTGCCGACGAACGCGCTCATGCCTTCCTTCTGGTCCTGCGTGCCGAACAGGCCGTGGAAGAGGCGGCGTTCGAACACTATGCCCTGCGACAAGGTCATCTCGTAGGCCGCGTTGACCTGTTCCTTGGTCGCGATGGCCGCCAGGGGAGCCATGCCCGCGATCGCGGTCGCGGTCTTCATCGCTTCGTCGATCAGCTCGGCAGCGGGAACGACGCGCGCGACGAGGCTGCTGCGCTCCGCTTCGGCCGCGTCCATCATGCGGCCCGTCAGGCACATCTCCATCGCCTTGGCCTTGCCGATCGCGTGCGTCAGCCGTTGCGATCCGCCCATGCCGGGCGTGACGCCGAGCTTGATCTCCGGCTGACCGAATTTTGCGGAATCCGCGGCGATGATAAAGTCCGCCATCATCGCGACCTCGCACCCGCCCCCCAGCGCGAACCCGGACACGGCCGCGATCCATGGTTTGCGGGTCGCGGTGACGCGTTCCCAGCCCGCGAAGAAGTTGGATGCGTACATCGACGCAAAACCCTGGTCCTGCATCTCCTTGATGTCCGCCCCGGCCGCGAACGCCTTTTCGGAGCCGGTCAATACGAGGCAGCGCTGCGACGTGTCCGCGTCGTAGGCGGCGAACGCGGCGAT
This sequence comes from uncultured Sphingomonadaceae bacterium, assembly GCA_964251385.1. Taxonomy (GTDB): domain Bacteria; phylum Pseudomonadota; class Alphaproteobacteria; order Sphingomonadales; family Sphingomonadaceae; genus CADCVW01. The sequence goes on along the minus strand of CAXUJK010000001.1, from coordinate 587,933 downwards.
CAGGTCGGCGAGGACGGCGGTGTTGAGCGCGTTCAGCGCCTGCGGGCGGTTGAGCGTGACGAGCGTGACGGCGTCGCGCCGCTCAACGAGGATGGTGTCGTAGGTCATCCGCATCCTCTCGCGCGTTACGGCAGCGGCGTCCACTGCTCGGCGTCGGGCAGCGGCGCGAAGATCGTGTCGAGCAGGTGATCGGTCACCGCCTCCGGCGTCGCGGGGTTCCAGCGCGGCGCGTTGTCCTTGTCGATCAGCACCGCGCGCACACCTTCGGCAAAATCATGTCGCTGCACGACGTGCGTGCCGACGCCGTATTCCATGCGCATCTCGTCCGCGAAGTCGGTGAGACCGGCACCCGCGTGCAGCAGGCGAAGCGAGACCTTGCACGCCTGCGGGCTCTTGGTGCCCAGCGTGTCGCGTTCCTTGGTCGCCCAAGGCGACCCGTCCGCCTCGAGCGCGGCAAGGATCTCTTCGTAGACGTCGGACGCGAACAGCTTGTTGAGCAGGACCTGGTTGTCGGCGATGCGCGCGGAGGGCGGGGTGACGGACGCCGCGCCCAGAATGCCTTCGACGCGGTCGGGCGCGTCGGCGATGCGGGTCTTGACGTCGGCCAGCGCGTCGGCGGGAACGTAGTGCGTGGCGAGCCCGAGATACAGGCACTCCGCCCCGTCCATGCGCGCGCCCGTCAACGCGAGGAACTGGCCCGCGCGGCCTTCGAGGCGAGACAGATACCAGCCGCCGCCGACATCCGGGAACAGGCCGATCGCGGTTTCGGGCATGGCGAAGCGCGTGTTCTCGGTGGCGACGCGGTACTTTGCCGGCTGCGAGATGCCGACGCCGCCGCCCATCGTGATGCCGTCGGTGAACGCCACGATCGGCTTGGCATAGGAGAACATGAGGTGGTTGAGCCGGTACTCTTCGTGGAAGAATGCGCGTGCGTCCGATCCGTCCCCCGCGCCCGACTCCGCGAGCATGCGCACATCGCCCCCCGCGCAGAAGCCGCGGCCTTCGGCATGGTCGACCAGCACGATATCGACCGTCGGGTCGGTGCGCCACGCGGCGAGCTTGGCGATCATCGCGCCGCACATGTCGAGGGTGAGCGCGTGGATTGCCTTGGGGCGGTTGAGCCGGATGCGGCCTGCGCGACCTTCGCGGGTGAAGAGGATGTCGTCGGTCATTGGCGCAGCATGTCCCGGCTGATGATGACACGCATGATCTGGTTCGTGCCTTCCAGGATCGAGTGGACGCGCAGGTCGCGCCAAAAACGTTCGATCGGATAGTCCTGCAGGTAGCCGTAGCCGCCGTGCAGCTGGAGCGCACGGTCGACGACGGACGAACCCGTGTCGGTCGCGAGCCGCTTGGCCATGGCGGCGAAGCGCGTCTTGTCCGGCGCGTTTTCGGTCACCTTCACCGCCGCGGCGTAGAGCAGCATGCGCGCGGCCTGAAGCTCCGTTTCCATATCGGCGAGCGTGAACTGCGTGTTCTGATAGTCGGCGATGGCGTTGCCGAACTGTTTGCGGTCCTTGGTGTAGGCGATTGATTCGTGGAGACAACGCTGCGCCCCACCGAGGCTGCACGCGCCGATGTTGAGGCGGCCGCCGTCCAGCCCGGTCATGGCGATGCGGAAACCCTCGCCCTCCGCGCCGACGCGGTTGGCGACCGGCACGCGGACTTCGTCGAAATTGACCTGAGCGGTCGGTTGCGAGTGCCAGCCGAGCTTCTTCTCGGGCGCGCCGAACGACACGCCGGGCATGTCGCGTTCGATCACCAATGCCGAGATGCCGCCAGCGCCCTCGCCACCGGTGCGGACCATGACGACGTAGACTTCGTTCTCGCCGCCGCCCGAGATGAACGCCTTCGAACCGGACACGACGTAGTGGTCGCCGTCCAGCACCGCGCGCGTCTTGAGCGCCGACGCGTCCGATCCCGATCCGGGTTCGGTCAAGCAGTAGCTGCCGAGCGTGTCGCACGTGACCAGGCTCGGCAGATAGCGGGACTTCACGTCCGCCGAGCCGTACCGGTCGATCATCCACGCAACCATGTTGTGAATGGAAATGAACGCCGACGTCGACGGATCGCCGTACGCCATCGCCTCCATGATCAGCGCGGCCTCGAGCCGGCCCAAGCCGATGCCGCCCGACTCCTCCGACACGTAGATCGCCCCGAACCCGAGCGCGGCGGCTTCGCGGATCGTGTCGCGCGGAAAGATGTGGTGCTCGTCCCAGTGCGCGGCGTGCGGGGTGAGCGCGTCGGCAGTGAACTTCCGCGCCATCTCCTGAATCGCGAGTTGGTCGTCGTTAAGGGCGAACTGGTTCATTCGGCTTCCTTGAGCACGCGGGTGCGGAACTGCGGGTCCTGGACCCGCGGGTTGACCCGTCCGTACCAACGCGGGGAGGGCAACCCCTTTTGCCATGCCATCGCCTCGGTCAACGTACCGCGCGCGACAGGCACGTCGGGTTGCACGTCCTTGAGCGGGTCGGCGAACGCGGCGTCGGCGGTGACGATCGCCCAGCCCTTGGCGCGCAGGGCGGCGACCATGTCGGGGATGAACATCGCGGCGAGGTCGGTTTCGTGGAGCAGCATGACGTGCGCGGGGGAGCGGCCGATGGTTTGACGGGCGAGGTCGTCATTATACTCGGCGGCCTCGACATGCAGCTCGACATAGAGGGCGCGCAGGGCCGCCATGTCGACCGTCTTGCCCGCCCGGATCGCCGCCGTGGTCAGCGCGTCGATGTTCCAGTCGGACGCGTCGACGGTGACGTAGCCGTTGCGCAACCCCCGTGCCGCAAGCCCGGCGCGGACTGCGTCGCGCTTGGCCTTATCCTCGCGGCCTTCGTCCAGATACGGGTGGCGGAACCAGGGGCGGCGGTTCTTGCGCCCTTTCAGCCAAGCCTCCGCGCGGTCGATGTCGGCGAGGTAGTCGGCGGCCGGCACGACGCCCAAGGATCGGTGGTCGAAGCTGTGATTAGCCAGCACGTGGCCCGCGGCGGCGTAGGCGGCGATACGCTTCTCCCCGCCCGCGCCGTCGGGCTTGGCGAGGAGGCCGGGGGTGACGAAGAACGCTGCCTGCCGCACGCCCGCGTGGCGGAGCGCGGCAATGAGCTTGGTCGTGCGTTCGTCGGGCGTGAAATAGGCACCCCGCTGACGCGGCACGTCGTCAAAGGTGAGCGCGATGCGCTTCTGCTCCGGGATCGGTGCGGTCGTCGCGCAAGCCGGAAGCAGCGACAGCAGCAACAGGAAGAGCATCTTCATGTCGTCACTGCCGGTGTAGGCGCACTTCCCACGAGATCCCAACGATTGCCGTAAAGGTCTTCGAAAACCACGACCTCTCCGTAACTCTCACTGCGAGGCTGTTCGGTAAACCGCACGCCTCTCGCCTCCATCGCACGATGATCGCGTGCGAATTCGTCGGCGTGGAGGAAGAAGACGACGCGCCCGGCGCCTTGATCGCCGATCGCGGCGACCTGGCGTTCGCCCTCCGCCTTGGCCAGCAGCAACCCGCCCGCGCTGCCAGGTGGGGCCACCACGATCCAGCGTTTACCCGCGCTCACGACCTGGTCGTAACGAACCTCGAAACCCAGCTTATCGACGAAGTAGGATATCGCCTCGTCGTAATCGCGAACGAGGAGAGTGCTCAGCGCGAGCCGCATCACGCCATCGTCGGAATAACGAACGCGTTCTCGTCGCCGACGCCCGCGCCGTCGGGCCAGCGTTGGGTGACGGTCTTGGTCTTGGTCCAGAAGCGCACCCCTTCCATGCCGTGCTGGTTGATGTCGCCGAACCCCGACCGCTTCCACCCGCCGAAGCTGTGATAGGCGACGGGAACGGGGATGGGGACGTTGATGCCGACCATTCCGACCTGAACGCGGTGCGCGAACTCGCGGGCGGCGTGGCCGTTGCGGGTGAAGAGGGCGACGCCGTTGCCGTAGGGGTGGTCGCTAGGGAGGCGAACCGCTTCCTCGAAGGTTTCCGCGCGGACGATCTGCAGGACGGGGCCGAAAATCTCCTCCTGGTAGGAGCGCATCTGCGGCTTGACGTGGTCGAAAAGGGTCGGGCCGATGAAGAAGCCCTCCTCGTGCCCCTGCAGCTTGAAGCCGCGGCCGTCGACGACCAGTTCGGCGCCTTCGTCCTGGCCCATCTGGATGTAGGATTCGATGCGGTCGCGGTGGGCGGCGGTGACGACGGGGCCGTAGTGGGCCTCGGAGTCCGTCGAAATGCCGACGCGTAACGCGTTGATCGCGGGGAGCATCTTCTCGCGCAAGGCATCGGCCGTCTTCTCGCCGACGGGGACGACCACGGGCAGCGCCATGCAGCGTTCGCCCGCCGACCCGAAGGCCGCGCCCGCCAGGTCGTTCACGACCTGATCGAGGTCGGCGTCGGGCATGACGATGCCGTGGTTCTTGGCGCCGCCGAACGCCTGCACGCGCTTGCCGGTTTCCGCGCCGCGCTTGTAGATGTAGTGCGCGATGTCGGACGAGCCGACGAAGCTGATCGCGCGAATTTCTTCGTGGTCGAGGATGGCGTCGACCATTTCCTTGTCGCCGTGGACGACCTGCAGGATCCCCTCGGGCGCGCCCGCTTCCAGCATGAGTTCGGCGAGGCGGACGGGGACGGAGGGATCACGCTCCGAGGGCTTCAGGATGAATGCGTTGCCGCACGCGATGGCGACGCCGAACATCCACATCGGGATCATCGCCGGGAAGTTGAACGGGGTGATGCCCGCGACGATGCCGAGCGGCTGGCGCATCGAATACACGTCGATGCCGGGACCCGCGCCCATCGTGTATTCGCCTTTCAGCGCGTGCGGGATGCCGCAGGCGAATTCGACGACTTCGAGGCCGCGCTGGATGTCACCCTTGGCGTCCGCGATGACCTTGCCGTGTTCGGACGACAGCATGTGCGCGAGCTCGTCCATGTGCTTGTTGATGAGCTCGCGATAAGCGAACATGACGCGCGCGCGGCGCTGCGGATTGGTCGCGGCCCAGGCGGGCTGTGCTTCCCAGGCCTTGACCATGGCGCGTTCGAGGTCGGCGGCGGAGCCCAGCCCGACGCGCGCCTGGACGCTGCCCTGGTTGGGGTCGAACACGTCCGAGAAGCGGGCGGGGGCGGGACCGGGGCCGCCGGCGATGAAATGTTCAATCGTGCGCATGATATCTCCTAGCCCAACCTTTCCGCATGCCAGCGGAGGTGGTCTTCCATGAAGGTGGCGATGAAGGCGTAGCTGTGGTCGTAGCCGGGCTGCAAGCGCAGCGTCAGCGCAATGGCGGCGGCGCGGCACGCCTCCTCGAGCAGTTGCGGCTTCAGCTGTTCGCTGAGGAAGTTGTCCGAAGTGCCTTGATCGACTAGGATTTCGTCGACGCGCGCGCCGTAGCCGATGAGCGACACTGCGTCGTGCGCGTGCCAGGCGGAGCGGTCTTCGCCGAGATAACCGCGGAACGCGCGTTCGCCCCAGGGCACTTGGCTCGGCGCGACGATCGGCGCGAACGCGGACACGCTGCGGTAGCGGTCCGGATTCTTCAGAGCCAGCGTGAGTGCGCCGTGGCCGCCCATGGAATGGCCCGTGATTGCCTGGCGCGACATGTCGGCAGCGAAGCGGTCTTCGATCAGCCTGGGAAGTTCGGCGGCCAAGTAGCTGTACATGCGATAGTTCGCCGCGAACGGATCCTGCGTCGCATCGACGTAGAAGCCCGCGCCTTGGCCGAAGTCGTAGCCTTCGGCATCCGGCACGTTCGACCCGCGCGGCGAGGTGTCGGGCGCGACCAGGATCAGGCCGAGGTCGGCGCAAACGCGTTGATAGCCGCCTTTGTCCATTACGTTGGCGTGGGTGCATGTCAGGCCCGACAGGTACCAGACGACGGGACACTTGGCCGCTTCCGCCTGCGGGGGAAGGTAGGCCGCGAACGTCATGTCGGTGCCCGTCTCGGCCGATGCATGGCGATAGACGCCCTGCGTGCCGCCGAAGCTCCGCGTGGTCGAAAGGGTTTCCATGGACAGGGGGTAGCCAAAGCGGCATCGCGGTGAAAGCCGTAAGAACGGAGGAGTCATTATGAAACTCGGATCGCTCAAGGACGGCCGTGATGGGCGTCTCGTCGTGGTCAGCCGCGATCTCGCCTGGTGCGCGGATGCGGGGCACATCGCGCCGACGATGCAGGCGGCGCTCGACGACTGGGACCGGGTCGCGCCGATGCTCGAGCTGCTGAGCGTCGACCTGTCGCACGAGACGATCCCGATGATGCGCTTTCACGAGCGCAGCGCCGCCGCGCCCCTGCCGCGTGCGTACCAGTGGGCGGACGGGTCGGCTTACGTGAACCATGTCGAACTGGTGCGGCGCGCGCGGGGGGCGGAAATGCCGGAGAGCTTCTGGAGCGATCCGCTGATGTATCAGGGCGCGTCGGACGAGATGATGGGTCCGCGCGAACCGATTCCGTTGGTGGACGAAGCCTGGGGTTACGACCTGGAGGCGGAGGTGGTGGTCGTCACGGGCGACGTGCGCCGGGGCGCGTCGCGAGAGGAGGGCTTGGGCGGTATCCGGCTCGTGGGGCTGGTCAACGACGTGTCGTTGCGCAACCTCATTCCCGCCGAACTCGCCAAAGGGTTCGGGTTCGTGCAGTCCAAACCTGCCAGTGCCTTGTCGCCCGTCTTCGTCACGCCGGACGAGCTCGGCGGGCAGTGGCGCGACGGCAAGCTGCATGGGGTTCTGAAGGTGGACGTCAACGGCAAGCCCTTCGGTCGCGCGGATGCGGGGGTCGACATGACGTTCGATTTCGGCGTGCTGGTCGCGCACCTGGCCAAGACGCGCAATCTGGGAGCGGGGACGATCCTGGGGTCGGGCACCGTGTCCAACCGCGACGCGGACGGCGGGCCGGGCAGGCCGGTGGCGGACGGCGGCGTCGGGTATAGCTGCATCGCGGAGATGCGGACGGTCGAGACGATTGCGGACGGTGCGGCGCGGACAGAGTTTTTGAGGGTCGGCCACACGGTGCGCATCTGGATGGATGACGATGCGGGTCACCCGATCTTCGGCGTGATCGAGCAAGGCGTTGTGGCGGCTTAGCTCACCGTCTTCACATTATCGTCCGAGTCGCGGTCGATGTAGAGGTTGTACGGATCGATGCCCGCGTGCGTCGGCCTGGTCGCGGTGACGAACTTTAGAACCTGCCGCCCGCTGCGGATCGGCTGGCGCGTCATCTGCAGCACGTTCTTTGCATCAAAGCTGCCGCGGCCCGGTTCGGCGGTGAACAGGCCGACCGCGATGCCGTCGGCGAGCGGCGTTTCCTTGTCGACGCCCTTTTCGTCCGCGTAGAACTTGCCCGCGACCACGGGCACCGTGACGTCCCACTTGCCATCGCTACGCTTCGTCGCCGTGGGAGCCTCGACCTTCAAGTCGTAGACGGTAATCCGCTCCATCAGGTCGGTGATCAGCCCCTGGTCTTCCGGCGTGCGCGCTTCCTTTCGCAACTCGGCGATGAGGTCGAGCGAGCGCGGGTAGGGGGCGGACCTGAACTTGAAGCGTTCGATCAGCCGCGCGAGCGCGCGGTTGACCGCGGCCTCCCCCAGGCGGTCCTGCAGCAGGTACATGACCAGGCTGCCCTTTTGATAGTGGATGTACTGCTGGTTCTCGACGCGGGCGAGCGGCTGTTCGCCGATGACTTCGGTGCCGCGGCTGCCGAGATAGCGGTCGAGCTCGAACTTGAGGAAGCGGCGGATCTTGTCGGGGCCGTGGAGCTTCTTCATGACCATCAGCGCCGAATACTGCGCCAGCGTCTCGGACAGCGACGTCGCGCCCTGCATGTCAGCCCCGATGATCTGGTGCCCCCAATATTGGTGCGCGAGTTCGTGCGCGGTGATGTAGGTGACGTAGTCGATCTTTTCGGGGTCGCTGTTGTCCGCGACGAAGCCGATGGCTTCGGAATAGGGCATGGTGTTGGCGAACGCCTGCGCGAAGCTTCGGTAGCCGGGATATTCGATGATCCGCGCCTGATCGAATTGGTAAGGCCCGAAACTCGCCTGGTAGTAATCGAGCGACGTGCGCAGCGCGCGCAGCATCGTGTCGACGTTCCAGGCATGTTGCGGGTGATAGTAGATGCCGAGATCGACACCCGCGTGCCGCACGTGCTTTTCGGCGTAGCGCGCGGACTGGATCGAGAAGAAGTTGTGGATCGGCGCGTCCGACACGAAGCGGGCCGTCCGGCGCCCGCCCGCGGTCGCGTCCGACACTTTCTTGCCGGGCGCGATCGGGGTCTGGTCGGCCGACGTCGACACGGTGATGTCCGCCGTCGTCCAGCCGCCGAAATAGGGCTTGGCGGTCGCGCTCAGGTCCTCCAGCTTCGCCATGCGCAGTTCGGCGGGCAGCCCGTATTCGCGACGCTTGGACCGGTCCTGAAGGTTGCCGTCGCGATCCATGCCGATCGTGGGCGCGAGCGCGCTATTGTTGAGGAAGGTGCCGTTGCCGACAAGCTCGATGTCGCCGCCCGAATTGCGGAATCCCCGAGCGTGCCGCAGCGTTTCGAAGCCGAGCTCGCGCGTGTCGCCGGGCGCCATCGGCCGGTCGAGGCGGAAGATGCGGTAGCCGTGGAGCTTGTCGGCCATCGTCAGCCTGCCGCCGGGCAGCGTCAACGCGACGAGCTTGGTGTCCTCGTCCGTATTGCGGACGTGAATGTCGCGGATCGGCGATTGCGTCAGATTGCGCAGCACGTAGCGCCCCGTCGTCACCGCGCGCGTTTCGGCCGGGTAGAGCGCGACGTTCAGGCGCACGTCGACGACGTCGGGCTGCGGCAGCTTTTCGAACCGCAGAAATTTCTTCTCGTAATCGGCCGCGAACTTTTCGTGGTATTCGGTGGTGTGGTATTCGTTGACGACGTTGGTGTTGTAAAAGATCCACCCGCCCGTCACGGCCGCGACGGTCGCCGCGACGCCTGCGATCGCGCCGGGTGCGCCCTTGAGGCGAGCCGCCGCGGATCGAAGCCGCGGGCGCAACCGGGTTTCCGTGCCGCGCCGCCACAACAGATGCGCGGCGACGAGCATCACGCAAGCGAACGCGGTCCAGTAGAGCTTGAACCACCAGAAACCCTGCCAGAAATTGCCCGCGCCGTTCAGGTCGGAATAGCGGACGATCGGCCCGCCGTTGAAGTCGTACAATTTGTGCTGGAAACCGAGCCGATCCACGACGATGTTCATGACGAAGTAGAGCACCATGATGCCCCAGCCGAAATATTTGGACGGGCTGAGCGCCTGCACGAAGATCGCGAGCACGGCGGTGAGGATGACGCCCGCGGCGGTGGGAAGAACGTACCAGAGCAGGTATTTGGCCGGCTCGATGTCCGTGAAACCCTTACCGAGCTGCACCAGGATCGCGGCGAGCATGCTGACCAGCAGCATGCCGATCAGGACGGCGGTGAGCGCGATCGTCTTGGGAACGAGGTAGGTCCAGTTGGGCGTCGGGGTGGAGTCGACGATCTCGTGCATGCGCACCTGCCGTTCGCGCCATACGAGCTCGCCCGCGTAGTAGATCGCGACGATCAGCGGGATGACGTCGAAGACGTGTAGCAGGTCGATCATTGACCGCGTCACGGGAATTGCGCCGGTGCCGTACATGCCGCCGTCGGTGAGCAACGCGCTCAGCGTCATGGCGAGGCCCAGGATCATCAGGAACGCGAAGGCGGGGCTACGCACGACCTGCCTGACCTCGAGCATCGTGCGGCTGGCGAACCTCCCCCGGGTCGCGCCCTCGTTGCGGGGATCCGGCAGGCGCGTAGCCGTCGGGGCCACGTCCTGCATCGCGGCCGCTTCCTCCCGCTTCTGCCTGCGCTGCGCGCGCTTCGACATGCCGCGTTCGGCGAAGCGGTAAGCTGCGTACGCGGCGGCGAGCGCTGCGGCGGACACGGCGAGCCAAAGCAGCCGGTTCCACAGCAGGACGTCGGCGAGCGGGACGAGCCGCACGTTGCGTTCGGCCGCGGTCCAGTAGCGGGTCACTTGCGAGAAGCCGACGAACCCGAACGGATCGGCCATCGCGGCGAACGTCTCGAGGTCCGGCCGCCCGCCCAGCGCGTTGAGCGTGAAGAAGTAGAGGAACAGGAACGCGATCAGCCCCAGATAGGTCGTCATCATGGAGCGCGTCGCGGTGGCGAGCGCGAAGAAGATCGCGGAACTGAAGAATATCGTCGGCAGCGCGACGACGGCGTAGCCGAACGCGTACGCCGCGAGGCTGGAGGGTCCCAGCGTTTCCGCGTCGAGCCAGGGCATCAGCGATCCCAGCCACATGCCGAGCGGCACGGATACGAAGGCGAGCGCGGCGGCGGCGAACGCGCCCGCGAAGCGGCCGAAAAGATAGTCCGCCTTGGTGATGCGGGTCGAGCGGACGATCGGTCCGAACTTGGTATCGTCGTCGCGCACGACCGCGTTGGCGACGAACGCGATCGTCACGAACATGTAGAAGAGTGCCATGAAGATGTGGCTGGTCGCGATCGCGTACGGGCTGTTGACCAGCACGTTGCCGCCCGATCCCAATTGAACGTTGTCGCTCGCCACCGACCCGAAGGCGAGCAGGAAGAACAGGATCGACGCGACCCAGAAGACCGGGTTGCGCGTGGCGTAGCGGAATTCGAAGTGGGCGATCTGCGCGAACATCCTACGCCGCCTGTTGCAGCGGCGCGCGGCGCGACTGCACCAGCGTCGCGAAGTAGACGTCCTCCAGCCCGCCCTGCACGGGCGCGAACCCGTTGCCGGGATCGGCGTCCGCCAGAATGTGAATCACCTGCCGCCCGCCCAGCAGGCGCGCCGAGATGAATTCGTATTTTCCGCGGTAATCGTCGAGCTCGGCGCGGTCGATCGTCTTCATCCAGATGCGCCCTTGAGTGCGACCGATCAGGTCGGACGGCACGCCTTCGAGCTGGATGCGACCCGCCGCCATGACCGCCATGCGCGGGCACAGGTCCGACACGTCCTCGACGATGTGGGTGGACAGGATGACGACGACGTTCTCGCCGATTTCCGCGAGAAGGTTGAGGAAACGGTTGCGCTCCTCCGGGTCGAGGCCGGCGGTGGGTTCGTCTACGATGATGAGGCCGGGATTGCCGATCAGCGCCTGCGCGATCCCGAACCGCTGCCGCATGCCGCCCGAGAAGCCGGCCAAGGCTTTTTTGCGCACGGGCCACAGATTGACCTGGTTCAACAAGGTTTCGACCGTGGTCTTGCGATCGGCGGCCCTGGAAATGCCCTTGAGCACGGCCATATGGTCGAGCATGTCGTAGGCGGAGACGCGCGGGTAGACACCGAAATCCTGCGGAAGGTAGCCAAGCGTGCGGCGCAACTGTTCGGGCTGCGCGATGACGTCGAGATCGCCGAAGCGGATCAAGCCTTTGGTCGGCGTCTGGAGCGTCGCGATCGTTCGCATCAGCGTCGACTTGCCCGCGCCGTTGGGGCCGAGCAGCCCGTACATGCCGCGCGGGATCGACAAGGTGACACCGTCAAGCGCGCGCGTGCCGTTGGCGTAGACGTGGCTGACGTCGGTCAGTTCGAGCATGTGTCCCCCCGGATCGTTCGTTGCCGAAGTGTATTGTCGCGGCAACGCGCGGTGTCAACTATGTTTGTCACCAAGCATCGTCATCCCGGCGAAGGCTGAGACCCAAGCTCGGGTGGGTTGAATCACGTTAGCGGGCTTGCCGCCGAACGTGTCGGATATTTGGGTCTTGTGTCCCGGCTTTCGTCGGCATGACGAATGTGGGAGAGGTGATCGCATGATGATCACCGCACTCCTTCTCGCGGCTGCCCAGGCCGCGCCTGCGTCCACCGCGAAGATCGACGCGGACCTGCGCGCGCTCGTGCGGCCGGTCAGCGAGGCGCGGCTGCGGGCCGACATCGACCGGCTGGTCGCGTTCGGGACGCGGCATACGCTATCGTCGCAGACGCACCCGACGCGCGGGATCGGCGCGTCCTTGCGCTGGACGGAGGCGCAGTTCGACAGCATCGGGCGCGCGTGCGGCAATTGCCTCACCATCGCCAAGCCTTCGGATACGGTGACGGGAAGGCGCGTGCCCAACCCGACCTTGGTCACCAACGTGCTCGCGATCCAGCGCGGGACGACCGATCCGAACCGGGTGATCGTGCTGTCCGGTCACATCGACAGCCGCGTCACCGACGTCCAGGATTTCACCAAGGACGCCCCGGGCGCAAACGACGACGGGTCCGGAACCGTGCTCGTGATCGAGGCCGCGCGAGTGTTGAGCAAGTACAAGTTTCCGGCGACGATCGTGTACGCGGTGCTGTCGGGCGAGGAGCAGGGCTTGCTAGGCGGCAAGATCCTGGCGGACTATTCCAAGGCGCAGGGATGGGCGGTCGAAGCCAATCTCAACAACGACATCGTCGGTAATTCGTGCGGGTCGGACGGCATGTGCGAGCCGAACGTCGTGCGCGTATTTTCGGAAGCGGTGCGGGGGGATTTCACGCCCGAATTGCTGGCGCAGTTGCGTTCGCTGGGCGGGGAGAACGACTCGCCTTCGCGCAACCTGTCGCGGTTCGTCGACGGGCTGGCGGACCGGCTGAAGATCGGGCTCGACGTGCGGCAAATCTGGCGCAACGACCGGTTCGGGCGGGGCGGAGATCATACGGAAATGCTCAAGGCCGGGTTCCCGGCGGTGCGCTTCTCGGTCGCGGTCGAGGATTACGACCACCAGCATCAGGATTTGCGCACCGAGAACGGGACCAAGTTTGGGGATACGGCGGACGAGATGGACTTTCCGTACCTGGCCAAGGTCGCGCGGCTGAACATCGCGACGGCGGCGGCCTTGGCGCGCGCGCCTGCGCCGCCGGAGGTTAGCGTGGAGGGGGCGGTGAAGCCGGACACGACGGTCACCGTAGGGGCCGTACCTTACAACGCGCGGTATCAGGTCCACCGCCGACGTATGGACGAGAGCCTTTGGAACGAGGCTTTCAAAACGGCGCCATTGCCTGAAGTTAGGGTGATTGCCTGTCGAACCGCAAAATGTGTGGAGCCGTACTCGTCCCTCGATCATCGCCTCAGCGGCGTTAGGGTCGACGACTGGACATTCGGTGCCACGACGGTTTCGTTGGACGGTTACGAAAGCCCGGTCGCATCGGCCGTGCCGGGCGGAGCCTGGAAGCCGCTGGCAACGGTAAAGCCAAGCCCGGCACGCTGACTTAGCGCCCCTCGTTTGCACTCGGGACGAACGAGGAGGGAAGGGGCTCTTTTCGAAGACACCAGTCGTTCGTCCCGAGTGAAAACGAGGGGCGCTTGCCCTTGCCATGCGCAGGCCCGACATGCGCCACATGCCCAGACCCGCCCCCGGCCTTCCTACCCGCGAAAAGATTCTCGAGTTCATCCAGACGTCCGATCAGCCTGCGGGAAAGCGGGAGATCGCTCGGGCGTTCGGGCTGCATGGGCACGACAAGATCGCGCTGAAACAGCTGCTCGGCGACATGGCCGACGAAGGCTTGATCGACAGCGCGCCCGGGCGGGCGTTTCACAAACTGGGTGGGGTGCCGAAGGTCACAGTGCTGCGCGTCACCGATGTCGACGACAGCGGGACCGCGTGGGCTGTGCCGGAGCGCTGGGATGCGGAAGGGCCCGAGCCGCGGCTGCGGCTGATCGAGCGCGGTAAAGGTGCGGTTGGCGTGGGCGACCGCGTGCTCGCGCGGACGGAGGAGAAGGGGAACGGGTTCGTCGCGCACCCGATGAAGAAGTTGCTTAAGGGCAGCGAGCTGGTGCTCGGCGTCGTGCACAAGGAAGGCGGCTTGTGGCTGCGGCCCGTCGACAAGAAGGACCGGCGCGAGCTGCCGATCTCCGATGTCGGCAAGGCGGAGGTCGGCGACCTTGTGCTCGCCGAAAAGACGGGCCGTCCGCCGCGCATCACGGCGCGTGTGACGGACGTGCTGGGCGACCCGTTCGCGCCGCGCTCGTTCAGCCTGATCGCGATCCACAAGCTCGGCATCCCGCACGTGTTCTCGCGCGAGACGGTGGACGAGGCGGTGCGCGTCGCCAAGACGCCGCTGGGTGAGGCGCGCGAAGACCTGCGGCATCTGCCGATCGTCGCGATCGATCCGGCGGACGCGCGCGACCACGACGACGCGGTTTGGGCGGAGGCGGATCCGGCGACGGGCGGGTGGCGCGCGATCGTCGCGATCGCGGATGTCAGCTTCTACGTGCGCACGGGGTCTTCGCTGGACGTGGAGGCGAGGAAGCGCGGCAACAGTGTGTATTTTCCCGATCGCGTCGTGCCGATGCTGCCGGAGGAACTGAGCGCGGACATGTGTTCGCTCAAGGAAGGGCAGGACCGCGGCGCGCTCGTGTGTCATTTGTCGATATCCAAGGATGGGCAGGTGACAGGATCGCGCTTCACCCGCGCGGTGATCCGCGTGGCGGCGAACATCGCCTACGAAGACGCGCAGGCGGCGATCGACAAGGCTTCGGAACACGCGCTGACCGAGACCGCGCTCCGCCCGCTGTCGGACTGTTGGCACGCGCTCTACGCCGCGCGCGGCAAGCGCGAGCCGCTCGATCTGGATCTGCCCGAACGCCGCGTCGTGCTCGACGAGAAGGGTCGCATCCTCGACGTGGCGCCGCGCGAGCGGCTGGACGCGCACAAGCTGATCGAGGATTACATGATCGCGGCAAACGTCGCGGCGGCCAAGGCGCTGGAGGCCAAGAAGACGCCCGTCATGTACCGCGTGCACGAGCCGCCGAGCCGCGAGAAGCTCGTCGCGCTGAAAGACTTTCTGAAGACCTTTAATCTGGAGTTCGCGCTTGGCCAGGTCATCCGGCCCGCGACGTTCAACCACATCATCGACAGGATCGGCGAGGCGGACTGGAAGCCGCAGGTCATGGAGCAGATTTTACGCACGCAGACTCAGGCTTATTACGCGCCTTCGAACGCGGGGCATTTCGGATTGTCGCTGGGCAGCTACGCGCATTTCACGTCGCCGATCCGGCGTTATGCCGATCTCGTCGTCCACCGCGCGCTGGTGCGGGCGTACGGGCTGGGCGAGGGCGGGCTGACCGATCGTGAAGCGGACGAGATGGAGACGCTGGGAACGCTGATCAGCCAGTACGAGCGTCGCGCGATGGAGGCGGAGCGTGACACGGTCGACCGCTACGTGGCGGCGTTCCTGTCGGAGCGGGTGGGCGAACTCGTCGATTGCCGCATCACGGGCGTGCAGCCGTTCGGCTTCTTCGTGACGGTGGAAGGGCTAGGCGGCGACGGGCTCGTCCCCGTATCGACGCTGGGCACGGAGTACTTCCGTTATGACGAGGCAGCGCGCGTGCTGCGCGGGGAGGACAGTCAGACCGAGTTTTCGAGCGGGCAGCGGCTGCAGCTTCGACTGCTGGAGGCCAATCCGGTGAGCGGGGGTTTGCGCTTCGGACTTGCGGATGCGCCGGTCGGCACGAAGGCGCGGACGAACGGGCGGGGCAATGCGGGCGGCCCGCCGCGGCGGGCGATCAAGCGAAGGCGCGGCCGCTCCTGACCGAGGCGGCCGCGCCCTGAACCTGGTTATTGGCGATCAGTAGCGGTCGGTGACCGTCGTCGTCGTGGTCGTGGTATCGGCCATGCCGCTCGACATGCCGCTGCCCATCGTCGAGCCGGTCATCGTGGGGCCGCCCGTCTGGCCCGACATGCCCGTGCTCGCGCGGCGCGAGTTGTGGCCGCCCGCGCCGTAGAGGACGTCGCTGACGGTCGCCTCGTTCATGCCGGAACTCGTCAGGTCGACAGTGACGACGACGCCGCCGCTGCCCATGCGCTCGTTGTAATAATTCGCATCGTCATGGCTGACGCCGTAGTCGGTGAGCGCACCGACGAGCCCGCCCGTGGCGGCACCCGCGATCGCGCCCGTCGCGACCGACGCGCCCGCGACGCCGAGCGTCGAGGTCAGCGCGCCCGCGGCGATGAAGGGACCGACGCCCGGAATGAGCAGCGCCGCGATGCCGGCCAGCGTGCCGAGGCCCGCGCCCGTGACCAAGCCCTTGGCGACGCCGCTGCCGTCGCCGTCGGAAATCGTGTCGCCGCGGCCGTCGTGGACTTCGGTCGCGTTGCCGTGCTGCGCGATGACGGAAATGTCGCGGTCGCTGACGCCCGCGCTGCGGAGCTGGGCGACCGCGCCTTCGGCCTGCGCCTGGGTGTCGAACACTGCGGATGTGACGTTGCGAGACATGGGGGATTCTCCTGAGTACGCGAAGATGCCGTGATCGGCGTCGCTCCACCTAAACGCGTCGCGGGTCGTACGTTCCCGCGAAAACGCATTTTGAGGGTAAATCCACATTAACCTCAATGCGCGTCGGCATCATTGCACAAGCTACGCAAATACGTCACACTTCTGTAACACGATCGTCACGGGAGAGACTTGATGCGTACTCTGATCCTACTCGGACTTACGCTCGCGGCACCGGCGGCGGCGCAATCGCCTACGGCGGAAGTGTCGCTCCGCCACCAGCTGCGGATCGATCCGGACGATCGGATGGCGATGGCGAACCTTGCGGGTTTGTACGCGCGCTCCGGCAAGACGAAAAAAGCGCATCGGCTGTACCGCGCGCTGCTCGGGCTGGAGAACGTCGCGCTCGAACGCGCGGGCGGCGAGCCCGTCTGGTCGCACAGCCTGGCGCAGGATGCGATCCGGGCCACGCCGAAGCGGGCGGGGGTCGCGCTGTCGTCGCGCTGAACGGTCAGAGCTTGGGCAGCGTTACGCCGCGCTGCCCCTGATATTTTCCCGCACGATCGGCGTAGCTGACTTCGCACGGCTCGTTGCCGGCCAGGAACAGGAACTGGCACGCGCCTTCGTTGGCGTAGATCTTCGCGGGCAGCGGAGTCGTGTTGGAGAATTCCAGCGTGACGTGGCCTTCCCAACCGGGCTCGAGCGGGGTGACGTTCACGATGATACCGCACCGCGCATAGGTCGACTTGCCCAGGCAGATGACGAGCACGTCGCGGGGCACCCGGAAATACTCGACGGTGCGGGCCAAGGCGAAACTGTTGGGCGGGATGATGCAGACATCCGTCTTGCGATCGACGAAGCTGTTGGCCTTGAAGTCCTTCGGATCGACGAGTGCATTGTCGACGTTTGTGAATAGCTTGAATTCGTCCGACACGCGCGCGTCGTAGCCGTAGGAGGACAGGCCGTAGGAGATGCAGCCTTCGGCCCGCTGCGATTCAACGAAAGGTTCGATCATCGCGTGGGCCAGCGCCTGCTCGCGGATCCAGCGGTCGGACATGACGGACATGAGTATTTCCTTTGTTCCCCGGCCTACGCCGGGGAACTAAGAAGGTCGGCTGGACCGAAAGCGTGCGGAAGAAGCGTGCTCAACCGGTGTTTTTCGATAACGTGCCCGTCCGCCGACGCGCAAAAGATGTCGAAATCGCGTGACCCCAGTTGCGCAGCTTCGTTCAGCACCTGCCGACATCGTCCGCACGGGTAGACGGGCGTCGATCCCGCCAAGCCGTCCGTACCGATTGCCCCGCCGACGACCGCGACCGCAACCACATCGCGCAAACCGCCAGCCATGTTGACCGCGGCCAGTGCAACGGTTTCGGCGCACAGCGACAGGCCATAGCTGGCATTCTCGAAGTTCGCCCCGCGCACGATGCGCCCGCCGGCCAGCAGCACCGCCGCACCGACGGCGAATTTGGAGTAAGGCGCATAGGCCTGCGAAGCCGCTTTCCGCGCCTCGGCCACTAGCGCCGCACCGTCTAGCTTTACAGTGTCAACCACGCGCGTGCAGCACCGCGATCAGCGTGAACAGGCGGCGCGCGGTGTCGAAGTCGAGGCCGATCTTGCCCGCAAGCCGCTCCTGCAACAGCTCCGCGCCCGCGTTGTGGATGCCGCGTCGGGCCATGTCGATCGTCTCGATCTCGTGCGGCCCCGCGACGCGCACCGCCGTGAAGTAGGAGTCGCAGATCGCGTGGTAGTCGCGGATGGCGCGCTTGAACCCGCTCATCGCGAGGACGTAGCTGCGCAACGGCACGTCGTCCGCGTCCGCCACGTCGATGCCGAGCCGCCCTTCCTCGGAGCGCAACGCCACGCGGAACGGCCCGGGGTGGGGGACGGCCGGAGCGAAGCGGCTGCCCTCGACGAGGTCATGGATTGCGACGTGCACTTCGCGTGCGAGTTCGTCGCCGCGGCTGCCGAGCGAGGCTTCGTCGATGGCGACGGCGAGGATGCGCGGATCGGACACGCGACCCGCCTAGCGGGCAACTCGGCTCTTTTCCACAGATCGGTGCACGGGCGATCCGGGTCGGCCGCTGGACGCGTCCGCCGGATGCGCCAATATGACGCATGGCCGAACCTTTCCGACTCGTCGAACCCACCGCTGGCGACCCGCCGCCGCAACTGCCGCACAATGTCGAGGCGGAGGCGGCGCTGCTCGGCGCGCTGATGATCGACAACCGGCTGGCGGAGGACGTGCAGCTCAAGCTGCGTCCCGACCATTTCTTCGAACCGCTGCACGGGCGCATCTACGAGGCTTTGCTGCGCCTCATTGATCGCAACATGGTGGCGTCGCCCGTGACGCTGCGGCCGATGTTCGAGGCGGACGAGGGGATGCGCGAGTTGGGCGGGCCGGGCTATCTGGCGCAGCTGACCGGGTCGGGCGCGTCGCTGATCGGCGCACGCGACTTCGCGACGCAGATTTACGACCTCGCGCTTCTGCGCGCGCTGATCGGGGTTGGGCGCGTCATGGTCGAGGAGGCGCTCGACACGTCGCAGGACGTCGACCCGCTGGGCCAGATCGAACGCGCCGAGACCGAATTGTACAAGGTCGCGGAAGAGGGCGGGGGCGAGGGGAGCGTCAAGACGTTCGGGCAGGCGACCAAGCTCGCGGTCGCGATGGCCGAAAAGGCGTTGAACAGCGGCGGGCATCTGTCGGGGACGACGACGGGGCTGACCGATCTCGACGCGCTGACGGGCGGACTGCACAAATCGGACCTCATCATCATCGCGGGGCGTCCGGGCATGGGCAAGACGTCGCTCGCGACCAACATGGCGTACAGCGCCGCGCGCCGGTTCATGCAGGACAAGAACGACGGCATCGACGTCGCCAAGACCGCGGGCGCGGTGATCGCGTTCTTCAGCCTGGAAATGTCGGCGGATCAATTGGCGACGCGCGTGCTCGCCGAACAGTCGGAAGTGCCTGCCGAGCTGATCCGCACGGGACGTCTGAGCAACCTGCAATTCCGCGATTTCGCGCGCGTCGCGGGGGAGCTCGAGGGGCTGCCTTTTTACATCGACGACACGGCCGGCCTGTCGATCGCGGGCCTGCGTACGCGCGCGCGGCGGTTGAAGCGCCAGAAGGGGCTGAGCATGATCGTAGTCGATTATCTCCAACTGCTGCAGGGTACGGGCAAGAGTTCGAACGAAAATCGCGTGCAGGAGATTTCGGAGATCAGCCGGGGTCTGAAGACGCTGGCCAAGGAACTTAACGTT
Source organism: uncultured Sphingomonadaceae bacterium (assembly GCA_964251385.1). Taxonomy (GTDB): domain Bacteria; phylum Pseudomonadota; class Alphaproteobacteria; order Sphingomonadales; family Sphingomonadaceae; genus CADCVW01. The sequence goes on along the minus strand of CAXUJK010000001.1, from coordinate 568,517 downwards.
CCGGTGATCGCGCTGTCGCAGCTATCCCGGCAAGTCGAAAGCCGCGAGGATAAGCGGCCGCAACTGTCCGACCTGCGCGAGTCCGGGTCGATTGAACAGGACGCGGACATCGTGATGTTCATCTACCGCGAGGATTATTACCATAATTTCAAGCGCCCCGCCGAGCCTACCGAAGCGACCCCGATCAACGAGCGCGAAAAATACGACGAGTGGTTCCGGCACGATCAGGACATCCACGGCAAGACGCAGCTGATCGTCGCCAAGTCGCGGCACGGGCGGACGGACACGGTGACCGTGTTCTTCGATGGGGATTTGACCAAGTTCTCGGATCTGGCGAGGGATCGGCACTGATGCTGATCCTCCCCAAGCTTGCCTTGGGAGAACAAGAGAGGATTCACGCTTCGGCCGCGTCCTTCAACCCCACGCCGATTGCGGCGCGGGCATTCTCCGACTCGCTGCTGACGACCGGATACGCGCAGTAGTCCGCCGCGTAGTACGCGCTCGGGCGGTGGTTGCCGGACATGCCGACGCCGCCGAACGGAGCGTTGGAGGGGGCGCCGTTGGTCGGCTTGTTCCAGTTGACGACCCCCGCGCGGATGTTCGCCCAGAACTGATCGTACAATTTGGGCGTGCCGCCGACGAGGCTGGCGGACAGGCCGTACCGGGTCGCGTTCGCCTCGTCGATCGCCGCGTCGAAATCGGGCACGCGGATGACCTGCAGCACGGGGCCGAACATTTCGACGTCCGGGCGCTTGTCGATGCCCGTGACGTCGAGGATCGCAGGGCTCAGGAACGGCAGCTTGTTGTCGAGCCGGGTCAGGTGCTTGATCGGTTTTGCCCCCTTTAGCACCAGCTCCAGATATTGTTCCTGCAGCCCGTCGGCCGCGTCGTTGTCGATGACCGGGCCCATGAACGGCGCGGGCTTGGCCATGGGTTCGCCCACGATCAGCCGGCTCGCAAGCTTGGCGATCTCGGCGATCAGGACTTCGTGCTTGCCGTCTTCGACGATCAGCCGGCGCGCGGCCGTGCAGCGTTGCCCTGCGGACATGAAGGCGGATTGCACCGCGATCACGGCGGCCGTGTGCGGGTCGGGCGTGTCCCAGATGACGAGCGGGTTGTTGCCGCCGAGCTCCAAGGCCAAGATCTTGTGCGGCGCGTCGGCGAACGCGCGGTGCAGCGACATGCCCGCGCGCGCCGACCCGGTGAAGAGCAGCCCGTCGATGCCGGGGTGGACGGCGAGCGCCTTGCCCGTGTCCGGCCCCCCCTGGACGCAGCGGATCACGCCTTCGGGGACCCCCGCTTCGTGCAGGCATTGGACCAGCATCTCGCCGACCGCGGGCGTCTTTTCCGATGGCTTGAACACGACGACGTTGCCTGCAATCAACGCGGGGACAATGTGGCCGTTGGGCAAATGCGCGGGGAAGTTGTACGGGCCGAGCACCGCAAGCACGCCGTGCGGCTTGTGCCGGACCGCGATCTTGGTCCCCATCGCGCCTTCGATGCGGCGTTGCGCGGTGCGCTCGGCATAGGCGGACACGGAGATGTCGACCTTGGCCATGACGGAGGCGACTTCGGCCTCGGCCTCCCACAACGGCTTGCCCGTTTCGCGAGCGATCAGGTCGGCGAACGCTTCCTTCTTCGCACGCACGACGGTGACGAAGCGGCGCAGCGTTTCGATGCGCACGGTGAGCGGGCGCGCGACCCAGTCGGGCCAGGCGGCGCGCGCGGCCGCGACCTCCGCGTCGACGTCGCCGATCGCGCCGGACCACAGCTCGGCACCCGTCGCGGGCTCGATCGATTGAAGAGTCTGGCTCATATCGGGACCGGCTGTAACCCGCGGATAGTTAACAGGCCAGCAACGCCGCACGCGTCATCGCATCGCCCATGCGGCGGATGGCGGCGATCTTCGCATCGAGCGCTGACCAGTCGTCACGCTCGGCGATCGCTGCCCAGATCGCCTCGACCTCGGCGATGTGCATCGAACATGGGGCGGAGTCGTCCCAGTATCCGCCGGACGGGCGCGCGGTCGCGTAAGGTTCGACGAGCCGCCTGAACTCGGCGAACGCGTCCGTGTCGTAAAGCGCGGTGTCGGGTCGGCGCACGCCGCCGCGCCAGTCGAAGAAGAAGCGGTCGGTGTCCGCCGCGCTCTGGCCGAGCCCGCCGACGAGCGCGGCGAGCAACGCCATGTCGGGCTCGTCCTCCCGCGGTGCGACGCCGAGCCGCGCGAATATCGCGTCGCGCGCCGCGGCGTTGTAGCTTTGCGAAAAGGGTTCGAGCGCGGCGGTGAGCGGTTCGGCTTCGCTGATCAGGCGCAGAGAGGCTGCGAGTTGAACCACGTTCCAGTGGATCGCCTGCGCCTGCCGCCCGAACGCGTACAGGCCGTTGTGGTCGAAGTAGGCGGCGGTGAAGTCCGGGTCCCAGGTCGGCGTGAACCGCCACGGGCCGTAGTCGAAGCTGTCGGCGGTGATCGCGATGTTGTCGGTGTTGAGCACGCCGTGGACAAACCCGGACGCGACGTAGGATGCGGCGAGTTTGGCGGTGCGTTCGACGACGAGGGCAAGCAGCCGGGCAGGGGCGTTGTCATCCGCCTCCTCGTCGAAGAGATGACGCAGGCAGTAGGCGACGAGCGCGCGCATTTCGTCGGGCCGGTCGAGATAGGCCAGCCTCTGAAACGTCCCGATGCGGATGTGGCCGTGTTGCAGCCGGACCATGACGGCGGAGCGGGTGGGCGAAGGCTCGTCTCCGCGCACCAGTTCCTCGCCCGTCTCGATCAGCGAAAAGGTGCGGGACGTGCCGACGCCCAGCGCTTCGAGCATCTCGGTCGCGAGCACTTCGCGGACCCCGCCCTTGAGCGTGAGGCGGCCGTCGCCGAATCGGCTGTACGGGGTTTGGCCGGAGCCCTTGGTGCCGAGGTCGAGCAGGCGGTCGCGGCCGTCCCGAAGCTGCGCGAACAGGAAGCCGCGGCCGTCGCCGATGTCGGGGTTGTAGGTGCGGAACTGGTGCCCGTGGTAACGCAACGCGAGCGGCTGCGGCAGGTTGTCGGGGAGGGGTTCGAAGCGCCCGAAATGCGCGATCCACTTCGCATCGTCGAGGTCGCCGAGGCCGATATCCTGCGCCGCGCGGTCGTTGCGGAAGCGCAGGGTCGTTTGCGGGAACGCGGCCGCTTCGACCGGATCGTAGAACGCGTCGCCCAGCTCTACGATGCGCGGATCGGCGCGGTATGGACTTGCTTGCGGCTGCGTCATCGCGCGTCGATATGAGCTTGAGCGGGGGAGGCGCAACCATGGCGGTGTTTGTCGACGGCTACTGGTGGTCCACGGACGGCATCCGCCTCCATTACCGCGACTACGCGGGGCCGCCCGAAAAGCCGCCGATCGTCTGCATCCCGGGGCTGACCCGCAACGCACGCGATTTTGCCGCGGTGGCGGACCGGCTGGCGGGCGCGTGGCGGCTGATCCTCGTCGATCTGCGCGGACGCGGAGAAAGCGGCTACGCCAAGGACCCGCTGAGCTACGCGCCGCTGACTTACATGCAGGACGTGCAGGGCTTGATCGAGACGCTGCACCTCCCGCGCATCGTCGCGTTCGGAACGTCGCTTGGAGGGCTCGTCACGATGCTTCTGTCCTCGACATCGCCCGATCTGATCGCGGGCGCGCTGATCAACGACATCGGGCCGGAGATCGAAACCGCCGGATTGCAGCGGATCGCCGGCTATGTCGGCCGCGCGCAGAGCCATCCCACTTGGCTCCACGCCGCGCGCGCGCTGGCCGAGGCGCAAGGCGATGTCTATCCGGACTATGGCCTCGAACGCTGGTTGGCCTACGCCAAGCGCCTGTACAGGCTGACGCCGGGGGGGCGCGTCGTGCTCGACTACGACATGAAGATCGGCGAGGCGTTTCGCCTCGGTGGCGGGGGCGGCGCGATCGACATGTGGCCCGCGTTCGACAGCCTGGCGGGCAGCCCGGTCGCGCTGGTGCGCGGCGAGCGGTCGGATCTGTTGTCGCAAGAGACGGTCGCCGAGATGGCGCGGCGCGTGCCGGACCTGCAGGTCGCCACCGTCCCCCGCGTCGGACATGCGCCCGTGTTGGACGAGCCCGAATCGGTGGCGGCGATCGATGCTTTGCTGACACGGATCGGTTAACGGCGTCGCATGCCGCCCCTACGCATCCTTCACATCCACTCGACCTTCGCGCCCGGCGGCAAGGAATTGCGCGCCGCGCGCCTCATGAACGCGTTCGGTTCCCGTGCGACGCACTCGATCATCAGCGGCATGCCGGGCGAACTCGGCGCGCAGGGCGCGATCGACGCGCAGGTCTCCGTGACCTTTCCGCTCGACGCGCCGCCGCTCGTCGGCAAGCCGTCGCTTGCCCGGTTCGAGGCGCTCGCCCGGTTCATGATCGGCTACGACCTCGTGCTGACGTACAATTGGGGCGCGATGGACGCGGTGCTTGCGCGGCGCATGCACGCGAAAGACTGCCCGCCGCTGATCCACCACGAGGACGGGTTCAACGAGGACGAGGCAGGCGGGCTGAAGCGCGAGCGCAACTGGTACCGCCGCCTCGCACTGCCCGGGGCGCACGCGTTGGTGGTCCCGTCCGAGCTGCTGGAAGGCATCGCGGTCAGGACATGGCGGCAGCCGCGCGCGCGCGTCCACCGGATCGCGAACGGAATCGCGGTCGACCGTTTCGCGGGCAAACCGAGCCTGAAGTCGTTGCCGGGCTTCACGCGTCGCAAAGGCGATCTGGTGATCGGCACGATCGCCGGCCTGCGCCGCGTCAAGAACCTGCCGCGCCTCGTCGCCGCGTTCGCGCCCTTGGCGGCGACGGCGCGGCTGGTCATCGTGGGGCAGGGGCCGGAGCGCGAGGCCATCGTCACCGAAGCGGAACGTCATGGAGTCGGAGCCCGCGTCCATCTGCCCGGCTTCGTCGGCGATCCGGCGTCCTTCGTGGGCATGTTCGACATCTTCGCGCTGTCCTCCGACAGCGAGCAGGCGCCGATCTCCGTCCTGGAAGCCATGGCCGCGGGGCTGCCGGTCGCCGCGCCGGACGTAGGCGACATCCGTGCGATGGTGTCGGAGGAGAACCGGCCGTTCGTCGTCGCGCCAGGTGACCTGACCGGCGCACTCGCCGCACTCTACGCCGATCCGGTCCTGCGCGCCCGGGTCGGCGCGGCCAATCGCGCGCGCGTCGCCGCCGATTTCGACGAACGGGTGATGGTCGCGCGCTACGCCAAACTCTACGCCGCCGCCGCCGGCAAGCCTGGTGCGCTGGAGACGCCGGACAGATAATAAAGCGGGTAAAGCGCGTTGAACCGTTTATAACCAAAGACGGGCGATCTCGGAGAGTGCTTTCGTGTTCAAGGGTCTACAGCCCGCCTTCTACGGCGGCCGTGAAGTTCTGCCGCTGATCGAAGGCGGCAAGGGCGTGTCCGCGTCCAACCACGCCAGTTCGGGCGCTTGGGCCGCGGCGGGCGGGATCGGCACCGTGTCCGCGGTCAACGCCGACAGCTACGATCCGCACGGCAAGATCGTGCCGCAGGTTTACGAGCAGCTAACCCGCCGCGAACGTCACGAGCAGTTGATCAAGTACGCCATCGACGGCGCGGTGCATCAGGTCGAGCGCGCGCACGAGATCGCGGGCGGGCGCGGCGCGATCAACATCAACGTGTTGTGGGAGATGGGCGGTGCCGAACCGATCCTGCACGGGGTGCTTGAACGGACCAGAGGTCTCGTCGCGGGCGTCACCTGCGGGGCGGGCATGCCGTACAAACTGTCCGCGATCGCCGCGTCGTACCAGGTCAAGTACCTGCCGATCATCAGCTCCGCGCGTGCCTTTTCCGCGCTGTGGAAGCGCGCTTATTCGAAGGCCGCCGAGTATCTAGGCGCGGTCGTGTACGAGGATCCCTGGCTCGCGGGCGGGCACAACGGCCTGTCCAACGCGGAGGACCCGAAGGTCCCGCAGGACCCGATGCCGCGCGTGCAGGCGCTGCGCACCACGATGCGCGACGGCGGGATCGCGGACGACGTGCCGATCGTCATGGCGGGCGGCGTGTGGGCGCTCAGCGAATGGGCCGAATGGATCGACAATCCCGATCTGGGCGCGATCATGTTCCAGTTCGGCACCCGGCCGTTGTTGACGCAGGAGAGCCCGATCCCGCAGGAATGGAAGAACCGGCTGATGACGCTGCAGGAAGGCGAGGTCCTCCTGCATAAGTTCTCGCCGACCGGTTTCTATTCGTCCGCCGTGCGCAACCCCTTTCTGCGCGCGTTGGAAGGTCGTTCGGAACGCCAGGTCGGGTTTTTGCCGGCAGCGTCGGGCGATCACCAGTTCGTGCTCGACGTCGGGGTGAAAGCGCGCAACCGCTGGGTGACGCGCGCCGACCTGCTCGCCGCGCGCGAATGGTTCGGCCTGGGTTATACGGTCGCGCTCAAGACGCCGGACGATACGCTGATCTTCGTGACGCCGGATGAGGCGGCGACCATCCGCAAGGACCAGGCGGATTGCATGGGGTGCCTGTCGCAATGCTCGTTCTCGTCCTGGGCCGACAACGAGAAGAACAGCAGCGGACGCCTCGCCGACCCACGAAGCTTCTGCATCCAGAAAACGCTGCAGGACATCGCGCATGGCGAACCGGTGGAGGAAAACCTCATGTTTGCGGGCCATTCCGCTTTTCGGTTCAAGAAAGACCCGTTTTATTCGAATGGGTTCGTGCCGACCGTTAAACAGCTGGTCGATCGCATCTGCACCGGCGATTAAATCCTCCCGGCACGGCGAGGGGGACCATGCACTTGCATGGTGGAGGGAGTGCCGAGCAGTACAGCACTGCTCCGAACCCCCTCCGTCAGGCTACGCCTGCCACTTCCCCATTCCGGGGAGGATTCATGCCTTGTGGATCCCCGCCTGATCCGCTTGCGTGAATTTGTGCGGGGCAATGCCCATCATCTTCTTCTCGTCGCTCCGTACCTTGGCCGCGCGCGCCATCTTGAACAGCTTCATGCCGATCTGCGCGGCGATCATCAGCTTGCCCATGCGGCCCAAACGAAACATGTCATTCTCCAAACGAAACGATTGCCGGAACAACACCCCACAGACTTGCGCGTTCCAAGCTCGATCGAACCTTGAAGCCCAGGCTCGGCGGTGCTTTGACGGGTCGAACTCAAGGATTGTCCGATGACCCGTTTCGCTCTTGCCTGCATCCTCGCCACTCTCGCCACGCCCGCTTTGGCTCAGGACCGCAAGCCGCCTTATTGGGCGTCGATCGCGGCCGGTGCCGCCCGCATGCGGACGGGGCCGTCGCAAACCTATCCGGTGACGTGGTTGTACACGCGACGCGATCTGCCGATCCGCGTGGTCGGGATCTACCCCGGCTGGCGCAAGGTTGAGGAGCCGGACGGGACGGTCGGGTGGATGAAGGTCGGCCTGCTCAGCGACGCGCGCACCGCGGTCGTGCCCGCAGGCGCGGCGCGGGAGATGCGCGTCAAGCCAGCGGCCGACGCGGCGATCACCTATCGCGTAGCGCCGGGCGCGATCGGACGGATCAGCAAATGCCGCGATGGCTGGTGCCGGCTGGATGTGAGAGGTCGCGCGGGGTTCGTGCGTACGGCCGACCTGTGGGGCGTCGATCCCGGGGAGCGGCTAGACTAATTCCACCGCCATCGCGGTCGCCTCGCCGCCGCCGATGCACAGGCTCGCCACGCCGCGGCGCGCGCCCTTCGTCTCGAGCGCCGACAGCAGAGTCGCCAGCAACCGCGCCCCGCTCGCGCCGATCGGATGGCCGAGCGCGGTCGCGCCGCCGTGGACGTTGACGACGTCGTGCGGGATCGACAGGTCGCGCATCGCGATCATCGCGACGCAGGCGAAGGCTTCGTTGATCTCGAACAGGTCGACATCGCCCGTCGACCAGCCCGCCCGATCCAGCGCGCGCTGCATCGCGGGGACGGGGGCGGTGGTGAACTGCGCGGGCGCCTGCGCGTGCGCGCCATGGCCCACGATACGTGCGACGGGCTTCAATCCCAATCGATCGGCGACGCTTGTCCGCGTGATCACCAGCGCCGCGGCGCCGTCGGATATCGAGGACGCATTGGCCGCGGTGATCGTCCCGTCGGGCGCGAACGCGGGCTTGAGCGACGGGATCTTGGATGCGTCGCCCTTGCCGGGCTGCTCGTCCTGGGAGACAGTGACCGCGCCCTTGCGGCCCGCGATCTCGACGGCCACGATCTCCCGGTCGAACGCGCCACTCGCCGTCGCCTTCTGCGCGCGGCTCAAGGATTCGATCGCGTAGTCATCCTGCGCGGCCCGCGTGAACTGGTACTCCCTCGCCGCGTCCTCGGCGAAACTTCCCATCAGCCGCCCGCTCTCGTACGCATCCTCCAGCCCGTCGAGGAACATGTGGTCGTACATCCGGTCGTGCCCGATGCGCGCCCCGCCGCGGTGCTTGTGCGACAGATACGGCGCATTGGTCATCGACTCCATGCCGCCCGCGATCACCATATCCGCCGATCCCGCCGCCAACGTGTCCGCCGCCAGTATGGCCGCCTGCATCCCCGATCCGCACATCTTGTTGACCGTGGTCGCGCCGATCGATTGCGGCAGACCCGCCTTGAGTGCCGCCTGGCGGGCGGGGGCTTGCCCCAAGCCCGCGGATAGCACGCAGCCCATGTAGATCTTGTCGGCGTCAGCGATGCCCGCGCGGTTGACCGCCGCCTTGACCGCAGCCGCGCCGAGCTCGGTCGCCGACATGCCGGAGAGCGCGCCCTGGAACGACCCCATGGGGGTGCGCGCGTAAGACAGGATGACGATGGGATCGTTGGACGGCTTCACGTACTCAGTCTCCAGAAAAAAGTCGTTCGTCCCGAGTGGAAACGAGGGGCGTTCGTGCGGGCTTTAGCGCCCCTCGTTTCCACTCGGGACGAACGGGGTTGTGGCCACGCAGTTAGTCTCTGCAGCCCGCTTGTTCAAACCGCTCGCCCTCTGCTAGCGCATTCTCCAATTGGAGAATTGAACATGGCCGAAGGCCTCGACTTCGCGCTCGGCGAGATGGCCGACGCGATCCGCGACACGACGCAGCGTTTCGCCGCCGACCGCATCGCGCCCAAGGCGGCGGCGATCGACGAGAACAACAAATTCGACCGCAGCCTGTGGCCCGAAATGGGCGAACTCGGCCTGCATGGAATCACGGTGGAAGAGGCCGACGGCGGCCTCGGCCTCGGCTACCTCGAACATTGCGTGGCGATGGAGGAGGTTTCGCGCGCCTCCGCGTCGATCGGCCTCAGCTACGGCGCGCACAGCAATCTGTGCGTCAACCAGATCCGCCGTTGGGCGCGGCCCGAGCAAAAGGCGAAATATCTGCCCAAGCTGATCAGCGGCGAACATGTGGGCTCTCTGGCGATGTCCGAAGCGTCCGCTGGCTCCGACGTGATTGGCATGCAGCTGAAGGCAGAAGCCAAGGGCAACGACCGCTACGTTCTCAACGGCACCAAATTCTGGATCACCAACGCGCCCGAGGCGGACACGCTCGTCGTCTACGCCAAGACCGATCCGGCGGCGGGTCCCAAGGGCGTGACCGCGTTCCTGATCGAGCGCGGCATGGCGGGGTTCTCCGTGTCGAAGAAACTCGACAAGATGGGCATGCGCGGGTCGGACACGGCCGAGCTCGTGTTCGAGGACTGTGAGGTTCCGGCCGACAACATCATGGGGCCGGTCGGCGGCGGGGCGGGCGTGCTGATGAGCGGCCTCGACTACGAGCGCGCGGTGCTGGCGGCGGGGCCGATCGGCATCATGCAGGCATGCCTCGACGTCGTGCTGCCCTACGTCCGCGAGCGAAAGCAGTTCGGCAAGCCGATCGGCAGTTTCCAACTGATGCAGGCCAAGATCGCCGACATGTACGTCGCGCTCAACTCGGCACGCGCGTACGTGTACGCGGTGGCGCGGGCGTGCGATGCCGGCAAGACGACGCGTTTCGACGCGGCGGGTGCCATCCTGCTCGCATCCGAAAACGCGGTGAAGACGTGCCTGGAGGCGATCCAGGCGCTGGGCGGCGCGGGCTATACCAAGGAATGGCCCGTCGAACGCTTTTTGCGCGACGCCAAGCTCTACGACATCGGCGCGGGGACGAACGAAATCCGGAGGTTCCTGATCGGCCGCGAGCTGATCGGGGCGTGACGACGCTCACCTCCAAGATCGACACCGCATCCGACGTTTTTCGCGCCAACACCGCGCATAACCGTGTCCTGGCCGACGACCTCCGCGCCCAGGTCGCCACCACCGCGCTCGGCGGCCCCGAACGCTCGCGCAAGCGCCACACCGAGCGCGGGAAACTCCTCCCGCGCGACCGTGTCGAACGCGTTCTCGATCCCGGATCCCCGCTGCTCGAGATCGGCCAGCTCGCCGCCAACGGCATGTACGGCGCGGCCGAGGGCGGGGAGGGGGCTCCCGCTGCCGGCGTGATCGCGGGCATCGGCCGCGTGTCGGGGCGCGAGTGCATGATCGTCGCCAACGATCCGACGGTGAAGGGCGGCGCGTACTTCCCGATGACGGTCAAGAAGCACCTGCGCGCGCAGGAGATCGCTCAGGAAAATCGGCTGCCGTGCGTCTACCTCGTCGACAGCGGCGGCGCGAACCTGCCGCACCAGGCCGAGGTCTTTCCGGACCGCGAACATTTCGGCCGCATCTTCTACAACCAGGCGCAGATGTCGGCAGCGGGCATCGCGCAGATCGCGTGCGTTATGGGCTCCTGCACGGCGGGCGGGGCGTACGTTCCCGCGATGTCCGACGAGAGCGTCATCGTGCGCAACCAGGGCACGATCTTCCTGGCGGGCCCGCCGCTCGTCAAGGCGGCGACGGGCGAGATCATTTCCGCCGAAGAGCTTGGCGGCGCGGACACGCACGGGCGCAGGTCGGGCGTGGTCGATCACGTCGCCGAGAACGACGAACACGCGCTCACGGTCGTGCGCGACATCGTCGCCCGCCTCAACACGGTGAAGAAAGTCGACATCGACCTCGCCGAACCCGTGCCACCGCGCTTCGACGCCGATGAACTTTACGGCATCGTTCCGAACGACGTCCGCGCGCCGTACGACGTGCGCGAGGTCATCGCCCGCATCGTCGACGGCTCCGAGCTGCACGAATTCAAGGCGCTCTACGGCACCACGCTCGTCTGCGGTTTCGCGCGCATCTGGGGCATCCCCGTCGCCATCCTCGCCAACAATGGCGTCCTGTTCTCCGAGTCCGCGTTGAAGGGCGCGCACTTCATCGAACTCGCCTGCCAGCGCCGCATCCCCCTGCTGTTCCTGCAGAACATTTCGGGCTTCATGGTCGGCGGCAAGTACGAGGCGGAAGGCATCGCCAAGAACGGCGCAAAGCTCGTCACCGCCGTCGCCACCGCGCAGGTGCCCAAGATCACCGTGCTGATCGGCGGCAGCTTCGGCGCGGGAAATTACGGCATGTGCGGGCGGGCGTACTCCCCCCGCTTCCTCTTCACCTGGCCCAACGCGCGCATCAGCGTCATGGGCGGGGAGCAGGCTGCATCGGTGCTCGCCACCGTGCATAAGGATGCAGACCGATGGTCGCCCGAGGAGGCCGAGGCGTTCAAGGCCCCTATCCGCCAGCGCTACGAGGATGAGGGCAACCCATACTATGCGACGGCGCGGCTGTGGGACGACGGGGTGATCGACCCCGTGCAGACGCGCGACGTGCTGGGGCTGGCCTTCGCGGCGACGCTGAACGCGCCGATTGGGGAGCGGGCGCAGTTCGGGTTGTTCCGGATGTAAATGCGAGACCGGCGGCAAAAACTAGATGACGACTGTGGCGTCGCCTGCGTAGCGATGCTTGCTGACGTCCCTTATCGCGTTGCGAAGGCCGCTGTGCACGGTCGTTATCTGCCCCATGCTACGAAGACACCGCAACTTCTGAAAGCGCTTTTGAAGCTTGGGCGAACGCCACGAACGATGCGCCTCACACCTTTACGGAGCCGTCACTACTCAAGTCTTGAGCATGACGCTTTGCTGAAGGTCAACGTGCGCGCAAATGGCGACTGGCACTGGGTCGTTTGGGACGCCAAGCACGAAAAGATTCGCGATCCGTTGCGACCTCGTGGCAAGCGCTTTCGTGCCAAGTCATACGTATACATAGGCGCATGATCACCTCCCTCCTCATCGCCAATCGCGGCGAGATCGCGTGTCGGATCATTCGCACGGCGCGCGGGCTCGGCATCCGCACCGTCGCCGTCTATTCGGATGCGGACGCCAAGGCGTTGCATGTGCGTACAGCCGACGAGGCGGTGCATATCGGGCCTTCGCCGGCGCGTGAAAGCTATCTCGTCGGTGAGAAGATCATCGCCGCCGCCAAGCAGACGGGCGCGGAGGCGATCCATCCGGGGTATGGGTTCCTGTCCGAAAACGCGAACTTCGCGCAGGCCGTGCTCGACGCGGGGCTGATCTGGGTCGGGCCGAACCCGTCCTCCATTCGCGCCATGGGCCTCAAGGATGCGGCCAAGAAGCTGATGGACGCGGCGGGGGTGCCGACGACGCCGGGTTATCTGGGGGAGGATCAGTCGCCCGACCGCCTGGCTGCCGAAGCCGACGCGATCGGCTATCCCGTGCTGATCAAGGCGGTCGCGGGCGGGGGCGGCAAGGGGATGCGGCTGGTCGAGAGCGCGAACGGGTTCGCGGACGGGCTGCTGTCCGCCAAGCGCGAGGCGGCGTCGAGTTTCGGCAACGACAACGTGCTGTTGGAAAAATACATCCAGCGCCCGCGCCATATCGAGGTACAGGTGTTCGGCGACACGCACGGCAACATCGTCCATTTGTTCGAACGCGACTGCTCGCTCCAGCGCCGCCACCAGAAGGTCATCGAGGAAGCCCCCGCGCCGGGCATGGACGCGGACACCCGCGCGTCCATCTGCGACGCCGCGGTCAAGGCGGCGCGCGCGGTCGACTATGTCGGCGCGGGTACGATCGAGTTCATCGCCGACGCCAGCGAGGGCCTCCGCGCCGACCGCATCTGGTTCATGGAAATGAACACGCGGCTCCAGGTCGAGCACCCGGTGACCGAGGAGATCACGGGTCAGGATTTGGTGGAGTGGCAACTGCGGGTCGCGAGCGGGGAACCGCTGCCCAAGCGGCAGGATGAGCTCAGCATCAACGGCCACGCTATCGAGGCGCGGCTGTATGCGGAGGATCCGAGCAACGGCTTCTTCCCGAGTATCGGGTTGCTCGAAGACTTTCGTCTGTCGAGGCCCGACCCCGAATTTCTAGATGTGCGGTACGATGTGGGTGTTGAGGCTCGCGACCGAGTGGCACCCGATTACGATCCGATGCTCGGCAAAATCATCGCTAAAGCCGCAAGTCGCGTGGAAGCAATCGAGGAGTTGATCGCTGCCTGCCGTCTTGCTCAAGTTTGGCCGGTCAGAACAAACCTCGGCTTTGCAGCACGATGCATTGATCACGCGCAGTTCAGGGCTGCCGAGATTGACACAGGGTTCATCCAGCGAAATCTAGACGAGCTTACTCGACCCGAATTGCCGTTGTCCGCGATGGCCCGCTGGGCGGCTGAGGATTTACTGCCTTCCCCGTCCCGAGACCCGTGGGGTGCGCAGACGGGGCTGCGGCTAAACGCGAGGAAGAGGGTCCAAGCCGTACTCGTCGATGACCTCGGTTCGAAGTACGAAATCGATCTTACGACTGCTGCGACGCAAGCCTTCGGTGGGTTCGAGAATGATGGCACTATCGTTCAACATGACGGCGAGCTGCGACGGTTCCGCCTCTTCAGGGGCGACACCGGTTCAGCCGCTGCTACATCCGATGGCGCAATCATCTCCCCCATGCCCGGCCGCATCATCGCCGTCGAAGTTGCCGCGGGTGCCGCCGTGACCAAAGGCCAGAAACTCCTCACGCTGGAGGCGATGAAGATGGAGCACAGTCTCGTCGCGCCGTTCGACGGGACGGTGGCGGAATTGGGCGCGGTTGCGGGAGCGCAGGTGGGGGAGGGGACGCTGCTCGCCAGGATCGAACCCGATGCGGACTGATCCATGTTTCCGTGTGGCCTTGCGTCGGCGCGCGGACAGGATCAGAACATCCTGACAAAAATGTGAATGGAGAGAGGTTTGAACAGCTTCATGTGGGGCGTCATCGTCCTGGTCGTCGCGACCATCCTCCTCCTGGCGGTCATCCCCGACCTTTACGCGCGCCATCATCGCAAGCGCGAGAAGCGCCTCAACCACCGCCACAAGCGCCGCATCGAGCTTTGACGAAGCGGGTTTTCGCGGGCGTGCGAACAGCCTAACACCGCCTCATTCACGCGAGGCAGCACATGAACATCGAAGGTATTTCCGCGGTCGTCACCGGCGCCGCGTCCGGACTGGGCGAGGCGACCGCGCGCGCCCTCGCCGCCAAGGGGGCAAGGGTCGCCGTGTTCGACCGCGACGCCGACAAGGGGGCGAGGATCGCGTCGGAGATCCGCGGCGTGTTCTGCTCCGTCGACGTGACATCCGACGAAGCCGTCGATGCCGCGTTCGCCAAGGCACGCGAGGCGCACGGCCAGGAGCGCGTCCTCGTCAACTGCGCGGGCGTAGCGAACGCGGTCAAGACGGTCGGCCGCGACCGGGAGACCAAGGCGATCAAGCCTTATCCGCTCCACCAGTTCGAGCTCGCGATTCAGATCAACCTGATCGGCACCTTTCGCTGTATCGCCAAGTCCGCCGCGGGCATGCTGACGCTCGATCCGGGCGAGGACGGCGAGCGTGGCGCGATCGTCAACACGGCGTCGGTCGCGGCGGAAGATGGCCAGATCGGCCAGGCCGCCTATTCGGCGTCGAAGGGCGGCGTGCTCGCCATGACGCTGCCGATCGCGCGCGACCTCATGAACGAAGGCATCCGCGTCAACTGCATCCTGCCCGGCATTTTCGAGACGCCGATGATGGCGATGATGCCGCAACCGGTGCAGGATGCGCTCGCCGCGTCCATTCCCTTCCCCAAACGCCTCGGCCGCGCGCACGAATATGCCGCGCTTGCCGTGTTCATGATCGAAAGCGCCTACATGAACGCGGAAAGCGTGCGCCTTGACGGCGGAATCCGAATGCCTCCGCGCTGAACATAGGCTCCGCCGCGAAGCGCTTCGCTAGGGCAAATTCATCGTCAGCAGCGTGTAGTCCGCGACGACCTCGTCCCGCTGGTTGAAGACGCGCACCGCCCAGCGCGCCTCGCCTTGCTCCTCGCTGCGCACGCTCTTGGACTTGACCGTCAGCGTCACGCGCATCGCGTCGTCGGGTTTGAGCGGGGTAACGAAGCGCAGCGACTCCAGTCCCGTGTTGGCCAGCACGGGACCCGGCGCGGGGTCGACGAACAGCCCGGCGGCGAAGCTTAAGATAAGGTAGCCGTGCGCGACGCGGCCACCGAAGATCGGGCTGGCGGCGGCCGCGACATCGTCCATGTGCGCGTAGAAATTGTCGCCGGTGAACTCCGCGAAATGTTCGATGTCTGCGAGCGTGACGGTGCGCGATCCGCTCCGAAACGTGTCGCCGATCGCGAGTTCGGACAGGCGTTTGCGGAACGGGTGGACGTCGCCGACCGTCTGCGGCGCGCCCGTGATGTACTGCCCCGCGATGCGGCTGAGGACGGCGGGCGAGCCCTGCAGCGCGGTACGCTGCATGTAATGCTTAACGCCGCGGACCCCGCCCATTTCCTCGCCACCGCCCGCGCGGCCCGGGCCGCCGTGAACGAGGACGGGGAGGGGGGAGCCGTGCCCCGTGCTTTCCGCGGCGCACGTGCGGTCGACGATCATCATGCGCCCGTGAAACGCGCCGGAGCCGAGCACGAAGTTCTCCGCGACATCGCCGTCGTTGGTAAACAGGCTCATGACGAGCGACCCGCGTCCGCGATTGGCGAGCGCGATCGCGTCGGGTAGGTCGCGGTACGGCATCAGCGTCGCGACGGGCCCGAACGCCTCGACATCGTGCACCGCGTCCGCGCCCCAAGGATCGTCCGTGCGCAGCAGGATCGGCTCCATGAACGCGCCGCCATCGCAACCCGCGACACCCCGCATCGGATCGCCGGCGACAACTTTCGCGTGTTGCGACAGTTTGCCGATCTGCGCGCGCACGTCGTCGCGCTGTGCGATGCTGGCGAGCGCGCCCATGCCCGTTGCCCTGTCCCGTGGATCGCCGACGACGACCTTCTGCAAGGCGGATGCGATCGCGCCCTCCACTGCATCAATCGACGCTTCGGGCACGATGGCGCGGCGGATCGCGGTGCATTTCTGGCCCGCCTTGGCCGTCATCTCGCGAACGACCTCGGCCACGAACAGGTCGAACTCGGGCGTGCCGGGCACCGCATCCGGGCCAAGGGCGCACGCGTTGAGCGAATCCCGTTCGGCCACGAACCGCACGGACTCGCGCGCAAAGACCGGGTTCGACTGCAGCTTCATCGCCGTCGCAGCGGATCCCGTGAAACTTACGACATCCTGCAGCCCCAGATGGTCGAGCATGTCGCCGACCGACCCCATCACGAGCTGGATCGCACCCGGCGGCAGCACGTCCGCCTCGATCATGATGCGGAACGCGGCCTCGGTCAGGTAGCCCGTCGACGACGCGGGCTTGACGATCGCGGGCACGCCCGCGAGCAGCGACACGGACAGTTTCTCGAGCATGCCCCACACGGGGAAGTTGTACGCGTTGATGTGCACCGCGACGCCCTGCAGCGGGGTGAGCACGTGCTGGCCGACGAACGTGCCGCCCTTGGACAGCGGCTCGGTCGCGCCGTCCATCCAGACGCGGGCGTTGGGGAGCTCGCGCCGTCCCTTCGACGAGAACGAGAACAGGGTGCCCGCGCCGCCTTCGATGTCGATCCACCCGTCGCCCCGCGTCGCGCCCGTCGCATAGTTCAGCGCGTACAGCTCCTCCTTGCGCGCCATGATCGCCGTGCCGAGCGCCTTGAGCATGTGCGCGCGGTCGTGGAAGGTGAGCGCGCGGAGCGCCGGGCCGCCGACGCCGCGCGCGTGCGCCAGCATGGATGCGTAATCGATGCCGGCCGATCCGGTTCGCGCGACGGGTTCGCCCGTTACCGCGCTGTGCACGTCGGTGAGCGCGCCCGCGCCCATGACCCACTCGTCGCGGGCGAAATTGAGGAGGTCGATCGTTTTCATGGGGTGAGCTTAGCCGTCATCGCGATCGTATGAAAATAGACGCGCGCGGGCGGCTTGTTTATGCCGCGCGCCATGACTCAAGCCTTTATCTGCGACGCCGTGCGCACGCCCATCGGCCGATACGCGGGCGCGCTTGCCGCCGTGCGCGCGGACGATCTCGCCGCGATTCCGATTGCAGCGCTCAAGCACCGTAACCCGGGCGTGGACTGGGAACAGGTCGACGACGTCCTGTTGGGGTGCGCCAACCAGGCGGGCGAGGACAACCGCAACGTCGCGCGCATGGCGGGATTGCTCGCGGGACTGCCCGCGACATCCGGAGGCGCAACGATCAACCGCCTGTGCGGGTCGGGCCTCGACGCGGTCGCGATGGCGGCGCGCGCGATCAAGGCGGGCGAGGCTGACCTCGTGATCGCGGGCGGCGTCGAATCGATGAGCCGTGCGCCGTTCGTCATGGGCAAGGCGCACGCGGCATACGACCGCCACGCCGAGATCTTCGACACGACGATCGGCTGGCGCTTCGTCAACCGCGCCTTCAAGCATCTGCACGGCACCGACTCGATGCCGGAGACCGCCGAGAACGTCGCCGAACAGTACGGCATAACCCGCGAAGATCAGGACAAATTCGCGGCGGAAAGCCAGGCTCGAGCGGCGCGGGCGCAGGCCTCCGGGCGTTTTGCACGGGAAATCGTCGCGGTGCACATCCCGCAAAGGAAGGGCGATCACCTCAGCGTCGAGGTCGACGAGCATCCCCGCGCGACCTCCGCAGAAGCACTCGGCAAGCTGAAGCCGATCGTGCACCCCGGCGGCAGCGTCACCGCGGGCAACGCGTCGGGCGTGAACGACGGCGCGGCCGTGATGATCGTCGCCAGCGAAGCGGCGGTCGCCCGCTACGGCCTCACGCCCCGCGCGCGCGTCGTCGGGGCGGGTGTAGCGGGCGTCGAACCGCGCGTCATGGGCATCGGCCCCGCGCCCGCGACGCAGAAACTGCTGGCCCGGCTCGGGCTGTCGATCGGCGACATGGACGTCGTCGAGCTGAACGAGGCGTTCGCCGCGCAAGGCTTGGCCGTCCTGCGCGAGCTCGGATTGCCGGACGACGGCGACTTCATCAATCCGAACGGCGGCGCGATCGCGCTCGGCCACCCGCTCGGCATGTCGGGTGCGCGGCTGGCACTGACCGCCGTGGAGGAGCTGCACGTTCGCGGTGCCGGCCGCGCGCTGTGCACGATCTGCATCGGCGTGGGGCAGGGAATCGCCATGGTGATCGAACGCGTTTGAAGCTTGTCTTCACTTCACGCGTTCATTGAAGCGCGGGCATGCAAATGCTACCTCCGCGTCGGGAGATACCGATGTACACCACCGAGCTTCAGAAAACCGCAAAGGTCGAGAACTTCGACGACCCGGCGCTGGTCGCAGCGTTCGAGGCGCGCATCTCGGCGGACGAGTTCATCGAACCCAAGGATTGGATGCCCGACGCGTACCGCCGCACGCTGGTGCGCCAGATCTCGCAGCATGCGCATAGCGAGATCGTCGGCATGCTGCCCGAAGGCAACTGGATCGGCCGCGCGCCTTCCCTGCGGCGCAAAGCGATCCTGCTCGCCAAGGTGCAGGACGAGGCGGGGCATGGTCTCTATCTATACTCGGCCGCCGAGACGCTCGGCACGTCGCGCGGGCAGATGGTCGAGGCGCTGCATTCGGGCAAGGCAAAATACTCGACGATCTTCAACTATCCGACGCTGACGTGGGCGGATATGGGCGCAATCGGCTGGTTGGTCGATGGCGCCGCGATCATGAACCAGGTGCCTCTCCAGCGCGCGAGTTACGGCCCGTACGCGCGCGCCATGGTCCGCGTTTGCAAGGAGGAATCGTTCCACCAGCGCCAGGGCTACGAGGTCATGATGAACCTCGCCGCCGGCACGCCCGAACAAAAACGCATGGCGCAGGACGCGCTTAACCGCTGGTGGTGGCCGTCGCTGATGATGTTCGGGCCGCCCGACGCGGACTCGCCCAACAGCGCGCAGTCCATGCGATGGAAGATCAAGCGCGACACGAACGACGATCTTCGCGCCAAGTTCATCGACGTCACCGTGCCGCAGGCGGAGGCGATCGGGTTGACGATCCCCGATCCGGATCTTGTCTGGAACGAGACGCGGGGCCATTACGACTACGGCAAGATCGACTGGGACGAGTTCTACGCTGTCGTCAAAGGCGAGGGCCCCGTGGCGCGTGAGCGAATGGAGGCGCGCGTGCAGGCCTGGGAAGACGGTGCGTGGGTTCGCGACGCAGCCGTGGCGTACGCCGACAAGCATGCCGAAGCGCGCCAAGCCGCTTGAGCAAGGACTGGCCGCTCTGGGAGGTCTTCGTGCGGTCTAAAGGCGGGCTGGCCCACAGGCATGTCGGTTCGGTTCACGCGCCGGACGGGGGCATCGCCGTTCGTCACGCCCGCGATACGTACACGCGTCGCATGGAAGGCGTGAGCCTCTGGGTGGTGCCGTCGACCGCGATCCACGCGTCCGATCCCTCGCAGGACGGACCGATGTTCGCGCCCGCCGAGGACAAGGTCTACAGGCACCCGACCTTTTACGACATCCCTGATGGGATCACGCATATCTGATGCCTTCGCTGCCGACCATTCAGCCCAAGGACGAGGCCCGCGCCGCCAACCGTGACACGGCGCACGCGCACGGCTTCGACGCGCCGGCGGCCGCGCACGCGGGCAGCGCGCTGTTCGACTATACGCTACGGCTTGGCGACGACGCGCTCATCCTCGGCCAGCGCCTGAGCGCATGGACCGGCCGCTGCCCGACGATCGAGGTCGACCTCAGCCTCGCCAACTTCGCGCTCGACCTGGTGGGTCAGGCAACGCACTTCCTGAACTACGCGGGCGAGATCGAAGGGCGCGGGCGCGACGGAGATCGGCTCGCGTTCCACCGCGACACGCTCGACTACCGCAACTGCATGCTCGTCGAGCAGCCCAACGGCGACTTCGCCCGCACCATGGCACGGCAGCTGCTGTTCTCGACCTGGCAGAAGATGCTGTTCGACCGGCTCGTTGTCAGCGCCGACGATCTCATCGCCTCCGTGGCCGCGAAAGCGGTCAAGGAAGTGGCTTATCATGAGGAACTCGCCGCCGAATGGGTGATCCGGCTCGGTGACGGCACGGAGGAAAGCCACCGCCGGATGGCGGACGGACTGGCGTGGACGTGGCGCTTCGTGCCCGAACTGTTCGACCGCGACGACGTGGACGTCGCGATGACGCAGGCGGGCGTCGCCACCGACGTGACCGCGTTTCGCGACGCTTTCGATGCGCGGATCAAGGCGGTGCTCACCGAGGCGACATTGCCTGTCCCCACGGATCAGCGCCCGATCTTGGGCGGTCGCCGCGGGCACCACAGCGAACATCTCGGCCACATCCTCAGCGAGATGCAGTTCCTCCCGCGCGCCTACCCGGACGCCGAATGGTGATCACGACTGCACCAGATTTCCGTTCGTCCCGAGTGAAAACGAGGGGCGTCGTTCCGGATATTGATCAGCGCCCCTCGTTTCCACTCGGGACGAACGATGAGTTGTGGACGGTGTTGGCATCGGTGCCCGATCCGGAGATCCCCGCTGTCTCGCTTGTCGATCTAGGCATCGTTCGTAGCGCGGACGTGGCCGCTCGCCGCGTCGTCCTGACGCCGACCTATACCGGTTGTCCCGCGACGTTCGCGATCGAGACAAGCGTGCGGATTGCGCTCGACGACGCGGGCTTCGCGGATGTCGCGATTGCGACCGAGCTCAGCCCGCCCTGGACCACCGACTGGATCACCGACGCGGGCCGCGCCAAGCTGCTCGCCTACGGCATCGCCCCGCCGACCGTCGCCGGCTCAAGTGCAGTGGGCTGCCCGCAATGCGGATCGACCGCGACGGTGGAGATCAGCCGCTTCGGCTCCACCCCCTGCAAGTCGCTGTGGCGGTGCACCGCGTGCGCCGAACCCTTCGACCTGTTCAAATGCCACTGACGCGATGGACACGCATTTTCACCGGCTGACCGTTGCAGAAGTCACGCAGGAAACGCCCGACGCCAAGAGCTTCCGCTTCCACGTTCCCGCGGCGTTGCAGGAACGTTTCGCGTTCCGCGCCGGCCAGCATCTGACCTTTCGCCGCGAGATCGACGGAGAGGACCTGCGCCGCAATTACTCGCTTTGTGTCGCGCCTCAGGAGGGCAAGCTCAAGGTCACGGTCAAACGCATTGCAGGTGGACGTTTTTCGACCTGGGCGAACGACAACCTGCGCCCCGGCGATACGATCGACGTCATGCCGCCGCTCGGCAGTTTTACCCACGACCTCTCGCCAAATCGTGCAGGTCGCTATGTCGGCTTCGCGGGCGGGTCGGGGATAACGCCCATTTTGTCGCTGTTGAAGACTGTGCTGCTGGCCGAGCCGGACAGCCGGTTCACGCTGTTCTACGGCAATCGCGACAGCAACGCCGTCATCTTCCTCGAAGAGCTCGGCGCGTTGAAAAACCGGTTCATGGGGCGGCTGGAAGTTCACCACTTCCTGTCGGACGAAGCGGAGGATATCGACCTGTTCAACGGCCTTCTCGACCGGGACAAGTGCGACGAGATCCTGCGCAGCCTCGTCGAACCGGACGCGATCGACACCGCCTTCATCTGCGGTCCGGGGCCAATGATGGATGCCGCCGAGGGCGCTTTGCTCGAGGCGGGCGTTGGACGCGACCGCATCCTGATCGAGCGTTTCGCGGCCGAACGCCCGTCGGAGGGGCAAGTCGCGCATATCGCTGCGTTGCAGACGCAGGCCCGGGGGGTGCGGATGCTCGTCACGCTGGACGGCCGGACGCGTCGCATTGCGTTCGACGCGGCCGCGGGCAACATCCTGGACAGCGCACGGATCGCCGGCCTGCGCGCGCCATATGCCTGCAAGGCGGGCGTGTGCGCGACGTGCCGCGCGCGGGTCGTCGGCGGCGCGGTGCAGATGGCGGCGCGCTACGGCTTGAGCGACGAGGAGGTCGCGGCCGGGTACGTCCTGACATGCCAGGCGGTCCCGACCGGAGACGGCGTCGCGATCGACTACGATGCCTAGCGCGCTTAGCGCTCGCGGTGGCATGAGCGACGATGCCACGGTCGAGTCGCGGCGGGGGAATGCCATGTTATTAGATCGGCTGGAGCGGCAGCCTCCGGATCCGCTGCTGTCGCTGATCGGAATGGCGTCACGCGACGAACGGCCCGGCAAGATGGACCTGGGCGTCGGCGTTTATCGCGACGAGACCGGGCGCACCCCCATTCTCAAGGCGGTCACGGCAGCCGAGGAGATTCTGCTCGCGACGCGAACGACCAAGGCGTATCTCGGGCCCGAAGGCGACATGGCGTATGTCGAGCTGATCAAGCCGTTGTTGTTCGGCCCCGACATCGCGCGCGACCCGCGCATCGTCGGTATCCAGACGGTGGGCGGGTGCGGTGCGCTGCGGCTGGGAGCCGAGCTCGTGAAGGCGGTCGACCCGGACGGCCGTATCCTGGTCGGACGGCCGACATGGCCCAACCACGAACCGCTGATCGGCGCGGCCGGGCTGCGCATCGTCGAATACCCTTACTATGATCGCGCGTCGGCCACGCTGTTGTGGGACAGCATGCGCGGGGCCCTGACCGCCGCGAACGCTGGCGACGTCGTGCTGCTGCACGGCAGCTGCCACAATCCCGCGGGTGCCGACCTGACGCCGGACATGTGGGACGAGGTCGCGCGCATCGTGGCCGAACGCGGGCTCATCCCGTTCATCGACATCGCGTACCAAGGTCTGGGCAACGGCCTCGAAGCCGACGCGGCGGGAACGCGGCGCGTCGTCGCGGCGGCCGAGCAGGCGATCGTCGCGCAGAGCTGCGACAAGAATTTCGGGTTGTATCGCGAGCGGACCGGCACTCTCTTCGTCAAGGCCGGGAGCACGGCTGCGTCGGCACTCGTGTTCGGCAACCTGCTGCAGCTCGCCCGCTGCATGTGGTCGATGCCGCCCGACCACGGCGCGGCGATCGTGCGTACGATCCTGGAGGACGCGGCGCTGACCGCCGGCTGGCGTACGGAAGTCGACGCCATGTATCTCCGCACGCGGGCTCTGCGCGCTGAGCTTGCCGCCGCCGATCCGCGGCTCGCTTTTGTCGACGCGCAGAACGGCATGTTCTCGCTGCTCCCGCTGCCCGTCGCGGCGATCGAGCGGTTGCGCGTTGACCACGGCGTCTACATGGCGACATCGGGAAGGATCAACGTAGCAGGGCTCGCGGATGGCGACGCGGCGCGGCTGGCGGCCATGATCGCGGACGACCTCCCACGCGATGGCTGACGCCGCCCCGGCGCGGCCGGCGCTGAACAGCCCGGACCCGGACTACGATTGGCGGCGGGTCGCGTATCATGTCCTGGTCAGTCGCGCGCTCGACACGCTGGAGGAGGAGACGCTCGTTCCCGCGCGCAAGGTGCTCTACCAGTTTTCCGCACGTGGACACGACATGGCGCAGGTGCTGCTCGGGTCTCGGCTGACGAGCCCGCGCGACGCGACCTGCGGCTATTACCGCTCGCGCCCGCTGCTGCTCGCGCTGGGCGTCGACGTGGCGGACGCGCTGGGGTCGGCGATGGGGCGCAGCGGGGGCTATTCGGACGGACGCGACATCGGGGTGGTGTTCAACTTCCCCAATCCGGGCGGCACGCCCGCGTTGCCGATGTGCGGCGGGGTGGGCGCGCAGTACACACCAACGGCGGGATGGGCGCAGGCGATCAAGTTGGGCCGAAGGTCAGGCGAAGTCGAGGC
The DNA here is from genome assembly GCA_964251385.1 of uncultured Sphingomonadaceae bacterium. Lineage (GTDB taxonomy): Bacteria > Pseudomonadota > Alphaproteobacteria > Sphingomonadales > Sphingomonadaceae > CADCVW01. The sequence continues at coordinate 544,595 of CAXUJK010000001.1, read as the reverse complement.
CAAGGACGGTTCGATCGCGGTCGTGCTGGGGGGTGACGCTTCGGTCGCGACCAACGGGTTCTGGTCGGCGCTGACTATAGCTTCTACTCAAGATCTGCCGATGCTGTTCTACATAGAAGACAATGGCTTCGGCATCTCCGTTCCCAGCTCGGTTCAGACGCCGGGCGGGAACATTGCGGCCAATCTGGCGAGCTTTTCGGGCATCGAGATCTTGTCGGGAGACGGGACCGAGCCTGCCGAGGCCGCGCGGCTGATCACGCGCGCGCTCGACCATGTGCGGGGCGGGGCGGGACCGGCGTTGCTGCGGCTGACCGTTCCGCGGCTGCAGGGGCATAGCTTCCAGGACACGCAGACGTACAAGGACGCCGCATTCGTGGCGGAGGAGTGGTCGCGCGATCCGCTGCCCAAGCTTCGGTCGTATCTGGTCGGATCGCTGCTGTCGGAGGCGGAGTGGGTTGGCCTGGAGCAGGAAGCCGCGGCGACGGTCGCAGCGGCGCTGGAACGCGCCGAGGCGCGGCCGGTCGCCGACCCACAGACGGTCCTGCGGCACGTGTTCCACGAGGACGAGATGCAGGCGATCGGCGGGCAGTGGACGCACGGTTACGAGCCGCCGTCCGCCAACGACGAGCCGATCGTCGACGGTCAACGCATCAACATGGTGACGGCGATCCGCCGTACGCTCGACCACGAGCTGCAGATCAACCCGCGCGTGCTGCTGTTCGGGGAGGATATCGGACCCAAGGGCGGGGTGCATGCGGTGACGCTCGGCCTGCAGGAAAAGCATGGGACTTCAAGGGTTTTCGACACATCCTTGTCTGAGGAAGGCATCGTGGGGCGCGCCGTCGGCATGGCGCTCGCCGGGCTGATGCCCGTGCCGGAGATCCAGTTCCGCAAATATGCCGAGCCGGCGCTCGAGCAAATCAACGACTGCGGGACGATGCGGTGGCGCACGAACAACCGCTTCGCCGCACCGATGGTGCTGCGCGTGCCCGGCGGGTTCTTCAAGGTCGGCGACCCGTGGCACAGCCAAACGAATGAAGTGCAGTTCGTCCACAACCCGGGGTGGAAGGTCGCCGTGCCGTCCAACACGCAGGATGCGGTCGGGCTGCTGCGTGCCGGGCTTCGCGGCAACGACCCGGTGATCTTCTTCGAACATCGCGCGATGCTGGACGACGTCTGGGCGCGGCGACCGTATCCGGGCGACGACTACGTGCTGCCGTTCGGGCAGGCCAAGTTCACGCGGCGGGGCGAGGACATCACGATCGTCACCTGGGGCGCGATGGTGCCGCGTTGCGAAGCGGCGGCTGAAGGAAAGTCGGCCGATGTCATGGACTTGCGCACCTTGATGCCGTGGGACTCCGAAGCCGTTCTGAGCAGCGTCCGGCGTACGCGGCGGTGCCTGGTCGTGCACGAGGACCTGCGCACGGGCGGGTTCGGGGCGGAAATCGCGGCGATGGTCGCGGACGAGGCGTTTCTCGATCTCGACGCCCCGGTCGCGCGGCTGACGATGCCCGACATACCGAGCCCGCACAACGCGGTGCTGCTCGACTGGGCGGTGCCGTCGGTCGAGCGCATCCGCGCCAAGATCGAGGAGCTGATCGCGTTTTGACCGACATCCTCGTTCCCTTGGAGCAGGAAGGAACGAAGGCGGTCGTGCGCCGCTGGCTCGTGCGCGTCGGCGAGGCAGTGGCAATCGACGATCCGTTGCTCGAGCTCGAGACGGACAAGGTCGCGGTGGAAGTGCCTTCACCGGCGGCGGGGGTGTTGAGCGAGATTTTTCTGGACGCGGATGCGGACGCGGTGCCGGGCGCGGTGCTGGGGCGGATCGAGCAGGGTACAGGCAAGCAAGAGCCCGTTCGTGTCGAGTGGGAACAAGGGGTGTCCGTGCGGTCCGAGCGCCCCTCGTTTCCACTCGGGACGAACGATGATGAGGGGGAGGTTGCGGCGGTGGAGGGCCGCGAGCTTCGGCTGTCGCCTTCGGTCAAGCGGGCGATCAAGGAGAGCGGACTCGACCCGGCGGCGTTGGCGGGATCAGGCCGCGACGGGCGGCTGACACGCGCCGATGTCGATCGCGCGGTTGCCGACGGTGCCAAGCCCGGGGGCGATCGCATCGCGCCCCACGATCGCATGCGGCTTCGCATTGCCGAAAACATGGTCGCGGCGGTGCGTGACGCGCCGCATGTCACCGCGATCTTCGAGGCGGATTTCGGCGCGATCATCGCGCATCGGGACGCGCACAAGGCGGCGTTCGCGGAGCGCGGGGTGAAGCTGACCTACACCGCATATCTGCTGAAGGCCGCGGCAGAGGCTATGGCCGCCGCGCCCCCGATCAATTCGCGCTGGCATCCGGACCGCTTGCAGATGTTTGCCGACGTCAACATTGGCGTGGGGACCGCGCTAGGCGACAAGGGGCTGGTCGTGCCCGTCGTGCAGCGCGTGCAGGCGTCATCCCTGGAAGAGGTCGCACGCGCGCTGGATGGGCTGACGACGCGCGCGCGTACCGAGACGCTGACGCCAGCTGACATGCGCGGGGGGACGTTCACGATCTCCAATCACGGCGTGTCGGGATCTCTAGTGGCGGCACCGATCATCATCAACGCTGGGCAGGCGGCGATCCTGGGCATCGGCAAGCTGGAGAAGCGCGTCGTCGTCCGGGAGATCGGGGGGGCGGACGCGATCCTGATCCGGTCGATGGCTTATGTCAGCCTGACGATCGACCACCGGGTGGTGGACGGCCACGCGACCAATGCCTGGCTGACGCGCTTCGTCGACGTGCTGGAAAACTGGACCTAGAGCCCGAGGTCGGCTGGCCTCAGCGCGTAGGCGAGCTGGTCCATCGTGCACTGCCTCGCGGCCTTGTCGGGACGCCAGCGCAGGATCGACGTACCATGGCGAAAGCGATCGGACGTGACCTGGTCGAACGTGACTTCGACGACGAGCTCGGGGGCGAGCGGAGTCCATTCGGCGGCGCGTTCATTCGACCATCGACTCGGGCCCCCAGGGGCCTTGCCAGTGAAGCCCGTGCCGCCGAGATGCGGTTTTAGTCGTTCGACCAGAGCGGCTTGGTCGCTTGTCTTTATCGCCGATGTGAAGCCGACATGGTTGATCAGGCCGGCGTCATCGTACAGGCCGAGCAGGAGCGAGCCAATTGCGGCACTGCCCGACGCGTGTCGGAACCCTGCCACAATACAGTCGGCGGTGCGGGTGCGCTTGACCTTGAGCATCGCGCGTTCGCCCGGGCGGTACGGATCGTCGATGCGCTTGGCGACGACGCCGTCGAGCGCGCCGCCGCTTCGCGCGAGCCAGTCGTCGGCTTGCGACCGAGCTTCCGTGTAGGGAGAGAGCCGCAACGCCGGTTCATCCTCGCGTGCGGCAAACCCCTCCAGCGCGGCGCGGCGCGCGGACAGGGGCTTGTCCGCCAGCAGGGAGTCGCCGTCGAGCAGAAGATCGAAGGCCATGAAGGAGGCGGGAGTCTCGCGCGACAGCTTGGTGATGCGGCTTTCCGCAGGGTGGAGGCGCATCTGCAGCGCGTCGAAGCTGAGCGCTTCGCGGACGGGGATGAGGAGCTCGCCGTCCAGGATGAAGCGGAGCGTGTTCAAGCCGCGGAGGAACGCGACGACTTCGGGAAAGTAGCGGGCGAGCGGTTTACCCGATTTGGATTGTAGGTCGATCGTGTCGCCGTCGCGGTAGGCGAGGCATCGAAAGCCATCCCATTTCGGTTCGAACTGCCAGCCGGGGGCGTCCGGAAGCGCGGACACGAGCTTGGCTTCCATGGCGGCCAACGTCGGAAGCGCGGTCATCGCGAAAACCACGGATGGAGCGTTAATCGATCGTTTAGACGCACGGGCGCAACCTCGACGTCCGAGTTGCGGGGAGGCGAGTCATGGCCAGGAAAATCAAGGAGTTCGTGCAGATCGACGCCAAGTCGCTGGACGATCTGATCGCCGCGTTGACGGCAGTGCGCGAGACGTTGCCCGACGACGCGGGAGCGGAACTCATGCTGCGCGGGTGCGACGTGTTCGGGCGGCACATCGCGGTCGCGTACATGCGGCCGCAGACGGACGACGAAGTCGCGTGCGAGGCGCGTTACGTCGAGGCCGCGCGCGAGACGATGGAGCGCCGTGATCGCGAGCGTGCCGAGCAGGCCTCGCGCAGCGGCTACGGACACCTGCGCGCAGCCGCCTGACGCTCACCATTCGGCGAAGTTGCCGTCGCGGGTACGCCAGATCGGGTTGCGCCAGCGGTGCGGCGATTTGGCGATGTCGCGTACCGCAGCTTCGTCGATGTCCACGCCCAAACCCGGTTTCGTGGGGATCGGCAGATAGCCTTCGACTGCGGTCAGCGCGTCCTTGTTCGTCACGAATTCAAGGAGATCGTGGCCGACATTGTAGTGGATCCCCAAACTCATCTCCTGGATGGCGAAGTTGGGCGTGCAGCCCGCGAGTTGCAGGCAGGCGGCGAGCGCCAGCGGCCCCAACGGGCAGTGCGGCGCGACCGCGACGTCGTAGGTTTCGGCCATGGCGGCGATGCGGCGGCATTCGGACAAGCCGCCCGCATGGCTGAGGTCGGGTTGGATGATGTCGACCGAGCGATCCTCGAAGAACGGCTTGAAATCCCAGCGCGAGTAGCAGCGTTCGCCGAGCGCGATCGGGGTCGACACGAGCTGCGACAATTGCGCCAGGCCCTCGCGGTTCTCCGATAAAAGCGGTTCTTCGATGAACAGCAAACCAAGCGGTTCCAACACCTTGGCGAGCTGCTTTGCCATTGGCTTGTGGACGCGGCCGTGGAAGTCGAGGCCGACGTCCATGCCTTCGGCCTGCGCAGCGGTGGCGCGCGCGATGACCTCGTCGAAGGCCTTGGGCGTGCCGAGCCAGTCGAGTTCGCCCGTGGCGTTCATCTTGATGGCGTCGAAGCCTTGGGCGCGACGGGCCCGCGCCGCTTCGGCGATGTCGTCGGGGCGGTCGCCGCCGATCCAGGCGTAGGCGCGAACCTTGTCGCGGACCTTGCCGCCGAGCAAATCCCAAGCGGGAACGCCGAGCACCTTGCCCTTGAGGTCCCATAGCGCTTGGTCGAGCCCGGCTAGGGCGGACATGAGGACAGGGCCGCCGCGGTAGAACCCGCCGCGGTACGCAACCTGCCAAATGTCCTCGATGCGGCGCGGGTCGTGGCCCAAGAAACGGTCGCGCAGGGCTTCAAAGACGCCGTCGACGGCTTCGGCATAGCCTTCCAAGCTCGCCTCGCCCCAGCCGGTTGCGCCGTCGTCGGTCTCGATGCGCACGAACAGCCAGCGCGGGGGCACGAAGAAGGTTTCGATGCGGTCGATCTTCATGACGTCACAGGTCCTTGCCGGGGTTCACCGAATGGGGCGGCATGTCTCGAATGTCCTGTGCGGCTTCGGCCTCCTGGATGCGCGCGTGCTTGTCTCCCGCCTGCGAGGGCGGGACGATGGGAACGACGAGGCACACGCTCTGGGAGGGCAAAACGTCACGCCAATCGGATATGAGCTGCTTGTAGGCGCGACCGACGTTGCGAATCTTGCGGTTGAGATCGTAGAGGCCGAGCTTGTTGACCGTGCCGTTCTGAAAGCGCAGCGCGGAGTCCCAGTCGACCTGATCGGTCAGCGAGTACCAGGTGAAGCCGACGGTCGGGATGCCGACGTTGCGCAGGCGCAGGACGTTGGCCCATTCCTTCCACAACCAGTTGACGGCCTCGTCGCCGTTTGGGCCTTCGACGAGGTTGGTTTCCGTGTGCATTACGGGCAGCCGGTAGCGGTTGTGGTATTGGCGCGTGATCTCGGAGTAGCCGAACACCTCGCCCGACGCCCAGGTGCGGCCGTCGGATGACACGCGGTGCTCGTTGGTCTTGTAATAGTCGGTGCCCAGGATGCAGTGCTGCTTCAAACGGTTGTGGAGGAAGAAGTTGTAATCCTCTCTGCTCATGCCATTTTCCAGCAGATATTCGTACATGTCGCTGTCGACGCGGCGGCCGTAGTTGAGGTCGAGCGTCAGGAAGCGCATCGAGTTCAGCCGTTCGGCGGGGCCGATCGCGGTCGGGTTTTCGGCGTGGAAATACTCGGACGATTCACTCTGGATGAAGATCGCGTCGGGGCGGCGTTTGAGGATTTCGGTCATGGCCAGCACGTTGGCCTTCACGATGTGGTTGATCGCGGTCACAAAACTCCGGTCGCCGCTTAACTGCTCGTTCCACCAGCCGTATTTGGCGGAGAAGGTGGCGCAGATGAACATCTCGTTGACCGGGGTGTAGAGCTGCACCCAATGGTAACGGTCCGCGAACGCCGCCGCGTAACTGGCGAAAAGATAAGGAAAATCCGGATTCTGGAAATTTCCGATCCAGTCGGGAACCCCGAAGTGGCAGAGGTCGACGATCGGCGTGATGTCGCGCCTTTCGAGTTCGGCGAAGGTCTCGTCCGCGAACTCCCAGTCGTACTTGCCGGGGCCCAGATAGGTGCGGTGGATGGGCGGGCCGTAGCGCAGGAATTGGATGCCCGTGTCCTCGACGAGGTCGAAATCCTCACGCCAGCGTTCGTAATGGCCGCACACGTCCATCTGGTCGACGCGCGTGCGGCCGTTGTTGATGGTGGGGATGCTGTTCTCTATGCCCGTCGCGAACATGAAATTTGCGATGACGTATCTCCCCGGGCGTGCGCGCTTCCAACAGGCTTGAGCGCTCCAGTGCAACCGAAAAAGGAATTGTCGTACATGCGCTGGTCGGACGGGTTCATCGCGGTCGATTGGGGGACGACCAATCGGCGCGCTTACTTGATCGACGCCGCGGGCGCGCAGGTCGACGAGATGGAGGACGAACAGGGGATTTTGGCGGTCGCCTCCGGACAGTTCCACCAGGAAGTGCAGGAGGTGCGCGCGCGGCTGGGCGATCGGCCGCTGCTGATGGGCGGGATGATCGGGTCGAACCGCGGGTGGGTGGAAGCGCCGTACGTCGCGTGCCCGGCGGGGTTGAGCGATCTGGCCGAGCGTCTGCGATGGATCGAGGGCGGGCGGGCGGCGATCGTGCCGGGGGTTTCGTTCGTCGACGGAACCCGCGCCGACGTCATGCGGGGCGAGGAGATACAGGTGCTGGGAGCGGTCGCGGCGGGGATGATCGCGGGCGATGCGACCGTCTACCACCCCGGCACGCACAACAAGTGGATCGTCGTGGAAGGCGGGCGCATCGTGTCGTTCCGGACGATCATGACGGGCGAACTGTTCAGCCTGTTGCGCGGGCACAGTATACTCGCGGATATGTTGCGAGGCGAGGTGGCGCTGGACGCAGCGTTCACGGCAGGCGCTACGCACGGGTTGTCGAAGGACGATCTGATAGCCGAGCTGTTCTCCATTCGCGCTCGCGTCCTTCTGGGGCAGGGGAGCCAAGCCGACGCGGCGTCCTATGCAAGCGGGCTGCTGATCGGCAACGACGTGCGCGTGGGCCTGCGCGACGCGCGGGACGGGGAGATCGTCGTCATGGGAAGACCTGAGCTGACCGGATTGTACGCGCATGTCGTGGCGCTCGCCGGTCGGACCGCGCGCGAGATCGACGGGGAGGCGGCGTTCATCGCGGGGACGCAGGCGATCGCGGAGATGTTGTCATGACGCCACTCGAGGACCTGCGCGCGCGGCTCGCCGAATGCCCGCTCGTCGCCATCATACGCGGAGTGACGCCGGACGAGGCGGTCGCGGTCGGCGAGGCGATCCACGCGGCGGGCATCCGGATCATCGAGGTGCCGCTGAACTCGCCCGACCCGCTGGTCAGCATCGAGCGGCTGGCCAAGGCGATGGGCGATCGTGCGATCGTGGGCGCGGGCACGGTTCTCAGCGTTACCGACGTCGGCCGCGTACGCGACGCGGGCGGGCGGATCGTGGTGTCGCCGGGCGGCGAGACTGACGTCATTTCCGCGACCGTCGAGGCAGGGATGATCTCCGCACCCGGCTATTTCACGCCGACCGAGGCGTTCGCGGCGCTGCGAGCGGGAGCGCATGCGCTCAAATTGTTTCCGGCGGAGGCAGCGTCGCCCGCAGTGGTTAGGGCGCAGCGCGCGGTGCTGCCCAGGGACGTGCCACTGCTCGTCGTGGGCGGGATCAACCCGGGGAACATGCGGCCGTATCTGGACGCGGGCGCGAACGGGTTTGGGCTGGGATCGGGCGTCTACAAGCCGGGACAGTCGCCTGAGCAGGTCGGCGCTCAGGCGAAAGCGTTCGTCGAGGGAGTGAAATCATGATCCGCATGGGCATCATCGGTTACGGCAAGATCGCGGGCGACCAGCACGTGCCCGCGATGAAGAGGAACGACGCGTACGCCTTCGCGGCGGCGGCGAGCCGGACGCCGCTGACGCTCGAGGTGCCGACGTTCACGGACTACGAGGAGATGCTCGCCGAGGCGGAGATCGACGCGGTCGCGATCTGCACGCCGCCGTCCGTGCGCTACGGTATCGCGCGCGACTGCCTGGAGGCGGGCAAGCACGTGATGCTTGAGAAGCCGCCCGGCGTGACGCTGGGCGAGGTCGAGGCGCTCACCCGGCTTTCCGCCGACAAGCGGCTTACGCTCATGACGACGTGGCATGCACAGGCCAACCCGGCGGTGGTGGCGACCGCCGATCTCCTCGCCGGGCAACGCATCGCGTCGCTGTCGATCACGTGGCACGAGAACGTGCGCAAATGGCACCCGGGGCAGGAGTGGATCTGGCAGTCGGGCGGGTTCGGCGTGTTCGATCCGGGAATCAACGCATTGTCGATCGCGACGCGGATCGTGCCCGCGGCGCTGATCGTCAAGGCGGCCAAGCTGTTCGTGCCAGCCAACAAGGCGATGCCGATCGCGGCCGAACTGACGCTGACGAGCGAGGCGGCGGCAGGGGACATGCCCGTCAGCTTCGACTTTCGGTACGTCGAAGGCGAGATCTGGACGATCGAGGCGCGGACGGAGGCGGGGGTTCATGTCGTTTTGAGCGAGGGCGGGTCGAAGCTGGTCGTCGATGGCGTGCAGCAGGCGGTCGAAGGCGAGGGCGAGTACCCGGCGCTCTACACGCAGTTCGCGGCGCTGGTCGCGGACGGGCGAAGCCACGTGGACCTGGCGCCGCTGCGCGTGGTCGCGGACGCTTTCATGATGGCGGAACGGGAGACGGTGGACGCGTTCGAGGATTAGCCGAGCAGCGCTTCGATCTCCGCTTCGTCGAAGCCCGCCTCCTCCAGCACCGCGCGCCCGTCCGCGCCGAGCGGCGGGCCTGCATCGCCAATCGCGCCCGGTGTGCCTCCGAAGCGGGTGGGGATGCCGGGAAAACGCAACGTGCCGTCCGCCGAGTCGCGGCGTTCCCAAAAATGCGTGGCGGTGAGATGCGGGTCGTCCAGCAGGTCGGCGGGGCTGGCGATCGCCATGCAGGGGATTTCAAGCCGGCGGAACAGCGCGATCCAGTGCGCACTCGCGTGGCCCTCGATCGTGGCCGCAAGCCGTCCGAGGACCGCGCCAATGTTCTCGGTACGGCTGCGGATCGAGGCAAACATGGCATCGCGCGACCAGTCCGGATCGCCGAGCGCGGCGAAGAACGACGTCCAGTGCTTGTTCGAATAGATCATCAACCCGACGTGTCCGTCGGCGGTGCGGTACGGCCGACGGAACTCCGACACGACGCGGGCATATTCGGTCGGGCCCAGCGGCGGGTCGAACAGCGCGCCGTTGAGATGTTCGGTCATCGTGAAGGACACGAGCGTTTCGAACATGGGAATTTCAATTTCCTGCCCCTCGCCGGTCTTTTCGCGTGCGTAGAGCGCGGCTGCGATCGCGTACGCGGCGGTGAGGCCGGCGACCTTGTCCGCGACGATGGTGGCGAGATAGGCGGGCTCGCCGCCGGACAGGCGTGCCTGAACCGCGACCAGGCCCGAAGCAGCCTGGACGATGTCGTCGTATGCGGGGTAGTCGGCGTAAGGGCCGTCGCGGCCGAAGCCCCATAGATTGACGTAGAGGATGCGCGGGTTCGCGGCATGCAGTGCGTCGTAGGTGAGGCCGAGCCGCGCGATCGCGGAGCCGCGCATAGCGTGGATAAAGATGTCGGCGGTCGCGGCGAGGCGGAGGATCGCGTCTCGCGCATGCGTTTGCTTGAGGTCGAGAACGAGGCTGCGCTTGCCGCGATTCAAATTCATGAAGATCGTGCCGCGGTCGATGTCGGGACCAGGCGGGATGTGGCGCATCGTGTCGCCACCGGGCGCCTCGATCTTGACGACGTCCGCGCCCAGATCGGCCATGATCTGCGTGGTGTAGGGTCCCGCGACGACGCTGGTGAGGTCGAGAACGCGCACACCCGCAAGCGGACCCTTGCCGCGCCCGCTCATCGCGTCCGTCCCACGTGCAAGCAGGATCGGCGCATCGTCATGTCCAAACGAAGGTGGCGCACCCGACAGGATTCGAACCTGTGACCCCTGCCTTCGGAGGGCAGTACTCTATCCAGCTGAGCTACGGATGCGTGGACGCCAGCGTAGCAGCGCGGCGGGGAGCGGTAAAGACGATGCGCCCCTTACTGCGCGTTGGGCGGGATGAACTTGGGCCGCGGCTGCAGCTTGCCTTTCTCATCGAAATTCTTGCGCTGACCGTCGTAGTTGGGTTGCGCCTGCTGCGGCGGCGGTGCGGCTCCGGCGGTGTCGGCCCGGTTCATCGCGACGCCTTCCGCCTCGGTCGCGTTGCCCGCGGTCGCGAGCGCGTCCTGCGCGGAGGCGGCGCTGTTGCCCGAGCGCGCTTCGTCCGCCGCGTTTTCCAGGACGGCGGCGGACGCCGAGTCGCTCTGTGCGGCGGCGGCTTCGAGGCGTTCGGGCGTCACGCCGTTCTGCGCGGCGGCGACGCTGGGGTCCTGCTCTTGGCAGGCGGCGAGGAGGAGCGAGGCGAGGAGTATGGCGGTTTTCATGCGTCTGCTAACGAGGAGAGACGGGAAGGGTTGCGCGTCCTCAACCGCGCGCGATGCACATCGCGATTCCCATGCCGCCGCCGATGCAAAGCGTGGCCAGGCCCTTGGCCGCGTCGCGCTTGCCCATTTCGTGGATCAGCGTGGTCAGGACTCGCGCGCCGCTCGCCCCGATCGGGTGGCCGATCGCGATCGCGCCGCCGTTGACGTTGACGATCTCCGCGTCCCAGCCGAGCTCCTTGCCAACCGCGAGAGCCTGTGCCGCGAACGCTTCGTTGGCTTCGATGAGGTCGAGGTCGCGGATCGACCAGCCGGCTTTTTCAAGCGCGCGGCGGGAGGCGGGTGCTGGACCGATGCCCATGATCGACGGATCGACGCCCGCCGACGCCCACGATGCTACGCGGGCGAGCACGGGCGCGCCGCGCCGGTCGGCTTCTTCGCGTGTCATCAGGACGAGAGCGGCGGCGCCGTCGTTGAGGCCGGACGAGTTGGCGGCGGTCACGGTTCCGCCTTCGCGCTTGAATGCGGGCTTCAGGCCGGACAGCGACGCGACCTCGACGCCTTCGCGGATGAATTCGTCGCGGTCGACCGTCGTATCGCCCTTGCGGCCCTTGATCGTCACCGACGCGATCTCGCCGTCGAAGCGGCCGGAGGCGCGCGCGCGCTCCGCCTTGTTCTGCGATCCGGCGGCGAACGCGTCCTGCGCGTTGCGCGTGATCTGGTATTGTTCGGCAAGGTTTTCGGCCGTCATTCCCATGTGATAGCCATTGAACACATCCGTCAGGCCGTCGGAGATCATCGTGTCGACGAGGCTGACGCTGCCCATCTTGGTCCCGCCGCGCATCGGGGCGGCGTGGGGAGAGAGCGACATGTTCTCCTGCCCGCCAGCGATCACAACCGTGGCGTCGCCGGTCTGGATCGCCTGCGATGCGAGCGCGACCGCGCGCAGGCCCGAGCCGCAGACCTGGTTCACCCCCCAAGCGGGAACTTCCTTGGGAATGCCGGCCGCCATCGACGCCTGCCGCGCCGGGTTCTGGCCCGCGGCGGCGGTCAGCACCTGGCCGAGGATGACTTCCGACACCTCGCCGGGCGAGACGTTCGCGTCGGCGAGCGCGGCCTGGATCGCGACGCGGCCGAGTTCATGCGCGGGCGTGGCGGCATAATGACCCAGGAAGCTGCCGACGGGGGTACGGCGGGCGGCGGTGATGACGATGTCGGTGGCTGCGGTCATGGCGGGCTCCTTTGGACGATTCCTTTTAGGGCGCTCGACGTCTTAACTCCACCTTGTTGCGGTGCCGCATAGGAGGGTGGTATCCAGGCGGCGGGAGTTTTTGGCGATGGCGAAGGTGGAACCGCGTTCGGACGCAGGAGAGGGCGGGAATGCCGGTCGTGGTGACGCCGGGGCATCGCCCGTCATCATCAAGAAATACGCCAACCGGCGGCTCTACAACACTGAAACCTCCACCTACATCACGCTCGAACATCTCGCCGAGCTGACGCGCGAGGGGCGCGAGTTCAAGGTCCTCGACGCCAAGACGGGCGAGGACATCACGCACAGCGTGCTGACGCAGATCATCATGGAAGCCGAGTCGCGGGGTGCGACGATGCTGCCATCCAACTTCCTGCGCCAGCTGATCGGGATGTACGGCGGCAACATGGCCGGCGCGGTTCCGGGCTATCTGGAAGCGTCGATGGAGGCGTTCGCCAAGAGCAACGCGCAGGTGCGGGACGCGGTCACGGGCGCGGTGACGAGCGCCTTCGGAAACACCCCGCTGGCCGAGATCGCCAAACGCAACCTGGAGATCTTCGAAAAGGCGGCGGGCGCGTTCGTGCCGAAAGTCGCCGACAAGCCGGTCAAACCCGCGCCGGTCGACGACGAGGTGACGGCGTTGAAGCGGCAGCTCGCCGAACTTCAAGCCAAGGTCGACAAGCTCGCGCGCTAGCGCGGCTTGACGAAGCGCAGCGTCATGCGGTCGGACTCGCCGATCGCGGCGTATTTGGCGCGGTCCTTGTCGCCTTCGGCGTAGTTGGGCGGAAGCGTCCAAACGCCTTTGGGGTAGTCGTGCGTGTCGCGCGGGTTGGCGTTGGTCTGCGACTCGCCGTCGAGGCGGAAGCCCGCGGCCTTGGCGAAGGCGAGGACCGAGCTGCGCTTCATGTAGCCGCTCTTCATCTCCATGGCGGTCGGCATTGTTTCGGGCAGCCGGTGCTCGACGACGCCGAGCGTGCCGCCGGGCTTGAGCATCGCGTACATCTGGTTGAACGCGTCCTGCCCGCCGCCCGCCATGTGCCAGTTGTGCACGTTGCGGAACGTCAGCACCGTGTCGGCCACTCCGTCGGGAACGCGCGTTTCGCCCGGCTTGGCGGGAAAGGACGCGGTCAGCACGGGGCCGTACAGGCCGGGGTTCGCGGCCTTGAGCCGGTTCAACCCACCCAAGCCGCGTTCGGATGCGACAGCGTAGTAGCGGCCACCCGACAAATAAGGGGCAAGGATTTCGGTATACCAGCCGCCGCCGGGCGCGACCTCGACGACCGTTTGCGTCGGCGCGACGCCGAAGAAGGCAAGCGTTTCGCGCGGGTGGCGGTACGCGTCGCGCGCGATGTTGGCGGGGGTGCGGGTCGGCGCGGCGACGGCGGCGGCGAGCGCGGATGAGGACTGCGCGGACGCCGCGTTGGGCGAGTCGGTGGCGGTGCATGCGCCGAGCGGAAGCGCTGTGGCGAGAACGGCTATGAGCAGTGGCTTGCGCATGGATCGAGGCTCCGTCGGATTTTGCGTGGAGCTTGGGACAAGGTGCGACACGGCGCAAGATGCGTGCGGGTTTATGGCCGGCAATCGGATGCGAAGACGGCGAACCACGCATTGCGGTACCGCGCCAAGTCACGCCTGAAATCGGCACCGGGCCGCCGTCCGTCGAGCACGACGTAGTCGATCCCACGTGCGCAGGCGTAACGTTTGCGGCCCTCGAGCGACGTCAGCGCGGCGACTTCCGCCATGCGATCGCGCCAGAGGGGATGGAGCGCGGGCTCCCACGGCACCGCGCCCCCATCCTTGGCGGTGATCCAGACCGGCCGCCGCGCGCCCGTGCGGAAGCCGTCGAGGTCGGCCGGCACGAGGAACATCGCGTCGGCGGGCGTGCTCCGCCGGGCCCAGAGCTGGACGTCGCGCCAGTGCGGGGCCGAGGGGGTAAGGCCGCCGAGTTCGCGGTTGGTGGGTATCGAGCGACCGTCCCAAGGCTTGTCGCGGCCGTAGCAGCATCGGCTCGTCGAGATGGTGAGGCTGGTGGCGAGGATCACGCCCGCGCCGGCCAGCGGGGCGAGGCTCCATGAGCGCGCGAGAAAAGACTCGCTCTTCCCGAAGCGGGTGACGGCGAACAGGACGAGGGTGGCGGGGAGGACGTAGGTCCAGCTCGCGGTCAGCACGCCGAGCAGGACTGCCGTCGCGGGGGCGGCGACCGCGATGCGCCGGTCGGCGAGCGCGAGGAGCGCCGCCGCGACGATCAGCGGGACGGCGACGAGGACGACCATGCCCGCGGCGCGCATCAAATGAAGATTGAGCAGCCAGCGGTTGGACGAGGTTTCACCGACCACGATGCCGGCGAGGACGACGAGGATCAGGCCGCCGAGGACGGTCGCGGTCCTCCCCCGCAGCGGAAGCATGAGGATCGCGACTCCGGCGGCGGCGGCTTGGGAGAGCGCGAGCATCCGCTGCGTGTCGGTCGCGGCTCCGATGAAGAAGTGGTAGGGGAAGAATTCGGCGAGGAACGCGGGGTAGTCGAAGCCCGGCGGGGCGGGGCGTCCGGCCTGCTCCGCCAGGATCCACCCCAGCACGGGAGCGGCGACGACCGAGAAGGCGAGCGCGGCGCGTCCCGTCCGTGCCGCCGCCTCATGCAGGCGCCGGTCGGTCAGCAGGCACGCGAGGCCCAGCGGGACGAGCATCCAGACGCCGATGAACGCATTGATCGCGAACGCCGCGCCCGCGAACAGCAGGGCGCGCGTGGTGCGGCCGCGAACGATCTCCGCGACGGAGAGCAGCGCAACACCCTGCGCGAGTTCGCTGTGCGAAAAATAGGGGATCAGCAGGCCGTCGCCGCCGATGTCGGAGATGTTGTAGATGCCGATGCCCGTCGCCAGGATCAGGAGGTAGGCGGCGCGTGCGGCCGGTCGCACGATCCCGAGGCTGCGTCCGATCGCGTCGAAAGCCCAGAACGTCGCGACCCGTCCCGCCATGACGAGCAGCAGGAACAAAGTCGGCAGGTTCGCCTCGGTCGCGATCGGCGTCAGCAGGCGGTAGATCGGAGATGCGAACAGGTGGAGCGTCGGCACCAGGGGATCGGCCCGGAACGCCGGATCGTCGAGCCAGCCGAGCGCGATCGGAATGTGGTACGCGTTGTTGTAGACGTTGTACTGAAAGCCGCTGAGCAGCACCGACAACGCGGCGACGCTAACGACGATAAGCGCGGTGAACCAGCGGCCGTCGGTCAGATCAGCGGTCGTGGCACGCATCGGTCGTGCCAAGAGCCACGCCCGCCGAGCTGTCAAACGTTTGCGCTACAGGCACGCCTCCAGATAAGGCGCGTCGAAGCCGTACTGCTTGGCCTTCTCCAGCGTGTACGGGCGCAGGCCCATCGAACGGTATTCGCCGATGATCTTGCCGTCGGCGGACTCGTCCAGATATTCGAACTTGAACAGTTCCTGCGTGACGATGACCTCGCCTTCCATGCCGATGACCTCGGTGATGTTGGTGGTGCGACGCGAACCGTCACGCAGGCGCTTGACCTGGATGATGATGTCGACCGAGTCGGCAATCTGGCGCGAGATCGCCTCCTTCGGCACCTTGATGTCCGACATCATGACCATGTTTTCCATACGCGCCAGGCACTCGCGGGGCGAGTTGCTGTGCAGCGTCGCCATCGATCCGTCGTGGCCCGTGTTCATCGCGGCCAGGAGATCGAAACACTCCGAGCCGCGGATTTCGCCGAGGATGATGCGGTCAGGGCGCATACGCAGCGCGTTCTTGACGAGATCGCGGATCGAGATCTCGCCCTGACCTTCCAGGTTGGGCGGACGTGTCTCGAGAGGAAGCCAGTGCGGTTGCTGGAGCCGCAATTCGGCCGCGTCCTCGATCGTCAGCACGCGTTCGCCCGGGTCGATCATCTTCGACAAGGCGTTGAGCATCGTCGTCTTACCCGAACCCGTACCGCCCGAAATGACGATGTTCATGCGCGCGGCGCCCGCGATCTTGAGGCACGTCGCCATCTTGACCGACATCGAGCCGTAGCCCTGCATCATGTCGAGCGTGATCGGCTTTTCCGAGAATTTGCGGATCGAGATCGCTGTGCCCTTGAGCGACAAGGGCGGCACGATGACGTTGACGCGCGAGCCGTCGGGAAGACGGGCGTCGGCGAGCGGCGAGGTCTGGTCGACGCGGCGGCCGACCTTGTTGACGATGCGCTGCGCGATCTGGAACAGATGTTCTTCGTCGCGGAACTGGATCTGGGCGAGCACGAGCTTGCCCTTCTTTTCGATGTAGGTCTGGTCGGGACCGTTGACCATGATGTCGGAAATCTCGCTGTCTGCGAGAAGTTCTTCCAATGGTCCGAGCCCGAGCAGCTCGTCGACGAGCACCTTTTCGAGCGCGAACTGTTCGCGGCGGTTGAGCGTCAGCTTGAGCTCGGCAAGAACCTCGCCGATGATCGGGCGGAACTCTTCCGCCAGCTCGTCCTTGGACAGCGTCGCCGCGGCCTCGGGATCGACGCGTTCGAGCAGGCGCGGAAGCACTTGCTCCTTGATCTTGTGAATGGAGGCTTCGAAGCCTTCCTGGCGCGAGCTGCCGGACTCCGACGGGCCTGCCTGGCGCGCGTCGAGACGGCCCATCGCGTCGGAACCGGAGGCGAGCAGGCCTTCGTCGTCAGCACCGGGAAGCTCGACCGCGTCGAGCGGCGGAAACTGGTCGCCGCCGTTGCCGGGCAACGGAACGCTGCTCTTCATCGGACGGGCGACGCCGAACGAGCCGCGCGCGCCGGGAGGAGGAGCGGTGGGCCCGCGTTTGCCGAATGCGCTCATAGTGGCGATGTGCCTCCCGCTCGTCGCAAAGGCGCGACTGGATGGGATTGGTGAATAGGCGGCAAACTTTGACAATTGCCTAATTGGGGTGGGAGGGCAGCCGCATCGGCGCTGAAGCTCGCCTCCCGGCCTCCGGGGTGGGGCAGGGGTGGCTCTTCCGCCTTCATTCGTCGAAGGGAAGGAAGTGCTCGCTTTGCTCGCTCCCACCTCCACCCCTCCCCGAAGGCCGGGAGCGGAATCGGCTCCCGTTGTGGCCCCGAACCCCCGCAAAGCCGTGCTGCTCGCATTGTGCGGGTTCGTGCTGCTCTCGGTCGGCGACACGATCGTCAAGACGATGGCGCGCGAATGGCCCGGAACCGCGATCGCGGCGCTCCGCTACACGATCGGCGCTGCGGGCCTGTGCGCGCTGGTCGGCTGGTTCCATGGCAGGAGCGGGTTCGCCTACCCCAAGCCTGCGTTGCAGATCGGGCGCGGCGCGGCGGTGGCGGCGGCGACGCTGGGCTTCTTCCTCGGCGTGCACCTCATGCCGCTCGCCGACGCGACTTCGATCACGTTCATGAGCCCGCTAATCACGGTCCTGCTGTCCGCGATCTTTCTGCGCGAGCGGACTTCGCGGGGCGCCTTGACCGCGATCGTGCTCGCTTTCGCGGGCGTGCTCATCGTGCTGCGGCCCAATCTTGCCGATCTGGGGTTCGCGGCGCTGCTCCCGCTTGCCTCCGCCGTGTCGATGGCGACGTTGATGCTCCTCAACCGCCGCGCCGCAGGACTTGCCTCTGCGATGAGCCTCCAGATGATCATAGCTGTCACCGCGACACCGATACTGATCGCGGCAACTTTGGCGGGGCATCTGTCGGGCGTTCCCGCGCTCCGGGTATCGGTTCCCGACTGGACGGTGGTGGCCCGCTGCGCGGTCGTGGCGGTGACGGCGACGAGCGCCCACTGGCTGATCTTCCGCGCCACCGAACTCGCCAGCGCCGCGACGATCGCGCCGATGACCTATGTCCAGCTCGTGGTCGCGGTGGGGGCGGGGGCGCTGCTGTTCGGCAACATGCCGGATGCGGTCTCAGCCGTTGGAATGGCGATGATCGTCGCGGGCGGGTTGTGGTTGTGGCGCGGGCAACGCAGGCGCAGCTAGCGCGTCATTCCGTGCCGACGCGCTCCGCGAGCACGGTCAGCCCGCGCTCGTTGACCTCGGCGAATCCGCCTTCCAGCGCGATCCGCGTCGGTTCGGCACCGTCGGTCGCGTAGATGGCGAGCTCGCCGTTGCGGATCGTCGACATGAAAGGCGCGTGGCCTTCGAGCACGCCGAAATCGCCTTCGGTGCCGGGAACGACGACCATGTGGACGTCGTCGGCGCGGACGAGACGTTCGGGGGTGACGAGTTCGAAGTGGAGGGGCATTTTGCTTCCTTTGCCCCTCTCCCCTTCAGGGGAGAGGTTGGTAGACGGGGCAGGGTGTCGGCAGTTCCGGAAGGTGGAGCTCCTGCCCCCTCTCCCCGGCCCTCTCCCCTGAAGGGGAGAGGGGGAAGCATTACGCCTCGTCGGCCATCTTCTGTGCCTTGGCCACCGCCTCGTCGATGCCGCCGACCATGTAGAAGGCGCTCTCCGGCAGGTGGTCGTACTCGCCGTCGACGACTGCCTTGAAGCTGCGCACCGTGTCTTCGATCGCGACGAACTTGCCGGGGATGCCGGTGAAGACTTCGGCGACGTGAAACGGCTGCGACAGGAAGCGCTGGATCTTGCGCGCGCGCTGGACGGTGAGTTTGTCCTCCTCCGACAGCTCGTCCATGCCGAGGATGGCGATGATGTCCTGCAGCGACTTGTAGCGCTGGAGGAGGACCTGGACGGCGCGGGCGGTGTCGTAATGCTCCTGGCCGACGATGCGGGCGGTGAGCATGCGGCTGGTCGAGTCGAGCGGATCGACGGCGGGGTAGATGCCGAGCTCGGAGATCGCGCGGTTGAGGTTGGTGGTCGAGTCCAGGTGGGCGAACGAGGTGGCGGGAGCGGGGTCGGTGAGATCGTCGGCGGGAACGTAGATCGCCTGGACCGACGTGATCGAGCCCTTGTTGGTCGAGGTGATCCGCTCCTGCAGCGCGCCCATGTCGGTCGACAGCGTCGGCTGATAGCCCACCGCCGACGGGATGCGGCCGAGCAGTGCCGAAACTTCGGCGCCCGCCTGGGTGAAGCGGAAGATGTTGTCGACGAAGAACAGCACGTCCTGGCCTTCGACATCGCGGAAATATTCGGCGATGGTCAGGCCGGACAGCGCGACGCGGGCGCGGGCTCCCGGCGGCTCGTTCATCTGTCCGTAGACGAGCGCGACCTTGGAGCCTTCGGAGATTGCCTCGCCCGCCTCGTTCTTGGCGATGACGCCCGCGTCGAGGAACTCGTGGTAGAGGTCGTTGCCCTCGCGCGTGCGCTCGCCGACGCCGGCGAACACCGAAGTGCCGCCATGGCCCTTGGCGATGTTGTTGATGAGTTCCTGGATGAGCACGGTCTTGCCGACGCCCGCGCCGCCGAACAGCCCGATCTTGCCGCCCTTGGCGTAGGGGGCGAGCAGGTCGATGACCTTGATGCCGGTGACGAGGATCGCGCTCTCGGTCGACTGGTCGACGAACAGCGGGGCCTCGGCGTGGATCGGCGCGGTCTGCTTGTGGCCGATGGGGCCGCGCTCGTCGATCGGCTCGCCGATGACGTTCATGATGCGGCCGAGCGTTTCGGGCCCGACGGGCATGCGGATCTGCGACCCCGTGTCGCGCACGGCCTGGCCGCGGGTGAGGCCGTCGGTGCCGTCCATGGCGATGGTGCGCACCGTGTTCTCGCCGAGATGCTGCGCGACCTCGAGCACGAGGCGGGTGCCGTTATTGTCGGTCTCGAGCGCCGAGAGGATCGCCGGGAGATTGTCGTCGAACGCGACGTCGACGACGGCGCCGATGACTTGGCTCACGCGGCCGACATTGTTGGTGAGTGGGGCGGTTGCCATTCTAATCTCCAGTTCTTCGTGTCTTGGCGACCATCGCATTCTCGATGGCGTTCCGTAGCTTTCGCACTTCATCAACATCTGTGCTCTCGAAGGCTTGTGCCTCTGAGCTAGATGTCATGAGGTAAAGGTGATGCTTATCCTTAGGCGGGTTCTTATACCCGTGAAACGCCAGAAGGCCGAAGACAATAGCAAGGAAGATCGAGATCGGCCCCGGACTACTCAACGCGACAAGCAAGCATATCAACGTGGCAGCTACGGCTAGCGCCGCACCAGAATTGCTGACCTTCTCGCGTCTGACCTCGACGGAGTTCACCTTGTCGATCGCAAAACTCTTACTTCCAAATCGAGCAAAATTGTCGTCGACGGTGATGTTGCCACGTTCGTAGAAGCTATGCGTCATCACGCTTCCTGTCGGGTGTTGAGCTTCATCGTAGCACCCATTCGCCGTTCTTCGCGACCTGCAAATAAATTGCATCTGCGCAGAAGGCGAGGTCGTCAGACCAAGCCAAGGCACCATGGTCAAGGCCAACTTGAGCGAAAAAGGCGGGATCGCTTAGGGGCTTGAAGACCCCTTCCAGGTAAGCACCCTGGAAGCTGACATTGCCAACTACGCCGTCTGCGTATTCAACTCTCACCGTGTGCGGCGCGCAAACGCTAACGTCCGCAATCCGAGGTCGCCGGCTTCTCAGAAGGGCAAGATCTGCTTCTTCTTCCAGCGTCACAACGCCTCCGCGCCCGAGATGATTTCGACGAGTTCGGTGGTGATGGCGGCCTGCCTCGTGCGGTTGTACTGGATCGAGAGGCGGTTGATCATGTCGCCGGCGTTGCGGGTGGCGTTGTCCATCGCGTTCATGCGGCTGCCCTGCTCGGACGCGGCGTTCTCCAGCATGGCGCGGAAGAGCTGGATGGCGACGTTGCGGGGGAGGAGCTCGGCGAGGATGGCCTCTTCATCCGGTTCGTATTCGACCGACGCGAGCGCGGCCGACTTTTCGGATGTTGACGAAGTTGACGGCTGTGACGACAAATCGACCGGGATCAGCTGCTGCTCGGTCGGGACTTGGACGAGCGCGGACTGGAAGCGGGCGTAGAAGAGGTGGGCGACGTCGTACTCGCCCGCCTCGAAGCGGGCGGTGAGGTCGCGGGCGACTTCGAGCGCATCCGAGAACGCGACGTTCTTGATCGCAGTCTGGTCGACCTGGTGGACGATCTGGCCGGGGAAGAGGCGCTGGATGACCGGGCGACCCTTCTTGCCGACGAGGTAGAATTTGACCGTTTTGCCTTGGGCGGTGAGTTCGTCGGCGCGCTTGCGGGCGGCGCGGACGATGTTCGAGTTGAACGCGCCGGCGAGGCCGCGTTCGGATGTCGCGATCACCATCATGTGGACCTGGTCCGCGCCGGTGCCGGCAAGGAGGCGCGGGGATTCGGGACCAACGGTGACCTTGGAGGCAAGGCTCGCCATCACCGCGTTGAGGCGCTCGGCATAGGGACGCCCGGCCTCCGCTGCCATCTGCGCGCGGCGCAGCTTGGCGGCGGCGACCATCTTCATCGCCTTGGTGATCTTCTGCGTCGACTTGACCGAGCCGATGCGGTTCTTGAGGGCTTTTAGGGAGGCCACTGGTCCTTAGCCGAAGGTCTTGCCGAAGTCGGTCAGCGCAGTCTTAAGCGACGCCGCGGTGTCGTCGGCCAGCGCTTTTGACGAGCGGATGGTGTCGAGGATGCCGCCATGCTCGGACCGCAAATGGCTTAGCATCGCCGCTTCGTAGCGCGTGACCTGTTCGACGGGGACGGTGTCGAGGAAGCCCTGCGTGCCGGCGTAGATGACGACGGTCTGCTCCTCGAACGGCATCGGGCTGTATTGCGGCTGCTTGAGCAGCTCGGTCAGGCGCGCGCCGCGGTTGAGGAGGCGCTGGGTGGAGGCGTCGAGGTCGGAGCCGAACTGCGCGAACGCGGCCATTTCGCGGTACTGGGCGAGCTCGAGTTTGATCGAGCCGGATACCTTCTTCATCGCCTTGGTCTGCGCGGCCGAGCCGACGCGGGACACGGACAGGCCGACGTTGATGGCCGGGCGGATGCCCTGGTAGAACAATTCGGTCTCGAGGAAGATCTGGCCGTCGGTGATCGAAATGACGTTGGTGGGGATGTAGGCCGACACGTCGCCCGCCTGCGTCTCGATGATCGGCAGCGCGGTGAGCGAGCCCGATCCGTTGTCCTCGTTCATCTTGGCCGCGCGCTCGAGCAGGCGGGAGTGGAGGTAGAAGACGTCGCCCGGATAGGCTTCGCGGCCCGGGGGGCGGCGGAGGAGGAGGGACATCTGGCGGTAGGCGACGGCCTGCTTGGACAGGTCGTCGTAGACGATGACGGCGTGCATGCCGTTATCCCGAAAGTATTCGCCCATCGTGCAGCCGGTGTAGGGGGCGAGGAACTGGAGCGGAGCGGGCTCGGACGCGGTGGCGGCGACGACGATGGAATATTCCATCGCGCCGTTTTCCTCGAGCGCGCGGACGATCTGGGCGACGGTCGAGCGCTTCTGGCCGATGGCGACGTAGATGCAGTAGAGCTTGTCGCCTTCGTCCGTGCCCTTGTGCGCTTCCCGCTGGTTGATGAACGTATCGATCGCGACCGCAGATTTTCCGGTCTGGCGGTCGCCGATGATCAGCTCGCGCTGGCCGCGGCCGACGGGGACGAGTGCGTCGAGCGCCTTGAGGCCGGTCTGGACGGGCTCGTGGACCGACTTCCGCGGGATGATGCCGGGGGCTTTGGATTCGACGCGGCGGCGTTCGACGCCTTCGATCGGGCCCTTGCCGTCGATCGGGTTGCCGAGGCCGTCGACGACGCGCCCAAGCAAGCCCTTGCCGACGGGGACGTCGACGATCGTGCCCGTGCGGCGGACGGTGTCGCCTTCCTTGATCGTCGAATCGTTGCCGAAGATGACGGCGCCGACATTGTCCGCTTCGAGGTTGAGCGCCATGCCCTGGATGCCGCCGGGGAAGGCGATCATCTCGCCGGCCTGGACGTTGTCGAGGCCGTGGATGCGGGCGATGCCGTCGCCGACGGAGAGCACGGTGCCGACCTCGGAGACCTGGGCTTCGGTGCCGAAGCCCGCGATCTGGTCGCGGATGACTTTGGAGATTTCGGCGGCGCGGATGTCCATTTTCAGCCTTTCATCGCTTGCGCGAGCGTGTTCAATTTGGTGCGGATCGAGCCGTCAATCATCTGCGACCCGACCTTGACGATGATGCCGCCGAGGATTTGCGGATCGACCGAAGCTTCGACCGCGACGTCGGAGCCGAAGCGGGTGCGCAGGTTCTTCTTGAGCTGGATGATCTGGTCTTGGTCGAGTTCGTGCGCGGAAGTGACTTCGGCGGTCAGCTCGCCGCGGTGGCGGGCGGCGAGTTCGCGGTAGGCGCGGATGATTTGCGGCAGTTGTGACAGGCGGCGATTGTTCGCCAGCACCCCCAGAAACTTGGTCGTGATGCGGTCGAGGCCCATGCCGCCGGCCGCCGCGATGACGCCCACCGACGCGAGTTCGCGGCTGAGCAGCGGGGAGGTCGTCAGTTCCTTGAAGTCGGGCGTGGAGTCGAGCGTTTGGCGGATAATGCCGAGGCTCGCGGCCACGACGTCGATCTGCTTGTTCTCTTGGGCCAAATCGAAAAGCGCGATCGCGTAGCGCCCGGCCAGGCTAGCCCCGATGCCGCCGGAATTCTCCACGCGTATGCTGCTCCAGATCTGTTTGATGGCCGGGGTCGGCCGGGACGAGGACGCTTGTCCCCATATGGGTCGCCGCGCGGTTAGCAAAGGGGGGACACCGATGCAAGGCGGGCCGGCTTTGACAGCAAGGCGCGGGATGCACGACGCGCGCGACGCAGGCATAGGACGCGCATGACGCAGAGCCCAACGATCGACGCCGACGCTGCCTGGAGCGCGTTCGAACGCCGAGACCGGGCGAGCGACGGGCGCTTCGTAGGGGCGGTGAGGACGACGGGCATCTACTGCCGCCCGTCGTGCCCGGCGCGGCATCCCAAGCGGGAGAACGTCAGCTTCTTCGCCGATGGCGCGGGGGCGCGCGCGGCGGGATTTCGGGCGTGCCTGCGCTGTTTGCCTGACGAGGTGAGTCGGGAGGAGGAGGCCTTGAGCAAGGCTTACGCGCTGATTGCGGGCGGACCGATCGCACTGGAAGCGCTGGCCGCGGCCGTTGGGTATTCGCCGCAACATTTCCACCGGCTTTTCACGCGGGCCACGGGCGTTACACCTGCTGCTTATGCGCGCGCCAAACGAGGACGAGCCCTGGAGCAGGCGCTGAACCGAGAGGGGAGCGTCACCGACGCGATCTACGAAGCGGACTATTCGGGTCCGGCGCGCTTCTACGCCGATGCGGGCAAGCGGCTCGGGATGACGCCATCGGCCTGGCGGGGCGGGGGGCAGGGCGAGACGATCCGTTGGACAGTAGCCGACACATATCTGGGGCCGATGCTGGTTGCTGCGACGTTCAAGGGCATCTGCCGTTTGTCGTTCGACGAAGGCGAGGCGGAATTGCGCGCGCGCTTTCCGAACGCGACGATGTTGCCCGGAGACGCTGCGCTCGCCGACCTCGTTGAGCGGATCGTCGCTGCCGTTGCTGCGCCCGAAAAGCCGCATGACCTGCCGCTCGACGTGCAGGGCACCGCGTTTCAGCAGGCCGTGTGGGCCGAGCTGGCGCGCGTACCGCCGGGCGAAAGCCTGAGCTACGCCGCGCTGGCGGCACGCGCGGGCAAGCCGGGAGCGGCGCGGGCGGCGGGGACTGCGTGCGGAGCCAACCAGGTGGCGGTGCTGATCCCGTGCCACCGCGCGCGGCGGGGCGACGGGTCAGCGGGCGGCTATGCCTATGGACTGGATCGCAAGGCGGAGCTGCTGCGCCGCGAGGGCGGGTCGCTACTGTAGACGCGGAACATGTTCGGAGGCGAAACGATTTGTCCTTTGCAAAAGGGAGCCTCAGCCATGATCGATCCGACGACCATCAAGAAAGACATGCCTGTCATCGGCAGCGACGGCGAAACGCTGGGGCAGGTGGACGGCGTCGAGGGTGGAGACCACATAAAGCTCAAGCGCAACACGTCGCCGGACGGACAGCATCATTTCGTTGCGGTGAGCGACGTCGCTCGCGTGGACGAGCATGTGCATCTGACGCGCACCGCCGCCGACGTTCGCAGCGGCTGGGTGGACGCGGGCGGCGCGACCGCGGCGACCGGCAGCGCGGGTCTGGCAGGTGCGCGCGAAGTGCACGTGGAGGGCGAGCGCAACTGGCTGCCGTGGATCCTGGGTTCGCTGGCGCTGCTCGCGCTGCTCATCTTCGGCCTGCGCAGTTGCGACAACAGCGAACCCGCTTCGGTCGCACCGGTCGCCAACGAGACGGCCGCGGTCGTTCCCGTGGACACGGTTGTCGTGACGGAGCAGGAGCAAAGCGTCATGCTGCCGGGCGGCGGCACGATGATGGTGACACCCCGGACGATCGGGTACGACCTGCAGCGCTATTTGGCGTCGACCGACACGACGACGCCGCGTTCGTTCCAATTCGAGCGGTTGAACTTCGATACGGGCAAGGCGGACATCCGCGCGATCGACCGGCCGACGGTAGACGGCATCGGTCAGATCCTCGTCGCCTATCCGGCGGCGCGCGTGCGGCTGATCGGTTTCGCGGACGCGCGGGGCGACGCCGATGCCAACGCCAGCCTGGGCGTGCTTCGCGCGCGGGCGGTGATGGCGGCGCTGGTCGCGAAGGGGGTTGCCGCGGACCGTATCGACACCGCGTCGGGCGGCGAGACGGGTGCGACCGACACCAATGCGACGGCACAGGGTCAGGCGGAGAATCGCAGGACCGAGTTGGTCGTGCTGACGAAGTAGACCCCGATCACGACCGCCGCTGTCCGAACCGAAGGCCGGACAGCGGCGGTCGTGCTAGTTCGAAGCGGACGCGGCGTGGGGCTTGGCGGGCGTGGCTTTCCTGGCTTCAAGTCTGACCAGCATCTCGCGCGCGGTCTCGGTCTTGCGGACGCCGGCCAAGCGGTACTTGATTTCCGCGGCGTCCTTTTTCTTTTTCTCTCTCGCGGTCTCAGCATCCTTGCCGTGAAGCTGGAAGGCGGCGGGGCTGATCGTCTTGATCGCGTCGTCGATCATGTTGCGGTTCTCGAAGTCGCGAGCCAGGAGGTAGCGTAGCTCGTCGTCCTGCGGGACGAGTTCGAAGGCGCGGACCAGCGCGTTCTGCGCGATCACCGGCGGCAATTGGCTGGAGCCGTCGAAGCTTTCGTAATAGATACGGAGAATGCGTGCGTCACGCGGCGCCATCTTGTGCGCGTTCAACAATCCCTCGCGCGCGGAAGCATAAGCCGCCCCATCCGTGCTCCCGGCCAGACGCAGCGTGTCGAGCGTCAGTGCGTGGACGTGCATGGTCGCGGCCGCGCTTGCCGGCTCCAGCTTCAGCCAGCGTTCGGCCGCCGCGCGCGCCGCGGGAACGTTGCCCACGAGGCGTTCCGCCTCCACCAGCATCGACAACGCATAGGCATCGCCCGGAAAGCGCGCGGCGATCGCGCGGACGCCGCGCGCGACCTCCCCGGCCTTGCCCACCGGAATGCCCGACTGCATCGCCAGATCGGCTTCGATCAACGCCTGTTCGGCGGGGCGCATCGCGCGCAGGGCGATCGCGCCGGGGTCGATCGGCTTGAACGGCAGCACGACCGCCATGATCCGCGAACGACCGGCATAGCGCCTGAGCTCCGCATCGAGTGCCTTGGCGTCGGGGCCGAACGCTTCGGTCATCGCGTCTTCGTAAGACTTGCCCGCGTTGATCAAGGCCAGGTAGGTCTTGAGCTGCCTGAAGCGTTCGGGATTGTTGGCCGTGTAATGCACCAGCAGCCAGCCTTCCGAGTACAGCAGGTCGAGCTTCCCCTCGACATCGGCGTAGCTCCTGGCGGTGAGAAGCTTCTTCATCGGAAGCCAGTCGTTCATCTGGAACGCATAGTATCTGTCGCGTTGCGCGTGCCCGATCGCGATCACGTCGTCGGCGCCGATCTGCGCGCTGCCGTAATACTCGGCATAGCCTTCGCTATACCAGGAGGGGTACGCGGCCGGGAAGTTCTGATGCATGAAATGGTGCGCGTATTCGTGGAACAGGACCTGTTGGCCGGTGGTGGGCGAGCCGCTGATCACGCCCGTCACGCCGACGGCGAAAGGGCCGCGAGGACCGGTGGTGTAGTAGCCGCCGACGCCGCTGCCGCCGAACGGCATCGATCGCGCGACATCGTCGGCGTTGCTCCGAAGATAGATGCGCAGCTTGACCGGACGCGTCTGAGGTTTGACACCGGATACGGTCCTCAAAACGTGATCGAACTTCTCGAGCTTGACCGTTGCCTCGCGCAGGGATTTCTCGCTCCCCTCGCTGTAGACGATGAAGTTCTTCGAAGTCGCTTCCCGCCACTCGGCCGTGGCGGCGGTCGACGTGGCGAGCATGATCGCGGCGGCTGCAAGCTTCAACAAGGGCACGCTCCCGGGCGGTTGCCCGTAAAGCTTATCGCGAGCGATTACAGGAAGCTATAGGGGTCCACGTCCACCGACACGCGCGCCTTGGGCGAGATGTCGAGCGCGCCCAGCCAGTCGCGGATGACGTCCTGGACGTCCAGCGCGCGGCTCGCGTGGACGAGGAGGCGCTGGCGGTGGCGGCCGCGGAGCATGGCGAGGGGGGCGGGGGCGGGGCCGTACACCGCCATGTCGTCGACGGTCGGCGCAGCGCGGCCGATGCGACGGGCGGTTTCGGCGGCCAGGGCGGAATCTTCGGACGAGACGATGATGGCGGCGAGGCGGCCGAAGGGGGGCATGGCGGCTTCGCGCCGCGCCTCCGTTTCGGCGGCGTAGAAGCTGGCCGCGTCGCCCGTGACGAGCGCCTGGATGACAGGGGCGGACGGGTCGTGCGTCTGGATCAAGACGCGTCCCGGCTTGGCGCCGCGGCCGGCGCGGCCCGCGACCTGCGCGATCTGTTGGAACGTGCGTTCGGCGGCGCGCAGGTCGCCGCCCGACAGGCCGAGGTCCGCGTCGACGACGCCGACCAGCGTGAGATTGGGAAAGTGGTAGCCTTTCGTGACGAGCTGCGTGCCGACGACGATGTCGATTTCGTGCGCGTCCATGCGGGCGACGAAGTCGGCGGCTTTCGCAGGCGACCAGAGCGTGTCGGACGTGACGATCGCCACGTTCGCGTCGGGGAACAGGTCGCGGACCTCGTCCGCGATGCGTTCCACGCCGGGCCCGACCGCGACCAGGCTGTCCTCCGTGCCGCAGCTGGGGCAGGCGCGGGGCGGGGGCATGACGTGGCCGCAATGATGGCAGGCGAGCCTGGCCATCAGCCGATGTTCGACCATCCACGCGGTGCAGTTGGGACACTGGAACCGGTGCCCGCACGTGCGGCACAAGGTGAGGGGCGCGAAGCCTCGGCGGTTGAGGAAGAGCAGCGATTGTTCGGAGGCGGCGAGGTTGGCCTCGAGCTCGCGCACGAGGCGGGGGGCGAGCCAGCGGCCGCGCAGGGGCGGGTCGGTCAGCAGGTTGATGGGCGCGATGGTCGGCAGCTGCGCACCATCGAAACGCGTCGGCAGGTCGAGCGCGCGGTAGCGGCCGATCTCGACCATCTGCCGCGTTTCGATCGCGGGGGTCGCGGACGACAGGACGATCGGGATGTCCTCCAGTTTCGCCCGCATCACCGCGACGTCGCGGGCGTGGTACTGCACCCCGTCTTCCTGCTTGAAGCTGGATTCGTGGGCTTCGTCGACCACGATCAGCCCGAGCCTGGCGTACGGCAGGAACAGCGCGGAGCGGGCGCCGACGACGACGCGCGCCTCGCCCGACACGATCGCGCGCCAGGTCCGCCTGCGCTGGGTGGAGCGCAGGTCCGAATGCCAGGCGACGGGGGCGCTGCCGAAGCGCGCGGCGAAGCGGCGGAGGAACGGTTCGGTCAACGCGATCTCGGGGAGCAGGACGAGGACCTGCCGGTCCTGCCGCAGCGCCTCCGCGACGGCTTCGAAGTAGACCTCGGTCTTGCCCGATCCCGTCACGCCGTCGAGCAACACCGGGTCGAATCCGCCCCCGATAGCGGCGACGAGCGATGCCGCGGCGGCGGCTTGCGCGGGTTCGAGCATCGGCGGCTCGTGATCGGGATCGGGGCGCGGATACGGATCGTCGATGGCGATCGTCACCGCCTCGATCGCGCCCGCCTTGACCAGTCCGCGGACGACCGCGTCCGATACGCCCGCGGCCAGAGCGAGTTCGCGCACCAGGCCCTGCCGGTCCGCGATCCGCTCCAGCGCCTGCGCGCGCTGCGGCGTCATGCGATCGGGCACGTGGCCGGTGGTGCGATATTCCACCGCTGTTCGCCCGCCGTCGAGCGCGCTGGCGGATGCGAGCGCCATGCGCAGCACCGATGCCTTGGGCGATAGGTAGTAGTCCGCGGTCCATTCAATCAGGCGGCGCAGCGGGGCGGCGAGCGGGGGCAGGTCGTAGACGCCGGCGAGCGGGCGCAGGCGGTTGTCCCCGACCTCCTCGCCCGCGTCGCCCAGCCGATCGGGCTCCCAGACCACGCCGGCAAGCTGGCGTGGTCCCAAAGGGCAAAGAACGATTGAGCCGTGTTCCGCGTGCATGCCGTGCGGGATGCGATAATCGAGCCGGCCGAGCGCCGCATTCAGCAGGAGGACGCGCGCGCGGGACACAAGGATCATCTAGGCGCGAATGCGCGAAAGCGAAGGTCTTCGATCTTGGGAGATGCTGGAACCGCCGCGTACCAAGTAGAGCCATGCCATCGCCGTGCTCGACGCGTGCAAACGGTCTGGTGGTCAATCCATGTTCGCGGAGCCTATCGCACTTTCTCCTGCCCATTTTGGCGGCGCCAATCTTCATGGATGAACCCGGCGACGCGGTAGCAGGCCGGGCTGCCGTTGTTGCCCAACGTGACGATCGTTTCGCCCGTACCCTCGTATGTGCGGACATCCACGCACTGCCCGTAGAGCATACCTCCGTGGCCCCAGCGAAGATCGCGGGGCAGGTAGCCTTCGCCGTAATCGGTAGCGAAGAAGCCGAGGCCGAAGCCCGTCAATTGCGGGGTGGTCGCCTGTTTGAACAAGGCGCGGGGAACGCCGAGCCGGCCTTGTCGCAGCGCGCTGGCGAAGCGCAGCATGTCGCGTGCGTTGAACACCTGCCCACCCGCAGGCCAACCGCCGTCCAGAGCGGTAAAACAATTGGGCATCCGCTCGTCGCCCACGGCGACATAGCCGACGGCTTGACCCGGATCGTCGATGCGGCAGGCGTCGTTCGCGTGAGTGGCATTCATCCCCGCCGGACGAAAGATATGCTGCGCGACATAGGATCGGTAGTCCTGTCCGGAGAGAACTTCCAGGACCCGGCCGAGCAGCGT
Source organism: uncultured Sphingomonadaceae bacterium (assembly GCA_964251385.1). Taxonomy (GTDB): domain Bacteria; phylum Pseudomonadota; class Alphaproteobacteria; order Sphingomonadales; family Sphingomonadaceae; genus CADCVW01. The sequence goes on along the minus strand of CAXUJK010000001.1, from coordinate 514,236 downwards.
CATGGTGTGGTTGCTGTATTCCTGCTTGGTCCCCGGCGAAAAGGTCGGATCGCGCTTGCCATATAGCGCCACCAGATCAGACACGGTCGGTTCGCGCCCGCGCCACGCGAGATGGTCCGGGTAGAACAGGGCATTTGTTTCGCCAGCGCCTGCGCTGTGGGTCAGGAGCTGAAGGATGGTGACCTTGCGCATCGCGACGTTCGGGTAGCCGGGCAGCACGTCGCCGAGCGTGGTCGCCAAGGTCAGTTTGCCCGCCGCGATCTGCTGCAGGATAGCGGTAGCGGTGAACATCTTGCCGGCCGAAGCCAGGTCGAAGCGCGTGTCGACCTTGAGGGAGTCGTCGCGCTTTTCGTCGCGCAAGCCGTACGCGCGCTCGAACACCACCGCGCCGTCCTCTGCGACGAGGACGACGCCGGAGAACTGGCCTGCATCGGTCACGCCCCGGACATATGCGTCGAGGCGATCCAGCACCTGCCGCGTCTCCGGTTCGTCGCCATCCACCTGTTGCGCGATCGACGGGCTCGACAACCACGCCAGCGCGGCGATGAACGTCCGGATAAGGGGAACAACGCGCATCTCGACCTCGACTAAGTTCATGTCGAGAATGGCAGGTTCCGGAGACAACGCAAACCCATCACGAAGACCGACGGCAACGCTTTCCTTGATGTCAAGTCAGTCGGTTCTGGTTAGATGCGGTTGCAAGGAGCACCGCCATGAAATTCTTCGCCGACACCGCCGTCATCGCCGATATCCGCGAGCTCTCCGAAGCGGGGCTGTGCGACGGGGTGACGACCAACCCGTCGCTGATCCACAAGTCGGGCGCGCAGTTCCTGGAGGTCGTGGCGGAGATCTGTTCGTTTGTGGACGGACCCGTCTCGGCCGAGGTCGTCGCGCTCGATCACGACACGATGATGCGCGAGGCCGAAGTGCTGCGAAAGATCGCGGACAATGTCGCCGTGAAGGTGCCGCTGACGATCGACGGGCTGAAGGTGTGCAAGGCGCTGTCGGACGACGGCACGATGGTCAACGTCACTTTGTGCTTTTCGGCGAACCAAGCCCTGCTCGCCGCCAAGGCGGGGGCGCGGTTCGTGTCGCCGTTCGTGGGGCGGCACGACGACGCCGGGTTCGACGGGATGGCGCTGATCTCCGACATTCGGACGATCTACGACAATTACGACTTTTCCACCGAAATCCTGGTCGCGAGCGTGCGGCATCCGGTGCACGTGCTGGAAGCCGCGCGCATCGGCGCGGACGCGATGACCGCGCCGCCCGCGATCATCAAGATGCTCGTGGGCCACCCGCTGACGGACAAGGGGATCGCGGGGTTCCTGGCCGACTGGAAAGCGTCGGGGCAGAGTATACTTTAGCGCGGCTCGATGCCGTCTCCGTCCTCCCCGCGGATCAGTTCGGCGGCCAGGCCCTGCGCGATCAGCAGGTCGCGGGACTCGGTCGCCTCCGACAATTCGTCGTGCGTGGCGTAGCTGAGCCGGAAGCTCGGACGCTGCCCGTCCTGCCAGGCGGCGACCGCGGCCAGATCGTAGTCGAGCCGCGGAATGTCGTCCCGCACCATCCCGCGCGTTGCTGCGGTAAGCGAAGCGCGCTCGGCGTAGATGTCCTGCGGGATGACGGACACGGCAGTGGACGCGAAAAACAGGAAGCCGAACATGATGTCTCCGTTACGTCGCCGACATCGGCTGCTTAACCCGCGCCAAGTGCACCCCGTGTGACCGGTGATGCTTAAGCCGGCGGTAAGCCTGTCGACGGCGCGCGACTTTCCGCATCGCATGTTAACCGATCCGCGCTATCGTCGCACCCGTCATGGGCACGGTGATCAGCTTCGAGGACGGGGGAATGGCGAGCCTGCGCGCGCGCGTCGCCGCCGCCGAGGAAGCCAACCAGGACCTGATCGCGTTCGCGCGCGGGCATTCGGGCGCGGTCGCGGCGATCCACGAAGCCGTGCTCGCGGTCGTGGACGCGGAAGGGTTCGACCACCTGATCCACATCGTGACGCAGGATTGGCCGCTGATGCTGGGGGTGGACGCGGTGGCGATGGCGCTGTTCGTGGGCGACAAAGGCGTGCGCGCGGACGCGGGCGGGTTGCAGTTCGTCGAGCCGCGCATCGTCAAGAAATCGATCGGGGAGTTTTCAGGGGTGCTGCTGCGGGGCGTCGAGCGCGGGCATCCGCTGTTCGGGCCCGCGTCCGACCTGATCCGCGCCGAAGCGCTGGTGCGGCTGAACGGCGAGCCGCCTCTGCCCAGTGGTATGCTTGCCTTGGGGCAACGGTCCGAGCAATCGTTCGAAACGCGGCACGGGTCCGAACTGCTCATGTTCCTGGGAGGCGTGCTGACGCGGTCGATGGGCAGGCACTTGTCTTGAACGGGGCGGCGCTTGCCGGGCGCTGGGCCGAGCACATGCGGCACGACCGGCGGCGGTCCGAACATACGATTCGCGCGTACGCTGCGACCGCGCACAGGCTGCTCGCGTTCCTGACAATGCATCGCGGGCAGGAGATCACGGCGGCGGATCTGCTGGGGGTGCCGCTCGCGGACTTGCGTGCGTTCCTCGGCGTGCGCCGCGGAGAAGGTCTCGGCAATGCATCCGCCGCGCGGGAATTGTCCGCGGCGCGCGCCTTTTTGACCTTCGCCGCCGCAGGGCAGGATGCGGCCGTGCGGTTGCCCCGCGTGCGCGGACCCAAGCGCGCGCGGAGCGTGCCGCGTCCGATCGCGCCGTCCGATGCGGTCGCTCTCGCCGCCGACGTCGGCGATGCCGCGGACGAGCCCTGGATCGCGGCGCGCGACGAGGCGGTGCTGCTGCTACTTTACGGTGCGGGCTTGCGCGTCGGCGAGGCGATGGCGCTGCGCGCGAACGTCCTCCCCTTGAGCGATCGGCTGGTCGTTACCGGCAAGCGGGCGAAGACGCGTGTCGTTCCCTTGCTCGAACGCGTGCGGGTCGCGATCGAGGCTTACGCGAAGCTCTGCCCGTATCCGCTTCATGGACACGCGCCCTTGTTCCGCGGGGCCAAGGGCGGGCCGTTGTCCGCCGACATCGTGCGGCGCGTCGTGCGGGGGGCGCGCGCAAGGCTCGGATTATCGGAGCGTGCCACGCCGCACGCGCTGCGCCACAGTTTCGCGACGCACCTGCTCGGGCGCGGCGCGGATTTGCGGTCGATCCAGGAGTTGCTGGGCCACGCCAGCCTGTCGTCGACGCAGATCTACACGGCGGTGGACGCGGCGCACCTCATGGACGTTTATCGGAATGCACATCCTCGAGCGTGAAGGTGGCGCGCGCTCAAGCCGCGGGGTGCCTCCGGCGCCATGTCAGTTGCCGCCACAGATAGGTGAGCACGATCGCCCCGATGATCGCGGTGGACAACGGGCCGACATACTTCTCGATGTCGGTGAAACGGCGGCCGAGCGCCCAGCCTGCGATCGCCAGGCCCGCGCTCCACAATGCGGTGCCGACCGTCGACCAGATGAGGAAGCCTTTGAGCCGCATGTGCAGCAGCCCCGCCGGGATCGAGACCACCGAGCGCACCGTCGGCAATACGCGGCCGATGCCGACCACCGCGGCGCCGTAGCGGCCGAACAGCCGTTCGGCCTTCTGCACGTCGTCCCAGTCGAGCGTCAGCCAGCGCCCGTGGCGGTTGATGAAGGGGTGGAACCGCTCCATCCCGATGACGCGCGCGAGCAGGTACCAGAACAGATTGCCCGTCATCGCGCCCGCGGTGCCGCTCGCGATCACGCCGGCGAGCCCGAGCGGCCCGCTCGCCGCGCGCATACCCGCCACCGGCATGATGACCTCGGACGGGATCGGCGGAAAAACCGTTTCGAGGAACATGAGCAGGAACACGCCGACATAACCGGTCGCGTCAATGAGGCGGAACACCCAGTCGGTCACTTTGTCGCAAGCCTAGCTTCGATCGCGTCCCAGATCAGCGACGGCGTATCCGTGCCGTTGAAGCGGTCCATCGCGACGATGCCGGTGGGGGAGGTGACGTTGATCTCGGTCAGGTGCCCTGCGATCACGTCGATGCCGACGAAAATCAGCCCGCGCGCCTTGAGCTCGGGCCCGAGTGCCGCGCATATCTCGCGCTCGCGCGGGGTGAGCTCGGTCGCCTCGGCGCGGCCGCCCGCGGCCAGGTTCGAGCGGATCTCGCCCGATCCGGGTATGCGGTTGATCGCACCCGCGACCTCGCCGTCGACGAGCACGATGCGCTTGTCGCCTTGGGAAACGTCGGGGAGGAACGCCTGCACCATGAAGGGCTCGCGCCAAACCTCCGAAAAAAGTTCGGTCAGCGCGCCCATGTTGGACCCGTCGCGGCCGATGCGGAACACGCCGGAGCCGCCGTTGCCGTGCAGCGGCTTGACGACGATCTCGTCATGTTCGGCGTGGAACATGCGGACCTCGTCCAGGCTGCGCGTGATCAGCGTCGGCGGCATGAAGCGCGCGTAGTCGAGCACCCACAGTTTTTCGGGAGCATTGCGGACCTGTGCCGGATCGTTGACGACCAGGGTCGCCGGATGGATGCGCTCGAGAAGGTGCGTCGCGGTGATGTAGCCGATGTCGAACGGCGGGTCCTGGCGCATGAGGACGACGTCGATGTCGGCGGACAGGTCGATCATACGCGGCTCGCCAAGAGTGAAATGGTCGCCCGCAACGGGACGAACTTCGACTGGCCGCGCTTGCGCGAACAGCGACCCGTCGCGCCACGTGAGGTCGCCGGGGAAGTAGTGAAACAGCGTCGCGTCGCGCGCCTGCGCGGCGAGCATCAGCGCGAACGACGAGTCGCCCGAGATGTTTATGCCCGCGATCGGGTCCATCTGAACGGCGACACGGAGCATGGGGCCGCGCTTAGGTCAGCCTCCGCGCCTTGTCACCCTTGCCACACGTCGGCGACATGGCGGGGCAGGCGGCGGGGGACGACGAACACCGCGTCGATGCGCGATACGTCGCCCGCGCGTACGAAGCGGGGCAGCACCGCGTTCGCGGCGGCGGCGACCCTGCGGAGGCGGTTGCGGTCGAGCGACAGGTCGGCCTCCGCCGTCGTCGCGCGCGCCTTGACCTCGACGAACGCGACCGTGCGGCCGCGGCGGGCGACCAGGTCGATCTCGCCGGCGGGGGTGCGCAGCCGCCGCGCCATAATGCGCCAGCCGTGCAGTTGCAGCCACAAGGCCGCGAGCCGCTCGCCCCGATGGCCTCGGCGTTCGGCGCGCTCACGTCCGGAGGCCGCGCGGTTCATTCCTCCTGCTCGTGCGCCAGGGTGATCGCGCGCTCGTACAGCGGCCTCCGCGGCCAGCCGAGATCGGCGGCGACCTTCGCGGCGGCACGCGAGGGAGACAAGGTGGCGAGCGCCTCGCGCAAGGCGGCGTCGACTACGTTTTCCGCGGGCGGTGGCGCTTCGCCGGGCGGCGCGACGACGACGACGATTTCGCCCTTGGGCGGTGCATCGGCGTAGCGCGCGGCGAGTTCGGCGAGCGTCCCCGTCACCGTCTCCTCGAAACGCTTGCTGATCTCGCGCGCGACCGCGGCGTCCCGGTCGCCCAGGCCTTCGTGCAGCGCGGCAAGCGTGGCGGCGAGGCGCGGGCCTGATTCGTAAAAGACGAGCGTCGCGCGCAAAGTCGAAAACTCCGCGATCGCGGTGGCGCGCGCGCCCGGCTTGGGCGGCAGGAACCCCGCGAACAGGAAGCGGTCGGTCGGCAGCCCCGACAGCGTCAGCGCGGCGATCAGCGCGGACGGCCCAGGCAGGGTGACGATCGCGACCCCCGCCGCCCGTGCGTCGCGCACAAGCTTGTAGCCCGGATCCGAGATCAGAGGCGTCCCCGCGTCCGACACCAGCGCGACGGACTTCGTCGCCATCTCCGCGAGGAGGCGCAGGCGCACCGCCTCGCCGCTGTGATCGTGGTACGGGACCATGAGCTTCCTGATGCCGATATGATGCAGGAGCTTGGCCGTGACCCGGCTGTCCTCGACCGCGATCAGGTCCACGCTCGAAAGGACTTCGGCGGCGCGGGGCGACAGGTCGAGGAGATTGCCGATGGGTGTCGCGACGATGTAGAGGCCGGGAGAAAGCATGAGGCAAGCGTGATGGCAGAGGGTATGCGGAACCCGCAAGAGCGTTGGCGCGCCACGAGGCTCGGCACGACGGCGGCTCTCGCGCTCACCGTGGCCGCATGCGTGGGTCGGCGCGAGCCCGTCGTCGACACGCCCGAGCCGACAAGCGAAAAACCCGACGCACCCGGCGACGTGCCGTCCAACCTGCCGCGCGACGTCGACCGCAACCGCGTCGCGGTGCTGGTGCCCCTGACCGGGCCCAACGCGGGCGTCGGCACGTCGATCGCCAACGCGGCCAACCTGGCGCTGCTCGACAGCGGCGGGACGGGCATCCGGATCACCGTGTACGACACCGGGACGGACGCGGCGGCGGCGGCGACGACCGCGCTGGCCGACGGCAACCAGCTTTTCCTGGGGCCGCTGCTCGCCGAGGACGTGCGTGCCGTCGCCCCTGTTGCGCGCAAGGGGCGCGTGCCCGTGATCGCCTTTTCCAACGACGACGGCGTCGCGGGCAACGGCACGTACCTTATGGGTTTTTCGCCCGACCAGTCGATCGAACGCGTCGTCCGCTACGCGCGCGACAAGGGGGCCGTGCGGTTCGCGGGCGTCGTGCCGGAGGGACCGTACGGGCAGCGCGCGGGCCAGGCACTGACCGCGGCGGTCGGTCGCGCGGGCGGGCGTACGGTCGCGGTGCAGGGATACACGCGCAACGCCGCGTCGCTGGCGGCGGCGACGCGAACGCTCAACGCCAAGGCGGGGTACGACGCGGTCCTGGTCGCCGACGGCGCCCAGCTCGCCGCCACCGCCGTGCCGACGATCCGCACGGGTGGACGCCGCGCGCAGATCCTGGGCACCGAATTGTGGAGCACGGACCGCGCGATCGGCACGCGCGCGGCCTTGCGCGGCGCGTTGTTCGCGGGCGTTCCCGACGCGCGCTTCGACCAGCTCGTGACCCGCTATCGCGCGCGTTACGGCAAGACGCCGTACCGGTTGGCGAGCCTCGGCTACGACGCCACGCTGCTCGCGGTCCGCATCGGCCGCGAATGGCCCGTGGCGACGCGCTTTCCGCAGAGCAAGCTGCCCGATCCGCAGGGGTTTTCCGGCATCGACGGTGCGTTCCGTTTTCGGAGCGACGGCACGGCGGAACGGCGCATGGCGGTGCACGAAGTGGTGGCGGGAGCGACCCGTGTCGTCTCGCCTGCGCCGACGGGGTTCTAGCGCGCGATCTCGCGCAGGATCGCGTCGAGCAGCAGCATGCCCGTCGGCGTCGCGGCGATGCGATTGCCCGTCCGGGTCAGCAGCCGTTGCCGTGTCAGCCGATCGACGGCGAGCGGATCGATCGCGCTTGCAAGATCAACATCTTGTCGGGCCAGGTTGATTCCTTCTTTCAAGCGGAAACCCATGAGCAGCGCCTCGGTCGCGCGTTCGTGCATCGTGAGTTCGGCCTGTTCGGAGATGCCGTGGCCGTTGCGGGCGACGCCTGCGAGCCAGTTTTCGGGTTTGCGGTGCCGCTGCGTCCGCGTGCCCGACCGCCGCCCGTGCGCGCCGGGGCCGACGCCCGCGTAATCGGCGTAGCGCCAATAGATCAGGTTGTGGCGGCTTTCGGACCCGACTCGTGCATGGTTCGAGACTTCGTACGCGGGGAGGTCCGCGGCGTCCGTCACGTCGCGCGTCAGCTCGAACAGGTCGGCCCCGCGATCCGGGTCCGGTGCGGCCAGTTCGCCCCGCGCGACCATGCTCGCGAAGCGCGTGCCGGGTTCGATCGTGAGCTGGTAAAGCGAAAGATGATCCGTTCCGAACCTCAGAGCGCGTTCGAGTTCGCGCGCCCAAGCCTCTGAACTCTGGTCGGGAAGTCCGTAGATGAGGTCGAAGCTGACGCGTTCGAAGCAGGACTGCGCGGTCGCGAGCGCGGCGATCCCTTCGGCGGCATCGTGCGCGCGTCCAAGAAATCTTAGCGCCACGTCGTCAAGCGACTGCAGCCCGAGGCTCACCCGGTTGATTCCCGCGACGGCAAGGTCGGCGAAGCGCGCCGCCTCTACCGACGACGGGTTTGCTTCCAACGTGATCTCGATGCGGGGATCGACCGTCCAGTGCGCGCACGCGGCGTCTACGATCGCCGCCACCGTCGCGGGCGGCATGAGTGACGGCGTGCCGCCGCCGAAGAAGATCGAAGTGAGGCGGCAACCGGGGAGCTGCGCGGCTTCGTAGGTGAGATCGGCGAGCAGCGCGGTGCGCCATGCGTCCTGATCGACGGACGCGCGGACGTGGCTGTTGAAGTCGCAATACGGGCATTTCGATACGCAGAACGGCCAATGGACGTAGAGCGCCAAGTCGTTCGAACTCACCCCGGTCGTTCGTCCCGAGTTTAAACGAGGGGTGGACGAACGGAGGAGTTCCGTTAACACCACCATCTAGAACAATGCCGCCACCAGCTTGCGGAATGCGTCCGCGCGGTGGCTGATGGCGTGCTTCTCCGCTGCGTCGAGCTCGGCAAAAGTGCGCGTATGACCGGCGGGCAGGAAGACCGGATCGTAGCCGAAGCCCACCCGCCCGCGTGGCGGCCAGACGAGCGTGCCATCGGCGCGTCCCTCGAAGCTTTCGGCGTGCCCGTCGGGCCATGCAAGCGACAAGGCACAGACGAAATGCGCATCGCGCGCCGCATCCGGACCCCGCGCGGCCAACGCATCCTCCACCTTGCGCATGGCGAGCGCCCAGTCGCGGCCATCGGGCGTCTCCGCCCAGTCGGCCGTGAGGATGCCCGGCTGTCCGCCCAGCGCGTCGACGCAGAGCCCGCTGTCGTCGGCGAGCGCGGGGAGGCCGGACAGATCGGCCGCGGCGCGTGCCTTGAGTTCGGCATTGGCGACGAAGGTGGTGCCCGTTTCTTCCGGTACGGGAAGATCGAGTTCGGCGGCGCTGACCGGCTCGACGCCGTGGGGGCCGAGCAGGTCGGCGATCTCGCGCACCTTGCCTTCGTTGTGGCTGGCGATCACCAGCCGTCCGGGCTGGAGCTTACGCAACCGCGCGCGCCTGCGCCGCGAAGATCTCGGTGCAGCCGATGCGCGCGAGGCGGAGCATCCGCAACAACGCTTCCTCGTCGTAGGGCGCGCCTTCGGCGGTCGCCTGCGCCTCGGCGATGCGGCCGTCCTCCATCAGCACGAAGTTGGCGTCGGCCTCCGCGTTGCTGTCCTCGTCATAGTCGAGGTCGAGCACGGGCGTGCCTTCGTAGACGCCGCAACTCACCGCCGCGATCTTCGACGACAGCGGGTCGGCGGCGAGCTTGAGCCCGTTCACGGCCAGCCGCAACGCGACCCACGCGCCGGAAATCGCCGCGGTGCGGGTGCCGCCGTCCGCCTGGATCACGTCGCAATCGAGCGTGATCTGGTATTCGCCGAGCGCGACCAGGTCTGTGACGGAGCGCAAGCTTCGTCCGATAAGCCTTTGAATTTCCTGCGTTCGCCCGGATTGCTTGCCTTTGGCCGCCTCGCGTGCGCCTCTGGTGTGGGTGGCCCGGGGCAGCATGCCGTACTCGGCCGTGACCCAGCCCTTGCCCTTGCCGCGCAGCCAGGGCGGCAGGCGGTCCTCGACCGACGCGGTGACGAGCACGCGCGTGTCGCCGAAAGAGACGAGGCACGACCCTTCGGCATGTTTCGTGAATCCGGCTTCCATGCCGATGGTGCGCATCTGATCGGGGGCGCGGCCGGATGGGCGCATGACGTTTCCTTGTTTTGGTTTGCGCTCCCTACGGGTTAGGACGTGCGCCATGCAACGGGTGGACCCATGACGGCGGCCGTCGCCGAGATGACGGGGCGGGCGCGCGACGTGTTCCGGCTGGTGGTCGAGTCGTATCTGCAGAGCGGCGTCCCGGTCGGGTCCAAGACGCTGTCGCAGCTGCCGGGGCTCAACATATCGCCCGCGTCGATCCGCGGCGTCATGCAGGATCTGGAGGAGATGGGCCTGCTGGGGCACCCGCACACGTCGGCGGGGCGGGTGCCGACGCAGACGGGGTTGCGGCTGTTCGTGGACGGGATGATGCAGGCGGCGGAGCCGACGCCGGAGGAACGCGCGGCGATCGAAGCGCGGCTGGAGCGCGGGGGACCGATCGAGGAAGCGCTGGGCGCGGCGACCGCTGCGCTGTCGGGCCTGAGCGCATGCGCGGGGATCATCCTGGTGCCGACGCGCGAGCCGGTGTTGCGGCAGTTCGGGTTCGTGTCCCTGGGCCAGGGTCAGGCGCTCGCTGTTCTGGTCGGCGAGGATGGCTCCGTCGAGAACCGCGTCGTCGAGGTGCCGCCCGACCTGCCGCCCGGCGCTCTGACAGAAGCGGCGAACTACATGAGCGCGCGGTTGACCGGGCTGACGCTCCCTCAGGCTCAAGCGCGGATGGAGGCGGAACTCAAGGCGGGCCGCGCCGCGATCGACGCGGCGAGCGCGGAGCTGATCGCGCGCGGGCTCGCCGTGTGGTCGCGCGACGGCGCGGCGCGGCCCGTGCTGATCGTGCGCGGCCAGGCCAACCTGATCGACGACAATGCCGCCGCCGATCTCGACCGGGTTCGCCATCTGCTCGGCGAACTCGAGGAACGTGAGGAGATCGCGCGCCTGCTCGACAGCGCACGGGGGGCGCCGGCGACGCAGATCTTCATCGGGGCGGAGAACAAGCTTTTTTCGCTGTCCGGCTCGTCGGTCATCGCTGCGCCTTACCGCGGCAAGGAAGGCCGGGTGGTCGGCGTCGTCGGCGTCATCGGGCCGACTCGGTTGAACTATGCGCGGGTGGTGCCCATGGTGGATTTCACCGCCCAGGCCCTGACGAGATTGATGACATGAACGACGACGTGACTCCGGATCAGATCGACCTTGGAGACGAGATCGACCTGGGAGAATATCCGCAGACGACCGAGGACGCCGACCGCATCGCCTCGCTCGAGGCGGAGCTCGCCGACGCGCGCCAACAGGTGTTGTACGCGCACGCCGACACGCAGAACGTTCGTCGTCGTCTGGAAAAGGACGCACAGGACGCGCGTTCGTACGCCGCGACCGCGTTCGCGCGAGACATATTGACCGTTAAAGACAATCTCGAGCGCGCACTCGCCATGATGCCTGCCGAGATGAAGGGCCATGAGAGTTTCCAGGCGCTGGTAAACGGCATCGAGGCGACGGGTCGCGAGATGGACGCGGTGTTCGGCCGTCACGGGATCACGCGCATCGAAGCCGTCGGTCAGCCGCTCGATCCCAACAAGCACCAGGCGATGATGGAGTTGCCGTCCGCGGACGCGGAGCCGGGGACGATCGTGCAGGAGATGCAGGCGGGCTACATGATCAAGGACCGCCTGCTGCGGCCCGCAATGGTGGGGGTCGCGAAAGCGGGGTAATGTTCCCCGGCTGGCAGGATCGCAGTGATGGAGATCAGCTTCGATCCGAATAAGCGTGCGGCAAACCTGCTCAAGCACGGCTTGGATCTGATCGATGCTGGTGTGGTTCTTTCGGCGCGGTGCGTGGACGTGTATGACGATCGCTACGATTACGGTGAAGATCGCTGGCTTTCGATCGGATTACTGGCAGGGGAGATCGTGGCTTGCGTATGGGCGGATTGGCCGGGGGTTGCGCGGGTAATCTCCCTGAGAAGGCAACAGCGGATGAGCGACAAGAGTATCTACGGCAAACGGGTTAACCGGCAGGAAGCGTTCGACGGCGAAGTCGGCGAGCTTCCCCCGGAGTTCTTCCGCGCCGGGCGTGTACGGGACGGCGACAGGATCGTTCGCGAGGCGACGCACGCCGCGACGCGGGAACGCCCGGTGCCGAGCAGCTTGAGCGGCAAGGTACGTCGCGTCATTCCGTTGTCTCCGGAGGTTCTCGAGCATTTTCGTGCGACAGGTCCTGGGTGGCAGCGCCGGATTGACGAGACGCTTCTTCGCCATGTGCGTGAGGCAAGGACCGGGTAGACGTTGTGGCGTGGCTTAGGATCGGAAGGGCAGAACTGAACTATACTGTTCGACCGGGGGCGCACCGGGCACGCGGCCGCCCTCCCGCAGCAGAAATGCGTGCCTCACGATCTCGGCCTGCTGCTCGATGCCGTAGCGCCAAAGCGGCCAGCCGGGTTTGAGGCTGTAGTGGTAGCGGCAGAAGGGGTGGCGGGCGAGGGGGAGCCAGACGCCGCGCTGATGCTGCCACACGTGCGTCATTTCGTGGATGAACAGGCCTTGCGCGGACAGGTCGGCGGCGCAGAAGTCGTCGCAGTAGAGGCTGGTCTTCGGGTGGAAGTGCAGGTGGCCGGACGGGGCCATGACCGTGTCGCGCGGCTGGAACGGGAACCATTTGCGGCGGCGGATCGTGACGCGCGACGTGTCGATCGCATCGCCGAAGACGGACGCGGTCAGCCGGATTTCGGCCGGCATGAGCGGTCGTTCGAACCGTGTCAGAGCTTGGTCTGACAGTCGAAGGGTTCGTCGCGAAGGGCGGGCTGACCGACGCCGATGACGGCCGCGTCGAAGGCGAGCGGGTCGCCGCGGCCGAAGTCGAGCTGCACGCGGGTGGTTGTACCGGGCTTCAACGTGGGCGCGACGTCGAACAGCATGACGTGGGTCGCGCCGGGGCAGAAGCGATTGACGCCGTTGCGCAAGGGAACGCTGTCGAGCGGGCGCATCGTCGTCATGTTCCCCATGTCCATCGACTGGTGGATTTCCGCGCGTCCCGTGCCCGTCACCGTGACGCGCCGGAGCCGCTGGACGTCCGTGCTGGTGGCGTAGCGATCGTCCGATTGCAGGACGAAATAGAGGACGCCCGGACGGCCGGTCACGGCAGGCAGGACAACGTACGCGCCGCTGACGGGTTTGCTCGCCGCGCTTGGAGGCGGGCCGCCGGAGCCGCAAGCGGAGAGAGCGAGCAGAGCAACAAAGGTTATCGCGCGAAGGTAATCTGTCTCAACTCGGGCCCGTCCTTGTCGGCTCATTCTTCACCCCTATATCGCCTCCGTAACGCTTTGCGGCCGCTACGGCGCGAGCTCCATACGATTTAAATTTGAGGGACACACGTACTCATGGCCAAAGTCATCGGCATCGATCTTGGAACCACCAACAGCTGCGTCGCCGTCATGGAAGGCGGCAAGCCCAAGGTGATCGAGAATTCGGAAGGGGCCAGGACGACCCCGTCGATCGTCGCGTTCGCCAAGGACGGCGAGCGGCTGGTCGGACAGCCCGCCAAGCGTCAGGCGGTCACCAACGGCGACAACACGATTTTCGCGGTCAAGCGCCTCATTGGACGCCGGTTCGACGATCCGATCACCAAGAAGGACACGGAGCTCGTCCCGTACAACATCGTCAAGGGCCCGAACGGCGATGCCTGGGTCAAGGCGGGCGGCAAGGATTATTCGCCCTCGCAGATCAGCGCGTTCACGCTGCAGAAGATGAAGGAAACCGCCGAGGCGTATCTCGGCGAGACGGTGCAGCAGGCCGTCATCACCGTTCCTGCCTACTTCAACGATGCCCAGCGCCAGGCGACCAAGGATGCGGGCCAGATTGCGGGCCTCGAAGTGCTGCGCATCATCAACGAGCCGACGGCGGCCGCGCTCGCCTACGGGCTGGAGAAGCAGGACGGCAAGACGATCGCGGTCTACGATCTGGGCGGCGGCACGTTCGACATCTCGATTCTGGAGATCGGCGACGGCGTGTTCGAGGTCAAGGCGACCAACGGCGACACGTTCCTGGGCGGTGAAGACTTCGATTCGAAGGTCGTCGAGTTCCTCGCGGCCGAGTTCAAGAAGGCGGAAGGCATCGACCTTCGCGGCGACAAGCTCGCGCTGCAGCGGCTGAAGGAAGCCGCCGAGAAGGCGAAGATCGAATTGTCGTCCGCGCAGACGACCGAGGTCAACCTGCCCTTCATCACCGCGGACGCGACGGGGCCCAAGCACCTCGTCAAGGCGATCAGCCGCGCCGACCTCGAAAAGATGGTCGAGGACCTGATCAAGCGCACGCTCGAGCCGCTCAAGAAGGCGATCGCGGACGCGGGCGTCAAGACGGGCGACATCAGCGAAGTCGTGCTCGTCGGCGGCATGACGCGCATGCCGCGTGTGCGTGAAGTCGTGAAGGATTTCTTCGGCAAGGAGCCGCACACGGGGGTGAACCCGGACGAAGTCGTCGCCATGGGCGCGGCGATCCAGGCCGGCGTGCTGCAGGGTGACGTCAAGGACGTGCTGCTGCTCGACGTAACGCCGTTGTCGCTCGGCATCGAGACGCTGGGCGGCGTCTTCACGCGCATGATCGATCGCAACACGACGATCCCGACCAAGAAGTCGCAGACTTATTCGACCGCCGAGGACAACCAGAACGCGGTTACGATCCGCGTCTTCCAGGGCGAGCGCGAAATGGCGGCGGACAACAAGATGCTCGGCCAGTTCGACCTGATCGGCATCCCCCCCGCGCCGCGCGGCGTGCCGCAGGTCGAGGTCACCTTTGACATTGACGCCAACGGAATCGTCAACGTCCACGCCAAGGACAAGGGCACGGGCAAGGAGCAGCAGATCAAGATCCAGGCGTCCGGCGGCTTGTCCGACGCGGACATCGACAAGATGGTCAAGGATGCCGAGCAGTTCGCGGAGGAGGACAAGAACCGCCGCGCCGCCGCCGAGGCCAAGAACAATGCGGAGTCATTGATCCATTCGACCGAGCGGCAGCTGGTGGAGAACGGCGACAAGATCGACGCCTCGCTCAAATCGGAGATCGAGGCGGCGGTGGCCGTGGCGAAGACCGCGGTCGAGAGCGGCGACAGCGCAGCGATGACCGAGAAGTCGCAGGCGTTGGCGCAGGTGTCGATGAAGATGGGCCAGGCGATCTACGACAAGGAGCAGGCCGCGAATGCGGGTGCGACGGATAGCGGCGCGGAGGATGTGTCGGCGGCGTCTACGGACGAAGTCGTCGATGCCGAATTCTCGGAAGTCGACGACACGAAGAGCTGATCCGCTGACGCTCGACCGCCCAAGCTCCGGGACACGTCATGCTTGACGCTGATTATTACGAACTGCTCGAGGTGGAACGCTCCGCCGACGAGAAGGCGATCAAGTCTTCTTATCGGCGAATTGCGATGCAGTGTCATCCGGACAAGAACCCGGGCTGCGCCGACAGCGAGGCGCGCTTCAAGGCGGTGAGCGAGGCGTATAGCTGCCTTGCCGATCCGCAGAAGCGTGCCGCGTACGACCGGTACGGCAAAGCCGCGTTTCAGAACGGCGGCGGCGGAAGCGCCGGTGCGGGCTTCGGCTCGTTCTCCGACATCTTCGACAACATCTTCGGGGATTTCGCCGACGGGCATCGCGGCTCACGCACCAACGTCCTGCGAGGGGCGGACCTGCGCTACGATCTCGAGATCGGGCTCGAGGACGCGTACAACGGCAAGGCCACGGAAATCACCGTGGATGTCGCCGCGTTGTGCGAACCGTGCGGAGGCGCGGGGGCCAAGCCCAACACCAAGGTGCGCACGTGTTCGACCTGCGACGGCGTGGGTCAGGTGCGTGCCAAGCAGGGTTTCTTCGTCGTGGAGCGTACCTGCCCGACGTGCCGGGGCGCGGGGCAGATCATCGCCGAGCCGTGTCCGTCATGCCGCGGCGAGGGCCGGGTCGACAAGCGCAAGACGCTGAGCGTCAACGTGCCGCCGGGTGTCGATCAGGGTACGCGCATCCGATTGACGGGCGAAGGTGAGGCAGGGATGCGCGGCGGGCCGTCCGGCGACCTCTACATCTTCATCCACCTTAGCCGTCACAAGCTGTTCCAGCGCGAGGGCACGACGTTGTTCGCGCGGTGCCCGGTGACCTTCACGACCGCAGCGCTCGGCGGGACGATCGACGTTCCGGGGCTTGACGGCGAGCGTCACCAGATCCGCGTGCCCGCAGGCACGCAGTCGGGCAAGCAGATGACGCAGCGCGGCGCGGGCATGCCCGTGCTGAGCGGGCGCGGCTACGGCGACATGGTCATACAGATCGAGGTCGAGACGCCGAGCCGATTGTCGGCGAAGCAGAAGAAGATCCTGGAGGAGTTCCGCGCGACGGAGACGGGAGACGAGTGCCCCGAGGCGCACGGATTCTTCCAGAAGGTCAAGGGCATGTGGACTTGACGCAACGCCGCGTTCACGGATCGACCTTGGTTCAGCCGATCGGGAATTTCATGCGCCGCCTTTTGCTTGCCACTGCCCTGTGTCTTGCCGCGCCTGCCGCCGCGCAGGATCTGACCAATGTCACCATCAAGGTCGAGCGCATCGCGCCGGGCGTCGCGGTGCTGTTCGGGGCGGGCGGCAACATCGCGCTGAGCTACGGCGCGGACGGCAACCTGATTGTGGACGATCAGTTCGCGCCCTTGTCCGACCGCATCGTCGCGGCGATCGCGATCGTCGACCCGGACCCGGTTCGCTTCGTGATCAACACGCACTGGCATTACGATCACACGGGCGGGAACGAGAATTTCGGCAAGCGCGGATCGGTCATCGTCGCGCACGATAATGTGCGCACGCGCATGGCCGCGGGGCAGTTGCTGCGTGGCAGCCCGATCGCGCCGGCCCCCGGCGTGGCGTTGCCGGTGGTGACGTTCGGCGATGGGGTGACGATGCATGTCAATGGCGACGATATCCATGTCGAGCATGTGGCCAACGGGCATACGGACGGGGATTCGCTCGTGCACTGGCGCAAAGCGAACGTGCTGCATACGGGCGATACGTTCGTGCGCACGGGTTACCCGTTCATCGATCGGGAGTCTGGCGGATCGATCGACGGGCTGATCGCCGCAGCGACGCGCGGACTAGCGTTTGCGAATGCTACGACGCGGGTCATCCCGGGGCATGGCGAAGTCGCATCTCGCACGGACTATGCGGCTTACCGCGCGATGCTGGTCGACGTGCGCGCCAAGGTCGCGGCGGGCATCGCGGCGCGCCGCACGAAGGCGCAGATCGTCGCCACCAAACCGATGGCGCGCTACCCCAAGCCCGAAGGCTTCATCAAGGCGGACGATTTCGTCGGTGCCGTCTACGATAGCCTGCGGTCACCGCCTCCGAAGGTTGCGCCACACCGGCATTGAAGCACGTCATCCCAGCGCATGCTGGGATCTCAGCGGTATGCAGCTGCCGGCAGTCGAAGCTCGCTGAGATCCCAGCATGCGCTGGGATGACAGCTAGGCCAAACCCTCCGCATCAAGCGCGTACCCGGCGGAGCGCACGGTGCGGATGATATCGCCTCGGCCTTCGGCGTTGATGGCCTTGCGCAAGCGGCGGATGTGCACGTCTACCGTGCGCGCCTCGATGTCGCTGTCGTGACCCCACACCGAGTCGAGCAGGCGCTCTCGCGAAAATACGCGGCCGGGATGTTCGAGAAAGTGTTTCAGCAGGCGGAACTCGGTCGGGCCGAGCGCCACGGGCGATCCGCCGCGGCGGACCTTGTGGGACACGATGTCCATCTCGATGTCGCCGTAGCTCAGCTGCTCGCCAGCCAGGGCGGGCCGCACGCGGCGCAGGACCGCGCCGACGCGGGCGACGAGTTCGCGCGGGGAGAAGGGTTTGGTGACGTAGTCGTCCGCGCCTGTTTCCAGCCCGCGCACCCGGTCCGACTCTTCGCCGCGCGCGGTCAGCATGATAATGGGGACGTTGGCCGTGTCGGCCTTGCGACGCAGGCGCCGGCAGACCTCGATCCCGGACAGGCCTTCTATCATCCAGTCGAGGATGACGATGTCGGGCGCGCTCTCCTCGGCCATCAACAACGCTTCCTCGCCGTCGGCGGTGCGGCGGACCTCGAACTCCTCGCGTTCGAAATGCCAGGTCAGCAGTTCGGCGAGGGCCGTGTCGTCCTCCACCAGCAGCAGGCGACCTTTGCTCATTTCAGCTCCACGTCCCACGGCGTGCCGCCGCGCGTGCGCTCGGCCATGCGCGTGCCGGTGGCGGCGAAATAGACCATCTCGGCCGCGTTGGTGGCGTGATCGCCGATCCGCTCGAGGTTCTTGGCGATGAACAGCAGGTGCGTCGACGCGGTGATGTTATGCGGATCCTCCATCATGAAGGTCAGCAATGTCCGAAAGATCGAGTCGTAGAAATCGTCCACCGCGCGGTCGCGCTCGCACACTTTCAGCGCAAGCGCGGCGTCGCGCTGCGTGAAGGCGTCGAGCACGTTGTGCACCATCTCTGACACCAGCCGCGCCATTTCGGGGAGCAACGACAGAGGTTCGATGCGCGCTACGTCCTCGAGAGCGGGAACGCGCTTGGCGATGTTTTTCGCGTAATCGCCGATGCGCTCGACGATCGACGCAATTCTGAGCGCGGCGATGACGTCGCGCAGGTCGTCGGCGAGCGGCGCGCGCAGCGCGATGAGCTGGACGACGTTGGTCTCGACCTCGGCTTCCAGCGCATCGAGCTTCTTGTCGGCGGCGACGACCCGGGCAGCGGCGTCGTGATCGCGCTGCATGAGCGCGCGGATGGCTTCGGAAATCGCATTCTCCGCCATCCCGCCCATCTGGCTGATCTGCGCGCGCAGCTGGCCGAGGTCCTCGTCGAACGCCTTGACCGTGTGGCCGGTCGTGATGGCCATCAGCCGTACCTTCCCGTGATATAGTCCTTGGTCCGCTCCGCCTTCGGATTGGTGAATATCTGCGAGGTGTCGCCGTATTCGACGAGCTTGCCCAAATGGAAGAACGCGGTGCGCTGAGACACGCGCGCGGCCTGCTGCATGTTGTGCGTGACGATCACGATCGCGTAGCGGCCGCGCAGTTCGTGAATCAATTCCTCGATTTTCGCCGTGGCGATCGGGTCGAGCGCGGAGGCGGGCTCGTCCATCAGGATGACTTCCGGATCGACCGCGATCGCGCGGGCGATGCACAGGCGTTGCTGCTGACCGCCGGACAACGCGGTGCCGCTGTCGGAGAGGCGGTCCTTTACTTCATCCCACAGGCCCGCGCGCCTGAGCGAGCGTTCAACCGCCGTATCCAAGTCGGCCTTCGACGCGGCGAGCCCGTGAATGCGCGGACCATAAGCGACGTTCTCGTAAATCGATTTCGGGAAGGGATTGGGTTTCTGGAACACCATGCCGACGCGGGCGCGCAGTTGCACGACGTCCATCCCCGACGAGTAGATGTCCGCGCCGTCGAGCTCGATGGTGCCCTTGACCCGCGCCGAGGGGATCGTGTCGTTCATGCGGTTGAGCGTGCGCAGAAAGGTCGACTTGCCGCACCCGGACGGGCCGATGAATGCGGTAACGTTGTCGGTGCCGATGTCGATCGACACGCCATCGACTGCCAGCTTCTCGCCGTAGGACACGGAGACGTCGCGCGCCGTCATCTTGATCGCGTCGGCGGGCGCGGCGGTTCGATGCGCGGCGAGATCGTTGAGGGATTGGTCGGCCATAATGTTCACCAGCGGCGCTCGAATTTGTTGCGGAGGTAGATGGCGATGCCGTTCATGGCGAGCAGGAACACCAAGAGCACGATGATGGCGGCGGACGTCTTTTCGACGAAACCGCGGCTGACCTCGTCGGACCACAGATAGATCTGCACGGGCAACGCGGTCGCGGGATCGGTCAGCCCGCCCGGAGGCGAGGCGATGAACGCACGCATGCCGATCATGAGAAGCGGCGCGGTTTCGCCGAGCGCGCGCGCCATGCCGATGATCGTGCCCGTCAGGATGCCGGGCAGTGCGAGCGGGATGACGTGGTGGAACACGACCTGCACCCGGCTTGCGCCGACGCCCAACGCGGCATCGCGGATCGAGGGCGGGACGGACTTGATCGCATTGCGTCCGGCGATGACGATGACGGGCATGGTCATGAGGGCCAAAGTAAGCCCGCCGACGATCGGCGCGGAGCGCGGCAGGTGCATGAGGTTGAGGAAGACCGCGAGCCCCAGCAGCCCGAAGATGATCGACGGCACGGCGGCCAGGTTGTTGATCGACACCTCGATGAGGTCGGTCCAGCGGTTTCGGGGTGCATATTCTTCGAGGTAAACCGCCGAGCAGACCCCGATGGGGAAAGCGAGCGCGATCGTGACCAGCATCGTCAGCAGCGACCCCTTGAACGCACCCCAAATACCCGCGACGGTCGGGTCGGTCGCGTCCGCGCCGGTGAGGAAGCTCGTGTTGAGCCGCGTGCGGGTCGCACCGTCGATCGCGGCGATCTGACGCACGAAGGGTGAGGCGTTGAGTGCCTTGTCCTTGCGCACGAGGTCGAGCGCGGTGGAGGCGGGGAGCCAGAACGACGTCGTTCCCGACAGGATCGATGGGTCGGCCGCGATCGCGTCGCGGACGCCGACCCAGGCGGCGTCGGAGAGCAGAGTCGCGCCTTGCGGGCCGTAGCGCGCCTCGGCCGCGCGGCCGACCGTCGCGTCGATATCAGCGGCGGCAAGCAGTTTGGCGGAAGCATCCTCGTTTGCGCTTTCGAGGGCGGCGCGGTCGAGCGCGAGGCCGGACGTCGGGAAGCTGACGGGAACGCGGATCTGCGTCTCGGTAAACCCGCCCAGCCCGTTGACGAGCATGGTGATCAGCAGGAACGCGAGGAACCCCACCGACAGCAGGATCGCGGCCAGCCCCATGAAGCGGAACCGCCGCTCGGCCGCGTAGCGACGGCGGATGCGGCCCTGCATAGAGCCCGTCTTCCAGTCGGTCGGCACGCGCTCGGGTTTCGCGGTGGCTACTCCGCCCGCGATCGGGAGCTGGGGGACGAGACTGTCACTCATAGGCTTCGCGGTATCGTTTGACGACGCGCAGCGCGACGATGTTGAGGAGGAGCGTAACGATGAACAGCACGAGCCCGAGCGCGAAGGCGG
The DNA here is from genome assembly GCA_964251385.1 of uncultured Sphingomonadaceae bacterium. Classification (GTDB taxonomy): domain Bacteria; phylum Pseudomonadota; class Alphaproteobacteria; order Sphingomonadales; family Sphingomonadaceae; genus CADCVW01. The sequence continues at coordinate 493,423 of CAXUJK010000001.1, read as the reverse complement.
CGAGCGTCTTGGCGCTGTCGAACTCCTGATCGCCGGTCAGCAACTGGACGATCTGGGTGGTGACGGTGGTCACGGATGCGAACGGATTGGCGGTGAGGTTGGCGGCGAGCCCGGCGGCCATGACCACGATCATCGTCTCCCCGATCGCGCGGCTGACCGCGAGCAGAACGCCGCCGACGATACCGGGCAGCGCGGCAGGGACAAGGACCTTGCGGATCGTCTCGGACGTCGTCGCGCCCATGGCCAGGCTTCCGTCGCGCATCGCCTGCGGGACGGCGGTCAAGCTGTCGTCGGCCATCGACGACACGAAGGGAATGATCATGATGCCCATGACGACGCCCGCCGCGAGCGCGGACTCGCTGCTCGCGCTCGTGATCCCGATGCCCACGGCGAAATCGCGAACCAGCGGCGCGACGGTGAGCGCGGCGAAATAGCCGTAGACGACGGTCGGCACGCCGGCGAGCACTTCGAGGATCGGCTTGAGCCAGCGCCGCGCGGCGGGTGCCGCGTACTGCGTCAGGTAGACCGCGGACAGCAGCCCGAGCGGGATGGCGACGATCATGGCGATGATCGCGCCGATGAACACCGTGCCCCAGAACAGGGGCACCGCGCCGAACGCACCCGACGACCCGGCTTGATCCGCGCGGATCGCGGTCTGCGGGCTCCAGCTCGTCCCGAACAGGAACTCGATCGGCGAGACCTTCGCGAAGAAGCGCAGCGACTCGAACAGGAGAGACAGGACGATCCCGAGCGTCGTCAGGATCGCGATGAGCGAGGCGATCAGAAGCCCCACCATGACAAGCCGCTCCACGCGCGTGCGGGCGCGGAACGCGGGTGTAATGCGTGTGTAGGCGTAGGCCGCGCCGGCAAAAGCGAGCAGCAGCGCGATCGCGGCGGCGATCAGGTCGTGGCGCGCTTCGGCGGCCCCAAGCGCTCGGGCGATGTCGGTCGCGCGCGGGTCGAAGGCTTGCTCGATCTGACCCGCGCCGAGTGCGATTGCCTCGGCGAGCAGCGCATCGCGGGCGTTGGCGTCGAGCGCGCCCGCCGACTGCAAGGCGGACTCCGCGACCAGCCCCGGGGCGACAATTGCCCAGACGATGAGGAAGCCAAGCGCGGGCAGCAACGCCCATAACGCGACGTACCAACCGTGGTAACCGGGAAGCGAATGCGCCTTGGCCGCGCCCACGGGACTCAGCGCCACCGCCTTGGCGCGCGCGGCGGCCCAGGCGGCGGCACCCAGGCCGAACACGAGAAGCAGCAGTACGGGACCCGACATGCCGGCCTAGCAATGCCGCGGCGAGTGGTGGCGCGTGCTCACGACAGGTCGCCGGGCGTCATGGGCGTGAGCTGCGTCACGGCGAGCCGCGCGCGATCCTGCGTCGCAACGGGGGAGGGGATGAGCCCGCGACGTTCCAGGTAGGCGCCGTCGCGCAGGCCCTTGCCGTATTCGACGAGGAAGTCGTTCATGCCGGGTACGACGCGGACATGTTCGCCCTTGGCGTAGATGTAGATTTGGCGTGCCCCCGGATAGCTCAGGTCCGAAATCGTCGCCGCGGTCGGTGCGATCCCGCCGAGGGGGATGCCGCGCACCGCGCCCGCATTCTCCTCGAGAAAGCTGTACCCCAGGACCGCGACGGTGCCCGGGCTGGCCGCGACCTTCTGGATGAGCAGGTTGTCGTTTTCGCCCGCTTCGATGAACAGGCCGTCCTCCCGGACCTTGGTGCACACGTCCTTGTGCCGGTCCGCGTCGCTCTCCTTGAGCGCCTTCATCGCGGGAAAGCTGTCGCAGCCCTTTTCGAGGATGAGTTCGGAAAACGAATCGCGCGTTCCCGACGTCGGGGGCGGGCCGAACACGCGGATCGCGATCGCGGGCAGTCGCGGGTTCACATCATGCCAAGTCTTCGCCGTGTTCGGCTTGCCCAGCGGGTTCGCCGCCAGCGCGAGATACACGTCGCCTACAGTAAGCGCGAAACGCGGGTTGCGTGCCGATTCGATCAACGCGAGCCCGTCGATGCCGATCGGAACCTCGATCACCTGCCGCACGCCGTTGCCGGCGCAATCCTCGAGTTCCGATGCCTTTATGCGGCGCGACGCGTTCTCGATGTCCGGGAAGCGCGCGCCGACCCCTGCGCAGAACAGCTTCATTCCGGCGCCCGTGCCCGTCGATTCGACAATGACCTTGCGCCCCGGATTGTTGCGCTGGAACTGTTCGGCGACGACGGTCGTGAACGGGTACACGGTCGACGAGCCGACGATGTGAAGCTCGTGCCCGCCTCCGACGTTCCCGCATGCGGTCAGCGCCAATGCGGCAAGGCACCCGATCGCCTTCATCCGTCCAAGTCTCTCCACGCGGGCAAGCGCTAGCGCCCCGTCGAGGCCGCGCTAATGCTCTTCGAAGCGGACTGTGTGACATCCTCGTGACCCTTTGATGACGGCGGCCGGGTCGCGGGTGCGGCCTGTCCGGCGGGAAGCAGGACGTTGACGATCGTTCCGCGACCCACCTCGGAGTCGAAGCTCAGCTGTCCGCGGTGCCGCTCGACCACATGCTTGACGATCGAAAGACCCAGCCCGGTTCCGCCCGCCGCGCGGCTGCGGCTGGGGTCGACACGGTAGAAACGTTCGGTGATGCGGGGCAGATGCTCGCGCGCGATGCCCTCGCCCTGGTCGGCGACGCTGACGCGCAGCATGCCGCCGTCCTCCTCGCCGACCGTGACAACGACGGGCGCACCCCGACGTCCGTATTTCAGCGCGTTGGCGAGGAGGTTGTCGATCATCTGCAGCAACTGCGGCCGGTCGCCCGCCACGGAGGGCAGGGTGTCGGGCGCTTCGATGACGACCGGACACCCGCGCTCCTCGCTCAGGTGCCGCTGTTCGTCGCGCGCCTGTTCGACGAGCGTCAGCAGGTCGTGCGATTCGCGGGGTACGCTGAACCTCTCGGCTTCGATGCGGGACAGGGAGATGAGGTCGTCGACGAGCCGCTGCATGCGCTTGGCCTCGCCGTTCATGATGCCCAGAAAGCGCTGACGGATGTCGAGGTCGTCGGCTTCGTTCAGTTCCTCGAGTGTCTCGATGAACCCCAGCAGCGTCGCCAGCGGGGTGCGCAGTTCGTGGCTGGCGTTGGCGACGAAGTCGGTCCGCATCCGCTCGGTGGCGTGCATGCTCGACTTGTCCTCCAGCCGCACGAGGCGCGCACCGTCGGCAAGCCGCGCGATCGTCATCGTCCAGCGGCGCTCGGCCTCGCCCAGGCCGACGAGTTCGGCGGGGCTCCCGTCCTCCTGCGCCGTTTGTGGATCGATCAGCCGTTCGGCCGCGATCGGGTGGCGTATCGCGAGGCGGACGTCCTCGCCTTCGATCCCGGCACCCAGGACGCGGCGCGCGGCCTCGTTGGCCAGCGCGACGCGCCGGTCACGGACGATGAGAACGGGCTCGCCAAACGCCTCGACGAAGTCGCGCACGCTGGGTTTTTTCGGAGCAGGATCGACGGGCGGCGCGGCGGATGGGGCGGGCACGGAAGGGCGGATGCCGAGCAGCGCGACCGCGGCGATGCCCGCCGCCGCCGACATCGCGGCCGCCGCCGGGGGCGCGCCGAGCACCATCGCGAACGCGCTGCCGATCGCGGTCAGCGCCGATCCCAGGACGATGCGAAAGGGAGACAGGCCGGTCACTCGGCGGCGCTGTAGCGTCCCATAGCGGGGCGCGCCATCGCGCGGCGCGCGCGTCGGCTCGCCTTGCCAAGCCTTTACCGCTAGTTAAGGGGCACGGTGCGAGGGATGTTGTATGAGTGAAGACGGCCAGGACGCGCAGTCGAGTGGCGAAGCCGACGCCGTTGCGCCGAGCCGCCGCCGGGCGCTGCTCGGGTTGGGTGCGGTGGCCGCCGCGACTGTCGTGACCGTGCGCCCCGCGCTCGCGCAAACCGCAGGGTCCGTGCTCAACTGCCAGATTCCCATCCCCGCCCCCGAAGCAGGCGGGCAATATATCGCCGCCGACGGCAGCCTCGTCGCGCCCGGCACACCCGGCAGCTTCGCGCCGTCCCCGCGCCCGATCACGGGCGAGGAGGCCAAGAAGCTGATCATGTCGGGCCAGACTCCGCCGGGGATAGATAGCCAGCAGGCGCAGGCGTACGCGCAGTACATCCGCAAGCTTCAGGCCGGGATGAGCGGGTTCACATGCTACGCGTCGCTGCAGATGCCGCGGTAGCGGATTTCGCGATAACGGACGCGCCGATCTTCGTCGCCGATCCGCCGGACGCGCGCATCGCCGTCGCGCTCGAAACGCTCGTCGCGATCTTCCACAAACCGTCCGGCATGACGCACCTCCTCGCGTCGCCCGCGCCTGACATCCTCGAGGCATTATCGTCTGGTCCTGCGGACGTCGCGACGATCCTCGCGCGGTTGTCGCAAACGCACGACGTAGCAGGTGCGGACGCCGAAACCGCGATCGCCGCGCGGCTCGACGAACTGGAAGCGAGCGGCCTGATTTCGCGCGCATGAGGTATTCGACGACGCTCCGCATCGGGCCGGTCGGCTTTCGCGTGGGCTCCGACTGGCGCGCGCCGATCGCCGCGCTCGATGCGCTGTACGCGGCCTACCCCAAGCCGATCGACGGGATCGCCGACTTCACCGTTCGGCTGGAGGCGGAGCGACCCTGGCGGCGCATCGTGCGGCCGTCAGTTGCGATTCGCGGCGACTACACGTTACCCGATGCGGCACCCGTGGCCCTCGAACACGGCCTGCTCGCTGCCGAGATGGGCATGAACCTGCAGATGGCGCTGGGGCATCGGCGGCATCTGCTGCTGCACGCGGCGAGCGTCGAGCGGGACGGGCGCGCGGTGCTGATGACGGGCGTGTCGGGGGCGGGCAAGTCGACCTTGTCGATGCTGCTGGGGGAAAGGGGTTGGCGGCTGATGGGGGACGAGTTCGCGCTGCTCGGCCTGAACGATGGGCGGCTGCACGCATTCCCCCGCGCGATCAGCCTCAAGAACGCAGCCATCGGGCTGGCAGCGGACGCGGCGCGCCTGGGTCCGGTGCTGACCGGCACGCCCAAGGGCACGATCCGGCACCTTTCGCCGAACGCCGACGCAATCGCGCGCATGGATCAGCCGGCGGTGCCGTCGCTTATCCTGTTCCCCAGGTTCGGTCATGCGGAAGCCGTTCGTCCCGTGGGGGCGGCCGAGGTGTTCATGCGGCTGACGCAGGCGTCGACCAACTATGTCGCGCTGGGAGCCGCCGGGTTCGGCGCGTTGACGCGACTGGTGCGCGACGTGCCCGCGTTGGCGATCGACTATCCCGACACGGGGAGCGGGATTGCACTGGTCGAGCGTCTCTGGAGCGAAGCGAAATGAAGATGCTTGCCGACGCGCTTGCCGGACGGGCGCTGCCGGAGCGTGCCGACGACTGGAACGCGCTCATCGCCGGTGCGCGTGCGGAGCTGCTGCTCGGCAGTCTGGCGTATGTGCTTGCAACCGCCAACGTTCCGTCGCGCGTCGCGTTGATTCTGGCCGACGCGCGCGCCAATGCGGAGCAGGGGCAGGTCGCCGCCTTGTGGGAAGCGGAGATGGCGCGGCGTGCGCTGGCCCCACTCGGCGTGCCCGTTGTTCTTCTGAAAGGCACGGCCTACGCTGCCGCGAAGCTCGATGCCGGGCGCGGGCGGAGCATCGGCGATCTCGACATTCTGGTGCCGCGCGACGCCTTGCCGCGGGTCGAGGCGGCGCTGCTCGGCGTGGGGTGGGAGTGGGTCAAGCCCGACCCGTACGACGACGCCTATTACCGCGAACACATGCACGAGCTGCCGCCGCTCGTCCACCGCGACCGCGACCGCATGATCGATGTTCATCACACGATCCTGCCGCTGACCGCGCGCGTAAGACCGGACGCGGCGGCGTTGATGGTCCACAGCGTCGCACTTGCCGATGGCCTGCGCGTGCTATCCCCGCCGGACATGGTGCTGCACGCGGTCGCGCATCTGTTCGCGGACGGGGACCTGGCCGGGGGTTTGCGCAACCTGTGGGACATCGCACAGTTGCTCGAACAGTTCGGAAGCGACGCGGCGTTCAAAGCCAAGCTCGCAGGCCGGGCACGGCTGCACGCACTGGAACCGCATCTCGCTCGAGCGCAGCGCTTGTCGCGCCAACTGTTCGGCGACGGTCCTCCACCCGCTACAGCCGATCGGATCTACATTCGCCGCCTGCTCGCACGCGACGGGTGGGGACGGGAGACGCGGCCGGCGACGCGCCTCGGCTTCTACGTACGTTCGCATCTGTTGCGCATGCCGCCTGCCATGCTTGCGCGGCACCTCTGGACCAAGGCGCGCCGCTGACCCTGGGTCAAGCTATGGAAGTCGCAACCTTTTGGTGGCACAGCCCGCCGCCATGACGACCGATCCCTCGATGACGAAGCGGGCGTTCGCCGCCATCATCCTCGCCGCGGGCAAGGGCACGCGCATGAAGTCGGACCGGCACAAGGTGCTCCACCCGATCGCGGGGCGTGCGATGCTCGACCATTTGGTCGAGGCGGTCGACGCGCTGGAGCCGCAGCGAAAGATCGTCGTAGTGGGCAGCGGGCGCGAACAGGTCGAGCCGGTGGTGTCCGCACGAGGCGGCGAGGTCGTCGTGCAGGACCCCCAGCTGGGCACCGGCCACGCGGTGCAGCAGGCGGAACGCGCGCTCGCGGGGTTCGATGGCGACGTCCTCATTCTCTACGGCGACGTGCCGCTCGTCGAGCGCGATACGATGGCGCGCATGCTCAGCCGGCTTGCCGAGCCGGATGCGCCCGCTGTCGTCGTGCTCGGGTTCCGTCCAGCCGATGCGGCGGCCTACGGGCGGATCGTCGCGCACGACGGGATCATCGAAAAGATGGTCGAATTCAAGGATGCGACGTCCGAAGAACGCGCCGTAACGCTCTGCAACAGCGGGCTTATGGCGGTGCGCGCGGACGACCTTTTCAAGCTGCTCGCGCGCGTTGGCAACGACAACGCTTCGGGCGAATATTACCTGCCCGACATCGTCATGCTCGCACGGGGCGACGGGCGCGCATCCGCCGTGATCGAGGCGGAGGAGTGGGAAGTCGCGGGCGTGAACAGCCGTGCGGAGATGGCGCTGGTGGAGGGCGAGTGGCAACGCCGCCGGCGGCTGCGGGCGATGGCCGATGGCGCGACGCTGGTAGCGCCCGACACTGTCTGGTTCGCGCACGATACGGTCGTCGGCCGCGACGTCCTGATCGAACCGAACGTCGTGTTCGGCCCGGGCGTCAGCATCGCCGACGGTGCAAAGGTTCGCGCGTTCAGCCACATCGAGGGCGCGACGATCGGGGTCCGCGCGGAGATCGGGCCTTACGCGAGGCTGCGCGCGGGAACCGAAGTCGGCGAACGTGCCAAGATCGGCAATTTCGTCGAAACCAAGAAAGTGCGGCTGGGGGCGGGCGCCAAGGCGAGCCACCTGACCTACTTGGGTGATGCCGACGTAGGCGCGGGGGCGAACATCGGCGCGGGCACGATCTGCTGCAATTACGACGGTTTCTTCAAGTATCGCACGGACATAGGGGCGGGCGCGTTCATCGGTTCGAACAGCGCGCTCGTTGCGCCTGTGCGGATCGGCGAGGGCGCGATCGTCGCCGCCGGATCGGTGGTCACGCGCGACGTCGAGGCCGACGCGTTGGCTTTAGCGCGGGGCAAGCAGGATGCGAAGCCGGGCTGGGCCAAGCGCTTTCGCAGCGTGATGGAAACGAAGAAGTACCTGAACCTCGTTCGTCCCGAGTGAAAACGAGGGGCGTGCGTCCGGGCTTGTTAGCGCCCCTCGTTTTCACTCGGGACGAACGAGCTTTTCTTTTGATCGGGATAATTTGAATGTGCGGGATCATTGGCATCATCGGGCGCGGCGAGGTTTCGTCCAGGCTGCTCGAAGGCCTGCGCCGGCTCGAATATCGCGGCTACGATTCGGCGGGATTGTGCACGATCGTTGACGGCAAGCTCGAACGGCGGCGGGCCCAAGGCAAGCTCGACAACCTGGCGCGCGTGGTCGAGGCGGAGCCGCTGCCCGGCACGGTGGGCATCGCGCACACGCGCTGGGCGACGCATGGCGCTCCAACCGTGGATAACGCGCACCCGCACGCCACGCCCGAAGTCGCGATCGTTCACAACGGCATCATCGAGAATTTTCGTACTTTGCGTGAAGAGCTGGAAGCGCAGGGCCGCGTCTTCACGAGCCAGACGGACAGCGAAGTCGTCGCGCATCTCGTCAGCCGTGAGATCGAGGCGGGTTGCGAGCCTCCAGAAGCTGTGCGGCGCGCGCTGAAGCAACTGCACGGGGCGTTCAGCCTCGCCATCCTGTCGCGGCGCTGGCCCGACATGCTGATCGGCGCGCGGCTCGGGTCGCCGCTCGTGATCGGCTACGGCACGGGCGACAACGAAGGCGAGACGTATCTCGGCTCGGACGCGCTCGCACTGGCCCCGTTGACGCAGGCGATCACGTATCTGGAGGAAGGCGACCGGGTCGTCATCACCCGCGACGGGGGGCGCATCTTCGACCGCGACGACAACGAGGTCGCGCGCGAAGTCGTAAACTCTGGCGCATCCGGGCTGTCTGCTGACAAGGGCAATCACCGCCACTTCATGCAGAAGGAGATCTTCGAGCAGCCGATGGTCGTAGCGCAGACCTTGGTCTCGTATCTGCGTCCGCTCGACGGCCGGGTCGCGCTGCCGATCCCCGACTTCGATTTCGCGGACATCAAGCGCGTCACGGTGGTCGCGTGCGGGACGAGCTTCTACGCCGGCATGGTCGCCAAGTACTGGATCGAGCAGTTCGCGCGCGTGCCCGTCGAACTCGATATCGCGTCCGAGTTCCGCTACCGCGCGCCTGTACTCGAGCCGGGCGGGCTGGCCCTGTTCATCAGCCAGTCGGGCGAGACGGCGGACACGCTCGCCGCGCTTCGCCACGCGCGCGACAAGGAACAGAAGATCGCGGTCGTGGTCAACGTCCCGACGAGCTCGATGGCGCGTGAGGCGGATTTGTTGTTGCCTACGCATGCGGGTCCGGAGATCGGGGTCGCGTCGACGAAGGCGTTCACGTGCCAGCTCGCGGTGCTGGCCGCCTTGTCCGCCAATCTAGCGCGCGCGAAAGGCCATCTGTCCGCCGACGAGGAGCGCGGGATCGTCGAGCATCTGTCCGAAGCACCCGCCGCGATGAACGCGGCGCTCGGCCACGATGAGGATATCGCCGCGATCGCCCCCCTGATCGCGGCGGCGCGAGACGTGCTCTACATGGGCCGCGGGCCGGACTATCCGATGGCGATGGAAGGTGCGCTGAAACTCAAGGAAATCAGCTACATCCACGCCGAAGGTTACGCGGCGGGCGAGCTCAAGCACGGGCCCATCGCGCTGATCGACGAACATGTGCCCGTGATCGTGCTCGCGCCGTCCGGACCGCTGTTCGAAAAGACCGTGTCGAACATGCAGGAAGTGCAGGCGCGCGGCGGCAAGGTGGTCTTGATTTCCGACGCGGCCGGCATCGCGGCGGCGGGGGAGGGTACGATCGCGACGATCGAAATGCCCGTCGTCCACCCGCTCATCGCGCCGCTCGTCTACGCGGTGCCGGTGCAGCTGCTCGCCTACCACGTCGCGGTGTTCAAGGGCACGGACGTCGACCAGCCGCGCAACCTGGCGAAGTCGGTGACCGTAGAGTGAGCATGGATGAGTCGATCCTCGCCGGAGCCTTCGTTATCCTGTTCGCAGGCCTGTGGGCTTGGTCGACGGCACGTTCCAACCGTCGACGCCGATGGCGGGCGAACGGGGAACTTGATGGCGACGGCGGCGGCGGATGGTTCGACGGTGATAGCAGTGGCGACGGCGGCGGAGGCGACGGTGGTGGCGGTGGGGACTGACGCGCGTTCAGCCGTTGTTACGATGTCGGGCCGCACACATATGTTGCAGGATCAAAGGGGAGTATCGGTGGTGAAGCGTTTCGGAGCTTGGGTATCGGGAGCGGCCGCGCTTGCGTTGACGACGGGAGCGCTGGCGCAGACGGCGGTTCCGGGTGCCAAGGTCACCGCGGGTGCCCCAGGCGCGACCGCACCGGCCGGGCCCGATCCGCAGGCCGGGCTTACGGGGTCCGATATCGTCGACGCGCCCGCCCCCAAAGCATTGCCCGAACCCGCAGCCATCGACGTGCCGTGGGATCTCGAGGATGCCAAGCAGCTGCTTTCGATGGTCAAGGATGCCAAGCTCGAGGGGCTCGATCCGGTCGACTACCAGCATGACGCGCTGATCGCGGCCATCGCCGACGGCGAGGGTGCCCCGCTGAACGCGGTCGCCAACAAGGCAGCGCTGCAGCTGGCGCGCGACTACGCGTTCGGGCGGCTGACGGGCGACAAGGCCAAGTTCCAGTGGTTCATCGAGCGCAAGGCCGAGGAAGCATACATGCTCCCCGCCGGCCTCGCCGAAGCCGTCAACGGCGACACCGTCGGCGCGTGGATCGGCGCGCAGCGGCCGCAGAACCGGCATTATGCCGCGATGCGCACCGCGCTGACCGACGCGACCGACGCCAAGACGCGCAACATGCTTCGCGCGAACATGGAGCGTTGGCGTTGGATGCCGCGCACGCTCGGCACCGATTACGTCTACGTCAACGTGCCGACCTATCAGCTTTGGGTCGTGCAGAGCGGCAAGATCGCGGCGATCCACAACGTCGTGGTAGGGGCCAAGTCGACCCCGACGCCGCAGCTCGCCGTGCCCGCGGGCGCGGTGACGGCGAACCCGTCGTGGCACGTCCCGCAATCGATCATCAAGTCGTCGGGCCTGCGTCCCGGCGTCGGCGGGTACGAGTACAAGCCCGACGGGCGCGGCGGCTATCTCGTGCGCCAGCTTCCCGGGCCCAAGAACGCGCTCGGCAAGATGAAGGTCGAGATGTACAATCCGCACGCGATCTACCTGCACGATACGCCCGCGAAGGCGCTGTTCGCCAAGCAGATGCGCGCGGCGAGCCACGGCTGCATCCGCGTTCAGTATATCGATCAGCTCGCCGCCCGGCTCGCGGGCGAGGAGTTGCTTCCCGCGCTGCGCGAGGCGCAGGCGCAGGCCAAGACCAAGACATTGCCGCTCAAGAAGAATTGGCCGGTGTGGCTGGTCTACTTCACCGCGGAGCAAGACGCGGAAGGCAAGCTCGTCACGCTCTCCGATCCCTATGGGCGCGACGCGCAGGTGGTGAAGGCGCTCGACGCGGTTTAACCATCGCGCCACGACGAAGCGTGTGAAGAGCGGGGCGTAAGCCGTTCGTTAACCGCGAAATCGTGTCGCCGCCGTTAAGCCGATGCTGCTACAATACTTGCCGGATCGACGAGGTTTCTGCATTGAACGAAGCGCATTCCGGACCAAGCACGCGACGGGGTTTTCTGAAGGCCGGGATGGTCGCGGCGGGCTGCGTCGTGGCGGGACCGGCCTTGGCGAGTGGTCCCCTGCTACCTTCGCTCACGCATCTGCCCCGGCGCTTTCAGGGTGGTGCGTCCGTCGTGCATCCTGCGCTCCTTGCCCGTGCCCGCGCGTCGCTCGCGCAGCACGCAGGGATAGTTCGCGAGCGTGGGCTGTTGGGGATCGCCGATTTCAACCGCCAGTCGGCGGATGCCCGCTTTCACGTTCTCGATACGATCACCGGACGCGTGACCAGCTTCCTGGTGGCGCACGGCCGCGGGTCCGATCCGATGCATAGCGGGTACGTCCAATATTTCTCGAACGAGTATGGATCACTCGCGACGTCGCGTGGGGCGTATCTCACGGGCGAGCGCTACACGGGGAAGTACGGCCTGTCGCTGCGGCTGAACGGGCTCGACTACTCCAACAGCAATGCGCTGGAACGCGCGATCGTGGTCCACGGCGCGGATTATGTCGGCGAGCACATGATCCGCGACCACGGCAAGGTAGGGCGCAGCGAAGGCTGTTTCGCGGTTGCGAGGGAAGATCTGTACGGCGTCCTCGCGCGGCTCTCGCCGGGCCACATGATCTACGCCGACAAGGCGTAAGAGGGACCGAAGCCGGTCAAACAAGCCCGTTCGGGCTGAGCCTGTCGAAGCCCTCTACTTGTTCTTAACCGCAGACATCCGCTAACTTCCGCTCAAGAACAAGGGGAAGGCTTCGACAAGCTCAGCCCGAACGGATTGGGGATGGAATGGCCACATTGACGGGATCGGCGGCACCAGCAGCACCGACTTCATCCCCGGTCGACACCAAGCGCATACGCCTCGTCATCATCGCCTCCTCGCTTGGCACCGTGTTCGAGTGGTACGATTTCTTCATCTACGGGACGCTCGCCGCGGTCATCGGCAAGCTCTTCTTCCCGTCCGACAATGCGACGCTGCAGCTGCTGCTCGCATTGGCCTCGTTCGCGGTCGGGTTCGGTTTCAGGCCGCTGGGTGCGGTGCTGTTCGGATATCTCGGCGACAAGCTAGGCCGCAAATACACTTTCCTCGTCACGATTACGCTGATGGGCCTCGCGACCGCGGGAGTCGGGCTCGTGCCGACCTACGCCACCATAGGCGCGGCGGCCCCGATCGTCCTCGTCCTGCTGCGCGTCCTGCAGGGGCTGGCGCTCGGGGGCGAATATGGCGGCGCGGCGATCTACGTCGCCGAACATGCGGCGGCGGACAAGCGCGGCTTCTACACCAGCTTCATCCAGGCGAGCGTCGCGGGCGGCTTCCTGCTGAGCCTGATCGTCGTGCTCGGCACGCAGGCGGCGATGAGCGAGGCGGACTGGGCGGCATGGGGCTGGCGCATCCCGTTCCTGTTCTCGATCGTGCTGCTGGCGATCTCGCTCTGGATGCGGTTGAAACTGTCCGAAAGCCCCGTGTTCCAGGACATGAAGGAACGCGGCGAGCTCGCGCGCAATCCGCTCAAGGAAAGCTTTTCCACGAAGCGCAACGTCGGCCTCATGGTCGTCTCCATGATCGGCATCGCCGCCGGCTTGACCGTCATCTGGTACACCGCGCAGTTCCAGGTCCTCTACTTTCTCCAGAACAGCCTGCGCGTCGAGGATACAGTGGCGCGGCTGATCGTGGGTGCGAGCGTCGTGCTGGGTCTCGGATGGTTCATCCTGTTCGGCTGGCTGTCGGACCGCATCGGCCGCAAGAAGCCGATCGTGATCGGCTACGCGCTGACGCTGCTGCTGCTCTTTCCGGTGTTCGGGGTGATCGCGGACGCGGGGAACCCGGCTCTGGCCGAAGCCTCGCGCCGCGCGCCGGTGGTGATCGCCGGACCCGACTGCAGCTACAATCCGTTCGCCAGCGGCGGCCAGGCCACTGCGTGCGGCAGGCTGCTCGACTATTTGTCAAAGAAGGGAGTCACGTACACCAAGCGCGAGGCGCCGCGGCTCGCCCTGACGATCGGCGGCTCGCCCGTCGCCGACACCGCGCCCGCCAGCCTCGACGCGCGGCTCGCCGACGCCGGCTACCGTTTCGAAAAGGTGCGACCCAGCGCCGGCAACATCGTCACGATCCTGCTCGCGATCGCCGTCCTGTCCGCCCTGTCGGGCGCGACCTACGGACCCGTCGCCGCGTTGCTGACCGAGCTGTTCCCCGCGCGCATCCGATACAGCTCGATGTCGATCCCCTACCATATCGGCACCGGCTATTTCGGCGGCTTCCTGCCGTTCATCAGCCAGTACATCATCGCGCGCACGGGCGATCCGTTCGCGGGGCTGTGGTACACGATGGCCGTGGTCGCGATGGCTCTTGTCGTGACCGTGATCTGGTTGCCGGAGACGGCGGGACGCCAGCTCGACTGAGCGTCCGCGACACGAGCGCCAAGGAACTCGACTAGCCGGGTAGCGCCAGCTATCCGCGACGGCGATGCCCGCGTCCTCACCCCTGCGCCTGACGATCGACGGAGACGCACTGGCGGCCAATTGGCGCTGGCTGGATGCGAGGAGCGGCGGCGCGGCGTGCGGCGCGGCCGTCAAGGCGGACGGCTACGGTCTGGGCGCGCGCGAAGTCGTGGCCGTGCTGAGCGCGGCGGGGTGCCGCGACTTCTACGTGTCCACCTGGGACGAGGTCGAGGCCCTGCTTCCGATGGCCGGCGATGTCGGGCTCTCCGTCTTTCACGGGCTGCGGCCTGAGGACCGCGATGTCGCGCTCGCCTACCCAGCCCGGCCCGTCCTGAACACCGTGCGGCAGGTCGCGTGGTGGAAGGAGACGGGGCGGCTCTGCGACGTCATGGTCGACACGGGGATGAACCGCCTCGGGCTGACGATGCGCGACGCGGCGTCCGGCCTGCTTGACGGCCTCGCTATCGACACGGTGATGAGCCACCTGGCGTGTGCGGACGTTCGCGAGGATCCGATGAACGCGCGCCAGCAAAGCGACATGGCCGCGCTCGCTGCGCAGGTGCCGGCCAAGCGGTACAGCCTCGCCAATTCGGCAGGCGTGTGCCTGGGCGAAGCGTACGCGTTCGACCTGACGCGTCCGGGTCTCGCGCTCTACGGCGGCGTCCCGCACCCGGACGATGCGGCGCAGCTCGAGGGGCTTGCGCAGGTCGCGCATCTGGAGGCGCAGGTGTTGCAGGTCCGCGATGTCGCGGCGGGCGAGACCGTCGGCTACGGCGCGACGTACCGCGCGCAACGCGACGAACGCGTCGCCATCCTCAACATCGGCTATGCCGACGGGTACGCGCGCGCGTTTTCGGGAACGCATGCGGGCGTCCGGCACGAGGACGTAGTGCTGGACGTGGCGGGACGCGTGTCGATGGATCTGGTCGCGGTGAGGCTGGGTGCCGCGCGGGTCGAGGAAGGGGACTGGCTCCATGTCGAGTACGACTTGGCCGAGGCGTCCGCGCGATCCGGCCTGTCGCAGTACGAGCTGCTGACCGGGCTCGCGCACCGCTACGCGCGGCGCTGGCTCTGAGGGTGGTTCGGATCTTCGCCGCGATCGGGCGGCCCGTGCTTGGCTGGCTGTCCGCCGTCGGCCGCGTGACGACGTTCGCGGGACGCACGGCCAGGCACGCCGCCGCTCCCCCATATTATCTCGACCGCCTTGGCGATCAGCTGCTCCACATCGGCTGGTTCTCGCTTCCCGTGGTCGGGTTGACCGCGTTGTTCACGGGCGCGGCGCTCGCGCAGCAGATCTTCACGGGCGGCTCGAGGCTCAGCGCGCAGTCCGCGGTGCCCTCGATCGTCGTCATCGGCATCGTACGCGAACTCGGACCCGTCCTGCTCGGCCTCATGGTCGCGGGCCGCGTGTCGGCCGCGATGGCGGCGGAGATCGGAACGATGCGCGTGACCGAACAGATCGACGCGCTGGCGACGCTGCGTACCGACCCGTACCGCTACCTCATCGCCCCGCGTATCCTGGCGGCGCTGATCGCGCTGCCGCTGCTCGTGCTCGTCGCCAACGCGCTGGGCGTGTTCGGCGGGTACCTCCTCAGCGTCTACAAGCTCGGCTTCAACCCCGTGCGCTACCTCGAAGCCTCGCGCCGCATCCTCGAGTGGAACGATCTCGGCATGAGCATTGCCAAGGCGGCGGTGTTCGGCTTCGTCATCGCACTGATGGGATGCTATTACGGCTTCCATTCGAAGGGCGGCGCGGCGGGGGTCGGACGCGCGACGACGGGCGCGGTCGTGTCCGCGTTTTTGCTGATCCTGCTGTCCAACCTGCTCATCACCGTGCTGGCGTTCGGATGATTTCCCGAATTCGTATCCGGGGCCTGTCCAAAGCGTTCGGCGATGCGCGCGTCCTTGACGGCGTCGACCTGACCGTCGCGCCCGGCGAGTCTCTCGCGGTCATCGGCCAATCGGGCACGGGCAAGTCGGTCATGATCAAGTGCGTGCTGGGCCTGATCGAACCGGACGCCGGATCGATCGAGATCGACGGCGAGGAAATGGTCGGTGCCCCCCCGGCGACGCGCGCGCGGCTTCAGCGCAAATGCGGGATGCTGTTCCAGGGCGGCGCCTTGTTCGACAGCCTGCCCGTCTGGCGCAACGTCACGTTCGGATTGAGCGAGGGCAGGGCGGGCCATGCCGCATCGATGAAGGAGATCGCGGTCGAAAATCTCGAACGCGTCGGCCTCACCGCCGAAATCCTCGATCGCCGCCCGTCCGAGCTGTCCGGCGGCATGCAGAAACGCGTGGCGCTGGCCCGTGCGATCGCGCCGCGACCCGAGATCCTGTTCTTCGACGAACCGACGACGGGGCTGGACCCGATCCGGGCGAGCGTCATCAACGACCTGATCTGCGAACTGGTGGCGAGCCTGGGCATGACGGCGGTGACGATCACGCACGATATGGTGTCGGCACGCAAGATCGCTCACCGGATGGCGATGCTGCACGAGGGACGGATCGTGTGGGAGGGCTCGATGGAGAGGCTACAAACCTCCAGCGACCCGCAAGTAAGGCGATTCGTCGCGGGAGTAGCCGACGATCAGGTCGACACGCACGTACGAGACGTCGGCTGACCGCGTAGGAAAAGCGAAGTCGATCGAGATGCGGACAACAAGACCGCTCCCGAGAGAGCGGTCTTGTTGCGTAAGTCTGGACTTAGAAGCTGAGGCTCGTCGTTACCTGATAACGCCGACCGATCTGGTCGACGAATTGCAGGTTATTGAAGCCCAGTTGGCCAGCAAACGTCTCATCCGTTAAGTTCGTGACCGCCAACTGGAAGCGGAACCGATCGCCGGTTTGAATGCCAAGCGTCAGATCGAACACGTCCGTCGCCGGGTAGTCGATGCTGGGCGCCAATTCGATCGTGGCGGGCGCGCCAGCCGAGAAGAGCTGGGTCGGCGAACGATGATTCCAGGTCAGCTGCGTGTAAAACTGCTTGTAGTCGTAACGCCCCGCGGCCTGGATTTCCCACTTCGGACGGTTGAATGATCCGGCTGACTTGATCGTGTCGGATCCGAAGGCGCCCGAGGACGACTCGTCGTACTTTTTCAGGTGATACGCATTGCCCGAGATCGTCAGCCTGCCCAGGTCGGCAGGAAGTTTGAACGGAGCTCGGCCGGAAAGATTCAAGGCCCGGATGCGGGTTGCGGAAAGATTGAGAAAGCCGCCCGCAAATCCGTTCTGGAGTTGGAAGGTCGCCGGGTCCCGGTTGAACGTCGTGCAAAGATTGCTTCGGAATTGCGCCGTGGTGTCGGGAAACGTCGGGCTGTCGTAACAGAATTCGTTGGATTGAAAGACGCCGAGCGGAACAATGACGTTCTTCAAGTCCAGATGGATGTAATCCGCGGAAACGGAGAAGCCCGGCAGGAACCGGGGCGCGATCACCACACCCGCCGTCTTGCTGCGCCCCTTTTCCGGCTCCAGCGCGACACTGCCTCCGAAGACACCCTGAAGATTGGATGTGTCAGGTACGAACGCGTCGAGGAAGGCCGACGCGGACGCTGCGTCCGTTGCTGCGCCGAGCCGGATCACGTCCGCGACGCAGTTCGCCCGCCGACGGGTCGCATCGGTGCCCTGTCCGATGAGCGCGCGACCGCAAACGTCGTTTCGACCCTGGAAGGCCGATTGGCCGCCCAGGAACAACTCGACGATGCTCGGGTTCCGGATCGAGCGCGTGATGTTCCCGCGGAAGAGGATGTCCTGGATCGGGCGCCATGTTCCCGCAAGCGAATAGATCGTCGAGAAATCACCGCGAAGCTTCTGATCCACGACGACGCCCGTCAGCAGACGCTGCTCCACGCCGTCACCATCCTGCCTTGAAAAGCGCACCGCCGGGTTGAACTCGATCTCACCAAGCAACGGCAGCGTAAAATCATCTCCGGTAATCGGGATGCGAGCTTCGATGCCGCCCTCGAGCGTGCGGATTTCACCCGATGTCGGGATCGCGGCTGCGTTGCGCGTCCGGCCCTGCTGAGCAAGCTCGTCTGAGACCAGCCCGAGCTTCTCCTTGCGATACTCACCATTCAAAGCGAAACCGAACTTGCCGGCGGGCAGATCGAACAGCGCTCCGCCGAGCGTGCCCTGAAAGAAAAGCTGCTCCGATTCGTTACGGAACACGATGTCGGCGCGGACATAGTCCTTCGCAGCCTGCGACATGCGGTTTTCTCCGAACGGATTGAGCGGTACGCATCCCGCGATCTGTTCGGCCGTCACCGTCGGCGTAACGAAGGTAAGGGTTGGAATACCGTCGGCACCGGGGATCAGGACGACATCGCGGTTGATGCCTTGGATCGTGCTTCCCGGAGCCAGACTGTCGACCTGCGCGCGGCAGCGTATGCCTCCCGGCGTTTGCACCGCATCGATCGCGAGTGCGTATTCGATGTCCTTGATGCTGGTCGAGCGCGTCACCTGCTTCGACTTGCCGTACGTTCCCGAGACCTCCCATTTGAACTCTTGGCCGATCAGCCCGAAGTCACCTCGGAAGCCGAGCAAGGATCGATATGTCTCCGAATTGTTGGTGATCGGGTTGTCCCCGAAAATGTCCTGATTGGTTCGCGACAGGACGAAACGATCGGTCACGTTCGCGGCTCGCAGAGTGGCGCGGTTCTGCTCCGTGAGAAACGGATTGTTGATGGACACGCTCAGGCCCGCCGTCTCGACGCCGGTGCCGCCAGCGCTGTTGGTGCTGGCAAGGTTCGCGTTCGATGTGTTGTATGTCTTGGCGTACAGGTTTTCGGTGAAGACCGTCAGCCAGTCGGTCAGGTCGTACTTGCCGTTCAGGTTGGCGATGTATCGTTCCTGCTCGACCCGCAACGCGGTAAACCGCTGCTGGTTTAGTCCCGCGGCGTTCGGAGAGGCACCGGTAAGGCCGGGCGTGTTTGGACCAAGACCGCCCTGCGAGAAGGTAACCAGGTCCCCGTTGGGCGCGAACTGCAGGGGCACCGCAACGCGCGGCAGGACTTGATTGAGCGGCACAGTGATGCCGCCACCGATGTTCACCGGCGTGTTGTCCGTATTCGCAACGTCCAGATAGCCGGGAACGGTGTTGCCCAGAAACGTATTCAGGGGGACGTTGGGATTTAACGCAAAGAACTCACGCGGAGTCAGCCGGTTCTGCTGCAGAAGTTGCAGAGCCAGGGCGTTCCGTTGCGCTTGAGCTTCGTTGGCCGGCGTAGCCGGATCGTCAGTGCCCGAAGCGACAAGCGTCGGGGCAAAGCGCGCGATCACTCCCTGCGCAAATGTATTTTGCGCGGCACCGGCACCCCCCGGCAAGGCGTTCGGCGCAAGAAGGCAGAACGTCGTGAGATTGGTGACGTCGCACCTGGCCTGGGCCGGCGTTACCGTGGTCCCGGGGATCAACTGCTGCGCCCCGGAGAACACGAACGTCTGCGGGTTTCCGACCGCTCGCGTAACCAGGTTGACTGCCGTGGGTCCCACCACGGTCGCGCTCGCGGGCAAGGTGACGGGCACGTTGGCGGGCAGGTTGCTGTTGAAGGTGCTCGTGAGCTGAAAGACGTTCCCGCCTGGAGACGCCACAAGCGTCGTCGCGTTCGGAAATGCGGCGAAGCCAGGCTGCTGATCCGCCTGGGCGCTCAGGAACGGGCCGGCACCTACGGGAACCGAAGCGGCGAACGCGGGGTTGCGTACGCCGCCGTTCAGGAAGTTGGAATTGGCGAAGAAGCCGCCATTGTCGCGTCGAAACTCGCGATCGCTCGCTTGGATGCCTTCGATCTTGTTGAACTCGCCCGATGCGACCACGTTTCCGCGGTTATCGGTACCGAAGTTGATGCCGGTGGTGCCGCGGATCGTGTAGGTCGCGCCGTCCCCACGCTCCGTGATGCCCGCGATACCCGTGATGTCCGTTCCCTCGAAATCGTCGCGAAGAATGTAGTTTACGACACCCGCGATCGCGTCCGTACCGTAGGCGGCGGCACCGCCGACGGTAAGAACGTCGACGCGTTCGATCAGCGAAACCGGAATGACGTTGACGTCGACCTGACCACCGGGGGCGTTGTCCGCAACGAACAGCGAGGCCGCGTTGCCCGAAACGAAGCGCCGACCGTTGACCAAGGTCAGGGTTCGTGCGGTGCCAAGGTCGAGGAGATCGACGAACGCGTTACCGATCGACGGGGCCTGACCGGGCGCCGCGCTGTTGAGATTGGCCCCCGACGGACCGACCAATGGGATGTCGTTCAGGATGTCCGCGGCGTTCGTGAAGCCGCGCGTCGTGATCTGCTCCCTCTGCACCTGCACCCCGGGAATGGTGCCCGTCACTTCCGGGCGCGGAATGCGCGAGCCGGTCACGACGATCGTCTGATCGTCGTCGGCTTCCGCACCGTCGGCTCCGACTGGACTTACCTCTTCGCCGTTCTGCTGCTCGGCGGGAGTCGGCTGCACGGGTGTGCCAATGGGCGCTGCCTGCGCGAAGGCGGGTGCGGAGAAAGCGGCCGTAAGCCCAAGTAACGCGGTTGATGCAAAAAGCTTGTTGAATTTCACGAGGTTATCTACGCCCGGAACTTAGCTGCGCCGTGAGCGTAGCGCGATGCTTGCTGGCGGGTGAACGGTTATTATTGCGAGCCGATGCGAATTCAAGCTTTTGCAAAAAAAGTGGAACTTTTTCGCAACACTGCTAGCTTGTTCTGCGAATTGGCCTGATCGGCGGCTCCCGCCGCTTGTCGGGATATTCGCACCACACAGCGACCGGACACCGCCAGCATTCGGGCACCCGCGCCTTGCAGACATGGCGCCCGTGCAGGATCAGCCAGTGGTGCGCGTGGAGGCGGAACTCCGGCGGGGTGACGGTTTCGAGGCCGGCTTCGACGGCGGCGGGGGTGGGGCCGGGGGCGAGGCCGGTTCGGTTGGCGACGCGGAAGACGTGGGTGTCGACCGCGATCGTCTCCGCGCCGAACGCGACGTTCATGACGACGTTGGCGGTCTTGCGGCCGACGCCGGCGAGCGCCTGCAGCGCATCGCGGTCGGCGGGGACTTCGCCGCCGTGATGCTCGATCAGGGCGGCGCTGAGCGCGATGACGTTCTTGGCCTTGGTGTTGAAAAGGCCGATCGTCCTGATCCGCGCGCGCAACGCATCCTCGCCGAGCGCGAGCATGGCGGCCGGGGTTCGCACCGTCTCGAACAGCGGCCGGGTGGCGATATTGACGCTGAGGTCCGTCGCCTGCGCCGAAAGCACCACGGCCACGAGCAGCGTGTAGGGATTGATCCAGTCGAGCTCGGTTCGCGGGTTCGGGTCGGCCGCGCGCAGGGCGATGTAGAAAGCGTGAACCGCGGCCGCGTCCACCTACAGCCCCAGGACGTCGTTCATCGTGTAGCGACCGGGCGGCTTGTCCGCGATCCAGCGTGCCGCCGCGAGCGCGCCGCGTGCGAAGATCGCGCGGCTTTCGGCGCGGTGCGAAAGGATCAGCCGCTCGGACGGGCCGGCGAAGATCACGTCGTGATCGCCCGCGACCGTGCCGCCGCGCAGCGACGCGTAGCCGATCGCGCCGGGCACGCGTGCGCCCGAGCGATCTCGATCAACCACCGGTGCCTCCACGCCTCGGCCAGCGGCGGCGCGCGCGCCCAGCAGAAGCGCGGTGCCGGACGGCGCGTCGCCCTTGGCGGCGTGGTGCATCTCGAGGATCTCGACGTCCCAATCGAGACGTGCCGCCGCCTTTTCGACAAGGTGCGCGAGCACGGTCACGCCTAGCGACATGTTCGCGGAGTGCAGCACCGCGATGCTGCCTGCGGCGCGCGAGATGCGCGTGTCCGCCGTCGCGTCCAGACCCGTGGTCCCGATCACGATCGGCACGGCCGCGGCAAGCGCGCGGTCGAGCGAGGCGGGCAGCGCGGCGGGGCTCGAAAAATCGATCAGGACGTCGGCTGTGTCCGCGTTGCTGACGAGGTCCGCCGCCGCGTCGATGGCGGCGGCGAGCGCGATGCCCATGCGCCCGCGCGGCGCGAGGAGGCCGATGCGGAGCGGCGCGGTACCGGGGGTCTGCATCGGCGCGTCTTGCGGCAGGGTGGTTCGCATCGCAACCTTACAGCCGGTTCTCGTCGAACAGGACGCGCCAGAACTGCGTGTCGACGCCCTCGGTCCCGAAATCGTTGTCGTTGACGAGCAGGAGTTCGCGCGGGCCGAGCCGGATTGCCCCTTCCAGATCGCCCGGGATTTCGGGCGCCAGATCCGTGTCGAGGACGAGCGTCTTGGCGAGCGGGACGACCCCGGCCGCGGCGAGTTCGTCCGCGTCCATCTGCTCGAGCGTCGGACGCGTCGCCCGGTCGACCAGCGACGCGGGCGCGGGGTGGGCGAGGTCGGCGCGGTATATCTTGGTCGTCGCCGACCCGCGTTCGAGCACCAGGAGCCGGTCGGGTCCGAGCGCCACGATCTCGCTGACCTTGACGTCGCTTTGTTCAAAGTCGCCAAGCGCCACGTCCCGCAAAAAGGCTTCGGGCGGATCGAGCGGGTAGACATACTCGGCGCGCAACGCGCCCGTCGCGGCGTCGAGATGCCAAATGCGGACGTGGCGGCTGCGTTCGTGCGCGGCGCGATCGGGGTGCGCGAGCGGGCTCTGGAACGCGAGAAACAGCGCGCTCTCGTCGGCGGACGTGGCGATCGCCTCGAACCCGCGATTGAGCCGGCGTGCGGAGGCGAGCTCGGGCAGGACGTCGGCCACCGGATAGCGCGCGCCTTCGTACAGCGCGGCGGTCCCGCGCGGCACCCATCGGACGAGAACGCGGCCGTCCGCGTCGAGCCTCAGCAGCGAAGGACCGTACTCGTCGCCCACCCAGAACCCGCCGTCGGCAAGCGCGATCAGCCCTTCGCTGTCGAGCCCCGACGGGTCGGTCCCGAGCGGGTCACCGGCGAGCGAAAAGATCGGTTCGCCTTCGGCCTCGAGGCTGCCGGGAACGGGGAGGCCGCTCAGCGGCACGCCGTCTTCGCCGCGCAAGGGAAACGTGCGGACGATCCGGACCGCGTCGCCTTCGATCGCGAGTTCGGAGATGGCGGGGCCGTGCGCCAGAGCGGGCATGATCTTGGCGCCATCGACCTTGCGCAAGGCATCGAGGCGTTCGACGCCGTAGCGCTTGACGGCAAGCTTGACCTTGAGGTTGGGACCGCGATCGCCGACCGCGTAGAATCGACCCGGGTCGTCGCCCGCTCGCCGCGCGAGGCCCGAGCCCAGGCCGAGCGTGAGCGTCAGCGGCTCTTTCGGCAAGTCGATGCGCTCGAGGACGACGTCGTCATATTCGAGCTTGTGGGTCCTGAAGCCCCGCGCGTTCGGCATCGTGTCGTTCTCCAAATCTTTCCACCAGGCGGCATACGGCGTGTTGGCGGCCATGCGCCGGTTGTAGTCGGGCGCCCCGTCGCTCCACCAGACCGGGCCCCTTTCGCCGAGCCCGCGCTTGGCGGCGTCGACGGAGGCGCGCGCGCGACCGAGCGCGTCCGCATCGTCCCGCCGAAGCGCGTCGCGCACGCCGCGCCGCGCGTCCATGAGCGCGTCGACAAGCGTCTGCCGTTCTTCGTCGGCAAGGTCGGGCCGAGTCCGGCGCCACAGGCGGCCGCGCACGACGAGGTAGCGGCCGTCTGGCGTCACGGGGGCGGGAGGACGAGGCACGGCTCCTCCATGGCGCAACCCGTGCCCAAAGCAAAAGTGAACGGGTGCGCGTGTCCGGTGTTGGTGCGGGATGGAAGCGCAACCTCTGTCCCTCGGCCTCCCCGATACCGGTCCTCTCGCGCCCGGACCATCAGAAGCGGAGCTCGCGATGGCGCAAGCGGAGGTCGGCCTCGGGCCCGCGGGCCGCCCGTCGCGGTTGTGGCGGCCCAAGCGCGTGATCGCGACCAAGTCCGCGATGGAATGGGCGCACGGCCGCGCGATGCTGGAACGCGCCTCCGCGCTCGGGCTGACCATCGTCGAGCTCGGCAACGACCGACTGCTCGCCGCGATGACCGACGATCCACGCCGCGCCTACGCGGAGGCGAAGGCGACCTTGGCGCTAGTCGTCGCATCGCCATCCAAGCGCCGGCTGCAGCCGATCGCGCCTTCGGCGGACTGGCGCGTCGACTTGGCCGAAGGGTGCCCCGCGCACTGCAGCTACTGCTACCTCGCCGGCTCGCTCAAAGGTCCGCCGATCACGCGCGTGTACGCCAACCTGCCCGAGGTCTTGGCGGAGATGCCGCGGCATGTGGGGCAGGGGAAGGTCACCTCGCAATCGAAGACGCGGGCGCACGAGGGCACGACGTTCGAGGCGTCATGCTACACCGATCCGCTCGCGATCGAGCATTTGACCGGGTCGCTGTCGACACTAGTCGCGCATTTCGGCGCGTGGGACGCGGACGTGCAGTTGCGCTTCACGAGCAAGTTCGACGCGGTCGATCCTCTGCTCGGCATCGACCATAACGGCCGCACGCGAATGCGCGTGTCGGTCAACCCGCCGCTGTTCGCAAAATTCGAGGGCGGGACGAGCCCGGTCGCGGCGCGGCTGGTCGCGATGCGGCGCATGGCTCTTGCCGGGTACAAGATCGGGCTGACAGTGGCCCCGATCATCGCCGCCGACGGCTGGCGCGAGGCGTACGGGCAATTGTTCTCCGATGTCGCGTCCGCGCTGGACGGCGTTCCCGATCCCGACCTGACGGCGGAACTGATCACGCACCGGTACTCGGCAAATTCAAAGGCGGTGCTCGAAAGCTGGTACCCGGGTTCCGCGCTGGACATGGGACCGGACAAGCGTTCGGAAAAGCGAACGAAGTTCGGGTCGATCAAGCATGTCTACGACAAGACGACGATGACCGACCTGCGGCGGTTCTTCGAGGATGAAGTTGCGGCGAAGCTGCCGAACGCGCGGATCCTGTATTGGACTTGAGTGTCTACCCACTGTACAATGCGGTATGAGGGTTCTGGCTCTGTCCGGCTTCCGCGCGAATCCTTAGCGCTTCAACATGTTTAAGCCGCTCCTAGATTGCGTTCCTGCAAACTTAACCCTGGAACGGGACGACGACTACTCGTTCGTTGTCACCGTTCCTATTTCCGAGTCTGAGGACGGCTACCAGCAGATTACTCTGGACGTTCGGCTTAGCCCGATCGGAGCAGATCGATACGAGTTCGACTATGCCATTTCGTCGGCTTCAATCGATGGCTCTGGCGATGTTTATTCGACACACGATCGAGAAATGGCGGCAGCGTACATTCCTTTGGAATGTCGAGGGTTAGTGCTGCCAACGGTGTGCAGTGCACTCAAACATCTTGTCAGCGTTGTTCAGCCTCAGGAAATCCAACGTGTTACATTCACGAAGGCGTCGATCGAAAAGGCGCATGTAAAACATCGTTTGATAACGATTGTGCTTCAGGATATCGGCTATGAGGAGGTTTCAAGCGGAACGAATGCTCAAGGGCGTCTGTTTGTTTGATGAGGCGAGCGCCATGGAGGGCAAGATGAGCAATAAGGGAAGGGCGAGCGCAAGCGCGTTCGACCCCAAGACTCATGTGGGTCGGACGGCAACCGGGACTAGGAAACTGGGACGTCAGGAGGCTGCTCGTCACATTGCGAGAGTCTTGCGCGCACGCACGGCGTTAACGCCGTGCCCGACCGACGAGCCGGTAAAGGTACTTATCTCCCTTCAACAGTGACGTTTGTCACTGCGTCGAGCACAGAAAACTGCGCAACATTGTTGTTCTAACCGGCGCGGGCGTGTCTGCCGAAAGCGGGTTGGCCACCTTCCGCGCCGCCGATGGTTTGTGGGAAGGACACCGCGTCGAGGATGTGGCGACGCCCGAAGCTTACGCGCGCGATCCCGTGCTCGTGCACCAATTCTACGACGCGCGCCGGGCGCGATTGGCGGAGGTTGTGCCCAATGCGGCGCATCTGGCGCTGGCGAGGCTCGACGCCGCGTGGCCCGGCGAACTGCTCCTCGTGACGCAGAACGTCGACGACCTGCACGACCGCGCGGGGTCGCGGCGGCTGCTCCACATGCATGGCGAGCTGACGCGCGGGTGGTGCCTGGCGTGCGGAGCGCGCTTCGCCTGGACCGGCGACATGGGCGGCGGGGCGGTCTGCCCGTCGTGCGGCGTGCCGGGCCGGGTGCGTCCGGACATCGTGTGGTTCGGCGAGATGCCGTACGAGATGGAGCGCATCGAAGCGGAGCTTGCGGACGCGGATCTGTTCGTGTCGATCGGCACGTCGGGCGCGGTCTACCCGGCGGCGGGGTTCGTCCGCACCGCGCGTCACCACGGCGCGCGTACGCTCGAGCTCAACCTGGAACCGAGTCATGGGACCGCGTTCTTCGACGAAAGCCGATCGGGGGCGGCAAGCGCCCTCGTTCCCGAATGGGTCGACGGGCTGCTGATGCAGAACCCCTGATGCGCGGCGCGGGTCAGCGAGGGGTGAGATGCCGGTCGAAGAAGGCGAGGCTGCGCGGCCAATTGCGTTTCTGCGCGGCCCGGTTCGCGGCATACGTTCCGCCGAACAGGCGGATGAGAACCGCCATCAGCGCGAGGTCGGTCGGGCGGAACAGCCGGTACACGTTGTGCCCGGCGTCGGGCGCGCAAAAATGTTCGACGAAGTGGCTGTAGCCGTTGCGCGACATGCGGCGCATCATGCGATCGGCCATGAAGCGCGTCGGCCAGACATTGTCCCGGCCCGCCGACAGGAGCTGGACGGCGGCGTTCATCCGCTCGACCGGAATACGGGCTGCCTCGCGGACCTCTTCGCGTTCGCCGGCAATGTCCAGGCCGCGCTCGTGCCACAGCAGCGACGACGCGCCCGGCGTGCGTTCGATAGGCACGAACGGCAGCGGCCAGCCGCCCAGCGACCAGGAAGACCGATTCCTGGCATCGGCGGATTTGTGCGGGCTTTCCCATACGACGTCCGTCGGACCGGCGGCGACGATCGCGCGGATGTCCGCGTTGCGGCCCGCGAGAAGCAGCGCGGCCTCCGCCCCCTTGGACACGGCGTAGATGCCGATGCCGCGCCGACGATCGTAACGGGCATCGTCCCGGAGCAGCGCCAGCGCGTCCTCGAAATACTCCAGCGGGATTTCGACGAGCTTGTCCGGCAGGTCCCCGTGTCTGAAGTAGGCGAGCGCCATAACGAGGTAGCCGCGCTTCGCGAGCCGGGCGGCGAGGCTGTCCGCATAGGCGATGCCGCCGTCGGCGCCGCCGAGGACGAGGATCGCGGGCCAGGGGCCGGCACCGGGCGGAACGCTCATGCGGTAGTCGGGTCTGCTGCGTTCCTGCGGAAGCATGGGGGTGGTCGTCATGGGCATGGCGTGTGCGGGCGATCGACGGCGCGCGCTATAACCTGTCCGCCACGCGCTATTCGACCCACTCCAAGCCGATGTCTTCGTACAGCGTGCGATCCTCCTCCCAGCGCGGGTTGACCTTGACGTGGAGGTAGAGGTGAACGTGGCGGCCCAGCAGGGTGCCGAGTTCGGCGCGCGCCGCGGAGCCGATCCGCTTCAACCGGTCGCCGCCGCGGCCGATCACGATCGCGCGCTGAGTCGGGCGGCCGACGAGGATCTGCTGGTGGATTTCGACCGATCCGTCGGGGCGTTCCTCGTACTTCTCCGTCTCCACCGCGCTCGCGTAGGGCAGTTCGGCGTGGAGCTGGAGGTACAATTGTTCGCGCGTGACCTCGGCGGCCATGACGCGTTCGGTCGCGTCGGACACCTGGTCTTCGGGAAAGTGCCACGGACCTTGGGGCATACGCGCGGCGAAGGCGGACTTGAGGTCGTCCAACCCGTCGCCGGTCGTCGCGGACACCATGAACACCGCGTCGAAGCGCAGTTGCTCGGTCAGCCGCGCGGCATGCACCAGCAGCTTCTCCTTGGCGGCGACGTCGACCTTGTTGAGGACGAGCAGCTTGGGCTCAGGCCGGGCGCCCAGGCTCGCGACGATCTTCTCGACCTTGGGGCCGAGCCCTGCCTTGGCATCGACGATCAGCGCGATGAGGTCCGCGTCCTGCGTGCCGCCCCAGGCCGCCTGCACCATCGCGCGGTCGAGGCGGCGACGGGGTTCGAAGATTCCGGGTGTGTCGACGAGCAACAGCTGCGCGTCCCCGTGGATCGCGATCCCCATCAGGCGCGTGCGCGTCGTCTGCGCCTTGGCCGACACGATCGCGACTTTCTGCCCGACCAGCGCGTTGACCAGCGTCGACTTGCCCGCGTTGGGCGCGCCGACGACGGCCACGAGGCCGCAACGGGTGGTCATTTGAGCGTCTCCATCAGCTTGGCCGCCGCCGCGGTCTCCGCCTCCTGCTTGGTCGCGCCTTCCGCTTCGGCGTGCGCCTCGCCGACGCTCGCGGCCACCACGAAGCGGGGCGCGTGGTGTGGGCCGGTGCGGCTGACGAGCGTGTAAGCGGGGGCTTTGCGGCCGTGCAGCGCCGACCATTCCTGCAGCGCCGACTTGGGGTGCTTGGGTGCCTCGTCCATGCGCGAAACCCGGTCGCCCCAGGCGCGGCGAACGAATGCGGTCGCCGCGTTCAGCCCGGCCTCCAGGTACAATGCGCCGATCAGCGCCTCCACCGCGTCGCCGAGCACGTTGTCGCTGTCGATCGCGCCGTCGTCTCGCGCCTGTTTTCCCAGGCGGAGCTGCGCGGGAACGCCGAGCTCGCGCGCCACCTCCGCGCAGACCTCGCCCGTCACGAGCGCGTTGAGGCGCCGCGACAGCCTCCCTTCCGGATCGCGCGGAAACATTTCGTACAGCCATGTCGCCATCACCAGGCCCAGCACACGGTCGCCCAAAAACTCGAGACGTTCGTAGTCTTCGTTGCCGAAGCTGCTGTGCGTCAGCGCGCGGCGGAAGCGATCGACGTCCACCGGCGCACGGCCGAGGGTGTCGGCGAGCCATGCGTCCAAACTCAATATGTCTTCCCGACGCGGTCGAAGCGCGCGGCGGACACCCAGGTCCACGGCTTGATCAGCTCCGCCGATCCATCGGTCGACCAGAAGCTCAGGCCCGCTTTGCCCACCAGGTGATCGACCGGCACGAACCCGACACCCTGGCCGCTGACGGGAACGCGGCTGTCCAGGCTGTCGTCGCGGTTGTCGCCCAGCATGAAAAGGTGACCTTCGGGTACGATGAATACGCCGGTGTCGTCGAAGCGCGTGGAGCCGTGATCCAGCACTTCGTAGGTTTTGCCGCCCGGCAGGGTTTCGCGGTAGCGCGGGTAGATGCAGCATGTCCCTTCGTCGCGCACGTCGTCGGCGAGCTGGCGGCACGGGCTGTTCGCCGACACGGGCATCGGCCAATCCGCGATCCGCGTGCGCGTCACGCCGCGGCCGTTGATGAACAGGGCACCGCCGCGCACCTGGATCTGGTCGCCCGGTAGGCCGATGACGCGCTTAACGTAGTCGATCTTGCTGGGTCCCGGATATTTGAACACGACGACGTCACCGCGCGCCGGGAGCTTTTCGAGCAATCGTCCCTCGATCAGCGGTACGTGAAACGGCAGGCTGTAGCGCGACCAGCCATAGTTCCACTTGGTCACGAACAGATAGTCGCCGACCATCAGGCCCGGCAGCATCGATGCGCTCGGAATGTTGAACGATGCGAACACGAACGCGCGCACCAGCACCGCGATCACGCCGATCGTCAGGAAGAATCGGAGCAGCTCGCGCCAGTCGTCGGGCCTGTCCTTGGCGGATCGTTTGCGGCTGGCCATCGCGGCGGCTCTACCGGCTGGGATGCCCGAGCGGAAGCCGGAGCTTGTCGCGGCCGCCTCCGCTCCCGTAGGAGCTTGGCATGACCGACACGCAAGCCGCCGCCGACGCCTGGACCCGCATCGCGGAAGGCCCGCGTAAGGCCCTGACCGACTTGTTCAAGGCGGAACCGGACCGGCTGTCGCGCATGGTGGTCGAGCTTGCCGGCATCCGCTTCGACTGGTCCAAGACGCATTTGGACGCGGACGCGATCGCGGGTTTTGCGGCGCTCGCCGAAGCGATGGACCTGAACGGCAGGCGCACGGCCCTGTTCGCGGGCGAGGCGGTCAACGTCAGCGAAGGCCGCGCCGCCGAACACAGCGCCGAACGCGGGCAGGGCGCGCCCGAGTCCGTTGCGCGCGCCGCCGGGTTCCACGACCGCATGCGCGCGCTGATCGACGCGATCGAGGCGGATGCGCTGGGGCCCGTGCGGCACATATTGCATTTGGGCATCGGGGGATCGGCGCTCGGCCCCGACCTGCTCGTCGACGCGCTGGGACGCGACAGCGACCGCTACGATGTCGCGGTCGTGTCCAACATCGACGGCGCGGCGCTGACCGAGGCGCTCGCAGGCTTCGACCCCCACGCGACACTGATCGTGGTCGCGTCCAAGACGTTCACCACCGCCGAAACCTTGCTCAACGCGCGCTCGGCGCTCGCCTGGATGGCGGCTGGCGGGGTTGACGATGTGTACGGTCGCCTGATCGCGCTCACCGCCGCCCCGGACAAGGCGGTCGCATTCGGGATCGACGAAACGCGCGTGTTGCCCTTTTCCGAAAGCGTCGGCGGGCGCTACTCCTTGTGGTCGTCGATCGGTTTTCCCGCCGCACTCGGCCTCGGCTGGGACGCGTTCGCCGCGCTGCTCGAAGGCGCGGGCGCGATGGATCGGCACTTTCGCTTGGCCCCGCTGCACGAGAACGCACCCGTCCTCGCCGCCTTCGCCGACCTTTATTACGCACGCATGCGGGGCGCGGAAACGCGCGCGGTCTTCGCGTACGACGAACGGCTGCGCCTGCTGCCGTCGTACCTCCAGCAACTCGAGATGGAATCGAACGGCAAAAGCGTCCGCGTCGATGGCTCGGCCGCCGACGGTCCGACCGCGCCGATCGTGTGGGGCGGTGTGGGCACGGACGCGCAGCACGCGGTGTTCCAGCTGCTCCACCAGGGCACGCACCTCGTCCCCGTCGAGTTCGTGGCCGTCGTGGACGCCGATCACATGCTCGATCCCGAACATCATCGGCAGCTCCTGATCAACTGCTTTGCTCAGGGCGCGGCGCTGATGGCGGGCCGCGCGTCGGAGGACCCCGCGCGCAACTACCCGGGCGACCGACCGTCGGCGACGGTGCTGCTGGAGGAACTCGACCCTGCGACACTGGGCGCGCTGCTTGCCTTCTACGAACACCGGACGTTCACGTTCGCCACCCTGCTGGGATTGAACCCTTTCGACCAGTTCGGCGTCGAACTCGGCAAGTCGATCGCCAACGAGATCGCTTCCGGCGAGGGTCGCCAGTTCGACGCATCGACTCAGGCGCTGATGGAACGCGCGCTCGGCTGACCTACATGAGCCTCGGGCCGCCAAGGAACATCGATTGAGCTACGACTACGACCTCTTCGTCATCGGCGCAGGCTCGGGCGGGGTGCGCGCCGCGCGCGTGTCCGCCGCGTACGGCGCGCGCGTCGCGATCGCGGAGGAGCACAAGGTCGGCGGCACCTGCGTGATCCGCGGCTGCGTCCCCAAGAAGCTGCTCGTCTACGGCGCGCACTTCGCGGAGGATCTGGCGGACGCGCGACGCTTCGGCTGGGACGTGCCGCCCGCGACGTTTAGCTGGCCGACGCTGCGCGACAATGTGCTGTCCGAAGTTGCGCGCCTGGAGGAGGCGTACAGCCAGACGTTGCGCAACAACCAGGTCGAAATCATCAAGGCGCGCGCGAAGGTGACGGGCCCGAACAGCGTGCTGCTGGGCGACGGACGCACGGTGACATCCGAGAAAATCCTGATCGCGGTGGGCGCGACGCCGATGACGCCCAACTGCCCGGGTGCCGAGCATGGGATCACGTCGAACGAAGCGTTCGAACTGCCCGCGCTGCCCGAACGCGTGGTGATCGCGGGCGCGGGGTACATTGCCAACGAGTTCGCGGGCATCTTCAACGAACTGGGCTGCAAGGTCACGATCGCGGTACGATCGGATTCGATCCTGCGCGGCTACGACGAGCAGATACGCGACCGGCTGCTGCAGATCTCGATGACCAAGGGAATCCACTTCGAGTTCAACAGCCCGTTCGACCATATCGAAAAGCAGCCGGACGGCACGCTTGCGATCACCAAGGAGGATGGTGACGTCATGGAGGCGGACCTGCTTATGTACGCGATCGGGCGCAGGCCGCACACGGACGAGCTTGGGCTTGAGGATGTGGGCGTCGCGCTGGACAAGGTCGGCGCGATCGTAGTCGATCTGGATAGCCGGTCGAGCTGCGACAGCATCTTCGCGGTCGGCGACGTCACCAACCGCGTGCAGCTGACCCCCGTCGCCCTGCGGGAGGCGCAGGCATTCGCGGACACGCAGTTCGGGGGCAAGCCGTGGCGCGTGGACTATGCCAACATTCCGTCCGCCGTGTTCAGCCACCCGCCTATCGGCGCGGTCGGGATGACGGAGGGGGAAGCGCGCAACTCGCTCGGGTCGGTCAAGACATTCACGAGCGATTTCAGGGCGATGAAGAACGTTCTTGCCGGACGCAACGAGCGTGCCTTGTACAAGCTGGTGGTCAATGCCGAGTCGGATCAGATCGTCGGAATCCACATGATCGGCCCCGATGCGCCCGAGATCCTGCAGGCTGCGGCGATCGCGGTCAAGGCGGGGCTGACCAAGGCGCAGTTCGACGAGACGATCGCACTGCATCCGACAATGGCGGAAGAACTGGTGCTGATGCGGTGACATCTGCGTCATCCCGGCGGAGGCCGGGATCTCAGGGGGTCTCACCTACCGCTGTCGCAATCGACTGAGACCCCGGCATGCGCCGGGATGACGTGGCCTGACGTCAGCCCAGTTCCCCATCCTTGTACCGGCTTTCGATAAATCGCCCCTGGGTCTCGAACGCATTCAGATCGGTTTCCGCGAACTTCCTGCCGATGTCGTCGATCGCGACCCGGGCGGCGCCTAGGCCGCTCAGCAGACGATCCTCGACGGACATGCCCCCGCCGTCCTGCTGCTGACGGTAGGCGACCGGCACCTTTTCGAACCGGCCGAGCAGATCGGGCAGATGCTGCCCCATCAGCCGTCGCGCATCCTGTGCGAGCGGGTCGAGCGGATCGAGCGTCTCCAGCCGCTTTTCAAGCAGCGGCAATTGCGCGCTGATCGCGTCGACTTCGGGCAAGGCGCGCAAGGGAAGGGCGGAACGGTCGCGAATCAGCAGCGTGTCGAGCCTGTGCACGACTTCAGTATTGGAAAGAGTCTTGATCTCAGCCGCTTGCGGGCGACTTTGAGGGTAGAATGCGAGGAAGAAGACGGCAAAGATCGCAGTTATGATCGCGGCCACGAACCCCAATATTCCGATGGGGTAGATGATACCGATCGCGACCGTCGCTGCCAAGATCGCGGCGAGCGCGACCATAACGCGCTTGAAGCGGCGCATCGCCTCGCGGCTGCGGCGCTGGCGCTCACGCTTGGCGGCGGCGCGTGCTTCCGGCGTGCGCGCGGCCATCGTCTGGATCGACTTTTCCGTCCGCGCCGCGACGTTCTGGAGGACGCGCTCCGCCTGTTCCATGGCGCGCGCGTA
This sequence comes from uncultured Sphingomonadaceae bacterium, assembly GCA_964251385.1. GTDB lineage: Bacteria > Pseudomonadota > Alphaproteobacteria > Sphingomonadales > Sphingomonadaceae > CADCVW01. The sequence goes on along the minus strand of CAXUJK010000001.1, from coordinate 460,121 downwards.
GCGATCGTCCACGTCAGCCCGCCAGCGACGTCAGTGTCGATGCGGAGCCGCCTTCGAGCTGCGCCTGATTGACCCCCTCGGCGCGCGCGATGTAGCCGCGCGACTTCTCCATCTCGGTCGAAAGCGTGTCGACCGTCTGCTTCATGTTGCCGAGCGCCTGCAGCTTGAACGTGTCGATCTGGTCCATCGTGTCGTAGATGTTCTGAAACGCCCGCTGCAGCGTCTCCAGCGGGATCGTCGCGGACGCGGCCTGGCTGTGGATCTCCGCCGACTGCGTTTTCAACAATGTCCCCGTGCTGTCGATGATGTTGGCGGTGGTCGTGTTGAGCGCGGTGATCTGTTCCAGGACCAGTTTCTGGTTTGTCAGCGCCTGCGCGACGGTAACCGCGGTGCGCAGCGCCGACACTGTCGTCGTCGACGCGCGATCCACGCCTTTGACAAGCTCGACATTGTTCTTCTTGACGAGGTCGAGCGCCAGATAGCCCTGCACGCTGACCGCCATCTGCGTCAGCAGGTCGGTCGTGCGCTGGCGGATATAGAACAACGCGCTCTCGCGAATCGCCTTGGCTTTCGCGGGCTCGGTCGCGTCCAACTCCTGAGCCTTGGCCTCAAGACGCGCGTCCAACGTCTTGGAAATATGGATCATCTGCTCGAGCTTGCCCATCGTCTTCCACAGGCTCGCCCGCTCGGTGTCGATCGCCGCATTGTCCATCAGCAGCTCGTCCTTGCCCGACGCGAGCCGCGCCAGGATCGACGAGATGTGCGTCTGCGACGATTTGTAGCTGTCGAAATATTCGCGCATCTTGTTGCCGTACGGGATCAGCCCGAACAGCTTCTTTGGCGCGGTCAGCGAGCCCTGCTTGCCCGGATCGAGGTCCTCGATCGTGCGGCGAAGTTCGGTCAGGTTCGCGCCGATGCCCGTGTCGCTGTCGATCGCCTTGACCGGCCGATCGAGGAAACGGTTCGAATGCGAGGCGGCGTCCGCGATCTCCTTGCGTCCCATCGCGGTCAGCTCGTCGACCTTGCGGCCGAATTCGGGGCTGTTGCTGTCGAGCGCGGACAGTTCGGCGACGAATAATTCGACCTTGCCGTCCAACGCGGTCGTCTCTTCCGATTTCAGGGGGACGAGACCTGCCGCTTGCGCGGGCACGATCGGGGCGAGCGCGGCGGGGGGCTCGAGCTTCAACTTGGTCTCGACCGCGGTTGCCATGGCTTTGTCTTCCTTCAGGCGTCCAGAACGCCGCGTACCTTAACCGCCAGCTGTTCGAACGTGAAGGGTTTTGAAATCAGGTCCACGCCCGCATCGATCCGCCCGTCGTGCACCACGGCGTCGTGCGTGTAGCCGGTGGTGAAGAGCAGCTTGAGGTCGGGCGCGTGCGCGATCGCCGCGTCCGCGAGCTGCCGCCCGTTCATCTCGGGCATGACCACGTCGGTGAACAGCAGCCGAATGCCGGGCATCGCGCGCAGCATGTCCAGCGCCGCGGCACCGCCGCTCGCGTGCAGCACGGTGTAACCGAGATCGCGCAGCGCCTCGACGCTCATCAGGCGCACCTGGTCTTCGTCCTCGACGACGAGGATGATTTCGCCCGGCGTGCCGCGTGGAAGCGGTCCCGCGTAAGCAAGCTCCGCTGCAGGTGCGGCGTCGCCGTCCACGCCCGTGTGGCGCGGCAAGAAGAGCTTGATCGTCGTGCCGACGCCGGGCTCGCTCTCGATCTCGACGTAACCGCCCGATTGCTGGATGAAGCCGAGGACCTGGCTGAGGCCAAGACCTGTCCCCTTGCCAATTTCCTTGGTCGTGAAGAAGGGATCGAACGCCTTGGCGACGATCTCCGGCGGCATGCCTTCCCCGGTGTCGGCGACGACGATCGTGACGTGATCGCCGACCTTGGCGGCGGGGTTGCGCGCGACATCGGCGGCATCGATGCTGCGATTGGCGGTGGAGATGGAGAGCGAGCTGCCGCCAAGCATCGCGTCGCGCGCGTTGACCGCCAGGTTGAGGATGACGTTCTCGAGCTGGCCGGCATCGGCGAACGTGGGCCACAATCCTCCGCTAAGCGCCGTGTCGAGCCGTATCGTCTCGCCGATCGTGCGGCGCAGCAGTTCGGACATGCCCGACACCAGCCGGTTGACGTCGATGACCTGCGGCGACAGCGGCTGACGGCGCGAAAAGGCGAGCAGCCGCTGGGTCAGCGCGGCGGCGCGCGTCGCGCCTTCCATCGCATTGTCGAGCAGGCGGCGCACGCGGTCGGGATCGGCGACGCGGCGCTTGGCCATGTCGAGGCTGCCGATGACGATCGCCAGCATATTGTTGAAATCGTGCGCGATCCCCCCCGTCAGCTGGCCGACCGCCTCGATCTTCTGCATCTGCCGGACCTGTTCCTCCGCGCCTTCGCGCAGTTCGATCTCGTGGCGCAGGCCGGCGTAAGCCGTGCTGACCTCCGCGGTGCGCGCCTCGACGCGTGCCTCCAATGTCTCGTTCAGCTTGCGCAGGTCGGCGCGCGCGCGTTCGGCGGCGCGCGCGGCGCGGCCTTGGGCATGGGCCGCGAAGGCGAGCACGGACGCGGCGATCACGCCGAGGATGGCGGTCCACCAGGCGAGCCCCCGCTGCGGACCTTCGCTGAAGCTCGCGGGCGCGGCCGTGGCGACGACCCATGTCCGGCCAGCGACCCGCACGAGCGCTTCCTCGTAGAAGCGCGCATCGCCGCGACCCGGCGTCGCCGTGGCGAACAGCACGTTCGCGGGCGCGACGGTCGCGTCGTAGATCGTGACATCGACCGGTCGTACGTCGTCGGGATCGAACACGGTTCGGAACAGGTCGCGCGCGCGGACCGGGCTGAAGACGAAGCCGTCGAGCCGCTCGTTGCGACCCGAGGGCGTCACCGGAACGCCGTTGCCGCGGTACACGGGCACGTAGAGCAGGAACCCGGGCTGCGGCGCGCCTCCCGCGTCCTGCAACAGCGCCACGCGCCCTGTCGCCGCGGGCGTGCCCTCGTCGCGCGCGCGGATCATCGCGGTTCGGCGCATGCTTTCCGTGAACATGTCGAAGCCGACCGCGCGCCGGTTGCCGCGGTCGAGCGGGGAGAGATAGACGATGGGTTGGTAGACGGCCCGCGCGCCTTCAGGGAATAGCCGGAAGTCAGATGCGGGCCCCGCCCGTATGCGCGAGACGAACGCATCGCGCGCGGCGCCGACGATCCGCGGGGAATAGCCGATGCCGAGCACCCCCGGGTAGCGGTTTGCGAGCTCGAGCCGTTCGACATAGGCGTCGAACGCCCGCGCATCGACTCCGCCTGTCGCGGCGAACAGCCCGGCCGCACCGCGCAGAAGCGCGACCTGCCGTTCCATGCGCTCGAACACCGCTAGCGCGGCGACCCGGCTCTCCGCCTGGAACCGCGCCGCGTCGCGTTCGGCGGCCGCGCGCCATAAGGCGAGCGCCGCGACGATGCTCGCGATCGCGACGACGAGAAAGATGATCGCGGGCAACGACGCGTGCCGCAGGCGCGAAGGGGAAGGCTGGTCGGCCACGGAGCCTGCCTTGCGTCGCGCGCAGCGCCGGCGTCAACCGCGAGCCTAGGCGGCGACCGCGGCCTCATCGACGTTCAACCGGCGCACGAGCGCCAGGAAGTCGTTCGCGGTCATCGGGCGACCGATATGATAACCTTGCACCGTGTCGCAGCCCATCGCCGCAAGTGCTTCCAGACACTCGGAATCTTCCACGCCTTCGCCGACGACGCTGAGGCCCAGCTCGTGCGCCAGGTCGATCGTCGAGCGGACGAGAATCGCGTCGTTGCGATTGCCGACCACCGTCTGGATGAAGCTCTTGTCGATCTTGAGCTCGGACGCAGGCAGGCGCTTTAAATAGGTCAGCGTCGACTGGCCCGTGCCGTAGTCGTCGACAGACAGCTTGAGCCCCATGTCGCGCAAAGTCTCCAGCGCGGCGAGCGCGGCGTCGGAGCTGGTCATGGCGGCGGATTCGGTGACTTCGAGGGTCAGGTATCTAGGCGGGAGTCCGCTCGCGGCGAGTGCCGCCTCGATGTCGGCAACAAAGTCGGGACGCGTCAGCAGCGTCACCGAGATGTTGACCGCGACGCTGAGAGTCTCGCCCCGGTCTCGCCATTCGGCCGCGTCGCTCAACGCAGTGCGCAGCACGTGCATCGTCAGCTCGTAGATGCGGCCGCTTTCCTCCACCGCGGGGATGAACAGGTCGGGCGGGATTGGGCCTCTCGTGGCGTGCTGCCAACGGACGAGCGCCTCGCTGCCGACCACCTTGCGTGTCGCCAGATCGTACTTGGCCTGGTGCGCGACCCAGATGTCGCCGCGTTCGAGCGCCGCGTCGAGTTCGCCCAGCAGCGACAGCCGCCAGTGCGCGTCCTCCTCGTTGCCGCCCGTGAACAACTGCCAGCGCTCGCCCGACTTGCCCGCCTCGGCAGCCGCGTGCGTGGCGTTGGCGACAAGCCGGCGCGCCTCGGCACCCGTTCCTGGAGCGACGCCGTAGGACAGAGCGATGTCGACGCGCCGTCCGCCCGCCTCGACGGGCGCGCGCATGAGTGCGGCAAGCGCGTCGAAGCGATCGCCGACTTCGTCGATGTCCTGCGGGTCGACCGTCCAGGCGAGCGTCGCCTCGTCCACCCGGTGCACGTCGGTGCCGCGCGTCACCTGGCCGACGCGTTCGGCGATGCGGCGGACGAGATCGGCGGTGATCTGCGGCCCGCACGCGGACGCGGTCGCGGAGAAGCCTTCGATCTGCGCGACCGCGACCAGTGCTTTCGGCTCGGTGCGAAGGCTTTCCGCCAACGCGTTCAGATTGGGCAAACCGGTTTCCGCGTTGATCATCGTGCGACGGCGGAACGTACGGACCAGCGTCGCGATCGAAGCCGCGACCCCGGCCGCGAACATGGCGCCGAGCGCGGGAACGACCTCCGCGGACGTCGACGCCCATTGCTCCAGCGCGAGCGGCAGGAGCAGGATGAGGACGCCCGTGCCGACGAAGCCGATAATGCGCTTCGGCCGCGACGCACGCCCGGCGAGCAGCCAGATCGCGGCGAACGCGATGACCAGCGTGGGGATCCAGCGTAGCGTGCCCGGCCGGCCGGCGAGCAGCGTTTCGGCCGCGAGCGCCTGGATCACCACGCCGTAGATGACGCCGTAACCCGGGACGGGGTAGCGATCGGGCGTTTCGACGGCGGTCGAGCCGATGATGACGCGCTTGCCGCGCAGCGCCGATGCGGGAACGCGGCCCTCGATCAGATCGACGAAGCTGTGGCGCGGGATCGTCTCGGGCCGCACCGCGAAGTCGATCGCGAAGCTTTCGATGCCGGGCGCGGCGACTTCGGCGACCATCGCGGCGAGCGAGGGTCGGGGCGAGCCGCTGATGACCATCCCGAGCGGCGCGCTGCGGACGAAGCCGCCGCTGTCGGGCTGCATCGCGACGGCGCCCGCGAACGAGTGGTCGCGCAACGCGGGAATGGGTTCGCTGTCGATGCTGTCGCGCGAGTTCGCCCCTGCCGACTGGCGAATCGCGGGCAGGACGACGCTGCCTCCGGCGCGGTCGAGCGCGCGGACAAGGAGGAAGTCGTCTTCCGGCGTGGACTCGGACGAGAAGTCGACGTCGAAAGCGATCGAGCGCACGCCGGCTTCGCGGAGCGCGTCAACGGCGCGCGCATGGTAGCGGCGCGGCCAGGGCCAGACCCGCAGCGCCTCGATGCTGCGCTTGTCGATCTCGACGATGTGGACCTCGCCGGTGGCATCGTGCGCGCGGACCATGTTGCGGAGCGTGCGCAGCTCGTTCTCGACGGCCGCGCCGCCGCCGCCGAACAGCAGCGCGAGCGCGGCGGCGACGCCCGACAGAATGACGATCATCCGGCTCCGGCGCAGCACGAGCGCGCCCGCCGCGGGCGTGAGTCGGGCGGCGGGGGACGGGCTTGGCATCGGCGGCGCGGCTCGGACGAAGAGGGACGGCAAGGTTAGCCGGAGCAACCTTACCGTCCCGTCAACGCGAGGGGTAGCGCGACTTAGCTCCGATCGTCGTCGTCCTTCTTGTCGCGATCGTCGTCGTCGTGGTCGTCCTTGTCGCGATCCTTCTTGTCGCGATCGTCTTTGTCGCGCTTGTCGTCCTTGTCCTTGTCGTCCTTGTCCTTGTGGTCGTCCACGGGCGGCGGCGGCGGCGGCGGCGGCGGCAAGGGTGCGGGTGGCGGAGCAGGCGGCGCTACCGGTATCGGAGCAGGAGCAGGAGCAGGAGCAGGAGCAGGAGCAGGAGCAGGAGCCGGTGCGGGCGTCGGCACGGGAGCTGGTGTCGGAGCAGGCGCAGGCGCCGGTACTGGCGCGGGAGTTGGCACAGGCGCTGGTACGGGAGCCGGAGCAGGCGTCGGCACAGGCGCGGGGGTCGGCGCGGGTGTCGGAACCGGCGCAGGAGGGGGAACCGGCGCTGGGGCTGGTGCGGGCGCCGGCGTCGGAGCGGGAGCCGGAGCAGGTACAGGCGCCGGAGCCGGAGCCGGAGCCGGCGTTGGGGCCGGAGCAGGTGTCGGAGCCGGAGCAGGTGTCGGAGCCGGAGCCGGCGTTGGAGCCGGAGCCGGCGCTGGGGCCGGAGCAGGTGTCGGAGCCGGAGCAGGTGTAGGAGCCGGAGCGGGTGTCGGAGCCGGAGCAGGTGTCGGAGCCGGAGCGGGCGCAGGAGCCGGAGCAGCGGCCGGTGTCGGAGCCGGCGCAGGAGCCGGTGCCGCGGCGGGTGTCACGACCGGAGCCGCGCTCACCGGTGCCGGCGTCGCGACGGGCGCCGCAGCGGGAGCCGCGAGGCGAAAATCGGCCGAGATGAGGCCGGCGAGCTCGGTTCCGGACACATCCTTGACCAGTCCGCCCGTCAGGTCGGCAAGCGGACGCTTGTCTTCGGACACCGCGGCGATCAGCAGCGTGCCCGCGGGCGGACCGACATAGCTGGAGGTCGCCCCGCTGCCCGCCGCGCCGTTTCCGGCCGGGGCGTTGGGCGAGTCGATGTCGCGGCGCGTGTCGCCGTCCACGGTCAGGCGATACAGGTTGCTCGATCCGACCAGCGCGACGACGCCCGGCTCGATCAGCTCGCGCGCGCCGCCGTCGTTGGTGGCGACCTCGACGCGGCCTTCGATGACCTGGACCGAACTGCCCTGCGGTCCGACGGTCACGGAGAAGGTCGTGCCTTTGACCACGGCCGCGAGGTACGGCGTCTGCACGCCGAAGTGCGGCGTCACCTTCTTCTGGATCTTGTAGACCGCGGTTCCGAAGTCCTCGATCATCTGCATGATGCCCGTCGTCTTGGTCGCGTCGGGCAGACGGAGCTGCGTCGCGGGCGAGACCACGACGTATTCCTCACCGCGCACAAGAACGGCGCGCGCCCCCGCGCCGGTCGTGACCGTGTCGCCGGGGTTGAGCGTCGCGCCGCGGGCGGCGGGTCGGACCACATTGGCGCGCTTGAGCGACACGGGTCCGCTGACTTCGGTGACGCGCCACAACGGCGTGCCCGCGAGCGCCGCATTGCTCCACAACAGGGCAAGGGGGGCAACGCCGATTGCGAGTTTGCGTAACATGGTGACGCCTTCCGATCATATGCTGCGCAGGGCCGACACGGACCTCACGCCTCCATTGCATCCGATCTAGCTGCGCGGAGCTTGCCAAGACCTTCGTAGGAGTCGGTAACGCCGGTTTAACCAAGCAAATTCTTAACCCCTTGCGCGCCACATCCCGGTCACCGAGCGAACCGGGATTTTGCACGAATGACCTACGAACGAGCTTTGTGCCTGCAGAGCGTCGCCGCCGCGTCCGCATGCGTTTCGCTGTGCCTGTCGCCGGTCGTCGCGCAGGCCCAGCAGGCGGACGCCGCGCAACTCGAGGCCGATCGCGGCGATGCGGGCGTCGCCGAACGCGCGGCGGGTGTTTCGCGGCCGAAGGCGGACGCTGTGCCTACCGCGATTCCATTAGGCGTCGCGTCTCCCGCGACCGCCATGTTCGAAGGCGAAGTGCCCGTCGGCGCGATCCGCGTCGATGGCGCGACCACGTTCCGGTCGGCCGAGTTCGCGCCCTTGTTCGATTCCTATGTCGGCCGGCAGCTCGGCGCGGCCGATCTGAAGGCACTCGCGCAAGGCGTCGCCGACATGGCGCGTGCGCGCGGCTACGTGTTCGCGACCGCGTCGATCCCGCGGCAGACGGTCGCCAACGGCGTGCTCCGCGTCCGGCTGGACGAGGGACGCATCGACGAAGTGCGGTTGAACGGCCTCGACGACCCAGCGGTCGGCCGCAGGCTCGCCGTGCTGACCGACGGCAAGCCCGTCACACGCGCCGAACTCGAACGCGCGCTGCTCCTCGCCGGCGACCTGCCGGGCGTGACGATCGCGGAGACCCGCTACCAGCGCGAGGGCGAACGCAGTGTGCTGGTCGTCGACACGTCCGCCAAGAGCATAGTCGGCAACGTCCAGATCGACAATTGGGGGTCGCGCGCGGTTGGTCCGATCCGGGTGCGCATACGCGCCGACCTCAACGGCGCGCTGCTGGCCGGTGACCAGCTGAGCCTGCGCGGCACCATCACGCCGCTCGATCCAAGCGAGCTCGCCACGGTCGGGTTCGACTATGCCGCGGACACGGGCGCCGACGGGCTGCTGGTCGGAGTCGGCGCGTCCTACACGCGGGTGCGGCCGGGAGACCGCGCGCGAGACGACGAGATCGACGGCCGCAGCACGAGCGTCAACGCGAACCTGAGCTACCCGCTGCTGCGCTCGCGTGACGCCAACGTGTGGACCACGGTCGATTTCACCGTCCGCGACACCGAACAGGACCGCAACGGCGAATTGGTGCGCAACGACCGCTTCTCGACCGTCACGCTCGGCGTGTCGGGGTACAAGGGCTGGCTCGGCGGCTGGCTGTACGCGCGCCTCGCTGCGCGCCAAGGCCTGGACGTGTTCGACGCCACGAAGCGCGGCGACCCGCTCGCGTCGCGTCGCGGCGGCAGCGCGGTATTCTCCAAGCTCGATCTCTACGCCGACTGGACGGGCCCGATCGCGGGCGCGCTCAGCCTCAAGGTCGCCGCCGAGGGCCAGGTCGCGTCGCGCGCGCTTCTGTCGTCGGAGGAGATGGGGATCGGCGGTCCCCGCTTCGGCCGCGCCTACGACTACAGCGAACGCAGCGGCGACCGCGGCATCGCTGGCCTCGCCGAGATCCGCTACGACATCCGCGGCGCGCCCTTCAAGGGCCGCCCCACGCAGCTCTACGCCTTCGCCGACGCGGGCACGGTCGGCAATATCGGATCCGGCGGGCGCGGCGGCAGTCTCTACTCGGCGGGCGCTGGCGTGCGCTTCGACGTCAGCCGTGTGTTCGATGCGAGCGCCGAGATCGCGTTTCCGATCGGCAACGACCGGTTCGAATCGAACAACCGCAACCCGCGGCTGTCGTTCACGCTGTCGGCGCGGTTCTAGTAATTGGCAGTTCCCCGGCGTAGGCCGGGGCCTAGCCTTTCGCAGCTGCCCAAGGCTGGGCCCCGGCCTACGCCGGGGAACAAAAGTGTTCGTTCGGTCGCCAGCATACGCTTTTAGCTTGGCCTTCATCCCGCTAGACTTGTCGGTGGATGACCACCTCCGAACCCACCATCCGCCTTGCGGCGTTCACGGGCGTGTTCGCGCTGATGGCGACCTGGGAACTCCTCGCCCCCCGCCGCGCGCAGGCGCCCGCGCGTGCCGCGCGGTGGCCGGGCAATCTCGGGCTCATCGCGGTCGACACGGTCGCGTTGCGCATCCTCTTCCCGGCCGCCGCGGTCGGAGCCGCTTTGTTCGCGGAAGGTCGCGGTTGGGGCATGCTCAACGCGGTCGCATTCCCGGCATGGCTGGAGGTCGCAATTGCATTCGTCGCGCTCGACCTCGTCATCTACGCGCAGCATGTGCTGTTCCATCGCGTGCCTGCGCTGTGGCGGTTGCACCGGGTGCACCACTCGGACCGCGCGTTCGACGTCACGACCGGAATCCGGTTCCACCCGATCGAGATCGTGCTGTCGATGGCGATCAAGATCGCCGCCGTCGTCGCGCTTGGCGCGTCCGCATGGGCGGTGCTGCTGTTCGAAGTCGTGCTCAACGCGGCCACCATGTTCAACCACGCCAACGCACGGCTTCCGTTACGGGCAGACGCCCTCTTGCGGCGCGTGCTCGTCACGCCCGACATGCACCGGGTGCACCACTCGGTCGTCCGCACCGAGGCGCAGAGCAATTACGGGTTCGCGCTGCCGATCTGGGACCGGCTGTTCGGCACGTACCGCGCGCAGCCCGCGGCTGGGCATGACGCCATGACGATCGGCGTTGCCAATCTAGGCGATCCGGACGAAGCGAGGCTCGGGCGGATGCTGTCGCAACCGTTCCGGCGGGGGACGACGGATGGCTGACACGGACGACGTGTGGACGCACAGGATGACGCGCGTCGCGCTGGTTCTGACGCTGGGCGGACTGGCGGCGGCGCTGATCGCCGCGATCGGCAGCGGACAGGACCTGTGGTCCTTCCGCGAAGGTTTCGGCGTCCTGCGCTGGGCCTTCTACGCCGCGGTCGCGGGCGGGGTCCTGGCGTTCGTCGCGTTCGTGCTGGGTCGGCGCAGCGGCGTGCGTTCGGTGCGCCTCAACCTGCTCGCTTTCGCAGTCGCGCTGGCCTTCGGCGGCTACATCGCGCGCCAGGTCGCGACCGCGAGCAGCGTGCCCGCGATCCATGACGTCGCGACGAACTTGGACGATCTTCCTCGGTTCGCCGTCCTCGAAGTGCGCGCGGACAATCTGGAAAACGTGCCGGCAAGCGAGGGCGCGACGGCCAAATTGCCACCGCTCGAGCGGTGGAAGGCGATCCACCGGCAGGGTTATCCCGATCTGCGCACTGTATCCGTGCCCGGCAGCGTGGCCGACGTCACGCGCCGCGCCGAAGCGTTGGCGCGGTCGCGTGGCTGGCCCATCGCCCGGTCCGATCCCGCCGCGGGCGCATTGGAGGCGACGGACACGACCCTGTTCTTCCGCTTCAAGGATGACGTCGTGGTGCGCGTCCGCCTCGACCCCGCGCGGCCGGGGACGTCGCTGGTCGACATGCGATCGATCAGCCGCGTCGGCGGCAGCGACATCGGGGTCAATGCCGCCCGCATCCGAAGCTTTCTCAGCGACCTGCAGGCCCGATGACAGGCTGGACGATCGGTGTCATCGGGGGGTCGGGGCTGTACGCGATCGACGCGCTGACCGACGCGACGTGGACCACGGTCGACACGCCGTGGGGCGCGCCGTCGGACCGCCTCCTGTCCGGCCGCGTCGGCCACGTCCGATTTGTTTTTCTTCCGAGGCACGGCGCGGGCCACCGCATCGCGCCCGGCGACCTGAACGCGCGCGCCAACATCGACGCGCTCAAGCGCAGTGGGTGCACCGACGTCGTCGCCATCTCCGCCGTCGGGTCGCTACGCGAGGAGCTGGAACCCGGCCGCTTCGTGCTGGTCGACCAGTTCATCGACCGCACCGTGTCGCGGCCGAGCAGCTTCTTCGGCACCGGCATGGTCGCGCACGTGTCGATGGCCGACCCCGTCTGCCCGCGTCTGTCCACCTACTGCGCGGACGCCGCCGAACAGGCGGGCGCACGCGTCGCGCGCGGCGGCACGTACCTGGCGATGGAAGGCCCGCAATTCTCCACCCGCGCCGAAAGCCTGCTCTATCGCCAATGGGGCGCCGACGTCATCGGCATGACCGCCATGCCCGAAGCCAAGCTCGCGCGCGAAGCCGAGCTGCCCTATGCGCTCGTCGGCATGGTGACGGACTACGACTGCTGGCGCGAGGGCGAAGCGGCGGTCGAGGTCTCCGCGGTCATAGCGCAGCTCATGCACAATGCGAGCATCGGGCGACGACTCATCGAAATGCTTGCAGAGACTTTACCGGAGGAACGGAGCGCATCGCCTATCGACACCGTTCTCGACCACGCGCTTATCACGTCCCCGGACGCGCGCGACCCGGCGCTGCTGACGAGGCTCGACGCGGTCGCCGGACGCGCGCTGCGCGCTCAGGCGTAGAGGCGAGCGAGGCGCGACGGTGGCACGCCGAGCCCGAACAGCATCAGGATTGAGAGATTGCGGACCGACCGCGCGAACCAGCCGTCACGCCGCCACCGCTCCGCCGACGTCGTCGCGGACGTGGACAAGGGCTTGACCCGCCAGCGCCCAATGCGCGCGACCAGATCGACATCCTCCATCAGGGGCAACGAGGCGAACCCCCCGACTTCGTTATACAGAATGCGGGAGATGAGCAGGCCCTGGTCACCGTAAGGCAGACCCAAAAGCTTGAGCCGAACCGCGACGCCCGCCTCGATGACGCGCGCCTGCCACGCATCGTCATCCAACCGGAAGCCGAAATACGCCGCCTCGTCCGTGTTGCCGACAGCGTGCGCGTCAGCCGCGTCGCGCCAGCCCCAGTCGAGCCGCGTGTCCGCGTGGAGGAACAGCAGCCAGTCGCCGCGCGCGATGTCCGCTCCACCCCGTAGCTGCGAACCCCGGCCCCGCTCGGCCGCCACCACCCTGGCACCGCCGCGCGTGGCGATCGCGACCGTGTCGTCCCGCGAACCGCCATCGACGACGATGACCTCGTCCGCGTCGCGCAGACGCTCCAGGCAGGCGGCAAGTCCGACACTCGCGTCGAGCGCCGGGATGACGACCGAAAGCCTCAACCCGAACAGCTCGCCCCGCCCAGCACGCAAAAGCGCGCGCAGTGCGGGTGGTTGAGCATGACGGGACGCCGCGCCTCCGCCAGCGTGTGGCCGAGCACGAACTGGTCGTCGTAGGCGATCAGCGTGCATGACGCGACCACGGGCCGCGCCGCGCCGCGCCGCTTGATCACCATGCGGCTGGACGCGCACATGATCGATGCGGGCGCGACGTCAAGTATGCCCCAGCATGCTTCGGTGATCTCCGGAACGTCCGCGGACGCATCCATCTCCGGGAACAGGACGAGCCCGGAGCCGGTCGCGTCGATGGCGATCCCGTGTTCCGCGAACAGCCGCGCGTACCCGGACCGCGTGTGCGCCTCGCTTTCGCCCGGCAGCGCACGCCCGGCCACCGCGATCGCGAAGCCCCCGTCCGAAAGCCAGCTCAGGCCGTCGATCGCCTTGTCGAACGCGCCCAAACCACGCTCTGCATCATGGACGTGCGCGCTGTGATGATCCAGGCTGACACGCATCGTCAGCCTTCGCCCAGCCTTCGCGCGCAACGCAAGCAACACCCCCTCAAAGCGCCTCATCGGCCGCATCGCGTTGGTCAGCACGAGCACTTCGAACCCGCGTCCAAGCGCGGACCACAACATGGCGATCATGTCGCGGTTCATGAACGGCTCGCCGCCCGTAAACCCGATCTCGCGAACCCCCAGCGCCTCCGCCTCGTCGAGATACGCGTCGACTTCCGCCAGCGTCAGGTAGACGAGCGCGTCGTTGGTCGGCGAGCTTTCGATGTAGCACGTCTTGCACGCCAGATTGCACAGCGTGCCCGTGTTGATCCACAACGTGTCGAGCCGTTCGGGCGCGACATGCGCGCGCCGCTCGCCTTTGGCGGTGACGAACGGATCGCGAAACTTTCGGTCGTCGAGCGGCCGAGCGTCGACCGCGAACGGCGACGACGTCTCGGCCGTCGCGACCTTCACTTGGCCGACGAGCCCCAAACCTGCTTCAAGCGGGCATCGCGCCCGCAATTGTACCGATAGAATTTATAGCGGATCGGGTTCTTCGTGTAGTAATCCTGGTGGTAGCCTTCGGCCGGGTAGAAGCGCGCGGCGGGCAGGATCAGGGTCGCGACCGGCTTCTTCAGCACTCTCTGCGTGTTGGCCTTGACGGCTTCGGCGATGCGGCGTTCGGCCGGGTTGGCGACGAAGAACGCGGACTTGTAGCTCTCGCCGCGATCGCAGAAGCTGCCGCCTGCGTCCAACGGATCGATCGTGCGCACGAAGCGGCTGGCGAGCTGCGCATACGTCACGCGGGTCGGATCGTAGACGACGCGCACCGCCTCGATATGACCTGTGCCCCCAGCCGAAACGCGCTCGTAGGTCGGGTTGGCGAGCCGGCCGCCCGTGTAGCCCGACGTCGTCGACACGACGCCCGGGATCTTGTCGAAATCGGCCTCGGTGCACCAGAAGCACCCGCCCGCGAACACGGCGGCGGCGCGTCCGGCAGGGGCTTGCGCGGACGATCCGCTCGCGGCGAACAACGCGACGGTGGCGAGGGCAATCGGAAGACGCATCACAAATCCTTGTCGAAGGTGGAGAATATCGGCGCACCGGAGCCGGAGTGCAACGCGGCCTTCGAGCTTGCCGCTCATCCATCTCGTTCGCGCCCGGTCGGTTTGCGGTTACAGAGCGGATCGCCCGTAACTTCGCTCCGGCCAGGCACGAAGGCACTTCCAGACGCTTGTTGAGGACGAGATCATCGAAGTTGCGAACACAGACCCGGCGGCGCCCGCGAAATCCGGGTGGCTGGGCAAGGCCGGGCTGCTCGCGTTCCTCGCCGCGTGCGTCGCCGCGTTCTTTGTTTTCGACCTGGGATCGTATCTGACGCTCGATGCGCTGCGCGCGCGGCAGTCCGATCTTGCCGCCTTGCTCGCCGACAGGCCGGCAACGGTAATCGGCGGCTTTTTCCTACTCTACGTCGCCGTAACGGCGCTCTCGCTCCCGGGCGCCGTTATCCTGACGCTCGCCGCCGGCGCGGTCTTCGGGCTGGCGCTCGGCACGCTGATCGTCTCGTTCGCGTCGGCGATCGGCGCGAGCCTTGCCTTCCTGTCGTCGCGCTATCTGCTGCGCGACTGGGTCAAGGCCCGCTTCGGCAAGCGCGTCGACGCGATCGACCGCGGCATTGCTACCGACGGGGCCGCCTATCTGCTGACGCTGCGCTTGATTCCCGCGTTCCCGTTCTTCCTGGTCAACCTCGCGATGGGGCTGACAACGATGCGGCTTGTCACTTTCCACGTGGTCAGCCAGATCGGAATGCTCGCGGGCACGGTCGTGTTCGTCAACGCCGGAACGCAGCTCGCGCGGATCGAGAGCACGAGCGACATCCTGTCGCCCGGCCTGATCGGCTCGTTCGTGCTGCTCGGCCTGTTCCCGCTGATCGCCAAGGGATTGATCGGCTGGTGGAAGCGCCGCCGCATCTACGCGCGCTGGACGCGGCCGAAGCGTTACGACCGCAATCTCGTCGTCATCGGCGCGGGCGCGGGCGGGCTCGTCACCAGCTACATCGCGGCGACCGTGCGCGCGAAAGTGACGCTGGTCGAGGCGCACAAGATGGGCGGCGACTGCCTTAATTACGGCTGCGTACCCTCGAAAGCGCTGATCCGCAGCGCCCGGCTCGCGCACGAAATGCGCAACGCGGGCGAGTACGGGCTGCGTCCCGCCGAGCCCGTCTTCGACTTTCGCGCGGTCATGAACCGGGTCCATGACGTTATCGCGGCGATCGCACCCGCGGACAGCGTCGAGCGCTATGCCGATTTGGGCGTCGACGTGCGGCTTGGCCATGCCACGATCGTCGATCCCTGGACGGTCGAGATCGCAGGCGCCGACGGAACGACGAGCCGACTGACGACGCGATCGATCGTGATCGCGGCCGGTTCGGGACCCGCGGTGCCCGACATCCCCGGGCTCGCCGAAGCGGGGTTCCTTACGAGCGACACGTTGTGGGACGCGATGTCTCGGCGGGACACCGTGCCGGACCGCCTCGTCATCGTCGGCGGCGGGCCGATCGGAACGGAGCTGGCGCAGGCGTACGCCAGGCTCGGGGCGCACGTGACGCAGGTCGAACACGGTCCGCGCATCCTGCCCAACGAGGACGCGGACGTCTCGACTTTCGTGGCCGATATCATGCGCGGCGAAGGCGTCGACATCCGCACGGACACGAAGGCGCTGCGATGCGAGGGCAAGACGCTCGTGGTCGGCAACGATGCGGGCGAAGACGCGCTCCCCTTCGACGAGATCATCGTCGCGGTCGGCCGAAAGGCGCGGCTTACCGGGTACGGGTTGGAAGCGCTTGGCATTCCAACCGAGAAGACGGTCGTCACCGACGATTACCTGCAGACGATCTACCCCAACATCTATGCCGCCGGAGATGTCGCGGGGCCGTACCAGTTCACCCACTTCGCCGCGCACCAAGCCTGGTTCGCGGCGGTCAACGCGCTGTTCGGGACGTTCCGCAGGTTCCGCGCGGACTACACATATCTGCCTTGGACGACGTTCACCGACCCCGAAGTCGCGCATGTCGGGCACGACGAGGCGACCGCGACGAAGGCCGGCGTGCCGTACGAGCTCGTCCGCTACGACCTCGGCCACCTCGACCGGGCAGTCGCGGAGAGCGCGCGGCGCGGGTTCGTCAAGATCCTCGTGGTGCCGGGCAAGGACAAGATCCTGGGCGCGACGATCGTGGCGGCGGGGGCGGGCGAAATCCTGCCGGAGATCGTGCTCGCGATGAAGCATGGGCTCGGCCTGAACAAGATACTGGGGACGATCCACGCCTACCCGACGATGGCGGAAGCCAACAAATACGCGGCGGGCGAGTGGAAAAAGGCGCACAAGCCCGAGGCGCTGCTGCGCTGGATCGAACGGTATTTCACATGGCGCCGCGGGTGACCGGAGAGGGACGGCCGACACGCGTGGTCATCTTCGCCAAAGCACCCGTTGCGGGGCGGGTGAAGACGCGGCTCATCCCGGTGTTGGGGGCAGACGGCGCGGCGGCGTTGGCGGCGCGGATGCTCCGAGACACGCTCTCGCAGGTGCGGGCCTCGGCATCGGCGTTCGAACTCTGCGTCGATCCGCCCGGCTCCGATTGGCCGACGGACCTCCCCGCCGACGTGTGGTGCACCGATCAGGGTCCGGGCGATCTCGGCGAACGCCTCGCGCGCGCCGCGGAACGCGTGATCGCGGCGGGGGAGAGCGTGTTGTTGATCGGCACGGATTGTCCGTCGCTCGACGCCGACCGCTTGCGCGATGCCGCGGCGCGACTCGAAGCGCACGATGCGGTCATGCTCCCGGCGCAAGACGGCGGTTACGTGCTGCTGGGGCTAAGCCGCTTCGACGCGTCGCTGTTCGCGGACGTCGCGTGGAGCACCGACACCGTTGCGGCCACGACCGCGCAGCGCATCGCGGCACGGGGTTGGTCGCTGTTCGTCGGCGAAACCTTGCGCGACATCGACGAGCCCGCCGATCTCGAGGTTTAAGCCCCGCTGGTTACGGCACCTTGGGAAGCGGAGCCGACGAGCCGCGCGTATTTGGCGTACGCACCCGTCGCGCCCGCGGGCACGAGCGTCGTGCCCGGACGCGGTCGAGCTTCCAGGTCCGCGTCCGTTTGTATGACCCGGCCGTCGACGTCGATGACGATGCCGTCGCCGTCGCGCAGCCTCCCGATCGGCCCGCCGCGCGCGGCCTCCGGCGCGACGTGGCCGACCATGAAGCCGTAGGTCGCACCCGAAAAGCGTCCGTCGGTGACGAGCGCGACGCTGTCGCCCAAGCCCCGGCCCTGAATGGCGGCGGTGATGGCGAGCATTTCGCGCATGCCCGGACCTCCCGCCGGCCCTTCGCCCCGGATCACGACCACGTCGCCCGCGATGATACCGCCATCGTTCAGCGCCGCGAAGCACGCTTCCTCGCCGTCGAACACTTTGGCGGGTCCCTCGAAGCGCAACCGATCATGGCCGGCGAGCTTCACGACGCAGCCTTCGGGCGCGATATTGCCGTACAGGATGCCGAAGCCGCCGCGCGCCTTTAGCGGTGCGTCCGCCGTCAGGATGACCTGCTGCCCCGGCGTCTCCGGCGCATCGGCGAAACTTCCGAACAGCGACGCGCCCGTGACCGTCGGTGCGTCGACGATCAGCCCCGCTTCCATCAACCGCCGCCCGAGCAGCGCCGCCCCGCCCGCCGCGCTCATGTCGGGTGCCATGAACCGTCCGCCTGGCTTAAGGTCGGCAATGACGGGAGTGGCACGCGAAATCTCGTCGAAGATGTCGAGCCCGAACGCGGCCTCGTCGATCCCTGCCTCGCGCGCGATCGCGAGCAGATGGAGGACGAGGTTGGTCGACCCCGCCGTGGCCGTGCCCGCGACCGCCGCGTTGCGCAGCGATGCCGGGGTAATGAGTTGCCGCGCATTGCAACCGGCGACCACCGCGGCCACGATCGCGCGTCCAGCTTCCGCCGCCGCTTCCGGCTTGTCGGGGTGGACTGCCGGAACGTCGTTGAGGCCGACGGGTGACAACCCGAGGAACGTGCAGGCGAGCGCCATCGTGTTCGCCGTGAACTGACCCCCGCACGCGCCGGCGCCGGGGCACGCCGCCTTCTCGACCGCGATCAGCTCGGCATCGTCGATCGTCCCGGCACCGTGCGAACCGACCGCCTCGAACACGTCCTGGATGGTCAGCGCCTTGTCGCGCAGCCGCCCCGGCATGATCGACCCGCCGTACAAGATGACCGCGGGCAGATCGAGCCGTGCGGCCGCCATCGCGGCGGCGGGGATCGTCTTGTCGCACCCGACGAGGAACAACACCGCGTCGAGCGAATGGCCGCGCACCGCGAGTTCGGCCGAATCGGCGATCACCTCGCGGCTCATCAGGCTCGCGCGCATGCCGGGCGTGCCCATCGAGATGCCGTCGGTGACGACGATCGTGTTGAAGTCGACTGCGGTTCCGCCCGCCTCCTCGATCCCGCGCCGCGCGTGCGTCGCCAACTCGCGCAGGTGCATGTTGCACGGGGTAACGGACGACCAGCTGTTGACGATTGCGATCATCGGCTTCGACATTGCAACATCGTCGAACCCGGCGGCGCGCAGCATCGCCCGGGCGGGCGCACGAGCTGCACCGTCGAGCAACGCACGGGAGGGCAGGGGATCAGTCGTCATCGTGCGATCGTCCGGCTTGGGATACATCACCACGCAAGCGTCGCGGGCGGCGAACGTCCCTTAACTTGGCATTCGTCTTCAACAAACGCTTTTTAACTTGCGCATCTTCCGCGATGCAGCATAGAAGCTGGTCAACGGGATCCCAACGGGGATCGCGATGGGACCTTCTCGCAATGCTGACGGGTATGACGGGCACGGACGACAAAGCGGGCGCAAGCTTCGCGTCGGTCTACCCGCGCCTCGTACGCATCGTCCTTATTACGATCCTCGTGTCCGTAGGCGGCGGTTCTGGATAGCGACCCTCAACGAGGATCGAGAAACACCAGAACCCCCCGCCTCCACCCGGAGCGGGGGGTTTTCTTTTGAGCTGAAGGATGCCCCGATGGAAACGATCTACACCGAAGCCGACGCGAACCCGGCGACCCTCCGCGGCAAGACGATCGCGGTTATCGGCTACGGCAGCCAGGGCCGCGCGCACGCCCGCAACCTGCGCGACAGCGGGTTCGACGTGATGATCGGCGCGCGGGCGGGGAAGACCGCCGAACGCCGCGCCAAGGAAGACGGTTTTCGCGTCGTCGCGCCCGCGCAGGCCGCGGCGCAGGCCGCGCTCGTCGCGCTGCTCACCCCCGACATGAGCCACCGCGCGGTGTACGAAGGCGACATCGCGCCCAACCTCGCGCCCGGCTCCGCCCTGCTCGTCGCCCACGGGTTTTCGGTGCTGTACGGCGAAGTCGCCGCCCGCGCCGACATAGACGTCATCCTCGTCGCGCCAAAGGGGCCGGGCGACCTCGTCCGCCGCGAATACGAGATCGGGCGTGGCGTGCCCTGCCTGTTCGCCGTGCAGCAGGACGCCAGCGGATCCGCCCGCGCCAAGGCGCTGGCCTACACCTCCGGCATCGGCGGCACCCGCGCGGGCGCGATCGAGACGACGTTCGCGGAGGAGACGGAGACCGACCTGTTCGGCGAGCAGGCGGTGCTGTGCGGCGGCGCGAGCGAACTCATCACCGCCGGTTTCGAGACGCTGGTCGAGGCGGGCTACAAGCCCGAGGTCGCCTATTTCGAGTGCCTGCACGAGCTCAAGCTGATCGTCGACCTGCTCTACGAAGGTGGGCTCGCCAAGATGCACGCGTTCGTGTCCGAAACGGCGAAGTACGGCGACCTCGTGTCCGGCCCGCGCGTCATCAACGACGAGACGCGCGCGCGTATGCGCGAAGTGCTGGGCGACATCCGCGACGGGTCGTTCGCCAAGGCGTGGATCGCCGAGAACGCCGCGGGCAAGCCCGAGTACGACCGCCTGCTCGCCGCCGATCTCGACCAGCCGATCGAACATGTCGGCGCGCGCATGCGGGACAAGATGGCGTGGTTGGCGAAGGATGGGTTGGCAGCGGACAAGCCACGGGAAGCGAAGGCGGCATGACCTACGCGGCAAGATCGATCGAGCCCGCGACCGCCGAACCCGTCACCGGCGCGCGGCTCGTCGTGGAAGCACTCGAGCGCGAAGGCGTGACCGTGATCTTTGGATACCCGGGCGGCGCGATCATGCCCGTCTACGACGCGTTGCCGGGATCGAACCTCCGCCACATCCTCGTCCGCCACGAACAGGCCGCGGCTCTGGCTGCGGACGCGTACGGGCGCGTCACGGGAGAACCGGGCGTTTGCCTCGCCACCTCCGGTCCCGGCGCGACGAACCTCGTCACCGGGATCGCCAATGCGTTTCTCGACAGCGTTCCGCTGGTCGCGATCACGGGTCAGGTCGCATCCCCGCTGATGGGAACCGACGCGTTCCAGGAAGTCGACATCTTCGGCATCACCATGCCGATCGTCAAGCACAGCTATGTCGTCCGGAGCCCAAGCGACATCCCGCGCATCTTCGCCGAAGCGTTCGCGTTGGCGCGCGGAGGGCGGCCCGGCCCGGTGCTGATCGACCTGCCCAAGGACATGGCGGTCAGAAGCGCGACATGCGTTCCGCGCGTGTTGCCCGCCGCCGAACCGCGCGTGATCTGCAACAACGGCATGGCGCGCGCCAACGCCTTGATCGCCGCGGCCCGCGCGCCCGTGCTCTACTTCGGCGGCGGCGTTCCCATCGCGCGCGCCGAACCCGCCTTGCGCGTTTTCGCCGCACGGACGCGCATGCCGAGCGTCGCCACGCTGAAAGGCCTGGGCGGCATCCCGACCGACGATCCGGCTTTCCTGGGCATGCTGGGAATGCACGGCACGCGCGCCGCCAACATGGCGATCGACCGATGCGACCTGCTCGTGTGCGTCGGCGCGCGCTTCGACGACCGCGCGACGGGCAAGCTGGACACGTTCGCGCCCGATGCGCGCGTCATCCACATCGACGGCGACCCGGCGGAGATCGGCAAGCTGCGTAGGCCCGAAGTCGGCATGGCAGGGGACATCGCCGCCATCCTCGACCGCATGACTGCGGTTCCCACGGATTGCGAGGAATGGCTGGCCAAGTGTCTGCACAACAAGGACATGTGGTCGGCAAGCTACGACGCGCCGGGCAAAGGCGTCTACGCGCCGGCCTTGCTGAAGGCGTTGTCCGAACAGGCCGGCGACGACGCGATCTTCACCTGCGACGTCGGCCAGCACCAGATGTGGGTCGCGCAGCATTGCCGCTTTTCGCGGCCGCAGGCCCACCTTACGAGCGCGGGCCTGGGAACGATGGGCTTCGGCATCCCGGCTGGAATCGGCGCATTGTTCGCCGAACCCGATGCGACCGTCATCACCGTGACCGGCGACGGTTCAATCATGATGAACATCCAGGAGCTGGCGACGATCCGCCGCTATCGGCTGCCGCTCAAGATCCTGCTGCTCGACAACGCGCAGCTCGGCATGGTCCGGCAATGGCAGGAGCTGTTCTTCGCCGAAAACTACTCGGAGGTCGACCTCTCCGACAACCCCGATTTCGCCGAAGTCGCGCGCGCGTTCGGGGTCGAGGCGTTCACGCTGGACGAACGGTCGGCAGTGCCCGCGGCGATCGACCGGCTGCTCGGCACGCGCGGACCCGTCTTGTGCCACGTCCGCATCGATCCGCGCGAGAACGTGTGGCCGCTCGTTCCGCCCAACAGCTCGAACGTCCAGATGATGCACGGCAAGTGGTGAGCCGGCTGACGATCGCGTTCGCGCCGGGCGAGGGCGCGCTCGTGCGGGTGCTCGGGCTCGTCGAGCGGCGCGGTTTCGACGTGCGCGCGATCGACATGGCGGACGGTTCCTTGATCCTCGACGTCGAACCGCGCGACGCTGCGCGCGCTGTCGACATGCTCGATCTCCAGCTGCGCCGCCTCGTCGACGTGCACGATATCCGGGTGGCGGCATGACGTCGAATAGCGTCCGCATCTTCGACACGACGCTGCGCGACGGCGAGCAGGCTCCCGGCTTCTCGATGACCGCGGAAGGCAAGTTTTCCGTCGCCCGCGCGCTCGCGGCGTTGCGCGTCGACGTTATCGAAGCCGGCTTCGCGGCCTCGTCGCCCGGCGACGCGCGCGCGGTGGCCGCGATCGCGCAGGGCATCGAAGGTCCGATCATCTGCTCGCTGGCGCGAGCGGACCGCGGCGACATCGACGCGGCGGCGGCCGCTCTCGGCGCTGCACCTCGCCGCCGGATCCACGTGTTCCTAGGAACGAGCCCGCTCCACCGGGAGGCCAAGCTCCACATGACGACGCGGCAGGTCGTCGAGGCGATCCGCGCATCCGTCGCCCATGCGCGCCGACTTTGCGACGATATCGAGTTCTCCGCAGAGGATGCGATCCGCACCGAGCGCGACTTCCTCGTCGAATGCCTGTCGGTCGCGGCGGGTGAGGGGGCGACGACGCTGAACGTACCCGATACGGTCGGCTACACCACGCCGAGCGAGATCTACGACCTGTTCCGCCATCTGGCCGCGCATGTCGACCGGCCCGCGGGCGCCATCTTCTCCGCGCACTGCCACGACGATCTGGGCATGGCGGTCGCTAACTCGCTCGCCGCGGTCGAAGGCGGCGCGCGGCAGGTCGAATGCACGATTAACGGCATCGGCGAACGCGCGGGCAACGCGGCGCTCGAGGACGTCGTCATGGCGCTGCGCACGCGCGCGGACAAGTTCGGGCTCACCACCGCCATCGACACGACGCGCATCATGGCGGCGAGCCGCACGCTCGCGCAGATCACCAACGCGCCTCCGCCGCGCAACAAGTCGATCGTCGGCGCCAACGCGTTCGCGCACGAGGCGGGCATCCACCAACACGGCGTGCTGCAGAACCGCGCGACGTACGAGATCATGGTGCCCGAGGACATCGGCCTGACCACCGACGGCATCGTGCTGGGCAAGCATTCGGGTCGTCATGCGCTCGTCGCGCGCGCGGCCGCGGTCGGCTACACGCTCGAAGGCGAACGTCTCGACAGCGCGTTCGCCGCGTTCAAGGAGATCGCGGACGAAGTCGGGATCGTCGATACGGCGCGCCTGCTCGCGTTGCTGTCGGGGCAGGAGACCGGTCGCCCGACGCGTTTGTGGACGCTGAGCAAGGTCGACATCCGCGCGCCGGTATCCGCCAACGCATGGCCGATGGCGCGCGTCGAGCTCGAACACGGCGAACGCGGCCGGGTGACCGACCTCGCCTCCGCGCCTGGTGCGATGGACGCCGCGTTCCTGGCGGTCAGCCACATCATCGGGTTGCACGCGCGCGTCGACAAGCTCGAATTGCACTACGTCGCGGCCGATCCGGCGCGCGCGGACAGCTTCGACCGGCGCGGCATCGACCGCCGAATATCGCGCGGGCCGACGGCATCGGACGCCGACGCCACCGAACAGGGTGCCGATGTCCTCATCGAGATCGCGCTCGACGTGGACGGCGAGATCTTCGCCGGACGCGCGCGTGCCCGCGATGTCCTGCCTTGCTGCGTCGCGGCCTATATCGACGCGCTCGGCAACGCGCAGGCCGTGCGCGACGTGCGGGCGAGCCGGAGCGTGTCCACCGAGGCGTTTCAGCGGCAGGCGACGGCGGCATGAACCGCCGCGTCGTCCTTCTTCCCGGCGATGGCATCGGCCCGGAAGTCGTTGCACAGGCCGTCCCTTGTCTTGAGATTCTGTCTCAACGTCTCGCGCTAAGCCTTTGTTTCGACGCCTTTAGCTTCGGTGGTGCCGCCATCGAGGCGCACGGCATGCCGTTGCCGGTCGAGACGTTGTCCGCCTGCGCCGCGGCGGACGCGGTTCTGCTCGGTGCCGTCGGCGGACCGGCCTGGGACGACGTGTCCACGCGGCCGGAGGCGGGCCTGCTCGCGCTACGTTCGGAGTTGGGGCTGTTCGCCAATCTTCGACCGTCGCGAACGATCCCCGGGCTGGAAGCCCTGTCGCCGTTGCGTGCCGACCTCGCGGAAGGGGCCGACATCCTCGTCGTGCGCGAGTTGACCGGCGGGCTTTACTTCGGGGCACGTCAGGAAGGCGACGACGCGGCATCGGACCTGTGCGCGTACACGCGCGCGGAGATCGAGCGCATCGCGCACGTCGCGTTCCGCGCGGCCCGTACGCGGCGAGGACGTGTTACATCCGTCGACAAGGCCAACGTCCTGGCGACGTCTCGCCTGTGGCGTCGCGTGGTGACCCAGGTCGGCGCGGAGTACCCGGACGTCGCACTGGATCATCTCTACGTCGATGCCGCGGCGATGCTGCTGGTCACCAACCCGCGCCGCTTCGACGTTCTGCTCACCGAAAATCTTTTCGGCGACATCCTGTCGGACGAGGCGTCGGTCATCGGCGGATCGATCGGTCTGCTGGGCTCGGCCAGCGTCGGCGCTGGCGAGGTCGGCATGTTCGAACCCGTCCATGGATCGGCACCCGACATCGCTGGCCTCGACATCGCCAACCCCGCGGGCGCGATCGCAAGCGCGGCCATGTTGCTGCAGCATCTGGGACTGGAAGAGCCCGCCACGATGCTGACCGACGCGTTGCACGCATCGCTTCGCGAGGGCTGCCGAACCGCTGACGTCGGCGGCAACGCGCGCTGTTCGGAGTTCGGCGCGCGCGTGCGCACGCACCTGGAAGACCGGCTTGCCCGGCACGGCATGCTCGCGGCGATGGATCGGAAGTTCTCTCGATGACAGCAAGCCTGCGTACCCTGTACGCGAAAATCTGGGACGCGCACGTCGTCGAGCGGCGCGATGATGGCACGTGCCTGCTCTACATCGACCGTCATCTGGTGCACGAAGTGACCTCCCCGCAGGCGTTCGAAGGCCTGCGTCTGGCCGGACGCACCGTGCGCAGGCCCGACCTGACGCTTGCGGTCGCGGACCATAACCTTCCGACGACGGCGCGAACGAACGCAAGCGGTGCCCGGCTGCCCATCGCGGATCGGGACAGCGCGGCTCAGCTGGCCGCGCTCGAAGCCAACGTGGTCGAGTTCGACGTGCCCTACATTCCGGCGACCGCCGATGCGCAGGGGATCGTCCACGTGGTCGGTCCCGAACAGGGTTTCACGCTACCCGGAACCACGATCGTGTGCGGCGACAGCCACACCGCCGCGCACGGCGCGCTGGGCGCTCTGGCATTCGGGATCGGCACGAGCGAGGTCGAACATGTCCTTGCCACGCAGACGCTTACGCTCGCGCCTTCGAAGACGATGGAAGTCCGCGTCGAAGGCGCGCTCGGTTTTGGGGTGTCGCCCAAGGACGTCGTCATGACGATCGTCGGCCGGCTCGGCGCGGGCGGCGGGACCGGCCACGTCATCGAGTATCGCGGCGACACGTTCGACGCGATGAGCATCGAAGGACGGCTCACCGTCGCCAACATGTCGATCGAGGCGGGCGCCCGATCGGGCCTGTTCGCGCCCGACGACAAGACCTTCGCTTACTTGAAGGACCGGCCGATGGTACGGCGAGGCGACGCATGGGACCGTATGGTCGCGAAATGGCGATCCTTGCCGAGCGACGCGGGCGCGGTGTTCGACCAAACCGTGAGCATCGCCGCCAACGACATCGCGCCGTCCGTGACGTGGGGCACGAGGCCGGAAGACGTACTGCCGATCACCGCGCGCATTCCCGACCCCGACAGCTTCGGCGAATACAGCAAGCGAGAGTCGGCGCGCAAGTCTCTGGAATATATGGGTCTGACCGCTGGGACCGCGATGCAGGACGTCGCGGTGGAACATGTGTTCATCGGCAGCTGCACCAACGGCCGCATCGAGGATCTGCGGGACGCCGCACGTGTCGTCCGGGGTCGCCGCATCGATGCGCGCATCCTGCAGGCCTTGGTGGTGCCGGGATCTGGCCTCGTCCGGCGTCAGGCCGAAGCCGAAGGACTCGATCGCATCTTCATCGAAGCCGGGTTCGAGTGGCGCGAGGCGGGCTGTTCGATGTGCCTGGGAATGAACCCGGACAAGGTGCCGCCCGGCGGCCGCTGCGCCTCCACGTCGAACCGCAACTTCGCCGGGCGGCAGGGCCCCGGCGCGCGCACCCACCTGCTGTCGCCCGCGATGGCCGCGGCCGCCGCGCTGACAGGACGACTGTGCGACGTGCGCGAACTGGTCGCGTGAGCCCCGTGTCGCGCATAACGGGTCGCGCGATCCCGCTCGGCCGCGCCAACATCGACACCGACGCGATCATCGGGGCCGAGCACTTGAAGACCGTGTCGCGCGCGGGGCTGGGCCGTCATGCCTTCGAAGCGACGCGAGCCGAGACGGACAACCCGCTGAACGCGCGGTGTTTCTCGGGCGCGCCGATCCTCATCGCCGGCGACAATTTCGGTTGCGGATCGAGCCGCGAGCATGCGGCGTGGGCCCTCGCCGACATGGGACTGCGTGCCATCATCGCGCCGTCCTTCGCCGACATCTTCGCAAGCAACGCGTTCAAGAACGGGATCGTCGCGGTCGAGCTCGAACAGCGGATCGTGGATCGGCTGATGCACGTTGCGCGGCAACATCCGCTGACCGTAGAGCTCGACACGATGACCGTGACGTCGCCCTTGCAGGACCGCTTCGCCTTCGCGCTTCAGCCGTTCCGACGCGATTGCCTGATGCGAGGGCTGGACGAGATCGCGCTGACGCTGGCGAACGTCTCGGCGATCGACGCGTACGAAGCGAGGACGGGCACGTGACGCTTGCCGCCGCTCAAGGCCTGTACGATCCGCGGAACGAGCATGACGCGTGCGGCGTCGGGTTCATCGCCAACGTGCGCGGGGTCAAGTCGCACGAGATCGTCAGCGACGGCCTGCGCATCCTGGCCAATCTGGATCATCGCGGCGGCGTGGGCGCCGACCCGCTCGTCGGCGACGGCGCGGGGGTCCTGATCCAGATTCCCGACGCGCTGATCCGCGACTGGGCGGAGAGGCGTGGCGTCAGCCTGCCCGTGCCCGGCGACTATGCGGTGGCAATGTGCTTCCTGCCGCGCGAAAGCGACGCGCGCGCCGCCGCGGTGGCGCAGCTCGAACGCTACGTCGAAAGCGAGGGACAGATCCTGCTCGGCTGGCGCGAGGTGCCGGTCGACGAGACGGACATGAGCCCGACGATCGCGGCCGCGCGGCCTGTGATCGCGCAAGGCATCGTCGCGCGCGGACCGAGGGTTGCGGACAGCGATGCGTTCGAACGCAAGCTGCTCACGATCCGCAAGCAGACGCTCAATCCTCTGGGCGAACTCGCGGCCAAACGGCATCTTGCGGGGCTGACCGACTTCTACATCGCGAGCTTCTCCAGCCGGACGATCGTCTACAAGGGCATGCTGCTCGCGACGCAGGTCGGCACCTTCTACCGCGATCTCGCCGACCCGCTGACCACGTCCGCGCTGGCGATGGTGCACCAGCGCTTTTCGACCAACACGTTCCCGTCGTGGCGGCTGGCGCACCCGTTCCGCTTCATCAGCCACAACGGCGAAATCAACACGCTGCGCGGCAACGTCAACTGGATGAACGCGCGGCGGCGCACGCTGGAGTCCGCGCTGATCGGCGCGGACCTCGACAAGATGTGGCCGATCATTCCGCACGGCCAGTCGGATTCGGCGAGCCTGGACAACGCCTTGGAGCTGCTTCTTGCCGGCGGCTATTCGCTTGCCCACGCGATGATGATGCTGATCCCGGAGGCCTGGGGCGGCAATGCGGGCATGGATCCGGCGCGGCGCGCTTTCTACGAATATTATGCCGCGCTGATGGAGCCGTGGGACGGCCCGGCCGCGATCGCGTTCACCGACGGGCGTCAGATCGGCGCGACGCTCGACCGCAACGGGCTCCGGCCCGCGCGCTTCACGATCACCGACGACGACCGCATCATCATGGCTTCGGAGTCGGGCGTGCTCCCGATCGATGAGGCGCGGATCGTGCGCAAATGGCGGCTGCAGCCGGGCCGCATGCTGCTTATCGACCTCGAGCAGGGCCGGATCGTCGAGGATGAGGAGATCAAGGCGTCGCTCGCGGGGGCGGCACCCTATGCCGAGTGGCTGCGCGAAACACAGTACAAGCTCGAAGACCTGCCCGCGCCGGAAATCCCACACGTCGCCGCCAACGCCGCTGCGCTGCGTACGCGTCAGCGCGCGTTCGGGTACACGCAGGAAGACCTCAAGCTTTTCCTGGGGCCTATGGGGCGAAACGGCGACGATCCGATCGGATCGATGGGCACGGACACGCCGCTCGCCGTGCTCTCCCAGCGGTCAAAGCTGCTCTACGACTATTTTGCGCAAAACTTCGCGCAGGTGACGAACCCGCCCATCGACCCGATCCGTGAAGCCATGGTCATGTCTCTCGTGTCGATGATCGGACCCAGGCCGAACCTGCTCGGGCACCATGCGGGGCTGCACAAGCGGCTGGAGGTGGCGCAGCCGATTCTGACCGATGCGGATTTGCAGAAGATCCGCGGCATCCACGACGGGCTGGACGGGGCGTTCCGGACCGCGACGCTGGACGCGACCTTAGCTCCTGGCGGCATGGGCGTCGCGCTGGAGGCGGCGTTGCAGCGGCTTTGCTGGGAGGCGACCGAGGCCGTGCTCGCGGACAGCAACGTGCTCGTGCTGAGCGACCGCGCGGCAGGTGCCGGCCGCATGCCCATCCCGGCGGCGCTCGCCTGCGCGGCGGTCCACCATCACCTGATCCGTCAGGGCCTGCGCATGCAGACCGGGCTGGTGATCGAGACCGGCGAGGCGCGCGAAGTCCACCATTTCTGCGTTCTCGCCGGCTATGGCGCGGAAGCGATCAACCCGTATCTGGCGTTCGAGACGATCGAGGCGCTCGGCGGCGACGCGGCGGCGCAGGCCAACTACGTCAAGGCGGTCGGAAAGGGCATTCTCAAGGTCATGTCCAAGATGGGCATTTCGACCTACCAAAGTTACTGCGGCGCGCAGATCTTCGATGCGATCGGCCTGTCGTCGGCGGTCGTGGACCGCTACTTCACGGGCACGGCGACGCCGATCGAAGGCGCGGGGCTCGACGAGATCGCGGCCGAGGCGGACGCGCGTTACCACGATGCGTACAGGACGCCAGACAACGTATTGAACTTCGGCGGCGTTTACGGTTATCGCGTCGGGGGCGAGGAGCATGCCTGGACGCCGGATAGCGTCGCCGACCTGCAGCATGCGGTACGCGGCGGCATGCACGAACGCTACGTCACGTTTGCGCGCGGCATCAACGAGCAGAGCCGTCGTCTGCTTACGATCCGCGGTTTGTTCGACATTCTGCCTGTCGGCGATCCCGTGCCGCTCGACGAGGTCGAGCCCGCCGCCGTCATCGTTCGACGCTTCGCGACGGGGGCGATGAGTTTCGGGTCGATCAGCCGCGAGGCGCATACGACGCTCGCGGTGGCGATGAACCGCATGGGCGGACGGTCGAACACGGGCGAGGGGGGCGAGGAAAGCGACCGGTTCCTGCCCGCGAACGATGGCTCGTCGATGCGTTCGGCAATCAAGCAAATCGCGTCCGGACGGTTCGGCGTCACCGCCGAGTATCTGGTCAATGCGGACGACCTACAGATCAAGATCGCGCAAGGCGCGAAGCCGGGCGAGGGCGGCCAGCTGCCCGGACACAAGGTCGACGCGCACATCGCGGCCGTGCGTCACGCGACGCCGGGGGTGGGGCTGATCTCACCCCCGCCGCACCACGACATCTACTCGATCGAGGATCTGGCGCAGCTCGTTCACGATTTGAAGAACGTCAACGAAGCCGCTCGTATATCGGTCAAACTCGTTGCCGAGGTTGGCGTCGGCACGGTCGCGGCGGGCGTGGCCAAGTCGATGGCGGATCACGTCACCATCTCGGGCTTCGAGGGCGGGACCGGGGCCTCGCCGCTGACGTCGCTGACGCATGCCGGGTTGCCTTGGGAAATCGGGCTGGCCGAAACGCAGCAGACGCTTGTGCTCAACGGCCTGCGGTCGCGCATTTCCGTGCAGGCGGACGGCGGCCTTCGCACCGGCCGCGACGTCGCGATCGCCGCGCTACTGGGGGCGGACGAATTCGGCTTCGCAACCGCGCCGCTTGTCGCGGCGGGGTGCATCATGATGCGTAAATGCCATCTGAATACGTGCCCGGTCGGCGTCGCCACACAGGACCCGGTGCTACGCGCGCGGTTCACGGGAACGCCCGAGCACGTCGTAAACTATTTCTTCTACGTCGCCGAGGAGCTGCGCGACATCATGGCGGGCATGGGCGTGCGCACCGTCCAGGAGATGATCGGCCGTGCCGACCTGCTGGAGGCACATGCCGCGACCGATCATTGGAAAACGTGCGGGATCGACCTGTCGCGTATGCTGCACATGCCCGATGCCGCGGTCCGTTGGAACAGCGAGCCGCGCCGTCACGCGTTGGGCGAGGTCTTCGACCGCGACCTGATCCGCGCCGCCGCGCCCGCGTTTGAGCACGGCGCGCCGGTGGAGATCGTGCGGGCCGTCGGCAATGTCGATCGGAGCGTCGGCACCATGCTGTCGGGGGAGGTTGCGCGGCGCTTCGGCCATGCGGGCCTGCCCGCCGGTACGATCACGATCCGGTTGACGGGCGCGACGGGGCAAAGCTTCGCCGCGTTTTTGGCGCACGGCGTCACCGTCGAGCTGACCGGCGACGCCAACGACTATGTCGGCAAAAGTTTGTCGGGCGGGCGCATCGTCGTGCGCCAGCCCGCGTCCGCCACCCGCGACGCGGCGTCCAACATCATCGTCGGCAACACGGTGCTATATGGCGCGATCGCCGGCGACGCCTACTTCAACGGGGTGGCGGGCGAGCGCTTCGCGGTGCGCAACTCGGGCGCAGTCGCAGTCGTCGAGGGCACGGGCGACCATGGCTGCGAGTATATGACAGGCGGCGTTGTCGTCGTTCTGGGCGCAGTCGGGCGCAATTTCGCGGCGGGCATGTCGGGCGGGATCGCATATGTGTGGGACCCGGACGACAAGCTGCCGAGCCAGTGCAACGCGGCCGGCATCGTGCTTGAACGCATCGCGCCGACGCCTTCTTTTCCCGACGAAACATCGCCGCGCGCGCAACCGTACGACGTGGTCGACAACGGCATGGGCGACCCGCTGCGCCACGATGCCGAACGCCTTCGCATCCTGGTCGAACGCCACGCCGAACTTACCGCAAGCGCGCGGGCGAAAACCCTGCTCGCCGACTGGCCGCGCGCGCTCGGCGCCTTCGTCAAGGTCGTGCCGACCGAGTACCGCCGTGCGCTCCTCGACCTGCAGGCCGCAGCGCCTCATCCCGAGCACATCGCAGCCGAGTAGCGACATGGACCGTTCCACAGCATTTCTGGAGATCGACCGCGTCGATCGCGACCTGGAGCCTCCCGAGGCGCGTGTCCGCAACTGGACGGAGTTCGTGCATGCGCCGGCGCCTCGTGAGGTCTCACGACAGGCGTCGCGCTGCATGGATTGCGGCATCCCGTTCTGTCACACCGCCTGCCCTGTCAACAACCTGATCCCCGACTGGAACGACCTCGTCACGTCCGACGACTGGCGGACCGCTCTCGCCCGGTTGCACGCGACCAACAATTTTCCCGAGTTCACCGGCCGCATCTGTCCCGCGCCTTGTGAGGCGGCGTGCACGTTGAACCTGCTCGACGCGCCCGTCACGATCAAGTCGATCGAGTGCGAGATCGTTGACCGTGGATGGCGCGAGGGGTGGATCGACCCGGTGTGCGCGCCGCGCGGCACGGGCAAGCGGATAGCGGTGATCGGGTCCGGACCTGCCGGGCTGGCGTGCGCGCAGCAGCTGGCGCGGAGCGGTCATGCGCCGACCGTGTTCGAAAAGAGCGACCGCATCGGCGGTCTGCTCCGCTACGGCATCCCCGACTTCAAGCTCGCCAAGGCGCTGATCGACCGCCGCGTCGTGCAGATGGAAGCGGAGGGGGTGATCTTCCGCACAGGCATGAACGTCGGCGTGGATGTGACGGTCGAACGGCTGCTCGACGACTACGACATCCTGGTCATGGCGGGCGGCGCGGAGTCGCCGCGCGATCTCGCGGTGCCGGGACGCGATCTGGACGGCGTGCATTTTGCGATGGACTTTCTAAGTCAGCAGAACCGCAGGGTCGCGGGCGACGCGGAGGGCAGGGCGGCACCCGCGGGCACGATCTCGGCGGCGGGCAAGCACGTGCTGGTCATCGGCGGCGGCGATACCGGGTCGGACTGCATCGGCACGTCGAACCGGCAGGGTGCACTGTCGGTCACGCAGCTGGAGATCATGCCCGAACCACCTCTCCGTGAAGACAAAGCGTTGACCTGGCCGCACTGGCCGATGAAACTGCGCACGTCCTCGTCGCAGGAAGAAGGCGCGGACAGAGCTTTCTCCGTCGTGACCACGCGACTGATCGGGGAGAACGGCCGCGTGCGCGCGTTGCAAGCCGACCGCGCCGGCGAGACGATCGCTCTGCGCGCCGACCTCGTGCTCTTGGCTATGGGGTTCGTGGGTCCGCAAAATCACGATCTTATCGCACAATGCGGGGTCGCGTTGACGCCGCGGGGCAACGTGGACGCGGACATGGAGCTTTACCTGACAAGCAGCCAGCGCATCTATGCGTGCGGAGACATGAGGCGCGGGCAATCGCTCGTGGTGTGGGCGATCCGCGAAGGGCGGGACTGCGCCGCATCGGTCGACAAGGCCTTGGCCGGGCCAACGCCACGAACCGCCTGATCTCACCGTGCATACGTTTACGGGATCCTGCGACATTTAGTTATTGTGCAGTGCAGCAGACTTGTGCACAACAAGGCGAACGCGTGACAACCGCATGGCGAATCGATGCGGGATCCCATGCGGGAGGAGTGTGACGAACCATCGGCAGGGGGCTTCGATGCGGACACGGCTCGTAATCGGATTATTGGCAACGTTCATGGCCGGAGCGGCGCAGGCGCAAGGTCCGACCGATCCACCCAAGGCGGTCACCGTCACGGGCGGCGCGACCCTGGTGTCCGACTATCGTTTCCGCGGCATCTCGCAGACCGACAAGCGCTTCGCGATCCAGGGCACGGTCACCGCGCAGCACAGTTCCGGCTTCTACGGCACCGTGTGGGGCTCGTCGATCGACGACTATGTCTACAACGGCGCCGACGCGGAGATCGATCTGTCGGCGGGGTATCGCGGAACGACGAACGGGACGACGTTCGATGTCGGCGTGCTGTACTATTCCTACCCTGGATCGGGCGGCATCGATTCCGACTTTTTCGAACCCTACGCGTCCGTGTCGCACACGCTGGGGCCGGTGACCGGCAAGGCGAGCGCGGCGTACGCACCCAAGCAGTCGGCCTTGTCGATCGGCAACGGCAGGCAAGACAATCTGTACCTCGCGGGCGATCTGTCGGCGGGTGTTCCGGGAACGCCGATCAGCATCACCGCGCATCTGGGCCGCACGTTCGGCCCGAGCTATCTGTCGATCGGCCGCGCCTACACCGACTGGGGGCTGGGCGCGACCTACGCGACAAGCGGGCTGACATTCGGCGTGGCTTACGTAGACACGGACGACGACTTCATCACGCCGAGCGGGCGCAACGCGGCCAAGGCGGGGATCGTCGGGTCCGTCGGGGTGTCGTTCTGATGAAGATGATCCTAGCCATCATCAAGCCGTTCAAGCTGGAGGAGGTGCAGGCCGCGCTGACCGACTTAGGGGTCGAGGGCATGACCGTGTCCGACGTCAGCGGCTTCGGTCGGCAGAAGGGCCACACCGAGTTCTATCGCGGCGCCGAATACGCGACGAGCCTGGTTCCCAAGACGCGGATCGAGCTGGTGGTCAGCGATGCCGCCGCGCCGGGTGTCGTCGATACGATCGTGCGGGTCGCGAACACGGGCAAGATCGGGGACGGCAAATTGTTCGTGCTGGATGTCGCGCAGGCGGTGCGCATCCGAACGGGCGAGACGGGAGAGGACGCGATATGATCGTGGCGACGATATTGAATGCCGCCGCGGCGGTCGCGCCCGAGATGTCCGGGGTGGCGGCGGCAGCGGCCGCCACGCCCGCTCTGGTCGTCGACAAGGCGGACACGGCGTGGATGCTGACCTCCACCATCCTCGTCCTGCTCATGATCCTGCCGGGTCTCGCCTTGTTCTACGGCGGACTCGTCCGATCCAAGAACATGCTGTCGATCCTGAGCCAGGTGCTCGGGATCACCGCGATCTCGATCCTCGTCTGGGTCGCGTGGGGCTACTCGCTCGCGTTCGACGCGGGCTCGCCGTACCTTGGCGGAACGGGCAAGTTGATGCTCAGCGGCATCACGGGCGACACCGCATCCGCCACGTTCTCCGACGGCGTCGGCATTCCCGAACTCGTGTTCGTCGCGTTCCAGATGACGTTCGCGGCGATCACGGCCGCGCTGGTCGTCGGTGCCATCGCCGAACGCGTCAAATTCTCCGCCGTCATGCTGTTCACGCCGATCTGGCTGACGCTCGTCTACGCGCCGATCGCGCACATGGTTTGGGCGGGCGACGGCCTAATCTTCGGCATGGGCGCGCTCGACTTCGCGGGCGGAACGGTGGTGCATATCAACGCAGGCGTTGCGGGGCTGGTCGGCGTGTTCTTCGCAGGCAAGCGCGTGGGCTTCCTGCGCGACGCGACGCCGCCGCACTCGCTAAGCCTGACGCTCGTCGGCGCGGGGCTGTTGTGGGTCGGCTGGTTCGGGTTCAACGCCGGATCCAATCTGGAGGCGACGGGTGGCGCGGCGATCGCGATGATCAACACCTTCGTCGCGCCGGCGGCGGGCGTCCTCGCCTGGATGGCGGCGGAGCGGATCGTGTCGGGCAAGGCGTCGCTGCTGGGCGGGGCGTCGGGTGCGATCGCGGGGCTGGTCGCGGTCACGCCGGCGGCGGGAACGTCGGGTGTCGGCGGGTCGATGGCGCTGGGCGCGATCGCGGCGATCGCGTGCTATTGGTTCGTGACCGCGGTCAAGCACCGCATGAAGCTCGACGACACACTGGACGTGTTCGGGATCCACGGAATTGGCGGGATCATCGGGTCGATCGGCACGGGCATCGTCACCGCACCCTCGCTCGGCGGGTTCGGCGCGGCCGATTTCTCGATCGCGGCGCAGACGTGGATCCAGGTGCAGGCGGTCGCCATCGCCATCCTGTGGTCGGCGGTGGGGTCGGCGATCGTGTTCGGACTAGTCAAGGCGGTGCTCGGCCTGCGCGTCGAAACCGATGCCGAGCGCGAAGGGCTGGACATCACCGACCACGGCGAGCGCGCGTATAATTATTGAGCGGGGACGGCACCGCCTCACCCGTCGTTCTGTTCCAGTTTCGATCAGTCTTGCCATAACGCTGGCAAGCGGGCGCGCGGCGTGGCTTCACTCTCGGATGCTGAGGCGCGTTTCCCGTCTGTTCCTGATCAAGACCCGGTTCGAGGCGTGCGCGATCATCTACGCACTGGCGCTGGGCGCGATCATGCGCGGGTCTGTGTACCTCGACACGTACCCGGGAGTTGGCGGCGCGCTGCTGTTCGCCGCCTGCCTGGGGGCGGTGGTCATGGCGGGAGCCAAGCTCATGGAAGTGACCCGGCCGCACACCGGCGAGCGCCGGCGCGCCGCGGATCGGAGGCACGAAGCGCGGGGGTGAACAGCTCCGGACGATGGAGTTCCGGTGGCCCGCATGTGTCGAAGATTTTGACCATGAAGAGTTTGACAGGGCGCTACGCTTGACACGCTGCCCCGCCCTGACCATGCGGTCCTCAAGCGACGGAGCGACCATCATGAGCCAAGGACAGGACCGCATCTCCTCCACGGCTGGTCGTTGCTATTACGCATGCTTTAGCGGCCGGTACGCCTGAGGGCGTATCGGATCGGATTTCCGTCGTTCGGATGCGCGGTTGCCGCGCCGATTCCGGACAGACCCGCCCCACGGCGGAACCCTCGCACGATGCGAGACGCAGATCATGCAGAACCAGATGCGGGCACGTCCGCAAAGCTTGTCCGAAATTCGAGCCGAGATCGATCGCATCGACGACGCGCTGATGGACCTCGTCGATGAACGCCTGCGCGCGTCGCGTGCGATCGCGGATGCCAAAGGGTCGGACAACCACCTCAAGCTCCGGCCGGCGCGGCAGGCGGAACTTGTCGCCCGGCTCTCCGCGCGCGCGCCGGGCGTCGGGGTTGCGCTCCTCCGGCAGATCTGGGGTGCGCTGATGGCGTACGGCGTTCACGGGCAGGAGCCGATGGAGCTGGTGCTGTGCGGCGACCGGGACCGGCTCGCGCTGCAGGACGCGGTGCGTGCCCGGTTCGGGCTTGCGGCCGACCTGCGCTGGGTCGGGAACGCTTCGGAGGCGATCGAAGCCGCTGCGTCCGGCGAGGTGGTGGCGGTGATCGCCGGGCCGGTGCCAGCGGTTTTGCTTCGCGATCTCGTGCTGTTCGATGCGATCCTCGTCGGCGACACCACCGCCTACGCGATCGGCCGCATCGCGCCCGACGATGTCGTGTCGGCGGAAATCGGCCGATGAGCTGGACGGTCGATAGTTGGCGCAGCGGTGCTCGGGCGCAGATGCCGCAATACCCGGACGCGGATGCGCTCGCACGCGTCGAGTCTCGCCTCGCTGCGTCCGCGCCGCTCGCCGCCTTCGCCGATATTCTTCATCTCAAGGCGCAGCTCGCGCAGGTCGCGGCCGGCCGCGCGTTCCTGCTGCAGGGCGGCGACTGCGCGGAAAGTTTCGCGGAATTCGGCGCGGACAAGGTGCGCACCACGTTCAACCTGCTTCTCCGCATGGGCGCGATGCTGCGGTCGGCGAGCGGGCGGGAAGTCGTTCATCTGGCGCGGATCGCGGGGCAGTTCGCCAAGCCGCGGTCCTCGCCGGACGAGACGATCGGCGGCGTGACGCTGCCGAGCTACCGCGGCGACGCAGTCAACGGCGCGGAGTTCTCGCGGGCCAGCCGCACGCCCGACCCGCGCCGGCTGCTCGACGCGCACCGGCAGGCGCAGGTCACGATCGCCTTACTCAACGCCTATGCGGCCGCGTCCTATGCCGACCTGCCGCGCATCAACGGCGAGCTGGGGCTCGACGTCCCCGTGCGGCCGGTCAGCATGTTCACCAGCCACGAGGCGCTGCTGCTCAACTACGAGCAGGCGCTGACGCGGTTCGACCCGAAGACGGAGAGCTGGTGGGCGACGTCGGGCCACATGATCTGGATCGGCGACCGCACCCGCGCGCTGGACGGGAGCCATGTCGAATATGCGCGCGGCGTCGCGAACCCGGTCGGGCTGAAATGCGGCCCCACGACTGACGAAAGCGGGTTGCTGAAACTGATCGACCGGCTTGATACCGGCAACGAGCCGGGGCGGTTGGTGCTGATCGGTCGCTTCGGCGCGGAAAAGGTGGGTAGGCATCTGCCGGAACTCATGCGTGCAACCAAGGCCGCCGGGCGGCGGGTGATCTGGTCGATCGATCCGATGCACGGCAACACGCGCACGGCGGGAAGCCACAAGACGCGGATGCTGAGCGATATCGTGGCCGAGATCGAGACGTTCTTCGAGGTCGCGCATGCGGAAGGCGTGCATGCGGGCGGGGTGCATCTGGAGATGACGGGCGCGGACGTGACCGAGTGCCTGGGCGGCAGCGCGCCGCTGGTCGAGGCGGATTTGCCGCGGCGCTATCTGACGCACTGCGACCCCAGGTTGAACGCCCGGCAGGCGATCGACGTCGCGGGCGAGATCGCGAGCGCGCTGACCGCGAACATCGGCCATGCGTCGGTGGCGGCATGAGCGCGGCGGACGTGTCGCCCGGCGAGGGGAACGTGCTGACCATTTCGGCCTCGCCGGGCCTCAGCGGTGACATCGCGGTTCCGGGTGACAAGTCGATGTCGCACCGCGCGCTCATCCTTGGCGGAATAGCGGACGGCGAAACGTGGATCGACGGGCTGCTCGAAGGCCAGGACGTGCTCCACACCGCGGCGGCGGTGCGCGCGTTCGGCGCGCGCGTGGACCGCGCCGCCAACGGGCGCTGGCGCGTGCGCGGCGCACGGTGGACCAGCCCGTCCGAACCGATCGAATGCGGCAACAGCGGCACGGCCGCGCGGCTGCTGATGGGCGCGGCGGCGGGGTTCGAACTGGAGGCGACGTTCGTGGGCGATGCGTCGCTCAGCGCTAGACCCATGGCGCGCGTACTTGACCCGCTGCGCGAGATGGGCGCGCGCGCATCCGGCGATACCCTCCCCGTGACGCTGCAGAGCAGGGGTGTTGGCGGGATCTCCTACGTCAACGAACATGCTTCCGCGCAGGTCAAGTCGGCGATCCTTCTTGCCGGGCTCGGCACCAATGGGATGGTGGAAGTGATCGAGCCCCGGCCCAGCCGCGACCATAGCGAGACGATGCTGCGCGCGTTCGGGTGCGATGTTTCGGTCGAGGACGGCACGGTGCGGCTGGGCGCGCCGCGCGCGCTGACGGGAACGACGATCGCGATCCCCGGCGATCCGTCGTCCGCCGCGTTCCCGCTCGTCGCCGCGCTGATCGCCGGAGGCAGCCAGGTCACCGTGCGCGGCGTCATGACCAATCCCTTACGCGCCGGGCTGTTCGCCACGTTGGTCGAAATGGGCGCGGACATCCGCTTGGAAAACGCGCGGGTCGTCAATGGAGAGCCGATCGCGGACATCACGGCGCGGTCGGTTCCATTGCGCGGTGTCGAGGTGCCCGCGTCCCGCGCGCCGTCGATGATCGACGAGTACGCCATCCTCGCCGTGGCCGCCGCGTTCGCGAGCGGGCGCACCGTCATGCACGGCGTGGGGGAACTGCGCGTCAAGGAGAGCGACCGGCTGGCGGCGATCGTCGCCGGCTTGGTCGCGTGCGGCGTCGATGCCCGCGCCGAGGGCGACGCGTTGATCGTCGAAGGGTGCGGCGGGCGTTCTACAAGCGGCAGCTTGCCGCCTGGCGGCGGACAGGTGCGCGCCATGGACGACCACCGCATCGCGATGAGCTTCTTCGTCATGGGCTTGGGCACGCGCGCGCCCGTCGCGGTCGATTCGGCCGCGATGATCGGAACGAGTTTTCCGGGCTTCGTGCCCCTCATGCGATCGATAGGATGCAGTTGCTCATGACCGTCGCGTATCAGGGCGTTCCCGGCGCGTTCGGCCATGCGGCGTGCACCATGTTCGTGCCCGGCCATGACCCCGTCGCCAAGCCGAGCGTCGCCGCCGTGCTCGCCGCCGTCGCGAGCGGGGAGACGACCTACGGCGTGCTTCCGATCGAAAACAGCATCGCGGGGCCGGTGCACGACGTCGCCCACCTGCTGCTGGGGTGCAGCCTGCCGTCCGCGATGCACGACATGCCCGTGCGCATGCATTTGCTCGGGCGCCCGGGGACGGAGATCGCGTCGGTGACGCACGTCGTCAGCCACCCCGTCGGGCTCGCGCAATGCGCGAACGCGCTGCGGAGCCTCGGCGTGAATACGGAAGAGGCGAGCAACACGGCAATCGCCGCCAAGGCGCTGGCGGAGAGCGGCGATGCGACGACGGCGGTCCTCGCGTCGGAGGCGGCGGCGACGACGTACGGGCTGGAAATCCTGCGTCGCGACATGCAGGACCGGCCCGACAACGTCACGCGGTTCTGCGTGCTGGGGCCCAGCGCTCAGCGGGGGAGCGCTTGAGCCTCAACACGTTCGGCCACGCGTTCCGCTTCACCACCTGGGGGGAAAGCCATGGACCCGCGATCGGCGCGGTGGTCGACGGCTGTCCTCCCGGGCTTCCCTTGAGCGAGGCGGAGATCCAGCCGTGGCTCGAACGCAGGCGGCCCGGCACGTCGCGCTTCACGACGCAGCGGCGCGAGCCGGACGCGGTGCGCATCCTGTCCGGCGTGTACGAAGGTCGGACGACGGGAACGCCGATCAGCCTGCTCATCGACAATGTCGACGCGCGGTCGCGCGATTACGCGAGCGTCTCCCAAGCCTACCGTCCGGGGCACGCCGATTACGCGTACGACGCAAAATATGGATTACGCGACCCGCGTGGGGGCGGGCGCGCCTCGGCCCGCGAAACCGCGTCGCGGGTGGCGGCGGGCGCGGTGGCACGGCTCGTCGTGCCCGAGGTGACCATTCGCGCATACCTAGTCGAACTGGGCGGCGACGCGATCGACCTCACCGCGTTTGACGAAGCGGCTGTCGACGCAAACCCCTTCTTCTGCCCCGATTCCGCCGCGGCGGTGCGATGGGAGACGCTGGTCGACGATGCGCGCGCGGCAGGATCGTCGCTCGGCGCGGTTGTCGAATGCGTCGCAACCGGCGTGCCCGCGGGCTGGGGGGCGCCTGTATACGCCAAACTTGACGCCGAGCTTGCCGCGGCGTGCATGGGGATCAACGCGGTCAAGGGTGTGGAGATCGGCGACGGGTTCGCGGCGGCCCGCCTGGCGGGCGAGAACAATGCGGACGGCATGCGGGCAGGGCCAAATCGCGGAGAAAGCGTCTTCCTCGCCAACCACGCGGGCGGGATCGCCGGCGGTATTTCGACGGGGCAGCCGATCGTCGTGCGCGTCGCGTTCAAGCCGACGTCGTCGATCCGCGTCCCCGTGCCCACGATCGGCCGCGACGGCGCGGAGACGGAGATCGCGACCCCGGGCCGCCACGACCCCTGCGTCGGCATCCGCGGCGCGCCGGTCGTCGAGGCGATGGTCGCGCTCGTGCTTGCGGACCACAAGCTGCTGCACCGCGCGCAGTGTGGGTAGCGAAGGTGGGCAGATGACGGAAGCGGTTACGATCCCCGTCGTGTTGGCGGATCGCGCGTATGATGTCGTGATCGAAGACGGCGCGATCGAGCGCGCGCACGAGCATCTCGCGCGTTTCGCGCGCGGCGGTCGGCTGCTCATTGTCAGCGACGAAGGCGTATGGTCGGCGCAAGGCACGCGCTTGGTTCAAGGCCTCGCTCCCGTTGAAGCCATTCCCTTCCTCGTCGGGCCCGGCGAAGCGAGCAAGAGCTGGGCGACTTTGTCCGGCCTGATCGACCGGCTGCTCGCCGCCGGGATCGAACGGTCGGACACGCTGATCGCGTTCGGGGGCGGAGTGGTCGGCGACCTCGCCGGGTTCGCGGCGGCGATCGTGAACCGCGGATGCGCATTCGTGCAGGTGCCCACGACGCTGCTTGCGCAGGTCGACAGCTCGGTCGGCGGCAAGACGGGGATCAACGTCGCGGCCGGCAAGAATTTGATCGGCGCGTTCCATCAGCCGCGCCACGTGCTGATCGACCCGCTCTGCCTCGACACGCTACCGCCGCGCGAACTGCGCGCGGGCTACGCCGAAATCGCCAAGTACGCGCTGATCGAGGACGCCGACCTGTTCGCGTGGCTGGAGACGGCGGACGTCAAAAATAAACGCACAGCACGTGCGCGCGCCATCGCCGCTGCCGTCGCGGGCAAGGCGCGGATCGTCGCCGCCGACGAGCGCGAGACGGCGGGCATTCGCGCGCTGCTCAACCTCGGCCACACGTTCGGCCACGCGCTGGAAGCGGCGGCTGGGTATGGCGGCCGCGTGCTGCACGGCGAGGCGGTCGCGGTCGGGATCGTGCTGGCCTTTGACTTCTCGGTCGCGTGCGGCCTGTGCGCCGCCGCCGACGCCGCCCGCGTCCGTGCCCATTTCGTACGTGTCGGCCTCCCGGTCGCGGTGGCCGACATCGGC
The DNA here is from genome assembly GCA_964251385.1 of uncultured Sphingomonadaceae bacterium. Taxonomy (GTDB): domain Bacteria; phylum Pseudomonadota; class Alphaproteobacteria; order Sphingomonadales; family Sphingomonadaceae; genus CADCVW01. Next base: position 418,263 of record CAXUJK010000001.1, on the reverse strand, counting down.
AACACCGCCACCGCCGCCGAACTCGTCGCGCTAATGGCGGGCGACAAGAAACGTGTCGGCGGACGCGTGTCGTTCATTCTGGCCCGGGGGATCGGTCGCGCCTTTGTCGACGCGACCGTCGGCTTGGACGATGTCGCCGCCTTTCTCGACCGCCGGATCGCGGTGCCCCGTTGACATGTCGGCCGGGGAGCGCGAGAACCGACGTGTGATTACGCGCTCTCCCGCCCGCACCGCCGCCGCGACCCGCGCGTGGCGTTACCGTGTCTATCTCACCTACACCCCGGCGGGTACCGACTGACGCGCGCGCAAAGCCCGCTTGAGTTTCTGGACCCGCCGCTCACCCGGCGGGTTTTTTATTGTTCGATTGGATCACGGCATGAACGAACAGAGCGAGAAGCATGGTGCCCTGGCGAGCGCCACCCCGCCGCCCGGCGTCGCGGCGGACTGGACGATCCCGCAGCGCTGGGACGAGTTCACCGCGGAGGACCACTGGGTCTGGGACACGCTGTTCGCGCGCCAGCAGAGCCTGCTGCAGGGCCGCGCGGTGTCCGCGTTCGGCCGCAGCCTCGACGTGCTGCGCCTGTCGCGTCCGGGCGTCCCTAATTTCGACGAGTTGAACGAGCGTCTGTTCGCGCGCACGGGGTGGACGGTCGTCGCGGTTCCCGGGCTAGTCCCCGACGACGTCTTCTTCCGCCACCTGAGCGAGCGCCGCTTTCCCGCGGGCAACTTCATCCGCAAGGCCGATCAGCTCGACTATCTGGAGGAGCCGGACGCGTTTCACGACGTGTTCGGACACGTGCCGCTGCTCGCCGAGCCGGAGATCGCCGATTTCATGCAGGCGCTCGGGCATCTGGGGCTGGAGGCGATCGCGCTCGGCGCACTGCACCGCGTCGCGCGCCTGTACTGGTACACGGTCGAGTTCGGCCTGGCCCGAGAAAACGGCGACCTTCGGATCTACGGTGCCGGGATCCTGTCGAGCTTCGGCGAGTCTCACTACGCGTTGGAAAGCGCCCGGCCGCGGCGGATCGGGTTCGATCTGGGCCAGGTGATGCGCACGCAATACCGGACGGACACGTTCCAGCAGAACTATTTCGTCGTCGACCGGTTCGAGGACGTGCTGAAGCTCGTGCAGCGCAACGACATGCCCGCCTTGTTCGCTGAACTGGATGCCACGAGCGATCTTGCGCCGGAGCCTGCGTTGCAGGCGGCGTGAACATGAAAGCTTCCACTTACCCATGATCATCGTCCTCAAACCCGAAGCCACCGCGGCCGATGCCGATGCCATGCTCGCCCGCATCGCCGACCTCGGCCTCAAGCCGCTGCACATGCCCGGGTCCGAACGCGTCGTGCTGGGCGCGCTTGGCGATGAGCGCGCGATCGCTGAGCTGCACCTCGAAGGCCACCCGATGGTGGAGTCGATCAAGCCGATCCTCGCGCCCTACAAGCTCGTCAGCCGCGAAATGCATCCGCATGATACGGTCGTGCGGATCGGCAGCGTCGCCATCGGGGGCGCGGCGTTCAAGATCGTTGCCGGGCCGTGCGCGGTCGAAACGCGCGAAAGCCTCACGGCTACCGCCAAGGCCGTCGCCGCCACAGGGGCGCACGCGCTGCGGGCGGGCGCATACAAGCCGCGAACCAGCCCGTACGGCTTCTCGGGGCATGGGCTCGACGGATTGAAGATCCTGCGCGAGGTCGGCGACGCGACGGGGCTGCCCGTCGTCACCGAAGTCATGGACACCGCCGACCTGGACGCCTGCGCCGAACATGCCGACGCGCTGCAGATCGGCGCGCGCAACATGCAGAACTTCTCGCTGCTGCGCGCGGTCGGCAAGGCGGGCCGGCCCGTCGTGCTCAAGCGCGGGATGGCGGCGCGGATCGAGGATCTGCTGCTCGCCGCCGAATATCTGATGGCGGCGGGCAATGATCAGGTGGTGCTCGTCGAGCGCGGCATCCGCACGTTCGAGACCGCGACGCGCAACACGCTCGACCTGAACGCGATCCCGTACATCAAGCAGAAGACGCATCTGCCCGTGCTCGTCGACCCGTCGCACGGGACGGGCATGCGCGACCTGGTCATCCCGATGTCGCTCGCCGCCGCCGCCTGCGGTGCGGACGGGTTGCTGGTCGAAGTGCACGAGAACCCGGCCGCGGCGCTTTCCGACGGGGCGCAATCGCTCTACCCGGACGGGTTCGAGGCGCTGATGCGCGCGCTGCGCCCCGTCGTCGCGGCGGTCGGGCGGGAGATTTGACGCCGGTACGGCCGCGCGCAGGGCTGCGTGGAGGCGAGGCGCTGGCGCTGCACCGCAGGCTGCCCGACGATCCCGACCGGCTGGCCTTGTACGCGAGTTTGTCGGATGGCGGCCGGCGCACGGACACGTTCCTGCTCGAACGCACGGTCGGGCCGAGCCTGCTGATGGACGAGGCCGCGGTGCGCGTGGAGTGTCGCGGCGGCGAGGTGATGCTCCACGCGCTGACCGGGAACGGACGCGACGTGCTGATCGCGGTCGCGGCGCGTCTGGCGGGCTACGTTGCGAAGCACGAGGAGGCGCGTCTCGCCTTACGTTTTCCGCCCGCGACGGGCGACGAGGCGGAGGCGCGGCTCCTGGCCCCGTCGCCGTTCGACGTGTTGCGCGCAATCACCGGGTTGATGTCCGCATCGCCCGAGGATGCATTCACCGTCACCGCGCTGGGCGTCGTCGCGTTCGATCATGTCGACCTGTTCGAGGCGTTGCCCGCCAACGCGCGCGACCCGCTCGGCTATCCCGACTTCGTGTTCTGGCTGTCGTCTTCGCTGATCGTGTTCGAGGCGGGAGCCAAGCCCCGGCTCGTCTGCACCGCCTTCGGTTCGGACGATGCGGCGGCGGCCGAGCGCGCCTACTTCGGCGCGGCCGAACGGCTGACGCGGCTCGTCGCGCGCTGCGCAGACGTCGCGACCGTGCCCACGCCCGCCAAGCCGATGTCGGGTGGCGCCGAACCACAGGTCGATCTCGACGACGAAGCCTTCGCGGGTGTCGTGGCCGACCTTCGCGAGCGCATCGCGGCGGGCGACATCTACCAGATCGTGCCGTCGCGCACGTTCCGCGTCCCCTGCGCCGATCCGCTGCGCGCCTACGGGGCGCAGCGTGCGCTCGACCCGAGCCCGTACCAGTTCTTCGTGCGCGGCGAGCGGCATGTCCTGTTCGGTGCCTCTCCCGAAACGTCGGTCCGCGTGTTTGCGGAACGCGGCGTAGCGACGGTCGAGGTCAAGCCGATCGCGGGCACCTGCGCGCGTGGGCTTACGCCCGACGAGGACGATCGCATGGAGGCCGAGATGCGGCTCGACGACAAGGAAACGGCCGAACACATGATGCTCGTCGACCTCGCCCGCAACGACGTCGCGCGCGTCAGCGTGAGCGGAACGCGCCGCGTCGCCGCGCTGCTGCGGACCGAGCGTTACGCCAGGCTGATGCACCTGGTGTCCTCGGTGCAGGGCCGGTTGCGCGACGGACTCGACGCGCTTCATGCCCTTCAGGCATGCCTCAACGTCGGCACACTGACGGGCGCGCCGAAAATCCGCGCGATGCAGTTGTTGCGCGAAACCGAGGTCACCAAGCGCGGCCCGTACGGCGGCGCGGTCGGGTGGATCAACGGACGGGGACACATGGACACGGGCGTGGTGATCCGCTCCGCCGTCGTGATGGACGGCATCGCCTACGTCCGCGCGGGCGCGGGCGTCGTTTACGACAGCGATCCGATGCGCGAGGCGGCGGAGACACGGCGCAAGGCGTCGGCGCTGCTGTCGGTGCTTGCGGCAACGGAGGCGCAGCCTTGATGCGCGACGTGCTGCTGATCGACAATCTCGACAGCTTCAGTTTCAATCTGGTGGAGTCGTTCCAACGGCTGGGCTGCACGGTCCGGGTGCTGCGCAACAGCGTGTCCGCGGACGAAGCGTTGACGCAAGGCGAGGGGTCGCTGATCGTGCTGTCGCCGGGACCGGGTCGCCCCGAGGATGCAGGCTGCACGATGGAGCTGATTTCGCTCGCGCGGGGGCGCGTGCCCGTGCTCGGCATCTGCCTCGGCCATCAGGCGCTCGTGCAGGCGGCGGGTGGGGTCGTCAGCCGGGCCACCATTCCCGTTCACGGGAAGTCGAGCCGTCTCGACCACGACGGCGCGGGACCATTTGCGGGCATGACCGAGCCCGTGCACATCGGCCGCTATCACAGCCTGTGCACGCGCGACGTGCCCGCGCGCTTCCATGTCCACGCCAGCATCGACGGGATGGCGATGGCGGTCGGCGATGCGGCGGCGATGCAGACCGGGCTGCAGTTCCATCCCGAATCGATCCTGACGCGGCAGGGCGATCGGATGCTGGCGAATATCTTGCGTTAGACGTTCGGTTCGATCTCCGCCTTATCCAGCCCCAGGCTGCGTCGCGCGGGGCCCGAATGACCGCGCATGATCGTCTCCGCCAGGTCGGGCTGGCGCGCGTCGATCGCGTCGACGATCGCGTGGTGCTGGTGATTGCCGGACACGAGGATCGGGTAGATGTCCTCGGGCGACACGCGGTTGAACGCGAGCACGCCAGGGTCGACGAACGGCACCGCGTAGACGCGGTGGATGAGATCGCGCAGCAGCGCGTTGTCGGACGCGCCGACGATCAGGTTGTGGAAACGCTGGTTCATGCGCGCGTACGCGTCCTCGTCGTCCTGAACTAGGTAGCCCTTCGCGAAGATGGCGTCGCCGTCCGCGAGGCATGCGCGCAAGTCCGCCATCGTCTCGGCCGAAGCCCCCTGCGTCGCGATGTGCCGCGCCGCGTAACCTTCGAGAACGCACCGCAATTCGGTAGCGCGAAAACTATCCTCGACGGAGAACGCGCGCACCGCGTAGCCGCGCAGGCCCGCGGGCTCGAGCAATCCTTCGGTGGCGAGCGCGGGGAGCGCGTTGCGAACGGGGGTGCGGGAGACGCCCAGCCGTTTGGCCAGCGCGGCCTCGGCGACCCGCATTCCCGCGGGCAGCGTGCCTTCCAGGATCATCTCGCGGATTCGCTGCGCGACCGGCGTTTCCAAATCTTCGCTTTCGGCTGTGACGGTGAAGGCCATAGGCCCCGTGCCCGCGCCGCGTCCACCGCAGGCGGTTGTGCGAACGCGAAAGCGATGCATAGGCCTGTACGGTGGACACTCCGGTTCAGGATGCGGGCCGGCTGCTCGCCGATGCGCGCCGCGTCACGGTCAAGGTCGGGTCGTCGCTGCTCATCGCTCCGGCCGGCGGGGTGCGCGGCGACTGGCTGCGTTCGCTCGGGGAGGACATCGCCGCCCTGCGCGCGACAGGCAGGCAAGTGGCGGTCGTGTCCTCGGGCGCGGTGGCGCTCGGCCGCGTCCATCTGAAACTCGGGCGATCCGCCCGCCTCGACGTCAAGCAGGCGGCGGCGGCGGCGGGGCAGGCGCTGCTGATGCAGGCGTGGGAGGCCGCACTCGCCCCGCACGGCGTGCCGACCGCGCAGTTGCTGCTGACGATCGACGACACCGAACAGCGGCGGCGCTGGCTCAACGCGCGCGCGACGCTGGAAGTGCTGCTCGCCCACGGCGCGCTGCCCGTCATCAACGAGAACGACAGCGTCGCAACGGAAGAACTGCGGTACGGCGACAACGACCGGCTGGCCGCGCGGGCGGCGGGAATGATCCGAAGCGACGTGCTCGTGCTGCTGTCCGATGTCGACGGGTTGCACACCGCCGACCCCACGATCACGGGCGCTGTGCACGTGCCGTTCGTGGAGCGGATCACGGACGAGATCGCGGGCTATGCGGGCGGAAGCGTCGCGGGCGGGCCGGGGACGGGAGGCATGGCGACCAAGATCGCCGCCGCGCGCGTCGCGCAGAGCTTCGGTTGCGCCACGATCGTCGCGAGCGGGCGTGAGGCACATCCTTTGCGCGCGCTTGCGGATGGTGCGCGCGCAACCGTTTTCGCGGCCAGCGGATCGCCCGCAAGCGCGTACAAGAGCTGGATCGCGGGCACTCTCGAGCCCGGCGGCGAGATCGTGATCGACGCGGGGGCGGCCACCGCACTGAATTCGGGACGCAGCTTGTTGCCAACGGGGGTCGTGGCCGCATCGGGAACGTTCGACCGGGGCGCGGCGGTGCGCGTTCGCGACGCGGGCGGACGGGAGATCGCGCGCGGACTAGTCGCCTACAGCGCTGCCGAAGCACGGGCGATCCTCGGGCTGTCCAGCGCGCGCATAGCCGATACGCTGGGCTATGCGGGACCCGACGAGCTCATCCACCGCGACGATCTGGTGCTGATGTGACCCTGGCCGAGACGATGCGTGGCATGGGTCAGCACGCGAAAGCGGCCGCCGCGACCTTGCGCAGCTGCCCGGCCGAGCAGCGCACTGCCGCGATTGCGGGCATGGCGCGGCAGTTGCGAGCCCGAGCGGACGAGGTGCTTGCCGCCAACCGCGCGGACATGGCGCCGGCGCAGGGCGCCAACGACCGGCTGATGCTCGATGCGGGCCGCGTCGAAGCCGTCGCGGGCGCGCTCGACACCGTGTCCGCGTTGCCCGATCCGGTGGGACAAGAGATCGCGCGCTGGACCCGGCCCAACGGCCTCGACATCGCGCGCGTGCGCACGCCGATCGGGGTGATCGGCATGATCTACGAAAGCCGGCCCAACGTCACCGCGGACGCGGCGGCGATCTGCGTGCGGTCGGGCAACGCGGTCATTCTGCGGCCGGGGTCGGAGGCGCTACGTACATGTCTCGTCATCCACGCGGCGTGCCGCGACGGGCTGATCGAGGCGGGGTTGCCGCCGGGCGCGGTGCAGATCGTGCCGACGCCGGATCGCAACGCGGTCGGGCTGCTGCTCGGCGGATTGAACGGCGCGATCGACTTGATTATCCCGCGCGGAGGGCGAGCCCTCGTCGAACGCGTCGCGGCCGAGGCACGCGTCGCGACGCTCGGCCACCTCGACGGCCTGTGCCACACCTATGTGCACGCGGCCGCGGACCTGACGATGGCGCTGAACGTCGTCGCCAACGCCAAGATGCGGCGCGTGTCGATCTGCGGCGCGACCGAAACGCTGCTCGTCGACCGCGCGATCGCGCCCGCGCTGCTGCCGCGACTGGCCGATGCGCTGCCGGGCTGTGTATTGCGTGGAGACGCGGAGGCGCGCGCGCTCGCCCCGATGGAAACCGCGGACGAAGCGGATTGGGCGACCGAATATCTGGACGCGGTGCTCAGTGTCTGCGTCGTCACCGGGCCCGACGCGGCGATCGCGCATATCGCGCGCTACGGCACGGGCCACACCGAAGCGATCCTGACGGAAGATGCCGCCGCCGCGCAACGCTTTCTTGATCAGGTCGACAGCGCGATCGTCATGTGGAACGCATCGACGCAATTCGCCGATGGCGGGGAGTTCGGTTTCGGGGCGGAGATTGGCATCGCGACCGGCAAGCTTCATGCGCGGGGCCCGGTCGGCCCCGAACAGCTGACGACGTTCAAATATCTGGTTCGGGGAGCAGGGCAGACTAGACCCTGATACGGGATCCCGAATGCCGTACGAGTTGACACAGGTGAATGCGAACGCCAATGGTGGGATCCCGAACAGGATGAAGCTCGTGCATCTCGACGCCCGCCACCTCTGCTTTGCGAACGCTCGCGCCGGTGCCGCTGTCATCACGACGACCACGATTACGACCATGACCACCCGTATGCGGGATGGTGGCGGCTGAGCGTGGTTTGACAAACCCCCGGTTTCTTCCGACCCGCTCCCGACCAGGAGCGGGTTTTTTAATATCCAAGGGCTTTTGACGATGACCTCCGAACCCAAACGTCTGTGCGTCTTAAAATTCGGCAGCTCGGTGCTGCGCGACGAGAACGACCTGTCCGCCGCCGCGCTCGAAATCTACCGCCACGTGCGCGACGGGGAGAAGGTCGTTGCGGTCGTGTCCGCGCTCGGCGACGAGACCGACGCGCTTCTCGAACAGGCCGCGCGCGTCGGCGGTGGTCCATGCCCGACGCTGGTGGCCAGGCTCGCGCGCGTCGGCGAATTGCGTTCGTCCGCGCTGGTCGCGTTGGCGCTGAGCCGCATCGGGGTGCAGGCGTGCACGATCGACCCGCACGAAATGGGGCTGGTCGCGGAAGGCGACGCGCTCGACGCGGACCTAACCGACCTCGACGCGGACGCGGTGCTGGCGCGGCTCGACACGCACGACGTCGTCGTGGTGCCGGGCTTCACGGCGGGTCATGCGGAACATGGCGTCGTGACGCTGGGACGCGGCGGGACCGATCTGTCCGCGGTGTTCTTCGCCGCGCGGCTCGATGCGCATCGGGTGCGGCTGATCAAGGACGTCGACGGCGTGTACGCGGAAGACCCGGCGAAGAATCCGCGCGCGCTGCGCTTTTCGACGATGAGCTACGACGAGGCGGCGCGCGCCAGCTCGGGACTGATCCAGCCCAAGGCGATCCGCGCGGCCGAGGTCGACGACGTCCTGATCGAGGTCGCGGCGCTGGGGCAGGACGGCGCGACCACGATCGCCAACCTGCGGGCCGAAACGTCGATGCCGCTCGGCGTCCCGCCGCTGCGCGTCGCGTTGCTGGGATGCGGCGCGGTCGGGGCGGGGGTGCTCGCCTACCTGCAGGCGCGGCCCGATCTTTTCGATCTCAACCCCGTGCTCGTGCGCAACCCCGCGCGCCATGGCGAGGCAGCCGTCTTCACCGACCGGCTCGACGTCGCCTTGGCGGGGGAGCCGGACCTGGTGATCGAGCTGATCGGCGGCGCGGATTACCCGGCCGAGATCATGCGCGGTGCGTTACGGGGCGGCGCGGCGGTCGTGACTGCGAACAAAGGCGCGGTTGCGGGGCACTGGGACGCGCTGCACGCGGCGGCGAAGGCGGGCGGCGTGCCTTTGCGCTTTTCCGCGGCGGTCGGCGGCGGCGCGCCCGTGCTCGAAGGGCTCGGACGCCACCGCGGCGACGTGGTCGCGGTCGAAGGCGTGATGAACGGCACCGCCAACTTCATCCTGAGCAAACTGGGCGAAGGCTGGATCTTTGCCGACGCACTCGCCCAAGCGCAGGCGAAAGGCTTTGCGGAAGCCGACCCGACGGCGGACGTCGACGGGCACGACGCGGCGGACAAATTGTCGATCCTGGCGCGCGAGGCTTTCGGCGTCGCGATCCCGTCCGCATCCATCGCGAAGGCATCGCTGCGCGACGTGACGCCCGCCGCGGTCGCCGATGCTGTGGCGGCAGGATCGGTGCTGAAACAGGTCGGGCGATGCGTGCGCGGCGCGGACGGGGCGGTCGCCGCCGACGTGCGGATCCTGGCGATGCCCGCGACGCACCCGCTGGCGCGCCCGAAGAACGAGGAAAACTGCTTTCTCCTCACGCTCGCCGACGGGCGTGTGCACGAGGTGTTCGGCAAGGGCGCGGGACGCTGGCCGTCTGCCGCATCCGTGTTCTCCGACATCATGGACGTGCAGCGCGGGCTTGCCGCGTGCGCACCGAAAGAGGACGTGCAGCGCGCGCTCGCGCGCCGCGCGTCGCGCCATGACGAGGCCGTTCCCATGCCGATGCGGCTGAGCGCGTGATGCCAACTCAGCAAGAGGGTGCCGCCGCGTCCGCCCCCGCCAGCATCGGCAATGTCGGCCCCGGGTTCGACATATTGGGCCAGGCGTTCGACGCGGTGCGCGACACGGTGGTCGCCACGGCGGAGGACGAGCCGGGCGTGCGATTGGGACGCGTGACGGGTCTGGTCGCGACGCTTCCCGGCACGCCCGCCACCAACACCGCGCTCGCCGCCGCGCAAGCCGTGCTGAACGCTGCGGGGGCCAGCTTCGGCGCGAGGCTCGACATCGACAAGGGCGTGCCCGTGTCCGCCGGCATGGGGGGATCGGCCGCGTCCGCGGTCGCGGCCGCATCGGCGGTCAACGCGATGCTGGGCGGACCGTTCGGCGTGTCCGACCTCCTGCCGCTGGCGCTCGAAGGCGAACGCGTCGCGTCCGACCCGCCGCACTGGGACAATGTGGTGGCGAGCCTGTTCGGCGGGCTTGTGCTCGTCGCGGGAACCGAACCCGCACTCGTGCATGTCCTGCCCGCGCCTGTCGGGATCGTCACCGTTCTGCTCCACCCCGCGGCCCAGATCCGCACCAGCGAAGCGCGGGCGCTGCTGTCGCGGGATGTGCCGCTGGACCAGGTCGTCGAACACAGCCGCCGCGTCGCCGCGCTCGTCGCGGGTTGCGCGACGGGCGACCGCGCGCTGATCCGGGCCGGCCTCGACGACATCCTCATAGAACCGCAGCGCCGTCACCTGCTTCCCGCGCTCCCGGCCGTGAAGGCGGCGGCCTTGGCCGCGGGTGCGCTCGGCTGCTCGTTTTCGGGGTCCGGCCCGTCGATCTTCGCCTGGGTCCCGTCCGAGGACGCCGATGCGGTGGAGGCCGCGATGCGGGCCGCCTTCGCGGACGCGGGGCTGGCGTCGCGGGCGTACCGCGCGCCCGTCGCGTCCGCGGGTGTTCGCGTCGAGCCGCTCGCGTCGCCCCCGATCGTGATGGCGGCATGACGATGCGCTTCGTCAGCACGCGTGGAGCCGCGCCTGCCGTGCCGATCTCGGTCGCGATCCGCGACGGCGTTGCCCCCGACGGCGGGCTGTATCTGCCCGAGGCCCTTCCGCGCGCGGACCTGACAGCGTTGCGCCACGACATGCCGCTCGCCGACTTCGCCGCGCGCATGCTGGCCCCGTTCTTCGCCGGCGACGCGCTCGAGGACGCGTTGCCCCCCATCTGCGCCGACGCGTTCGACTTTCCCGTCCCGCTCGTCCTGGCGCGACCCGAGGGTCTGCGCGCGCTCGAACTCTTCCACGGCCCGACCGGGGCATTCAAGGATTTCGGCGCGCGCTTCCTGATGGGGTGTTTCGACGCCTCACGCGGCTCGGCGGCACCGCCGACGGTGCTTGTCGCGACCTCGGGCGACACGGGCGGCGCGGTCGGGTGCGCCGCCGAAGGTCGCAACGGTCTGCGCGCCGTCATCCTCTACCCACGCGGCCGCGTATCCGCGTTTCAGCAACATCAGCTGACCTGCTGGGGCGAACCGGTGCACGCGCTCGAGGTCGACGGCGACTTCGACGACTGCCAGCGCCTCGTCAAAGCCGCGTTCGCCGACGAACCCTTGTCGGCGCGCCACGGCCTCACCTCCGCCAACTCCATCAACATCGCGCGATTATTGCCGCAGATGGTCTACCTCGCCCGTGCCGCGATGCGGGTCGCGGACGAGACGGGCGTCACGCCGGGGCTGATCATCCCCACGGGCAATCTCGGCCACGGCTTCGCCGCCGTCTACGCCCGCGCCATGGGCTTCCCGATCGGGCCCATTGTCGCGGTGACCAACGCCAACCGGACGCTGCACGACTGGCATGCGGACGGACGCTACGAACCCCGCGCGTCCCTCGCCACGATCGCGAACGCGATGGACGTCGGTGCGCCCAGCAATTTCGAACGCCTGGCGCACATGACGTCCGCCGACGCAACGATCACGGTCGAACTGGTCGACGACGACGCGATCCGCGCGCGCATCGTCGCGGACGCCCGAGCCGGATATCTGTGGTGCCCGCATTCCGCCACCGCCGCCGAGGCGTACGCGCGCATGGACCCTGGCGCGCGCGACACGCGTGTCTGGATCGCGGCGGCGACCGCGCACCCTTACAAGTTCGCCGACATCGTCGAGCCGCTGATCGGTCGCGCGATCGCGCCGCCGCCCGCCCTTGCCTGCATCGCGGGACGCCCGGTGCACAAGCGGAGCATTGCAGCGAACTCCGCCGCGCTCGCATCCGCGTTGGAGGAAACCGCCTACGCCACCGCCGGTAACGGGTAGGCGGTCGTGCTCTTGACGCTTTCCATCGCGAATCGCGACGTGACGTTCTTGAGCGGCAGGATCGCGACCAGGCGCCGGTAGAAGTCGTCGAACGCCGCCATGTCGCCGACCGCGACGCGTAGCAGGTAGTCGACGTCGCCCGCCATGCGGTGAACCTCCATGACCTGCGGCATCTCCGACACCGTCTCGGCAAAGCGGCCGAGCCAATCCGCCGAATGATCGCCCGTCTCGACCGACACGAAAACGGTCAGCCCCGCGCCCACGCTGATCGGATCAAGCAGCGCGACGCGGCGGCGGATCACCCCTTGCGCCTCGAGCCGCTGGATGCGTCGCCAGCACGGCGTCTGCGACAGGTTCACCCGCGCCGCGACTTCGGCGACGGGCAGGCTGCAGTCCTCCTGCAGAATGGCGAGGATCTTGAGGTCGGTGCTGTCCACGGCTCGGCTTCTCGCGTCATTTGATGCAAGATTAGGAGAAAATGCTCCAAGCGTCCAGTCGCGCGCAAGCCATGTGCTATTCGAACGAACAGGCTTGCGACGCTGTGCATAAGCGCGATCTAGGCCTATTCCACCGCCTCGCGTGAGTTTCCGAGCATGCCGTTGATCGTAGAAGTTTCTTCTCCACGCCAGCACCGCTCCTGATGGACGCCAAGCGCCCGCCTCTGCCCATTGTGCTGACCGCAAACGACTTGCTCGGCGGCCATTCGGTCTATTACGCCGCCGACGGCTGGACCGCGGACCCGACGCTCGCGCTGATCGGGAGTGACGAAGCCGTTGCCAAGCAGCTCGAAAACACCGGCTACGCGAGCATCGTCAGCGCCGACGTCGTCGACCCCTATCTCATTACCGTCGGCCCGGACGGCACCGGCAGGATCATGCCCGTCCATTACCGCGAGCGCATCCGCGTAACCGGACCGACGGTCACATTCGGTGCCGACTCGCAGGAGTTCGTCCATGTACCGGTATGACGAATTCGACGAAGCGATCGTCCGTGATCGCGCGGCGCAGTTCCGCGAACAGGTCGGCCGCAGACTCGACGGTTTGCTGACCGAAGAGGAGTTCACCCCGCTCCGCCTGATGAACGGCCTTTACCTGCAGCTCCACGCCTACATGCTGCGCGTCGCGGTGCCGTACGGGACGTTGAACAGCCGTCAACTTCGGCAACTTGCCTTGATCGCGGATCGCTACGACCGCGGCTACGGGCATTTCACGACGCGTCAGAACATACAGTTTAACTGGCCCAAGCTCGCCGACGTGCCGGACATCCTGGACCTGCTCGCCGATGTCGAGATGCACGCGATCCAGACGTCCGGCAACTGCATCCGCAACGTCACAGCCGACCATTTCTCCGGCGTCGCCGCCGACGAGATCGAGGACCCGCGGCCGACCGCCGAGCTGATCCGGCAATGGTCGACGCTGCATCCCGAATTCTCCTTCCTCCCTCGCAAGTTCAAGATCGCCGTGACGGGATCGGCGCAGGATCGCGCCGCGGTCGCGGTGCATGACATCGGCCTTCGCATCGTGCGCAACGAAGCGGGCGAAGTCGGCTACACCGTGATCGTCGGCGGCGGGCTCGGGCGCACCCCGTTCATCGGCAAGACGGTGCGCGCGTTCCTGCCCAAGGCGGACCTGCTCGGCTACCTCGAAGCGATCATGCGCGTCTACAATCTGGGCGGACGGCGGGACAACAAGTACAAGGCGCGGGTCAAGATCCTCGTGCACGAGACGGGCACGGACGCGTTCGTCGCGCAGGTCGAGGCGGAGTTCGCGCGAGCCAGCGCGCCCAGCATCGCGGCCGATCCCGCCGAGGTCGAGCGCATCGCGGCCTACTTCGCGCCGCCCGTGTACGAGGACCTGCCTGCGCAATCGGTTGCGCTTGCCGCCGCAACCGTGCGCGATCCGGACTTCGCGCGGTTCGTGTCGACCAGCTCATTTCCGCACAAAGTGCCGGGCTACACCGCGATGACCGTGTCGATGAAGCCCATCGGCGCGCCTCCGGGCGATGCGACCTCCGACCAGATGCGCGCGCTGGCCGACATCGCCGAACGCTGGTCCATGGACGAAATGCGCATCACGCACGTCCAGAACGTCGTGCTGCCCCACGTCCGGCTCGACGACGTACCGGACGTGTGGGCGGCGCTGATGGAGGCTGGGCTCGCCACGCCCAATGCTGGCCTGATCACCGACATCATCGCGTGCCCCGGCATGGACTACTGCAAGCTCGCGACCGCGCGCTCGATCCCGATCGCGCAGGAGATCGCCAAGGCCTTCGCCGATGCCGAGCGCCAGCGGAACATCGGCCCGATCGGGGTCAAGATCTCCGGCTGCATCAATGCGTGCGGGCATCATCATGTCGGCAACATCGGCATATTGGGCCTGGAGAAAGGCGGTGTCGAAAACTACCAGATCACGCTCGGCGGCGACGCGGGCAATCTGGCGAGCCTGGGCGAACGTCTCGGTCCCGGCATCGACGCGGACGCGGTGCCGGGCGCGGTCGAGCGTATCGTGGCCCGTTATCTCGACCTGCGTAAAGGCGAGGCCGAGCCGTTCATCGATACGGTGCGCCGTGTCGGCATCGACGCGTTCAAGAGCGCGCTTAATCCGGAGCCGATCCTTGCCGCTGCTTGACCGGACCGGCGAGAAGCCGGACGCCTTCGTGCGCGACGATGCAGGGGCCGAAGCGATCATCGTTCCGCTGGACGCGCTCGAGGCCGCGCTGTCCGTGCGGAGCAACACGCAGCGGATCGGCGTCGACGTGCCCAACACCCCGGTGCCCGACCTCATCGGGCGCGTCCGCGACGCCGACCTGGTAGCCATCGCCTTTCCCAAGTTCAGCGACGGGCGTGCGTTCAGTGTTGCGAAGCGGCTGCGCGAGGAAGGGTATCGCGGCACGCTGCGCGCGTCGGGCGCGCTCATCCCCGACCAGTTCGCGTTCGCGCTGCAATGCGGGTTCGACGAAGTCGAGATCGACGACGAACGCCTCGCGCGCCAGCCCGTCGCGCAGTGGCTGCGCGCGCTGACGCAGGTACCCGAAAGCTACCAGGACGGTGCCGGTCCCTCGATCTTCGCTCGTCGTGCGGCGGCACGGGGATGAGCGCGCACGCGATCTCCGTTATCGCCGGCGACGAGCCGGCGGCGCGCCTCGCCTCCGTACGCGCCGCCGTGCCCGGCCGCGTCGTGTTCACCACCAGCTTCGGTTTGGAGGATCAGGCCTTGGCCCACCTGATCTTCCGCGGAAGCCTCGATATCGACGTGGTCACGCTCGATTCGGGGCGCCTTTTCCCGTCCACCTACAAGCTCTGGGCGGACACGGAAGCGCGCTACGGTACGCGCATCCGGCCCTATTACCCCGACCCGGAGGCGCTGTCCGCGCTGGTCACGGACATTGGCATCAACGGATTCTACGAGTCGCGCGGCAACCGCTCCGCCTGCTGCGGGGTGCGCAAGGTCGAACCGCTCGGCCGCGCATTGGATGGCGCGGCGGCGTGGATCACGGGGCTGCGCGCGGACCAATCCGGCAATCGAGAAGCGGTGCAACTCGCGCAGTGGGACGACACGCGCGCCATGCTGAAAGTGTCGCCCTTGTTCGACTGGACGCGTGCGCAGGTCGCCGCTTTTTGTGCCGCGGAAGACGTACCGATCAATCCGCTCCACACGCAGGGCTTCCTGTCCATCGGATGCGAACCCTGCACGCGCGCGGTCGCGCCCCGCGAGCCCGAGCGCGCGGGCCGCTGGTGGTGGGAGGACGACGAGAAAAAGGAATGCGGGCTGCACGTCGGTGCCGACGGCAAGCTCGTCCGGAGGAAAGCGGCATGAGCCTCCACGAGAAGATCGTGGCGCGAGAACCCGTCGCCATGCCCGCGCGTATCGCGCCGCTCGCCAACCTGCCGCTGTTTCACAAGTTGGACAATCGCAAGGTGGTCGTCGCGGGCGGCACGGAAGGCGCGTTGTGGAAGGCGGAGTTGCTGACCGCGGCGGGCGCAGACGTGTTCGTGCTCGCGGGAGATGCGGCGGGGGCGGCGTTGTTCGCCGGGCTTGCCGGTCCGACCGTGCTGCCGCGCGCGTGGGAGCCCGACGACCTCGCCGACGCGGCGCTGGCGATCGGAGACATAGGCGACCGTGACGAAGCCCTGCGCTTCCGCGCCGCCGCGCGCGTGGCCGGTGCGCCCGCGAACATCATCGACCAGACCGACCTGTGCGATTTCCTGTTCGGGACGATCGTCAACCGGTCGCCCGTCGTGCTGGCAATTTCCACGGACGGGGCGGCTCCCATGCTCGGCCAGTCGATCCGCGCGCGTATCGAGTCGGTGTTGCCGCTCGGGCTGTCCGCGTGGGCCGAGGCGGCCAAGTCCTGGCGTCCGCGTCTGAAAGGCCGTGTGCACAGCTTCTCGGACCGGCGCGCCTTTTGGGAACGGTTCACGACCCGCGCCTGGGATCAGGTCGCGCGCGCGCCCACGGAAAGCGATTTCGGCAGCCTGATGGCAGCGATGGACGCCAACGATCGCGGCGGCAGCGTGACGTTGGTCGGGGCCGGCCCGGGCGATCCCGAACTGCTGACGCTCAAAGCCGTGCGCGCGCTGCAGACCGCGACCGTCATCCTGTACGACGACCTCGTCGGCCCTGACATACTCGAACTCGCGCGGCGCGAGGCGCGGCGGGTCGCGGTCGGCAAGACGGGGCACGGGCCGTCTTGCAGCCAGGCGGAAATCAACCGCCGCATCGTAGAACTCGCAAGCGCGGGCGAACGCGTCGTGCGGTTGAAGGGCGGCGACCCGCTGATCTTCGGGCGCGCGACTGAGGAGATCGACGCGTGCCGCGCGGCGGGCGTCCCCGTGTCGATCGTGCCCGGCATCTCGGCGGCGCAGGGCGCGGCGGCAGCGCTGGGTTTTTCGCTGACCGAGCGCAAGGCCGCGCGACGCGTCCAGTTCGTCACCGGGCACAGCACCGACGGGACTTTGCCGAACGACATCGACTGGACCGCGATCGCCGATCCCCACGCCACCACTGTCGTCTACATGCCGCGCAGGACGCTCGCCGGTTTCCTGGCGAAGGCGGAAGCTGCGGGCCTCGCGTCGACCATGCCCGCGCTCGCGATCGCGTCCGCCACGCGGGCGGAGCAGGCCCATGTCTCCGGCACGATCGCCGACATCGCGACGCTCGCGGAGGACTTGGCCGCCGGCGCTCCCGTGACGGTCATCATCGGCGAAGTCGCACGCCACCGCGCCGTTCTCGCCGTCCTGCCCGAGCTGAGCGCGGCCGCATGAACGCGCGGGCGGCCACGCATCTGGAGCAGTTGGAGGCCGAAAGCATCTTCATCATGCGCGAGGTCGTCGCCGAGACCGAGCGCCCCGTCATGCTCTATTCGATCGGCAAGGATTCCGCGGTCCTGCTGCATCTGGCGCGCAAGGCTTTCTTCCCCGCCAAGCCGCCGTTCCCGCTGCTGCACGTCGATACGACATGGAAGTTCCGCGACATGTACGCGATGCGCGACCGGGTCGCGGAAGAATCTGACCTGATCGTGCACCGCAACCCGGAGGCGCGGGCGGCGGGAATCAACCCGTTCGATCACGGCAGCCTCCACACCGACATGTGGAAGACGCAAGGCCTGCGGCAGGCGCTCGACGAACACGGCTTCGACGCCGCGTTCGGTGGCGCGCGGCGCGACGAGGAGAAGAGCCGGGCGAAAGAGCGGATCTTCTCGTTCCGATCCGCGCAGCATCGCTGGGACCCCAAGAACCAGCGGCCCGAACTCTGGTCCCTGTTCAACACGCGCAAGGCGCGGGGCGAGAGCATCCGCGTGTTCCCGATCTCCAATTGGACCGAGCTCGACGTGTGGGAATATATCTACCGCGAGGGCATCGACATCGTGCCGCTTTACCTGGCCGCGCCACGCCCGACGGTGGAGCGCGACGGTCTCATCCTGATGGTCGACGACGACCGCTTCCGCCTGCTGCCCGGCGAGGTTCCGGTGCAACGCTCGATCCGCTTCCGCACGCTCGGCGACTACCCACTGTCGGGCGCTGTCGAGAGCGACGCGACCACCTTGCCCGAAGTCATCTCAGAAATGATGACCGCAAAAACCTCCGAACGACAGGGCCGCGCGATCGACCATGACGGCGCGGCGAGCATGGAGCGCAAGAAGCAGGAAGGATATTTCTGACGTGGCGACGCGTGCGCTGCGCTCCACGATTACGTCCGCCGATCTTGCACGGGAGGAGCTCGACGCGCGCTTCGCCGCCGATCGCGACAAGACGTTGCTGCGCATCCTCACCTGCGGGTCGGTCGACGACGGCAAGTCGACGCTGATCGGGCGCTTGCTGTACGACAGCCGCGCGCTCCCCAACGATCAGCTCGCGACGTTGCGCGGCGCCAGCAAGGGCGGCGATCTCGATTTCGCGTCGCTCGTGGACGGGCTGTCCGCCGAGCGCGAGCAGGGCATCACGATCGACGTCGCGTACCGCTTCTTCGCCACACCCACCCGAAAGTTCATCGTCGCCGACACGCCTGGGCACGAGCGCTACACGCGCAACATGGTCACGGGCGCGTCGACCGCGGACTTGGCGATCGTCCTGATCGACGCCACCAAGGGCGTGTTGCGACAGACGCGGCGGCACAGCTTCCTCGTCCATCTGCTCGGGATCGAGCGCGTCGTGCTCGCGGTCAACAAGATGGACGTGGTCGGGTTCGACCAAGTCCGTTTCGACGCGATCGTCGCCGATTACGCCGTTTTCGCCCGCGAGGCCGGCATCGCCGCGTTCACCGCCATCCCGATGTCGGGCCGAGGCGGCGACAACGTGACCGTCAGGAGCGTCAACATGCCCTGGTACTGCGGCCCGACGCTGACCGAGCATCTGGAGGCCGTGCCCGCTATGGCCACCGCGGCGACGCGGCCGTTCCGCATGCCCGTGCAATGGGTCAACCGTCCCGACGCGGGTTTTCGCGGCTATGCGGGGACCGTGGCGAGCGGGCACATCCGCACGGGGGTCGACGTAACGATCCTCCCGTCGGGGGAGACGGCCAGGGTCGAGCGCATCGTAACCTTCGACGGCGACCTTGAGGAAGCGCGCGCCGGCGCGGCGGTGACGCTGACGTTGTCGCGCGAGGTCGATTGTTCGCGCGGCGACACGATCGCGGTGCTCGATCGCGCCCAGGCCCTGCCGCTGGTCGACGGGTTCGACGCCACGCTCGTGTGGATGGTGCCGGAAGCGCTCGTTCCAGGCCGCGCATACTGGCTCAAGACCGCAGCGCAGACGCTCTCGGCGAGCGTCGCGCGCGTGATCGACGCGATCGACGTCGACACGGGACGCGCGGGGCCCGTGGCCACGCTGGAACTCAACGGGATCGGCCGTTGCGAGATCGTCCTGGACCGGCCGGTCGCGGCGCAGCCCTATGCGGAAAACCGGACGTTGGGCGGCTTCATCCTGATCGACCGCGCGAGCAACGCGACCGTGGCGGCCGGGATGATCGCGGCGACCGCGCCCACGGAGCCTGACGATCGATTGCCCGATGAGGCGGGCCGCGTGCTTTGGTTGACGGGCGCGTCGCCCGCCGAACGGCTGGGTTTCGCGCGTCGTGCACGGCAGCGGCTCGCCGCGCGCGGGCGCAACGCGGTCATCCTCGATCCCGCATCGCTCGCGGCCGGGCTCAACGCGGACCTCGGCACGTCCGGGTCCGACACGAACGAAGCCGGCCGCCGGTTACGCGAAGTGGCGGAGTTGATGGCGGGAGGGGGATTGATCGTGCTCGCCGCGTGGGATCAGGCGGAGGGCACGCCGGCTACGGGGACCGCGCTCGACATCACCGATGTGGGCGCGGGCGACTGGGTCATCTGACGCTTGCGTCGGACGGACGGGCGCGCGAACAGGACCGATCATCTCGCGAAGGTCCGGACGGATGCCAGCATGAACCATTACGACGTTCTGATCGTGGGCGCCGGTCACGGCGGCGCGCAGGTCGCGCTGGCGTTGCGTCAGAACGGGTTCGAAGGGACTGTGGGGTTGCTCGGCAACGAGATCGATCCGCCCTACGAACGCCCGCCTTTGTCGAAGGAGTATCTGGCGGGTGACAAGCCATTCGATCGCCTGCTCATCCGCCCGGCCGCGTTCTGGCACGAGCGCGCGATCGCGCTGCTGCCGGGGCATCATGTCGACGCGGTCGATCCGGCGGCGCGTTGCGGGCGCACGTCGGCGGGCCATGCCTTTGGCTACGGCACGCTCGTGTGGGCGACGGGCGGCGATGCGCGGGGCCTGACCTGTTCGGGCCACGACCTGGTCGGCGTGCACAGCGTGCGCAACCGCGCGGATGTCGATCGCATGATGGCGGAGCTGCCGGGGACCCGACAGGCGGTAGTGATCGGGGGTGGGTTCATTGGATTAGAGGCGGCGGCGGTGCTCGCCAAGCTCGGCCGGCACGTCACCGTGCTGGAAGCGCAGGCCCGTCTGCTCGCGCGTGTCGCGGGTGAGCCGATCTCCACGTTCTTCGCGAACGAACATCGCGCGCACGGGGTGGAGGTGCGGCTAGGCGCGGCGGTCGTGTGCATCGAAGAGCGCGACCGCCGCGTCACGGGGGTTCGACTTGCCGACGGCGAGGTGTTGCCCGCCGACATGGTCATCGTCGGTATCGGCATCGTGCCCGCGGTCGCGCCCTTGCTGGCGGCGGGGATCGACGGCGCGCTCGGGGGCGTCGCGGTCGACAATCTGTGCCGCACGAGCGACCCGCACATCTATGCGGTCGGCGATTGCGCCGCGCACGCGAATCCGTTCGCACGCGGCGCGACGATCCGGCTCGAGTCGGTCCAGAACGCGACCGATCAGGGCACGACCGCCGCAAAGGCGATCTGCGGCGTGCTCGCGCCTTATCACGCGGTGCCGTGGTTCTGGTCCAACCAGTACGACTTACGGCTGCAGACAGTGGGACTGTCGACGGGCTTCGACGAATGCGTCGTGCGCGGCGACATCGGCGCGCGCAGCTTTTCGGCCGTGTATCTGCTGGATGGCCGGGTCATCGCGCTCGATTGCGTCAACATGACGCGCGATTACGTGCAGGGCCGCGCGCTCGTCGTGTCGAACGCACGCGTGCCGGCCGCCGCTCTCGCCGATGCGGGAACGCCGCTCAAGGCACTGATCGCGGCCTGAAGCATGGACGACTCCCGTTCAGGAACAACGGGTTAGTGTCCAACGATGATCCCAGCGGTCCAGTTCCTGTCGGCGGCCTTGTTGACCACGAACGTACCCGCACGCGGACCGGATGTGCACATGGTTCGACAGGGCAGGGGGGACATCCTCGTCGTTCGCGAGCGCGCGGCCGAGCCGGTCAGGGTAGGGCAGCGCCTGGGCGCCGCTTCCTTCACGTCGCAGGACGTCGTCGCGACACCGCGCGGATTTCCTCCACCACGAGGACTACGGCGATGGATCCGCTATGGCAGTCAGCTGGTGCTTGTGAATACGCGCAGCGGACGCGTCGAGCGCGTCGTTGGGGACGGTCCCGGCGCGCAGGGTACGGGAGCGGCACGATAATCCTGCTGCGTGCGTGAAGAACGAGTGTTAAACGCCTGAAATCTGGACGGAGTTTATCGATGTTGCATCGGCTTGGAACCGCGCTGAGCGCGATCGCACTTCTGTCCGCGTGCGGAGGCGGTGGCGGCGGGAACGGCGGGACTGGCGGCGGGTCGGGTCAGGCCACTCCTCCGCCGACAGCAGGCACACCTCCACCGCCTCCGACGGCGTCGGCCGGCTGTTCGGTGCGCGAACGACAGGATTTCGTGAACACGGTTCTGACCGCGAACTACCTGTTCCCCGACTTGCTTCCGGCCGATCGGACGCCCACCGAGCCGACCGTCGAGGCGTATATCGACCGCCTGACCAAAGCCGCGGCGGACCAGAACAAGGATCGCGGCTTCACCTTCATCACGTCGATCGCCGAAGAGAACGCGTTCATCCGGTCCGGATCGAGCGCGGGCTTCGGGGTCCGCATCCTTCTGGAAGGACAGCGCCTGTTCGTGACGGAAGCATTCGAAGGCGCGCCCGCGCTCGCCGCGGGCATCGATCGCGGGACGGAGATCCTGGCGATCGGCAACACGAGCGCCGACGCGCGCTCGGTGGCCGACATCTATGGAGCGGCAGCGACGGAGGAACAAAGGCGACAGGGCGCGCGGAACGTCAGCGCGGCGCTGGGGCCGACGACCGCGGGAACGGCGCGCTTTCTGCGCTTCCGCGATGCGGCCGGCAACACGCGCGAGGCCACCGTCACCAAGGCCGACTTCGCGCTCCAGCCCGTGTCGTCGCGCTACGGGGCCAAGATCATCGACGAGGGCGGCAAGCGCGTCGGCTACGTCAATCTGCGCACGTTCATCCAGACCGCCGATCCGGCGCTGCGCGACGCGTTCCTGCAGTTTCGAAACGCGGGCGTGACCGAAGTGATCATGGACTTCCGCTACAATGGCGGGGGTTTGGTCAACACCGCCGAACTTATCGGCGATCTGCTGGGGCGCAACCGCTCCACGTCCGATATCTTCTCCATCACAGTCTACCAACCCGGAAGGCGCGCCGAAGAGATCCGCCGCTTCATGCCTCAGCCGCAATCGATCGCACCCACCAAGATCGCGTTCATCGGAACGGGGGGCACAGCATCGGCGAGCGAGCTCGTCATCAATGCCTTCGTGCCGTATCTCGGCAACCAGGCCGCGCTCATCGGCACCAACACGTTCGGCAAGCCGGTCGGGCAGGAGGCGTTCGATCGTCCTGTATGCGACGACCGGCTGCGCGTGGTGTCGTTCGCGACGCTGAACGCAAATCGGCAGGGCGAATATTATACCGGCTTGGCGAACACGGTCGGTGCCTCGTGCCAGGCTGGCGACGACCTGAGCCGGCAACTGGGCGATCCGCAGGAGGCCTCGACGCGTCAGGCGCTCGACTACCTCGCTGGACGCACCTGCACGCCGATCGCCAGGACGGCCAAGGCGGATGACCGCGCTTTGGCGGCCAACGCCTTCGGGCGGAAGGAACTGCTCGTTCCCGACAAGCCGAGCACGGTTCAGCGCGAAGTGCCCGGAGCCTTTTAAGACCGCCTAGACGCGGGGGCGGTTGCGCGCGAAGAGCGCGCATGACCGAAGCGTTTCGTGCCGTCCACGGCATCGTCCATTGCGAGGACGTGCCACTCCCTTTGCTCGCCCGCGAGGTGGGCACGCCGGTTTACGTCTATTCGACGGCGGCGATGCGGGGTGCGGCGCGCGCGTTGAAGGCGGCGCTGGCTATGCTGGACGATCCGCTGATCGCCTATGCGGTCAAGGCGAACCCGAATCCTGCGGTCATGGCGACCTTGGCCGCCGAAGGGTTGGGCGCGGACGTCGTGTCCGGCGGCGAATACCGGCGCGCGGTCGCGGCAGGGATCGCGCCCGACCGCATCGTCTTCTCGGGCGTCGGCAAGACGCGCGCGGAGATGGCGCTGGCGTTGTCAGGCGGGCTGTACCAGTTCAACCTGGAATCGGTCGAAGAGGCCGAGATGCTGTCGGCGGTCGCGACCGCCGCGGGCCGCACCGCCCCCGTCGCGATCCGAATCAACCCGGACGTGGACGCGGGATCGCACGAGAAGATCTCGACCGGGTCCGCGCACGACAAGTTCGGCATTCCGCTGGCCGGCACGTCCCAAGCCTGCGACATCATCGCGAAGCTTCCCGGGCTCCGCGTGCAGGGCGTCGCGGTTCATATCGGCAGTCAGCTGACCAACCTGACACCGCTCGAAGACGCGTGTGCGAGTCTGGGTGCGTTGATCGGAACCTTGCGCGCGGCGGGGCACGACATCCGCACCGCCGATCTGGGCGGAGGCCTGGGCGTCGTCTACGATCCGTCCGAACCTCCGCTGCCGACCCTGCAGGCCTATGGCGACATGGTCGCGCGCGTCACCGCGGACTGGGACGTGCGGCTGATCTTCGAACCCGGCAGGCTGATCGTGGGGCAGGCGGGCGTGCTGCTGACCGAGGTCGTCCGGGTCAAGCCCGGTGCGGCGCGACCGTTCGTCATCCTGGACGCCGCGATGAACGACCTGATGCGGCCGAGCCTGTACGATGCGTGGCACGCGATCGACGCCGTCGCGCCCACCGGCGAACGCATGGTCGCGGACGTCGTCGGGCCCGTATGCGAGACGGGCGACACGTTCGCGCGCAACCGCGCGATGGACGCGGTCGGCGCGGGCGATCTCGTCGTCATCCGCACCGCGGGCGCGTACGGCGCGGCGATGGCCAACAGCTACAATTCGCGCCCGCTGACGCCCGAAGTGCTGGTCGACGGCGCGCGCTGGGCAGTCGTGCGGTCAAGGCCTGATGTCGAAGCTCAGACCTTTGGAGAGGCACTCGCGCCATGGCTGTCGGTGCCCGCTCGGTAACGCTTCACTTGGTGCACGACGGCGACGATCGCGCCGCCGATGACCATGCCGACGATCGCCGACATGAACGCCTGCGCGATCCACGCGACGACACCACTCGCGAACGGCACGGCCTTGCCTGCGCCCACCGCCGCATCGTGAACCAGATGCGGGATCGTCGTCAGCCCGAACTCCTCCAGGCCGTGCACGATGATGCCGCCGCCCACCCAGACCATCGCCGCCGTGCCGATGATCGACAATCCTTTCAGCAGAACTGGCAT
Organism: uncultured Sphingomonadaceae bacterium; assembly: GCA_964251385.1. Classification (GTDB taxonomy): domain Bacteria; phylum Pseudomonadota; class Alphaproteobacteria; order Sphingomonadales; family Sphingomonadaceae; genus CADCVW01. The sequence goes on along the minus strand of CAXUJK010000001.1, from coordinate 393,792 downwards.
GCCCTTGACGAGCGCCCGCCCGATGCCGCGCGCGCCCGCATTGTTCCGCTGCGCCATGTGCAGCCCGACGTCGTCCATCTTCACGATCAGCGCGACGACGCCATACACCGCGATCGTGATCGCGATGCCGACCAGCGCGAGCGTCACCGCCTTCATCGCCAGCGACTGGTCGGGCAGGTCGGCGAGCGCGATCGCCATGATCTCGGCCGACAGGATGAAGTCGGTCCGGATCGCGCCGCTCACCTGCTGCGCCTCCAGCTCCGTCGGGTCCGTGATCTCGGCCGCGTCCGACCCGTGCGCTTCGTGGCCGAGCAGAACTTCCGCGATCTTCTCCGTCGCCTCGAAGCACAGATACGCGCCGCCCAGCATCAGCAGCGGCGTCACCGCCCACGGCGCGAACGCGCTGAGCGCGACCGCGGCGGGCAGGAGGTAGAGCAACTTGTTCTTGAGCGACCCGCGCGCGATCTTGGCGATGATCGGCAGCTCGCGGTCGGGCGACAGTCCCACGACGTAGCGCGGGGTCACCGCGGTGTCGTCGATCACGACCCCCGCCGCCTTCGCCCCCGCCTTGCCGGCCGCGGCGGCGACATCGTCGAGCGACGCGGCGGCGAGCCTCGCGATCGCAGCCACGTCGTCGAGCAGGGCTACGAGGCCGGATGGCACGTGTTGGTCTCCGAAAGCATAATGCGCTAGACGGCGCGGACAGGAGAGAACGCATGACCGACGACAAGGCGCTGGGCAAGAGCATGGCCAAGGCCGCCGCGATCGGGGCCGTGATCGCGATCCCCATTCCGTTCGTCGGCCCGATCATCGGTGCCGCGGCGGGCGCGGGCTACGTCTATCTCAAGAACAAGAAGAAGGTCTGACTTGAACGCCATGACCGGAGCGGTGCGTGCGGGCGCCGTCGACGAAGCCGTAGCTCCGCCTTCAAGCGAGCTGGAGCGTCGCACGTTCGCGATCATCTCTCATCCCGACGCGGGCAAGACGACGCTTACCGAAAAGCTGTTGTACCAGGCGGGCGCGATCCGGGAGGCAGGCGAGGTGCGTGCACGCGGCACCCGCCGCCGCGCGCGATCGGACTGGATGGCGATCGAACAGCAGCGCGGGATTTCGGTGACCAGCTCGGTCATGACGTTCGAACGCGGGAACATCCTGTTCAACCTGCTCGACACGCCGGGCCACCAAGATTTTTCCGAAGACACGTACCGCACGCTGACCGCCGTCGACAGTGCGGTCATGGTCATCGACGCGGCCAAGGGGATCGAGGCGCAGACCCGCAAACTGTTCGAGGTGTGCCGGCTTCGCAACATTCCGATCGTGACTTTCATCAACAAGGTCGACCGCGAGGGCTTGAGCCCGTTCGCGCTGATGGACGAAGTCGCGGAAACGCTGCAGCTCGACGTCTCCCCACGCAACTGGCCCGCCGGAATGGGCGGGCTGTTCGGCGGCATCTACGATCTGGAAAGCGAAACGCTCAGCCTGCCGCCGCCCGCGCCCGGCGAGCCGTTCCCGCCGGACGTGAAGTGCACCGGCCTCGACGATCCCGCGCTCGACGCGGCGTTGCCCACCGACGCGGTGGCCGCGTTGCGCGAGGAAGCGGGATTGGCGCGCGAGGCGTATCCGGAGTTCGACGTCGACGCGTTCCGCGCGGGCGACATGACGCCCGTCTATTTCGGCAGCGCGCTGCGGGAGATCGGCATAGACCACCTGCTTGACGGGCTCGCCCGCTTCGCGCCGCCGCCCGGCCGCCAGCCCGCGATGCCGAACCCGGTCGAACCCGACGAAGACCGGGTGACCGGCTTCGTGTTCAAGATGCAGGCCAACATGGACCCCAACCACCGCGACCGCGTCGCCTTCCTGCGCGTCTGTTCGGGCACGCTGAAGCGCGGAATGAAGCTCAACAACCCGCGCATCGGCAAGGCGATCGCGATCCACAATCCCGTGTCCTTCTTCGCCCGCGACCGCGAACTCGCCGGCTCGGCGCGGCCCGGCGATATCATCGGCATTCCCAACCACGGCACGCTGCGCGTCGGCGACACCTTGTCCGAACGCGGCGACCTGCGCTTCACGGGGCTGCCCGAATTCGCGCCCGAAATCCTGCGCCGCGTGCGGCTCGACGATCCGATGAAGACCAAGCAGATGCGGCGGGGCCTGTCCGATCTCGCCGAAGAAGGGGTGGTGCGCGTGTTCCGCCCGCTGCTCGGGTCGAACTGGATCGTCGGCGTCGTGGGCGAGCTCCAGCTCGACGTCCTCGCCGGCCGCGTCCAGGCGGAATACGGCCTCAGGCTCGGCTTCGAACCCAGCCCGCACGAGATCGCGCTCTGGATCACCGCCGACGCGCCGACGCTGAAGCGCATGGTCGCCGCGCACCGGTCGAACATGGCCGAGGACCAGGACGACGCGCCCGTGTTGATGATGCGCAACGCGTGGGAACTCGGCCGCTTCAAGGACGACTGGCCGGACGTGAAGTTTTTGAGCGTCCGCGAGCGGGCTTAGCGCCGCTCGTTTCCGCTCGGGACCAACGACGTCTTGCAGCCCACTAACTACGGTTCACCTTCCTCGTTCGTCCCGAGTGAAAACGAGGGGCGCTTTCGCGTCGCAAGGATCGTAACCTCGTTGCCGTCGCTACGAACGGATAGTCATGGACCAGGCCCTCGCTTTCCCGGACGCCGCGGCAGCGGACGCCAAGCCCGCGCGCGAGATCGTCAAGCGTCATAGTATCCTCGTCCGCGCGACTCACTGGCTCAACGTCGTGGCCGTGTTCGTCCTGCTGATGAGTGGGCTGCAGATCTTCAACGCGCACCCGCGGCTTTACTGGGGGCAGGCGGGGGCGAACGCCGATACGCCGGTCCTGGAGGTGAAGGGGGAAGGCGGACAGCGCGGCGTCGTCGCGATCGGCCGGGCGACGATCGAGACGACCGGCTTCCTGGGCGTATCCGGCCCTCCCGACGCGCGTCAGTCCCGCGGCTTCCCCGGCTGGGCGACGCTGCCCAGCTACCAGGATCTCGCGACGGGTCGCCGCTGGCATCTGGCGTTCTCGTGGATCCTCGTCGTCAACGGGCTGCTGTACCTTCTCTACAACGCCGTCACCGGTCATCTGCGCCGCGACATCGTGCCCGGCCGCAAGGAGCTGGGCGCGCGCCATCTTTGGCGGGAGATCAAGGACCATGCCCGCCTGCGCTTCGCGACGGGCGAGGCGGACAAGAGCTACAACGCGCTGCAGAAGATCACCTATGCGGGCGTGATCTTCGTGGTCATTCCGCTGATCGTGTTGACCGGCCTCACCATGTCGCCGGGCTTCAACGCGATCGCGCCGTGGCTGCTCGACCTGTTCGGCGGGCGGCAGTCCGCGCGCACGCTGCACTTCATGGCCGCCACCGGGCTGGTCGGCTTCATCATCGTGCACGTCGCATTGGTGCTGCTCGCGGGACCGTGGAACCTGATGCGGTCGATGATCACGGGAAAATACGCCGTGAAGCCGGAGAGGACATGAGCGATTTGTTGACCCGCCGCGGCCTGATCGCGACCGCATCGCTCGGCGTTACGGGGTTCGCGCTCGGCGGCTGCGACCGGCTCAGCCGCGATCCGGGCGTTCAAGGTCTGCTCGGCCGTGCGGAAGGCCTGGCGCTCGGCAGCCAACGCGCGCTCCAAAATCGCACCGCGCTCGCTCGCGAGTTCTCCCCGTCCGACCTCTCGCCCGTGTTCAAGGCGAACGGCACGACCATGCCCGACACGCCCGAGTATCTGCAGGCGCTGGCCAGCAACTTCGCCGATTGGCGGCTGCGCATCGACGGCCTCGTCGAACGTCCGCTTGGCCTGTCGCTGGCGCACCTCAAGGGCCTGCCCGCACGCGCGCAGATCACGCGGCACGATTGCGTCGAGGGCTGGAGCGCGATCGGCAAGTGGACGGGTCCGCAGCTCGGGCCCTTGCTCCGCATCGCCGGGCTGCGTCCGGAGGCGCGCTACATCGTGTTCCACTGCGCGGACAATCTGGCGGGCGAGCCGTCCAAGGGCGGCGACATGACCGCGGGCCGCTACTACGAATCGATCGACCTGGTCGATGCGTTCCACCCGCAGACGATCCTTGCCCACACGATGAACGACCGCCCGCTGGATGTCCCGCACGGTGCCCCCTTGCGCCTGCGCGTCGAGCGGCAGCTGGGATACAAGCACGCCAAATACCTCATGCGGATCGAGGCCGTGGCAAGCTTCGCCAACTTGTCGGGCGGGCGCGGCGGCTTCTGGGAAGACCGCGGCTACGAGTGGTACGCGGGCATCTGACACCCTATATTCCTGGGGTAGGAAGCCGCTCAGGAAGCCGTCATGGTCAACACCATCCTCAAGCCCGACCGCCGCGCCGTTGCCGATGAAAAAGACGCGCAACCCGCCCTCCACCACGACCCGCACGGTTTTTCCGACCGCTTCGCGCTGGCTTTCACCAAGATGCTGCGCTTCTGCGCGGACACGTTCTTCGCCAAGCGATACGGCCACCGCGCGGTTGTGCTCGAAACCGTTGCCGCCGTGCCCGGCATGGTTGGCGCGATGTTCACGCATCTGTCGTCATTGCGGTCCATGCGCGACGACGAAGGCTGGATCCGCACCCTGATGGAGGAGGCGGAGAACGAGCGCATGCACCTGATGACCTTCATCGAGATCGCCAGGCCGACCTGGTTCGAGCGCCTCGTCATCCTGGCCGTGCAGGTCGTCTTCCTCGTCGGCTTCTCGATCCTCTACATCGTCTCGAAGCGCACCGCGCACCGCGTCGTCGGCTATTTCGAGGAGGAAGCGGTGCTCAGCTACTCGATGTACCTGGCGGAGATCGACGAAGGCCGCGCCGAAAACGTCCCTGCGCCCGCGATCGCCAGGCATTACTGGAAGTTGCCCGACAACGCGACGTTGCGCGACGTCATCATCGTCGTGCGCGCGGACGAGGCGCACCACCGGGACGTCAACCACGGGTTCGCCGACACGCTGAGCGGTACCGCGTTCGACCACGCCAAAGCCGCGCCGTACCCCGCGCATGCCGACGAGATTCGGCTTCAGGCCTAGCCGTCCGAAAATCCGAACGGCGTGCTCGCACGGCGATAGTCGTCTGGGAGCAGCGGCCGGCCGATCGGCGGCGCCGCACGCGCAGGGCAACGCGTGCGGTGGCACAAGCGACAGGTGATCCCGATCGGCGTCGGCGCCGGCGCGGGCGAGTCGCGCGCGTAGATCAGGCGACCCGCGTCCGCCGCCGAGCACCCCAGCGCGATCGCGCGTTCGACACGCCGCACGCCAAACGCGCCGCTACGCGTCGTCACCGTGCGGGCGACGGAGAAATAACGCTGGCCGTCGGGCAGCTCGAGCCACTGCGTGACGATCTCGCCGGGCCTGCGGAACACGTGATGCACCGACCAGAGCGGGCACGCGCCGCCGTGCCGCGCGAACGGAAAGCCAGCGCCGTCCAGCCGCTTCGACACGTTCCCCGCCGGATCGACGCGGATGAAGAAGAAGGGGACACGCTCGTGTCCGGGTTTTTGCAGCGTCGTCAGCCGATGCGCGGTCTGTTCGAAGCTGGTGCCGAACTGCCGGGACAGCGCATCTATGTCGTAGTGCCGCGCTTCGACGGCGCGCGCGAACGCATCGTACGGCATGAGCAAAGCGGCGGCGGCGTAGCTTGCCAGCGCGCGATGGGTCAGGCGCGCGCCGCCTTCGCTGTCGAAGCTGCCGTCGGCGATGACCGCGTCGAGGTCGCCGGCCATTTCCAGATACGCGAGCTGCGTCGCGAGCTGAAACGCTTGGCTGGACGCGTCCAGCGCTTCGTCGAGGAACACCTCTCCGCGATGCCGGTCGAGCCGCCGGATCGAATCCACCATCGTGTCGGTCGGCAGCGTGCGCACGCGAAGCGCGTGGCGGCGTTGCAGATGTTCGGTCAAACCGCCGTTCTCGGCGACGGCTTGCGCCAGGCGTTCGGCGGCATCGTCCAGCCCTGGAAAGCTGTTGCGCCGCGCCCCCAGGAACGCCCGCGCCTCCGCCACCGCGTCGGGCGCGTTGCCCGCTCCGCGGTCGTCGGCCACGCCCGCGCTGCGGTCGGCGAGCGCCAGCTGATCCTCGCGATACGCGGTGTAGAGGCGCAGGAACGCCTCGGCGACACCGGGGTAATTGGTCGCGACGTCCGCGTTCTGCAGCTGCGGCAGGTCTAGGTCCGCGAACATCGGATCGCGCAACACCGCCTGCAGCCGCGCGACATGTTCCGCGCCGCCATCGCCCGCAAGCTCCGCCACGTCGAGCTTGTACGTGCGCGCGAGCCGCAGAAGCATGTCGGCGGTCAGCGGCCGCTGGTTGCGTTCGATCAGCGCGACGTACGACGCGGAGATGGCAAGGTCGTCCGCCATGTCCGCCTGGGTCAGCCCCAGGTCGCGCCGCAAACGCCGTATCCGCGGTCCCATGTAAACCGCGCGCTCCGCCGCCATGCGTCTTCCTTTGTACGATCCGCACAGCTGTACAGAAGAAGCTTGTAAAGTTCCACAATCGCACTTCGCGGGCGCTTGGCCGTCGCATGACAGGTGCGTAGCGGTGGCGATCTACAGATCGTCGAGGACGCCGGATGTCGTACCAAGCCCACGTTAAGGAAATTAGCGACCTCGTCCGCGCCCATCACGGGACGTGGGACGGGATCAGCGCGCAGCGGGTGCGCGCATGCGGCTGCAAAACCGGTTCCGCACCGGCCTCGACATCGCACGCTACACCGCGACGATCATGCGCCGCGACATGGCCGCGTACGACGCGGACACGAGCCGCTACACGCAGTCGCTCGGCTGCTGGCACGGCTTCATCGGCCAGCAGAAGGTCATCGCGATCAAGAAGCATTTCGGCACGACCGACCGGCGCTATCTGTATCTGTCCGGCTGGATGATCGCGGCGCTGCGCTCCGAGTTCGGGCCTTTGCCCGACCAGTCGATGCACGAGAAGACCAGCGTTCCCGCGCTGATCGAGGAGCTCTACACGTTCCTACGCCAGGCGGACGCGCGTGAACTTAGCGAGAACTTCCGCGCCATCGACGCGGCGCGAGCAAGCGGCGACACGGATGCCGAGCGCAAGCTGCTGGGTGCGGTCGAGAACCACCAGACGCACGTCATCCCGATCATCGCCGACATCGACGCCGGCTTCGGCAACGCGGAGGCGACGTATCTGCTCGCCAAGAAGATGATCGAGGCGGGCGCGTGCGCGCTGCAGATCGAGAACCAGGTGTCCGACGAGAAGCAGTGCGGGCACCAAGACGGCAAGGTCACCGTCCCCCACGAAGACTTTTTGGCGAAGATCCGCGCATGCCGGTACGCGTTCCTCGAGCTCGGCGTCGACGACGGCATCATCGTCGCGCGGACGGATTCGCTGGGCGCGGGCCTTACCAAGCAGATCGCGATCAGCAAGACGCCGGGCGATCTCGGCGATCTCTACAACGGCTTTCTCGATTGCGAACCAATGGGGGCGGGAACGAACGGCGACGTCGTCATCAACCGCGACGGCAAGCTGATGGTCCCCAAGCGCCTGCCGTCCAACCTGTTCCAGTTCCGCCCCGGCACGGGCGAGGACCGTTGCGTGCTCGACTGCATCACGTCATTGCAGCACGGCGCGGACCTGCTGTGGATCGAAACGGAGAAGCCGCACATCGAACAGATCGCGTCGATGGTCGACCGCATCCGCGAAGTCGTTCCCGACGCAAAGCTCGTCTACAACAACTCACCCTCGTTCAACTGGACGCTCAACTTCCGCCAGCAGGTCTACGATGCCTGGACCGCGGAAGGGCGCGACATGGCCGCCTACGACCGCGCCGCGCTGATGAGCGTGTTCTACGACACGACCGAGCTTGCGGCGGCCGCCGACGAACGCATCCGGACGTTTCAGGCAGACTCGGCGAGGCGCGCGGGCATCTTCCACCACCTCATCACGCTGCCGACCTATCACACGGCGGCGCTGTCGACGGACAATCTCGCGCGCGAGTATTTCGGCGCGGCGGGGATGCTGGGCTACGTACTCGGCGTGCAGCGGCCCGAAATCCGGCAGGGCATCGCGTGCGTCAAGCACCAGAACATGTCCGGCTCCGACCTGGGCGACGACCACAAGGATTATTTCGCGGGCGAGGCCGCGCTCAAGGCGGGCGGCGCGCACAACACGATGAACCAGTTCGCCTGAAGGAGATCAGACATGGCCGACACTTTCGTTGAACCGGCGCGCGCGCGGGCGGTATTTTCCACCGAGGATTTCAAGCTGCTCCGCACCGCGGTGGTCCACTATCTGCAGGAAGTGAAGGACAGCCCGGAGTCGGTCAAATACAGCAACCTGTACCACAGGCTCGGCCGCCTCGGCTGAGCGGCGAGGAGCACGGATGACCGACTACGTCGAACGCGCGGGGTTGCGCGTCGCGGTTGCGCTCGCCCGCTTTGTCGATGAGCGGGCGTTGCCGGGTTCCGGCGTCAATGCGACCGCCTTCTGGCCGGGCGTGGCGGCGATCTTCGCGCGGTTCGCACCGGCGAACGCGGACCTGCTCCGCGTCCGCGATGACACGCAGTCGCACATCGACGATTGGCACCGCGCACGTCGCGCGCGGCCCTGGGATGCGGCCGCGTATCGGGCGATGCTTCAGGAAATCGGATATCTGCAACCCGAGCCCGAACCGTTCGTCATCGACACGGATAACGTCGACCCTGAAATCGCGACCGTGTCGGGACCGCAGCTCGTCGTGCCCGTTCTCAACGCGCGCTTTCTGCTCAACGCGGCGAACGCACGCTGGGGCAGCCTGTACGACGCGTTCTACGGCACGGACGCGCTGGGCAGCCTGCCGCCACCCGGCGGCTACGATGCGGGCAGGGGGGCCGAGATCGTCGCGCGCTCGAAAGCCTTCCTCGACGAGGCGGCACCCTTGGCGGCGGGCAGTCACGCGGACGTCGATGCCTACGCTATTACGGGCGGCACGCTCACGCCCGCGCTCGCCGAACCGTCGCTTCTGGTCGGCTACCGCGGCGATCCGGCACGGCCCGACGCGATCCTTCTGCGCCACAACGGGTTGCACGTCGAAATCCTGATCGACCGTGCGCACCCGATCGGCCGCGACGATCCGGCGGGAGTCGCCGACCTGATCCTCGAAGCCGCGGTGACGACGATCGCGGATCTCGAAGACTCGATTGCCGCCGTCGATGCCGACGACAAGGTCGACGCCTACGCCAATTGGCTCGGGCTGATGACCGGCACGCTCGAGGCCAGCTTCGACAAGGGCGGACGCACCGTCACTCGCCGCCTGGAGCCCGACCGCGCGTACACCGCGACAGACGGCTCGCCGCTGACGCTACCCGGCCGCAGCCTCATGTTCGTGCGCAATGTCGGACATCTGATGACCAACCCGGCCGTGCAAATCGCCGACGGCATCGATGCTCCCGAAGGCATATTAGACGCGGCCTTGACGTCGCTCTGCGCCCTGCACGATCTGCGTGGGCTGAGGCGCAACAGCCGCGCGGGCTCGATCTACATCGTCAAGCCCAAGATGCACGGCCCGGACGAAGCCGCGTTCACCAACGATCTGTTCGACGCCGTGGAGGACCTGCTCGGGTTGGCTCGCCACACGATCAAGGTCGGGCTGATGGACGAGGAGCGGCGTACCTCCGCCAATCTCGCCGCGTGCATCGCCGCGCTCCGCCATCGCATCGTGTTCGTCAACACGGGTTTTCTCGATCGCACGGGCGACGAGATCCACACGTCGATGCACGCCGGGCCGATGCTGCCCAAGGCGGAGATCAAGGCCAGCGGCTGGATCGCGGCTTACGAGGACCGCAATGTGCTGATCGGCCTGGCTTGCGGGCTCGCGGGTCGCGCGCAGATCGGGAAAGGCATGTGGGCCATGCCCGACCTGATGGCCGACATGTTGGAGCAAAAGGTCGCGCACCCGATGACGGGAGCGAGCACCGCGTGGGTTCCGTCGCCGACAGCGGCCACGCTGCACGCGATCCACTATCATCGCGTCGATGTCAGCGCCCGCCAGCGTGCGCGTGCCGGCGAAACCATCCCGAACCTCGACGCGCTGCTCGCGCCACCGCTGTCGGCCGGCCGCAACTTCTCCGGTGAGCAAATATGTGCCGAACTCGATAACAATGCACAAGGCATCCTGGGCTATGTCGTGCGTTGGATCGACGCGGGCGTCGGCTGTTCCAAGGTGCCCGACCTCCATGACGTCGGGCTGATGGAGGACCGGGCGACCTTGCGCATTTCGTCTCAGCATATCGCCAATTGGCTGCTGCACGAGCTGGTGTCGGCGGACGATGTCGATGATGCGCTGATCCGCATGGCGGCGCGCGTCGATGCACAGAACGCGGGCGATCCCCACTACCGTCCCATGTCCGCGTCGCCGACCGCGAATATGGCGTTCCGGACCGCACGCGCGCTCGTCTTCGAAGGCGTGACGCAGCCGAACGGCTACACCGAACCGCTGCTTCACGCGAACCGACGAACCGTCAAGGCTTTGACCGCATCCGTTCGGTGATAAGCCTAATTGATGCTTAACCATATTTCGCGCAGGTAGAGTCGGACATCGACCCCCGCGGAGACTGGACGTTGAACATCGAAGCCCCTCGCGAGCACCTCGACCGGCGGCAGCTGCTGAGCGCGCTGCGATCGCTGCGCAAAGGCGATTTCGGCGTGCGCCTGCCCGAGGACCTGCCGGGCGTCGACACCGAGATCGCCAAATTGTTCAACGAAGTCGTCGGCCTCAACGAGGACATGGCCAAGGAGCTGGAGCGGCTGTCCGTCGTCGTCGGCAAGGAAGGCAAGATCAACCAGCGCGGCCGCATCAAGAGCGCGACGGGCGGGTGGGAGACCGCGATCCGGTCGGTCAACGAGCTGATCGAGGACATGGTGCAGCCGACCGCCGAAGTCGCGCGCGTCATCGGCGCGGTCGCCAAGGGCGATCTGTCGCAGACGATGACGGTCGAGATCGACGGGCGCCCGCTGCGCGGCGAGTTCCTGCGCATCGGCAAGGTGGTGAACACCATGGTCGAACAGCTCGCCTCTTTCGCGTCCGAAGTGACGCGCGTCGCGCGCGAGGTCGGGACCGAAGGCAAGCTCGGTGGCCAGGCGAAGGTGCAAGGCGTCGCGGGCACGTGGAAGGATCTGACCGACAACGTCAACGCAATGGCGACCAATCTGACGGGGCAGGTGCGCAACATCGCGGAAGTCACGACCGCGGTCGCGTCGGGCGATCTGTCCAAGAAGATCACTGTCGAGGTCCAGGGCGAGATCCTGGAACTCAAGAACACGATCAACGTCATGGTCGACCAGCTCAATTCGTTCGCGAGTGAGGTGACGCGCGTGGCGAGGGAAGTCGGCACCGAGGGCAAGCTCGGCGGGCAGGCGCAGGTTCCGGGCGTGGGCGGGACGTGGAAGGACCTGACCGACAACGTCAACCTGATGGCCGACAACCTGACGGGGCAAGTGCGGAACATTGCCGAGGTCACGACCGCGGTGGCTTCTGGCGATCTGTCCAAGAAGATTACCGTCGACGTGAAGGGAGAGATCCTGGAGCTGAAAAACACGATCAACACGATGGTCGATCAGCTCAACGGCTTCGCCTCCGAAGTCACCCGCGTCGCGCGCGAGGTCGGCACCGAAGGAAAACTCGGCGGGCAGGCGCAGGTGCCCGGCGTGGGCGGTACGTGGAAGGACCTGACGGACAACGTCAACCTGATGGCGGATAACCTGACAGGACAGGTCCGCAACATCGCGGAGGTGACGACCGCGGTCGCGTCCGGCGATCTGTCCAAGAAGATCACGGTCGACGTGAAGGGCGAGATCCTCGAGCTCAAGAACACGATCAACACGATGGTCGATCAGCTTAACGGCTTCGCATCCGAAGTGACGCGCGTCGCGCGCGAGGTCGGTACGGAAGGCAAGCTTGGCGGGCAGGCGCAGGTTCCCGGGGTCGCGGGCACGTGGGCCGATCTGACCGACAACGTGAACCTGATGGCCGCCAACCTGACGGGGCAGGTGCGCAACATCGCCGAAGTCACCACTGCCGTTGCGCGCGGCGATCTGTCCAAGACGATCACGGTCGAGGTGAAGGGTGAAATTCTCGAACTCAAAAACACGATCAACGTCATGGTCGATCAGCTGAACGGGTTTGCCAGCGAAGTGACACGCGTCGCGCGCGAAGTCGGCACCGAGGGCCGGCTCGGCGGGCAGGCGCAGGTCGAGGGCGTCGCGGGCACGTGGAAGGATCTGACCGACAACGTGAACGCGATGGCGGGCAACCTGACGGGGCAGGTCCGCAACATCGCCGAAGTGACCACCGCGGTGGCGCGCGGCGATCTGTCCAAAAAGATCACCGTCGAGGTTCAGGGCGAAATCCTCGAACTGAAAAACACGATAAACACGATGGTCGATCAGCTTAATTCGTTCGCGTCCGAAGTGACGCGCGTGGCGCGCGAGGTGGGTTCGGACGGCAAGTTGGGTGGGCAGGCGGACGTGAAGGGCGTCGGCGGTACGTGGAAGGACTTGACGGACAATGTGAACGAGTTGGCGGCGAACCTGACGGGGCAGGTGCGCAACATCGCCGAAGTGACGACTGCCGTGGCCTTGGGCGATCTGTCCAAGAAGATCACCGTTGACGTGAAGGGGGAAATTCTCGAGCTCAAGAACACGATCAACACCATGGTCGACCAGCTCAACGGATTCGCCTCCGAAGTGACTCGCGTCGCCCGCGAAGTGGGAACCGAAGGCAAGCTCGGCGGGCAGGCGCAGGTGCGCGGCGTCGCGGGAACCTGGAAGGACCTCACCGACAACGTCAACCTGATGGGCGACAATCTTACCGGCCAAGTCCGCAACATCGCCGAGGTGACCACCGCCGTCGCGCGCGGCGATCTGTCGAAGAAGATCACGGTCGACGTGAAGGGCGAGATTCTCGAGTTGAAGGACACCATCAACACGATGGTCGATCAGCTCAACGGATTTGCCAGCGAAGTCACCCGCGTCGCCCGCGAGGTCGGGACGGAAGGAAAACTCGGCGGTCAGGCGCAGGTGCCGGGGGTCGGCGGGACGTGGAAGGACCTGACCGACAACGTCAACCTGATGGCGACCAACCTCACCAACCAGGTGCGCGGCATCGCGGACGTCGTCACCGCGGTCGCGCAGGGCAATCTCAAGCGCAAGCTGACGGTGGACGCCAAGGGCGAGATCGCGGCGCTCGCCGACACGATGAACGGCATGATCGACACGCTGTCGACGTTTGGCGACCAGGTCACGAACATGGCCCGCGAGGTCGGCATCGAGGGTCGGCTCGGTGGCCAGGCGCGGGTACCGGGCGCGGCGGGCCTGTGGCGCGACCTGACCGACAACGTCAATCAGCTCGCCGAGAACCTGACCAACCAGGTGCGCTCGATCGCCGACGTCGCGACCGCGGTGACCAAGGGCGATCTGACGCGCTCGATCGCGGTCGAGGCGTCCGGCGAGGTCGCCGCGCTCAAGGACACGATCAACGAGATGATCCGCAACCTCAAGGAACAGACCTTGAAGAACGCGGAACAGGACTGGCTCAAGACCAACTTGGCCCGGTTCAGCCGCATGCTGCAGGGCGAGCGCGATCTGGCGACCGTGTCGAACCTCATCATGTCCGAGCTCGCGCCGTTGGTGAACGCGCAATACGGCGTGTTCTACGTGACGAACCGCGAGGAGGACGAGGACAAGCTCGAACTGGTCGCGAGCTACGGCGCGGAAAGCCACGGCGAGCTGAAGAAGGAGTTCAAGCTGCGCGAAGGTTTGGTCGGCCAGGCCGCGGCGGACAAGCGCCCGATCCTGCTGCAGAACGTGCCCGGCGACTTCATCCGGATCGGCTCGGGACTCGGCCACGCCGCGCCCGCCAACATCAACATCATGCCGGCCTTGTTTGAGGACGACGTGAAAGCGGTCATCGAACTCGCCTCGTTCGGCGAGTTCAACGAGACGCACCAGAGTTTCCTCGATCAGCTGATGGAGTCCGTCGGCATCGTTCTCAACACGATCGCCGCGACCATGCGCACCGAAGGTTTGCTGAAGCAGTCGCAGCTGCTCACCACCGAACTGCAGACGCGGCAGTCCGAGCTCACCACCAAGCAGGAGGAGCTGCACGCGACCAACGAGGAGCTGCAGGACAAGGCGCAGCTGCTCGAGAACGAGAAGCGGCAGGTCGAGGCCAAGAACCAAGAGATTGACCTCGCCCGCCGCGCGATCGAGGAAAAGGCCGAACAGCTCGCGCTGACGTCTAAGTACAAATCGGAATTCCTGGCCAACATGAGCCACGAGCTGCGCACGCCGCTCAACTCGCTGCTGATCCTGTCCAAACTGCTGGCCGACAATCCGCAGGGCAACCTCAACGAGAAACAAACGGAATTCGCGCGCACGATCAACGGCGCGGGCACCGATTTGCTCAGCCTGATCAACGACATCCTCGATCTGTCGAAGATCGAATCCGGCACCGTGTCGATCGAGGTCGGCGACATGCGCATGTCGACGATGAAGCAGCACATGGAACGCACGTTCCGCCAGCTCGCCGCCGACAAGGGCCTCAATTTCGCGGTCGAGTTCGACGACGCGCTACCGTCCGCGATCCGCACGGACGAGAAGCGTCTGCAGCAGGTCGTGCTCAACCTCCTGTCCAACGCGTTCAAGTTCACCGCCAAGGGTGGGGTGACGCTGGCCGTGCGCACCGCGAGCGAGGGATGGAGCGCGACCCACCCGGTGCTTGGCACCGCCTCGCAAGCCATCGAGATCGCGGTTACCGACACGGGCATCGGCATCCCCGAGGACAAGCAGAAGCTGATCTTCGAGGCGTTCCAGCAGGCGGACGGGACGACCAGCCGGCAGTACGGCGGCACGGGTCTGGGCCTGTCGATCAGCCGCGAGATCGCGCGCCTGCTCGGCGGCGAGCTGCAGGTGCGCTCCACGCCGGGGGAGGGGTCGACCTTTACGCTGTTCGTCCCGCTGACGGCGTCTCCGGCCGACACGGCTGAGCCCGTCAAGGCAACGGGGGGCGGCAAGACGCCGACGCCCGCGCGCTACGACAACGGCGGTGCTGCGGTGCCCAGCGCGTTGCCCGCGCTGGTCGAGATCTCCGATGACCGCGCGGATTTGGGCGACGACGATCGCTTCGTGTTGATCGTCGAGGACGACCCGACCTTCGCGTCGATCCTGCTCGACGCCGCGCGCGGGGCGGGGCTCAAAGGCGTGGTCTCCACCGCGGGCGCGGGCACGATGACGATGGCGCGCAAGCTGCAGCCGGACGCGATCACGCTCGATCTGGCGCTGGCCGACATCGACGGGTTCGTCCTGCTCGACCTGCTCAAGCACGACCCGCAGACGAGCCACGTGCCCGTGCACGTCATCTCGGGCGTGGACGCGCTCGGCGACACGCTGGCGCTGGGCGCGTCGGGGATCACGGAAAAACCCGTCGCGCATGAGGAGCTCGCGCGCGTGTTCGCCGCGATCGCGCAGAAGGCGGAGCGGCGCGATCGGCGCGAACCCGAAGCCGAGACGGGCGTGCGTCAGGTGCCCGAGCTCGCGGGAACGACGATGCTGATCGTCGACGACGACATTCGCAACATCTATTCGCTGACCTCGGTGCTGGAGAGCTACGGCGTGGAGGTGCTGCACGCCGAGCGCGGGCGGGAGGGGATCGCGATCCTGGAACGCACGCCCGGCATCGACATCGCGCTGATCGACATCATGATGCCCGAGATGGACGGGTACGAGACGATGCGGCACATCCGCGCCAACCCCGCGATCGCGGACGTGCCGCTGGTCTCGGTCACTGCGAAAGCGATGAAGGGCGACCGGCAGAAATGCCTCGATGCGGGCGCTTCGGACTACATCGCCAAGCCCGTCGACGTCGACCTGCTGCTCGCGCTGCTCCGCGTGCAGATCTCCCGCTCGCGTGGAACGTCGCAGATCCAGCTGCCTTTGACGCAGGCGGCGGAGTAGCATCGTGGGGGTCGAGGAAGGCAGGCACCAGGCGGCCGCGGCCGACACGCCCGAGCGCGCGCGCGTGCTCGTGGTGGACGACGACGAGCGCAACCTGCTCGCGATCCGCAACGTGCTGGAGGATGTCGGCGAGATCGTCACCGCCGCGTCGGGGGAGGAGGCGCTTCGCCACCTGCTGCGCGGCGAGTTCGCGGTCATACTTCTGGACGTCTACATGCCCGGCATGGACGGGTACGAGACCGCCCAGATCATCCGCTCGCGCGAACAGACCAAGCGCATTCCGATCGTGTTCCTGTCGGCGGTCAACAAGGAAACCGAGCACCTGATCCGCGGCTATTCGATGGGCGCGGTCGATTACGTGTTCAAGCCGGTCGAACCAATCGTGATCCAGTCGAAGGTCGCGGTCTTCGTCGACCTTTTCCTCAAGACGCGCGAAATCCAGCGCAAGGCGGAGGCGGAGCAGGCGCTGCTCGACGCCAACCTGCAGGCCAATGCCGAGTTGTTGCAGGCCGAACAGGAGTTGCGCGCCGCCGAACAGCGCCAAGCCGCTATTCTTCGCTCGCTCCCGATCCTGCTCTACGCCGAAACCATTGAAGGCGACCCACGCGTTCCTCACTATCTCAGCGGCGACTTCACCGGGCTCACCGGATACGCGTTCGCCGACGTCGAGGCCAATCCCCGCCTGTTCCACGACCGGCTGCACCCCGACGATCGCGAGCGCGTCGAGGCGGCTCTCGCAGACCGCGGACGTGCCGGCACCATGGCGATCGAGTATCGATGGCAGACCGCGAGCGGCGAGTACAAGCATCTGTTGGACCAAGGCGTCGTGCTCCGCGACGCGCACGGCGCGCCGACCGAGTTCGCGGGCACGATGCTCGACGTCACCGAGCGCCGCAATCTGGAGAGCCAGCTCGTCCACGCGAGCAAGATGGACGCGATCGGACAGCTGACCGGCGGCATCGCGCACGACTTCAACAACCTGCTCGCGGCGGTGCTCGGCGGACTGCGCCTGATCGAGCGCCGCGTCCCGCTCGACGATGGGCAACGCAAGATCGTTGCCATGACGCAGCACGCCGCCGAACAGGGGAGTGAACTCGTCGCACGCCTGCTGGCGTTCGCCCGTCGGCAGAAGCTAGAGCCCGCCCGCGTGCCGATCGAGAAACTGTCGCAGTCGGTTCGCGAGCTGCTCGCGCATACGCTTGGCGGGCTCGTCGAACTCGACTGGCAGGCACCGAAATCCAAGGAACTCTGGTGCGCCTACGCGGACGAGGCGCAGCTCGAGCTGGCGCTGATGAACCTCATCATCAACGCGCGCGACGCCATGCCCGAAGGCGGCACCGTCACCGTGACCGCCGAAAATCGGCACGGCGGTGGCGCGGACGTGGGCTTGCGGGAGGGCGACTATCTCGTGCTGGCGGTGTCCGACACGGGCACGGGCATTCCCGCCGACATCCTGCAACAGGTGCTGGAACCGTTCTTCACGACCAAGGAAGTCGGCAAGGGAACGGGGCTGGGGCTCAGCATGGTCTACGGATTCGCCAAGCAGTCGGGTGGCGCGATGACGATCGACAGCACGGTGGGCGAGGGGACGCGTGTCGCGCTGTGGCTTCCGCGCGCGCCTGCCGAGAACGACGCTGACGCGGCGCGCGGCCCGACGGAGGCGATCCTGGAAGAACCGCCGTGCATGCTTCGTATCCTGCTCGTCGACGATCACGCGGGCGTACGCGCGACGACGGCGGCGATGCTGGAGGACATGGGGCACAGCATCACGGATTTCGCCAGCGGCCCCGAGATGCTGACCCGGCTGACCGCGGCGCCCGGCGACTACGACCTGATCGTCACCGACTATGCGATGCCCGTCGTGTCGGGGACCGAGGTCATCCACAAGGCGCGTGCGATCCGGGCGGGCATGCCGGCGATCATCGTTACGGGCTACGCCGACACGGGCGCGATCGCAAAGCGGCCGGACGACGTGCTGGTCGTCGGCAAACCGTTCGCGCCGCGCGCGCTGTATGACGCCATCGCCACCGTCTGCCAGTCCGTCGCCCCCCATTAGCGATACCGCGAGACCGGCCGCGGAGAAGTCCTGGCGGGAACGCGCCGGCGCGTTGCGTAACATCCCGCCCTTCGTGCGCATCGTATGGGCGACCAGCCGCGCGTTGACCGCCGCTTCGTTGGCGCTGCGCCTGGTGCGCGCGCTGCTGCCCGTCGCCACGCTCTACGTCGGCAAGCTGATCATCGATGAAGTCGTGCGGATCGTCGGCCTGCCCGGCAATCCGGCGACGCTGAGCGGGTGGGTCGACAGCGGCCTGCTCGCCTACCTCACCACGCTGCTCGCCGCCGAGTTCGCGCTTGCCGTCTCGTCCGATGTGCTCGGCCGCGTCGTGTCGCTCGTCGACGCGCTGCTGTCCGAACGCGTCGCCAATTCGATGAGCATCCGGCTGATGGAACATGCCGCGACGCTCGACCTGGAGGATTTCGAGGACGCGGGGTTCCAGGACCGGCTGGAGCGCGCGCGGCGGCAGACGAGCGGGCGCATGACGCTGATGGGGCAGATCTTCGGCCAAGTGCAGGACGTCGTAACGGTCGTGAGCTTCGCCGCGGGCCTGCTGTTCTATGCGCCCGGCCTCATCCTGCTTCTGTTTCTGACGCTGGTCCCCGCGTTCCTCGGCGAGGCCCACTTCAACGCGCGCAGCTACGCGCTCGCCTACTGGCGCGCGCCCGAACGACGTGAGCTCGACTATGTCCGCGCGACGGCCGCAAGCGTCGAGACCGCAAAGGAGGTCAAGATCTTCGGCCTCCACGGCTTCCTGATCGACCGCTACCGAACCTTGAGCGAAGATTTCTACGCGTCCAACCGCACGCTCGCGGTGGAGCGGGCGGGGTGGGGCGGGCTGTTCACCGCGCTGGGCACGATCGGCTACTACGCGGCCTACGCGTACATCGTCTGGCGGACGCTGACCGGCGACTTCTCCATTGGCGACCTGACGTTCCTGGCCGGATCGTTCCTCCGCCTGCGGGGTCTGCTCGAAGGCCTGCTTATCGGCTTCTCGAGCACGGCGGCGCAGGCGCTGTTCCTCGACGACCTTTTCACGTTTTTCGCCGTCGAGCCCGAGATCCACGCGCCCGCCGATCCGCTGCCTT
The DNA here is from genome assembly GCA_964251385.1 of uncultured Sphingomonadaceae bacterium. GTDB lineage: Bacteria > Pseudomonadota > Alphaproteobacteria > Sphingomonadales > Sphingomonadaceae > CADCVW01. Next base: position 374,676 of record CAXUJK010000001.1, on the reverse strand, counting down.
TCCCACAGCCGGTGCGAACCGGGTTCGTGTTCGAGGATGTCGGGTTTGAGTACCCGGGCGCGGCGCGATGGGCGGTGCGCCACATGAGCTTCACGCTTCACGCGGGCGAGGTGCTGGCGCTCGTCGGGGAAAACGGCGCGGGCAAGACCACGCTCGTCAAGCTGCTGGCGCGGCTCTACGATCCCGACGAAGGCCGCATCCTGCTCGATGGCGTCGATCTGCGCGATTACGATCTGGACGGCCTGCGCGCCAATCTCGGCGTCATCTTCCAGGATTTCGTCCGCTATAATCTGACGGCAGGCGACAACATCGCGGTCGGGCGCATCGCGGAGCGGGGCGACGACCAGCGGATCGCGCAAGCCGCGACGCGTAGCCTCGCCGACGGCGTGATCGAGGGGCTTCCGGGCAAGTACGGCCAGATGATCGGCAAGCGCTTCAAGAACGGCGTCGAGCTGTCCGGCGGTGAGTGGCAAAAGGTGGCGATCGCGCGCGCATACATGCGCGACGCGCAGGTGCTGATCCTCGACGAGCCCACCGCCGCGCTCGACGCCAGGTCGGAGTACGAGGTGTTCGCGCGCTTCGGAGAGCTCAGCCGCGGCCGCACCGCCGTCATCATCTCGCACCGATTCTCGAGCGTCCGCATGGCCGATCGCATCCTCGTGCTCGCTGACGGCAAGGTCGAGGCGCAGGGCACGCACGATGCACTCGTGGCCCAGCGCGGGCGTTACGCCGAGCTGTTCGAATTGCAGGCGGCGGGCTACAGATAGCTAGCCGCTATTGCATATCATTCGCAATAGCGGCTAGCAGCCTCCCATGTATCGGGACGGACTCGGAACGCAATGACCCGCCGCGGCATCCGCGCGTGGTCGGCGACGCACAAGTGGACGAGCCTTGTCTGCACCGCGTTCCTGCTGATGCTTTGCGTCACCGGCCTGCCGCTCATCTTCCATGACGAGATCGACGCGCTGACGGGCGATGCCGCGACGCTGACGGGTCCCGCTTCGTCCGGGACGAACCCCGGCCTGCTCCCGCTCGACGCGGTCATGACGCGCGCGCTCGCCGCGCGGCCGGGCGAGGTGCCGCTGTTCATGGCGTTCGACAACGCGGGCCCGCTGATCACGGTCACGACGGGCCCGACGCCCGACGCCGCCGCGGCGGACATGACGCTGCAGCTGTTCGACCGTACGAACGGCGCGGTCGCAGGCGCGGGCGAAGAAGGCGGCGTCATGGCTTTCCTGCTCCAGCTTCACACCGACATGTTCCTGGGGTTGCCCGGCATGCTGTTCCTCGGCGTTATGGGCGTGGCTTTCGTCGTCGCGATCGTCTCGGGCGTCGTTCTTTACGCGCCGTTCATGCGTAAGCTCGACTTCGGGACGGTGCGTGTCGCGCGCAGTCGTCGCACCAAGTGGCTCGACACCCACAACCTGCTCGGCATCGTCGCGCTCGCCTGAATGGTCGTCGTCGGGCTGACGGGCGTGATCAACGCGTTCGCCACGCCGATCATAAAGGCGTGGCAGTCGCAGGAGCTGTCGGAAATGACCCGCGCCTATGCGGGTCGCGCGGCGCTGCCGCCGGCGCGCTACGGTTCGCTCGACGTGGCGATGGCGGGGGCGCGCGCGGCGCGGCCGGGCACCAACCCGCAATTCATCGCCTTTCCCGGTGGCACGTTCAGCAGCCGGCATCATTACGCCGTGTTCCTGCAGGGCGACACGCCGCTCACCGAGCGCCTGCTCACCCCCGCGCTGATCGATGCGGGTACGGGCCGCCTGACCGACGTCCGCCCGCTGCCCTGGTATGTCCAGGCCCTGCTCCTGTCGCAGCCGTTGCATTTCGGCGACTACGGCGGGCTGCCGCTCAAGATCCTGTGGGCGGTGCTCGACCTGTTCACGATCCTCGTCCTGGGATCGGGCTTGTATCTTTGGCTCCGTCCCCGCCACGCGCCGCTCGGGCAAAACGCTGCTTCGGAATTGGGCGGCGCGGTGCCCGCCGAATGATCCGCTCCACCTTCGCCGTGCCGACGGTAATTGCCGTCGTCAGCACGATCGGCTTGGTCAGCGCGCTAACCGGTGACGGATTCCGCGACGCGCTGTCCTGGGTCGGACTTGTCGTACCCGTCGCCGCCGTCGGGTGGGCGATGCGCCCGCGGGCCCACCACGGATGACGATCACGACGGCGTGACCGTCCAAGGGGGAATATCATGTACGCACGACCTCGCACTTTCGGCTTCATCGCGCTCGCGCTCGCCGCCTCGCCCGCGTTCGCGCAGGACGTCGTCGCCGACCAGACGGCGGAGGACATCGTCGTCACCGCGCAGCGCGCCAACCGCACGCAGGTACTGCGGTCCGGACAGGCGGGCGTGCTGGGCGAAAAGGCGGCGGAAGACGTGCCGTTCTCCATCAAGAGCTATGACTCCACCCTCATCCTGAACCAGCAGCCGCAGTCGCTGGGGCAGGTGCTCGAGAACGACCCCTCGATCCGCACCACTTATGGCTTTGGGAACGCCGCCGAACAGTTCGTCATCCGCGGCTTCACGCTGTTCGGCGACGACGTCGGCTATGACGGACTGTACGGCATCACCCCGCGGCAGCTCGTCGCGCCAGAGCTGTACGATCAGGTGCAGGTGCTGAACGGAGCGACCGCGTTCCTCAACGGCGCCGCACCCGGCGGATCGGGGCTGGGGGGCAGCGTCAACCTGATCCCGAAACGCGCGGGCGAGGGCGAGCTGCTGCGCGCCACCGCGAACTTCACGTCGGACGCGCATGTCGGCGGCAGTTTCGACGCGTCGCGTCGGTTCGGGGGCTCCGGCTTGCGCGTCAACGGTGCGGCACGTCGCGGGGATGTCGCGATTGACGACGAGTTCCGCAGTTCCTCCGTCGCGGCCGGCGCGTTCGATTTCGCGGCGCGACCGTTCGGGTGTCGGTCGACCTCGCCTATCAGCGTGTCCAGGTCCGCAGGCTACGGCCCAAGGTGACGATCGCAGCGAACGCCATCCCCCGCGTTCCGCGCGCGGAAGCCAACTACGCGCAGGACTATACCTACACGACGTTGCGCGACATGTTCGGATCGGCGCGCGCGGAGTGGGACATCGCCGAGACCGCCACGGTCTACGCCGCCGTCGGCGCGCGCGACGGGTCGGAGCGCGGCCTGTACGGTGGCATCACCGTGACGGATGCGGCGACGGGCGCGGCCACGGGCAACGCCATCTTCGTGCCGCGCACCGACAACAACGAGACCGCGCAGGTCGGCGCGCGCGTGCGGCTGGTCACCGAACCCGTCTCGCACGAGATCAACATCGGTGGGTCGGCCATCCGGCAGGTCAACCGAAACGCGTTCGATTTCCTGGCCGGGCCCGGATTCGCGGGGTTCGCGACCAACCTGTACGACACGCCCGACGCGCCGATCCCGGCCTCGACCTTCGTCGGCGGCGACCTGGACGATCCTTTCCCGGTCGCGCGCACCCGGCTCGGCAGCTTCTTCGCATCCGACACGCTGAGCGCGCTGGGCGAACGCGTGCTGTTCACCGGAGGCGTCCGGCTGCAGCGCATCACTGTGCGCAGCTACTCATATTCCGGCGGCGCGCTGGCGAACAAGTATGACGAGGAGGCGGTCACGCCCGTGTTCGGCCTCGTCGTCAAGCCGGCCGCGGGCCTATCCCTCTTCGCCAACCGCATCGAAGGCCTGCAACAGGGCCCGACCGCGCCGGTCGACGCGACGATCGTCAATCCGGGCGAAGTGTTCGCCCCGTTCACGGCAGTGCAGTACGAAATCGGCGCAAGCTGACGCTCGGCCGCATCAACGCGAGTCTGGCCGTCTACCAGACCAAGCAGCCGAGCGCGTACGCGGTCGCGGAAGGCGGCGGGCTGCTCCGCTTCGGCGTGTTCGGTGAACAACGCAACCGCGGCATCGAGCTCAGCGTCGACGGCGAACCGGTGCGCGGCCTGCGGATCATCGCGGGCGGATCGATCGTCGATGCCGAATTGCGCGGCACGCCGGGCGGCGCGAACGACGGAAACCGCGCGGTCGGGGTGCCCGAATACCTGGCGAACGCGAACGCGGAGTGGGACCTGCCGTTCCTCGTCGGCGCGACGCTGACCGGGCGCGTCGTGCAGACCGGCAAGCAGCAGGTAAACGCGGCCAACACGCTCGCCATACCGGACTGGAGGCGGTTCGACATCGGCGCGCGCTACGTGGCGCTGGTCGGCGACACCCCGCTGACGCTGCGCGCCAACGTCGATAACGTGGCGAACCGCCGCTACTGGGCCTCGTCGTTCGACGCTTTCGGAGCATCGTTGCTGCAGGGCACGCCCCGTACGTTCAAGCTGTCCGCGTCCGTCGACTTCTAGGCGTACCGCTCAGCCTGGCCAGGCATTGGTGATCGGCATGCGCCGGTCGCCGCCGAAATGCATCGCGCTGACCTTGGGACCCGGCGCGCCCTGCCGCCGCTTGTACTCCGCGCGGGCGACCAGGCGGTTGATGCGGCGTGCGTAGGCCGTCGCTGCCTCGCCGCCGCCGATCGAACGTACGCCGTGCATGCGTTCGACCAGCGCCTCCAGCACGCGGTCGAGGTCGGGATAGTCGCCCAGGCTGTCCGCGTCGCGCTGCCCCTCGGCGAGCTCGGCGGAAGGTTCCTTGATCTCGATCGCCAGCGGAACGGTGCGTCCGGCAGGACCGCGCAGGCCGTACTTCGTCAGCGCGTCGGCGGTCAGCGCGTTGCGCCACTGGACCAGACCCGGGCCATGAAGCGCCGACAACGCCGCGACGTCGGCGGCGGTCGCGGGCGTGCTGCCGTCGGGCATGTACCGCCCGGCCGCCACGGAAATCTCCGTCTTGAACAGGTCCTTCAACACGTTGAACCCGCCGACCATGTCGCCGTAGATCGTGGTGTAGCCGACCGCGACTTCGGACTTGTTGCCCGTCGTCACGACCAGATGGCCTTCGTTGTTCGATATCGCCATCATGACCATGCCGCGAACGCGCGGCTGAATGTTCTCGGCGGTCAGGCCCTGCGCATGATCCAGAGCCAAGGCGGGGCGGGGCGTGTCGTACGTGGTGCCGGTGAACAGCCCGTGCACCGCCTCCACCACCGGCCCGATCGCGAACGTCCGCATGTGGCACCCGAGCAGGCGCGCGCACTCGGCCGCGTCAGACAGCGAGTGCGAGGACGACACGTCGCTCGGCAGGCGCACCAGATGCACCGCTTGCGAGCCGAGCGCGTCGACCGCGATGCTGGCCGCGATCGCGCTGTCCAGACCGCCCGACTTGGCGATCGCGATCGAGGCGAAGCCCTGCTTGGCCGCGTAGTCGCGCAAGGCCAGGACGACGGCGCGGTACGTCTCGCCGGACCCGGTTTCCGCAACTTCCGCCCAAGGGCCGGTCGACGCAGCGCGACCGAGTTCGAAATCATGCGTGAGCGTCCCGACCGCGAATAGGTCGTTCTCCACGAACGTCGCGCCGTCGCCGACGAACGTGTCGCCGTCGAAGACGAGTTCGTCCTGTCCGCCGACCAGATTGACGTAGGCGACCGGCAACCCCGTCTCGGCCACGCGGTTCGCGGCGTGGCATCTTCGCACGACGTTCTTGCCCTGCGCGTACGGACTGCCGTTGATCCACAGCAGCAGCTCCGCGCCGTCGGCGGCGAGCGCGCCCGCGACGTGCGCCGACCAGCCGTCCTCGCAGATCATGACGCCGAGCTTGCGACCGCGGAACGGGATGGCGTGCGGGGCGGGGCCTTCCAGATAGTTCCGCTTTTCGTCGAACACGCCGTAGTTCGGCAACTCGCGCTTGTGGACGAGGTGGGTATCGCCCGTCGCGGGATCGAACAGCGTCGCCGAGTTGTGGACGAGGATGCGATTGCCGTCCTCCCGGGCCGTGTCGGTCGGATGTCCGAACACGAGCGCGGGACCGTCGCCTTCGTTTGCGATCGCCGCGATGAGCGCGTCGCGCGCTTGGGCAACGTCCGCGAGAAAGTCGCGGTGTTGCGTCAGATCCTGCAGCGGGTAGCCGGTCAGGCCCATCTCGGGCGTGACGACGATGTCCGCCGCGTGCCCGCGCCCGCGCCGCCACGCATCGAGGATCAGTCCGGCGTTGGCCGCGAGCGCGCCCACCGTGGGGTTGATCGTGGCGAGCGCGACGCGGATCATGACGCGAGCGCCACCCGTCCGGGGAACTCGTCGGCGACGGTTTGCGCCATGTCGCGCGCGATACCCGCCGTCAGGCGCTCGACGACCTCGACGCGGAAGCCGCGTTCGAGAAATCCGCGGATCGCCCACATGACGCAGAAGTCGGCGGCGACTCCGAACACGCGGACCGTGTCGACGCCTTGATCGCGCAGCCGCTCGAAGAAGGCTTCGCGGGGTTCGCCCGAGACGTGGACATCGTCTTCCTGCCACATGTCGAACACGCCTTTTTCGAGGCGGTACCTCGGGATGCCGTTGCGATCGGGGACGCTCAGGTCGAGCACGTTTTCAGCACCCGCGGTTCCGATCTCGCAGTGCAGCGGAAAGCCGGGAATGCCATTCGCCGGGTCGCCTACGTTCTCGGGGCTGCCGAAGAACGTGGCCGCGTCGTGCAGGTCGAACGTGGCCAGAAAAGCGGCGACTTCGGCCGGATCGAGCGCGGCGACATAGTCGCGCATCGGTCCGATCAGCGCCTCCGCGCCCGGCACGGACAACAGACCGTCGGCGCGCATGAAGTCGTTTTCAGTGTCGACCGCGACGATCAGGACGTTGGGGTTGATCATGTCATTCTCCATAGTTCAGACCCGCACGGGCGCGTTGGTCATGCCTGCGTCGCCGAACACGTCGCGATATCGCGTCAACTCGCCCGCGTCGGGACTGCGCGCTTTCTCGTAATTGTCGGACAGCTTGACCGCCGCGCGTCCGTCGGCGGACGCGACCTTGCACACGATGCTGATCGGCTTGAGTGCTAGTGGATCGCCGACCGGGCAGCCGATGAAGTCGTTGGTGAACATCGTGCCCCATCCGTACGTGTCGCGTATCCGGCCGCGGAAATGCTCGTGTACCGCGACGATGTCGGTGCCGTTGGCTTCGTGGCCGGGGATCGCGACGTCCATCCCATCCGCGAACACCGCGAGCTTTGTGGTCGCGTCCGAACCCCCGTTCCAGAACGCGATCGCCTCCTCGCCCGCCACGAACGCGTCCTTGGAGTCGATGCGGAACCCGTTCCACCACGACACCCAATCGGGCGCGCCCGCCAAAAACTGCGTTGTGCCGAACGTGTCGGGGAGGAAGATGCGCAGGTTGTCGCCGTACACGCTCATCCAGTCGTGCAGCACTTCGTACTGGCTCGCACGCAGCGCATCGTCGCCGTCGTTCGCGGCCAGCGCGGCGTAGACCATCGGCAGCTCGTGCGCATTGGTGCCAACCGGCTCCAGGTCGAGCTTGCGCGCCAGATGGACGTTGGACGTGCCGAGGAACCGCTTGCCGAGCAGGGCGACCGCGGTGCTCACGCACCACTCCTGCCAGCTAAGCGAATGCCGCCGCCGGGTGCCGAAATCGGAGATGAGGATGTCGTCATACTGCGCCAGCCGCTCGAGCTTGGCGAACAGCTTGGTCATGGCGCGCGCGTACATGATCTGCAAAGCGAACCGCGACATGCTACGCATGACCGCGCGGTTGCGCAGCTCGTTGACGACCGCGAGCAGGTGGACTTCCCAATCCTTGACGTCGAGCCATCGGCCTTCGCTGCGGAACACGAACTGTCCGGCCTCGGCGTCGACGGACAGGTCGTAGTCGGGCAGCCGCGACAACCCCATGGCGCGGATGTAGCCAGGCGAAAACATGTTCGCGACGCCCGCGTAACTCTGCCCAGCGATGTTGATCAGTTCACTCCGCGACCAGCGCAGCGCCTGGACGTGGTCGAGCTGCTCGCGCATTTCTTCGATCGTCACGAGATCCGCGACCCGGACGTCTCGCGTTCGGTTGGTCAGTTCAAAGGCGACGCTGGTCATCGGGTGTTTGGCATCGATGACCTGACCCATCGAAACCTTGTAAAAATCCGTATCGGCGCGGGTGTCGACGATCGGGTCCATGCGATAGTTGCGCGCATGGGCGCGTGCGGCCAAGTCCATCTTGTCCCTCCCGTTCAACGGCTGCGCTTGATCCGCCCCATCCGGGCCAGCGCCTTCTCGATCAGGATCGCGTGGTCCTCGAACAGGCGATCGCGCATGACGGCGACCTGGTCGAACGTGAACCAGCGCGCGATCTCCGCATCGTCCGTCCCCCGCACCCGCGGCAGGCTTACGGACGCCCGCCGCTCGGCTGACGTGCGTCCCGTTGGCGTCGGCTTGAGCTGGAACATGTGCACGAACGTGATCGTCCGCCCCCGTGTCGATCGCCACGGCTCGTCCTCGTAGAAATCGTCCACCAGCGATTTCCGTAAGGTCAGGTCGGACACGTTCAACTTCGTCTCCTCGAACGTCTCCCGGATCGCGGCGTCCAGCACGCGCTCGCGTTCGTTGACGAACCCGCCGGGCAGCGCCCACAAACCCTTGCCGGGGTAGCCGCGGCGCTTGACGAGCAGCATCGAATTGCCCTGCGTGATGAACGCGTCCGACGTGTTGAACAGCACGGGGTAGGGGGCGCCCGGACCATCCGGGGTCTCGCGGACTTTCCACTGCGCGGCCATCGCCTCGACGCGCTCGTGCTCGACGACGAGGTCGGCGAACGCGTCCGTGTCCATGAAGCCGCGCAGGATCGCGACGACGGGATCGGGCACGCGCCCGGCGAGCGTCGCGAACCACGCGTCGGCGTGCGCCGTGCCGCCGACCCGAAACATTTCCGCGCGGATCGTCGACGCGGACAGGTTGTCGCCGACGTTGCGGACTTCCTCCAGCTGGTAGAGCGGGAAGTCGTAGAGGTAGTCGGACGTCGTGTCCTTGCGGTGGCCGATGATCATGACTTCGGGATCGACCACGCCGTCCGCCGCGATGATCGCCTCGACCTTGGCCTGGACTTCGGACGCCCATTTGGGCCCGTTGCCGCGGTCCTGCTGGCCGATGATGACGACGTCGTGATCGGGGCCGAGCGCGGCGTCCCACATATGCCGGCGCTCGTCGAAGGTGAATGGGTTGCGCGTGTCGCGCGAGCGGTCGATCGACCCGATGTTGATGATGCCGCGGCGCGCGCGCGCGGTCATCTGGCGGGCGGTGTGGAGGTGCGCTTCGGTGACGATCTGGAAACGACCGTTGTACAGGCCGTAATCGAACGCGAACGCATCCGTGCGGGTGAGCGTCTGTCGCATATGTATCGACCCTCCAGGTCGTAAGACGCGGCGGGATCGATTCCCTGTGCGTCGATGCGGACATTAGCTAGTCCGCCGTCCCTTATCAATCCGTTAGCGCGGTCCGGTGCTTGACCGCGACTTGGTCGGTGGCCGCCATGGCGCGGTCGTAGGCGGCAACGAGCTCGTCGAAGGTGCGGCGGAACGCGACCGCCTCGCGGTGGAAGGGAATGTTCGTGCCGTCCGCGATCGCGGGCGACAGCATCCAGTCGAGGTGCATGTGCCCCGCGTCTCTCCGCCCGACCCGCGCGCAGTTTTCGCGCAACGCGATCATCGCGTCGTCGACCAGCCGGTGCCGGTCCGACCAGACGTTCACCCACGCGTCGCCTTGCTCGGCGTAGCGACGCAGCCACACGATTTGCGGGTCGTCGACATCGATCTCGCCCGCGTCCGCGAGCACAGCGCCCAATCTGGCGAACATGAGCTCCTGAAACACCGCCTGCCGATCGTCGCGCCACCGTCCGATCATCGCCGCATCGGGCCTGGTCAGGTCGCCGCCTGGAAACACGACGCGATCGGCGAAGATCGGGTGCGCGAAGGTGGTCGCGCGCAGGTCGGGCAGTTCCAGGTAGATCGCGATTTCCGTGAACGTGCTCGCCTCCCGCTCGTTCTGAAAATTGCGGGCGGCCATGGTGGCCCGGTTCATGCCGGACACGTACGGCATGGTCGCGGCGTGGTAGATCTCGTGCAGGTAGCGCAGGTCGCGCACCGCCGGGTTGTCGTATTCGCACAGCAGGATAGCACCCCACCACGGCGAGAAGTGCGTCCATTCGTCGTGCAGGTCCGACGCCTCGAAGAAGATTTTCGGCGTGTTCGCGAAGCGGTCGACGATGCGGTGGACGAGGCCTCCGCCAGCATGCGAGCGCTTGATCGGGCCGTTGCTCCACAAAGCCGCGACGTAATCGTGGATATCCGCGCGCTCGCACAGCAGCGCGATGCCGTCGGCTTTCACGAAGCGCCCTTGAGCAGGTGCGCCATGCCCGGCGCGGACGACGGATGCGCCATCGCCGCCATCGTGGGCGTGAGGCACAGCCGGAGCACGCGATCGGCACCCACACCGCGGATCGCGCTCGCCACCGCGGGCACAGCATCGGCGGGCGGAGGCGCGACGCCCAGCAGGAACACGTCGGCTGGGCGCAGGTCCACGCCAAGCCGCTCGCCCACGTCGCGTGCGGCCGCGGCCTGCACGTCCGCGTAGCGGCGAGGCAGGGCGAACACGTCGTGGCGGCGCATCATCTCCACGCCCCACGCGAGTGACGTCAGGTTCTTGAACCAGCGGTTGCCGAACAGCGAAGGCCGCATGTCGCGGGCGAAGACGCCGCCGACACGATGATAGTAGCCGCCGAACGGCTTGCTGTGGCTGACCACGAACGCGGGCACGTTGGCGAAGTGGAGCGGGATCGTGTGTTCGTGGGCGACGGCTCCAACGTAGCTCAGGTCCGGCACGATGGAGACGTCGGGCCGTGCGTCGGCAATCGCGGCGAGGAACGCGCCGAACTCCGCCCATACACCGCCGTCGATAGCGGACGGCTGGCTGATCCAGAACTGACCTTGCGCGTCGATCGCGCCGACCGCGTCCCGCCAGCGATCGCGGCGGTGGCGCACGACCGGGATCGATAGCGACGCGGCGAGCGCGGCGAACCCTTCATACTCGCCTTCAAAGACATGGATCGTCGGCGCGCCTTCGCGCGCGCCGTACTCCGCCATCAGCTTGAAGATACCCTCGCTCGCGCCCGCGGTGGGGTAACGATGCGGAAACGCGGTGGCGTCGACGGTAACGACGGGAGCGGCCCAGTCCAGCCATCCGTCCAGGTACGCGACATGCGCGTCGTCCTGCTTCTGCGTCCAGGGTTCGTGGAAGCGACTAAGCCATTCGCGCCGACGCGCCTCGTCGAGCAACGCCACTGCGTCGCCGGCAAGCGCGTCCTTGTCACATCCGTCGACCACGCGTTGCAGCGCGGCTTCAGACTCGGGCATGACCAGCGCGTAGATCGTGCCGGACGCACCGGCGGAAAGCAGCGCGGCCTTGACGTCGGCCTGAACGTAGCCGGGCAGAGCCAGCGAAGCCGCGTCCCGAGCATGGTCGGCCATCGTCACTCCCCCTTGCAGAACCGATCCTTTATCGATCCCGCCTTGCCGAAGCGTTAGGCTCGCGCCGTCCGGGTCGAACCCGGCAATCCCGCCACGGTTGCCGTACCCGGCCCGCCCGCCTGAGTCAGCACCTCGCGGCGCAGCAGCGGCGCGAACGAGATGTGGCAGATGCCGCGCCCGCTCTCCAGGATGAGCTGGTCGAACGCGAGCGTCGACGCCTGCAGTTTGCGCGCGGTTGCGAGCGGCGTCAGCGCGCCCGCGGTAAAATCCGCCGCCAGCCCGAGCGCGTGCGCCGAGGCGGGAACGCCTCCGACCGCCGCGTTGACGCGTGCGTTGCGATAGGCGGACTCGATGCGAATGGGTTGGGCCAGGATGCTGCGCACCTGTTCCATGCCGAGCGCCAGCGTACGAAGGTTCGCAAGATGCTCGGCGGACGGCTTGTTGTCGAACCCGAGCTCGCGCGCCGCGTCGCTCGCGGTCATCTCGGCCAGCCAGAAGTTACGAGACAGCTTCATGGCGCAAGCCGCTACGCCGGAAGAGGAGGGACCGAAAGCCGAAAAGCTCCCGGTCCCCTATCGATCAGCGATGGAGGTCGAAGCGGTCGGCTTCCATGACCTTGACCCACGCGGACACGAACCCGTCGACGAACCGGTCCGCGCCGTCGGCGCTGGCATACACCTCGGACAAGGCGCGCAATTCCGAATTGGATCCGAACACGAGGTCCGCGCGCGACCCCGTCCACTTGGACTGGCCGTCGACCATGCCTTCGAACGTTTCCGAATGGCTGTCGGTCGCCGTCCAGGTCGTGTCCATGCTGAGCAGATTGACGAAGAAGTCGTTCGTCAACGTGCCCACGCGATCGGTCAGCACGCCCTGCTTCGTCCCCTTGTGCGTCACGCCGAGCACGCGCAGGCCGCCAACCAGCACCGTCATCTCCGGCGCGGTCAGACCCAGCAGGTTGGCGCGATCGATCAGCAGGTATTCCGCGGGCAGGCGGCTGTCCGGGCTCTTGTAGTTGCGAAACGCGTCCGCGCGCTGCTCCATGTGCGAGAAGGATTCGACGTCGGTCATCTCCTGCGTCGCGTCGGTACGGCCCGGCGTGAAGGGCACCTTCACGTCGCGACCCGCCGCGCGCGCCGCCATCTCGACGCCGACGCCGCCAGCCAGCACGATGAGGTCGGCGACCGACACCTTCTTGCCGCCGACCGCGTTCGTGTTGAACTCGTCGGCGATGCTTTCGAGCTTCGCGATGACCGGACCGATCGTGGCCGGATCGTTGCTCGGCCAGCTGCGCTGCGGCTCGAGCCGGATGCGCGCACCGTTGGCACCGCCGCGCTTGTCGCTGTGGCGGAACGAGGACGCCGACGCCCAGGCGGTCGTGACGAGCTGGGTCACGGTCAGGCCGCTGTTGGCGATCTTGCCCTTGAGCACTTCGATGTCGTTCGCGTCGACCTTCATGCCGGTCGGCGCGGGCACGGGATCCTGCCAGAGCAGCGTCTCCGACGGCACTTCCGGCCCGACGTACCGCGCCTTGGGCCCCATGTCGCGGTGCGTCAGCTTGAACCAGGCGCGCGAGAACGCGTCGGCGAACGCGTCGACATCGCCCAGGAAGCGGCGCGAGACCTTTTCGTAATCGGGATCGACGCGCAGGGCGACGTCCGTCGTCAGCATCCGCGGCTCATGCGTCACGCCCGGACGGTGCGCGTCGGGAACGGTCTGCGTCGCTTGACCATCGATGGGCCGCCACTGCCACGCGTCCGCGGGGCTCTTGGTCAGCTCCCAGTCGTGCCGGAAAAGCGTCTCGAAATAACCGTTGTCCCACTCGGTCGGGGTCGAGTTCCAGGTGACCTCGAGCCCGCTCGTGATCGTATCCTCGCTGTGACCCTTGCCGAATTTGTTTCGCCAGCCGAGGCCCATCTCCTCGAGCGGCGCGCCTTCCGGCTCGGGTTCGATGTTGTCGATCGGCGGCGCCGCGCCGTGCGTCTTGCCGAACGTATGCCCGCCCGCGATCAGCGCGACGGTCTCCTCGTCGTTCATCGCCATGCGGCCGAACGTTTCGCGAATGTCGCGCGCGGACGCCGCGGGATCGGGGTTGGCGTTGGGCCCCTCCGGATTGACGTAGATGAGACCCATCTGCACCGCGGCGAGCGGACTCTCCAGATCGCGGTCGTCCTCGTAGCGCTCGTCGCCGAGCCACGTGGCCTCGGGACCCCAATAGACGTCCTCGTCCGGCTCCCACACGTCTTCGCGTCCGCCCGAAAAGCCGAACGTCTTCAGACCCATCGTTTCGAGCGCGACGTTTCCGGTGAGCACGATGAGGTCGGCCCAGGAGATCGACTGCCCGTACTTCTGCTTGATCGGCCAGACGAGGCGGCGCGCCTTGTCGAGGTTCGCGTTGTCGGGCCAGCTGTTCAGCGGCGCGAAACGCTGCTGCCCCGCGCCCGAACCGCCGCGCCCGTCCGCGACGCGGTACGTGCCCGCGCTGTGCCACGCCATGCGCACCATGAACGGTCCGTAGTTGCCGAAGTCGGCGGGCCACCAGGGCTGCGACGTCGTCAGCATCGTCGCGATGTCGGCCTTCACCGCGTTCAGGTCGAGCTCCTCGAATGCCTTGGCGTAATCGAAGGCCTCGCCGAGCGGGTTGGCGACGACCGGGTTCTTGGCGAGCAGCTTCAGGTTAAGCCGCTTGGGCCACCACTGCTGGTTACGCCCGCCCTGCGTCGGATGCGCGACGCGGTCGTGCGCGATCGGACATTTCTGCCCGGCCGCGACCGCGCCGTCGGTGTTCATCTCGGCTTCGACGGCGTCGTCGTGCTTCACTTTAGCCATTGCAAATCTCCTTGGAAGGTCAGGGGGAAAGGGGGGCGCACGCCGCGCACAGGCCGCGATACGTGACATCGGCCTCGTCGACGACGAAACCGGTCGCGTTCTCGAAATCGAGGCACGGCGCCGCGCCGATCGCGCAGTCGACGTCGACCACCAGCCCGCACGCGCGGCACACGCAATGGTGATGGTTGTCGCCCGTCCGCGTTTCGAAGATGGCGGGGCCGCCGTCGACCGCCATGCGGCGCAGCAGTCCCGCGTCGGTCAGGTCACCCAGGCAATCGTAAACGGCTTGATGCGACACGCCGGGCAGCACGACCGACACCGCCGCCAGCACCGCAGCCGCGCTCGCATGCGGCGCGGCATCGACGGCGGTCAGGACGGCGGAACGTTGGCGCGTGACCCGCAACCCTGCGGTGCGGATCAGCTCTTCGGAAGAGGTCGGTGACACAAGGCCGGTATAAGCCCTTTCTTTAATCGTTCAAGAAAGGACTTTTAGAAACCGATGCGCGCCGTGACCCGTAGATCGCGCCCGGCAAGCGGCGCGAAGTCCTTGAGAAAGCTCGCATGCCGCCGCGCGGTGACGTCGAAGATGTTGTTGGCGGACAGCAGGATCGTCGTGTTGCGGTTGCCCGGGATCGGCCGGAACGACACGGACGCGTTGACCATCGTATAGCCGTCGGTCGGCGTTTCGAAGGCGGCGACGCGGTTTTGGTCGTCGACATGTTCGACTTCCGCGCGGGCGTTGAGCAAGGGCGACTGCGCCTCGATCCCGCCGAGCAGGCGAAGCGGCGGGATGCGGGGGACGGGGCCGGTCGATTTGATCCGCGCGCGGACATAGTCGGCGACGCCGTCGACGTTGAGCGCGAAGCCGCCGATCCGCCCGAGACGGAACGAGCCCTCGACTTCCACGCCGTAATAGCGCGCGTCGTTCTGCAGGAACTGGAACACGGGCAGGTCGTCCTCGATCTCTCCCGTGTCCTGTTCGTAGATGTAATCGTCGAACCGGGTGTAGAAACCCGACACGCCGAAGCTGTAGCCGCTGCCGCTGCCGCGCAAGGTCAGCTCGGCGCCGTTGCTCTTCTCCTTGGAAAAGGTCGGGTCACCGATCTCGAACGCCTGCGTGCCCGCGTGCGGGCCGTTGGCGTAGAGTTCCTCCGCAGATGGTGCGCGCTCGGAGTGCGACAGGTTGATGCCGGCGCGGACCAGCGTTCCCAGCCCGACGCTCGCGCCGATCGATCCTGAATACGCGTTGAAGCTCCGGCGGATGTCGCCGTTGCCCAGATCCTCGTCGGCGATCGCGCGCACGCGGCTGCGCTCATAGCGCGCGCCCGCCTCGACCTTGAACGCGCCCGCGGTGAACTCCTGCAGCGTGAACACCCCCAGCTGGCGCGTGCGGCTCGGCGGCAGGAATTTTTCCTCGCCGACGATGGACAAGTCGCGGATCAGCGCCTGGCCGCCGATCGCACCGCGCCATCCGTCGCGCTCGCGCTGCACGAACTCGAGCCTGGCCTCGCCGGATTCGTTGAAGAAGGTCGTGCCGATCTCGCCCGTGTCCTCGAGCTCGTTGTGCCGGTAGTCGGCATAGCCCAGCCGCATGCGCGCGGACTCGAAGAGGCCGCCCGGGATGTCGACCTCGCCGCGCGCGTCGACCCGCGTCTGCTTGACGTCGAGGCGGACGGCTTCGGCTTCGACCTCCGGATCGAGCGAGTAGCGGATCGGCACGCCGTACAGGCTGTCGTAGCGCGACACCGAGACGCCGAAATTGCCGCCCGTGCCGACGTAAGCGATGCCGCCCGCATAATCGTAGGTCCGCGCCGCGCTGTTGGGCAATTCGCCGCGCAGATTGGCCAGCGCGGCGATCGCGGGATCGTCGCTCGCCGCAGCCTGCGCGCGCAGGCGTGGCGACAGGATAAAGCCGCCGGTCTCGAGATCGTCGGTCTTGAGGTAGCTTCCATCGACGTGAACGACAAAACCGCCGCCGATCGGCGCGTCGACCGCGCCCGATGCCGAGCGCTCCTCGGCCGCCGAGCCGTAGCTGGCGATCCCTTCGACGTGCACCGCCTCGTCGGGCAGTCGGCGGGGAATCCGGCTGTCGACGACGTTGACGACGCCCCCGATCGCGGACGACCCGAACAGCAACGCGGACGGCCCGCGCAGAACCTCGATGCGGTCGGCGGTCAGCGGGTTGATCGCCACCGCGTGATCGACGCTGGTGTTGGACACGTCGAAGCTGCCGATACCGTCGGTCAGCACGCGGATGCGCTCGCCCTGGAACCCGCGCAGCACGGGCCGGGACGCATTGGGGCCGAACGAGGTCGCCGATACGCCGGGCTGACGCTGGAGCGTGTCCCCGAGCGTCGGCCGCAGCTCGCGGACGAGTTCTTCACCTGTCAGCACCGATGTTCCCGACAGCACGTCCGTACGATTGCGCTGGAACGGCGCGGTGACGATGATGTCCTCACTCGTGGGCGTGTGGTAATCCGAAGACTGCGGATCGGCCGACGTGTCGACCGTTTGCGCGCGCGACGGCACAGCGAAAGCTAGGCTGGCGACACCGGCCAGCAGAATAAAACGGATCATGATATAACGCCCCTCGTAACGAGGCGTCTCTTTAGGCTTGACGTTACATCATATCTACTGACGCTCGTCGCATCTCGGGAGCGCTTCAACCGTTTCGCATGTGGGATCGCATGAAGATCGCGCAGTCTGACGTCCCTATTGCCGAAGCCCCATTGTTGGCCGGAAGGCTCGCCCTGGCGACAAAAAGCAGGCAGAATGCCCCCATGAAGAGTCTCCTCGGCTTCATCGGCCTCGCCATGTCGATGAGCGTCACGACGGTGCCCGCGCTCGCCTGCTCCTACACCAGCGCCCCCGAGCCCGTCGGCTTTCCCAGCGGCAGCTTCATCGCGGGCGGGCTGTACGACGCCGCCAGCTTCGTCGATCTGGTCGTCGCCGAGCGCGCGCGCCCGATCGCCGGTTCAACGGGGCAGGGCTTCGGCCAGGTGATCACGTTCCGCGTCATCCAGCGTTGGAAAGGCCGCTCGCCCGATCGCTTCACGCTGTACGGCGAAGGGCTGCACCCCGACGGCGTGAATGCGGGCAAGGGCGGCTGGCTGCGCCACCACTGGGTCGACGAGGCAGGGCGCGTGTACCCCCACGCAACACCATGGGAAGCCCTCACGAGCCCGCTGGCGAGCTTCACGTCCTGCGATCCCAGGTTCATCCGCCCGGCGGCGGGGAGGACCTACGTGGTGTTCCGCGAGGCCGACGGGCGGTTGCTGGGTCCCGTCGTCCACCACCCGGGGATGCGCGCCGCGCAAGGCCTCGAGTTCGTCGAGGTCGGCGGCGTGCGCGAGGACGACTGGTTCGGCGCGACGTTCCTTCGCAGCGCCAGCGACACGCGCACGCCCGCTTCGCCTCCCGTCGGCGGGCCGGCGAGCGGCCGCGCGTTGCTGGTCTTCGCCCGGCCTATGACAGGCGACGCGGCCGCGGGCTTGCTGCGTCGCGCGGGCGTCCGTCCTGTCGCTGTCCACGCGTTAATGGGCGACTTCGTGGACGAGCTTCGCGTTCCGGAGGACCGGGCCACGCCGACGCTGGTCGCCGACGCATTGCGCGCGGCGCGCGACAACCTGGCCGGCGATGGCGCACGGGAGGCGGCGCGGCTGTTCCTGCCCGGGCTGACGGCCGAGGAGCTGGAGAACGACGGCTGGAAGCGGACCTACGCGGCCGCGCTCGTCCTGGCGGACGAACGGCTTGCGCGCGCCCCGACCGCGGGGCCGCCGCTGGTCGGCAGCGTCGAGGTGCTCGGGTCCCCGGCCGCGTTGAGTGCGCTCCGCCGCGATCCACGCGTGGCGGGCGTGCTGGACGGCTTCACGCTCAGGGATCACGCTGCCGTACCGCCCCCGCGGGGACGCGAGGCCGTCGCGACCTTGCCGGGCTTGGACGCGCAGGCGCGCACCTTGTCGCCGCTGTTCCTGCTGCAGAGGCTTCGCGTCATCGCGGGTGGGCTTGCGCCGGATGCACCCGCGCCTCCGCGTTCGGGGGCACCCACGCCTGCGGCACCATGAGGATCGTGCTCGCCGCCGCGCTCTGCATCGCCGGTTGCGCGGTGCGGCCCGAGCCATCCGAACTCCCGTTGTCCGCGGCCACCGAAGCAAGTCTCGCCCCCCGCGGCGCGAAACTCGGCCCCGACGGTTTCGCCACGGTCGCCGACGCGCCACCCGCGCCTTTCGATCCCGCGAGCCCGCCCGAGCCCCCGCCGCCGACCGCCGACCAGGTCGCGGGCCAGGCGCAGTTCGCCCGCGCGGGCACGTTCCAGAACGAGGTGCGCGACATCGTCACCGCGCTCGACCGGCGGTTGCGCGTCGCCGAACGCGGCAATTATGTCGGACCGTATTTCGACAATGAAGGTACGCCGACCGCCGTCTTCCAGTTCCTGCGCGACGGCCCGGGCACGCTCGCCAAATACACGAGGAACCCGCGCTTTGTCGGCAAGACCGCCCGCTTTTCGCGGGCGCAGCTGCTCGCCGCGATGCGGACGATGCAGGACCTGTTCGCGTCCGACCGCGTGCTCGATGGCATCGGCATCGGGCGCAACAGCGTCGATGCTCGCATCTCAGTCACGGAAGCGGAGTTCCGCGCGCTCGTCGCGACCAAGGGCGCAACCCTGCCGGACGGGGTCGATCTCGAGTACACGGTGACGACGCCCGCAAGCGTGCTGAACGCCCCGCTGCCGCCGGAGATCGCGCGGCTCGTCAAAGTCTTCGCGCGCGACGATCGCCCGAACGGCATCCTCAACTCGATAAACAGTACGGCCAAGGTCACGTTGCGCGACGGCTGTTTCCACGTGGCCGAGAGCGATGCGCTGGCGCTGTTCCCGCTCGGCGAGAAGCTGTTCGTCGATCGCGAAGGCTATCTGGCGTTCGGCGAACAAAGGCCCGGCTATGCCCGCGTCGGCGAAACGCTGATCTTCCCAGGCTCGCTGGATGAACTCACCGCCCCCGAACTCGTCGACCCGATCCGCCGCGCGTGCGGCCCGGGCAAGGTCGTCAAGATTACCGGGACGCGCAGCGCCGCCGCGGACCGCGCGCAGTCGGCGGTGTCGGAAACCGCGTTCGTATTCCGGGAACTGCGCCAGTCCTATGGCTTGTCCGAGGGTGGCGCACGCGCCGCGATCGAAGCGTGCAAGCTGCAATCTGGAACCGGCTTCTGCCCCCGCACGAACCCGCCGCCGCCGCCCGTCGGCGCATCGCAGGCCCGCTGCCCGCCCGATACCAGGATCTCCTACGGTCTATGCCGGACGCCTCAAGGCTATATCCGCCCGCTGCCGACATGGCTTGAACCGTTCAAGGACCTTTAGACCTGGTGACCCCTACGGGAATCGAACCCGTGCTTCAGCCGTGAGAGGGCCGCGTCCTAACCGCTAGACGAAGGGGCCGCGTGCGCGTGGCGCGGACGGTTTGGGTTAGGCGGGCGCGCCTTTCCGGTCAAGTTCGCGTGGCGCGAGGAAGTCGTCGATCCGGTCAGCGATGATCGGGCTCGCGCTGCCGGTGCCGAACGGAAACGCGGGAACGCTCATGCGGGCGAGCGCGGCGCGGTCGGACAGCAGGCGGAGCGTTTCGGCGACGATGCGATCCGCGTCCGTGCCGACCCGGATCGCGCAGCCCGCCTCGATCGCCTCCGGCCGCTCCGTCGACGCGCGCAGGATCAGCACGGGGCGGCCGAGCGCGGGCGCTTCTTCCTGCAATCCGCCCGAATCCGTCAGCACGAGATCGCAGCGCAGCATCAGCGCCACCATCGCCGCGAAACCTTGCGGCTCGATCAGCGCGATGCCGCGCGCGCCGCCCACCGCCGCGATCATTTCCTCGCGGGCGCCCGCATTGGGGTGGAGAGGCACGACGATGTCTACCTCCATGGCTTGCGCGATCCGCTGCAGTGCCGCCCCGATCGCGGCGATGCCGGCCCCGCGATTCTCGCGCCGGTGCGCGGTCGCCAGGATCATCGGCCGCAGCGGATCGCGAGGCGGCACCGGCATCCCCGCGGCGGCCGCGAGCACCGCGTCGATCCCGCTGTTGCCGCTCATCGTCACCGCGCCCGATACGCGTTCCGCGCGCAGGTTTGCGCATGCGGCATCCGTGGGCGCGAACAGCAGGTCGGCACCCGCATCGATCTCGATGCGGTTGCGCTCCTCGGGCCATGGATCAGACATGTCAAAGGTACGCAGCCCCGCCTCGACATGCGCGACCGGCACCCCGAGCCGCCACGCCGCGCGCGCCGCGCCAAGCGCACTGTTCGTGTCACCCTGCACGACGACCAACCGGGGACGCGCCTCCCGCAGCCATCGGCTCGCGAGCAGCTCGATCGCATCGCACATCGCATCCGTCGCCAGCCCGCGGGCATCCAGCGGCAGCCAAGCGTCGGCCGTCCGGTCCATTCCCGCGTCCGCCACATGCAGTGTAGGATGCTGCCCCGTGCACACCAGCGCGTTCCCGAGTCCGCGCGCGTCCAGCGCGCGCAGCACCGGGGCCATCTTAATCGCTTCGGGCCGCGTTCCGATCACGACGGCGACAGGGGCAGGGGCTTTGTTCACGAAGCGCGCCTGTCACGATAGCCCGTGCAAACGCAACGACTTGGTAAGACGCGCGTCGCTACTGCCGTCCCGAAGCTTCAGGGGACGCACGTGCGCGAGGACGAACAGGTTGCGGAAACCACTTTCTCGATCCACGAGGAAGTGCCCGAGCAGGGCGGGCGCCGGCAGATGCCGCGCCTGCTCACTTTGCTGCGCGTCGGTACGATCATCATCGGCGGACGGCGCGAACTTTGCCTCATCCGCAATATCTCGTCGCTAGGGCTGATGATCCACGTTTACTCGCATTTGACCGACGGCGAGGCGATCGAGGTCGAGTTGAAAACCGGGCAACAGATCGCGGGCTCCGTCAAGTGGATCGACGGATCCAACGTCGGAATCGAATTCGACGCGCCGATCGACGTCATGGCCATGCTCGCCAGCCACCTCGTCAGCAGCACGGACCTGAAACCGCGCATGCCCCGCGTCGAGGTCCGCGCGCCCGCGACGCTGCGCATGGGCGGGCACAGCTACCGCGTCTCCACCTGCGACATCAGCCAGGGCGGGGCCAAGGTCGCGCTATCGACCGTGCTGCCGCCCGATGCGGAGGTCGTGCTGTCGATGGAAGGCTTTCACTCGCTCCACGGCGCCGTGCGCTGGTGCAACGGCGAATCGGCGGGTGTGACGTTCAACGCGGTCGTGCCGTGGCCGCAACTTGTCCGCTGGCTCAAGGAACGCCGCGAGATCGGACCGCCGCGCGACAACTGGGTCGCCCGTCCCAAAACGGGCTGAACCTGCCGAAATCAGGCTATATCCGTTCCGGATATGATTCGCATGCTGCGTTGCGGCAGGTTATTGAGACATGATCGGCGCCGGAGTCGAACATGGGCTTACTTTTCAAGCGCTTCGTCAAACCCAAGCGGGTCAACAGATGCCGCGACTGCGGTGAGGTGAAGCTTGGCGCATGGTGTCAGCCCTGCTGGGACCATCGCGATGACCGTGCGAAGGCCGCGCCGCAGCCGACTAGCCGCACCGAGCTCGCGCCCACCACCGACATAGCCTGAAGCGCCGAGCCGAGGGTAGTGGAGGCCCGACCGGGAATCGAACCCGGGTGCGAGGATTTGCAGTCCTCTACGTCACCACTCCGCCATCGGGCCTCAACCCCCAAGCGCGATGCGCAAGGCTACCTGTGCTGTCAACCCGCGGTCGGTGCGACAACGGCGGTTGCGGGCGTCACGCGCGGACCGTAGACGCCTGCGACAAGGCGGCTTGCACATCCACTGTGTTGTGTGCTTAATACAGCAAATCGATGAGCAGGGAGTGGAGATGGGCGTCGTAGCCGACATGCATGCGGAAGACGCTTTCGCTCACGCGCGCACGCTCATGGTGGCGAGCCAATTGCGCCCCAGCGGCGTCAACGACCCGCGCGTGATCGCCGCCATGGCCACCGTGCCGCGCGAAATCTTCGTCCCGGTCGATCGCGCGGGCAGTGCCTATTCGGACCGTCCCGTGCCGCTGGGCGCAGGCCGCGAGACGGCCGCGCCGGTCGTCACCGGACGCCTCCTGACAGAACTTCAACTGCGACCCGGCGACCGCGCGCTGCTGATCGGCGCAGGGCTCGGCTACGCCGCCGCGCTGCTTACGCACTTGGTCGCGGACATCGTCGCGGTCGAGGAGGACGACGTCCTGTACGCCGCCGCGCAAGCCGCGCTCGCGGGCTCGGACGTCCAACTGATCCACGGACCGCTCGCCGAGGGTCACGCCGCGGGCGCGCCGTACGACGTCGTCCTGATCGACGGCGCGGTCGATCGCATCCCCGACGCGCTGGTCGAACAGATGGCGGACGGCGGCCGGCTGGCGGCGGGATTGATCGACGGCGGAGTGGGCCGACTGGTCGTGGGACGCCGCGAGGGGGCGGGGTTCGGCGTGCGCGCGTTCGAGGATGCGGAGCCGGGGCGGCTGCCCGGTTTTTCCAAACCCCCGGCGTTCGTTTTCTAGACAAGGGCGGCTTCACATGTTGCGTAGACACATACTCGCCGGAGCCGCTCTGGCCGCCGTTCTCGCCGCGCCGCTCAGCGCGGATACGCTGCGCGAGGCGCTGGCCCGCACCTACACCGCCAACCCGACGATCGCCGCGTCGCGCGCGCAGGTCCGCACGCTGGACGAAGGGGTCGCCGTCGCGCGCGCGCTGCAGCGGCCGCAAATTTCCGGCACGGGCGGGCTCAACCAGGACATCACGCGCACCGGGGGCGGCACGAGCCGCAACCTGAACCTCGGCGTCGACATCAGCTACCCGTTGTTCAACGGAGGCCGGACCCGAAACCAGGTTCGCGCCGCCGATACGCGCGTCGAAGCGGGCCGGGCGACGCTGCGCGCGGTCGAGGGCGACGTGTTCACGGAGGCCGTCGGCGCGTACATGGACGTCATCCGCGACCGTTCGATCGTGTCGCTCAACGAAAACCAGGTCCGAGTGCTGACCACCAATCGCGAGGCGACGAGCGACCGCTTCGAGGTCGGCGACCTCACCCGCACCGACGTCGCGCAGTCCGAGGCGCGGCTCGCGCTCGCAAGCAGCCAGCTCGCCACCGCGCAAGGTCGCCTGACCGGATCGGAAGAAAACTATCGCCGCGTCGTCGGCACCGCGCCCGACACGCTCGAGCCGCCGCCGCCGCTGCCCGTCCTGCCCGGCACGCCCGATCAGGCGGTTGGCATCGCGCTCGCCAACAATCCCGACCTCATCTCGATCACCGCGCAGGCGCGCGCCGCGGGGCTCGACGTCGCGATCCAGCGCGCCAACCGCCTGCCGGAAGTCAGCGCGATCGGCTCGGGGCGCGCGACCAACTTCTTGGGGAGCGCGAACGCGGGCCCGGTGTCGGGGCGGTCCAACACCGAGACGCAGACCGGCGTCGGCGTCCAGGCGCGCATCCCGATCTATCAGGGCGGGCTCGTCGGTGCCCAGGTGCGGCAGGCACAGGCGCAGCAGAGCCAGCTGCTCGAACAAGGCGTCGGCATCGAACGCTTCGTCGTGGCGCAGACGCGCGCCGCCTACGCGACGTACCAGGCCGCGCAGGACGCGATCCGCTCGAATGAGGTCGCGGTGTCCGCCAACACGCTCGCGCTCGAGGGAGCGAGGCTGGAAAACAGCGTCGGCACGCGCACGGTGCTCGACGTCCTCAACGCCGAACAGGAACTTCTCAACAGCCAGGTCGCGCTCGTGACCGCGCGCCGCGATGCGTACGTCGCCGGGTTCGCGCTGTTGAACGCGATGGGCCGCGCCGAATCGCGCGATCTGGGGCTGGAAGGCGGCGTGCTCTACGATCCCGTCGCCAACTACCAGCGCGTCAACCGCCGCCGTTCGGACTTCGACCGCGATCCGACGCCCGAGCCGACGTCGACACGGACCGCACCCGTGACGACCGTCGTGCCCGACGCTCCGGCCACCGTTCCGCCCGTGACAGAGCCGTCCAACTAGGCGATAGCGCCCCCTCAGGAGGGACGGATGAGCCAGGGACAGGACAGCTCGATGGAGAACATCCTCGCGTCGATCAAACGCGTCATCGCCGAGGACGCGCGCCCGCCCGCGGCCCGCGCCCGTCCGCGCCCGGACGTCGACGAGCCGGACGAGGACGACATCCTCGAACTCGATACGCCGATGCAGGTCGGTCACGTCGACCCGCCCTCGCAATCCGTTTCGCCGCTCTCGCTCGTGTCCGACAACGCTGCGGAGGCGAGCCGCAACTCGCTCGCGGCCCTGTCCGCCCTGCGCACCGCCGCCGCACCCGCGTCGCTGCCTTCCGACGGCGGTCCGCTCGAAGCCGCGGTCCGTGACATGCTGCGCCCGATGCTGAAGGACTGGCTCGACCGCAACCTGCCGCAGATCGTCGAGGAACTCGTGGCGAAGGAAGTCGCCCGGATTACGGGCAAGGGCTGAAGCAACGTCATCCCGGCGTTGCCGGGAGCTCAGAGAGTTTCTGACTGCCGGCAGCCATGTTCCGCCGAGATCCCGGCCAGCGCCGGGATGACGTGCGCGGCGAACATCCTCTAAGACCCGCTCCATGACCGAACTCCCCAAGACCTTCGACCCCGCCGTAATCGAGGCGCGCTGGTACGCGCATTGGGAGAGCGCAAATGCGTTCCGGCCGGACCGCCCCGACGCCGAACCTTTTACGATCGTCATCCCGCCGCCCAACGTCACCGGCTCGCTTCACATCGGTCATGCGCTCGACCTGACGCTGCAGGACATCCTCACGAGACACGCCCGCCTGCGCGGCAAGGATGCGTTGTGGGTCGTTGGCACGGACCATGCAGGGATCGCGACGCAGATGGTGGTCGAGCGGCAGCTCGTCGAGCGCGGACAGAAGCGCACCGATTTCACCCGCGACGAGTTCGTCGCCAAGGTCTGGGAGTGGAAGGAGACGAGCGGCGGCGCGATCACCACGCAGATGCGCCGATTGGGTGCGTCATGTGACTGGGCGAACGAACGTTTCACGATGGACGAAGGCTTTTCACGCGCTGTCCGGAAAGTGTTCGTCGACCTGTACGACCGCAAGCTGCTCTACCGCGACAAGCGGCTGGTCAACTGGGACCCGGGCCTCAAGACCGCGATCTCCGACCTCGAGGTCGAAACGCGCGAGGTCCACAGCAAGTTCTGGCACCTGAGCTATCCGCTGGCCGACGGCAGCGGCGCGATCTCGGTCGCGACGACACGGCCCGAGACGATGCTGGCCGACATGGCGGTCGCGGTGAACGCGTCGGACGCGCGCTACACCGGGTTCGTGGGCGAGCAGGTCCGCCTGCCGATCACCGGGCGGCTGATCCCGATCGTTACCGACGACCACGCCAATCCCGAACTCGGATCGGGCGCGGTCAAGATCACGCCGGGCCACGATTTCAACGACTTCGAAGTCGGCAAGCGGGCGGGGTTCAAAGCGGCCGACATGCTCAACATGTTCGATGCCGAGGCCAGGGTGGTGCAGTGCGGCGGCATTCCCGAGGACCTGCTCGGCCTCGACCGTTTCGAAGCACGCAGACGGGTCGTCGAGATGATCGAGTCGGCGGGCCTGCTCGAACGCGTCGAGGACCGCGTCGTCCAGACCCCGTATGGCGATCGATCGGGCGTCGTCATCGAACCGTGGTTGACCGACCAATGGTATGTCGACGCGGCGACGTTGGCGCAGCCCGCGATCGCGGCCGTCCGCGACGGCCACATCCGCGTCGTGCCCGAGACGTGGAAGAAGACCTGGCACAACTGGCTCGAAAACATCCAGCCGTGGTGCGTCTCCCGGCAGTTGTGGTGGGGGCATCGGATACCGGCTTGGTTCGACGACCAAGGCCGTTGCCATGTCGCGGAAACCGAAGCCGACGCGCAGGCAAAGGCGGGGCAGGGCGTCGCACTCCGCCGAGATCCCGATGTCCTCGACACCTGGTTCTCCTCCGCGCTCTGGCCATTCGCCACCCTCGGCTGGCCCGACGACACCGAAACCCTGCGCCGCCACTACCCCAACGACGTCCTCGTCTCGGGGTTCGACATCATCTTCTTCTGGGACGCCCGCATGGCCATGCAGGGGTACGAGTTCATGGGCGAACGCCCGTGGAAGACGCTCTACCTCCACGGCCTCGTCCGCGACGCCACCGGCGCGAAGATGTCCAAGTCGAAGGGGAACACGGTCGACCCTCTCGGCCTGATCGACCGCTACGGTGCGGACGCGCTGCGCTTTACGCTGGCCGCGATGGAGTCGCAGGGCCGCGACATCAAGCTCGATGAAAAACGCATCGAAGGCTACCGCAACTTCGCGACCAAGCTTTGGAACGCGGCGCGCTTCTGCCAGAGCAACGGGATCGGCGCATCGCAGACGCTCGAACCTCCGGCCGCGCGACTTCCCGTCAACCGTTGGATCATCGGCGAGACCGTACGCACCGTGCAGGCGCTCGACCTCGCGCTTGCCGACCTGCGCTTCGACGAGTCCGCGCGGCTGATCTACCAGCTGACCTGGGACCGCTACTGCGACTGGTACCTGGAGCTGATCAAACCTGTCCTGAGCCAAGTCGACGAGGCGGAGCTTGGGCCGGATGCGGGCGGCGAAGGTGCGGCCGAAACCCGGCAGGTCGCCTCATGGGTGTTCGACCAGATCCTGGTCATGCTGCACCCGTTCATGCCGTTCATCACGGAAGAACTTTGGCATGCCATGGGGGCGCGCGGCGGCGACCTCATCCACGCGAGCTGGCCCACGGCCGACGCACGCGCCCTGGACCCGGAGGCGGGGCCGGAGATCGACTGGCTGATCCGGGTGGTGAGCGGCATCCGGGCGGCTCGGACAGAGCTCGGCGTAACGCCGGGTGTTCGCCTCGCGCTTCACGTCGCCGGTGCCGATGCGACCACGATCGCGCGCCTGACCCGCAACGACGCCGCGCTTCGTCGCATGGCGCGGATTGAGAGCATCGACCATGCCCCGGCGCCAGCAGGCGGCGCGGCGCAGATCGTGATGGACGGAGCGACGTTCATCCTGCCGCTCGAAGGCGTGATCGACATCGCCACCGAGCGCGCGCGGCTGGCAAAGGCAATAGCGCAAGCGGAGAAGGAACGCGACGCGCTCGCCAGGCGGCTGGACAGCCCCGGCTTCATTGAAAAAGCCAAGCCTGACGCGATCGAAAAGGCGCGCGCGGACCACGCGGAAAGAAGCGCGGAAGCGGATCGGATCGGCGCTGCATTGGCCCGGCTCGCCTAACGTCGCGGTGCCGCCACTTCGATCACCGCCTTCGCCACGCGCGCGGTCACCGGCGTCTTCGCCAGCACTTCGCCGTCGATCGAGATCGCCTGGGGCGGTTCCGTCTCGATCCGCATGTTCGATCCCGTGATCTCGCGCGTCGTCGCGTGCCTGGCCGGTAGTCTCAGGATGCTCGCGATCCAGTTCCATGCCAGATGCCGCCGCCCCGTGCCCGTCACCACTTGGACGATGATCCGCCCGCTATCGACCTCCGCCTCGTCGATCAGCTCGGTGCCGCCATGATAGCCGCCGTTGGCGATCCGCACCTCGGTCGCGTCCATGCGCTCGCCGTTGACGATGACGGTGAACGGCTTGAACTTGAAGAGCGTGTGCACGGCCCACAGCAGATACCCCGCCTTGCCGAACGTGCCTTTCAGCCAATGCGGCACGCTTTCGGCGATTTGCGGCGCGATGCCGATAGCCGCGTTGTTGGCGTAGTAGTCGTCGTCGATCATCCCAAGATCGATGCGCCGCCGCTCGCCCGTCGCGATCACGTCGATCGCGCCCTGCAGGTCGAGCGGTATGCCCATCGATCTCGCAAAACTGTTCGCGGTGCCCAGCGGCAGCAGCGCGAACACGGTGTTCGTGCCGACAAGGTAATCGACCGCGCTCGATAGCGATCCGTCTCCGCCGCCCACGATGATCATGGGCGCGCCGCCCTTCACCGCATCCTCGACATGCTTCGACAGATACTCGGGCTTGCGCACCGCGAACCGCTCGGTCAATTCGATTCCGCCGGCTTTCAGCGACCGGCACGCCTCGCGGTACAGCTTGCGCCCCTTTCGGGAGCGCGCGTTGACGATGAGGACGGCTTGCTTGGGCAGGTCGCGGGAGGGGTCCATCGGCCACCCATGGCGCATACCCACTTGCTTTGCGAGCGCGCGCCGCTTTGCCAGAAGAGTTCGGCCCGCTAAGCGCTGCTCCATGCATGCCGCCTATCCAGCACTGCGCCTCCGCCGCACGCGCGTCGCCGCCTGGAGTCGCGCGCTCGTCGCGGAGTCGGTGCTCACCCCGTCCGACCTCATCTGGCCGCTGTTCGTCACCGAAGGCCGCGATGTCGAGGAGGGCATTGCCTCGCTCCCCGGCGTCATGCGGCGATCGGTCGACCAAATGGCGCGCAAGGCGCGGAAGGCGCAGGGCCTCGGCATCCCATGCGTCGCGCTGTTCCCCAACACGCCCCCGCATCTGCGAACCGCCGACGCGCGCGAGTCCCTCAATCCCGACAACCTCATCTGCCGCGCAATCGCCGCGATCAAGGACGCCGCGCCCGACCTGGGCGTTCTCACCGACGTCGCGCTCGACCCGTACACGGCGGACGGCCACGACGGGATCACGGACGCGCGCGGCACCATCGCCAACGACGACACGGCCAAAATGCTCGTCGAACAGGCTCTCGTGCAGGCCGCGGCGGGCGCCGACATCGTCGCGCCTTCGGACATGATGGACGGCCGCATCGGCCTGATCCGCGCCGGGCTCGAAAGCGCGGGGCACCACAATGTCCAGATCATGGCCTACGCCGCCAAATACGCGAGCGCGTTCTACGGGCCCTTCCGGGATGCGGTCGGCTCCGCCGGATTGCTGAAGGGCGACAAGAAGACCTACCAAATGGACCCCGCCAACGCGGAGGAAGCGTTGCGGGAAGTCGCGCTCGACTTGGCCGAAGGCGCCGACACGGTGATGGTCAAGCCCGGCCTGCCTTATCTCGACATCGTCCGCCGGGTGCGCAAACGGTTCGAGGTGCCCGTGTTCGCCTACCAGGTTTCCGGCGAATACGCGATGATCGAAGCGGCCGCGGCGGCGGGCGCCCTCGATCGCGACGCCGCCGTCCTCGAAACCCTGACGGCGTTCAAGCGCGCGGGCTGTGCCGGCGTCCTCACCTACCACGCCCCCCGCGCCGCCGAGTTGCTGAACTCGTGATCCGGACCGAGCGGCTGCACTTGCGCGAATGGGGGGAGGGGGACGACGAAGCCTTCGCTCGCCACCTCAACACGCCCGCCGTCATGCGCTGGCTCGGCGGCGTACTTCCCCCCGACCGCGTCGACGAGGCGGCAGCTCGCTATCGCCGCTGGCAGGCGGAACGGGGCTACACCTTCTGGATCGTCGAACGCCGCGACGATGCCCAGTGGCTCGGCTTCTGCGGGCTGAAGCGCGCCGACGCGCTCGGCACCTCCGTTCCCGACGTTTGCGAGATCGGCTGGCGATTCCGGGAGTCGGCGTGGGGTCGCGGTTACGCTCGCGAAGCCGCCGCCGCATCGCTCGCCTACGCCTTTGACGAACTTGGGGAAGACCGCGTCGTCGCCGTCACGGTTCCCGGCAACGAAGCAAGCTGGGGACTGATGCTCCGTCTCGGCATGCGCCACCGGCCCGACCTGGACTACGCCGACCCGCGCTACGGCCCCGATCTCAACCCGGCCATCGTTTACGAGATCACGCGTCCATGACCGCGACCGCCTCACGAACCCTGTTCCTCGTAACGCTGCTGACCGGCTCGTTCCTGCTCTTCCTGATCCAGCCGATGATCGCACGCATGGCCTTGCCGCGGCTGGGGGGCGCTCCCGCGGTTTGGAACAGCGCGATGCTCGTCTACCAGGCGTTGCTGCTCGGCGGCTACGCCTATGCGCACGCGCTCGGCCGCTTGCGGCCGCGCACGCAGGCGATCGTGCATATGTCCCTGTTCGCGCTCGCCGCTCTGTGGCTCCCGGTCGGCCTTTCCGCCGCAATACCTGCCGCGGGCGCGTCGCCTTTGCTGTGGGTGCCCTGGCTGCTCGCCTCGTCCGTCGGGCCGCTGTTCTTCGTCGTCGCCGCGCAGGCGCCGCTGATGCAGCGCTGGTACGGGCTGACGTCGGACGCCAACCCGTACCCGCTCTACGCCGCCTCGAATCTCGGCAGCTTCGCCGGACTGATCTGCTACCCCCTGCTCGTCGAACCCGGCTTCGCGCTTGGTCAGCAGAGCATGCTATGGTCGACCCTGTTCATCGCGCTCGTCTTCCTCGTCGCCGCGTGCGGAACGTTGCTTCCGGGCGGAGTGACCGCGTCCGGCACCCGCGAGGTCACGCCCGCACCGTCCGCCCGAAACTACGCCAAGTGGATCGCGCTCGCGGCCGTACCCTCCGGGCTGATGCTGTCCACGACCACGCATCTCACCACCGACGTCGTCGCCGTGCCCCTGCTGTGGGTTGTCCCGCTCGGCCTGTATCTGCTGAGCTTCACCGTCGCGTTCGCCGCCAACCGCACGGGCGCGGAGATCGCGACGATCATCGCGCCGCTGTTGATCCTGTCCGTCGGTGGCCTCGCCTTTGCCACCGTGTCGGGCCACCCGGTGGTGTGGGCCGCCGCCGGCCTGATCCTGCTGTTCGTCGTCGCGGTCGCGCTGCACGCGGAGATGTACCGCACGCGCCCGGCCGCCGATCACCTGACGGGCTTCTACCTGGCGATGTCGGTGGGCGGCGTGCTCGGCGGCATCTTCTGCGCGCTGGTCGCGCCCGCCTTGTTCGACTGGACGTACGAACACCCGCTGCTGATCCTGGCGGCGGCGGCGCTGGTGCCCCAGACCCCGCTTCTGGCCGTGCTCGACCGGCTATGGTCAGACGGCCGCACGGGCGTGCTGACGGCCGCGATCCTGCTCATGTCCGTGCTGGCCAGCGGCATCAATCCCGATGTGCCCGCATGGCTGACGCAGGGCGCGCTCGTGTCGCTCGGCGTTTTGTCCATCCTCGCGATCGGGCGACGGCAGCCGTATTTGTTCGGGCTGATCGGCCTGATGGCGGGGCTCGGCGCGCTGAAGATCGTCGCCGCGTCCGACACCCGGACGCGCAGCTATTTCGGCGTCTATGCTGTCGAAACCCGCTCGGGCGGCCGCACCCGCGCACTCATGCACGGCACGACCCTCCACGGGCT
Source organism: uncultured Sphingomonadaceae bacterium (assembly GCA_964251385.1). GTDB lineage: Bacteria > Pseudomonadota > Alphaproteobacteria > Sphingomonadales > Sphingomonadaceae > CADCVW01. Next base: position 343,233 of record CAXUJK010000001.1, on the reverse strand, counting down.
GCAACTCATCGGGGAGGGGCGCGAACGCACGCCGACCACCTATTACGCGCCGGCATCCGGCATCGGCGTCCCGCTCGTGAATGCTCGCGGCCTGTTCGGACCGGGCGCGGCGGTGGGGGTCGTCGGTCTCGGAACGGGGACGCTCGCCTGCTACCGGCAACCGGGTCAGCGCTGGACCTTCTTCGAAATCGATCCCGCCATGGTCCGCATCGCCCGCGACCCGGAAAAATTCAGCTTCCTGTCGCGCTGCGCCCCGGACGCGCGGGTCGTGGTCGGCGACGCGCGACTGACGCTCGCCCAGGCCCCCGCCGCCTCGCTCGACCTCATCGCGCTCGACGCGTTTTCGTCGGACGCGGTGCCGATGCACCTGCTCACGACCGAAGCCATGGCGGTGTACGCGCGCGCGCTCCAGCCGGGCGGGCTGCTGATGGTCCACGTCTCCAACCGCTATTTGGACCTGCAGCCGCTCATCGACGCTGTGGCGCGCACGCAAGGCTGGACCGCGCGCGTCCGCGACCACCAGCCGGACGATGAAGAAACAGTCGCCCGCTCCACGCGCTCGATCTGGATCGCGATGGCGCGCAATCCCGCCGTGATCGACCGTCTCGTTGCGACCGGTAAGCCGGAAGATTGGGAAGCCCTGCACGGTGGACCGCAGTTCGCGCCGTGGACGGACGACTACGCGACCATCCTGCCGCTCATCGATCTGCCCGACCTGTTCGACTAGCGCCTGCCAGAAAAGGCCGGCTCGCCGGGGAACACCGAACTTGCATAGTCTCTAAGGCGCAGCCAGGGACCCGCCGAGCGCAGCGATCTGATCGTTCTGCGCCTCCACCATCGCCTGCACCCGTTCCGCCGCAGCGCGGATCGCCGCGAAATCGTTGTCGCCCAGGCGCAATCCCGCCGCGTCGACCCCCGACAGATTGAGCGCGTCGAGCTCGGCGGCCGCGTTCGTGCTCGCCGCGCGGCGCGCATCCAGCCCGGACAAGGCCGTCTGCGCGGCGATCCAGCTCTCGCTGTCCGCGGGTCCCGCACCCGCGATCGCGGACCGCATACGCGCAAGCTCGGCCGCGAACGCGCTCTGCCCCTCGCGCGCCTGCGCGACAAGCGCGGCGACGCGCGCGGCCAGCTCAGGACGCACGGGCGGAGCCGGGGGCGGGGCGGGCGGGTCGACGGGCCCGCCCGCCCGCTCGAACGCGCGCGGCTTGAGCGACGGATATTCCCCCCGGTCCAGGCACGCGCAAAGCGCCAGCGGCAAAGCGAGAAGAAGGACGCGCATGGCCTCGTCTAGGCGGCACCGAAGCATGCGGCAACGTCGCACACCAGGGTTGCACCCCGCATTGGGCCACGGTATGCCGCGCCCTTCAATGCGCCCGTAGCTCAGCTGGATAGAGCATCAGACTACGAATCTGAGGGCCGGGCGTTCGAATCGCTCCGGGCGCACCAAATCTTCACATCCCAACTCTTCCAATAGAGAGCGGCGACCATGATCGAAGTCGAATGGTGGGACTTCGAAGATCTCGCCAGCCTCGCGGGGCAGGCCGCCGACGACATCGGCTTCGTCATCGCGTCCGCGCTTGAAGCCCGGGGCGACGCGATCGTCGCGCTGCCGACGGGATCGACAGGCGCAAGCGTCGCGAATGAACTGGCGGGTACCGAAACCGACTGGGCCAAGGTCACGATCGTCCCCACCGACGGCGCGGGCGACGCGCTGGCGCCGCTGGTCGCGAGGGGCGCGACGCTGATCGCGCTGGACGGCTCCGAACTCGCGAACGCCGCCAGCCCGTTCGATCTCGTCGTTCTGGAAGCGCGAGACGACGGCGCGGTCGCGGGCATGGGCAACGGTCCTGCTTACGAAGCCGCGATCGCGGGCCCACGCGGGCGCCGCGCCGTCTCCACGCCGAACGGCATGACCCTCACGAAAGCCGCGTTCGAGGGCACGCGGTCGCTCATGATCGTCGGTCGCGGACCCGTCGGCCGCGCCGCCGCCGAACGCGCGATCGAAGACGGCCCGCTTTCCCGCGCGCCGATCGGCCGCATCCTGGCCGACATGGACGTCGACGCCGACATCCTGTGGAGCGCGAACTAGGAACGCTCCAGCGCACGTCATCCCGGCGCATGTCGGAATCTCAGGAGATTGCATCTGCTGGCAGTTGAGACTTGTTTAGATCCCGGCCTCCGCCGGGATGACGGGGTTTCACAGAAGCTCAGGCAACTCGAGCGCGTTCAGCAGCGCCACCCGCGCGGCCTCGATCCGCGCGACCAGACCGGCATCGCGCAGGTCATCCGACGCCAGCGACTCCGGCCAACCCGCTTCCACGACGCGCGCGATTTGATCGAGCTTCGCCCCATCCACCATGAACCGCGGGTCGACGGTAGCCGGATCGGCGACGACGCGTAGCCTGAGGCACGCGGGCCCGCCGCCGTTTGCCATCGACTGTCGCACATCGACGACCTCAAGCCTGCGGATCGGCCCGTTGCCCGCGATCATTCGCTGCAGCCAAGCCCACACAGCCACGTTTTCCCGTGCTTCCGCCGGCAGGATCAAAGTCGCCGATCCGTCCGGCAACGTCACAAGCTGCGCGTTGAACAAATAGCTCGAAACCGCATCCTGCAGGCCGACCTGAGACGCGGGGACCTCGACGATGGCGACGTCCGGCACCCGCGCGCGCAGGTCGCCGTACAAGGCGGCGGGATCGTGGAAAGCCTGCTCGTGCGCGAACAGCACGCGTTCGTTCGCCACCGCGACCACGTCGTTGTGAAACGCCCCCGCCGCGATCGCCGCCTCCGACTGCCGCGCGAACAGGGGCCGGTCGAGTCCGTGCAGTCGCGCCACGGCCTGGCTCGCCTCCAGATGCTGACGCGCGGGGAAGGGGCCCCCGCCTACGCCGTACACGAAGACCTCCGCCGCGGCCTCGCCATGCGCCGGGCCGATCCGCATGTGATTGGCCGCGCCTTCGTCCCCGAAGGCGTGCGGCAGGGCTGAGTGAACGACGAACGACGGATCGGCGAACGCGACGCGCAACTGCGCTTCGGTTCCCGCCGCTTCGTGGCTGCGATGCGGCATCGTGCGCAAATTGGCGACGGTCAGATGACACCGCCCGTCCGCCGTGTCCGGCGCGGGCGACACGGTGGCCGCGTTCGCAGCCCACATCGCGGACGCCGACATCGCGTTCGCCCGGATCGTGTCCGACGCGCCCGCCACGTCCGTGCCGAGCGCCGCGAGCCACTCGCGGTTCGGCCGCGCGAGCGGCATCAGCACCCCCTGCGCGAGGCCAAGCGCCAGGTTTGCCCGCATCTTCGCAATCCCCTCCAGCGCCGCCGCCTTCGGATGCGCCACCGCGCCCGCGTTTCGCGTCGCGGCCAAGTTGCCGAAACTCAGCCCCGCATAATTGTGACTCGGCCCGATGATCCCGTCGAAGTTGATCTCGCGCAGCACCTACCGGTCCATGCGCAAAAAGCTTTCGCCCGCGCGGATGTTGAGCAGGTCCGCCGCGCGGGGCTCGATCGTTGCCGCGCCCGCCTTGATCGGCCCCACCGCGCCGTAGCACGCGACGAAACCCTTCAACTCCCCGCACGCGAGCAGCGCCGGCTTGCCGCCCGCGGCCACTTCGGACGCGACGACGGGTCGCGCGTCCCGGATCGTGCGGACCTCGTCCGTCTTGGCCTGCATCGTCGGGCCGCCGTCGAAGATGTCGACATGGCGTTCGTACTTGAACCCCTCGCGCTCCAGCATCCGCATCGCCGCGCGCCCCGACGGATGCGGCAACGCCATCACCGCGCGCGCCGCCTCGGACAGCAACGCGGTATAGATCGGCGTCTTGGGCATCAGATCGGCGATGAACTGGTTGCCGTGGGACGCATTCAACTCGTCCGCGGTCTGGAAATTCATGTCGAAGAATTTGCCGGCAAGCCCGTCCCAGAAGGGCGAGCTGCCCGCCTCGTCGATAACGCCACGCAGCTCGGCGATGACGCGATCGGCGAAGCGCTTGCGATGCAGCCGCATGAACAGGTATCGCGACCGGGCGAGCAACATGCCAAGGCCCCCCGCGCGCTCGCCGGGATGGAGGAACAGCCCGCCGACCTCGGACGATCCTTCAAGGTCCGTCACCAACGTCAACAGTTCGGCGCGAAAGGTCCGGTCCAGCGCCTTCGACGTCTGCGTCATCGTCGTCAGCCTGTAGCTGTAGAAGGGCCAGTCCGCGCCGACCTTCGAAAAGATCTGGCACGTGCCGCGCACCTGCCCCGTTTCGGCATTCTCGAGCACGAGCATGAACAGGTCGTTCCCCGGCGCGTCCGCCTCCTTGCCGAACGCGGCTTCGGACTTGAGCAGCTTCTCGACGAGCGTTCCCCGATCCGGCGGCAGATTGGTGAACCCGCCCCCCGTCAGCTTCGCCATCTCGTAGATTGCGTCGAAATCCTCGTTGCGGGCCGGGCGAACACGAAAGCTCACGCGCGCGTTGCCGTCGGATGACCTTGGGCCAACCGCATGATCGTCAACGCGGACAGCGCCGCACGTTCGGCCAGGCTGTCCACGATCAGATACTCGTCCATCGAATGGATCGCACCCCCGCGCACCCCCATCGTATCCACCACCGGCACTCCGCAGCCTGAGATGTTGTTCCCATCGCAGACCCCGCCCGAAGGCGCCCAGGCGATCGTCTGCCCCAACGCGGCACCACAATCGCGAACCAACCCGAACAGCTCTTCCGCCTGCTCGGTCAAAGGTTTCGGCGGACGTCCGAAGACTCCGTGCGAACTGATCGACACATCATGATCCCGCGCCACCGCCGCCACGGCCGCGGCAAGCACCGCCTCGGCCGCCGCCTGATCCTCCACGGTCGAGGGCCGCAGATTCACCCGTAGCAGCGCCCGGTCCGGCACCACGTTGTTCGGGCCACCCCCCTCGATCCGCGCCGGATTGACGCTGAGCCCGGGCCGCGCCGCCCCCGCCAGCCGCACCGCCAGATCGGCCGCCGCCACCACCGCGTTGCGCCCGTCCTGGGGATTGCGCCCCGCATGCGCGGGGCGTCCGTGCACGAAGATCGAGAAGTTGCCCGACCCCGGACGCGCGCCCGCGAGAGTTCCATCCGGCCGCGCCGCCGGTTCGTACGTCAACGCCGCCTGTTTGCCGCGCGCGGCGGACGCAATCAGCGCCGCCGAGCCGGGCGACCCGACTTCCTCGTCGCTGTTTATCACGACCTCGTACCCGAAGCTGGCCGCCACCGGCGATGCTTCGGCTGCTTTGAGCGCGGCGAGCATGACCGCAATGCCGCCTTTCATGTCGGCGACGCCCGGTCCGCCCAGGCCGCCGTCTTGACGCCACCCGGCCTCCTGAAATGCGTGATCCGCGCCGTAGACAGTGTCCATGTGGCCCGTGAGAAGCAGTTGCACCCGCGCGTTCGGCCTTACCCGCAAATGCAGGTTGCGCCCGTGCGCCAGAGGCTGCAGCGCACCGTCCGCGTCCATTGCTTCGACCGGATCTGCCTCTACGAGCACCACGTCGCCGAGCACCCCGAAAGCTTGCGCATACACGCCCGCCATCCGCTCCAGCCCGGCAAGATTACGCGAACCGCTGTTGATCGCGGCCCATTCCCGCACCTGCTCCAGCATTGGTTCGGCGCCCGCCGCCGCGACCGCGTCACGCTCCGCCCTGTTCAACCCGTCCATCGTCGCGGCTCTAGCTCGCCCGAAGGGTCAAAGCCACTCCGCGAACTCCGCGCACACCGCCTCATACAACACCTTCTTGAACGGAACGATCAGCGATGGAACCGCCGCCGGCTCGACCCATCGCCACGCGCCGAACTCGGGCTCGGCCGTGTCGATCCGCACGTCCGCATCCTCGCCAAGGAACCGCATCAAAAACCAGCTCTGCCGCTGCCCCCGCCACTTGCCCCGCCACAACTTGCCGATCAGCTCGTCTGGAAGATCGTAGCTGAGCTCGTCACGCGACCGCGCAATCACCTCGACGAGCTCGCGCGAAATGCCCGTCTCCTCCTCCAATTCGCGCAACGCGCCGGCTTCCGCGTCCTCGCCGGGGTCCAGCCCGCCCTGCGGCATCTGCCAGGCCTCGGCGACCGAATCGAGCCGCTGCCCCACCCAGACCTTGCCTTGCGCATTGAGCAGCATGACACCGGCCGCCGGGCGGTAGGGCAGGTCGGCTACCATTCGCCTTGCCCGATCAGCACCTGAAGCAACGCCAAGCTGCGCGCGACGTCTTGGTTGGACGAGGGGATCGCTTTACGAAAATTGACAAAGCCGTGGATCTGCCCGCGTGCTTCATGGAACAGCGTCGGCACGCCCGCCTTAACGCACGCCGCCGCATAGGCCCGGCCTTGGTCGCGGATCGGGTCGAGGCTCGACGTCACAACCAGCGTCGGCGGCATGCCGGCCTGATCGACGACAAGCGGGGCATAGCGCGGATCGGCCTTGTCGGGCGCGTAGCACTGATCGAACCAGATCATGCCTTCCAGGGTCAGGAAGTAACCGGACGAGAAATCCGCGAAGCTCGGATGATACGTTGTCGGATCGGCCGCGGGGTAGATCGGCCATTGCGCGATCACCGGCACCGCCGCGGGCGCGTCGCGCAGCGCCAGCGATGCGACGATCGCCAGGTTGCCGCCCGCGCTGTCGCCCGCGAGCACCAGCCCGGTAACGTCGCGGCCAAGCGCGTCCGGGCTGCCTGCGACCCATCGCGCTGCCGCGACGCAATCGTCGGGTGCAGCGGGCCAAGGGTGCTCGGGCGCGAGCCGGTAGTCGACCGCGACGACGGGCATGTCGAGCACGCGCGCGATCTCCGCGCAGATCGGATCGTGCGTCTCGAGGTCGCCGATCACGAAGCCGCCACCGTGGAAATAGACCACCATCGGGTCGGCCCCGCGTTCCGCCCGCGCGTCGTAGAGCCGGAGCTTGAGCTCACCCTCCGGACCCGACATCGACAGGTCGCGCATGACCGCAAGCTCGCCGACCGGCGCATCCGCGACGTGCCGCGCGGCGATCGCCATGCGGCGCGCCTCGACTGCTCCGGCCTGATGGCTCCGAGGTCCGGGCAGCGCGTTCAGGTGATCGAGAAACGCGCGCACGTCCGGCCGCACGTACGCCTCGGCAGGCGGATCGATGTGTTCGGGCACGCGGCGCTCCTTGCCGGGGAGGGGAGGGCCGCTTAGGTACGGATAGCACGAGGAATTCAAGACCATGGCGTCCGCGACGCATCTCCTGACCCCGCAAGAAGCCTCCGCCAACCCGCCGCTGGAGGCGATCGTGGTGCGTTTCGCGGGCGACAGCGGCGACGGCATGCAGCTCACCGGTGGTCAGTTCACGTTGTCGACGGCGCTCGCGGGCAACGACCTGGCGACCTTTCCCGACTTTCCCGCGGAGATCCGCGCGCCGCAGGGCACGACGTTCGGGGTGTCCGCGTTCCAGATCAATTTCGGGTCGTCGCAGATCGAAACGGCTGGCGACGAACCCGACGTCCTGGTCGCGATGAACCCGGCGGCGCTGAAAGTGAACGCGGAACATCTGCGCCCCGGCGGCCTGATCATCGCCGACGAAGGCGAGTTTACGACGCGCAACCTGACCAAGGCGGGCTATGTTTCCAACCCCTTGGACGACGACTCTCTGAACCGCTGGCAAATCATCCGCCTCAACATCAGCCAGCAGACGCTCGACGCGGTCAAGCCGTTCGGGCTCGGCAACAAGGAGGCTCTGCGCTGCAAGAACATGTGGACGCTGGGTTTGGCGTTGTGGATGTTCGACCGGGATCGCAAGCCGATCGTCGACTGGCTCGCGTCCAAGTTCGCCAAGTCGCCTTTGTTGGTCGAGGCGAACGTCGCGGCGCTGAACGCGGGTCACGCCTACGGCGAGACGGCAGAACTGGGTGGCCAGTTCAAGCAGCACAGCATCGCCGCCGCGCCCGCGGAGCCCGGCCTCTACCGCACCGTCACGGGCGCGGAGGCGATCTCGATCGGCCTCGTCGCGGGCGCGCAACTCGCCGGCCTGCCAATGTTCTTCGGCGGATACCCGATCACCCCCGCGTCCGCGATCCTCCATCATCTGTCGCGTCTCAAGGAATACGGTGTCACCACCTTCCAGGCGGAGGACGAGATTGCCGCGATCGGATCGGCGATCGGTGCGTCCTATGCGGGTCAGCTCGGCGTCACGTCGTCGTCCGGACCCGGCATCGCGCTCAAGGGCGAGGCGATGGGGCTGGCGATCATGACCGAGCTGCCGCTCGTCATCATCAACTCGCAACGCGGCGGGCCTTCGACGGGCCTGCCGACTAAGACCGAGCAGTCCGATTTGTATCAAGCCGTCTACGGCCGCAACGGCGATGCGCCCATGCCGGTGATCGCGGCGCGTTCGCCCGCCGACGCGTTCGATTGCGCGATCGAAGCGGTGCGGATCGCGACGCAGTACATGACGCCCGTCATGCTGCTGACCGATGGCTACATCGCGAACGCCGCCGAGCCGTGGAAAGTCCCCGATATGAAGGACTACGCGGCCTTTCCTGTTACCTTCTACGAAGGTCATGAGGACCAGAGCGAAGGCTTGAACCCCTACAAGCGCGACGCCAAGCTCGCGCGCATCTGGATCAAGCCGGGCACCCCCGGCCTCATGCACCGCATCGGCGGGATCGAGAAAGCGGCGGGCAGCGGCCACATCGACTACTCGCCGGCCAACCATCAAGCCATGACCGACATCCGCGCCAACAAGGTGCTGGGTGTCGCCGACAGCATCCCGGACCAGGCGGTCGAGGTCGGCGAGACGGCGGGCAAGCTCGCGATCGTCGGCTGGGGTTCGACCTATGGCCCGATCTATCAGGCGGTCCGACGCGCGCGTCGCGACGGCTGCGACGTGTCGCATATTCACATCCGCCATATCTGGCCGATGCCGAGAAATCTGGGTGGATTGCTAAGGTCTTACGATCAAGTTCTCGTTCCCGAGATGAATACCGGTCAGCTCAAGACGCTGCTTCGCGACCAGTTCCTGGTCGACGCGCGGCCGCTGAACAAGGTCACCGGCCATCCCTTCAAGATCGGCGAGATAGAAGCCGCGATCCATCGCGCGCTGGAAGAGACGGTGCCTGCATGAACGAAATGACCAAGCTGACTGCCAAGGACTTCGCGACCGACCAGGAAGTCCGTTGGTGCCCGGGTTGCGGCGACTATGCGGTGCTGAAGGCCGTGCAGCGTACGCTTCCGGAACTTGGAGTGCGGCCGGAGAATACCGTGTTCGTGTCCGGCATCGGCTGCTCGTCGCGTTTTCCCTATTACATGGAGACGTACGGCTTCCACACGATCCACGGCCGCGCGCCGACGATCGCGACCGGAATCAAGCTCGCCAATCCCGAGCTCGACGTGTGGATCATCACCGGCGACGGCGACGCGCTGTCGATCGGCGGCAACCACACGATGCACGTGCTGCGCCGTAACCTCGACTGCCAGATCCTGCTGTTCAACAACGAGATCTACGGTCTCACGAAGGGCCAGTATTCGCCGACGTCGCGCGAAGGGACGAGGACGCCGTCGACTCCGTTCGGTTCGGTCGACCGTCCTGCATCTCCGTGCGCGTTCGCGTTGGGTTCGGGTGCGCGGTTCGTCGCGCGCGGGATCGACGTCAGCAAGAACCTGCCGGACGTGCTGAAGGCCGCGTATCGTCACAAGGGCGCGGCGTTCCTCGAAATATTTCAGAACTGCATCGTTTATAACGACGACGTGTTCGCGTCTTTCACCGCGCGCGAGTTCGCTGCCGATGCGCAGCTCTGGTTGGAAGATGGCAAGCTCATGCTGTTCGCGGGCGGGGCACGCGGGATCGCATTCGATGCCGAGCGCATGGCCTTGCGCGTCGTCGACGCGGGCGATCCGAACGTGCTGGTCCACGACCAGACGAATCGAACCCTTGCCCATCTGCTCGTCGAGATGCCGTTCGGCGCGTTCCCCATGGCGCTCGGCGTCATCTACGATTCGCCCGCGCCCACGTTCGAAAGCGCGGTGGTCGAACAGAATGCGGCCGCCGCGCGCGGCAAGACGCCGGACCTGCAGGCGCTTGTCGGCAAAGGGCAGAGCTGGGAAGTCGCCCGCGAGCCGCGCCCACTCTAACGCTTGCCTTCACGACCGCGGCAAAGCACGGGTTCGCCATGAGCCGCGGTGCGCATCTTCTGGCGGCGGATCGGCGTTACGCGGGCGGAACAGGGGTCGGGACGCGTCTGTTCGCGCGCGGCTTCGACAAGGTTCTCGCCACGATTGACGCGGGTCTGATCGAAGGCGGGATCGACGCGACGCTTCCGGACGGTAGCAGACGCATGCTCGGCAACCGCAGGCCGGGACCGCTGCCCGACGTCCATCTGCACAGCTACCGCGCGCTTGTCCGCCTGATCACGTCGGGCTCAGTCGGATGGTACCGCGCTTGGGCGGCCGGCGAATGGTCGAGCCCGGACCCGGTGCCCCTGTTTGACCTCTTCATGCGCAACGGCAAGACCTTGGGTCAAGTCGCTCGCGCCAAAGGCTTTTGGCGCGTCGTAAACCGCATGCTCCATGGTTTGCGCGCCAACACGATCGCCAATGCCCGGGAGAACATCGAAGCGCATTACGACCTCGGCAATGACTTCTACGCCGCCTGGCTCGACCCGGGTATGACCTATTCGAGTGCGGTGTTCGCCGAACCAATTTCGTCGACCGAGCCGTTGCAGGCTGCGCAGGAGCGCAAGATACGGCTGCTCCTGGACCGTCTCGACCTGCAACCGGGACAGACCCTGTTCGAGATCGGCTCCGGCTGGGGTTCGCTCGCCGAAATCGCTTCACGCGACTACGGCGTGTCCGTGACGGGCCTGACCCTGTCGGATGCGCAGAAGATTCACGCCGACGGTCGTTTATCCAGTTTGGACGCGCGCATCCTCCTCCAGGATTACCGGGAGGCGCGCGGGCAGTATGATGCGCTCGTCAGCGTCGAGATGGTCGAGGCGGTCGGGCAGGAATATTGGCCCGCATACCTGGGCAGCATCGCGGGCCTGCTCAAGCCCGGCGGCCGCGCTGCGATCCAGTTCATCTCGATCGACCACGCGCTGTTCGACGCCTACGCCGCGAACGCCGACTTCATCCAGGCGTATGTTTTCCCCGGCGGAATGCTGATCGACGAACCTCGGTTCGAGTCGTTGGCGTGCGCAGCGGGGCTGAGCTGGCAGGATCGTCACGGCTTTGGCCTGCACTATGCCGAAACGCTCAAGCGCTGGCGGATCGCCTTCGATGATGCGGTAAAGAAGGGGCGCTTGCCAAGCGGGTTCGACGATCGCTTCATAGACTTGTGGCGCTATTACCTCATGTACAGCGAGGGCGGATTTCGCGGCGGCGGCATCGACGTCGCGCAGGTCACCATGACGAAGATGTAACGTCATCCCAGCGCATGCTGAGTTCTCGGGGAGTCTCCGCTGCCGGTGGTCATGTTCCACTGAGATCCCGGCATGCGCCGGATGACGTCATGGCTTAAGCCGCGCGCCCATGTCGAACTGCGATGCCAGCATTGCCGCAATGGCACCGCCGACCACCTCCGGTGCCTTGATCGTCGCCGGGTCCTCGCCGGGAAAGGCGCGCGCGCGCATGACGGTCGCGGTCGCACCAGGATCGACGATCCCGACCTTCACGCGGCCGAGATTGCGGTTCTCTTCCGCGTAGCTCAGCACCAGCGCCTCGAGCGCCGCCTTCGACGCGCCGTAGGCACCCCAGAATGCGCGCGGGGTGGCCGCGACGCTCGACGTCACCGCGATCAGCCGGGCATCGGCGGATTTGCGGAGCAGCGGATCGAACGCGGCGATGATCGCGTGCTGGCTGAGCAGGTTGAGCTGCACGACCTTACCGAACTCGTTTGCATCGATCGCCTGCACGGGCGTCAGGCTGCCCAGCATCGCGGCGTTGAGCACCAGCATGTCGAGCGCGGTCCACCGCCCCGCGACCGCATCCGCCAGCTTGGCAATCGCCTCGCCGTCGGTCAGGTCGAGCGGAGCGATCGTCGCGCTTCCGCCCGCCGCATGGATACGCTCCTCGACGGCTTCGAGGTCCGCGCTCGTACGCGCGGTCAGGATGACGTGCGCACCCCCCGCAGCCAGCGCCTCCGCCGTCGCCGCACCGATCCCGCGACTCGCCCCGGTGACGAGTGCGAGTTGGCCTTCGAATGCCCGGTTCAACTTGCCACCCGCTCCTGTAGCAGGGAAAACTGGTCCTGCGGCTGCGCTTCGTCCTCGTCGGTCAGGCTGGTCGGGTAGTCGCCCGTGAAGCACGCATCGCAATGCTGCGGGGCACGGGAGTCGCGCGCCTCCTCGCCGAGCGCGCGGTACAGGCCGTCGATCGACACGAACGCTAGGCTGTCCGCATGGATGAACTGCGCCATCGCGCGCACGTCCATGTTCGCCGCGAGCAGCCCCGAACGCTCGGGCGTGTCGACGCCGTAGAAACAGCTGTGCCGCGTCGGCGGACTCGCCACCCTGAAATGGACTTCGGCCGCGCCCGCGTCGCGCATCATCTGCACGATCTTGAGCGAGGTCGTACCCCGCACGATCGAATCGTCGATCAGCACGACGCGCTTGCCCTCGATCAGCGCACGGTTGGCGTTGTGCTTCATCTTGACCCCGAGGTTCCGAACCCCCTCGCTCGGCTGGATGAACGTGCGGCCCACATAATGCGAGCGGATGATGCCGAGCTCGAACGGGATGCCCGATTGTTGCGCGTATCCGATCGCCGCGGGGACGCCGCTGTCGGGGACGGGCACGACGATGTCCGCGTCCACCGGATTTTCGATCGCGAGCTGCGCGCCGATCGCCTTTCGCACGCCGTACACCGAGGTCCCGTCGACGATACTGTCGGGCCGCGAGAAGTAGACGTGCTCGAAGATGCAGGGGCGAGCGGCGACGGGCGCGAACGGGCGGTGCGAGCGGAAGCCGCGGTCCGACACGATGATCATCTCGCCCGGCTCGACGGTGCGCAGGAAGGTCGCGTCGACGACGTCGAGCGCGACGGTCTCGGACGCGAAGATGTACGAGTCGCCGAGTTTTCCAAGCACGAGCGGGCGGATGCCTAGCGGGTCGCGGCACGCGATCATGCCTTCGGGCGTCATGCAGATCAGCGAGTAGGCACCCTCGAGCTGCTTCAACGCATCGATGAACTTGTCCAGCAACGTCCGGTAGTTGGACGTCGCGACCAGGTGGATGATGACTTCGGTGTCGCTCGTCGACTGGAAGATCGACCCGCGCCTGTTGAGCTCGCGCCGCAGCTTCAATGCATTGGATATATTGCCGTTGTGTCCGATCGCAAACCCGCCGCTCGCAAGCTCCGCGAACAGCGGCTGGACGTTGCGCAACGCCGAATCGCCGCTCGTGGAGTAACGTACGTGCCCCATCGCGACGCGGCCCGGCAGCGCGCGGATCACGTCCGCCCGGTCGAAGGTGCCCGCGACATGCCCCATCGTGCGGTGCGTGTGGAACGCCGTTCCGTCCCAGCTCGTGATGCCCGCGGCTTCCTGCCCGCGGTGCTGCAGAGCATGTAGCCCGAGCGCGGCGAACGACGCGGCTGCATCTGCACCCCAGATGCCGAACACGCCGCATTCCTCGCGGAGATGCTCGTCGTCGAAAGGATGAGTGGTGAGCATCGTGTCCGCCGATGAATCCCGATAAGGGCCGCGCTATAGGCGCGGGGCTCCGGCTTGTCGCCTACCCGTCACACCCCGATCCCGAGACATGCCCGATGCGAACGCTTTTTCTATTTTTGCCAATGCTGCTGACCGCCTGTTCGCAGCCCGCGAGCGACGGGGCAGGCGCAGGAATGGTCGAAGCCGGCTCGGTCGCCGGTTTATACGAGAAGCCCGGTATATCGTCCGTCCCCGACCGCATCTGCATAACCGGAGAGGGCGGGACGGCTCGCTTCGGGATGGTAACGCAGGGACAGGCGGGGCGCAGTTGTTCGGCCAAAGGGCACGCGCAGCGTACCGGCCGATCATTGGCGTTGCGGATCGAAGGGTCGCCAGATTGCGCCGTGTCGGCGACGATGTCCGCGACCGGACTGACGCTCGACGGCGCGCGAGGTGCCGAGTGCGTCTACTATTGCGGTCGCGACGCGGCGTTCGGCTCCGGAGCGTTCACCAAGACGGGTACCAGCGAAGTCGACATACGAAAAGTCGTCGATCTTGTAGGCGAGCCGCTCTGCTAACCGAAAATTGCTTGACGTTTACGTCAACGTAAAGCAGATGCCGCGCGTGCCGCGGTCCGCTCTCCATTCCGATTTCGTCGCAACGGATGCGGACCCGCGCACCTACTCTATCACCGATCTGTGTGAGGAGTTCGGCGTCACTCCTCGCGCGTTGCGCTTCTACGAGGACGAGAATCTGCTCTCCCCGCACCGCGCGGGCTCGTCGCGCGTCTACGGGTGGCGCGACCGCGCGCGGCTTGCTTGGATCCTGCGCGGCAAGCGTGTCGGCTTTTCGTTGTCTGACATAGCCGAGATGATCGACCTTTACGACGCTGGCGACGGCCGCGCGGCGCAGCGACGCGTCACCCTGGGTAAATGCCGCGCCCGCGTCGACGCGCTGCGCAAGCAACGCGCGGACATCGACGCCACGATCCACGAACTCGAAGGTTTCATCGCGACCGTCGATGCGGCCGCCCACCATCCCGCCTGAAGGACCCGACAATGCCCACCTACTCCGCTCCCGTCCGCGACACGCGCTACGTCCTCGAGCACCTCATCGGGCTCGATCGCTATTCCAACCTGCCCGGGTTCGAGAACGCGACGCCCGACATGGTCGAAGCGATCCTGATCGAAGGCGGACGTTTTTCGGAGGATGTGCTGCAGCCGTTGAACCAAGTCGGCGACCAGGAAGGATGCACGCGACACCCCGACGGGTCCGTCACCACGCCGACGGGCTTCAAGGACGCGTACCGCCAGTTCGTCGAAGGCGGCTGGCCAACGCTGCACGCGCCTGAGGAATATGGCGGGCAGGGGTTACCTCATGTCGTGTCGACCGCGATCACCGAATATATCGTGTCCGCCAACCAGGCGTTCGAAATGTATAACGGCCTGACCCAGGGCGCGATCGCGTCGATCCTGGCCAAGGGCACGGACGAGCAGAAGCGTACCTACGTGCCCAAGATGGTATCGGGCGAGTGGGGCGGGACGATGAACCTGACCGAGCCGCATTGCGGAACCGATCTGGGTTTGTTGCGTACCAAGGCCGAGCCGCAGCCGGACGGCAGCTACAAGATCAGCGGCACCAAGATCTTCATCTCGTCGGGCGAGCACGACCTCACCGAAAACATCATCCACCTCGTGCTGGCGAAAACCACGGGCGCGCCGGACAACGTCAAGGGCATTTCGCTGTTCATCGTGCCCAAGATGATGGTCAACGAGGATGGCACGCTCGGTGCGCGCAACGGCGTCGTGTGCGGGTCGATCGAACACAAGATGGGCATCAACGGCAACGCGACGTGCCTGTTGAACTACGACGGCGCCACCGGCTTCCTCGTGGGCGAGGAGAACAAGGGGCTGGCCGCGATGTTCATCATGATGAACGCCGCGCGTCTCGGCGTCGGCATGCAGGGCCTCGCACAAGGCGAGGTCGCGCGCCAGAACGCCGTGTCCTACGCCAAGGACCGCAGGCAGGGCCGCGCGCTCAACCCGGCGGGTCGCGACCAGAGCGCCAAGGCCGACACCTTGTTCGCCCACCCCGACGTCCGCCGCATGCTGATGGAAGGCAAGGCCAACATGGAAGGGTCGCGCGCGCTGATCCTGTTCGGCGCGCTGCTCGTCGACCTGTCGCACAAGGCGCAGACCGAGGAGGAGCGGGAGACCGCGAATGACCTCGTCTCGCTGCTGACGCCCGTGATCAAGGGCTACATCACCGACATCGGCTTCAAGACCGCGGTCGACGCGCAGCAGATCTACGGCGGCCACGGCTACATCCGCGAATGGGGCATGGAACAGTTCGTCAGGGACGCACGCATCAACATGATCTACGAAGGCGCCAACGGGGTTCAGGCGCTCGACCTCGTCGGCCGCAAGCTCGCGCAGAACGGCGGTCGCGCGGTCCAAGCCTTCTTCAAGCTCCTCGCGCAGGAAGTCGGCGACGCCCGCGCATCGTCCGCGGCGGACGAGATCGCAGGCATCGCCACCGCGCTCAAGCGCGGCGCGGGCGATCTCCAGACCGCGACGATGTGGCTGATGCAGAACGCGCCCGCCGACCCCGACAATGCGGGCGCGGCGAGTTACCCGTACATGCAGCTGATGGGGGTGGTGACGCTCGGCCTGATGTGGCTGCGCATGGCAAAGGCAAGCGCGAAGGCAATGGCTTCGGGCGACACGGACGCGGACATTCACCAAGCAAAGCTGGCCACCGCCCGCTTCTACGCCGAACGCATCATGCCGGAGACGAACGCCTACCGCCGCAAGATCGAAGGCGGCGCGCAAAGCCTGATGGCGCTGCCGGTGGAGGCGTTCTGATCGATCGGCGGGCTGACGAGTTGGCGCGGATCGCCTTCGCAGGGTAGATAGCGTCGATGTCGTCGGCTCTTCATCAGGCGGTTCGCGCGTCCTCTTGGCTGGACGACGACACATGGTCGTTCGTCGGAAGCTCGATGTCCGCGCCCGATCGGCACTATCACAATCTCGATCATCTCGACGCGATGGTTCGGCACGCGCGGACGCTGGGCTTTTATCGCACGCCATCGTGGGACGCGCTGTTCGCCGCTATCCTGTTCCACGACATCGTCTACGATGCCCGTCGGAACGACAACGAAGAGCGTTCCGCCGACTGCGCGCGCACGTGGCTCGCGGAAACGGGCATCGACGTCGAAAGCGTGGTCAGAGCCGTCCTGGCGACCAGGCTCCACAAGCCGGACTCACACGACCGCCTGTCCGTCGACCTGACCGACCTCGACATGGCCGTCCTTTCTTCCGACGATTACCGCGCCGGGTACGCCGCCCCGATCCGCCGCGAGTACGCGCATGTTCCCCTCGATCTCTACGTCACCGGCCGCGTCGCCTTTCTGCGCACCTGCTTGGACGAAAGCATCTACTTCCATCCCGTGCCGTCGCTGTTCACCGATGAGATGGCGCACGCCAACATCGCGGATGAAGTCGCCAGGTTGCTCGATGATCCCGCGGTCTATCTACGCGAGGTTGCGCGATGATAGCCGCGCCGATGATGCGATGGAACAGCGGGTGGAAGCACTCGGAGCCGGCTTACTGACGGTCCCGGATCGGGAGTGCCGAGACGATTGATCTGCGGCCTGTCGCTTATTACGGGGTAGTCGAGGCACCTGCGGAGGCGGACGTGGCGCATCTTGGTTGGCGACGTGTTTGAGACAGTCATCCGGGCGGGCGCACCTATCCGTGCGACCAGACGCTTTTCGCCAACCAGTGCGCCATTCGCATGGGCATCGCGTTGGCCGGGGCGGGCGCCAACATGCAGGGCTTCACAGGCGCACGTTGCTACCCCGGCCTGAAGCACTCTCCCAAGCACATCCTCCGTGCGCAGGAACTCGCCACGTGGCTTGTCGGCCAAAGCGGGCTGGTCGGAACGGTCGCAAAGAGCAAGAACGTTACACCCGAAAGCTTCAAGAGACGGACCGGCATCATCTTCATACGCGATGGGTGGGGACCAACCGACCACATCGATGCCTGGAATGGCGTAGGAATGAAGGGCGGCGAAGCCGAGTGGATTTCGCTGGCAAAGGAGGTCTGCTTTTGGAGCCTTTCTTGAAGAATCGTTCAAGCTTCCTTGTATTTCTGGTGCTGACAGCTTGTGGACAGCCGGTTTCCGCGGATCAGGCGTCGGAGGCGACGGCATCAGCTCTAGAGTCGAAGACCGACGAGGCTCGCTTCGGCGGCGCGACACTGCAGCTTCTTTCGCGAGATGGCGGGTGCTACCTTAGGGGCCATGACGGTGCCCGCGAAAGATTGCTTGCGCCTGGCGCGCCTTGCCACTTCCTTCGCCGAAATGGAACGCTGCAGCAGGAAAGTTACCCGGTGGTCGGCGTATCCGCAGTCGCCATGGTCGTAGGCACTCCCGCGACGCCTGCTCTGCGTGAGATGATGGATGCGCCTGCAGGCGCGTTCTGTGGCACTATGACACAAGGGCTGCTCCTGCGTAGCGGGCGGATCGAGCCAGCCGCCTACGTCGCCGAAGGCGGCCTGACATGTCGCGACTTCGGCTTGGACGAAAAGAACTTCAGATCGCCCGCCTACCTTCGCGCGTTCATGCGAAACGGAAAGTGCTTCGTCAAAGGACACGACGGCGGACGGGAGTCGATGCTTTCTTCCACGCGATCCTGCAATCTGCAGCAGTAGGATTTAATTGTTGCTTGCGACCGCAGCGCGATTGGCAGAAGCGGGCTGCGGTCGTTTTCGGGTTGAGCTACAAATCAAGCTATAGCCACTTTCTCTGGAGACACAGAGAGGATCGACGCCCGCGCGGCCGTGCTTCGGCTGTGGCAGGGAGCGGTTATGCGACCACCCGCAGCATCCGTTGGGCGGGATCGGTCGGATCCAGCACGAACATTCCCGCGTCGCGATTGGCCGTGAGCCACGCGACGTGCGCGTCCGTGATGCGCTGGCCGGGGATGAGCCGCGGGACGCCGGGCGGAGCGGGGGCGATGATCTCCGCCGCGATCCGATCCGTCGCGTCCTCGTAGCGTATGGTATCGACGTCCGCGAAGAACGCGTCCGAACACGGCATCGCGAGTTCGAAGCCGAGCGTTCCGATCCGCGGAAGATGCGGCGCGGCGGGCATGATCGCGGGGTCGGCGCGCAGCCTGTCCACCATGTCTGCGATCGCGTCCACAAGCGACCGTACGGCGGCCTTCGTCGTACCCGGCGCAATCGCCGCGAGCATGTGCCGCGCGTCGGACAGGCCGACGTTGATCCCGTGATGCTCGTACAACCAGTCGTCCGCGGCATAGCCCGACACGCCTAGCCGCGCGACGTCCATCAGGACACGGCTCCCGTCCATGTCGAACGCGCCGTCGCCGTCCAGCCGGTCGCGTCCGAGCACCGCGACGCCCGGGATCTTAGACAGGCCCGTTCGCGCCTCGTTCGCCAGGTCGAGCACGTCGCCCCAGATTGCCTCGCCATGCAGTGCAAGGTCGCGACGCGTCGCATCGAGGCTCGCGAGGATCGGCACGGACGGACTGGTCGTTTCGAACAGCTCGTATGCCAGCGCGAACCGTTGCAGGTCGACGAGCCGGCCGCGCGCGAACATCGCGGACCCTTGCGCCAGCGCGCCCAACGTCTTGTGCAGGCTGCACACGGTCACGTCGGCACCGGACGCCAGGGCATTGGCCGGCAGGCGCGCGCAGAACCCGAACGCGCTCCCCCACGCCGCATCGACGATCAGCGGAACGCGACGCGCATGGCAGCAGGCGGCTAGCGCGGCGATGTCGCTCGTCACGCCGTAATAGGTCGGGCTGACCACCACGACAGCCTTGGCATGCGGATGCGCGGCGAGCGTCGCCTCCAGCGTCGCGGCCGACACGCCGTGCTCCAGATCCCAGTCCGTGTCGATCGCCACGGGAACCACTACCGGGTGCAATCCGGCGAACAGCACGGCGGCGAACTCCGCCTTGTGCGCGTTCTGCGCGATCACGACCGTGTCGCCGGGCTGCGCGATCGCTGCCAGCGCGGTGTGGATACTCTGCGTCGATCCGCCCGTCGCGAAGCGGCAGATGTCTGCGCCCCACGCCTCGGCCGCGATCTCGTGCGCGCGCTGCAGCGCGTGGCGGCTCTCCGTCCGGTCGTCCAATCCCTTGGGCGTCAGTACGTCGGCTTCGAACGCGCGCTTGCCGACCAGCTTCGCCAGGCGGTGCGGCATCGCGTGGCCCTGGCCGTGGCCGGGGGCACCGAACGTCTTGGCGGGATGGCGTTCGATCGCGGCGAGCGCGTCGACGATGGGCGTTTCGTGTTGATCCATGACGGGTCAAGCCGCTCGCATGTCCGGTTGTTCCCGGCATCGCGGCCGGAGGATTGACGTAGGATACCCGCTCGGCGAAGTCGGGTGCATGCCGCCGCTGCAAGCGATCATCGAATGGATCACCCGAGCGGTCGAGGTCGTGGGCATCGCGATCATCGTGGTCGGCGCGACGGTCTCGCTGCTCGTCTTCCTGCGCGCGATACTGCGCCGCGGTTCGCGCGAGGAGTCGATCGGCGCGTTCCGCTCGGACCTCGGCCGGTCGATCCTGCTCGGGCTCGAGTTCCTCGTCGCGGCCGACATTATCAACACGGTGGCGATCGAACCGACGCTGGACAGCCTCGCGGTGCTCGCGGGCATCGTCGCGATCCGGACCTTCCTGAGCTGGAGCCTGGAAGTCGAGATCGAAGGCCGCTGGCCCTGGCAGCGCGGCGGTACGGAGAAGCGCTAGGCCAGCTGCCTGATCTGGTGCGTACGCTGGCCAACCTCGCGGTAGATGCGCGGTCCCTGGTCGAGCCTGAACGGCGCCATCTTGGCCGAGGGCGGACGGTTCTCGCGCCCCACGACGTAGCTCATCGCGGTCTGCCCGTGCTGCAGCCCGCCGTCGGCATCGTACCATTCGTACAGGATGTTGAACGCGACCAGCGGTACGAACACGGTGCGGTCGCGCACCTGGATCGCGGTCACCGCGTCGCGCGGCAAGGTGACCTGCGCGCGCAATCCCGCCTCGACACCGGGCGGGATGGCGGATGCGATCGGCGTCGGGCGCGCCATCGGTTCGCCGAAGAACGCGACGAGAGCGGCGTCGTGGTCCTGCCCCATCGCGAGCAGCCGCGCCTCCATGCGCACCTTGCTCGCGGGCGCGTCGCCGCTGTTGATGACGACGAGGCCGTAATCGACTGACGCCAGCGCGTCCGTCGCGCCCGCCGCCGCCGGCGTGAACGCGATGTCGAGCCGCGGGCGCGCATGTGCGGGAGCCTGTGCGACCGACACGGGCGCAACGACAGGGTCAAGCGCACTGGGAGCCGCGGTCTCGGCCGGAAGGTCAACCACCTGTTCGGCGGGCTCGTCCTCGTAGACCGGCGCGACCGCGGAACGGCGCCGACGCCACAGCAATGCGCCGATCAGTGCGGCCAGACCCAGTGCGAGCGAGATGGGCAGTATTGCGCTCGACCCGACGTCGTCGGCGGGCGCATTCGGCGCAGGCGCTTCGACCGGCGCGGGTTCAGCCGTAGCGACGGGGGCGGGAACCGGCGGCACGATCGGCGCATCGGCAACGGGCAGATCAGGCTCGGACGCGGGTAACGGCGTACGCGCCGCCGGTTGGACGCGAGCCGGCACGTCGGCACGCGGAACGCGGCGCGTCCGGACGGGTGCCGGAGTCGCGGGCTCGTCCGCGACGGGCGCTGGTGTCGAAACGGGCTCGGGCGCGGGGGGTGTCGGTGCGGGCGCAGGTTCTTCGGCAACAGGCGGCGGTGCGGGTGCGGGCGAGGGCGTTGGCGGCTGGTCGATGCGGAAATCACGCAGCTCCGGCGGGTTTGCCGGGATCGCGTCGGGCACTGTCTGGGCGCGAACGCCCGCGCACGACAGGGCGGCCGCGAGCGCCGTCGCCCCTGCCAATCCCGTCAGCTTCAATCCTGTTCGCGCCCCGTCCATGCCCCGGTCTACGCCAAGGTGAGGATCGGACGCCAGCCTTGTCGGCGCCTGAGCTTGTTCGCCTTCCTCCGCGCCACTAGGTCGGAGTTGATGGACGACCCACGCTTCACCCCGCTCGAACGCGGGCAGCTCGGCGTCTACCGCGTCGGGGCTGCCCTCGCCGCGCCGCGGCTGCTCGTCGTCGGCACCGTGGCCGAGCTCGTGCTGATGCGGCGCGAATGGTGGCCCGTCGGCGCGATCGCCGCGCCGCTGGTTGCCTTGTCCGCCTACCTCCTCCTGATCGCGCCCGGCCGTCGCTGGCGCGCCTGGGGTTACGCGCTGGGCGACGACACGCTGCGCGTCCGGCACGGCGTCTGGACGCGGATCGAAACGCACGTGCCGCTCGCCCGCGTCCAGCATATCGACGTCAGTCAAGGGCCGGTCGAACGCAGGTTCGGCGTGTGCCGCCTGATCCTCCACACTGCCGGCACGTTGAACAGCAGGGTCGTCCTGCCCGGCCTTGCCCGCGCGACCGCCGAGGCGATCCGCGACGATGTGCGCGCGCGCATCCGCGCGGACGACGCGTGAGCGCCGATACCGTCGCGGACCGCCGCGTCCACCCGGCCACGGTGCCGCTGCGCTTCGTCAAGGACGCGCCATCGACGTTGCTCGGCCTGCCCGCTTTGTACGCGATCGCGTCCAAACGAGACATGACCCAGATCCTGGGCTTCGCCGCACTCATCGCAGCGGTCGCGCTGTTCGCGAGCTGGCTGCGGTGGCGGCGCTTCCGCTACGGCGTCGGCGCGCACGAGCTCGTGATCGAAAGCGGCATCTTCAACCGCACGCGGCGGTCGATCCCGTTCCACCGCATCCAGGACGTTGACATCGTGCGCGGGCCGCTCCAGCGCCTGTTCGGCCTCGCCACCGTGCGCATTGAGACGGGCGGCGGCGCGAAGGACGAAGGCCTCATCGACAGCGTCACGGATGCCGAAGCCGACGCGATGCGCGCCGCCGTGCGCGCGGGCAGGGACGTCGTGGTCGAGAGTACGACGGAACGCGCGCCCGCCGCGCGAACATTGTACGCGATGACGCTGCCGCGCGTGCTCGTCGCGGGGCTGTTCAACTTCAGCCTCGTCTACATCGCCGGCCTGTTCGGCGCGTTGCAGACGTTCAAGGATTGGCTCCCCTTTGACATCTACGATCCCGGCCGCTGGATCGGCTTGGTCGATTCCCGCCTGACCAGCCAGATCAGGAACGGCGAGTTCGGCGTCGGCGCGATCGCGGCGGTGCTGCTCGTAGCGCTGCTGGTCGGGGTCCTGTTCGGCGTCGCGCGTACCGTGGCGGCCGATTACGGCTTCCGCCTGACCGTCGAAGGCGCCCGCTACCGCCGCACGCGCGGACTTTTCACACGCAGCGAAGTCGTCCTCGCCAGGTCGCGCGTCCAACTGGCGCTGCTGCGCACCGGCCCGTTGCGCCGATCGGCGGGGTGGGGGGCGTTATACTTCCAGACGCTGAGCGGCACCGCTGCCGCGGGCGAGCGGCAGACTGTCGCTCCGCTCGCGAGCGATGCGGAGATCGAAAGCATCCTGGTCGAACAGGCTAATGTGCGCCGCGTCCCGTCCGCGGACACGACGCCGGTGTCGAGCCGGCATCTGGTGCGCACCTTCGCATCGACCGCGCTTCTGCCGTCGCTCGCGATCCTCGTTGCGGGCGTGTTCTGGCGTCCGGCCTTGATCGCGCTCGTGCTCGTACCCGCGCTCGTCGGCGTCGCGTTGCTCGAACGGCGCTTCCACCGTTACGCGTTGACCGCGGACCAGCTGTTCATCCGTCGCGGCGTGTGGCGGCAGCAGATGTGGATGGTGCCGACCACTAAAATGCAATCGGTGACGCTCGTCCAGGGCTTCGTGCAACGCCGCCTGGGCCTCGCCTCGATCCTCGTCGACACCGCAGGCGGCTCCGCGTTTGGCGGTCCGCGCGTCATCGACATGCGGTTGGGCGTCGCGCGCGGCCTGCTGAGCGACTTGGAGCGCTACTCCGGCAAGAAGTCCGGCACCGATAGATAGCGCTCGCCCGTATCGTAGTTGAAGCACAAGACGCGCGCACCCGGCTTGAGCTCGGGCAGCTTCTTGGCGACTGCCGCCAGGCTCGCGCCGCTGGAAATTCCGACCAGCGTCCCTTCCTCGCGCGCCGACCGCCGCGCCCATTCGCGCGCCTCCTCCGCGCCGACCTGGATCACTCCGTCGATCGCGTCCACGTGCAGATTGCGGGGAACGAACCCCGCTCCGATCCCCTGGATCGGGTGCGGTCCCGGCTGACCGCCGCTGATCACCGGAGACAGCTCGGGCTCGACCGCGAACACCTGCAGGTCCGGCCAAATGGGCTTCAACATCTCGGCGCAGGCGGTAATGTGTCCGCCCGTGCCGACGCCCGTGATGATCGCGTCGATCGGGGAATCGCGGAAATCCTCGAGGATCTCGGGCACCGTGGTGCGCAGGTGAACCTCGATATTGGCGTCGTTCTCGAACTGTTGCGGCATCCACGCGCGCCCTTCGGCCACGATCTCCTCCGCGCGCGCGATCGCGCCCTTCATGCCCTTTTCACGTGGCGTCAGATCGAATGTCGCGCCGTACGCCAGCATCAGCCGGCGGCGTTCGACGCTCATGCTTTCAGGCATGCACACGATCAATTTATAGCCTTTCACGGCCGCGACCATGGCGAGCCCGATGCCCGTGTTGCCACTCGTCGGCTCCACGATCCTCCCGCCCGGCTTCAACCGCCCGTCCGCCTCCGCCGCCTCGATCATCGACAGCGCTATGCGGTCCTTGATCGACCCGCCCGGATTTGCCCGTTCCGACTTGGTCCACACCTCGGCGTCCGGTCCGAACAGCCGGTTGATGCGGATGTGCGCGGTGCCCCCGATCGTGTCGAGGATGGAAGCGGCTTTCATGTCGGCTCCTTTGTTTGTCCGGCCGCGAGTGCGGGCGCGTTCACGGGTAACGATCCTTTAGCACCGCCTTGTTCCATCGTCTCCGCGTCCGGAACGACGAATCTATCGGCGCGGCGCAGGGCAGGAAACGCCCACGCGCATGCTCCAGTCACGAGCACGGCAAGCGCGCCGCCCGTCACCACCGCCGCGACTGGCCCGACCAACCCGCCCGCGACGCCTGCGCGGAACTCGCCCAACTCGTTGGAGGCGGAGATGAACAGCCCCGCCACCGCCGACACGCGCCCGCGCATCGCGTCCGGCGTGTGAAGCTGGATCAGCGACGACCGCACGTACACGCTGACCATGTCCGCCGCGCCGAGCACGACGAGGCTCCCCATCGACAGCCACATCGCGCGCGACGCGCCGAACACGACGGTGGCGACCCCGAAGATCGCGACGCACCAGAACATGATCGGCCCGACCCGCCGCCGCAGCGGATAGCGGGCAAGCAGGATCGCGGTCACCGCCGCGCCCGCGGGCGGGGCCGCCCGCAACAGCCCCAGCCCCTCGGGTCCCACAAACAGGATGTCGCGCGCGTACACGGGCAGCAGCGCGGTCGCGCCGCCCAGCAGCACCGCGAACAGATCGAGCGAGATTGCGCCCAGCACGATCTTGTTGCGGCGCACGTAGGCGAGCCCGTCGATGACCGCACGCAACGGATGCGACTTGCCCGCATCGCCCAGCGGCAGCGGTTCGATGCGGAACATCGCGAGCAGCGACAGGCCGAGCAGCACCCCCGACAGCCCGTAGGCGAGCGTCGCGGACACGGCATAGCTCAAGCCTCCGATCAGCGGCCCCGCGACCGCGCCCGCCTGCCACGCGATCGACCCCAGCGCGATCGCGCTCGGCAGCAGGGCAGGAGGGACAAGGTTGGGCGCGAACGCGGACAAAGCGGGTCCGGCGAACGCACGCCCTATGCCGAGCAGAACCGCGACCCCGAAGAGCCACGGCAGTGTCACCGCGTCCGCCGCCGCGAGGAGCGCCAGTGTCGCTGCGCACGCGAGTTCGACGAACAGGCTGACCCGCACGATCCACCGCCGGTCCACGCGGTCCGCGACATACCCCGCGACCAGCGTCAACGCGAACAACGGTAGAAACTGGGCGAGCCCGACCAAGCCGAGCCAGAACGAGGCTTCTGTGATCGACATCGTCTCGCGCGCGATGTCATAGACGTGCGCCCCCAGCACGACGACCAGCAATGTGCTCGCGATCGTGCTGGCGAGCCGCGCGGACCAGTAGAAGCGATACTGCGGGTAGCCGAATGCGGTCTTGGGTTCGGCCGAAAAAAGGGGCGGGGGTGTTGCCACCCGCCGCCCCTACATGGCTCGTCCGATCGTGGACAGGCCGGATCGACCCCGGGCGCGTCAGCGAAGCGGCTGCGCACCCTCAAGAACACCGTTGGCTCCCTGCGCGGCGAAGCTGAACGCGGACGCCGACGAACCCTGCTGCAGAAAGTCGAGCAGGTCGGCGGTCAGCTTCGCCTTGTCGGTCGCGAACACGCCATGCGGCGAGCCGTCATACTCGATCAACTTGGCGTTCGGCAGCGCCTTGGCGACCGCGCGTCCCGTCGCGTCGATCGGCACCGTCTTGTCCGCGGTGCCGTGGATGACCAGCGTCGGCACGGTAATTGACGACAGGTCGGGCCGGAAGTCGGTGGACGCGAACGCCCCCGCGGCCTTAAGCGTCGCCTGCAGGCTCGCCGCCATCGCGACGTTCCACGACGCGTCCGCCTGATCCTGGCTCGTCTTGCCTGTCAGCAGGCCCAGCCCGTAGAAATCCTTCATGAACCCGCGAAAGAACTTCGCCCGGTCCTCGACCATGCCCGCCGTCATCTCGTCGAACGTCGCCTGCGGCACGCCGTCGGGATTGTCCGACGTCTTCAACATGTACGGCACGACCGACGCGATCAGCGCCGCCTGCGTCACGCCCGCGCCGTTGTACTTCGACATGTACCGCGCGATCTCGCCGCCGCCCATCGAGAACCCGACCAGCGCGGCGTTCTCCGTCACGCCCTTTTCCTTCATCACATCGGCCAGATCGTCGGCAAAGGTGTCGTAATCGTACCCGCCATACGGCTGATCCGACCGCCCAAATCCGCGCCGATCGTAGAAGATCGCCCGCATCCCCGCGTCGGCGATCGGCTTGGCGATGTCGTCCCAGCTGTCGGACGACAGCGGCCAGCCGTGGATCAGGATAACCGGCCGACCCTCGCCCCAATCCTTGACGTAAAGCTTGGTCCCGTCGCGCGTGTGGATCTTGGTCATGGAAGGCACTCCTCAGCGTGGAAGTTTCTTGAACGTCGAGCGGGCAACGTAGTTTCGCGTACGATGACGAACGAGGAAGGGTTGTCCGATAGGCGGCAATGCCGTATGACTAGTATCGTGCAAACCGTTGTGGAGACGCCGGAGTACCTGAAGGCGGCGAAAGCCGCTGGCATGACCGATATCGAACGCGATATCGTTGTGGACCTTCTGGCACGGCAACCCGACGCCGGCGTGATCATCCCGGGGTCCGGCGGAGCGCGCAAAGTTCGGATCGCCAAAACTGGCAGCGGCAAGTCGGGTGGCTATCGCGTCATCACCTACTACGCCGACGTCGACCGCCCGGTGTACCTGGTGACCGTGATCAGCAAAGGGCAGCGCGCCAATCTGACGAAGGCGCAAACCAACGCGATAAAGAAGGGCAAGGCCAATGAAGACCGATGATTTCCAAAGCATGATGCGAGGCCTTGCCGAAGCCAAGGCTTACGAAGACGGCGCACGCGATGGGTTCGTCGTCCACGAGCCGATCGACGTAAAGGCGGTGCGCGCGAAGACCAAGCTGTCACAAGCCAAGTTCGCCCAAACCTACGGCCTCAACGTCAAGGCGCTCAAGGAATGGGAACAAGGCCGCCGCTTACCCGACCGCTCCGCGCAAACGCTGTTCACGATCATCGATCGCGAACCGCAAGTGGTTGCGGACATTCTGGCGCGGTCGTAAATCTTACCTCGATGGTTTCGGGACCGGTCAGCTAGCTTGATCGGCCACTCTGGCAAACAAAGCGGTCTCGCTGATCTGCCGAGCAACGTACTTTCGAAGGTGCTTTTTGTCTTCTGCGCTTACCTTATAGTTTAGCTCATTCATGACGCGAAGAAGTTCAGTATTAGAAGGAGACACATTACTAAAGTAGTCTATTAGCTGGTCGTAGTTCATCGTCATTAGCTCATCAGTAGGCTTGAGAGACGGCGACTCGATCTGCTCGATGAGACGATCAATAATCTCATCCCGTTCAGCCCTTTTTGACAGCTGAAGGTCAAGCTTTTGCGCAATTTTCAAAAGGGCAGAAACCGTAACATGGCTTGCACGAACGCCTGCTCGAGTACCTTCAGGCCCAAGAACCTTGAATATGCGTCGTAGTTCGACCTCCGTCATGGGCACTTCCTTAAAAACTCGTCACTGATAGCGTTTACTTGCCTGGTCTGCTTTCGCGCGTTAGCTATGTTTATGTACCGTACTGAAGTTCGCTCCTGTGCAGCGCGCCGAATACCATCACCTTCTGTCACGTACTCTTCGAACATGGTTCCCAGACGGGCAAGGCGCCGGTACTCCGTATCTTCTGAGTCTTTCAGATCGCCCCGATACTCGCGAGCCATCATCCCTATTGCACCTACAAACTGCGTAGGCGTGTAGGATGGCGGCATTCCTAACGACGCTTGGGCCGCTGCCACGTCGTTGTTCACGCCTGCAATCTCTCGGATGACCGTGGGCACGCCGATGGCTGATTGAAGATCCAGCTTCACGGGCGACACAGCATACTCACTCGCGTAAATGGCCGATCGAAGGAGAGCAGAAACCTCGGGGTGTGAGTCTATCAGTATGTAATCATAAGACGGGAGAAGCGGTTGAATGATATCGTATATCAGAGTTAAGTGCTGAAGTGATAACCTGTTTCGATCAAGCATTGTTCTGCTGCTGGGAAGTTTGTCCTCCGAGACACTCGACAGTCTTGGATCCGAGGGCAGAAAATCAACACCAAACGTACTACTACTTACGTCAACATTGGTGGTCACGCCAGCGGCACTATAAAGCTGCTGATACTTTAAGAACAGCGTCGCACCGGGCATAACCCCGTTCCCAAAGTGCTGAATTAATCGTGGGTCTAAACGTCCGGTAATTCCACCCCTCTGGTAGTCAACGTCGACCACGAGAACACGCTTGCTGTGCCGTACTACCAACGCAACCGCGATCTCAAAGCAGGCTGTAGTCTTCCCTACGCCGCCCTTCTCGCTGATGAAGCACACTACTTTTGCCATCTTACACCCCGAGTCACGGCTCGCTGCCGCGTTACGCCAGTGCCACAAAACTATCCAGCACCCGCTTCCGCCCCGACTGCTCGAAGTCGATCTCCAGTTTATTCCCCTCAATCTCCGCCACCGCGCCGTAGCCGAACTTGCTGTGGAACACGCGCTGGCCCAGCGTGATGTCGCTGCGGCCCTTGTTGCCGAGGCTGATCGCGCTCGCCTTCGCCTCGACGATGCGGGGCGGGGTGCGTTCGAAGCCGCCTCCGGTGGCGGCGCGTTGCCAGCCGGGGCCGCGGCCGCTGCCGCGGGCGAGGTCCGCGAAAGGGTCGGCGCGTTCGGACCAGTTGGCGCGCCACAGGCTCTCGCCGCCCGCCATCGTCGTCTCCTCGGAGATATGCTCCTTGGGCAACTCGGTGACGAAGCGCGACGGGATCGAGCTCGTCCACTGCCCGTAGATGCGCCGGTTGGCCGCATGGATGATCGTGCACGACCGCCGCGCCCGGGTGATCGCGACATACGCAAGCCGCCGTTCCTCCTCCAGGCTCGCCGTCCCGCCTTCGTCCATTGCGCGCTGCGAGGGGAACACGCCTTCCTCCCATCCGGCAAGGAAAACCTTCTCGAATTCCAGCCCCTTGGCGGCATGGATCGTCATGATCGTAACCTTTGCGGATTCCTTGTCCGCGTCGTTGTCCATGACGAGCGAAACGTGTTCGAGGAACGCGGGCAGCGTGTCGTACTCCTCCATCGCGCGCGTCAGCTCGGTCAGGTTTTCCAGCCGCCCCGCGGACTCGGCGGACCGGTCGGCCTGCAGCATCGCGGTGTAGCCGCTTTCGTCGAGCATGATGCGGGCGAGTTCGGGATGCGGGAGCTGGTCGAGCTTGCCGCGCCAGCGCGCGATATCGCCGACGAGGTTGCCCAAAGTCCGCCGCGCTTGCGAAGTCAACTCGTCGGTGTCCAAAATCTGCGCGGCCGCCGCGAACAGCGGAACGCCCAGCGCGCGCGCGAAGCCATGCACCTTGGCCACTGCCTTGTCACCCAGGCCCCGCTTGGGTACGTTGACGATACGCTCGAACGCGAGATCGTCCGCCGGCTGCGAGATGATCCGTAGATACGCC
Source organism: uncultured Sphingomonadaceae bacterium (assembly GCA_964251385.1). Classification (GTDB taxonomy): domain Bacteria; phylum Pseudomonadota; class Alphaproteobacteria; order Sphingomonadales; family Sphingomonadaceae; genus CADCVW01. Next base: position 313,279 of record CAXUJK010000001.1, on the reverse strand, counting down.
AGAGCGTCCCGGATTTCAGCGCGCTCGTAGAATCGAAACCCTCCGACGATCCGGTACGGCAGACCTATGGCAATGAACCGGTCCTCAAGCTCGCGCGTCTGGAACTGCGCTCGCACCAGGATCGCGACGTCGTCCAGCGTCCCGCCGCGCCGCTGGAAACTCTCGACATCGTCGCCGATCCGCCGCGCTTCTTCCGGCCCGTCCCACACGCCGACGACCTGCACCTTGTCGCCCGCGTCCACCTGCGTCCACAACGTCTTGCCGAGCCGGCCGCCGTTGTTCGCGATCACCCCGGACGCCGCGCCCAGGATATGCGGGGTCGACCGGTAGTTCTGCTCGAGCTTGATCGTCGCCGCGCCCGGAAAATCCTTTTCGAAGCGCAGGATGTTCGCGACTTCCGCGCCGCGCCACGAGTAGATCGACTGGTCGTCATCGCCCACCACGCAGATGTTCTTGCGCCGCTGCGCGAGCAGCCGCAGCCATAGATATTGCGACTGGTTGGTGTCCTGATACTCGTCGACCAGGATGTATTTAAACCGCTCCTGGTAATGCTCGAGCACCTCCCGATGATCCTTCAGGATCGTCAGCATGTGGAGCAGCAGGTCGCCGAAGTCGCACGCGTTCAGCGTCCGTAGCCGCGCCTGATACGCGGTGTACATCTCCGCCCCGCGCCCGTTGCCGAACGCCTCGCTTTCGCCTGCGTCGATGTCCTTGGGCGTCCATCCGCGGTTTTTCCACCGGTCGATCAACCCGGCGAGCTGCCGTGCGGGCCAGCGCTTCTCGTCCAGGTCGGCGGCGGTGATCAGCTGCTTCATGACGCGAAGCTGATCGTCGGTGTCGAGAATTGAAAAGTTGGCCTGCAGCCCGACCAACTCCGCATGCCGCCGCAACATCTTCGCGGCAACGGAGTGGAAGGTGCCAAGCCACGGCATCCCCTCGACCGCATCGCCGACATGGCGGCCGACCCGCTCCTTCATCTCTCGCGCGGCCTTGTTGGTGAACGTCACCGACAAGATTTCCGATGGCCAGGCGCGGCGCGTGGCAATGAGATGCGCCAATCGCGCCGTCAGCGCCGCCGTCTTCCCCGTGCCCGCGCCCGCCAGGATCAGCACCGGGCCTTCGGTGGTCAGCACCGCCTCCCGTTGCGGCGGGTTGAGCCCGCGCAGGTAGAAGGGCTCGTCGGGCGCGGAAGGCAGAGCGGCGGTCACCAGTGAACAGTTAGGGAACGCGGCGAGCGGGGGCAACCGCCGCCACGCTTTCTTAACCATGGTCGTGCCACCGCCACGCCGTGCTCAGCGCTTCGCAATCTCTGGAAGGCGGGCGCGTCCCGCGCATCGTTCCCTGGCTCGCGTTCCTGGCATCGGCGCTCCTGCTCGCCGCCGCGATGCCGTACGCGGGGCTTTCCGTGAACCCGACCGGGCATCTCGAACTTGTCGCGATGCTCACCACGGCCGCGATCCTGGTCACCAAGGCGGATCGCCACGGAAAGCTCTGGCCGCGCCGGCTCGCCAATCTCGTCGAAATCCTGGCGATCTTCCTCGGCCTGACGCTCGCGGGTTTGCTCGCGAGCTACACGTTGTCGACCTGGACGCGCCCCTATTGCGATGCGTTTCTCGCCGCTCTCGACGCTCGGCTCGGGTTCGACTGGCTCGGGGCCTACCGCCTGACGCAAGGCTCGCCGGCCCTGCAATGGGTCGGCCGCTGGTCGTACCAATGCATCGGCGCCACGCCGATCGTGCTGATCGCCGGACTGGTCCTGGCAGGCCGAGAGGATCACGCCCGCCGTTTCCTCATGGCCTTCTGGCTCGCATTGGTCGTGACGATGGCGTTCTACCCGTTCTTCCCCGCGGTCGGCCCGCTCACCTGGCTTGCCGGCGGCGACATGAGCTACGCACCCACGTCGGGCATCCAGCACACAGCGGTCATCGCGGCGGCGCGCGCCAGATCCCTGGGCGAGATCGACCCGGCCACGATGATCGGCATGGTGACGTTCCCGAGCTTCCATGCCGCGGCAGCGGTGCTGTTCGCGTGGTTCGGCTCACGGCTGCGCCGCTTGCGCTGGCCGCTTTTCGCGGTCAACGCGGCGATGCTCGCGGCGACCCCGGTGGAAGGCAACCACTATCTCGTAGACGTACTCGCGGGCGTGCTGGTGGCCGCCTTCGCCATCTGGGCATCCCACCCGCGGCATCTGCGTCACATCAGGCCCCGCCGCGCACGGGCCTTTCGTCAGGTCGCTCCCGCCGCGTCGGCCTAATCCGGAACGATCCCGACACGGCGTAGCAACGTGATCTTCGCCTTGCCGTACTTGCGCACGGTATCGACCGTGTAGCCCTCGACGGCGACATCCTCGACCCTCGCGGTCTCGATGCTCGCCCAACCGCCCGGCGCGACCGTGATTCGGGCGAGCGCCTTGTGTCCGAGGCCGCTGAGATAAGGCGGATCGCAGAACACGAGGTCGAACGGCCCGCCATGAAAGTTCTCGGCCGTGCCTGCGCGCACCGTCGCTTTGTCCTGAGGGTTCGGGGCACCCAAGTGCGCGACGTTGACCTTGATCGCCTCCAGCGCCTCCCGGTCGGTCTCGACGAACGTGCAGTGCGCCGCCCCCCGCGACAACGCTTCGAGCCCGAGCGACCCCGAACCCGCGAACAGATCGGCGACCTTCAACCCTTCGAAATCGCCTACCCGGCTCGTCAGCATCGAGAACAAGGCTTCCCGCGCGCGGTTGCTCGTCGGCCGCGTGTCCGTGCCTTTGGGCGCGACGATTGCGCGGCCCCGCCACGCGCCGGCGATGATCCTCATGTCAGCGTCTTCCGGAACGCGACCAGGTCATGCTGCCGCACTTCCTCGACCGCGCCCGCTTCCAGGTCGCCGAGTTCGAACGGCCCGTAACTCGTACGTATCAACCGCGACACTTTGAGCCCGAAATGCTCGAGCACGCGCCGCACTTCGCGGTTCTTGCCCTCGGTCAGCCGCATCTCGACCCAGCCGTTGCGCCCCGTGCGCCGCTCCAGATTGGCGTCGATCTTGCCGTACCGCACCCCTTCGATCTCGATGCCGTGGATGAGCTCCTCCAGCTGCGCCTGGCTGATCGGGCCGAACACCCGCGCGCGGTACGTGCGTTCGACGCCCGACGACGGCAGTTCGAGCGTGCGCTTCAACCCGCCGTCCGTCGTCATCAACAACAGCCCTTCGGTGTTGAGATCGAGCCGGCCCACCGGCACCAGCCGCGGCAATCCCGCGGGCAGCCTGTCATAGATGGTGGGTCGCCCCGCCGGATCGCGCTCCGCGGTCAGCAGCCCCGTGGGCTTGTGATACCGGAACAACTTGGCGGGGGCAGGGGCCTTGACGGGCTCACCGTCGACCGTGACGCCATGCAGCGAAGTCAGCAGCGTCGCCGGGTGCTCGACGGCCACGCCGCCCACCGAAATCCGCCGCTCCTCGATCATCCGCTCGATCTCGCGGCGCGACGCCACCCCGGCACGCGCGAGCAGCTTGGCGATACGTTGCGGCTCCTTGCCCGTGCGCGTCGCGGATCGCTCGGGTTCGCGACGCGGCTTCGCACTTGGCTTGGACTTGGACGGCGGGATCATGCCCCGGCGTGTCGTCCAACCGGTTCCCCGTCAAGCCGGAGCAACGGCACTTGTACGTACCCGCGTTCGTTACGGCTCCCGACTCCATCGGGAAACAATATGCTCTTCGGACGCCGCAAGCGCCTCATCAACCGCCTGCTCATCGTCGAAGACGAGCCGCTGGTCGCGTTCGACAACGAGATGTCGTTGCGCGCGGACGGCTATGTCGTCGCCGCCACCGTGGATCGCTGCGCGGACGCGATCGCGATCATGGATGCGGAAAGCCTCGACCTTGTCCTCACCGACATCGCGCTGACCGGCGTGCGTACCGGCCTCGACGTAGCGCGCTACGCCGCCACGAAAGGCCTGCCCGTGCTGTTCGTCAGCGGCACATGTCCGCCCGAAGGCGAAAGCGCGGCGATGGCGTGCCTGCTGAAGCCGTACAGCGAACGCACGCTAAAGGCGGCGCTCGATGCGATCGATCGTAGGCTGGCGGGCGACAAGCCGGCCAAGGACGTGCCGGGGCTCAGCTTCTACGCGGGCGCGGCCAGTTACGGTTAACGCATCGGTTACCAAGTCTATGCAAGGTTCGCGAACCCGCTAGGACGCGATCTTTCGTATTTGGGGGACTGAAGCTTGACCGACCTGCGCGCCGACATGCCGATCGCTACGGGTTGGCGCGCGAACTTGCCCGACAGCGTGCGGCCTTATGTGGAACGCGAGCCGATCGCGGCCTTCTTCCTCGGCGTGTCTTCGGGGTTTCCCTACGCCATGATCGGCGCGACGCTGACGACGCGGCTTTCGCAGGACGGATTGAAGAAGTCCGACATCACGACCTTCGCGCTCGTCTTCCTCGCCTACAACCTCAAGTTTCTGTGGGCGTGGATCGTCGACGGGTTCAAGCTTCCGTTGATCGGCCGCCTCGGCCAACGCGTCTCCTGGCTGATCTTGGCCGGACTGTTCGTCATGGCCGCGGTCGCCAACCTCGCGTTCGTCGACCCGTCCGCCAGCCTCCTCACCACGGCCTATGCCGCGATCCTCGTCGGCATCGCGGGCGCGACCTTCGACATCGTCATCGACGCGTACCGCATCGAGATCCTGCAACCGCGCCAGCTCGGCGTCGGGTCGGGCATGAACCAATATGGCTGGCGCATCGGCTCGGTCGCCGCCGGCGCGCTGGCGCTGGTCCTCGCCGCCCGCGTCGGGTGGGAGGCCGCCTATCTCGCCTGCGCCGTGTTCGCGCTGCCCGCCATGATCACCGGCCTTTTGTTCGGCGAGCCCGCCCGCCGCCGCGAAGCCGCGGTGCGCAAGGGCCTGATCGCGGGGTTTCAGGCGATCTACCGCCCCTTCACGGAATTCTTCCAACGGCAGGGCGCGTTTCTCGTCCTGCTGTTCATCCTGCTCCACAAGATCGGCGACACGCTGGGCCAGCTAACGCTCCGCCTGCTGCTCGACGATCAGGGTTTCACCAACGACGAGATCGCGATCTACGACGTCGGCGTCGGTTTCTGGGCGTACCTGATCGGCATCTTCATCGGCGGGATCATGTATTCCAAGCTCGGAATGAAGCGATCGGTGCTGATCAGCCTGATCCTGATGGGCGTGTCGAACTTCACCTTCGTCCTGCTGGCGCAGGCGGGGCACAGCAACGCGGGGCTCGCGGGCGCGATCGGGTTCGAGAACATCGCCAGCGGCATTGGAGGGGTCACGGTCGTCGCCTACTTCTCCGCGCTGTGCGACCTGCGCTTCACCGCGTCCCAGTACGCGCTGATTTCGGCCGCGACGAGCGTCGTCGGGCGCGTGGTGACGGGGACGACCGCGGGCTCGCTCGTCGAGAGCATGGGTTATGCCAACTTCTACCTCCTCACCACGGCCGCCGCCGTGCCGGGCATCCTGCTGTTCTGGCTGATGATGCGTTCGGGGCTGGTCGACAGCTCGATCGGCACCGCCGGCAAGGAAGGCGCGGGCGACGTCCGCACCGACGGCGAGGCGGTCGCCTAGCCGTGCCGATGCTGATCGCTACCATCCTGCTCCAGATCGTGTGCGTCGCGCACGCGGTGCGCACGGGTGCCAAGCAGATCTGGCTGTTCGCGATCATGCTGCTGCCGATCGCGGGAAGCATCGCCTATGTGCTGGTCGAAGTGGTGCCGCGCAGCCGACGCTAGGTCGGCGACTGTCCGTTGTCGCGCAGCACCTCTCCGGCGAGGTAGAGCGAACCCATGACGAGAACCGCCGGGGCATCGGCAAGGGCGGCGATCCGTTCGAAGGCGGAGGCCACGTCCGTCGCTTCGTACGCCCGGCGACCTCCTTGCGTGATCAGCGCCGCCAGAGCGCCGGGTGCATGGTGCGCATGACCGGGTACCGGCACGGCGTGGAACGCCGCGTCGAGCGTCAGTAGCGGCTTCAGCACCCCCGCCGCATCCTTGTTGGCGAGCAGCCCGCAGACGATGTGCAGCGCACGGCCGGGCCGTACGGCAGTCTTCAGGAACTCGGCGACGACCCGCGCCGCCGCCGGATTGTGCGCCCCGTCCAGCCATGCGTCGGACCTCTCGGGCAGCCGCGCCGTCAGCGGTCCGTTCCGCAGGCGCTGCAGCCGCGCCGGCCACTCGGCACCATCCATCGCGGCCTGCAGCGCGGACGCGGGCACCGCGACGGCATCCTGATGCCGGATCATCGCGACCGCGAGCGCCGCATTATCCGCCTGGTGCGCGCCCGCCAGCCAGGGCAGCGGCAGGTCGAGCGTTCCGGCCCCGTCGCTGTAGCGCAGATTATGGTCAGCGGACGCGGCGTTCCAGGACTCCCCGCGCGGCATCCAGTGCGCACCGGCCGCGGCGGCCGTCTCTCCGATGATCCGCGCGACTGCCGGAGCATAGGCTTGCGTCACCAGCGGCGCCCCCGTCTTGGCGATGCCTGCCTTTTCCCGCGCCACTTGGCCGATCGTGTCGCCCAGGAATTGCTGATGGTCGAGCCCGAGCCCCGCGATCCCGGTTGCGGCAGGCTCGTCGATCACGTTGGTCGCGTCCAATCGGCCGCCCAATCCCACTTCGATGACGCAAGCATCCGCCGGCGCGCGCGCGAATGCCAGGAAAGCGGCGACGGTCGTGACTTCGAAGAAGCTCGGACCGATCTCCCCGCACGCCTCGAAAACCTCCGCCAGCAAGGCGGCGAGATGCGCGTCCTTGATCAGCGTGCCGCCCAAGCGGATGCGCTCGTTGAAGCGCACCAGATGCGGGCTCGTGTAGACATGAACGCGCAAGCCCGCCGCTTCCAATGCCGCGCGCATGAACGCGCAGGTCGAACCCTTGCCGTTAGTCCCGGCGACGTGGAACACCGGAGGCAGGCTCCGATGCGGATCGCCCAGCCGCCCGAGCAACCGCGTGATGCGTTCGAGACCGAGCACGTCGCCGCCCGGCGACAAGGCGGCGAGGCGGTCGAGTTCGTGCTGGACCGCGGGGTCGGCGGATCGGGCGAAATCCATCAACCCGTCATCCCGGCGGAGGCCGGGATCTCAGGGGAACACAACGTCCGGCAGTCGAACCTCGCCGAGATCCCGGCCTGCGCCGGGATGACGAGGTGATTCAAGCCGCTTGCTCACGCGGTCGCAGATACGCGATCAACCCCGCCAGCGTCTTCTTCAGCTGGTGCCGGTGCACGACCATGTCCAGCATCCCGTGCTCGAGCAGATATTCCGACCGCTGAAATCCTTCGGGCAGCTTTTCCCGTATTGTCTGTTCGATCACGCGTTGCCCCGCGAACCCGATCAACGCGCCGGGTTCGGCGATCTGCACGTCGCCCAGCATCGCGTACGACGCGGTGACGCCGCCCGTCGTCGGGTCGGTCATGACGACGATGTACGGCACCCCCGCCTCGCGCAGCTCGGCGATCGCCACCGTCGTCTTGGGCATCTGCATCAGCGAAAGTATCCCCTCCTGCATGCGCGCGCCGCCCGCCGCGGTGAAGACGATGTAGGGGCAGCGGTCGTCGATCGCCGCCCGCGCGCCTGCCACGAACGCCGCGCCCACCGCCAGCCCCATCGACCCGCCCATGAACGCGAAATCCTGCACCCCCACCACCGCGCGTTCGCCCTCGATCTCGCCGCGTGCGTTGATCAACGCGTCGGACTCGCCCGTCTTGGCCCGCGCGCTTCGCAGGCGATCCGCATATCGCTTCTGATCGCGGAACCTGAGCGGATCCTCGCGCACCCCCGGTGCGGGGATGAGCCGCATCGTGCCCGCGTCGAACAGCATGTCGAACCGCCGGTGCGCCCCGATGCGCCCGTGATGCTCGCACCGGGGGCAGACGAGGCCGTTCTCCTCATATTCCTTGACGAACACCAGCGTCCGGCATTCCGGGCACTTGTGCCACAGATTGTCGGGCGTCGGCCGCTTGGGCAGGAACGGGATGTTCCGCCGAACCTTGTTGAGCCAGCTCATGCGCGCACGTCCTTACAATGTCGCCGAGATCGCGCGCGCCGCGGCGTCCGGGTCGTCCGAGCCCGTGATCGGCCGCCCCACGACGAGCATCGACGCCCCCGCGTCCAACGCCGCGCGCGGCGTCATGACCCGCTTCTGATCGCCCGCGTCGTTCCCCGCGGGGCGCACGCCGGGCACGACCAAATACCCGCCGGGCCAAAGCTTGCGTGCATCGGCGACCTCCGCGCCCGACAGGACCACCCCGTCCAACCCCGCGTCGCGCGCCAAGCCGGTCAGCCGCATCACCTGCGCATGCGCGTCGCGGTCGCACCCGACGCTTCCCAGATCGTCGCCGTCCAGGCTGGTCAGCACGGTTACCGCGACCACCTTTGTTCCCGCGGGCGCGGCCGCCTTGGCATCCTCCATCATCGCCCGCCCGCCGGCCGCGTGCACCGTCAGCACGGCGGGGTTCAACGGCCGCAGCGCCTGGATCGCCTTGCCCACCGTGTTCGGAATGTCGTGGAACTTCAGATCGAGGAAGATCGGCAGCCCGATCTGCGCCATGTCGCGCACGCCCGCGCGACCGTTCGCGGCGAAGAACTCGAGTCCCAGCTTGATCCCGCCGACATGATTGCGCACCCGCGCCGCCAGACCATGCGCGCGCGCCAGATCGGGCGTGTCGAGCGCGACGAAGATCGGGCTGGTCAAGGATTGACCACGATCTTGGGGTGTCCAGGCTCGGGTGCGGACACGGCTCGGTCGGGCGCAGATGTTGAGGGCAGGGGCCGATACAGCGGCATGTCGGCCGCGCGCTGCGCTGCCGCCTCCGCGCGCCGCCGCGCCTGCCACACGCTGATGCGATGGAAGACCCAGGTCGGCAGGAACCCGAGCAGGAACGGCGCGACGACCAGCAGCCACAATTTGACGTCCGCCTGCAACCCGCCCCAAAGCTGCACCGTGACCGCCTGGTTGTTCTGCCGCGCGAAGATCAGCAGCCCGACCGCGATGATCACCCAGAACAGGGTTCGTAGAAAATGCATGCGGCGCCTCCCTAGCGCATCCGCGGTTCTAGGCCGCTTGGGGCGCACTGGCCAGCCTCGGCGCGCCGCGCCCACGGACTGTCGCAAGCCTTGTAGCCAGTTGACCGGGGTGCCAACATAACGGCGGCCATGGGGAACACGCGTTGAGGATCTGGATCGGAGGTGGCGCGATCGTCGCGGGGCTGGCCATGCTCGTCGCGATGACGCAAGGCCCGGAGGAGGTCGCCGCGCCCGCACCCGCGAAGGCGGCAGCGGCTCCGACCCCGGCGAAACCGGCCGCGCCGCGCATGGTCGACTACCCGCGCGTCGATGCCCGCCTGAAACGCCTGATCACCGACAATTCGATGGTCGGCCTCGCGATCGGCATCGTCGAGGACGGGCAGGTCACCTACCTGCGCGGCTACGGCGAGACGCTGCGTGGGTCGGGCGATCCGGTCACCGCGGACACCGTGTTCCGCTGGGCGTCCGTGTCGAAGGGGGTGGCCTCCACGCTCGTCGCTGGCCTCGCGTATGACGGCAAGCTCAGCCTTGGCGATCCCGTCACCAAGTATGCGACGTCCCTCCATCTGGCGGGCGGCAACGAAGCGCGCGCCACCGTAACGGACGTGCTGACCCACCGGATCGGCATTCCCGCCAATGCCGAGGACCCGAGCCTGGAGGACGGCGGCGACCCCCGTTTCCTGCGCGCGAAGCTCGCGACGCTGCCGCTGATCTGCCCCGTCGGCACGTGTCACGCGTACCAGAACGTCGGTTACGACGCGTCGAGCGAACTCGTCGAGAAGGTCGCGGGCGCGCCGTACGAGGACGTGGCGAAAACCCGCCTGTTCGGACCGCTCGGCATGAAATCGGCGAGCGTGTCGCTTAACGGCCTTGTCGCCTCGCCCAGCTGGGCGCGCCCGCACGACGGCGGGGGCCGCCCGCAGCAGCGCGGCCTTTCCGAAGCTTACTACCGGGTCCCCGCCGCGGGCGGCGTCAACAGTTCGATCCGCGACCTCGCCAGATGGATGCAGGCGCAGATGGGCGAAACCCCGCGCGCGCTCCCGCCCGCCGTCCTGTCCGCGCTCCACGAACCCCGCGTCGCGACGCCTCGCGAGGAACGCCGCCAGCGCAAATTCCGCGAGCGCATCGGCAATTCGCACTACGCGCTCGGCTGGCGCACCTACGACTATGCCGGCCGCCGCATCGTCGGCCACCACGGCGGCATCAGCGGCTACCGCGCCTCGATCATGTTCGACCCCGTCCGCCGCAGCGGCGTCGTGGCGTTGTGGAACTCGGGCTCGGGCCAGCCGTGGGGGCTCGAGTTTGAAATTCTCGACATGCTCTACGGCCTCGACCGCCGCGACTGGATCGGGCTCGACACGCCCAAGGGGCAGGTGCCCGCGCCCGTCCTCCCGGTTCCGCCCGTGACGCTCGCGACCGTCCCGGCCGAAGCCGCCGCCGGAAATTAGCCCAGCGTCATCCGGGCGCAGGCCGGGACCCAAGACCTCGATTTCCGACATGCGGTTGCGCGTTTCGCTTATGCACTTCGAGGCACGTGGGTCTTGGGTCCCGGCCTTCGCCGGGATGACGAGGCTGTTGGTGACTAACCCACCGCCACTCGCGCCCAGATCGGCAGGTGATCGCTCGCCCGCCGCGCCCGCGCGCTGTGGTGCGCGCCGCTTGCGAGCACCGTGATCCCGCGGCTCACCATGATCCGGTCGAGCGCCACCACCGGCCGCCGCGCGTGAAAACTGCGCCCTGTATGCGCGAAGCGGTGATCGTGCCCGAAATCGCGCAGGCACCCCCCGCGCGCGCTCCATTCGTTCAGATCGCCCATCATCACGACGGGCGGATCGCCGGGCCGTTCCTCAAGCGCGGCCAGGATCGCCCGCGCCTGCCGGCGCCGCCACAGCCCCGACAGATCGAGGTGCATCCCCACCACCCGCAAGTCCTTACCCTCCACCCGCAGGTCAGCGAGCACCGCGCCGCGCGGCTCGAGCGTCGGCAGCTCCAATCCCTCGCAGGCTATCACTTCGATATCCTTCTTCACGAGCAGCGCATTGCCGTGCCAACCCATGCTGTCCGGCCGCGTGTCGAACGGCACGACCTTGTACGGCGATCGCGCTTCCAGCATCTCGCGAGGGATCGCGCTCGCCCGCTTCCCGATCCGACGGTCCGCTTCCTGCAGCGCGACGATATCCGCGTCGACTTCGCACAGCACGTCCAGCGTCCGCTCGGGCCGCCGCAACCGGTCGGTCCCGATCGCCTTGCGCATGTTGTAGGAGGCCACGGTGATCATGCGGCGCGTTTGCGGGGAGGGAGCAGGGCGGGTCAACCATTCACCGTCATCCCAGCGTATGCTGGGATCTCAGGGAGACTCATCTGCCGACAACCTTGTGCCACTGGGATCCCAGCATGCGCTGGGATGACGCGTCCGTAGTGGCTACATAGCGGAGATGGCCAAACCCAAGAAACGCTATGTGTGCCAGGCCTGCGGCTCCGTGTCGCCGCGCTGGGCGGGGCAGTGCGCGGACTGTTCCGAATGGAACACGCTGGTGGAGGACGCGGGCGGCGTCGTGACCCCCTTCGCGGCCAAGCACGACCTGCGTTCGGGCGGTCGCACCGTCACTCTCGTCGGCCTCGACGCCGAGATCGCGCTCCCCCCGCGCATGAAGACGGGCATCGCCGAATTCGATCGCGCGATCGGAGGGGGCCTCGTCGCGGGCTCCGCCACCCTGATCGGCGGCGACCCGGGGATCGGCAAGTCGACGCTGCTGCTCCAGGCCGCCGCGCACATGGCGAGCGCAGGCCGCCGCGTCGCCTACATTTCCGGCGAGGAAGCCGCGGACCAGGTCCGCCTCCGCGCCCGCCGCTTGGGGCTCGGCGACGCCCCGCTGCAGCTCGCGGCCGCCACGTCGGTCCGCGACATCCTGACCACGCTCGCCGATCACCCGTTCGAAATGGTCGTTATCGACTCGATCCAGACGATGCATTCGGACCTCATCGAAGGCGCGGCGGGCACCGTGTCGCAGGTCCGCGCGTCGGCGGGCGAGCTGATCCGCTTCGCCAAGGAAACGAGCGCGGCGGTCGTGCTCGTCGGGCACGTCACCAAGGACGGCGCGATCGCGGGCCCGCGCGTGCTCGAACACATGGTCGACACGGTGCTGAGCTTCGAGGGCGAACGCTCTCACCAATACCGCATCCTCCGGGCGGCGAAAAACCGCTTCGGCGGGACGGACGAGATCGGCGTCTTCGCGATGGAGGAGGGAGGGCTCGCCGAAGTGGCCAACCCGTCCGCGCTCTTCCTGACCGAACGCGGCGAGGCGGTGTCCGGCTCAACCGTCTTCCCCGCGCTCGAAGGGACCAGACCCGTGCTGGTCGAGATCCAGGCCCTCGTCGTCCGCCTCGCGAGCGGAGCCACGCCTAGACGCGCGGTCGTCGGCTGGGACAGCGGCCGACTTGCGATGATCCTCGCGGTGCTCGAGGCCCGCTGCGGCCTCAGCTTCTCGACCTCGGAAGTCTACCTCAACATCGCCGGCGGCTACCGCCTCTCCGACCCCGCCGCCGATCTGGCGGTCGCCGCCGCGCTGATCTCCGCTCTGTCCGAACGCCCGGTCCCGCCCGAATCGATCGCGTTCGGCGAGGTCTCCCTGTCCGGCGAACTCCGCCCAGTCGCTCACGGCGCGCTGCGTCTCAAGGAATCCGCCAAACTCGGCTTCGAACGCGCCCTCGTCCCCGCGTCGCTCGGCAGGGAAGGGCAGGGCATGACGCTAACCGGCTTCCGCAAGCTGGGCGACCTGGTCGACCACCTCCTCGGCCGCTAAGTCCTCCCCGCTTCGCGGGGGAGGGGGGACCATGCTCTTGCATTGATGGAGGGGGTTCTCCGCCCGCTACTGAATTCAAGGCCACGGCACGGACTTCGAATCCCCTCCACCATCCTTCGGATGGTCCCCCTCCCCATCCTGGGGAGGATAAGGCTTCTCCGTCCCGCAACCCAAGCTATACGCCACCCATGACCGCGCTCGACCTCATCGTGCTGATCATCGTCGGCGGCTCCGCCTTCTCCGGCTACCGCCGCGGCTTCGTGCACGAGATGTTTTCCCTGGGTGCATGGCTCGCCGCGTTCGTCGCGCTCAAAACCTTCCACACGCCGGTCGCCGCCGCGCTCGCCGATGTCGCGGGCGACCCCGTGCTCGCCGCGCTCTACGCGCTGCTACTCGTCTTCGGCGGCGTGTTCGTCGCGGCCAAGCTCGTCGCCAACCGCGTCGGCCACGCCGCGCGCACGTCCGTCGTCGGTCCCGTCGACCGCATCCTCGGCGGAGGCTTCGGCGGCCTGAAAGGTCTGCTCGGGGCCACGATCCTGTTCCTGCTCGCCAACCTCGTGACGCAGGCCGCGTACAGCGGCCGCGGCGACCGCCCGCAGTGGCTGACGGGCGCGCGCACCTATCCGCTGCTCGACGCCACGAGCCGCGCGCTCGTCGACTTCGTCGCCCGCCGCCGCGACGCCCCGCCTCCCACCGACGAAGAACTCAACGCATGACGCAACTTCGCCTCCACGACACGTATGCACGGGCGAAACGCGACTTCGTGCCCGGCGAGTCCGACCGTATCACGCTCTACGTCTGCGGCCCGACCGTCTACGCGCGCGCCCATGTCGGCAATGCCCGCCCGGCGGTCGTGTTTGACGTACTGGCAACATTACTGCGCCATCTTCATCCCGACCACCGCGTCATCCACGCCGCCAACGTCACCGACATCGACGACAAGATCATGGCCGCCGCCGCCGCCGAAGGCGTGCCCATCGACGCGATCACCGACCGCTACGCGCGCTTCTACGCCGACGACCTCGCCGCGCTGGGCGTGACGCCGCCGAGCCTCGTCCCTCGCGCCACCGCGCACGTCCCGCAGATGATTGCGATGATTGAAGCGCTGATCGCCGCCGGCCACGCCTACGCCGCTGAAGGCCACGTCCTGTTCGACGTGCCGAGCTGGCCGGACTACGGAAAACTCTCCCGCCGCCCGATGGACGACATGATCGCGGGCGCTCGCGTCGAAATCGCACCTTACAAGCGCTCGCCCGCCGACTTCGTCCTGTGGAAGCCGAGCGCGGACGATCAGCCCGGCTGGCAATCGCCATGGGGCCGCGGCCGCCCCGGCTGGCACATCGAATGCTCCGCGATGATCGCCGCGCATCTGGGCACCACGATCGATATCCACGGAGGCGGCATCGACCTCGAATTCCCGCACCACGAAAACGAGATCGCGCAATCCGCCTGCGCACACCATGGTGCTCCGCTCGCGCGCTACTGGCTGCACAATGGCATGCTCGGCATGGCCGAACACAAGATGAGCAAATCGGGCGGCAACAGCGTGACCATGGAAGGTTTGCTTGGTGCCGGCCACCGTGGCGAGGCGCTGCGCCTGTCCCTCCTGTCCGCGCACTACCGACAGCCGCTCGACTGGACGGACGCGCTGATCGCGCGAAGCAAGACGACGCTCGACCGCCTGTATCGCGTCGCGTGCGATGCCGATCCGGGGGAGCCCGATGCCGGCGTCCTCGACGCGCTCGCCGACGACCTCAACACCCCGCTCGCGCTGGCAAGACTGGGCGCGTTGACCGACCCGGCGGCCCTGCGCGCCAGCGCCGCGTTCCTGGGATTGTTGCAAGGCGAAAGCGCCGACTGGTTCCAGGGGCAGGGCGACGCCGCGGGCATCGAAGTCGCAATCGCGGCGCGTGCCGCCGCAAAGGCCGGCCGCGACTTCGCCGAAGCCGACCGCATCCGCTCGGAACTCGTGGCGGACGGCATCATCCTCGAAGACACTCCGAACGGCACTATTTGGCGCCGGACCTAGCTTCTCTGCGCTTGCTGAAGAGGGGAAAAACAACTTTCCTACAGGTCCACCGCCACGCTAACGCTTCGGCATGCGTGCACCCTCCCGCTTTTCACCCGCCGCGCCGACCGGCCCGGCGGATGCGGCAAAAAACGCGCGGCACCGTGAACTTCATCAACTTCGACCCGACATCCGACACATGAAGGCTCCGCTCTACACGCCCGTGATCCTGCGACTCGCCGCGTCGATCCCGCATGACGGCCGCCTCGACGCGCCGGACGGAACCGCGGAAAGGCGCTCCCCGGTCTGCGGCAGCCGCATCGTCGTCGACGTGCATCTGCACGACGGCCGCGTCGCCTCGCTCGGCCAGGATGTCCACGCCTGCGCTCTCGGCCAGGCCTCCGCGTCGCTCATGGCCGCCCACGCGGTCGGCCGCACGCCTGCCGAGCTGAACGCGGTTCGCGACGATCTCGCGGCCTATCTCGACGGCACGCGCGGCGATCCCGGAGACTGGCCCGGCCTCGATGTCTTCGCACCCGCGCGCGCGCACCGCTCCCGTCATGCCGCCATCCTGCTCCCCTTCGAAGCCGTGGCGCGCGCGGCGTCGTTGGTGTGAACTCCCTGTGAACTTTGGCCGCCTCGCGACGGGCGTGTTGGCCTGATGGCGGTCGAGGCCGGCTCCACCGCGCTGCGCGACGGCGTGGTCATGCTCGGCGCGGCGCTCGTCTTCGTGTCGCTGTTCCGCCGCCTCGGGCTCGGCGCGACGCTCGGCTACATCGTCGCGGGCGCGGTCATCGGCCCGCAGGTGCTGGGCCTCGTCGCTGGCGGCGAGGACAAGATGCATGTCGCCGACTACGGCATCGTGCTGCTGCTCTTCCTCGTCGGGCTCGAATTGCAACCCTCCCGCCTGTGGAAGCTCAAGCGCGACATCTTCGGGCTCGGCCTCGCGCAGGTCGTCGTTGCCGGCCTCGGCATCACCGCGCTCGTCCACTTCGCGGCGGGCTTCAGCATCGCGGCGAGCCTCGCCATCGGCCTGCCGCTCGCGCTCTCCTCCACCGCGCAGGTCCTGCCCGCCCTGCGCGCGGATGGCGAACTCAACACTCCTTTCGGCGAGCGCGCCTTCTCCGTCCTCCTGTTCCAGGACCTGTCGATCGTTCCGCTGATCACGATCATCGCCGCCATGAGCCGCGCACCCACTGCGGGCGACGGCCCCCCGGGCTGGGTGCTCGGCCTCTACACCGTCGGCGCGATCGCGGGGCTCGTGCTCGCCGGCCGTTACCTCATCAATCCCGCCTTCCGCCTCATCGGCCGCTTCGGCGAGCGCGAGATGTTCGTCGTCGCCGGCCTCTTCACCGTCCTAGCCGCGTCCGCGGTCATGGAGGTGCTCGGCCTGTCGACCGCGCTGGGCGCGTTCATCGCGGGCGTCATGCTCGCCGAATCGCCCTACCGGCACGAACTCGAATCGGACATCGACCCGTTCCGTTCGATCTTGTTGGGATTGTTCTTCCTGTCGGTCGGGCTGCTGCTCGACCTCAACGTGCTGGTCGAGCGCCCGCTGTTCATCGTCGGCATGGCGGCGGGCGTCGTCGCCATCAAGACAGCCGTCCTGTTCGGTCTCGCCCGCGCGTTCGGGATGAACGCCGGCCGCGCGATCACTCTTGGCCTGCTGCTCAGCCAGGGCGGTGAGTTCGGCTTCGTCCTCTTCGCGCAGGCGACGGACGCCATGCTCATCGACGCCGAAGTTGCGTCCGTGTTCGGCGCGGTCGTCACTTTGTCCATGGCCACCACGCCCTTCCTCATGAAGCTCATCGACCGCGTCGACACCCGCCTCGACGCGCGCGACGCGGAACTCGACGGGCCCGAAAAGTCGGGCGAAACCAACGCGATCGTCGTCGGCTACGGCCGCTTCGGTCAAACCGTCGCGCAGATGCTGATGGCGCGGGGCATCCCTGTCACGATCATCGACTCCAAGCCCGAGCAGATCGAGATCGTCGCGACGTTCGGGCAGAAGATCTTCTACGGCGACGGCACCCGTGTCGACCTGCTGCGTACTGCGGGCGCCGAAACGGCGGAGGCGATCCTGTTCTGCCAGGACGGAGTCGATTTCGACGCCGAACGCCTGGCGCTCGTCCGAGACGCGTTCCCCAACGCGTCCGTGCTGGTCCGCGTCTTCGACCGGAAACAGGCGATCGCGCTCAACGATTCCGGCGTCGGCCTCTACCGCGACGTTTTCGAAACGGCGGTCACAATGGGCCGGGACGCGCTGCGCGCGCTGAAAGTGCCCGCGCACGACGTGCGGTCGATCGAGGAGGAATATCGCTGGCGCGACAAGGACCGTCTCGAGCAACAGGCCGCGACGGGCGACCTGCACGCCTTCAAGGATCGCATCTTCGGCTCGGACACGCCGATGGACGGCGAAGCGCGTGCCTGACTACAGCGCGGCCCACCCGCTCAACGCCGCGAGGATCGCGTCCACCGCCCGCGCGTGCGGCACCGCCTCGGTCCGCACGTGCAGATGCGCTTGTTCGTAGATCGGGCGCCGCTCGGCTGCGAGCCGCGTCAGCACCGCGCCCGCGTCCTGCCCGTGCAGAAGCGGCCGTGTGTCGCGCCTCCGCACCCGCTCGGCGAGCACGGCCACGTCCGCGTCCATCCACACCGCCGTCGCGCGCTCCAGGATCACGGCCCGCGTCTGCGGATTGACGAACACGCCGCCCCCGGTCGCCATGACCTTGGGCCCGCCGTCGATCAAACGCCGCACGACGCGGCGTTCGCCATCGCGAAAACTCTCCTCGCCGAAGCGCGCGAACATCTCGGCGATCGTGTAGCCCGACACCTCTTCGATCTCGTCGTCGCTGTCGACGAACGGGACGCCGAGCCGCGCGGCGAGCCGTTTGCCGACCGTCGACTTGCCCACGCCCATCAGCCCGATCAGCACGATCGGCCGCGTGATCGTCAGCCGGGCAAGCGGGGGCGGATCGGATAGACGCATCGGGGAAGGGGTATACAGAGCCGCCAAGCGTCGGGCAAAGAGCGCGGGTCATGAAGATCCAGTCCTCCTTTCCCAGCCAGCGCCGCCGCAACCGCGCGCCTATCGTTTTCGGGTTGGCGCTACTCGCGCTGATCGGCTTCCTGCTGTGGCTCGCGTCGCGCGACACCGAAGTGCCGACCACGCGCATGGAGCAGGACGTCACCAATGCCGCGCTGGCGAAATAGTCTCTTCGGCATTGCCTGCGCTTCGGCGGCGGGCCTGGCGGTCTACCCCGCCGTCGGTCAGGACAATCCGGAATCGATCCTGCCGCCAGGCTTCGGCGAACCGCCGGCCCCGCCGCCCGCGCCCACGCCGCGCGTACCTGAACCGCCAGCGTCGTCCGACACGCCTCGACCTTCGACCGACGCGCCTGCGCAGCGCCCGCCGCGCCCGCGCCCGACGCTGACGCTCGACATCGAAACCGACGCGATCGGCGAAGGCGAGGGCGGCACCGTCGTCCCGCCCCCGCCGCCGATCGAGCTGCCGGAGGAGGCGCGGCGCTCGCCCGTCACCGTCGGCACGATCGACGAGGCGGACGGCGGCTTCCCCGCGGACGCGTTCGGCGACGCCCACGGCAAATTCCTGTCGACGCTGATGCGGCGCACGGCCGCGCCGCTGCCGTCGCGCTGGGCGCATATCGCGCTGCGCCGCACGCTCCTGTCCCGCATCCCGGTGCCGACCGGCGTCCATCCGGTCGACTGGGTCGCGGAGCGCGCGTGGCTGCTGCTGCGCATGGGCGAGGCGGACGGGGCCAGACTGCTCGTCCAGGGCGTCGACGTCGCCGACTTCACGCCCAAGATGTACGACGTCGCGGTCCAAGCCGCGCTCGCCACCAGCGACCCGGGCGGGTTATGTCCGCTCGAAGACGGCGGCCGCCGCGTCGGCAACACGCGCATCTGGCCGTCGGTAAGCGCGATGTGCGCCGCGCTGTCGGGCGAAGGCGGACGCGCGGGTGCGGAAATCGTCGCCGCGCGCCGCGCGCGGGGCGGCCCGCGCGGCATCGACCTGCTGCTCGCCGAAAAGGTTGTGGGTTCGGGTTCCGGCACGCGCCGCGCGGTCACGATCCAGTGGGACGGCGTCGACCGCCTGACCGCGTGGCGTTTCGGATTGGCCAACGCCACCGCCGTGTCGATCCCCGAAGCCTTGTTCGCGAGCACCGGCGCGCAGGCCCGTGCATGGCAGGCGCGCGCGCCGCTGATGACGCTGACCGAACGCCTGCCGTAC
Source organism: uncultured Sphingomonadaceae bacterium (assembly GCA_964251385.1). Lineage (GTDB taxonomy): Bacteria > Pseudomonadota > Alphaproteobacteria > Sphingomonadales > Sphingomonadaceae > CADCVW01. The sequence continues at coordinate 294,195 of CAXUJK010000001.1, read as the reverse complement.
GCGCGCACCGCGGCCGCCATGGGCGTGTTCTCCAACGCGTCGCTGGTTGCGCACTACAGCATGATGGGCGACGACCTGGACGTCGCCGAGATCCGCGACAGCGACCCCGGTCGCCTGCAGGTCGCCTACACGGGCACGGGCGCCCAGCGCATCGCCGCGATGCGCACCTTGTGGAGCATCGGCGGCGATGGCCAGGCCTACGCGAACCGCGTCCTGACCGCCGCCGCCGCGACCCGGCTCAATCCCGACCCGCGCTTCGCGTCCGATGCGGAAGCGCTTGTCGCGTCGCTGTTCGCCGGCGGCTTCGCGCGCCAGGCCGGGCGCTGGTCGGCACTCGTCGAGGAAGGCGACAACGACCGCGCCTGGGCGATGCTCGCGGTCGGCGGTCCGGAACGCGGGATCGACGTCGGCACTGGCCGGATCGACGCCTTCGTCGAACGCGATTCCAGCGCGGGCAAGATGCGCAGCCGGCTGCTCGTCGCGGCGCTCGCCGGGCTCGGCCGGATCGACGCGGGGACGCGCGACGAGCTCGCCGAAGCGCTTAAGCTGCCGCTGGCCAACCAGAACGACTGGACGCGCGCGTTGGAGCGGGCTGCGCGAGGCGGGCAGGGTGGCACCGTGATGCTTCTGGCGGCTGCCGGAATGCAGGCCCCCGACTGGCGCCGCGTGCCCCCGACGCACCTGTTCCGGATCACACGCGCGCTGCGCGCGACGGGCCAGGATTACGCCGCCCGGATGATCGCCGCCGAGGCGCTGAGCCGCACATGATCACGGACATTGGCGACCGCACGCTGATCGCGCTATTTCTCGACATGCTCGCATCGGAGTCGGGTGCCGCCCGGAACACGATCACCGCCTACCGTTCCGATCTGGAAGGTGCGTCTGCCCTCGTCGCTGGAGGTCTGGGCAACGCATCCGCGGCGAAGCTCGCGGCGCTCGGCGTTCACTGGTCGTCGTTCGCCCGTGCCACCGTCGCTCGAAAGTCCGCCGCGCTGCGCCGTTTCTACGCGTTTCTGCAGGACGAAGGCGTGCGCCCCGACGATCCGTCGGACGCCTTGCCGCGCCCGGTGGCCGCGCGGACGCTGCCAAGGGTGCTGGGCCACGCCGACGTCGACTCGCTGTTCGCGGTCGTGGCGGGACGGCTTGACGGCGGTAACGCAAACGCGGTTCGCGACAGCGCGCTGATCGAGCTGCTGTACGGGTCCGGCCTGCGCGCCACCGAGCTCGTATCCCTGCCGCGCAACGCGGTGCGCGTCGGCCAGTCGTTCCTCATCCTGTCGGGCAAGGGCAGCCGCGAACGGCTCGTTCCCATCGGCGGCCGCGCCGAAGCCGCGGTCGTCGCGTGGCGCGCGCACGTTCCGGAAGGCAGCCTATGGCTGTTCCCCTCGGGCAAGGGCCACTTGAGCCGCGTGCGCTTGTTCCAGATCGTCCGCACTCTGGCCGCGCAGGCCGGGATCGCGCCCGACCGGGTCAGCCCGCACGTCCTGCGCCATGCCTTCGCGACGCATCTGCTGGAAGGTGGCGCGGACCTGCGCGCGCTGCAATCGCTTCTCGGCCACGCAGACATCGCGACCACGCAGATCTACACGCATGTCGACGCGAGCCGGCTCGTGGCACTGGTGAACACGCACCATCCGCTGACCGACGTCCCTCCTTCGCCGGGGAACAGAGGATTCAGCGCCGCTCCCGGTCAGGCCGCCGTATGACCCGGACGCGCGTCCAAACCTACCTGGACTTCGAAAAACCGATCGCGGAGCTGCAGACTCGCATCGCAGAACTGCGCGAGACGGCGGACGCGGGCGGGCTCGACATCGACGCCGAGGTCGAGAAGCTCCAATCGCGGTCCGACCGCCTGCTGCGCGATACCTATGCGAGGCTCACGCCCTGGCAGAAGACGCAGGTCGCGCGCCATCCCGAACGTCCCCACTTCAAGGACTATCTGGCCGCCTTCGTCGACGACTTCGTTTCGTTGTCCGGCGACCGCGGGTTTGCGGACGATCAGGCGATCATCGGCGGCCTCGGCCGCATCGGCGGACGTCGCGTCATGCTGATCGGGCACGAAAAGGGCGACGACACCGCCAGCCGCCTGCGCCACAATTTCGGCATGGCCAAGCCCGAAGGTTACCGCAAGGCGATCCGCCTGATGCGCCTCGCCGACCGCTTCGGACTACCCGTCGTGACGCTGGTCGACACGCCGGGCGCGTTCCCCGGCGTTCAGGCGGAGGAGCGCGGCCAGGCCGAGGCGATCGCGCGATCGACCGAGGCGTGCCTCGACCTGACCGTCCCGCTCGTCTCCGCGATCGTCGGCGAAGGCGGGTCGGGCGGCGCGATCGCGCTCGCCACCGCCAACCGCGTGCTGATGCTCGAGCATTCGGTCTACGCGGTCATCTCGCCCGAAGGCTGCGCGTCGATCCTGTGGCGCACCGCTGAGAAGGCTGCAGATGCGGCCGAGGCGATGCGGGTGACCGCGGGCGACCTCCACGGCCTGGGCGTCATCGACCGCATCGTTCCCGAACCGCTGGGCGGCGCGCATCGCGATCCCGAGCTGGCCGGCGATCGCCTGCGCGACGCGCTCGTCGAGGAGCTGGACGGCTTGGCATCGCTGTCGCCGCGCGAGGTCCGGCACGAACGCCGGGAAAAGTATCTCACGATCGGTTAAGCCGCCGCCGGGGAACATGGGAGTCCGATCACGGGTTTACCGTCGGGGAATGTGGGGAGTTCGATCGTATGCGTATGAAGATGGTTCTGGTCGGTTCGGCGTCGATGGCGATGCTGATGTCGGCGTCGGTCGTGGCGGCGCAAAAAGGACAGCGTCAGCTCAGCGCGGGCGAGGTCAGGCAGGCGCAGGCCGCGCATCCTCAGCTCGTGCAGGAGTTCGGCGGTGCCGAGACGGGTCCCCGCGCTGCGTACGTGACCGCCGTCGGGCGCCGCGTCGCGGTGCAGTCCAACATCGTCAACGCAGGGACGGCAACGACGATCACGACGCTCAACTCGCCCGTCATGAACGCGTTCGCGATCCCCGGCGGCTACGTCTACATCACGCGCCAGCTGATGGGGGTGATGAACGACGAGGCCGAGCTCGCTTCCGTGCTCGGCCACGAGGTCGGTCATGTCGCGGCCAACCACCAGAAGTCGCGGAGCCGGACGGGCCTGCTCGGCCAGATCCTGTCCGCGGGCGCGGCGTTGGTCACGCGGTCGCAGCAGATCGCGCAGGGCGTGGGTCAGCTGACGCAGCTCGTCGGCCTTAAATTCTCGCGTGACCAGGAGTATCAGTCGGACGCGCTCGGCGTCAGCTATCTCGCCCGCGCGGGCTACGACCCGAGCGCCACGGCGAGCATGCTGCAGCAGCTCGGCGCCGCGACCTCGCTGGAACAACGCCTCGCGGGCCGTGCCGAACGCTCGACTCCGTCCTGGGCATCGTCGCATCCGCTCAGTGCGGATCGCGTGCGGCGCGCGACGCTCGAAGCGCAGAAGACGGGCAAGGCGGGAACCGGCCTTCGCAATCGCGACCAGTTCCTCGCCGCGCTCGACGGCGCGCTGGTCGACGACGATCCGCGTCAAGGCGTGGTCAACGGAGGCCAGTTCACGCATCCCGACCTCCGGCTCCGCTTCACCGCGCCCCAAGGGTACACGATGCAGAACGGCACGTCGGCGGTCGCGATCCAGGGGCAGGGCGGGCAGGCGCAGTTCGCGACGGCCGCGTTCAACGGCAACCTCACGAGCTACATCGAAGCCGTCTACGCAGCGCTCGGTGCGGGACAGGGCCAGCTCCAGTTACCGCAGCCGCAGACGACCACCGTGAACGGCAAGCAGGCCGCGTACACCGTCGCGCGCGTGCAGGCGCAGCAGGGCGCGCTCGACGTCGGCGTGTTCGCCTATCGCTGGGACGCGACGCACGCCTACCACTTCATGACGATCACGCCCGCCGAGAGCGAGTTCGGGCCGTTCAGTTCGATGGTCCGGTCGCTCGCTCCCATCACCGCGGCCGAAGCGGCGGCGATCCGGCCGCGCGTCATCGACGTGGTCACGATCAAAGCGGGCGACACGGTGCAGTCGCTCAGCGCGCGCATGGCGTACGACGACAACAAGGTCGTACGGTTCACGACCTTGAACGGTTTGGCGGCCAACGCGGCGTTAAGGCCGGGGCAGAAGGTCAAGCTCGTTGTCTACGGTACGCGCGGCTGACGCACACGAAAAGGGCGGCGGGACCGTGATCCCGTCGCCCTCCGTGTTCGAAAGTTCAGATCGGCTTAGCTGATCTTCATCTCGTCCGAGACGTTGTTGAACGTCGTCGACAGCGTGTTGCCGAGACGGCCCATCGCGCTGATCGCGGCGACGGCGATGAGCGCGGCGATGAGGCCGTACTCGATGGCGGTCGCGCCCTTGGTGTCCTTGATCATCTTGTAGAACTTCTTCATGTCGGGTCTCCTTGGTTCCAAAGCGTCGGAAGCTATACTTGCCCCCAAGCCGCCCGACTGTCCGATCGAGCGGTCGTCTCCGGGTTTATGATCCTCCGGTTTCCAAATGTTTAACGGAACCAGGCTTATTTTCCGCGTCAGCCGCTAACGCTGACCTCGTTCGAAACGTTGTTCCACATCTCGCTGTTGGTCGACGCCAAGTTCTTGAGCGCGGTGATGCAGGCGATCACGACAAGCGCCGCGATCAGGCCGTATTCGACCGCCGTCGATCCGCGTTCGTCCTTGCCAAGCTTCCGCAGATGTCGCCGCGCAGTCATTCGCCGCCTTTCGAGTTCCCGTTCCCCACGCTCTTAGGAATAATTGCTTAACAATCCTTTGGAGGATAATCCGCTATGAACGGCCCGATCGTCATCGTCGCCGCAGCGGCACTGATCGACGCGCAGGCACGCGTTCTCGTTCAGCGCCGCCCGCCCGGCGCGGCGATGGCCGGGCTGTGGGAGTTCCCCGGGGGCAAGGTCGAGGCGCACGAGGATCCGGAGAGCGCGCTTGTCCGCGAACTGCACGAGGAGCTCGGCATCGTCGTCCAAGCGGGGGCGCTGACGCCCGCATGCTTCGCCAGCGAGCCGTTGGACGAACGTCACCTGCTGCTGCTCGTGTTCCTCTGCCGCGCGTGGACCGGGACGCCCGAGCCGATCGTGGCGACCGAACTCCGCTGGCTCTCGCCCTCGGAGCTTCACGGTCTCGACATGCCGACGGCGGATCGCCCGCTCATCGGCATGTTGGAAGCGCTGATCTAGCGAGGCGCGGGAGCCCAACCGGACAAATGTAGGACCTCGAAGCGCTCGATCGTGCGACCGTTCTTGGCATCACGCGAAAAGTCGGCGGCGGCGGTGGCCAGTCCGATGCGGCCGAGCGGCGTCCGCGAACGGCGCGCGAGCGCATTGCCCCCGCCATGCGCGCGTATGTCCGCGAGGAGTGTCCCCAGATCGGCATAGCTGACATCCAGGCTTTCGCTGTCGGCGACCGGCAACGCGAACCCGGCGCGGGCGAGCAGGTCTCCCGCGGTTCGCACGTCCACCGCCGGGTGCATGCGCGGGGCCGCGCCCCGACCCTCGGCGGCATCGGCGGCGAGCATCGCGGCCCTGAGGCGCGGCAGGCTTCCCGCGCCCGCCATCGCGGCGAGCATCAGACCATCGGCACGAAGGATACGCCGTATCAGGATCAGAGCGCCCGGCAGATCGTCGACTGCGTCGAGCGTTCCGATCGCGATCACGAGATCGAACGACCCGTCCGCGAACGGCAACCGGTCCTCGTCCGCCGCGACCCCGTGCGCCGCGGCCGCGGCCGCGGGCGAGGGATCGGCAACCAAGACTTCGCCCACGATGTTGCTCAGCCGTGCGGCCCACGAAGGATCCGCGCAGCCGAGAAGCAGCGCACGGCCGAACCCGCGCTTGACGAACTCGAGCCGCTCCAGCACCTCGTCGAACGCGCGCGCGTGCACGAACGCGTCTCCGCCGCCGCGAACGGCGCGATCGCGGTGCAGACGCCGCGCCCGCCGGTCGAACAGCTTGCCCGCGTCCATTCGCGCTCTTGTGCCGGGCGCGAGGGGCGGCGACAAGGCGGAGATGTCCGCGTTCTCACCCCTGCAGGCGATCGCGCGCCCGGTTATCGGCTTCGCCCTGCCGCCGCGTTGCCCCGGTTGCGGCACGATCGTGGACGGCGATGCGCGCTTCTGCATGACTTGCTGGAGCGGCATCGACTTCCTGGGGCCGCCGATCTGCGTGCAATGTGCGCTGCCCTTGCCCATGATCGAAGCCGACGAGATGCGCTGCGCCGCCTGTCTGGCCAAGCCGCCCAGTTTTGATCGCACCTACGCGGCGGCGGCCTACGGCGACCTCACCCGCCGCATCGCGCTCAAGCTGAAATACGGCACGCGGCCCGCGATCGCGCTCACGATCGCCAACCTCATGGCGCGCAACGTCGTCGCGGGCGGGGACGCGCTGCTCGTTCCCGTGCCGCTCCATCGCTGGCGCATCTGGCGACGCGGCTACAACCAGTCCGCGCTGGTGGCGTCCGCGCTCGGGCGGCGGACGGACGTCCCGGTCGCGCTGCAAGGCCTGACCCGCACCCGCGGCACGCCGCCGTTAAAAGCGATGAACAGCGCGCAGCGGCGGGACACGGTGCGCGGCGCCTTCGCGGTTGCGCCGGGTCACGGCTTCGCCGGGCGCCGAATCATGCTGGTCGACGACATCTATACGACCGGAAGTACCGCGGACGCGTGTGCCAAGGTCTTGAAGAAAGCGGGCGCGCAAAGCGTGGAGCTGCACGTATGGGCGCGCGTGGTGCGTCCATCACACCTTGCGCGATAGGCACGCCGCATCGACATTGGCTTCAACACAGGAGAACATCATGGCGAACATCGAAATCTACACCAAGTCGGGCTGCCCGTACTGCGCGCGCGCCAAGGCGTTGCTCGACTCCAAGGGCGCGAGCTACCAGGAAAGCGAGATCAACTCGGACCCGTCCGCGCGTGAAGAAATGCTGGGACGCGCAAACGGACGCACGACCGTGCCGCAGATCTTCATCGACGGCGAGCATGTCGGCGGGTCGGACGATCTCGCGGCGCTGGAGAGTGCGGGACGGCTCGACGCGATGCTCGCCGCATAGCTCGCGCCTGCTCTTACCTTGAAGATCGCGCTCCATCAGGCGTGCACCGGCCTTGATCTGGCCCGCAACGCCGACGCGCTCGTGCGCGCGATCGGCAAGGCGGCGTCGGGCGGGGCAGCGATGCTGTTCACGCCCGAGATGTCGGGCTTCCTCGACCGAGACGCCGAGCGGGCGGCGGCGAACATCTTCGAACAGGATGACGACCCGGTTCTCGCCGCCGTCCGTGCCGCCGCGCACGCGCATGGCATCTGGGTGCAATTGGGGTCGCTCGCGATCCGCCGCGCGGACGGACAACTCGCCAATCGGGCGTTTGTCATCGACGATGCCGGATCGGTGCGCGCTGCGTACGATAAGATCCACTTGTTCGATGTCGACCTGCCAACGGGCGAGCGGTGGCGCGAGTCGGCCCGCTATACCCCGGGCGCGGCCGCCACGATCGTCCGCACGCCCGTCGGCGTGCTCGGCCTGTCCATCTGCTACGACCTGCGCTTTCCGGCGCTGTACGCATCATTGTCGGCGGCGGGCGCGACGGTGCTGACGATCCCGGCCGCGTTCACCGTGCCGACCGGCCGTGCGCACTGGCATTTGCTCGTGCGTGCCCGGGCGGTCGAAAACGCGTGCTGGGTCGTGGCGGCGGCGCAGTGCGGTCCTCACGAGGACGGCCGGGACACGTTCGGCCACAGCCTGGTCGTCAATCCCCGGGGCGAGATCGTGCTCGACATGGGCGAGGAGCAGGACGAAGTCTGCTTCGCCGAGCTTGACCCGGAGGCGGTCGCGAGGGCGCGCGCCGCAATTCCGGTCATCGATCATCGCCGCGCCATCCCGGTCGCGCAGGTCGCGGCATGATCGTCTTCGACCTGCGCTGTGCGGCCGATCACGTGTTCGAGGCATGGTTCGGCAAGAGCGCCGACTTCGACGACCAATCCGCGCGCGGGCTCGTCGCGTGCCCGATCTGCGGCAGCGGCGAGGTGACCAAGGCGGTGATGGCACCCGCCGTCTCGTCCAAGTCGAACAGCGGCGGCGTTTCCCCCGCGCAGGCGAAGGCGATGCTGGGCAAGCTCGCCGATGCGCAGGCACGCGCTCTCGCATCGTCGGACTATGTCGGGACGCGTTTCGCGGACGAGGCGCGCGCGATCCATCTGGGCGAGGCCGAAGCCCGATCGATCCACGGCCAGGCGACGCGCGCGGACGCAAAGGCGCTGGCGGACGACGGCGTTCCGGTCGCGCCGCTGCCCATGCCGTTCGTCCCGCCCGAGACCAAGAATTGAGGCGAAGCCTCGCAACCAATTTGCTTTGCGTACCGCCGCCTCATATCAGACGAACCCACGGCTCCGTAGCTCAGCCGGACAGAGCAACGGTTTCCTAAACCGCAGGTCGGGGGTTCGAGTCCCTCCGGGGCCACCATGAGCGAAATTGGCATGAACGAACACGCGGCGGCCACGGTCGAGGAGCCGGGAACGGAGCGGCCGCTCGTCGCGGTCGTAGGGGCGGGGTTCAGCGGGACCATGACCGCGGTCCACTTGGCGGCACGCGGCGCGCGGGTCGTCCTGATCGATCGCACGGGAACGTTCGCGCAAGGGCTGGCCTATGGCACGCGCGAACCCGCGCACCGGCTCAACGTCTGCGCGGGCGGCATGAGCGCGTATGCGGACCGGCCGGATCATTTCTCACGGTGGCTGACGGCGCGGGGCGAGGGCACGGGGGCGAGCTTCGCATCGCGCATGCTGTATCGGCGTTACCTCGGTGAAATCCTCCACGATGCCGGCGACGGGATCGCCGCCCTCGCCGATCACGCGCTTGCGTTGGACCGCGGCAAGGTTCGGCTTGAATCGGGAGACACGATCGACGCCGACGCGGTCGTCGTGGCGGCGGGCAACCTGCCGCCGCAGCGTTTCGCCGTGCTCGCCGACCTGACCGCACCCCAAGCCGACGATCCATGGAGCGAGAACGGGCAACGCGTCATCGACCGGCTCGCCGGGCAAACGGGCGACGTCCTGCTTATCGGAACAGGTCTGACCGCAGTCGACACGGTGCTCGGGTTGGATGCGCGTGGGTTCCGCGGCCGGATTATTGCCTTGTCGCGTCGCGGTCTGTTGCCGCAACCGCACGAGGACGTGTTCGGCGAGGCGGGGACGCCACCCGACGGGCGTTCGCCGCTCGCGCTGCTTGGCTGGGTACGGGCGCAAAGCCGGGTTGCTCTGTGGCGTGCGGTCGTCGACGCGCTGCGGCCGTCGACGCAGGCGATCTGGCAGGGCTGGACCGAAGCCCAGCGATCACGGTTCCTGCGCCACCTCCGTCCGTGGTGGGACGTCCACCGCCACCGCATCGCGCCCGATGTTTGGGCAAGATTGCGCGCGCGCATCGACGAGGGACGCCTGATCGTCCAGCCCGGACGCATCGCGAGTGTGCATGGCACGGAGGTCGGCATCCGTTGGCGAGGCGCGGCAGCGGTAGAGAGGGTCATGGTTGCGGGCGTGATCAACTGCACGGGGCCTGCGGGCGACCTGCGTCGCGGCGACAACGCGCTCGTCCGATCCATGCTGGCGCTTGGCGACGCGAGTACCGACGCATCCGGGCTCGGCCTTGCCGTCGACGACGACCTGCGCGTCCTGTCGCCACGTGATCTACCGCTCTACGCGGTCGGCCCGATGGCGCGTGGTGCATTCTGGGAATGCGTCGCGGTCCCGGAGATACGCGTGCAGGCCGAAATGCTCGCCGCGACGATCATCGCCGACTACGCCTCGCGACGCGCCGCGGCATGAGCGATCGGGAACCATCGCGCGATGCGCTGCCGCCGGAGGTGCTCGACGCGGTGCGCACACTGATCCGCTGGGCGGGCGACGATCCAGAACGCGAGGGCCTGCTCGATACGCCATCGCGCGTGGCTCGCGCCTGGCGCGAGTACGGCATCGGCTACGCGTCCGACCCGGCGCTGCATCTGGCGCGCACGTTCGACGAGGTCGGCGGTTACGACGAGATCGTTCTGCTGCGCGATATTCCCTTCCAGTCGCATTGCGAGCACCACCTCGCCCCCATCATCGGCAAGGCGGCGATCGCCTATCTGCCGGGGTCGCGGGTGGTGGGCATCTCCAAACTCGCGCGCGTGCTGCACGGCTTCGCGCGACGTCTGCAGGTGCAGGAACGGCTGACCGCGCAGGTCGCGGACACGATCTGGGAACAGCTCGAGCCGATGGGCGTCGCGGTCGTGATCGAGGCAAGCCATGCGTGCATGAGCGCGCGGGGCGTCAATACGCCGGGTGTGATGATGACCACGAGCCGCATGATGGGGGTCTTTCGCGAGGACGAACGGTCCCGGCGCGAAGTGTTGGCGCTGATGGGGTACTGAACTCTGGCCGGCGCATTTTACGTCATCCCGGCATGCCCCGGGATGACGTAATCGGCTAGGACGCAGGCGTGTTCGCGTCTTCGCGGTAAGGACGATCCTCGGCGACGCCGGGCTCCGCGTTCGGATCATAGTCCTCGGTGAACCCGGCGCTCTCGCGTTCGAACATGTCCTGCGACACGTCGACGCCCTTGGCCTGCAGTTCCGCCTCGTCGGGCGAGCGCGCGACGTTGACCTTGATCGTGACGACGACCTCGGCGTGCAATGCAATCCGGACTTCGTGCACGCCCAGCGCCTTGATCGGGCGGTCGAGCACGACCTGGTTGCGGGTCACCTTGGCGGCGTCCGCGCCCAATTCCTCGATGATGTCGCGCGCGGCGACCGAGCCGTAGAGCTGGCCGACGTTGGACGCCTGACGGATGAGCACGATCGTGCGTCCGTCGATGCCGGACGCATCGGTCTTTGCGACGTCGCGGCGCGCCGCGTTGTCCGATTCGATACGCGCGCGATTGGCCTCGAACACGCGCTTGTTGGCGTCGTTGGCGCGCAGGGCCTTGCCGTTGGGGAGCAGGAAGTTGCGCGCGTAGCCGTTCTTGACGGTGACGACGTCGCCGATGGCGCCGAGTTTTTCGACGCGTTCCAGGAGGATGATGTCCATGCGGGCTCTACTTCACGACGTAGGGGAGGAGGCCGATCTGGCGCGCGCGCTTGATCGCCTTGGCGAGCTCGCGCTGCTTCTTGCCGGACACGGCGGTGATGCGCGACGGCACGATCTTGCCGCGTTCGGAGACGAAGCCCTGGAGCAGGCGGACGTCCTTGTAGTCGATGACGGGGGCGTCCTTGCCCGAGAACGGGCAGGACTTGCGGCGGCGGAAGAAGGGGCGGGCCATGTCTCAAAAATCCTTATGCGTCTTCGCGGCGCGGGGCGCGCTCGCGGTCGCCGCCTGAACGGTCCGGCCGGTCGCCGCGGTCGCGGTCGCCGCCGTCACGGCGCGGGCCACGGTCGCGATCGCCGCCGGGGCGGTCGCCGCGCTCGCGGTCGCGCTCCTGCTTGCGCATCATCGCGGACGGGCCCGCCTCGTGATTGTCGACCTTGAGCGTCATGAAGCGGATGACGTCCTCGTTGATCCCCGTCTGCCGCTCGAGCTCCGCCAGTGCGGGCGCGGGCGCGTCGATCTCGAGCATGACGAAGTGCGCCTTGCGGTTCTTCTGCATGCGATAGGCGAGGGAGCGCAGCCCCCAGGCTTCGGTCTTGACGACCTTGCCCTGTCCATCGGTGATGATCTTGGTTGCGTTCTCGGCAAGCGCATCGACCTGGGCCTGAGCCAGATCCTGGCGCGCGAGAAACACATGCTCGTACAGAGGCATGGGGGTTCGTCTTTCGTTACCGATCGCTGACGCCGCCCGATGCGAACGCCCCTCCGGCTTGCGTTGGATCCGCAGATGCGCACCGTCGCGCGGCACCTGCGGAAGCGGGGGCTATGGCGGAGGAGCGCGGAGAGCGCAAGATGACGTTTGCCGGTCAGGTGCCGTCCCGGTAGGCCTCTCTGATGGAATCGACAGGAGCTTCGACACCGCCACGATCAGCCATGAAATCTAAAACAGCCGCTTACATGGAGAAGCTGGCTGAAAGCTCCTTTGACAGGCAAGCCGACCTAGATGAGTCGATCTGGCGTTCCTTGCCATTCTTCGGCGTAAGCCTTGGGCTAGCCGCTACCATGATCGGAACGGCGGCCTCTGACACGCCAGCGATCGGCCGGTCCTTCTACGCAATCGCCACAAACCTTCTTCTCCTCGCCTCAACCGGCTGCTTTGGCTGGGCTCTTTGGTGGTTCTGGCAGGTAGTTCGAGGTCGCGAGTACGAGATACCGGCGTCCGACGCCTTGGTACGCCAGTACGCCGAGGAGATGACAACCTTCTACGAGGCGGGCGATCTAGTCGGCGACGATCTTGATGACAAAGTCGTCGAGGAGCTACGCCTCTTCATGATCGAACAATACAGCGCCGCAGCCGCCGCAAATTTCAGGGAGAATGCTCGCAAGACGTCAGCACGCAGTCAGGTCCTTCTTTTCATGTTGGCTGGCTTCGTGCTCGCATTCGCGTGTGAAGCGGTTATATTCGTCCGCAACGCCGTCGCCACGGAGGTGTCGGCGCAAGGAGCATCGGCAGTGTCAGCACCCTCTAAGTCGAACCCGTCGGCTTCCCCAACGCCTCCTCCTCGTCCGTCGGTGCCGTCTCGGCCGGTGCCGCCCAAGGCTCGTCTAATTACCGAAGGTGCGTCATTCACGAAGACTTCGGCAACGCCGGTCATTCGGGATAAGCGTTAGGTGAGCGAGGACAAGAACAAGCCGCCGCGCTCAACCGATGCCCCACCGCCAGAACGGCCTGTGCCGCCTCCAAGGCAAACTCTAACGAAAGTCGAGTTGGGAGATACGCGAGGTACTCCGAGGCCCAAGCCTTCGAAGTCCAAGGGCTGACAGCCCACTTCCACCGCTGTTGAAGTCTCTTACCGTTAAGGCTGAAGAGCGAGAAGTAACTCGCTCGCAAACGTCGACAAAGTGTCGTCCCGCGCGCCCATGATGACGATGCGATCTCCGGGTCGCGCGAGTTCTGCAAGCTTCGACCCGCAATCCGTACGCGCGGGGATGTGCAGCGCTTGCCGCCCTCGCGCGAAGATGGCTGCGACGACTTCGGCGCTGCCGACCGAGCGGTCGGTGGTGCCGCCAAAATAGACGGGGTCGCACATGATGAGCAGGTCGTCGGGGCGCATGGCGTCTTCGAAGCAGTCGACGAGCGCGTCCTTCAGGACCTTGAGCGGGCCGTAGCCGTGGGGTTGGAAGAACAACAGCAGGCGGCCGGGGAAGGCGTGGAGGGTCGCCAATGTTGCCGCGATCTTGTCGGGGTTGTGGGCGAAGTCGTCTATGACGGTGACGCCGTTCGCTTCGCCGACGATCTCGAAGCGGCGCTTGAGGCCGGCGAACTCGGCGAGCGCGGCGGCGGCTTTGTCCAACGGCACGCCCGCGGCGGTTGCGGCGGCGAGCGCGGCGAGCGCGTTGGATGCGTTGTGTCGGCCGGGGACGGCGAGTTTTACATTCGCGGTGGCGGCGACGATGCGCACGGTGAACGCGATGGATGTCGGGGCCTCCTCGACGTCGCTGCCGCGTACGATCGCGTTTTCCGCAAATCCGTAGGTCAAATGCGCGCCTGTGACGGGCAGATGCGCGGTTTCGGGGTCGTCGGCGTTGAGGATGACGGTGCCGGCGCGGTTCGCGAAATCCGCGAACAACGCGCGCAGTTCGGCCATCGGCTTGTGGTCGAGCGTGACGTTGGTGATGACCGCGACGGTCGGGCGGTAGAGCGCGATAGAGCCGTCGGATTCATCGACCTCGCTGACGAACGCGTCCCCGCCGCCGACCAGCGCGCTCGCGAAGGGGGTGTCGGCATCGACGAAATTCTTCATCACCGCGCCGTTCATGACGGTGGGCGCGCGGCCGCAGGCGTGGAGGATCCAGCCGATCATGCCCGTGGTGGTCGACTTGCCGCTCGTGCCACCGACCGCGATCGAGGTGGGGGCGGCGTTGAACAGTTCGGACAGCAGCTCCGCACGGCTTTTTCGCTGGCAGCCGAGGCGCGTGGCGGCGACGATGTCAGGAACGCTGTCCTCGATCGCGGCGGAGGCGACGACGATCTGGTCGGGGGAGGTGATGCCGCTGCCGTCCTGCGGGTGGATGCCTATGCCCTGGGCGGCGAGGTAGGCGAATTTTTCGTTCGTCCGCCCCTGGTCGGCGGAGCGATCCGAGCCCGCGACGTCCGCGCCGCGGCCGCGCAGGATGGTCGCGAGCGGGAGCATGCCGCTGCCGCCGATGCCGACGAAGAAATACGATTGTGTCACCGACAAACCTTTGCTGTGGCTCCACGCCCGGCCCCGTGCGGGGCCGAGCTTGTCGAAGCCCTGTTCTATCCGCTAGCCCGTAAGAACAAGTACGGCCCTTCGACAAGCTCGGGGTGAACGGGAGGGGTAGTCAGTGAGGATCGCCGTCGTCGCACCCGCATGTCCGATCACGCGCGACATCGCGGACCGCGTGGACGCGGTCGCCGCGCGCGATTTTGCGGGCGTGGAGATCGCGTGGCATCCGCAGTGCTTCCTGGAAGCCGGTCACTTCGCGGGTGACGACCAGGCCCGCGAAGATGCATTCGTCGAGGTCGCCAACGATCCGATGGTTGACGCGGTATGGTTCGCGCGCGGCGGGTACGGTTCGTGCCGCATGGCGGAGCGCGCTCTGGGGCGGTTGACGGCCGCGGCGGGGGACAAGGTGTATCTGGGATACAGCGATCTCGGCATGGTGCTTGCCGGGTTGCACCTCCGCAGGTTGGGGCGACTGGCGCATGGGCCGATGTGCGCCGATGTGCGCCGCGATGGGGGCGAGGCCGCGATCGTACGCGCGCTGAATTGGCTGACGACGGGAGACGACGCTTACGACGGCCCGCCGCGCGTCGCGTTCAACCTCACCGTGCTCGCCGCGGCGATCGGCACGCCGCTGCAGCCCGATCTCGCCGGGTACGCGCTGCTTCTCGAGGACGTGGACGAGCATCATTACCGCATCGACCGCGCGCTGTTCCAGGTGACGCACGCGTTTTCCGATCTGGCCGGCATCGCCCAGGGCCGCTTCGCCGTTCCCGCCAACGATCGCGACTTCGGGAGCGACGTGTCGGATATCTTTCGCCACTGGTGCGACCGCGGGGGCATCCCGTATCTGGGCACCGCCGACATCGGCCACGACGCCGCCAACGCGGTCGTCCCATTCGGAATTCGCCCATGACGACAGCCTTTGTGTTTCCGGGTCAGGGCAGCCAGGCGGTCGGCATGGGCGTCGCGCTCGCCGCCGAAAGCGGGCACGCGCGCGCCGTGTTCGACGAGGTGGACGCGGCGCTCGGCGAAACTCTGTTCGCGATCATGCGGGACGGGCCTGCGGAAACGCTGACGCTCACGGAGAACGCGCAGCCCGCGATCATGGCCAACGCGATCGCGACCTTGCGCGTCATGGAGCGCGAGCACGGGTTCGACCTGGCGGGCAGCGCAGCTTGTGTCGCGGGGCACAGCCTCGGTGAATACACGGCCTTGTGCGCGGCGGGGGCGCTCGACCTTGCCACCACGGCGCGGCTGCTGCGCACGCGCGGGCTGGCCATGCAGGCGGCGGCACCCGTCGGAATCGGCGCGATGGCCGCTTTGGGCGTCGATTGGGATCAGGCGGTGGCGGTTGCCGCAGAGGCGGCGCAGGGCGAGGTGTGTGTCGCGGCCAACGACAATGCGCCGGGACAGGTCGTCATTTCCGGGCACAAGGCGGCGGTCGAACGCGCGATCGCGATCCTGAAGGAACAGGGGGTTCGGCGCGCGATGCTGCTTCCCGTGTCCGCGCCGTTCCACTGCCCGCTGATGCAGCCCGCGGCCGACGCGATGGCTAAGGCGCTCGGGGCTGCCGCAATGACGCCGTCGTCCGTTCCGGTGTACGCGAACGTCACCGCCGCCGAGGTTTCCGCGCCCGACGAGATCAAGGACTTGCTCGTCCGGCAGGTGACTGGCGCGGTGCTCTGGCGCACCAGCGTCCTCGCCATGAGCGCGGCGGGCGTCGACCATTTCGTCGAGGTCGGGGGCAAGGTGCTGGGCGGCATGGTCCGCAAGATCGTTCCGGACGCGCGCGTCACGAGCATCGTCACGGTGGAAGACGTCGCACACTTCGGAACGGGGAACTGACATGTTCGACTTGAGCGGTATGACCGCGCTCGTGACGGGGGCGAGCGGGGGGATCGGATCGGCGATCGCGCGGGCTCTGGCAGGACAGGGCGCGCGGGTCGCGTTGTCGGGCACGCGCGAGGAGGCGCTGCGGGTGGCGGCGGAGGATATGGCCGGTGCGGCCGTGCTTCCCTGCGATCTGTCCGACCCGGCCGCGGTGGACGCGCTCGTCCCGCGCGCGGTCGAGGCGTTGAGCGGAAAGCTCGACATCCTCGTCAACAACGCGGGCGTGACGCGCGACAACCTGGCGATGCGGATGAAGGACGATGAGTGGTCCGACGTCATCCGCATCAACCTGGAGGCCGCGTTCCGGCTGAGCCGCGCGGCGTGCCGGCCGATGATGAAGGCGCGGTTCGGGCGGATCGTGTCGATCACGTCCGTGGTCGGCGCGACGGGCAATCCGGGACAGGCCAACTACGCCGCGTCCAAGGCGGGGCTGGTCGGCATGTCCAAGGCGCTGGCGCAGGAGCTTGCGAGCCGATCGATCACCGTCAACTGCATCGCCCCCGGGTTCATCGCGTCGGCGATGACGGAGGGGCTGCCCGACGCGCAGAAGGCCGCGTTGCTCGGCCGCATTCCCGCAGGCAAGCTGGGCGACGGCGCGGACGTCGCCGCGGCGGCCGTGTACCTGGCCAGCCGGGAGGCCGGTTACGTCACGGGACAGACGCTCCACGTCAACGGCGGAATGGCGATGATCTGACGCTTGCGTCCCCGCGCGAACACCGTCTAGGGCGCACACAAGAACAGGAGGAACACCAATGAGCGAGACCGCCGAGCGCGTGAAGAAGATCGTCGTCGAGCATCTCGGCGTCGAGGCCGAAAAGGTGACGGAGGAAGCGAGCTTCATCGACGATCTGGGCGCGGACAGCCTCGACATCGTCGAGCTCGTCATGGCGTTCGAGGAGGAATTCGGCGTCGAGATTCCGGACGACGCGGCCGAGAAGATCACGACGGTCAACGATGCGATTAGCTACATCGACACCAACAAAGCCTGAGGCTTGCGGCCTCGCCCCCGACGGCGCTTTGACTAACAACGGCCTCCCGTCTTAAGGCGGGGGGCCTTTTTGATGAGGCCTTTGGAGGTGCGATGCGCCGTGTAGTGGTGACCGGTCTGGGCCTCGTGACGCCGCTAGGCTGCGATGTGCCGACCGCCTGGAAAAACATCCTGGCGAGCCGCAGCGGGGCCGCGCGGATCACGCGCTTCGATCCGACAGGCTACGCCTGCCAGATTGCGTGCGAGGTCAAACCTGCGGATCACGCGTACGGCTTCGACCCCGACAAGCGCGTCGACCACAAGGTCCAGCGGCAGGTCGATCCGTTCATCATCTACGGCATCGACGCAGCGGGCCAGGCGATCGAGGACGCGGGTCTGACCGACCTGTCCGACGCGGACCGGTATCGCGCCGGGGTGTCGATCGGATCGGGGATCGGCGGACTGCCGGGAATCGAGAAGGAGTCGATCGTCCTTCATGAACGCGGCCCGCGCAAGGTCAGCCCGCACTTCGTGCATGGGCGGCTGATCAACCTCATTTCCGGCCAGGTGTCGATCAAGTACGGCCTCATGGGTCCCAATCACGCGGTCGTTACCGCCTGCGCCACGGGAGCGCACGCGATCGGCGACGCGGCGCGGATGATCGCGCTCGACGACGCGGACGTGATGCTCGCGGGCGGCGCCGAAGGCGCGATCTGTCCGATCGGGATCGCGGGCTTTTCGCAGGCGCGCGCGATGTCCACGGGGTTCAACGACACGCCCGAAAAGGCGAGCCGCCCGTACGACCGCGACCGCGACGGGTTCGTCATCGGCGAGGGCGGCGGCGTCGTCGTGCTCGAGGAATATGAGCGGGCCAGGAAGCGCGGCGCGAACATCTACGCCGAGGTCACCGGCTACGGCATGGCGGGCGACGCGTACCACGTCACCGCGCCGCACCCCGAAGGATCGGGTGCGTTTCGGGCGATGCAGGCCGCGTTGAAGCGCGCGGGCGTGAACCCATCCGACATCGACTATATCAACGCGCACGGCACATCGACGCCGCTCGGCGACGAGCTCGAGCTGGGCGCGGTGCGGCGGTTGTTCGGCGACGCGGTCGGCACCGTGTCGATCAGCTCGACCAAGTCGGCGATCGGGCATTTGCTGGGCGGCGCGGGCGCGGTCGAGGCGATCTTCTGCATCCTGGCGATGCGCGACGGGATCGTGCCGCCGACGCTCAACCTCGACAATCCGTCGGACGGCTGCGCGGGTTTCGACCTCGTGCCGCATGTCGCCAAGGAGCGTAAGGTAGACGTCGTCCTCAACAACGGTTTCGGGTTCGGCGGCACCAACGCGAGCCTCGTGATGCGCCGGGTCTGATGGCGGGAAAAGCGGCGCAACCGAGCCTGTTCAATCGGCTCGTCCTGATCGGGTTCGTCCTGCTCGCAGTGCTGACGATCGGCGGCTTCGTCATCGGACGTGGCTGGTCCGCCGCCGGCCCGGCGACCAAGCCCGTCGAAGTCCAGATCCCGCCGGGCGCGAGCCTGTCGCGGGCGGCGCGCGAGCTCGAGAAGGTCGGCGCGCTGGCCTCCGCCGATCAGTTCCTGACATTGTCGAAGCTGTTCGGGTCGGACGACGCGATCCAGGCGGGCGAGTACGAAGTTCCGGCGCGGGCGAGCCCGGCCGACGTGCTGGCGCTGCTGCAATCGGGCAAGACGCTGCAGCGCTTCGTCGCGGTGCCGGAGGGTACGCCATCGATCCTGGTGCACGAGCGGTTGATGGCTCAGGAGCGCCTGTCGGGCCCGGTCGAGGTTCCGGCCGAGGGTTCGGTCCTGCCCGACAGCTACAGCTTCCAGCGCGGCGAAACGCGGGCGGCGGTTCTGGCGCGCATGCAACGCGCGATGACGGACGAACTTGCGAAGTTATGGGCGGCGCGCAAGCCCGGCATCGCGGTGTCCAGCCCGCGCGAGGCGGTAATCCTGGCGTCGGTTGTCGAAAAGGAGACGGGGGTTCCGGCCGAACGGCGCACGGTCGCGGGTGTCTACACCAATCGCTTGAAGCAGGGCATTCCGCTGCAGGCCGATCCGACGGTCATCTATCCGGTAACCAAGGGAAAGCCGCTGGGCCGACGCATCCTGCGTTCGGAGCTGAACGCGAACAATGGGTACAATACTTATGCCATGGCGGGCCTGCCGGCGGGGCCGATCGCGAATCCGGGGCGTGAGTCGCTCGCCGCGACGCTCGATCCTGCGCCGACGCGGGCGCTTTATTTCGTCGCCAAGGGCGACGGCGGGCACGTGTTCGCCGAAACCCTCGCCGAGCACAACGCGAACGTGCAGCGTTGGTACGCCATTCGACGCCAGCGCGGCGAAATGTAGCTAGGCCAGCGCGTCCTCGTCGACATAGCCGACGCGGTGCGTTGCCACGACATAGCCCCAAGCACGCCCACGCGAGCAGTCGAGCAGCGCGAACGCATCATCAGGCGCAATCACACCCACCGGGATCGTCGCGTCCGCATCCGCTGTGATCGATGCCGGCGACACACAACTTCTTATTACCGGCTCGGCATAGTGCGACGCGATCACGCGACCCGCCAGTGCCACATCCGCCAGATCGTCTCGGTAGGCGTTGAGCGCCGGATCGGGCAACGACGAACGCTGCGAAAGCTTGAACCGTCTAGCTTGCGGCGAGGAGGGGGCCGAGTCCCACGACGCGTCGAAGCGGCTCGCCGGTGAGGTTGCGTCCGAATCCTTCAAGAAAAGTCGCCCCGGTGTCCGTTTGCGCCACGAAGACGTTGCGGCGATCGGCCTGATCGCGCTCCCGGCGGAGATAGCCAAGTCCGCCCAGCGTGTTCAAGGCCCGCGTTATCACTGGCTTCGACACGCCCAGCACGCGCGCCAGCCCGCGCACCGTGTGAGGCCCGGGCGTCAGGTAGACGAGAAGAAGCAGCGCCATCTGGCGGTTCGTCAGGTCGGGCTGACCCGAGCGGACATAGCCGATCAACGTCTTCATCCAGCCGCTTAACGTAGTGTCGGACACCGAAATCGCCTCTCGTCCACGGATCGTTCGCCGTGGGAGAAGAACCGGTCGAGGAGGGAATTGGTTGCGCACCGAAATGAATAAGGCGGTCCGTCACGGGTCGTTCGGGGGTCAGCGTACGGGCCCGTACCGAAGGCGCAACGTCCGCCACGCCGCGCGCAGGCCGAGCGCCTCGCCACCTTTGGGACGTCCGGGCTTGTCGGCGGGCATCCACGCGAACGTGTCGACGTGCGCCCACGCCGCCCCGTCGGAGACGAAGCGTTTCAAGAACAACGCGGCGGTGACCGCACCTGCGAACGCGCTGTCCGATGCGTTGGACAGGTCGGCGACGTCCGACTTCAGCATGTCCGCGTAGCCCGGCCAGAGCGGTAGCCGCCACATGGGATCGGCTTCCTTCATGCCCGCATCGAGCAGTGCGGAGGCAAGCGCATCATCGTCGCAGAAAAGAGCGGGCAGATCGGGACCCAGCGCGGTGCGCGCCGCGCCCGTCAGCGTGGCGAAGTCGATCGTCAGCTCGGGCGCGCTTTCGCCCGCGCGGGACAATGCGTCGGCGAGGAGCAGGCGTCCCTCCGCGTCAGTGTTGTGGATCTCGACGGACAGGCCGGCGCGGCTGCGCAAGATGTCGCCGGGCCGAAACGCATCACCCGCGATCGCGTTTTCCGCCGCCGGGATCAGCAGATGGAGCCGCACGGGCAGGCGGGCGCCCATGACCAGCCGGGCCAACGCGATCGCGTGCGCCGCGCCGCCCATGTCCTTCTTCATCAACCGCATGCCCGAGGCGGGCTTGATGTCGAGCCCGCCCGAATCGAAACTGACCCCCTTGCCGACGATCGCGATCCGCGGATGCGCCGGGTCGCCCCATTCGAGCTCGATCATCCGCGGCGCGTAGGGCGGGGTCGCGGCACGCCCGACGGCGGCGACCATCGGGTACTCGCGTTCCAGCGCGTCGCCGCGCGTGACGGCGACGGTCGCGCCGAAATCCTTCGCGGCCACAACGCACGCGTCCTCCAGCTGCTGCGGCCCCATGTCCGCGGCGGGCGTGTTGACGAGGTCGCGGACGAGCGACACGGCTTCCGCTTCGGCGGTGCGGGCATCGATGGCGGCGACCTCGCGCGTCAGCAGGATGCGCGCGCCGGTGGTGTCCGCCGCCTTGTAGCGATCGAAGCGGTACTGCGCGAGAAGCCATCCGAGCGTGGCCTGGCCGGGCGAGCCCGTTTCCAGGCGATACGTTCCGGCGGCAAGCCTTTCCGCCGCCTTGGCCAGACACCACGGCTCCATGTTCGCGGCATCGGCGACACCCACCGCCACCGGAATGCCGTCGGGTCCGGCATCCGGTAGGAACGCGATCGTGTCGGCCGCGCCCTCGAATCTTTGCGCGGCGACGGCCGCGCGCATCTCGGAAGGCTGCGTGTTGAGCCAGCCGGCGAAACCGGCCTTGTCGACGACCACCAACGGAGTCGCCGGCTGATCGCGGTCAGCCCGCAACAGGTCCTTCACGCGGCCACCGCCAGAGGCGCGGCGTAGAGATCGTGCTCGTCGGCGTCCTCGACCCGCACGGCGACGATGTCGCCCGGCTTGGCTCCGTAGGCATCGCGCAACTGGACCTGACCGTCGATCTCGGGCGCGTCGGCCTTCGACCGCCCCGTCGCGCCGCCGTCCGCGTCCACCTCGTCGATGATGACGTCGATCGTTCGTCCGACCTTTGCGGCGAGCTTGGCGGCGGAAATGCCTGCGGTCAGCTCCATCAGGCGGACGTAGCGTTCCTCCTTGACCTCCTCGGGCACGTGATCGCCCAGGTCGTTCGCCGCCGCGCCCGCGACGGGTTCGAAGCGGAACGCGCCGACGCGGTCGAGCTGCGCCTCGACGAGCCAGTCCATGAGGTATTGGAAGTCGGCCTCGGTCTCGCCCGGAAAACCGACCACGAACGAGGATCGGATCGCGATGTCCGGCACCTGCTGCCGCCACGCTTGCAGGCGTCCGAGCACTTTGACCTCGTTCGCTGGCCGACGCATCGCGCGCAGGACGGACGGGCTTGCATGCTGAAACGGGATGTCGAGATAGGGCAGCACGAGTCCGTCCGCCATCAGCGGAATGACGCGGTCGACGTGCGGGTAGGGGTAGACGTAGTGGAGCCGGACCCAAGCGCCCAGCCTGCCGAGCTCGCGCGCGAGGCTCGTCAGGTCGGGCGCGACTTCGCGGTCCTTCCACGGCCAGATACGCTGCTTCATGTCGACGCCATACGCCGACGTGTCCTGGCTGATGACGAGCAGTTCCTTCGTCCCTGCAGCGACCAGCTTTTCCGCCTCGCGCAGGATGGCGTCCGGGCGGCGGCTGACGAGGTCGCCGCGCATCGACGGGATGATGCAGAAGCTGCACCGGTGATTGCAGCCTTCGGAAATCTTAAGGTAGCTGTAGTGGCGCGGCGTGAGCTTCAGCCCGCCGTCCGGCACCAGGTTGAGGTATGGCGACGGCGGAACGGGCGCGGCGTCGTGCACCGCGCCGACGACCGCCTCGTACTGATGCGCCCCGCTGATCGCGAGCACCTGCGGGAAGCGCGCGCGAATCATGTCGGCTTCGCGCCCTAGGCACCCGGTGACGATGACACGGCCGTTCTCCGCGATCGCTTCTCCGATCGCCTCCAAACTCTCCTCCTTGGCGGAATCGAGAAAACCGCATGTGTTGACGAGCACGACATCGGCGCCGGCGTAATCGGGGCTGAGCGCGTAGCCGTCCGACCGCAGCTTGGTCAGGATGCGCTCGCTGTCGACCAGCGCCTTGGGACAGCCGAGCGACACCATGCCGATGCGCGGCGCGGAGGGGAGGGTGGTGAGCATGGGAGACGTGCGACATAGGCGCATTTGCCGCGATTTGCCAACCCGGACTAACCGTTCGGCAGCGCCTCGACGATGATGTCGCCTTCCTCCACCCGGCCCGTGCGCGCGTCCTCGAAGCCGAGCGGGACGCCGTCGCGGTAGATGCGCAGGCCGACCCCCGGCCCGCAGTCGCGCAAGGGGCGGCCGACGTCGGAGGCATGCGCGAGCCGTTCGGTCAGGATGACGCTGCCGCTGCTCGACGCCAGGTCGCTGAGGTAATCGGCGATGTGCGGTCCGTGCGTCGATCCGGCGAGCAGCAGCCCGCTGAAGCTCACCGGGTTGATGACGGTGGTCGCGCCCGCCTGCTGCGCCAGGTCCTCGTTGTCCTGCGCGCGGATCGTGACGCTGATCGGGATGGAGCGGCTGTGCTGCCGTGTCGTCAGCACGATCAGGATCGACGTGTCGTCGCGTCCGGCGGCGACGATCATCGCGGCGGCGCGGTCGATCTTGACGGCTTCGAGCACCGCGTCCCGCGTCGCGTCGCCTTCGAGGGTGGCGAGTCCGATCGACGACGCGGCCTTCAACGCGTCCGCGTCCTTGTCGACGATGACGATGCGCGTGGCCTCGGTGCCCCGCGCCATCAGCTCGGCCGCGGCCTGCCGCCCGGTCTTGCCGTAGCCGATCAGGACGTAGTGGCCATGCAGATTGTTCTGGATCATGCGCATCCGCCGTTTGTCCCACCAGCCCCTTAGCAGGAAGTCGTACGCGGTGCCGAGGAACAGCAGCCACACGAACAGCCGGATGGGCGTGATGAAGAAGGTATCGATCAGCTTGGCCCGGTCGGTCACCGGAACGATGTCGCCATAGCCGACCGACGTGATCGTGACGGCGGTGAAGTAGACGACGTCAACGAAGCTGATCGAACCGTCGATCTGGTCCTTGAGGCCGTCGCGGTCGAGCCACAGCGTCAGCAGCACGACCCCGATCATGCCGAGCGCGAGCGCGGCGCGGATGCCGAGCTGCCGCCACCCGGACTGCGGCGCGCGTCGCCGGAGCGGGGCGACGGCGTCTTCGGGGACGCGGGGGATCTTCACCGCCGCATCAGGCCTTTGCGTAAAGCGCGGCGAGCGACGCCATCGACGCGTCGTGCGTCAGGTCGAGGTGAAGCGGGGTGACCGCGACATAGCCGTCGGCGACCGCTTCCAGGTCGGTCGCATGGGTCGGCGTTTCGATCATCTCGCCCAGCCCGAACCAGAAATAGTCGAACCCGCGCGTGTCCGTGCGTCGTTCGATCTTGAGGCGACCGTAGTCGCGCAAGCCCTGGCGCGCGACGCGGATGCCGCGCACGTCGTCCGGGCCGCATGCCGGGAAGTTGACGTTGACCAGCGTGCGCGGCGCGAACGGGGCCGCGATCAAGGGTTTCAGGACCCGTTCCGCCCAGGCTTCGGCCGCGGCGAACGAAACGGTGTCGCCCATGCCTTGCCGGGCATAGCTCTGGCTCAGCGCGATCGACGGGATGCCCGCGAGCGCGCCTTCCATCGCCGCGGACACGGTTCCGGAATAGGTGACGTCCTCCGCCAGGTTCGCGCCGCGGTTGACGCCGGAAAGGATCAGGTCGGGACGATGATCCTTCATGATGTGCGCGACCGCCATCATGACCGCGTCGGTCGGCGTGCCGCGCACCGCGAAGCGGCGTTCGCCGAGCTGCCGCAGGCGGACGGGAACGGTGAGCGTGAGCGAATGACCCGCGCCCGATTGCTCGTCGGCGGGCGCGACGATCCACACGTCGTCCGACAAAGCGCGCGCGATCCTTTCGAGGAAGGCGAGTCCGCGTGCGGCGATGCCGTCGTCGTTGGTCAGGAGGATGCGCATCGCCGCCTGCTACGCGCACGCCGCTGCAACGGAAAGGGCCGGCGGGATCTCTCCCACCGGCCCTGTAGAAATCGAACGGCCCGAAGTCAGGCCGCGGCGGGTGTCCGCTTCAACCCGCGCCGTGCGACCAGCGCCGCGGCGGCGAGACCGAACAGGATCACCATCGGCGGAGCGGGAACCTCGGTCGGCGGCGTCGGCGGGCTCGGAGGCGGCGGCGTGTCCGGAGGCGTCACGGGCGGCGTCGGGGTGCCGAAGCTGCTGCCTGACGACGTCGTCGATGAACTCGTAGACGATGAGGAACTCGTGGAAGAAGATGAGCTTGTCGATGACGAGGTCGAACTCGACACGTTGTTGTCATTGTCGATCGTAATCGGTCCGGTCGTCAGGGTAGTGTCGCCGGTCGTGACAGTCGTTGGACCAGTCGTGACTGTGGTCGATCCAGTCGTCACCGTCGTAGGTCCGGTCGTCACAGGACCGGTGACCACCGACACAGGCCCAGTAGTAACAGGTCCAGTGGTCACGTCGCCAGTAGACACATCGACGATCGCGCCGCCCGTCGAAGTCGACGTGGACGCGGTGAACACCGACGTTCCGCCGCTGCCGCCGAAGAAGCCGCCGGAGAAGAAGCCGCCGCCGATGCCCACTCCGCCGCTGCCGCCGATCCCGACGCTCGGACCGCCGAAGCCGCCTCCGGGGCTGCCGAAATCGCCGTTGTCGGGGAAGTAGGGAACGTTCGCGACCGGGAGCGGCGCGGGCTGGTAGCTGACCGTGCGGGTCGTGACCGACTGGCCGGGGGTGACGACGCAGTCGCGGCGGGCGGCGGCGTAGCGCCTGGGTGCGGCGCGGCGCTTGTACGTGCGGGGGGCGACGTACTTGCGGGGCGCGCTTTTCGCGCTCGACTTGCTGCTGATCGCCGCGCGGCGGGGCTGTTCGGCCACGTGCACCGCGCCGCCGCCGACGACGGCACCGCCGCAGGCACAGGCACAAAGTTTCGCAAGAGCCATCTTAACAGACATAATCGAACACCCTAGTTGATGTTGTCCCGGGACGATGTGTAGACACGCCGCCTCTGGTTGCCCCCAAAGTCATGCAATATCCCGATGACATTGCAAGGCGTTAACCCAGTTCCGGACGCCAAAGCCACCCCCGCGACCCCCCAAACCCGAACCTTGTCCGTTTATGGCACGACGACCTTGCCAGCCCTTTAAGACGGGCCGCATCGGGAAGTCCCGGACATGGCAACGTCGCATTCGCGTGGGCGCTGACCGATTCGCGTTCAGCGAAAGCTAACCCAATGACGATAAAGGCGTGTTCGGCGGGCGCATGGGGTCCGCCGCTGCGCCAGCCGCCTTGTGCCCGGTATGTACCGGGCCTAAGGCGCGGGCCAGGGGGAAGCGCGCGGAGACGGGGGTCAAACGCCTGCACGCGCGAAGCAAATTACGGTTCGCGCATGTACGCGTGGAACGGATTGCGGGAGGGTGTGATGGCCACGGCGTTCAAGGACTTCGACGAACCGGAAGATGCGCCGCCGCTCGCGGCTGGTTACCGACCGCATGCGGGCGAGGCCTTCATGGGGCCGGCGCAGCAGGCCTATTTCCGGGCCAAGCTGGCGACGTGGCGGGAAGCGATCGTCGAGGAGTCGCGGCTGACGCTCGCGCAGTTGCAGGTCGACACGCTGCGCGAACCCGACGCCACCGATCGCGCTTCGAGCGAGACCGACTGGAGCCTGGAGCTGCGCACGCGCGATCGCCAGCGCAAGCTGATCGCCAAGATCACCGCCGCGCTGCGCCGCATCGACACGGGCGAATACGGTTATTGTGAAGTCACGGGCGAGCCGATCTCGCTGGCCCGCCTCGAAGCGCGCCCCGTCGCGACGATGACGGTGGAGGCGCAGGAAAGCCATGAACGCCACGAGAAGGTGTCGCGCGAGGATTAGTCCGTCGGGCCGGTCGGCGGATTAGCGACCCGTTAACCGCGCCACCGCTATCCTCCGCAGTATCGACGCGCCGCTTCGCAGGCGCAGACCTTAAGGGGTAATCGCGTGGACGGACTTGCGACATCTGAAGCCGACGGCGGAACGCATGTCCGCGACAATGCGCGCGACAGCATGTTCCTGCAGGCAACCCTTCGCCCCTTGAGCGGCGGCAACCCGCCCGCGTTCAGTGTACGTGTCCGCAACTTGTCGGCGGGCGGCCTGATGGCGGACGCGGACGCGGACGTCGCGATCGACGACCGCATCACGATCGAACTGCGCAACATCGGCCAGGTCGAAGGCCGGATCGCCTGGGTGCGCGGGCAGCGCTTTGGTGTCATGTTCGACGCGCCGGTCGACCCCAAGCTCGCGCGCAAGGCCGCCAAGGCGGACATCGTTCAGCCGATCATCAACGGCTCGGGCTTTCACCGAACGACGCATCTGCTCGGCTGAAGCGATCCGCCGTCAGGTCTCGCTCGAAATCGCGTCCTTGAGCTTCAACTTTCGCTTCTTGAGTTGGGCGAGCGTCAGATCGTCGGGGAGCGGCCGGTGATGTTCGGCGTCGATTCGCGCCTCCAGTCCGGCGTGCTTGGTTTCGAGGGCGACGACATGCGCTTTGTCCATCGGGCAGGCTCCTTTGCTGGGCATCGGGGAACGCAATACATCACGGATCGCCGCGCCTGTCGCCGCCACGATTGTCGCGTCCGCGCTCGCGGGACGTGAAATCGCGACGATCCGATGTGGCGGATGACTGGCGTGAGAAGGGGAGGTATGGCGCGGCAATGACCGGAGACGCGGACGACCAGCTGCTGCGCACGCTTCGCGAGGCGCATCGCAAGCTGGACGAGGAGATCGAGTTGCTCCGTGCCGAGCCGTCGGGAGATCAGCTCGAGATCGCGCGGCTGAAGAAACGCAAGCTGCGCCTTCGCGACGAGATCGCGCACGCCGCGGATGCCGTGATACCCGACCTCCTCGCCTGATCTCGCCATTGCCTGGTTACAGCCGGGACAGCTTGGAAATTCCTGTCGCTCGGCGACTCCGCTATGGCAGAAGATCCGGATGACCGCTCCCGCCGCCGAACCCCTGACCGCGCGACTGATCGATTCGCTTTATACCGAAGCGATGCTTCTCGCCGACGAAGCGCGTGCCTATTTCGAGGAGAACGGGCGCGCTGACCGCGTCGGACTCGATCCGCTGACGCGGGTCAACTTCTCATGCGAATCGCTCAAGGTGACGACGCGGCTGATGCACGTCATCGCATGGCTGCTCGGCCAGCGCGCGCAGGCAACCTTGGCTTCCGACGTCGCCGCGCCTCCGCGGAGGCTCGGAAATGCGACCTCGAGCGATCCGGACCTGGTGGCGCGGCTGCCAGAGGACGCGCAGGGCCTGATCGCGTCGAGCTGCGACCTGTACGCGCGGGTCGGGCGGCTGGCGGGAAGCGGCGCGGGCGAGACGGGGCCTGGACCCGCGCGTGCCCTGATGAGCAGGCTGGAGCGCTCGCTTTAGGCCGCGACCAGCGTCCGGTTCGTCACAAGCCCCGCTAAGGCGTCCTGATACTCGGCGGCGAGTCGCGCGATCAGATCGGCCGCGGGCCTGATCGCGTCGATCGCGCCGACGCCCTGGCCCGAACCCCAGATGTCGCGCCAAGCCTTGGTCGCGCTCGCGCCGAAGTCCATCGTCGTCACGTCGCCCTTCGGCAGCGCATGCGGGTCCAGCCCCGCCGCCTCGATCGAACTCTTGAGGTAGTTGCCGTGAACGCCCGTGAACAGGTCCGAATAGATGATGTCGGCGGCGCGAGAATCGACGATCGCCTGCTTGTAGCCGGGCACCGCGTTGGCCTCCGCCGTGGCGATGAAGGGCGAGCCGATATAGGCGAAATCCGCGCCGATCGCGCGTGCCGCGAGCACCGCGCGGCCCGTGGCGATCGCACCGCCCAACGCTATCGGTCCGTCGAACCAGTCGCGGATCTCCTGGATCAGCGCGAAAGGCGAAATTTGCCCCGCATGCCCGCCCGCGCCCGCGGCCACCGCGATCAGGCCGTCCGCGCCCTTCTCGACCGCTTTCCGCGCGAAGCGATCGTCGATCACGTCGTGCAGCGTCATCCCGCCCCAGCCATGCACCGCAGCATTTAGGTCCTCGCGCGCGCCGAGCGACGTGATCACGATCGGCACCTTGAAACGCGCGCAGGTTTCCAGGTCCGCCTCGAGCCGAGTGTTTGACCGATGGACGATCTGGTTGACCGCGTACGGCACGGCGGGCGCGTCCGGGTTGTCGCGCGTCCATGCGGCGAGCTCTTCCTCGATGCGGTGCAGCCATTCGGCCAACAGCGATTGCGGACGCGCGTTGAGTGCGGGAAAGGAACCGACGATCCCGGCCTTGCATTGCGCGATGACGAGTTCGGGGCCCGACACGATGAACAAGGGCGACCCGATCACGGGCAGGCGGAGGCGGTCGATGAGCTGTTGGGGTGTCATGCCCGACGCATGATGCGCGCGTCGGCACGCGTCAACGCCGGTCTCCGAACCGTACGCATTACAAAAGGCGCGCCGGCATGAACCGACGCGCCTTCATGTAGAGCAAATTGCCTGACCGCTTACGGGCTGGCGGGCGACTCGTTGTCGTCGTCGTCAACCACGATGTAGACGCCGATCGCGATGATGATCGCGATGATCACGACGACGAACACGCCGCCGCCGCCGCGACGCTTCTTGACGCGATTGCGGAACAGCTCGTTCTCCGCATCAACGGCCGCGCTGGCGCGATCGGCCGCGGAAGCCGCGGCCGCCGTGCCGCTCGGTGCGGCGACGGCGGGTGCCGCCACGGCGGGTGCCGCCACCATGGAGGCGGAAACCGCCGCTGCTGTGATAAATTTGGTGAAACTCATACTTGGCCTCCCTGTCAGCCCTGAACTCATGACGTGGTTGTTGATGTCACGACCGGCCAAACCCATGACCCGCCGAATATGTCCTTAAGTTGAACGAATATTGTCTCTGTACGAAATCGAACCAATACCGACAGCCGCCGCCTAGAAGGTGACGGTTAAGAATAGATGACGGTTACAGCGAGTCCGCGCTGATGTGGCGGCTCTGGCCTCGCGCGCCGCGACTCGACCGGCGCGACTTGGCTGCGGGCGGTTGGACCATGAAACCCGCGGCCATGGCGACGATCGCGGCAATCGCGGCGGTCCGCAGCGGGTAGTCGACGAGGCTGTGCGCCAGCGCCACGCCGATGACTACGCTGCCCGCGCGGGCGAGCCCCACGCCGTTGAACTCGCCGCGCCAAGCGGCGAGGCCGCGCAGCGCCCACCACGCGATGAAAGCCAGGGCAAGCAACGCGCCCGGAAGTCCGGTCTCTAGCAGGAGTTCGGAGTAATCGTTATGCGCGTGGTTGACGAACACGAAGGTCGCGTTCTCGGGCGGCTCGTACGTGCGATAGATGTCGCGGAACGTACCGAGGCCGCTGCCCACGGGCAGATGATCCTTCGCGGCCGCGATCGTCGTGGGAATCGAGATCTGCCGGCCGGTCGTGTCGGTCCCGTCGAACTTGCCCGCGACGCGTTCGCCTGACAGCGGCCCATAGAACGCGACTCCCGAGATGATGAGCGCCGCCGCCGCGGCGGCCCACCAGGCGGAGCCGCCCATCTTCTTGCCCACCGCCTTGCGGTAAACGAGCAGGCTCGCGACGGCGACGGGGAGCAGCAGGCCGAAGCCGGCGAGCGAGCCGTTCATCGCGATGCCCACCGCGATGAACACGGCGATCGCGGCGTAGATGAAGCCCTTGCCTTCGCGCCCGCCCGACCCGGCGCGTTCCTTGGCCGCGCGTGCCAGGAACAGCAGCGCGAACGGCAGACTCGCGAGCAGCAGCGTCGCGACGTGGTTGGCGTTGGCGAAGAAGCCGACGCTGCTTTCCGCGTTGGTGATTGCGTAGAAGCGCAGGCGCGATCCCGATCCGCCGAGCAGCTGGAACGCACCGAGCACGATCGTGACGATCGCGAGCCCGAGCAGGACTTTGGCCACCACCGTGCGCTCATCGCGCGTCAGGCGGGTCGCCACCAGGAACATTGCGGCGGGTGGAAGCAAGGCGAGCAGCGAGGCGAGGGTGCGGCGCGGATCGAGCGAGGCGGGCATGAAACCGGGCTCGGCCCCGATCAGGCGCATCGATCGCGCGATGACGTCGCGGCCGGGCAGGCCGGACCAGAGCGAGGGGGGCAGGGGGATGAGCTGCGCGGCGGCCACGGCGGCGAATCCCAGGAAGATGGCGACAAGCCAGCGCCCGTCGCGCGGCAGCGGCGGCGCCCCGCGCGTCCAGACATGCGCCAGGATGACGAGCAGCGCGAGCAGTTGCAGGAATCCGTTGCCGATCACGCCCGCCGCGCTCGCGCCGCCGAGCAGCACGCACGCGATCAGGTAGCCGGACGCGACGCCGGTGCGCAGCCTGTTCATCGGCGCGCACGTCCTACGGGCGTCAAGGCGACGCTCGTGATTTCCGCGCGCAGCGTGCGCGGCACCTCGCCAGGACGGCCGACCAGCGCCAGCGACTGCCCCGCGCAGCCGGTGGCGGGAATGGTGACCGGAGTCTCGCGTCGGAACACGCCCGACCCGAATGGCTGGATCTTCAGCGTCGCGATCGGCTTGGGCGCGGGCAGGCAGTACACCTCCCAATTGAACTCCAGGTCTGGCCCATCGCCTTCGCCGGTCAGGACGGAGA
This sequence comes from uncultured Sphingomonadaceae bacterium, assembly GCA_964251385.1. GTDB lineage: Bacteria > Pseudomonadota > Alphaproteobacteria > Sphingomonadales > Sphingomonadaceae > CADCVW01. The sequence continues at coordinate 262,606 of CAXUJK010000001.1, read as the reverse complement.
TGAGGCGGTAATTGCCTGGTGCCGCGGCCATGGTTTGTTCGGCCAGAAGGAGTGGCGCATCGCCGAAATAGTCGACCGCCAGATGCGCGCGCCCGTTCTCGCTCGGCCGAACGATCTCGGCCGATCCTTCGGCGGCCGAAGCGAGTTTCCAGTTGAAGGGCGCGAGCGCGGGAAGCCCGCGGAAATTCCCGTCCGTGACCGCGTTCGCGCGCAAGCCGGCAGGCGTCAGGCTTTCCCACAGCGCACGCGCCTCCCGGTACTCGCCGCTGGCGACGAGCGCGCGAATGAGAAAGGCTTCCTCCAGATCCGCGCCGCGGGCGGGCGACAAGCGGCGTATGTCCGCGACGAGCGCCCGTGCGGCGGCCGGCTCCATCTTCGAGGTCGCCGCCGTGTCGAAGAACGCCTCGCGCCACGGCGGCTTGCGGCTGAGCGACACCGCGATCGCCTGACGCGCCTTGGGGTCGAGCCCGACGAGCTTGGCGAAGGCGGGCAGGATCAGCGCGATGCTGTTGCCGTTGATGCGCATCGCGACGTCGGCTTCGTCGACCGCTTTCTGGTACGCCTCGGCGAGACTATAATAGCCGAGCAGCGCGACGCGCACCGAGGTCGCGTTGGGACGGCGGCGGCGCGCTTCTTCCATCAGCGTCGTCGCCTGGTTGTACCGCCCCGCCTGTTCCGCGACACGCGCGGCGATGAAATACGGTTCGAACGCCAGCGGCGCTTCGACCGCGGCCCGCCGGGCGACGTCGATCGCCCCTGCGGGAACATCGTCCTGCGCCCGGCGCGATTCGCGCATGATCGCTTTTAGTCGGGGCATGACGCTCGGGGGCGGAAGCTTCGATGACAGGTCGGCCACCGGGCCCGCCGCTCCCATCGCGGTGTCGCGCACGACCGCGTAGCCGACCACGGGCGCGAGCACGCTCATCAGCACCGCCACGACGATGGATCCGACGCCGCCCACGCCCCCGCCTTTCGGGGCCCCCTCACTGGCCATGAGCTAGGCGATCAGCTCGATCTGCCGCTGGCGTTCCTCGCCGATGCCGTAGCTGTAGGACTCGTCCATGTACGCGTAGCCGTAGCCGTAGCCCGACGACTTGGCATTGTATTTCGTCAGCACGCCGCCGAGCAGGTGCGCGTCCGCCGCGCGCAGGCGGTTGACCGCGTTCAGAGCGATGCCGCGGCGCACCTTGCTTGCCTCGAACACCATCAGCGTGCCTTCGCACACCGAAGACAGAAGCGGCGCGTCGGCCAAGCCGAGTACGGGCGGCGCGTCGACGACGACGAAGTCGAACCAGCCGCTGACCTCGGCCAGGATCGTGCGGAAGCGATCCGTCGACAGCAGCTCCGCCGGATTGGGCGGGATGGGGCCGCTGGGCAGCAGGAAGAGCCGGTCGAACGTTGTCTTGTGGATGCATTCGCGGATGTTCTGCGCGCCCGCGAGCAGGTTGGACAGGCCCTCGGCAGCAGAGGACGGCGCGCGGAACGACGGCTTGCGCAAGTCGCTGTCGATGAGCAGCACCGACGCGCCCAGCCTCGCGAAGTTCTGCGCCAGCGCCATCGCGGAGCTCGACTTGCCCTCCGCCGCGCGCGTCGACGTGACGAGCAGCGTCTTGGGCACGCCATGGTCGCTCGCGAACTGCAACGCCGTACGGACCGAGTGGTAGGCCTCGGTGATCGGCGCGCGCGGATCGCTCAGCACTTCGAGCAGCGACACGTCCTTGCCTGTCTTCGGGATGACGCCGAGCGGGGTCAGCTTGAGCTTGTTGGTCAGGTCGTCCGGTGTCTTGATCGTGTCGTCGATGAACTCGATCGCGAACGCCGCGCCGAAGCCGAGGAGAAGCCCAAGCCCCAGGCCAAGCATCACGTTGAGCGGCAGGTTGGGCGCGATCGGCCCGCCCGGCGTCTGCGCGCGATCGACGATGCCGATCAGGTTGCTGCCGACGCCACCGGCGACCGCGACTTCCTTGTAGCGGTTGAGCAGCGCGTCGTACTGCGCGCGGTTGGTGTCGACATCGCGCTGCAGGATCGTCAGCTTGATGTTGCGTTCGCGCAGATTCATCACGCTTCCGCGCAGGCGGGCGACGTCGCGCTGCAGCGCGTTTTCACGCGCCACGGCCGCGGCAAAGTCGCTACGCAACGTGCCCGAAACCGAGTTCGTGACCGTGCTGCTCTGCGCCGCGAGCGCGCGTCCCAGCGCGTCGATGCGGGTGCGCAACTGCACCATGATCGGGAAGTCGGGCTTGTAGAGGTTGCTCTTCTCCAGATACTCCGCCTCGAGTTGCGCGCGCTGCGCCGTCAGCGACTGCACATTCCCGTTCGACACGAGCTCGCTTTCGCGGCGGCTCCCAGCCTGCCGCAGGCGCTGCTCGGCTTGGATGCGCTCGTTGCGCGCGTCCGACAGCGAATTGTTGAGCTGCACCAGCGTCGCCGCATCGAGCGACGTTTCGCCGCCGCCGGCGCGATCGGGCGATCCGCCGCCAAGCTGCACGATTCCATTCGCGTTGGCGTACTGCACCGCCTGCCGCTCGGACTTCTCCAACGCCGCCTTGACCGTCGCCAGGCGCTTCTGAAGGAAATCGCGCGCGCTGTTGTTCGCGTCGTAGCGGCGGGCGAGCGTGGCCTCGATGAAGTTGTCTGCAAACGCGTTGGCGATGCGCGCGGCGGTCGCAGGGTCAGCGCTGTTAAAGCTGACGTTGACGAGCCGGGTGTTGCGCTGCGGCTTGGCGGACACGTTGCCGCGCAAGACGCCGACCGCCTGCGCTTCGCGGTCGACACGGCGGCCGCCTTCCTGCGGCACGAAGTTCTCGTCGTTGCCCAGGTTCAGCGAACGCGCGACGCGCTCGGCGAGCGAGCGGCTCTGCAGCAGCCCAAGCTGCGTGCTGAGGAATTCGAGGTCGTTGCCCTGCGCGGGCGCGACGTCGCCGTTCCCTTCCAGGACCTGGATCGGCTCGCGGTTGATCTCGAGCACGACCGTGCCCTGGTAGGTCGGCGTGATCAGCAGCGAAATGACGATCGCGCCGAGCACGCAGGCCAGCGTGATGCCGGCGATCAGCCAGCGCCATTTGACGATCGTGCGAATGATGTCGTTGACGTCGAACCCCGCGCCGCCCGACGCGGTCGATCCGTTGGCGGGCTCGAACGCGGCCAATGCGGAGCGCGGTGCCACCATGAGCGCGCGGCTGCGCCGGTCGAGGGGCGTGGCGAACCCGCCTTTGTCCGGAAAATTCCCGGTTTCCTCGTTCATGATCGTGTCTTGCCCCGTTGTTCGGCGATGTCGCGTAGGTACGCGTTAGAAGGGAATGAAGGTGTTCAAAAGCCCCACGAACGGAAGCACGCTCAAAGCCGTTCCCAATGCTGACTTGCGGGTGGAGCCGTCGACGACGATGATGTCGTTGCCGTATATCGCCGGATCGGGCGACTCGATACGGCGGATCGCCTGCAGGTCGTAGCGCGCGGCCATGCGTTTCCCGTCGATCTCGCGGATGACGAAGACGCGATCGAGATCGGCGTTGTCGGCGGTTCCCTTCGCGATCGCGATCGCGCGCAGCAGCGTCGTCGAACCCGTGATGGCGAACACCCCCGGGACGCCGACCGCGCCGTCGACGGCGATCGTCCGCTGCGCCGCGCTCTTGACCGTGACGTTGACGTTGGGTGCACGCAAATACTTTTGCCCCAGACGATCGGCGAGAAACTGACCGAATTCAGCGGAAGTTTTTCCCTGCGCCGAGACCCTGCCGATCAGGGGCATGGTGATGAAGCCGCTCGGATCGACCAGATGTTCGCCCGACAGATCCGCGACCTGGAACACGCGCACGTCGATGATGTCGGCCGGTCCGATCTTCTGATCCGCGCTGACGACCGCGACCGCCTCCACGGGCTGCGCTGGCAGCGACACACCAAGCGGCACCGAGCTCTGACGCCGGTTCGTGCCGCAAGCCGATAGGGCGCTGGTCAAGGCCGCGAGTACGGCCCACCGAACTCCGCTGGTGCGCAGGGGTGCGTTGGCGACGGTCATGGCAAGGTTCCCTTGTGGTGGCGACGCGTAACCCGAGCAACGCATCTATAAACCAAAGCGCGCCGCGGCCAAGGCTGTCGGCGGCGACGCCGGGCGCGTGTGCCGCCGCTTGCATGAACGAACACTGTCCGTACCGGGCCGCGCTTGGCTTGGAGGAACGATGGCGTATACGCGCAGGCCTCCACGCAAAAGCCGTTCTTAACGGCCGCGCCCTAAGACCCGGGCGGCAACGATCCGAAATGTGAAGAAGAGGCGACGATCCGATGGTGGCGACCAAGGCTGACCGGCACGACGATACCCCCACGATCGTGGTCATCGGGCTGGGCTATGTCGGCCTCCCGCTCGCGATCGCGTTGGCCAAACGCTTCCCGACGCACGGCCTCGACATCAATGCGACGCGGATCGCCGAGCTGCGCGAGGACCACGACCGCACGCGCGAGATCTCGGCGGCCGCCATGGCCGCGTCATCGCTCGCGCTGACGTCCGATCCGTCCGCGTGCCCGACCGCGGACATCTACATCGTCACCGTGCCGACCCCGGTCGACGACGCCAAGCGTCCCGACCTGCGCATGGTGGAGGCCGCATCCCGCACCGTCGCCGGCATGCTCGACGCTTCGCGCAAGCCCATCGTCGTCTACGAATCCACCGTCTACCCCGGCGTCACCGAGGAACTGTGCGGCAAGATCATCGAGGCGACGTCGGGCCTCAAGCGCAGCGTCGACTTCTTCCTCGGCTACTCGCCCGAACGCATCAATCCCGGAGACCGCGAACATACGGTCGATCGTATCGTCAAGGTGGTTGCGGGCGAGAACCCGGACGTCACGCGCCGCCTGTCCGCCATGTACGGCGCGGTGACGTCGGCGGGGACGTACGAGGCGGCGTCGATCAAGGCGGCCGAAGCGGCCAAGGTCATCGAGAACGCGCAGCGCGACATCAACATCGCCTTTATGAACGAGATCACGCAGATCTTCGCGCGCGTCGACCTGTCGATCTGGGACGTGCTCGGCGCGGCGCGGACCAAATGGAATTTCCTGCCGTTCCAGCCGGGTCTGGTCGGCGGCCACTGCATCGGGGTCGACCCTTATTATCTCTCGCACCGCGCGCGCGAGCTCGGGTACGAACCGCAGGTCATCCTGGCGGGCCGGGCGACTAACGACACGATGGCGCATTGGGTCGCCGACGCGCTGCACGACAAGCGCGGCGCCAAGGCGGGAACCGCGCTCATCATGGGACTGACGTTCAAGGAAGACGTGCCCGACCTGCGCAATTCAAAGGTCGTCGACCTGCTGCATCGGCTCGAATGGCTCGGGCACACGGTGACGATCCACGATCCCATGGCCGACGCGGACGAGGCGATGCACGAATACGGCATCACGCTCGACCGCCAAGCGCTCGACCGGAGCTACGATACGGTGGTCCTCGCGGTCGCGCACGCGGATTACCGCGCATTGGACGCCGAAGCGCTGGAGAATCTCGTCGCGGCCGACGGCCTGCTGGCCGATCCGAAAAACATCTTCGGCAGCGTGGAGACGCGCGGCGACATCGCACGTTGGACGCTCTGATCCGCGCACCGCGCGCGCGAAACGTAACAAGGTCGGTTCACCAGTGTTATCATTCCTCAGGCGACGCAGCGCGCGCGCCATGTCGGGCCCCGCGGGCAGCCGCGCGTATGCGATCGGCGATGTTCACGGTTGCTTAGCCCAGCTTGACGACCTCCTCGCGCAGATCGAGGCGGACAACGCCGTCCGTCCGTCCGCAAAGACATTCGTGGTCCTGCTGGGTGACCTCGTGGATCGCGGGCCGGACAGCGCGGGCGTTCTGGAGCGCCTGTCGAATTGGAACCCGGACTGGGCGCGGCCCGTATTCCTGATGGGCAATCACGAGGAATTCCTCCTGAGCGTGCTGGACGGCGACGTCGATCTGGTCGCGAACTGGCTGACCTACGGCGGCCGCGAATGCGCCCAAAGCTACGGCCTCTCCGAAGGCTGGATGCTCAACGCGAGCACGCAAGGGATCGCGCAGGAAATGTACCGCCGCGTGCCGCGCGCGCATGCCGATTTCGTTAGGGGCTTCGGGGACAGTTTCCGCTTTGGAGACTATCTGTTCGTTCACGCAGGGATCCGCCCGGGCCGTGCGCTCGAGGACCAGATCCCCAAGGACCTGCGCTGGATCCGCGAAGGATTTCTCGATGATCGCAGCGACCACGGTGTGATCGTCGTCCACGGACATACGATCGTCGACGCGCCGGAGGAGCGTTCGAACCGCATCGGTATCGACACGGGCGCGTACGGAGGCGGTGCGCTCACCGCGCTCGGGATCGACGGCGAGGAGCGCTGGTTCCTCACGGTGTAGAGGCAAGTCAGCTCTACGTGCCGCACGCAAAAAAAGACGCGGCATCCGTCTGGACACCGCGCCTTTCGTTCCAAACCCGCCGAAGCGGAGGCCGCCGCCTTACGGGCTGGCAGGCGATTCGTTGTCGTCGTCGTCGACCACGATGTAGACGCCGATCGCAATGATGATCGCGATGATGACGATGACGAACACGCCGCCGCCGCCGCGACGCTTCTTGACGCGGTTCCGGAACAGCTCGTTCTCGGCTTCCGACGCAGCGGAAGCACGGTCAAGCGCGGTCGAAGCACCCGATGTCGAAGCAGCCTGAGACTGCGCAACGGCAGGCGTGGCTACCAGAGCGGCCGACGTTGCCGCCGCAACCAATAGTTTTGCGATCCGCACCTTATATTCTCCTTGATGATCTCTTAGCGTCTTCACGCCCCGGTCCACTGTCACAATCGGAGGGAGTCTTCAACCCTGGCTTGCACCAACTCGGCGCGAATATGCTGCACCGCGCCAATAAGCGTCCAAACGGTGTAAATAAGTCACAGTTTTCGTAAGCTTCCGCACCGAATCAGGGGGTTAGCGGCAATCCGCGCGCTTTCCTGTCGGCGATTTGGCTCGCGATCGCGCGTGCCGTGGCGATGCGAATCGCGGCCGCTGGATGCGTCCGCGGGTCGGCTCGGCCGCCGGCGGGCCCTTCGTGCAGCCGCTGCCAGAACGCGGCGGCGACACCCGGATCGAATCCGGCGCGCGCCATCAGGTAGTAGCCGAACCGGTCCGCGACCCGTTCCACCGCCAGCACCCGCGCGCTCTGCTCCGCCGACAGGCGTGTGCCGAGCCGCACCCCCTCCGCCTCGAGCGAAACGCGGTGGCCGAGCGCGTTGTGCGCCATCTCGTGCGCGATCGCGAGCGCGAGTTCGTCGTCGCTCCTGACATAGTCAAGAAGCGCGGTGCTGACCGACAGCACGCGTCCATCCGCGCGTGCGTAGGCTTCGGGCGACAGGCGCACCTGCACCTGCGACGCGCAGCCGGTCACCGGGGCGACGGGCACGACCAAGCCGATGCCCCCGCGTTCGACCTCTAACGTGAAGACGCGCGCGGTCGCGGCTACGTCCAGCTTCGCAAGAGCCGCAGCGACACCGGCGAAGCTGGCATTCGCGGACGGCGTGGACGGCACGAGTCGGACGCCGCCGATCGACACCACAACGTCTCCGGGCAAGATGCCCGCGCGTGCGGCAGGACTGTCCGGGGCGACCGCGAGCACGCTCACCCGCTCGCCGGCTCCGAGCACGGAACGGGCGGCTGCCCGGAGGCGGGGCGCATATTGGTCCGCGTCCTGCAGCGTCAATCCCGTCAATCTGGCCTTTCGCGGACAGATCGGCTCTCCCGCAACCGCTAGCCGATAGGCGATCGTCGCGACGTGGTCGTCAGTGCCGCGAAGCGCGATAAGGTCGATGTCCGCCACCTTCGGCGGCACGGTCGCGCACGCACCCAGCAGCGCCAGCGCGCCCAACAGCGCATGCCTAGACGCCGTGATAACTTCGGTACCAATCGACAAAGCGCGGCACCCCGACATCGATCGCCGTCGTCGGCGCGTAGCCCAGATCGCGTTCGATCGCGCCGATATCCGCGAACGTGTCGGGTACGTCGCCCGCCTGCATGGGCAGCAGCTCGCGCTGCGCCTTGCGCCCGCACGCCTCCTCGAGGATCTCGATCATGCGGGTCAGTTCCTCGGATTTCGAGTTGCCGATATTATAGACCGCGTGCGGCGACTTGCTTCCGCCCGCGTGCACCCCGCCGTCGTCCGCGGGCGGGTTGTCCAGGCAAGCGACGACGCCGCTGACGATGTCGTCGATGAAGGTGAAGTCGCGCCGCATGTCGCCGCCGTTGAAGACCTTGATCGGTTCGCCCGCGAAGATGGCCTTCGTGAACAGCCACATCGCCATATCGGGCCGGCCCCATGGCCCGTAGACCGTAAAGAAGCGGAGCCCGGTCAGCGGCGTGCGATACAGATGCGCGTAGGTCTCGCTCATCAACTCGTCCGCCTTCTTGGTCGCGGCGTAGAGCGACATGGGCTGGTCGACGCGGTCCTCGACGCGGAAGGGCAGGGTGGTGTTGCCGCCGTAGACCGACGAAGACGACGCGTAGACCATGTGCGCGATGCCGCGGTGCCGCGCGATCTCGAGCATGTTGACGTGCCCAACGAGGTTCGCCTGCACGTAGGCGTGCGGGTTCTCCATCGAATAGCGCACGCCTGCCTGTGCGCCGAGATGCGCGATCCTGTCGAAGTCCTCGCTGGCCAGCCCCGCCTGCAGCGCGGCGTAGTCCGCGAAGTCCAGCCGCAGCAGCCGGAAGTCGCCTCCCAATTTCTGCAGCTCGACAAGCCGCGCTTCCTTGAGCCGCGGGTCGTAGTAGTCGTTGACAACGTCGACGCCGATGACCCGCTCGCCGCGTTCGAGAAGGCGGCGGCTGAGCGAATATCCGATGAAGCCGGCGGCCCCGGTCACCAACGTGGTCCGGAGGGTCGTCATAGCGGCGTTCCGGAATGCAAAAGGGTGGTGGATCGGCTCGGGTTCGAACCGAGGACCATTCGATTAAGAGTCGAACGCTCTACCAACTGAGCTACCGATCCGGAAGAATGCGTGCGGTTAGCCGCGCAACCGGCGGATGTAAACAATCACGCGAACCGCGACCCGCTGCGCTGATGCCGCTCGAGCGCCATCAATATGCCCAGGCACAGCATGACGGTCATGATCGCCGACCCGCCGAACGATACGAGCGGCAAGGGAATGCCGACCACCGGCGCGAGCCCCATCACCATCATTAGGTTGATCGCGACGTAGAAGAAGATCGTCGACGCCAGCCCCGCCGCGGTCAACCGTGCGAACCGCGTCTTCGCGCGGTTGGCAACGCTCATGCCCCAGAAAATGACGAGCATGTAGGCCAGGATGAGCAGGAGGCCGCCGACCAAGCCCCACTCCTCGGCCATCGTCGCGAACACGAAGTCGGTGTGGCCTTCGGGCAGGTAGTCGAGGTGCGACTGCGTCCCGTTGAGGAACCCCTTGCCCGTTATCCCGCCCGATCCGATCGCAATCTTCGACTGGCTAATGTGATAGCCCGCGCCCAATGCGTCGGATTCGGGATCGAGGAAGATGAAGACGCGCTTGCGCTGATATTCGTGCATCATCGCGAAGGCGATCGGGAGCATGGCCGCGACGGCGGCCCCTGCGCCCACGAACAACCGCAGCGGAATGCCCGCCAGGAACATGACGGTGACGCCGCCCGCGACGATCATGGTCGCGGTGCCCAGATCGGGCTGAATCAGCACCAGTCCCGCGGGCACGCCGATCAGCGCGAGCGGGATCCATACCGCGGTCCACCCGCGAACTTCGCCCGCCGGGAGCATGTCGTAGAAGCGCGCGACGGTCAGCACGATCGCGAGCTTCATCAGCTCGGACGGCTGCAGCCGGATGAAGCCCAGATCGAGCCAACGCTGCGCGCCCCCGCCGACGAAACCGAGCACTTCGACAATGACGAGCATGACGAGGATCACGACATAGGCCGGAAGCACGGCGGCCTTGATCTGGTTTTCGCTGAGCCACGACATCATGACCGCCAGCCCGAAGAACGCGAAGAAGCGGACACCCTGCGACAGCGCCCACGGACTGACCGAACCTCCGGCCGCCGAATACAGCACGGTCAACCCGAATCCGCCGATCGCGAGGACGAGCAGGATCACGCGCCACGGCAACCGCGCGAGCGGGGCGGGGATGATCGACGATGTAATCATAGCGTCGGGGCGATCACGCCGACCGGCTCCCGCTGCCGCCATGCGTGCGTTCCCACGCGACCGCCTGCGCGGCCATGCGCTCCTGGATCGTCCCGCCCCAGCCCGCCTCGAACTCGAGCAAGGTCGTCATGGCCTTTTCCTTGTCGAACAAATAGGTCAGCACGTCGCGCGCGACCGGCGCGGCGGCGCGGGAGCCGCCCATGCCGTGATCGATGACGACCGACGCGGCGTAGCGCGGTTTGTCGACGGGGGCGAAGCACACGAACAGCCCGTGGTCGCGATATTTCCAAGCGCCCGACTGCCCGCGCTGCCCGCCCGTGATCCGGCGCACCTGCGCGGTGCCCGTCTTGCCACCCATCAGCACGCCGTCGAGCTGGAGCTTGCTGCGGCCGGCCGTGCCGTCTCCATTGACGACCTGACTCATCGCGGCGCGCACCGTCTCGAAATATTCGGCGGGCATGCCCAGCGATGTCGGCTGCGGCCCCTCGCCCATGACGAGGCGCGGTTCGACATGAAGCGCCGACGCGATGCGCGCGCTCATGACCGCGAGCTGGAGCGGATTGACGATCAGATATCCCTGTCCGATCGACGCGTTCAGCGTATCGGACTGCGTCCATTCCTGCTTGTACTTGGTCTGCTTCCATGCGGACGACGGCACCGTGCCGTAGGATTGCGACACGACCGGAAGATCGAACTTCTCGCCCAGGCCCAGCAGCTTGGCGACTTCCGAAATCTTGTCGTAGCCGATGCGCCGACCCATGGAATAGAAATAGGTATTGCAGCTTTTGGCGATCGCGCGCGTCATGTTGACCGTGCCGTGACGCCCCAGGCACCGGAACGTGCGGTTGCCAAGCCGAAATCCGCCGCCGCAGAACACGGTCTCCTCCGGCTCGATCCCGTTCGCCTGCAGCGCCATCGCGACCATCGGCTTGATCGTGGATCCGGGCGGGTACAGCGCGCCCAGCACCTTGTTGTTCAACGGCCGGCGTTCGTCGCCCGACAGCATCGCCCATTCGGACCGGCCGATCCCGTCCGAAAAGCTGTTCGGGTCGTAGGCGGGCATCGACGCCATCGCGAGCATGTCGCCCGTCATGCAGTCGAGCACGACCACCGCGCCGGATTCGTTCCCCATTCGACGCGCCGCGTAAGCCTGTAGTCCGGCATCGATCGTCAATTGCACCGCCGCCCCGCTGCGGTCAGGCCGCGCGGTCAGCTCGCGGATCAGCTTGCCGCGTGCCGATACTTCGACGCGCTGCGCCCCAGGGACGCCCCGCAGCCGCTGTTCGAGTATCTTTTCAAGGCCTTCCTTGCCGATCTTGAAACCCGGTGTGATGAGAAGCGGGTTGGGCTCCTTCTCGTACTCGGCCGCCGACGCCGCCCCGACATAGCCGATCAGATGGCCGACAGCCGCGCCTTCGGGGTAGAACCGTGAAAACCCCCGCGACGCGTTGACGCCCGGCAGCTCGGGCAGGCGCAGCGTCACCGCGGCGTATTTGTCGTAGGGCACGTTTTCGGCGACGATCACGGGCTTGAAGCCCTTCGCGCCCTTGAGTTCGCGGCGGATGCGGTCGACTTCATCGGCGGGCAGACTCATCAATTGCGCGAGTTGGCCGACGATGCGCGCGGGCTCCTTCAACTGCTGCGGGATGAGGTCGACACGAAAATCGCTGCGATTGATCGCCAGCGGCTGGTTGTTGCGATCAAGCAGCCAGCCGCGCCTGGGCGGGACGAGGATGACCTCGACCCGGTTGTCCTCGGCCAGCAGCGTGTAGCGCTCGTTCTCCGCGATCGCGAGCCACGACATGCGGCCCGCGAGCAGCGCGCCGACCGCGCCTTGTGCGCCCATCACGAACAGCGAGCGCCGCGAGAAGGTCAGCGCCTGCGTGTGCTCGGTCATGACGGGACCTGACCGCATGCCGCCGCGCCGACGCTTGGGACCGAAGCTCGCCCTCATCGCAACCGCCAGCGGTCGAGCGCGACGACGACCTTCAGCATCGCGGGGAAGAACAGCACGCTGATCAGGATGTGCGGCAGGATCGTATGCATCGGCCCCGCCGCGCCCATCAGGTCGGACACCTTCCACTCCGCCGCGGACGCCAGCGCGATCGCAAAGGCGGCGAGCAGCCACTCGATCCAGTGATCGCGCCAGAGAAGCTTGTCGTCCACGAAGTCGAACATAAGCAGCAAACATGTCCACAAGCTTATCGCGAAGCCCAGCGGACCGCCCGTGATGAGATCGTGCGCGAAACCCAGCGCGAGGCCCATGCGCGCGGTCCAGATCTCCGGGCGCAGCAGCCTCCAGGCGAGGAGGGCGAGCAGGCCGAAGTCGGGGAGCAGCTGCGCATGGCTGACGATCGGGAGAAGCGCCATGCTGGAAGCCAGCACGGTCGAGGCGATCGGCACGACCTGCGCCTTGTACGGGCTGCCGCGGTCGTAGCGATTGCTCGACAGGGCACTGCGTCTGCTCATTGGGGGCGGCTCATTCCTCGGGCGCGTCCGGCGCGACCTCGGCGGCGGCCGCGTCGGGTTCGAAAATCGGTTCGACGATCCCGAACGGCGCCGTCGCAGGATCGGCGAGGGGGCGGGCGATCGCGCCGTCGTCGGCGAGCTTGACGACGTAGGCGACGGGAATGTTGGGCGCGTAGATGCCGCCCGTGCCCGACGTCACGACGATGTCGCCGGGCCGGAACGGATTGCGCCCGACAGCGAGCGGCTTGAGCTCGACCGTCCCGTCGCCGCGACCCGTCGAGATCGCGGCCACGCCGTCGCGCAACGCACGCACGGGAACGACGTTCGATCGGTCGGACACGAGCAGGATGCGCGACGCGAATCGCCCCGTTTCCAGGATGCGACCGACCAGCCCGTCGGGCGCACGCACGGGCTGACCGACCGCGACGCCGTCGCCCGACCCTGCGGACAGGGTCGCGAGACGCCGGCTGCTGGCGAAGGACGAGCCGACGATGCGGCCCGACGTCACGGGCGGGCGGTTCGCGTCGCTGATCCCGACGAGGCGCTTGAGCTGGATATTCTCCCACTTGGCCGCCTGCGCGGCGATCAGCTGCCGCCGCAACGCGTCGCGTTCCGCGCGCAGCAGCGTGTTCTGCGTTCCGGCCGCGAAATAATCGCTGACCGTCTTGCCCGCGGTCTGGATCGTCCGCACGATCCCGCGTCCGCCTCCCGCGACGGGCGTGGTCGCGTCGAGCGCCACGCCGCGCACGCCGGACAGGCCCGTCGGGTTGATGATGGACGCGGCGAGCAACAGCAATCCTACGAGCACGCCGCCAATTGCGACGAGCAGTCCGAAGAACAGGCCGTATTGCGCCTTCCGGCTATAGCCGGGGCGCCGGTTTCTGGCGGTCGCCACAGATCAGGCCTTCATTTCGCGTAGCGACGCTACGCCGTCTGCAACACGCCGCGGAACTGCTCTTCCTCGAGCGCGCGGCCGGTGCCGAGCGCGACGCAGGTCAGCGGATCCTCGGCCACCGTAACGGGCAGGCCCGTCTCGTCGCGCAGCACCTCGGCCAGACCTTCGAGCAGCGCGCCGCCGCCGGTGAGCACGATGCCTTGATCGACGATGTCCGCGGCCAGTTCGGGCGCCGTGTTTTCGAGCGCGATGCGGACGCCCTCGACGATCGTGCCGACGGGTTCCGACAAGGCCTCGGCGATCTGGCCCTGGTTGATGCTGATCTCCTTGGGCACGCCGTTGACGAGATCGCGGCCCTTGATCCGCACCGTCTTGCCGATTCCGTCCGCGGGCGGCTTGGCGCAGCCGACTTCCTGCTTGATGCGCTCCGCGGTGGCTTCGCCGATCAGCAGGTTGTGGTTGCGCCGGACGTAGGAGGAAATCGCCTCATCCATCTTGTCGCCGCCGACGCGCACCGAGGTGGTGTAGGCGAGCCCGCGCAGCGACAGCACCGCGACTTCGGTCGTGCCGCCGCCGATGTCGACGACCATCGACCCGATCGGCTCGGTCACCGGCATGTCCGCGCCGATCGCGGCCGCCATCGGCTCCTCGATCAGCCACACCTGCGACGCGCCCGCGTTTGACGCGGCATCGCGGATCGCGCGACGTTCAACCGACGTAGAGCCCGACGGCACGCAGATGACGATTTCGGGCCAGCGCGGGAAACGGCGTTTGCCGTGAACCTTGTGGATGAAGTGCTTGATCATCTGCTCGGCAACATCGATGTCCGCGATCACGCCGTCGCGAAGCGGGCGGATTGCCTCGATCTGATCAGGCGTCTTGCCCATCATGAGCTTGGCGTCGTTGCCCACGGCCTTGACGCGCTTGACGCCGTTGATCGTCTCGATCGCGACTACGGACGGTTCGTTGAGCACGATGCCCTTGCCCCGGACGTAGACGACGGTGTTCGCCGTGCCCAGGTCGATGGCCATGTCGTGCGACATCGACTTGAACCATTTCGTCCAGAACATCAGACCCTACCCCCAGTTACACCGGCACCGATTCCCGCAACGGGACGCCCCGTAACGAGACGTCTAGACGCCCCTGATCCGCATGTCAGCCTTGACATGCGAAGAGTTTGGACCGGCAGGTGCGGAAGAGTTCGGCTTAGGCTACAGGTCCTGCCATGTCGATACGGCGTCTTCCTGAACATCTCGTCAATCGCATCGCGGCGGGCGAGGTCGTCGAACGCCCCGCGAGCGCGCTCAAGGAACTCGTCGAAAACGCGATCGACGCAGGCGCGACGCGGATCGCGGTGTCGCTGACGAGCGGCGGGCTCGACGGGCTGCAGGTCGTCGATGACGGGTGCGGGATGGATGCAGGCGAGATGCACCTCGCGCTTGAACGCCACGCGACGTCCAAGATGCCCGACGAGCGCATCGAGGCAGTGACGACGATGGGCTTTCGCGGCGAGGCGCTGCCGTCGATCGCGAGCGTGTCGCGCTTCACGCTGGCGAGCCGCCCCCGTGGCGCGGACGGCTGGGCGCTGACCGTCGACAACGGCGTCGCGGACGCGGGCCGCCCCGCCGCGCTGGCGCACGGAACGGTGGTCACCGTCGCCGACCTGTTCGCCAACCTGCCCGCGCGGCGCAAGTTCATGCGGTCGCCGAAGGCCGAGTATGCTGCCTGCCTCGACGCGCTGCGCCGCCTCGCCATGGCGCGTCCGGACATCGGCTTTTCGCTCGACCATGACGGGCGTCCGCGTCTCGGCGTGCCTCCGGGTCAGGCGCGCGATGCCCGGGTCGCGGCGCTGCTCGATCCGCAACTGACCGCGAGCAGCGTCGACGTGGAAGCCGCGCGGGGCGGCATAGGCATATCGGGCATCGCGGGCCTAGCCACGTTCAACCGAGGCGTCGCCGACCACCAGTTCCTGTTCGTCAACGCGCGACCCGTTAAGGATCGACTGCTGATCGGCGCGTTGCGCGGCGCGTACCAGGGTCTGCTCGCGCGCGACCGGCATCCGGTGGTGGCGCTGTTCCTCGACGTTCCGGGCGACGAGGTCGACGTCAACGTCCACCCCGCCAAGACCGAAGTCCGCTTCCGCGATCCGGCGACCGTGCGCGGGCTGATCGTGAGCGCGGTCCGCGCCGCGCTCGACGGGGCAGGGGTGGGCACGCAAGTCGCCGCGGCGCCGTCCGGCGATCGCTGGCAGAGATCATACGCGACGAGCGCGCCGCCTCCGCTCGCCGCCACGGCTCCGCTGCAACGCGCGGTCTGGGAAGCGCACGACAGCTTTGCCCCCGCCGCCCGCGTCGATGTCGCGGACCCGGTCGCCCTCGCGCCCGACCACCCGCTCGGCGTCGCACGCGGTCAGATTGCAGCGACGTACGTCATCGCCGAAGCCGTCGACGGGCTTGTTATCGTCGACCAACACGCCGCGCACGAACGCCTCGTCCTCGAAGGGCTGCGCGCGGCCCGCGACGGCGACGCCGTACCGTCGCAACGGCTGCTGATGGGCGAGGTCGTCGAACTGGACGAAGTCGCGTGCGACCGCATCGAGACCGCCTCCGCCGACCTCGCGCGGCTGGGGCTGGAGGTCGAACGCTTCGGTCCGGATGCGCTGCTCGTGCGCGCGACGCCTGCGGTGCTGGGCCGTCCCGACGCGGCCGCCCTGCTGCGCGACATCGCGGACGATCTCGCCGCGCATGACGGCCCGCTAATCCTGGGCGACCGCATCGACCATGTCGCCGCGACCATGGCTTGTCATGGATCGGTGCGCGCGGGCCGCCTGCTGAACAATGCCGAAATGAACGCGCTGCTTCGCGACATGGAAGCAACGCCGCGTTCGGGCCAGTGCAATCACGGGCGCCCGACCTGGGTCAAGCTCGCGCACGTCGATCTCGAAAAGCTGTTCGGACGCAAATAACGCCATCGCGTTAACGCGAATTCGACGAATCGAACCTAGGCCGCTGCGCAGGATCGATAGGAATTTCTTGCATGCGCCAGCTCGTCTACATCAGCACGTCCCGTGCGACGGTCATCGACGACGCGCTGCTCGAATCGATCCTGTCGGCGTCGCGCTGCAACAACGAGGCGGCAGGGATCAGCGGGCTTCTGCTCGCGGGCGGACGCCGCTTCCTGCAGGCGCTCGAAGGACCCGATGCCGCGGTCGCCGCGACCTACGCGCGCATCCAGGCCGACCCGCGCCACTTCGCGTTCGTGACGCTGACCGACAAGGCGATTGACGCGCCCGAGTTCGGCGAATGGGCGATGGCCTATACGCAGGGCGACGACCCGAACGCCGGCCGTGCGCTGCGCCAGACCGTCGCGCGCATGACCGCCTCGCTTCCCGACCGCGACGTGCAGGCGCTGTTCACGGGCTTCGCCGAGCTGCACAGCAAGGCGGCCTAACGCCTCAGCGCGGTTCCGACCGCCTCGGACGGGTGGCTGTGCGTTGTCGTCCGTGCGGCCTTCAGCCTGGGCGAGTCCGCAGCGGCGTCGGCCATCATTTCCGCGACCATTTTGCCGCTCCGAATATCGGCCAGGAGCACGCGCATCTCGGTACGCGTGTCGTCCGTGACGATCCGCGATCCGCTCAAGGCGCCGAACTCGGCGGTCGTCGAGATCGCCTCGCGCATGCCCGCGATCCCGCACGCGGCGATCAGGTCGGCGAGCAGCTTGAGTTCGCCGATGCATTCGAACCACGCGAGTTCTGGCGCGATCCCTGCCTCGACGAGCGTGTCGTAACCGGCGAGCATGATGGCCGGCACCGCGCCCCAGATCACCGCGGCCTCGTTGAACAGATCCGCGTCGCATTCATCCGCGAAGCTCGTTTCCAGAAGGCCCGAGCGTCCGCATCCGATAGCGCGGCCGTAGGAGAGCGCGAGGTCGCGTGCACGTCCGCTCGCGTCCTGCGCCACGGCGAACAACCCGATCAGCCCGCGTCCCGCCTCGTACTCGCTGCGCAGAGTCGCGCCCGGCCCCTTTGGAGCGACCATGAACACGTCGAGCTCCGCGCGTGGAGCAATCAGGCGGTGGTGAATGGCGAGCCCGTGCGCGAAGCCGATCGCGGTGCCGGGCCGCAGCCGCGGTTCAATCGTGCGGTAGACGTCGGCGAGCGTCTCGTCCGGAGCAAGCAGCATGACGACGTCGGCATCGCCCATTGAACTCAGCGGCACGGTCGCGACGCCGTCCTGCGCCGCCTTGGCCACCGAGCCCGAGTCGGTGCGCAACGCGACCGCCACGTCGGCGCCGCCGTCGCGCAGGTTGAGTGCCTGCGCGCGGCCTTGATTGCCGTAGCCGATGACGAGGATGCGCTTGCCGGCCAGCGGGGCGGGGTCAATGTCCGCGTCGAGGAGAAGTTTCATCGGCGCGCTCTACGCCCGCGACAGGCGGCCGCAAAGTCGGCGGCGATGCGCGCGATGTCGGGCACGCCTTCGACGCGCGGCCAGTCGGCGGGCGGCTGATTGCGAAACCAGGTGGTCTGCCGCTTGGCGTAGCGCCGGGTTGCGAGCTGCCCCGCGGCGCGCGCCTCGTCACGGCTGGCCCTGCCTCGCAGCAGGTCCGCGATCTCGCGTACGCCGATCGCGTTCATGACGGGGAGGGCGGGGTCCAGCCCGCGCGCGAGCAAGGCTTCAACTTCGTCGCACGCGCCATCATCCAGCATCGCGGCGAAGCGCGCGTCGATGCGCGCATGCAGCCAGTCGCGGGGCGGCAGCAGGATGCGCGGCACCACTCGTACCGTGTGCGCGATGCCGCCTTCCCGCCGCTCCCGCCAGCGCAGGATCGACAGCCCCGTTGACCTCACCACCTCCAGCGCACGCGCGACGCGCGTCGTGTCGGCGGGGCTGAGCGCCGCCGCGGCCGCCGGGTCCTCCGCCGTCAGCGCCTGGTGGTTGGCCGCGTTGTCCGCCGCCCGCACGCCCGCGCGAATGTCCGGCGCGATCGGCGGCACGGGCGCGATCCCGTCTAGGAGCGTGCGCAGGTACAATCCCGTTCCCCCGACCAGGATCGGCAGGCGTCCGGCACGGTGCAACGCGGCGATCTCGTCGCGCGCATCGGCCGCCCATGCCGCCGCCGAACATGGTTCGGCACCGTCGCGCGTCCCGTACAGGCGATGTTGCGCGCGCGCCTGTTCCGCCGCGTCGGGCCGCGCGCTTACCACCGCCAGGTCGCGATAGACCTGCGCGCTGTCCGCGTTGACGACGACCCCGCCCGTCGCGTCCGCCAGCGCCAGCGCCAGCGCGGACTTGCCGCACGCGGTCGGGCCCGCGATGATGGCGACGGGCGGCAGGGGTAAAGCATTGGGCATCGCGACGCTGATAGCAGCGGACACGTTGGCGGCGGGAACGGTTTCGCGCGCCGCGGACGCGCTTGCGGAAAGTGGATCGTCGCCAGGCGAGGTGGTCTGGCTGGAGCCTGGCCGCGCGTGCGACCTGTTCTTCGCCGGACCGATCGCCGCCGCACGCGCCGCGTTGGCGCGACTGGAGGCCGAATCGGACATCGTCGTCCAGGACGAGGCGAACCGCGCCAAGCGCCTGCTCGTCGCCGACATGGATTCGACGATCATCACCGTCGAATGCATCGACGAACTCGCCGACTATGCCGGGCTCAAGCTCGAGGTCGCCGCGATCACCGAGCGTGCGATGGCGGGCGATCTCGACTTCGCCGCCGCGCTCGACGCGCGGGTCGCGCTGCTCGGCGGGATGCCTGTCGCGACGATCGACGCGTGCCGGGCCGAGCGCGTGCGGCCAATGCCGGGCGGACGCACGCTGATCGCGACGATGCGCGCGCGGGGCGTGCGGAGTCTGCTCGTGTCGGGCGGGTTCACCGCGTTCGCCGATCCCGTCGCGGCCGAGCTCGGGTTCGATCGCGCGATCGCCAACCGGCTCGAGGTGCGGGATGGCGTGCTCACCGGCCGCGTCGAGCGGCCGATCGTCGACGGAGCTCGCAAGGCTTCCGCATTGCGCGAGGCCGCGGCCGGATTGCACCCGGCTGAAACGCTTGCCGTCGGGGACGGAGCCAACGACCTCGCGATGATTCAGGCCGCGGGGCTCGGAGTGGCCTATCGTGCCAAGCCCATCCTCGCCAAGGCGGCCGACGCGCGGATCGTGCATGGCGATCTGACCGCGTTGCTTTGGGCGCAAGGCATTCCGCGCCCGGAGTGGGTGGACTAGCCCGGCCGGCTCATGTCCGCCGCGATCGCGGCCAGAGCGAACGCCATCGCCGCCTCGTCGCCCGCGAAGCGCAGCGCGACGCCGTCCGCGTGGACCGCGTCGACCGTTCCGCCGACGCGCCCGGCCTCTGGATGATGCAGCGTCACCGCATCGCCCAGCGCGGGCCGCGCATTGGTCTCGACGAACGCGCCGCCCGCCGACACGCTGCGCAAGCCGGCCGGATACTCGGCACCGCACGCCAGCACGCACATCCGGCGTTGCCGCCAGCGCGTCGTCATCGCCGCGTCGGCGGTCAGTTCGAACCTCGCCCCCACGGCATCGTCCCCTCTCGACCGCGGGGTCTAGCGCTCAGGAAGCGAAGAAAGACTTAAGGCGCGACGGGGAAGCAGGCCTGACCCGTCTTGGCGACCGCGGCGCACGCGGCTGCGGCGGCGGCGCGGTTGGGGAAGGGACCCGCCTGCAGACGCGTCACCGCGCCCGCGCGCACCAGAATCGGCTGCGTGCCGGACAGAGCGGGCACGCGGCCCTTCAGCGATGCGTACAAGGCGTTTGCGCTCGAAGCCTGCGAGAACGCGCCCATCTGTATCTTCCACCCGGATATGCGCGTCGCGGTCGCGGGAACGGCTGCCGTTCGCACGGGCCTCGGCGCGGGCGCGGTCTTCGGTGTGGGAGTCGTCGCAGGGCGCGAGGGCGGGCCGTCGTCGCGCGTAGACGTCGGCGTGCGCGGACGAGGCGTGTTGCTCGCGGTACGCACCGGCTGCGACCGCGGGGTGGCATTGCCCGCCGCGCGCGCCATCGCCACGCCCTGCTGTCGCTGGTCGAGCGGCAAATACTTGTCCATGTCCGCCAACGCCGACCGCGCGGGCGTAAAGCCCTGCGCCGCCGCCTGCGTCATCAATGCGTACGCGCGCACCGGGTCCTTGCCAACCAGATCGCCGTTGAACAGCGACGTCCCGTACAGATACTGCGCGGCAGCGTCGCCGCTTTTGGCCGCCTTGTCGAGCCAGGGCATCGCTTCCTTGCGCTTGCCGTTCTGAAACAAGGTGAGCCCGAGCAACCCGCCCGCCTCGACATGATCCTGCCTCGCCGCCTTCGTATAAAGGTCGATGGCCGTGGTCAGATTGGCGGGCACGCCGCGCCCCAGTCGGTAGGCCTGCGCCAGGTTGAACTGCGCGTCGGGATCGCCGCGATCCGCGAGCGGCCGCCATTCCTTGAGCGCGCCCGCGTAATCGCCGCGCTTGTAGAGATCGACGCCTGCCTTGACGTCCGCCGCGGCTGGGGCGGCGGCTAGAAGAAGCGCGGCGAACATCGCCGACCGGTTGAAGCGTCCCATGAAACCTCCGCAATTCCGCCGGTAGTTCGGCCTCGTCCGGCCAAGTCTAACAGAGCGCCCGCCGAATTCCATCGCGACGTGAGGAACGGCCCGGATCGTCCGACCGCGGCACAATGACGCACCCCCACCTTAACCAGATTTTAGCAACGTCCATGTCAATCCGCCGGGGAACACACGACCAATTTCAATTTGGGAATACCGGGGATGGGAACTCAATGCGCGTTCTAGCAATGGCATCGCAGAAAGGCGGGTCGGGCAAGACCACTCTGTCCGGACACCTCGCGGTGCAAGCGCAGCTGGCGGGGGCCGGCCCCGTCTGCCTGATCGACATCGATCCGCAGGGCTCGCTCGCCGACTGGTGGAACGAGCGCGAGGCCGAGATGCCCGCCTTCGCGCAGACCACCGTCGCGCGCCTCGCGTCCGACCTGGAAGTGCTGCGTCAGCAGGGTTTCAAGCTCGCCGTCATCGACACGCCGCCCGCGATCACCATGGCGATCCAGTCGGTCATCGCCGTGTCAGAGCTCATCGTCGTCCCGACGCGTCCTTCGCCGCACGATCTGCGCGCCGTCGGTGCAACCGTCGACCTGTGCGAGCGCGCGGGCAAGCCGCTGATCTTCGTCGTGAACGGCGCAACGCCCAAGGCCAAGATCACGTACGAGGCCGCCGTCGCGCTGTCGCAGCACGGCACCGTCGCGCCCGTCACGCTGCACCACCGCACCGATTTCGCCGCATCGATGATCGACGGTCGCACCGTCATGGAAGTCGACCCCAAGGGCCGGTCCGCACGCGAAGTCATCGAGCTTTGGGACTATATCGCCGACCGCCTCGAAAAGAACTTTCGTCGCACCGTGTTCTCCGCGCCCGGCATGTCGGCCGCGCCGATCGCCGCCGCGTCGCGTCCGCAAGGCGGCTTCGGCCGCCGGGTGGTCGGCCAGTAATCATGGGAATGTTTGATACACCCAAGGCGTTCGCGTCGCTCTCATCGGGGCTGCTCGCCCGCAAGGGCGCGGCCAAACCCGCCATGCGCCCGCAGGGCTTCGGTCAGATGGGCGCGAGCCTGGAAGATCTCGGCTGGAACGACATGGGCTTCGAAGCGCCCAAGCCGACCGTGTCGGCGCAGGAACGCGATGCCGACCATGACGCATTCGGCGAGATGTTCGCCGAGCAGCCGCTGCGCAATCCGCTGTCCGGGCTGACGCCGTCGCCCAACGCGCCCGCCGCCGCCCCGTCGCCCGTGCACGTCCAGCAGGCCGAACTCGAACAGCAGTTTAGCGTGCCCGACGACGCTGACGATGAAGGAGAAGAGGAGGTCGCCGAGGAGGAAGAGGCGGAGGACGAGCCCGTCGCCTTGCCGTCCGCGCCGCTCGTGCTCGGTCGCGCCGCCTTCGGCCTGCCGGAAGAGATCGACGAGCCGGCTCCGCCGCCCGTCATTCCCGAGCCGGTCGTGCCGCTCGCGCCTGCGGCTGCCGTCAAGCAGGTCGTCTCGCTCCAGCCCGCCGTCGCGATCGAACCGGCCGCAGTCGAACAGGTCGTTCGTGCGGTCCGTGCCGCGCCTGGATCGGGTGCGAAAGCCGCGTTTACGCTGCGCCTCGACTCGGCGCGTCACCTGCGGTTGCGGCTGGCATGCGCGCTGACCGGACGGTCCGCGCAGATGCTCGTCACGGACGCGGTCGACAAGCTGCTCGCCGAATATCCCGAACTCGAAAACTTCGCCGACACGCTGCCCGACACCGGCCGCGGACGGCGCGCGAAAGGTTGAACGCCATGAACCGCACGATGCTCGCCAAGCTCGCCACGTCCGCACTGGTGCTCGGGATTACGACCGTCGGGTGCAAGCCCGCGGGCGAGGAGTCCCGGCCGCAGTCCGCCTCGCAAAACGGCACGATCGCCGAGCGCCAGGCGGGTGTCGCGTCGAACGCGGCCATGTCCGCGGTGCAGGCAGGAAATTGGGCGCAGGCCGTGACCCAGGCCGAAACCGCCGTCGCCTTGTCGCCGCGCGACGCGGGTTTCCGCGCCATGCTCGCCGAGGTCTATCTCAAGTCCGGGCGCTTCACGTCCGCCGCGTCTGCATTCAACGACACGCTGTCGCTCAATCCCGAGAACGGGAAGGCGCAGCTCAGCCTCGCGCTGACGCAGATCGCACTCGGCCGCCACGGCGAGGCGATTGCGTCGCTCGGCAAATCGGGCAACGTCGCGGCCGCCGACCGCGGGCTCGCGCTTGCGCTAGCCGGCGACAAGGATGGCGCGATCCGCATGTTGGGCGAGGCCGCGAGAGCCGACGGCGCGACCGGTCGCGTCCGCCAGAACCTGGCGCTCGCCTACGCACTCGCCGGGGACTGGACGCAGGCCCGCGCGATCGCGGCGCAGGATGTCGCCCCCGACGAACTCGACGCGCGCATGGCCTCCTGGGCCGAGTTCGCCCAGCCCATGGCCACGCATGATCAGGTCGCGACGTTGCTCGGCGTCTCGCCCGCTGCAGATCCCGGCCAGCCGACGCGTCTTGCGCTGATCTCCGAACCCGAGGCGGTGCAGGTCGCGGTGGCGGAGCCGGTCGCGCCCGCCTTCGGCGACGTGGTGCAGCCGGAACCCGTCGCGGTCGCCGCGCTCGAGCCCAGCGATGTCGCGCCGGCCGAAGAATTTGCCGAGCCCGCGCCCGTTCTCGCCGCCGCGATCGCGAGCGTCGAGAGCGTCATGCCCAGCCAGATGGCACGTCCGCTCGCCCGCACGTTGCGCGCCGCATCGACCGCGCCCACCACGTTGCGCGGCAAGTACGTGGTCCAGCTCGGAGCGTTCGCGAGCCCCGCGAGCGTCGAGCGCGCATGGAACGGCGCGGTCGGTCGCCTGGATCGCCTGTCCGGCTACATTCCCGCGAGCACGCGCTTCTCCGCTGTGGGCGGCGCGCTGACTCGGCTGTCGGTGGGCGGCTTCGCGACGCGGCAAGGTGCCGACAAATTATGCGGCAGCCTTCGCCGCGCCGGCGGTTCTTGCTTCGTCCGCGCCACGGCGGGCGACGCGCCCGTCCGCTGGGCTTCGCGGAAGACGACCCGCCAGGGTTAAGGCGCGGCCTGCACCGCAAGCAGGCACGCCATGCGCACGGGAATACCTAGCGCGACCTGTTGAAGGATCATCGATCTCGCGGGATCGTCGGCCAATCCCCCGTCGATCTCGACGCCGCGATTGATCGGGCCCGGGTGCATGACGACGGCATGCGGGCTCGCCCCGGCAAGCCGCGCGGCGGTCAGCCCGTAGCGCGCGTGATAGTCGGCGACCGACAGATCGAGCCGGTCCGCCATGCGCTCGTGCTGCACGCGCAGCATCATCACCGCATCCGCGCCCGCGATCGCCGCATCGACGTTTTCCGAGATCGCAGCGCCGACGGGCACCTCGGGCGGGAGCAGTGTAGCGGGACCCGCGACGCGTACGCGCGCGCCCAGCCGAGTCAGAAGCAGCATGTTCGATCGCGCGACCCGGCTGTGGCGGATATCGCCCACGATCGCGACCGTCAGCCCTTCGATGCGCCCGAACCTACGGCGCAGCGTCAGCGCGTCGATCAGCGCCTGCGTCGGGTGCTCGCCCGTGCCGTCGCCCGCGTTGATGACCGCACATCCGTTTGTCGTCAGCGCCGCCGCGACCGTCGCCGCCGCGCCCGGCTGTGCGTGCCGCATCACGATCGCGGTCGCGCCCAGCGCTTCCACCGTTCGCGCGGTGTCGATCAGCGTCTCGCCCTTGACGATGCTCGATTGCGACACCCCCATGTTGAGCACGTGCGCGCCGAGCCGCTTGCCCGCGAGTTCGAACGACAGCAGCGTCCGCGTCGAGTTCTCGAAGAAGACGTTGACCTGCACGCACCCGGCCAGCGTCCGCGCGGGCGCACCGCCGTTCGCCAGCCGGTCCGCCTCGTCCAGCAGCGCGACGATGTCCGCCGTCGCGAGCCCCTCGATGCCCAGCAGATGTTTCATGTCAGCCGATCCCCGCCATCGCGTCCATCGCGCCCTGCAGGATGAACGCCGCGGCCATCTTGTCCACGACCTCCGCGCGGCGGCTACGGCGGGTGTCCGCATCGATCAGCGTGCGCGTCACCGCCTGCGTCGACCAGCGCTCGTCCCACAGCAGCACGGGGAGACCCAGCGGGCCTAGGTTGCGCGCGAACGCCCGCACCGCCTGCGTTCGCGGGCTCTGCGTGCCGTCGAGGTTGAGCGGATCGCCGACGACCAGTCCGCGCACGTCCTGTTCGCGCAGGAACGCGGACAAGGCCGCCAGATCGCCCGCGAACTTCTTCCGTTGGATCGTGTGTGCCGGCGTTGCGATCATCCACCCCGCATCGCTCAACGCCACGCCGATCGTCTTCGTGCCGACATCGAGTCCGGCAAGCCGCCCGGCCTCGGGAAGCGCCGCGACGAAATCGGCGGGCGCATGCATGATCAACGCGCGGCTACGCGGGGACCGTCGAACGTCGTCAACCGCCGTGCCACATCCGCCCGCGTGTTGTTCCAGAACAAGGCGTAGTCGAACACATGATAGTTGTTGCCGGGTAGGACGTACGGCCCGATATCCGGCGGATCGTTCCCGATCAGCAGGAACCCGCCCTCGCACCGCGCCGCCACCGCCGCGGGTACGGCCACGGCATCGCTCAACGTCGCGTCCGTCGGCTTGAGCGTGCCCAGATTCGCCCCAGCGTCCGCCGCGTCGCCCGCGTTTCCGGTCAGCGGGTTGACGCACAGCATGTCCTCGCGTCGGCGCGGACCTCCGTTGAAGCCGGTCGACGCTTCGAAAATGTCGGTCACTTGGCTTGTGTCCGCAGGTTCGCCGAACGATTGCCAGCTGACGATGCACGCTGCCTGCCCAGCGGTTCGGCAGTCGGGTAGGCCCATCACCGGCAGGTCCGACGCCGTCGAGATCGGCCACCCGACCGCGTACACCGCGGCGATGCGCCCGGCGAGCGGCTTGCCCGCGACCCGGTCGCGCAGGATGCGGGTGAGGTGCAGAGAGCCTTGGCTATGCCCGGCCAGGATGATCGGGCGGTCCGTGGGTGCCTGCGCGACGAACGCGTCGAACGCGGCCAACACGTCGCGATACGCCAGCCCCAGCGCCAACTCGGCATCGCGCTTGCTCGTCAGGAACGCGCCGAACGTCGCCTGCCGGTATCGCGGTGCCCAGATCGCCCCGACGTCGTTGAACACGCTCGCCTGGCTGCGCACGAACAGCTCCGCCCGCATCCGCGAATCGGGTTCGTCAACGGGCGCGTTCCATCGGACACGAGACAGATACGATGTCGGATGGATGAAGAAGACGGACGCGCGCCGATGGGCGACGCTGCGCCGCTCCACGCCCTCGGGCGTCCAAGCCGACGGATTGTCCGCGACGTCCGGCCGCGCGATCCAGAGCGAAGCCTGGGTGTAGTCGGGAAGGGACGGGTCGCGCGCTGGCTCGAACGCGACCGTGGGCACCATGGCGGTGCGCATCAGGTCGGTGCCGACGAGCCGGTAGGCCAGCGCCGCGATGATGACGAGCACGATCAGCCCGGCGACGATGAACAGGAAGCGGCGGGCGAGCATGGCTGCGTCACTTAGGAACGCGTGGCCCAAAGCGCAAAGCGGCGGGCTCCGCAGGCTTCGTGCATCGATCGAGGACGGGATCTGGACGGAAATCGCATTCGTCCGCGCGATGATGTGAGCGTATTGGACGAGGCACTCACAAAGGGAGGCGGGCGCATGAAGGATGACGAGCGGCAGGCAGGCTGGCGGGCGCGGGCGATCGGACTGGCCGTGCTGGGCGCTGGCGTCGGCTTCGCGTTCGACCGGCTGACCGAAGGGGCCTGGAGACGCGAAGCGCAAGGTGGCTTCCGCCCCAACCTGGCCACCTTTCTAGTCGTCGGCGCGCTCGCCTTTGCCTTTACCATTGAACGCGTGCGTCCGCTCTGGGCGGTCGTGTTCGGAGCCATCGCCGGACTGCTCGTCGCGTCGATATCCTACTGGAATGGCCCATGGGAGCAATGGAACGCGGACGAGCCGCTCCGCTTCGCCAGCGCGCTGCTGACCGTCGCCATCGCCGCACCGTTCGTGCAGCTCGCCCAGGATCGTGGGCGGGCGAGCACCGACTATCCCGAGCTCCACGCCTACGCCTGGACCAACGTCGTCGTGTGGCTCGCGAGCCTCGGCTTCACGCTCATCGCTTATGCGTTGGCCCACCTGCTCGCCGAGCTGTTCGCGCTGATCGGCATCCGCACCGTGCGCACGCTGCTTCGCGAAAGCTGGTTCGGCTGGATGATTGCGGGCGGCGCGTTCGGCGGCGCCGTCGGTCTGCTGCGCGACAACGATCGAATCGTGAGGCTGCTGCAGCGAGTCGCGGTAACGATCCTGTCGGTGCTTGCGCCCGTGCTCGCGGGGGGGCTCGTGCTGTTCCTGCTCGCGCTGCCTTTCACCGGTTTGCAGCCGCTGTGGGACAGTACGCGGGCGACGACGCCCATCCTGCTGGCCTGCGTCGCCGGCGCGCTGGTCCTGATCGGCGGCGTTGTCGGCGGCGCTCCCGACGAGGAAGCGCGTTCGCCGATCCTGCGCGGATCCGCGCTGGCGCTCGCGCTCGCCATCCTGCCGCTGGCGGCGATCGCCGCGGTGTCGACGTGGAGCCGCATCGCGCAGCGCGGCATGTCGCCCGAGCGCCTCTGGGCGCTGCTGTTCGTCGCGGTCTTCGTCGCGATCGGCGCGGCCTACCTGTACGCGGTGGCGCGCGGGCGCACCCGCTGGCCGGATCGGGCACGCGCCGCCAACGTCCGGCTGGCGCTCGGGGTCTGCGCGCTCGCCACGCTGCTCGCGACGCCGCTGGTCGACCTCGGCGCGATCTCCGCACGCGATCAGGTGGCCAGATTGCGATCGGGCAAGACGGAGCTCGCCGACTTCGACTTCCAGGCGCTACGCTTCGACTTCGGTCCCGCAGGCCGCCGCGCGCTGGATCGTCTCGCGTCGCAGGATGCGAGCGCGACTGTCCGGGAGCTCGCCAAGGCGGCAAGCGCCCAGACCAGCAGGCAGTACGGGCCGCGGCGACCCAGCGAGACCACCCTTGCCGCGCAAGCCAGGACGATCCGCGTCCTGCCCGCGCCCACGCCGATCCCGGCTTCGCTGCGCGACGCGGTTCTGACGGGCGGGGGAGGGCAGGTCGCCTGCGACGGCAAGCGGCCGTGCTTCCTGTTCTGGACCCCTGGGGAGACGGCGGCGACCGCTGTCGGCAGTCGGTGCTACGACAACGGCAATTGTCAGGTCGACTCCGCCAACCTCAGGCAAAGAGACGGAAATTGGTTCGGCAGCTACAGCTTCGACGATGTGCCGCCGCAATCGACCGCGCAGCGTCGCGCCGCGCGGCTCGCCGAACACGAAGCGTTGGATCGCGGTGAGGTCGAGATCAGGACCGTGACCCGGCGTCAGGTCTTCATCGGCGGCAAAGCCCAGGGCGCCGTGTTCGAATGATCCGCCTTGTCGCGGCCGCCTTGATGCTTGGGGGGGCGGGTGCTAGCCGCCGCGCACGATGTCCATCGACAGCACGCAGGTCCGCCACATCGCCAAGCTCGCCCGTATCGCCATGGGCGACGCGGAGATCGACGCGCTCGTGCCCGAACTCAACAACATCCTGGGATGGGTCGAACAGCTTGGCCAAGTCGACACGACGGGCGTCGAACCGCTCGCCGCAGTCATCCCGGCCAGCCTTGCGTTCCGCGAAGACATCGTCACAGACGGCGATTGCCGGGACGCCGTGCTGGCGAACGCACCCGTCGCCGAACACGGCTTCTTCGCCGTGCCCCGGGTCGTCGAATGAGCGAACTGACGAGCCTCGGCATCGCCGACCTCCGCGACGGTTTCGGACAGGGCGACTTTTCAGCTCGCGACATCGCGACCGACTTCAACGCCGCGGTCGCGGCGGGCAAGGCGCTTAACGCCTTCGTCGTCGAGACGCCCGAGCACGCGCTCACCGCGGCAGACAGGGCCGACGCGGATCGGGCGAGCGGTAACGCAGGGCCGCTGTCGGGCATCCCGCTCGGCATCAAGGATCTGTTCGCGACCAAGGGCGTGCAGACCACGGCGGGCAGCCGCATCATCGGCAGCTTCGTTCCGCCATACGAGTCCACCGTCACCGCAAAGCTGTTCGCGGCGGGGGCGGGGATGCTCGGCAAGTTGAACATGGACGAGTTCGCGATGGGCTCTTCGAACGAGACGAGCGCGTGGGGCAACGTCCTGTCACCTTGGCGGCGCAGCGACGGCGGTCACGCCGCGCTCACGCCCGGCGGATCGTCGGGCGGCTCCGCGTCCGCCGTTTGCGCCCGGCTCGTCCCGGGCGCGACGGGAACGGACACGGGCGGTTCGATCCGTCAGCCCGCCGCGTTCACCGGGATCAGCGGCATCAAACCCACTTACGGGCGCTGCTCACGCTGGGGGGTGGTCGCGTTCGCCTCCTCGCTCGACCAGGCAGGCCCGATGGCGCGATCGGTCCGCGACTGCGCGATCCTGCTCGAGGCCATGAGCGGCTACGATCCCAAGGACTCGACCTCGCTCGACGCCCCCGTGCCGTCGTGGGAACGCAACTTGTCCAGCGATCTCAACGGCAAACGCGTCGGAGTTCCCACGGAATATCGGATCGACGGCGTACCTGCCGAGATCGACGCCTTGTGGGACCAGGGCGTCCAGTGGCTCCGCGACGCGGGCGCGGAGCCCGTCTCCATCTCGCTCCCGCACAGCAAGTACGCGTTGCCGACCTACTACATCATCGCCCCCGCCGAAGCCTCGTCCAACCTCGCCCGCTACGACGGCGTCCGCTACGGCACGCGCGTCCCTGCCGGCGGGGGCTTGGCCGAAATGTACGCCGCGACCCGTGCGTCCGGGTTCGGCGCGGAGGTAAAGCGTCGCATCATGATCGGCACCTATGTTCTCTCCGCCGGTTTCTACGACGCCTACTTCACCAAGGCCCAACGTGTCCGCGCGCTCATCGTCCAGGATTTCGCGAACGCGTTCAAGCAGTGTGACCTGATCCTCACACCGACCGCGCCCTCCGCCGCGTTCGGAATCGGGGAAAAGGCGGACGATCCGCTCGCCATGTACCTGAACGACGTGTTCGCCGTTCCCGCCAGCCTCGCGGGGCTGCCCGCCATGTCCGTCCCCGGCGGGCTCGACAGCCTGGGCCTGCCGCTCGGTCTCCAGATCATCGGCCGCGCGATGGACGAACAGGGAGTGCTCAACGCAGGGCTGGCGATCGAGGAACGGTCCGGCTTCACCGCGCGACCGGAGGCGTGGTGGTGAGCCTCTTCATCGAGCTGATCGGCCAGGTAATTGTGGAGCTTTTCATCTCGCTCTTCACGAAGACCGAGAAGACCGAGGACGAGAAGTGACCGCTGAATACCGCATCAAGGGCGCGACCGGCGACTTCGAGGTGGTTGTCGGCCTCGAGGTCCACGCGCAGGTTACGTCGCAGGCCAAGCTCTTCTCCGGAGCCTCCACCGGCTTCGGGGCCGAACCGAACAGCCACGTCAGCCTCGTCGACGCCGCCATGCCCGGCATGCTCCCCGTCCTCAACGGCGAGTGCGTACGTCAGGCCGTCCGCACCGGCATGGCGCTCGACGCCACGATCAACTCGTGGTCGCGGTTCGACCGCAAGAACTATTTCTATGCCGACCTTCCGCAAGGCTATCAGATCAGCCAACTTTACCATCCGATCGTCGGCGTAGGCGAGATCGATATCGAGGTCGGCGACACGACCAAGACGATCGGCATCGAACGCCTCCATCTGGAACAGGACGCGGGCAAGCTGATCCACGATCAGTTACCCGGGCAAAGTCTCGTCGACCTCAACCGCTCCGGTGTCGCGCTCATGGAGATCGTCTCTAAGCCCGACATGAAAAGTCCAGAGGAAGCAGGCGCTTACGTCAAGAAGCTCCGCTCCATCCTGAGGTATGTCGGCTCGTGCGACGGCAACATGGAGCAGGGATCCATGCGCGCCGACGTCAACGTCTCCGTTCGGCGCGCGGGCGAACCGCTCGGCACGCGGTGCGAGATCAAAAATGTAAACTCAATCCGCTTCGTCCAGGCCGCTATCGAGTACGAGGCGCGGCGCCAAGTGGAGATCATCGAGGACGGCGGCTCCATCATGCAGGAAACCCGCCTGTTCGATCCCGACAAGGGCGAGACCCGCTCGCTACGGTCGAAGGAAGACGCGCACGACTACCGCTACTTCCCCGATCCCGATCTGTTGCCGGTGGAGCTGACCGACGCGTTCCTCGCTGAGTGCCGCGACAGCTTGCCCGAACTTCCCGACGCCAAGCGCCGTCGCTACGAACAACTCGGCGTACCCGCGTACAACGCCGTCGTGTTGACCGCCGAAGTCGAGACGTCGCGCTGGTTCGAAGCCATGCTGGCCGAGGTCGGCGACGAAGCGGCACGGTCCGCGTCGAACTGGATCATCGGCGACCTGTTCGGCGCTTTGAACCGCATCGGTCGCGACATCGAGGACAGCCCCGTCTCGCCCGCACAGGGCGCGGCGTTGCTCGGCCTGATCGGGGACGGCACCATCTCTAACAGCTTGGGCAAGCAGGTCTTCGAAATCATGATCGAGACCGGCGACGATCCCGCCGCGATCGTCGAGGCGCGTGGCCTCAAGCAGACGAGCGACACGGGCGCAATCGACGCAGCGATCGCCGACGTCATGGCGGCGAACCCGGACAAGGTGGCCCACTACCGCGGCGGCAAGGAAAAGCTGTTCGGCTTCTTCGTCGGGCAGGTCATGAAGGCGATGGCCGGCAAGGCCAATCCGGGCGTCGTCAACGACCTGCTCAAGACCGCGCTCGGCAGCTAAGTCGTTCAGCGCCTTGCAATTTCGCATGCGCGAAGGCAGGTCCACGCCGTCCGTACGGAGCTGCCGATGACCCGCTTTCCCCTCGCACTCGCGTTGTCCGCGTCTCTGACGCTCGGCGCGTGCGTATCGACGCGGCAAGTCGCAGACGTCCAGTTCGCGCCGCCGCAGGGCGACTACAGCCTGATCGTCATGCGTCCGGACGTGTCCGTGGGATCGGTGACGACCGGTGGTCTGACCGAACCGCGCGCCGACTGGACCGAGACCGCGCGCGCCAACGTGATCGCCGCGTTGAAGGCGCAGCAGACCGGCCGGGGCGGGCGCACGACCGTGCTGGAGACGCGCGCGGCTGCGGGCGCGAACGCCGAACTTGTCGCCGACTTGGAGCGGCTTCACAATGCCGTGGGCGCATCCATCCAGCTGCATCGCTACTCGGGCCAGACGCTCCCCACCAAGCGTCGCCAAGGCCTCGATTGGACGCTGGGCGAAGACGCGCGAAAATTCGGCAGGGCAACCGGCCACGACTACGCGCTCTTCATGTATGCCGAAGACAGTTTCGCCTCGACGGGCCGAGTGCTTCTCGGCGTGCTCGGCACCGCAGGCTGCTTCGTCGGCTTCTGCGCGCCCATGTCGGGAGGTCGCCAACTCGCCTACGCCTCTCTTGTCGATCTAAAGAGCGGCGACGTCGTGTGGTTCAACGTGCTGCAGAGTCAGCTCGGCGACATCCGCAAGCCGGAAGGCGCGGCGCAGATGATCGACCGCCTGCTCGGCCGCATGAAGGCCGGGCGCGAAGTCCGCAAGGCGGGCTTGTGACGGCGCTGCTGTCTCGGCGCGCGGCGCTCGTCGGCGGCGGCTGTCTGTGCTGCGCGGGCCTGCCCACCCCGGCGGCCGCGCGCATATCGCCTGCCGCGATGACGCCGCTGATCGGCCCAGGCTACCGGCCGCAGGAGGTCGACGAAAAAGGCTTGTGGTCGCAATACGAGCGCATCGAGCAGGACATCGCGGGCTCCAACCTGCTCATAAACGATCCCAGGCTTACCGCGTATCTACGTGATCTCACGGGCAAAGTTGGCGGCCCCGCCGCGCGCGACCTTCGCATCTATCTGGCGCACGTGCCCGAGTTCAACGCGTTCATGGCGCCAACCGGGTTCATGGTCGTCTTCTCCGGATTGCTCACCCGCATGCGCAACGAAGCGCAGCTTGCCGGCGTCATCGCGCACGAGGCCGGCCACTTCCTGCGCAAGCACCAGCTTCGCGCCTGGCGCGACACGCGGACCAAGACCGACGCGTTCACGCTGCTCGGCATGGGCCTGGGCGGGCTCAGCGCGGCGGGCGGCGGCTTCGCTGGCATCGGCGACCTGTACCAGCTCGCGCAGTTCGGGACGATTTTCTCGCTGACGCAATATGGCCGCGACCTTGAAAAGGAAGCGGATGCGGCGGGGCTGCGGCTCATCTCGCAAGCGGGCTACGCGCCGATGGAAATGTCGAACACATGGGCGCAGCTCATCGCGGAGTCGGAGGCGAGTGCCGCCATGCGCCGCAAGCGCCCGCGCCGCGGCACGTCGATCCTCGCCAGCCACCCCGCGCCCGCCGACCGCATGGTCGACCTCAAGGCCTCCGCGCTCGAAATGAAATCTGCCGGTCGCACCTACGACGCGGGTCGCGACCGCTACCTCGCCGCGACCGCGCCGCACCGGCAGATGTTGTTGGACGATCAGGTCAAGCTCAACGATCCGGGTGCCAGCCTATACGTCATCCAGACGCTTGCGCAGGACGGATGGACGGGAACGTTGCGCCACTACGAGGCGGAGGTGTGGCGGCTCAAAGGCAAACCCGAAGACTTGGCGCGGGCGGCGCAAGGCTACGCGGCCGCGGTGAAGCTACCCGACGCACCCGCCGAGGCCTGGCGCGCGCACGGCTACGACCTGCTCAAGGCGGGGCAGGCGGAGCCCGGCAAGCGCGCGCTCGGCCGCTATCTGGCGATGAAGCCCGCGGCGACCGATGCCGCGATGGTCCGCTTCGCGTTGGCGCAGTAGGAGAAGCGACGATGCGGCCTAATCTGATCTTCGCTTTCGCCTTGCTGACCGGCTGCGCGGGCGGCGGAGCGTTCGGTAGCTATTCGCTCGTGCCGCCGGGCCCGCGTACGGTCGTCGCCGGGCGCATGACGGTCTCGCCGCCACAAGCCTGGAATCGCCTGCCGCGCGGCTTCTACGACATTCGCGAGGAGGAGAACTGGACGCTCAACGGCTCCATCCTCGATTCGATCAGCTTCGTCGCAGGGCTGAAGGACGGTAAGGCGATCGTGAGGCAGCGCCGGAAGGACGACCGCCAAGTGCCTGTATTCAGGTCGAACATGGCTCCGCCCGAGATTGTGTCGATGATCGAGACCTTCTACCGCATTCGCGCGGGCGCGGCCGAGTTCGGCGTGACGAACCTGACGCCCGCCACCTTCCTGAACAGACCGGGATTTCGGCTCGAATATGACTATCTCGACGGGAACGAGATCAAGCGGCGCGGGCGAACCTACGGCGCGGTCATCGACGGCGAGCTCTACCTCATGTTGCTTGACGCGACGCGCTCGCATTATTTCGACGCGGCCGCAGGTGGCTTCGACGCGATGGCCGTCGGCGCAACCTTGCGGGGCTAGACCCCGTCCGACCGGCTGCTATAGACCCGCGCTTGTCGGCAGCGCCGAGCGGGCGTGGCGGAACTGGTAGACGCACTTGGTTTAGGTCCAAGCATCGCAAGATGTGGGGGTTCGAGTCCCTTCGCCCGCACCAGCCTTCGCACACGATCGCGCGCTGCTTCCACCAAGCCAGGGTGCGTGCCAAATGAACATCGTCGAGACGCTCAACGAAGGCCTCAAGCGCGCCTTCACCATCACGATCCCCGCCGCCGAGATCGACGGCAAGGTCGACCAGCAGCTCAAATCGATGGCCCCGCGCATGAAGATGCCCGGCTTCCGTCCGGGCAAGGTGCCGACCAATCTCGTACGCAAGATGCATGGGCCGCAGTTGCAACAGGAAGCGCTCAACAGCGCCGTCCAGGAGTCGGTGCAAAAGACGATCGCCGACGCGCGTCTGCGCCCCGCGATGCAGCCCGAGGTCAGCCTCAGCGAGGATTACGAGCCCGGCAAGGACGCCGAGATCAAGCTCAGCCTCGAAGCGCTTCCCGACCTGCCCGAGCCTGTAATCGACAATTTGAAGCTCGAGCGCCTGATCGTCGACGCGGACGATGCTGCGGTCGATGCCGCGCTGCAGAAGCTCGCGGACGGACAGAAGAGCTTCAAGGCCGCACCCAAGGAGCATGCGGCGGCGACGGGCGACGCGGTCGTGATCGACTTCGTGGGCAAGGTCGACGGCGTGCCGTTCGACGGGGGCACGGGCGAGGGCATGCAGATCGAATTGGGCTCGGGCCAGCTCATCCCCGGCTTCGAGGACCAGCTCGTCGGCGTCAAGGCGAACGACGAGCGACAGGTCGCGGTGACGTTTCCCGAAGACTACAACGTCGACACGCTCAAGGGGAAACCCGCGACGTTCGACATCGTCGTCAACGAAGTGCGTACTGCCAAGCCCGCGGTCGCGGACGACGATTTCGCCAAGGGGCTGGGGCTGGAAGGCATCGAGCAGCTCCGCAACCTGATGAAGGGGCAGGTCGAGCAGGAGACGGGTGGCCTGACGCGCACGCATATGAAGCGCAAGCTGCTCGACCAACTCGCGGCCAGCCATGACTTCGCCGTGCCGGAAACGATGGTGGAGGCCGAGTTCCAGCAGATCTGGCGTCAGCTCGAGCAGGAGGCGGGCAACGAGCCCGACCCCGAAAAAGCGCGCGCCGACATGGAGGCCGAGCGCAGCGACTACCGGACGATCGCCGAGCGTCGCGTGCGGCTCGGCCTGCTGCTGTCGGAGGTCGGCACGCGCAACAACGTGCAGGTCGACCAGAACGAGATGAACCGCCTGATCGCCCAGGCCGCGCAGCAATACGCGCCCGCCGAGCGCGATCGTTTCGTCGAGTACGTGCAGGGGAACCCGATGGCGTCCGCGCAGCTGCGCGCGCCGTTGTTCGAGGACAAGGTCGTCGACTGGCTGTTCGCCAAGGCGGAGATCGCGGACCGCACGGTGACGCGCGCCGAGCTCGAGGCGGCGATAGAAAGCGAGGAGGGTGCCTTGCCGACCGGGGAGGGCGTGCACGTTCATGGGCCCGATTGCGACCACGATCACGACGCTGCTCCTGCGACTGCCAAGCCGAAGAAGAAGCCGGCCGCGAAAAGGGTAAAGGCCGAAGCGCTGGATGAGGCTTCGTCGATCGCCGAGGCGGCCGCGGAGCCCGAGGCGGCGGTCGAGGTCGCGCCGGTCAAGAAGCCGCGAGCCAAGAAGGCCAAGCCCACGGACATGTAATCAGCTCTTTTCCATCGTTCGTCCCGAGTGAAAACGAGGGGCGTCGGGCGGGGCGGACAGGATCGCGCCTCTCGTTTTCACTCGGGACGAACGAGAATGTCGGGGGATCAACGCCAAGGACCGGCCCGCATCGCGGTGATCCTGCCCTGCTACAACGAGGAAGCCGCCATCGCGCGTACGGTGGCCGCGTTTCGCGACGCGCTGCCTGATGCTGAAGTCTACGTCTACGACAACAACAGCCGCGATCGCACCGTCGAAGTCGCGCGAGCGGCTGGTGCGATCGTCCGAACCGAACGGTTGCAAGGAAAGGGCAGCGTCGTCCGCCGCATGTTCGCGGACGTCGACGCCGATGTCTACGTCATGGCCGATGGCGACGAGACCTACGAAGCCGCCGCCGCGCCCGCCATGGTCGAACGGTTGCTGTCCGAGCAGCTCGACATGGTCGTGGGCGCGCGCCGGTCGGAGGTCGACTCGGCCTACCGTCGCGGGCATCGCTTGGGCAACGCGATCCTGACCGGTTTGCTGGCAAGGCTGTTCGGACGAAGTTTCAGTGACATATTATCGGGCTACCGCGTGTTCTCGAGACGGTTTGTGAAAAGTTTTCCGGTGCTGTCCGAAGGCTTCGAGATCGAAACCGAGATCAGCATCCATGCGCTGGAACTGCGCATGCCCGTCGCGGAAGTCATGACGTCGTACGGCGCGCGTCCAGAGGGTTCGGAAAGCAAGCTGTCCACCTACGCCGACGGCTGGCGCATCCTGCGCACGATCACGACCCTGTTCCGCGTCGAGCGTCCGGCTCTGTTCTACCGCATCATCGCGCTCGCGCTGCTGCTGGCCGCGCTGATCCTCGCATTCCCGCTCTTCCAAACGTTTCGCGAAACCGGCCTGGTTCCGCGCTTTCCGACCGCGATCCTGGCTACGGGCCTCGTCATCATCGCGGTTCTGTGCTTCTTCGCGGGCTTGATACTCGACACGGTGACGCGAGGACGGCGCGAGATGCGGCGGCTCGCCTACCTGGCCTTCGCGGCTCCCAGCACGGGGCTTGAACCCCCCGCGCCAAACGCTGATATCAGCTAGGACCAAGAGCGGGAAAACACATGGACATGATCGAGGAAATCAAAGCCGGGCTCGTCCCGATCGTCATCGAACAGTCGAACCGCGGCGAACGCAGCTTCGACATCTATTCGCGCCTTCTTCGCGAGCGCATCATCTTCGTCACCGGTCAGGTCGAGGATCACATGGCGACGCTGATCACGGCTCAGCTTCTGTATCTGGAATCGGAGAATCCCAAGAAGGATATCTTCATGTACATCAATTCGCCGGGCGGCGTGGTGACGGCGGGAATGGCGATCCACGACACGATGCAGTA
Source organism: uncultured Sphingomonadaceae bacterium (assembly GCA_964251385.1). GTDB lineage: Bacteria > Pseudomonadota > Alphaproteobacteria > Sphingomonadales > Sphingomonadaceae > CADCVW01. The sequence goes on along the minus strand of CAXUJK010000001.1, from coordinate 224,962 downwards.
CATCCGCCCGCGCGTCGGGACGGTGTGCACGGGGCAGGCGGCGTCGATGGGTTCGTTCCTGCTCGCGGCGGGCGAGCCAGGCATGCGCGTCGCGCTGACCAATGCGCGCATCATGGTGCATCAGCCGTCGGGCGGCGCGCAGGGCATGGCGACGGATATCGAGATCCAGGCCAAGGAAATCCTGCGCATCCGGCACCGCATGAACGAGCTCTACGCGCAATATACGGGACGTCCGCTGACCGAGATCGAGGTCGCGATGGACCGCGACAAATTCTACTCGGCCGAGGAAGCCAAGGTCTTCGGGCTGATCGACGAAGTGTTCGCCAAGCGCCCGGACCCCGCCGAGATCGATCTCGCCAAGGCCGCCTGACGCCTTCCTCCTTTGCGCCGACGTTCGCTCTCCCCGGCGGGGGAGCGAACCTACGTTAACACATCTCCCATTGTAATCGTGGCACAGTCACGTAACTTGGATTGCACGCAGGCGCTTTGCCGCGGAGGAAACGAATGACGAAGCTCACCGGCAGCGACTCCAAGTCGACGCTCTACTGCTCCTTCTGCGGAAAATCGCAGCACGAAGTGCGTAAGCTCATCGCCGGTCCCACGGTTTTCATCTGCGACGAATGCGTCGAGCTCTGCAACGACATCATCCGCGAGGAATCCAAGTCGGCGCTGGTCAAGACCCGAGACGGCGTGCCGACTCCGCAGGAAATCTGCGATGTCCTGGACGACTATGTCATCGGTCAGAAGCACGCAAAGCGCGTACTCTCCGTCGCCGTGCATAACCACTATAAGCGCCTCAACCACGGGGCCAAAGGCGGCGACGTCGAATTGGCCAAGTCGAACATCCTACTGGTCGGCCCGACGGGCTGCGGCAAGACGCTGCTCGCGCAGACGCTCGCCCGCATCCTCGACGTGCCGTTCACGATGGCCGACGCGACGACGCTGACGGAGGCGGGCTATGTCGGCGAGGACGTCGAGAACATCATTCTCAAGCTCCTTCAGGCGTCCGACTACAACGTCGAACGCGCGCAGCGTGGCATCGTCTACATTGACGAAATCGACAAGATCAGCCGCAAGGCGGACAACCCGTCGATCACGCGCGACGTGTCCGGCGAGGGGGTGCAGCAGGCGCTGCTCAAGCTCATGGAAGGCACGACCGCGTCCGTGCCCCCGCAGGGCGGGCGCAAGCATCCGCAGCAGGAGTTCCTGCAGGTCGACACGTCCAACATCCTATTCGTTTGCGGCGGAGCCTTCTCCGGGCTGGAGCGCATCATTGGCGACCGCCTGCAGGGCAAGTCGATCGGCTTCGGTGCCTACGTCGCCAGTCCGGAGGAGCGCCGCGTCGGCGAGACGCTGCGCCAGTGCGAGCCGGAGGATTTGCTCAAGTTCGGCCTCATCCCTGAATTCATCGGCCGTCTGCCCGTCATCGCGACCCTCGAGGACCTGGACGAAAAGGCGCTCGTCGAGATCCTGTCGACACCCAAGAACGCGCTGGTCAAGCAGTACGGCAAGCTGTTCGACATGGAGGACGTGAAGCTCAGCTTCACCGACGACGCACTGATCTCGGTCGCCAAGCGCGCGATCGAGCGCAAGACGGGCGCGCGCGGGCTACGGTCGATCCTCGAATCGATCCTGCTCGACACGATGTTCGACCTGCCCGCGATGGACGGCGTCGACGAAGTCATGATCGACAAGGATGTCGTCGAAGGCCGCAAGGACCCGGTCCGCGTCTACGCGCAGCGCGAAAAGGCGAGCGGCGACGCAGCCTGACGCCGAAGCCGCGGCGGCTCACAACTCGCTCTCCTGCAGGCGTTCGTTCGTGCTTCCTGCGACATGGCCGGTCGCTTCCCCTCATTCGTTATTGCGAGCACAGCGAAGCAATCCAGGCGGGTACGTCGTCGAAACGGCGGCTCGTTCCTTCACCTTCCCAGGCGTGTTCGCTCGATCGCGTCCGCTCAGCCTCGCCAAAACCGCGCAGCACCGTGAATTGCAAGCTTAGCCGCTCTTTGACGCGTCTCGACGGCACACCATATCAGTCGCGGCCGCCCACGGCCGCCGGAGCCAAGACTTGAACCAATCCTTCCCGCTTCTCCCCCTGCGCGACATCGTCGTGTTCCCGCAGATGATCGTTCCGCTGTTCGTCGGCCGCGACAAGTCGGTCGCCGCGCTGGAAGCCGCGATGACCGGCGAGAAGGAAATCTTTCTCGTTGCGCAGCTCGATCCGGCGGAGGACGATCCCGATCGCGATCAGATGTACGATCTCGGCGTGGTCGCGACCGTGATGCAGTTGCTCAAGCTTCCCGACGGCACCGTGCGCGTGCTCGTCGAGGGACAGCGCCGCGCCAACTTGACCAGCCTGTCGGACGCCGACGGCTACCTCACCGCCGAGGTTGAGGACGTTGTCGATCTGGAACCGGACGCCGCCGAGATCGGTCCCCTCATGCGCTCCGTACTCGATCAGTTCGAAAATTACGCCAAGCTCAACAAGAAGCTGCCCGCTGAAACCGCCGTCCAGCTCGGCCAGATCGAGGATCCGTCCAAGCTCGCCGATGCGGTCGCCGCGAATCTGGCAGTCAAGGTGTCGGACAAGCAAGCATTGCTCGCCGAACTCCACCCGTCGCGTCGTCTGGAGATGCTGTTTGCGTTCATGGAAGGCGAACTCGGCGTCCTGCAGGTCGAAAAGAAAATCCGCAGCCGCGTCAAGCGCCAGATGGAGAAGACGCAGCGCGAGTACTACCTGAACGAACAGTTGAAGGCGATCCAGCGCGAGCTCGGCAACGAGGCGGAAGGTGAGGGCGACGAAATTGCCGAGCTGACGCAGAAGATCGCCAAGACCAAGCTGTCGAAGGAAGCGCGAACGAAGGCGACCGCCGAGCTCAAGAAGCTCAAGTCGATGGCGCCGATGTCGGCCGAATCTACGGTCGCACGCAATTACCTGGACGTCCTGCTCGGCCTCCCTTGGGGCAAGAAGTCCAAGCTCAAGCGTGACATCGTGGAGGCGCAGCGCGTTCTCGACGAAGACCACTATGGCCTGGAGAAGGTCAAGGACCGCATTGTCGAATATCTCGCGGTGCAGGCACGTACGAACAAGCTCAAGGGTCCTATCCTGTGCCTGGTCGGCCCTCCCGGCGTCGGCAAAACCTCGCTTGGCCGCTCGATCGCGCGCGCGACGGGTCGCGAGTTCGTCCGGCAGTCGCTCGGCGGCGTTCGCGATGAGGCCGAAATCCGCGGCCACCGCCGAACCTATATCGGCTCGTTGCCCGGCAAGATCGTGTCGAACCTGCGGAAAGCCGGTGCATCCAACCCGCTGTTTCTGCTCGACGAAATCGATAAGCTCGGCCAGGATTTCCGTGGCGACCCTGCGTCCGCATTGTTGGAAGTGCTCGACCCGGAACAGAACAGCAAGTTCCAGGACCATTATCTGGAGCTCGACTATGATCTGTCCGACATCATGTTCGTCACCACCGCGAATACGATGGACATGCCGCAGCCGCTGCTCGACCGGATGGAGATCATCCGCCTCGAAGGGTACACCGAAGATGAAAAGGTGCAGATCGCGCAGCGCCACCTCATCCCCAAGCAGATCGAAGCGCACGGCTTGAAGGGCGACGAGCTGGTCTTCGCCGAGGATGGTTTGCGCGCTCTGATCCGCAGCTACACGCGGGAAGCAGGCGTCCGCACGCTCGAGCGCGAACTCGCCAAGGTTGCGCGCAAATCGCTCCGCCGCATCCTTGAGAAAAAGGACGAGAAGATCGTCCTAACCGCCGAGAATGTATCGGAATTTGCTGGTGTTTTGCGGTACAGGCATGGCATCGGCGAGGAAGAGGATCAGGTCGGCGCTGTCACCGGCCTGGCGTGGACCGAAGTCGGGGGCGAGCTGCTGACGATCGAAGCGGTTACGTCGCCCGGCAAGGGCCTCATCAAGACGACGGGCAAACTCGGTGACGTTATGGAGGAGTCGGTCCAGGCCGCCTTCAGCTTCGTCAAGGCGCGCAGTCCGTCCTACGGCGTCAAACCGAGCCTGTTCGCCAGGAAGGACATCCACATCCATCTGCCGGAAGGCGCGGTGCCCAAGGACGGGCCGTCGGCGGGCGTGGGCATGGTCACCGCGATCATCTCGACGCTGACCGGTATCGCGGTCCGCCGCGACGTCGCCATGACGGGGGAGGTCACGTTGCGCGGTCGCGTCCTGCCGATCGGCGGGTTGAAGGAAAAGCTGCTCGCGGCGCTGCGCGGAGGCATCAAGACCGTGCTCATCCCGGCCGAGAATGAGAAGGACCTTGTGGAGATCCCCAAGACGATCACCGAAAGCCTCGAGATCGTACCCGTCTCCCACGTCGACGAAGTGCTTCTTCGCGCGCTCGTCTCGCCGATCGTCCCGATCGAATGGACTGAGGCGGAAGAGCTTGCGACGCAGCCTCCGCCGCACGGCGGTGTTGGTGATCCGGTCGAGCCGATCCGGCATTGAACGACGTTTGACACCTTGCGTCCGGCAGACTTTAGTCTGCGACCGCCTGCGTCGCTCGCGACTCGGTGCAACAAGGGGTGAGCGATGAACAAGCAGGACTTGATCGGGTCCGTGTCCGACATGACAGGCATGTCGCGAAACGAAGCCACGCAAGCGGTGGAAGCCGTGTTCACCACGATCGGGTCCGCGTTGAAGCGGGGCGACGAAGTTCGTCTGGTCGGTTTCGGCACCTTCTCCGTGTCCAACCGCAAGGCATCGATTGGTCGCAACCCGCGAACCGGCGAGCCGATGCAGATCAAGGCATCTTCCAGTCCGAAGTTCCGACCGGGAAAGACGTTCAAGGACTCGATCGCCAGCTAGACACGAGCGGCTATAGCGTCTTATGTCCCCGCGCAGCATGGGCGCGTAGCTCAGTGGTAGAGCACACCCTTCACACGGGTGGGGTCGCAAGTTCAATCCTTGCCGCGCCCACCATGCGGCATCCTATACCGACGCGTAATAGTCGGTAAGCCGGCGGGCGTACGCGGCGTCCCAAGTGGGCGCGTTGTCTGGCCGGTAGCTCGGTCCGCCGTCCAGCAAAGCTTTCGAGATCGCAACGACATAGCCGCCAAGCTTCTCATCGAATCTCAGCGTGCGAAACGGCACTGGGTGGTAGCTTTGACCCAGGCCCAGAAAGCCGCCGAGCGACAGCAGCGCGTATTCGACCTGACCCGTAACGCGGTGAATGTGGACCGCGTGCAACGCGCCCAGCTTCTTGCCGTCCACGTCGTACACGAGCGTATCGTCGACACGCGCCGAGATCAGGGGGTAGGAGCCTGCCAGATTCTCGCCCGATCCGCTCGCGTCTTTCATCGTGTTTTCCCGTTCCATGTGCCGATTGCATTCAACCGCATTGATCGTTCGCAGGTTCCCGACCGCCTTGCCTCTCAGGCCGAGCGGACCTAAGGCCACCCAACATCTTGCGGCGATCGTAGCTCAGCTGGTTAGAGCATCGGTTTGTGGTACCGAGGGTCGCGGGTTCAAGCCCCGTCGATCGCCCCAATATCCTCCATCTTGTTGACCGGAAGCGACCGAATGTCCGCGCCCTGGGCCTTGCCCGACTTCGACGATCACGAACTCGTCCACTTCGTCACCGACCCCGCTTCCGGTCTTCGCGCGATCATCGCGGTTCACTCCACTCACCAGGGCCCGGGCGCGGGCGGGGCGCGCTTCTGGCATTATGCCGACCCCGAAGACGCCGTGACCGACGCGCTGCGCCTGTCGCGCGGCATGAGCTTCAAGAATGCGATGGCCGGGCTTCCTCTGGGCGGCGGAAAAGCGGTTATCTTGTCCGACGAGGCTCGGACCAAGACCCCGCAGATGCTGGCCGCGTTCGGCCGCGCAATCGAAGGACTGAACGGGCGCTACGTCACCGCAGAGGACGTCGGGATGACGGTTGGCGACATGGTCGCGATCGCGCGCAAAACCCGTCACGTATCGGGTTTGCCCGCGCGATCCGGCGCGATCGGCGGCGATCCCGGTCCACACACCGCGCTCGGCGTGTTCCTGGGCGTGAAGGCTGCGGTGCGGCGCGTCATGGGCAAGGACAGCGTCCGCGGACTGCAGATCGCCATTCAGGGTGTAGGCAGCGTAGGCGGCGGGCTTGCGCGCCTCGCAGCTGCCGAGGGTGCCCGGCTGACGGTCGGCGACCTCGACCCGGTGCGCGCGAACCGCCTGGCATCGGATCTGGGCGCGAAGGCGGTGAGCGCCGACGACATCCTTTCGATCGAAGCGGATGTCGTCAGTCCGTGCGCGCTGGGTGCGATCCTGACCGAGCGGAGCATCGACGCCCTGCGCGCGCCGATCGTGGCGGGAGGCGCCAACAACCAATTGGCGACAGCGGCTTCGGGACCCCGGCTGCACGCCCGCGGCATTCTCTACGCGCCCGACTACGTCATCAACGCGGGCGGGATCATCAACGTGGCGTCGGAATATCTCGGCGACAGCGACGCATCGATCGTAGAAAAGCGCATTGCTGGCATCCCGGAGCGGCTCGACAGCATTTGGGCGAGGAGCGCGGAAAGCGGCAACGACCCGGCGGGCGTGGCCGACGATATGGCACGCAAGCTGATCGGGCGCGCTTAGCTCGCCTTTTGCCGCAGCCGGTGCTCGCGGTAGGCCGAATACAGGCCGCACCCCGCGATGATCGCCGCGCCGATCCAGGTCTGCAGCGTCGGTACGACAGCCCAGAGCAGCCAGCCGAACAGCACCGCCCATACGAGCTGGACGTAGTCGAACGGCGCGACGACCGAAATGCGCGCGAAGCTGAGCGATCCCGTCATGAACAGCTGCGCCGCGCCTCCGGCCAATCCGATCGCGACCAGGATCTTCCACTCGGTCGCGTCGTGGGGCGTCGCCGCGGCGGGCAGGAACAGGCCGAGCACCAGGAGCGACAGCACGGTGAACCAGAACACCACCGTCTCCGGCGCTTCGGTTCGGCTGATCTTGCGGATCGCAATCGTGACGGCGGCAACGCCGATCGCGCCACCGACCGCGTAGGCCAAGCCGTCCAGCGGCAAGGTCTCGCCCCTCGGATCCGCGACGATGAGCACGCCGAGGAAACCCACGATCACCGCTGTCCAGCGGCGCGGGCCCACGCGTTCGCGAAGGACCAGCGCGGACAAGGCGATCGCGAAAAGCGGGGCGGCGAACCCGATCGTCGTCGCCTCGGCGAGCGGAAGAAGCGCGAGCGCCCGGAAAGACAGGTACATCGAAGCAAGTCCGATCGCCGCACGCCAGACGTGCGCTCCGAAACGTCGCGTGCGCAGCGTACCCGCCTTCGACAGAAGCGCTACGTAGATAGCCAAGGGAGGAAGGCCGAATGCGAACCGCCAGAACATGATTTCGACGACGGCGACGTCGCGGTCCACGGCCATCTTGATCAGCGCACCCATGGCGGCGAAGCCCGTGGCCGCGCCGACGCGGCAGGCGATCGCGCGGCCGCGGCGTTCAACCTGAGAAGCATCGGCAAGCATCCGTCCGCTTTCGTCCGCCACCGCCGCGCGCGCAAGCTCGGCCCGGTTGCGCGCGTACGTTGACGGCATACATGGGTTCGTTAGAACGCGTGTCGAACCCCATGCACAATTTCGCGAACCCCGCGCGTTTCCTCCGCATCGCGGCACCTGCGACCCTATGGTTGCTCGCTTCGGGTGTCGTGCTGACGCTGGGCGCGCTCGCGAGCGGGCTTTTGCTGACGCCGCCCGATTACCTGCAGGGCGAGAGCGTGCGCATTCTGTACGTGCACGTGCCGTCGGCCTGGCTGGGCATGGCAGGCTGGATGGGCATCGCGATCGCGAGCCTCAGCCAGATCGTCTGGCGACATCCGCTTGCCGGCATCGCTGCACGCGCGATCGCGGCCCCCGGAGCGCTGTTCACGGCTTTGTGCCTTGCGACCGGCTCGCTTTGGGGCCGACCGACCTGGGGCACTTGGTGGCAATGGGATGGTCGGTTGACTTCCATGCTCGTGCTGCTGTTCCTGTACGTCGGCTACATCGCGCTGGCACGTGCGGATGCCGAGCGAGACGGCGGGGGACGCGCGACCGCGATCTTCGGGCTGGTCGGCGCGGTCAATTTGCCCATAATTCACTATTCGGTCATGTGGTGGCGCACGCTTCATCAGGGGCAGAGCATCACGCTGTCCGGATCGAGCATAGACGGCGCGATCCTGTGGCCGTTGCCGATCGCACTGATCGGCTTCAGCCTGCTGTTCGCGGCGATCGTGATCATGCGCATGCGCGCCGCGCTGGCGCGAACTCGCTTCGAAGCGCGCCTTCGTCGACAGGCCATGGCATGAATCATTGGCTCTTCATTACAGCGGCTTACGCTCTGACCTTGACAGCTATTCTCATTGCGGTCGCGACGAGCTGGTTCGAGATGCGCCGCGCGGAAGGCCGTGCCTCGGCCGTGCTGGGTGTGCGATGAAGCCCAAGCATCAGCGGCTGACGCTCGCGGCGGTCGCCATCGCTGCCGTGGGCGGCTCATCCGTGCTCGCCATGTCCGGGTTGAGGGACCAAGCCGCGTATTTTTACGCACCGGAGGATATCGCGCGTGGCACGGTGCCGCCGGGACGTGCGGCCCGTCTCGGCGGCATGGTCGCGACCGGATCATTGCAACGCGCGGCGGACGGCGTGACGATTTCCTTCGTCGTCGCGGACGCGGTCGCGCGCGTGCCCGTCCGCTTCACCGGCATCGCGCCCGACCTGTTCCGCGAAGGCAGCGGCGTGGTTGCCGAGGGTCGCTTCCTCCCCGACGGGAGTTTCGCGGCGGACAACCTTCTCGCCAAGCACGACGAGCGCTACATGCCGCCGCAGAGCGCTGGCGCGAAGCACAAATCGGAAAGCCTGCGGTGATCGCCGAAGCCGGCCTTGCCGCGCTTTGGCTCGCCGCCACGCTGTCCGTGCTGCAGCTCGTCGCCGGCGTACTGGCGTTGCGCGGTGCCGACGTCGCAAGCCTTGTCCGTCCGGTCGCGGTGGTGCAGGGCGCGCTTGCCGCACTCGCCTTCGCCGCGTTGCTGCTCGTGTTCGTCCGCACCGATCTGTCCGTCGCGCTCGTCGCCGCGAATAGCCACGTCGACAAGCCGGGCATCTACAAATTCGCGGGCGCTTGGGGCAATCACGAAGGTTCGATGCTGCTGTGGGTCGCGGTCTTGGCCGTGTCGGGGGCGCTGGTCGCCGCCTTCGAGCGCCGCCTGCCCGAACGCACGATGATCGCGACGCTGGCCGGGCAGGCGGCGATCGCGGTCGGTTTCTACGCCTTCCTGCTGACCGCCTCCAATCCGTTCGCCAGGCTCTACCCAGCGGCGGTGGAAGGGCGCGGCCTCAACCCCGTGTTGCAGGATCCGGGCCTCGCCTTTCACCCGCCGACTTTATACCTCGGCTATGTCGGCTTGTCCGTGGCATTCAGCTTCGCGATCGGCGCACTCGTCACGCGCAATGTCGGACCGGCGTTCGCGCGTGCGATGCGTCCGTGGGTGCTCGGCGCATGGATCTTCCTGACGCTGGGCATCACCGCGGGATCCTACTGGGCTTATTACGAGCTCGGCTGGGGCGGCTGGTGGTTCTGGGACCCGGTCGAGAACGCGTCCTTGATGCCATGGCTCGCCGCGACGGCGCTGCTTCACTCGGTATCCGTGTTGGCGACGCGCGGCGCGCTCAGCGCGTGGACGGTGATGCTCGCGGTGGTCGCCTTCTCCATGTCCATGGTCGGCACGTTCCTCGTGCGTTCGGGCATCCTGACGAGCGTGCACGCGTTCGCGGTCGATCCGACGCGCGGTGCGTTCATCCTCGTGCTGCTCGGCCTGTACATAGGTGGCGCGTTGACGCTGTTCGCGTTGCGGATCGGCACAGTGCGCGAAGGGGCTCTCTTCGAACCGGTCAGCCGCGAAGGCGCGCTTGTCGCCAATAACCTGCTCTTGTCCGCCATCCTCGGCGTCGTGCTGGTCGGCACGCTTTACCCGTTGGCCGCGGAGGCGATCGCGGGTGAGAAGCTATCGGTGGGTCCGCCGTACTTCAACGCGACGACGGGCCCGCTCGCTCTTCTGCTGGTCGTCGCGATGGCGGTCGGGCCGCTTCTGCGTTGGCGTCGCGACGGGGCCGGGGCGTTGTGGGCGAGGATCAAATTACCCGCGCTGTTCCTGGTCCTGACCGGCGTCATGGCTGCAATGGTCGTGCCCGACATAGGCATCCTGCCGCTGCTGGGTCTGGCCGTCGCCTTGGGTGTCGGGGTCGCGAGCCTCGCGCCATTGTGGAAACGCAATCCGTCGCGCACCCCGCTCTTTACCTACGGGATGGTCGTCGCGCATTTGGGAATCGCCGTCTCACTTGGCGGCATGGCGTCGGAAAGCGCGTTCAGCCGTGAGACGCTGGTCGCCGCCGCGCCTGGAGACATCGTTTCGGTCGGTCCCTACCGGCTCCGCTTCGACGCCGTCACGCCAGCCGCGGGATCGAACTGGACCGCCGTCGAGGCGCAGCTGACGGCGCTTCGCGACGGCAGTACGTTCATTCTGCGACCGCAGGCGCGGCAGTTCGCGACGCCGCCGACGGATACCAGCGAAGCGGCGATCGCGACGCGCCTCGACGGGCAGCTCTACACGGTGCTGGGGCGTCAGGGCGTGGACGGTCGCTGGCAGCTCCGGCTTTGGTGGAAGCCTTTCGTGACCTTGATCTGGGCCGGGGGCGGGCTCGTTGCCTTCGGCGGGTTGCTGTCCCTCATCGGGCGCGTCCGGCGCGAACGCCGCACCGCGCTGCGCGCCGCCTGGGCGTGACCTCGCGCGGCCGAAGACTGCTGCTATGGACACCGCTGGCGGCTTTCGTGGTGCTGCTAGTGCTGGCGTCGGCAGGGCTTTTCCGGCCGGCGGAGCGGACGGTACCATCCCGTCTCGTCGGCAAGGCTTTGCCGCCGATGGAGCTTCCAGCGCTGCTGCCGACGCATGCCGGCTTTTCGAGTTCGGGGGGCGGGCCGCGGCTGGTCAACATCTTCGCCAGCTGGTGCGGGCCTTGCGAGGCGGAGGTCGCGCAGCTTGCGGTGCTGAAATCCCGCGGAGTCGCGATAGACGGGATTGCGATCCGCGACCGGCCGGAGGCGCTGGCCGCGTTTCTCGCGCGCAACGGCAACCCCTATCGTGCGATCGGCGGCGATCCCGACAGCCGGTCGATGTTGGCCTTGGGGTCTAGCGGCGTACCCGAAAGCTTCATCGTCGATGCGCGCGGGATCATCCGCTACCAGCATATCGGCGCGGTCGGTGCGCAGGATGTGGCGGAGATCCTCAGGGCCTACAGAGCAGCTCAGTGAAAGCTCCTGAACCACAAGGCCGTTCGTCCCGAGTGAAAACGAGGGGCGCAAACTCCAAGCGCGACACGCGCCCCTCGTTTTCACTCGAGACGAACGCGTTGCTGGCGCTGCTGCTTTGCATCCAGGTGACGACGGCGAAAGCCGACTCGCTGCAACCACCCGCGAACGGCGCGGACACGCAGCTCGCCGACCCGCGTCAGGAGGCCCGCGCGGCCGCGTTGATGGCGAGCCTGCGCTGCCTCGTCTGCCAGGGACAATCGATCGCTGACAGCGAGGCCGAGATGGCGGGTGACATGCGCGCGCTCGTGCGGACACGCATCGCGCGGGGCGAGGACCCGGAGGCGATCCGCGCCTGGCTCGTCGCGCGATACGGAAATTGGGTCAGCTACAAGCCTCCGCTGGACCCGATCACGTCGCCGCTCTGGGCTGCGCCGGTCCTCATCCTGGTTGCGGGCATGTGGCTGGCGCGAAGCCGCTTTCGGCGGCGCGCCTGATGGGACTGATAGTCGCGGGTGCCGTCGCCGCGCTCGCCTGGTTTGCCCTGTGGCGGACGCGCGGGTTGAACCCGGCATCTCTGCAATTGCTCGGCGCGGCGCTGCTAACCGGGCTAGCCGGCTACGCGCTGCAGGGACGAACGGGCTTGTTGGGAAGCCCGGCCGCAGAGCGCGGGGCACGAGCCCTGCCGCCCGCCATGCCGATCCCGCTGACCGAGGAATTCTTCGGTCGCTTCACCGAAGCCACGTCTTGGATCGTCATTGCAAATTCGTTCATGGCGCGCGGCAACAGCGGCGAGGCGGTCGCGACGCTCGGCAGCGCAACCCGTGCCCGCCCGCGCAACATGCAGTTGTGGCTTGCCTACGCCAATGCGATACGCATCCATGGGGGCGGACGGATTTCGCCGGCGGCGCGGCTGGCTTTCGAACAGTCAGCACGAAGCTCGCCCCACCATTCGGCACCCGCGTTCTTCTTCGGGCTTGCTCTGGCGCAGAGTGGAGACGTTGCCGGCGCGCTTGTCGTTTGGAAGCAATCGCTGGCGAAAGCCCCGCCTGACTCCGCGTGGGCGGCGTCATTAACACCCCGTATCGCGATCCTAGAGAGGCTCGGTGCCGACAACAGCCCATCGCCTGCGGATCGGCCACGGGTAGAGTCCGGGCCGGTCAGCGCTTCGCCAATGCCGACGACGCTTGTCGCCCCCGGTACGAGCGCAAATTAGACACCGCGACCTGTCTTGTTCTTCAACTCGTCGATACGGATCGACGCCTCGCCCTTCGTCAGCTTGGGATCGAATTCCTCGCCCGCTTCCTCCGACAGCGTCTGCAGGTATGATGCCTGCGCGCCCGTCATCTCCTCCCCGCCTGTCGTCCAGGTATGCGGATCCTTTTCCGCGTTGCCCGTCGGATGCGCTTTCGGGTTCTCGTCGATGTGCGTCTCGTGCTTGCTGTCTGCCATGCTCAATCTCCCTTTGGCGGTCGAACGCCGATGTTCCGGTCCTGTTCCGATCAGTTCAACGAAAGGTCGAGTGCCGTGGCTACCGCCGCGTGCCGGATCTTCCCGCCCGAAACGTTGAGTCCGTTGGCCAGGTGCGGATCGGCGGCCATGGCGGCATCGGCACCCATGTTCGCGAGGCGAAGGGCGAACGGCAAGGTAGCGTTGTTGAGCGCGAACGCGGACGTGCGTGCGACCGCGCCCGGCATGTTGGCGACGCAGTAGTGGATGACGCCTTCGACCTCGAACACCGGGTCCTCGTGCGTCGTGGGATGCGATGTCTCGAAACAGCCGCCCTGGTCGATCGCGATGTCGACCAGAACCGAGCCGCGCTTCATCGTCTTCAGCATGTCGCGCGTGACCAGCTTCGGAGCGGCCGCGCCCGGGATCAGCACCGCGCCGATGACGAGGTGCGCGCGGGACACGGCCGCCGCGATCGCCGCGGTGGATGCATAAGCCGTCTTGATCTGCGAACCGAAGAACATGTCGAGTTCGGCCAGGCGGTCGTTGGATATGTCGTAGATCGTGACGTCGGCGCGCATGCCGACCGCCATCTGCGCCGCGTTGACGCCCGACACGCCGCCGCCCAGGATCGCGACGCGGGCAGGGGCCACGCCCGGCACGCCGCCGAGAAGCACGCCGCGCCCGCCCTGCTCCTTTTCGAGGTAATGCGCGCCGACCTGCACCGACATGCGCCCCGCGACTTCGCTCATGGGCTTGAGAAGCGGTAGCGACCCAAGCCTCGAAGTCACTGTTTCGTAGGCGATACATGTGGCGCCCGACTTCATGAGCCCCTGCGCCTGCGGCTTGTCGGCGGCGAGGTGCAGATAGGTGAAGAGCAGGTGCCTGGGCTCGAGCATCGCGATCTCGTCGGGCTGCGGTTCCTTGACCTTGACGATCATGTCCGACCCGGAAAACACGTCGCGCGCGGTCACCACGATGCGCGCGCCGACCGCCTGGTAATCCGCGTCCTCGAAATCGATCCCCGCCCCGGCTTTGCTTTGTACGATGACCTCGTGCCCCGCCGCAACGAGCTCGGCGGCGGACGGCGGCGTCAACGCGACGCGGTATTCGTGGTTCTTGATTTCTCGTGGAACGCCGATGCGCATCGTTACAGAAGCTCCCTGGCCAGTCCGCTCACTGCGGATAAGCGCGTGGGCTTAGCGGCTTGGCGGCACATTGTCGAAGTGCTAGGCGCGCATTTCTGTCCGGACGGCATCAGTTCCGGCAACAGCATCCACCGGCTGGAACTGCTCCCGACATGCCCTCCTTCGCGCACAACGTCATCACCGATCATGAATCGGAGGAAGCTCACGGAGTCGGCGGAACGACCCTGGGCCTCGCCATCGGCGCGATAGGGGTCGTATTCGGCGACATTGGGACGTCGCCGCTCTACGCGCTGAAGGAAACGTTCGTCGGACACCATCCGCTACCGATCGACATCCTTCACATCTTCGGCGTTCTCAGCCTGATCTTCTGGACGTTCCTGATCGTAGTCACGTTCAAATACGTCACGATCGTCATGCGCGCGGACAATAAGGGAGAGGGGGGCAGCTTGGCCCTGCTGGCGTTGATAACCCGGAAAACGCCCGGCGAACGGGGTCGGCTTCTGACCTTGCTCGCCGTACTCGCGACGTCGCTTTTCTTCGGCGACGCGATCATCACGCCGTCGATCTCCGTCCTTTCGGCGGTCGAAGGGCTGGTGGTCGTAAGGTCCAGCATGCAGCCGTTCGTAGTGCCGATCTCGGTCGCAATACTCGTCGGCCTTTTTCTCGTCCAGTCTCGCGGCACGGTGGCGATCAGCCGCTTCTTCGGGCCGATCGTGCTGCTCTACTTCGCCGTGCTCGCCTTTCTCGGCGTCGTCCACATTCTGCCCGATCCATCGATCCTGCTCGCTTTGTCGCCGCACTACGCGCTTGACTTCGTTCTTCGCGATCCGGGTCTCGCCTTTCTGTCGCTGGGCGCGGTGGTGCTGGCAGTAACGGGCGCGGAGGCGCTCTACGCCGACATGGGGCATTTCGGTCGCAGGCCGATCGCGTTGGCCTGGCTTTGCGTCGTCTTTCCGTCGCTCATCATCAATTACCTGGGGCAATGTGCGATGCTGTTGCGCGACCCGTCCACCATCTCCAATCCATTTTTCCTGATGGCACCGGAAGCATTTCGCCTGCCGCTCGTCATCCTGGCGACGCTTGCGACGATCATCGCCAGCCAGGCGTTGATAACGGGTGCTTTTTCCGTGGTGCAGCAGGCGGTACAGCTCGGCCTGATGCCGCGGGTTCGAATCGCGCACACCAGCGAAAGCGCGCTCGGCCAGATATACATCCCGTCGGTGAATTGGGTGCTGCTGGCGCTCGTGATCCTGGTGGTGCTGGTCTTCAAGGAGTCGGTCAATCTTCTTGCCGCTTACGGTCTGGCGGTGATCGGGACGATGTTCATCACGACATGTCTCATCACGGTGCTGATGGTCCGCGTATGGAATTGGCCAATGTGGCGCGTGGCCCTGATCGCGGGCCTTTTCTTCATCGTCGACGGTTTGTACCTCGCGGCGAACGTCATCAAAATACCGCAGGGAGGCTGGTTCCCGCTAGTGGTCGCGGTCATCGCGTTCACTCTGTTAACGACGTGGGCGAAGGGTCGCCGCCTCATGATCGACCGATTGCGCGACGGTGCCATGCCGCTGAAGATCTTCATCGACTCGGCGGCGACGTCGGCGGCGCGCGTGTCGGGAACCGCTGTGTTCATGACCTCCTCGGCGGAAGGCGTGCCGCCGGCTTTGCTGCACAACCTCAAGCACAACCGCGTCCTCCACGAGCGCATCGTCCTGCTGACGGTCAAGATCGCGGACGTTCCCTATGTGGAAGAGGATACCCATGCGCGGCTGGAGGACTTGGGGCGGGGCTTTCACCGGCTCGTCATACGGTATGGCTTCATGCAGGAGCCCGATGTTCCGGCGACGCTTGCACGGGTCAGCGGGTGCGGCCCAGCCTTCCGCATGACGGAAACCAGCTTCTTTCTGTCGCGCCAGACGCTGCTCGCATCCGATCGACCCGGCATGGCAATTTGGCGGGAAAAGCTCTTCGCATGGATGATGCAAAACGCCGAAAGCCCGATGCAGTTCTTCCGATTGCCCACCAACCGAGTCGTCGAATTGGGCAGCCAGGTCGAGATTTGACCGCGCCGATCATCGTCACGGCGTTGTTCGGCGACGAGGACCACGCCTATCTCGACGGCCTGCGCCGGGAGCATTTTCCACCCGAGCGCAATCAGCTCGCCGCACACCTGACGTTGTTTCATCATCTGCCGCCGAGCGTCGAAGGCGAACTCCGCGATCGCCTGGCGCAAGCTGTCCGCCAGCCGTCACCGCCTGCAGCGCTTTCGGGTCTTCTGAACCTGGGTCGCGGCGTCGCTTTTCGTGTTAAGTCGCCCGCACTCGACACGATCCGGGCGGACCTGGCCCTGGCCTTCCAGGGTGTCCTCACGCCTCAGGACAGCGCGGGTTGGCGGGCCCACGTCACCATTCAGAACAAGGCGGAACCTCTCGCGGCCAGGCTCCTTTTGCAGCGACTATCCGCGGGGTTCGTCCCAAAGCCGGTCAAGATCGCCGCATTGGCCGCCTGGTACTACCAAGGCGGCCCGTGGGAGCAGATCGCGCGCTACCCGTTCCGCGGCTAGACCATCTGAAGTCAGTCGAGCTGCCCGATCCCGTCGCAGCTCTTGTCGAAAGCCGCCAGTCCCGCCTCCAAGCCCGCCGCTAGCATCGGCATGTCGAGAAGTTCCTCGATCGCATCGTTGCTTGAATACTCCCCCGCCTCGATCAGCGCATCGTCCCACTCGGTCGCGTCGTACGTCCCCTGGCCGACCCAGAACAGAGCGAGCACCTCGGGCATCTGATCGTCCGCCAGATCATCCAGAGCCCCGCGCAGTTCTTCCAGCACGGTATCGTCGTCCTCCAGGACCGACAACGCGCCTTCGTCCTCGTCGTCGACATTGTCGGGATCGTCGTCCTCGTTCTCGGCCGGGACCTGCGCCTCCAGTTCGCGCGCGCGCATGACGATGCGGCAGATCGTGTCGAGAGAGGTGACGAGTTCCATCAGACTGTTCCTTGTGCCCGGTTCCGTGTTCGCAAACGACGGCGGGTAGTCCGGGTTCCTGTGCTGAACATGCGTGATGTTGACCGTTTCGGCGGCTCTCCGTAAGAGCCGCGCTTGCCATCGCGAGCGTCACGTTCGCCGCGTCGGGGCGGAGTAGCTCAGCTGGTTAGAGCAGCGGAATCATAATCCGCGTGTCGGGGGTTCAAGTCCCTCCTCCGCTACCATATTGCAATGATCATGACCGCCACGCACAGCACCCGCCTGCTCATCCTCGGCTCCGGACCCGCCGGGCTTTCTGCCGCCATCTACGCCGCGCGCGCCGGGTTGGAGCCGATCGTCGTGCAGGGCATCCAGCCGGGCGGGCAGCTGACCACGACGACCGATGTCGAAAACTACCCGGGATTTCGCGATGTCGTGCAGGGCCCATGGCTGATGGAGGAAATGCAGGCGCAGGCCGAACATGTCGGCGCGCGCATGATGTACGACCTGATCGTCGGCGTCGACCTGACGCGGCGGCCGTTCCGGCTGACCGGCGACGGTGGCGACGTCTACACGTGCGACACGCTTGTCATCGCGACGGGCGCGCAGGCACGTTGGCTGGGGCTCGAAAGCGAATACCGCCTACGCGGCAAGGGCGTGTCCGCGTGCGCGACATGCGACGGCTTCTTCTACCGCGGCAAGAAAGTCGCCGTCATCGGCGGCGGCAATACCGCCGTCGAGGAGGCCTTGTACCTCACCAACCACAGCGACGACGTGACGCTCATCCATCGCCGTGGATCGCTGCGCGCCGAGCGCATCCTGCAGGAACGTCTGTTCGCCAATCCGAAGATCAGCGTGCTGTGGAACAAGCGCATCGAGCGCTTTCTGGGGGAGGGCGAGCCCGAAGGCCTCGTCGGGATCGAACTTGCCGACACGAACACTGGCGCGACGCAGCGCATAGACGTCGACGGCGGGTTCGTCGCGATCGGCCATGACCCGGCGACCGAATTGTTCCGCGGCCACCTGAAGCTCGACCACGACGGCTACATCGACGTCGCGCCCGGCACCACGCGGACCAACGTCGCGGGCGTGTTTGCGTGCGGCGACGTCACCGACAAGATCTATCGTCAGGCGATCACCGCCGCAGGTACGGGCTGCATGGCCGCGCTCGACGCCGAGCGTTTCCTGGCCGAGGAGGAGTTCGAAGCCAAAGCAGCGGCTTAGGCTAATCTGCTCATACGCTGAACGAACGCGATCACCGCTTCGGCGAGCTGTTCCTGATCGCCTTCGCGCGCGAACGTGTGCGCATCCGTTTCGATCGTGACCACCTCGTCCGTGCGCATCGGATCGAACGCCGCGCCTTTCCAGCAAGATTGCGCCGCGATCGCGGTTCCGTCGCGTTCCGCCAGGATCAGCAGCGTCTTGCCCGCGTAAGGAACAAGGTTGCGCGCGACGTCCTCCGCCAGGCTGCTCGCTTCGGACGTGGTTGCCGCGCCAAGCAGCGAACGCGCGGCACCGATGACGTCCACCTTGCCCGTGAACACGCCCGCCCAGGCTCTGGGTGACAGGAACCGCCCGCGATAATGCGCCTTGGCCGCCGCGGGAGCGAGTTCGTCGGGAGCGGTTTCAACCAGCCACGGATTGGCGAGGATCAGCGCTTCGACGCCCGCCGCGCGTCCGTGCAGCGCCAGCGTCGTCGCGCCGTCGCACAAGCCGAACCCGACGATCGTGCGCATTTGCGGTGCCTGCGTGCAAAACGCCGTTGCCGCCGCGACAAGATCGGGGCCGCTGTCGCGATAGCCCGGATCTTCCCCATCGCTGTCACCGAGCCCGCGACGTTCGTACCGGAACACGGGGTGGCCGGCGTCGGCCACGCGCGCCGCGAGTTGGTGAAGCATGCGGTGCGGGCCGCTTCTCACTTGGCTTCCGCCCGTCACGCACAGCAGCCCGACCGAACCCACGGCGTCATCGAGGCTGCCGGACAGCATTGCCTCGCCGCAAGGTAAGCGGATCAGGCGGCGCATGCACGCATCCAGGCGACGATATCCGCCGCCAGCGCCGAGGCAAGAACAGCGTCGTTCCCGGGCTCGCTCTGCCGCCACAATGGCTTTCCCGGCAGCTTGAGATCCGCCGCCGCCGGATCGGTGTCCAGCCGCACGGTGCGTGCGACGTCGTCGGTCGGCACCGGGGCTGCGGCGAGCGAGGAAAAGACGTCGGGCGGAACCGGATAGCCCGCGAACTCGGTGACGCCGGAGCGCGCGTCGGCGTCCAGCCGTTCGGCGGTTGCGCGGCCGGGCAAGGTGGCCTGCTTGGCCCGGATCAGGTCCCGGGTCAGCGCGCTGCCCGCGACGGGTGCGAAGCGCCACCGACCCGCGACTTCGACCCGATCCTCGATCAGACACCCGCCGCGGAAGCTGGCCAGATACGGCGTTCCGCCCCGTGCCCTGAGGTCGAACGACACGAGACCCAGCGCGCCGGTCCAGTCGTCCCAGCCCACTTCGGTCAACCTACGCGGGCTCTCGCCCGTGCCGGGCAGGTCGGGCAGGACCGCCTGGAACCCTGCGGCCGCGACGGCGCGCGCGAACCCCGCGATCAGCGCTCGGCAGCGATTGAGTTCCTCGAACAGCGGCGGGACGATCAGGACCGGAGGACCGGCTCCGACCTCTGCGAGCCATTCGTCATGGCCGTGCCAGCGATAGCTCCGATAGCGCCAGTCGGCGACCGTCATGCCAGCGTCTTGGCCTTGGTAAATGTAAGCAGATTGCCAAAGTTCTCAAACAATTCGCCGTCGACTTCGTCATCCTGTATGAGGATGGCGAGGCGTTCCTCCAGCTCGGTCAGGACGCCCGCGATCGCCATCGAGTCAAATTCGGGCAACGATCCGAACAGTTCCGTGTCCGCCGCGAACGCATCGACGCGCGCGCGTTCGAGGCCGAGCACGTCGCTGAGCACGCTGCGCAGCGTCGCATCGACTTCGGCGGCATCGAAGGTGGCGGGCATGAAGGTGGTCCCCAGCAAAGAAGGCGGCGGTTAGGGCGTCCGTCGGCGCGCCACAAGTGCGGCGACCCGCGAGCGCAGATACGCGTACAGACCCGCCGGCCGTAGCGGGTGATAGGCTTCGAAACGGTGAAGCGAGCGCTTCTCGTCCATCCAGTCCGCCTTGTACGAGTCGTCGCCCGTGCCGAAGTCGATCGCGACGGGCCGATCCTCGTCGATGATGCGCGCGAACATGGCCTGGCTCAGCACGGTGCCGGGCGACAGCTGCTTGGCCGCGTCGACGTAAGCGAGCTTGTGGATCGTAGCGATCCTGGCGTGGGCCGGCCCGTCGATCGTCCAGAACTGCGCGGCGAGCGGCGCGCCCGCGGCGTCGTACGCCAACGCCATGCGAATGCGGCCCCAGCCGCTGGTCCGCTGCGCGACCGCGCGCAGGAACGGCGGCGAGCCTTCGTCGCCTTTCCAGCTTGCGGCGAACACGATTTCGTAGTCGGCCCATGCGGCTTCTTCGAACCGGTTCAGGAGCCGCATCGTCAAGTTCGCCTTGACCGCCTTGCGCCGTGTTGTGTTGCGCAGCTGCCCCGGGCGCTTGGCCCAGTAGGCGGCGAAGTCGTCGCCCGCGGTCCGCGCGACCCAATTCGCGGTCTGGTAAGCCTGCCCCGTCAGCCAGCCGCCTTGCCGAAACCCGCGGTGCAGGAGGTCGACCGTAGCCTCGTCAACAGGCTGGAGCGACAGGCGCGCCAAGCGTCTGCGCAACGTCCGCGCGATCGCCTCGATCAGCGCGACCTTCTGCGCTTCGTCCGCGACGCCGCCGAACACCGGCGCGTAGCGCAGCGTGTACCAGCTCCCGAAAGCCTCTCCACGCGCGGTCAAGAACAGCCACGCGGACGCGGTGTCCAGCCGCGCGCGTGCGACCAGGATCGGAACATCCTGCAGGATATGCGCTCGCGTCAGCCGGAACCAGTCGATCGTATCGTACAGCGCCGCCTGCACCTCGGGCCCCAACGCTCCGCCCGCGTCCGCCTCGACCGCGTCCAGCTCAACGAAAAGTTCAACCTTGGCGCGCATAGGGCTCCTTCGATACAGCGCCCCTGACACCATTTGAGAGATCGCGTGCAAGCCCTCGACGCCACCCCGCAGCCCTTGGACCACCTCGCAAAACGAGGCGAACCGTCCGCGATCGCGCTTATCGACCGCGCGGGGACGCTCGACTTCGCCGGCCTCGACCTGGCGGTCGGGCGCATGGCGCGCGCGCTCGTCGAGGCCGGGCTTCCCGCCCGTGCGCGCGTCGCGAGCTGGCTCCCGAAAACCCGCGTCGCCTGCCTCCTCCCGCTCGCCGCGGCACGTGCGGGGCTCGTCCACGTACCGATCAACCCCGTCCTTCGCCGCGCACAGGCCGCTCACATCCTGGCGGACAGCGGCGCGGACATGCTGATCACCAACGAAGCGCGCGCGTCTTCGTTGACCGACGAGGACAGCGGCGATTGCGGCTATGTCAGCGACGTCGACGCGCTCGCCTGGACACGCGAAGGGGAGGGGCTGCCGCCGTCCAGACACAACCCCGATTCGCTGGCGGCGTTGCTTTACACTTCGGGTTCCACCGGGCGGCCGAAAGGCGTCATGCTGAGCCACGCGAACATGTGGTTGGGCGCGATAAGCGTCGCGCATTATCTCGGACTGACCCCGCGCGACCGGACGCTTGCCGTGCTTCCGCTCGCGTTCGACTATGGTCAGAACCAGCTGCTCGCCGCCTGGGCGGCGGGCTCCACGGTCATTCCGCTCGATTATCTGGCCGCGCGGGACGTGCTCGCCGCGGTCGGACGGCATGACGTCACCACGCTCGCCGGAGTGCCGCCGCTGTGGATCCAGCTGATGGAGCTCGCGTGGCCCGAACATGCGCGCAAGTCGCTGCGGCGGCTGACGAACTCGGGCGGCGCGATGCCGGGCACCTTGCTGGCGCGCCTGCGCGAGACGTTCCCCAATGCCGACGTCCACCTGATGTACGGCCTGACCGAAGCCTTCCGGTCGACCTCGCTCTCGCCCGCGCTCGCGACCGAGCATCCGCATACGGTCGGAAGCGAGATCCCGTTCGCCGAGGTCCTCATCGTCGACGCCGACGGCGAACTTTCGCCCGACGACGAAGCCGGTGAAGTCGTCCATGCTGGCCCGCTCGTCGCCGGCGGCTACTGGAAGGATCCCGAGCGGACCGCCGAACGCTTCCGTGCCGCACCGCGCGCCTCCCGCTACGGCGGGCTGGCCGTATGGTCGGGAGACCGGGCGCGGCGCGATGCCGCGGGGCTGATCACGATCCTGGGGCGGGCGGACGAGATGATCAAGACGAGCGGCAATCGCGTCAGCCCCAGCGAGATCGAGGAGGCCGCGATGGCGAGTGGCGCGGTAACGCAGGTCGCCGCGTTCGGCGTGGCCGACGAGCGGATCGGCCAGTCGATCGCGCTGTTCGCCGTCGGCAGCGGCGACGAAGCGGAGGACCGCCTGCGCACCTGGCTGAAGCGTGAACTTCCCGCGCACATGCAGCCCCACGCGATCCACTGGCGCGATGCGTTGCCGATCAGCGCCAATGGCAAGTTCGATCGCGCGGCTTTGAAGCAGGAGCTGTCGACGTGAAATCGTCCGGGACGATCCCGGCGGGGTTCGGAGCCGATCGTGGGGAACTCAGCATCGCGGGCCGGCGTGTCTCGGACCTGATCGACGAGGCAGGGGACACGCCGCTCTTCGTCTATGACCGGGGAGCGCTCGACCGCCGGGTTGCATCTTTTCGCAACGCATTCGGCGACACAATTTCACTGCATTTTGCAATGAAAGCAAATCCCTACACGCCAGTTCTCAAACATATGATCAACATCGTCGATGGCATCGACGTCGCTTCGGCAAACGAAATGCGCATGGCGATCGCAGCCGGAGCGGATGCGGGCATTATTTCGTTCGCGGGGCCGGGCAAGCGCGACGACGACTTGGCCGATGCGATTGCCGCCGGGATCACGCTGCACTGCGAGTCGGAGGGCGAGGCGGCCCGAACCATCGCCATCGCGAGCAATCTCGGCAGGCGTCCGCGAATTGCGGTGCGCGTCAATCCGAGCTTCGAGATCAAGGGTTCCGGGATGCGGATGGGCGGCGGCGCTAAACCGTTCGGCGTCGACGCCGAACGTGTGCCCGCTCTGGTGCGGACGCTGCTCGACGCAGGCGTGGACTGGCGCGGCTTCCACATCTTCGCCGGATCGCAGACGCTCGACGCCGACGCCGTGATGGAGGCGCAGGCGCAGACGCTCGCGCTCGCCGCGCGCCTCGCCGACGAAGCGGGCGCGTCGCCGCCGCTCGTCAATCTCGGCGGCGGCCTGGGCATCCCGTACTTTCCCGGCGATAAGCCGATCGATCTCGCACGAGTATCCACATCGCTCATAGACAGTATCGAGAACCGGCCGCAAAGTCTTGCGAACACGTGCTTTGCGCTCGAACTCGGCCGTTGGCTTGTCGGTGAGGCAGGCGTTTACCTGACTCGGATCGTCGACCGCAAGATCAGCCATGGAAAGACCTTCCTGGTCACCGACGGCGGGCTGCAGCATCAGCTCGCGGCGAGCGGGAACTTCGGCCAGGTCATCCGTCGCAACTTCCCCGTCGCGATCGCCACCCGCTTCGACGCCGAACCGACCGAGGCCGCGACCGTTGTCGGCTGCCTGTGCACCCCGCTCGACCTGCTCGCGGACGACGTCATGTTTCCCCGCGCAGACGTCGGCGACGTTGTCGCCGTGTTCATGGCGGGTGCATACGGCCTCAGCGCAAGCCCGCAGGCGTTTCTCAGCCAACGCGCGGCAACCGAAATGCTGGTCTGAGGTTCCCGACCGCGACGGCACGTTGGACGCCCTGACCTGAACCTAAGCCTACCTAACCCAATCTTTACCCCTGCGACGCCATACCGCCCCACAACGCGACAGCTCGTATGGCAGGCTTGCCCTCTTTTCCGTATCGATCGAAAGGCTTCATCATGGCCAGAAAACGTCTTTTCCTCGTCGCGACCGCCATGGCGTCGTCGATCGTCGTCACCGGCTGCGCGTCCCGCCAAGGCGGCGTCGAGCTTCCGCCCGCAACCTTCGTCGGCGGCGAGGAAGCGCCCGGCGAGCAGTACATCATCGGCCCGCTCGATGAGCTGACCGTGTTCGTGTGGCGCAATCCGGAACTCGGCGCCAAGGTGCAGGTCCGTCCCGACGGTCGCATCACGACTCCGCTGATCGCCGACCTGCCCGCGGTCGGCAAGACGCCCGCGCAGCTCGCCGACGACATTAAGGGCAAGCTCACCACATACATCCAGGACCCGCTCGTCTCGGTCATCGTGGAAAAGTTCAACGGCACGTTCAGCCAGCAGATCCGCGTCGTCGGCGCGACCGAGAAGCCCGCGTCGCTGCCGTATCGCGCGAACATGACGCTGCTCGACGCGATGATCGAGGTTGGCGGCCTGTCCGAATTCGCGGCAGGCGACCGCGCGACGCTGATCCGCCGCGACCGCGCGACCGGGTCGGAGCAGGAATACCGCCTGCGCATCGCCAAGCTGTTGAAGCGCGGCGACCGCACCGCCAACGTCAAGCTCGAGCCGGGCGACGTTATCATCATCCCCGAAAGCTCGTTTTAAGGATCGAGCATGGACGGGATCTACGAACAACTTCGTCAGGCGATCCACGCGGTCTGGCGTCGGCGCTGGCTCGCGCTCGCCGTCGCATGGGGCCTGTGCCTCGTCGGCTGGACCGTCGTCGCGATGATGCCGAACACGTACGAGTCGCAGGCCAAGGTGTCCGTGCAGACGCAGGCGCTTCTGTCCGATCGGATCGGCGTAACGTCGGACGAGCGGCAGCGCGGGGTCGACCGCGTCCGCCAGACGCTGACCTCGACGACCAACCTCGAAAAGGTGGTCCGCCGCACCGACCTCAACAAGCAGGTGGCGAGCGATCGTGATCTCGCGGGGCAGGTCGCGGCCTTGCGCAAGAACATCGAAGTCACCGCGCTTCCCGACAACATCCTGGAAATCAAGGCCAAGGCGAGCTGGCCCGCTTTGTCCAATGTCGAGAACGCGCGCCTGTCGACCGCGGTCGTGCAGAATCTCATCGACCTGTTCGTCGAGGACAATCTGGCGGGCGGACGCGGCGAGACCCAGGCGGCGATCCGATTCTTCGACACCAAGATCTCGAGCCTGGAACGCCAGCTCAATGATGCCGAACAACGCCGCGTCGCGTTCGAGACCAAGTTCATGGGGCTTCTCCCCGGCGAAGGTTCCATCAGCCAGCGCATGACTGCCGCGCGCATGGAATTGTCGAGCATCGACAGCCAGCTCGCGTCCGCGCAAGGCTCGCTCGCGGCCGCACGTGGCCAGTTGGCGGGAACGCCGGCAACGGTGCAGACACCGAACTTCGCCGGCGGCATGTCGAGCCCGACCGCCGATCCGGTCGCTTCCCAGATGGCGGCGCTCGAAGGGCAGCTGTCATCCGCATACGCCAAGGGCTGGACCGACGCGCATCCCGATGTCGTGTCGACCAAGTCGCAGATTGCCCGCACACGCGCGCAGAACAAGGGCCGCGCGGCCCCGCGCGCGGCGTCGGGCGGCGGCATGATCTCCACACCCAACCCGATGTACGTGACGATGGGCAGCATGGTCGCGGAGAAGGAAGCGCTCGTCGGCGCGGCGAGCGCGCGCAAGGCGCAGCTGCAGGGCGACCTCAACCAGATGGCTGCGCGCCAGGTGTCGGAGCCCGGCGTCGCCGCCGAACAGGCCCGCGTGAACCGCGACTACGAGGTCCTCAAGCGCCAGTACGACAAGTTGCTGGAGGATCGCGAGGCGGTGCGCCTGCGCAGCGACGTCGCGTCGCAGACGGACGCGGTGCAGTTCAAGGTAATCGAGCCGCCGACGAAGCCGACGATCCCCGACACGCCCAATCGGCCGCTGCTGCTGACGGGCATCCTCATCGCAGGGCTCGGCGCGGGCATGGCGGCGGCGTTCCTGCTGGGCCAATTGCAGACGACATTCCCCACCGCCAAGCGCCTCGCCGCGACGACGGGCTTGCCGGTTCTGGGCGCGATCAGCGAAGTCGTTACCGCGCCCGTGGTCATGGCCCGACGCAAGCAGCTCGCTTGGCTCGGCGGCGGCACCGCGGCGCTGACCGCGTGTTACGGATTGTTGATGATGGTCGAACTTTGGCAACGTAGCCTTGTGGCGTGAGGATGACCCGATGAACGCGCACTCTCCTCCTAAATTGTCGCTGATTGAGCGCGCGGCGCAGGTCTACGACTTCGATGCGGCAGTGCGTCGTCGCGATGGGGAGACGCAGGTCGAACCGCTCGCGGAATTGATGAAGCCGGTTGAAGCCGGTCCGATGGATTTTGCACCTGCGCATTCTGGTTCGTCGTTGCGTGGTACGATCGATCGCGAAGCGTTGCAGGAACGCGGCTTCGTCTTGCCGGATGCTCCGGTCGGCGTGCTTGCCGAAGAGTTGCGCATCATCAAGCGCTCGCTGCTCGCAGCCGTGCGCGGCAAGGGGCCGGGCAAGGGGCAGGTCGTCATGGTTTGCTCGGCGCGGCCGGATGATGGCAAGACGTTCAGCGCGGTCAACCTGGGACTGAGCCTGTCCGGCGAGCGCGACATGGAAGTCCTGCTCGTCGACGGCGATGTCGCCAAGCCGGAAGTGCTCTCGACGCTCGGCCTCGAAGGCGGCACGGGCCTCGTTGACGCGCTTGTCGATCCGTCGGTCGTCGCGGAAGACCTGATCATCCGGACCGATCTGCCCGGACTTTCCGTGCTTCCCGCAGGTCGCCAGGCGCACAACGCGACCGAGTTGTTGAGCTCGGGCCGCATGGCCGAGATCCTGAACGCCCTGACCCGCGGGCATCCGCGTCGCCTCGTCCTGTTCGACTCGCCGCCCGCGCTGGCCGCCTCCGCCGCGTCCGCGATCGCGGGGCATGTCGGCCAGGTCGTCATGATCGTGCGTGCGGATCGAACGTCCGAAGCCGATCTGCGCGAGGCGGTCGGCCTCGTAGGTGCCTGCGGGGACGTCAAACTGGTTCTCAACGGAACCGCATACGCGTCTGGAAAGAAACGTTTCTCCTACTACGGCGGTCAGTGATGAAGCTCGCGTTCCTTTCCGCTCTCGCTGCCGTCGCGGGTGCATTCGCGTTGCCGTCGAACGCACAAGCCCAGCGCACTCAGGTGACGCCTTACATCGAAGTCGCTCAGGTCGTTTCTGCCGAACTCGACGGGGACAGCGACGTTCTGACCTACACGTCGCTTGCGGTGGGTGCCGACGCCACGATCCAGGCGCGCCGTGTGCAGGCGCAGGTCAGCTACCGCTACGAACGCCGCTTCGAGACCAGCGGTTCGCTCGGTGCAGAGGACGTGCACAGCGGCCTCGCATCCGCCCGCTACAACGTGTCGCGCAACGTCGCGATCGAAGGCGGCGCGCTCGCCACCCGATCGCGCACCGACTTCGACGGCGAGTCTCCGGGTCTGGCCTTTGCGGACAGCAGCAACCTGAGCCAGGTCTACGCGGTCTACGGCGGGCCCAGCGTGTCGGGCAACGTCAACGGCGTCGCACTCAACGGCAGCTACCGCATCGCCTACGTCGCGGTCGACACCAACGACGAACTCGTCACGCCCGGCCTCAACCGTCGCCGCCTCGACAGCTACAGCGACTCGGTCAGCCAGACGTTGGCCGCGAGCGCGGGCATGGCGCCGGGACGTCTTCCGTTCGGCTGGACCGTAGGCGGAGCCTACATCCGCGAAGACGTGGACACGCTCAATCAGCGTTTTACGGGCGCCTTCATCCGCGGCGACGTCGTCGTGCCCGTGTCACCCACCTTCGCGTTGACCGCGGGAGTCGGGTACGAGAGCCTCAAATCCAGCCAGCAGGATTTTCTCCGCGGCCTCGACGGTCTGCCGGTCATCGACGGCAACGGCGACCTTCTCGCGGATCGCTCGCGTCCGCGCCTGCGCGGTGTCGACATTGACGGCGTCATTTACGACGGCGGCTTCATCTGGACCCCCACGCGCCGCACCGAGCTTCAGCTTCGCGCCGGCCATCGCTACGGCGGCACTACCGTCACCGGCTCCCTCCGTCATCAGATCAACGAACGTTCGGCCATTTCCGCCACGCTGTACGACGGCGTGTCGAGCTTCGGTCGCGGCCTCATCAACGATCTCGATTCGCTGCCGACCAGCTTCCAGCTTCCCCGCAACCAGCTGATCGGTGGACCCGGGGCGTGCGTGTTCGGTAACGATCCGGGTACGGGCACCTGCTTCGATGACTCGTTGCAGTCGATTACGTCCGCCAACTTCCGCAATCGCGGGGTGACCGTCCTCTACTCGCGACGTCAGGGCGTTTGGGATTTCGGGCTCGGCGCCAACTACGCGCGCCGCAACTACCTGACGTCCGACGGCGGCAACCTGTTCACGCTTGCCGACGTGACCGACCAGACGGCGAGCATCCAAGCCTCGCTCGGCCGCAACTTCACGCGCAACTCGGGCGTGAACTTCGACGCCTACGCGCAGTGGAACAGCACCGAGTTCCTCGATTCGCAAGATATCTACGCGTTCGGCGCGACGGGCACCTACTTCCGGACGTTCGGCGAACGGCTGCAGGGCACCGCCTCGCTCGGCCTGTACAACACGTCGGGCGGGAACTTCGACAGCAGCACGGTCGCGTCCGCTCTGCTCGGCCTTCGTTACAGTTTCTAAAAGCTTGGTAGGCCATGGCCGGGAGATGACGATGTATACCGACCATTACGGGCTGACGGCCCCGCCGTTCCAGCTGACGCCCGACGGCCGCTTCTATTTCGAGAGCCGCACGCACAAGAAGGCGATGGCGTATCTCGGCTTCGGCCTGTCGCAAGGCGAGGGCTTCATCGTCATTACGGGCGACATCGGCGCGGGCAAGACGACGCTCGTCGAACACCTCATGTCCACCATCGACCGCTCGCGCCTGACAGCGATCCGGCTGGCCACGACGCAGGTCGAGGGGGACGACCTGTTGCGGCTGACGGCGCAAGGGCTCGGCATCGCAACGGGAACCGCGCCCAAGGGCGTGCTGCTCGGCCATGTCGAGGAACAGCTGCGCGAGCAGGCCAAGCTTGGGAAACGCGTTCTCCTGATCGTTGACGAGGCGCAGAACCTGCCCACCTCCGCGCTGGAGGAGTTGCGCATGCTATCCAACTTCCAGGCCGGCGAGAAGCAGCTTCTGCAGATCTTCCTGCTGGGCCAGCCCGAGTTCCGCGACCGCCTGATGGAAGCGCCCGAGCTTGAGCAGCTGCGTCAGCGCGTCATCGCGACGCATCATCTGGACGCGATGAGCGAGGACGAAGCCGGCCCCTATGTCGAGCATCGGCTCAAGCTCGCGGGATCGACCGGACGGCCGCAATTCTCGGAAGCTGCGATCGCTGCGCTCTACCGCCATTCGGGCGGCGTTCCGCGCCGGCTCAACACGCTCGCCAACCGCGTTCTGTTGCAGGGATCGATCGAGGACACGGACAAGATCGGCGCGACGCTGGTCGAACAGGTCGCGATCGAGATCCGCGGCGATGCCGCGTCGCGCCCGTCCGTTTCGGCGGGCAACGACGATTTCATGCGCGAGGACGAGACGACAGCGCGACTCGACCTGCTCGAAGCGCGGCTTGACGCGCAGGACACCGCGCTACGCCGGGTGCTGACGCTTCTGGTCGGCTGGGTGGAGGGAGACCGTAATGTCGGCAATCGACCTCGCGCTCACAGCGACGCGGCCTGAAAGCTCACCGCCATCGGCCGGCGGTGCCCGCATGCTCAACGCCATGTCCATCGACATCGAAGACTGGTTCCAGGTCGGCGCGTTCGAGGATGTGATCGCGCGCGAAAGCTGGGAGACACTGCCCAGCCGCGTCGAACGCAACAGCGACGCCGCACTCGAGCTTTTTGCGCAGGCCGGAGTTAAAGCGACCTTTTTTACGCTCGGCTGGGTCGCCGCGCGCCATCCCGCGCTGATCCGCCGTTTTGCCGATGCGGGGCATGAGCTCGCCAGCCACGGCTGGGATCACAGGCGCGTCTTCACGTTCACGCCCGAACAGTTCCGCGCCGATATTCGGCGGGCGCGTGCCGCGATCGAGGACGCTGGCGGTCAGCGTGTCGAAGGATATCGCGCGCCTAGCTTCTCCATCAACGCGCGCAATCCGTGGGCGCATCAGGTTCTCGCGGAAGAGGGCTATACTTACTCCTCCAGCGTCGCGCCGATCTCGCACGACCATTATGGCTGGCGACAAGCCCCGCGCTTCCTCTTTCGCCCCGTGGCGGGCGCGAATTTCGTAGAGATTCCCGTGACCACGGTCGAACTCGCCGGCCGCCGCATGGCCGCGGGCGGAGGAGGCTTCTTCCGCATGCTGCCGTACGCGTTCTCGCGTTGGGCGATCGGCCGCGTCAATGATGTGGAAGACCGCCCGGCCGCGTTCTACTTCCACCCCTGGGAAATTGACCCCGATCAGCCGCGCGTCGGTGCAGCCCCGCTCCGGTCGCGCATCCGCCATTACAGCAGATTGTCAGCGATGCGCCCCAAGATGCTGAAACTGCTGGGTGACTTCTCCTGGGGCACGACCGCGCAGGTCGTGGCCGCCGAACGGCAACGGCTGGCATGAACATGCACGCGCGCGCCTTTACGAGTGTCACGAAGGTGTCGCGGACCGACGAAGCCGGTCTCGCTGCGATCGACGCGTTCGTGTGCGGTCATCCCGACGGGCAGATTTTCCAACGGCCGCAGTGGCTGCGCGCGGTGGCGGAAGGTTGCGGGCAGGGCGGCTTCTACATCGTCGCGCATGACGCAGGCGGACGGATGACCGGTGTCGTGCCGGTTACGGAGATGCGCTCGCTCCTGTTCGGCAAGGCATTGGTCTCGTCGGGCTTCGCGGTCGGCGGCGGCATTCTCGCCGATGCCGCGACGGCTGAGATCATGTCGGACGCACTCTGGCAAGCCGCGCAAGACAAGGCTTTCGGATCGATCGAGCTTCGGGGTGGCACTTCGCCGGGTTCCGACTGGTCGGCCGAGGACGGCGCACACGCCAACTTCGCGCGCGACCTTGCCATCGACGATGACGCCGAACTCCTCGCGATCCCGCGCAAGCAGCGTGCCGAGGTGCGCAAGGCGATCGGCTTCGCGCTCGACGTCGAGATCGGCCGCGCGGATCGCGACCGCGACGCGCATTACGCGATCTACGCGGCCAGCGTCCGCAATCTCGGTACGCCCGTCTTCCCGCGCCGGCTGTTCGACGCGATGCTCGATCGCTTCGCCGACGCTGAGATCATGACGATCCGCAGGCAAGGCGTCGCGCTCGCCAGCGTGCTGAGCTTCCGCCATCGCGGCACGATCATGCCCTATTGGGGCGGCGGCACCGCGGACGCACGCACGTGGCGCGCCAACGACGCTCTGTACTGGGAACTGATGCGGCACGCACGCGCCACCGGCTGCATGCGCTTCGACTTCGGTCGTTCCAAGGTCGGCAGCGGCGCGTACGCGTTCAAGAAGAACTGGGGCTTCGCGCCCGAACCGCTGCGCTACTGGACACGGGGCGCGGCGCGCGCCGTCAGTCCGAACGACGCCAGGTACCAACGCAAGATCGAGCTCTGGAAAAAGCTGCCGTTACCCGTCGCCAACCTGCTCGGCCCGCTCATCTCACGCGGGCTCGGGTGAGCACGTCCGCGGCGGGGGAAATCCTCTTCCTGGCGCACCGCATCCCCTATCCTCCCGATCGCGGCGACAAGATCCGGTCGTTCAACATCGTCCGCAAATTGTGCGAGGTCGCCCCTGTCCACATCGCGACCTTCGCGGACGACGAAGCGGACGCCGCGCACCAGCATGGCCTAAGGGCGGAACTGGGGAGTAGGCTCGCAACCCTCTTCGTGAAGCAGCGAAGCCGGACTAGGCTCGCGAGCCTGATTGCGGGAACGATCGAGGGCCGCTCGGCGTCGATGGCGGCTTTTTCGAGCCGGGCGATGCACAACCATGTGGGAGGCCTTTGCACCTCCAGACCCATTACGACGGTGTTCGCATTCTCTGGTCAGATGGCGCAGTATGTCACTGGCGGAGAGGGAAAAACGCGGTTCGTCATGGACTTCGTGGACGTCGACTCCGCCAAAATCGAGAGTTATGCCGACGACGCCGCTCCGCCGCTGTCATGGCTCTACCGGCGCGAGGCCGCGCAGCTGGCACGGGAGGAGCGAGGCATCGCCGCGCGCGCCGACGCAAGCCTGTTCGTCACCGAGGCGGAGGCGGGCTTGTTTCGCGCGCGCAATGCGGCCGCGACGAACGTCCGCGCGCTGGAGAACGGTGTCGACCTCGCCTTCTTCGACCCGGCGGCTCCGTTCATTCCCCTTAGCCGCGCGGAAGTTGCGCCGCTTCTCGTTTTCTCCGGCCAGATGGATTACGCGCCGAACGTGGACGCCGTTTGCCAATTCGCGCGCGAAACGCTGCCGACGATCCGAGCGGGTGTGCCGGGTGCACGCTTCGCGATTGTAGGGCGCAACCCCGCGTCGGCGGTGCGCTCGCTGGCCGCTCTAGATGGTGTCGAGGTCGTGGGCGCCGTGCCCGACATGCGTCCGTGGCTTGCCGCCGCGAACGTGGTGGTCGCGCCGCTGCAGATCGCGCGCGGGATCCAGAACAAGGTGCTGGAGGCGATGGCGATGGGCCGCCCCGTCGTCGCGTCGCCGGCGGCATTCGAAGGCATCGACGCCGAACCCGGTCGCGACCTCCTGGTGACGGACGACCCCGCTCGCGCGGTGCTGTCGCTCCTGCGGGATCATGAGAGCGCGGGGAGACTCGGCGGGGCGGCAAGGGCGCGCATGTGCGCGCGATACGCATGGGATCGGCAGCTCGCCGCGCTTCCCGAGATCGTCCTCGGATGAGCACCGTGCTTCCTCTGTCTCGCGGGCACGCTGTCGCGGTGACTTCCTGGCGTCGTCACCTTGTCGCTTTAGGCGCGGCGTCAGCTGCGGTGTTGCTGATCTTTGGTCGCGACGCTGCGCATCTGGTGGAGATCTGGTGGACGTCGTCGACGTTCAACCATTGCCTGCTCATCGTGCCGATCATCGCCTGGCTCGTCTGGCAACGCGCACCCGCGCTGGCGGCCTTGACGCCGACAACCTGGACTCCCGGACTGCTGCTTGTCGGTGCCGGTGCCGCGGCATGGCTGCTCGGCGACGCCGCGGGGGTGTCGCTGTTCCGCCATGCAGGCTTGATCGTCATGCTGCAGGGAAGCGTCGCGACCCTGCTCGGGCGCGATGTCGCGCGCACGCTCTTGTTTCCGCTATTCTACATGCTCTTCCTCGTACCCGCGGGCGATGAGTTCGTGCCGTTTCTTCAAGAGGTTACGGCACGACTTTCCATGTTGATGTTAGCCTTGACGGGTATCCCGGCGCATATCGAAGGCATCTTCATCACCACGCCGAGCGGTTACTTCGAGGTTGCCGAAGCCTGCTCGGGCGTCAAGTTCGTGGTCGCGATGCTCGCGCTGGGCGTGCTCGTCGCCGCGTTGTGCTTCCGTTCGTGGCCGCGCCGCATCGCCTTTGTCGCCGCCGCGCTGATCGTTCCGGTGCTCGCCAACGGCGTGCGCGCGTTCGCCACGATCTACGTCGCGAGCCGGACATCGACCGCGACCGCGAGCGATTTCGATCACGTCGTCTACGGCTGGTTTTTCTTTGCGATCATCATCGCGGCGTTGATCGGCGGCGCGTGGCGGTTTTTCGATCGCGCGGTGGACGAGCCGGTGATCGCGGTACAACGCGACGTCGCAAGGATCTCGCCCGCTCTGCCGCTCATGTTCGGCCTGTGCATCGCCGTGGCCGCAACGCCCGCGATCTGGTCGGCGGCGGCGGCGGCCAATGCACGCGAAGTCGACCTTCCCGCTCTGTCCGCACCACGTCCGGCAGGGTGGACGCGGATCGAACGGGGAGGCGGCGCCACATGGACACCGCGTTTTGCCGGTGCGGACCGCTTCTTCATCGGACGGTACCGCAATGCGCAAGGGGCCGAAGTCGACTTGGCGATCGCGTCCTACGCCTGGCAGGCCGAGGGGCGCGAGCTGATCGGGTTCGGTCAGGGTGCGACCCCGCCCGAGAGCGGGTGGTCGTGGTCTCGATCGACGCCTCCGCCGAACGACGGCCGCGCCGATCAAATCGTCGCGGGAGGGGTGATGCGAGAGGTCCTGAGCTTCTACCGCGTCGGCGACGTCGTCACGGGCAACGCGGCGGAGATCAAACTGGCGACTCTCAAGTCGCGCCTGTCGGGTGGCCGCCAAACCGCCACGGCGGTGCTGATCTCGAGCGTCCCCGGTCGCGGCGAGCCGCGCGCGACGCTCGACGCCTTCGCGGCCGCGCTCGGCCCGATGCGCGCGTTCACCACGCGCGCCACCGGCGACTGACCGGCTCATGTGCGGCATCGCCGGCATCTTCCATCCGGGCCTGCCCAAGCCCGTTGACGAGGCACGCGTGCGTGGCATGGCGGATGCGCTGAGCCACCGCGGCCCCGACGGCAGCGGCGTCTGGACCGCGCCCGGTGTCGGCCTGGGCCACCGCCGCCTGTCGATCATCGACCTTGGCGGTGGTGCCCAGCCGATGGCTACCGCCGACGGGAAGCTCGTGATCAGCTTCAACGGAGAAGTTTACAACTACAAGGACTTGCGCGCCGACCTTCAAACGCGCGGACATGTGTTCTGCACCGACAGCGACACCGAAGTCATCTTGGCCGGGTGGCGGGAATGGGGTGCCGACTGCCTCGGGCGCTTGAACGGCATGTTCGCGTTCGCGCTCTACGACGCTTCGGAAGACACGCTCCACCTCGTCCGGGATCGGCTTGGCGTCAAACCGCTTTTCATCGCGGCGTTGCCCGACGGCGCGCAGATCTTCGCGTCCGAATTGAAGGGCCTTCTCGCGCACCCGCTACTTCGGCGCGCGTCTAACGTCCAAGCCGTCGAGGATTTTCTCGCGCTAGGCTACGTTCCGGATGACGCATCGATCGTCGAAGGCGTGCGCAAGCTGCCCGCCGGATCAATCCTGTCGATGCGGCGCGGCGACCCCGTACCAAGTCCCCGTACGTGGTGGGACGTCGCATTCACGAACGACGCGCGCGGCTCCGCCGACGCGCTTGGCGAGGAGCTCGTCGCCCTGATGCGGGATGCGGTGCGCCTGCGCATGGTCGCCGACGTGCCGCTGGGCGCGTTCCTGTCAGGCGGCGTGGACAGCAGCGCGGTCGTCGCTTTGATGGCCGAGGAGAGCCGCCGCGCGGTCGAAACCTGCTCGATCGGCTTTTCCGAATCCGCGCTCGACGAAAGCCGCTACGCCGACCAGATCGCCGCGCGCTACGCCACCAGCCACCGCAAGCGCATCGTCACCGCCGACGACTTCAGCCTGATCGACACGCTCGTCGCGGCATTCGACGAGCCGTTCGCGGACGCATCCGCGCTGCCGACCTACCGCGTGTCCGAACTCGCGCGCGAAAAGGTCACCGTGGCGCTGTCGGGCGACGGCGCGGACGAGGCCTTCGCCGGCTACCGCCGCCACCGCTTCTTCGCCGCCGAGGAACGGGTTCGCGGTCGCATGCCGGATTTTGCGCGCGGGCTGATGCAGACGGCGGGGCAACTCTACCCCAAGCTCGACTGGGCCCCGCAGATGTTCCGCGCCAAATCGACGCTGACCGCGCTGGGCAGAAGCAGCGGCGAGGCGTATGCCGCCGCCGTTGGCGTCACCGCGGAGCCGATCCGCCATCGACTATACACATCGGACTTCGTCGCCGCGCTGGCCGGGCACCGCGCCGAGGACCGTTACGTCGCGACCATGAACGCCGCGCCCGCAACCGACGCGCTATCGCGCGCGCAGTACGCCGATCTGAAGATCTGGCTGCCCGGCGACATCCTGACCAAGGTCGACCGCACGAGCATGGCGGTCAGCCTCGAGGCGCGCGAACCGCTGCTCGACTATCGGCTGATCGAGTTCGCCGCGCGGCTCCCCGTCGACATGCGCCTGCGCGGCGGGACGGGCAAATGGCTGATGAAACGCGCGCTCGAAAGCCGACTTCCGCACGACATTCTATATCGCAAGAAGATGGGCTTCGTGACGCCGATCACTGCCTGGTTCAGGGGACCGCTGGCGGACCAGGCGGCGGCGATCGCACGTGGGTCGGCGCTCGCCGCGACGGGTTGGTTCGACATTGATGAAATCAGCCGCATCGCTCGGGATCACCGCGCCGGACGCGCCGATCACGGGCGGCTGTTGTGGCAATTGCTGATGCTGGACAAGTCGATGGCGCGCCTCTTGGGTCAGTAGACCGCTTCCATGAAATACAGACCGTCGGGCGGCGCATTGAGGCCGAGCGCCGCACGGTCGCGTGCGGCGAGCGCTGCGGCGAGATCGTCCGCACTCCATTTGCGTTGGCCCACCAGCGCCAGGCATCCCACCATCGAACGCACCTGGTGGTGCAGAAACGATCGCGCATCGGCGCGGACGTGGACCTCATCGCCCACCCGCGTCACGTCGAGCCGATCGAGCGAGCGGATCGGGCTGTCCGCCTGGCAATGCGCGGAGCGGAACGTCGTGAAGTCCTGGTGTCCGACCAGCGCCTGCGCGGCCGCGTGCATTGCGCCCCCGTCGAGCTCGGGCCCGACCCGCCAGGCGCGACCCTCGTCGAGCGCGAGCCGCGCGCGACGATTGACGATGCGGTAAAGATAGCGGCGACCCGAACAACCGAACCGTGCGTGCCAGTCATCGGCCACGACCGCAGCGTCCAGGATGGCGATGGGCTGCGGCCGCAGATGCGCGTTCAGCGCGCCAGCCAGGCGAAAACCGCTGATCGGCTTGTCGATGTCGACATGCGCGCTCATGCCCAGCGCGTGCACGCCCGCGTCCGTGCGCCCCGCGCCGTGCACCGCGGCGTGTGCGCCGATCGTGGCGGTGATCGCGGCCTCGATCGCGCCCTGTACCGTCGGCCCCTGCGGCTGCCGCTGCCAGCCGAGATACGCGCGACCGTCATATTCGACGACGAGACGGAACCGCGTCACGCCGCCCGCGTGCCGGCCGGAACAGGGAAGCCACGGAGCAGCTCGGACGTGTCCATTACACCGCGTCCGGCACGTCCCACGCGTGTCGGACGGATCGCTCCAACTTCACAAGCTATCGTAAGCCGGTCGTCCAAGACCTTGCCGTGCGGACCTTTCTCCTCGACGGCGTGCGCGTCCAGAACCCGGATACGTTCGCCGGCGTATTCGAAGTAGGCACCCGGAGCCGGGGCGAACGCGCGGACCTGACGCACGACCTGCTCGGCCTCGCGCGCGAAGTCGATGCGGGCTTCGTGCTTCTCGATCTTGGCGGCGTAGGTGATCCCGTCGACCGGCTGCGGCTGTTCGACATAGCGCGCCGCATCCGCGACGAACTCCGCCATGGCATCCGCGCCTATCATGCCGAGCTCGGCGGCGAGATCGCCTGCGTTCTTGCTGGCGACGCGCGTTGAGCGCACGATCAGCATGGGCCCCGTGTCCAGGCCAGCCTCCATGCGCATGATCGTCACTCCCGTCTCGGCATCGCCCGCCAGGATTGCGCGCTGCACGGGCGCCGCGCCACGCCAGCGGGGCAGGAGCGATGCGTGCACGTTGACGCAGCCGAGCCGCGGCGCGTCCAGGATCGGTCGCGGCAGGATCAGCCCATACGCCGCCACGACCGCGATATCGATGCCCAGCGCGCGAAACGCCTCCTGCTCGTCCACGTCGCGCAGGCCGGCGGGCGATCGGACGACCAGTCCCGCCGCTTCCGCACGGCGTTGGACCGGCGAGGGCGTGAGCGCCTTGCCCCGGCCAGCGCGGCGGGGCGGCTGCGTGTACACCGCGGCGATCTCGTGCCCGTCGGCGAGCAGCCGTTCGAGCGTCGGCACGGCGAAGGCCGGCGTTCCCATGAATGCAATGCGCATGGCCCGGCCGTAACGGGGATGACGCGCGAGGGCGAGCTTGCCATATAAGGCGTCATGGCGTCGCACGAGATCGAAGTCCTCGCCGCCGCGCTCGCCCGGCTTCCGGGACTGGGCCCGCGGTCCGCGC
Organism: uncultured Sphingomonadaceae bacterium; assembly: GCA_964251385.1. Lineage (GTDB taxonomy): Bacteria > Pseudomonadota > Alphaproteobacteria > Sphingomonadales > Sphingomonadaceae > CADCVW01. The sequence continues at coordinate 187,036 of CAXUJK010000001.1, read as the reverse complement.
GGCGCGCCGTGCTGCACCTCCTCAAGAAGCGGGAAACGGCCTTGTCGCCGCTGCTGCGCGCTCTCGAAGCGGTCGAGGCGCGGCTGGCGACCTGTTCGACCTGCGGCAACGTTGACACGAGCGATCCGTGCGCCGTGTGCCTCGACCCGCGCCGCGATGCCGCCTTGCTCTGCGTGGTCGAGGAAGTGTCCGACCTTTGGGCGCTCGACCGCTCGCGCCTCTTCCCTGGTCGCTACCACGTGCTCGGCGGACGCCTGTCGGCACTCGAAGGCGTGCGACCCGAGGATCTGGGCATCGACAGCCTTGCCGCACGGGTCGCGGGCGGCGGCATCGACGAGGTCGTGCTCGCCATGAACGCGACGCTAGAGGGGCAGACGACCGCGCATTACCTCGCCGAACGGCTGGCCGCGTTCCCAATTAGGCTGACGCAACTCGCCCACGGTCTGCCGGTGGGCGGCGAACTCGATTATCTCGACGAGGGCACGCTTGCCCAGGCCCTACGCGCGCGACGACCGGTTGCCTGACGCGGTCGCCGACGCTAGCCGTCCGCGATGACCGTCCGACCCATCATAGAAATCCCCGATCCGCGCTTGCGCGAGGTCTCCGCACCCGTGGCCAGGGTCGACGACGATATCCGCGTGCTCGTCGCCGACATGTTCGAAACGATGTACGCGGCACCGGGGATCGGCTTGGCCGCGATCCAGGTCGCGGTGCCGCGCCGGGTGGTCGTGATCGACCTGCAGGAGCCGGAGGTCGAGGGTGGGGAGGGGGTCAGGAAACCCGTCGCCTTCATCAATCCCGAAATCGTGTCCGCGTCCGAAACGCTTCAAACGTATAATGAAGGTTGCCTCTCAATTCCCGAACAATACGGGGAAGTTTCGCGCCCGGCGCAAATCCGGGCGCGCTGGCTCGATGAGGCGGGCGCGTCACGCGAGGAGGAGCTGGACGGGCTGATGGCGATCTGCCTGCAGCACGAGATCGACCATCTGGACGGCGTGCTGTTCATCGATCATCTGTCGAAGCTCAAGCGGGACATGTTGCTCAAGAAGCTTTCCAAATGGCGGCGCGACGGTTCTTGACGTACAGCGGGGCTCAGAGACTTTCGAGCGCCTTGCTGCAGTCGTCCGCGCACTCCCGGCACATCGTCGCGCACAGCTTGCAATGTTCGTGCTCGTGTCGCTCGCACTCGGTCGCGCACAGTTCGCACGCCTCGATGCACAACTGGATCGTCCTGATCCGCAGAGCCTTGTCATAAGCGGTGAGGCGCGTGGCAATGCGCGAGGCCGCGGTGCAGATGTCGGCTGTGTCCAGGCACATGCGGATGCACTGGCGCATGTCCATGTCCTCCGCGAGGCACGCGTCCGCGCACGACGTGCAGAACAAAGCCGCCAATCCCGCATGGCGCGCCGCCAAAGCCAGCGGATCGAAGCGATGATCCGAGTGCGGGTGGAGGGCGATCATCTTTTCGAGCGACATGCGTGAGTTCCCAATGGTCCCTCGCCGAACGGAGCTATGTGCCCGCGGTTCCGGTTGCCCGTGCGTGACGCTTGGGCTAAGTTCATGATCCGTTCCCGCCGGAGTTCTTGCCTTGGACGCTTCCATCATCCTCGTCCTGGTTGCGCTGATCGGCGGGTTGTTCGCCGGTTATTTCTTGGGCGGACGACCCGCGTCGGCCTTGCGTGGGGAATGCGAGGCACTGCGGCAGAAATGCACGCAGGCCGACGTCGACGTCGCGACGTTCCAAGAACGATCGCGCGATGCGGATGCGGTGCGTGCCTTGCGGGTGGAGGTTACGCGCGAGCGCGACGAAGCGCTGCACAAGCTTGCCGCGCTCAAGCCCGTCGCCGAACGGGTGGGAGAGCTGGAAGTCGAACTTGCCGAACTGCGCACGCAAAAGGAAGCGCTTGCGTCGGCGAAGGCCGCGTTCGAACGCGGAGAGGCCGAGCGCGCCAGAGCGCACGACGTGCAGCTGAGCCAGGTCAAGGAACTCGAGGCCAAAATGACCGCCAAGTTTGGCGAGCTCGCCAACACCGCAGTCAAAGGCGCGCACGACGAGTTCCTCAAGCGCGCCGACGAACGCTTCGGCCACGCGGGCAAGCAGAGCGAGGAGAAACTGCGTGCGCTGCTGCAACCGGTCGAGACAACGCTCAAACGCTATGAGGAAGGGCTGACGCGCGTCGAGAAGGAACGCGAGGGAAGTTATCGCGAGCTCAACAAGGCGGTCGACCTGCTGCGCGAAGGTCACGGTCAGGCGCGGGACGAGACGGCCAAGCTCGTCAACGCGTTGCGGTCCAGCCCCAAGGCGCGCGGGCGCTGGGGCGAGCAATCGCTCAAGAACGTGCTCGAGCAGGCCGGCCTGTCGCAGTTTGCCGATTTCCAGACCGAAGTTTCGGTCGACACGGGCGATGGGCGGCTGCGGCCCGACGTGATCGTGCGGCTGCCCGGCGGGCGCAAGCTTATCATCGACGCGAAATGCTCGCTCAACGCGTTTTTGGATGCGCACCACGAGATCGACGAGGTCGTCCGCACCGCGCATCTGAAGTCGCACGCGGGCGCGATCCGCAACCATGCGTTGCAGCTGGGTGCGAAGAGTTACTGGCAACAGTTTGGCGACGCTGCGGATTACGTTATCATGTACATCCCGGGCGAACATTTTCTCACCGCCGCTTTGGAGCAGGACGACGGCCTTTGGGACTGGGCGTTTGACCGGCGCGTCCTGCTCGCGACGCCGACCAACCTGGTCGCGATCGCGCGCACGGTTGCGAGTGTGTGGCGGCAGGAGACGATCGCGGAGGAAGCCGCGGAGATCGCCAAGCTCGGCAAGGAACTGCACGCGCGCCTGTCCAAGATGGGCGAGCATGTCGTCAAGCTCGGCCGCAACCTCGAGCTCGCGACGGGCGCATACAACAGCTTCGTTGGCAGCCTGGAAAGCCAGGTCATGACGCAGGCCAAGCGGTTCGAGTCGCTTGAAGTATCGGGCGGCAAGCCGATCGAACCTTTGCCCGTGCTCGATACCGTGCCGCGCGTGCTGACCAAGCTTTCGGTCGTGGAGGCGGCGGACGCGTCCGCCTAGAACCCGTCTTCCGGCAAGCGCTCGCCGCCGCAGCCGCGTACCGTTCGCCCGCCCGCGCTGACGATCACCGTGTCTTCGAACCCGCTGCCGCTCATCGCGTCGCGGCACGTGCCCGGCACGATTTCGACGACGAGACGGCTCGACGCATAGCGCCGGCCGGACGGGGTCGCGACGGGGAGGGGCCGTGCGACCGTGATGCGCGTCTCTCCGTAATCGCCCGCGTAGGCTATCTGGTCGCGGTCTATGCGCAGAGTCCAGCCGGGCTCCTGCCCCAGCGCGCTGTACTCGGTCTGGGACGCGAGCGGGGGGCCGAACTCGTCGAGCGTTCCCGAACATCCCGCGAGCAGCGGGAGCAGAATCAGGACCTTCGCCATTGATTGCGCACCTCATAGGCCATCACGGCAGTCGCCACGGCAGCATTCAGGCTGTCGGCGGCACCGAGCATCGGCATCTTGACTAGCAGGTCGCACGCGTCGGCGTAAGCTTGGGGCAAGCCCGCCTGTTCGTTGCCGACCAGCAGAAAACAGGGACTTGTGTATTGCGGCTCCTGGTAATCGAGCGTCGCAGACAGACTTGTTCCGACGAGCTGCGCGTCCTCGGCGCGCAGCCACGGCAGGAACTCTTCCCAGTTCGCGGCCGCGATCGCTTGCGTGAATACCGCGCCCATCGACGCGCGCACCGCCTCCACCGAAAAGGGGTCCGCGCAGTCGTCGACCAGGATCAGTCCGCCCGCTCCGACCGCGTCGCCGGTGCGAAGGATGGTGCCGAGATTGCCCGGATCGCGCAACGCCTGCGCGACGATCCACAGCGGGGAGGCGTCTCGGTCGAGGTGCGTCAGATCAGTGCTCGGCGTACGGTAGACGCCGAGCACGGCCTGCGCATTGTCCTTGCCCGTCGTCTTGGACAGGATTTCGGGCGTCGTCTCGACGACATCGCCCCCCGCGAGTTCCGTCTCCGCGATGAGCTCGGCCGCCAGCGGGTGCTCCGCAACGGTGCCGCTGTAGAGCAGTATGAGCGGCAATCGACCGCGCGCACGCGCGTCGGTCATGATCCGCAGACCCTCCGCGAGGAAGCAGCCTTGCTCGCGCCGGCCCTTCTTGTCGCGCAAGGCGCGGACGCTCTTGACCAGCGGATTGGAGTGCGCGGTAACGAGGCGGGGCACGGCCCTAATCCTCGCCGAAGCGGTCCTCGACCAAAGCCGTCAGACTGTCGAGCGCCGCGTCCGCGCCCTCGCCCTGCGCGTGCAGCAGGATCGTGTCGCCGCACGCCGCGCCCAGCATCATGAGGCCCATGATCGACGTTCCCGACACGCGGCTGCCGTCCTTTTCGACCTCGACTTGGCACGGCAGCCCGCTCGCGAGCGTGACGAACTTGGCGCTCGCGCGCGCATGCAGCCCGCGCCGGTTGAGCAGGCTGACGGTGCGCGTCGTCTCGCTCACGCCGCCGCCTCGCCCAGGATTTCGGATGCGATCGAGATATATTTGCGCCCCGCATCGCGCGCCGCGGCGACCGCGGCCTTGATCGGCATCGTCCGGCGTGCGCCCTCCAGCCGGATGAGCATGGGCAGGTTGACCCCCGCGATGACCTCGACGTCCACCGATTTCATCAACGATATCGCGAGGTTGGACGGCGTTCCTCCAAACAGATCTGTCAGCATGATGACGCCCGCGCCCACGTCGCACGCGCGGATCGCGTCGGCGATGTCGTTGCGGCGTGCTTCCATGTCGTCATCGGGGCCGATGCAAATCGCCGCGATCGCCTGCTGCGGTCCGACGACGTGCTCCATCGCGGTGACGAACTCGGCGGCGAGCCGTCCGTGCGTCACCAGAACCAGACCGATCATCGGCAAACCGTCATGTCGAACAACGCCACTCAGACTCCCGCGGCGCGCCTGGGCGCACCTTCAAGCATATCACGCGACGGCTGGGCCAGGTCGCGGTGCAGAACCGTGGGCGAAAAACCGCCTCCACGCAACCGCGACCCGATCGTCTCGGCGACGTGGACGGACCGGTGTCTTCCGCCGGTACACCCGAACGCCACGGTGACGTAGCTCTTGCCCTCGCTACGGTAGCCGGGAAGCAGCAATACGAGCAGCGCTTCGATGTGCGTCATCGCGGGCGCGTAGAGCGGATCGTGCGAAACGTAGTCCGCGACCGGCGCATCGCGGCCGGTCTGCGGGCGGAGGTCGGTGACCCAGTGCGGATTGCGCAGGAACCGCATGTCGAAGACGGTGTCCGCGTTGCGCGGGATGCCGCGCGCGAAGCCGAACGACATGATCGTCAGGACGGGGTCGGCCAGTTCCTGGCCGTAGCGTTGCCGGATCTCCGCTTGCAGCCCGTTGGTGTTGCTGTCGGACGTGTCGATGACCTGGTCGGCGAAGCGGCGGAGCGGCGCAGTGACTTCGCGTTCACGTGCGAGGCCATCCTCCGCCGGGCGATCGAGCGCGAGCGGATGCCGCCGCCGCGTTTCGGAAAAGCGCCGCACGAGCTCGGTCCCCGAACAGTCGAGGTAAAGCGTTTCAACGAGATAGTCGTCGGCCTTCGCAAGCGCTTGCAACTGCGTGACGATCCTCGGCGCGTCGAAATTGCGCGTCCGCGTGTCGACGCCGATCGCGAGCGGGCGTCCGCCCTTGGGCGTGGTGCCGCGGTTGGGCGGCGTCGACAGCAGATGGTCGAGCAGCGTCAACGGCAGGTTGTCGACGACTTCCCATCCCATGTCCTCGAGCGTGTTGAGCACGGTCGACTTGCCCGCGCCCGACATCCCCGTGACGAGCAGCAGCCGTTGCGGGCGATGCACCGTCATTGCGCGGGAAGCCCGACGACCTCGAGCGCCAGACGCACCTTGGCGGCCGCGGACGGCGCGCGCGGATCGATCGTGACGACGGGGATCGCGACGTCGAGGAAGCTGCGCGTTCGCGGGTCGGGCAGGCGTTCGGGAGGCGCGCCCAGGTCGATAACGAGCGACACGGGAACGTCGTCGTGCGGCGTCATGCGCATGATGCCCAGACCGCGAACCTCGATCTGGCCCCAGATGTTTGCCGGCGCATTGGCGATCAGAGCGCCGCGACGCGTCGTCAGCTCGGTATAATCGTCGCTGACCAGCGCCGCGCCTTGGTCGATCAGCCACATCGACAGGTCCGATTTTCCCGCGCCCGACGGCCCGAACAGCAGGATTGCCCGTCCGCCCATGGCGACGCAGCTGGCATGGACGCGGGTCGGAGGATCGGTGGTCAAGGTGCGGCAGCCGGCATGGAGATGATGAAGCGCGCGCCGGTCGGGGCATCGTCGCGGTCGCGCACGTCGATCCGCCCACCATGCCCTTCGACGATCGTGCGGGCAATGGCCAGGCCGAGGCCTGAGTGCCGGCCGAACGCTTCGTCGTCGGGCCGCAGCGAGTGGAAGCGATCGAAGATGCGCGCGCGCGCGTCGGTTGGAACGCCCGGGCCTTCGTCGTCGACGCGCAGCATGACCTGCTCGCCGAGCCGCGTCGCGACGATCTCGACCAGCCCGCCCGGGGGAGAGAAGGAGATCGCGTTGTCGATGAGGTTGTCGATCGCGCGCGCGAGCCGGCCGGCCTCGCCCAGGACCACCGCCGTCCCGCGACGCGGGCGCGCGAACGCGAGGCGGACCCCGTCCGGCAGCCCGCGCCCGTCCCAAGCGCCGACGAGCGTCGCGATGAGCGCGCCCAGGTCGATCGTCTCGAATTTTGCGCGCGACAGCTCGGCATCGACGCGCGACGCCTCGGCGATGTCGACGATGAGCCGGTCGAGCCGACGTACATCGTCGCGAACCACGCTCAGCAACTGATCCTGCAACGCGGGGTCTTTGACGCGTTCAAGCGTGTCGACGGCGGAGCGCAGGCTGGCGAGCGGATTTTTGAGTTCGTGCGTGACGTCAGCGGCAAAGGCTTCGGTTGAATCGATGCGCTGACGCAAGGACTGGGTCATATCGTTCAGTGCCCGCGCAAGCAGCCCGATCTCGTCGCGGCGCGACGGCAGACGCGGCACGCGGACGTCCCGCGCGCGGCCCAACCGGACGCGGTGCGCCGCGATCGCGAGACGGCGCAACGGACGCGCGATCGTGCGCGCCAGGAAGAGCGATAGAAGGATCGAGACGAGCGTCACCGCGAGAAGGACAAGGCCGAGCCGCAGCCGTTCCGCGCGGACGATGCGCGTGACGTCGCGTGCGTTGATCGTCGCGAGCAAGTAGCCAGTCTCGCCCAAGCGCTCTTGGCGGAAATCCTGGATTGGTACCGCTGCTGAGATCACTGGAGTTAAGTCGTCCGCCTGCCGAACGCGGCTCGCGCTTTTACGTCCTGTGATGATTTCGGCGACTTCCGGCCATGCGGAAGCTTCGTCCTGATTGGGTTCACGAAACGCCGGCGGCGTTGTCGCGCCGACGACGGCGTTGATTGTGCGGTCGAGCGTTCGAGCCGCGCTACGCTGCCAGGGCTGGCTTTCCGGATCGCGCAATTGGTAGGTCGGAGTCGCACCTGCCCAGCTATCGAACCGCCGAACGTACGAAAGCTGGTTCACGTCATTATAGACGCGCAAGCGCAAGCCGGTGAGAACCCCCATGCGCCGCAACAATGACGGTCGATTTACGGGAAAGGCCGCGTTCGACGCTTCGGCGATCAACCGTGCCTGATCGAGCACCTGTCGCGTGCGTTCGTCGACGAGCTGCGCCCGGTAGCTGTCCAGATAGAAGAAGCCTCCGGCCAGCAGCGCCAACGCCAGGATGTTGATCGCCAAGATACGGCGGCGGATCGTCCAGCGGCCCGACCAGCGCAGGCGCAGGTCCTGTTCGTCACGCGCGCACGCATCCGCGAACGCGGCATCGGCTTCAGCCATCGGCGAAGCGATAGCCGACGCCGTACAGAGTCTCGATGCCCTTGAAGCTATCGTCGGCGGCGCGGAATTTGCGCCGCAGGCGCTTGATGTGGCTGTCGATCGTTCGGTCGTCGACGTAGACATCGTCCTGGTAGGCAGCGTCCATCAGCTGATTGCGCGACTTGACGACGCCCGGCCGCGTGGCGAGCGCCTCCAGGATCAGGAATTCGGACACGGTGAGCACGACGTCTTGGGTTCGCCAGCGTACCTTGTGGCGGGAGGGGTCCATGACGAGCGGCCCGCGGACGAGCAGTTCGCGCTGCTCCGGCTCGGCGGCGGCGGCATCGGCGGCGCGCAACTCGGTGCGGCGCAGGATGGCGCGGATGCGGGCGATCAGCAGCCGCTGCGAGAACGGCTTTGCGATGTAATCGTCCGCCCCGGTGGCGAGTCCCTCCGCTTCGTCGAGCTCGTCGTCCTTCGAGGTCAAAAAGATGACCGGAACCGCGCTCCGCTCCCGCAGCCGCTTCAACAGTTCCAGCCCGTCCATGCGCGGCATCTTGATGTCGAGCACGGCCAGATCGGGCGGGTTGTCGACCAGCGCTTTCAACGCCGCCTCGCCGTCACCGTAGACGCGCGTCGCGAACCCTTCCGCCTGCAGCGCGATGGACACCGACGTCAGGATGTTGCGGTCGTCGTCGACAAGCGCGATCGTCACCGTCATCTTCCCGCATTACCGGACGCGCCGACCGCACGGCAAGCATTTTGACCGTCCCGCGCACGCTCGCTATGGCCAATGCATCAACGGCTTGCGCCAAGATGCGCGGCCATCCTTGGAGAAATCTGCCTTGTCCGACCGCCAACCCGCGCACAGCCTCCCCGATCAGGGCATCAAGACGCGGGCCAAGCTCAACTGGAATCTGGAAACGCAAGCGCTCGTCGACGTGGCGGTCGCGCGCGGCGAGGGGCGTCAGGCCGACGAAGGCCCGTTGGTCGTCGAAACGGGCAAGTTCACGGGGCGCTCGCCGAAGGACAAGTTTACCGTCAAGGATGCGGAAACGGCGGACACGATCTGGTGGGGCGCGTCGAACGCGGCGATGACACCCGAGCATTTTGCTGCGCTCAAGGTCGACTTCCTGACAGCGTTGGCGGACAAGGACGAACTGTTTGTCCAGGACCTGTTCGGCGGATCGCAGCCTGAACACCGGGTCAACGTCCGCGTGATCAACGCGTTCGCGTGGCACAATCTGTTCATCCGCACGATGCTCGTACGACCGAGCGCGGACGAGTTGGCCCGGTTCGTCCCCGAGTACACGATGATCTACCTGCCCGAATTCAAGGCCGATCCGGAGCGCCACGGCTGCCGTACGGAAACGGTGATCGCGGTCAGCCTGACCGACAAGATGATCCTGATCGGCGGTACGCAGTACGGTGGCGAGATGAAGAAGTCCGTGTTCGGCCTGCTCAACTACCTGCTCCCCGCCAAGGGGGTGATGCCGATGCACTGCTCGGCCAACATTGGCGCGGACGGCGGCACGGCCGTGTTCTTCGGCCTGTCGGGCACGGGCAAGACGACCTTGTCCGCGGACGCGAGCCGCACGCTGATCGGAGACGACGAGCACGGCTGGTCGGACGATGCGGTGTTCAACTTCGAGGGCGGTTGCTATGCCAAGGTCATCCGCCTGTCCGCCGACGCGGAGCCCGAGATCTACGCGACGACGCAGCGCTTCGGCACGATCTTGGAAAACGTCGTCATCGGCGCGGACGGAAAACTCGACCTCGACAGCAATAAGCTCACGGAAAATACGCGCGCGGCCTACCCGATCGACTTTATCCCAAACGCGTCCGAGAAGAACCTGGGACCCGTCCCCAAGAACATCGTCATGCTGACCGCGGACGCGTTCGGCGTGCTGCCGCCGATCGCCAAGCTGACGCACGACCAGGCGATGTACTATTTTCTGTCGGGCTACACGGCGAAAGTCGCGGGGACGGAGATCGGGGTCGACGAGCCCGAGGCGACATTCTCGACGTGCTTCGGCGCGCCGTTCATGCCGCGGCACCCGTCCGTCTACGGCAATCTGCTCAAGGAGCGGATCGCCAAGGGCGGCGCGGATTGCTGGCTGGTCAACACGGGGTGGACGGGCGGCAAGTACGGGACGGGCAAGCGCATGCCGATCAAGGCGACGCGCGCGCTGCTCAATGCCGCGCTCGATGGGAGCCTCAACGACGCGGAGTTCCGCACCGACCCGAACTTCGGCTTCCAGGTTCCCGTGTTCGTGCCCGGCGTCGAGCCGACGATCCTCGACCCGCGCGGCACGTGGACGGACAAGATCGAATACGACATCACCGCGCAGAAGCTGGTGCACCTGTTCGTCGACAACTTCGCCGAGTTCGCCGACCATGTCGACGACGGAGTGCGCGCGGCGGCACCGGTGGCGGCTTAGCGCAACGGCGTGTTGCAGATAGCGGGACTGGCGAGCGGCGGGACGCGCATGCTAATTCGGCTTCAACAAACCGGAGACTTCGCCATGCGCCACTTGCTTGCTCCTCTCGCCCTCGCTTTGCTCGCGGCACCCGTGCTGGCGCAGAACCCCGGCATCCCTGGTACGGCCGATACGTCGCGTGTCACCGCCGGCACCTACCAAGTCGATCCCGCGCACACGCAGGTGCGCTGGCGCGTCAACCATCTAGGCTTCAGCCAGTTCGATGGCTTCTTCGCCGACCCGACGGGTACACTGGTCATTGACCCGCGCCGCATGGCCGCGACGCAGCTTCGCATCGTCATCCCGATCGATCGCGTCGTCTCGACCAGCCCCGCGCTCGACAAGCATCTGAAGAACGCCGACTTCTTCGACGCCGCGAAATTTCCAACCGCAACGTTCGTCTCTACGCGGGTGCAGGCGACCGGCACGCGGGCGCGGATCACGGGCAATCTGACACTGCACGGCGTGACCCGCCCCGTCGTGCTCGACGCGCGCTTTGTCGGCGCGGGCAACAACCCTCGCGGCAACAAGGCGCTCAACATAGGGTTCGAGGCCACGACGCGGATCAGCCGAAGCGGGTTTGGGATGACGTACGGCGTGCCCGCGGTCGGCGATGCGGTCGACCTGTCGATCAACGCCGCGTTCGAGAAATCCTGACCGCCGCATGCTGACCCTGCTTCTCGCGCTCGCCGCGGCTCCGCTTGCCTCCCGCGATCGCGTCCGCGAGGCTGACCTCGCCGCGCACGTCCAAGTGCTGGCCAGCGACGAATACGAAGGACGTAAGCCAGGCACGGCCGCCAGCGCCAAGACGCTGAGCTACATCGCGACCGCGTTCGCGCGGGCGGGCTTGCGGCCGGGCGCCGTGGACGGGAGCTGGTTCCAGCCGGTCGCGTTGGTCGACCTCGCGTCGGTTCCGAACCAGGCGACCTGGTCGGTGCGCGGCAAAACCGTAGCTCTGACGGACCAGCCGATCCTGGTCGGCAATCGGGAACGTGCGCAACTGAACAGTCCGGTCAGCTATGTCGGCTATGCGATGGGTCGGGTCGGCGACTTGCGTGGACGGGCGGCGCTGATGTTGATGGGCGCACCGCCGGGACTCCGCGACGTCGTCCCGCAAAGCGAGCGGTCGCGTGCGTTGCGCGACGCGGGAGCGACCGCGGTCGTCGTGATCGCCGATCCCGCAATCCCGTGGGCTACGATGCGCGCGCGCACTCTGACGACCAAGACCGAGCGGCCGAACAGCCGTCCCGAGATCGGCGGCCTCCTGTCCGCCGCCGCCGCCGCGGACCTGCTTCGCGCGGCGGGTCAGGACCCGGAAGCGCTCGCCGTCGCCGCGACGAAGCCGGACTTCAAGATCGTTCCGCTCGCCTTGGAGCTGAACGCGACCGTGAACGCGGGCGTACGCTCTTACTACAGCCACAACGTCGTCGCGCGGCTGCCGGGAACGGACGCGAATGGCGAGGCGGTGGCGATCATCGGCCACTGGGATCATCTGGGGATCTGCCGCCCCGAAGGCGCCCCCGACCGCATCTGCAACGGCGCGGTCGACAACGCGAGCGGGATCGCGGTCATGATCGAAGTCGCCGAACGGCTGGCGCGTGGGCGCAGGCCGGCGCGCGACATCGTGTTCGTCGCGACCACGGCGGAGGAGACGGGCCTGCTCGGCGCGAACGCCTACGTCGCGTCGCCGACCGTGCCGCTGAACAAGATCGTCGCGGTGCTCAACATCGACACGATCGCGATCGGGCCGCGCGGGATGCCGGTCAGTGCGGTCAACCGCGGAAACACCGCGATCGACCCGCTGATCGAGGAGGTCGCGCGCAGGCAGGGACGCGCGCTCGACGCGGACCTCGACGCGAACGGCTTCATCAACCGCCAGGACGGCGCGGCGTTCACGCGAGCGGGCGTGCCGGCGGTCATGGCGGGCGGATCGTTCGCCGACATCGCCTTGCTGCAGGCGTTCCTGGGCAGCGTGTATCATGGGCCCGACGACGAATATTCGGACGCGCTGCCCTTGGGCGGAGCGGCGGAGGACGCGGAACTGCACGTCCTGCTCGCGCGCCTGCTCGCCGACCCGCGACGGTATCGCCGACCCTGACCGGTCCGACCTTGACTCGTCACACGTGAATGCCAAAGCCTTCGCGATGGATATCCCGCTCGGCCTGACCTTCGACGACGTACTGCTGCAACCCGCCGAAAGCAGCATGTTGCCGAGCGCCGCGAACACGTCGACCTTCGTCACCCGGGAAATCGCGCTCGCCATTCCCTTGCTGTCGTCCGCGATGGACACGGTCACCGAAGCCAACATGGCGATCGCGATCGCGCAGCTCGGTGGCCTGGGCGTCCTCCACCGCAACCTGACCGTCGACGAGCAGGCAGCGGCCGTACGCGCGGTCAAGCGCTTCGAATCCGGCATGGTCGTCGACCCGATCACGATCGGCTCCGACCGCACGCTTGCCGACGCGCTCGCCCTCATGCGCGCGAACCGCATCTCGGGCATTCCGGTGACGGAGGCAGGCGGGCGGCTGGTCGGCATCCTCACCAACCGCGACGTACGTTTCGCCGAGAACCCGGATCAGCCCGTGTCCGAACTGATGACGCGCGACAAACTCGCGACCGTCAGCATCGGCGTCGGACAGGACGAGGCGCGGCGCATCCTGCACAACCGGCGGATCGAGAAGCTGCTCGTCGTCGACGACGCGTACCGCTGCGTCGGGATGATCACGGTCAAGGACATGGAAAAGGCGGTCACCTCGCCCGACGCGACCAAGGATGCGGCGGGACGCCTGCGCGTGGCGGCGGCCACCACCGTCGGCGATGCGGGCTTCGCGCGCACGGAAGCGCTGATCGACGCGGGGTGCGACCTCATCGTCATCGACACCGCGCACGGGCACAACCGCGAAGTGTCCGCCGCCGTGGCTCGCGTAAAAGCATCGTCGAACTCGGCGCAGGTCGTCGCCGGCAACGTCGCGACGGCGGAGGCGACGCGCGCGCTGATCGACGCGGGCGCGGACGCGATCAAGGTCGGGATCGGACCCGGGTCGATCTGCACCACGCGCGTCGTCGCCGGCGTCGGCGTGCCGCAGCTTACCGCGATCATGGAGGCGGCGCGCGAGGCGTCGGGTCCGGGCGTGCCCGTCGTCGCCGATGGCGGCGTGCGCACGTCGGGCGATCTGGCGAAAGCGCTCGCGGCGGGTGCGTCGTGCGTGATGATAGGATCTCTGCTGGCGGGGACGGACGAAGCGCCCGGCGAGACGTTCCTGCTTGGTGGCCGCAGCTACAAGAGCTATCGCGGAATGGGTTCGGTCGGCGCGATGGCGCGCGGGTCGGCCGACCGGTATTTCCAGGCGGACATCACCGACCAGATGAAGCTGGTCCCCGAAGGCATCGAAGGGCAGGTCCCGTTCAAGGGCCCGGCCCGCCAAGTCGTCCATCAGCTCGTCGGCGGGGTGAAGGCGGCGATGGGATACACGGGATCCGCCACGATCCCCGACCTGCAGGCCCGCGCGAAATTCATCCGCATCACCAACGCGGGGCTGCAGGAAAGCCACGTCCACGACGTCGCGATCACGCGCGAGGCCCCGAATTATCCGACGCGCTGAGGTGGCTAGTGTGTTCCCCGGGAAGGCCGGGGCCCAGCCTTTCGTAACCGCCAAGGCTGGGCCCCGGCCTATGCTGGGGAACTAGCATGATTCCGCCAGCACGCGCGCAGGCCGCGATCGACATCCTCGACCTCGTGGTCGCCGCCGCGCGCGAGGCGGGACCGGCGGCGGACACGATCATCGCCGAGTATTTCCGCACCCGCCGCTACGCGGGGTCGGGCGACCGCCGCGCGGTGCGCGAGCTCGTCTACGCCGCGATCCGGCGCGCAGGCGAGCGACCGGAGAACGGGAGGGCCGCGTTGCTCGGACTGGTGGACGATCGCCCGGAGCTCGCTGCGCTTTTCGACGGTGCCGGTCATGGTCCCGCCGTAGCAAACCCAAGCGAGGAGCGCGCACTCGCGGGCGTCGCACCCGCCTGGCTGCTCGCGCGCTTGTCGCCCCTGCTCGATGAAGCGGGACGCGCGGCACTTCTGGGTCGCGCGCCTTTCGACCTGCGCGTCAACACGCTGAAGGCGGATGTCGCGCAAGTCGCCGACGAGTTTGCCGGAGCGGTCGCCACGCCGCACGGGCCGCGCGGATTGCGTCTGCCCGAAGGGACCCGGATCGAGGACAGCGCGGCGTACCGCGAAGGCCGCGTCGAAGTGCAGGATGCGGGAAGTCAGCTCATTGCGCTCGCCTGCGCCGCCGCTCCCGGCATGATCGTGGTCGACCTGTGCGCGGGCGCGGGCGGCAAGAGCCTCGCGCTCGCCGCGGACATGGGCGGGCCGATCGAGGGCAGGCTGATCGCGTGCGACACGGATCGCGCCCGCCTGTCGCGCCTGGGCCCCCGGGCCGCGCGCGCGGGCGCCCGCATTGAGAATCGCCTGCTCGATCCCAACCGCGAACGCGAGGCGCTCGCCGACCTGGCCGGCCAAGCGGACCTCGTTCTCGTCGACACACCCTGTTCCGGAACGGGCACCTGGCGGCGCAATCCGGAGGCGCGGTGGCGCCTGACGCCCGGGCGCGTGTCGCGGCTCGTCGACCTGCAGGCGCACATCCTCGATCTTGCCGCCTCGCTCGTGCGGCCGGGTGGGCACCTCGTCTACGCCGTCTGCTCGCTCCTGCCGGAAGAGGGTTCGGCGCAACTCGACGCGTTCCTGCGTCGTTCAGCCTGGGTGCCGCAATCCCTGCCCTTCGCCGCTGGCGTGGCGGACGGGGCGGGGCGGTTGCTCAGCCCGCACGCCGACGGCACCGACGGATTTTTCATCGCGCGGCTTCGGGCTCCGTGATAATGCTCGCTTCGAGACTGTGGAGACATTGATGCGCCTCTTGCCGATCGCCCTGGTTCTAGCCGTGGGTGCCGTGACGATGTCCTCCTCGGTCAGCGGCCAGCGCTCCGATGATCAGATCGCGCCCGTCAGTCTCGCCTATCAGGCGCGCGGGGAGGCGCTGACCGCCTCGGCACAATACCCGGCGGCGATCGATGCTCTCGAAACCGCGCTTGCGGTCGATCCGCGCAACCGCGGCGCCTACCGCGCGCTCGCTCGCGTCGCGCACGCGCAAGGCTTGTACGGCAAGTCGATCAAGCTCTACGGCGAAGTGCTGTCGATCGAACCTAACGACCTCGTCGCCTTGGCCGGGCAGGGCGACGCCATGGTGCAGCGGGGCGCGGTCGATCGCGCGCGCGCCAATCTCGACCGCATCCGCAAGCTGTGCGCGACTGCCAGTGCCGCCGCTTGCTCGCCCGCGACGCAGCTCGCGTCGGTGATCGCCAAGGGTCCGCCCGCCGCGGTCGTGACGGCGCAGGCGAACACGGCGGCCAAGGTGCCGCCCGTGGTCGCTACGCCGCCTCTGTCGGAGACGCCTCGATAGAGGCACCTGGCAGGAACCGCGCGACTGACACGAATTCGACGACGCTCAACGTCTCGCCTCGCCGGGACGGATCGATTTCGGCCCTCGCCAACGCAGCCTTCGCTCCGGCCAAACCCTTGACGCTCTGCCGCAGCATCTTGCGCCGCTGACCGAACGCCGCCGCGGTTAACCCCTCGAGGTCGGCGAAGCGAACGCCTTTTGGCATCGCGGCAGGGGCGACGTGGACCACCGCCGATGCGATCTTGGGCGGGGGAACAAAGGCGGAGCGGTGTACGCCCATGGCGATGCGCGGGACCGCGCGCCACTGCGCGAGCACGGACAGCCGTCCGTAAGCCTTGGTGCCCGGCGCGGCGACGATGCGGTCGGCGACCTCGCGCTGGAACATGAGGGTCAGCGACGCCCACCAGGGCGGCCAAGCCTCGCCGCTCAGCCAGCGGACGAGCAGCGCGGTGCCCACGTTGTACGGCAGGTTGGCGACGACATGCGAGCCACGGCCCGCGACAGCGACTTCGTCGACCTGCAAAGCGTCGGCGTCGATGACGCGGAGTCTGCGGGGGAAGCTCGCGCCGAGTTCCGCCAAGGCCGGTGCGCAGCGCCGATCGCGCTCGACCGCGACGACGTTCGCGCCCGCGCCAAGCAGCGCGCGGGTCAGGCCACCAGGGCCCGGGCCGACTTCATAGACAGTGCGGCCGTCGAGCGGTCCAGGGATCGCCGCGATGCGGGCGAGAAGTTGGCCGTCGAGGAGGAAATTCTGTCCGAGCGCCTTGTCGGCACGTAGGCCGTGCCGGGCGATGACGTCTCTCAAAGGGGGCAGCTCGGGCCGAAGCGGCGGCAGATCGGGCGACGTCACGCTGCCTGAGTGCAAGCGGCCGCCGCCTCCATCCGCCGCGTCCCGCACTCCGCCGCCATGCGGATTGCGGCGATCATCGCGCCGGGTTCCGCCTTGTCCTTGCCCGCCATCGCGAATGCGGTGCCGTGATCGGGTGCGGTGCGGACGATGGGCAGGCCCAGCGTCAGGTTGACGCCGTCGTCGAAATGCAGCGCCTTCAACGGGATCAGCGCCTGGTCGTGGTACAGGCACAAGGCCGCGTCGTACCCGGCGCGCGCGCGGGGGTGGAACATCGTGTCCGCCGCGTAAGGCCCCATGACGTCATGCCCTTCGGCTTGCAGCTCGGCGATCGCGGGGGCGATGATCTCGATCTCCTCGCGCCCTAGTGCGCCGCCTTCGCCCGCGTGCGGGTTGAGGCCGGCGATCGCCAGACGCGGGTGCGCGATGCCGAAATCGCGCGACAACCCGCGCAACGCGGCATGCGCGCGTGCCAGGATCAGCGCGCGCGTGAGCAGTCCGGGCACGTCGGCCAAGGCGACGTGCGTGGTGACGGGCACGGTGCGCAGCGTCGGCCCGGCGAGCATCATCGCGATGTTGTCGCGCCCGACGCCGCAGCGTTCCGCGACGAATTCGGTCTGCCCCGCATGCGTGAACCCGATCGCGTAGAGCTGCGCCTTGGACACGGGCGCGGTCACGAGCGCGGCGGCTGCACCCGAGCGCGTGAGGCCCAACGCGAGCTCTAGCGAGTCCAGCGCGCAGCGTGCGCCCGCCAAGTCCGGTTTGCCCGGAACCGCGGGCGCGAGCGCGGGGAGCTCGATGACCGGCAGCGCGCGATCGAAGCAGGCCTTCGCTCCTTCGGGCCCGGTGACGACTTCGACGGGTCCGTCCCAAACGGCGGACACCGACCGCGGATCGCCGACGCAGAAGAATGGATGCAGGTCCGCCTCGCGACGTCCGTGCCACGCTTTCGCGACGATCTCTGGGCCGATCCCCGCCGGGTCGCCGAGCGCGATCGCCAGCGGACGGTTCAGCACCGTCCGCGCGACCCGACCGTCGACGTCAGCGATAGTCCACCACCGCGTCGCGGCGCAGATCGCGCAGGTAGCGTTGCGCGCGGCGGTTCACCCGCTCGTCGTTGAGCTGCGCCGCGATACGGTCGAACGAGGGCGCGCTCGCCTCCTGCGGATCGTCGCGGCCGCAAAGGACGAGTATGCGGACCCCGTCCTCGACCGACCCGAACGGCCGCGTCGCCTCGCCGATGTTCATTTTCGACATCGTGTCCTGCAATCCGACGGGCAGGTCGCGGATACGGAGCGACTCGTTCAGCGCGACGTCGAGCTTCATGTCGGCGGCCAGCTTGTCGGCGCCGCCACACCCGCCGACGTTGAGGCTCGCCTTGGCGAACGCCTCGACCAGCGGCGTCGCGGTCGCCTGCGTCGTGCCGGCGGGGAACTTCATCGTCAGCTGCTTGAGGCTGAGCGCCGCGTCCTTGGGGTTGGCCGTCAGCACCTGCCGCGTGTCCTGCACCGCGATGATCGACACGCCGCCCTCGACGGGGATCGGCGCGCTGATGGACCCCTCGGGCATGCTCTGCGCGGCGGCGGCGAGCGGCTCGGGCAGCTGTTCAGGGCGCACCCAACCCAGGTCGCCCCCGACCGCGGCGGTGGACGCCTGCGAGAACTGGCGCGCATACCCCAGAAACGATCCGCCGCTCTTGATCTGTTCGACGATGCGGTTGGCGTTGGCCATGACCTCGCCTTGCGTCTCCGCGCTGGAAGCGAGGAAGATCTCGCCGATGCGATACTCCTGCTTGCCCTTGGACGCGTTCAACTTGTCGATGATCGCCTGGACTTCCTCGTCGCCGACGCTGATCGTCGATTCGATCTTGCGCCCCTGCAGCTTGCGCCAGGCGAGTTCGCCTTCGATCTGCCGTCGGATGGACGCGACGGACGAGCCGGCGTTTCGGAGGTAGGCTTCGAACTGCGCCGGACCTTGCTTGAAATTGGCCGCGACGCGGTTTTGATACTGGTCGATCTCGGCCGTCGTGACGGTGATCTCGGCCGCCTTGGCCGCCTGGATCTGCAGCGTCTCGTCGATCAGGTTGCGAAACACCTGCAGCTTAAGCCGCTCGATCTCCGCCGCCGGGATCTGACCGTCGCTGGCCGCGATCGTCAACGCGACGCGCTGGTCGATGTCAGTCTGCGTCAGAACGTGGCCGTTGACGATCGCGTTGGCCTTGCGAATGCTCGGATCGGCGCTGGCCAGCGCGGTCGCGTCCGCGGGGAGGCCGAGCGGGCTCGCGGCCTGCTGCGCACCCGTCGCGGCTGTCGCAATAAGCGCGCTCAACGCGATCCCGGCCCGGAACATCTTGCTGTGGTTCATGTGACGGATCAGCCTTGTTGTGTCATCGAAAGCGGCTCCTGCCTGCCGCGCAACCCCTGAACCGAAGCTTAGCACGCGGCATCCGCAAAAGCGCGCATTTGTTAAAATCCCAGGTTCTTGAGCGCAAACCGGACCTGGAACGTGTTGCCCTGGCGCGCGTCGCCGAAGCGTTCGTAGTCGCGCCGCCACGTGAATCCGAACTCCAGGCAGTCGTCGTCGTACGCGACGCCCAGCCGGTGGCGCACGGGCTCGTACCCGTCCGCCTGCGACAAGGGCTGCTCCTGCTGGCCCGTCAGGTCGATCGTCGTCGCGCCGAACACGGACCAGAAGCGACCGAGCTGCACGCGCGCCCCGAGCCTGACTTCCTCGCGATCGCGCAAGTCCTCCACCGCCGGATCGATGTCGCGGTTGAGTCGGAGATAGCCCGCCGTGACATAGTTGCGCCGCGTGCCCAGCGTCAGGTCGAGCTCGTTACGGCGCACAGCCAAACTGTCCTTGTCGAGCCGGAAGCGATGCGTCACGTCGATCAGCGTCCCGAACTCCACTTCCGTCCGGCCGACCACGTCGGAGAAACGCGACGTGAGCCCCGTGCCGTCGGGGAAGATCGAGGGCCGCGTGTTGAGGCGGTAGCTTTGCCCGACGACGGTGCGCACCGACAGGTTTGGCCGGTCGAGCGCGTAGTCGAGCCCGTAAGTGACGCGCGATCCATCCTCCCAGCGATCGTAGCCCGGAAAGCGGTTGAGCGCGAACAGGTTGCTGCTTTCGAGGTCGACGCTGCGCGCGTCCTCGTTGGGGATACTGAGGTTGCGGACCTGCGGGGTGGCGACGAGCTGGACGCGCGGCGTGATGCGCTGCGTGCCTCCGAACAGAGGCCCGACGAGCGGCCAGCGTATGTCCGTCGCGAGCGCGCCGATCGCGCGGAACTGGAAGCCGGGCTCGCCACGGTATATCGCGACGGCCGTGCGGCGTGACTCGCTCGTGTGGTATGCGTCGGCCCGACCGTAGGCGGTGAACGTAACTTCCTGACCCAGCGGCGTAACGCGGCGCAGGTCCCAGCGCGCGCCTGCGAACGCGCGCTGCGTGTCCTGGCCGTTGGTGCGCAGGATGGCGAGGCTGTTGGCCTGCAGCTCGACCCGCCCGCCGAGCCACGGATCGTTCAACCGCAACCGCGCATCGATCGCGGGCAGGGCGATGGGGGTTGTCCCGCGACGATCGTCCGCGCGGAGCCCCTGGAACGCCCAGCCCGCGATCGACAGGTAGCTGTCGCGATCGATCCGCTCGACGTTGACGACGGAGCGCAGGCGGTCGTCGCGCGAAATGTCGTAGCGGCGCAGGAACGTCTTGTCGGTGGTGATGCGCGTCGCGAAGGTCGCGCTCCACAGCGGGTCGATCTGCGCGCGGCCGTTGGCCTCGAAATAGCCGCGAACTCCCCGGTCAGGGACGAGCTGGCCCACCGTTGTGCGCGTGCCGTAGGTCAGGAAACCACCGACCTGCACCGCGCCGATCTCGTCCAAATGGCGGTAGCGCGCCTCGATCGCGGGGAGCACGCTCGTGTAGATGTGCGGCGTGACCGTCAGGTCGCGATTGGGCGCCAGCGGGAAGTAGTAAGGCAGCGAGAACTCCGCGCCGTTGGTGCGGCTGAACCGCAGGTCCGGCACGAGCAGGCCGCCGGCAGAGCTGCCCGATCCGTCCGGATGAGAGAGCCGAGGCAGCGGGATGAGCGGGATGCCGAGCAGGTTGAACCGCGCGCCCGTGTAGGTGATGCGCCGCCGCGCCGGGTCGTGCACGACGCTGACCGCCGTGATCTGCCACGTCGGGTTCTTCGGACACCCCTCGCTGTCGATCACCGCGCACGGCGTATAGGCAGCGCGTTCGAGCGTCGAGACACCGTCGACGCGGGTGGCACGGTTGGCGGCGAGCCGGCCGCCGTCGTCGAGCACCAGAAGCAAATTCTCGATGACTCCGTCGCGCAGCGTGTCCTTCAGCTGGACCGAGTCCCCATACGCGGTGTCCCCGCCCGGGTTGGTGACGGACACGCCGCCTTCCGCGCGCACTTCGCCCGTCGTCTGGTTCCAGATGACCCGATCAGCGGCAAGGCGGTTGCCGTCGCGCGTCATGCGCACAGCTCCGGATGCGGTCACGATTTGACTGTCTTGGTCATACTCGAGCCGGTCGCTGCTGAAGTCGACCTCGCCTTCGCCGGGGATTGTCGGGGTGGGAACAGGCGCGGCTGGCTCCTGTGCCCACGCAGGCGAGACGAACGCGCAAGCACAAGCAAGGATCAGCGGCAGGGCCGTCGAACAGTTACGCGTCACCAAGCCCGTGTCATCCCCGCCGCTGCGCCGCGCGACCAAGCTTCGCCTATCGCATCGGGCGCGCGCCACCGCAACGGATGGTTAAGCGCCTCAAGGGGGTTGCACCGCGCACCGCCACGCCCAACAGAGGGTTGACGCCCGTTTCCAAGGATATCGCATGCAGATCCGCTTCGCCGCCGAACGCCCGCAGGGTGCCCATGCGCTCGCCATTCCGGTGCGCGATGCCGACGGTTCGGACGCGCGCCTGCCCGGCGGCGGGGGCGCGGCGGTCGCGGCAAGCCTCGCGCACCAGCGTTTCGAAGGCGAGGCGTCGGGCGTGGCCGAACTGTTCCTGCCGGAGGAGAACGGTGCGCGACGCGTGCTGCTCGCCGGGCTCGGCAAGGACACGCCGACCGCCGCTACGCTGGAGAAACTCGGCGGCGGCCTGACCGCAAAGCTGCTCTGTTCCGGAGAAACGACGCTGGTGGTCGACCTGACCCGGCTCGGCATGGACGGCGACGCAGCCGCCCGTATTGCACTGGGCGCGGCGCTCCGCGCCTACCGCTTCGATGCGTACCGCACGACGCTGAAGGCCAAGCAGCAACCGACCCTGACCGAAGTGGTCATCGTCGGCGGCGGCGAGGACGCGCAGGCCCGCTGGGAGGGACGCTACGCCCCCGTCCTCGCGGGCGTCAGCTTCACCCGCGACTTGGTCAGCGAGCCGGCCAATGTCATCTACCCCGTCTCCTTCGTCGACCGCTGCCGACACCTGACCGACCTCGGCGTCGAGATCCAGGTGCTCGAGCCCGAGGAGATGAAGCGGCTAGGCATGAACGCGCTGCTCGGCGTCGCGCAGGGATCGGCGCAGCCCGCGCGGTTGATCGCGATGCGCTGGAACGGAGGCGTTGATGCGCGCCCCCTCGCGCTGATCGGCAAGGGCGTGACGTTCGACACGGGCGGCATCTCGATCAAACCGGCGGCCGGTATGGAGTCGATGAAGTGGGACATGGGCGGCGCGGCCGCCGTCGCGGGCGCGATGTCCGTGCTGGCCGGGCGCAAGGCCAAGGCCAACGTGATCGGCATCTGCACGCTCGCCGAGAACATGCCATCCGGGACCGCGCAGCGCCCGGGCGACGTCGTGACGTCCATGTCCGGGCAGACGATCGAGATCATCAACACGGACGCCGAAGGTCGCCTCGTCCTGTGCGACGCGATGACCTGGTGCCAGCAGACGCACGATCCCGAATTCATGATCGACCTCGCCACGCTGACGGGCGCGATGATCGTCAGCCTGGGCCACGAATATGGCGGCATCTTCTCCAACGACGACGACTTGGCGGCGAAGCTCGACGCGGCGGGCAAGACGTCGGGCGACCGCCTGTGGCGCTTCCCGCTGGGCGACGCGTACGACCGCATGATGGACTCGCCCATCGCCGACATGAAGAACGCGGGCGCGCGCGAAGCCGGGTCGATCACCGCCGCATGCTTCCTGCAACGCTTCGTCAACCAAGGCGTGAAGTGGGCGCATCTCGACATCGCGGGCATGGTCTGGGCGAACAAGGCGGGCGCGACGTACGACAAGGGCGCGACCGGGTACGGCGTGCGGCTGCTGGATCAACTGGTGGAGGATGCGTTCGAGGCGTAGACGGAGCGTCCATGCAGGTCGACTTCTACCACCTCGCCGCCACCCCGCTCGACCGCGTCCTGCCGCGCATCGCCGAGCGTGTCCTAGCCGACGGCGGACGCCTGCTGATAGTGGCGGAAGAGGAGACGATGCTCGCGCGACTCGACCGTCAATTGTGGGATTACGCGCCCGCAAGCTTCCTCCCTCACGCCCGCGAAGGCGGGGCGGACGACACCGCGCAGCCCGTGCTGCTGTCTCGAACGATCCTCGCGGCGAACGGCGCGCGCAACGTGGCTTTGGCGGACGGGGTCTGGCACGAGGCAGCGCTCGGCTTCGACCGCGCCTTCTACCTGTTCGACGAGGCACGCATCGACGACGCCCGAAAGCAATGGCGCGCGCTGGCGGGCAAGGCGGAGGTGATCCGCAAGTTCTGGAAGCAGGACGACGCGGGCAAGTGGCGCGAGGGCCCTTAGCTTGTCGCGGCCGTGCGCAGCTCGTAAGGGCGCGGCTTCCCCATTCACAGACAAGAGCCGCTCCGCACCATGGCGACGACCCGCACTTTTTCGATCCTCAAGCCCGACGCCACGCGACGCAATCTGACAGGCGCGGTCACCGCGATGCTGGAGGACGCGGGCCTGCGCGTCGTCGCGTCGCGCCGCATCCACATGACCCGCGAACAGGCTGAAGGGTTCTACGGCGTCCATCGCGAACGCCCGTTCTTCAACGACCTCGTGACGTTCATGACTAGCGGCCCCGTCGTCGTTCAGGTCCTGGAAGGCGAGGACGCGGTCGCCGCCAACCGCAAGATCATGGGCGCGACCAACCCGGACAACGCCGATGAAGGCACGATCCGCAAGGTTCATGCCGAATCGATCGAGGCGAACACGGTGCACGGCTCCGACAGCGAAGAGAATGCGGCGACCGAGATCGCGTTCTTCTTCAAGCCCGAAGAGATCGTCGGCTGACGAGGTCCGCCAGCACCTGCGGATAGAGCTCATGCTCGGCGACGAGCACGCGCGCGGCAAGCGTGTCGGCCGTGTCGCCTTCGAGCACCGGGACCTCCATGCGTTCCAGCACAGGTCCATCGTCGAGCGCTTCCGTGACGAGGTGCACCGAGCAGCCCGCGACCGCATCGCCCGCGGCAAGCGCGCGTTCGTGCGTGTGCAGGCCCTTGTACTTGGGCAGCAGCGACGGGTGGATGTTGACGATCCGCCCAGCCCAGCCCGCGACGAACGCGGGCGAGAGCAGCCGCATGTACCCGGCCAGCGCGACCCAATCGGCACCCGCTTCGCGCAAGGTCCTGTCGAGCGTCGCGTCGAACTCCGCGCGCGGCACGCCGCGGTGATCGTGCGCGAACGTCGCGATGCCCGCCGCGCGGGCGAAATCGAGCCCCGGCGCGTCGACCACGTTGGAAGCGACAAGGACGACTTCGTACGGGCAGTCGGGCATGCGCGCCGCTTCGACGAGCGCCGCCATGTTCGACCCGCGGCCCGATATCAGCACCGCGACGCGCGCGCGGTCACGCATCGTGGTCGGCGCGCCAATCCGCGCGCGCGCTCCAAGTCTCGACGGAGCCGCTGACCGTGCATCCGCGCGGTCCTGCAACGACCCGCCCGATGCGGTGCACCGTCTCGCCCGCTTCCCGCAGCGCCGCCGTTACTTCGCCGACACGCGCTGGCTCGACGATGACGGCCATGCCGATCCCGCAGTTGAACGTGCGCGCGAACTCGCCGGGTTCGATGTTCCCCTGTGCCTGCAGGAACGCCATGAGTCGCGGTTGCGGCCACCCGTCCGCGTTGATCTCGGAACGAAGACCTTCGGGCAGCACGCGGGGAATGTTTTCGAGCAAGCCTCCGCCCGTAATATGCGCCAGACCGTTGATCAGCCCCGCGCGCACCGCAGGCAGCAGCGACTGCACGTAGATGCGCGTCGGCTCCAGCAAATGGTCGATCAGCAGCCGGTCCGGATCGAACAAGGCTGGCCGATCGAGCCGCCACCCTTTGTCCGCCGCGAGCCGTCGCACGAGAGAATAGCCGTTCGAGTGCACGCCCGACGATGCGAGCCCCAGGATCACATCCCCGTCGGCAATTGCCTCGCCGGTCAGCGCTTCGCCGCGTTCGACCGCGCCGACGCAGAAGCCCGCCAGGTCGTAGTCGCCCGGCGCGTACATGCCGGGCATCTCGGCGGTCTCGCCCCCGATCAGCGCGCAGCCCGCGATGCGGCACCCGTTTGCGATGCCCGCGACGACGGCTTCCGCGACGTCCCCATCGAGCGTCCCGCACGCGAAATAGTCGAGAAAGAAGAGCGGCTCGGCGCCCTGCACGACGAGGTCGTTGGCGCACATCGCGACGAGATCGATTCCGACGCCGTCGTGCCGCCCCGCGTCGATCGCGAGCTTGAGCTTGGTGCCTACGCCGTCGTTCGCCGCGACGAGCAGCGGGTCGACATAGCCTGCGGCCTTGAGGTCGAAGAAACCCCCGAAACCGCCCAGCTCCGCTCCCGCTCCCGCCCGCGCGGTCGCTCTGGCCAGCGGCGCAATGCGTTTGACGAGCGCGTTGCCGCCCGCGATCGACACGCCCGCGTCGGCGTAGGTGTAGGGTTCGTTCATTTGGGGCGGATAGCCTCTCTCCCGGCCACGCGCCACATCCGGCCTTTCGCGTGTCCGATCGTTCGGGCTAAGGACGCCCGGTGAAATCCCGTTCAACCGCTGTCGCCTGTGCCGCCCTCCTGCTGGCGGGCACCGCACTCGTCGCGCAGATCGAGAGCGGGGATCGCGGGATCGCGCCGCTCGACAGCTCGTCCTCCTACGAAGTCAACGGCGTGTCCGTCGACATTAGCGGCAAGACCGCGGAGGCGGCGCGGCTCGCGGGTTGGCGCGAGGCGCAGCGGCGGGGCTGGAAGATGCTCTACGCCAAGACGCACGGCGGCGACCTCTCTGAAGCGCCGACGCTCCCCGACTCGACGCTGGATGCGATCGTGTCCGGAATCATCGTCGAATCCGAACAGATCGGACCCACGCGCTACATCGCGCAGCTGGGCGTCCTGTTCGACAAGTCGCGCGCCGGATCGCTGCTCGGCGTGCAGGGGCAGGTCACGCGGTCCGCGCCCATGCTCGTCATCCCCGTCATGATCAGCGGCGGAACGCCGACGTCGCTGGAAGTCCGCAACGAATGGCAGCGCGCCTGGGCGCGGTTCCGCACGGGCAACAGCGCGATCGACTATGTGCGACCGACCGGATCGGGCATCGACCCGCTGCTGCTCAATGCGGCGCAGGCGAACCGGCCGGGGCGCGGGCAGTGGCGGCTGCTGCTCGACCTGTACGGCGCGTCCGACATCGTCGTGCCCGAAGTGCGCGTCCGTCGCCTGTGGCCAGGCGGCCCCGCGATCGGCGAGTTCATCGCGCGCCACGGGCCGGACGGCGAGATCATCGACCGCTTCACCTTGCGCGTGCCGAATAGCGCTGGCCTCCCCAAGCTGATGGATGCAGGCGTCGCGCGCATCGACGCGGCATATACGCGCGCCTTGGGCGAAGGGCGCATGACCTCCGACCCGTCGCTCATCATCGAAGTTCCCGAGGTCGTGATCGAAGTCGAGGAAGTCGAGGAGAAGCCGGTCGACAGGCCCGCCGCGAACGACGTCAGGGCCGCGATCCCCGACCCGTCGCGCCCGGCCGCGTTCACCGCCGTCACGATCCGGGTGGAAACGCCGACGGCGGGGTCGGTCGACGCGGCCGAAGCCGCCGCGCGCGGCGTGGGCGGGGTAGGCAGCGCGACCGTGACCAGTCTCGCCGTCGGCGGCACCTCGCTGATGCGGATCATCTATTCGGGAGACGTTGCTGCGTTGCGCGCGTCGCTCGCCGCGCGGGGATGGGTCTTGGAAGGCGAGGGAAGCGCCTTGCGCATGCGCCGCGCCGGATCGGACGGAGCCGAGCCATAGACGCGCCGCACGTAGTCGCTCCCAACGCAGCCGGACGCCAGCTCGGCCTGCCGTTCGGCTGGCCCGGCGAACTGCCGCTGGCAGACTTCTTCGTCTCGGATGCGAATCGCGCCGCGGTGCGCCACTTCGATGCGCCCGGCGGATGGCCCGTCATGACGACCCTGCTCACCGGTCCGCGCAGGTCCGGGCGCAGTCTGCTGTCGCGCCGCGCCGTCGCGAGTCTTGGCGGGCGCCTGTTCGACGACGCGCCCGCGCACGACGAGGAAGCGATCTTCCACGCCTGGAACGAAGCGCAGGAAACCCGTCGCCCGTTGATCCTGGTCGCGGACGATGCGCCCTGGTCCGTGCGCCTGCCCGACCTTGCCTCGCGAGTCGCGGCCACGCCGCGCGTCGCGATCGGCCTGCCCGACGACGCGCTGTTCGAGGCGCTGCTCGCGAAGCTGCTGGCCGCACGCGGGCTGGCACCACCTCCCGAACTCGCACGCTATCTGC
The DNA here is from genome assembly GCA_964251385.1 of uncultured Sphingomonadaceae bacterium. Taxonomy (GTDB): domain Bacteria; phylum Pseudomonadota; class Alphaproteobacteria; order Sphingomonadales; family Sphingomonadaceae; genus CADCVW01. The sequence continues at coordinate 159,645 of CAXUJK010000001.1, read as the reverse complement.
TCCCCCGCGTCGAACGCAGCTACGTCGCCATCGGCCGCGTAGTAGAGGCGCTCGACGAACAGGCGACGCGCGCGCGCGCGCGCCTGACCCTCCCGATGGCGAAGCGCGCTTTGAAGGCGGGGGGGATCATCGGCACCCAGGACAGCTTCTGAACACGTCGCCATCCCAGCGCATGCTGGGATCTCGGCGGGGTTCTACTGCCGGCAGCTTCATACCCCCTGAGATCCCCGTATTGCGCCGGGATGACGGTCGATCGCAGAACGGCTAAGCGCGCACCATGGCCACCGCCACCAGCCCCGCCATCGACGCATCCGCCGACCCGTCCGCGCGCTTCTTCAACCGCGAGCTGTCGTGGCTCGCGTTCAACCGCCGCGTGCTGGAGGAGGCATGCAACGCGGCGCACCCGCTGCTCGAACGCGTGCGGTTCCTGTCGATCTCGGGCAATAACCTCGACGAATTCTTCATGGTTCGCGTCGCGGGCCTGAAAGGCCAGCAGCTGCAGGACGTCGAGGAACGCTCGGTCGACGGCCTCACCCCCGCGCAGCAGCTCGGCGCGATCGCGCAGGAGGCCGACGCGCTCACCCGGTCGCAGCAGAATGTCTGGCACGACCTCGTCGGCGCGCTGGGCGACGCCGGCGTCGAGATCGTCGTCGACCAGGATATCGAACCCGCGGCCGCGGACTGGCTCGCCGAGCATTTCCGCAGCCAGATATTTCCCGTTCTCACCCCCCAGGCGATCGACCCGGCGCATCCGTTCCCGTTCATTCCGAACAAGGGCTTCAGCCTGATCTTCGACCTCAAGCGGCTAAGCGATGGCGAGCCGATCACCGAGCTGCTGATGATCCCCGCCACGCTGCCCCGGTTCGTGCGGTTGCCGGGGGAGAAAGCCCGCTTCATCGCGGTCGAGACCGTCGTCCGCCGTCACTTGTCGCTGCTCTTCCCCGGCTACGAAGTGGGGGGTTTCGGCGCGTTCCGCATCATTCGCGACAGCGACATCGAGCTCGAGGAGGAAGCCGAGGACCTCGTCCGCTTCTTCCGCACGGCGATCCGGCGTCGAAGGCGCGGCCGCGTCATCCGCCTCAAGTTCGAGGCGGACACCCCGCCGGCATTGGTCGCGCTGGTCAAGGACGGGGTGGACGCGCGCGATGCGCTGGTGGCCGAATCGACCGGCTTCGTCGGCATCGCGGACCTGGGCCAGCTCGTCGACGAGGAGCGCCCCGACCTCAAGTTTCCGCCCTACACGCCACGCTTCCCCGAACGCATCCGCGAGCATGGCGGCGACTGCTTCGCGGCGATCGGGGCCAAGGACATCGTCGTCCACCACCCGTACGAATCGTTCGATGTCGTGCTCGCCTTCCTCGCGCAGGCCGCCGCCGACCCGGACGTCGTCGCGATCAAGCAGACGCTCTACCGCGCGGGCAAGCAGTCCGCGGTCATCGACGCGCTCGTCGCCGCCGCCGACGCGGGCAAGTCGGTCACCGCGGTCGTCGAACTGAAAGCCCGATTCGACGAGGAACAGAACCTGCTGTGGGCCAACCGGCTCGAGCGCGCGGGCGTGCAGGTCGTGTACGGCTTCGTCGAATGGAAGACGCACGCCAAGGTGTCGATGGTGGTCAGACGCGAGCCCGACGGTTTCCGCACCTACTGCCACTTCGGCACGGGCAACTATCACCCCGTCACCGCGCGCATCTACACCGACCTGAGCTTCTTCACCGCAGACCCGCGCGCGGGCCGCGACGCCACGCAGCTTTTCAATTACATAACCGGGTACGTCGAACCAGCGGGGCTCGAGCTTCTCACGATCTCGCCATTAGGTTTACGAGACAAGCTGCTCGGCCTGATCGATGCCGAAATCGCCAACATCGGCTCCGGAAAACCCGCCGCGATCTGGGCCAAGATGAACAGCCTCGTCGACCCAACGATTATCGAACGCCTCTACGCCGCCAGCGCCGCGGGCGTGCGGATCGAGCTCATCATCCGCGGCATCTGCTGCCTGCGCCCCGGCGTGCCCGGCCTGTCGGACAACATACGCGTCAAGTCGGTCGTGGGCCGCTTCCTCGAACACAGCCGCATCTGGGCGTTCGGAAACGGCGAAGGCCTGCCCAGCCGCGCCGCCGCGATCTACATCTCGTCCGCCGACTGGATGCCGCGCAATTTCGACCGCCGTGTCGAATACATGCTCCCGATCGAAAACCCGACCTGCCACGCGCAAATCCTCGACCAGGTCATGGTCGCGAGCCTGATCGACACCGAACAGAGCTGGACGCTGCAAAGCGACGGCAGCTACACGCGCGACGCGGCGGGCGCGAAGCCGTTCAACCTGCATCGCTACTTCATGACCAACCCGTCGCTGTCGGGCCGCGGCGCATCGCTGCGTGCGACGGGTGCGGTTCCCAAGCTGCGCCTCAGCCGCCAGAACTGAATGGAGCGCCGGAACGGCTTCGGTCCCGTCGGGATCATCGACATCGGGTCGAACTCGGTGCGCTTCGTCGCCTATGGCGGCAGCGCGCGCGTGCCCTCCGTGCTGTTCAACGAAAAGGTGATGGCCGGCCTGGGGCAGGGGCTCGGCGCGGACGGCATGCTCGCCGCGCCCTCAGCCGAGCGCGCGCTTGCGGCGCTAACCCGGTTCAGCACCTTGTCCAAGGCACTCGCCCTCGTGCGCGTCCAAACCGTAGCCACCGCCGCCGTCCGCGACGCAGGCAATGGAGCCGAGTTTCTGGCCCAAGTCGCCGCACTCGGCTTCGAACCGATGCTTCTCCCCGGGCCGGAGGAAGCGCGGCTCGCGGGCCTCGGCGTGCTGTCCGCGATCCCCGACGCAAATGGTATCGCAGGCGATCTGGGCGGTGGCAGCCTTGAACTCGTCCCGGTCGCCGACGGGGTGGTGGGCGAGGGCGTGTCGCTCCCGCTCGGCGTCCTGCGCGTCCCGCCCGAACAGGCGGACCCCGCCGCACTTGCCGGAGACATCGTCCGTGCGATTGGACGCAACGGAATCGCACGCGCAGCGGCCGGACGCGCGCTCTATCTCGTCGGCGGGTCGTGGCGATCGCTCGCGCTGCTCGACCTGCACCTGACGAGTCATCCGTTGCCCATCGTCCACGCGCACCGCATCGCGCCGTCGCGCGTTCCCGAACTGCGCGCGGCGCTGCTCGGCGCGGACCGGAACGCCCTGCGCGCCGTACCGGCCTTGTCGTCGTCGCGTATCCCCACGCTTCCCGCCGCCGCCGCCTTGCTCGAAGCGTTGACCGCGACGCTGGAGCCCAGCGAGCTCGTCGTTTGCGCCTACGGCCTGCGCGAAGGCCTCCTCTTCCGCGAACTCGACGCGGACACGCAAGCCGCCGACCCGTTACTATGCGCGGCTCGCGAGATCGGCAGCCGTTACGGCCGTTTCGACGATCACGGCGACCTCATCGATCGCTGGATCGCGCCAGTGTTCGACGATAAGCCAGCACATGCGCGCCTGCGCCTGGCCGCGTGCCTGCTCGCCGACATCGCTTGGGGGGCGCACCCCGACTACCGCGCCGAACGCGCGGTTGACATGGCGGTGCACGGCAATTGGGTCGGCATCGACGCCGCCGGCCGCGCGATGCTGGGATTGGCTCTGTTCGCCGCGTTCGGCGGAACCAACGGGTTCGACGCGCGCATCGCCGCCTTGTGCACCCCCGAAGACCGCACGCGCGCGCAAAGCTGGGGCCTGGCCATCCGCCTCGCCCAAAGGCTCAGCGGAGGTGTCGCGGGTCCGTTGGAGGTCACGCGTCTCGCCCGCGACGAAGATGCGCTCGTCCTCGCGTTGCCGAGCCAGGCGTCCGCTCTGTCGGGCGAGACGGTCTCGCGCCGCCACCGCCAACTTGCCACCGCGCTCGGACTGGAAGCGCGGCTCAGCCTCCAGCGCTGAGCATCCCGTCCACCGCCTCGCTGACGGGCTCCACAACCTCCATCCGCTCGGTCCGAGTCATCTTGAGCTTGCCGTCGAGGATCGCGAACGCCAGCCGCCCCTCTACCAGGTCGAGCGCATCGCGCCCGAATTCTTCGTATCGCCACCCCTGCAGGATCGCCAACCCGTCGCGCTTGCCCGCCGCGAGCAGGTCGAGTTCCTCCGAACGCGCCAGCAGCCGCGCGGCGACGTCGCTTTCCCGGCTCCGTATCTTGAGCAACAACTTCAACAAATCCGCGACCAAGGCCCCATCCTTGCCCGGCCCGCCTTTCCGCGCATCCCGCTCCGGCATCTCCTCGGCGGGCAATGGCACCGCCGCCTCGATCGCGCCGATCAGCCGCGCGCCGATGTCGTTGCTCCGCCAGGACGGCGACAACCCGCGCACCTTGCCCAGATCGTCCTGTGTCTTGGGCGGGTGCGAGGCGAGGTCGGCAAGCGTCTCGTCCTTGACGATCCGCCCCCGCGGAATATTTTTTTGACGTGCCTCATGCTCGCGCCAAGCCGCGATCGCGCGCAGCCGTCCCAACACCTCCGCGTTGCGGCTCGGTGCCTTGACCCGCTTCCACGCATCCTCCGGCAGGAACGCGTAGTTCGCCGGATCGCCGAGCTTCTCCATTTCCTGGTCGAGCCAAGCCCCGCGCCCCGTCTTGCGCAGCTTCTCGAGCATCTTGGGAAACAACCGCGCCAGATGCGTCACATCGCCGATCGCATAATCGATCTGCCTTCTGTCGAGCGGCCGCCGCGCCCAGTCGGTAAACCGCGCTCCCTTGTCGAGCTGCACCCCCAGCAAACTCTCGACCAGATTGGAATACCCGACCTGCTCGCCCAGCCCCAATGCCATCGCCGCGATCTGCGTGTCGAACAGCGGGTGCGGGGTCTTGCCGGTCAGGTTGTAGACGATCTCCAGATCCTGCCCACCGGCATGCACGACTTTGAGCACGTCCTCGTTGTCGACCAGCAGGTCGAGCAACGGCTTCATGTCGAGCCCGGGCGCCATCGGATCGACCGCCGCCGCTTCCTCCGCATCGCCGATCTGAATCAGACAAAGTTCGGGCCAGAACGTGTTTTCCCGCATGAATTCGGTATCGACCGCGACGAAGGGGCTTTTCGCGAGCCGTGCGCAGAGGTCGGCAAGCGCAATGCTGTCGGTGATGAGCGGATGGATGTTCATCGCGGCGGCTTAGCGGCTCGCGTCCGCCTTGACAAAAGGGGAGGGCGGGAGGACTCGCGAACCTCTTGCCGTCATCCCGGCGCAGGCTGGGATCTCAGCGAGTTCCAACGACCGCACCCGCAATCCGCTAAGATGCCAGCATGCGCTGGCATGACGACAAGGCCCGAAATGCACGCTTACCGCACCCACGATTGCAGCCAATTGCGCGCCGCCGACGCAGGAACGACCGTGCGCCTGTCCGGCTGGATCCATCGCAAGCGCGATCATGGCGGCGTTCTGTTCGTCGACCTGCGCGACAACTACGGCCTGACGCAGGTCGTCGCGAAGGCGGGAAGCACGGCGCTGCAAATCCTCGATGGACTGCGCGCGGAATCAGTCGTTACCGTGACCGGTCAGGTCGTGGAACGCGAAGGCGGCGCGGTAAACCCCAACCTGCCGACGGGCGACATCGAGCTCGTCGCCGACGAAATCGTCGTCCAGTCCGCGGCCGCCGAACTCCCGCTCCCCGTCGCGGGCGAGGCCGATTACCCGGAAGACATCCGCCTCCGCTACCGGTACCTCGACCTGCGCCGCGAGCGTATCCACGCCAACATCCTGCTCCGCTCGAACGTGATCGCCTCGATCCGCCGCCGCATGGTCGATCAGGGCTTTACCGAATTCCAAACTCCCATCCTCACCGCCTCTAGCCCCGAGGGTGCCCGCGACTACCTCGTGCCCAGCCGCGTTCACCCCGGCAAATTCTACGCGCTCCCGCAGGCGCCGCAGATGTTCAAGCAGCTGATCATGGTCGCCGGCTTCGACCGCTATTTCCAGATCGCGCCCTGCTTCCGTGACGAGGACGCGCGCGCGGACCGGTCGCCCGGCGAATTCTACCAGCTCGACCTTGAAATGAGCTTCGTCACGCAGGACGACGTGTTCGCCGCGCTGGAGCCCGTGCTCGGCGGCGTGTTCGAGGAGTTCGCAAACGGCAAGAGCGTCACGCCCGCCCCGTTCCCGCGCATACCGTACGCCCAGGCCATGCTCAAGTACGGCAGCGACAAGCCCGACCTGCGCAACCCGATCGAGGTCACCGACGTCTCCGACCATTTCCGCGGCTCGGGCTTCGACCTGTTCGCCAAGTTGGTCAAAGGCGGCAACGTCGTCCGCGCAATCCCCGCGCCCGGCACTGCGGACAAATCCAGAAAATTCTTCGACGAGATGAACGACTGGGCGCGCGGCGAGGGCCATGCGGGCCTGGGCTACATCACGCAGAAAGGCGGCGAACTCGGCGGGCCGATCGCCAAGAACCATGGCGAGGACGCGACCCGCAAGCTCATAGCGCAGCTTGGCCTCGGTCCCGACGACGGCATCTTCTTCGCCGCGGGCAAGCCGCTCGCCGCGGCAAAACTCGCCGGCCTCGCGCGAACCCGCATCGGCGAGCAGCTCGGGCTGATCGACGCGGACGTGTTCAAGTTCTGCTGGGTCGTCGACTTCCCCATGTTCGAATATGAGGAGGACGCCAAGAAGGTCGACTTTTCGCACAACCCGTTCTCGATGCCGCAAGGCGAGCTGGAAGCGCTTGAGACCAAGGACCCGCTCGACATCCTCGCCTACCAGTACGACATCGTCTGCAACGGCGTGGAGCTGTCGAGCGGCGCAATCCGCAACCACAAGCCCGAAATCATGTACAAGGCGTTCGAGATCGCGGGCTACACCGCCGCGCAGGTCGACGAGAATTTCTCGGGCATGATCAACGCCTTCAAATTCGGCGCGCCTCCGCACGGCGGCTCCGCGCCCGGCATAGACCGCATCGTCATGCTCTTGGCTGGCGAGCCCAACATCCGCGAAGTTGTCCTCTTCCCCATGAACCAGCGCGCGGAGGATCTGATGATGAACGCGCCCGCTGCCGTATCGATGAAGCAGTTGCGCGAGTTGGGCATTCGGGTCGTTGAAAGCTGAGCCCGTTGCGTCATCCCGGCGTATGCCGGGATCTCCGCGAGTCCAGTTGCCGCAAGTTCGTGCTAGTCCTCGCTGAGATCCCGGCATGCGCCGGGATGACGGAGGTGTGATGCCGATCAAGCTATCCGATTACGAAGCCGGCAACACCTTCGCCGGCGACTATTCCGACGCGCTCGCCGCGCTCCAGAAACGGCTCGCCCACATCCAGGTCGCGCACATCGTCCACCGCCGTCGCGCGATCGTCCTGTTCGAAGGCTGGGACGCATCCGGAAAGGGCGGAGCGATCCAGCGGCTGACCGCGGAGTGGGACCCGCGTTATTTCCAGGTCCATCCGATTTCAGCCCCGACCGAGGCCGAGCGCGCGCACCATTACATGTGGCGCTTCTGGCAGCGGCTCCCCGCCGCGGCCGAAATCGCGGTGTTCGACCGCAGCTGGTACGGGCGCGTCCTCGTCGAACGCGTCGAGGGGTTTGCGAGCGAACCCGACTGGAGGCGCGCCTACGACGAGATCAACGAATTCGAAGCACGCCAGCGCGACGACGGCACGACATTGGTCAAGCTGTTCCTGCACACGACGCAGGACACGCAGGACGAACGGCTCAAGTCGCGGCTCGATCATCCCTGGAAACGACGGAAGATCGGCGCGGAAGACTTCCGCAACCGCGCGCGCCGCGACGACTACATGGCTGCGCTCGCCGACATGTTCGCGAACACGGACACGCGTTGGGCCCCGTGGAAAGTCATCGACGGCAACGACAAGAAAGCCGCGCGGCTCGCGGCGTTGACGTACATTGCGGACGTGCTCGAAGCCGCGGTTCCGATGAAGCCGCCCAAGGCGTCGCGCGAAGTGATCGACCTCGCCGCGCGTGTCTTTCCGGGACAGGGGTAAACGTCGGCTCGACAGATTGCGGGTGCAAGTGGTTGATAACACTTCAACCATTCGGAGCCGCTCTTGCGACTGTTGCCCACTCTTCTAGCAGCTTCCGTCTGCCTGGTCGCCGTTCCGGCGGCGGCGCAGGACGGCTTCGACGATCGCGGCGTCGATCGCCACGACCGCACGCCCGATTGGAAATATCGTCGCGGCGAAGCGGCGGGCAAGGGTGCCTACTACGACGCCGGACGTTATGGACCGCGTGGATTGACGCGCGAGGCCGCCGCCAGCCGACAAAAGGCGCGGGAGGCGGCACGCCTGGCCGATGCACGGTCCGCGCGGCGAACGCAAAAGGAGCGAGACGAACGATGAGCGCACTGGCGAACACGGCGGGGAAGGCGGTCTTCAAGCTGCTGTGCGCGTGCGGCTTCATCGCGGCCGCGGTGCCCTTGTCCGAACTGCTCATCCGCGATCCCGCGGTGGCGACGACGCAGAAGGCGAAGCTGGCGCAGGCCGCCAGACCGCCCGTGAAGCGCGCCGCCGTCGCCAAGCCGAAGCCCGTCGCCGCCAAACCCGCCGAGGACCGCCTCGTGGTCAAGCGCGTGCTGCAGATCGATGGTCCCTTCCGCCACGGCGACTATGTGTGGGATGACGAAGGCGTGCCCGCCGGTCCGCTCGTCGTCACCGTCGACCTCGCCGCGCAGACCCTGTCCGTTTTTCGCGGCGGTTACGAGATCGGCGCGGCCGTCGTTCTCTACGGCGCGGACGACAAGCCGACCCCGCTCGGCGTGTTCCCGATCACGCAGAAAAAGGCGAAGCACGTCTCCAACCTGTACAATGCACCCATGCCGTACATGATGCGCCTGACGAACGACGGCGTCGCGATCCACGGCAGCGAGGTCGATCTCGACTCCGCGACGCACGGCTGCATAGGGGTCCCGACGAAATTCGCCAAGCTGCTGTTCGCGCAGGCCAAGCTCGGCGACAAGGTGATCATCACCAACGGCAAGGCGCTGAGTGTGGGCGAGAAGATTATCGCCTGATGCGATGCGTCCAGGCTCGCCGTTGCGACGTTGAGCCGTCGTGACGATGAAGCAGGAGAGCCCGGTGACCGACGACAACGAACGCGGCGTGCACGTCACACCCGTTCACGGCAGCCGTGAGCGATCGGTCGAGGAAGCGCGCGTCGCCAACGCCGATGCCCCCGCACCTCCGCCCGCGCCGTCGATGGTTCACGAAATCGAAGGCACGTCCATCGTCGTCGAGAACAAGTCCGGGATCGGTGCGGCGGAAGATACGGGCATCCTGCGGCCGGACAACGAAGCCGCCGCGGGCGAAACCGCGGGATCGGGCTGAACGGGCCTACATGCCCAGCAACGCGGTCCGGCGATGCAAGCGGTCCGCGATGCGCCCCGAGATCCAGGGGCGGACGATCAGTGCGACGACGTCCATCAGCGCGTGCAACATGATCGGCTGCACGATCGACCCGCTCTTGAGATAGACCAAAGTCAGCATGCCGCCCACGACGGTCGTGGCAAGCACGCCCTTCCACCCCTGATAGGCGTGAATCAGTCCGAACAGCATCGCCGCCGCCGCCAGGCCTACGACCGCGAATCCGGTGACGTGCGCGATCAGCAGCGGCAACGCGAGCCGGAAGAACAGCTCCTCGCTCAGCCCCGCGTTGATGCACAAGGGCAGGGCGGCCAGCATTTCGGCCCGGTTGCGCGGGATCAGCGGTTCGACGTCGCCGATCACCGGCGACATCATCTTCTTCGCGCGACGCACCTGGACGATGACCAGGATCGAAATTCCGATCGCCGCCCCCATCAGAAATCCCTTGCGGCGATCTCCGGTCGCGTCGGCGGCATCGTCGCTCGAGGCAAGCGCGTCGGCAATCCCGCCGAGCACGGGCGGGATACGGAACAAGGCATCGCCCGCGCCAAGGATCGCGAGCGTCACGACCGTCGCGCCGACCAGCAGCACGAAGCTCTGCCACGTCCACCGCCGGTAGAACGCCCGCCGCGCCACGCTGTCCTCCACCAGCTTGAACGCCGCGTATTCGCGCCGGTCGCGGACCGTCCACCACGCCATACCCGCCAGCACCACCGCCAACCACGAAGTTGCGATCATCATCATTCCTGTTTTCCTATTTGGAAAGTGACAATGACTTTCCATTGTGTCAACACGTAACTTGCCGAGTCGGAAAGGGAACAACGCGTTCATGGTCGATATTCGGGAAGATGGAAAAGTCGCGGCAGCCGCTGACGCGATCGCGCTGACGCAGGCAACGCGTGCACGGATGGCGGTGCGTGCGGCCTCACCGCGGTGGTACGCGCCGCTATACGGCCTGTGCTGCGGCGGTCTCATCGCGAGCTTTGCGTTGCCCGACTGGTATGCGGTCGGAGGTATCGTCGCGAGCCTAATGTCCGCAATCCTGCTCTATGCCGTCTGGAGCCGCCGTTCGGGGCTGAGCGTCAAGCGCTACCGGAGCGGACGTACGCGGCGCGTCGTGGCCACCTTGCTGGTCGCCTACCTTCTGGCGTGGAGCGTCGCTTTCACATGGCGGGGAACTTGGGTTCCGCTCGCGGCCGGTGCCGTGTTCGCGGTGGCGGCGGCTTTCGCCAGCCGCGCCTGGGACCGCGCGTGGCGCACCGACATCGCGGAGCTCTGATGCCCCGCTTCGACTTCGACCCGGTCATTCACGCGCCCGCGCGCCTGCAGATCTGCGCCATCCTGTCCGCGACTGACGAGGCCGAGTTCGCGCTCGTCCGCGAGGAAACGGGGGTCAGCGACTCCGTCCTGTCCAAGCACGTCAAGCAGCTCGAGGACGCAGGCTACGTCCGCGTTCGCAAGGCGACGCTCGCCTCGCGCCAGCGCACCTGGCTGTCCATGACCCGCGCGGGCAAGCGCGCGTTCGCCGCGCACGTGCAAGCGCTCGTCGCGCTGACGAAGGCTTAGCCCGGGCGGTTCTTGCTCAGGTACCAGCTCAGCCGGTTCTCCGTCCGGCCCCTCGCACGCTGGGGATTGATCGTGTCGTACACGACCGCGTTTTCCAGCACGCGCTGGACGTAGCCGCGCGTTTCGGTGAACGGGATGTCTTCGATCCACTTGACAATGTCCGCGCCCGGCAGACGCGGATCGCCGTTTTCGCGGATCCATTTCCGCACGTTGCCCGCGCCCGCATTGTAGCTCGCCGCCGCCAGCACCGCGTTGCCGCTCCACTGGCTCATCAGCGACGCGAGATAGGCGGAGCCGAGCTGGATGTTGTAGTCCGGATCGCGCGTCAGGCGTCCGACGTCGCTGGGCAGCCCGATCTTGCCGGCCACCTCGCGCGCGGTCGGCGTCATCAGCTGCATCATGCCGCGCGCGCCCGCATGGCTGACCGCCGCGCGATCGAACGAGCTTTCCTGCCGGATGATGCCGTGCGCGAACGACCAGATGTCGCTGTTCGCCGCCGGAATGCGCGCCTCGGGATAGCCGCCGCGCGTGTAGAAGGGCGACCCCGCGTTGCGCGCGCTCCGCGCCACCCACACGCCCAGGTCTTGCCGCCCGATCTGGCTCGCCAGCCGCGTCGCCAACGCGCGTTCGATCTCGCCGTCAGCGGTTTCCGCCAGATGGCGTACAAAGGTGGATTGGTCTTCCCAACGGCCCTGCTGCCCCAGCAACCGGATGGCGGCAACGCGCTCGTCGCGCGCGAAAGCATCCGTCTGCGGACCGGCGGGCGGTGTGGCCAAAGCCAAAGGCGCGGGAACGCTGCGCCCGACGCGCTCGAGCGCCAGCTGTCCGTAGAACAATTCCGGAAACGCCGCGGCCTGCGTGAAGTAGCCCGTCGCGCGCTCCGCCTGGTTCATCGACGTCGCCGCCCGGCCCGCCCAATAATAGCCCTTCGTCAGCACCTGGATCGACTTGCCCGCCTTGGCGTACTTCTCGAACATGGTCGCCGCGTCGCTGGGTCGATTGAGGTGATGCAGCGCCGCCGTCCCCGCGAGCCACGCCAGCGACGTATACTCGTCGCGCTCGCCCACGCTGCGCGTGCTGACGTCCGTCCCCGCCGGGTACGCGTCGTCAACCTGGCTCGCAATGCGGTACGCGGTCGACCAGTTGCGGTCCGCCGCTGCCCCGCGCGCGAACACGAGCAGGCCTTCGTACCACTTCTCGACGTCGTACGGCCGCGTGTTGAGAAGCCGGAACTGCGCCAGCAGGTTGCGTGCCTCGAGGCTGCGCCCCTTGCTCCGCAGCCAGTTGGCGCGATCGAGCAGCAACCCGGCATCGGACCCGGCCGCCGACCCGAGCGCCAGCATGCGGCTTTCGGCGTCCGCCTGGTTCAGCTGCAACGCAACCCGCGCGCCGAACAGGGCCATGCGCCCCGGCGACGCGAGGCCCAGCGCGCGCGACGCCGCGGTCGCCTGGCCGTCGGCGAGCAGGCGCTCGACCCGATTGTCGTGATCCGCCCGCGTCAGCACGCCCGCGAAGCGGGTCTGCAGTCGCGCCTCGTCGATCGTCGACAACCCGCTTACACCCCAGGCGGAACGCACGGCCGTCGCGGCTTCGGCGGGTCGCCCGCTCGCCGACAAGGCCTCGGCATAACGTGCCCAGCCGGTCGCGGTCAGCGGCTTGGCGTTGCCGAAAAAGCTCAGCACGGCGGAGGGCGATGTGCCGTCCGCCGGGATCGCACGCTCCGCCGTACGCCGCATCGACTCCGCGCCCGGCCATTTGGGGTGCTGCGACAGGAACCGCGCGTAGTCCGCGAAAGCGTAGCGATCACTCTGCCGCAGCCTGTTCCACTCGGCGAGCGCGTTGGCCACCGCCGGCTGATAACTCGGCGCTACCGCGACCGGCGGTGCATACTGCCCAAACGTCTGCGCGGCGGCGGCGACGGACAGTGCGAGCGTCGAGACGGCGATGAGTTGTTTGACCATGCTGGACATCTTGGGGTCCACGTCCTTATCGCTTTGTGAACAGGCCGACGACCTACGACGGCGAATTAACCATATCCGACCCGCATGACGGTGTCGCAACATAGCTTGGGCGGCGCAAAGAAAAATGTTCAGCGGCTCCATTCCCGCGCTCGTCACGCCCTTTCGCGGCGGCGAAGTCGACGAAGCCGCGTTCCGCACGCTCGTATCGTGGCAGATCGACGAGGGCAGCCACGGCCTCGTCTCCTGCGGGACGACGGGCGAGGTCCCGACGCTGACCCGCGACGAACAGCACCGGCTGATCGCGGTCTGCATCGAGGAAGCCGCGGGCCGCGTTCCAGTGATCGCGGGCTGCGGATCGAACGACACCGCGACGGCGATCGGCCATGTCAGGTTCGCTGCCGCGCAAGGCGCAGCCGGCGCGCTGGTCGTCGTTCCCTACTACAACCGGCCTAGCCAGGACGGCCTCTACGCGCACTTCGCCGCGATCGCCGACGCGTCGGACCTGCCGCTGATCCTGTACAATGTTCCCGGCCGCACCGTCGTCGAGATGAGCACCGCGACCATGGGGCGACTGGCCGCCGTTCCCAGCGTCGTCGGTGTCAAGGACGCGACGGGCAAGCTCGGGTTGGTGACGGCCCAGCGCCGCGAATGCGGCGCCGACTTCTGCCAACTGTCCGGCAATGACGAGTCCGCGCTGGCGTTCAACGCCATGGGTGGGCGCGGCTGCATATCGGTCACCGCCAACGTCGCGCCGCGCCTGTGCGCCGAGTTCCAGGACGCGTGCTTGGCCAGTGAGTGGAAGCAGGCGCTCGAGCTGCAGGATCGGCTCCATCCGCTCCACGACGCGCTGTTCAGCGACGCCTCCCCGGGCCCCACCAAGTACGCGCTGAACCGCTTGCGTCCGGAGTTTTCCGCCGAACTGCGCCTGCCGCTGACACCGCCGTCGCAGGCGAGCCGCGCCACCGTCGATGCCGCGCTGCGACACGCAGGGCTGACCTGATGGCGCGCCCGCATCACCCCGAGTTCGACAAGAAGAAGGTCGTCGCCGAGAACCGGCGCGCACGCTACGATTACGCGATCGAGACAGTGTACGAGGCCGGCATCATGCTGTCCGGGACCGAAGTGAAAGCCCTTCGCTTCGGCGAAGGATCGATCGCCGAATCCTATGCCGAGGTGAAGGGCGAGGAGGTGTGGCTGATCAACTCCAACATTCCCGAATACAGCCACGGCAACCGTGAAAATCACGAGCCTAAGCGGCCACGCAAGCTGCTGCTGCACGACCGTGAAATAGGAAAAATGTTCGGGGCGGTTGCGCGTCAGGGCCTGACGCTCGTCCCGTTGTCGATATACTTCAACGGACGCGGGCGGGCCAAGGTCGAGCTCGCCATTGCGCGCGGACGCAAGGCGCACGACAAGCGCGAGCATGAAAAGGAAAAGGACTGGAAGCGCGAACAGGGGCGTCTCATGCGCGATCTCGGGTGACGCCCGCGTCATCATCCCGGCGCATGCCGGGATCTCAGGGGTATGCGGATGCGGTGTGTGAAGCTCGCTGAGATCCCGGCATGCGCCGGGATGACCTTTTCATGATGACGCGCTTCAGCGCGTGGGCCGGCCGCAACCTGCCGACGCGCGAGAGTTTCGAACGCATCCGCTGGCTGCGCCCGATCGCGCACCGTGTGCTGTTGCCGCAATTGTGGCGTTTCCACAGGCGCTCGGTTCCCCGCGGCGTCGCTCTGGGAATTCTGGTCGGCGTCCTCATTCCCGTCGCGCAGACCATAGTCGCCGCGCTGCTTGCGCTGCCGGCGCGCGCCAACGTTCCGGTCGCCGCGCTCACCACCTTCATCACCAATCCGTTCACGACGCCGCCCATCTGGGTCGGTGCCTACTGGCTGGGATCGTGGATGCTTGAGGTCGACGCGATGACGAAGACTCGTCCGCTGGAGGCGCATCTGCAGAGCGAGGCGGGCGGGTGGCTGCTGTGGCTGACATCGACCGCCGCGCCCGCGCTCGCGCTGGGTCTGTTCGTGATCGCCGTCGTCGGCGCGTCGATCGGCTACCTGCTCGCCTCGTTCGGGTGGAAATGGTGGACCGCGCACAAGTGGAACGCGCGCCGTACCGCTCGCGCCGACCGGATCGCGTAGGGCACGATGCTGCACCAGCCGATCCTCGTCCCCGCCGCCGCGCGCCGCTCGCTCGACTGGCGCGTCGGCGTCGTCGCGCTGGTCGCGCTCGCGACGACGGGCCTCATGTTCTGGCTGGCGGACGACCTGCGGTTCGCGCTCGGGTTCCTGGGGACGATCGCCGCCTTGGCCTCGCTCGCGCTGCTGCTTCCAAGCCGGACCGAAGCTCCGGTTGCGCCGACAAGCGACGCCGGGTTGCTGACCGCCGCTATCGAAGACCACGCAGGTGCTGCCGCCGTGACCGATCGTTCCGGACGGCTGGTTGCCGCCAGCAGCCGCTACGAACGATGGTTCGAAGACTGCCCGCCGCCCCAGCAGATTTTCGCAGGTCGACCCGACGGCGAGGCGCTGGATGATGCCGCGCGGACCGCGTGGCGCGACGGCACCGCCACTGCCCAGGTGACGGGCGACACGGGCGCGCCTTTGGCGGTCGCGGTCGCGCGCGCGGGTGCCCGCGCGGACCATCTGGTCTGGCACCTGACCCGTCCGCGCCCCTCCGCGCAGTTTGACGCGTCCCGCGATTTGGTCGCGGGCGCGGTTGGCGCGAGCCTCGGCAACGCGGGCATTGGCGCGGCGCTGGTCGACGAGGGCGGCACCTTGCTCGCGTCAAACGCGCCGCTGGCCCGCCGCGCGCCGCGCGACGCGCGCGATTTCGCCGCGATGCTGTCCCGCGCCGACGACGGCCGCATCCGCTACGCCGCCGATGGCGTGGACGGCGTGCCGCTGCACGTCGTCCAGCTCCCCGCCGACAGCGTCGACCCGGCACGCGCGTCGTTGTTCTTCCTCGTCGAGGAGCCGCGCGGGGCAGACGGCTCGGGCTCCGCCGTCAATTTGCAGGCCTTGCTGCAGATCCTGCCGCTGGGGCTGGCACTCGCGGACAGCCACGGCCGCTTCCTGTTTCTCAACGACGCGTTCGCCGCCGCCGCGGGGCTCGCCGGCCAGAGGCCGGTTTATCCGAGCGACCTCGTGGTCGACGAGGACAAGGCGGCGGTCGCCGACGCGGTGCGCCGCTTCGCGCGCGGCACGTCGCAGAAACCGCAGATGTCGGGCGACATCGCGGTCCGCCTGCGCCATCAGCCGAGCGAACCCGTCGCGCTGACGATCGCGGGAACGCGCGGCTTGGGCGACGCCGCCGTCCTGCTCCTGCTCAAGGACAACACCGAAGAGGTCCGGCTCAAGGCGCAGGTCGCGCAGGCGACCAAGATGCAGGCGGTGGGTCAGCTGGCGGGCGGAGTCGCGCATGATTTCAACAACATCCTGACCGCCATTATCGGTCACTGCGACCTCATGATGATGCGCCACACGCCCGGCGACAGCGATTATGATGATATTCAGCAGATCAAGAACAATGGAAACCGCGCGGCTGCGCTGACGCGGCAGCTGCTTGCGTTTTCGCGCCAGCAGACGCTGCGGCCGCAGGTGCTGCAGCTGCCCGACGTCATCTCCGAAGTGTCGCATCTGTTGAAGCGCCTGCTTGGGCAAGAGGTGAAGCTGGTCGTCAAGCACGGCCGGAGCCTGGGCGCGGTGCGAGCCGACCCGGGCCAGCTCGAACAGGTCATCATCAACCTGGCGGTCAACGCGCGCGACGCGATGGCCGCGAACGATGGCCCGGTTGATGGAGATCGGGTCGGCACCCTCACCATGCAGACCTACGCAGTGTCCGCCGACCAGGTCCGCGACCTCGGAAGCGAGATCCTGCCCGTCGCCGACTACACCGCGCTCAGCGTCGCCGATACGGGCACGGGCATCCCGCCCGACGTGCTCGGCAAGATCTTCGAACCGTTCTTCACGACCAAGGAAGTGGGCAAGGGAACGGGGCTCGGCCTGTCCACCGTGTACGGCATCGTAAAGCAGTCGGGCGGCTTCATCTTCGCGGAAAGCGTGGAGGGCCAGGGCACGACCTTCACCATCTATCTACCCGTCCACAACGCGCCCGACATCCCCGAGCGGGTCAAGGCACCCGCCGCGAAACCCGATGAATTGTGGGGCCGCGGCGTCGTCCTGCTCGTCGAGGACGAGGCGATGGTGCGCGCCGTCGCCGAACGCGCGCTGACGCGGCAGGGCTACACCGTGCTGACCGCGGCCAACGGAGAGGAAGCGCTGGAAATCCTGTCGCAAGGCAATCCGATCGACCTGCTCATATCCGACGTCATGATGCCGTTGATGGACGGCCCGACGATGGTGCGCGAGGCGCGCCGCAGCCTGCCGGACCTGCCGGTATTGTTCATGAGCGGCTACGCGGAGGAACAGCTGCGCCGCTCGATCAGCATCGAGAACGTGTCTTTCCTGCCCAAACCCTTTTCGGTTCAACAACTTGCGCAAGCCGCGCGGGATACGCTCATCTCCCGTTAACGCAGTTGACATAAGTTGTTTTCAGTACCGAAACGACCTCATATGGGCGCAAGCATGGCCGTGTCTCACAACGTTCTGATCGTGGAAGACGAACCGCTCATCTCCATGATGCTCGAGGACGTGCTCGACGCGTTGGGGCATAAAGTGGTCGGCATTTGCGACACCGTCGCCGGCGCGCTCGTTCGGGTGGAAGAAGGCGGATTCGACCTGGCCATCCTGGACGTCAACCTCCGGGGCGATCACGTCTGGCCCGTCGCCGACCGCATCCGCGAACTCGGCATCCGGCTGGTGATCGCCACCGGCGGCCACGTGGAGGACCCGCCCGCCGCGCACGCCAATGCGCCGCAGCTGAGCAAGCCGTACGCGCTCGACGCCGTTCCGCGCGTGATCGAAGAGGCGATGGCCGCGACGGTCTGAACGTCCGTTCGCGAACTTGCCTGTTCCCCTCTTGTTCTACTGGCGCCGCGACGCTATTTCGCTACCGGTAGGACACGCGCAAGACCCGCGCGCGGCGAGCAGGAACACAGCACATGGCGCTAGCGAGCAAGGCCGCGAAGGAACCCAAGGAGCGCGTCGGTAGCGACAGCGGCACGGACAAGCAGAAGGCGCTCGACGCGGCGCTGGCGCAGATCGACCGTGCGTTCGGCAAGGGCTCGGCGATGAAGCTCGGCAGCCGCGAGGCGATGCAGGTCGAGACGATTTCGACGGGTTCGTTGTCACTGGACATCGCGCTCGGCGTCGGCGGCCTGCCGCGCGGGCGGGTGATCGAGATCTACGGTCCGGAAAGCTCGGGCAAGACGACGCTCGCGCTGCACACGATCGCCGAAGCGCAGAAGACGGGCGGCACCGCGGCGTTCGTAGACGCCGAACACGCGCTCGACCCGGTCTATGCCAAGAAGCTCGGGGTGAATATCGACGAGCTGATCGTCTCGCAGCCCGATACGGGCGAGCAGGCGCTCGAGATCGTCGACACGCTGGTGCGGTCGAACGCGGTTGACATCCTGGTGGTCGACTCGGTCGCCGCGCTCGTGCCGCGCGCGGAAATCGAGGGCGAGATGGGCGACAGCCATGTGGGCCTGCAGGCCCGCCTGATGTCGCAGTCACTCCGGAAATTGACCGGGTCGATTAGCCGTTCGCGCTGCATGGTGATCTTCATCAACCAGCTGCGCATGAAAATCGGCGTCATGTACGGCAATCCCGAGACGACGACGGGCGGCAACGCGCTCAAATTCTACGCGTCCGTCCGCCTCGACATCCGCCGCACGGGCCAGATCAAGGACCGCGAGGACATCGTCGGCAACACGACCCGCGTGAAAGTCGTCAAGAACAAGGTCGCGCCGCCGTTCAAGCAGGTCGAATTCGACATCATGTACGGGCAGGGGATCTCCAAGGTCGGCGAAATCCTCGACCTCGGCGTGAAAGCCGGCATCGTCGAGAAGTCGGGGGCATGGTTCAGCTACGACTCGATCCGCATCGGCCAAGGTCGCGAAAACTCGAAGACGTACCTGATGGAACATCCCGAGCTGATGGATAAGCTCGAGGCGGCAATCCGCGGCAAGAAGGACGACGTGTCCGAAGCGCTGCTCGTTAGCCCGGTCGGCGACGAGGGCGACGACGGGGACATGTAAGCGTTGCGTCATCCGGGCGCATGCCGGGATCCCAGGGGGTCTGGAACTGCCGGCATTCGAATCCCGGCCGGTACCGGGATAACGCTGCTCAGGCTCTCGCGGGGACAGGCTCCAACTCGCGCGACGCCCACCACGCCGCCAGGGCGGCAGCGATCCCCATCGCCGCGAACCCGATCAGCAAAGGTAGCGTCGAGCCGTCGAAGCTCTGGCCGATGACCGCTCCGATGACGGCCGCGCCGATCGTCTGGATGCTGCCCTGCACCGACGAGGCGGTGCCCGCGATATGGCCCAGCGGTCCGATCGCCATCGCGCCGAAGTTGGACGCGGCGAGGCCGAAGCCGGCCATCGTCAGGGCCTGCATCGCGGTGAACACGATCAGGTTTTCCCCCCATATCGACGCGATCGCCAGGTGCGCGAACGAGAAACCGACATAGGCGAGCAGGCCGATCCGGGCCATGCGCCGCACGCCGACGCGCTCGACCAGGCGCGAGTTGAGCCAGGATGTCAGCGCCATCGGCAACGCCACCGCCGCGAACACGGCCGCCAGCACGCCGGGCCGGCCGAAGACGTCGAACACGATCTGTTGGATCGAGTTGATGTAGCCCATGAGGCCGCCCATCAGCAGCATGACGGCGAGCGCATTGCCGAGCGACACGCGGTTGCGCAACGTCTCGGCCACCGCGCCCGACACGGCGGCGACCGAAATCGCGCGCCGGTTGGCCGGATCGAGCGTTTCGGGAAGCCGGATCCACGCCCACGCCAGCATCCCCGCGCCCCACGCGCCCAACCCCCAGAAGATCGCGCGCCAGGACGCGACCAGCAGCACGACCTGTCCGAAAGAAGGCGCAAGCACCGGCATCAGCATGAACACGACGAACGTCAACGACATGACCCGCGCCATCGTCGCGCCCTCGAACCGGTCGCGCACGATGCTGGTCACGAGCACGCGGGTCGCGCCCGCCGCGCCGCCCTGCGCCGCCCGCGCCGCGAGCAGCAGGGGAAAGCTTGTCGCGACCGCCGCGAGCAGCGCGAACAAAGTGTAGAGCAGCAGGCCGACGACGAGCACGGGTCGCCGCCCGAACCGGTCGGACAGCGGGCCCCAGATCATCTGCGTCAGGCCGAAGCCGACGAGGTACAGCGTCACCACCAGCTGCCGCTCGTTTTCGCGCGCGACGCCCAGCGCCTCGCCGATCGCGGGCAAAGCGGGCAGCATGGCGTCGATCGCGAACGCGTTGAGGCTCATCAACGCCGCCATCAGCACGACGAACTCGGTGAAGCCGGGACCCGGACGCGAGACCGCGCTCGTCACGCGGATTTTCCATGGTGCAGCACCAAAGCCCGCGCTAGCGCAGGCGCATGATCATCGTTCATCATCTTGAAAACTCGCGTTCGCAGCGCATCCTGTGGCTGCTCGAGGAGCTCGGCCTACCCTATACGGTCACGCGTTACGAGCGAAACAAGGCGACCATGCTCGCCCCGCCCGAACTGCGCCGCGTTCACCCGCTCGGCAAGTCGCCGCTGATCGAGCACGAAGGGCGGGTGATCGCGGAGACGGGTGCGATCGTCGAGTATCTGGTCGAGCTCGCAGGCGACCTCGGCCCACCGGGCAACCGCGACGCCGCCCTGCGCTACCGCCACTTCCTGCACTACGCCGAGGGCTCGCTGATGCCGCCCTTGTTCGCGATGCTCGTCATCGGCCGCATGGGCCTGCTCGGCCGCCCCGCGCGCGGACCGCTTAAGAAGATGTTCGCCGTCCATCTCGACTGGCTGGACGCCGAGCTCGCGGACCGCCCGTGGTTCGCGGGAGATGCGTTCACCGCCGCCGACGTCATGATGAGCTTCCCGATCGAGGCCGCCCGGTCGCGGGCAGGGGCGGATACCCGACCGCGTCTTATGGAGTGGCTGAACCGCTGCCACGCCCGCCCGGCCTACGGCCGCGCGCTGGCGAAAGGCGGGCCCTACGCCTACGCATGAACGAACGAGGTCCCGCTGTCGCGAGACCCGAACATGCGGTAGACCGGCGGGATGAGCATGCTGCTTGCCGCGTTCGTCGCCGTGTCGGCCTTCGCTCCCCCGGCCCCGGCCGTGCCCGTGAGCCGGGCCGAGCCTCCCGCCCCGTCCTTCATCCCGACGGCGACGATCGACGACACGCTCGAGGTCGAGGGCGACACCGTCGCCGCGCGTCAGGTCCGCACGCGCATGACCGTCGGCGTCCTCGTCAACGGCAAAGGCCCGTTCCGCTTCATGGTCGACAGCGGCGCCGATCGATCCGTCGTTGGCTCAGGCCTCGCGGCGCGCCTCGCTTTGCCGCCCGGACCTGGCCTCACGCTGCACGACATGGCGGGCAGCCGCCGCATCGCGACCGTCAGGGTCGACCGCCTGCGCGTCGGCGGCAGCGAGACGCGCGGAATGTCCGTTCCCGCGTTGGCCGAGGCCGATCTGGGCGCGCAAGGGCTGCTCGGCATCGACGCGCTCGCCGGGCAGCGGGTGATGCTCGACTTCGAGGCCAAGACGATCACAGTCCAGGACACAAGATGGCCGCAGTGGCGGTCAGCCCCAGGCGAGATCGTGATCACCGCGCGCCGCCGCAAAGGCCAGCTCATCATGACGGAAGCGAGCGTCGGGCGGCACGGCATCCAGGCCGTCATCGATTCGGGCGCGGAGGTCACGGTCGGCAACGCCGCGCTCCGCGAAGCCGTATTCCGAAATCGCCGCAAGCCGCCGCCGATCGTGCCGGCGACGCTGATCAGCGTCACCGGACAGACGATCGACGCCGACATGGTCGTCCTGCCCGAGATGAAGATCGGCGGGCTGACGTTTCGGAATGTGCCGATCGCCTTCGCGCAAGTGCCGCCGTTCGCCTTGTTCGGCCTCGAACGGCAACCGGCCATCCTGCTGGGAACGGACGTGCTGGAAACCTTTCGTCGCGTGTCGCTCGACTTCCGCAACCGCAAGATCCGTTTTCTGTTGCGCGGCTGACGTTTTGCCGTTTTCCAACAACCCTGGCTCCTGATCGAAGGTCTCCCCGATGATGTCTCTCGCGGCCCTGACGCTCGCGCTCTTCGTCACGCAGGCGATCGTCAGCGATCCCGTGCCGCGACAGCCGTTGGCCGCCCTGGTGGCGCCCGACGACTACCCGGCGCAGGCGCTTGGCGCGGGGCAGGGCGGCACCGTGCGCTTTCGGCTCGACGTCGGCACCGACGGGCGCGTGAACAGCTGCACGATCCTGCGATCGAGCCGGTCGAACATCCTGGACGCGACCACGTGCCGGCTGTTGCGGTCGCGCGCGCGATTTACGCCCGCGGTCGGCGCGTCCGGGATGCCCGTGGCGGGACGCATCGAGGACGAGATCGTCTGGATGCCGCCGGGCTCAGCGACCGCGAACCGGCCGCCGCGACGCCTGCTCGAACTGTTCAAGATCTACACCGCCTGCGCGATGGGCGACGCGGCGCGGCGGGCGGTGTCGACCATGGACGTCAACGCCATCCCCGACGCAGCCTTCGCGAGCTGCGCCTCGATCGAGCCGGTGCTGCTGGCCGAGATGGGGCAAGTGAACCGGTCGACCATGCCGCCCGCCGAGACGATGCGGCAGCTCAAGCTCAGGCTGCGCACGCAGTTGGCCGCGCAGGTGGGCGCGATGCGCGGGAACTTGGCGGCGCGGTAGGTTCGGCGGCAAAGCAGGTTCGGCTTCTCAACGACAGCGCGCCCGCTTAAGCCTGCGCCCATGACCTCCACCAACGACATCCGCCGCGGCTTCCTCGATTATTTCGCCGCCGCCGGCCACACGCGCGTGGCCTCCGCGCCGCTGATCCCGCACAATGACCCAACGCTGATGTTCGTCAACGCAGGGATGGTGCCGTTCAAGAACGTGTTCACGGGCCTCGAGTCGCGCCCCTACGTCACCGCCGCGTCGTCGCAGAAATGTGTGCGGGCAGGGGGCAAGCACAACGACCTCGACAATGTCGGCTACACCGCGCGCCACCACACCTTCTTCGAGATGCTCGGCAATTTCTCGTTCGGCGACTATTTCAAGGAACAGGCGATCGTCCACGCCTGGACGCTGCTGACGCGCGACTTCGGCCTGTCGCCCGACAGGCTGACCGTGACTGTCTTCCACACCGACGACGAGGCGTTCGACCTGTGGCGCAAGATCGCAGGCCTGCCCGACCACCGTATCATCCGCATCCCGACATCGGACAATTTCTGGTCGATGGGGGACACTGGTCCGTGCGGGCCGTGTTCGGAAATCTTCTTCGACCACGGCGAGCACATCGCGGGCGGACCGCCGGGCAGCCCGGACCAGGACGGCGACCGGTTCGTCGAGATCTGGAATTTGGTTTTCATGCAATTCGATCAGGTCGATCACACGACCCGCGTCGACCTTCCGCGACCGTCGATCGACACGGGCATGGGCCTGGAGCGCATCGCCGCGGTCATGCAGGGCGTGCACGACAATTACGAAACTGACACGTTCCGCGCGCTGATCGCGGCCAGCGGCGCGGCGACGGGCAGCGCGACGACGGGCGCAAACCAAGCGAGCCACCGCATCATCGCCGACCATCTGCGCACGTCGGGCTTCCTCGTCGCGGACGGCGTGCTCCCCGCCAACGAAGGCCGCGGCTACGTCCTGCGCCGCATCATGCGCCGCGCGATGCGGCACGCCCGCCTGCTGGGCGCGGCCGAACCGTTGATGCACCGCCTCGTCCCCGCGCTCGTTGCAGAGATGGGCAGCGCCTATCCCGAACTGGCGCGCGCGCAGCCGCTGATCGAGGAAACGCTCAAGCTCGAGGAGACGCGCTTCCGGCGTACGCTGGACACGGGCCTTCGCCTGCTCGACGAGGCGACCGGCTCCCTGGCTGAGGGCGACACGCTGCCCGGCGAAACCGCGTTCAAGCTCTACGACACGTACGGCTTTCCCTATGACCTGACCGCCGACGCGTTGCGCGAGCGCCGCATCGAAATCGACCGCGCGGGCTTCGACACCGCGATGGCGGGCCAGCGCGCGGCGGCGCGCGCCGCTTGGAAGGGATCGGGCGAGCGCGCGTCCGACGACGTCTGGTTCGACATCGCCGAGGAACTCGGGGGCACCGAGTTCACCGGCTACGGGGTCGAAGAAGGCGAGGGCAAGGTCGTCGCACTCGTCCGCGACGGCGCGCGGGTCGAACATGCCGGGGCAGGCGACGAGATCGTCGTACTGCTCAACCAGACGCCTTTCTACGCGGAGAGCGGCGGGCAGGTCGGCGACGCGGGATCACTGAGCGGCGCCGACGGCATGCGGGCCGACGTTACGAACACGTCCAAGCCGCTCGGCCGCCTGCACGCCATGCACGCCCGCGTAAACTCCGGCACGCTGGCCGTGGGCGACGTCGCGCACGCCCGCGTCGATCACGACCGCCGCACCCGCATCCGCGCCAATCACAGCGCGACGCATCTGCTCCACGCCGCACTGCGCGAGCGACTGGGCACGCACGTTTCGCAGAAGGGCAGCCTCGTCGCCCCCGACCGCCTGCGCTTCGACGTGTCGCATGGCAACGCGATCGGCGCGGCCGAGCTCGCGCTCGTTGAAGCCGACGTCAACGCGCACGTCCGCCTCAACCGCCCGGTCACGACGCACCTGATGAGCCCCGACGAAGCCGTCGCGACCGGTGCGATGGCGTTGTTCGGCGAAAAATACGGCGACGAAGTCCGCGTCGTCTTCATGGGCGGCGCGAACGACCGCTACTCGGTCGAGCTGTGCGGAGGCACGCATGTGGCGGCGACCGGCGACATCGCCTTGTTCAAGATCGTCGGCGAAGGCGCGGTCGGATCGGGCGTGCGCCGCATCGAGGCGCTGACGGGCGAGGCGGCACGCCTGTGGCTGACCGCGCGCGATGACCGGTTACGCGAGGCGGCCACTGCGCTCAAGACGACGCCCGAAGAGGTGCCCGCGCGGCTCGCCAACCTGCTCGACGACCGCCGCCGCCTCGATCGCGAACTCGCCGATGCCAGGAAGCAGTTGGCGATGAACCGCGGCGGGGCGGCGGGGCCCGAGCAGGTTGCGGGCATGTCGTTCGTGGGCCAGGTGCTCGCCGATGCCGACCCCAAGTCTCTGCGCGGTCTGATCGACGACGCAAAGACGCGCATGGGATCGGGCGTCGTCGCGATCGTCGCGGTCGTCGGAGGCCGGGCCACCGTCGCGGTCGGCGTCACGGACGACCTCGCCGCCGACCTCAGCGCGGTCGACCTCGTCCGCCGCGCGGTCGCGGCGGTCGGCGGACAGGGCGGCGGGGGACGGCCGGACATGGCGCAGGGCGGAGGGCCGGACGGAGACAAGGCGGACAGGGCGCTCGCCGCGGTCCGCGCCGCGCTGGAGGCCCACCCGGTCCCCGCCTGACTTCGCTTTCCTACAGCGAACCAGACGGGTTATCACATGGCGATTTCGTGAACAGCCCGATCGATGCTCTTCGTCCGTACGGATCATCGACGATCATCAAGTTCACGAAAATCTGCGCAGCATCTCAACTTCCTCAACTTCACTGCTCAACGACGCGATCCCGCAACCGCGTCGGCTTGATCCGCGGCTCGTGCGCCAACCCGCCTTCGCGCATGATAACAGCACGTAGTTCGGATCGCTTCTCGTGGATGGACGCGATCACCGGACCCATTGCGACGCCCAAGTCGACCAGCACCGCTTCGGACAGCTGCAGCGAACTTTCGAGCGTTTCCGGAACCGCGTCGGTGGCTCCAGCGCGGTATAGCTCGGCGGCGTGCGCCGGGTCGCGTGCGCGCGCGATGATCGTCAGGTCGGGGTGGGCGGCGCGTGCCCGGCGCACGATGACCGCGCTCAACACCGGGTCGTCCATAGTCAGCACGAGCGCGTTGGCCTCGCCGAGCTTCAGCCGTTCGATGGTGGCGGGCCGGGCCGCGTCGCCGAACACCACGGATCGCCCGTCCAACCGCGCCGCCGCCGCCGCGTCCGCGTTGCCCTCGATCGCGGTCCAGGCGCGACCGTGCCGATCGAGCATCTCGGCAACCATGTTCCCGACGCGACCGAAGCCGACGATCACGACGCGCTCCGCCACTTCGATCGATTCCGGATCGGCGCCGACTCGGTCGATCTCGCGCGACGCCCGTCGTCCGAGTGTCGCAAGCAGCGGCGTCAGCGTCATTCCGATCGCAGTCACGACCTGCCAGAAGTTCGCGGTCGACTCCGAGATCAGCCGCGCCTGCGCCGCCGTGGCAAGCACGATCAGCGTCGTCTCGGACGGCGACGCCATGAGGAACCCCGTTTCTGCCGCGACCCCCGTCCGTGCACCCGCGAAGCGCAGCAGCCCGCCCGTCACCGCCGTCTTGACGACCACCACGCCGGCGATCGCGGCGAGCAAGGCGGGCGCGTTGTTCCATATCTGCGCCAGATCGAGCGACATGCCGACCGTGATGAGGAACACACCCAGCGCCAACCCCTTGAACGGCGCGGTGACGACCTCGACTTCGTGGCCGTAATCTGTCTCGGCGATCAGGATGCCCGCGATCAGCGCACCCAGGATCGGCGACAGCCCGACCGCGGTCGTCGCCAGGCTCGCGCCGATGGCGACGAGCAGACTCGCCGACAGGAACAGCTCGGGGCTTTTCGTCCGTGCCGCCTGCGCGAATAGCGGCGGCAGAACGAAGCGCCCGAACAGGAGCATCGCTCCCACGGTCAGCACCCCCGCGACAAGCGTCTCGCCGAACCCGAGCGTACCGCCAAGCGCTCTTGGCGACAGCGCGCCGAGCAGGAAAATGATGGGAACGATCGCAAGGTCTTCGAACAGCAGCATCGCGAGCGCGGGCCGACCGACCGGCCCCTGCGTCCCCGCGATCGGAAGTACCAGCGCGGTGGACGACAAGGCGAGCGCGAGCCCCAGCGCCACCGCACCCGCCGCCGCTTGCCCGAAAAGCATTAGTCCGCCGGCGATGATGACCGCGGATCCCGCGAGTTCCGCTGCGCCCATTCCAAACACCTGCGCGCGCATCGCCCACAACCTGCGGAACGACAGTTCGAGCCCGATGGAGAACAGCAGCAGCGTGATGCCGAATTCGGCGAACGGCGCGATCGCCTCGGGATCGGTGATGGTCACGAAGTACAGCCACGGCTGCGCCCCGACGTATCGCCCGAGCCCCGCCGGCCCGACAAGGATGCCGACCAGGATAAAGCCGATCACGGGCGACACGCGAAGCCGCGCGAACGCAGGGATGACGATCCCCGCCGCGCCGAGGATAACAACCGCGTCGCTGAGCGCGGGAGAGGAGAGATCGACGGCCATGCTTAGCGCCTACCTCCAGTCCCCCGGCGGAGGCCGGCGCCCAGCCTCAGTCCGTGCGAAAGGCTGGGCCCCGGCCTCCGCCGGGGGACTGCTTTGTCACGTCGACGAACCCATCGCCGCTTCCAGGTTGACCCGCACCTGCTCGAAGAACTGTTCGGTCGTCATCCAGCCCTGTTCGGGCCCGACGAGGAGCGCCAAATCCTTGGTCATATGCCCCGCCTCGACTGTCTCGACACACACGCGTTCGAGCGTTTCGGCGAAGCGCGTGACCTCGGGCGTGCCGTCGAACTTGCCGCGGTACTTGAGCCCGCCCGTCCACGCGAAGATCGACGCGATCGGGTTGGTCGACGTCGCCTTGCCCTGCTGGTGCATGCGGTAGTGCCGCGTGACCGTCCCGTGCGCGGCCTCGGCCTCGACGATCTTGCCGTCGGGCGTCATCAATATGGAGGTCATCAGCCCAAGCGATCCGAACCCCTGCGCGACGAGATCGGACTGCACGTCGCCGTCGTAATTCTTGCACGCCCACACGAACTTGCCCGACCATTTAAGCGCCGACGCGACCATGTCGTCGATCAGGCGATGTTCGTAGACGATCTTCGCTTCGGCGAATTTGTCCTTGAACTCGCTCGTGAAAACCTCCTCGAAGATATCCTTGAAGCGGCCGTCATAGGCTTTCAGGATCGTGTTCTTGGTCGACAGGTACACGGGCCAGCCGCGATCGAGGCCGAAGTTAAGACTCGCGCGGGCGAAGTCGCGGATCGACTCGTCCAGATTGTACATCCCCATCGCGACGCCCGCGCCGGGATACTGGAAGACCTCCTCCTCGATCCGCTGACCATCGTCGCCTTCCCAGATCATGCGCAGCTTGCCGGGGCCGGGCACACGAAAGTCGGTCGCCTTGTACTGGTCGGCGAAGGCATGGCGGCCGATGACGATCGGGTCCGTCCAGCCGGGAATCAGCCGCGGCACGTTTTCCATGACGATCGGCTCGCGAAAGACGACCCCGCCCAGGATGTTGCGGATCGTGCCGTTGGGCGACTTCCACATCTTTTTCAGGCCGAACTCGGCGACGCGCGCCTCGTCGGGCGTGATCGTCGCGCATTTGACGCCGACGCCGTGCTCGACGATCGCGTTCGCCGCCTCTACCGTCACCTTGTCGTCGGTGGCGTCGCGGTTCTCCATGCTGAGGTCGTAGTAGCGCAGGTCGATGTCGAGATAGGGAACGATCAGCCGCTCGCGGATCCAGGTCCAGATGATCCGGGTCATCTCGTCGCCGTCCATTTCCACGACGGGATTTTGTACTTTGATCTTGGGCATCGGCGTGCTTCGTCCTCGAATTCTAAGTCGTTGCGTCAGGCCTTAAGCGGGGCGGGGGGCAGGATCAACCGACGCCCGGATGCCGATTTGTCCTACGCGGCGCCACGGCTTAGAGCCGCGTCATGACCTCGCTCGAAAAGCCGGAACTCGCCACCACCAACGTCCGCTACCGGATGCCGTCGATCCACCGCGAGGGCTACAAGTACGTCGCGATCTCCGCCGGGCTGTCGCTGTTGTTCCTGACGCTCATTTCCGACGAGATCGGCGGGCTTCTCGTCATCGTGACGTTGTGGGTGATCTCGTTTTTTCGCGACCCGATCCGCACAACGCCGCGCGGCGACCGGCTGATCGTATCGCCCGCCGACGGACTGGTCACGATGATCGCCGACGTTCCCGTTCCGCGCGAGCTGGCGGGCGACGATGCGCTGGGCAGCGGCACGGTGACGCGGGTGTCGATCTTCATGAGCGTCTTCGACGTGCACATAAACCGCACGCCTATCGGCGGAACGATTAAGCGCGTCGTCTACATTTCCGGCAAATTCCTGAACGCGGATCTGGACAAGGCAAGCGAGGAGAACGAGCGGCAGCACATCTTGGTCGAGGCACGCGACGGCCTGCGCATCGGGTTCACACAGATCGCGGGGTTGGTCGCGCGTCGTATCGTGCCGTTCGTCAAGCCCGGCGACATCGTGGCGACGGGCCAGCGCGTCGGGTTGATCCGCTTCGGCAGCCGGTGCGACGTATTCCTTCCGGCCGGAACCGCGCCGCGCGTGATCCTGGGTCAGCGCGCTCTGGCCGGCGAGACGGTCATCGCCGAAGCGGGCAACGCGACGGCGGCGAGCGGCATCAGCCAGTGAGAAGCCAGCCGAGACAATTGCGGGGGATCCCGTACCGCGCACTTGTACCGAACGCCGTGACCGTGCTGGCGCTTTGCGTCGGTCTGACCGGCGCGCGGTTCGCGTTCGCGGAGCGCTGGGACCTGGCCATCATCTGCATCGTCATCGCAGCGATCCTCGACGCGCTCGACGGCCGCATCGCGCGCATGCTCAAGGCGCAGACCAGGTTCGGAGCCGAGCTCGATTCGCTGTCCGATGTCATTGCGTTCGGCGTTTCTCCCGCGCTGATCATTTATTTGTGGTCGTTGCAGTATTTACCGCGCTTCGGATGGATCGTCGCCTTGGCGCATGCCGTGTGCGCAGCGCTCAGGCTGGCGCGCTTCAACGCCAGCATCGACATGGTCGACCAGCCGCACAAGTCCGCCGGCTATTTCACGGGCATTCCCGCACCCGCGGGCGCGGGCCTGCTCCTCCTGCCCATCTATCTGGAACTTTGGTTGGGCGATCCGATGCGGCTACCGCCCATCGTGATCGCAATCTGGGCGGGGCTGGTCGCGTTCCTGATGATTTCGAACGTCGCGACGTTCGGCTGGAGTTCGATACGCTTGCGACCGACATATCGGTTGGCGGCATTGCTGGGCGTAGGCCTGGTCGGTGCCGCGCTACTCTCCGAACCATGGGCAACGCTCAGCATCGCCGCGCTGATCTACGCGGTCGTGATACCCTTTTCGATCGCGGCGTTCGGTCGCGTCAGGCGACAGCGCGCGCTTGCCACGAACCCGACGGCTGCAGTGCCCGAACCGCCGACGAACGGCTTACCCTGACCCGGCGACGTCCGGCGGCGGCTTCAGCAGGAGAATTCTGCAATGCAGACATGATCTTCGCACCCGACTCGCGCACCGTCATGAAAACCGAGACCAAGGCGAACGCCATGGCGGTAAGAACCAGAAGTGCGGCAAGGATCGAGAGCATGTGGATCATCCTGTTGATAAGCCGCTAACGTCGCTTTTCGAAGTTGGTTCCGAAGTGCAACGCTTTTGACTGCATGACGTCATCTTGAACGGCTTGTTCGTGGTTTGTTCCTTCGTCGTCAAGTGCTTTCTTCGGGTTGAACGTTTTCGGCGCCTCCGCTAAAGGCGCGGCACTCCACATGCGGGTCCATCATCACCGGTGGCGGCTTTAAGCCGCTTCTCGGACCCGCAGAGGCATAACCGGAAAGGAACTTTTCATGGCGGCCCCCGTCGTCAACATTCAGCAATTGCTCGAGGCCGGATCGCATTTCGGCCACCAGACCCACCGCTGGAACCCCAAGATGAAGCCGTACATTTTCGGCGAGCGCAACGGGGTCCACATCATCGACCTGTCGCAGTCGGTTCCCTTGTTCGCACGCGCGCTCGACTTCGTGTCGCAGGCGGCGGCGCGGGGTGGAAAGGTCCTGTTCGTCGGGACCAAGCGCCAGGCGCAGGATCCGATCGCGGACGCGGCGCGCGCGTCCGGGCAGCATTTCGTCAACCATCGCTGGCTGGGCGGCATGCTCACCAACTGGAAGACGATCTCGGGATCGATCCGGCGCTTCAAGAGCCTGGAGGAGCAGCTGTCGGGCGACACCGCGGGCCTCACGAAGAAGGAAGTGCTTCAGCTGACGCGCGAGCGCGACAAGTTCGAACTGTCGCTGGGCGGCATCCGCGACATGGGCGGGCTGCCCGATGTCATGTTCGTGATCGATTCAAACAAGGAGGAGCTCGCGATCAAGGAGGCCAACGTGCTTGGCATTCCCGTGGTCGCGATCCTTGATTCGAACAGCTCGCCCGATGGTATCGCGTTTCCGGTACCCGGTAATGACGACGCGAGCCGCGCTATCCGCTTGTATTGCGAAGCGATCGCCACCGCCGCGACGAGCGGCAAGCAGGGCGGCGCGGCGCAACGCGGCGAGGACATCGGGTCGATGGACGAGCCGCCGATGGAAGCCGCGCTCGCCGCCGCTTGATCGTTTCGTAAGTACAAGGATACCGATATGGCTGATTTTTCCGCCGCGCACGTCAAGGATCTGCGCGAGCGCTCCGGCGCGGGCATGATGGACTGCAAGAAGGCGTTGTCCGAAAATAACGGCGACATGGAAGCGGCTATTGATTGGCTGCGCACCAAGGGGCTTGCCTCCGCCGCCAAGAAAGCGGGCCGCACCGCCGCCGAAGGTTTGGTCGGCGTCGCCGTGCTGGGCCCGATGGGTGCCGCTGTCGAAGTCAACAGCGAGACCGATTTCGTCGCCAAGAACGAGCAGTTTCAGGATTTCGTCCGCAACGTGTCGCAGCTCGCGCTCGCCACCGGTGACGATCTCGATCAGCTGTCGCGCGCGCAATATCCGGGCGGCGGGCATGTGTCGGACGTGCTGACGTCCAACATCGCGACGATCGGCGAGAACCAGTCGTTGCGCCGCGTGCGCCGGGTGGAAGTGAAGTCGGGCGTCGTCGTGCCTTATGTCCACAACGCAGCAGCGCCGGGGCTCGGCAAGATCGGAGTGCTGGTCGCGCTCGAGAGCACCGCCGACGCGTCCGTGCTCCAGCCGCTTGGAAAACAGATCGCGATGCACATCGCCGCCGCCGCGCCTCTGGCGTTGGGTGAAGACGGGCTCGACGCGGACCTCGTTTCTCGTGAGCGGGCCATTGCGCAGGAAAAGGCGGCGGAAAGCGGCAAGCCCGCGAACATCGTCGACAAGATGGTCGACGGCGCGATCGCCAAATTCCGAAAGGAAAACGCGTTGTTGTCTCAGCTGTTCGTGATGGACAACAAGACGCCCGTTTCGCAGGTCGTCGAGGCCGCAGCCAAGCAGGCGGGAACGTCCATCGTGCTGAAGGACTACGTTCGCTTCCAGCTCGGCGAGGGCATTGCGCGCCAGACCTCGGACTTTGCGGCCGAGGTCGCGGCTGCGGCAGGTATCGAGCAGCCGACGGAGGAGCCGGTCGCTTAGGCTTTGCACGGTCCGCGTCGCTGGCTAAAGGTGACGCAACTTTCCTCCACGCTTCCGGAACCGTCACAGCATCCATGGCTCGTCCGCGCTTCGAACGCATCCTGCTGAAGCTGTCCGGCGAGGTCCTGATGGGGCAGGGCGGGCTCGCCATTGACCCGGCGACAACGGCCCGCGTCGCCGCGGAGATCGCCAATGCGCGGTCGATGGGTTTCGAGCTGTGCGTTGTCGTCGGTGGCGGCAACATCTTTCGGGGACTGGCGGCCGCGGCCAAGGGCATCGAGCGCGCGACCGCGGATTACATGGGCATGCTGGCCACGGTCATGAATGCGCTCGCGGTGCAGAACGCGCTCGAACAGATCGGTGTCGACACGCGCGTCCAGTCCGCGATCCCGATGGCAAGCGTTTGCGAACCCTTCATCCGCCGCCGCGCCGAACGGCATCTTGAGAAGGGCAGGGTTGTCATCTTCGCCGCCGGCGTGGGTAGTCCGTACTTCACGACCGATACGGGCGCGGCGTTGCGTGCCGCGGAACTGAAATGCGACGCGCTGTTCAAGGGCACGAGCGTCGACGGCGTATACGACGCCGATCCCAAGCAGGTCCCCGACGCACGCCGCTACGAGACCGTGACCTACGACCGCGTATTGGCCGACAACCTCAAGGTTATGGACGCGTCCGCGGTCGCCTTGTGCCGCGACAACAATATCCCGATCGTCGTCTTCAACATACGTGAGGACGGCAATCTCGCCACCGTCCTGCGCGGCGAAGGCGTTGCGACGATCGTCCAATCGGAGGATGCCCATGCCAGCCTATGACAAGTCCGACCTGCAGCGCCGGATGACGGGCGCGGTTGAAGCGCTCAAGGGCGATCTCGGCGGGCTTCGCACCGGACGCGCGTCGGTCACGTTGCTCGACCCGGTCAACGTCGAGGTTTACGGATCGATGATGCCGCTCAACCAAATCGCGACGGTGTCCTCGCCCGAACCGCGCATGTTGTCGGTGCAGGTTTGGGACAAGTCGAACGTCGGCCCGGTCGACAAGGCGATCCGCTCCGCCGGGCTGGGGCTGAACCCCATTACCGACGGTCAGAACATCCGCCTGCCGATCCCCGATCTGACCGAGGAGCGCCGCAAGGAGCTGGCCAAGCTCGCCAGCCAGTACGCGGAGAAAGCGCGCATCGCGGTGCGCAACGTCCGCCGGGACGGCATGGACAATCTCAAGACCGACGAGAAGAAAGGCGAGATCAGCGAGGACGAGCGCAAGCGCTTCGAGGCGGAGATCCAGAAGCTGACGGACGCGACCGTGGCTGATGTCGATGCGACATCGCAGGCCAAGGAAAAGGAAATTCTGGGGAAATGATCGCGCCGCTCGGCAGGCCGACGGCGTGACCTCGGCTCCGGCCGACCACAAGCCCGCGTCCACGGCCGGCCGCGCGGACATTCCGCGGCACGTCGCGATCATCATGGACGGCAATGGCCGCTGGGCGAAGTCGCGCCATCTGCCACGCGTCGCGGGACACCGGCAGGGTGCCGAGGCGGTCCGCAAGACGTTGAAGGCCGCGGCCGAGATCGGCATCGAAGTGCTGACGCTGTACGCCTTTTCGTCGGAGAACTGGCGCAGGCCCGCCGCGGAGATCGACGATCTCATGGGTTTGTTGAAGCTCTACCTGCGGAATGAATTGGGCGAGCTGCACGATCAGGGCGTGCGGCTGCAGCTGATCGGCGACTGGCGCGCGTTCCGGCCGGACATCGTTGCCATGCTGGACGACGCGGTCGCGCGCACCGCGGACAATCGGCGGCTGACGCTGGTCGTCGCCCTCAACTACGGAGCGCGCGCGGAACTTGCGGGCGCGGCGCAACGGCTGGCGGAGGCGGGCACCGCGATCGACGAGGCTAGCCTTGGAGCAGCGCTCGACACCTCGCATCTGCCCGAGCTCGATCTGCTGATCCGCACGTCGGGCGAGGTCCGGCTGTCCAACTTCCTGCTGTGGCAGGCGGCTTACGCCGAACTGCTGTTCGTCGACACGCTGTGGCCCGACTTCGACGGCGCGGCCTTGCGCGCCGCGTGCGACAGCTTCGCGACGCGAACGCGCAGGTTCGGCGGGCTATGAGTCAGCTCGCCACCCGCACGGTGGTGGCGGCGCTTCTTGCGGCCGTCACTCTCGTCTGCCTTTATGTTGGCGACTGGGTATTCGCGATCCTCGTCGCGATCGCGGCCGGACTTGTGTTCGCGGAGTGGCGTGCGATGACGCGCGGGTGGGGCGCGGCGTGGTTCGTCGGCGGCGTGCTCTACGCGCTGCTCCCCGCGACCGCCTTGCTGTGGCTGCGCCTACCCGAAGGCGGCGTGCTGATCGTCCTGTGGGTCTTCGTGGTCACCTGGGCTACCGACATCTTTGCATTCTTTGCTGGCCGCAGCTTCGGCGGACCCAAGCTCGCGCCGCGGTTCAGTCCGAACAAGACGTGGTCGGGGCTGGTCGGCGGCGTTGTCGGTGCCACGATCGCGGGGGGTCTGCTCGTGACGCAGGCCGAGTTGTCGCCCGTGCTGTTGTGGGCGGCGCCGTTCTTCGCCTTGGCGGCGCAAGGCGGCGACCTGTTCGAGTCCGCGGTCAAGCGCCGCGCGCACGTCAAGGACGCGGGCGCGCTGCTGCCCGGGCACGGCGGGGTGATGGACCGGCTGGACGGCCTCGTCCCGGTGTCGATCCTGACGCTCGGGCTGGCGCTGGCGGGAACCTTGTGACCGGAAATCCAAGGCGCATCACGGTTCTGGGCGCGACGGGGTCGATCGGGCGTTCGACACTGGACCTCGTGGCGCACCACCCCGGCCGCTACGAGGTGGTCGCCCTTACCGCGAACAGCGACGTGGACGGGCTTGCGGCAGCCGCGCGCGCATCGGGCGCCGAGATCGCCGTCGTTGCCGACGAAACGAGACTGTCCGCGTTGCGCGACGCGCTCGCCGGCACGCGGACGCGCGTCGCAGGCGGACGCGCCGCGCTGCTCGAGGCGGCGGCGCAGAACGCGGACTGGACCATGGCGGCGATCGTCGGATGCGCGGGGCTGGAGCCGCTGATGGCGGCGATGGCGCGGGGCGGCACGATCGCGCTCGCCAACAAGGAAGCTTTGGTCAGCGCGGGGGCGCTGGTGACCGACGCGGCGGCTCGGACAGGTACTCGGCTGCTTCCGGTCGATTCCGAGCACAACGCGATTTTCCAATGCTTCGACTTCTCGCGCCCGGCGCAAGTGTCGCGCATCATCCTGACGGCGAGCGGCGGCCCGTTCCGGACCGTCGGCGGCGACGCGCTCGCCGCGGCAACGCCCGCGCAGGCCGTTGCCCACCCGAACTGGAGCATGGGCGCGAAGATCTCCGTCGACTCCGCGACCATGATGAACAAGGGTCTCGAATTGATCGAGGCCGCCTATCTATTCCCCGTGCCGTCCGACCGCATCGAGATCGTCGTCCACCCGCAGTCGATCGTCCATTCGATGGTTGAATATGTCGACGGCTCGGTGCTGGCGCAGATGGGGCCGTCCGACATGCGCGTGCCGATCGCGCACGCGCTCGCCTGGCCCGACCGCATGGACGCACCCGTCACCCGGCTCGACTTCGCGACGCTTGGCAGCTTGAGTTTCGAAGCGCCTGACATCGCGCGTTTTCCCGCGCTCCGCCTCGCGCGCGAGGCGCTCGATGCAGGAGGCGCGAAGCCCGCGATTCTCAATGCCGCGAACGAGGTCGCGGTGGCCGCGTTCCTGGAAGGGCGCATCGGCTTCCTCGACATCGCCGCGCTCGTCGAGCGGGTTCTGGATCGCTTCAGCCCGCCCGCGCCCGCATCCATCGCGGACGTGCTGGATGTCGACCGCGAAGCCCGCGACCTCGCGCGAGAAGCGCTGTAGGGCACGCGCATGAACCAACCCGGCTTCCTGACGACTTTGCTAAGCTTCATCGCGGTGATCGCGCCGCTGATCTTCGTGCACGAGCTCGGCCACTATTTCGTCGGACGATGGTTCGGGGTGAAGGCGGAGACGTTCTCCATCGGCTTCGGGCGCGAGATCCTGGGGCACACGGACGCGCGGGGGACGCGCTGGAAGATCGGCTGGCTGCCGCTTGGCGGCTACGTCAAGTTTGCGGGCGACATGAGCCCGGCGAGCACGCCCTCCGACGACTGGCTCAAGCTGCCGCCCGAGGAACGCGCGGGGACGTTCCAGTCGAAGACCTTGTGGCAGAAGTCGTTGATCGTCGTGGCGGGTCCGGCAGTGAACTTTCTCGTCGCGCTGCTGATCTTCGCGGGGCTCATCGCCATCTACGGCCAGTCGCGCACGCTGCCGCGGGTCGACGAGCTGGTCGCGTCCGGGCCCGCCGCGACCGCGGGGCTGCAACCGGGCGACCTGATCCGCAGCATAGGCGGCCGCGAGATCGAGACGTTCGACGACCTGCAGCGCCACGTCATCCTGCGCCCCGGCGAGCGCACGGACGTACTCGCGGAGCGCGGGGGGCGAACGGTGCTGCTGCCCGTCACGATCGGTCGCAACGAGACGGTCGACCGGTTCGGCAACCGTTCGGCCTTCGGCGTAATGGGCGTCCTGTCGAAGAACGTGGTCATGACGCCGCTGCCGTTGCTCGAGCTGCCTGGTGCCGCGCTCGGTCAGGTCGTCGACACGCTTCGCATGCAGATTGACGGGATCGGCCAGATCATCATGGGCGTAAGATCGGTCAAGGAGCTCGGCGGGCCGCTCAAGATCGCGCAATATTCGGGCGAGCAGCTGTCGGCCAGTTGGCTACATACCGCCGTCTTCATCGCCGCGATCTCGATCAACCTGGGGTTCATCAATCTTCTGCCAATTCCCATGCTCGATGGTGGGCATCTGACGTTCTACGCACTGGCCGCGATTGCGCGCAGACCCGTCAGCGCGCGCGTTCTCGACTGGTCGTTTCGCGGGGGATTGGCGCTTCTGCTGGGGCTGATGGTGATGGTGACGTTCAACGACTTGGCGTCCTTCGGCCTCTTCTGACGGCGCGGCGCTTGATCGCCCGGGCGCGATGGGGCAGGGCACCGGCGACGGGGAATGTCGGGCGCGGTGTAAGCGGCTGAGATACATGCGGGGATTTGGTGAAGGCGATTAGCAAGAACAAGGCGCACCGCCGCTATGCGGCGGCGCTTCTGATCGGGACGGCGCTAGGCGGACCTACGGCCGCGTTCGCGCAAGATGCGGTGCCCGCCCTTCCACCGCCTGTTCCGGCCGCTCCCGCTGCCGAACAGCGCACGATCCGTACCCTGAGCGTGACGGGCGCGCAGCGGCTGGAGGCGGATACGGTACGCGCCTATTCCGGGCTCGCCGTCGGCCAGCGTTACGATAACGAGGCGCTCGACGCTGCCATCCGCAAGCTGATCGAAACCGAACTGCTTGCCGACGTCACCGTCGCCGGCGCGGACACCGGCGACATCGTCCTGCAGGTGCGCGAAAATCCGGTCATCAACCGCATCATCCTCGAGGGAAACAAGCGGCTCAAGGCGGACAAGATCACGCCCGAGATCAAGCTCGCGCCGCGCCAGATTTTTACGCGCACGAAGGTCAGGTCCGACGTGGCGCGCATCGTCGAACTCTACAGGCGCCAGGGGCGCTATGCCGCCACCGTCGAGCCCAAGGTCGTCACGCTCGACCAGAACCGGGTCGATGTCGTGTTCGAGATCAGTGAAGGAGCCAAGTCAAAGGTCCGCGCGATCAACATCATCGGCAACGAGGCGTTCGGCGACGGCCGCCTGCGCGGCGAGATGGCGACCAAGGAGACGGGGCTTTTCTCATTCTTCTCGTCGGGGACGAGCTACGATCCCGACCGGCTCAATTACGACCAGCAGAAACTGCGCCAGTATTATCTGACGCAAGGCTATGCCGACTTCCGCGTCGTGTCCGCGGTGGCGGAGCTGACGCCCGACAAGCAGGACTTCATCATCACCTACGTGGTGGAGGAAGGCGACCGCTACAAGTTCGGGCCGGTGACGATCGAGTCCGAGCTGCGCGACTTCAAGCCGGGCGAGCTCAAGGGCTTCCTGCCGATGAAGGAGGGCGACTGGTTCAATGCCAAGCAGGTCGAGGACACGGTCACGACGTTGAACGAGACCGCGGGGCTGTTCGGATACGCGTTCGCGGACATCCGGCCCAACTACCAGCGCGACAAGGAAGCGCGCACGATGACGCTGACGTTCAACGTCGGTGATGCGCCGCGCGTGTACGTCGAGCGCATCGACATCGCGGGCAACACGTACACGCAGGACAAGGTGCTGCGCCGCGAGTTCCGCTTGAACGAAGGCGACGCGTTCAACTCGATCCGCGTCAAGCGCTCGCGCGATCGCATCCAGTCGCTCGGCTTCTTCCAGGAAGATATCGAGATCGAGCAGCGACCCGGCTCCGCGCCCGACCGGGTCATCCTGGGCGTGGACGTCGAGGAGCGCGCGACGGGCGAGCTGCAGCTGTCCGCGGGCTATTCGAGCCAGGAAAGCTTCATCATCAATTTCTCGATCGCGCAGCGCAATTTCCGGGGCAAGGGCCAGACGTTGCGCGCGGGCGTTAATTACTCGAGCTATTCGAAGTCGATCGAGCTGGGGTTCACGGAGCCGTATCTGTTCGACCGGAACATCGGCCTGGGCGGCGAGATCTACCGTCGCGACTTCTCGAGCTTCAACATCGTCGGCAACGATCGCCGGACGACCTACAAGCAGACGCGCACGGGCGCGGGCGTGACGCTGACCGTTCCCGTGACCGAGTTCATCCTGGGCGCATTGCGCTACAACCTCAACTTCGACGACATCACGCTCGATTCGAGCCGCCTCAATCCCGACGGGACGTGCGAGCCCAGAAACGTCGGCCGCTCGACGTGCGACGCTCTGGGCAAGCGGACGATCTCGACCGTCGGCTATTCGCTTCTCTACAGCAACCTCAACAACGGGCAGCGGCCGTCGGCCGGTCAGCGCGTCGTCCTGTCGCAGGATTTCGCGGGCGTCGGAGGCGACGTGAGATACATCAAGACCAACGTCGAAGGCACGAAGTACTACAACCTGTTCAACTCGGGTTTTGTGTTTTCCGCCTTCGCCGGGGCCGGGTACATCCACCCGCTGGAAGGCACGCGCAACGCGAGCGAGGACGCGGTGCGGCTGACCGACCGCTTCTTCGGGCCGCAGCTGCGCGGCTTCGACATCCGCGGGATAGGGCCGCGCGTGCAGCGGCGCTTCCTCGACGCGGCGGGCGTCGAGATCGTCGACGACAACAACCTTCAGGACGAACCGCTCGGCGGACGCGCTTACTATCACGGCCGGGCGGAGGTCGAGATTCCGCTCGGGGCTGGCGCGCGCGGGCTTGGTTTGAGACCGTCGGTGTTCCTCGACGTCGGATCGCTGTTCAGCCTGCGCAACCTGACGCTTGCGAACGGCGGCTTGATCAACTTTCCCGGCCAGCGCACCTGCACCCTGACGGTGCCGCCGGCGGCGGGTGTGACCGATCCGCCGCTTACGACCGCGATTCCGGGCGATCAAACCTGTCCGGCCGATCGCACCAGCAGTCCCGTAACCGGTGCCTTCAACGAACGCTTCCTAGGCGACAGTCCCAAGCCGCGTCTGTCGGTCGGGTTCGGCGTCAACTGGAACTCGCCGTTCGGCCCGTTCCGCATCGACATCGCCAAGGCGTTGCTCAAGCAGCGTGGGGACGATACCAAATTGTTCAGCTTCAATGTAGGCACGGCGTTCTAACTTCTTCCGCTCGCAACACAGGATCGTTTCCATGAAGTCTCTCCTCGCCGCCACGGTCGTGTCCGTAGCCATCATGGCCGCTCCGGCCGCCGCGCAGCGCCTCGCTCCGGCCGTCGTCGCTGTGGTCGACACCGACCGCATCTCGCGCGAATGTACCGCGTGCCGCGCCGCGCAGACCCAACTCCAGACGCAAGCCACCGCGCTGCGCACACGCGCGCAGACGCTGCAGACATCGCTCCAGACGACGGGCGCTCCCATCCAGACCGCGGTCAACGCGCTCGGCCAAGGCGTTCGGCCGGACGCCGCGCTCCAGGGCCGCATCACCGCTTTCGAAACGCAGCAACGCAACGCGCAGCAGGAAATCGCGCGTAGCGAGCAGAACATCCGCTCGACGCAGGAGAATGTCGGGCAGCAGATCCGCGCGCGGCTGCTTCCGATCATCAACACCGTGTCGGCCGCGCGCGGTGCCGCCGTGACCGTGGATCGCGGCAACGTGCTGTTCGCCGCGCCCAACCTCGACATCACCAACGAAGTTTTGGCACAGCTCAACACGCAGCTGCCGTCCGTCAACGTGGTCCCGTTGCCGGCGCAGGCCGCGCAGACGCCCGCCGCACGTCCGCAGGGCCGCTAATCACTTCATGAACGACGCGGCCTCCGCCATGACCCCGCTCGACATCAAGCGGGTCATGGCGGCCTTGCCGCACCGCTACCCGATGCTCCTCGTCGACCGCGTCGAGGCGATCGAGCCGGGCAAGTCGATCGCCGCGATCAAGGCGGTGACGATCAACGAGCCATTTTTTCAGGGACATTTTCCTGGGCGTCCGATCATGCCCGGCGTGCTGATCGTCGAGGCGCTGGCGCAGGCCGCGGGTGTGCTCGCGGTGCATTCGCTGGGTCTGGAGGATAGTGGCAAGCTGGTCTACTTCATGGCGATCGAGGAAGCCAAGTTCCGCGTTCCCGTCGAGCCGGGCTGCCTGCTGCGGCTCGACGTCGAGATCGTCCAGATGCGATCGAAGGTCTGCAAGTTCGCAGGGCGCGCGACCG
Organism: uncultured Sphingomonadaceae bacterium; assembly: GCA_964251385.1. Lineage (GTDB taxonomy): Bacteria > Pseudomonadota > Alphaproteobacteria > Sphingomonadales > Sphingomonadaceae > CADCVW01. The sequence continues at coordinate 118,482 of CAXUJK010000001.1, read as the reverse complement.
TCGGCGACACGCTTGCGGCGGAAGCCCGGTTCACCGCCATGATCGCCGACGCGCCCGCCTAGGCCTCGCTCCAGCCAGCGGGCGTCCGCACGACGCCGAACACGCGCGCGATCGTGCCCTCGCCGATGAGCGCGGCGGGTGTGCCGTTCGCGACGCACGTCCCTTCATCCACCACGATCATGCGCCCGGCCAGGCGCGCGGCGAGATCGAGATCGTGCGCGCTGAACAGGATGGCGACGCCGGCCGCGGCCTGCGCGCGCAGGACGTCGGCGAGGCGCAGCTGCCACAAGGGATCGAGATTGGCGAAGGGTTCGTCGAGCAGCAGCACGGCCGGCTTCGGCAAGAGTGCGCGCGCGATCAGCACCCGGGTACGTTCCCCGGTGGACAGGCGGTCGACCGGGCGTTCCGCGAGCGCGGTCAGCGCCAACGCGTTCAGCATGGCATCGACTTGGGCTGGGAGCGCGTCGGGTGCGGTCAGCGCGACCAGCGCGTGGACGGTCAGCGGCCAGGCGAGCTCGCGCGACGCGGGCACGTAGCCGAGCCGCGACGGGCGTGCGCGTGGGCCGATCTCGGCGAGCCTGTGGCCGTCGATCCGGACATCTCCGCCCGGCCGCCCGATGCCCGCCAGTCCGTGCAACAGGCTCGTCTTGCCCGCGCCGTTCGGGCCCACCAGCGCGGTCAGCGTTCCGGGCGTGAGGATCAAGTCGACAGGCTTGAGCCTGCCGGGCAGCGACACGCCGACGGCTTCGAGCGCGGTCATCGTCCGGTCCGCCAGCGCGCGCCCGCGATCAGCCAGACGAAGATCGGTGCGCCGACTGCAGCGGTGATCGCGCCGACCGGCAAAGTCCGGCCGAGCGGGGCGAGGCGCACGAGCAGGTCGGCGCCAAGCAGCAGCCCCGCGCCGATCATCGCGGCGGGCAGCATCGCGCGGCCGGGATGGTGCCGCGTCAGCCGTCGCGCGAACACGGGACCGATCAGCCCGATGAACCCGATCGCGCCGCACACGGACACGCACGCGCCCACGCCGATCGCGGTGGCGGCGACCACGGCGATGCGGGTCAGGACGGGATCGTCGCCGAGGCTGGCGGCGACTTCCTCGCCGAGCCCGAGCCGGTCGAGTGCGCGAACCTGCCAGCCGAGTAGCACCGCCGCGCCCGCGCACCCCGCGGCGGCTATGCCTGCCTGTGGCAGGCTGCGATCGACAAGCGATCCCATCAGCCAGTCGAGCGCGTCGTAGAAGGCATAGGGTGAGGGGGCGAGCGCCAGCGCCAGCGCCAACGAGGCACCCGCCAGCGTGCTGATCGCCAGCCCGGCGAGCAGCAGCGTCGCGGCCTCGGCACGCGGCCCGGCCACGGCCAGGAGCAGGCCCAAGGCCGCGCTCGCGCCCGCGATCCCGCCCGCCGCGAACCCGAGCGGTGTCGCAGCCCCCAAAAGGTATGCGGAAACCACTGCCCCTAACGCCGCGCCGCCGGACGTTCCGGTGATATCGGGCGAGGCGAGGGGATTGCCGAACAAGGCCTGCACCGCCGCCCCGCACGCGCCGAGCACGCCGCCGTAGAGAACCGCGAGAAGCATGCGGGGAACGCGCAGCTCGAGCAGGATCGTGCCGGCCAACGCCTGGTCGTCTCGGGCAAGCGCGAGCAGATCGGCCGCCGGAACGAAAAGCGAGGCAAGCGCGAGCGCGATCAGTACGATCAGCCCGGCCGCGAGGGCACGTTTGCTCACCTTGCCGCCGCGCGCAGCCGCAGGATCTCAGGCAGGAGCGTCGGACTCATGCACGTCCAGCGCCGTCCATCGGTGTCGACCATACGCCCGGGCTTGGCGAACCGCGCGACGGGATGCAGCCGCCAGGCGGTCGCGGACGACGTTTGTCCCGCGCGGTAGCGACTTTGCACCATGACCGCCGGCGGATGGGTCAGCAAAGCCTCCAACGTCAGCCGCTGCCCGCGCACGGGCACCTGCCGCAAGCCGGCCAGGCTCAGCCAGCGCGCGCCCAGACCATCCGCGGCCAGCGCGCGCCCCGCGCCATCGACCCACATCGCAGGTCGCGTATCGGCCGGGGCGCTCGCGACCGCCGCGTGCATCGCCGCGACGATTTGGGCTGCGCGTGCCTCGCCGCCGGTCGCGCGCGCAACGACGGCGAGATTGCTTGCCACGTCCGCGATCGTCGCGGGATAGGGCAGGACGAGCAGCCGCGCGCCTATGGCGGCAGCCAATCGCTCGCGGTCGCGTCCGCTCGCCCCCATCGTCACAATCAACCCCGGCCGCACCGCCGCCGCCGCGAGCATCGACCCGTCGTTCGCCCGGTACCGTCGCGCCCGCCGCCACAGCGGCGTCTCCTCCGGCGCATGCGACAAATAGCTGACCGAGCGGATGCGGGCCGGATCGGCGACGAGCAGCACGAGTTCGTCCGTGCACAGGTTGAGCGACACGATGCCCGACCCCGGCACCGCCGTCGCGGCGTGGTTGGTAGCCGCCGGCCCGGCGGCAAGGCTAACCGCCGTAGCGAAGGCGAATGCCCCCATAGACCGTCCTCCCTTGCGTCGCGTAGCCGACGACGTCGGTGTAGCTCGCATCGAACAGGTTGGAGCCGCGGGCGAACAATTCCAACGCCGGAGCAATGCGGAACGCGACGCGCGCGTTGGCGAGAACGTAATCGTTCAAGCGGACGGACGTCGCGGGGAAGGTCGCGAAGTCGTTGTCGGCCCGCGCGCCGATGTACGCAACCGAGGCGCCCGCACCGAAGCGCCCGAGGCGTGCGTCCGCGGATATGCTGCCGCTGTGCCTCGGCCGCCTGACTTCACGGACGAGCGCGTCGCCCGCGGCTTGCCGGTCTTCGGCATCGAGATAGGCGTAGTTGGCCGACAGGCCGACCGCCGCGACCGGCCTCCAGGCGGCGTCGAACTCCAGGCCCTGACGTCGGCTCGTGCCCGTGACGTTGGCGGTGCTGGCGTTGAAAGCGGCGTCGAAGACCGGGACGATCTCGTCCTTCAAGCGCTGGCGATACGCGGTCACGCCGACCCGAAGCGCGTCGGCGTCGTAGCGCAGCCCCACCTCGCCACCGCGCGAGCGTTCGGGCCGCACGTCCGGGTTGCCGATGAAGCTGCCGGGGAAGAACCCGAACTGGTCGAAGAAGGTCGGCCGCGCGATGCCTTCGCCGTAGGCGGCAAGCACCGACACCGACCCTGCGACGCGTACGGTCGCGGCGGCCCGCACGGTGGTGGCGTCGCGAAAGCCTTCGAAGCTGTCGTGGCGGACGGCGACGTCGGTCATGACGCGTGACCCCAAGCTGGAACGAAGCTCGCCGACGATCGCGCCGCGGTCGCGGGAGCGGCGCTGGTTCGTGGCACCGCCGAACGCCTGGTCGCTGGCGACGAAGCGCTCGCGCTCGTAATCGCCGGCGACGATGATGCGGTGCGTGATCGCGCCCGTATCGATGCCGCCGGACACGAGGGCATCGGCAACGAAGCGGCGTCCCTGCGTACGGTTGAGCGGGTCGCCGTCCAACCGGTTGCTGTTGGTCGATGCGAGCAGCGTCGCGCCGAGCCGTACGTGGACGGGCGCGTTGGCGGCGTCGCCGTAGCTTGCCGACACCCGCCCGGCACCGATGCGGTTGCGCGTCGCGTCGCGCGTGTCGGCGCGTGCGAACGTCGCGTCGAAGCCGTCGAACGCGCTCGTCGCTTCGGTGAAGCGGCCCGATGCGGTCAGCGAGAAGCCGTCGTGTCGCCCCACTCGCGCCGATGCGCCGAAGGTCAGGTTGTCGTAGCCGTCGCGGTCGCCTCGAACGTCCGCGCCGGCGAGACTGTCGATGCCGTCGCTTTCCTGGTAGCCGCCGTAGATGCCGAACCCGGCATCTTCGCGTTCGTGCCCCAGCGCTCCGGACGCACGCCGAAACCCCTTGCCGCCGGCTTCGGCCGTGGCCGTCACTCCCGTTCCGGTGGCCGCGCGGCCCGTTTCGACCGCGACGACGCCGCCGATCGCTTCCGCGCCGTACAAGGCCGATTGCGGCCCGCGTACGATCTCGATCCCGGCGACGCCGTCGCCGGTCAGCAGCTCGAACCGCGCCTCGTTGCCGGACGCGGGATCGTTGAAGCGGATGCCGTCGATCAGAAGCAGCGTGTGGTTCGCCTCCGCGCCGCGGATGCGCAGCTGCGTCTGGCTGCCGGCGGGACCGGTGGTGGCGACGGAGACGCTCGGGCTCAACCGCAGCAGGTCGGCGATCAGTGGTTCTCCCAGAGCGTCGATCCGAGGCGCATCGATGGTGGTCACGGTCGCGGGCGCTGCGTCGCGGTCGACGGGCGCGAGAGAGGCGGTGACGACGATCTCGTCCGGAGCCGCGGACGCGGGCAGGGGGTCGGCAACTTGGCCGAGGGCGATCAGCAGAAACGGAAACATTGTCCAAGTCCTTCCATGACGACACGAGATGTCGTCACGGAGGATTCGGCGACTTAGCCGAGCCCACGCACGCACGGCTGGACCCGGCCGGTGTGCGGACGACGACCACGGCAGGTCTCCTGGCTTGCGGCTCGATCGCGTCTTCGCCCTTTGCGGAGGAAGAAGCTCGCCACTTACAGTTGCGGGCACAGCGCCGGATTTTCGCCGGCTTCCCTTTTCACCTCGCTTTCGCAAGGCACCTTGGTCTGCGGCCGTTTTGCAGGTTGACGCGCGACATTGTCAAGCGGGGGCGGGGCGGCTAGTGACCCCGCTTCGCTCCGGCTGGTCGGTACCAGCCCCACGGCAGGAACACGCGCATGAAGACCGGCATCCACCCCGACTACCACACGATCACCGTCCAGCTGACGGACGGATCGAGCTACCAGACGCGCTCGACGTGGGGGAAGGAAGGGGATACGCTGACGCTCGACATCGACCCGACCGCGCATCCGGCGTGGACGGGCGGCACGGGCAAGATGCTCGACAGCGGCGGGCAGGTGGCCCGCTTCAACAAGCGCTTCGGCGGGCTTACGCTGGGGAAGAAGTAGTCAGAACGCCGCCAGGCCGGTGATCGCCCTCCCCATGATGAGGGCGTGGACGTCGTGCGTGCCCTCGTAGGTGTTGACCGTCTCCAGGTTGAGGAGGTGGCGGATGACGTGGTATTCCGCGCTGATGCCGTTGCCGCCGTGCATGTCGCGGGCGACGCGGGCGATGGCGAGCGCCTTGCCGCAATTGTTGCGCTTGATGAGGCTGATCGTCTCGGGAATCAGAGTGCCTTCGTCCATGCGGCGGCCGACGCGTAGGCTCGCCTGCAGGCCTAGCGCGATTTCGGTCACCATGTCGGCGAGCTTGAGCTGGACGAGCTGCGTCGCCGCCAGCGGCCGGCCGAACTGCTTGCGGTCGAGCGTGTAGCCCAAAGCCGCATCCATGCAGGCTTCGGCTGCGCCCATCACGCCCCAGCTGATCCCGTAGCGCGCGCGGTTGAGGCAGCCGAACGGGCCTTTGAGGCCGGACACGTTGGGAAGCAGCGCGTCCTCACCGACCTCGACATTGTCCATCACGATCTCGCCCGTGACGGACGCGCGCAGCGACAGTTTCTGCTCAATCTTGGGGGAGGACAGCCCGGCCATGCCGCGTTCGAGGACGAACCCGCGGATTGCGCCGTCGTGCGCGTCCGACTTGGCCCACACGACGAACACGTCCGCGATCGGCGAGTTGGTGATCCACATCTTGGCGCCCGTGATCCGGTAGCCGCCGTCGACCTTTTCCGCCCGCGTCCGCATCGATCCGGGGTCGGACCCGGCCTCGGGCTCGGTCAGCCCGAAGCACCCGACCCATTCGCCCGTCGCGAGCTTGGGCAGGTACTTGCGGCGTTGTTCCTCCGACCCGAACTCGAAGATCGGGAACATGACCAGGCTCGATTGCACCGACATCGCGGACCGATACCCCGAATCCACCCGCTCCACCGCCCGCGCGATGAGGCCGTAGCTGACGTAATCCAGCCCGGCGCCGCCATACTCCGCCGGGATCGTCGCGCCGAGCAGGCCGAGCTCGCCCATCTCGTGCATGATGTCGCGATCGAAATGCTCGTCGAGATAGGCCCGGGTGACGCGCGGCAGCAGCTTCTTCTGCGCGTACGCCTCCGCCGTGTCGCGCACCATGCGCTCGTCGTCGGTGAGTTGTTCGTCGAGCCCGAACGGATCGGTCCAGTCGAAGGCGGTGATGGGGCTGTGGATCATGGTGGCGGTGTAGGTCCTCCGTCGATCTTCCGCAAACAAGCCTCCCGAGTTCTCAACTTCGTGGTCGTCGAAACTGACGAAGTTGGGACGTTCGCAGGCTCATCCGGTCAGTTTGGTCAGGTTCCGCGTTTCGCTTCCAGCTTGTCGAGCGCACGATCCATCATCCGCAGCCTGCGCATCGCCCCATGAACATCCTCGCGTTGCACGAAGCCGATCAGCCGTCCGCGATAGAAGCGCGGCACCATCAGCATCTCCAGCCCGGAGTCCGTGAACGCCGCCGTGGGCGAACGTCCCGCCGTGCGCGCATGGCACGCGAACGCCACCGCCGCGTCCCACGCCACCGCGAAGCCCTCCGCGCTCGGCCTGGCCCGGAGCGCATAGGCGGTCTGCTTGCTCCGCCCGACATGCCGCGCCGCCTCGCCCGGCCCGGCGCCCTTCGCGAGATGGAGCACGAAGCGTTGCTGCACCCCCGCGTTCCACCCGTCGCTCCGCGCGCGGACGGGGGCGGGCTCGAAGCGGAGGAAGGCGGGAACATCCATGACTCGTGGAACGTAGCCGGAACAATTGGCTGTAGGAAAGCGGCTTCTTTGTTTTATGAACGTAGGGGTATCAACGCGTCGATGTGCTGTTGCGGCCGTGTTGGGATGCCAGCGTAAGGCGCAGCCAATCGCCGACGAGCGTTACCAAGCGGGGCGAACTCAAATTCGCGCCCAACGCCGCGACTTCTTCTTCTCCACCGGTGCTCGCGCCTTCCTGAAACCAGTGGCTTAGCCCGTCGAGCACCACGACTTTAGCCCGGTGATTATGCGCCAGCGCAGCACGTGCCGCCGGAGCCTCATCCGTCGCTATCACCAACGGATCCTTGGACCCGAACACCGCGAGGACCGGTATGCGCAGCGCTTGAAGGTCGGAAGCGGAGCGAAGCTTGTGCACCGTCCAAGACAGCGGAGTGTCGATCATGGCCAGCGCGCCTTCAGCCTGTGGGCGCGGGAAACCCGCCGCTTCAAACCGGTCAACTACTGTCGTGCGCAACGGCGCGATCGTCTTCGCATCCTTGCCGTCGATGCGCGCCTGGAGCAGTGTCATGGCAGCGTCCACTGCCGGATCAACCGCTTCCTTGGCACGACCAGCGGAGACCAATTGATTATAGATGGCCCGCCGCAGGTACGGCAAGCCGTCACCGACAGACCCAGCCAGAGTCACCACGCTCGCGATCGTCGGATCGGCGGCCGCCACCGCCGGCGCGATCACCCCGCCTTGGCTCTGGCCGACCAGCGCGATGCGACTGCCGTCGATCTCCGGCCGGCGGCGCATCGCCGCCACGGTGGCGGATGCATCAGCGGTCAGCCGCTCCGCATCCTCCTTGTAAGTGCCGGTCGACTGTCCGATCCCGCGCTTGTCGTACTCTACGGCGGCTATGCCGTCCGTCATCAGCCGCTTGATGATCTCTAAATATCCGCCACGCCCGTTGGGTCCATGCCCTTGGATCAACACGGCGAGCGGAAAGGGGCCGTCGCCATGCCCGACAGGCAAATGCAGCGTTCCCGCCAACACCACGCCCGGCTCGGACGCGATACGCACGTCGACGGCCATCTTCGTCGGCTGCGCCTCCACTCGGCCCGCAACCACGATGCCCACCACGAACAGCAGCAGGAGAAGCCAAGCCGGCCGTTGTGCAATCCAGCCCGGAACCGTCGTTCTAGACGTTGTCATGCTTCTGCTCCCTCGAATGCGGCGCGCTCAGTCCGCCGTGGCTGAATTCTCATTGGCGTCGCCACCGAACAGCCGCGCATGCCACCAAGCCAGCGCCGATACCGTTGCCAGCTCCACCGTTAGCGCTGCGATCGGCAACAACAGCCGCGTGGCATCCAGCGCGACGCAGCTCGTCACGATCGTCAGCGTCGTGGCGGTCGCCGCACCGAAGCGGCCGACGGCGGCGACGCGCTCCCAGTCGCGATCCAGAATCCACCATGCGAGCGGCAGATGGCATATCGCCAGCAGCAGCATCGCCAGCGTCAGCGACGGCGCGACCGTCCGACTTCCGTCGTTCAGCAGCAGCACGTGCGCGCCGCTACCCGACAAAGAGCCGCCAATGCCCTCGCTTGCCTCGACGAAGGGGAAGCCAAACGCCGCAGCCAGCGCCAGCATCGCCGCCGTGGGGATTAGCACCCCAAGCGTCAGGGCGTAACTCGCAAGCACAAAGCGGCCTTCGGCATGGTTCGGCATCATCCGCCACGCGCCCGCTAAGCAACCGAGCGCAAAGCGAAGCGGTCGACCGTCCGCCTCCGCCGCTTCCAATTCGGCCGCCATCGCTTGCGCCCAAGCGCTTCGATGCGCGCCCAGGCTTCGCGTCGCCAGCGCCATCGCCAGCCGAGCCGCAATCGCAGTCATGCGGGTAACGGCACGCCGCAGGGCGTTACTCGATCATTCGGCGCTTCACGGGCCAATCGCAGGCCCGCTGCGGTCAGGCGATAAGCGTGACGCGGTGGTCGACCGGGGTACGTCGATGCATGCCACTCGGCTTCAACAAGCCCTTGATCCGTCATTCGCATCAGCAGCGGATACAGCGTGCCGGATAGAAGCCCCGTTTGCTTCATCAACTCATATCCGTGCTGCGATTGGGGACACTGCGCCGCCAACGCTTTCAACAGGGTCAGCATCTGCGGCGACGGGCGGCGGGTGGAAGCCATCGCTAATTGCAACATATGTAGAGCTAGCCGTCAAGCGTCGTGTTTCGATGGTACGGCGCGTGCCTTCGGCAAACGCGCTTCCGGCGCTCTTCTGTTGATCCTGGTGGCGGAGAGTGTGGGATTCGAACCCACGGTGAGCTTGCACCCACGGCGGTTTTCAAGACCGCTGCCTTAAACCACTCGGCCAACTCTCCCGTCACCGGCAATACGCGCGGACTGCCCATCGCGCAAAGTGGGATTACGGGCTGCGCCCGTGGTTGCCTCGGCGGGGAGCGGATTTCTTCTCTTATCTTCCCCGGCAGGGGAGGGGGACCAGCGCAGCTGGTGGAGGGGGTGTGCGAGCGGATGCGACATAGGAGAAGCTTCGGCATGGGCGGAGAACCCCCTCCACCACGCCGCTGCGCGTCGCGGTCCCCCTCCCCGTGCCGGGGAGGATTTACGCTCCGGTCGTTGGTGCAGCTTCAGGCAGCGACGCTGCGTGCAAGCGGCGGGACGAACAGGGTTCGCACCGCCGACCGCCTGTGCGAAGGGGGCGCGGCTGGTTTTCGAAGGTTTTGTGCATGCGTCGATTGTTGATGGCCTTGGGCCTGGTGCTTGCGCCGGTGACGCTGGCGGGGGTGCCCGCATGCGCGCAGCAGGTGGCGAACCCGAGCGAGGAAGGGTTTCGCGGGTATCTGCCGACTTTGCGGGCGCAGGCGGGGCGGGCGGGGGTTTCGCAGCGGACGCTGGACGCGGTGTTTCCGACGCTGACCTATAATCCGAGGGTAACCGAGCTCGACCGGGCGCAGCCGGGGAGCACGAGCAATCCGAACGCGATCCCGTCCTTCTTCCCTTACGAGCGTCAGCACGTGACGCCCGACCTGATCTCGCGGGGGAGCAGCCGCTATCAGTCGCTGCGGCCGCGGCTCGCCGAGATCGAGCGACGGTACGGCGTGTCGCCGGCGGTGATCATGGCGATCTTCGGGCATGAGACGAGCTATGGCGCGGTGACGGGGGATTTCGACCTGCTGCGCGCGTTCGCGACGTTGGCGTACGAGGGGCGTCGGCGGGCGTTGTTCACGGAAGAATTCGTCGCGACGCTGCGGCTGATGGATCGCGGCTATTCTCGTGAAACGCTGAAGGGGAGCTGGGCCGGCGCGACGGGCTACCCACAATTCCTGCCGTCGATGTTCCTGCGGTTGGGCGTCGACGGGGACGGGGACGGGCGATCGGACATCTGGCGCAGCCAGGCGGATGCGCTGGCCTCGATCGGCAATTACCTGAGCGACGCGGGGTGGAAGCCGCGCGTGCCTTGGGGGGTGCGGGCGTCGGTGCCGCTCAGCCTCAACCGGGCGAGCATCGCGAACACGATCGCCTCGCCGCGATGCCCGCGCGTGCATGCGCGGCACAGCCGCTGGCTGACGGTACGCGAATGGCGGGCGTTGGGGGTGGTCCCGAGCGGGTATTTGCCCGACGGGGAGCTGGCGAGCCTGCTCGAGCCGGACGGGCCGATGGCGCGCGGGTTCCTGCTGACGACCAATTACCGCGCGATCCTGGATTATAATTGCTCGAATTTTTACGCGTTGTCGGTCGGACTGCTTGCGGACGCGGTCGCGCGTTGACTAGGGGTGGCGGCATGAAAACAGCCGCCGCACTTGCCCTCATTGTCTCCGTTCCCGCTGCCGCGCAGGCGCCGAGCTTCACGACCCCCGCGCCCGTCGCGTACATGAAGGACATGGCGTCGGGCGCGATCCTGTTCGCGCGCGATGCGGACCGACGGGTGCCGCCCGCGTCGATGGCCAAGATGATGACGACGCACGTCGCGTTCGACCTGATCCAGAAGGGCGAGCTCAAGCTTGGCCAGATGGTGACGGTCAATCCGGAAACGTGGCGGCGCTGGCACGGGCCGGCCGCGGGCTCGACGATGTTCCTGTCGCCCAACCAGCAGGTCAGCGTCGAGAACCTGCTGCACGGCATCGTGACGCTGTCGGGCAACGATGCGTGCGTGGTGCTCGCGGAGGCGATTTCGGGGACGGAGGAAGCGTTCGTCAACCTCATGAACAAGCATGCCGCCGACCTCGGCATGAAGAACAGCCGGTTCGGCAATTCCAACGGCTGGCCCGACGAGGGGCGCACCTACACGACCGCGCGCGACCTCGCGACGCTGGCCGAAGGGACGATCGGGCGCCACCCGAAACTGTACAAGCAATTCTATGCGCAGCCGTCCTTCACCTGGGGGCAGACGATGGGCGGCGGCAACCCGATCGTGCAGGCCAACCGCAACCCGATCCTGGGCAAGGTGGCGGGCGCGGACGGACTGAAGACGGGGCATACGGAGGAAGCGGGGTATGGGTTCACGGGGTCGGCGCAGCAGGGCGGGCGGCGTCTGATCATGGTGCTCGCGGGGTTGTCGTCGTTCAACGAACGCATCAACGAGTCGACCAACTTCATGAACTGGGGGTTCCGCGCCTGGCAGGCCAAGCCGCTGTTCGCCAAGGGGCGACGCGTGGCCGAGGCCAAGGTGCAGCTGGGCGGCGAGGACGCGGTCGGGCTTGTCGCGCCGCGCGATCTGGCGGTGACGATCCCGGCGGGGCTCGGGTCGGACATGATCGTCAAGGTGGTGTACGACGGGCCGGTCAAGGCGCCGATCGCGGCGGGGCAGCATATCGCCGATCTGGTCGTGCAGACGTCGGGCGGGCCGCCGCAGACGATGCCGCTGGTGGCGGCGAACGCGGTGGCGGAGGCGGGGTTCTTCGGGCGGATGTGGACCGGCCTCACGTCGCTGTTCGCGTGACGGAAGGAGCACCTGGTCGCTTCATCAGCCTGGAGGGCGGAGAAGGAGTCGGCAAGTCGACGCAGTCCGCGCGGCTGACGGACATCTTGCGAAAGCGCGGGCTGATCGTGGTGGAAACGCGCGAGCCCGGGGGCAGCGAAGGCGCGGAGGCGATCCGGGGGTTGCTGCTCGGCGGCGCGCTCGAACGATGGAATTTTCGCGCCGAAGCTTTGCTGTTCGCCGCCGCGCGGGCCGACCACGTGGCGCGCACGATCCGACCGGCCTTGGCCCGCGGCGAGTGGGTGGTGTGCGACCGGTTTGTCGACAGCTCGATCGCGTATCAAGGCGCGGCGGGCGGTGCGGATGTCGACGCCATCCGTGCGTTGCATGATTTCGGCAGCGAAGCTTTGTACCCCGACCGCACGCTGTTGCTGATCGCGGACCCTGCAGAGTGTGCGCGCCGGTGCGACAGCCGCGACGGCGGACCCAAGGACCGGATCGCGGCCAAGGACGAGGCGTATCATGACGCGGTGCTGAAAGGATTTCGCGCGCTCGCCGTGGCCGAACCCGAGCGTTTCCGCCGCGTCTATGCCGACGGTCCGGAAGCCGACGTGACCACGCGCGTGTTCGAGGCGGTGGAGGACCTGCTCTGACGATCTCCGCAGGCGACCGGCTCTACGGCCACGATGCCCAGGTCGCGGCGTTCAGGGCCGGTCTTGCCGGCGGTCGCCTCCATCATGCCTGGCTGCTGGCCGGCGCGCGGGGCGTGGGCAAGGCGAGGTTCGCGCACATGGCCGCGCGGCGTTTGCTCGCGCAGGGCACGGGACCGATCCCTCAAGGCGAGGGATTGTCGCTGGACCCCGCTCACCCGACCGCGCGTCTTCTGGCCGCGCATAGCCATCCCGACTTCCGCCTGCTCGACCGCCTGCCACGCGATGCGAAACGACGCGATCTGCCGCGCGTCGATTGGGCGGACGACGAGGACTTGGCGCGCAACATCAACGTCGATCAGGTGCGCCGCCTGAAAACGCTGTTTTCGTCGACGCCGTCGCAATCGCCGTGGCGGGTCGTGATCGTCGACTCGATCGACGACATGGAGGCCCCCGCGGCCAACGCCTTGCTCAAGAGCCTGGAGGAACCGCCGCCCAACTGCCTGTTCCTGCTGGTCAGCCACGCGCCCGCCGGGCTGTTGCCGACCATTCGCTCGCGATGCTTCACCGTGCGCTTCTCGCCTTTGAACGACGCCGCCATGACGTCGGCGTTGGGTGGTTTGTTACCCGATGCCGATCATGCGGAGATCGCCGAGTTGGTCGCGTCCGGCGAAGGTGCGCCCGGGCTTGCGCTTGCGCGTCGCGGGCTCGCGGTCGCCGACCTGGATGCCGATATGCACCGTCTCGCGAGCGAAGGCGATCCGCACAACCGCATCCGCAGCGCGCTCGCGTCCAGGCTCGCGCTCAAGGCCGCGCAGCCGAGGTACGAGATCTTTCTGAGACGCGTCGTGCGGTACATCGCGGAGGCGGCACGCGATCGGCGCGGGGAGGACCTCCCGCGGGCGCTCAAGCTGTACGAACGCGCGCGCGACCTCGCGGCGGATGCCGTGCCGCTGTCGCTCGATCCGGCAGCGGTGACGTTCGAACTGGCGGGTCTGGTCGCCGGACTTGCGCCGACGCACACGGGCGGGCCAAAGCGGGTGCATGGCTGACCCGTTCTACATCACGACCGCGATCAGCTACCCCAACGGCCCCCCTCATATCGGCCACGCCTACGAAGCCATCGCGGCGGACGCGATCGCGCGGCACAAGCGCGCGCAGGGGCGCGACGTGTTCTTTCAGACGGGGACGGACGAGCACGGGCTCAAGATGTCCCAGGCCGCACGCGACCGCGGCGTCGCACCGGCCGCGCTGGCGGACGAGATGTCCGGCCGGTTCCAGGCGATGGCGGACCGCTTCGACGTGTCCTACGATCGCTTCATCCGCACCACGGAGCCCGCGCACCACCGCGCCAGCCAGGCGATCTGGCGCGCGATGGAGGCCCGAGGCGACCTCTATCTCGGCCGCTACGAAGGCTGGTACTCGGTCCGCGACGAAGCCTTTTACGATGAAAAGGAGCTGGTTGGGGAGGGCGACGCGCGCCTGTCGCCGCAGGGCACAGCGGTCGAGTGGACGGTTGAGGAAAGCTGGTTTTTTCGTTTGTCCGCCTACGCACGGCCCTTGCTCGAGCATATCGAGGCGAATGCAGATTTCATCCGACCGGCGAGCCGCCGCAACGAAGTGCTCGGCTTTATTCGGGGCGGGCTGAACGATCTGTCGATCTCGCGCACAAGCTTCGATTGGGGCGTGCGCGTCCCGGGGTCCGCGGATCACGTCATGTACGTTTGGGTCGACGCGCTGACCAACTACCTGACGGGCGCGGGGTACCCCGACGACGAGACACGCATGGCGCGCTACTGGCCCGCCGACCTGCACCTGATCGGCAAGGACATCGTCCGTTTCCACGCGGTTTACTGGCCCGCGTTCCTGCTCTCGGCCGGTCTGGCGTTGCCGCGCACGGTGTACGGTCACGGGTTCGTGCTGCAGCGCGGCGAGAAGATGTCGAAAAGCCTGGGCAACGTCGTCGATCCGCTCGCGCTGGCCGACCGTTACGGCGTGGACTCGATACGATACTTCCTGCTGCGTGAAGTCAGCTTCGGACAGGACGGCAGCTATTCGGACGAGGCGATCGTCACGCGATGCAATGCCGAGCTCGCCAACAGTTTTGGAAACTTGGCGCAACGTATTTTGTCGATCATTGCCAAAAACTTGGACGGGGTCCTTCCCAGCGCGTCTGCGACTCCGGAAGGGGAGGCGCTGCTGTCGACGGTGGCCTTTGCCCTGACCCAGATGGACGCGGCGATGGACGATTATGCCTTTTCGATCGCCATCGAAGCCTGGATGGGCGCGGTGTTCGCGTGCAACCAGTTCGTCGATGCAGAAGCGCCTTGGGCTCTTCGGAAAACCGACCCGGCGCGCATGTCGTCGGTGCTCGCGACGCTGTACGTGGCGATCCATGATCTCGCTCGCGCGATTGCGCCGATCGTGCCCGGATCGGCGACGCGGTTGCTGGATGCGATGGGCGCGACCGGCGGGGCGGGGGAGGGCTGGTACGCCGCGCTGGCCACGTCGGACTTTCGCCTCGCAGCCCCCGTTCCCATCTTTCCGAGGCTGGACCTGCCGGAAGCCGCCTAGATGTTCGTCGACAGCCATTGCCACCTCAACTACCCCGGCCTCGTCGAGCACGAGGTCGAAGCGATCGCGCGCGCGCGCGGGGCGGGGGTGTCCGCGATGCTCAACATCGCGACGCGGGCTTCAGAATGGGACGCAGTCGTGGGCGCGGCGGAGCGGCACGACGACGTCTGGGCAGCGGTCGGCATCCACCCGCACGACGCGGATGCACATGCCGACGTGACCGTCGACACGCTGCTCGAACGCACCG
Organism: uncultured Sphingomonadaceae bacterium; assembly: GCA_964251385.1. Lineage (GTDB taxonomy): Bacteria > Pseudomonadota > Alphaproteobacteria > Sphingomonadales > Sphingomonadaceae > CADCVW01. The sequence continues at coordinate 103,396 of CAXUJK010000001.1, read as the reverse complement.
CGCACCCGCGCGTCGTGGCGATCGGCGAGACCGGGCTCGACTATCACTACGACAAATCCGACCGCGCACGGCAGCGCGATAATTTCCGCATCCACATCGACGCCGCGCGCCGGAGCGGACTGCCGATCGTCGTCCACACCCGCGACGCGGAGGAGGACACGGCGGCAATCCTGCGCGAGCAAATGGCGAAGGGGGCCTTTGGTGGTGTCATCCACTGCTTCACCGCCAGCGCCGACTTCGCCCGCGTCGCACTCGATCTCGGCTTTTCCATTTCGATGTCGGGGATCGTCACCTTCAAGAACGCGCGCGACCTGCAGGCGATCGCGCGGGACGTCCCGGCGGATCGGCTGCTGATGGAGACCGACGCGCCGTTCCTCGCGCCTGTGCCGCATCGCGGCAAACCGTGCGAGCCGATGCACGTAGCCGACACCGCGGCGTACCTTGCGACGCTGCGCGGGGAGCCGCTGGAGCAGCTTGCCGCGACGACGACCGACAATTTTTACGCATTGTTCGCCAAGGCCTTGCGTTGACCGAGGTTGGACGTTGAAGCTGCGCATTCTGGGGTGCGGGACGTCGTCGGGCGTGCCCCGCATCGGCAACGATTGGGGCGCATGCGACCGCACCAACCCGCGCAACCGGCGCCGGCGCGTGTCGATCATCGTCGAGTTCGGGACGGTCGGAGACGGGGGCGTGCGCATCCTCGTGGACACGGGGCCAGACTTACGCGAACAGCTGCTCGACGCCGACGTCAACTGGATCGACGCCATCGTGTGGACGCACGACCACGCCGACCATTGTCACGGCATCGACGAGGTCCGGCAGCTTTTCCACAAGCGCGGCGGACCGGTGCCGGGCTATGCGCGCGACGCCACGCTGGAGGTACTGACGACGCGCTTCGCCTACGTGTTCCGCGGCAACGCGGGCTACCCTCCGACGATCGATGCGCGCGCCTTGCCCGACCGGCTGACGTACGGTGCGGACACGATCGACGTCGTCGACCAGCCGCACGGATCGATCAGCAGCGCGGGCCTGGTGTTCGCGTCGGGCGGGAGGCGGATCGTCTACGCCACTGATTTCAAGGGCATGACCGCGGACATGGAGGCGGCATATGCGGACGCTGATCTGTGGATCGTCGACGCGTTGCGCCGTGCGCCGCATCCGACGCACCCGCATCTCGACCAGACGCTGGACTGGGTCGACGCGCTGAAACCCAAGACCGTGTTGTTGACGCACATGGACCAGTCGATGGATTATGCGACGTTGTGCGAAGAACTTCCGGCGCACGTGCGGCCGGCTTATGACGGGTTGGAGGTGAGCCTGTGAGCGGTGGTGTCATAGCCAGCCTGGTCGCATCGGTTCTGATGCTGGCGTGGGTCGTCAACGGTTATTCGGCGCGTGGCGTGCCGATGAAGCAGACGGTCAGGATGGCGTTGGCCTGGGTCGCGATCTTCGCTTTGGGCCTGCTGGCGTACAGCGTGTTCGCCGGGTTGGACTCGTCCAATGGCCCATCGACGCCGGTCAGCAATCTTGCGTAAAGCCCCCTTTATGGCTCGAGATTTTACATAATGTCTATTATCAGACTGAAGCGTTGATGTGAGGGGGGTCGATCGGCTTGTCGAAGTCATGCGCGTGCTGCGGGATCCAGAGCATGGTTGCGAATGGGACCGAGCGCAGACGTTCGAGACGATCGCGCCTTATACGATCGAGGAAGCGTACGAAGTCGCGGACGCGATCGCGCGTGGCGACATGGCGGCGCTCGTCGACGAACTTGGCGACCTTCAACTCCAAGTCGTATTCCATGCGGCGATCGCCGAGTGCGCCGGAGTGTTCACGCTGAACGATGTGCTGTCCGCGATCGTCGCCAAGCTCGAACGCCGTCACCCGCACATTTTCAGCGCTACGTCTGAGGTCGGGGGCGACACGCCCGGTTGGGAAGCCTTGAAAGCCGCCGAGCGCGCCGGGCTTGACGACCGGTCCGCGCTCGCCGGCGTGCCGCTGGCCGCGCCCGCTCTGTCGCGCGCGCACAAGCTGACGGCGCGTGCGGCGCGTGTCGGGTTCGACTGGCCCGACGTCGCCGGAGCGCGTGCAAAGGTCGTCGAGGAAATGGCCGAGATCGACAACGCCACCGATGATGCCGCGCGCTTCGACGAACTCGGCGACCTGCTGCTGAGCGTGGTCAATCTCGCGCGCAAGCTTGGCATCGACAGCGAGAGCGCGTTGCGCGCCGCCAACGCCAAGTTCGAGGCGCGCTTCCGCCACATGGAGCACGCGGACGCGGGGTTCGCGTCGCGTGACGCGGCCGAACAGGACCGCTTGTGGAGATCGGCCAAAGCCGCGCTGTCTCAGCCCCGCGCCTGGTAGCGCGCGTAGTTGGCCGCATCGAGGCGCACGGTGACGGTCGTCTCCTCGTCGCCGACATCGGTGCTCAGTACCTCGCCATGATTGTGCAGCCACGCGAGCCGGTCCCCCGCTCCGGTCGGCACGGCGAGCCTGTGCACCTGACCGCCGCTTTGCAGCCGCGCGGTCAGCGTGTGTAGCAAGCTGTCCGTTCCCTCCCCTGTCAGCGCGCTGAGTACCGTAACGTCGTCGCGCCGCGCCGCCTCGGTATGCAGCGCCTGCGCCGTGTCCGCATCGGTCAGATCGATCTTGTTCCAGACCTCGATCAACGGGGGGCCGTCCTCACCCGCCGCGCCGATCTCCTTAAGGACCGTCATCACGTCGGCCGCCTGCGCGTCGCTGTCTTCGTGCGCGATGTCGCGGACGTGCACGATGATGTCAGCGGCGATCACCTCTTCCAGCGTCGCGCGGAACGCGGCGACGAGCTGTGTCGGGAGGTTGGAGACGAACCCGACCGTGTCCGACAGGATCGCCTTGTCGAACCCGGGCAGCGCCATGTCGCGCATCGTAGGATCGAGAGTCGCGAACAGCAGATCCTCGGCGAACACGTCCGCGCCCGTCAGCCGGTTGAACAGTGTGGATTTGCCCGCATTGGTGTAGCCGACGAGGCCGATCACGGGCCAGGGCGCCTTCTTGCGGCGCAACCGATGGAGCGATCGCGTGCGCTTGATCTGCTCGAGTTCGCGGCGGAGCTTTGCCATCCTGTCGCGGATCAGGCGGCGATCCGCCTCGATTTGCGTTTCGCCGGGCCCGCCCAGAAAGCCGAACCCGCCGCGTTGGCGTTCCAGGTGGGTCCAGCTGCGCACGAGCCGACCGGCCTGATAGTCGAGATGCGCGAGTTCGACCTGCAGCCGCCCTTCGGCGGTTGCGGCGCGTTCGCCGAAGATTTCGAGGATCAGCCCTGTGCGGTCAATGACCTTGGCCTTGAGTGCGTCTTCCAAGTTCTTCTGCTGGATGGCGCTGATGCCCGCATCGATCACGACGAGTTCGGCTTCGTGCGCGGCGACGTCGTTGGCGATCGCCTCGACCTGCCCCTTCCCCATCAGCGTCGCGGCCCTCGGTGCACGCACGCGAACCGCGCGTTTGTCGACCACGTCGACGCCGATCGCGCGCGCAAGGCCAGCCGCCTCGTCGAGGCGCGCCTCGCTCGTGCGTCCGGGCTCGTCGCGAAGTTGCGGCAGGACGACGAGCGCGCGGGCGCCGCGGGTCACACCGTCCGCGTCGGCGCGCGCGAACCCGCTCAGACCGAAACGCCTTCGGCGGCTGCGTCTTCGGGTTCGTCCATCAGCGACACGGGGTGCAGCGGTTGCACGGTCGAGATCGCGTGCTTGTAGACGAGCTGCGACAGACCTTCGCGTTCGAGCAACAGGCAGAACAGGTCGAACGCGGCGATCTCACCCTGAAGCATGACGCCGTTGACCAAGAACATCGTGACCGGTTCGCCCGCGCGCTGTACGGCGGTGAGGAACGTCTCCTGCAGACCAGGCGACTTGCGGACTTCCGGCGTGGGCAGGGTCAATCCTGGCACCTTGGTCGCAGGCATGATCGTGGAGATGGCGTGCTTGTAGATGAGCTGTGCCTGGCCATCGCGGCGCAGCAGCACGGAAAAATTATCGAACCAGGTGATGATGCCCTGAAGCTTCACGCCTTTGACCAGGAACATGGTGACCGGCGTCTTGGACTTGCGCAGGCCGTTCAGGAAAATATCTTGCAGGTTGTTGACCTTGTCGGCCATTGCTCGTCTCCGGTGCGAACTTCCAAATGAGATATGGGAGTTAGGCTGAGCTACTTTAAGGGCGGCTCCTCGTCGTCGCGCGCTTCGCCCAGGCCGAGCGCCTTGAGCTTGCGGTGCAGCGCCGACCTTTCCATCCCGATGAAGCTCGCGGTGCGCGAGATGTTGCCCGAAAAACGGCGGATCTGAACGCGCAGATACTCGCGTTCGAAGCTTTCGCGCGCCTCGCGCAAGGGCGTGCCCATGATCGACATAGGCTGCCCCCCTTCCCCACCGCCGCCCGCGCCGGTGATTTCGGACGGCAGCATGTCGACGTCGATGCGCGCGATGCGGTCTCCGGGCGCGAGGATGATCGTGCGTTCGACGATGTTGCGAAGCTGGCGGACGTTGCCCGGCCAGTCGAACGACTGCAGTGCCGCCATGGCGTCGTCGGACACGTCCGGGTTGCCGACGCGCCGATCGGCGGCGTAGCGCGCGGCGAAGTGGCGTACGAGCCCGGGAATGTCCTCGCGGCGTTCCTGCAGCGGAGGAATGCGGACGGGAACGACGTTGAGGCGGTAGTAGAGGTCTTCCCGAAACCGTTCGGCGGCGATCTCCTCCGCCAGATCGCGCGAGGTGGCGGACAGGACCCGTACGTCGACCTTGACCTGACGTTGGCCGCCGACCCTGACAAAACTCTGTTCGGTCAGCACGCGCAGGATCTTCCCTTGGGTCGGGAGCGGCATGTCGGCGATCTCGTCGAGGAACAGCGTGCCGCCGTGCGCCTGTTCCAGGAACCCCGGGCGCGTCGCTCCGTCCTCTGCTTCCGAACCGAACAGTTCCGCCTCGACCCGGTCGGGGGCCATGCGCGCCGCGCTGACCACGACGAACGGCGCGGCGGCGCGCTGGCTCCAGTCGTGCAGCATGCGCGCGGCGACTTCCTTGCCGACGCCGGCGGGGCCGCTGATCAGCACGCGGCTGCCGGTGGACGCGACACGCTTCAGCGTCGCGCGCACGTTGTTGATCGGCACGGACGTGCCCGTCAGCTCGTCGTCGCCGCCATATTGCGCTTTCAGTGTCGCATTCTCGCGCTTGAGCCGGTCGGTTTCGGTCGCGCGCGCCACGAGGTGGAGCAGCTTGCCCGCCTCGAACGGTTTTTCGATGAAGTCGACCGCGCCCTGCCGGATCGCGGCGACCGCCGTGTCGAGGTTGCCGTGGCCCGAGATCATCAGCACGGGAAGCGAGGGATCGCGGCGCTTGATCTCGGCGAGCAGTTCGAGGCCGTTGAGTTTGGACCCGTGCAGCCACACGTCGAGCAGGACGAGCGACGGCCTGCGTTCCGCCAGCGCTTCCAGAGTCGCGCCGCTGTCCGCGGCCATTCTCGCCGTGTACCCTTCGTCTTCGAGGACGCCCGCGACGAGTTCGCGGATGTCGCGCTCATCGTCGACGACCAGAACGTCAAGCGCCATCAGACCTCCTGCATTTTCGAATGTGTCTCGCCGGCGGCAAGCCGCGCCAGGCGCGCGACGTCGAACCCGATGCGCACGTGACTGCCCCCGCCCGCCCGATCGTTGAAGCGCATGTCGCCGCAATGCTCCTCGACGATCTTCTTGACGATCGCGAGCCCGAGCCCCGTGCCGCGGACGCGCGTCGTCATGTAAGGTTCGGTCATGCGCGCGCGGTCGGCGGGGAGGCCGACGCCCGTGTCGGAGACTTCGAGAACGACGCACTCGTCTTCCTCCGCGACGCGCATCGCGATCGCCTCGCCCCCGTCGCGCGTCGTCTTCGATCGTTGTGCTTCAATGGCTTCGACCGCGTTCTTCACGAGGTTTGTCAACGCCTGGCTGATCTGTTGGCGGTCACAGAACAGGGGTACGCCGCCTTCGGGCGCGTCCATGGCGAAGCGGATGCCGGGGTGCGCGACTTCGTGCAGGAACAGCGTTTCGCGCGCGACGTCGGCCAGGTTCTCCTCTCGAAACACCGGTTTGGGCATTCTGGCGAAACCGGAGAACTCGTCGACCATGCGGCGCAGGTCGCCGACCTGGCGCACGATCGTCTGCGTCAGGCGCTCGAATGTCTCGGGTTCGTTCGTGATCTGGCTGCCATAGCGTCGCTGCAGCCGCTCGGCGGCAAGCTGGATGGGGGTCAGCGGGTTCTTGATCTCGTGCGCGATGCGACGCGCGACGTCGGACCATGCGGCCTGGCGCTGGTCGAGAAGCTGGTTGGTTATGTCGTCGAACGTGAGCACGTGTCCGCCCGTCACACGTACGCGCTTGACCGCGAGCGTGCGCGGCTCGCCGCCTTGCGATATTTCGACCGTCGCCTCGCGCGCGTCGCCCGCGACGAACTCGTCGAGTTCGGGCGCGAGGTCGCCGAGCGTACGGCCGACAGGATTGTCCTCGCCGGATTTGAGCAGATCTTCCGCCGACTTGTTGATGAGGCGGATGCAGCGCGCGTCGTCGATCGACAGCACGCCCGCGGTGACGCCCGACAGCACGGCCTCGGTGAACGCGCGGCGCGTGTCGAGCTGGCTGTTGGCGGCGACGAGCGCGCCCGTCTGCTCCTCCAGCCGCTGCGTCATGTTGTTGAACGCATCGCCCAGCGTGCCGACTTCGTCGCGCGCGTTGCCGACGGGCACGCGCGCGGTCAGGTCCCCCGCGGTCACCCGCCGCGCCGCGCCTACGAGCGCGCCGACCGGGCGGACGAGCCGGTCGGCGAGCGCGAGCGCGATCCAGATCGACAGGGCGACGATGAGCAGCGAGACGAGGAGCAGGACGGCGTTGAAGCGGAACTGCAGCGCGCGGGAACGGTCGAGCGTGGCCTGGTAGTCGCTCGCCGCCTTGCTCGATCGTTCGATGGACGCGAGCACGGCCGGGTTCACGCGGCGCGACACGTAGAGGTACACGTCGGCCACGGGATCGAGACGGATGACGGCCTCGACCCGGTCGCCGTTGTCCGACGCGACGATCGTCTCGCCCGCGCGCAGCTTCGTCAGCGCTCCGGCCGTCATTCGCTGTTCGAGCGGGCGCGCGTCCAGATCGACCACGACCTGGCTTTGCGGAATCCCTTGGGCGCTGACCGTCACCACCGCGGCTTCGCTCAACTGACGCAGGATCTTCTGGATGAGGAACTCGTCGGAAAAGGCCTGGCTCTCCAGTCCGAGACCGTTGATCAGGCGCACCGTGTCCTGACCCATGGCTTCCGCGTCGTTGCGGATGCGCGTCAGGTTTTCCTCGCGGTACACGCTCGCGACGCCCGCCGCGTTGCTCAGCACCGTGCGCGCGTCGTCGGAGAACCAGAAGCGCACGCCGCTTTGGAACAGCAACGATGCGAAGATGACGACCAGGACGGTCGGGACGGCGGCCAGAATAGAGAACAACGCGACCAGCCGCGTGTGCAGCCGTCCCCGCCCCCCGATCTCGGATCGCTCGGCACGTGCGCGGGCGAGGCGGCGCGCGACCAGGACCATCAGGCCCATTGCCGGGACGAGGTTCGCGACGAGCAGGAGCGCGACGACCGGAGGCGTGAGCAGCGCGAGCGACGTGTCCGAATTCGTCAGCACGACATAGCTGAGCGCGATCATGCCGATGAGCGCGAGCACCGTCGCGATCTCGACGACCCGCATCAGGCGGCCGCCCCTCAGGCGTTCCCAAGCGGGCTGTGCGTCGACGCTCGCGGTAGTGACGGCATCCATCGCGCTCAAGCTAGCAAGCCTGTTGCGCAAAGAACACAGTTATGTGTGGCTTAGGGTCCGGGCCCTAAGCGGCCGCGCGCTGCAGCCAGGGTTCGTAGAAGCGCGCGAGCATCAACAGCACCTTGGCCGAGCTCGGCTCCTGATTGACGGCGTTGCGGAACTCGGCCGATCCGGTCAGGCCTTTGGTGTACCAGCCGACATGCTTGCGGAACAGGTTGACGCCCGTGACCTCGCCATAATGGCCCAGCATGTCGCGGTAGTGCGCGACGATGAGCGCGTACTGCTCGTCGATGCCGGGATCGGGGCGGACGCGGCCGTGCGCCAGCCAGTCCGATGCTTGCGCGAGCAGCCACGGACGGCCGTATGCGCCCCGTCCGATCATGATCCCGTCCGCGCCCGACTGCGCCAGCGCCGCGTCGACGTCGTCCAGCGAGCAGATATCGCCGTTGACGATGACCGGGATCGACACCGCGTCCTTGACGCGCCGTACGAAGGCCCAGTCGGCCTCGCCCTTATACATCTGGTTGCGGGTGCGGCCGTGCACCGTAATCATGCGAACGCCGAGATCCTCCGCGATGCGGGCGAGCTCGGGCGCGTTCAGGCTGTCGTGGCACCAGCCCATGCGCATCTTGAGCGTTACGGGCACGTCGACCGCTTTTACGGTCGCATCGACGATCTGCGCGGCGAGCCTGAGATCGCGCATCAACGCGGAGCCCGCGTCGCCGTTGACCACTTTCTTGACCGGGCAGCCCATGTTGATGTCGATGATCGCCGCGCCGCGGTCGGCGTTGAGCTTCGCGGCTTCCGCCATCTCGTTCGGCGAACATCCCGCGAGCTGCATCGACACCGGGTCTTCGATCGGGTCCCACGCCGCCTTCTGCAGCGATTGGCGCGTCTCGCGGATCATGGCCTGCGACGCGATCATCTCGGTAACGGTCAGCCCCGCGCCGTAGCGCTTGACGATGCGGCGGAACGGGCGATCGGTGACGCCTGTCATGGGTGCCAGGATCACGGGATTTTCGATCCGGACGGGTCCGACGTGGATGGGTTTGAGGCGCGGCATGCCCCCGGGGATAGCAGCGCGCGGGAGTGGCGGGCAAGTTCGCTTGCCGCTACAGCGCGCGGGTGCCGTCGACCATCGCCCTCATCGTCGCAGCCGGAACGGGCACGCGGGCCGACGCGGGCGGTCCCAAGCAATACGCGACCGTCGGCGGCAAACCCGTGCTGCGGCACGCGGTCGAAGCGCTGATCGGCCATGCGTCGATCGACGCCGTGCGTGTGGTAATCGGCGACGGGCAGCACCGCCCGTTCGAACGGGCGCTGCACGGGCTCGACGTCGGCAGGCCGATCATCGGCGCCGAGACCCGGCAAGGCTCGGTGCGCGCCGGCCTCGCCGCGATCGGCACTCCCGACCGCGTTCTGATCCACGACGCCGCACGCCCCTTCTGTCCGCCGGGCGTTGTCGATCGCCTGCTCGCGGCGCTCGACGCGCACGCGGGCGTGGTGCCCGTGCTGCCCGTCGCGGACACGCTCGCGCGGGGCGGCGACGTCGTGGGCGATCCCGTCGATCGCGGCGATCTCGTCCGAGTGCAGACGCCGCAAGCGTTCCGTTTCCCCGCGATCTGGTCCGCGCACCGCACCGCGCTGACCAACGATGCCACCGACGACGCGAGCCTGCTGCGCGCGACGGGCGTGTCGGTCGCCACCGTCGCCGGCGACGAGGCGCTGGCCAAACTGACCTACCCCGCCGACGTCGCGCGCGCCGCCGACGCCTTGCGCGGCCGTCTCGTCCCGCGCATTGGGCTCGGCTTCGACGTCCACGCCTTCGAAGGGCCGGGACCGCTCACCATCGGCGGCATCACTGTTCCGCACGATCGCGGCCTGACCGGACACAGCGACGCGGATGTCGCGTTGCACGCTTTGACCGACGCTTTGTTGGGGACGATCGCCGACGGAGACATCGGGTCGCACTTTCCGCCGTCCGACGAACGTTGGCGCGGCGCGGCGTCGCATCTGTTCCTGGAACATGCGCGCGATCTGGTGCACGCGCGCGGAGGCGTGATCGATCATGTCGACGTGACGATCATCTGCGAGGCCCCCAAGATCGGCCCGCACCGCGACGCCATGCGCGCCGCGGTGGCCGACATGCTGGGGCTGGGCATCGGGCAAGTGAGCGTCAAGGCGACGACGACGGAGCGGCTCGGCTTCACCGGCCGGGGCGAGGGCATCGCCGCGCAGGCGGTGGCGAGCGTGAGGACGCCATGAGCAGCGACGATAACGGACTTCCCGCGCGGCTGGTCGACAAGGCGCGCGAGGTCGTCGCCGCCAACGCCGCCATCGGCCGCAGGATGGCGGTCGTGGAAAGCTGCACGGGCGGGCTGGTCGGTGCGGCGATCACCGAAGTGCCGGGCTGTTCGTCGGTGTTCGAAGGTGGGTTCATCACCTATGCCGACGAGGCCAAGATGGCTTTCGCGGGGGTCAGCCGCGACGTGATCGAGACGTTCGGCGCGGTTTCCATCGCGACCGCGTGGGCGATGGCGCAGGGCGGACTGACGCGCTCCGCCGCCGACGTCGTGGTCGCGATCACCGGCATCGCGGGTCCGGGTGGGGGCAGCCCGCACAAACCCGTCGGCACCGTGGTGTTCGCGCGCGCGGAACGGGGCGGCAGACCGGATCGCGTCGTCGCGGATAAAAAGGAATTCGGCGACCTCGGCCGCGCGGAAATCCGGTTTCAGGCGGCGCTGTGCGCGCTCGACCTGCTGATGCCCGACGCGCCCGCGCCGACACCGTAGAGCGTGTCGGCGTAAAGGTGCGCGGCGCGCGCCTCGAACGCGGCGATCATGTGGCGGAGCGCCCGGTCGAACACGCGGCCCGCCAAGGCTTCGAGGACGCGCGACTTGAACGCGAAGTCGACGCGGAAGCCCAGCGCGCAACCGCCCGCGCCGTCGGGTTCGAACGTCCAGTCGTTGCGCAGGAATCTGAGCGGACCGCTGACGTAATCGACGCTCAGCCGCCCAGGCCGCTGCCTGACGACGCGGGACGTGAACTTTTCCTTCAAGCCGCCGAAGCCGATGACGAGGTCGGCCAAGACGTCACCGCTTCCGTCGGGCCGGACACGCGCGGCGGACACCCACGGCAGGAACTCGGGATAGCGCGCGATGTCGGCGACGAGGTCGAACATCTGCTCCGGCCGGTACGGCAGCGTGCGCGTTTCGCTGTGCCGAGGCATTCAGGCGCGGACGTCCGGCGTGATCGCGATGACCTTGCCGCCTTTGACCGGTGCTATCGTCGCTTCGCGCGCCGCCTTCATGCGCGCGAAATCGGCGCCGGCATGGTAGCTCGACCGCGTCAGCGGGCTCGCCGCCACCAGCAGAAAACCTTTTGCGCGCGCGATCGAGGCGTAGGCGTTGAAGGTGGCGGGTTCGACGAACGCCTGCACCTTGGCATGCCGCGGCGTCGGCTGCAGATACTGGCCCATGGTCAGGAAATCGATGTCGGCCGAGCGCATGTCGTCCATCACCTGATGCACTTCGAGCCGCTCCTCGCCGAGCCCGACCATTACGCCCGACTTCGTAAAGATCGTCGGATCGTGGCGCTTGACGCTCTCGAGCAGGCGCAGCGACGCGTAGTAGCGCGCCCCCGGACGGATCGTCGGATATAGCCGGGGCACGGTTTCGAGATTGTGGTTGTAGACGTCGGGCCGCGCCTCGACGATGCTCTCGATCGCCGCTTGCGCCTTGTTGCGGAAGTCGGGCGTCAGGATCTCGATCGTCGTGCGCGGCGTGTTGCGGCGCAGCGCCTGAATGACCCTTACGAATTGCGACGCGCCGCCGTCGACGAGATCGTCGCGGTCGACCGACGTCACGACGATGTGTTCCAGCCCGAGTTCGGCCGCCGCGATGGCCAGGTTCTCGGGCTCGGCCGAGTCGACCGCGCGGGGCATGCCCGTCTTGACGTTGCAGAACGCGCAGGCCCGGGTGCACGTGTCGCCCAGGATCATCACGGTGGCGTGCTTCTTGGTCCAGCACTCGCCGATGTTCGGGCACGCCGCTTCCTCGCACACGGTGGTGAGGTTGAGCCGACGCATCATCGCCTTGGTTTCGGCGAAAGCGGAACCGACCGGGGCTTTTACCCGAATCCAGTCGGGCTTGCGGACGCGGGGCGCGACGATCGGGAGGACTTCGTTCATGCTCCGCAGATAGCGACTGCCCCCTCCCCTTGCCAGTGCTTGCCTGGGCGCGTTACCCGAACGCCATGGCTGACTTCGACGCACTCATCGCCGGCTACCACCGGTTCCGTGACTCGGGATGGGCACGCGAACGCGATCGCTGGACGCGGCTCGCGGAAGGGCAGTCTCCCAAGGTCATGGTCATCGCCTGTTCGGACAGCCGCGTCGACCCGAGCCAGATCTTCGATGCCTCGCCCGGCGAGATGTTCGTCGTGCGCAACGTCGCCGCGCTCGTGCCGCCGTACGAACGTGGCGGCGGGTTTCACGGCGTGTCCGCCGCGCTCGAGTTCGCGGTGACGCAGTTGCGGGTCGAGGAGATCATCGTGCTGGGCCACGGTCAGTGTGGCGGGTGCGCGGCCGTGCTGACCGGGCAGTTCGCGGACGCGGCGGACGGCGAAGGCGGATTCATCGCGCGCTGGATCTCGATGTTGGGGGCCGCACGGGAAAAGGTGCTCATCGACTACGGCGCGGACCTCGAGGCGCATGCCCGCGAGGCGATGGAGCACGAGGCGGTCAAGGTCAGCCTGGCAAACCTGCGCAGCTTCCCCTGGGTCCGCGACGGAGAGGCGGGGGGAGCGCTCAAGCTGCACGGCGCCTATTTCGCGATCGCGGACGGCGGGCTGCAGCTTTTCGACGAGACCAGCGGGCTGTTCGCCGAGGCGGCGCGAACGTCGTAAGCGCTTTGCTAACCACTGCGCGCGTACGGCTCCCCGGTCCAACCCGGAGTTCCCGTGCACAAGCTTCGCGCAACGATCCTGAACGGCGGCAAACACCCGCCCGTGTCGACCAACGAACCCAAGCGGCCCGCCGCGGCGAAGAGCTCGGTGGGTCCGAGTCTGCTGGGCCTGCCCGTCAAGCGCGAGACGTCGCGCACGACGCACCAGCGTTCGGGCGATCGTCTGCCGGGGATCATGGCGTCGACCACGCTCGGGGTGCGCCGCGCCAAATATGAAACGGTCGTGCTCAACTTGAGCTCCGACGGCGCGATGATCGAAACGGACGTCGAGTTGCACATCGGCGACCGCGTGACGATCGTCCTGCCCGACGGCACGGACGGCCGCTGCATCGTGCGCTGGCTGCGCGACGCCCGCGTCGGCTTGGAGTTCGACGGGTTCGGGCTGGAGATCGGCCGGTCGGCGAACGGCGCGTTTACCTTCCGCCGCGACGTCGCGGAGAAGCGCAAGATCGCCGATCGCGCGCAACGCCGTTCGATGGTTTGGGGCGCGACGCTGCACGCCGACGCCGAACTCGCAGAGGTCAAGCTTCGAAACGTGTCCGCGTCCGGCGCGCAGCTCGAATGCGGGCTCGTGCTCGATGTCGACACCAAGGTGCTGCTCAGCCTCGGCGGCGCGGGCTTCATGCCGAGCAAGGTGCGCTGGTGCGAGGGCGGGCGCATGGGGCTGAGCTTCGATCGCCCGTTCGATGTCGACATGCTCGCCGCCTGCGCCGAGCAGGACGAATCGATGAAGGCGATCGAATGGGTCAAGCCCGAGTATCTGATGGACGAACGCAGCCCAGATTCGCCTTGGGCGGCGCGATTCGACAAGCTTACGCTGGCCGACCTCACCCAATATCGTTAGGCGTTCGGGCCATGCCCGAAGCGCCCACCCGTAGCCGCAACATCGCCCTCCTCATCGACGCGGACAACGCATCGCCCGATTCGCTCGATCCGGTCCTGACCGTGCTGGCCGAGCTGGGAACGGTCAACGTGCGCCGCGCCTACGGCAACTGGAGCAAGCCCGCGCTCAAGGGCTGGGTGGACATGACGCACGCCCATGCGATCGATCCGCAGCAGCAGTTCGACGTGACCAAGGGCAAGTCGGCGACCGACATGAAGATGATCATCGACGCGATGGACCTGCTTTACGGCGGCCGCGTGGACGGGTTCGGGATCATGTCGTCGGACAGCGATTTCATGGCGCTCGCCATGCGCATCCGGCAGGACGGACTGCCCGTGTACGGCTTCGGCGCGGCCAAGACGCCCGTGTCGTTCCGGCAGGCGTGCACGCGCTTCATCGACGTCGGCGCGCTCGCAGACGCCGAGCGCGACGCGCCCGAGGAGATCCGGCAGACCGAGTCGCCCGAGGCCAAGCTCAAGGTCGACGATGAGGTCCTGAAACTGCTCGGCGCGGCGTTTCGCGCCTCCAAGCGCGACGAGCGCGGGTTCGCCAGCCTCGCCGAGATCGGCAAGCTCGCGGGCAACCGGTCCTCGTTCGACGCGCGCAATTACGGCTTTTCGCGCCTGCCCGACCTCATCGAGACGATACCCAACTTCGCGACCGAGAAGCGCGAAGGCGGCGCGGTCTACGTCAAGCGCGTGCGGTAGAACCGTCACGAACCGTTAACGGAACGCCGATTAGGTCTGCGCGACCCGGAAGCGGCGCACGCGTTTTACGCAAAAAGTTGCGCTTCTTCCGATGCTTGGCCAATAGCCGAGCCGATCGATGGGAGCGTCGCACGTGGACTTCAACGGTACTTTCGCCAACGATCGCTTTTTCGGCACCGACGGCGCGGATCGCTTCTTCACGGGCGCGGGCGACGATTTCGTCGAGGCGCGCGCGGGCGACGACTTAGTCGACCTGGGCGATGGCGACGATGTCGCAGGCGGCGAGGACGGAAACGACGAGCTGCGCGGCGGCAGAGGCCGCGATGCGTTGTACGGCGACGCGGGCGACGACTTCATCCTGGGCGGCGCGCAGGAAGACAATCTGTACGGCGGCGCGGGCGACGACGTGATCGGCGGCGAGGAAGGCGAAGATCGCCTCGAGGGCGGGGTCGGCCGCGATGCGCTTTACGGCGACGCGGGCAACGATGTCCTGTTGGGCGGCGGCGACTCCGATCTGCTTGGCGGCGGCGATGGCGACGATCTCATCGGGGGCGAGGACGGTGACGATCGCCTCGAAGGCGGTGCCGGTGCCGATCGTCTGTTCGGCGATGCGGGTGCCGACCTGATCCTGGGGGGCCTGGACAACGACCTGATCGGCGGCGGCGACGGCGACGACCTGGTCGGCGGCGAAGATGGCGACGACCGCATCGAGGGCGGCATCGGCAACGATCGCTTGTTCGGCAATGCCGGGCTCGATTTCGTTCTGGGCGGGGCGGGCGCCGATCTGATCGGCGGCGGCGACGGCGACGACCTGATCGGCGGCGAGGATGGCGACGACCGCATCGAAGGCGACGCGGGCGCCGATCGGCTGTTCGGCAACGCAGGCGCGGACCTCATCTTGGGCGGCACCGGCAACGACCTGATCGCGGGCGGCGACGGCGACGACCTGATCGGCGGCGAAGATGGCGACGACCGCATCGAAGGCGACGCGGGTGCCGATCGGCTGTTCGGCAACGCGGGTGCCGACCTCATCCTGGGCGGGGCGGGCAACGATCTGATCGCCGGCGGCGACGGCGACGACCTGATCGGCGGTGAGGATGGCGACGACCGCATCGAAGGCGACCGCGGGCGCGATAGTCTGTATGGCAACGCGGGCAGCGACACGCTTTCGGGCGGTGCGGACGAGGACCTGCTCGCCGGGGGCGACGGCGACGACGTGCTGCGCGGCGACGATGCCAACGATCGGCTCGAAGGCGACGGCGGACGCGACACCTTGTTCGGCGATGCGGGCAACGACGCGGTCATGGGCGGCGCGGACGACGACACGCTCTCCGGCGGTGACGGCGACGATCTCGTCGGTGGCGAGGACGGCAACGACCGGATCGAAGGCGGCGGCGGGTTCGACGAATTGTACGGCGATGCGGGCAACGACCTGATCCTGGGCGGCGCGCAGAACGATTATCTCGTCGGTGGCGCAGGCGACGACCTGATGGGCGGCGAGGACGGCGAGGATCGCCTGGAAGGCGGCATCGGACGCGATTCGCTGTACGGCAACGCGGGCAACGACGTCGTCCTGGGCGGCGCGGATGCGGATCTGCTTGTCGGCGGCGAGGGCGACGACCTGATCGGCGGCGAAGACGGCGACGACCGGATCGAAGGCGGCGGCGGCGGCGATCGCCTGTACGGCGACGCTGGGTCCGATCACATTTCGGGTGAAGACGGCAACGACACAATAGGCGGTGGCGGCGGAGACGACCTGATCGGCGGTGACGACGGAGACGACCGGATCGAGGGCGGTCAAGGCAACGATCGACTCTACGGGAACGCGGGCTCCGACCACATGTCCGGCGAAGTGGGAAATGATGTGATCGTTGGGGGCGACGGTGACGACCTGATCGGCGGTGACGACGGAGACGACCGGATCGAAGGCGATGCGGGGAGCGACCGGTTGTTTGGCAATGCCGGCAGCGATTTCATCATCGGCGGCGCGGGCGCGGATCAGCTGCACGGCGGCGAAGGCGCGGACACGTTCCTGGTCAACGTCTTCTCGGGCGCGGTCGGCGAGATCGACACGATCCTCGACTTCGACACGGTCGTCGATCGCATAGGCCTTGCCGGTAACGCCGGCGAACTGTTCGCGCGCATGGCGACGGGCGGCGTCGGCGCGCAGGCGTTCCGCATCGGCGCGGCGGCGGACGCGGACGACCGCATCCTGTACGATTCCGCCAGCGGAATCCTGAGCTTCGACGCGGATGGCTTCGGCGGCATCACCGCCGTCGCCTTCGCGCGCGTCGGCACCGGGTTGGCGCTGACCGCGGCGAACTTCACCGTGGACGCGTCGGCGGCGAACGTGCTGCCGACCACGAACGGTGCGAGCAGCATCTCCGTACCCGAGAACATCTCGACGCTGACATCGATCTACCGCGCGGACGGGTCCGACAGCGACGGCGACAGCTTCAACTACAGCCTGAGCGGCGCGGGATCCGAGCGCTTCACGATCAACGCGAATACGGGCGACGTGTTCTTCGTGTCGTCCCCCGACTTCGAGACGCAGAGCCAATACAGCTTCACGGTCAACGTCTACGATTCGAGCGGCCAGGCTTCCAGCCGCGCCGTGTCGGTGGGCATCACGGACGTCAACGAGACTCCGGCACCGCCGCCTCCTCCGCCCCCGCCCCCGCCCGTTCCACCGCCTCCTCCCCCGCCACCACCGCCGCCGCCTGCGGGGACGGTCGGCCCGACGCCGATCTTCGCGGAAACGAGCGGGATCAACGATACGACCAGCACCGCGCAGCGCCTCGATCGCGGACTGTTCCGCGTCGATTCGAGCAACGCGAACCTGACCGATCGCACCGCGCCGTCGGGTACGATCACCGGATCGATCGCGACCAACGGCGACCGCGACTATTTCTCGATCAGTCTGACCGCGGGCGAGACGATCATTCTCGACGTCGACGGCACGGTGGCTCCGCTCGACACGACGGTCCGTCTGTTCGGTCCCGACGGCACGCAGCTCGGCTACAACGACGACGCGGGCACCGACCCCGGTTCGACCAACGGGTTGGACTCGTTCCTCAGGGTACAGGTCTACGTGACCGGCACGTACACGTTCTACGTCGACTCGCTCGGCCAGGCGACGTCAGGGAACTACCGGCTCAACGTCAGCGTGGCTCCCGAGGCGATCGTGCCGCCGCCGCCGCCGCCAGCCCCGCCTCCGGTCGGTTCCACCCCTCTCATCGCCGAGCGGGAAGCGAACGACAGCGTCGCGACCGCGCAGACGATCGGCAGGGGCACCTTCCTGGTCGACGCCGGCAACAGGAACCTGGAAAATCCGCAGCTTCCGTCCGGCACGATCCAGGCGTCGCTTGCGACCACGACCGATCGGGACTTCTACTCCGTGACGCTGAGCGCGGGCGAGCTTCTTATTCTGGACGTGGATGGGACGACGAACGCCCTCGACACGCTGCTGCGCGTATACGGTCCGAACGGCGTGGAACTTGGCGAGGATGGCGGGTTCGACGATGCCGCGATCGACACCGGATCGGTCGCCGCGCCGTATTCGGATCAGGCGACGCTGGACTCGCGATTGCAGTTTCGCGCCGCGACGTCCGGCACCTACACGTTTTCCATCGAATCCTTTGCCGATGCCCAAAACCCGGCCCTGACGGGGGCATATAATCTCAACGTCAGCATCGGCCCCCTGGCCACGCGCGCGCAGATCGACGAGGAGGACATCCAGGCGCTGCTCAGCGGCTTCCGGTGGAACAGCACCAACCTGACCTTCGGCTTTCCGCAGTCCGCGGCCGAATACCCCGAAGGCCACGCCACCCCCGGCGAGCGCACCAACAATTTCGAAGGCTTCAACGCTGCGCAACAGGCGGCCGTGCACGCTACGCTGACGTCGATCATGGGCTTCACCAATCTCGGCTTCACGCATGTGGTCGAAGGTCGGGGAACGGCGAACCTCCGCTACGCGATGAGCGACGAGGCGGGCGAGTCCGCCTATGCCTTGTACCCTACTGGCGCGCTGCGCAGCGGCGTCAGCTGGTACGCGAATACGGGCGGCACGTTCGACAACCCCCGCGTCGGATCGTACGCCTACATGACGATCCTCCATGAAAGCGGGCACGCGCTTGGGCTGCGGCACGGGCATGAATTCCCAGGCTTGAGCACCGCGCACGACGCGATCCAGTATACGGTCATGACGTACCGCTCCTACCCGGGCGACGTGCTCGAGCCGGGCGGCGGCTACGGCAACGAGACCTTCGGTTTCGCGCAATCGTTCATGATCTACGACATCGCGGCGCTGCAGCGCATGTACGGCGCGGACTACACCTTCAACGCCGGCGACACGCGCTACAGCTGGGACGCGAGCAACGGCACCATGTCCGTCAACGGCGTCGCCGGCGCGCGTCCCGGCGCCAACCGCGTGCTCCTGTCGATCTGGGACGGCGGCGGAACGGACACGTACGATCTGTCCAACTACACGAGCCCCACCGTCGTCGATCTGCGTCCCGGCGAGTTCACCGTGACCGCGCAGGCGCAGCTCGCGAACCTCGGCGGCGGCAACTATGCGACGGGCAACGTCGGCAATGCCCTGATGGTCGGCGGCGACACGCGTTCCCTGATCGAGAACGTGAACGGCAGCGGCGCGAACGACATCATCATCGCGAACCAGGTCGCCAACAGGCTGACCGGCAACAACGGCGGCGACACGTTCCGCTGGGTCTCCGCTTCCGACAGTCGTCCCGGGCAGGCCGACACGATCACCGACTTCCGGACCAGCGAAGACCGCATCGACCTATCGAGGATCGACGCGAACCCGGTCACGGCCGCCGACGATGCGTTCCGCTTCATCGGCGCGTCCGCGTTCAGCGGCGTCGCGGGCGAACTCCGCGTTGACGGGTCCAGCGGCACGACGCGCGTGTTCGCCGACCTGGACGGCGATCGCGTCGCGGATTTCGAGCTGATCCTGCCGGGCGCGCCCTTGCCGTTCGTTTACGACTTCGGCCTTTGATGCGGGCAATCGCGATCAGCATGCTGCTGTGGATAGGGAGCGCAGCGGTGACCGACGATGCATCGGCCGAGTCTCGGCGCGCGCGGGACGGCAACGTCGCGATCGCCGAAGAGCTGTGCGCCGCGCGCGCCAAGGCAACGGTGGCGGCGTACGACCTGTTCATCGCGCGCCATCCCGAGCACCCGCTGGCCGAGATCGCGCGCCGCGAACGCGCGCGGATTGCCGTCGCCCGCTGATCGGGAACGTGACGGAACGCGCGATGATCTCGTCGTGCGCGCCTGGGAACTTCGTAGGAAAATCGTCTTATCCTTGGGGAGGGAGACGATTGGCTCGAGGGCGGGTTCGGCGAGGACCGGCTGTACGGCCGCGACCACAATCAGGATACGGGCAAGCGACGGGATGCCGATGGCGTACGGCATCGGGACGCAGGTGCGGCGGATGATGCCTCGGCTGCGCTGAAAAACTTGCCGCGAAGGTCTTGAAGCCGGCGGCGTGCGAAATATCTCGCCCGCGTTCGGCGATCTGAAACAGACGCCGGGCGGGGCGTCGCCGGCGTCGGGGCGCTCCAACGTTGCTCATTGGAGGACATAGACATGCGTACCACCGATTTCGCTCCCTACCGCCGTGCCACCGTCGGCTTCGACCGGCTGTTCGACTTTCTGGAAAGCGGCGCGCGAGGCGATCAGACGGACAACTACCCGCCGTTCGACATCGAACGCCTGGGCGACGACCGCTTCCGCATCACGCTCGCGGTGGCCGGGTTCGGCGCGGACGATCTGGACATCACCAGCCACCAGAACATGCTGGTCATCCAGGGCCGCAAGGCGGAGCGCGACGCGGACCGGCAGCGCCAGTTCGTGCACCTGGGCATCGCCACCCGCGCGTTCGAGCGCAAGTTCGAGCTCGCGGATTTCGTCCGGGTCGAGGATGCGGACCTACGTGACGGCCTGCTCGTGATCGAGCTTGTCCGCGAGGTTCCGGAAGCGATGAAGCCGCGCAAGATCAACCTGGGCGGCACCAAGTCCGAACCGGTGCGGATCGAAGGCAGCAACGAGAACGAAGCACGGCGCGACGCGGCGTGACGCGACCGCCCGAGTGATCCTATGTGCGCCCGGAGTCGAAAGGCTCCGGGCGTCTTCGTATGCGGCCTTGGTCGATTGATCATGCCAAGATCAGGCCGCGGCCGCGTGTCACCCGCAGATCTTGATCGCCTTGCCCGCGGCGGAAGTGGCGAACCTGGCGTCCGACACGTCGGCGAGACGGACGAGCGACGCGGTGCCGTTCATGCCAGTCTGCGCAAAGTCGCGGGCGGCGCGGAGACCATCCTCGTCGCGGCCTTCGATCGGCGGCCCGGCCGTGTGGTCGTGCGACTGGAAGTAGGAAGAACCGCTCTGGGTCGCCTGACCGGCGCCGGTGGCTTGTCCCTGGATCGCCTCGAGCACGCGGTCGGTGCGAACGGTGCCGAGATAGGCGATTTCGCCGGGCCGGACCGTGAACTCGAACGTGCCCTGTTCGAGGCACGCGCTCCAGCGCGCCTGCTGCCACATGCTGTCGAGCCGGTAGCGGCCGGGCGCGAGCGTCCGCGCGATGTATGCGTAGCCGGGCGCGGCGGCCTCATCGACCTTCATGATGTAGACCCGCGACATGAAGCCGCTGTTGCCGTTCTTTGAGAATTGCAGCGCGTAGGGAAAGCGGTCCACCGGCACGCGCACGAGCACCGCGCCGTCCTTGGAGGCGGCGGTCAGCTTGATCTTGTCCGGCCGCTTCTGCGCGGACAGAGATGTGCCGGGCAAGGTGATGAGCAGCGCCGCTGCCGCGGCCAAGGTGCGGACGAACATCAGGCAACTCCGAAGTGGCGGCGGAGCCCGCAATGTTGCCGAAAAGCGGGGCAGGATCAACAAGCTCCGACGATCGAGGTGATCGCGAGAGCGTTGGCGAAGGCGGCTTAGTGGGGTAATGTAGCGCAATGAACGCGCCTCGCAGCTTGCCCGGATCGCAGCAGGTAAAGCTGACGATCGACGACTATCTGCTGCTTCACGGCGCGGGCGCGCTCGCCGCTTATCCCAAGACCGAATTGCTGGACGGAGTGATCCTGGCCGTGAGCCCCCAACATATGCCGCACGCCTACCCCAAGGCGGAATTGGCGTATCGTTTGCGGCGTGCGCTCGAAGCGCTGGGCTCGCCGCTTTACGTGCTGACGGAAGGATCGGTCGCCATGCCGCCGCACAGCATGCCCGAGCCCGACATCACCGTTACGGGCGTCTACCGCGGCGAGGGTGCGATCCCGGTTCAATCCGTGGCTCTGGCGGTCGAGATTTGCGTCACTACGCGGGACCTCGATCTCGGCAAGAAGGTCGGCGTTTACGCGGCGAGCGGCGTTCCCGAATATTGGGTCGTGGACGTGGAGGCCCGCCGCCTGCACCAGATGTGGTCGCCGGGCGCGGACGGTTATGGCGAGCGGCGCGAGGTGGCGCTCGGCGAGCGGGTGGAGGCGGTCACGATCGGCGGGCTCGCAGTGGACACGTCCGACATCTGAAGAGATCGCCCGCCACCTGCCACTGCCTGCGGTGCGCTCCCCGCTCAAGGCGACTGCGTCGTTTTGGATCACACGGCTTGACCTTCCTAAGTGAATCACACATAATTTGGCGGTGCAGATCGCGCACGATCCGGACAAGGACGCGGCGAACCGGTTGAAGCATGGCGTGCCGCTCGCGTTCGGAGCGCGGGTGTTCGAGGACGAGGATGTGCAACTGGTCGCGAGCCACCGAGAGGTGGATGGCGAAGACCGGTTCAAGGCCGTCGGCATCGTCGATGGACGGCTATGGACCGCCGTCCACGTGCGGCGGGACGAAATCATAAGGTTTGTTTCGGTCAGGAGGAGCAACGCAGGTGAACAAAGAGACTACTATAGCCATTCCGGCGGACCCCGATGATCCCGAAGACTTCGACGTCAGCGTGGCCGCACTCGAGCGCGCGCACATGGGGCGGTGGATAAGGCGGTTGCGCGCGCGATTGGGGATGAGCCAGACGGAGTTCGCGGCGGTGTACCGCATTCCGGTCGCCAATCTGCGCCAATACGAGATCGGCCGCCACATGCCCCCGCCCGCGGTGCGCGCCTACCTCAAGGTGATCGCGGAGGAGCCGGAGGTGATCGCGAGGGCGTTGGCGAAGGCGGCTTAACGCTTTAATCGTCCTTGCCCAGAGAACTACGGAGCCGGCGATGGACGAGCACCAAATGCGTCTCAAGTGGGTGTGGAACCAAGGCAAGGTTCCGGTACTGCTTAGAAGAGGTACGGGTTATCCGCTTCTCGTTCGTGTTCCATTTGCCGACGATAACCGAAAGTGGTTGCAGAACGGCCGCCGAAGCACACCAGGCTGGATATCATCAAAGAAGCATTGGGACCTGCCTAAAGCTTGGTTCAACGATCTAGTTTCGCGAGCGCTCGTCAGATTTGGCAGCGTTTACGTGATGCAACCGTTTAGAGAACAGGAGATTTGTGCTCCAGCTTGCATGAATGCGAAGGGCCAAGAATGCCAATGCTCGTGCATGGGAGCCAATCACGGGAGTGGCAGCAGCGCAGGTTGGTTGGTCATCTCAGACGCCTTCGCGACACGCTGGGGCGAGCAGCAAATAGCATGTCGATTACTTTCGCGCCGCTAGACCTACCCGGACAACATACAACCGACGGTGTCACGAAGGCGCTGGAGAAGGCGGCTTGATGAATTAGTCTAGCGACTGTTTGAAGCTTTCAACTGCTCGGACAAAGCTAGTCAGGCGCTCAATCAGGTCTGCTTGACCAAGCTCGGCGACTACGATCGCCATCCGCTCACGACCTATCGACTTTACTTCGGTTGTAAATAGACGCGAGTGCGCCAGAAAAGCTTCACGGCTTACGCCGATCTTCCCTCCTCCTACTCGCCCATCGTGCATCAGGTGAACTGAACCAGATTTTAAGTCGCGTGCGAAGAACCCCGCTATGCCATTACTAGCTGGCACAGGAATATTGATCTCGGCGACGATGCGCTGAGTTGCATTTGCATTGCCGTCGTAGAAGCCGAAGGCGTTCCAAAATCTTGGTGTTGTATCGTCTCTATCGATGAAGGTAGATGCGTAGAACAGCTGATGCTTACCCGCATTGAAGAAGTCTAAGCGTTTTCCACCACCCCTGTAACCGAGCATATGAGGGCCGAGGGATGATAGTGAATTTTTCAGTTGATCGTCGAGCTTTTCCTGAGCAGCGGTGATGGCCTGCGAGCCGAGTAGTTCTTCCATGGCATCCTCCTAAACTGGTGTCACCGTGTCAGCTTCTTATACGTCGTCCGATGCGGCAAGTCCGCATCCGGCCCCAGCCGCCTCCGCTTGTCCTCCTCATACGCCTCGAAGTTCCCCTCGAACCATTCGACATGGCTGTCGCCTTCGAATGCCAGGATGTGCGTCGCGAGGCGGTCGAGGAAGAAGCGGTCGTGCGAGATGACGACGGCGCAGCCGGCGAAGTTTTCCAAGGCATCCTCGAGGGCGCGGAGGGTTTCTACGTCGAGGTCGTTGGTGGGCTCGTCGAGCAGGAGGACGTTGCCGCCTTCCTTGAGCATCTTGGCCATGTGCACGCGGTTGCGTTCGCCGCCGGAGAGTTCGCCGACGCGCTTCTGCTGGTCGCCGCCCTTGAAGTTGAACGCGCCCACGTACGCGCGGCTGGACATTTCGTGCTTGCCGAAGCGGAAGATGTCGTGGCCGCCGGAGACTTCCTCCCAGACGTTTTTCTTGGGGTCGAGCGCGTCGCGGCTCTGGTCGACATAGCCGAGCTTGACCGTCGAGCCGATCGCGACCTCGCCACCGTCGGCGGTTTCCTTGCCCGTGATGAGCTTGAACAAAGTGGTCTTGCCCGCGCCGTTGGCGCCGATCACGCCGACGATGCCGCCGGGGGGGAGGTTGAAGCTCAGGTCGTCGAAGAGCAGCTTTTCGCCGTACGCCTTCGTCAGGTTCTTGGCCTCGATGACGTTGTTTCCCAAACGTTCGGGGACCTGGATGAGGATCTGCGCCTTGCCGGGGGTGCGGTTTTCCTGCGCCTGGACGAGTTCGTCGAAGGCGCGGATGCGGGCCTTGGATTTGGTCTGGCGCGCCTTGGGTGAGCGGCGGATCCAGTCGAGTTCCTCCTGGATCGCCTTTTGCTTGCCTTCGTCCTCGCGCTCTTCCTGGGACAGGCGTTTGGCCTTGGTCTCGAGATAGCCCGAATAGTTGCTTTCGTAGATGTAGTAGCGGCCGCGATCGAGCTCGAGCACCCAGTTGACGACGTTGTCGAGGAAGTAGCGGTCGTGGGTGACGAGGATGACGTTGCCGGGATAGTCGATGAGGTGCTTTTCGAGCCACGACACGGATTCGGCGTCGAGATGGTTGGTGGGCTCGTCCAGCAGCAGAATCTCGGGTTTTTGCAGCAGGAGTTTCGTCAATGCGACGCGGCGCTTCTCGCCACCGGACAGGTTGACGACGGACGAGTCCCCGGGCGGGCAGCGGAGCGCGTCCATCGCGATTTCGAGCTGGTTGTCGAGAGTCCAGCCGTCGACCGCGTCGATCTTCTCCTGGAGCTCGCCCATCTCGGTCATGAGCGCGTCGAAGTCGGCGTCCTCCGGCGGGTCGCCCATGATCGCGGTGATGTCGTTGAAGCGCGTCATCATGTCCGCGACCGGGCCGACGGCGAGCATGACGTTTTCCTTGACCGTCTTGGTTTCGTCGAGCTGCGGTTCCTGTTCGAGGTAGCCGACGCGGATGTTGTCGCCCGCCCAGGCCTCGCCCGTGAACTCGGTGTCGCGGCCGGCCATGATCTTCATGAGGGTCGACTTACCCGAACCGTTGGGGCCGATGATGGCGATCTTGGCGTCGGGGTAGAATTGGAGGCTCAGGTCCTTGAGAATCGGCTTGGGGGCGCCCGCGAAAGTCTTGTTCAGATCCTTGATGACGTAGCTGTACTGGGCGGCCATGGGGCGCTTTCTGGTGGAGTGACGGGGTTGGGGGCGGATTAGCGGAGGGGGGCGGGCAAGGCAACGAACGTGCGCTCCGGAGAAGACGCGTCATGTGCATTCTTCTGCCCAACGGAAGATTACGGGAGAGTTGCGAGCCTTTCGCCGTGATGACGGGTGAGTTAGGAGACTGCATGAACAAACTCATCCTTCTCACCGCCCTCGCCTGCTCCACCGTCGCGGTGGCGCAGACACCCCTCCCCCTCGACCCCGCGGTCGTGCGCATGCGCGATGCGGCGCTGACGGATACGTTGGCGTACGAGATCACCGAAGGTCTGACGACCGAGGTCGGGCCGCGGTTGGCGGGGACCGAGGCGGAAGCGCGGGCGCGGACGTGGGCGGTGGCGAAGCTCAAGCAGCTGGGGTTCTCCAACGTGCGCGTCGAACCGTTCGACATGTCCGTGTGGGTGCGCGGCGAGGAACGTGCGGAGATCGTGTCGCCGTTCCCGCAGAAGCTGGTGGTGACCGCGCTCGGCAATAGCGGCGCGACGCCTGCCGCGGGATTGTCGGCGGAGGTGGTCGCGTTCGACAGCCTCGCCGAACTGCAGGCCGCGCCCGATGCGAGCGTGCGCGGCAAGATCGTGTTCGTGTCGCACAGCATGACGCGGACGCAGGACGGGTCGAGCTATGGGCGCTTCGGCGGCGCGCGGCGGCAGGGGCCTTCGGTGGCGAGCGCAAAGGGCGCGGCCGCGATCGTCATCCGGTCGATCGGGACCGACGTCGGCCGCAATCCGCATACGGGGTCACAGAGCTGGGCGGCGGGGGTGACGCCGATCCCGGCGGGCGCGCTGTCGATTGCCGATGCCGAGCAGCTGCAGCGGATCATGAAGCGCGGGCGGCCCGTGACGATGAAGCTGGTGCTGACGCCGCGGCAAGTGGGCACGCGGCAGTCGGGCAACGTCATCGCCGAGGTGCCGGGGCGCGATCCGTCGGCGGGGATCGTGCTGGTTGGCGGGCATCTCGACAGCTGGGATCTGGGCACGGGCGCGTTCGACGATGCGTCGGGGGTGGCGATCACGGCGGCGGCGGCGCGGCGGGTGATGCTGAGCGGGCAGCCGCTGCGGACGATCCGTGTCGTGTGGTTCGGGGCGGAGGAAGTCGGGTTGTTGGGTGGGATCGAGTATCGCAACAAGCATGTGGGGGAGAAGCACGCCATGATCTCCGAGTCCGATTTCGGGGCGGACCGGATCTGGAGCTTCGACAGCAAGGCGGGGCCGGCCGCCGCGCCGACGATCGACCTCCTCGCCCGCGCGCTTGCCCCGCTGGGCATCGCGCGCGGCGCGGACACGACGGAGGGTGGGCCGGACATCGGGCCGTTGTCGGCGACGGGCGTGCCGACGATCGAGCTGCAGCAGGACGGGACGCGGTATTTCGACATCCACCACACGCCCGACGACACGCTCGACAAGGTGGATTTGAAGCAGATGCAGCAGAACGTCGCGGCGTGGACGACGATGATCGCGATCGCGGCGAATGCTCCGGTTGAGTTTGGGCCGGTGGCGGCGACCGCACGCTAAGGGTTCAACCTCGAAGGTTCGTTCGTCCCGAGTGTAAACGAGGGGCGCTGGCAACGGACGAACGCCCCTCGTTTTCACTCGGGACGAACGGGTCTCGGGTGTGAGGTGATCAGGCCATGCCCGCCAGCAGCGCCGCGATCGGCACGAACGCGAAGGCGACCGAGCTGTCGGCGACGCCGTAGGGGATGAAGATGTGGTCGCCGTGCAGCATCGCCCCGCACGTGTAGACGACGTTGGGGACGTAGCCTTCGCGGTCCTCGTTGGCAGCGGTGATGAGCGGCTCGCGCGTGCGACCGAGGACTTTCGAAGGGTCGTCCTTGTCGAGCAACGCCGCGCCGATCGCGTATTTGCGCATCGCGCCCACGCCGTGGGTGAGGAGAAGCCAGCCTTGGTCGAGCTCGATCGGCGATCCGCAGTTCCCGATCTGCACCATCTCCCACGGGAATTCGGGGGTGAGCAGGATGTCGCCCTCGCCCCAATCCTCGAGGCTGTCCGAGGAGATGATGAAGCAGTTCTCGCCGTCCTGGCGGCCGATCAGCCAGTATTTGCCCGCGATCATGCGCGGGAACAGGGCCATGCCCTTGTTGACCGACGCCGACCCGCGCATCGGGCGCAGCTCGAACAGGCGGAAGTCGCGGGTGCGCATCAGTTCCGACTGGATGCGGTGGCCGCTGTAAGCGGTGTAGGTGCCGAGCCATTCGGTGCGGCCGTCCGGGTGCGTGAAGGGGGTGAGGCGCAAATCCTCCAGCCCGTTGCGCTGCGCGGGGGTGACGGGGAACATCACCATCCCGGAAACGGTCGAATCCGGGTGGCGTTCGACCGCGACCGGCCCCGCGAAATCGTTGTCGATGCGGCCGCCGAGCCGCTGCACGGCCGTCGCGAACGGAGGTTCGGGAGCGAGTTCAAGGCGGTTGTCGGACGTCAAAATGCCTTCGCGGTAGGCGATCGAGCTGATGTGCCCCTCCCCCACCGCGCGCAACGACAGGATGATGCGTTGCGCGCCGGGTTCCAGCCCGCTCTGGTCGGGATGGGGGACGACCGACGGGTTCATCAGGGCAGCGGCGGCGTAGCTGTATTCGTGGCAGAAATAGGCGCCGATCAGCTGCTTCTTGTCGCCGGACAGGTTCGCGTCCATCTCGATCTGCTCGGCCATCTCGGCGAAACGGCGATCGAAGATGGCGCGCGTCTGCCAGTGGCGCGCTTCGAAATCGCGCAGCACGCCGATCAGTTCGGCGGTCGCCTGTTCCTCGGGCATGCTCAGCACTTCGGCGACGATGCGGCGGGCGCGGCTCGGGCCCTTGGCGATGACGCCCGCGGGGGCGACCGCGATGTGGAAGGGCCGGACGACGACGCGGCTGGGGTCGGCGGCGAGCCGGTGCGGGGACGTGATCGTAGTTGAAATCGGACCGCTCCCCCACGCGGTCCGCGCCGCCGGGCTATCCTGCCCGGGCGGCCAGCCGTGTTTGTGTCCGCGCCCGCATAGCCGTCTTGTCGAGTCGCGCAAGCGCGGCCGCGGCATGTAACGCCGACAGGATCGATTCCGCGCCCTGGTTGCGGTTCACTCCGGTCGGGGTAAGCCCGTCGTAGCACCCGCCGTCGGCGGTGATCAGCGCGACGCCGAGCTCGTTGCGGCCCGCGAACCACGCGTGCGCGCGGCGGCTTTCGGAGATCCAGCGTGCGTCGCCGGTGAGCTCCCACGCCGCAGCGGCGGCGTCGAGCGTCGCCCAGGCCTCCAGCGGCTGCTGATCGAAGCGGGAGTCGAGGTCGCCGTCGCGGCCCAGGCCCGTCGATCCGAACGCGCGGAACACCCCGCCCGCCCCCGTCTGCACGCCGCACAGCCATGTCAGGGCGGCGAGCCCGTCCGCGTGCATGGCCGGGTCGTCCAGCCGGGCGGCCGCGCGCAGCATCGCGTGCGGCAGGCGACCGTTGTCGTAGGCCAGATGCGTTTCGAACCACGTCCACGCTTCCTTGGTGCACGCGCCCAGGATGCGGTGCAGTTGCGGCGCGAGCTGCTCCACCATCGCACGCGCCCCAACGTGGCCGGGCTCGGCGTCGAGCACCGCGTCGGCGGCCAAGATGCAGAAGGCCTGCGCGCGCGGGCTGTGCACGTCCGTCATGCGTGGGCACGCGATCGTGAACAGCGCGCGCGCCCAGTCGCGCATGTCTTCGCCGCGCGCTTCCAGCGCGGTCAGCCCGAGCGACCAGAGCGCGCGGCCCGAGCTGTCCTCCGACCCCTCGCCTTCCAGCCATCGCCGGTCGTAGCTCATGAAGTTGCGGAAACGGCCCGCGTCGGCGTTCCAGCTGTGGCCGACGAACGCGGCGTAGTCGATCGCGAGCGCGTCGGCGCGGGCGGAGAGCGGCGCGTCGATACGGTGCATCAGCGTCAGCGCGCGCGCGTTGTCGTCGACGCAGTAGCCGTGCGCGCGATCGGGGATGTGGCCGATCGCGTGCTGGATCATGCCGCAGCGGTCGGTCATGCGCTCGATGGCGACGAGACTTTGCCCGTGCGAGGGCAGGTCCCGCGCGGGTGCGATCGAGGTCACCGCGACGACAGGGGCGACCGGAAGCGACAACGCGCCGCGCAGTTCGCGCATGTACGCTTCCGCCAGCTTCTGCCACGTCATGGTGCGGCCGAGCGCCCAAGCGCGCTTGCGCATCGCGGCGCGCGTCACGTCGTTGGACAGCAGTCCGCCGACCGCGCGCGCGAACGCGTCCGCGTCGCCGAACGGGCACAGGATACCGACACCGTCGGCGAGCAGTTCGGCCGCGTGCCAGTAGGGCGTGGACACGACGGGCTTGCCGACCGCCACCGCGTAGGACAGCGTGCCCGACGTGATCTGCGCTTCGTTAAGGTAGGGGGTCACGTACACGTCAGCCGCCGCAAGGTATTCGAGCAGCAGCGGGGTTTCGACGAAGCCGTCCACCAGGCGCACATTGTCGGTGACGCCCAGCTCGGCGGCGAGCGCGATCAGGCTGTCGCGATAGACCTCCCCTTCCCTGGCGACCAGCGTGGGATGCGTCGCGCCCAGGACGACGTAGAGCGCTTGGGGGTGCTCGGCGACGACCGCGGGCATGGCGCGCACCATCGTCTCTAATCCCTTGTTGGGTGACAGGAGGCCGAAGGTCAGGATCACCGGCCGCGCGCCGAAGCCGAAGCGCGGCTTCATCGCGGCCGGCTCGATCAGCGGCCGGTCGGGAACGCCGTGGGGAATGACGGCGATCGCGTCGGACGGAATGCCGTGCACGCGCATCAGCAGGTCGCGTCCCTTTTCGGCCATGACGATCAGCCGCGACGCACGCGCGGCCAGCGCGTCCAGTATACGGCGCTGGTCAGGGTCGGGGTTTTCCAGCACCGTGTGCAGCGTCACGACGAGCGGGCACCGGAGCGCCTCCAGCAGTTCCAGCAGCAGGTCGCCTTCGCGGCCGCCGAAGATGCCGTATTCGTGCTGCAGCAGGAGCAGGTCGGCGGTCGCATCGATCCTGGCGGCGGTCAGGGCGTAGGCGTCGCGATCCTCCTGCGCGATCGTTCCCACGACCTCGGCGGGGTACGCATGATCGGCCAGACCGTCGTTCATCGCGTACACGTCGACGGGCGATGACGGATAGGCTTTCACGAGCGCGGCGCGCACGTCGGCGGTGAAGGTCGCGATCCCGCACATGCGCGGCGGGTAGTTGCCGAGCAACGCGATCCGCACCGGTTTCAGTGTATCGGCCCCACCCATCGCGGAGAGGATGCGCCAGGATTTTACGGATTGCAAACCTGCTGCTGCAGCGCAACAATCCTAGGTGTTGCGACGAACCGTTACAATTTTCCGTTGACGCGTTGCAAACCGCCTCTAGAGGGGTCCGCCGGAGCCGCAGTCAGGCGGCTCCGCATTTACAGAACGGAGTTCACTCCCATGAAAACACTCGGATTTGTGGCGATCGCCAGCCTGATGTCGCTTGCCGCGTGCGGCGGCGGCAACACAAAGGAAGGCAATGCGATGGAAGCCAACGCGGCCAACACGGCGGGCGCCCTGGAGAACGAAGCGGCGATGCTGGAGAACCAGGCAGAAGCTTTGAACGAGCAGGCGCTGAACGGCGTCGCCAACCAGACGGGCGCGTTGGAGAACAAGGCCGACAGCCTGAACGCCAAGGCCGAAAACATCGTCGACACCGCCGATGCCAAGGCCGACAACATGGCGGCGGGCGCGTCCAACGCCGCCGGCAACATGGCTACCAACACGAACTAGGCTTCGGCCCGGATCGAATGAGAGGGCATCCGCCACGCGCGGGTGCCCTTTTTCGTTCGCGAATTGTCTGAAGATTGCGCTTGGCGACGGCCTTGCGCCGATGTTACGCTCCCGCGTCACAGGAGCGATATTGGCCAGCCTCGAACTTAACAACATTCGCAAGGCGTTCGGCGCGACGGTCGTTCTCGACGATGTGTCGCTGACGATGGAGCCGAAGGAGTTCATCGCCTTCCTGGGCCCGTCCGGGTGCGGCAAGTCGACGCTGCTGCGCATCATCGCAGGGCTGGAGACGGCGGACGCGGGCGAGATCCGGCTCGACGGCGAGCGGATCGACGGTCGTCCTCCCGGTGATCGCGGCGTCGCGATGGTGTTCCAGCATTACGCGCTCTACCCGCACATGACCGTGCGGGAGAACATGGCGTTCGGCCTGCGCAATGCGCGCGTCCCCGCGGGCGAGATCGCGACCCGCGTCGCGGAAGCCGCGCGCGTGCTCGAGATCGAGCAGCATCTGGACAGCAAGCCCGCGCAGATGTCCGGCGGACAGCGGCAGCGCGTCGCGATCGGCCGCGCGATCGTCAAGAACCCGCGGCTGTTTCTGCTCGACGAGCCGCTGTCCAATCTCGACGCGGCGCTGCGCATGCGCACCCGGATCGAGCTCGCGCAGCTCCGCAATCGCGTCGACGCGGCGCTGATCATGGTGACGCACGACCAGGCGGAGGCGATGACGCTCGCCGACCGCATCGTCGTCATGCACGACCGCCGCATCCAGCAGGTCGGCGCGCCAATGGAGATCTACGACCGCCCCGCGAACGTCTTCGTGGCGCGCTTCGTCGGCAGCCCCGCGATGACGATCGCACCCGTGCACGCGATGCCGGGGGACGGCGGCTTCGCGCGCGTGAGGCTGGGCGACGGCGCGATCGTCGAGACGCGGGTTCCCGCCGCCAGCGTTCCGGACGGTCCGTTGGAAATCGGCTTGCGGCCGGAACATGTCACGGTGGGCGAGTCTGGCACGACGTTCGCGCAGGTCGAGCTGGTCGAACGCCTCGGCGACCGTACGCTGATCTACGCACGCCTGTCGGACGGCCTCGCGATCACCGCGCAGGACGAGGGCGCGAGCCGGGTGGCGATCGGCGACAAGGTGACGCTACGCATCGACGGCGCGGGCGCGCATCTGTTCGGGCCCGACGGCACGGGCTTTCACGCGGCGGGCAACGCGTGACGGCCTCGCCGCGGAGCGCCCGGCTCGCGGGTTACGCGTTCGTCGGGCCGTTCCTGCTGTTCTACGTCTGCCTGCTCGTCTATCCGCTGCTCAGCGGCATCGTGCTCAGCTTCTTTCGCGCCGACCTGTTCGGCGGCGGCAAGTTCGTGGGCTTCGACAACTACGCGCGCCTGTTCTCCGACAGCAATTTCATCCGTTCCGTGTTGAACACGTTCGCGCTGGCGCTGATGATCGTGCCGTTGCTGACGATCATCTCGCTGGCGCTGGCGCTGGCGCTCAACCGGGCGACGCGCGGCGCGGCGGTTTTTCGCGGCGTCTTCTTCTCCTCGTCGGTGTTGTCCGTCACGATCGTCACGCTGATCTGGCGCTTCGTGCTCGCGCCGGACGCGGGGCTGATGGGGGAGATCGCGCAGGGTGTCGGCGCGGAGCCGATCCCGTTCCTCAGCCACCCCACATGGTCGCTCTGGGCGCTCGCGCTGACAACGATCTGGTGGTCGATCGGCCTTCCGATGATGCTGTTCCTCGCGGGGCTGCAGCAGATCCCCGGCGACATCTACGAAGCCGCCGCGCTAGACGGGGCGAGCCGTTGGACCACGTTCCGGCGCGTCACCTTGCCTTCGCTGAGGCGCACGGTGGTGCTCGTGATCATGCTGCAGACGGCGGCGCAGCTGCAGATCTTCGGCCAGGCGCAGCTGCTCACCGGTGGCGGGCCCGCGGGGTCGACCCGCACGATGGTCCTGTTCATCTTCGAGGGCGCGTTCGGCCGCTGGGAGCTTGGCTACGCCACCGCGGCGGCGGAAATCCTGTTCCTGTTGATCGTGCTGCTCACGCTGACCCAGTACGCCACCACGATGCGTGGGGAGGCCGAGCGTGGCCGCTAACGCGATAGGCACGCGGCGATCGCCGCTCGTGATCGTCGCGCTGCTGCTGGCGGCGGCCGTGATGCTGGCGCCGCTCGTCTGGACGCTGCTGCTCTCGCTCAAGGCGAACGCGTCGCTGGTCGGCGACAGCGGAGCCGCGTTGCGGCCGCCCTACACGCTCGAGAATTACGTCTCGATCCTGCAGGGCAACCAGGTGTTCCGCTGGCTGATCAACAGCGTGGTCGTGTCGGCTGGCACCACGCTCGGCGTCCTGGCTCTGTGCAGCCTGGCCGGCTACGGCTTCGCCCGATTGGAGTTTCCATTTCGGCGCACGCTGTTCGTGTTCGTGCTGCTAGGACTCGCGATCCCCGAACAGGCGGTGATCCTGTCGCAGCACCGGCTGTTCGCGGACTTCGGCCTGCACAATAGCTACGGCGGGCTGATCCTGCCCGGTCTGGCGGGGCCGTTCGGCGTCTTCTTCATGACCCAGTATTTCCGCGCTATCCCCAAGGACCTGGACGAGGCGGCGATGCTGGACGGGGCGTCTCGCTTCCGGTTGTTCTGGAAAGTACTGCTGCCGTTGACCTTGCCCGCGCAGGCGACGCTCGGGGTGTTCACCTTTCTCGCCTCCTGGAACAGCTATTGGTGGCCGCTCATCTCGGCGACGCGGTCGGACATGTACACGCTGACGGTCGGGCTCGCCTCCAGCCAGATGAACTACGCGCAGACGAGCGGGCTCGGCTTCCTGATGGCGCAGGCGATGTTCGCGTCGATCCCGATCTTCATCGTCTACGTACTTTTCCAGAAGCAGATCGTCGGTGCGATGGCGGGCACGGCGGTACGATGAAGCGGCTGCTGCCCCTCGTCGCGGTTCTCCTCGCGAGCTGCACCGGCGGCGTCGCCCGCGACGATCGCGCGCAGATCTACCTGCAGCGCTTCTTCGGCGAATGCGGCGCGCAGTACGGTGCCGCGACCGACGTGTCCGCCGTCGAGGGCGAGTGCGGGATCATTACCGCGACCATCAACAAGTTCAACGCACAGAACCCGGACATACGCGTCGACAGCAACGTCGTCGCCTGGCCCGGTTATCCGCAATTGTCGGCGCAGATGGCGGCCAAGGACCCGCCCGACCTCGTGACCATGCACACGGGCGTGATCTCGGACTATGCCGCCGAAGGGCTGCTAGAACCGGTCGAGCCGTATCTGGCCGCCGCGGGGCTCGCACCGGACGCGCTGACGCCCGCGAGCCGGAGCGCGGTGACGATCGGGGGCAAGCTGTACGGGCTGCCGTTCGACACGCATGGCGGGCTGTTCCACGTCAACACGAAGCTCTTTGCCGAGGCCGGGCTGATGAAGGACGGCAAGCCCGTCCTCCCCACCTCGCCTGCCGAGATGCAGGCCCAGGCGCGCCAGTTCACGCAAGCGACCGGCAAGCCGTATTTGATCCAGAGCCTGGTCGGCGACAACGCCTATGCCGCGCGCAACCTCTACACCTACCTGCTGGCGCAGGATGCGGTGCTGTTTCCGACGCCGAAAACGATCAGGCTGCGCACACCGGAGGCGACGCGGATCGTCAACTTCTTCCGCGACATCACCGCGTCGGGCGTGAGCACGCGCAACCAGGACACGCCCGCGGCAATCGGCAGCTTCATGTCCGGCGAGGGCGGCATCTACCCCACCGGGACTTGGATGATCGGCCAGTTCGAGGCGGAGGCGAACACGCCGGGACGCCCGCTGTACCGAAGCTACACCGTGTACCCGTACCCGAAGTTGTTCGGCGCGGCCGTGAGCTACGTCAGCGGTCACGCGTGGGTCGTGCCGCGGCGGACGCGCACGCCCGAGCAGCGCCGCGCCATCGCGCGCTTCTTCCGCCACGTCGCCGACCATAACTTCGACTGGGCGCGCACCGGCCACCTGCCCGCGTTCCAGGCGGTGGTGGACAGCGCCGCGTTCAAGGCGTTGCCGCACCGCGCCAACATCGCGCCCGTCGCGGCGA
Source organism: uncultured Sphingomonadaceae bacterium (assembly GCA_964251385.1). Taxonomy (GTDB): domain Bacteria; phylum Pseudomonadota; class Alphaproteobacteria; order Sphingomonadales; family Sphingomonadaceae; genus CADCVW01. The sequence goes on along the minus strand of CAXUJK010000001.1, from coordinate 68,187 downwards.
CGGGCCGGCCGTTGCCGGGCGCCATCCAGCGCCAGAACGCGATCGAAGGGCTGGTCGGCGAGGAGATCGCCGCCGCCTTCAACGGGCAGAAGTCGACGGCCCGCGCGCTCGCCGACGCCGAACGCCGCGTCAACGAGCTGCTCGCCCAAACTAGCTGATAGGGCCGAGCTAGACGCGATCGCGCTTGAACGTGGCCCAAAAACAATTAATCGTACAATTCGTTCGCACAGGTGCTTTCGGTAATCGGGCATTCACCGCAAGGGCCTAGGAGCGCTCGCGAGCTTTGCCGTGCGGGGGCACGCGGAGCTGGCCAACACGCCCCCGGAAGTCTTGCGTCCATGTCCTTTCTCCCCCGTCACGTCGCCCGCTCCAACGAAGCCTATTTGCGCAGCGAGCTACCCGGCCGCGCCCGCGCCACGATCGTTGCCGAAAATTCGACCGACGACCGTAAGTGGACGGTCGAGTCCGCGCGCGCGTGGTACGCCGCGCTGCCGTGGCAGGTCGGGTGCAATTTCACGCCGTCCTACGCGATCAACCAGCTCGAGTTCTGGCAGGAAGCCACGTTCGACCTCGAGACGATCGACCGCGAGCTCGGCTGGGCGGCGGAGCTGGGCATGAATGCCGCGCGCGTGTACCTGCACGACCTGTTGTGGCTGGAGGACCCCAAGGGGTTCGTGTCGCGCATCGACCAGTATCTCAGCGTCGCGGACAAGCATGGCATCCGGACGATGCTGGTCCTGTTCGACAGCTGCTGGCATCCGGAGCCGGCGCTCGGCCCGCAACCGAACCCCGCGCCCGGCGTGCACAATTCGGGCTGGGTGCAGTCGCCCGGAATGTCGGTGCTCGCCGACCAGTCCCAGCACTGGCGGCTGCAGGCCTATGTATCGGACATCGTCACGCATTTTCGCGAGGACCCGCGGGTCCTGGCTTGGGATATCTGGAACGAACCCGACAACGGCCCGCAGGTCGACAAGTGCAAGCCCGCGATCCTCGCGGCCAAGGCTTCGCTCGTCGCGCCGGTGCTCGTCGAGGCGTTCGCGTGGGCGCGCGATTGTGGACCCACGCAGCCTTTGACGAGCGGCATCTGGCTGGGCGACTGGTCCGCCCACGAATTGCTAAGCCCGCTCCAGCAGCTTCAGATCGCGAATTCCGACGTCGTTTCGTTCCACAATTACGGGAAAGCGAACAGCTTTCGGCAGCGGGTGCGCTGGCTGAAAGGCTATGGCCGCCCGATCCTGTGCACCGAGTACATGGCGCGTCCGACGGGCTCCACGTTCGAGGCGATCCTGCCCGTCGCCAAGGAACAGCGCGTCGGCACGTTCTGCTGGGGCCTGGTGCTCGGCCGCACACAGACGCATCTGCCGTGGAAGCCCGTCAAGAAGCCGAAGAAGTCGGAGCCTTGGTTCCATGACGTGCTGCATGCCGACGGCAGCCCGCATTCGGCGCAGGAAGTCGCGTTCCTGAAGCGGATCACGGGGCGCGTGCACGCCTCCGCCTCAGCCTAGATCAGCTTCACGTCGTCGGTGCCGAACGACAGCTTCGCGGTCAGTAGCGCGCGGAACTTCTTGTAGCCCGCCTCGCCCGGCACGAACGCGTGGTAGAAGAGTTGCGGCGGGCCGTCCGGCCCCGACGCGACCGAAGGGTGGCCGGGTCCTGACCAGGCCGCGTCCGAGCGCAGCAGCGGGGCGGACGGCTTGCGGTACGGCCCGAGCGGATCGTCCGCGACCGCGACGCCGATGCCGTATTCGTCCGTCGAGAAGTCGTTGCCGGCATAGAAGAGATAGAAGCGGCCGTCCTGCTCGGTCAGCCAGGGGCCTTCGACGAGATGGCCTTCCCAATCCTGGTCGTTGACGAGAATGACGGTCGGTTCGCCGATCAGCGTTAGCCTTTGTGGGTCGAGCCGCTGCGCCTTGATCCGCGTGTGCATTGCCGTGAGAAGGCGCGCGGCATCGGGAGTGCCCAGTTCCTGCAGGCGGGTGCGGACGGTGGCGTAATGCTCGACCACCGCCTCGATCAGCGGCTGCAGGATGAAGAATTGTTCCATGGCCGGGCGCTCGGCCGCCCAGGGCCACATCGCGGCGGTCAGCGCGGCGGTGCGGCGGTCGGCCGGCGCGTCGAGCAGTGCGTCGGCCAGTCCCGGATCGTCCACGAACATCGCCGCCAGCAGCCGGGGCCAGATTCCGTTGCTGTCTTCCTTCCATAACAGCAGCACGCCGCCGTCGGCTTCCACGAAGACGTGCGCGTCGATGACTCCGCCGCGCAGCAGCGGCGTCGGCACGCATGCGAACGGGCCTTGCGGGCTCGGGCTGCTCGCGACGCCGATCGACAGCGACCGATCGGGTTCGCGGGCGGAGAAGCAGACGAGGTAGTCGTCGCCGACGCGGTGCAGTTCGGGCGCCCAGAAGTCGCTGACGTCCGCGCCGACCTGAGCCCAGGCGGGCGTCCGTCCGCGGGGAAACACGAACCCGACCTGTTCCCATGCGACAAGATCGCGCGACCGGCAGATCGGGAACGCGTCCGGGGCGTCGTTGGACGTGACCACCATGTACCAAGCGCGCTCGTCGGGCACCCACAGCACCGCCGGATCGCCGTAGCCGTAGAGGATGTCGGGCGTCAGCGCCTCCGTGAGCAGCGGCCGGTGCGCCGGACTCGCGGGCGGCACGGCATGGGGCTCGCGGTTGCGGGGCGCGCGCGTGCCGAGATCGCGCGTGGCGGCGGCGAAGAAGTCGAGATAGTCGCTCTGCCCCGCACCCGGCAGATGGTAGGTCCGCGTCGTCGTGCCTTCGCGAACGACGAACGTCCTCGCGGCACCGTCAGCCCGCGCTTCGATTTCGATCTTCGAGGCCTGCGGCATGCCCCGGCCTACCCGTCTCGCAAACCCGCGAAAAGCTGATAAAACAGACAAATGGACCGAAGTTACGATGTCGCGGCGATCATGGGCGGGCTGTACGGCGACGGCATCATCGCCTTGCCGGGCGCGTTCACGGCGGAGTGGACCGACGCGCTGCGCGAGGACATCGAGACGCTGTTCGCCGAGGCGCAGGCCACGCCCGGCGGCGCGCTGCCGCGCGGGCCGCAGCGCTTCTACGTCGAGGTGCAGCCCGAACGCATCCGCGGCTTCGTCGACATCGCGACGCACCCGTGGTTCGTGTCCGTTGCTACAAGCGTGCTGGGACCGGACTACAAGATCGTCGAGGTCGGGTTCGACATTCCCTTTCCGGGTGCCGCCGACCAGCCGTGGCACCGCGACTTCGCCGCGCCGGACGCGACGCGGATCGGGCGGCGGCTCAACTCGATCGCGTTCAACCTGACCGCGGTCGACACGCGCGAAGACATGGGCCCGTTCGAGATCGCGCCCGGCACGCAGTGGGACGACCTGGGCGACGCCGCCATGTTCGCCGCGCGCGACACGTGGCCGCGCTACGAAGCGCGCATGCAGCGCAAGATGCCGAAGCGAGGCGACATGTCGGCGAGGTCCGCGCTGACCATCCACCGCGGCACCGCCAACCGGTCGCGGACCGCGCGCCCGGTGCTGGTCGTCGGCGTTGACGCGCCGGACGGCGGCAACGCGGGCCATCACGATCTGCAGGTCACCGCCGGCTACTTCGCGGGCCTCCCCGCGCAGGTCCGCGAACACCTCACCTGCCGCGTCACGGACACGCTTTCGCCCGTGATCCAGCATCACGTTATCGAAGGTTTGCTGCAGCCGACCGCGTGATCACCAGTTGGTGGCGTAGAGCGCGATCAGGATTGCCGCGCCTGCGGAAAACCAATTAGATAATCGAAGGGGCTTGTCCAGCGGCGAAGGAGGGCGACGATGGCGGACGGCTATGGGATCACGGCAGCGGCCCCGGCGCGCAACCTGACCTACGCGATGCTGGACGCGCTGGGACGGACGATCGTCACGGGCGGGTACGAGGGGCGGCGCTTTCCCACCGAAGCGGCCTTGGCGAGCGAGCACGCGGTCAGCCGGTCGGTGACGCGCGAGGCGGTCAAGATGCTCACCGCCAAGGGCCTGTTGACCGCGCGCCCGCGTACCGGGACGGTGGTGCAGCCCGCGTCGTCATGGAACCTGTTCGACCCGGACGTGCTGCGCTGGTTGCTCGAACGTAAATTCTCGCTCGACCTGCTGCGTCAGTTCAGCGAACTGCGCATCGCGATCGAACCCGCCGCGGCGGCACTGGCCGCGCGCGCCGTCGACGCCGCGGCCGTCCAGGCGATCGCGGCGGGGTACGCGCGGATGGAAGCGGCGGAGACCGGGGCGGACGATCCGCTCGACGCCGACATCGCGTTCCACATGGCCGTGCTGCGCGCGTCGGCCAACCCGTTCTACGTCCAGTTTCAGGATGTCGTGGCGACCGCGCTGCGCACCTCCATCCGCTTCACCAACCGCTTCGTCGGCAGGACGGCCAGCCTGCCCGCGCATCGCGCCGTCCTGACCGCAATCGAAGCGGGCCATGCCGCGGACGCCTACGCGGCGATGGCGGCGATCATCGACGACGTGACGGTGCTGATCTCGGATGCGGAACGGGCGGGGTAGTACCCGGAGCGCCCGACACCGACGTGGCTGAGCTCGTCGAAGCTCGACAGGTCCCGTCAGCGCGCGGTCGAGAAGCGGAAGACGATCAGGTTGCGGTAGGTCTGGCCGGGATCGAGCCGCACCGACCCGAACTCGGGCCGGTTTGGCGTGTCCGGAAACATCTGCGGCTCCAGCACCACCGCGTCGCCCTGGCGGTACAGGCGGCCCGACTTGCCGACGACGGTGGCATCGAGGAAATTGCCCGAATAGAACTGAATGCCCGGCTGGTTCGACAGCACTTCGAGCACGCGGCCCGAACCCGGTTCGGCGACGCGCGCGAGCAGGCGGGGGGTTCGCGACACGGCGCGCCCGACGACCCAGTTGTGATCATACCCCTTGCCGTAGAGGATCTGCGGATCGCCCGCGGTGCGGACGCGCGCGCCGACCGACGTCGGACGCCGGAAGTCGAACACCGTGCCTCCGACCGGCTGGAACGCGCCAGTCGGGATCGCGCCGGAGTCGGTGGCTAAGTAGAAGTCGGCAGGGATGGTGAGCACATGCCCCATCGCGCCTTCGGGGGCCCCCTCGCCCGCCAAGTTCCAATAGGCGTGGTTGGACAGGTTGACGACGGTCGGGCGATCGGTCGTCGCGGTGTATTCGACCGAGATCGCGTCGGGTTCGAGCACGTATTCGGCCTGCACGGTCAGCGTGCCCGGGTAGCCCTGATCGCCGTCGGGGCTGACGAGCCCGAGCGTGACGCCCGGCCGCGCGCCGTCCTGAACCGCCACGACATGCCAAACGTTCTTGTCGAAACCCTTGGTCCCGCCATGCAGCGCGTTCACCCCGTTGTTGACGGGCGTCTGGTACGTTCGCCCGTCGAGCACGAACCGGCCCTGCGCGATGCGGTTGGCGACGCGGCCGACCGTTGCGCCGAAATATTCGGATTTAGCCAGGTAGCCGTCAAGCGTGGGGTAGCCGAGCGTCACGTCCGCGACGCTGCCGTCGCGACCCCGGACCATCATCGACTGGAGCGCCGCGCCGTAGGTGATGACCGTCGCCTTCAGGCCGCGCGCGTTGGTCAGCGTGATCGCCTCGACCCGCGTTCCGTCGGGCAAGACGCCGAATGGGGTGCGGGAGACGGCTGCTCCCGCAGGCTGTGCGATCGTCGCTGCCAAGGCCATCGCTCCCACTATGGTGCCGCGCATCCCATTACCCGTCGCGGGCCCGTTGACCGGCTCCATCGTTCGCGCGATTGATATGATAAGTGGGTGACCGGTACAACGGACAACAACGTCGCCGCCAATGGAAACAGTGGAGTTTCTTAATGTTCAGCTTCCCTCGGAATGCATTGGGACTGGCGGCCTGCGTTGCCGGTCTTGCCGCCGCACCGGCTTCGGCGGCCGAACCGGGCGATCTGTTCGTACCAGTGTTGCAGGAGAATTTTCCGGATCCGTTCGTGCTTCAGGTCGGCAAGCACTTCCTGGGCTATTCGACCACGAGCGCCGGCAGGAACGTGCCGATGGCGGCGTCGACCGATCTCGTGACGTGGCGAATGGTCAAGGACGAAAAGAACCCGAAGCAGCTTTACGACGCGATGCCGACGCTGCCGGCCTGGGCCAAGTCGGGCTTCACCTGGGCACCCGAGGTGCTCGCCACCGATGCCGGCTATGTCCTCTATTTCAGCGCGCCGCATCGCAAGCTCGACGTGCAATGCATCGGCGTCGCCACCAGCGCCGAACCGATCGGCCCGTTCGTGAGCGCGGCGACCGAGCCTCTGGTGTGCCAGCCCGCGCTCGGCGGCACGATTGACGCGCATCCGTTCCGCGACACCGACGGCAAGCTCTATCTCTACTACAAGAACGACGGCAACAATCCGCGCTTCCTGAAAGCCTCGCAGATCTGGGCGCAACGGCTCTCGGCCGACGGGCTGCGGCTCGAGGGCACGGCGACCGCGATCCTCAAGAACGATACGCATTGGGAGTGGCGCGTGGTCGAGTCGCCTTCGATGGTGCGGCACGCGGGCGGCTACACGATGTTCTTTTCGGGCAATCATTTCGGTTGGGAGGCGGACCAGCGCCTGTCCAACTACGGCACCGGCTACGCGTCGTGCACCGGGCCGATGGGGCCGTGCACCGATGCGGCCGAGAACCCCTGGCTGCGAAGCTATTATGGGAAGCCGGGATGCCTCAGCGGTCCAGGCCACCCGACGGTGTTCAAGGCCGGATCGCGCAGCTTCATCGCCTTTCACGCGTGGGCCGCGAATTCCGGATGCCGCCCGGCCAAGAACGAACGCCATCTGTACGTGGCACCGCTCGGCTTCGAAGGTGCCAAACCGCTGGTCGGACCGAGCCTGCGGCCAAAGGCTGCCCCGATCGTGAAGAAGGCGGCGGGGCGACCGTAAACCCCGCCCCTCCGGTTAGTAGCGGAAGCGAATGCCCAGCGAGTAGACGCGCTCCAGGTAGCGCGTCTGGAACCGATAGGAGTCGCCTTCGGTGTTGATCGCGCGGTACGTCTTGACCGGCTGCGACCCGGCGAGGAGGTTGAGCGCGTCGAACGCGATCGTCAGGTTTTCGAAAGGCGTGTAGGAGGTCGAGAAGTCCAGTGTGCCGAGGCCTGCCTGCCGGATCGGAGACGGGAAGCCATTGTCCCCGATGTACTCGATGACGAACTGCGAACGGTAGTTGTACGCCAGTCGCGCGGAGAATTTGTAGCGCTCGTAGATGCCGACGACGTTGTAGGCATGTTTGGAGATGTTGGGGAAATCCTGCTGCCCCGGCAGCACGGTACGGAAGTTCTGCCCGAGCGAGGTCGACGCGTCGAGGTAGGTGTAATTGGCCTGAATGCCGAAACCCTTGGCGAAGTCGGGGAGCGATTCGAAGTCGAGGAATGAGGTGAAGCCCGCCTCGATCCCCTGGATTCGGCCGGCACCCGCGTTGAAGGGCGTGGTCAACCTGACGAAGCTGAAAGTCGGATCCGCCACAACACGCGTTTCCGAGAAGATGAACCCCCTGACGTCCCGTCGGAACGCGGCGAACGTCAGCGAACCCGTACGCGAGAAGTAGTACTCCAGAGTCGCGTCGTAGTTCGTCGAATTCAGCGGTTCCAAGCTCGGATTGCCGCCGCGCGCGTTGGTGGCGCATCGCTCGGCGTTCTCGGGATTCGTGCGGTTCGCCGGCACGCTACAGAACTGGTCATTGGGCGGGTTGTCGAAGTTCGTCCCCGGGTTGAAATCGCCGAAGTTCGCGCGCGTCCGCGTCTGCGTGTAGGCGAGACGCAGTTGAAGGCCGGGCTTGAACTCGAACCTCGCGCTTGCGTTGGGCAGAAAGTCGGTAAAGCTTTTGCCTGCCGTCACGGGCGAGAACGTGTTGGTGGCCGGATCACGCGTGAAGCCGGTCACGTCGATCTTCGTCCGGACGGCGCGCAATCCGATCAGGCCGTCGATCGGAAAACCCGCGTCGAATTCGTACCGGAGTTGGGCGTATGCCGCCGATGTCTTCTCGTTGGCATCGAAGATCTGAGCAGGGTCGAAGCCGGGATCGGTCGTCGGTGTGCCGACGAAGGTCCGGATCCTCTCGATGTCACCGTACAGATCGTCGAAGTTCACCCCGACGAAGCCCGTCTCGGGTTGGTAGTTGTCGTAGGCGAAGCCGCGTTCCCGCTGGATGACCGGGATCCCGAAGGCCTCGTAGCCAATGTTGCGGCCACGTGTGTTGGTGAAGTAGTCGCCTCTACGAGAGCTGGCATCTCGATCGTTGTAACGCACGCCGAACTGCAGCTTGGGCAGGTTGGTGAACCCCGTGTCGTACTCCAAATCCGCGCGCGCCTGGAGGTCCTTGCCTTTCTGCTCGAGCTTGCGCTCGAAGAACCCGATCACCTGGTAATTGGCCGGGTCGGTCGCATCGAAGTCGATGTAATCGAACGACGCGCCGCCTTCGCCCCGATCGCTGTTGAAGACGAAGTTCGTCACCGGCGATCGCCTGAACTCGTAGTCGAGATTGATCTGGTCTTCCTTGAAGGTGGAATCGGTATACGCGACGTCGCCCGACAAGCGGACCGCGCCCAGATCGTACGTAGCGCCGCCGCCGAACTGGAACGTGTCCGTCCGGCTGTCGAGGAACTCGTTACGCCCGTTCGACGTAGCGCTGCCCATCGAGGTCAGGCTGTCGACGAGGGTCGTGCTGCCTTCGCGAAGCCGAACATTGGTGAAGCGCCCGTCGCCGAACGCGGGAACGAGCTGAAAGTAGTTGCTGTCCCTGCCCCGGTACCCTTGCCAAAGCGCGTCCAGGTAGAATTGCAGATCGTCGTTGGGCTTGTACTGCAACGCGGCGTTGAGCGAGGGGCGATAGCGGTCGCCACGGCCATAGAAGAGCCCGCTTGCATCCGGAAAGCGGATATTGGTGGCCCGGCCCCGCTCGCCCCGATCCCCATCAGCACGACGGAAGGTGCCCGGCGATCCCGCGACCTCGATGCCTTCCTCGATGAAGCGCGCCTGTTCGCGGGTGGAATCGAGAAAGTCGATGTTGGTGAGCGCCCCGTTGACGAGCAGCCCGATCTCGCCGCCGTCGCCGATGTCCCACCGATTGCTGACGAGCAAATTGCCGTTCCATTCGACGTCCTTGGACTGTTCGAACTTCACGAGGTTGAGCTGTCCCGAGATCTCGAGTTCCTTGAAGTCGAAGGGGCGGCGCGAACGCACGTTGACCTGGCCGCCGATGCCGCCTTCGATCAGGTTGGCCGAACCGGCCTTGTAGACCTCCAGCGCGGCGACGGTGCCGGCCGGAAAATCCTGGATCGCGACATTGCGGTCGTTGCGGGTGAAGATCTCGCGCCCGTTGTAGGTCGTGCTGACGTCGGGAAGACCGCGAACCCGGACGTCCGCCGCCTCGCCCGCGATGCGGCCGACCTGGATGCCGGGCAGTCGTGCCAGCGCCGCGGACGCCGTGATGTCCGGCAGCTTGCCGATGTCCTCGGCGACGATGGCATCGACGATCTGGTCGGAGTTGCGCTTGAGCGATTGCGCCGACTGCAGGCTTCGGCGAAGACCCGTGACGACGATCTCCTCGCCCTCGCCCTCGACGGATCCTTCCTGCTGCGGCGCGGCGGCGTCGGGATCGTTGGGGATGCTCTCGGTCCGTACGGGATCGGTATCGACGGGGCCGGTCTGCGGCGTCCCCTGTGCCCATGCGGGCGCGGCGAACGTCAGCATCGCCACCGAGGACGAACACAGGACGAGAGTCTTCAAGCGCATGTTCAGCTCCCCTAAAGAACGATCGCTCTCTGCCGGAGCGTCCGTTTTCGGCTATCGGCACGCGCGTTGCGTTACAAGTCAATTGTCCGACATTTGGCGAGCCTGCGTCCGCGGACAGACATGGGCATGACGATTTCGCAACGGGTGTGGCCGTGCCGCACTCGCTTAGGTCAAGGTCGCCTCAGTTCGGCAGGATCGGTGCCGCGGGCGCGGGCGGGTCGGCTGTCTTCTCCAGCACCTGATCCGCGTCCTCGTGCAGGTACAATCGCCGGATCAGCACCAGCACCACGATCGTCAGCGGCGTCGCGAGCAGCACGCCCGCGACGCCGAACAATATGCCCGCCGCGATGATGCCGAAGATGGTCACGGCGGGCGGCAGGTCGACCATCTTGTTCTGCAGCAACGGCATGACGAGGTTGCCCTGTAGTTGCTGAACCGCGAGCAGCACCCCCAGCGTCCACAGCCCCGTGTTCGTGCCCTGCCCGAAGCCCAGCACGAGCGCGGGAATGCCCGCGACGAAGATGCCGAGATACGGCACGAACTCGGCAAGGCCGGCGACGAGCCCGATCGCCCAGGCGGCGGGAACGCCGACGAGCCACAGGCCGAGACCCGTCGCGACGCCGACGAACAGCATGCCCATCGCCTGCCCCTTCAGCCAGTTGCGCAACGACACGGACACGGCGGCGAAGGTTTCCTTGGCCGGGTCCTGCGCGCGCGTCGGGAGCAGCTTGAGCAACCCGTGCGAGTAGAGCGCGGGCTGGGCCGCCAGATACAGCCCGCCGACAAGCACAATCGCGAGCCCCGACAAGGCGGCACCGACGGCCGTAAGACCGGTAGTCACGAGGTTGACGATCGTCTGCCCGGTGGGCGCGAGTCCAGGCGCGCGCGCGAGGATCGCCGCTCCTGCCGCCGACTCCCGCATGCGCGTCTGAAGATTGGCCCAGGCGCCCGGAAGCCGCGTCGCCAGGTCGGCGAACTCGCCCTGCATGGTCGCGCCGAAGAACCAGAACGCGCCGCCCAGCAGCCCCAGTATGCCGACGACGCTGATCCCCAAGGCGACGCCGAACGGCATGCGCATCCGCGTACGCAGCGCATCCGTGATGGTCAGCAGGATGAGCGACACGAGAGCGCACGCGAACAGCAGCAGCAGCAGGTCGACGAGCAGCCACAGCACGTAGGCCGCGGCGGTCGTGGCGAGCACGACGGCGGTGGCGCGAAACACGCGGCGTTCGAAACTGTCGGGGGTCCGCTGCCGGTCGGCAGCCTGTCGAACGTCGGCCATGTTGCAGTCCCCCGGCGCTGGACGGCGCTAGCGCTCGTCGATTGTGGTCGGGGAGACAGGATTCGAACCTGCGACCCTCTGCTCCCAAAGCAGACGCGCTACCGGGCTGCGCCACTCCCCGACACGGGACGCACCTATACGGGTCCCCGATGATGCGGCAAGCGGAGATGGCGTGGTATGAACATGCCGGAGTAATGACGAGACCATGGTGATCGTTCGCGAAGCAACCCTGCCCGATTGCGACGCGATCGCGACGCTTGCGACGCGATCGCGACGCTTGCCATAGAGCTTGGGTTCCCGCTAACCGTGAGCGAAGTGGCGGCACGCCTGCCGCAGTTCGCCCAAGCCGGGGAACTCCCGCTCGTCGCGGTCGAGGATGACGACGTGTCGGGTTGCCTGACCTGGCATGTAACGCCCGTGCTACACCGGCCGCTGGCCGTCGGGCGCATCACAATGCTCGTCGTCACCGCGCGCGCTCGCGGCAAGGGCGTGGGACGGGCACTGGTCGCGAGCGCGGAGCAACGCCTTGCGCGACGCGGGTGCGGCCTGATCGAAGTCACCAGCAACGAGCGGCTCGTGAGCGCGCACGCGTTCTACGAACATATGGGCTACGAACGGACGAGCCACCGTTTCGCCAAAAGTCTTCGCTGAGCGAGGGATTGCGGCGTGCGATTCACCTTTCGCCGGCGCGCGCACGCCTTTAGTTCCACCCCATGCACGATGCCGCGCTTCGTCTGACCGCGGTGTCGAAGGTCCTGCCCAACGGGCGGCGCCTGTTCGACGGACTCGACCTGGTCCTTGAGGCGGGCGAGCATGTCGCGGTGCGGGGCGAGTCCGGGGTGGGCAAGTCGACGCTGCTCAACCTGATCGCGGGGCTCGACACGGCGGACGCGGGCGAGGTCGCGTTGGCCGGGCGCGTGCTGTCCGGGTTGGACGAGACGGCGCGTACGAGCCTGCGGCGTGACGCGATCGGGTTCGTGTTCCAGGCTTTTCACGTGCTGCCGCATCTCGATCTTGCGCGGAACGTCGCGTTTCCGCTCGTGCTGCAGGGGGCCGCGCGTGCTTCGGCCCTGGCGCGCGCGGGCGACATGCTGGACGCGGTCGGGCTCGGCGACCGGCGGCGATCCTATCCCAAGGAGCTGTCGGGCGGCGAGCTGCAGCGCGTGGCGATCGCGCGCGCGCTGGTGCACGAGCCTGCGCTGATCCTGGCCGACGAGCCGACGGGCAATCTCGATCCCGATACGGCGGGCGCGATCATGGCGCTGCTGGGCGAGGCGGTGCGGACGCGCGGCGCGGCGATGCTGCTCGTCACGCACTCGGTCACGGCGGCGGCGACGGCGGACCGGCGACTGCTGCTGACGGCGCAAGGTCTCGTCTCCGCGGATGATTGAAGCCCGCGACCGCCTCGCCTGGCGCTGGCTGATCGCGGGCGAGTGGCGCGCGTTTCCCGTGCGCTTCCTGCTCGCCGCGCTGGCGATCGCGATCGGCGTCGCGCTCGCCTTCGCGGTGCACGTCATCAACCGGTCGGCGGCGGATGCGTTCGGGGAAGCGGTGCGGTCGGCGTCGGGCGAGGCGGACCTGCAGGTGCGCGCGGCGTCGTCACTCGGGTTCGACGAAGGCGTGTACCCGCGGCTGATGGCGCTCGACGCGGTCGCCGACGCGAGCCCGGTGGTGCAGATGAACGCTGTGGTGGGCGCGAAGAACGTGCGGGTGACGCTGCTCGGCCTCGACATCCTGCGTGCGCTTACCGTCTCACCCACGCTGCTCGGGCGCAGGCGCGACGATGCGGGCATCGCGCAAGCCTCGACGCGACCGTCGGGCGCGGATGCGGCGCTGGACGTGAACGCCTTGTACCTGTCGGATGCCGCGCGGACGCAAGTGGGTGCCCGGTTCGGAGACCGGGTGCGCGTCGCGGTGGGCGCGCGGTCGCACGTGTTCACGCTGGTCGGCGACATGCCGGGCGTGGGGCCGGGCCAAGCGATTGCGTTCGTCGACATCTCCGCCGCGCAGTGGCGGTTCGAGCGACTGGGGAAACTCGACCGCATCGACCTCAAGCTCGGCGCGAACGCCGCCGCGTCCGACGCGCGCGCCGCCATCGCGCGCATCCTGCCCGGCGATGCGCGGCTGACCGATCCGCAATCCGAGAGCAACCGCGGCAGCAGCCTGTCGCGCGCGTACCGCGTCAATCTCGACATGCTCGCTCTCGTCGCGCTGCTGACGGGCGGGTTTCTCGTGTACTCGGCGCAATCGCTGTCGGTGACGCGGCGGCTGCGGCAGTTCGCGCTGCTGCGCACGCTGGGTTTGCAGAAGCGCGCGCTGACGGTGCAGCTCGTCGTGGAAGGCGCGGTGCTTGGGTTGGTTGGCGCGGGGCTCGGCCTGCTGCTCGGCTACGGGCTCGCCGCGCTCGCGCTGCGGCTGCTCGGCGGCGACCTGGGCGGCGGCTATTTCGGCGGCACCGCGCCGCAACTACAGTTCGCGCCGCTCGCCGCCGCCTTCTTCTTCGCGAGCGGGATCGTGACCGCGGTCGCCGGAAGCTGGGCCCCTGCTCGCGCTGCCGGCCGCGTCGCGCCCGCCGAGGCTTTGAAGACGTCCGGCGACCCCGTCGATCCGCGGATCGCGCCGCGCTGGAGGCTGGCCGCCGCGCTGATCGCGGGCGGCGCGGCGCTTGCCCCCCTGCCCGCGATCGGCCGCCTGCCGCTGTTCGGCTACCTTGCCGTCGCGCTCGTGCTCGCCGGCGGAGTCGCGGCGATGCCGTGGCTCGCGCGCGCGCTGCTGCGCCCGCTCGCCCGCGTCGACACGCGCCGCGCGCCGCTCGAGCTCGCGCTGCAGCGCCTGCTCGGCGCGCCGTCGCAGGCGGCGACCGCGCTCGGCGGGATCGTCGCGAGCACCGGCCTCATGATCGCGATGGCGATCATGGTGACGAGCTTTCGGGGGTCGGTCGAGGACTGGCTCGGCAGCTTCCTCAGCGCCGACCTCTACACGGCGTCCTTGTCGAACGAGCCCGTCTTCGACCCCGCGATCCAGCGGCGGCTCGCCGCGGTGCCTGGGATCGCGTCGATCGTGTTCGGCAAGACGGTGCCCGTCGTGCTCGACCCGGACCTGCCGTCGGTGCAGCTGCTCGTGCGCGAGGCGGGCGATCCGGGCTTCGAGCTGCCGCTGATCGAACGCGCGCGTGGCGGCACCGGCATCCGGCTGTGGCTCTCGGAACCCGCCGCGCGCCTGTACGAAGCGCGGCCCGGCGACGCGTTTCCGCTCCCGATCGGACGCGGAGGCACGCGCGTGCCCGCTCATGTCGCGGGCATATGGCGCGACTATGCGCGGCAGCAGGGCGCGATCGTGATCGACGCTGCGGATTACGTGCGGCTGACCGGCGATCGGTCGCGTAGCGAGGCGTCGATCGAGATCGACCCCGGCGCGTCGGCCTCCAACGTCCGCACCGCGCTTTGGCGCGCGCTCCCGGCCGAACTGAAGGGCCGCGTCGCGATCGCCGAGCCCGGAACGTTACGACGCCAGGCCCTGTCCCTGTTCGACCGCAGTTTCGCGATCACCTACGTGCTCGAGGCGATCGCGATCCTGATCGGGCTCGCCGGAATCGCCGCGACCGTGTCCGCGCAGACGATCGCGCGCATCCGCGAGTTCGGCATGCTGCGCCACATCGGCATGACGGGGCGGCAGATCGTCGCCATGCTCGCGGCCGAAGGCGCGCTGCTGGGCCTGATCGGCATCGCCGCGGGGTGCGCGGTCGGGGTGGCGATCAGCCAGATCCTGATCCACGTCATCAACCCGCAATCGTTCAACTGGACCATGGACACGCGCGTGCCGTGGGGCGTGCTCGCGGGAGTGGCCGGAGCGTTGATCGCGACCGCGGCGGGAACGGCTGTGCTGGCGGGCCGCCGCGCGGTGTCGCGGGACGCGGTGCGCGCGGTGGCGGAGGATTGGTGATGCGGACCTGGATGCTTCTGGCGCTCGCGTTCGCCGGCACCGCTTGGTCGGCACCGCTCTCCGATGCTCCCTTCCCGGTCGTCGCGCCCGGACCGACCTTTGCCTTTCCGCGCGATCACGGCGCGCATCCCGACTTCCGCACCGAATGGTGGTACTTCACGGGCTGGCTCCGAACCCCCGACGGCAAGCCGCTCGGCTTCCAGGTCACGTTCTTCCGGTCGCGCCCGGCGACGGACCCGGCCAACCCGAGCGCGTTCGCCCCCAGGCAGATCGTGTTCGCGCACGCGGCCTTGTCCGATCCGGCGACGGGCAGACTCATCCACGATCAACGCATGGCGCGCGGCGGGTTCGGGATCGCGCGCGCGGCGGAGGGGGATACGCGCATCGCGCTGCTCGACTGGAACCTGGAACGCCACCCGAACGGCAGCTTCCGCACGCGCACGCCGGCAAAGGATTTCACGCTCGACCTGTCGTTCGCGCCCAACCAGCCCGTGCTCGTCAACGGCGACCGGGGATATAGCCGCAAGGGGGCACGGCCCGAGCAGGCCAGCTACTACTTCTCGATGCCGCATCTCGCCGTCACAGGCGCGGTGATCCGCGGCGGCACGCGCGTGCCCGTGACCGGCCGCGCCTGGCTCGACCGCGAATGGTCCTCGACCCTGCTCGATCCGGCGGCGGTCGGGTGGGACTGGGCGGGCATCAACCTCGATGACGGGGCCGCGCTGATGGCGTTCCAGGTGCGCGGCAAAGCGGGCGAGCGCGTGTGGGCGGGCGGAACGCTGCGCCGCCCGAACGGAACGCAGGTCGTGCTCGGCCCGGACGATGTGCGCTTCATGCCGCGCCGCCGCTGGCGCTCGCCGGAAACGAACGGCATGTACCCCGTGGAAGCCGACTTCCTCGTCCGCCTCCCCGAAGGCATCCGCCGCTTCGCGCTGAAACCGATGTTCGACGCGCAGGAACTGGACGGCCGCGCGGCAGGCATGCCAGCGTATTGGGAAGGTGCAGTTACAACATCCGGTGGACGCGGCTATCTCGAACTCACCGGCTACGCGGGTGTGTTGAAGCTTTGACGACGAAGCTTGGTGGGCCCGGAGGGACTCGAACCCCCAACCAAGCCGTTATGAGCGGCCGGCTCTACCATTGAGCTACAGGCCCCGCGCCCGTCTAGTCCGCACGCACGGGCGGGTAAACTAGCGGCGTTGTCCGTTCGGCACTTCATCGCGTTGCTGCGTCGGCAGCGTGAGCACGAACGCGTCCGCCTCGATCGCCAGGTCGCCGCCCGCCGAGCGCGCCAGATTGCGCACCAGACGCAGCGCAAAGCCAAGCCCCAAGGCAGGTGCGCCGCTCATGTCGATGTCGGGGGCGTAGCCAGGGTCGAGCATCGCCGCCGCACCCGCGCCGCGGATCGTGCGCGGGCGGTCGATCGACAGCACGATGCCGCCGGAGCGCCCCTGCGGCAGCAGGCGGACCCCCACCGTCTCGCCCGCCGCGGCGACGCCGATTGTCGCGTGGAGCAGGCGCGACACGAGCCGTTCGGCCGAGTCCGGATCGACGTTGACGGGCGGCAGGTCCGTGACGATCTCGACCGCGAGCGCGACGCCGCGTTCGGTCGCCATCGCCTCGAAGGCGTCGTGCAGGCGGCACACGAGCGCGACCATGTCGACCGAGCCCGTGCCGACCTCGACACGCGAACCTTCCTTGAGCTGGCCGTCGAGCCGCGCGGCCAGATCCAGATCCTCGAGCGCGCGGACCAGCCGCTGCGCCTGGTCGCGGATGTCGCCCGCGCGCGCGCGCTGGCGCTGGCCGGCCGGACCCAGGAACTGCCCGTCGATCAGTTCGGCAAATCCGATGATCGCGTTCAGCGGCGTGCGCAGTTCGTGCACCATCTCGCGCAGCGCGACCGCGGGAAGCGCGGTGCCCATCAGCCCCGTCGAAGGCGCGTCGCGTTCCTCTTCGCGTGGACGACGGCCCGTTCCCCGGAACCCCAGAAAACGCCCGCTCGCGCCTTCGAACAAAGGCACGCCGCCGATGCGCCAGCCTTCGTCGGTCGCGGACGCGAGCCGTCCGTCGCGAAACCCCCGGCGCGCGGCGAACGCGGCGGCGACGGCGGCTTCCACGCCCGCCTCACCCTCGGGCGCGGCGACGGCGATCGTCTGCCCGATCAGCGCGCCGCGTTCCTGGCGGTCGGTCCAGCTCACGATGCCCTCGATTCCGCATTCCCAGCGGAACTCGTCGACCGCCGGCTGAGCTTCGACGGGTGCGTCAGCAGCCTTGGTCTCTCGACCCTGCCGGAACGCTTCGATGCGCGCGACGAGTTCGCTGATCTGCGATCCGGGCGCATTGTCGACGAGCTGCGGCGCTTCTTCGGCGGGCGGCGCCGCGACCTCGCCTTCGATGACGAGGTCGGCGGCACCGAAGCCTTCAAGCGCGCGGGAGACGATGGGATCGATGTCCTGGCGGTGGCGCAGCAGAGCGCGCGCGGTCGGCCCAAGCGCAGGCAACAACGCGACCCATTCGTCCGGGCTCAACCGCACGCCGCGGATCACGGGCGCCGCCACTGCGGCATGATCGTTGGCGAACACCGCGACCAGCTTGGGCGGCAGACGCTGCCCGGTCAGCGATCGCCCGGCCGCGATCCGCTCAGCCACCGGCAACCGCGCGCGCGCGTCCGCCAGCAGTGCATAGGCGTCATCGAGGAGCGGCGAGGCACCCGGATCGCGGCGCTGCGCGACCAAGTCGACGAGCTGGCGCCACTGCAGACCCACGGCGCGCGCGTCCGGCGTCTCCTGCGCAAGCACGGTGGCGAGCATGTCGTCGAAGCGCAAGTCGATCTGTCCCGTCGCCAAACCGGCGGATCTGCCGTTGTCGGCACATCGTTAGCGGGGCGTCGCGCGCAGGAAAAGAGCAGGCGAGACGCCCATCCCGCAACGGGACGCGCCGTGCGCGAGCGGGGACGAACGACCGGAAAACCATCCTGACCGTTCGTTCAACTATGCGCGGCGGGCCAACCAGAGCATCCAGAACCGCGCCAGTTCCTGCCGCGGACCCGTCACCGCGTTGAACGCGGTCGTCGCGCCGGCCTTGTCCCCCGACATGGCGAGCGCAATACCCAGCCGCGTGTTGATCAGGTTGGCATCGACGCCCGTCTTGGTCAACGCGGTACGATAGAAGCTCGCGGCCTTGGCGTAATCGCCGTAGCCGAAATACGAGTCCGCGACGTTGAGCGCGACGCCGCCCGTGGCGTTCGACAACGCCTTGCCTTCGGACGCCGCAATCGTCGGCCTGTCCGCCGCCGCGCGGCTCGTCGCTGTCGCGATCAGCGTCTTGTATTCGGGTTTCGATGCATCGACGATCCGCTTCGACACGCCTTCGTCGAGCACGGATTTGGCCTCGCCGTAAAAGCGGCGATCGATCAGGATCTGGGCCAGACGACGGTAGTCGCGCTCGCCCTGAAGGGCACCGGCGGCGCGCTGCAACCGGCCGTGGTCGAGCTCCGCCGCCTCGTCGAGCGGCACGAGATAGCGGTAGTTGCCGAGCGCATCGCGCCAGTTGTTGGTCGTCGGATAGGCGGTGAGCCATTCGCGCCCGAGCTTGAGCGCCTGCGGCGTCAGCTTGGCGTCCGTGGAAAGCCCGACCGCGCGCTTGTACCAGTTCTCTTCCGCCGTCTGCCCGGCCGCGGTCTTCGCCGCGATCGCGCGCTCCATCAGCGAGATGCCCTCCGCAGCCTGGCCGCGGCGCACGCGGAGTTCGCCCAGCGATATCAGCGCATCCGTATTGTTCGGCTCGATCTGAATCAGGCGCTCGAACGCCGCGGACGCTCCCGCCCAATCCTTGGCGTTGTACGACAGCGCGCCGATGTTGCGGTAGATGTTGGGAAGCTCGGCCGCGGTCGCTCCGCCCGATGCCGCGAGCGCGTTCAGCGCGACCGCCTGTCCCGCCAAGTTCTGCGTATCGAGCGCGTGGCGGAGCTGAAGCTGGGCGATCGCGTACCGGTCGTCGGGAGTCGTCGCGGCCGCCTGCGCCGCCGCGAGGTTGGTGGCGATCCCGGCCGCGTCCTTGGCGGTCACCGACGCCTGCAGCGCCGCGATCGCGGGCCGGCCCGCCTTGCTGAAATTATACACACGCGCATTGGGATCGACCGCGGGCGCGGCCGCCTCGCCCCGCTTGCGGCGCTGCGCGTCGGCGGGCGTCGCGACGATCGCGCCGGCCGTGATCAGCGACAGCGCAAGGACCAAATTGCTCTTCATGGAAACCGGCTCCTGTTGACCGACGACGGGCGCGCCGGGTGGGACTGGACGGCTTGTAACGCGCCGTCTCGTGTTGACCAAGGCTGTTGACGCCCAGGCACTGAACGCCCGTTGAACCACACCGGGTCCGCGCCCGGCTCCGCGTTCGACACGGCCTTTTGACGCCGGCGCGCATCCCGCCTAGCCAGCGCGCGATGATCGCCGTCCTGTCACCCGCCAAGACATTTGGCATGCTGCCGGTCGATGTTCCGCGAATGACCGAGCCGCATTTCGCCAAGGACGCCGCGAAGCTCGCGCGTGCCGCCGCCAGGCTGACGCCCGATGCATTGCGATCGCTGATGCACATCTCGCCCGCATTGGCGGAGATGAACGCGGAGCGTTACGCCGGGTTCGCACGCCAGGACGCGCATCCCGCGATCGCGTCCTTCGACGGCGACGTCTATCGCGGGCTCGACGCTCCGACCATGTCTCCGGACGCCCTCGCGTTCGCGGACGGGCATGTGCGCTTCTTGTCGGGGTTGTACGGCCTGCTCCGCCCGTCCGACGCGATCCGGCCCTACCGCCTGGAAATGGGCACCGCCTGGGCACCGAACGCGGACGATCTGTACGGTTTCTGGAAGCGGCGCCTGGCCGCCCGGCTGGAAGAGGAACTGGAGGCCGAAGGATCGGGAATCGTGCTCAACCTTGCGAGCAAGGAGTATTGGCAGGCGCTCGGGCCCAAGCTTCGCAAGTCGGTGCGCGTGGTCACCGTCGATTTTCGCGATGCGGGCCCACGAGGTCTGCGCTTCAACACGTTCGTCGCCAAGAAGGCGCGCGGCGCGATGGCGCGGCTGATGTGCGAACGCGGCGCGACCAATCCGGCCGACCTACACGGCTTCGACTATGCCGGCCACACTTTCGACCCGGACGCGAGCGATGCGGACACGTTGCGCTTCGTGAGGCGGGGATGAGCCGTGCCGCTGCGGTGATCGGCGCGTCCGGCGGGATCGGTGCCGCGCTGGTCGCCGCGCTCGCCGACGAAGGCGCGTACGACGTCGTTCACGCCTTCTCCCGTTCGGCGCTCGCAAATGCGCGTCTGGACTACGAGGACGAGGACAGCATCCACGCCGCCGCCGCTCATGTCGGCGAAGGCCCGCCGCTCGAACTCGTGGTCGTCGCCACCGGCCTGCTCCACGACGAGGCCCGCGGCCCGGAAAAGGCGTTGGCCGAACTCGACCCGGCCTGGCTGCTCCGCAACTTCGCGGTCAACACCGTCGGCCCCGCGATCGTCGCGAAACACTTCCTCCCCCTCCTCCCCGTCGACCGCCGCGCCGTGTTCGCCGTCCTGTCCGCCCGCGTCGGCAGCATCGGCGACAACAAGCTCGGCGGCTGGTACGGCTACCGCGCGTCCAAGGCAGCGCTCAACATGTTCGTGCGCACCGCGAGCATCGAGCTGGCCCGCACCCGCCCCCGCGCGATCGTCGTCGGCCTCCACCCGGGCACCGTCGACACGGGCTTGAGCAAACCCTTCCAGCGCAACGTCGCCCCCGGCAAGCTCTTCACCCCCGCCACCTCCGCCGCCCACCTGCTCGACGTCATCGACGCGCTGAAGCGGCCGGACAGCGGCAATTGCCTCGACTGGGACGGCGAGACGGTGGTGCCGTGACTCGTCGCACGGCGTGCAATTCTTCACCTCCATTGATGGCCAGATGGGTGAAAAGCGGACATTAAGCTTGCTCCGGTAGCGGCCGTCTTGGCGAACTCGCGTCGGAGCAGGAGAGTATGCCAAAAGCGATTCACGCGCTGTTGATAGCTGCGGCGATCTACGGGCTGTCACTCGTCTGGGCGCTTAGCGCTAGAGACTTTTCCTTCTACTTCATCTTTGATGGGCATCCCAGCGAGTGCTTCGGGGGTGAGGATAGGCCCGTCGACAGTACAGGTCTTCGAGCGGGCAGACCACCGCCAGAAAGCTGGGAAGCTAACGAGCGCTTGGACCTACTTATCAGGCACCTGAAAGAGCCGTCCGAAGCGTACCCAGCCTTGGTCAGCGCCTGCACTTCAAACCGCCGTGTGCTCGCGGCCCTTGGCTCCGCCACCGCTGTTCTCTTGCTCTTGGCAGGACTAGTGTTCACTCGGCGGTGGTCGCGCTCGCGGCGTGTTGG
This sequence comes from uncultured Sphingomonadaceae bacterium, assembly GCA_964251385.1. Taxonomy (GTDB): domain Bacteria; phylum Pseudomonadota; class Alphaproteobacteria; order Sphingomonadales; family Sphingomonadaceae; genus CADCVW01. Next base: position 46,808 of record CAXUJK010000001.1, on the reverse strand, counting down.
ATGATACCACGATACTTCCTTTTCCAAAATCATGAGCGCCCCCGTCTAAGCCCAAATTGAATGTTCGTGTTTGGATGTCGGCAATGGGTCGGAAGCGGACGTCGCTAATAGCGGCTCAAGCGCCAAACCTAAGACGTTATATGGGCGCTCGCGGGGTGGCGCTCGCTGACCCGATCCCCTAGACCAAACACTCACCTCAACAGCACCGGAAACGCCTCTCTTGGCCACCGAACCGCCGATCGCCGACACGTCGGACATCTCCCCCATCTCGATCGTCGACGAGATGAAGGCGTCCTATCTCGACTACGCGATGTCGGTCATCGTCTCGCGCGCGCTTCCCGACGTGCGTGACGGCCTCAAGCCCGTCCACCGCCGCATCCTTTACGCGTGCCAAGTCGCGGGCTTCGTTGCCGGGCGGCCTTACCGCAAATCGAGCCGCATCGTCGGCGAGGTCATGGGTAAATACCATCCGCACGGCGACAGCGCGATCTACGATGCGCTGGCGCGGCTGGCGCAGGACTGGTCGATGCGGGTCATGCTGATCGACGGCCAGGGCAATTTCGGATCGATGGACCCCGATCCCCCCGCCGCGATGCGCTACACCGAAGCGCGGCTGACAAAGGTCGCGATGACCTTGTTGGAGGATCTCGACAAGGACACGGTCAACTTCCAGCCCAATTACGACGCGAGCGAGCACGAACCGCAGGTCCTGCCCGCGCGCTTTCCCAATCTGCTCGTCAACGGCGCGGGCGGGATCGCGGTCGGCATGGCGACCAACATCCCGCCGCACAATCTGGGCGAAGTAGTGGCCGCGTGCTTGGCCTATATCGACAATCCCGCGATCACGATCGACGAGTTGATCGAAATCGTGCCCGGACCCGACTTCCCGACCGGCCCGCTGATCCTGGGGCAGACGGGGGCGAAATCCGCCTACCACACGGGCCGCGGCTCGATCATCATGCGCGCCCGGCACGTGGTCGAGGAAGGCCGCGGTGAAAAGCGGTCTATCGTGCTGACCGCGATCCCATATCAGCTCGGCAAGAACGGCTTGGTCGAAAAGATCGCGGAAGCCGCCAAGGACAAGCGCATCGAAGGCGTGTCCGACATCCGCGACGAGTCCAACCGCGAAGGCGTGCGCATCGTCATCGAGCTGAAGCGCGATGCGACCCCGGACGTCGTGTTGAACCAGTTGTGGCGGCACACGCCCGCGCAATCGTCCTTCCCCGCCAACATGCTCGCGATCCGCGGCGGCCGGCCGGAAACATTGAACCTGCGCGACATCGTCGAGGCGTTCGTCCGCTTCCGCGAGGAGGTCATTACCCGCCGCAGTAAGTTCGAGTTGGCTAAGGCCCGAGACCGCGCGCACATTTTGCTGGGCCTCGTCATCGCTGTCACCAACCTCGACGAGGTGGTCAAGATCATCCGCGGGTCGTCTTCGCCGGCGGAAGCGCGCGAGAAACTCACGGACCGCGAATGGCCGATCGAACAGATCGCGCAGTACATCGCGCTCGTCGAAGCCGTCGAACCGCAGGCGCAGACGACGACGTACCGCTTGTCCGACGTGCAGGTCCGCGCCATCCTCGAACTGCGCCTCCACCGCCTGACCGCGCTCGGCCGCGACGAGATCGGCAAGGAGCTTGCGATCCTCGCGGGCTCGATTGGCGAACTGCTCGCCATCCTCGCCGACCGCGCAAAACTCTATGCCGTCATGGCCGACGAGCTGCGCGCCGTGTCCGCCGAGTTCGCGACGCCGCGCCGCACCGAGATTGCGCCTTCCTGGGATGGGGTAGAGGACGAGGCGCTGATCGAGCGCGAGGACATGGTCGTCACCGTGACGCTCGGCGGCTACATCAAGCGCACCAGCCTCGCCACCTTCCGCGAGCAGAAACGCGGCGGCAAGGGCCGCGCGGGCATGAACACCAAGGACGAGGACGCGGTCACGCACCTCTTCGTCACGTCGACGCACACGCCCGTCCTGTTCTTCTCGACACATGGAAAAGTGTACCGCCAGAAAGTCTGGCGCTTGCCCGAAGGCGCGCCGTCCGCGCGCGGGCGGTCGATGAACAACCTGCTGCCGCTGGCGGAGGGCGAGACGATCTCGACCGTGCTTCCGCTCCCCGAGGACGAAGGCGAATGGTCGCGGCTGCAGGTCGTGTTCGCGACCGCGCACGGCTACGTTCGCAAGAACAGCATGGACGCCTTCGCCAACGTGCCGACCAACGGCAAGTTCGCGATGCGCTTCGATGAGGACGCCACGGATCGGTTGATGGGTGTCGCGCTGCTCACCGAAAAGGACGACGTGTTCCTCGCCACCCGAGGCGGCCGCGCGATCCGCTTCGCCTCGTCCGCGTTGCGCGAGTTCACCAGCCGTACGTCGACGGGCGTACGCGGGATTACGTTGGGCAAGGGCGACGACGTCATTTCGCTGTCGATCCTCGCCCGCGTCGGCACGACCCAGGACGAAAAGGAGGACTACCTCCGTTTCGCCCCCTGGAAAGGCGAACGCGAAGGCGCGACATCGCTGTCGCCCGAACGGTTCGCCGAAATGGAAGCGGCCGAACAGTTCATCCTGACCGTCACCGCCAACGGCTACGGCAAGCGCACCTCGGCCTACGAATACCGCCGCACCAACCGCGGCGGACAGGGCATCACCAACATCGACACGTCCGATCGCAACGGACCCGCCGTGGCTAGCTTCCCCGCCAAGCCCGGCGAGCAGATCATGCTCGTGACCGACCAGGCCAAGCTCATCCGCACCACGGTCGGCGCGATCCGCATCGGCGGGCGCAACACGCAAGGCGTGACGATCTTCAGCGTGTCGAAAGGCGAACACGTGGTTTCCGCCGCGCGGATCGACGAGGAAGAGGAGCCGCAGAACCAGGCCGAGCAGGCGGTCGCCGCGGAGATGGCGGCGATCCCCAGTGCCCCGATTGACGAAGTACGGCTCGACGACGGCACGGGTCCGCAGACGCTCGACGAACGCGTGTCGGAGGACGACGGCAGCGACGACAAGGACGACAGTTAGACCCGTTCGTCCCGAGTGAAAACGAGGGGCGCATACCCGGTTCGGACGCCCCTCGTTTTCACTCGGAACGAACGAACAGGGCTTGGTGCAGGGATGCACCTCTAATCCCAGGACAGGCTAGACTTGACACCAATTCATTAGTCCGTCATTTCTGTATTTACAGAACGAGCGAATAGACATGAACCTCCTCGCCAATCCCGACGCCAAAGCCTTTATCCTCCATTGGGGCGAAATGGGCACGCACTGGGGCGTCAATCGCTCCGTCGCTCAGATACATGCGCTGCTCTATCTATCCGACCGCCCTCTGCCCGCCGACGAGATCGTCGAGGATCTGACGCTCGCCCGTTCCAACGTCTCGACCGCGCTTCGGGAACTGCAGGGCTACGGCATCGTCAAGCGCGTCCATGTCGACGGCGACCGGCGCGACCATTTCACCGCCGGCACGGACCTGTGGGACATGCTCATGCGGATCGCGGCGGAGCGCAAGAAGCGCGAGATCGATCCCACGATCGCGCTGCTCGCCGAACTGTCCGAACGCCTCAAGGCCGACAAGACCGCGCCCGCGCACGTCCGCGACCGCATCGTGCGCATGCACGAGTTCATCTCGACGCTTGGCGGCTGGTACGACCAGATGCGGACGCTGCCGACATCCACCCTCGTCACGCTGATGAAGCTTGGCAGCAAGGTTGCCCGCTTCGTCGTCCCCGGCCGCAAGAAAGGAGGTTGAGAGTCCACCCAGCAGCTTCGCCACATCGACTACATTCGCAAACTTCTGAAATGTCTGAACAAGGAGACGCATCATGGTCGAGATCAGCTACGCACTTTACCTCATCATCACGCTCGCGATCACCGTCTGGGTGGCGCACACATTGTCGATGAACGGCGAGGTCTTCCTCGTCCAATGCTTCGGCCACGACAGCGAGCTCGCGCAATCGACCAACCACCTGCTCGTGGTCGGCTTCTACCTCATCAACATCGGCTTCATCACGCTGACGCTCAGCCTGGGCGCGGAGCCCAAGACGCTGACCGACGCGATCCGCTTCCTCAGCGGCAAGGTCGGGCTCGCCGTGTTGGTGCTGGGCGCGATGCACTTCTTCAACATGTCGGCGGTCGCGCATTTCGGGCGCAAGGTGAACCGCTGGCTCCACGATGCGGATCGCCCCGCTCAGATCGCGGCCTAGGCCGGTGTCGAACTACGCCGCCCCGCGCTCCCGCTTCGCGTGTCGGCCCGCCTGGCGCGCGCTGGTCGCGGCCGGACCCGTCTTCGTCACGGCCTGGAGCCTGGCTTGGATGTATGCCCGACTTCCAGACCCGGTCGTCGTCTCCTCGGACGATGTGCTTGTCTTCTGTGCGGTCCTCGTTCCCGCGATGATCATCGGCTTCGTGGCCGCCTTCTTTCCGGTTCTCGTCCTGGGGAGTCTGCTGTCCGCTCTGGAAGGCGTCGTTGCGCCCGCGAGATCGCCGATGGTCTGGATCGCAACCGGAGGCGGCGTCGCCGCCGTCTTCGTTCAAGGGCACGGTTCGCTCGGATCGGTGACCGGGTTCGCTCTGATCGCGACCGGCACGATCTGCGCGGCGTTGACTTGGCGTTCGCATGATCGGCGGCGGGACGAGGCGGAAGACGCTGCGGACTTTCCGACGGCGACCGCTTGAGGCTAAGGTCGGTGCCATGACCAACCAAGTGCATGTGATCGGCGGCGGGCTCGCCGGGTCCGAAGCCGCGTGGCAGCTCGCGCAGGTCGGCGTGTCGGTCCGGCTATCGGAGATGCGCGGCGGCGTTCCCGCGGACGGCTCGCGAAGCGAGCCTTGGGGCACCCCTGCCCACCACACCGACAGCCTTGCCGAGCTCGTCTGCTCCAACAGCTTCCGCAGCGACGACGCGACCAGCAACGCGGTCGGGCTGCTCCACCAGGAAATGCGCGATCTTGGATCGATCATCATGGCGTGCGCCGACATGCACCGCGTTCCCGCGGGTTCCGCGCTCGCCATGGACCGCGACGCCTACGCCGCCGAAGTCACGCGCGCGCTCGAAGCGCATCCGCTGATCGAGGTCGTCCGCGAACGCGTGGACGCCCTGCCCGCCTCCGGCTTGACCATCGTCGCCACCGGTCCCCTCACCGCCGCTCCGCTCGCCGCGTCCATCGTCGGCGAGACGGGTGCCGACGCGCTTGCCTTCTTCGATGCGATCGCCCCCATCGCGCACCGCGACAGCATCGACATGGACGTCGCGTGGATGGCATCGCGCTGGGACAAGGGAACCGCGGACTACATCAACTGCCCGATGGACAAGGCGCAATATGCCGCGTTCATCGACGGCCTGCTGTCGGGCGAGAAGACCGCGTTCAAGGACTGGGAGCGCGACACGCCGTATTTCGACGGCTGCATGCCGATCGAAGTCATGGCCGAACGCGGTCCCGAAACGCTGCGCTTCGGCCCGATGAAGCCGGTCGGGCTCGACAACCCGCGGACCGGGCGCTGGCCGTACGCGGTGGTGCAGCTGCGCCAGGACAATGCGCTCGGCACGTTGTTCAACATGGTCGGCTTCCAGACCAAGCTCAAGCATGCCGACCAGGTCCGCCTGTTCCGCACGATCCCGGGTTTGGAGAACGCCGAGTTCGCGCGGCTGGGCGGTCTCCACCGCAACACGTTCATCAACGCGCCGCGCCTGCTCGACGGCGAGCTCAGGCTGCGATCCGCGCCGCATATCCGCTTCGCGGGGCAGATCACGGGGTGCGAAGGCTATATCGAGTCCGCCGCGATCGGCCTGCTCGCCGGGCGCTTCGCCGGAGCGGAGATCGCAGGCGTCACGCTGTCGCCCCCGCCCCTCACCACGGCGCTCGGCGCGCTGCTCGGCCACGTAACGGGCGGCGCGGACGAAAAGACGTATCAGCCCATGAACGTCAATTTCGGTCTCTTCCCGCCACTGGCCTCTGCCGTCCGCAAGGCCGACCGCAAGCTCGGCATGACGTCGCGCGCGCGTGCGGACCTTAAGGGTTGGACGAGCGCGAACGACGCCGCGTACGCGTCAGTCCGAGATCAGGGCGGTCATGTCGACGATCGTCTGGCGTACGCGAGCGCCGACTGATTGCGGCAACGCGCGCGAGATGTCGTCGCATGCCTGGAAGCGCGCGCGGCCGACGCGCGTCATCGACATGGTCCAGTCGGGAAAGCTGCGGCCGTCGACCGTGCGATCTTCGCGGATCACGATGTCGTCATGTCGCCGATCGCACCGGAGCCGCTGCACGAGGTCCTCGATCGCGTCCTCCGCGCCCTCCACGATTTGCAGGAACTGCTTGCCGTTGTAGATCAACATGCCCGTCACGCCATCCAGGCTGTTGAGCGTCATCGCCGACCGGTGGATGCGCTCGACCTCGTCGTCGCTCAGGTCGTCCGCCCGGCTGGTGTAGGTCAACGTCCTCAGCTTCATATCGCCGTCGTATCGTGGGGGTAAGTATCGGACAAGATTGAAGTTTAGCCGGAGCTAGCAGCGGCATGCCGTCTTCTGACGCGCTTTTGGCGCTGTGTCGGCGTACTCCGCCGCGGTCAGCGCACCGTTGCCATCGTCGTCCGCGCCGTCGAACTTGCTGACCGTTTTGACCGCCCACTCCTCGAACGCCAACCGGCCGTCTCCGTTCTTGTCGAGCTTCGCAAATGCCTTCTGCCGCGGCGCGAGCATTTCGGCGCGGGTAATCCGGCCGTCGTCGTCCTTGTCCGCGCGGCCGAACCTTTTCTCCTCGCGCGTCTTGGGGGTCGCGGCGGGCGGCGTCGTCAGGCTCAACTGGCGGAGCGGTGCGGGCGCGTCGGGAAGCGTCGCGGCGGCCAGTCTGGCGGGCGGAGCCTGCGGGATGACGGCGGCGGCGTCCTGCGCCCGGCCCTGCCAGAAGAACAGCCCCGCCGCGACCAGCAGCAGCGTTGCCGCGACCCCGCTCAAGAACCGTCCCATCGCGCCGACTCCCCGTTTGCTCGGGCACGACGCTAGCTCCGTTGCGGAGGTTGTCAAAGGCTAGCGACCGGTGAGGCCGTGCCACGCCATGCGCGCGACGCGGGCGGGCGAACCGGCGCGACCGACGGCGCCGCGCACCGCGTCGCCGCGCGCAAGCTCGACGATCATCCCGAGCGGGCGTAGCCGTCGGGGCCATACGAGGCGGCCCGCCTGCGCAAAGCGGTCGCGCGCGGCGGCGAACGCGGCCCGGCGTTCGGCGTCGTCGGCACGCGTCGCCGCGAGGTCGGCGAGTGCATATCCCTCGCTAGCCAAGAGCATCGGCTCCGCCACCCGTCCAGCCAACGCGGCCGCGACGGCGCGCGCCAGGCTTCGCCCACGCAATCCGGAGTGCCGGCGCAACACGTCCGGGGAAAGCGAGTCCGCGAACAGCGCGCGCCATCCTTCCGCGATGCCAGCGAGGTCGGACACGTCGATCTCCGACGCGGACACCAATGCTTGCAACAAGGGTTCGGGCGGCACGGCATCGTCCCGTAACGCGCGCAGCCGTTCTTCCCACCACGCCAGCTTGATCTCGGCGAGCGCAGGCTCACGCGCCGACGAGACGATGCGGCCGAGGCGCGCGTCCAGTTCCCACAAGGCCATGACGTCGGGTCGCCGCGTGGCGGGCGCGTATTGAACGGCCAACGCGCGCTCGGCATCCGCACCGCCCAGGTCCAACGCGTCGGTCATGGCTGATGCGGTGTTAACCGTTCCCCTTGATGCCGCCTTAGCATCGTTTCGCCCATGCCGAACCCACTTGGGCGCACGACGCGTCCGCATGGGATGGTTCGATGGCGCTTCGCTCAACGGCATGCACCTCTGTGAAGAGCGGGGCTCTGGCGCGGCTGGCGTCGGACACGCGCGGCAACGCGCTCGCGATCATGGCGATGGCGCTCTTCCCGCTTGCGGGGCTTGTCGGCGGAGGCGTCGACATGAGCCGTCTCTATTTGTCGAAGACCCGGCTGCAGCAGGCCTGCGACGCCGGCGCGCTCGCGGGCCGCAAGGTCATGGGCGGCGGCATCTGGACGGCGAACAGCAACGCCGCGGGCACGACCGCGCTCGAATTCTTCAACCAGAATTTCCGGGAGGGATCGTACGGCACCAACACCCGGACGGTCGCCTTCACCGAAGCCGCCGGCAAGGTCACCGGAACGGCATCGGTCGTCCTTCCGATGACCATCATGAAGATCTTCGGCGCGGACGCGAAGACCTTGTCGGTGACGTGCGACGCCGAGATGCGCCTGCCGCATACGGACGTCATGTTCGTGCTCGATCTGTCCGGAACAATGAACGGGGTGATTCCGGGCGACACGCAGGTCAAGATCGTCGCGCTCAAGAACGCGGTGAAATGCTTCTACGAGTCGGTGGCGCGCCTGAACACCACCGCGACCTGCGGCACCGGCGATCCGAGCGGAGGCGTCGGGACGCAGACGCAGGTCCGCTTCGGGTTCGTGAATTACAGCACCAACGTGAATGTCGGCAAGCTGCTTCCGGCCGAGTATTTCGCGGATAGCTGGCCGTACCAGACGCGCAAAGCCGTGCCCAAGAATGAAGAATATCAGGTAGAAACCAGCCGCTCGACCAGCTGGAACAACGGCACCCCGACAGTGACCAGCGATGTCACCTCCGCGACGGTGGGGACGTGGGGACCTTACACGAACAGCGTCACGAACGGTATAAGAAACGGGGACTGCACGGTACCCGCCAGCGCGGCTCTGACCAACGACGGTGCCGTAAGCGAAGATAAGAACAAGGTCACCACGACTTCCGGCATGACGAGGGTGACGACCTGGTACACCGAGCAGAAGCTGAAGGCCGAGCACGAGTATCGCAGGAGCTGGGTCAGAACGAGCGGCAACGGAGGGAACGCTCTTGGAACTTGCACGCGGGAGCGTCGCGTCGCGACCGCTGTCCGTACACGCAATTACCGGCAGCAGGACTCGGGTACGGAGACGATCGTCTATGAGACGCGCACGCGAGAGGTGTTCGACAAGTGGGACTATCAGCGCCATTTCCTTGATATCAGAGGTCTCAAGAACGGCTCAGGTTGGAATGCCAGCCTGACGCTTCCGATCGGACCTACCAATGCCAATGCGTTGACGGTCACCAACAGGACGATTCCCTGGGACGGCTGCATCGAAGAGCGTGAAACCGAGAAGCTGACCGACTACTCGTCGATGACCGACGCGCAATTCGAGAAGGCGAGCGACCTCGACATCGACGAACTGCCTGTTTCCACGGATCCCAGCACCTTGTGGGGACCCGCGCTTCCGCATGCGATCTATGTACGGCAGTTGATACCGGGCGGCGGTGCGCGGAACCGGGACCAGATCAGCACCCAGACAGACTTCACCAGCGCGGATCCCCCCCCCCTCGGCCAAGCCCCCAACCCCGCAGCGCCTTCCTGGTGTACCAGGGAAAGCCGCAAGCTCGCCGCGTGGAACGATGCGACGGCGTTCGAAAACTATGTCGACAGCCTGGTGGCGGATGGGCGGACGCATCACGACATCGGCTTGCTTTGGGGTGCGCGTTTCCTGTCGCCGACCGGCATCTTCGCCAACGAGAACAAGCTGACCACGACCCCCGCTGGCGGCCAGATTTCGCGACACATGGTCTACATGACAGACGGAGAGACGTGCGTTAACCCCACCGACTACACGGCCTATGGTGCGGTGTGGTTCGAGCGGCGGCAGACGTCCACGTCCGTCAACCCTACCGGCAACGCTGGGACTTGCAGCGGCGAGAACGGCGACCTGACCGTGCAGGTCGACAAGCGCTTCGAGTATCTATGCTCGGCCGCCAAGCTCAAGAACATCACGCTGTGGGTCATCTACTTCGGGGTCACGCCCGCGGTCGGCCAGCCCGACACCCCGATCGTCACCCGCATGAAAAACTGCGCGACGGACACGACGAAGTTCAAGCCGGCGAACAACGCGGCTCAGCTGCGGACGGCGTTCGACTCGATCGCAAGCCAGATCTCGCAACTGAGACTGACGCTGTGAGCTATCCGTCGCTCTACCGCAGGGCTCGCGGCCCCGATCGATCGCTTGCCGGCGATACGCGCGGTGCGACCCTGGTCGAGTTCGCCATGCTGATACCGGTCATGGGCCTGCTGCTGATCGGGACGCTGGACATCGGCCACGGCCTGTATCTGCGGTCGGTGCTTCAGGGCGAGCTGCAGAGGAGCGCCCGCGTCTCGGGCCTCGAGACCGGCTCGTATGCCGCGAACCAGACCGCGATCGATACGCGTATCCGCAACCAGATGAAGAGGCTCGGAAAGTCGTCGACCGTCACGATCACACGCGAGGCCTATCGCAGCTTCTCCAAGGCCGCGACCCCGACGGCGGAGCCGTTCACGGATCTGAACACGAACACGTTGTGCGACAATGGCGAACCATACGTGGACGAGAACGGAAACAGCGTTCGCGATCTGAACGGCGTCAAGGCGGGTCAGGGCGGCGCCAAGGACTCGGTCGTCCTCACCGTGAGCGTAAGCTACCGTCGGCTTTTCCCGCTGCACAACTTCATCGACGTTCCCGCGACCCTCAACGTCGTCGGGAAAACCGTGATGAACAATCAGCCGTACGGAGAACAGAGCACTCCGGCCACGCGCAATTGCACCTAGGACGACATGCGATGAACGCTTGCAGCTCCCTTCTACGGCGTCTGCGCCGCGACGAGCGCGCGGTCGCCATGATCGAGTTCGCCTATGCTCTTCCCATCTTCGTCGCGCTTTCCGTTGGCGGCGTCGAGCTGTCGCACTACATCACGACCAAGATGCGCGTCAGCCAGATCGCCCTCCACATCGCCGATCACGCTGCGCGCATCGGTGCGGGAACGCAATTGGCCCAGAAGACGGTCACCGAGACGCAGATCAACGACCTGTTCGTGGGAAGCGGACTTCAGGCCAACGAACTGAAGCTCTTCGAGAAAGGCAGGGTCATACTGTCCAGCCTCGAGCCGGTCGCGAACCCCAATCCGACCAACCGCTTCAAGATCGGATGGCAGCGATGCCGCGGAATGAAGGTTCACAACTCGACCTACGGTGCGAGCGGCGACACGAACCTGACGGGGATCGGCCCGGCCGCGCGGCAGGTCAGGGCCCCGGCCGACGGCGCGACCATGTTCGTCGAAGTCTCCTACACGTACAAGCCGATCATCGCCACGCGCTACGCACCGTCGCTCCAGATCACCGAGATCGCCTCGTTCCCTGTCCGCGACCGGCGGGATACGTCACAAGTGTACAATACCGAAGGTGCGCCTCGGGCACTCTGCACGACGTTCGGAAGCTAGCGGCCGCAAACCTTTTTGACCGTCGCGACGACATCCTCCACCTTGATCAGCGCCGCCTTCTCAAGGTTGGCCGCATAAGGTAGCGGCACGTCCTCGTTCGTCACCCGCATGACGGGCGCATCGAGGTCGTCGAAGCCTTCCTCCATGACGAAGGCGGCGACTTCGCTGGCGATCGAACAGGTGGGCCAGCCTTCCTCGACCACGACGAGCCGGTTCGTCTTCCTGAGGCTGGCAAGTACCGTCCCGCGGTCGAGCGGGCGTAATGTGCGCAGGTCGACGATCTCGGCCTCGATACCCTCTTTCGCCAATTCGGTGGCTGCATCGAGGGCAACGCCGACGCCGATCGAGTAGCTGACAAGCGTCACGTCGCTGCCCTCGCGCACGACGCGCGCCTTGCCGATGGGAAGCGCGACGTCGCCGTCGGGTACGTCGAAGCTCTGGCCGTAGAGCAGCTCGTTCTCCAGGAACACGACCGGGTCCTCGCTTCTGATCGCGGACTTCAACAAGCCTTTGGCGTCCGCCGCCGAATAGGGCGCGATGACGATCAGGCCCGGCACCGACGCGTACCAGGGCGCGAAATTCTGGCTGTGCTGCGCGCCCACGCGGCTGGCCGAACCGTTGGGGCCGCGGAACACGATCGGGCAGCGCATCTGGCCGCCCGACATGTAGTTGGTCTTGGCGGCCGAGTTGATGATGTGATCGATCGCCTGCAGCGCGAAGTTGAACGTCATGAATTCGACGATCGGCTTGAGGCCCCCCATCGCCGCGCCCGCGCCGAGCCCTGCGAACCCGTACTCGGTGATCGGCGTGTCGACGACGCGCGCCGGACCGAACTCCTCGAGCAGGCCTTGCGTCACCTTGTACGCGCCCTGGTACTCGGCGACCTCCTCGCCCATGACGAAGACGCGGTCATCAGTGCGCATCTCCTCGGCCATTGCGTCGCGTAAGGCTTCGCGTACGGTCATGCGCGTGCTCGCCCCTCCCGCTTCGGGTTCGACGCGCAGGCTCGCCGGTTCGTTGCCCGGTTTGGCCACGGCGGCGATGTTGGCCTGCTGGATCGGTGCTTCACCTGCGTCCGCCTGCGTCGACTGCACCTCAACCGGCCCGGCCGCAGGTGTCGCGGACATTTCCGCACCCTCACCTTGCATCAGCGCGATGACCGCACCGACCTTCACCCCGTCCGTGCCTTCCGCGACCACGATTTCGCCGATCGTGCCTTCGTCGACCGCCTCGAACTCCATCGTCGCCTTGTCGGTCTCGATCTCGGCCAGGATGTCGCCCGACTTCACGACGTCGCCCGCCTTGACCATCCACTTGGCGAGCGTGCCTTCCTCCATCGTCGGGGAAAGCGCGGGCATCTTCAATTCGACGCCCATCAGTACGAACCCACAAGAACGTCGGTGTAGAGCTCTTCGGGCTTGGGTTCCGGCGACTGTTCGGCAAAGTCGGCGGACTCGACCACGCGCTTCTTAATCTCGGTGTCGATGGCCTTGAACTCCGCCTCTCCCACGCCGAGCGTTTCCAGCTCGCGTTTGCACGCCTCGATAGGATCGCTCTTCTCGCGCACCGCCTGCACTTCGTCCCGCGACCGGTATTTGGCGGGATCGCTCATCGAGTGGCCGCGATAGCGGTACGTCTTCATCTCGAGCAGCACGGGCCCGTTGCCCGCGTGGATGTACTCGAGCGCCGCGGTCGCCGCACCGCGAACGGCAAGCACGTCCATGCCGTCGACCTGAATGCCCGGCACGCGAAAACTCTCGCCGCGCTTGTAGAGCTGGTCCTCCGCCGACGCGCGGTTGACGCTCGTCCCCATCGCGTACTGGTTGTTCTCGATGACGTAGAGCACGGGCAGCTTCCACAGCTCGGCCATGTTGAAGCTTTCATAGACCTGCCCCTGGTTCGACGCGCCGTCGCCGAAGTAGGTCAGGCAGACGCCGCCGTCGTTCTTGTACTTGTGGCCGAACGCCAGGCCGGTCCCGAGCGAGACCTGCGCCCCGACGATGCCGTGGCCACCGTAAAAGCCGTGTTCGACGGAGAACATGTGCATCGACCCGCCCTTGCCCGCGCTGATCCCCGCCGCGCGGCCGGTCAGTTCGGCCATGACGATCTTGGGATCGATGCCGCAGGCGAGCATGTGGCCGTGGTCGCGGTAGCCCGTGATGACGCTGTCCTTGCCCGGCGCGATCGCGGACTGCAGTCCGACCACCACGGCCTCCTGGCCGATGTACAGGTGACAGAACCCTCCGATGAGACCGAGCCCGTACAACTGCCCCGCGCGCTCCTCGAAGCGGCGGATGAGGAGCATCTGGCGGTAGAAGTCCATGAGCTCCGCCTTGTCGGCGGGGTGACGTTCCGGCTGGCGGGGGCGCTCGCGGTTGTGGGTTGAAGGTTCGACGATCTTCAATGCTTTGGCCATGCCGCAGCTATAATCAGGCGGCGTCGGCTTTGCCAACGGCAAGACTTATTGATCGAGCGGAACAATGACCTCGTCGGGGCGCGCCAGCCCCAATTCGTTGCGCACGAGCTCGTCCGCCAGGTCCGGATCGGCGCGCCGGGGGTCGAGCAGTTTGGCACGGTGCGCGAGCCGGTCGCGTTCGGCCTCCACGACCTTGAGCTCGGCCTCGCGCTTGGCGAGCGCGTGCCGGTAGTCGCCCCAGACGAGCAGGCCGTTCGATCCCATCACCGCGTAGCCCGCGAAGTTGGCGATGATGAGCACGGCGAGCGCGGGCATGGCCACGCGCTTGATGAGCGACCAGGCTTTGTTCGACGACGGCTTCATGGCTGCGGCCAGACTCCGCTATCGCGGCGACGATTTCAAGCCGCGGGCGCAGCGACCAGTCGAGAAAACGCGGCGCGTCCCGGATAGTAGGCACTGTCTCCCAGCTCCTCCTCGATGCGGAGCAGCTGATTGTATTTGGCGAGCCGGTCCGACCGCGCGAGCGAGCCCGTCTTGATCTGTCCGCAGTTGGTGGCGACCGCGAGGTCCGCGATCGTCGCGTCCTCCGTCTCGCCCGAACGGTGCGACATGACCGCGGTGTAGCCCGCGCGGTGCGCCATCTGCACCGCGTCCAGCGTTTCGGACAAAGTGCCGATCTGGTTGACCTTGACGAGCAGGCTGTTGCCGAGCCCGTCCGCGATCCCCTGGCGCAGGCGCGAGACATTGGTCACGAACAGGTCGTCGCCCACCAGCTGCGTCCGCGCGCCGATCGCATCCGTTAGCGTCTTCCAGCCGGCGAAGTCGTCCTCCCCCATGCCGTCCTCGATCGACGCGATCGGGTATTTTTGCGCTAGATCGGCCAGGAACGCGCTCATCTCGTCCGGCGAAAATGTCCGCTCCTCGCCCGTCATGCGGTATGCGCCGTCACGAAAAAATTCGGACGCGGCGCAATCGAGCGCGAGCACGACGTCCTCGCCGGGCGTGTAGCCGGCCTTCTCGATCGAGCGCATGATGAAGTCGAGCGCGTCCGTCGTCTTGCCGAGCGCGGGCGCGAACCCGCCTTCGTCGCCGACCGCGGTGGCCAAGCCCGCCTCGGACAACGCTTTCTTCAGGGTGTGAAAGATTTCGGTGCCGCAGCGGAGCGCCTCCGAGAAGCTGTCCGCGCCGACGGGCACGATCATGAACTCCTGGAAATCGATCGCATTGTCCGCGTGCTCGCCGCCGTTGATAATGTTCATCATCGGCACGGGCAACGTGTTCGCGCCGACGCCGCCGACGTAGCGGTAGAGCGGCAGCCCGCGCGCATCCGCGGCAGCCTTGGCGACCGCGAGGCTGACGCCCAGGATCGCGTTCGCGCCGAGGCGGCTCTTGTTGACCGATCCGTCGAGGACGATCATCGCGTCGTCCAGCCCGATCTGGTCCTCGGCCTCCTCGCCGAGCAGCGCGTCCGCGATCTCGCCGTTGACCGCTTCGACCGCCTTGGTCACGCCCTTGCCGCCCCAGGCGTCGCCGCCGTCGCGCAGTTCGACCGCTTCGTGCGCGCCGGTCGAGGCACCCGACGGAACGGCGGCGCGTCCCGTGCTTCCGTCCTCCAGCCAGACCTCGACCTCGACCGTCGGATTGCCGCGGCTGTCGAGGATCTGGCGGGCGGCGATGTCGGCTATAGCTGTCATGACCGAGGCTCTAGCCACCGCCTTTTGCCCGCGCAACTTAAGTTGGGCCGGGTACGGAACGATGCCCGAACGGACGTGTTAACCGCCCCAGACGCATTCAAAGTAACGGAGATCAACAATGCCCCCTCAGGATCCCATGATGCCGGAAGGCACGGACAGCATCATCGACGGTACCGACGATTTCGGCGGCACGTCCGGCGGCACGGGCAGCGGTGGATTGGGCGGCAGCGGGATGACCGGTTCGTCGGGCATGGGCTCGAGCGGCTTCGACGATTTCGACAAGCCGATGACCGGCGGTTCCAGCTTGGGTTCCGGCCTGGGAAGCTCGAGCACGAGCAGTTCGGGTACGGGCGGGTCGACGTCGGTGAGCGGAATGGCGGACAACGTGGCTTCGAAGGCCGGTGCCTCGATGGACGTGCAGTCGCTCAAGAGCCAGGCGAGCGACAAGGCGCGCGATATGGCGAGTCAGGGTAAGGACAAGGCAACGGAGGCGCTGGACAGCGTCTCGCGCTTGGTCAGCGAGACCGCCGATACCGTCGACGATCGCCTGGGGCCGCAGTACGGCAACTACGTCCGGAAGGCCGGCGAAGCGCTCGACGGACTGAACAGTTCGCTCCGTGGCAAGGAAGTCGACGAACTGTTCGACGATGCGCGCAATCTCGTTCGCAAGAGCCCGGCGGTCGCTATCGGCGCGGCCGCCGCGATCGGCTTCCTGCTCATTCGCCTCGTCAAGTCGGGCATGCCCGCGTCGACCGGCTCCGATGACGACTACTACACGAGCAACTCGGGTTCGACGATGACGGGCCTGCCGCCGCGCGTCGACAACAGCTACGATCCGAACGCCTAATGCGTGTCGATGGCGATCGCGTCCATCGCGAGTCGATCGGCGAGCTGTTCTCCAGGGCGACGGCGGAAGGAAAGACTTTCGTCGCCGCCAAGGTGGACGTGGTCAAGCAGACCGCGATCACCGGCATCGACGAGGCCAAGGTCGGTGTCGGCATGGTCGTTGCTGCCGGCTTGTTGGCTTACGCGGGACTGATCATCATGCTGGTGGCGCTGTTTTCTTGGCTGGAAGACGACCTCGGTCCCATCCTTGCTGGCCTTGTCGTCGCGGGCGCTACCTTCGCGATAGCCTTTTTGTTGATCAGGGTGGGAATGTCGAAAATCAGTGCGGCAGTGGCTGTCGTCAGTGGCAACGGGAAGATCAAGTAGGATGGGGCAGCGTGAACTATTCGCGGCACGTGCGCGGGCCGAGGCTTCGCAGATGTCGCTGACGAACACGATCAAGGAACTTCAATACCGGTTGAAGCCCGGCACGTTGGCCAGTGACGCCTGGAACGGGGTTCGCAGCTCGGGGAGCGAGGTTGCAGGCAAGGGCATGCACGCGATGACCGGGCATCCCGGTGCCGCCGGCGGGGTGGTCGCGGCGATCGCCTTGTTCCTGTTGCGTGGCCCTCTCGCCAATCTGCTGACCCGGATCTTCAGCGGCGAAAGCGCCAAGGGACGAGTCACCACGAAGCTGACGCACAAGGACGACGATTTCGATTTGACGGCACCAGTCGTCACCAAGGTTTAAGGAGCAGGACATGACGATCAAGGACAGCGCAGGAAAAGCGGGTACGTACGCCAAGGACAAGGTTTCGGCCGCAACCGCCGCGACGAGCGAGACGTTTGCATCGGCCAAGGACAAGGCGTCCGAGACGCTCGCCACCGCCAAGGAAAAGGCAAGCGAGATGGTGGGGTCGGCCCGCGTTACGGCGACGCAGGCACGTCAGCGTACGGCTGACGGTATCGACGCCAGCCCGGTGGCGGCGTTGATCGGCGGGTTGGCACTCGGCGCGCTCGCGGCTGCGGTTCTGCCGCGCACGCGCAAGGAAGACGAGATTTTCGGCGAGATCGGCGTTCGCATCAACGACACCGCACGGGACGCGGCACAGGCGGCGAAGGAAGCGGGTCGTGGCAAGCTCGACGAACTCGGCATCAATAAGGACTCCGCAATGGACAAGGCCAAGGAGTTGGCCCAATCCGTTTCCGGTGTCGTCAAGGAATCGGCAAACGCCGCCGCCAGCAGCGTGAAGAGCGGTTAAGCTCGCGGCTATCTCCCGAACACGATAAGGGGCGGCTTCGGCTGCCCCTTTTTCTATGAGGCTTATATGCGTTTGACATATTCCAATCTTGTTTTGTCCGGACTGCTCGCCACGACGCTTGTGGCCTCGCCCGCGCAGGCGCAGGTCGACGCCCGCGAGCCGGGGCGTTTCGTCGATACGCTCGCGGATACCGCGTTCGCGACGCTCCGGCGCGGGAACCCCGTCGCGGCCCGCACGCAGTTCCGCACCCTGCTCGGCCAACACTTCGATGTCGCGGCGATCGGCGATCGCCTTATTCAGCGCCATCGCGGCCGAATCACGCCGACGCAGTACAACCGCTACCGTGCCGCGTTCCCAGGCTTCATCATCAACACCTACGGGGCGCGGTTGCAGCCGTATGCGAACGCCGATCTCAAGGTCCTGCGCGTTGTTCCCCGCGGCACGAGCGCGGTCGTCCAGACCAGTGTGTCACGCCCCGGCTCGCGTCCGTCGTCGGTGACGTGGACGGTGTCGCGCCTCGGCGGCGGGTACAAGGTGTCGAACCTGAGCGTCGGCGGCGTCAACCTGGGCTTGGCGCAACAGGCCGACTTCGACAGCTACATCCAGCGCGAGGGTTTTGACGGTCTGATCGCGTTCATGACGAGGCGTGCGGGATGAGCAAGCTCCACCTTGTCTTCGGCGGCCGCGTCAGCGATCCACAGGGTACGGATTTCACCGACCTCAAGGCGTTGGACATGGTCGGTATGTTCGACAACTATCACGACGCCGAAGACGCTTGGCGCAGCAGCGCGCAGCGTACGGTCGATGATGCCGAGATGAAGTACGTCATCGTCCACCTCCACCGCCTGCTCGAACCCGACATTTCGGGCGAGGCGCTGGAAGCCTAGATGAACTCGATCTTGGCGACGCTGTAGTAGCGCTCGCCCGACGGCGTCGACACCTCGACGTCGTCGTCGACGCTGCGCCCGATCAAGGCGCGGCCCAGCGGCGAGTTGTAGCTGATCCGGCCGACCTTGGCGTCCGCTTCGGTCTGCCCGACGATCTGGTACTTGATCGGCTTCTCGTCCTCGTCGAGCAGGTGAACCGTCGTCCCGAACACGATCTTGGTGCCCGACAAGGTCGTCGGGTCGATGATCTGCGCTCGGCTGAGGCGATCGTCGATATCGCCGATCGTCGCCTCGACCTGCCCTTGGCGTTCCTTGGCGGCGTGATACTCCGCATTTTCGGACAAGTCGCCATGCGCGCGCGCTTCCTCGATCGCTTGAATAATAGCGGGCCGCTCGACGGTTTTGAGGTAGCGGACTTCGTCGACGAGCTTGCGATGGCCTTCCGCCAACATGGGCATCTTATCGATCGTCGCCATTCTCGAACCTTTCGTGATCGACGCCTCTGGACATCGTGCGGGCTAGAGCCGGCGCGGAAAGAGGGTCTATTCGGAGGCGGAATGATAGGCTTGAAGCGGCCGGACTTCAAGAGCGTGGCCGGTCATGGCCCCAATCGCGCGGGCCGCGGCGACGCTCGCCGACGCGGTCGTGAAGTACGGCACGCGGCTCGCAACCGCCGACGCGCGAATCGATGCCGAGTCCTTGTGGCTCTGCCACCCTTCCGTCGTGTTGATGACGAGTGCGATGCCGCCGTCCTTGATCCGATCGACGATGTGCGGGCGGCCTTGCGTCACCTTGTTGACGCGGGTGACGTCGACCCCTTCCCCCGCCAGATACGCGTGCGTGCCCGACGTCGCGATGAGGTCGAAGCCGAGTTCCCGCAGCTGCCTGGCGGCGGGCAGGATGTGCGGCTTGTCGCTGTCCTTGACCGAAATGAAGACGGTCCCGGACGTCGGCAACTCGACCCCGGCGCCCAGCATCGCCTTGGCGAACGCGAGTGGAAACGTTTCGGCGATGCCCATGACTTCGCCCGTGCTCTTCATCTCGGGCGACAGGACGGGGTCGGTGCCGGGGAAGCGCGCGAACGGGAACACGCTTTCCTTCACCGCGATATGCAACATCGACGGTCGTGCCGCGGGGAGTACGTCCCTCAACGCCACGCCCGCCATCACGAGCGCGGCGATCTTGGCGACGGCAACTCCGGTAGCCTTGGCGACAAAGGGTACGGTTCTGCTCGCGCGGGGGTTGACCTCGATGAGGTACACCTCCCCGTCCTTGACCGCGAACTGGATGTTCATCAGGCCGCGGACGGACAAGGACAAGGCGAGCGCGCGGGTCTGGCGTTCGATCTCCGCGATAATGTCGGCGGACAGGCTGTGCGGGGGGATCGAGCAAGCGCTGTCGCCGCTATGAACGCCGGCTTCTTCGATGTGTTCGAGCACGCCCGCGATGAACACGTCGGTGCCATCGCTGATCGCGTCGACGTCCACCTCGATGGCATCGCGCAGGTAGCGATCGATGAGGACAGGCGCGTCGCCCGAAACCTGCACCGCCGTCGCGATGTAGTTTTCGAGCTGGGCTGGGCTGTCGACGATCTCCATGCCCCGCCCGCCGAGCACGTAGCTCGGGCGCATGAGGACCGGGTAGCCGATGCCCCGCGCCACCGCGATCGCTTCCTCCGGCGTGCGGGCGATGCCGTTGTCCGGCTGGCGGAGCTTGAGCCTGTTGATCAGGGCGGCGAAGCGTTCGCGGTCCTCGGCGAGGTCGATGGCATCGACGGGGGTGCCGAGGATCGGAATACCTGCCGCTTCGAGCTCTGCGGCGAGCTTGAGCGGGGTTTGGCCGCCGAACTGGACGATGACGCCAACGAGTTCTCCAGACTGCTGTTCGACGTGCAGGACTTCCAGCACGTCCTCGATCGTGAGTGGTTCGAAGTACAGGCGGTCCGCCGTGTCGTAATCCGTGCTCACCGTCTCCGGATTGCAGTTGATCATGATCGTCTCGTACCCCGCGTCCTTCAGCGCGAAGGCGGCGTGGCAGCAGCAATAGTCGAACTCGATCCCCTGCCCGATGCGGTTGGGCCCGCCGCCGAGGATGACGATCTTCTTGGCGGACGTGGGCGCGGACTCGTCCTGCGGTTCGCCGAACGCGGGGGCCTCGTAGGTCGAGTACATGTAGGGCGTGATCGCCTCGAATTCTGCGGCGCAGCTGTCGATGCGCTTGAACACGGGGCGCACGCCGAGCCGGTGGCGGAGCGCGCGGACCTCGGATTCGGTGACGCCGCCGGTCATGGCGTTCATGACCGCCTTGATCAGGCCCCCGCCCCCCGCCGCCGCGCGCCGCGAACCTTTGCGCAGGTTAGCCGATTGCAGCGCAAGGAAGCCGAGCCGCTTGTCGGAAAAACCCAGCGCCTTGAGACGGCGCAACGCGTCGGCCTCCTGCGGCAGGCCGTTGATCCTGACCTCAGCCTCGGCGTGGACGATCTCGCGCAGGCGGTCGAGGAACCACGGATCATAAAAGGTGATCGCGTGGATCTCGGCCACGGTGAAACCCTCACGCAACGCCTGCGCCGCGACGAGCAAGCGGTCGGGCGTCGGCCGCGCAAGCTCCGCCTCGATCTCGGCCCGCGGCGCGCCTTCGAGCGCCTCGACGTCGTTGAGCCCGGCCAGCCCCGTCTCCAGCCCGCGCAACGCCTTTTGCAGCGATTCCGAAAAGTTGCGGCCGATGGCCATGACTTCGCCGACCGATTTCATCGACGGTGAGAGGAGCGGGTCCGACCCCTTGAACTTCTCGAAGGTGAAGCGCGGCACCTTCGTCACGATGTAGTCGAGCGTCGGCTCGAAGCTCGCGGGCGTCGCACCGGTGATGTCGTTGGTGATCTCGTCGAGCGTGTACCCGACCGCGAGCCGAGCCGCGACGGACGCGATCGGGAAGCCGGTCGCCTTGGACGCCAGCGCGGACGACCGCGACACGCGCGGGTTCATTTCGATCACCACCAGCCGGCCCGTCTTCGGATCGACCGCGAACTGGACGTTGGAGCCGCCCGTCTCCACCCCGATCTCGCGCAGGCAAGCGATGCTTGCGTCCCGCATGATCTGGTACTCCTTGTCGGTCAGCGTGAGCGCGGGCGCGACGGTGATCGAATCGCCCGTGTGGATGCCCATCGGGTCGACGTTCTCGATCGAACAGATGATGATGGCGTTGTCGGCGGCGTCGCGCACGACTTCCATCTCGTACTCCTTCCAGCCGAGCACGGACTCCTCGATCAGCACTTCGGTGGTAGGGCTGGCGGCGAGCCCGCCCGCGACGATCGCGGCGAACTCGTCGCGGTTGTACGCGATGCCGCCGCCGGTGCCGCCCAGCGTGAAGCTGGGACGGATGATTGCGGGCAGCCCCACCTCATCCAGTGCCGCAACCGCGTCGGCGAGGCTGTGCGCGATCCGACTTCTTGGCGATTCGAGCCCGATCCGAGACATCGCCTCGCGGAACTTGAGCCGATCCTCCGCCATCTCGATCGCGGTCGCGTCCGCGCCGATCATGCGCACGCCGAACTTGGCTAGCGTCCCGTCATGGTAGAGCGCCAACGCGGTGTTGAGCGCGGTCTGCCCGCCCATCGTGGGGAGCAGCGCGTCCGGCCGCTCCGCCTCGATGATGCGTGCGACGATTTCGGGCGTGATCGGCTCGATATAGGTCGCGCCCTCTTCGTGACTCAAGCCGACGATCTCCGGATCGGTCATGATCGTCGCCGGGTTCGAATTGACGAGGACGATGCGGTACCCCTCGGCCCGCAAGGCCTTGACCGCCTGCGTCCCCGAATAGTCGAACTCGGCCGCCTGGCCGATGATGACCGGGCCTGCGCCGATGATGAGGATGGAGGAGATGTCGGTGCGGCGGGGCATTAGCTGTCTTTGACAGCAAAGGCTTCAGGGAAAACTTCGATCTTAGGGTATTTCTCCTCAGTCGGACGATACCTAACCTCGAAGGGCGGATCGGCCTCTACAGCGTCCTTTGAAATCAAGAGACGATACTGCACGACGCGTAATCCAAGCTTTCCAGCTTCCTCTAAATCGATAGGCCTAGCATCGTTCATCCAGCCTCCGCGCGGCATTACGACAAGTTCTGGGTAATCTGCAGTCGCTAAAATAACCGCTGCGTCACTCTCGGCAAGCGCCTCCCAGAGCGTGATCCAAGAGCGATCCTCTGTATAATTTGGGAAACCGAAATGCTTCTTAAGCAGCTCCGCCTGATTCCAACCCGGATTGCTTGGCAACCTGAAGTAAAAATCGAAACTTCCAATTGGCATCCTCACCGCATGGCCAGTTAAGCGAGAACTTATCCCACCATAAGCTCCCCCAGTTATGGTTCCCGAACCATAACCATATCGTTGCTCGCCGATCATGCTATTCACGCTGCTAAACGTACGAACGCCTTCCGAAGTCTTGACAGTAACAACATGCTTTAGACGAAGCTCACCGCTTTTACGAGAACCAGGACAAGACGTTAGGACTAGCAATGCAATAAGCCCGACGATGAGCAGGAACCACTTCATCGCAGCTGCCCAACAAACTTCTCGAACAAGAACCGGCTGTCCTGCGGACCCGGGCTCGCTTCCGGGTGGTATTGCACGCTGAAGGCCGGGCGATCGACCAGCTCCAGGCCTGCGTTGCTGCCGTCGAAGAGGCTGACGTGGGTCTCGCGCACCGTGTCCGGCAGGCTGTGCCGTTCTACGGCAAACCCGTGGTTCATGCTCGTGATCTCGACGCGGCCGTCGGACAGGCGCTTGACGGGATGGTTGGCGCCGCGGTGACCCTGGAACATTTTTGTTGTTCGCCCGCCTACGGCGAGCGCCAGGAGCTGGTGGCCGAGGCAGATGCCGAACAGGGGGATCCGCGTTTCCAGCAGCGCGCGGATGACGGAGACGGCGTAGGTGCCGGTGGCGGCGGGGTCGCCGGGGCCGTTCGACAAAAATATGCCGTCGGGGGCGTGGGACAGGACTTCTTCCGCGGTGGCGGTGGCGGGGAGGATGGTGACGGAGGCTCCGGCGTGGACGAGACTGCGGAAGATGTTGCGTTTGGAGCCGTAGTCTATGGCGACGACGTGGGGTTTCCTGTTCCGGGATGGTGTCTCGACTTCGCTCGACACGAACGGGGTTCGGGTTGGATGCTTTCCACCAACGTCCCCCTCCCCCACACCGTTCGTGTCGAGCGAAGTCGAGACACCGTAGCCCTTGCCCCAGGTCCAATTCCCCTCGTCCCAGCGGGCCATCTGGACGCGGCTGACGTCTTTGGCCAGGTCCATGCCTTCGAGGCCGGGCCAGGCACACGCCTGATCCCGCAACGCGTCCACGTCGAACCGCCCACTGCGGTCATGTGCGATAACCGCGTTCAACGCGCCTTCGCGGCGGATGATCTGCGTGAGTGCGCGCGTGTCCACTCCCGCCAACCCGATCCGGCCGTTGCCAGCCATCCACGCGTCAAAGGACTGCACGCTCCGAAAGCTTGAAGGCGCGGTGGGTTCTTCCCGCAAGATGCAGCCGAGCGCCCACGGATTGTCGGCCTCGACATCCTCATGGTTCGCGCCCGTGTTGCCGATGTGCGGAGCCGTGAACGTGACGATCTGCGACGCGTAGGACGGGTCGGTCATGACCTCCTGATACCCGGTCATCGCGGTGTTGAAGCACACCTCGCCGACCGCCGCCCCTTCCGCGCCGAACCCGCGGCCCCACAAAGCGCGGCCGTCGGCGAGGAGCAGGACCCCCGTGGCTCCGGCAGGCGCGCGTGCAGAACTTGCTTGTGGCAAGGGTCCGTGATCTCCGACGATGTAGCTAAGCGACCGGGTTAGGGTGACGTGCGGAGTCGGTCAAGCTAAGGTCGGTGTCATGATCAGAGACTCCATAGCCGCCGCCCAGGTCGCCGCGTTGAAGGCGGGCGACAAGCCGCGCCTGTCCGCCATCCGCCTCATGATGAGCACATTGAAGAACCGCGACATCGAGATGCGCACGGGCGCGCGGGCGGCGGACGACGACGCGGTCGTCAACGAAGTCCTCAGCCGCATGATCAAGCAGCGCCGCGAATCGATCGTCATGTACGAGGCCGGCGGCCGCGCCGAACTCGCCGCGATCGAAGCGGGCGAGATCGCGGTCATCGAGGAGTTCCTGCCGACGCAGATGACGGCGGCGGAGATCGACTTCGCGGTGGACGCGATCGTGGGGGAGATCGCGGCGACGTCGCTGAAAGACATGGGCCGGGTCATGACCCTGATGAAGGAGCGCCACGCGGACCAGATGGACATGGGCGCGGCGAGCGCGGCGGTGAAGGCGCGGTTGAGTCGTTAGAAGAGCCGGATTTACACCGGTGTGGTATGGTCCTATCGCCATGCACGCATAAGGAGATTCGCTCGCCCCGAGCGGTACGAGGGGGGATAAACCTATTTCTTTGTCCCCTGCTTTTCTCGATGAGCTCCGCACGCGAACCCTGCTCTCGGGACTCATCTCTCGCACGGTTAAGCTGACCCGCGCGGGTCGCGAGTGGAAGGCGTGCTGCCCGTTCCACGACGAGAAGTCGCCAAGCTTTTACGTCAACGACGACAAGAACTTCTACCATTGCTTCGGCTGCTCACAGCATGGCGATGCCATTAGCTGGTTGACCGAGAAGCAGGGTCTTCCGTTCATGGACGCGGTGAAGGAGCTTGCTCAGGCTGCTGGAATGGACGTGCCGGCAGGCGATCCGCGTGCCGCCGAACGCGCGCAGGCGGCGGAGAGCCTGCACGATGTCATGGCGGCGGCGACCGGTTGGTACGCGGAGCAGCTTGAAAGCGACGCTGGGGCGGGTGCGCGGGAGTATCTGAAGAGCCGGGGGATCACGGAAAAGACGCGGCGCTCCTTTGCCTTGGGTCTGGCTCCCGAGGGCAACGCGCGATTGCGTTCGGCCCTGTCGCGGTTCGGCGACGACAAGCTCGTGGAGGCGGGATTACTCGGCCGACCGGACGATGGACGCGAGCCGTACGACAGATTTCGCGGACGGCTGATGCTCCCGCTTCGGGACCGTCGCGGGCGCGTCGTGGCGTTCAGCGGTCGCATCTTGGGGGCTGGCGAGCCAAAATACCTCAACTCGCCGGAAACCCCGCTGTTCGACAAAGGCCGGATGCTGGTCAACCTCGACAAGGCGGCAGCCGCGAGCCGGGTCGCGGGTCGCCTCATCGTCGTTGAAGGCAATTTCGACGTGATCGCCTTATCGCAGGCCGGCTTCGGCGAAGTCGTCGCACCGCTCGGAACCGCGGTTACCGAAACGCAGCTGGAGGCAATGTGGCGGCTGACACCTGCCCCGCTGCTGTGCTTCGACGGCGACGGCGCGGGGCAGAAGGCGATGATCCGCGCCGCACTGCGCGCGCTTCCCGCCGTTGGGCCGGCAAAGACGCTGCGCTTTGTTAAGCTTCCAGTTGACCAGGACCCGGATGATGTCATCCGTGTGGATGGAGCTAAAGCCTTCGAAGCTCTGCTCAACTCAGCCGAACCGCTCGCAGAACTCTTATGGCAACACGAGTTTGACTCTGAACCGCTCGACACGCCTGAGGCACGCGCCGGGCTTGGCAAGCGCCTCCGGGATTTGACGCGCACGATCCAAGATGAAGACGTTCGTCTACAGTATCTTGCCTTGTTCAATGGGATGTTGGACGAATTCTACTCTTCGGTTCAGGGTAAGCCTTCTGGACGGACTGCTGATTTCAAGATTCGGCACCGTAGCGTCTCACCGGAGCTGCGGTCGATTGCTCGGCATGGGATTGAGCAAGCCGTTTTTGCGCGAGCTACACTGGAAGGTCTACGTCGCCACCCTCAGGTGATTGGCGCGCACTCTGAAGCAATAGCGCTTATGTGGATCAAAGATCGCCAACTTGCTCAGGTGCGTGAGGCTATGCTGGAAGCTTCGCTTGTTAATTGGCCACTGGATCGCCCGACGTTGGAAACCGAACTTCGCCGAGAAGGCTTGGCACCTGCGCTTGATAAAATGCGGAAGGCAAACGACATTGCATTCACGTTCTTGAAGAACGGTGCTGATCAAGCGATAGCCGAGCGGGATCTAGAAGCCATAATCGACGAGTTATCTGGTGGCGGCGACCTTGAAGGCGCTATCGCGCGAGCTCAAGATCGGTATGCCAAGGCTGATGAAGACGATCAAGCTGCAGCTTTTCGCGAGTTAGAACGCTTATTCGAACGAAGGCGAACGACCGAAGCGTCGTTTCGCGACCATTGGCACCGATCGGGTGCCGAAGAAGATTTAGAGGTTTAGGTTAATGGCTAAAGCGGAAACTTCGGAGACAGTGGAAAAGCCCGAGGCGGCGGATGCGCCTCTGCTCGACCTCAACGAGGCGGGCGTCAAGAAGCTGATCGCGCGCGGCAAGAAGCGTGGGTACATCACCTACGACGAGCTCAACGAAGCGCTGCCGCAGGACCAGATGTCGTCCGAGCAGATCGAGGACGTCATGTCCGCGCTGTCCGACATGGGTGTCAACCTCGTCGAGAACGAGGAAGCGGGCGAGGACGACGAGGACAAGGACAAGCCCGAGGACGACGAAGTCGAAGGCGTCGACGCGGACACCGAAATGGTCGCCGCGCCTGCTAAAAAAGAAACGATGGATCGCACGGACGATCCGGTCCGCATGTACCTGCGCGAGATGGGCGCGGTGGAACTCCTGTCCCGCGAAGGCGAGATCGCGATCGCCAAGCGCATCGAGGCGGGCCGCGACATCATGATCTGGGGGCTGTGCGAGAGCCCGATCACGTTTAACGCGATTATCGACTGGTCGACCGCGCTCAATGAAGGCACGATGCAGCTTCGGGAGATTCTAGATCTCGACGCGATGCTATCCAAGGGTCCGACGCCCGAGCAGGTCGAAGGCGCGGAAGCCGCGGTCGACGGCGAGATCAGCGAAAAAGCCGCCGGCCCCTCCTTCAAGGAAGAGGAAGACGTCGTCGAGGCTCCTCCCGTCGAGGAGGACGACGAGGACGCGCTCAACGAACACCGCGCACGCCCGGTCGAGGAGGAGGAAGAGGACAACACGCTCAGCCTCGCCGCGATGGAGGAGCTGCTCAAGCCGAACGCGCTCGAGAAGTTCGCCAACATCACGGCGTTGTTCAAGAAGTTCGCCAAGCTCCAGCAGGCGCGGCTCGCGTCGCTTGGCGCTGGCGAGGCGTTCGCCGCCGCCGAGGAGAAGAAGTACCAGAAGCTCTCCGAGCAGCTGACCGCGGAGGTCGAAAGCGTCCAGTTTCATGGCGCCAAGATCGAGTATCTCGTCGACCAGCTGTACAGCTACAACCGGCGTTTGACTGCGTTGGGCGGGCAGATGCTGCGCCTGGCCGAGCGCCACAAGGTGCCGCGCAAGGCTTTCCTCGAGAGCTATATGGGATCGGAGCTGGACGACAGCTGGCTTGACCGCATGGTCGCGGCCAACGCCAAGGACAAGAAGTGGGCTGCGTTCGCGGCCGCGGAGACGGGCGCGATCGACCGCATCCGGGTGGAGATCAGCGAGATCAGCCAGGCGACGGGCATGTCGCTCCCCGAATTCCGCCGCATCGTCAACCAGGTGCAGAAAGGCGAGCGTGAAGCACGCATCGCCAAGAAGGAAATGGTCGAGGCCAACCTGCGCCTCGTGATCTCGATCGCCAAGAAGTACACCAACCGCGGGCTGCAGTTCCTCGACCTGATCCAGGAGGGGAATATCGGCCTCATGAAGGCGGTCGACAAGTTCGAGTACCGCCGCGGCTACAAGTTCTCCACGTATGCGACGTGGTGGATCCGGCAGGCGATCACGCGCAGCATCGCCGACCAGGCGCGGACGATCCGCATCCCGGTTCACATGATCGAGACGATCAACAAGCTGGTGCGCACCGGCCGCCAGTTCCTCCACGAACACGGCCGCGAAGCGACGCCCGAGGACTTGGCCGAGCGGCTGTCGATGCCGCTCGAAAAGGTGCGCAAGGTGATGAAGATCGCCAAGGAGCCGATTTCGCTCGAAACCCCGATCGGTGACGAGGAGGACTCGCACCTCGGCGACTTCATCGAGGACAAGAACGCGGTTATTCCCGTCGACGCCGCGATCCAGGCCAACCTCAAGGAAACGGTGACGCGCGTGCTGGCTTCGCTGACACCGCGCGAGGAGCGCGTGCTGAGGATGCGGTTCGGGATTGGGATGAACACCGATCACACGCTGGAGGAAGTCGGCCAGCAGTTCTCCGTCACACGCGAGCGCATTCGGCAGATAGAGGCGAAGGCACTGCGGAAACTCAAGCATCCGAGCCGGTCAAGAAAGATGCGGAGCTTCCTCGACAGCTGATCCGGGACGTCGTGGCGCGCGCCGGCCTAGGGGACGAACACGTGCTTGGGCAGCGTCGGATGGGGAAGCGCCCCTCTACTTTGCAGCTTTGTATCCGCAAAGGTGCAGGCGCACGCCAAGCATACGTCGCTTGATCCTTGCCGATGCCGCCAGCTTACCCTTGCGCTCTTCCGAGCGCGCGAGGGCGAGCTTCAGCCCTGTGTCGTCCATCAGGCCACGTTGGCGGTAGCCGGTACCGAGCCTCTGCAGCGCCAGATCAAGCTTTGCGTTTGCCTGTCTGACGCTGCCCCGCAGGAGGAACGCGTCCGCCGCCCGCAGCTCTGGCAGCGTTCGTTCCACGTTTTGCCGGCAGTCGGCGTTTGCTTTCGCGTCAGCTCCCGGCACCGCGGCGGACAGGGCCGCGACAATCATCCAGCCAGGCATTGATTCCAACCTCATGGAGAAACGCGCGTCACCACGCCCTGTTTGCCCTGATAATAGGCCAGGCCCAACCCAGGCGCGGCCGCTTGCGCCGCGATCCGGCTGGCTTGCTGGAACGTCCGCCCTTTGGCTTGCAGCGCCTCGATGGCCGCGTTCTGCGCGCTGTCCGTTGCTTCGTAGTCCACGGCCTGAGGTGACAAGGCGGTGCGCAACGCCGCGAAAAGCCGTGGTCCAGACTGCGCCACGACCATGATGTGCTGGTTTTCGAGCAGATAGGCCAGGTCCGCGCCGCTGAACGACACCCCATTCACCCATCCCTCCGCTGCATCGTAAGGGTGCGTATGGAATACGCCCACGACCGTGTACTTGGCTGGGTTGGCCACAGTCAGGTTCGGGGTGAAGGAACCGGCGTCGCTGCCCAGCCCGCCTATGTTCTGGATGCTGAGCCTGCCGTCGCCGTCCGCCACGATCGTCGCGCCGCGCTCCATGGCTTTCTTGCCGGGAAAGCTCCCCCGCCGCATCGTCTGATAAGCAGCCGCCATGGCTTGCGGGAAGCGGATCGTCATGGGGGCGCTTGCGGGCGACTTGAGATTGGCGATGCTGGCCAGCCGCGTCGAACCGTCGTTGACCATCCCGTACCTCCGCCGGCTGGCAACGATCTAACAGCGGACAAGTTGGGCGGTCAATCGCTGGCAGGAACGCATAAACCTCCTCTTTACGTCGACCCGCTAAGACCGGCCGTTCACAGGCGTTCCCGCACGCGGCGCGCCCGAGGGGATGACGATGCCGTCCAACAATGCCGAGCAGCCGGAGGTCGGGACCGTCGCCGATACGCTTCTGGCGCTGATCGCGGCCGACGGCGTCGGGTGCCACTCTTATCTTTCCGACGACGCGCTGGTCACGGGTCCCGAGGCGACGCGAAATCTGGCCGATGCGGTGCATTTCCTGTGCCTGCTGCACGGGCGACACCCCGGCCTGATCGATCACGCTTACGAAGCGACGCTGTGCATCGCCTCGCAACGATGGTTGGGCACGACGGCACCGGCGTTCGCCGCGGAACGGTCGTACGTGACCCGGCTCGCCGTGGCGGTCGGACCCGTGCCGAGCACACCGGGTTCAGCCGAGAGCGAAGCCGCGGTGCTGGGGCAGCGGCATGCGCTGGAGATGCTTGCGCGGTCCGAACGTCGCGGCTGCGCGCTGGGCGCGACGGTCGCGTTGATCGTCGATTGGCAGGCGATCCGCCCGTTGCTGGACAGGGCCGCGCAGCGGCTGGGGCTCGAGCCCGATGTCTGCCGCCTGCCGACGCACGAGACGATCGGGACGATCCTACGCGATGTCGCGGTCGACGCCGCGACACTTCGCGCGTTGAACTTCGGCGCGGAACAGGTGCTGGTTCAGCATCGCGGGCTGTTCGACCTGCTCGAGGCGCGGCAGAGCGCGCGCCGGGATAGTTAGGCACGGTTGCACGCTCCCAGCCCGCGACCTACACGCGGGGCCATGCGCTTCGAAGGCACGTCCGACTACATCGCCACCGCCGACCTGCGCGTCGCGGTCAATGCCGCGGTGACGCTGCGTCGCCCGCTGCTCGTCAAGGGCGAGCCGGGCACGGGCAAGACCGTGCTCGCGCACGAGATCGCACGGGCGGCCAACGCGCCGCTGATCGAGTGGCACGTCAAGTCGACGACCAAGGCGCATCAGGGCCTGTACGAGTACGACGCTGTGGCCCGCCTGCGCGATGGTCAGTTGGGCGACGCACGCGTCCATGACATCTCCAACTACATCCGGCGCGGCAAGTTGTGGGAGGCGTTCACGTCCCCCGCCCTCCCCGTCCTGCTGATCGACGAGATCGACAAGGCGGACATCGAGTTTCCCAACGACCTGCTGCAGGAGCTCGATCGCATGAGCTTCGACGTGTACGAGACGGGCGAGCGCGTCGCGGCGGCCGAGCGCCCGATCGTCGTCATCACGTCCAACAACGAAAAGGAACTGCCCGACGCGTTCCTGCGCCGTTGCTTCTTCCACTACATCAAGTTTCCGGACCGCGACACGATGGCGGCGATCGTCGATGTCCACTTTCCGGGCATCCAGAAGATCCTCGTCACCAAGGCGATGGACCTGTTCTACGAAGTCCGCGAGGTGCCCGGCCTCAAGAAGAAGCCGTCGACGTCCGAGCTCCTCGACTGGCTCAAGCTGCTTCTCCACGAGGACATGCCGCTCGACGTGCTGCAGTCGCGCGACCCGACCAAGGCGATCCCGCCACTGCATGGCGCGCTGCTCAAGAACGAGCAGGACGTCATGCTGTTCGAACGGCTCGCGTTCATGAGCCGGCGGCGGGGCTAGGCCCTGTTCTTTTCCTTCGTCGATGCGTTGCGCCGCGCCGGGATTCCTGTGTCGCTGACCGAACACCTGCTGCTTCTCGAAGCACTCGACCGGGACGTGATCGCGCAGGACCCCGAAGAATTCTACTATTTGGCCCGCGCCACCTTCGTGCACGACGAAGGAGCGATCGATCGGTTCGACGCGGTGTTCGGCGAGGTTTTCCGGGGCGTTCTGCAGCCCGCGAACCCCGACATTCCGGAAGAGTGGCTACGCAAGGTCGCCGAACGATTTCTGACGCCCGAGCAGATGGCGGAGGTGCAGGCGCTGGGGTCGTGGAACGAGATCATGGAGACGCTCAAGAAGCGGCTTGAAGAGCAGAAGGAGCGGCACGAAGGCGGGTCGAAATGGATCGGAACGGGCGGCACGTCGCCGTTCGGGCACGGCGGCTACAATCCCAAAGGCGTGCGGATCGGCGGCGAAGGCGGACAGGGCAAGGCAATCAAGGTTTGGGACAAGCGCGAGTTCCGCAATATCGATTCCACCCGCGAGCTTGGCACGCGCAACATCAAGGTTGCGCTGCGCAGGCTGCGGCGGTTCGCGCGCGAAGGCGCGGCGGACGAACTCGACATCGACGCGACGGTCGACGGCACCGCGCGCCAGGGCTGGCTCGACATCCGCATGCGGCCCGAACGGCACAACGCGGTCAAGCTGCTGCTCTTCCTCGACGTCGGCGGGTCGATGGAGGGGCACGTCAAGCTATGCGAGGAACTCTTCTCCGCCGCGACATCCGAGTTCAAGAACCTCGAATTCTTCTACTTCCACAACTGCATCTACGAAGGCGTTTGGAAGGACAACGTGCGCCGCCATGCCGAGCGTATTCCGACGGCCGACCTGCTCCACAAATATGGCGGCGACTACAAGCTCGTCATCGTTGGGGACGCCGCGATGAGCCCGTACGAGATCAGCCACGCGGGCGGGTCGATCGAGCACATGAACCCGGAAAGCGGGGCGACGTGGATCGCGCGGCTGGCGGAGACGTACGCGTCCGCGGCGTGGCTCAACCCGACGCCAGAGGCGCACTGGGGCTATTCGCAATCCACGCAGATGCTCAAGGGTTTGATGAAGGATCGCATGTACCCGCTGACGCTCGACGGGCTGGACGAGGCGATGCGCGGACTAGTGCGCAAGGCCTGAGCTTTAGTACAGGAGAAAGCGCTCGCGTCCGTCGGCCCAGGCCCGCTCGTCCGGGACGGTCAGCGCATCGAGATCGCCCGGCTCGCTCGCCGCATCGTCGACCCATTCGCGCAAGCCGGGGCCGCCGTTGATGACGTCGATCGCAAGCTTGCCGAGTTCGTATTCGTAGGGGAAGTCGCGCCATAGGTCGTAGCCGGGGTGGAGGCGGCGAATCGCCTTGAACGCGAGGGATTGGAGACGCCACGGCTTGAAGGCGGCATGGTCGTAGAAGCCGCCTTCGGGGTGGATGTGGACGCCGTGGCAGAGCTTGCCCGCGTGCTTGTGGAAGGTCGGTTCGAACCAGGTTTCGCGTAACGCGCAGCCTTCGAGCCAGCGCGGGGCGAGCCTGTGCATCTCCGCCATCACCGCGCGCGCGTCGATGTCGGGGGCGCCGAACAGTTCGAGCGGGCGCGTCGTGCCGCGGCCTTCGGACAAGGTCGTGCCTTCGAGCATGACCGTACCCGCGTAGGCGCGCGCCATCGGGAGGTTGGCGGCGTTGGGCGACGGGTTGATCCAGATACGGTCGGACGGCCAGCCGAAGCCGGGCGCGGCGTCGGGCTGGTAGCCTTCCATTTCGATCACGCGGTAGTCCACGTCGAGCTTGAGCGTGGCGATGAACCAGTGGCCGAGTTCGCCCAGCGTCAGGCCGTGGCGCATCGGCATCGCGCCCGCGCCGACGAAGCTTTCCCACCCTTCGCGCAAGGTCAGGCCCTCGACGGGGCGGCCGGCGGGATTGGGGCGGTCGAGGACCCAGACCGACTTGCCGTGCTCCGCCGCCGCCTCGAGCACGTAGCGCAGCGTCGTGATGAAGGTGTAGATGCGGCAGCCCAGGTCCTGCATGTCGACGAGGATCGTGTCGAACGTCCCCATGCTCTGCCCGGACGGGCGGCGGACCTCGCCGTAGAGGCTGAACACAGGGATGCCGTGGACCGGATCGGTAAAATCCTCCGTCTCGACCATGTTGTCCTGCTTGTCCCCCCGCATCCCGTGCTGCGGGCCGAAGGCAGCGGTGACGTTGACGCCGGTGGCGATGAGCGCGTCGAGCGAGTGGGTGAGGTCGGCGGTGACGGACGCCGGATGCGCGAGGAGCCCGACGCGCTTGCCTTCAAGCGGCGCGCGCAAAGCGGTGTCGGCGAGGAGGCGGTCGATACCGAATTTCATGCGGGTCCCGGTGGCGGGAGTTCAGCGACGAAGCAAGCTGGATGATGGAAGTTTGGCTTCCCGGGTGGATGGGCAAGCGCCCAGTATGATTTCGTTCCGTCCTTCTCCTCAAGCACGGCTGCCAAGCTCATCCTCATGAAGTTGCGCGGCACCAAGTCCGCCGGAAGTACCACATCCAGCTCGTACCGCTCCGGATAATCCGGCTTGCGATCGTCAAGACGCATGTCGACGAGGTGTGGGTACTCACGGACTTCTATGTTCAGCATGCCCTTGCGCCAATCGGTGAAGCTATACGCGTTCCAGGCACCCGGGGGGGCGAAGTTGAATTCGTTGTAGGCTGAGCCGCCGCCTCCTTTAAAGAAAAGCTCGAAGCAGGTGCTCCGCCACAGGCCGTCGCGACGCTCGAAGCCTTTGTCCTGAAGGAGGAGGGAACAGGCAGGCTTGACTGCGTAGTTCAGCATCCAGAAGCCATCGTGCTCCGACCATCGAACCTCGACGGATCGGATGTGCCGGGAACCATGCTCCGGATGAGCGACTAACTCGAAGCGACTCGGCATATACGGCTCCGTGCAAACTGAGCAGGGTTGGTGCGGAAACTCGCCTTTGCTAAGCGCCTCAATTCCATGGTCCAGTACAAATCCGAACTCCTTCGCATCCTCGGCGGGCGCGGCTACATCCATCAGGCGACCGACGCCGCCGGACTAGACGCGCTCGCCGCCTCGCAGATCGTGCCCGGATATATCGGCTTCGATGCGACCGCGCCTTCGCTGCATGTCGGCAATCTCGTGCCGATCATGCTTCTGCGGCGGTTGCAGCAGGCGGGGCACAAGCCGGTGGTGGTGATGGGCGGGGGCACGACCAAGGTCGGCGATCCTTCGGGCAAGGACGAGTCGCGTACGATGCTCGACGACGCGGGGATCGCGGGCAACATCGCGTCGATCCGGCGCGTGTTCGAACGGTTCCTGACCTTCGGGGACGGGCCGACGGACGCGGTGCTGGTCGACAATGCGGACTGGCTCGACAAGCTCGAGTACGTGCCGTTCCTGCGCGACGTCGGGCGGCACTTCACGATCAATCGCATGCTGACGTTCGATAGCGTCAGGCTGCGGCTGGAGCGCGAGCAGCCCCTCACCTTCCTCGAATTCAACTACATGATCCTGCAGGCGTACGACTTTCTGGAGCTGTCGCGGCGTGCGGGCGTGCGGTTGCAGATGGGTGGGTCCGACCAGTGGGGGAACATCGTCAACGGCATCGAGCTGACGCGGCGCACCGACGGAACGCAACTGTACGGGCTGACGACGCCGCTAATCACGACCGCAGACGGGGCGAAGATGGGCAAGACGGCGGCGGGTGCGGTGTGGCTCAACGCGGATGCGTTGTCGCCGTACGATTACCGGCAGTTCTGGCGCAACACGCACGATGGCGACGTGAGCAAGTTCCTGCGGCTGTTCACGGATGTGCCGATGGGCGAGATCGCGCGACTGGAGGCACTGCAGGGCGAGGAGATCAATGCGGCCAAGGATGCGCTTGCCGATGCGGCGACCGCATTGGCCCACGGTGCGGACGCGGCCGGAGCGGCGGCGGCGAGCGCGCGGGCGACTTTTGGCGACGGCGGATCCGGAGACGACTTGCCGACCCATGAGGTGCCGAGCGGGAGCATCGCCCTAGTCGATGCGCTCGTGGCGTTGGGCTTCAGCGCATCGAAGGGCGAGGCCAAGCGGTTGATCCGCGGCGGCGGCGCGCGGGTGGATGGAGTTGCCGTGGCCGACGAAGCGGCTGTGCTGACGGTGACGGATTCGGTGCGGGTGTCGTCCGGCAAGAAGCTGCACGGCGTGCTCACCGCCTAGGTCTTGCGGTTTCTCGCGGCCATCGCGCTAAGGTAGGCATCCGGGCGCTTCATCAGCGACGGATCGTTCGGCGTGTCGAGCCCCGCCGCCTTCGCGAGTTCGGCGATAAAGTGGACGCAGTTGCGCGTTTCCAGGTCATACGACTTGCCGCGCACCGCCGCCCAACGCTTGTACGTCGCCTGTACCGCGGCAAGGCGGGCGTCGCTTAGCTTGAGCGTCATGTGGCGCTTGCTGTCGGCGATGTAGGCGGCGTCGACCGAACTCATCTCGCCCTTGACTGGACCCATTAGAATCAGCGGGCTGATCTTGGCGGCGGTAAACCCCCAATTGCCGGCGATCGGCTTGCCACCCCGATCGGGCGTGCCGCGCATGACTACAAAGGCGTGAGGAAACTCGACGTCCGCGATGCCAACGGGGGTCATTTCATGACTGTAGAAGGAGATCTCGACAGCGGCCTGGGCGGGAGCGGCGGCTAGGAAAGCGAGCAGGATCAAGAAGATGCGGATCATGTGGCGGCTTTAGCGGGTTCAGCCTGAACGCAGCAATCCTACCGCCGCATCGCGTTCGAACAAGTAGAGGGCGGTGCGCGCCGCTTGGCCGCGGGGCGTTTCGAGCGCGCCGTCGACCTCGACGAGCAGTCTCGCATCGTCCGTGGCGGTTTCCAGGAATTCGCCCATCTGCTCGGGCGTGGCGAGGCGGAAGCGGGCTTCTCCGGATTGGCGCAGGCCGAGCACCTCGCCCGCGCCGCGGAGCTGCAGGTCCTCTTCCGCGATACGAAAACCGTTGTTGGTCTCGCGCATCAGCGCCAGGCGCTTGCGGCCGGTCTCGCTCAACATGGTGCCGCGGAGGAGGAGACAGGTCGATTTGCCGCTCCCCCGCCCCACCCGTCCGCGCAATTGATGGAGCTGGGCGAGGCCGAACCGTTCCGCGCCTTCGACAATGATGAGTGTCGCGTTGGGAACGTCGACACCGACCTCGATCACGGTGGTGGCGACGAGCACGGCGACTTGGCCGGCGGCGAAGGCGGACATCACCTCGTCCTTTTCCGGACCCTTCATGCGCCCGTGGACGAGGCCGACCTTTTCGCCGAACCGGGTTTTCAGCACCGCCGCGCGCATCTCGGCGGCGGCGCGGTCGTTATTTTCGGACTCCTCGACGAGCGGGCATACCCAGTAGGCCTGCCCGCCCGCATCGATGTGGCGGCCGAGTGCGTCGACGACTTCGGCAATGCGTTCTTCGGACATGACGCGCGTCTCGATCGGCTGGCGGCCCGGCGGCATTTCGTCGATGCGGCTGACGTCCATCTCGCCGTACTGCGTGAGAGTGAGCGTGCGCGGGATCGGGGTCGCAGTCATGACGAGCAAGTGCGGCGGAGTGTCCGCCTTGGCCTGCAGCAGCATGCGCTGCGCAACGCCGAACTTGTGCTGTTCGTCGACCACGGCGAGGCCGAGGCGCTTGTAGCCGACGGCTTCCTGGAAGATCGCGTGGGTGCCGATGAGCAGGTCGATCGAACCGTCGGCAAGCCCCATCAGCGTCGCTTCCCGCGCGCGGCCTTTGTCGCGGCCGGTGAGGATGGCGACGTTGACCGGCAGCCGGGCGAGCATGCGGCGGATCGTGTCGTAGTGCTGCCGCGCCAGGATTTCGGTCGGGGCGAGAAGTGCGCCTTGTGCGCCCGACTCGATCGCGGTCAGCAGCGCCCAGAGTGCGACCAGCGTCTTGCCCGATCCGACGTCGCCCTGCAGCAGGCGGAGCATCGGCCGCGGCTGCTGCATGTCGCCCAGGATTTCGCCGATCGACCGCTGCTGCGCGCCCGTCGGGCTGTACGGCAGGTCGAGTTTGGCGGTGAGACGACCGTCGCCCGCGAGCGGCACGCCCCGACGGCGCTTGGACGATGCGCGCACGAGCATGAGCGCGAGCTGGTTCGCGAACATCTCGTCATAAGCCAGCCGATCGCGCGCGGCGCGGCCTTGCGGGTCGCCGTGACCGCCGGCGATCGCGGCATGCCATGTCGACCAGCCTTTCGATCCGAGCACGGACGGCTCGATCCATTCGGCCAGGTCCGGAGCGCGGGCAAGCGCTTCGGCGGCGAGCTGGTTCATGCGGTTGTTCGTCAGGCCCTCCGAGAGCGCGTAGACGGGTTCGCGCGTCGGCAGCGTCTCCCCTCCCCCCGCTGGGACGATGTGGTCGGGGTGGACCATCTGAAGCTCCTGCCCGTACATCTCGATCTTGCCGGACACGAGTTTTGGCTCGCCGAGCGGAAGCTGTTTTTTGGCGAAGCCGGGATTGCGAAAGAATGTCAGCGTCAGGTAGTTGCCCGCCGCGTCCGCCGCCATGATCCGGAACGGCTTCCCGGGCGCGCCGAAGCGGTAATCGACGGGGGTCACGGTGACGCTGACTACCTGCCCCGCCTGCGCCGCGTCGAGCGTGTCCAGCGGCGTGCGGTCGATCCAGTTGACGGGCAGATGGAACAGGATGTCGACGACGCGCGCCAGCCCGAGCTTGGCGAGCGGCTTGGACAACGCCGCGCCGATGCCGCGCAGCGCCTCCACTTCGGTGAACAGCGGGTTGAGTATGGCGGGGCGCATGACTAGGTGACGCCTACCCCTCTCGGCCGCCATCGTCATCCCAGCGCATGCTGGGATCTCAGCGAGGTTCAACTGCCGGCAGTTCTGCTCCACTGATTTCAGCATGCGCTGGGATGACGAACGGGAAGTTACTTGGATCGCGAGACCCGCCTCAAGCGCCTTTCCTACCGTGCGTGGCATCGCGGCACGATGGAAGCGGATTTGATGATCGGCGGGTTCGTCGATGTGTACGCCGCCGATTGGGACGAGAACCAAATCGGCTGGTACGAAACGCTGCTCGACGAGCAGGACGCGGACATCATGGCCTGGGCGATCGGCAAGCAGCCCGTGCCGCAGCGGTTCGCGGGCGAGATGATGGCGGCTATGCAGCGGCTCGACGCGATCGGCGTACGCAAGTGATCGACAAGCTGCAGACGATCCTGTCCGCCAAGTCTCCGCTCACCCTTGCTGGGGTACCAGACGGATATCTGCCATGGCTTGCCGCTGACATCGCGCGCGCGGCGAACGGCCGAGGTGTGTTCGTCATGTCCGACGAGGCAAGCATGCGCTCCCTCGCCGAGACCGCGACCTATTTTGCGCCCGAGCTGCAGGTGCTGACATGGCCCGCCTGGGACACGCTGCCCTACGATCGCGGTTCGCCTTCGCTGCGCTCCTCGTCCGAGCGGCTGGCGACGCTGCACGCGCTGCAGCGCAAGCCGACCGGTCCCCAGCTGCTCGTGACCACGATCAACGCGGTGACGCAGCGCACGTTGACCCCGTTCCGCATCCGCCAGTTCGTCACGCGGCTCGCGCCCGGCGAGCGCGTCGATCGCGAGCAGTTGAGCCGGACGCTGCAGGCCAACGGCTACATGCGAACCGACACGGTCGCGGACGCGGGCGAGTATGCGGTGCGCGGCGGGCTCGTCGACCTGTGGCCCGCAGGCGAGCCGCTTGCGCTCCGGCTCGACTTCTTCGGGGACGAGATCGAGTCCGTTCGCCAGTTCGACGCGTCCGACCAGCGCACGGTAGGGCGCATCGACGGGTTCACGCTGCTTCCCGCGTCCGAGGCCCTGCTCGACGAGGACAGCGTCAAGCGGTTCCGCGCGGGGTATCGCGAGCGCTTCGGTGCCGCGGCGACGGGCGATCCGCTGTATCAGGCCGTGTCCGAAGGACGGCGGCTTGCCGGAATGGAGCACTGGTTGCCCCTGTTCGAGGAGCGCATGTCGACGCT
The DNA here is from genome assembly GCA_964251385.1 of uncultured Sphingomonadaceae bacterium. GTDB lineage: Bacteria > Pseudomonadota > Alphaproteobacteria > Sphingomonadales > Sphingomonadaceae > CADCVW01. Next base: position 7,323 of record CAXUJK010000001.1, on the reverse strand, counting down.
GTTCGATCATCTGGACGACGCCGACATCATCGTGCGCGGCGGCGGAATCGGGGGGGCGGCGGACGCGCGTTTCGAGGCGATCGCCGACTACTTCAGCAATCGCGAACGCGCGCAGACCACCGACGTGGGCAGCTACCGGCCCTTGCCGCCGGACGCGTTGTATCTGCCGCGGGCCGAATGGGACGGCTTCGTCGCGGACCGCCGCATCCACCTGACGACTGGCTTCCACGAACCCGAGTCCGCGCACGTCATCGATTTCGGTACGGAGCCGCCGCGAGACTTCGGCGTCGAGCGCGCGGCCAACGAGAACGTGTACGAAGCCGTCGCCGCGCACGTCCGCAAGCTCGGTCGCGAGGGCAGGTCGGTCGTCATTGCGAGCTACTCGGCCGGCAGCCGCGAGCGCCTGAAAGGCTTGCTGGCGGATCATGGGCTATCCGGGCTCTCCGAAGCGGAGACTTGGCAACAGGCGCTCGGCGCGAAGACCGCGCTCGCCGTGCTGCCCCTCGACCACGGCTTCGTCACGCCGGACGTCGCGGTACTGACCGAACAGGACATGCTCGGCGACCGTTTCGTTCGTCGCGCGAAAAGAAAGAAGTCGGCGGACGCGTTCCTGTCCGAGCTCGCGACCTTGTCGCCGGGCGATCTCGTGGTTCACGCGGATCACGGCATCGGCAAGTTCGAGGGGCTGACGCAGATCCCGGTGGGCAAGTCGCCGCACGACTGCGTCGCGCTGCAATATGCGGGCGGCGACCGGTTGTACGTGCCGGTCGAGAACCTCGAGGTCCTGTCGCGCTACGGGTCCGAGAGCGAGAACGTGACGCTGGATCGGCTCGGCGGCGAGGCGTGGCAACGCCGAAAATCGCGCATGAAGGAGCGGATACGCGAGATCGCGGGCGAGCTGATCGCAACCGCGGCCAAGCGCGCGATGCGGCCGGGCGTCGTCGCGGAGCCGGATGCGAGCGGTTATCCGGAGTTCGTCGACCGCTTCCCCTACGAGGAGACGGAGGATCAGCAGCGCGCGATCGGCGACGTGCTCGACGATCTGGGTGCGGGGCGGCCGATGGATCGGCTCGTGTGCGGCGACGTCGGGTTCGGCAAGACCGAAGTCGCGTTGCGCGCCGCGTTCGTGGCAGCGATGTCGGGGCTTCAGGTCGCGCTCGTCTGCCCGACAACCTTGTTGGCTCGCCAGCACTTCACGAATTTCACCGAGCGGTTCGCGGGTTTCCCGATCAACGTCGGTCGGCTGTCGCGTCTGGTGGGCACCGCTGAGGCCAAGGCGACCAAGGAAGCGATGACCGCGGGTGGCATGGACGTCGTCATCGGCACGCACGCGCTGCTCGCCAAATCGATCGAATTCAAAAATCTCGGCCTGGTCATCGTCGACGAGGAGCAAAGGTTCGGCGTCACGCACAAGGAACGGCTCAAATCGATGAAGGCGGACGTGCATGTCCTGACGCTGACCGCCACCCCGATCCCGCGCACGCTGCAGATGGCGATGTCGGGCCTGCGCGAGCTGTCCGTGATCCAGACACCTCCTGTCGACCGGCTCGCGATCCGGACGTACGTCATGCCGTGGGACCCGGTCGTCGTACGCGAGGCGTTGCTGCGCGAACATTATCGCGGCGGGCAGTCGTTCTTCGTCACGCCCAAGATCGCGGACATTCCCGACCTGGAGCGCTTCGTCCGCGAGGAAGTGCCCGAAGTCACGCTCGTCACCGCGCACGGCCAGATGTCGCCGACCGAAGTCGAGGAGCGGATGAGCGCGTTCTACGACCGGCGCTACGATGTGCTGTTGTCGACGACGATCGTCGAGAGTGGGCTCGATATCCCGTCGGCCAACACACTGATCGTCCACCGCGCGGATAGTTTCGGGCTAGCTCAACTCTACCAGATCCGCGGCCGCGTCGGGCGAGCCAAGACGCGCGCCTATGCCTACATGACGACGCCCGCCAACCGTGCCACGACGGAGACCGCGGACAAGCGCCTGAAGGTCCTCGTCAATCTTGACAGCCTGGGCGCGGGATTCCAACTCGCCTCGCACGACCTCGACATCCGCGGCGCGGGCAATCTGCTTGGGGACGAGCAGTCGGGGCACATCAAGGAAGTCGGCTTCGAACTCTACCAGTCGATGCTGGAGGAGGCGATCACCGAGGCACGCACGGGCGGCCCGATCGACGCGGCCGACGCGTTCTCCCCGCAGATCAACGTCGACGCGCCCATCCTGCTTCCAGAAAAATACGTGCCCGACCTCGACCTGCGCATGGGGCTGTACCGGCGCATGAACGCGTTAGAGGACTCGGCGGGAATCGAGAGTTTCGCCGCCGAACTCATCGACCGCTTCGGCACGCTGCCCGACGAGACCCGCAACCTGCTGTCCATCATCGAAACGAAACTGAACTGCCGCCGCGCGCTCGTCGCCAGGCTCGACGTGGGGCCGAAGGGCGCGCTGATCGCGTTCCATCGGGACACGTTCCCGGACCTGCCGGGGCTGATCGGCTATGTCGCCAAGCTGAAGGGGACGGCAAAACTGCGCCCGGACAACCGCCTGGTCATCACGCGCGATTGGCCGACGGCGGAAGCGCGGTTGAACGGGGCGTTGCAAGTGTCGAAGGGGCTGGCCAAGATCCTGGCGTAACCGTCATCCGTGCGGATGCCGGGACGACTGTCAAGCGGCCACAGCTGGCTTTCTCGTCACCATGGCAACCAAGGCCGCGCTCGTCAGCGCGGGTGCATACAGATAGCCCTGGTAGTAATTGCAACCTTCGGCGGCCAGCAATGTCAGCTGCCGTTCGGTCTCCACGCCTTCCGCGATCACGGCAAGGCCGAGCGCGCGAGCCATGTCGATTACGCCGCGCACGACGACGCGATCCCGTGGCGTGCCTTCGATGTCCTGGGCCATCTGCTTGTCGATCTTGAGGTAGTCGAGCGGAAGCGCCTTCAAGTACGCGAGGCTCGAATAGCCGGTTCCGAAATCGTCGATCGCCACGCGCAGGCCGTGCGCGCGTAGGTCGGCGAGCAGCGTCGACGCGGTCGCAAGGTCGGCGATCAGGCCGCTTTCGGTGATTTCCACGGTCACGCGATCGCGGTCGATGCCGGTGGCGGCGACCTGCGCGATGAAGCGATCCGCGAAGTCGGGTTGCGCGATGTCGATCGACGTGACGTTGATCGCGATCCGCAGGCGGCCGAGCGCGGCGGGCCAGCTGGCGGCTTCGTTCAAGGCTGCGCGCTGCACGTGGCGCGACAGGTCGAGCATCCGGCCCGACCGCTCGGCGACCGCGAACAACGTCGGCGCGTCGATCTCGCCCAGCCGCGGGTGCCGCCACCGCGCGAGCGCTTCGACGCCGATCATGCGGCCGTCGGCCATCTTGACCTGCGGCTGGAACAGGATGTCGATCTCGCCGCGCGTCAACGCGTCGGGAAGCTCGGCCTCGAGCGTCTGGGCGGCGGGAGCCGCGAGCGTCTCGACGCGCCCGACGATCGCGCCGTTGTCCTCGATACCGACATGATGCGCCATGCGATCCTGACCCGCACCGCCCCCTTGGACGAGACCGTGCGCGAAGCCGGTCGCGGCACCGCTTTCCTGGAGGCGGTCGACCGCGCGGCGCGCGGCGCGGCGGCCGTCTCCGTCGAGCTTGCGGAACAACTCCATCAACGACACGCGGCGACCGCCTTCGGTGCCGAAGCCCGCCTTGCGCGCGAGCGCGGGGCTGAGTTCGACCGAGCGCGTGCCTTTCTCCCAACGCCAGGACGCGGGCGCTTCGGACGCTGCGTGCGCCAGGATGGGGATGGCCTGGCGCACGCGGTCGCTGTGCAGGCGGCCCGTCTGCAGGAGCAGGTCGAGCGCGTCGGGCGTCACGTCGGCGTGCCAGAAATGCGTCGCCCCGGCGGAGAGCGCATCGCGCGCGGCGACCGGATCGTCCACGAGCGCGACCAGCGCGGCGCCCGTACGCTCTGCGGCCGGCCCTAGCTTCACCAAGGCCGACAGGTCCTCGGATCTCGCCTCCCGCAGATCGACGATCGCGACGCGTGCGCCGGACGCGACGAACCGGTCGGCGACCGCGTCGTCGCGCCGCGCGGCGATGCCTTGCCAGCCGGCGGCCTCGACCATGTCGCGCAGGGCGTCGCGGTGGCGCGGGGACAGGATGAAGACGGTACGTTCGGGGTCGGACATGCGGGGCGGCTTTTGGTTTCTGTTCGCGTCCGTCGTTAGCGGAGGCCGAACCGTGCCGCCATCGCCCCGTACGCCTTTGGCTTGCCGTCTTGCCCGTTCGTCCGTAGCTGTCCCGCATTGGCGCGCCGGGTTCGAAGGGCTTGGCGGCGAGATCGGGAGGACCGCCCAAGTGAAGCTCGCGCTGCTTGCCTCCCCAACGAGCCCGGGCCAGAGCGCCGCCCGCAGGCTACGCAAGAGCGTTGCGTTCGTCGACATCGAGGTTGCGGACATACTGGTTGCCTTGGGCGGCGACGGGTTCATGCTGCAGACGCTGCACGACATGCTCGCCGCACAACGCAACCTGCCCGTGTTCGGCATGAACCGGGGCACGGTCGGTTTTCTCATGAACGACTGGCGCGCCGACGCGCTGGCTGAACGGATCGCGGCAGCCAAGCCGTTCGCGGTGACCCCGCTCGCGATGACGGTGCGCACGCTGGGCGGCGACATCGTGTCTCACCCGGCGATCAACGAAGTCTCGCTGCTGCGCGAGACGCGGCAGACAGCGAAAATCGAGGTGTCGGTCGACGGGCGGGTCGCCATCCCGGAGCTCGTGTGCGACGGCGTTCTGGTCGCGACGCCCGCCGGATCGACCGCCTACAACCTGTCGGCGAAAGGCCCGATCCTGCCGCTGGCGTCCAACCTCGTCGCGCTGACGCCGATCAGCCCGTTTCGTCCGCGGCGCTGGGGCGGCGCGATCCTGCCCGATGCGACGGTAGTCGGCCTTCGGGTCCTCAACCCCGAACATCGGCCCGTATCCGCGGTCGCCGACCAGATCGAAGTGCGCAACGTGTCGCATGTCGAGGTGTCGATTGACCGCAACCGCGCGCTGACGCTGCTGTTCGACCCCGGCCACGCGCTCGACGAACGCATCGCGATGGAGCAATTCCTGAGCTGAGCTGCGTGGGTTGCGCGGGCGGGGACGCGGTTGCTATAGACCACGACGCCCGACCGGCTGCTCCCCGGTAGCTCAGCGGTAGAGCATCCGACTGTTAATCGGATGGCCGATGGTTCGAATCCGTCCCGGGGAGCCAATTTTCAAGTCTTCGCGATTACCAGCGGCGGGTGCCTGCAGACAAGCTTCAGGTCGGTGGACATCCCGTGAAGCGTCCGAGCCGCGTTGCCGCAAGCGGCTGCAGGTGGCCGATGCCGTGAGCGCGCGGCGCCGCCATCGACGCCTGCCCGGCTCCCAGGAAGATATCGATCCTGTTCCCGACGATCGCCGAGCCAGTGTCGACGGCATACCAGATTCCGTCATGCCTGGTTCCGTCCGGCATCCGCATGCCCACGGTTTCGGGCAGATGCAGCCGGGTGCGCAACGGCACGACGCTCCTGTCCACGGCGGCGCTTCGGAAAGGCACGAGCCCGCAGCCGACGGCGTCGAGCCCGAAGGCCTGCGGAATATGCTTCCACCGGCGCGTACCGGACACGCGCCCATCGACGTTGATGACCCGCCCGTCGTTCAGCTTGGCCGAACCTTCGATCTCCGCTTTGCGGGCAAACGCCTGCGACACGCGCGCGATCAGTGTTCCGTTTCGCGTTCGGAGCGCTACCTGTTCTCCTGCGGGGTAGTCGCGTTGTAGAGCCGTGTAATAGAGGCTGACCCGCAGCGGGAGAGCGGTCCCGGTGGAGAGCGCGGGTGAACCACGCGCTTCCGTCGAAGCCGAACCTTTCAGCGTCGCCAGCCGGCGTTCGTGTGCGCCTTCGAAGGCTGCGCGACCGAAATTCTGGGGGTCATCGTGATCGCCGGCCGGAACGCCCACGAGAACCGGAGAGATGAGGCAGCGCGCCTTCTCGACGGCCGATCCCGCCAAGGTAAGCCGGACGGGATCGAACCCGCAGCGTCCAAGGCGCTGCGCGCTCGCCTCGGTGGACAAGACGGTCAGCACAAGCGCACCAGCCGCCCAGCCTAGTCTGGCGACGTCAAGACCCTCCGCGGCAGGCCGAAATCGCCGCCGATCAGTATCTGCCATGTTCTCGTCCCCGGCGCGCCTACGAGAAGCGCGACATCAGCTGAGTCGCAACGCTACAGAGCGGCTTTATGACATAAGTTACACAAAATTCCAAGTTGCAGGCGTGCTTGCCACGCCGTGGACGAGGCTGCGCTCACAAGGCGCCATGACAATGCTTGTACTTGTTGCCCGACCCGCACGGGCACGGCGCGTTGCGGCTTACCTTGTCGAGCAGCTCCCCATCTTCCAGGTCGGGCATCCGGGGTAGATCGGGCCGCGCGATCTGCAGCGGCGGCAGGCGCGAGACGATGTTTCCGGTGCCTGCGTCGATGTCGTAGCTGTCGTCGTCGCCTGTCAGCGGATCGATGTGCGACGTGATGAAGTCGGGCATCTCGAAATCGTCATACGGTTCGAACTGCTGCGGGGCGGAAAAGTCGAATTGCGCATACGAAAGCACGCGGGTCACATCGACGCGGATCTCGGCGAGCATGCGCTCGAACTGCGAAAACGCCTCGTGCTTGTACTCGTCGATCGGCTTCTTCTGGGCATAGGCGCGAAGGTGGATGACCTGCCGCAGCGCGTCGAGCAAAGCCAGATGATCCTTCCAGTGCTGATCGAGCGACTGGATGAGAATGCTCTTTTCGACCGACTTCCATTGTTCGGGATCGGCGTCCGCGATCTTGGCGGCGAATGCGGCGTCGGCTTCGGCCTGGATGCGCTCGGTCAGGAGTTGCGGCTCGATGCCCTCCTCCCCTGCCCACGCGTCGATGGGAAGGTCGAGCCCGAGCACGTCGGAGACGGCCTCCTTGAGCGTCTCGACTTCCCATTGTTCGGGATAGGAGCCGACGGGGCACGCCGCGCCGACGAGCGTGTTCACCGTGTCCGTGCGCATGTCGTTGACGACATCGCCGACCGTGTCCGCGTCCATGATGTCCGCGCGCTGTTCGTAGATGACTTTCCGTTGGTCGTTCATGACGTCGTCGTACTCGACGACCTGCTTGCGGATGTCGTAGTTGCGCGCTTCGACCTTCTTCTGCGCGGTTTCGATCGCCTTGGAGATCCAGGGCGAGACGATCGCCTCGCCGTCCTCCAGGTTCTTGTTCATGAGGCGCGCGAACATCGTCTGCGGGCCGAAGATGCGGAGCAGGTCGTCGTCGAGCGAGA